>NZ_CP066362.1:0-2400000 GCF_030323865.1 Pseudarthrobacter defluvii | reverse complement strand
GGCAACGATCAGGGGCTGCGCCACGGCAGTGTCCTTGATGGTTTCCTCGTCGGAGGTGGTCCCATGGGCTATCAGGTCAATGCCTGCGATGTCACTCAGGGAGGCCAGCTGGCCTGCCACCGAGGGTAGTTCCAGCCAAGGGGCCAGAAAACCCGGGGTCTGCGAGCCCTGTCCAGGGCAGACTATTGCAAGCACGTAACCAGCTTTCCAAATTACTGTGTGATCCAGCGGTGTTTCTCCGCACCAAGCTCACGGGGTCAGGTTGTAGGAAGTCTACAATGCCTCAGGCCTGGTTCCGGGAAGCCTGCCGCTCCGTGGCGGCCTTGGGCGGGGCTGAAAGACGGCCCACCACCAGTGCCGCCTGCAGCACGAAGGCCTCACGCGGCAGCAGCGGGTCCCAGCCCGTGACGTCGCAGACCCGCTTCAGGCGGTACCGGACGGTGTTGGCGTGGACGAAGAGTTCACGCGCCGTGGCCTCCAGCGAGTGGCCCAGCTCCAGGTACGTTCCCAGCGTTTCCACCAGGCCGTTGGAAGCCGCCAGCAGCGGCCGGTAGATGTTCTTCACCAGGGAGCGGCGGGCAGCATCGTCTCCGGAAATAACCCGTTCCGGCAGCAGGTCATCGGCGGCCACCGGACGGGGCGCGGAGGGCCAGGCCCGGGCTGCGGTCAACCCGGCAAACGCTGATTGGGCAGAGCCGCTGGCCTCCAGGAGCGAGCTGGCCTCCGGGCCGTAGACCACGGGGCCGGGGGCGAACATGTCGCTGAGCTTCACGTAGGCGGTTTCGCGGTCCTGGACCCCGCCGAGGATGAGGATCAGCCGGTCGCCCTGGATTCCCACCAGCGCATCCTCGGCGTACCGTCCGGCCATTCGGCGCAGCTCGCTGACGTAACTGGCGCTGGGTTCGGACGGTGAATTGCCCACCATGACCGTGAACCGTTCCTGTGCCTTCCAGCCAAGCGCGGCAATGCGTGAGCGCAGGGCGTCGGTGTTTTCGCCGCGCAGGATCGCATCCACGATCAAAGCTTCCAGGCGCGTGTCCCAGGATCCGCGGGATTCGGCCGCCCTTGCGTATACATCCGCGGCGGCAAAGGCCACCTCCCGCGAGTAGCGCAGCACCGCCTCCCGAAGTGATGGCTGGTCTGCCTCCGGTGCGATGACCGGAACCTGGTCCTCCACCACCTCCACCACGATCCTGATCAGCTGCAGCGCCTTCTGGAGGCTGATGGAACGGGTCAGTTCAGTGGGAGCAGTCCCGAATACATCGGTGAGGATCCATGACGGCGAACTGGGCCGCTCATACCAGGTGACAAAGGCCGCGATTCCGTTCTGCGCCACCATGCCCAGCGCCGACCGCTCGTCAGCGCTGAGCCGGCTGTACCACGGCAGCGACTGCTCAAGCTTGCGCATGGTGGTGGTGGAGAGTTGTCCCACGTTGGCCCGGAGCTGCTTAAGGGTCTCGGACTTCTCCGGGGTGACCTTCGGCGCGGGCGGTTTCCGCTTCGAAGACGGGCTTGCTGGTGCTGGCATTCTTTGAGCATACGGCCACCGCCGCGCAAGCTCCATTTGTGCGAAGGCTACAATCCGCTTTGCGCTGGGTCACAGCGTTCCGGCTGGTTTTGAAACGAACGACGGCGGCCCTCACCTGGTGGGGTGAGGGCCGCCGTCGTTCGTTTCTGGTACCGCTGTCCAGCCGGAGGGCTAGGCTTCGCCTCCGGCGTTGCCGGTGGTGCCGGCGTTGACGTTGAGCAGCTTGTACTTCTCGATCGCCTTCACCGGTGCGTCGACATCCACCTCACCGCGGCGCGCCAGCATTTCAAGGGCACGGACCACCACGGAGTGGGTGTCGTTTTTGAAGTAGCGGCGGGCTGCTGCGCGGGTGTCGGAGAAGCCGAAGCCGTCGGCGCCGAGGGTGGCGTATTCGTTGGGGACGAATTGCCGGATCTGGTCCGGGACGGCCTTCATGTAGTCGGACACGGCGACGATGGGGCCGGTGGCTCCTTCGAGTTGCTGGGTGACGAAGGGGACGCGGGTGGGTTGGCCGGGGTTGAGGAAGGCTTCCTCTTCGGCGGCGAGGCCGTCGCGGCGCAGTTCGTTCCAGGAGGTCACGGACCAGACGTCGGCGGAGACGTTCCAGTCATCGGCCAGCACGCGCTGGGCTTCGAGGGCCCAGGGCACGGAGACGCCGGAGGCGAGGATCTGGGTGCGGGGACCGTCGATCTTTGCCGGAGCGAGCAGGTAGATGCCCTTGATGACGCCTTCGACGTCGAGGTTCTCGGGTTCTGCGGGCTGGATGATGGGTTCGTTGTACACGGTGAGGTAGTACATGACGTTCTTGTCCGTGGAGTTCTCCCCGTACATCCGTTCCAGGCCGGAGCGGACGATGTGTCCGATCTCGTAGCCATAGGCGGGGTCGTAGGTGAGGACGGCGGGGTTGGTGGAGGCCAGCAGGGGGGAGTGGCCGTCGGCGTGCTGGAGGCCTTCGCCGGTGAGGGTGGTCCGTCCTGCGGTGGCGCCGATGATGAAGCCGCGGGTCATTTGGTCCGCGGCGGCCCAGAAGGCGTCGCCGGTGCGCTGGAAGCCGAACATGGAGTAGAACACGTAGACCGGGACCAGGGGGATGCCGTGGGTGGCGTAGGAGGTTCCGGCGGCGGTGAACGCTGCCACGGCGCCGGCTTCGTTGATCCCGGGGTGGATCAGCTGGCCCGCGGGGGATTCCTTGTACGCCAGGACCAGGTCACGGTCCACCGACAAGTAGTTCTGGCCCTTGGGGTTGTAGATCTTCGCCGTGGGGAAGAACGCATCCATGCCGAAGGTGCGGGCTTCGTCGGGGATGATCGGGGCGATGTGCTTACCGAAGTTCTTGTCCCGCATCAGGTCCTTGAGGAGCCGGACGAACGCCATGGTGGTGGCGGCCATCTGCTTGCCGGAACCGCGCTTGGCAACCTCGTAGGACTTCGCCTCGGGCAGCACGATTTCGGCGTGGGTGTTGCGGCGCTCCGGGACTGATCCGCCCAGCGCGGCGCGGCGCTCCATCATGTACTTGATTTCCGGGGCGTCGTTACCGGGGTGGTAGTACGGCGGCCGGTATGAGTCCTTCTCCAGCTGCTCGTCGGTGACGGGGATCCGGAGGTGGTCGCGGAATTTCTTCAGGTCATCCAGAGTGAGTTTCTTCATCTGGTGGGTGGCGTTGCGGCCTTCGAAGTGGGGGCCGAGGCCGTAGCCCTTGACGGTGTGGGCGAGGATGACGGTGGGTTTGCCCTTGAATTCGGTGGCTGCTTTGTAGGCGGCGTAGACCTTGCGGTAGTCGTGGCCGCCGCGTTTGAGGTTCCAGATCTGGTCGTCGGTGAGGTCCGCGACGAGGTCCTTGGTCTGCGGGGTTTTGCCGAAGAAGTGTTCGCGGACGAACCCGCCGGATTCGGCCTTGTAGGTCTGGTAGTCCCCGTCGACGGTTTCGTTCATGATTTTCACCAGGGAACCGTCGGTGTCGCGGGTGAGCAGGTCATCCCATTCCCGGCCCCAGACGACCTTGATCACGTTCCAGCCCGCGCCGCGGAAGAACGCTTCGAGTTCCTGCATGATCTTGCCGTTGCCCCGCACCGGACCGTCCAGGCGCTGGAGGTTGCAGTTGATCACGAAGTTCAGGTTGTCCAGGTTCTCGTTCGCGGCGAGCTGGAGCAGGCCTCGGGATTCGGGTTCGTCCATTTCCCCGTCGCCCAGGAACGCCCAGACCTGCTGGTCGGAGGTGTCTTTCAGGCCCCGGTTGTGCAGGTAGCGGTTGTTCTGGGCCTGGTAGATCGCGTTCATCGGCCCGATGCCCATGGACACGGTGGGGAATTCCCAGAAGTGCGGCATCAGGCGCGGGTGCGGGTAGGAGGACAGGGCGTGGCCCTGGCGGGACTTTTCCTGCCGGAACCCGTCCAGGTCCTCCTCGGAGAGCCGGCCTTCCATGAACGCCCGGGCGTACATGCCGGGGGAGGCGTGGCCCTGGAAGAAGACCTGGTCCCCGCCGCCGGGGTGGTCCTTGCCGCGGAAGAAGTGGTTGAACCCGACCTCGTACAGGGTCGCGGCCCCGGCGTAGGTGGAGATGTGCCCGCCGACGCCGATATCGGGCCGCTGCGCCCGGTGCACCATGACCGCGGCGTTCCACCGCATGTACGCCCGGTAGCGGCGCTCGTACTCCTCGTTGCCCGGGAACTCGGCTTCCTGGTCCACCGGGATCGTGTTCACGTAATCGGTGGTGGTCACCATCGGCACACCCACGCTCTGCGCACCCGCGCGCTGCAGCAGGCTCCGCATGATGTATTGGGCACGCTCGGTGCCCTGTTCCCTGATCAACGCATCCAGGGACTCAACCCACTCGGCAGTCTCTTCCGGATCACGATCAGGCAGCTGGTTAGTCAACCCGCTGAGGATATGGGAGGTATCTTCTCCTGCAGCCACGTCCAACCTCTCTTTGCGCGCATGAATCGGCGCACTCAGGCCAGGCAGGGTGACTGCCCGGCGTATATACGCCGTGTGCGACGTATCGGTTACAACAGCCCGGTCATGTGTGCCGGGCAGCTTCCTAGCGCTCCTATGTCTGCACGGAGTCACACGGTTGTCGTCCCGCAGGCATAGTTGTCACCAGCCACTCTAGCCCTGACGGCAAGCCGATGCGTAGCTGCGGCCCGGGTGCTCCAGTTGTATTTCGTTCGTCATACTGTTTGTGTGGCGAAAAGCCCCTGCGACGGGGTTGTTGCCGCGGGATGTGACGCAAAATATGCGCAATCCCGGGGGCGGCAGCTTGAAGCACAGGCGCAAAGGGTGTTGGCTGGGAGTAATGGAAATCACTATGCACACCGCATATATGAGGTATTGGAGGAACACGTGAGCGAGGCCGACGCCGCCACTTCGGTAAATGTGGCGGAAAAATTGGGTTTCAAAAACGGGGATCTGATTCAGGAGTTCGGTTACGACGACGATGTCGATTTCGACTTGCGTGACGATATTGAGGACCTCACCGGCTCCGAGATGCTGGACGAGGACGACCATGAAGTGGCGGACGCCGTCATCCTCTGGTGGCGCGACGGCGACGGGGACCTGGTGGACAGCCTGGTGGATTCCCTCACCACCCTGAGCGAAAACGGCGTTGTCTGGGTCCTCACCCCCAAATCCGGCAGGGACGGCTACGTCTCGCCCGCAGACATCCAGGAAGCCGCACCAACCGCCGGCCTGCATGTCACCACCTCCGCCGGAGTTTCGAAGGACTGGAGCGCCACGCGCCTGGTCAGCAGGAAGAACAAGTGACGGCAGCGGTTGAGGCCGCTTCTGCAGCTGTCCCTGCGCTGGGAGCAACGGCGCCTGACTTCGAGCTCGCCAACCAGTATGGCGAGCCCGTGCGGTTGTCATCCTTCCGCGGGCAAAACGTGGCGCTCGTTTTCTATCCCTTTGCGTTCTCCGGCATCTGCACCGGAGAACTGTGTGAAATACGGGACAACCTGGGCATGTTCAAGGACTCGAACGCAGTGGTCCTGGCAGTGTCCGTTGACAGCAAGTTCAGTCTCCGGGCCTATGCTGCGCAAGAAGGCTACGAGTTCGACCTCCTCGCCGACTTTTGGCCGCATGGCGCGGTGGCCACGGACTACGGAGTGTTCGACGCCGGCAGCGGCATGGCCAAAAGGGCCACCTTCATCATCGATTCCGAAGGCAAAGTCCGCTACAGCGTGGTGAATCCGCGCGGCCAGGCGCGCGACTTCAACGAGTACCGCACCGCCTTGGCGGACTTGAAGCGGGCCTGACCCGCCATGCCTGGGCAGCGGCGGGGGACGGGTCTTACCGGCTTTGCCAGCATGCCGCCGGTGCCCCCTGGACCGCCATCCGGGGAGGAACTGGAGGTGTTTGTTCGGATCCGCGACCTGCTCGCCGGCGCCCCGTTCGCGCTGCTGACGGGTGCCGGGCTCAGTACCGACTCCGGCATCCCGGATTACCGTGGTCCGGACTCGCCGCCCCGGTCGCCCATGACCTACCAGGAATTCGTCCGCCACGCAGACAACCGGCGGCGTTACTGGGCCAGGAACCACATCGGATGGTCGCACATGCGGCACGCGGGCCCCAACCAGGGCCACTACTCCGCCGCCGAACTGGAACGGCGCGGCTACCTCACCGGCCTGATCACCCAGAATGTTGACCGGCTGCACCAGGACGCGGGCAGCTCCAACGTCGTCGATCTCCATGGCAGGTATGACCAGGTAATCTGCCTTGACTGCGGGCGTACCTACTCGCGGCGGCTCCTCGCTGGTGTTTTCGAGGAACTGAACCCTGATTTCCTGGAACGGGCTGCAGCCACCGGCCTGGTGGAAATGGCGCCGGACGCCGACGCCACCGTGGAAGACCAGGCCCTCATTGACAGCTTTGTGGTGGCAGTCTGCCCAGCCTGCGGCGGAACCCTGAAGCCCGACTTCGTCTACTTTGGGGAAAACGTCCCCAAGGACCGGGTTGAACGCTCTTACGCCATGGTGGATCAGGCGGCTGCCCTGTTGGTTGCCGGTTCTTCCCTAACGGTGATGAGCGGCCTGCGGTTCGTCAGGCATGCAGCCAAGGAGGACAAGCCCGTGGTCATCATCAACCGGGGTGCCACCCGGGGCGACGACAAGGCAACCATCAAGCTGGAGGCGGGGGTCAGCCAGGCGCTGCAATACCTTGCCGCTGAACTTCCCTCCCTTTAGGGAGCACTTCCGTCCCGATTCGCGTTTCGTGCCTCCAGTCCGGTAGAGTCTATGTTCGTTGGTTGCGGCGGAATGGCCGGAATCAATGCGTTTCGGGTCTTTAGCTCAGCTGGTAGAGCGCCACGTTTACACCGTGGATGTCATCGGTTCGATCCCGGTAGGACCCACCATTCAAACCCCGTTGTTCCGCCACCTGGCGGGGCAGCGGGGTTTTTTTCGTTCCGGTTCTCCTGCCGCGCGCCATTGTCTGACCCCTGCCATAGGTTGCAGCAATGGAACACGTCATAGTGCACACAGACAGCAACGGAATGCCGACGTCGGTGCTGAGCAGGGGCAGGGAATGGGCCGTGGGTGCCGAGCCGGTCAGATGGTTTGAGCGCATCAACTGGTGGGAAACCAGCCGCCGGATGCCAAAGGGCAGCGGCGGCGTGGACGTTGAGGTCCTGCAGCTGCAGGTCAGGCTGGGAAACAACAGCAGGTCAGCCCTGGCCACCATGTACCTGCAGCGCGACGGCATGGGAGGCGGGTGGCGGCTGAGGGAATCCGCAGCAGGAGCAGCCTGAGGGCGGGACTGCCATCCGGGTTGGCTGCGGGCATTGGAAAACCCTCCACCGCGACTATTGGGGGATGCCGCGGGGGAGGGCCTGTGATGAATATACCGTGAACTGCCGGAAACAAAAAGCCGCCGCGATTCATGACACCAGGCGGGGCCGTTTGGGGTTAGTGGTTGGGGCGGAGCATTGGCTGCGGCAGCCTGTGCCGCCTCATTGCCGGACGGGGATGAACACCCGTGGCTGCTGCGTCCAGGTATCGGCCATCTGGGACATTGTGCGCCGCATGATCCGGTCGGACGCTTCGCGGGCGGCTGCGGCATCGCCCCTGGCAATCGCCTCCGCCACGTCCTCATGCCACTGCAGCGCGGCCTGGTGTGGGTGGTCCGGCATCAGGCCATGGACAGTACGGCCCGTCAACGTTTCGGCAACCTGACCCATGAGGTTGGCGAACATCTCGTTGCCCGAACCCGACAGCAGCAGCGAGTGGAACCGGATATCCAGTTCCAGGAAGCGGGCAACCTCCCCATTGTTCCCGGCCTCCCGCATCTCGCGGGCAACATCCACGAGCTCCATCCGCAACGGCGCCGGGGCGTTCTGTGCTGCCAGTTCGGCAGCCGCCGGTTCCACCGCGGCCCGCAGTTCCGCAAGGGAGCGCAACTGCGCACCGCGGGCGTCGCTGGCCAGCCGCCACCGAATCACCTGCGGGTCGAAGGGATTCCAGCGGCTGGCCGGCAACACCCGAATGCCTACCCGCTTGGTGGTTTCCACCAGCCCCAGCGACTGCAGGACCCTGACGGCTTCCCGGATTACCGAGCGGGAAACCTTCAGTTCATCCTCGAGTTGCTCGGCGAGCATGACGTGGCCGGCAGGGAGGTCCCCCGAGATAATCCGGGTGCCAAGGTTTTCGATGGCACGGTGGTGGAGGCTGCTGGTCATGCTGCTAAGCCTAGTTGTTGCCGGCCTGCCGCCTGTCAGCCCCCTGAATCCGGCTGCGACACAATGGGTTCCATGACGCGGACGTTACTTTCGCGTCACCGCCAGAATATATATGCTTTATTCCGACCCCCTGATCTGCCCCGGTGACTTCCCGCCTGTGGAAGCCGGCAGCCGAGGCGAACAATGAATTGGAGTTATTGATGTCTGCACACATCGGTGTCACCGGCCTCGCCGTCATGGGCGCCAACCTGGCCCGTAACCTGGCCCGCAACGGGTTCACGGTTGCCCTGCACAACAGGTCGGTGGAGAAGACGGACGCGCTGCTGGAAAAGCACGGTTCGGAGGGTGACTTCATCCGGACCGAGACCCTGCAGGAACTGGTTGACTCCCTGGAGAAGCCCCGCCGCGTGCTCATCATGGTCAAGGCCGGCAAGCCCGTGGACTCCGTCATCGAGCAGCTGGAGCCGCTTCTGGAGCCGGGCGACATCATCATCGACGCCGGCAACTCCCACTACGAGGACACCCGCCGACGGGAAGCGGCGTTGGCCAAGAAGGACCTGCACTTCGTGGGCGTCGGCGTGTCCGGCGGCGAGGAGGGCGCACTGAACGGCCCGTCCATCATGCCCGGCGGCTCCAAGGAGTCCTACAAGGCCCTTGGCCCGCTGCTGGAAAAGATCTCCGCAAAGGTCGACGGCGAGCCCTGCTGCGCGTGGATCGGCACCGACGGTGCGGGGCACTTCGTCAAAATGGTCCACAACGGCATTGAGTACGCCGACATGCAGGTCATCGGCGAGGCCTTCGACCTGCTGCGTTCCGGTGCCGGCATCGAGCCAGCCGAGCAGGCAAAGATCTTCTCCGACTGGAACAAGGGCGAGCTGTCCTCCTTCCTGATCGAGATCTCCGCTGAGGTCCTGGGCCACGTGGACGCCAAGACCGGCAAGCCGTTCGTCGACGTCGTCGTTGATGCCGCCGGCCAGAAGGGCACCGGCCGCTGGACCGTTATCTCTGCACTGGAACTTGGCTCGCCGGTGTCCGGCATCGCCGAATCCGTATTCGCCCGCGCCCTCTCCTCCCAGGCCGCACAGCGCAAGCTGGGCCAGGAACTGCTGGCGGGCAACGAGGCCACCGTCGAGATCCCGGAGACGTTCGTCGAGGACGTCCGCCAGGCCCTCTACGCCTCCAAGCTGGTCTCCTACGCCCAGGGACTGGACATGCTGACCTCCGCCGCCAAGGAGTACGGCTGGGACCTGAAGCTGGACGAAATCGCGTCACTGTGGCGCGCAGGCTGCATAATCCGCGCCGAACTCCTCAAGGACATCACCAAGGCCTACGCCGCTGATGAGAAGCCTGCCAACCTGCTGTTCGCCCCGGCGTTCACCAAGGCCATTGCCGATGCACTGCCGGCCTGGCGCCGCGTCGTTGCCACGGCCGTCCAGCTCGGCATCCCGGTTCCGGTGTTCTCCTCTTCGCTCGCCTACTACGACGGCCTGCGCCGCAAGCGCGTAGCCGCCGCCCTCATCCAGGGCCAGCGTGACCTGTTCGGTGCCCACACCTACGGGCGAATCGACACCGAAGGCACCTTCCACACCCTGTGGGGCGAGGACAAGTCCGAGGTTGAAGCGGTGGACACGCACTAGTCTGCACCGTTTCCGGCCCGGCGGCCGGCGCTACCCGATACTCTGGGGGCGCCGGCCGCTGGTGTTTCCGGCCGGACTCCGCACTGCCTGTCCGTCCCGTAGCACCGACCCCGAGGAGTCCCGCCCATGAGCCAGCCCGTCGTCTTTGTCACCGGTGCGTCCACAGGAATCGGCTTTGAGGCCGCAAGGAGGCTCGCGGCCCACGGCTTTACGGTCTACGCCGGCGCCCGCCGGGTGGAGAAAATGGAGCCGCTCAGGGCTGACGGCGTCCGGATCCTGCCGCTGGATGTGACCGATGACGCCTCAATGGGTGCGGCGGTGGGGGAGATCCTTGCAGCCCACGGCAGGATCGACGTGTTGGTCAACAACGCCGGTTACGGGTCCTATGGCTCGCTGGAGGAAGTGGCGCTTGCCGAGGGCCGGCGGCAGTTCGAGGTCAACCTTTTCGGGCTGGCCCGGATGACGCAGCTCGTGCTGCCGGCCATGCGTGCCGCCGGCAGGGGCCGGATCATCAATATCTCTTCGATCGGCGGAAAGATGTACGAGCCGCTGGGCGCCTGGTACCACGCCACGAAGTTCGCTGTGGAGGGTCTCAGCGATTCGCTCCGGGTGGAGGTCAAGCCCCACGGCATCGACGTCTCCATCATCGAACCGGGCGGCACCCAGTCTGAATGGGGCGCCATCTCGGCCGAGGGCCTGTTGGCCAATTCGGGTTCGGGTCCATATGCGGCGCAGGCCAAGGTGGTGGCAGCCGCGCTGGCCTCCACTGACGGTTCGGCAATGTCCTCGCATCCAGAAGTCATTGCGGAGGCGATCGTCCACGCTGCCAGCTCGAAGCGGCCAAGGACCCGGTACCCGGTGGGCAGGGGCGCCCGGGCCATCCTGCTGCTGCGCCGGCTGCTGCCGGACCGTGCCTTCGATGTCGTTCTGTGGACTATCTACCGGCGTTTCCCCGGCTAGCGGACGAAGCCAGGGCCACGCCCGGACTGCGTCCGCTAGATCCGGTACTCGATGTCGTACTCGGCCGGGTCCACTGCGGGCTTGGTTTCCCGCTGCGCATCCCGGTGCCGCCACTTGGCGGGGACGCCGGTGACGATCGATTCCGGCGGCGCGTCCTTGACCACAACTGCGTTGGCGCCCACGGCACTGTCACGGCCGATGGTGATGGGCCCCAGGACCTTTGCTCCCGCACCGATGGTGACCCGGTCCCCGATCGTGGGGTGCCGCTTGATCCTGGCCAGGGAGCGCCCGCCGAGCGTAACTCCGTGGTAGATCATCACGTCCTCGCCGATCTCGGCGGTCTCGCCAATGACCACGCCCATGCCGTGGTCAATAAAGAACCGCCGGCCGATCGTGGCGCCGGGATGAATTTCGATTCCGGTCCAGGAGCGCCCCAGCTGGGACAGGAGCCGTGCCGGGAAACGCAGGGCCGGGTTCTGCCACATGCGGTGGGTCAGCCGGTGGATCCAGATGGCGTGCAGGCCGGAATAGGCGAAAAAGTTCTCAAAAGAACCTCGAGCCGCCGGGTCGTGGGACCGGGCGGCGTCGAGGTCTTCCTTCAGTCTTGCGAAAAAGCCCACAAAGTTCTTTCTACAGGAAACGGGCGGACAGCGGACTGATCAGCCGCGGATGTCGTCATAGAGCACGGTGGAGATGTAACGCTCACCGAAGTCGCACACGACCGCCACAATCAGCTTGCCGGCATTCTCCGGCCGCTTGGCCAGCTCCAGGGCCGCCCAGACGATGGCGCCCGAGGAGATACCTCCGAGGATGCCTTCCTTGACGCCCAGTTCGCGGGCCACGCGGACAGAATCCTCAAGGGTTGCGTCGATAACCTCGTCGTAGACGTTGGTGTCCAGCAGTTCCGGGATGAAGTTGGCGCCCAGGCCCTGGATCTTGTGCGGGCCGGGGGCGCCGCCGTTCAGGATGGGGGAGTCCTTGGGTTCCACGGCAACGATCTGCACGCCGGGCTTGCGCTCCTTCAGGACCTGTCCCACACCGGTGATGGTTCCGCCGGTGCCGATGCCGGCAACGAAAATGTCCACGGCGCCGTCGGTGTCGGCCCAGACTTCCTCGGCAGTGGTCTTGCGGTGGATTTCCGGGTTGGCTTCGTTGGCGAACTGCTGGGCCCAGATGGAGTTCTCGGTGTTGGCCACGATCTCCTGGGCCTTTTCGACGGCACCGCGCATGCCCTCGGAGCCCGGGGTGAGGACGATCTCGGCACCGAAGGCGCGCAGCATGACCCGGCGTTCGGTGGACATGGTCTCGGGCATGGTCAGGATGACCTTGTATCCGCGGGCTGCACCCACCATGGCAAGGGCGATGCCGGTGTTGCCCGACGTGCCTTCGACGATGGTGCCGCCGGGCTTCAGGGCGCCCGACTTTTCCGCGGCGTCGATGATGGCAACGCCGATACGGTCCTTGACGCTGTTGGCCGGGTTGTAGAACTCCAGCTTCACGGCAACGGTGGCATCCAGCCCCTCGCTGAGCCGGTTCAACCGAACCAGCGGGGTCCCGCCGACCAGTTGCGTCACATCGTCATAGATCCGTGCCATGTACATACGCCTATCTCTAAGGGGTGGATACTGAGGTCAGCCTAACGAGGCCTTGTGAAGGGTGGCTAAGCGTTAAGCCATGCAGAGTAATATTTCCGCGCCTTGGCCAGCTTAGGGTTGATGATCACCTGGCAGTACCCTTGCTCGGGGTGTTTGGCGTAGTAATTCTGGTGGAATTCCTCGGCCACATGGAAACGGGGCAGGCGGCTGACTTCGGTGACGATGGGATGCGGCCACAGCGCCTGGTTGCGTTCGATCGCTTCCTCGAACAGGATCTTCTCCTCATCGGTTTCGTAAAACATCGAGGAACGGTACTGGGTGCCCACGTCGTATCCCTGGCGGTTCAGCGTAGTGGGGTCGTGCAGGGCGAAGAACATGTCAAGGACAACCTCGGCCGGGATGACCTCCTCATCGAAGGTCACCGCCACAACCTCTGCGTGGCCCGTGGTTCCGCTGCAGACCGAATAGTAGTCAGGCTCGGGATCGTGGCCGCCGGTGTAGCCCGATACCACCGATTCCACACCCCTGGTCTTCTGGTAGACGGCGTCGAGGCACCAGAAGCAGCCTCCGCCAAGAACAAAAGTTTTCATGACCTCTTCAATGGTTGGCGGCGCCGGATCATTCCCCGGGCGTTCTGCGGCGCCTGCCGCAAACTGCGGCGGCAGGAAGCCGATGGGGTAAAACTAAGACTATGGAACCTGTGGACACCGACGTTACCGGCCAGGCAGATCACGACGGCGAAGCCTCGTCCGACACGCCGGCTCCGGCCGGTTCCGCCGACGCCCCCACCTTGGCTGAGCTGCTCCTGGCAGTGGAGGAGCTGTGGCCGGAATCGCTCGCTGAAGGCTGGGACGAGGTGGGGCTTGTGGCAGGACACCCGTCCTCGCCCGTGTCCAAGGTGATGTTCGCCGTGGATCCCACGCTCGAAGTCATCGAGGAAGCCGTTGACTGGGGAGCGGAACTGCTGATCACCCACCACCCGCTGCTGCTGAAGGGCGTCACATCCGTGGCTGCCACGTCGGCCAAGGGCCGGGCAGTCCACCGGCTCATCGAATCGGGGACGGCACTGCTGACGGTGCACACCAACGGGGACTCCGCCGTCGGAGGTGTGTCCGACGTCCTGGCCGATGCCCTGGGCCTCCAGGACGCCGTCCCGCTCACCGTCGCCGCAAATGGGTTGCCGGAAGAAGGCATCGGACGGGTGGGCGACCTGGCGGAGGCGATGAGCCTGGGCGACTTCGCGGCACGCGTTTACGGGATTCTTCCGTCCGTCGCCGGGGGAGTGCGAGTCTCCGGAGACAAGGACGGACTGGTGCGGCGCATCGCGGTGTGCGGCGGCGCCGGGGACTCGCTGTTCACGGAAGTTCGGGCCAGCAACGCCGACGTCTACGTGACCGCCGACCTTCGCCACCACCCGGCATCGGAGGCGCGCGAGGCTGCCCTGAACGGGCGGCCCTACCTGGTTGACGTTTCGCATTTCGCCAGCGAATGGCTCTGGCTGCCTGCCGCGGCAGCTGCCCTGGGCAACGTCCTGGCGGACCAGGGCCACGACGTGGAGATCCGTGTGAGCACCACCAACACCGACCCCTGGGACTTTATTCTGACCCCCGGCTGAACTCCCGGCCGGGCGAGGCGGGGGAGCAGGCCACGCGCTAGAGTCTAGGAAGCGCCGGTTCGGTGCCCGGCTGCGGCCGGAAGGGATCTAGCGGAGGTAACAGTGGCCAAGGCAGCACCGGCGGAACAGTTGAAGTTGCTCGAACTGCAAGGGCTCGACGCCCGGCTGAAGGGCCTCGCCAACCGCCGCCGCACGCTCGAGAACGATCCCCGCATCAAGGATCTCGAGGCCGCCCTCACCGTTGCCAACGGTGAATTGGGCGCAGCCAAGGTGGCCGTGCACGACGCCGAGGCAGAGCTGAAAAGGGCCGAGGCCGACGTCGAACAGGTTGCTTCGCGCATCCAACGCGACGAGGCGCGGCTCAACAGCGGCACAGGCCTGTCCAAGGACCTGGTGGCATTGCAAAAGGACATCGTGTCGCTGAACAAGCGGCGCTCGGACCTCGAAGACGCGGAGCTCGAAGTCATGGAGCGGCTCGAATCGCTGCGGGAGCGCCAGGCGGCCCAGCAGCAGATCGTCGATGACATCCAGGGATCCTTTGGCACCATCCGCGCCGAACTTGATGCAGCTCTCGCCGAGGTGGAAACCGAAGCCGCAGGGATCCGCTCCCAGCGCACCGATTTCGCCGCAGGTTTGGACGCAACCATGCTGGCCGTCTACGAAAAGACCTTGGCAAAACGCGGCGTGGGCGCGGCGAGGCTCTTCCATGGCACCTCGGAAGCCTCCGGCATGAAGCTCAGCCCCGGGGACCTCGCCGAGATCAAGGCTGCAGCTGCCGACGAGATCGTCTTTTGCCCGGACTCCGGCGCCATCCTGGTCCGCTCCGACGAGTGGTCCTGACCTGACCTCGGGACTGCCCGGCAGATCAGCCCGGCAGGATGATGTTCAGGGCATGCGGTTTGCGGGCGGTGCCCGGCACCAGTTCGGCGTTCCACTTTTCTCTGGCAGCCCTTAAGAGGTCCGACGGCGCGGCCGGGGCTTTTCCACGGCGCACCAGCAGGTGCCGCGCCAGTTCGCCGCGGGTGTGCTTGGCAAAGTGGCTCACCACTTTTCGCACACCGTCCGTCTCGGTGAAGACGTTCACGGAGACGGTATGTTCCGGCGGCGGAGCCCAGGCGGCGGCGTAGGTGCTTGAGCGGCAGTCAACCAGCAGGTGCCCCCGGACCGCCGCGCCCAGGGTATCGCCCAACTGCGCCTTCCAGAACGGAGCCAGCCGGCCGACGTCGGGCAAGGCCGTCCCCATGGACAAGCGGTAGGCGGGAACGCTGTCGCCAAAGCGCAGGGCTCCCCACAGCGCAGAGACCACCAAGACGGACTCATCGGCCTTGCGGCGCTGGGCCGGCGTCAAGGTCCGGTAGCCCAGGGCGTCGTACAGGACACCGGAATAGATGCTGTGTGCCGGCGCCGCCGGTTCGGCGTGCAGGCGCGTGTTGCGTTCGACGTCGTCACGCAATGATGCGCCCACCCCCAGCAAGGCGAGGGCATCCTGGTGCGCGCTGACCGTCCCCAATGCCTCAAGGACCTTGGCGCGGTACGGGTTGAGCTCCGGAAAGCCCAGGGCGGACCAGTCGACGGCGGAACCCCTTCGAGCGGGCGTCTTGCCTTCGGAGGGGGGAAGCAGAATCAGCACCGTCCGATCCTACCGGCGACGAAGGCGGCCGGCGGCGCCGGTAGACTGGATGCGGATGGGACAGCCAGACGGCCGCGCGCCACGCAAGTGGCTCGAGGAACGTCCGGGCTCCACAGGGCAGGGTGGTGGGTAACGCCCACTCGGGGTAACCCGCAGGCCAGTGCCACAGAGAACAGACCGCCTGCATTCCGGCTTTGGCCGGAAGGGCAGGTAAGGGTGAAACGGTGGTGTAAGAGACCACCAGCTTCCCGGGTGACCGGGAAGGCTAGGTAAACCCCACCCGGAGCAAGGCCAGACAGGACACGTTCGAGGGCTGCCCGCCCGAGTGTCCGGGTAGGCCGCTGGAGGGTGCCGGCAACGGTACTCGTAGATGGATGGCCGTCGCTCCCGTTTCCGGTAACGGAAGGGGAGAACAGAACCCGGCGTACCGGCTGTCCCATCCGCAAACCGCGTTTGACCACGGGCAACGCGTCGGGGATGCTGAACCGTGCCCGTAATTCCTGAACCCCGCCCCGCACTCGCCGCGGGCGTTCCCGGCGCCCGTTCCCAAGGCATTGCGCTCGCCGGTTTCCTGGGCCTCTCCGCCCTGGCCTGGGTCCTCGCCTCGGTGCCGATCATCCTCAACTCCAATGGCTGGTACGCAACGTCGCTGAAAGCGCCGTGGATGCCGCCGTCGTGGATGTTCCGGACCACCTGGATGGTGCTGTATGCCGGCGTGGCCGTAGCTGCCTGGCTGGTCTGGCGCAAGGGCGGACTCACCGGAGGCACCCTCGTTGGCTATGCAGCGCAGCTGCTGCTCAACACCATGTGGCCGGTGGCCTTCTTCGCGCTGTACCCAATGCTCGGAGCGGTGGCCCTGTGGTCTGCCTTTGCGGTCATCTGTGCCCTCACCGCAACCCTGGGGTTTCTCATCCTGAAGTTCGGACCGGTGGACGCAGCCGCCGGGTACCTGGTACTGCCGTACTTTTCCTGGCTGGTGTTTTCCGCCAGCCTGAACCTGTACTCGGCCATCCACAATTAAGCGCTGCCGGCCGGATAGCTGTGTGAGTGATTTCACGCAGTGCAAGCGTGTTCCCCGTAGCAGTCCAAATTAGAATTGATCCCGGACGCAGGAGTTCTACCGCCGAAAGTTGCGTTCGCAGCCGGCGGTTTTTCTTTGCACGCGATCCAGGTGCCTGGGGGAAATCCCTGCAGGTGCCGGTGCCCCTGGACATCATCAGGTGGCCTACATCCGTGTACGAGGACGTGCACGGCTGAACCGAGGAAGGTATTTCTGTGAGCCAGACGTCTGATTCTTGTCTTGATACGTGGATGGGCCGGGAGGCCCTTGCCGAGGCCATGATCCCGGTCATCGGCAGGCTGTACCGTGAAAACAACGTGGTGACCAGCATCCACGGCCGGAGCCTGATCAACAAGTCCACCATGAACATCCTCAAGGCACACCGCTTTGCGCGCCGGATGGCCAAGGACGAACTGCTCCTGGAGGAGACCGCACCGCTGTTGAACACCCTGGCCGGGCTCGAGCTGGGAGCGGCTGCGATCGACATCGCCCGGCTGAACCAGAAGTTCAAGGAAGAGGGCAACGGCGCCACCCTTGAAGAGTTCCTGCGGGCCGAACTGGCCGAGATCGTCGGCAAGCGGGGCGGCGACGACCGCACCAGCACCGACGTCGTGCTCTACGGCTTTGGCCGCATCGGACGGCTCCTGGCACGCCTCCTCATCGAAAAGGCCGGTGGCGGCCATGGCCTGCGCCTGCGCGCCATCGTGGTTCGCCGCGGTTCCGACAACGACCTCTCCAAGCGCGCCAGCCTGCTGCGCCGCGACTCCGTCCACGGCTCCTTCGAGGGCACCATCCGGATCGACGAGGAAGCCAACACCATCACGGCCAACGGCGTCCGGATCCAGGTCATCTACTCGAACGACCCCGCCACCATCGACTACACGGCCTACGGCATCAACAACGCCCTGGTGGTGGACAACACCGGCCGCTGGCGCGATGCCGAGGGGCTCGGCCAGCACCTGCAGAGCAAGGGCGTTGCCCGGGTCCTGCTGACCGCTCCCGGCAAGGGGGAACTGAAGAACATCGTCCACGGCATCAACCACCGGGACATCACCGATTCGGACAGGATCGTCTCCGCGGCGTCCTGCACCACCAACGCCATCACCCCGGTCCTGAAGGCCATCAACGACAAGTTCGGCGTGGTCCACGGCCACGTGGAGACCGTCCACTCCTTCACCAACGACCAGAACCTGATCGACAACTTCCACAAGGGCGACCGCCGCGGCCGTTCCGCAGCGCTGAACATGGTTATCACCGAAACCGGCGCCGCCAAGGCTGTGGCCAAGGCCCTGCCCGAGCTCCTGGGCAAGCTCACCGGAAGCTCCATCCGTGTCCCCACCCCGGACGTGTCACTGGCCATCCTGAACCTCACCCTCGAGAACGGCACCACCAAGGACGAGGTCAACAACTACCTGCGCGAGATGTCGCTGCACTCGGACCTGCGCAAGCAGATCGACTACATCGACTCGCCCGAGGTCGTCTCCACCGACTTCGTCGGTTCACGCCGCGCCGGCATCGTGGACGGCCTGGCCACCGTGTCCACGGACAAGAACCTGGTCCTCTACGTCTGGTACGACAACGAGTTCGGCTACAGCTGCCAGGTGGTCCGGGTCATGGAGGAGATGGCAGGCGTGAACCCGCCGTCGTTCCCCGCCAAGGAAAGCGCCGCCGCGCTGGCCGCGATCGCTGTCTAACGAGTCCGTCACGTCCTGCGAATTCCCGGCTGGTTCTCTGGAATCAGTCGGGAATCGGGACCACACTGGTGGCATGGACAACGAATCGACTCTTCAGCACGAAACCACCCTCGAACACGCCTTGGACGTAGCCAAGGCCAACCATAAGGAAGCCGTCCGGCTGCTGGAACGGGCCCGCGCCGGGCAGAAGACCGGCGATGTTTCCGACGAGCGGGTACGCCAGTTGGAGGGACTGCTGGCCATCGCCGAGGAGGACCTCCGGAGGGTGACCAGGGAGCAGTAGCCCGCCGGGGCCGCCGGCCGTGTGACCCATCACTCGTCCTCAACAGTGTGGATATCGCCGGCCGTAACTTGCCATTGTCCTAGGCTCTTGGGGTGCCTGACTTTTCCATCCCGGCGTCCACCCCATGACCGTCACCTGGTCCTCCTACCGGCGGGCACGCCGCCGTTCCCGGCAGGCCTGGGCGCTGCTTATCACGGTGGCTGCCGCCATTCTGGCGGCGCTTTTCTGGTTCTTCACCGCCGGCCAGTTCGCCGCGGCCGGTCCTGCGCAGCAGGGACCAACGGAGGCACCCGTCTTCGACGCCGCCTGGATGAAACCGGTGCAGGAGCCCAATCCCATCCCCGCCGGGACCGCTGTCTCGGCGCTGGAGGGCCTTGCCGTGAAGGGCCGGGCACCGAACACCGATTACAGCCGGGAGGCCTTCGGCCAGGCCTGGCTTGATGTTGACCGGAACGGCTGCGACACCCGCAACGACATCCTGCGCAGGGACCTCGCTGATGTGGTCTTCGCCGAAGGATCCAGGTGCAAAGTAACGGCCGGCCACTTTCGCGAACCCTACACCGGCCAGGACCTGGACTTCCGCCGCGGCTCCGACAGCAGCCGCGCGGTCCAGATCGACCATGTGGTTGCACTCGGCGATGCGTGGCAAAAGGGAGCCCAGGGGCTGGGACCGAAGGAGCGCCAAAGCCTGGCCAATGATCCCCTGAACCTCATCGCCGCCGACGGCGCTGCCAACCAGCAAAAAAGCGCGGGGGATGCTGCCACCTGGCTGCCGAAAAACACGGCCATCCGCTGCCATTATGTTGCGCGCCAAATTTCGGTGAAGGCTGCTTATGGGCTCTGGGTGACGGCGGCTGAAAAGGACGCCATGAAACGGGTCCTCGCCTCCTGCCCGCAGCAGCAGACCATCAGGGTCCAGCAGGCCGCCACTGCCCGCTGAGCAACGCCCTGTCCAAGGGGCATGGGCCTTTGCGTCTCAGTGGAAAGGGGTCCTTAGGCCTCAATGTCCGAACGGGTCGGGATCCACGCCAGGCATCCACGTCAGTCCGGGTACGCCCCACCCGTTCTTCTTGGCCTGCTTCATGGCCTTCCGGGAATAGCGGTCCATCAGGCGGTTGACGTACAGCTTGCCGTCCAGGTGGTCGTATTCGTGCTGGATGACCCTGGCGAACCAGCCCGTCGCCTCAAACTTCACCGGGTTCCCGTCCCCGTCAAAGCCTTCCACCCGTGCCCACTCCGCCCGTTTAAGCGGATACTGCTCGCCGGGGAAGGACAGGCAGCCCTCTTCCTCCTCGTCGGGGTCGGGAGCGGCACCGGAGACCTTGGACAGGGTCAGGACGGGATTGACGACGACGCCGGTTGGGGGAGCGCCGTCGTCGTTGGCGTACTTGTACACGAAGATCCGCTTGCCGACGCCGATCTGCGGGGCGGCAAGGCCCACGCCGTTGGCGGCATCGTTTGTTTCGAACATGTCGGCAATAAGGGTGCGCAGTTCGTCGTCGAAAACCTCCACCTCACTGGCGCGCCGGTGCAGGACAGGTTCGCCCCAGATAGTGATCGGCAGAACAGTCATATCAGTAGTCCTTCGGCTTCGCGGTGTCCCCGGCTGCAGTGCACGTGCCCGGTGGGGCACAACAAAGGAGGCCGCACCGGATATCCGGTGCGGCCTCCTTTGTCGACGGCTGCATGTGCCGCCCCGTGAGGGTGAGCGACGGGGGTTGAACCCGCGACCTCCTGGACCACAACCAGGCGCTCTGCCAACTGAGCTACGCCCACCATGTGCCTCAGGGGATGTCCGCCGTAGCGGCTCCCCGGAAACGCAACTCAAATAGCTTACCTGCTCGGAAGGGGTGCTTTGTCCACTTTCTGCGATTTGGGGCAAAATTCATCGAAACGTGGCGCAGATTACTCCGCGGGCTGCCCTGTCGCGTCTCCGTTGACGATCCCCTGGGCGATCCTCTGGGCCGTGGCGCTGTCCGGTCCGGGCGCGGGAACGAAGACCGCTTCGCGGTAGTACCGCAGCTCGTCGATGGAGTCCTTGATGTCTCCGAGCGCACGATGGCCACCCTTTTTTGCGGGCGACTGGAAGTAGGCCCTGGCGTACCAGCGGCGCGACAACTCCTTGATGGTGCTGACGTCGATTACGCGGTAGTGCAGGTGCTCCACCACGGCCGGCATGTCCCGTGACAGGAACACGCGGTCAGTTCCCACGGAGTTGCCGCCCAATGGTGCTTTCCGCGGATCCGGAACCCAGGCGGAGATGTACTCCATCACGGCGGCCTCCGCTTCTGCCATGGTCCTGCCGTGCCGGAGTTCCGCCAGCAGCCCGGACTTGGTGTGCATGTCCCGAACAAAATCGGACATTTGCGCCACCGCGGCATCGTCGGGTTTGATCACCACGTCCACGCCGTCACCCAGGATGTTCAATTCCGAATCGGTGACCAGGGCTGCCACCTCAATGAGGGCGTCATTCTTGATGTCCAGACCGGTCATTTCACAGTCGATCCAGACGATTCGTTCGTTAGATATAGGCACCGGACCAGCCTACCGTTACACTTCCGGACGCCCTGCCGATGCTAGGATTTCGGGTACGCGGCGGGTCGCCCTTCGGCCCTGCACCATGTCCCGGCCCGGCCCGCATGGCCTGCCGGGCGAACAGCGGAAACGCAAGAAGATTGGACGATCCTGAGATGACGGCGCCTGTGCCCATAACGGGGGAGATGGCGGCGGCCGGCATTGCCCGGGAGGGCAAAGCCGAGGTGGACAATCCGCGCTCACCCCTGCTTGCCGGTTTCGTGGGCTCCATGTTCATGCTGGCCGGATCCATAGGCGTCGGCTGGCTGGCCCCTGTCTCGGAACTCCGCCGCATGCCCCTCTTCATCTGGATGCGTACCGAAGCCCCGGGCGTGGCGCTGTCCATCATCCTGGTGGCCGTAGGCGGGATGCTCCTGGTGCGCGCGTGGCTGCGGCTCGGCCAGAAGGTCCGCGTGTGGGGCAACCAGGCGCGGAAGGCAACCCTGGCCGCTGTGGTGGCCTGGGGACTTCCGATGATGTTCAGCGTGCCGCTGTTCAGCCGCGACGTTTACGCCTATATCGGGCAGGGACGCCTCATGGTGGAGGGGTTCAACCCGTACGAAAACGGCATCTCCGCCTTGTCCAACTACTTCCAGCTCGGCGCAGACAAGATGTGGACTGAAGCGCCTGTTCCCTACGGCCAGCTGTTCCTGTGGATCGAGCAGTTCGTCGTCTGGGTCACCAATGTCCAGCCGGAGGCCTGCGTCATGCTTTTCCGGCTGGTGGCGCTGGCCGGCGTGGTGCTGTGTGTCATCTATGTCCCCCGGCTCGCCGAACTGCACGGCGTCAACCCGCATCGGGCCCTCTGGCTCACTGTGGCCAACCCGCTCTTCCTGACCAACTTCATCGCCAGCGTCCATAACGACTCCCTGATGATCGGGCTGGCACTGGCCGGGCTGTACTACTCAGCCACGCGGCGGCAGCTCCGCGGCATTCTGCTGGTGACCCTGTCCATTGCGGTGAAGCCCATCACCATTGTCTTCCTGCCGTTCATTGGACTGTTGTGGGCGGGCAAGAAGGCCGGGTGGCTGCGGAAGGTGGCTTTCTGGGCGTTGACGGCAGGACTCAGCCTGGGGCTCCTGACCGCGATGAGCATGGTGAACGGGTTCGGTTTCGGGTGGATCAACGGGCTGTCCGCCCCGGGCAGCATCTCCATCTGGTACGCCCCGGTGGGTTTGATCGGCCAAGTGGTGGGGTCGCTGGCGACTGCCTTGGGCTTTGACGGGTCGGTGCCTGCCGGATGGGTGTTCGACGCCGGGAAGCTGCTTGCCGTGGGCATCATCGCCTGGCAAATCTTCAAGGGGGACTACGACCGGCTGATGCGCCGCCTGACGCTTTCCCTGGCCGCAGTGGTCCTGCTGGCCCCCATCATCCAGTCCTGGTACGTCGTCTGGCTGATACCGCTCTTCGCCGTCACGGGCATCCGCAATGACTGGCAGGTCAAGGCACTGTACTTTGTGGTTTCGTTCTTCATGATCTACGCCATCTCGGACCAGCTGGACGTCTTCCCGTACCTCCAGACCCAGGACCTGGGCTTCGCGCTGGCCCTGGCCCGCATAGCAGCGGCGCTGACGGCCCTCCTGTTTGCCTTGTACCTGATCTTCTGGGATCCCGGCACCCGCCGGCTGTTCCGCAAGACGCACGAGCCCGTCGTCGAACGCCCGGTCATCTAGCAGCCTGCAGCTACTGCCGTGCGCCGGCCCTCAGCCGGCGCAGGGCTTCCTTCCGCGACAGCGGGCTCATCTCCGCGCTGTGCCGGGCGACAAATCCCTCCACCCACTCCGGCGCCGTCTTGGCGTACTCGCGCAGCGCCCAGCCGATCGCCTTCCTGATGAAGAACTCCCTGTCTGCGAGGTTCGGCTCAATGACAGCCGCGAGCAGCTCCGGATCGGTGGTCTTTTTGGCCCGCAGCTGCGAGGTGATGGCGGCCCTGCGGATCCATAAGTCCGGATCCCGGCACCATTGCCGGAGCACTTTGGACATCTCCCCGGGGTGCGCCGACAGCAGGCCGCAGATCCGGCCGGAGACACCGTCGGCGAAATCCCACCATCCGCCGGTCCGGATGATCTCCTCGTAGACCGGCAGCATGTCCAGGTCCCCAGCCAGTACCCGGTGTGCCGTCAGATCAATCGCGGCGTAGCGTTCCTCCCGGAAGGTGGAACTGCGCCACAGCTCCAGGACTGTGGCACGCAGCTGTCCGGCAGACGCCGGTGGAAACTCACGGGCAGCCCACCCGGCGATGTGCCGCACTTCCGGAACCAGCACACCCAGGGAGGGCAGCGAGGACTTCATATACGCCTGGGCGCCTGCGGCCCGTGCCGGGTCGGCGAGCTCCCGGAGTGCGCCACGGACGGCGGCAACAAGGTCCTAGTCAGCGGCCGTTTCCATGTGCGCCACTTTAGCCAGTATTGACGAGGTGCGTGAGGTACGCTGGTGAGCGCTAACACATTCTGAAGCAGAGGGAACCCATGCCCGGAACAGAAGTCCACCTGGCCCACGGAGCCTACTCCGCCGTCGTGACCGTCCGGGGGGGAGCGCTGCGCGAACTGCGCCATGGCGACAGGGACCTGGTGGTGGGCTTCGGCCCGGACGGCCCCGTTCCCGACTACCGGGGCGTCGTCTGTGCGCCCTGGCCCAACCGGCTGGCGGACGGCACCTACACCTACGCCGGAAGGTCCTTTGCTGCGGCCGTTAACGAACCGGAACGCGGCTGCGCCCTCCATGGCCTGGCGATCCACCGGGCGTGGGAGGTCAAGGAAACGGCCGAAGACCGGGCGGTCCTAAGCTGCCACATCCCGCCCGGCCCCGAATACCCGGGCGATCTCGACCTGACCGTTACGTATGCCCTTGCAGCCGACGGACTCCATGCAACGGTGCATGCGGTCAACACCGGTTCTGTCCCCGCTCCTTACGGGGTATGCCCGCACCCCTATCTCGTGGCCGGCGCCTCGCCGCTGGACGACTGGTCGCTGGAACTTCCTGCCCGCACCTACCTTGAGGTCACGCCCGACCGCCTGCTGCCCGTAGCCTTGCGGCAGGTTGACGGCGACGCCTTCGACTTCCGCTCGGTCCGGCGCTTGGGGCAGGTCAAGATCGACCATGCCTTCACAGACATTTCCCGGGACGGTTCCGGCCTGGCGCGGGTGCGGGTGCACGACCCGTCCGGCACGGGCGTGGAGCTGGAATGGGGGACGGAGTGGCCCTGGGTCCAGGTGCACACCGGTGACAAGCCCGTTGGCCCGGACCGGCTGGGGTTGGCCGTTGAACCCATGACCTGCCCGCCGGACGCCCTGAACTCGGGAACGGACCTGGTACACCTCCAGCCCGGCCAGTCCCATTCGGCGGCCTGGACCATCCGGGCCCTGGACTAGCGTTGGCTGGCCGCGGCAGCACCCGCGCGGGCGTCCGCCCAGCCGGAACGTTCCAGCCACGCGGCGCACAACGAAGTCCACTGGTCCGGCCCTGGCTCGCCCGGGGCAAGTCCCAGTCCATGCCGTCCCTGCGGGAAGACATGGAGTTCCGCTTGGACGCCGGCAGCGAATAAGGCCCTGGCGTAGTTCAGGCTGTTGCTCACCGGCACGGCTTCATCGTCGGCAGTATGCCAGAGGAACGCCGGGGGAGTCCCGGGAGTGACGTTCAGTTCCGCCGACAGCGCCGCCAGGAGGTCCGAGGGCGGTGCGTCGCCAAGGAGGTTCGCCACCGATCCCTGGTGCGGCTCGTGGGTCAGTGACGCCACGGGGTAGCACAGCACCGAAAGGTCCGGCACCGCGGCGGGAAGGTCAAGCTTCGGATTCCCCGTGGCCGCGGCCGTGCTCAGGGTGGCGGCCAGATGTCCTCCGGCTGAGAAGCCAAGGACGCCCACGCGGTCCGGGTCCACGGCGAGCCCATGCTGCCCGCTCCGGATGTGGAGCATGGCTTCCTTGGCGTCTTCCAGGGGAGCCGGATGCCGGTGCGGTGCCACGCGGTAGCGCAGTACGAAGGCATGGATGCCAAGGGAGGCGAGCCACTCCGCGACGGGTTCGGCCTCGTGGTCGGCTTGGCGGGCATAGCCTCCGCCGGGGAGGACCAGGATTGCCGGCCGGGGCCCAGCGGCTTCCGGATGTGCCGGAATGGCGGTCAGCCCGCGGGGCGCCGTCACGCTGCCACCTCCGTGCTGCGCCGCAGCGTGACCTCGCCGGTAACGTCACCGGGGTGGACGTGGTCCGTGTCCTCGCCGTTGGGCTGTGGACCAGTGGCCCGGGTGGCAAAGCGTCCAATGTCTTCCAGCGGCAGGCGGACGGTGGAAAGGGCCGGCCGGAAGTCGCGAAGGGTTTCGATGTCGTCGAAGCCGGCGATGGCGGCGTCCCGCGGGATGCGCAGGCCCTCCGCGCGGAGGGCAGCGGCCGCCCCGATGGCCATCACATCATTGACGGCGAAAATACAGAGCTTCCCGCCCGCCGTCGCGCTGGACTGGGCGGCCTTGATCCGTTCGGCCAGTTGAAGCCCGGCCTCATAGCCGCCGGACCGGTTGAATGCGGTCCTGATCACTTCCGCCTGCCCCCGCCCTGCGCGCTCCAGTCCTTCCTGGAAGCCGCGCACCCTGTCATCGGAGGTCAGGAGGCCTTCGGGTCCGGCGACAATGACGAAGCCGCCGTCCCAGCCTGCCGCAAGTTCGGTGGCGAGCTGCCCCGCGAGCTCCTGGTTGGGGACTCTGACTACGTGGTAACCCTCCTGGACGGTGGCACCCACCACGGGATGTCCCACTACGGCCACCTGGCCCCCGTTCCGGCAGTACCGGTCAAGCTCCGCCGCCAGTTCGGCGTTGCCGTCCTGGTCCTCGCTCCGGCAGGAGCGGGATCCGGCAATGACGATCGAGTCCGCACGGCGGGCGGCGAAGGCGGCCACCGCTTCCTTCTCCTCCGCCGGTCCGCCCCCGGTGGTGGCCAGCAGCACCATCTTGCGCTGTTCCCTCGCGGCTTCCTGGACTCCCCGTGCGATCGCGGCGAAGTAGGGGTCGGCGATGTCGTGGACGATCAACCCGATCAGGCCCGAGCTGGATTTTGCCAGCCCCTGGGCCTGCGCATTCGGAATGTAGCCCAGCGAGTCCGCCGCCTGCCGAACCCGCTCGGCGATGTCCTTGCCCGGCTTGCGGGCCGAGCCGTTCAGCACGCGTGAAGCCGTGGCGGGGGAGACGCCGGCAAGGCGTGCCACCTCGGTAAGGGTACTTGCAGCCACTGCATCTCCTGGTCGTCGGTCGGGGCTCAAAGGCTAAGCACATTATGGCAGTTCAAACTACTTCCGGAAAGCGCTTGCCAACGGGAAACGCGCCGTGCATCATTGAAGCAGCGGGAACGCGCTTTCCCACTTAGCTTCAGTACATTGCTCACTCACCGTGGAGGACACATGGGCTTCGAAACGAAAACGATCCGCATCGCCATGAACGGCATTACCGGCCGGATGGGTTATCGCCAGCACCTGCTGCGCTCCATCCTGCCCATCCGCGATGCCGGCGGCTTCACCCTGGAGGACGGTACGCGGGTCCAGGTGGAGCCGATCCTGGTGGGCCGCAACGAGGCCAAGATCCGGGAGCTGGCGGAAAAGCACAAGGTCTCTGAATGGACCACTGACCTGGACGCCGTGATCAACGACCCCACTGTCGACGTCGTTTTCGATGCCTCCATGACCAGCCTGCGCGCCGCCACCCTGAAGAAGGCAATGCTGGCGGGAAAGCACATCTTTACGGAGAAGCCCACGGCGGAAACGCTGGAAGAGGCCATCGAGCTGGCGCGGATCGGCAAGGAAGCCGGCGTCACCGCCGGCGTCGTCCATGACAAGCTCTACCTCCCCGGCCTGGTTAAGCTCCGCCGCCTCGTGGATGAGGGCTTCTTTGGCCGCATCCTCTCCATCCGTGGCGAATTTGGCTACTGGGTCTTCGAAGGCGACATCCAGGCGGCCCAGCGTCCGTCCTGGAACTACCGCAAGGAAGACGGTGGCGGAATGACCACGGACATGTTCTGCCACTGGAACTATGTCCTTGAGGGCATCATCGGCAAGGTCAAGAGCGTCAATGCCAAGACGGCTACCCACATCCCCGCCCGTTGGGACGAAGCGGGAAAGGAATACAAGGCCACCGCGGATGACGCTTCCTACGGCATATTCGAGCTCGAGACCCCGGGCGGGGACGAGGTCATCGGCCAGATCAACTCCTCCTGGGCAGTGCGCGTCTACCGCGACGAACTGGTGGAATTCCAGGTGGACGGTACTCTCGGCTCCGCAGTTGCCGGCCTTAACAAGTGCGTCGCCCAGCAGCGCGCGCACACCCCCAAGCCCGTTTGGAACCCCGACCTCCCCGTCACCGAGTCCTTCCGTGACCAGTGGCAGGAAGTTCCCGCCAACGCCGAGCTCGACAACGGCTTCAAACTGCAGTGGGAAGAGTTCCTGCGCGATGTGGTCGCCGGCCGCGAACACCGCTTCGGCCTGCTGTCCGCCGCCCGCGGTGTCCAGCTGGCCGAGCTTGGCCTGCGCTCCAGCGACGAACGCCGCACCATCGACATCCCGGAGATCAGCCTCTAATGACTTCACTCATCCTTCCGTCCGAAGATGGCGGCACCAGGGAGTACCGCCTGCAGGGCGGCACTGCCTGGGCCCGGCCCACTGCCCCCTTGACGGCGCGCCGTGCCTACGCCGCCGCCCACGTCATTCCCGAGGTCCTGGCCGACAACACCCCGGGCGCCCCCGCGCGCCTCGACTGGGACGCCACCATGGCCTACCGGCATGAGTTGTGGTCCTACGGCCTGGGCGTTGCCGATGCCATGGACACCGCCCAGCGCGGCATGGGCCTGGACTGGGCCGCCACGCAGCAGCTCATCAAGCGCACAGGGGTGGAGGCTGCCTCGGTGGTTTCGGCCAACAGCCCGGTCACCGCGGGCAAGTCCGTCCGGGACCTCGTATCCTGCGGCGCCGGCACCGACCAGTTGGACATCGACGCCCTGCCCACCGGTGAGGCCGGGATCAAGGCAGTCCTCGAGGCCTACCGCGAACAGATCGCCGTCATCGCCGAGGCCGGGCCCAAGGTCATCCTGATGGCGTCGCGTGCCCTGGCAAAGGTGGCCAGTGGTCCGGAGGATTACCTTCGCGTCTACTCCACACTGCTGCAGGAAGTGGACCAGCCGGTCATCCTGCACTGGCTGGGCACCATGTTCGACCCCGCCCTCGCCGGCTACTGGGGTTCCGGCGACGTCGCCACCGCCACCGAAACCTTCCTGGGCCTGATCCGGGACAACGCGGACAAGGTGGACGGCGTCAAGGTCTCGCTGCTCGACGCCAGCCACGAGGTGGCCCTGCGCGCTGCCCTGCCCGAGGGTGTCCGCCTCTACACCGGCGATGACTTCAACTACCCCGAGCTCATCGACGGCGACGGTACCCACCACTCCGACGCACTGCTTGGCATCTTCGCCGCCATCTACCCGGCCGCCTCGGTGGCCCTGCAGAACTACGAGGCCGGAAACGCCGCCAAGGCACGCGAAATCCTGGACTCCACCCGCGAACTGGGCAAGCACATCTTCAGCGCCCCCACGTTCTACTACAAGACCGGCATCGCCTTCATGTCCTGGCTCAACGGCAAGCAGCAGGGGTTCCAGATGGTGGGCGGACTGCACTCGGGCCGCTCGGTGTGCCACCTGTCCAGGACCTTTGAGCTGGCCGACAAGGCCGGCCTGCTGAGGGATCCGGCGCTCGCGGCTTTCCGGATGTCCGACTACCTGCGGATCAACGGGGTGGGAGTATGAGCGACTTCTCCCGCCTCTCCATCAACAGCGCCACCACCAAGAAGTGGACGCTCGCCCAGGTGGTCGAGGGCTGTGTCAACGCGGGGATTCCGGCAATCGGCCCCTGGCGGGACCGCGTCGAGGAAGCCGGGCTTGATAAGGCTGCACGCCTCATCAAGGACGCCGGCCTTCGGGTGTCTTCCCTTTGCCGTGGCGGATTCCTCACCGCCGCCGACGCCGAAGGGCAGGCCGCCGCGCTCGCAGACAACCGCGCGGCCATCCTCGAAGCCGTGGCCCTTGACACCAGGGAGCTGTTCCTGGTGGTGGGGGGACTGGCCCCGGGGGAGAAGGACATCGTGGCCGCCCGGCAGCGGGTGGCCGACCGGCTTGCTGACCTGGTGCCCTTCGCGCAGGAAAACGGCGTCCGCCTGGTGCTGGAACCACTGCATCCGATGTATGCTGCGGACCGCGCACTCATCTCCACCCTGGGGCAGGCCCTGGACCTCGCGGCGCCGTTCGATGCAGCGACGGTGGGGGTCGCCGTCGACACTTTCCATGTGTGGTGGGACCCCGAACTGAAGGCGCAGATTCAACGTGCCGGACGTGAGAACCGGATTGCCTCCTACCAGGTGTGCGACTTCAACATGCCCATCGCCGCCGATCCGCTGCTCTCGCGCGGGTACATGGGCGACGGCGTGGTGGACTTTGCCACCATCGGCACCTGGGTGCGCGAGGCCGGGTACACCGGTCACATTGAGGTGGAAATTTTCAACCAGGAGATCTGGGACACGGACGGCAATGCTGTCCTGGCCACGGTCAAGGAGCGGTACGCGGAGCTTGTCCTGCCGTATGCCTGACCTGGTGTAAGACCGCGGGCTCCTGCTACGTCACGGCAGGAGCCTGCGCCCCACATGAAAGGACCCGGACCAGCGGTGGTTGTCCCACCGCTGGTCCGGGTCCTCTTTTCTGTGCGCTTCCCGCTGCCAGCCCTGGCTAGCCCTGGGCGTACAACGAGGCGAACCTGCGGTACCTTGCCAGCACGCCGGCGTCGTCCGTTCCGTGTTGAAGGTCGACGGCGTCTGCCGCCCAATTGGGGAATTGTCCGGTGAGTGCCGCGGCGGCCTGGCGCGCGGCTCCGTCGGCGACATACTCACCCGGCTGGGGGACGGTGACGGCCGTTCCCAGCAGGCTGGCGGCGACTTCCTGCACAGCAACCGACTGGGCGCCCCCGCCGACCAGGAGGATCCGCTTTGGCTGCACGCCTTGCGCCTGCAGGGCCGCCAGGCCGTCGGCCAGGGAGCAGACCACGCCTTCGACGGCGGCGCGCGCCAGGTTGGCTGGGGTGTAGTTGGCCCGGGTGATGCCATGCAGTGAGCCGGTGGCATCCGGCAGGTTCGGCGTCCGCTCGCCGTCGAAGTAGGGAACCAGCGTGAGGCCACCCGCGCCCGGCCCGGCCGACAATGCCAGCTGGTTGAACTCCGCCAGGTCCACGCCGAGCAGGGCAGCGGTGGCATCGAAGATACGGGTGGCATTCAACGTGCATACCAGCGGCAGGTAGTGGCCGGCCGCATCCGCGAACCCTGCCACCAGCCCGGAAGGATCTGCCGCCGGGTTGTCAGACACTGCAAAGACGGTACCTGATGTGCCCAGCGACATCACCACGTCGCCCAGTGCGGCGCCTGCACCGAGGGCGGCGGCCGCGTTGTCGCCGGCGCCGGGAGCCAGGAGAGCGCCTGCCGGAGTCTTTCCTGCCGTTTCCAGCGGCCCGAGGACCCTGGGAAGGGCCGGCACATGGCCGAGCGATGCGGTCAGGACGTCCGGAAGGTACGTGCCTTCGGCGGTCGAATAATACCCGGTGCCTGAGGCGTCCGAGCGGTCTGTGGCCAGGGCGGCCAATCCCTCTGCTCCGCTGCCTGGCCCGAAGCCGCCGAGCCGCCAGGTCAGCCAGTCGTGCGGGAGGCAGACCGCGGCCACCTTCGCGGCGTTTTCCGGCTCGTTGGCTGCCAGCCAGCGCAGCTTGGTCACCGTCAGGGATGCGACCGGAACGGTGCCGGTGGCACTGGCCCAGTACTGCGCTCCGGCGGCGGGATCGCCGCCGCCGGCACTCTCGATGAGTTCAGCGGCTGCGCCTGCGCTCCGGGTGTCATTCCACAACAGCGCCGGACGGATCACCGCACCATCGCTGTCCAGGCAGACCATGCCGTGCTGCTGGCCGCCGACGGCGACGGCGCTGACATCATCGAGCCCGCCGGCGTCCGCCACGGCCTTTTGCAGGGCAGTCCACCAGTGGTCCGGGTGGACCTCGGTGCCCTCGGGGTGGGCGGCCCGGCCCTGGCGGACGAGCGCCCCGGTGTCCGCATCGCGGATGACTACTTTGCAGGACTGGGTGGAGCTGTCGACTCCGGCTACGAGCGGCATGGGTGTTCTTTTCTTGTGCAGGAATGTTTTTGTGCAGGAATGGAAACGCTGCGGGGCCTGGATTATCTCCAGGGCCCCGCAGCGGGTACTAAGTGGCTAGTGGGCGCCCAGCAGGTGCTCGATGGCCAGCTGGTTGAGCCGGACAAACGCGAAGGAGCGTTCGGCGGCCTTGTCGGCGTCGAAGTCCTCAAAGGCTGCGGCGTCTGCGAGCAGGTCCGCGGTGCTTTCACCGGCGGCGAGGGTGGACTCGCCGAGTTCAAAGACGCCTGAGGTCTTGAGGGCTTCCTGAACCCGCGGGTCTGCACGGAAGGCCAGGGCACGCTCCTTGAGCAGGAGGTACATGGCCATGTTGGCCTTGGCGGACTCCCACACTCCGTCGTAGCCGTCGGTGCGGGAGGGCTTGTAGTCGAAGTGGCGGGGGCCGTCGTACTTGGGGCCGCCGTTCGGGAAGCCGTTCTCCAGCAGGTCGACGGTGAAGAAGGCGCTGGTGAGGTCGCCGTGGCCGAAGACCAGGTCCTGGTCGTACTTGATGCCGCGCTGGCCGTTGAGGTCGATGTGGAAGAGCTTGCCGGCCCACAGCGCCTGGGCGATGCCGTGGGTGAAGTTCAGCCCTGCCATCTGCTCGTGGCCGGTTTCGGGGTTCAGGCCCACGATGTCGCCGTGTTCCAGCTGGGCGATGAAGGCCAGGCCGTGGCCCACGGTGGGCAGGAAGATGTCGCCGCGGGGTTCGTTCGGCTTGGGCTCCAGGGCGATGCGGAGGTTGTAGCCCTTCTCCTTGATGTAGCCGGCTGCGGTGTCCACGCCCTCCTTCATGCGGTCCAGCGCGGCGGCCAGGTCCTTGGACCCGTCGTATTCGCTGCCTTCGCGGCCGCCCCACATGACGAAAGTTTCGGCACCGAGTTCGGCGGCGAGGTCGATGTTGCGCAGGACCTTGGACAGGGCGAAGCGGCGGATCGAGCGGTCGTTGGAGGTGAAGCCGCCATCCTTGAAGACGGGGTGGCTGAACAGGTTGGTGGTGACCATCGGAACCTTCAGTCCGGTCTCGGCCAGGGCTGCACGGAAGTTCTTCAGAATCAGCTCCCGCTCCGAGGCGGAGGCGCCAAACGGAACCAGGTCATTGTCATGGAAGGTGATGCCATAGGCGCCCAGCTCGCTGAGCTTGTGCACTGCTTCAACCGGGTCAAGGGAGGCGCGGGTGGCGACGCCAAACGGGTCGGCTCCAGTCCAGCCGACCGTCCAAAGGCCAAAGGTGAACTTGTCGGCGGGGGTGGGGGAGAGGGTCATGATTGCGTCCTTGCGATCGGGCGCTTCGCGGGATTGCGAAGCATTAGTTCATTGCCTGAACTATATGAGCGGACGTAGGGTGGGGTCAATAGGTCCAGCTTGCGACAGCCGGAAAAATTATCGGAGCCATAAACCAAGGAGCTTTGTGATGGTGATGCCGGCGCCTGCAGTGGCGGGACCGGGAGGCGCAGCCCCCGGAAGCGTCGGGGATGTCCGGCGCAGCAACCTTGCCCTGGTCCTGGGCGCAATCGCGGAATTCCCGCGCGGCACCTTTCCCAGCCGCGCGCAGATAGCCGGCGCCACCGGGTTGACCAAAGCGTCGGTTTCCAGCCTGGTGCTGGACCTCCTGGACGCCGAAATCATTCGGGAAATAGGCCTGAACCCTCAGGGGCGCGGCCGGCCGGGTGTCGGACTGGAGCTTAACCCGGGGCGCGCCGTCATGGGGATGGAAATCAATGTGGATTACATCTCGGCGGCCGTGGTCGACCTGGCCGGGAATGTCCTGATCCGTGAGGTGAAGGAGCGCGACAACCGCAACAGCCCGGACGCCCCGGTGCTGGCGGCGCTGGCAGTCCTGGCCGCGCGGGTACGGAGCGCGGCGGGCGAGCGGGGGGTCGAGGTCCTCGGTGGAGGGCTGGCCGTTCCTGGACTCGTTGACCCTGCCGCGGCCCGGGTACTCACCGCCCCCAACCTTGGGTGGGTCGATGTGGACCTTGACCTTGGTGCGTTGCTGCCCGAAGCTCCCCTGGGTGTGGCGCTTTTCAACGAGGCCAACGCCGCAGCCCTGGCGGAACTGAGGTACCGGCCGGACGGTGCCTCCGACTTCCTGTTTGTCTCTGGCGAAGTGGGTGTCGGTGGCGGGATCGTCATCGGGTCCGAGCTGTTCACGGGCCCGGAAGGCCATGCCGGCGAAGTGGGACACATCGTGGTGGAGCCGGACGGCGGCCGCTGTTCCTGCGGCGGTACCGGTTGCCTTGAAACCGTCGCCGGCCAGGACGCCATTTTCGCCGCATCCGGCCTGGCTCCGGAGGCTGCATCACGGTCCGCCAGCATGTCCGCGCTGCTGGGGGCGCTGGAGGGTGGAGACCCCCAGGCGGTATCCGCCGTTGAACGGGCGGCCCGCTGCCTGGGCATCGCGCTCGCGTCAACGGCGCGGGTGGTCAATATCCACTCGGTGGTCCTCGGTGGGCACTTCGCGGTCCTCGAGCCCTGGCTGCGCGGCCCGTTGCTCGAAAGCGTGCAGAAATACGCCCCGGGCAAGTACGCGTCCGAACAGGTCACAGTCTCCGCGGTGGGCGAGTCGGGCGCGCTGCTGGGCGCAGCCGGCAGCGTCATCCGGTCGCTGGTGGAGGCGCCGCACCGGCTGCAGTAGCGCTAAAGGAAAAGCTGCGTTTTAAGCAGACTGGCCGTTGGTCATCCCGCAGTCATTTTTCGAGCGCCGGGCAGGGTATCTCGACGGAGCCGGTGAAGTAGTGCGGTGCAACAGCAGCGGTGAAAGCAGCCGCTTCGCCGGAGCTGCACTTTTCTGCTCCGGTGGCCACCTGTTCAGCCCAGGACGGTCCGGAGTCCCTGGTCGTGAAGGGAGGGAAGTACATGGACGTGAGGAGCAGGCCAAAACCCACCAGGATCCCTGGCTGTGTCCAGTGTGCCCACCTCACCAACGCAGACGAAAGCACCGGCACTAGGGCCAGGACAAACATGGTGGCTGCTACCGAATACCGGGTGAACGCGAACTGTTCAATCCAATCGGCGTCGGTAAACCGGGCGTAATCGAGGAACGGCGCCGGGTTCGCCGCGGCGCAGGCAATCCACACCAAAATGGACGCGGAGAGGAACATCATCGCCAGGCGGCGGTGCTGCCGCCGCCCGTATATGAAGACGGCCGCGGTGGCGACAGCAATGATCAGGAACGCCAAAATTACCGGTGCGGCGCCGAAATTGACGATCTGCTGGGTCAGTGCCCGTGCGTAACCATAGACCAGGGGCCCCGCGGTGTTTAGCGGCCACCCGTAGATCAGTGATGCTGGATCCAGTTGGTATTGCGTGTACGGAGCCCTCGGATAAGTCACCGTGGTGTACAACTGGGCGCACAATCCCAGTGCAAGTCCTGCTTTCGCAGGCCACAGGCTGCGGTTGCGCCAGCGGTAGAGGAACAACGGCGTGAAGAGGACCGATATGATCTCCGTCGATGCCGTGGCGAATGCTGCACCGAACAGCAGGAGCGCTTCAGCCCGCGTTCGTGCCGGTTTGATCAGGAGCCATGGGGCGAGCCAGAGCAAGTACCAGTGCAAATTCGCGAAGTTGCCAAGTGTTTCGATCGCTCCCACGTTGACGAATATGGGGATCGCTGCCCATGCTCCACGTATCCATACACTCGTCGTCAGGGAACTCGAGCAGTGGAAGGTCATCAGTGCTATGCAGGCGAGGGCTGCGCAGGCCAGGAAGTTCATGGCGTATGCGTAGTCGGGTACGGCGAATCCCCGGACCACGATTTCTGCCGCTATGCGGGGGATGAAGTGCAGATATCCCGCGTAGGGCTTGAATGGCGTCCAGCGATCGTCCGGGGCCATGGCATCGGACAGGAAGACGGCCCCGTCCTCTGCCCAGAGGACGCCCTGCGCGTGTGCCGGGAGCCTCCACCAGGACAGCAGGCTGACCAGTACCAGCGCGCCGAGATAGGACAGTGCTTTTGTCACCCGCGTTTTCAATGGACCTGCCCTCATCCCATTCCCCCATGGAATGCCGGACTTAATCTAATGGACGGGATCTAACGGCATCAAAACGGGGCCGGCGGGTGACGGACTTTTTCACAGGAAGAGCGGCAATTGGCTGCATCCGAAGGATACAAAGATGCGGTCCCGCCCAGCGCGTCGGCTGGCCGGGACCGCATCTTTCGGTGCCCCAGGAGGGAATCGAACCCCCGACCGGCGGATTAGAAGGCCGCTGCTCTATCCCCTGAGCTACTGAGGCATCGGCTTCCGGCCCAGGGGCCGGCGCCTCCAAAAGTTTACATTGCCCGGGGTGCCGGTGGCGGCATCCTGCCGCCACCCCTCCTCCACACACGATGTAACGGCGGTTGTTGTCCACATATGAAAATCCATGCCTGCTGTCCGCCGTTGTCCGGCGCGATGCTGGTCATGCCTGCTAAAGGCGCCACCATCCAGACAGGACGTAGACATGAGCGAAACGATCATCACCATCCGGGGCTTCGTGGCCACGGAGATAACGAGTTCCACCACGCCAGGGGGAGTGGCAACGGCCTCCTTCCGGCTCGGGTCCACCGCCCGCCGTTTTGACCGGGCATCCAGGACCTGGGGTGACGGACACACCAACTGGTACACGGTCCAGGGCTACCGCAACCTTGCTGGAACCCTGGGCTGCAGCATCAGGAAGGGACAGCCGGTCATCGTCGTGGGCAAGCTGAAGATCCACACCTGGGAAAAGGACGGCCGGGTGTACCACTCCACCATCATCGACGCGGAGGCCGTGGGGCACGATCTCACCTTTGGGTCGGCAAACTTCATTCGTACGGCGTCCAGGCCGGCACTCTCCCTGGTGGAGCAACCGTCAGTTCCCGATGACGCCGAAATGGACCAGGTTCCGGATGAACTGGAGGACCAGGAGGATGAACACGCCGAGGACCACGGCCAGCCCTCCGTCGTCATCGAGGACAGCGACGGTGCCCTCGCCTCGCTGGACCTGGAAACGGGGGAACTCGCCGAGGTCTAGGAAACGCGTATTACTTACCAGCGTCCCCGTTCAGTCCCGGGCGGATGGACGGCGGCACCCCCCCGGCCGCCCTCCATCCGCCCGTCAAATGCCTGATGGCCGTCCGCCTATTGCTGCCGACGGTTCCGGACGATGCTTCCCGCAGCCCCACACCGGGTACCGGTCTTGCACGCCGGTCGATGCCTGCGTCCATGGCAGAATGACACCATGCATCCCACCCCTTACCAGCGGCCCAACAAACGCGCCGGTGCAGCACTGGCGTGCGCCGCCCTGGCCTGTGTGCTGTCGGGGTGTGTTGCCGGCCCTTCGGCGAGCCAACCGGCATTCGGGGCCAGCGAGGGGCAGACGTCGCCGCAGGCCAAGGCAACCGACGGTGGACCGCAGGAGCCTGCCCAGGCAACTGGTTCGGCCGCGGGAAGCACTCGGCCCAGCGGAGAACCGCTGGCCGACACGTCCGGTGGGGCGCCAGCGGCTGCAGCGGCTACCGAGGCGGTGAAGCGCACTGTGACGGACACTCTTACCAAATTGGCAAGCGGAACCCCGAAACCGGCCACAGCCCAGGTCAGCGAAGCCCTGACGGGTGCAGGCATCGCACCGGGTGTTCTCCAGGTATCGCAAAGCCGGACGCCCACCGGACTGGAAGCGGATGCCATCGAAGCGGCCGTGCTGCAGGGGAGGGATTGTGTCATCGGGCAGGTGCGCGAAGGCGCTGTAACCGTCACGGTGCTTCCGGTGCTGGCCAGCGGTAAATGTTTCGTGGGCTCCTGATGGCGGTAGCCTGCCGGCTGCAAATGTGAGATCTGCCCGCCGACCCACTAGATTTGAGACCATGGCGGAATTTATCTACACAATGACCAAGGCCCGCAAGGCCGTTGGCGAAAAGCTCATCCTTGATGACGTAAGCATGTCCTTCTTCCCGGGCGCCAAGATTGGTGTTGTGGGCCCCAACGGTGCCGGTAAGTCCACCATCCTGAAGATCATGGCCGGGCTGGACACGCCCTCCAACGGTGAGGCCAGGCTCAGTCCCGGCTACAGCGTAGGCATCCTGCTCCAGGAACCACCCCTTAACGAGGAAAAGACCGTCCTGGGCAACGTCCAGGAAGGCGTGGGCGAGATCTACGGAAAGATCCAGCGCTTCAACGAGATCTCCGAGGAAATGGCCAGCCCCGACGCTGACTATGACACCCTCCTCGAAGAAATGGGCAAGCTGCAGGAAGCCATCGACGCCGCCGATGCGTGGGACCTCGACTCCCAGTTGGAACAGGCCATGGACGCGCTGCGCTGCCCGCCGGCCGATGCTGATGTCACCAACCTTTCCGGTGGTGAACGCCGCCGCGTGGCACTTTGCAAGCTGCTCCTGCAGAAGCCGGATTTGCTGCTCCTCGATGAGCCCACCAACCACCTGGATGCCGAAAGCGTCCTGTGGCTCGAACAGCACCTCTCCAGCTACCCCGGCGCCGTCCTTGCCGTGACCCACGACCGCTACTTCCTGGACCACGTGGCTGAATGGATCGCCGAAGTGGACCGCGGCCACCTGTACCCCTACGAGGGCAACTACTCCACGTACCTGGAGAAAAAACGCGCCCGCCTGGAAATCCAGGGCAAGAAGGACGCCAAGCAGGCCAAGCGCCTCGCCGAGGAACTCGAGTGGGTCCGCTCCAACGCCAAGGGACGCCAAACCAAGTCGAAGGCCCGTCTGGCCCGCTACGAGGAAATGGCCGCAGAGGCGGACCGTACCCGCAAGCTTGACTTCGAAGAGATCCAGATTCCGCCGGGACCCCGCCTGGGCGGCCTGGTCCTGGAGGCCAAGAACCTCCAGAAGGGCTTCGAGGACCGGGTCCTGATTGACGGGCTGTCCTTCACCCTGCCCCGCAACGGCATCGTGGGCGTCATCGGCCCCAACGGCGTGGGCAAGACCACCCTGTTCAAGACCATCGTCGGCCTGGAACCGCTCGACGGCGGCGACCTGAAGATTGGTGACTCGGTCAAGATCTCCTACGCGGACCAGAGCCGCGGCGGCATCGACCCCAACAAGACCCTGTGGGAGGTCGTGTCCGACGGGCTCGACTTCATTCAGGTGGGCAACGTCGAGATGCCGTCCCGCGCCTACGTGGCCGCGTTCGGCTTCAAGGGCCCGGACCAGCAGAAGAAGGCCGGCGTCCTCTCCGGCGGTGAGCGGAACCGCCTGAACCTCGCCCTTACCCTGAAACAGGGCGGCAACCTGCTGCTGCTTGACGAGCCCACCAACGACCTCGACGTCGAAACCCTGAGCAGCCTGGAAAACGCGCTGCTCGAGTTCCCCGGCTGCGCCGTGGTGGTCTCGCACGACCGCTGGTTCCTGGACCGGGTGGCCACCCACATCCTGGCCTACGAGGGCGACGACGAAAACCCCTCCAAGTGGTACTGGTTCGAGGGCAACTTCGAATCCTACGAGGAGAACAAGGTCCAGCGGTTGGGCCCCGACGCCGCCAAGCCGCACCGCGTCACCCACCGGCGCCTCACCCGCGACTGATCTGCGGGGTCCGGCAACGGATGACTAACGCATAAGAGTAAGGCCGGCACCCGATGTGAACTGTTCGAGATGAACAATTCACCGGGGTGCCGGCCTTACCCATTCCCGCGGCTAAGGTGCCGCCGCTGGAGCTGCCGACAGGGTTTACGCGTTTTCCGGGAGAGCAGGAATGCGGACCATGCCCTCCTGGGCCACTGAGGCGACATGGTGGCCCTCACGGTTGAAGATCTTGCCGGTGGCCAGTCCCCTGGCGCCATGAGCACTGGGGGACTCCTGGACGTAGAGAAGCCATTCATCAACGCGTGCCGGGCGGTGCCACCACATGGCGTGGTCCAGGCTGGCGACGTTCATGCCCGGGCTGGTCCAGTTCAGGCCGTGCCGTCGAAGGATGGACTCAAGGAGCGTGTAGTCGCTGGCGTAGGCCAGGGCCGCACGGTGCAGGTTCGAGTCGTCCGGCATCGGGCCGAAAGTCTTCATCCACACGGCGTTGCGGGCCTCGCGCGGTCCGGTTGCGGACACATACAGCGGCGGGTCGACGTGTCGGATGTCGAACGGGCGCTCGTACGCCCAGTGCCGGGCCACTGGGTGGTCGAACTTTCCCAGCAGGTCAGCGGTGCTGGGCAGTGATTCAGGGTCCGGGATTCCGGCCGGCATGGCAGAGGAGTGGTCAATGCCTTCATCTTCACCCTGGAAGGAGGCGATCATCGACAGGATGGGCACCCCGTCCTGGTAGGCGTGCACGCGCCGGGCGGAAAAGGACCGGCCGTCGCGCAGCCGCTGCACCCCGAAGGTGATGGCCTTGTTGGCGTCACCGGGCCGCAGGAAGTAGCCGTGCATGGAGTGGACGAACCGCTCCGGATCCACCGTCCTGGTGGCCGCGACCAGTGACTGCGCAAGCACCTGCCCGCCGAACACCCGGTGGTGGGGCTGCTGCTGGGAGGGGCCCAGGAAAATATCCTCATCCGTCCGTGCGCCCTCAAGCTCACCAAGGTCCAGCAGTTCGATCAGTGATGAGGTTGGGTCTCCGCTTGGCGGCGCCAGCAGTCCGGCTTCGGCTTCAGTCATGGGTCTGACTCTAGACGTCGCCGCGGGAACCACTCAACCGGACAGCCGGTAGTGTCTTAGGTGTGTCTGAACTTCTCACTTCGTCCTTCCGCTTCGCCGATCCCCGGGATCTGGCCGACCTCAAGACGTTCGCCACGCGGGCCAAGTCTATCGACGACAGCGGAGCTATGCGCCTGCAGGCCGCCGGCCTGGTCCTTGCCGCCTACGTTTGCGTCCTGCGGCCCAGGCTCCTGGGCGAATCGACGCCCACCATTCTGGGCCTGCGCACCATGGCCCTGGCGGAACCGTCCGGGACAGATGTCACCGTTGCCTTGTCATCCGTCCTGGACCGGCTCGCGCGGGTAGGGGAGCAGGTCGTCGAATTCCCGGTGCCGCCCACCACAGTCAGCGAGTCGTGGACGGGGGTGGGCGCGCCGCGGGGCGGATGGGAGCTGCTGGGGTCCGTCAGCGACGCCCGGCTTCGGGCTGCGGCGGAGGCGGGCATAGCCGAAGTGGCAGGCATTGTGCCGGACAAGCCGGGTGCCCTCATCGTCAATAACGCACGGGCTGCAGTCTGGGGACGCGAACTGGATGACGCCGGCCTGCCCGCCGGTGCAGCCTTCGCAGCCTTGGCGTTGGGGTTCCTGGGTGACGGGGACCAGAAGCTGTACCGGGCCGGCCGCTGGTTCCGGCTGACAGGGCCCCGCGGCCACGTCCTGGCCCGGACCGGCAGCGGCCTGCTTTAGGCCCCTGCGGCTGCGGCCGTATCTGCACTTGCGGTTATCAAGAGTTCAGGAGTCGGAAGGGCTATTCACCATGGACAGCGCGGCCCGCTCCATGTAGTCCCACAGGGTGCCCTCGTAAAGCGGCGGCAATTCCAGGGCATCCACGGCGGTGCGCATGTGGAACAGCCACCGGTCCTTTGCCTCGGGCGTGACCCTGAACGGCATATGCCGCATCCGCAGGCGCGGGTGGCCGCGTTCCTCGCCGTACGTGGTGGGGCCGCCCCAGTACTGCTCGAGGAACATTAGGAAACGGCGCTTTGCGGGGGCCAGGTCCTCTTCCGGATACATCGGCCGCAGCACCGGATCGGTGGCTACGCCGTCGTAAAAGACATCGATGAGCTTTACGAAGGTGTCGTGTCCACCCACTGCATCGTAGAAGCTGTCGGTGTAGTCCGGCTTGCTGAAGGGATCATTCTGCATCAACGGCGGCCGCTGGCCCTGGACGGGGCGGCGCGGCTCGATGGGAAGCGACATGCTAGTCCCCGGCTTTCTGGTCTGTCTTCTTGGTCTCAACGTGCGCCGAGCCCTGCTCGGTGGTCCCGTCGTCGGATTCGTGCAGCGGGACATAGCGCCCCTGCGACCGGTTGCCCACGCGCAGAATCTCGCCGTTGCGCAGGTACCAGATGGCGCCGTCGTCCGAGCGGACCCGGGTGATCCGCAGGCCCATGGACTCCACCACGCCCACCACCTCGCTGGTTTCGATGACGTCGCCGATTCCGTACTGGTCTTCAATGGTAATGAAAATCCCGGCCAGGAAGTCGCGGATCAGCTGCTGGGCGCCGAAGCCGATGGCCACACCCAGGATTCCCACGCTGGTCAGAAGCGGGGCGATATTGATGTCCAGGTTCTGCAGCACGTACATGCCGGTGATGATTACCACCAGCACGCCCACCACGCTGTTCAGGAGCGAGCCGATGGTCTCCGCGCGCTGGACCCGGCGTTCATGATCCAAGGCGCGGAAGGCCGGCGCCACCCATTTGAAGGTGGGCTTCTTGAAGAAATTGCTTCCCGCCGCGACGCGCTTGGTAATGCGCGAGATGATGAAGGTCGCCACCAGCCAGACGCCGACGCCAATGCCGAGGCTGATCACGATGCCCGGGACGCTCACACCGCTTGGCTGGCTGGTGGCAGGGGGCAAGAGGGAAAACATGCTGACCATGGGTGGAAATAGCTCCTTGGGATATTGCTCTGTTCTCTTTCAACCCTAGCGCCGTAGCGTGGAGCAATGCGCATCCTCATCCTCGGCGGAACCGCCTTCCTTTCCAAGGAGATTGCCAGTCAGGCGGTTGCCGCCGGCCATGACGTCACGTGCCTGGCGCGCGGAACAACGGCTGCGCCGCCGCCCGGCACAGAGTGGATCAGGGCGGACCGGTCAACAGGGCAGGCAGCATACCAGGAACTGGCCGGGGACTGGGATGCCGTGATCGAGGTCGCGCGGGACCCCAAACCGGCGCGGGAAGCCTTGGCGGCACTCACGGGCCGGGCTGGGCACTGGACCTTCGTGTCCAGCTGTTCGGCCTACGCCGACAACTCCGTGCCCGGCGCGGCGGAGAACGCACCGCTTCTGCCGGCGCTGCCCGCCGGGACGCTGTCCACGCCGGAGAATTACGGCGAGTCTAAAGTGGCCATCGAGGAAGCCACCCTGGAAGCCACACACGGGACGGCCCACCTCTGCCGGGCAGGCCTCATCAGCGGCCCCGGCGACCCCACCGACCGCTACGGCTACTGGCCCGCCCGCTTCGCCAGGAACTCCGGACCAGTGCTCGTCCCGGACATCGGCGGCGGCCCCACGCAGGTCATCGACGTGCGGGACCTGGCGGCCTGGATCCTGCGGGCTGCAGAAGAGGGGATCACCGGACCCCTGAACGCCATGGGGGACCATGTACCCTTTGCGGACATCGTGAGCGCCTGCCGGAAGGCTTCCGCCTCGCACGAAGCTGCCGTCACGGCTTCAGGGGACTGGCTGGTGGAGCAGGGCGTCAACTATTGGTCCGGGCCGGAGTCCCTTCCCCTCTGGCTGCCACCGCACCACGAGGGCTTCATGGCCCGCAGCAACCGGGCAGCCAAAGCCGCCGGCATGGTGCTGCGGCCGTGGCAGGAAACCATGGCGGACACCCTGGCTGACGAACGTGCCCGCGGGCTGGGCCGGCCCCGGAAGGCCGGCCTGCAGCCCGCTACTGAGGAACGCCTCCTACGGCTGCTCCACAATGAAAGCGGCGGTTAGCCCGCCACGGTCTCCGGCTGGTGTTCCACCGGAAAGTTCACGCTCCGCGCGATGAAGCAGACCTGGTTGGCCTCATGGTGCAGCGACGCGGCCAGTTCGGCCTGTGCGGCATCGGCCACCGTCACGTGCGGATGCAGGACAACCCGCTCGAACTGTCCGCTGCCGTCCCTGTTGAGCCGCATCAGCCCGGTTGCCTCGTCCCGGTAGTCAGTGACCACCACACCGTGCTTCACGGCCACATGCAGATAGGAGAGCATGTGGCACTGCGCCAGTGCGGCCAGGAGGAGCTGCTCCGGATTGTACCGTTCCCGGTCTCCATGGAACGTGGGATCGGCCGAGCCCTTCAGGGGCGGCAGGCCCGGAATGAGCACATCGTGGTCCCGCGAGTAGCTCCGGTAGGACGAGGTTCCGTCTCCCCGGTTGCCGGTCCACTGGACTGCCAGGGAGTAGTGGTGCTCGCCGAGGCTCACTGCGGGCTGCCGTCCGCCACCACGTCAGCTGCGCGTGCACGCAGGGCGCGGGCAACGCCGTCGCGGTTTTCCAGCATCATGCGGCGAAGTGCGGCACTTTCGGCCGGCAGCGACGCCAGGAAGCCGTCGGTCCGGTCGATGGTGGCCTGGGTGGTCAGCAGCGCCGGGTAGAGGCCGACGACGATTTGCTGGGCCAGTGCGTGGGTGCGGGTTGCCACGATGCCAGGCACAGCCGCAAAGTACTTTTCGGAGTACGGCTCCAGGAGGGAGCGGTCCAGCACCCGCATGAAGCCGGTCACCGCCGATCCCTGCAGCGCGTTGGACAGTTCGCCCTTGACCACAATGGACTCCCAGGCCGCGGCCTTCGCCTCCGGGGTGGGAATGGCGGCCTTGGCCAGCGCGGCAGCATTCTGTCCGCTGGAGGTGTTGTCCCGCTGCAGCTCCGAGTCGATGCCGTCCTGGCCCATCCGGCCGCCGGCCACCAGCGAGGCCACCAGTTCCCACCGGAGGTCCTGGTCCAGGCTCAGTCCCTCCAAAGCCACCGACCCGTCCAGCAGGCCGGCCACCCGGTCCAGCTGGGACCCGCTGCGAGCCAGGAGGGCAAAAGCCTTGATGAACTGCAGCTGTCCATCGGAGCCTGCCGGAACCTCCGCAGCCAGATCCCACAGCCGGTCCGCCGCCGCCGCCGTAGTGGCCTCGCGGTGTTCTTCGGCCACATAGAAATTCAGGGTGGTGGCCAGTTGGCGGAGCTGGACCAGGATCACGGACGAGTCGGTCTCCGCGGCCACGTTGGCCAGGATCAGCTCCACGTACTTCCGGGCCGGAGTCTCGCCGTCCCGGGCGGCGTCCCACGCCGAGTTCCATACCAAGGTCCGGGGCAGGCTTTCAGTGAAGTCCTTCAGGCGGGCGGTGGCGGTGGCCAGCGACTTGGGATCCAGCCGCACCTTGGCATAGGCGAGGTCGTCGTCGTTGATGAGGATCAGGTCCGGCTGGGCAAGGCCGGCCAGTGCCGGCACCTCAGTACGTTCGCCGTCGACATCCAGCTCCTCGCGGTGCACCCGCTCCAGCTTGCCTGCGCCGTTCAGGTTGTAGAACCCCACGGCCAGACGGTGGGGGCGGAGCGTGGGCCATTCGGGAACCGCCGTCTGCTGGATGGCGAAGGACCGCAGTGTCCCATCCGGGTCCACGTCCAGCTCGGGAGCGAGGGTATTGACGCCGGCGGTTTCCAGCCACTGCCGGCCCCAGTCATCCAGGTCGCGTCCGCTGGCCTTTTCCAGTTCAACCAGCAGGTCCCGGAGCTCGGTGTTGTGCCACGAGTGCTTCGCGAAGTACTCGCGCACACCTGCCATGAACTGTTCGGGCCCCACCCAGGCCACCAACTGCCGGAGCACCGAGGCACCCTTGGCGTAGGTGATGCCGTCGAAGTTGACCTCAACGTCCTGCAGGTCGTTGATTTCGGCGAAGATCGGGTGCGTGGTGGGGAGCTGGTCCTGCCGGTAGGCCCAGGACTTCTCCACGGACGCGAACGTGGTCCAGGCACTGGTGAAGGAGGTTGCCTCCACCGCCGCCAGGTGGGACATGTACTCGGCGAAGGATTCGTTCAGCCAGAGGTCATTCCACCAGCGCATGGTCACCAGGTCGCCGAACCACATGTGCGCCAGTTCGTGCAGGACGGTGATGGCGCGGCGCTCGATCTGGGCGCCGGTGACCTTGCTGCGGAAGACATAGCCTTCCAGGATGGTCACGGCACCGGCGTTCTCCATGGCGCCGGCATTGAACTCCGGAACGAACAGCTGGTCGTACTTTTCGAACGGGTACGGGCAGCCGAACTGCGCCTCGAAGAACCCGAATCCCTGGCGGGTGAGTTCGAAGATGTTGTCCGCGTCCAGGTACTGCGTCAGCGATTTCCGGGCAAAGACGCCGAGCGGGATGACGCGGCCGTCTGAGCTGGTGACCTCACTGCGGACGGACTGGTAGGGGCCGGCAATCAGGGCCGTGACGTAGGAGGACAGCCGGGGCGTCGGGGCGAAGGTCCACACCGATCTGGCCGAGCCGTCTTCTGCCGGGGCGGCTTCCTCCGGAGAAGGTGTGGGGGAGTTGGAGATGACGTCCCAGTGCGACGGTGCCGTGATGGTGAAGGCAAACGTTGCTTTCAGGTCCGGCTGCTCGAACACGGTGAACATCCGGCGGGAATCGGGAACCTCGAACTGCGTGTACAGGTAGACCTCGTTGTCCACCGGGTCCACGAACCGGTGCAGGCCTTCCCCGGTGTTCATGTAAGGCATGTCGGCCACAACGGTCAGCTCGTTGTGCTCCGCCAGGTCCGGCAGCTGGATCCGCACGCCGTCCGACACGGTGGCCGGGTCAAGGCTGCGGCCGTTCAGGGTCACGCCGTGCACCGTCCGGGTGACAGCGTCGATGAAACTGGACGATCCCGGTGCCGCCGTGAACTTCACGGTGGTGGTGCTGCCAAAGACCTCGCCGCCGCGGGTCAGGTCGAGGTTGACGTCGTAGGACTCGACGGTGATCAGTTCGGCGCGCTCACGGGCTTCGGTGCGCGTCAGGTTCATGCCTGGCAAAGGAGGTCCTCCAGAGGTGTTTCGGCTGCCGGCCGGTGGTCCCGGTTCCGGCACTGTGATGCATTCTTCCATCCCGGCAGTCCTTGGCAAGTTGCGCAGGTCACAGCGGTCTCCCTGCCGGGCCGGACGGTTGGCGGGGCTGCCGCAGGGGTAGCGTTAAATACATGGGAAAGCTGCTGGATTCGGTAGACACCAAGGCGATGCGTTTTGCTGTCGGGTTCCCCGTCGTGCTGGCCGCCGCCTTCGTCTACTGCGCGTTTCTGCTGCGTCCGGACCTTCCGGATCCACTCGCCATCCAGTGGACGGACGACGGCGGTGCAGCCTTCGCGCCATTTGGCGCCTATGTAGGGGTTGGTGCCGCGGGAATCGCCGTGGCAGGCTGGCTGGTCCTGCTGCAGGCGGTACCCCTCGGCCGGCCGGTCATGATGCGGCGCATCATGATGGGGGCGGGGCTGTTCCTCAGCCTGTTCATCACCTCGGCCCTTGCCGCAGGGCTGATCGGCCAAACCGGGCTGGCCGACGCCCGGCAGTCGCATGTGGACATGACAGTCCTCGCCCTCGGCAGCGGCGCGGCGGTGTCACTCGGAGTGGCCATGGGCATGGTGTACAAGGCTGACCGGCAATGGTCGCCGGATGACGACCGGGCCCTCCAGATTGCCATTGCCAGGGAGCAGGATCCGGACCTTGCCCGGGACAGCATCCGGCTCTGGGTGCATGCCAGGAGTTCAGTCTTCGTGATGATCGCTATCGCCACCCTGTTCCCGGCTGCGCTGATTGCGGTGGTGGTGCCGTGGCTGGGGATCCTCCTGGTTGTCCTGGCTGTCATCGGCGCTGCGTTCCTCTTTGCCCGCATCAGGGCGGACCGGCGAGGGCTGAAGGTCATGCTGGCCGGGGTGGTCCCGGTCATGGACGTGCCTGCCGGCGCCATTTCAGATGCCAGCGCCGCGGACGTCAAAGCGGCTGACTACGGCGGGTGGGGCTACCGGCACCACCGCGGAACCGCCGCCATGCTGGTGAGCAGCGGGCCCGCCGTCGTCGTCAGCAAGACTGACGGCCAGCGCGTCGCCGTCAGCGGCGGCAGCCAGGCTTCGGCCGCGCGGCTGGCCGAAGTCCTCACCCGGGTGGCCGCCAGGGCCCGGCGCGGCGGAGGCCCGCCACCTGCCGGCAGGCGGACGGAATCCTGAGTCGCGGCCCGTCCTAGTATCCTTATCGGTGTCGTTCCGGCCTCCACCGGCGGCCCGCCAGCCCCACGAAATGAACGGACTTAGCACGTGACCACTACCCCTGCCTTCCCGCGGGTCCACATCGCCACCGACCACGCAGGGATGGAGCTCAGCGCCCACCTCGTCTCCCACCTGACCGGGAAGGGATATGAGGTGGTGGACCACGGTCCCCAGGTTTACGACGCCCAGGACGACTACCCTTCCTTCTGCATCAACGCCGCCCTTGCCGTGGTGGCGGACCGGGAAGCCGGCATCCACGCCCTGGGCATCGTGCTGGGCGGCTCCGGCAACGGCGAGCAGATCGCCGCCAACAAGGTCAGGGGTATCCGCGCCGCCCTCGCTTGGAACCTCTCCACGGCCACGCTGGCCCGCGAGCACAATGACGCCAACGTGGTGGCCCTGGGCGGCCGCCAGCACACGGTGGAAGAAGCCACCGAACTGGTCGAGGCATTCCTGGCCGAACCGTTCAGCAACGATGAACGCCACATCCGCCGGATCGAAAAGATCGCCGTGTTCGAGGCAACCGGCGAGGTCATCGAGTAGTGCCTGAAGGCCATTCCGTCCGCAGGCTCGCCCGGCAGTTCGGCGACGTCTTCGCTGGCGAGGCGCTGGCCGTTTCCAGCCCGCAGGGCAGGTTCAGCGGGGGCGCGGCGCTGCTGGACGGCCGAACCATGGTCGCCGCCGAGGCGCACGGCAAGCACCTGTTCCTGCACTTCGACAACTCGCTGGTGCTGCATGTCCATCTGGGCCTGTACGGCGCCTGGAGCTTTGGCGGGGACAGCACGTTCAGCGGCGCCTCGAGCATCGGCGCCCCGAGGCGGGTAGGGGAGCAGGAGGCGTTCGCTGACGGGGACGACGACGGCGGCGCACCGTACGCCGGACCGCCGGCACCCGTCGGGGCCGTGCGCGTCAGGCTCGCCGGAAGCCACGGCTGGGCGGACCTTCGCGGTGCCACCACCTGCGAGACCATCACGGTGGCGGAAGCAGGCGCCGTGCTGGCGCGGCTGGGGCCGGATCCGCTGCGGAACCTGCGCGGTGACGCCGGCCGGTTCGCCGCCAACGTCCTTGCCCGCAAGACCCCGCTGGCGGCGCTGCTCATGGACCAGAAGGTGATTGCCGGCGTCGGGAACGTGTACCGCGCCGAGGTCCTCTTCCGCCGACGCCTTGATCCGTGGCTGCCCGGAAGCGCACTGGCGGACGGCGATGCCCGCAAGCTCTGGCGCGACATCGTCGCCGTCATGACCGACGGCGTGGCGGACGGGCGGATCATCACCACCCCGCCTAAATATTGGACGCTCGACGGCACCACGGCTGCGAAGGCCGCTGCGGCGGGCGTGCCCGTTCCGGCAAAGAGCGGCAGCTTCCCGCACCGTGACGACGTCCATTTCGTCTACAAGCGGCACGGACTGCCTTGCCGGGTGTGCCGCACCATCGTGCTCATGGCCGACCTTGCCGGCCGGAACCTCTACTGGTGCCCCTACTGCCAGCAGCCAACGGCGTAGGGGCACAAACACAAAAAGGCCCCTCGAAGGAGGGGCCTTTTGTTGTCCTGGAGGGGACGACGGGAATCGAACCCGCGTAATCAGTTTGGAAGACTGAGGCTTTACCATTAAGCTACGTCCCCGAAGGATGATCCGATTTTCAGCGGAATCTCCGGGCTGGCTGTTCAAGCCGGATACAACTAAACCTAATCCATGGCCTACGTGTCAAATGTGCAATCGCGACGCGTATCACCGTAGACTTGCCTGTGCACTTACGGGGTGTAGCTCAGCTTGGCTAGAGCGCCTGCTTTGGGAGCAGGAAGTCGCAGGTTCAAATCCTGTCACCCCGACTCTGCGGCCAGGACCAGTAGGCCTGGACACAATGCGTTGCAGAAACCCATCCCACAACCCAGGAGTACTTAGACCGTGAAGAGCGCTGTCGAGAACCTCACCCCCACGCGGGTCAAGCTCAATGTTGAGGTCCCCTTTGAGGAACTGAAGCCCAGCATCGACTCGGCCTACAAGACTGTTGCGTCGCAGATCCAGGTCCCCGGGTTCCGCAAGGGCAAGGTTCCCGCCAAGCTCATCGACCAGCGCGTCGGCCGTGGCTACGTCCTGGAGACTGCCATCAACGAGGGCCTCAACGGCTGGTATCAGGCTGCCGTGCAGGAGTCCGGCATCCGTCCCCTGAGCCGTCCCGAGGTGGAAATCACCGAGGTGCCCGATCCCTCTGCAACCGACGGCGGCCTGAAGTTCGCTGCCGAGGTGGACGTCCGCCCCGAGATCGAACTCCCGGACTACGCCGGCATCGAGGTCCAGGTTGCGGCTGCGGAATCCTCCGACGCCGACGTGGACAAGGCCCTGGACGAACTGCGCGGCCGCTTCGGCACCCTGAAGTCCGTTGACCGCCCCGCGGCCGACGGTGACTTCCTCACCATCGACATCACCGCCACCATCGACGGCGAAGAGGTTGACTCCGCTGCCGGCCTGTCCTACCAGGTTGGTGCCGGCACCATGCTCGAGGGCATGGACGAGGCCGTGACCGGCCTCAGCGCCGACGAGGACGCCATCTTCGACACCACCCTGGTGGGCGGCGACCACGCCGGCGAAGCCGCACAGGTCAAGGTTGTAGTTAAGGCCGTCAAGGAACGCGAACTGCCCGAGGCGAACGATGACTTCGCGCAGCTGGCCTCCGAGTTCGACACCCTCGCCGAACTCCGCGAAGACCTGGCCAAGCAGGCCGCCGAGTCCAAGATCGTGGAGCAGGGCGTTGAGGCCCGCGACAAGGTCCTGGACAAGCTGGTGGAACTCGTTGAGGTTCCGGTTCCGGACTCCGTCGTCGAAGAGCAGCTCGAAGCCCACTTCCAGGAGGGCAACGGCCACGGTGACGGCGAGCACGACACCGAGGAGCACCGCGAAGAGGTCCGCGCCAACACCGCCCGCGCCTTCCAGAACGAAATCATCCTCGACGCCATCGCCGAGAAGGAAGAAGTCAACGTCAGCCAGAACGAGCTGATCGACTACATTGTCACCACCGCCAGCCAGTACGGCATGGACCCCAACCAGTTCGCCCAGATCATCGACCAGAGCGGCCAGGTGCCCATGATGGTTTCCGAGGTCCGCCGTCGCAAGGCGCTGGCCGTCGTCCTGGGCCAGGCCGCGGTGACCGACACCGACGGCAACGCAGTGGACCTGAGCGACTTCGTCCGCCCCGGCGGCGAGGAAGCTCCCGCCGCCGATGCAGCGGACGCTGACGCCACCGACGCCGACGCCGCTGAGACCGAGGTTGTCGAAGCCGAGGACGCCACGGCAGAGGCCAAGGCCTAGTCCTTACCGAGCTACAGCACGGCCCCTGGATCACTCCGATCCGGGGGCCGTTCGCGTTGAAGCTGTAACAACCTGCCGCGGATTCGACGATCGTGCGCCGTCAGCGAACAGCCCTCGGTGCGCGAACAAAAGACCGGTGAAACCGGTTAGTGTCCAAGTAGTGATTTTCAGTGATGTCACCGTCACCAGTGAGAGGTAAGTAAACATGTCACAGCACTCAGAGGCCCCCCGGATGGCGACCGTCGATCCTGCAGCCCAGGACAACTACATTTACAACCGCCTTCTCAAGGAGCGGATCATCTGGCTGGGCTCGGAGGTGCGTGACGACAACGCCAACGCGATCTGCTCGCAGCTGCTCCTTCTCTCGGCCGAGAACCCGGAAAAGGACATCTACCTCTACATCAACTCGCCCGGCGGCTCCGTCACGGCAGGCATGGCCATCTATGACACCATGCAGTTCATCCCCAACGACGTCGTCACCGTCGCCACCGGCCTGGCCGCGTCCATGGGCCAGTTCCTGCTTTCCTCGGGCACCAAGGGCAAGCGCTACGCCACCCCCAACGCCCGCGTGCTGATGCACCAGCCGTCCGGCGGCATCGGCGGCACCGCGTCCGACATCAAGATCCAGGCCGAACTCATCCTGCACATGAAGAAGGTCATGGCGGAACTGACCGCTGAACAGACCGGCCAGACCGTGGAAACCATCCTCAAGGACAACGACCGCGACAAGTGGTTCACTGCCGCAGAGGCCCTCGAATATGGTTTCTTCGACAAGATCGCCGCGCACGCCGGCTCCGTGTCAGGCGGCGGTGGAACGTCCAACGGTTCCTCCGGCGAATCCGACTCCCAGAGCTAACCGGCATCCAGAACCCCTTCGATCAGGAGCAAACACAATGAACTACAACTTCGGGTGGTCAGCCGGCAATCTTCCGTCCAGCCGCTACGTACTGCCGCAGTTCGAGGAACGCACCCCTTACGGTTTCAAGCGCCAGGACCCGTACACCAAACTCTTCGAGGACCGCATCATCTTCCTCGGCGTGCAGGTGGACGACGCTTCCGCTGACGACATCATGGCGCAGCTGCTGGTCCTGGAGTCCACGGACCCGGACCGCGACATCACCATCTACATCAACTCGCCGGGTGGCTCGTTCACGGCCATGACGGCCATCTACGACACCATGCAGTACATCCGCCCCGAGATCCAGACCGTTTGCCTGGGCCAGGCTGCCAGTGCGGCTGCGGTCCTGTTGGCGGCCGGTACCCCCGGCAAGCGGCTTGCCCTGCCCAACGCCCGCGTCCTGATCCACCAGCCGGCACTGTCCGGCGGCCAGGGCGGCCAGGCCTCCGACCTGGAGATCCAGGCGGCAGAGGTCATGCGCATGCGCTCCTGGCTCGAGGACACCCTGGCGCAGCACTCCGGCCGCACGTCGGAGCAGGTCAACAACGACATCGAGCGCGACAAGATTCTCACCGCAGACGAGGCCCAGGCATACGGCCTCATCGACCAGGTGCTTGATTCACGCAAGATCAAACCCCAGGCGATCACGAGGTAGCAGTACGGAAAGCCGGTGCGGCCCAGTTCATTTGGCCGCACCGGCCTTTTCTTTCCACCCTTGGGGCCGAATGTGACCTAGAGTGGATGGTGTCACAATCCGGTCCGCGCTGGTCCGGAAGATTTCAGCAACGGTGCAGGGCTGCCTGGCAGCAGGATACTAAGGGGTTCACATATGGCTCGGATTGGCGAGAGCACGGATCTGCTGAAGTGCTCTTTCTGTGGAAAGAGCCAGAAGCAGGTGCGCAAGCTCATAGCCGGGCCCGGTGTTTACATCTGCGATGAATGCATCGAGTTGTGCAACGAAATCATCGAAGAGGAGTTGGCGGAGGTCGCCGATCTGGGCAGCTTCGAATTGCCCAAGCCGCGTGAAATCTTTGACTTTCTCCAGGAATACGTCATCGGCCAGGAGCCTGCCAAGCGGTCCCTCGCCGTCGCGGTCTACAACCACTACAAGCGAATCCAGGCAGGCCATGCGCCCAAGTCCGGGAGCCTGGGGGAGGGCGGGCACCACGACGACGTCGAAATCGCCAAGTCCAACATCCTCCTGATCGGCCCCACCGGCTGCGGTAAGACGTACCTCGCCCAAACCCTTGCCCGGCGCCTGAACGTTCCCTTCGCAGTGGCGGATGCCACTGCCCTCACCGAGGCCGGCTACGTGGGTGAGGATGTGGAGAACATCCTCCTCAAACTCATCCAGGCCGCGGACTACGACGTCAAGAAGGCCGAGCAGGGCATCATCTACATCGACGAGATTGACAAGATCTCGCGCAAGAGCGAGAACCCCTCCATCACCCGTGACGTCTCGGGTGAGGGTGTGCAGCAGGCGCTCCTGAAGATCCTGGAGGGCACAGTGGCTTCCGTGCCGCCGCAGGGCGGGCGTAAACACCCGCACCAGGAATTCATCCAGATCGACACCACCAACGTCCTGTTCATCGTTGCCGGCGCCTTTGCAGGCCTGGAGGAGATCATCGGGTCCCGGTCCGGCCGCAAGGGCATCGGTTTCGGTGCCCCGCTCAACGAGGCCAGCAAGAAGGTGGACTCCTACGGCGAGGTCATGCCGGAGGATCTGCTGAAATTCGGACTGATCCCCGAATTCATCGGCAGGCTCCCCGTGATCACCACGGTGTCCAACCTGGACCGGGACGCCCTGATCCAGATCCTTTCCACGCCCAAGAACGCCCTGGTGAAGCAGTACCAGAAGATGTTCCAGATCGACGGCGTGGAACTGGTCTTTGATGACACCGCCCTGGAAGCCATCGCGGACCAGGCCCTGGAGCGCGGCACCGGTGCCCGCGGCCTGCGCGCGATCCTCGAAGAGGTCCTGCTTCCCGTGATGTTCGATCTTCCCAGCCGCGAGGACGTTGCCAGCGTCGTGATCACCGAAGACGTGGTCCTGCGGGGAGCCGAACCCACCATGATTCCGCACGTGGCCAAGCGCCGTAAGTCTGCCTGACCGAGAGGACCTTCATGACTTCACCTGCCAAGAACAAAGCCGATTTCTGGTTCGACCCCCTGTGCCCGTTTGCCTGGGTGACCTCCCGCTGGATCGGCGAGGTGGAAAGCGTTCGCGACATCGAGACCGAGTGGCACGTGATGAGCCTTGCCGTCCTGAACGAGGGACGCGACCTGGATCCCGGCTACCGCGAATCCATGGACAACGCCTGGGGCATGGTTCGCGTGATCATCGCCGCCAGGGAAGAACACGGCCCACAGTTCATCAAACCGCTCTATGACGCCATGGGCACCCTGATCCACAACCAGGGTGAAAAGGACCGGTCGGCGGTCATCACCAAGGCCCTTGCCGACTGCGGCCTCCCCGCCGACCTGGCTGACGCTGCCAACTCTGACGCCTACGACCAGCAGCTCCGGGCCAGCCATGAGGAAGGCATTTCGCTCGTGGGCCAGGATGTCGGCACCCCTGTGGTGGCCTTCAACGGAACCGCCTTTTTTGGTCCTGTCCTCACCCGCATTCCGCGGGGCGAGGAAGCCGGGCGGATCTGGGACGCCACCACCACGATCGCCGCCTACCCGCACTTCTTCGAGCTGAAGCGCAGCCGCACCGAGAGCCCGGAATTCCACTGACATCCAAAACAGGCTGACCAGCCCCGGGCCGCAGAACCGGGACGCCAAGGGCCCCGGGAAAACTACCAAATTGTAGTTTTCCCGGGGCCCTTGCACGTGGACCGGGCCGGGAGAAAAATAGTGCTTACCACTTCGAAAGAAGGGGACGCAGGAGCCAAAGATTCAGTGATATGCAGTCGACGCAGCCATCGGCAAAGTCGCTGCAAGCTACCAGTGACGGGGTAGTAAGACCTGGAGATCAGCGGAACCTGCCAGACCATTAGAGCACGTCACCAGATGGCCGAAACAGTCGAAGCCCCACCAACGGCAAAACGCTGATGGGGCTTCCCCTGTGTCTGGAACCAGGTGCGTCCGGTATCAGGCCTTGGCGGGCTCGTCGCTCGGCGCCAGGGCAACGTCGGTCACGGCAAGGTCACCGTCGCCCACTGCAACAGTGATCTCCCGGGCGTTCGACGCCGCTTTCAAGTCAGCCAGCCCGGCCTGCAGCTGTGCCGCCAGCGCCCCAGGGGCGGTGATGGTGGCAGACAGCACTTCGGTGCGCTGCTTGACCTTGGCCTCGGACTTGGCTTTCCGGACACCGCTCAGGGCCACACCAACCGTTGCCAGCATGGTGGTGTCCCCGCCCGGGATCTCCAGCGCAGCCGGCCATTCGGCGCGGTGCACGGATCCGGTGCGCCACCAGCTCCACACTTCCTCCGTGGCGAACGGAAGGAACGGGGCGAAGAGCCGCAGCAGCGTATCCAGGGTGGTAGCCAGCGCAGCGAGAACCGACGCCTGTTCCTCCTCGCCGGCAGCTCCGTAGGCGCGGTCCTTGATCAGCTCCACGTAGTCGTCAGTGAACTGCCAGAAGAAGGACTCCGTGAGCTGCAGGGCGCGTGCGTAGTCGTAGTTGTCGAACGCCTTGGTGGACTGTGCCACGACGTCGGCCAGCTGGGCCAGCAGTGCCCGGTCCAAGGGATTGGTCAGGACGGAGAGGTCCCCGGCGAGCACGGAGTTCTCCGTGGCGCCGAGGTTCAGCACGAACTTGGAGGCGTTCAGCAGCTTGATGGCCAAGCGGCGGCCGATCTTCATCTGCGCGATCTCATAAGCGGTGTCTGCACCGAGCCGCGCCGAGGCAGCCCAGTAGCGGACAGCATCCGAGCCGTATTCGTTCAGGACATCGGTGGGTACCACCACGTTGCCCTTGGACTTGGACATCTTCTTGCGGTCCGGGTCCAGGATCCAGCCGGAAATGGCGGCGTGCTTCCAGGGGGCACAGTCCTGGAGCGCGTCGGCGCGGACCACGGAGGAGAACAGCCAGGTGCGGATGATGTCGTGGCCCTGCGGGCGAAGATCGAACGGGTAGACCTTGGCGAACAGGTCCTCATCCCGGCTCCAGCCGCCCACGATCTGCGGCGTCAGCGAGGACGTTGCCCACGTGTCCAGGACGTCGGCGTCGCCCGTGAAGCCGTTGGGCTGGTCGCGCTGTGCCTCGTCGAAGCCCGGGGCGGCGTCGGCCGCGGGGTCCACGGGCAGCAGCTCGTCCGAGGGCAGGATGGGGTTGTCGTAGTCCGGGTTGCCCTGTGCATCGAGCGGGTACCAGACGGGGATGGGCACGCCGAAGAACCGCTGGCGGGAAACCAGCCAGTCACCGTTCAAGCCGGCGATCCAGTTCTCGTAGCGGGAGCGCATGAAGGACGGGTGGAAGTCGATTTCCTTGCCTCGGCCGATGAGGCGTTCGCGGCGGTCCTCGTCGCGGCCGCCGTTGCGGATGTACCACTGGCGGGACGTAACCACTTCCAGGGGCTTGTCGCCCTTCTCGAAGAAGTTCACCGGGTGGGTGATCTTCTTCGGTTCGCCGTCCAGCAGGTCCGCTTCCTTGAGCAGTTCCACGACGGCCTCCTTCGCAGAGAAGGCAGTCTTGCCGGCGATGGCCGCGTACGCCTGCTTGCCGGCTTCGCTGGTGATCCACTCAGGGTTTTCGGCGATGATGCGGCCGTCACGGCCCATGATGGGGCGGGTGGGAAGCTGCAGTTCACGCCACCAGGTGACGTCGGTCAGGTCACCGAAGGTGCACACCATGGCGATGCCGGAACCCTTGTCCGCTTTGGCCAGCGGGTGGGCCTTGACCTCGAGCTCGACGTCGAAGAGCGGAGACTTCACCGTCTTGCCGAACAGCGGCTGGTACCGCTCGTCGTCGGGGTTTGCTACGAGGGCTGCGCAGGCAGCCAGCAGCTCCGGGCGGGTGGTTTCGATGAAGACCTTGTCGCCGTCTTCGGTGAAGAAGGGGTAGCGGTAGTAGGCGCCGGGGACTTCGCGGTCCTCCAGCTCAGCCTGCGCGACGGCCGTGCGGAAGGTGACATCCCACAGCGTCGGCGCTTCGGCCATGTAGGCGTCGCCAGCGGCCAGGTTGGCCAGGAAGGCGCGCTGGGACACTGCCCTGGAGGTGTCATCGATAGTGCGGTAGGTCAGGTCCCAGTCCACGGACAGGCCCAGGGTCTGGAACAGGTTTTCGAAGACTTTCTCGTCCTCCACAGCCAGTTCCTCGCACAGCTCGATGAAGTTCTGGCGTGACACAACATCGAAATCGCGCTGGTTCTTGGCGGGCTGTGCCGGGGGCCGGTAGTCGGCGTTGTAGGGGATGGCGGGATCGCAGCGGACGCCGTAGTAGTTCTGGACGCGGCGTTCGGTGGGCAGGCCGTTGTCGTCCCAGCCCATCGGGTAGAAGACGTTCTTTCCGGTCATGCGCATGTAGCGTGCCTGGACGTCCGTCTGGGTGAAGGAGAACATGTGCCCCACGTGCAGGGACCCCGACGCGGTGGGCGGGGGAGTGTCGATCGAGTAGACCTGCTCCCGGGTGGTGTCGGAGTTGAATTTGTAGGTTCCTTCGGACAGCCAGCGCTGGGTGAGCGCGGCTTCGAGGCCTTCGAGGGCCGGCTTGTCCGGAACGTTGATGGGGGCGGTGGTGGGCGTGTCTGTACCCTGCGTGTCTTCAGCCATTGGGTAATTCTTTCATGCCCGCTTGCATCCCACCCAACCCGTTGGACCCGCCGGCGCGCGGGCGCGGGTAGCATGCGCCCTATGGGCGATATTCAAGGCACCTTCAGAGTGAAGCGCATCTATGAGCCGCCGGCGGACGACGACGGCTCCCGGGTCCTGGTGGACCGGCTCTGGCCCCGGGGCATGCCCAAGGAGGGTGCCGCCGTCGACCTTTGGCTCAAGGACGTGGCGCCGTCTACGGAGCTGCGCAAGGAGTTCAACCACCGCCCCGAGCGGTTCGCCGAATTCACCGAACGCTACCGGCTGGAACTGGACTCCAATCCGGCGGTGGACACCCTGGTGGAACTGGCTGCCAGGCACTCCCGCGTCACCCTTCTCTACGCCGCCCGCAATACAGAGGCCAACAATGCGCGGGTCCTGCTTGATTACCTACTGGGACGTCCGGCCGGCTGATCCCGCTAGGGTGGTGCCATGACGAAGGACTTGCAGAAGAAGGCAGCACTGGTAACCGGCGCGAGCAGCGGAATCGGGGAGGCGGCAGTGCGTGCGCTGCGCGCCGACGGGTGGACGGTCTTCGCCGTGGCACGCCGCGCTGAACGCCTGGCGGCCCTGGAAAGCGAAACCGGCGCCATCGCGATTCCCGCAGACATTGCAGAGGACGACGACGTGTCCCGGCTCCTCGCCCAGGTCACCGAGGCAGGCGGCATCGACACGCTGATCAACATCGCCGGAGGCGCCCGCGGCGCCGATAAGGTGGGCGACGCCAGCACGGCCGACTGGGAGTGGATGTACCGCGTCAACGTCCTGGGCACCATGAAACTCACCCGGGCCTTCCTGCCAATGCTGAGGGCCACCGGCGAAGGAACGGTGCTGAACTTGACCTCCACCGCGGGCCTGGACGCTTACGAGGGCGGCGGCGGCTACAACGCCGCAAAGTTCGGCCAGCACGCCCTGACCAAAGCACTGCGCCTGGAGGAAGCCGAGCACAACCTCCGTGTCATCGAGGTAGCACCGGGCCTGGTGCAGACCGAGGAGTTCGCGCTGAACCGCCTGGGGGACCCGCAGGCCGCCGGCAAGGTGTACCAGGGCGTGGAGAAGCCGCTGACGGCGGAGGATGTGGCCGATGTGGTCCGCTACGCCGTCACCGTCCCGCACCACGTCAACCTGGACCAGATCGTCATCCGGCCGGTGGCGCAGGCCGCCAACTACAAACTCATCCGGAAGGGCTGAGCGGGCCAGGGCACCCTGGACCAGGAGGACCTGTCGCCGGAACGAACTAGGGAACCTGGATGTGCAGGGTTGCCACCACCGCCGCGTGGTCGGTGTCGGCAACCCGGTGGACGGAGTATCCCGAGCCCCTGATGTCGGGGCTGGTCACCAGGTGGTCGAGCGTAATTCCAGGCAGGCTGTAGCCGCGCATCGGCCAGGTGGGCACCAGCCTGCTTCCCAGCGAACCGGCAACGTCCACCAGACTCCGGCCGCCGCCCTGCCCGGCCAGCAGCGCCCGGAACTCCCGGTGGTCATAAGTGGCGTTGAAGTCCCCGGCCAGCAAAAGGGGCCCGGAGTCGTTGTCCGCCCTGCCCACGGTGGCCAGGTCGCTGCGCCACTGATGGAGGCCGTTGCCCACCGGGGCCAAGGTATGGACAGCCACCACCCGCAGGCTCCCGGCGCCCATGTCCAGGCGTGCCATCGACATGGTGAACTGGGTGCCAGGGAGCACACCGGCATCCTCGAGGTTGTGCGAGGCGTAGATCGCAGTGCCGCCGGCGCCATCCCTGGCATGGGCAACCCGATGTGGAAGCAGCCCGTCCAGCCCTTCCGCCGTGAGCCGTCGTGCCAGTTGTGGCGTGTACTCTTCGATGGCCAGCAGTTCCACGCGTTCTTCACGGACCAGGGCCACGATTCCGGCGGCGTCCGCGCCGCCCAACTCCGCGTTGATGCTCATGGCGACCAGGGACGCCCGGGCCCCGGCAGCCTCCGCAGCAGGTTCCCGGACGTCCAGTGGGAAAAGCCAGAACGCCTGGCAACCCAGCAAGGCCGCTGCCACCGCCTGCTGCCACCGCCTCCGTCCCAGGAAGGCAAGAAGCAGGGCTGCTGACGCCGGCACCGCGAACCAAGGCGTGAAGGCAACGAGCTGCACCGCCGGCAGGGGCCAATCGGCCGGGACGGCGCGAATGACCGACACCGCCGCCACCGGCAGGGCAACCGGAATGAACAGCCATCTGCAGGCCGTGGTTGCACGCCGCCGCCATGGGGGGTGGCCGGAAGCTGCCATGAGGCGAGTCTAGGCAATGCGAGGGCCCGCGTCAGCCCCGGGAGGGCACACTGGTCGTTTGGAGCGGCACTCATTCGGAAGGGCGGCATGGACCTGACCGGTGGGGCTCGTGCTGAATGGCACTGGAGCTGCCGCGATAGTAGACTCTGAAGTGGCTATGACCCGGCAATCACCGGTGAGCTTCCGGAAGAACCCGCGGCCGCGACCTCCAAGGCACGCCGCGTCAGTAGAACCGGACGGGTAAGCCCGTCACAGCAGTAATGAGAGGCCGGAGCAGCGGGTGTTCCCTAAGGGAACGCCCAGCGCCGGTAAGTGAGGTGGTACCGCGGTGGGCGTGACGTCTTAGGGACGGCACGGCGGCCGTCCTCGCATCCTGAACGGAACGTTCGGCTCCTGCCGGGGGTTCACCACGCTCAACCCAGGATGTCGAACATGACGTTTTACCCCAAAGCCTCAGCCTCCAGCACTTCCTCCAACGGCAGCGCCGGCGTTTCCGCCTCCGTGAAGTTCCCGGAGGTCGAAGAGCGCATCCTGAAGTACTGGGACCAGGACGGCACCTTCCAGGCCAGCGTCGACCAGCGCAGTGCCGATGTTCCCGGCGGTGAGCCGGGCAGCAACGAGTTTGTGTTCTACGACGGCCCGCCCTTCGCCAACGGCCTGCCGCACTATGGCCACCTCCTGACCGGGTACGCCAAGGACCTGGTGGGCCGCTACCAGACCCAGCGCGGCAAGCGCGTGGAACGCCGGTTCGGCTGGGACACCCACGGCCTGCCCGCCGAGCTTGAGGCGATGAAGCAGCTGGGGATGACGGACAAGACCCAGATCGAAGCCATGGGCATCGACAAGTTCAATGACGCCTGCCGCGCCTCGGTGATGAAGTATGCCGACGAATGGCGCAGCTACGTTACCCGCCAGGCCCGCTGGGTGGACTTCGACAACGACTACAAGACGCTCAACGTCGAGTACATGGAATCGGTCCTCTGGGCGTTCAAGCAGCTGCACGACAAGGGCCTGACATACAACGGCTACCGCGTCCTTCCGTACTGCTGGAAGGACGAAACCCCGCTGTCCAACCACGAGCTGCGCATGGACGACGACGTTTACAAGAACCGCCAGGACCAGACCGTCACCGTCACGTTCCCCATCCTTCCGGGGGAGACGGAGCTGTCCAGGGAGCTTGCCGGCGTGCAGGCCCTCGCCTGGACCACCACCCCCTGGACGCTGCCCACCAACGCCGCGCTCGCCGTCGGGCCTTCCATCACGTACGCCGTACTGCCAGCCGGACCCAACGGCATCAAGGCAGCCTCTGCCGACGCCCCTGTCACCGGAAGCTTCCTGCTCGCCGCCGACCTGCTGGGCAGCTACGCCAAGGACCTGGGCTACGACAGCTTCGAAGCTGCGGAAGCCGCCGTCGTGTCCACCCACACCGGCGCTGAACTGGAGGGCCTGGAGTACCAGCGGCTCTGGGATGACTTCGCCGACAACGAAAAGTACGGCATGGAAAATGCCTGGCGTTTCGTGGTGGCCGACTACGTCACCACCACCGACGGTACGGGCATCGTCCACCAGGCACCGGCCTACGGTGAAGACGACCAGAAGGTGTGCGAGGAGGCAGGCATCCCCGTTGTCCTGTCCGTGGACGAAGGCGCCAAGTTCCTGCCGTTGTTCAAGCACGGCGACCTGCACGACATCGTGGGCCTCCAGGTCTTCGAAGCCAACAAGCCCATCACCCAGGTGCTCCGCGCCCAGGGCCGGCTGGTCCGCCAGGCCAGCTACGAGCACAGCTACCCGCACTGCTGGCGTTGCCGGAACCCGCTGATCTACCGCGCGGTGTCCTCCTGGTACGTGGAGGTCACCAAGTTCAAGGACCGGATGTCGGAACTGAACCAGGAGATCAACTGGATCCCCGGCAACGTCAAGGACGGCCAGTTCGGCAAGTGGCTGGAGAACGCCCGCGACTGGTCCATCAGCCGCAACCGTTTCTGGGGCAGCCCCATCCCCGTATGGCAGTCAACGGACCCCGAGTACCCGCGCACCGACGTCTACGGCTCCCTGGCCGAGATCGAAGCGGACTTCGGCCGGCTCCCGCTGAACAAGGACGGCCAGGTGGACCTGCACCGGCCGTTCATCGATGAGCTCACCCGGCCCAACCCGGACGACCCCCGGACCCCCGAAGAGGGCCAGTCCGTGATGCGCCGCGTGGAGGACGTGCTGGATGTCTGGTTCGACTCCGGCTCCATGCCGTACGGCCAGGTGCACTACCCGTTCGAGAACGAAGCCTGGTTCAACACCCATAACCCCGCGGACTTCATTGTGGAGTACATCGGCCAGACCCGCGGCTGGTTCTACATGTTGCACATCCTGTCCACGGCGCTGTTCGACCGGCCCGCCTTCAGGAATGTCATCAGCCACGGCATCGTGTTGGGCTCCGACGGCCAGAAGATGTCCAAGAGCCTGCGCAACTACCCGGACGTGTCCGAGGTCCTGGACCGCGACGGCTCCGATGCCATGCGCTGGTTCCTGATGTCCAGCCCCATCCTCCGCGGCGGAAACCTGATCGTCACCGAACAGGGCATCCGCGACGGCGTCCGCCAGGTCATCCTGCCGCTGTGGAACGTCTACAGCTTCTTCACGCTCTATACCAACGCTGCGAATGGCGGCGCCGGCTATGACGCCGAACTGCGCTACGAGGGCTACCGGGACACCCTGGACCAGTACCTCCTGGCCAACACCGGCGACCTGGTCCGCACCATGACCGCGCAGTTGGACACCTACGACATCTCCGGTGCCTGCGACTCGCTGCGCAGCTACTCGGACATGCTCACCAACTGGTACGTCCGCCGCAGCCGGCAGCGGTTCTTCGACGAGGACCAGGATGCCTTCGATGCGCTGTTCACCGCGCTGGAGACCGTTACCCGCGCTGCAGCGTCCTTGCTGCCGCTGGTGTCGGAGGAGATCTGGCGCGGCCTGACCGGCGGCCGGTCTGTCCACCTTGCCGACTGGCCGGATGCGGACCTCTTCCCGGCGAACCCGTCCCTGGTGGAAGCCATGGACCGGGTGCAGCAGATCTGCTCCACCGGGTCTTCGCTCCGCAAGGCAGCCAACCTGCGCGTCCGACTTCCGCTGCAGGAACTCACCGTGGTGGCACCCGGCGCAGACACGCTGGAAGGCTTTGCCGCCGTCGTCGCCGATGAACTCAACCTGCGAATCGTCCGCTTGCTGGATGCCGCCACGGCTTCTCCCGAGGAGTTCGGCATCCAGCAGAAGCTGGTGGTGAACGCCCGGGCGGCCGGCCCGCGCCTGGGCAAGAACGTCCAGGTGGCCATCAAGGGATCCAAGTCCGGCGACTGGTCCGTGGACGACAGCGGTGTGGTCACCGCAGGCGGCCTGCAGCTGGAGCCCCAGGAGTACACGCTGGAGACGGTGGTGGCAGAGTCCGACGGCGGTTCGGCAGCTGTCGCGGTGCTGCCCGGCGGCGGGTTCGTGGTGCTGAACACGGAAGTCACCCCGGAACTGGAAGCCGAAGGCCTGGCACGCGACATGGTCCGCGCCATCCAGCAGGCCCGGAAGGACGCCGGCCTCAACGTCAGCGACCGGATCCGGACCACCGTCACTGCCGCGCAGAACGTGGTGGATGCGCTGCTGGCCAACGCCGAGCTGGTCAAGGGCGAGACGCTGACGGTCGACCTGGCCGCTGAACCGGCCGAGGTGTCCGAACCCGCCGTTGTGGTTGAAAAAGTGGAGGGCTAGGACATGACCGACGAATTTTCCGTGGAAAGTGTCTACGCCGAGCTGCTGGGCCGGGCGCCCGAGAACAAGATGGAGCCCCGGCTTGCGCCGCTGTACCGCGCCATGGACGTACTCGGGGAGCCGAACAAGGCGTATCCGATCATCCACGTGACCGGCACCAACGGCAAGACCTCCACGTCCCGGATGATCGAGTCCGTGCTCCGGGCGCAAGGCCTGAGCACGGGCCGCTACACCAGCCCGCACCTGTCCAAGGTCACCGAGCGGATCAGCATCGACGGCCACCCGGTATCAGACGAAACGTTCGTCCGGATTTGGGACGAGATCCGGCCCTACCTGCAGATCGTGGACTCCGAGCTCGAAGCCGAGGGCCAGCCCCGGCTGACCTACTTCGAGTGCCTCACCATCCTGGGCTTTGCCATCTTCGCCGACCAGCCCGTCAACGTTGCCATCATTGAAGTGGGCCTGGGCGGCATCACGGACGCCACCAACGTGGGCGACGGCCAGGTATCGGTGGTCACCCCGATCTCGCTGGACCATACGGACCTGCTGGGGGATACGACGGCCGACATCGCCTACGAAAAGGCCGGCATCATCAAGCCCGGCGGCTACCTGATCAGCGCGGCCCAGCCCTTGGACGCAGCGCAGGTGCTGCTGGAAAAGGCCAAGGAGGTGGGCGTACCGTTCCGCTTCGAGGGCGTGGAATTCGGCGTCGAGTCACGCACAGTGGCCGTGGGCGGGCAGATGGTCACCATCCAGGGCATCGCCGGCCGCTACCCGGACCTGCTGGTGCCGCTGCACGGCGCGCACCAGGCGCAGAACGCTGCGGTTGCAGTCGCGGCGCTGGAGGCGTTCTTCGGCGGCGAGAAGGAACTGCCCTTCGACGTCCTGCAGGAAGGCTTCGCCGCTGTAACGTCACCCGGACGGCTCGAGGTGGTGCGCACGGCGCCCACCATCATCGTCGACGCCGCCCACAACCCTGACGGCATCAAGGCCTCTGCTGCAGCGCTCCAGGAAGCATTCACCTTCACCCGGCTGGTGCCGGTGGTTGGCGTGCTCAAGGAAAAGGATGCCGAAGAGATCCTGCGGGAGCTCAAGGAGTCCCTGGGTGAGGTGGCGGAGGAATACTGCTTCACCCAGTCCAACTCGCCTCGTGCCGTCCCCGCCGCCGAACTGGCGGAGCTCGCGATCGACCTGGGCTTCGGCGAGGACAACGTGCACGTCGCCGAGAAGCTGGACGACGCACTGGAGTGGGCAGTGGAACGCGCCGAAGCCAACGAGGACCTCTCCGGCGGCGTGCTGGTCACCGGGTCCATCACGCTGGTGGCCGAAGCACGGATCCTGCTCGGAAAAACGGAGGCGTGACCATGGCCAGACTGACTAAAGCCCAGCGCGAATGGCGTCCGGGCATGCCGAAGAAGCGCCGCTCCACCAAGGTCATGTTTGCCTCCACGGTGTTGCTCCTGGAAGCCTTCGTCATGTTTTTCGCCACCCTGGTGGTGTTCGGACTGCGCCGGGGAGAGTTTCCACCGGCGTTGATCCTGGGGGTGGGCATTGCCCTCAGCGTGGTGATGGTCGCCGCCTGCGCAGTCCTGAACAAGCCCTGGGGCATCGGTTTGGGGTGGATCCTGCAGCTCGTCCTGGTCCTTACCGGCATTTTCGAGCCGGCCATGTTCCTGGTGGGCGCCCTTTTTGCGGTTGCCTGGTGGTACGGGATCCGCACCGGCATCCGGCTGGACCGCGAAGCCGCGCAGCGCGCACGCGAGCAGGCGGAGTGGGAAGCTGCCCACCCGGACCAGGCCTCCGGCCCGGCCCAACCGCAATCCCCTTAGGCCCGTCCTCGTAAGCCCGTCCCCGTAGACTTGTCCCGAAACCCCACCAACGCATTGGAGCAGTTGTGACTACAGAGCGCACCCTCGTCCTGATCAAGCCCGACGGCGTCGCCCGTAACCTGACCGGCGCCATCCTGGCCCGCATCGAAGCCAAGGGCTACAGCCTGGTTGAGCTGAAAAAGGTTGACGCCACCCGTGAACTCCTGGAGCAGCACTACGAGGAGCACGTGGGCAAGCCCTTCTACGAGCCGCTGGTGGAATTCATGCTCAGCGGACCCGTGGTGGCGGCCATCTTCGAAGGCCACCGCGTCATCGAAGGCTTCCGCTCGCTGGCCGGCACCACCGACCCCACGACGGCGGCACCGGGCACCATCCGCGGCGACTTCGGCCGGGACTGGGGCCTGAAGGTGCAGCAGAACCTGGTGCACGGCTCCGACTCCACCGATTCCGCCGAGCGGGAGATCAAGATCTGGTTCAACTAACCGGACACCCCGCGGACTCAGACACCGCGAACTGACAGATAAGGCCAATGTTCATCATGAACATTGGCCTTATCTGTCATCCGGCGGGGGAACGGAAGGGGTTTAGAAGCCCGAGGTCCCCACGAAGACCTGGATGAACGCGAAGAAGATGGTGGCGATCACGGCTACGTACAGCAGCGCGGTGATGATCCAGCCGGAATCACCCAGGACGCGGGCTGCGCCTGCAGGCATGGGGATGACGCCGGCGCTGATGTTCCTGATGGTGGTCCACACGAAGAGCGGGATCATGGCCGCCCAGACGATCATGCAGAAGGGGCACAGGATGTGGATTGAGTAAAGGGCCTGAGACCACAACCAGACAACGAACGCAAAACCAAGCGTGACGCCGGTCTGCAGCCCAATCCAGTACCAGCGGGCGAAGGTGGCTCCCGAAAGCAGGGCCATGCCCACGGTGGTGGTGATGGCGAAGGCCACGATGCCGATGAACATGTTGGGGAAGCCGAACACGGAACTCTGCCAGGTCTGCATCACCTGGCCGCACGAGATCCAGGGATTCACATCGCATACCGTGGTATGGCTGGGGTCCTTGAGCACTTCGAGCTTCTCCAAGACCAGGGTTCCGGACGCCAGCCAGCCCACGATGCCCGTGATGACCAGCAGCCAGCCGAAGGGCCGGTTCCGGGCCATCCGCGGAACGGGGGCAGCCGCAGTGGTGTGGGAATCGGCGGCGCGATGCTCTTCACGGGCGCTGACGGGGGAGATGCTGGGCATGGGTTTTGCGTCCTTTTCGTCCGGTGCTCCTCTGCCTGATTGTAACGCCGGCGGCTGAAGCCACTACACAGAAACCGGAACAGCAGCCCCGGCCTCCGCGGCGATCCAGTCCGGGTATGAGAGAATGAACGTGGCTGGAAGCCGATCCACATTCGGACTCCGGTCCGGTGGTTTGTTCCCAAGACCGCCAATGATGAGCAGGGCAGGCTTCGGATTCTTCCGGCACACCCGCAACTCCATTGGGCGGCACCTGGTTGTGGCACGCAGAACAACGGGTTTTCAGAGCATCCACCGGCTCCTACGGGCTGCCGCACCCCAACGACGGTGCGAACCTGGGAGTATCCACTTGACTTCTGTCAACGCCTGCGGGTTTTGACAATATGTGCCCCAATGGGTGCCGGATGTGGCGGTACGTCAGGGGCAGGAGTGTTGCCACATATGGACAATGATCAGGAACTGGCCGTTAACGAAGAAGCAGCGGCGGAGGCTGCTGCACCCAGGAGGGCTCCACGCGCCCGGCGCAAAGTTGCCCCCAAGGCTACGGATGAAGTGACGGAGGCCGTGGCCACGGCTCCGGATGCAGCGGTTGCCAGCCCAGCTGACACAACACCGGCTGACGACGCGGAACAGGCACCCAAGGCTCCGGCCCGCCGCACCCGTGCCCGGAAGAAAGTGGAGGCTGCGGAGCCGCTGCCCACCTTCGCGGAGGAAACCAGCCTCACGCACGCCGGTGCCGCCGTTGAAGATGCCGGCGTTGACACCTCCGCCGCGGCGCCGCCAGCTGCCGTTGCCGGCCCCGCTGCTGATGCTGCCGCCGCTGGCAACCCCGCCGTCGCAGCTGCTGCAGAACCCGCGGCCGACGTCGAAAGCAAGCCGGTCCGCCGCCGTCGGGTAGCCACCCGCAAGGTCGCTTCCCCCGCCAGCGCAGAGCCGGCACCCGCCGCCACTGATGCCGTGGTTGAGGGATCAGCAGCACCGGTTGCCGCCGCGCAGGAGCCGGTCCAGGAAGCCGCATCCGCACAGGAACCTGCCGTGGAGCAGGCAGAGCAGCCGGAGCAGGAGCCCGCCGCCGCGCAGGCCGGGGAAAAAGCCGAAGAACCGCAGCAGGCGGCCCCCGCTGCGGCAAAGACCGAAGAGCCTGCCGCCGCCAGCGCCTTCGCTTCCCTGTTCCTGGAACCCGCTTCCCCCACCTCGGTGCTCTTCCAGGCGCCGGACCTCAGCACCGTGGTCCGTCCCGCAGCCCCCGCTGCCGAGGAGCCTGGTGAGGAAGAAACCGAAGATACGGATGATTCCTCCAGCCGCCGCCGGCGCCGCAGCCGGGGCCGCAGGGGCCGCAGCCGGGTCGGGGACAGGGCTGAAGAGGACAACGAGGACGGCAGCGCTGAAGCCGACGCCGAGGACGAAGCCGACGAGGACACCGCAGGGACGGTGGAGGACGGCGTGACGTCCCGCCGTCGCCGTCGCCGCCGCCGCGGGGACCAGGACCTTGAGCTGACGGGCGGCGGGGACGATGATCCCCCCAACACGGTGACGCGCGTCCGTGCCCCGCGGACTGTGAGCGAGGCTCCGGCCAGCAACCGCGTCACCAGTGTCAAGGGTTCCACCCGCCTGGAAGCCAAGAAACAGCGCCGTCGCGAGTCCCGTGACACGGGCCGCCGCCGCACGGTCATCACCGAGGCTGAGTTCCTGGCGCGCCGCGAGTCGGTGGACCGGCAGATGATCGTGCGCCAGCGCGACGACAGGATCCAGATCGCCGTCCTCGAAGACGGCGTGCTGGCCGAGCACTTCGTGTCCAAGACGCAGCAGGATTCGCTGATCGGCAACGTGTACCTGGGCAAGGTCCAGAACGTGCTGCCGTCCATGGAAGCGGCGTTCGTTGACATTGGGCGCGGCCGCAACGCGGTCCTGTACGCCGGCGAGGTCAACTGGGAAGCCGTGAACCTCGAGGGCAAGCAGCGCCGCATCGAGAACGCGCTGAAGTCCGGCGATACCGTCCTGGTCCAGGTCACCAAGGACCCCGTGGGCCATAAGGGCGCCCGCCTCACCAGCCAGATCTCGCTGCCCGGACGCTACCTGGTGTACGTACCCGGCGGATCCATGACCGGCATCTCGCGCAAGCTGCCCGACGTCGAACGGAACCGCCTCAAGCGCATCCTCAAGGACCGCCTGCCCGAGCACGCCGGCGTCATTGTCCGCACGGCCGCCGAGGGCGCTTCCGAGGAAGAGCTCACGCACGATATCAACCGGCTGCGGGCCCAGTGGGAAGGCATTGAAAGCCAGTCTGCCTCCACCAAGATCCTGGCCCCCGAACTGCTCTACGGCGAGCCGGACCTGACCATCAAGGTGGTCCGCGACGTCTTCAACGAGGACTTCTCCAAGCTCATCGTCTCCGGCGAGGAAGCATGGGACACCATCGAGGCCTACGTGACCTACGTGGCCCCGGACCTGGTGGGCCGCCTCGAAAAGTGGACCAAGGACCAGGACATCTTCTCCGCCTGGCGCATCGATGAGCAGATCCACAAGGCCCTCGAACGGAAGGTCTTCCTGCCCTCCGGCGGCTCCCTGGTGATCGACCGCACCGAGGCCATGACAGTAGTGGACGTCAACACCGGCAAGTTCACCGGCAGCGGCGGCAACCTCGAGGAAACCGTCACCAAGAACAACCTTGAAGCTGCCGAGGAAGTGGTGCGCCAGCTGCGGCTGCGCGATATCGGCGGCATCATCGTGATCGACTTCATCGACATGGTGCTCGAATCCAACCGCGACCTGGTGCTGCGCCGCCTGGTGGAATGCCTGGGCCGCGACCGCACCAAGCACCAGGTTGCCGAAGTGACCTCCCTCGGCCTGGTCCAGATGACCCGCAAGCGCATGGGCACCGGGCTGCTGGAGGTCTTCGGCGAACAGTGCGAGGCCTGCGCCGGCCGCGGCGTGGTGACCCACGACGATCCCGTGGAGCACCGCCGCGCCAACGTCGTTGCCGCCGAGCACCACCACGTCCAGCGCAGCGACAACCGGCCCGAAGCCCGGCCGGAAGCCCACCGCACCGAAGCCCACCGCACCGAAGGCCAGCGGACTGACAACAACCAGCCCGGCGCACGTTCGGAACGCAAGCGGCGGCGCGGACGCGGCGGCCAGCAGCCCGAAGCCGCACCGGTGCCTGCCGTCCAGGTCCACACTGTCCACCCGGAGCCCACGGACGCTGAGCGGCACGCCAAGGCAGAAGCCACCCGGCTTGCCCTGGCAAACATCGCCGCTGCTGCCCACGCCGCGCACTTGCACGACGACGAAGTGGCCGCAACCCGCCAGGTGCCGGCAGCCCCGCCTGCGGCGGCCGCTCCGGCAGAGGAGAAGCACGACGCCGATGCCCCCACGCGTCCCGCAGCTGTCCTGACGTTCGGCGGCGAGGAAGTCCCGCTTCCGTTCGTGGAGCATGCGGAGGAGCAGCAGCCCAAGCCCGCCCTCACCCTGGACCGGCTCGCTGAAGCGTTCGCCCACCTCGGCCAGCCGGCGTCGTCCATGGAGGACGCTCCAGCTAAGGCTGCCGAGACGCCGCAGGCACCTGAACAGCCGGCAACGGAACAGCCCGCGCCGGAACGGCAAGCCGAAACCGGGGGAGCGGAAGCCCGCCCCGCAATGGATGCTCCCGTCGAAAAGGACTATTCGGACCACACGCTGGAACAGTCGCGTCAGCGGAGGCCGCGGCGCCACCGGGGTGCCAGCCGTGCCCAGGGTGCCGCCAACGAGACCGCTGTCCAGCACCACGAAAACGTCCAGGCGACTGCCGGAGGCCATTCGCACGCAGCCAAGGCCCCGGAAACGGATAAGGCACAGGCCACGGCGGAACCGGGCAAGGCGGCAGAGGAACCCATCATCCTCGGCGTCGGCGTCCCGGCCTCGGAGCTGTAGCAAAGAAACATTCAGGAGTCCCCGCTTTGTGGACAGTTCCCCCGTAAATTACAGGGGGAACTGTCCATAGGGCGGGGACTCCTGCGTGCGGCCACCCTCCCCGCGCCTGCAGTCACCTTTCCTGCGGTCAGGCCCCAGCGGTTAGGCTGGGAACCGACACGGGGTGCCGCGCAGAAGGCCGGCTGAGATCCAGACCCGTTGAACCTGTCCGGCTAGTACCGGCGAAGGGATGTCTCTTGTCTTCCACCCTTTCCATGCCCCTGCCAGTTGCCTCCGGTGCATTCGCCGCGTTACCTGCGGGCCGTGACGTTCCCCGCGTGCTCTCCATCGCGGGCTCGGACCCGTCGGGCGGAGCGGGTATCCAGGCAGACCTCAAAAGCATCGCCGCGCACGGCGGTTACGGCATGGCCGCCATCACCGCCCTCACGGCCCAAAACACTAGGGGCGTACAGGCCGTGCACGTGCCTCCGGCCGCCTTCCTGGCCCAGCAATTGGATGCCGTCAGTGACGACATCAGCATCGACGCCGTCAAGATAGGCATGCTGGGTGACGGGGAAGTGATCCGCACTGTGCGCGGGTGGCTCGAAAAGGTGCGTCCCGCCGTCGTGGTTCTTGATCCGGTGATGGTTGCCACCAGCGGTGACCGGCTGCTGCAGGAGTCGGCAGAAGCCGCACTGCGGGAACTGCTGCCCCTTGCCCACCTCATCACCCCAAACCTGCCCGAGCTTGCCATGCTGGTGGGCGCGGCCCCCGCCGGGAACTGGGACGAGGCACTGGCCCAGGGCCGGGGCCTGGCCGACGCTACCGGGGCAACCGTGCTGGTCAAGGGCGGACACCTGGCAGGTTCGGACTGCCCGGACGCGCTGGTCAACACCGCGGGCCTGCTGGGACAGGACGTAGTGGAAGTCCCGGGCAACCGGATCTCCACCCGCAACAGTCACGGCACAGGCTGCTCCCTTTCCTCTGCCATGGCAACGGTGCAGGCCCGCCTGGGCGACTGGGAAGCGTCACTGCGGACGGTTAAGCCCTGGCTGGCGGGTGCCCTCGAGAACTCGGGTCTGCTGGAGGTGGGCCAGGGGAATGGACCCGTGCACCACTTCCACCACCTGCGGCCGGCACTGCAGGAAGGCGGCTTCGCGGCCCGGCTGTGGGCGGAAGCCCAACAGGACCTCGACGATATCTATGCGCTGGACTTCATCCGCGGCCTGGCCACCGGAGACCTGGCCGAGAAGGACTTTGCCTACTACCTGGCCCAGGACGCCCTTTACCTCAACGGGTACTCCCGCGTGCTGGCCCGCACCAGCGCCCTGGCCCCCTCGGAGGCCGAACAGCTGTTCTGGGCAGGATCGGCCCAACATTGCCTCGAGGTGGAAACGGAACTCCACCGCTCCTGGCTCAGCACCCGGCCAGCCCAGGGCGGCCTCGGCCCCGTCACAAAGGCCTACGTCGACCACCTCACCGCAGCTTCGGCGTCGGGCTCGTATGCTGTCCTGGCTGCCGCCGTCCTGCCCTGCTTCTGGCTCTATGCCGAGGTAGGGGAGAAGCTGCACGCCCAGTTCGTTGCCTCCGGTGAGCCGGACGCGCATGCCTACGCTGCCTGGCTCCGCACCTATGCCGACGAGGCCTTCGCCGAAGCCACCCGCCGGGCTGTTGCCATCGTGGATGAGGCGGGGCGGAAGGCCTCCGACCATGAAAGGGCAGCGATGGTCACCGCGTTCAAGCAGTCCTGCCGACTGGAAGTGGAATTTTTCGACGCGCCGAGGCTGCATGCCTGACTGCTGAGGGCAGCAGCGCCGCTATGATTGATCCGCATGGTTGCGGTGCTGCCCACCGGGTTTGTGGTTACTACCACAGCCGGGCCGCCGGAACCAGCCTCATTTGCGGCCGTGGACGGATTTAGCGTATTCTGGATCTTCGGTGCTTACGCCAACACTTGGGTTATGACCCTGGAGCAATTCGCTGTGCATAACAAGCGGACTTCTCCACCGGGACGGCTCACGGATTTCCCCGGGAAATCCACGGCGTTGAGGCACAGCGGGAACCCAGCCAATTTCTGAGCCGGGTGCCGCACGCAAATTTTGTAATAAACGTCGAGAGAAGTGAGTTCCCAAGTGGTGTACGCGATTGTCCGCGCAGGCGGCCGCCAAGAGAAGGTTTCCGTTGGAGACTTCGTTACCCTGAACCGCGTCGCCGGTGGAGCCGGCAGCACCATCGAGCTGCCCGCACTGCTCCTGGTTGACGGTGACAAGGTCACCTCCGCCGCCGCTGACCTGGCCAAGGTAACTGTTACGGCTGAAATCCTCCAGGACCTGCGTGGTCCTAAGATTGTCATCCAGAAGTACAAGAACAAGACCGGCTACAAGAAGCGCCAGGGTCACCGCCAGGAACTGACCAAGGTCAAGATCACCGGCATCAAGTAACCACCGGTTACTGTTCAGGTTTTCCAACAGATTCCCCAGAATTTTAAAGGCAGGCATTTCAGATGGCACATAAAAAGGGCGCGAGCTCCACTCGCAACGGCCGCGATTCCAACGCTCAGTACCTCGGCGTCAAGCGCTTCGGCGGCCAGGTAGTTTCCGCAGGCGAGATCATCGTCCGCCAGCGTGGCACCCACTTCCACCCGGGCGCCGGCGTTGGCCGTGGCGGCGACGACACCCTGTTCGCACTGACCCCGGGCGCCGTTGAATTCGGCACCCGCCGCGGTCGTCGCGTGGTCAACATCGTTGCTGCTGCAGCTGCAGAGTAACAACCAGTTCTGAAGCGGTGGAGCGGGCCTGTGGGTCCGCTCCACTGTTCTTTTAACCGCATTACAATCGATGTGGCGTTCCGGACGCCAGGTAAACAGCATTTGAGGAGATCCACGTGGCCAGCTTTGTAGACCGGGTAGTCCTGCACGTATCCGGCGGATCGGGCGGCCACGGATGCGTCTCCGTCCACCGCGAGAAGTTCAAGCCGCTCGGCGGGCCCGACGGCGGCAATGGCGGCAACGGCGGTGACGTGATCCTTCGCGTCGATCACCAGACCACCACACTCCTCGACTACCACCACGCACCCCACCGGCACGCCAGCAACGGTGGCCCCGGCATGGGTGACTGGCGCGGCGGCAAGAACGGCGAGACCCTGGTGCTGCCCGTGCCGGACGGCACCGTGGTCAAGACCAAGGACGGCACCCTGCTCGCCGACCTCGTCGGTGAAGGCGCCGAATACGTGGCGGCCGCCGGAGGCCTGGGCGGGCTCGGCAACGCCGCCCTCTCATCCCAAAAGCGCCGCGCCCCTGGCTTCGCACTGCTGGGCCTCGAGGGCGACTCCCGCGACGTCGTGCTGGAACTGAAATCCATCGCGGATATCGCACTGGTGGGCTTCCCGTCCGCGGGCAAGTCCAGCCTCATCGCAGCGATGTCCGCCGCTCGCCCCAAGATTGCCGATTACCCGTTCACCACCCTGGTTCCCAACCTCGGCGTGGTGCAGGCCGGCGACGTCCGGTTCACCATCGCCGATGTTCCCGGCCTCATCGAAGGCGCCAGCGAGGGACGCGGCCTGGGCCACAACTTCCTGCGCCACGTTGAGCGCTGCGCTGCCCTGGTGCACGTGCTGGACTGCGGCACCCTGGAATCGGACCGGGACCCGCTCTCCGACCTCGCCATCATCGAGGGAGAGCTGGAGAAGTACGCCGTCGACATGAGCTATGCCGGCCAGGATGGCGAAGTCGTCCCCCTGAACCACCGTCCCCGCCTGGTTGCCCTGAACAAGGTGGACCTGCCGGACGGCAAGGACATGGCGGAGTTTGTGCGCCCGGAACTCGAATCGCGCGGTTACCGCGTCTTCGAAGTCTCCGCCACCAGCCACGAGGGACTGCGCCAGCTCGGGTTCGCCATGGCCGAGATTGTCCAGGCTGCGCGGGAGGCCGTAGCTGCCGCCCCGCCCAAGGTCCAGCCGACCGTGCTGCGCCCGCGCGCTGTCAATGAAGCAGGGTTCAAGATCCGCCGCGAAGAGAAGAACCTGGAGCCGCTGTTCCGCGTGCTGGGCGAAAAGCCTGAGCGCTGGGTCAAGCAGACCGACTTCACCAACGAGGAAGCCATCGGCTACCTCGCGGACCGCCTGGCGAAGCTCGGCGTGGAGACCGAGCTGTTCAAGCAGGGCGCCAAGCCGGGGGACACCGTGGTCATCGGCGGGGACGACGGCGTCGTCTTCGACTGGGAGCCCACCATGATGGCCGGGGCCGAACTCCTAGCCTCGCCGCGCGGCACCGATCCCCGGTTCGCCGATATCGGCGACCGCCCCACCCGCAGCCAGAAGCGCGAGGAGCAGCTGGAACGCCGGGAGGCCAAGGCTGCCGCCCGCGCCGAGCTTGAGGCGGAGCGTAAAGCCGGGATCTGGACCGAATCCGTCAGTGCCCGCCGCGCCGCCCAGCCCCTCAAGGAAAGCGGACTGGACGCCGACGATGACCTCTAGGAGCTTGACCGCGGAACCCGCCGGCCACGCCGCGGACCGTAGTGCGCTGGCAGGTGCCCGGCGCATCGTGGTCAAGGTGGGCTCATCCTCGCTGACCAGCATTAAGGGCGGCATCTCGGAAGAGTCGCTCACCGCCTTGGCCGACGCGCTGGCGGCCAAGCGCAACGCCGGAGCCGAGATCATCCTGGTGTCCTCCGGCGCCATCGCCGCCGGTCTGGCTCCGCTGGGACTGGCAAAACGGCCCCGCGACCTCGCCACCCAGCAGGCCGCAGCCAGCGTGGGCCAGGGACTGCTGATGGCCCGCTACACCCAGGCCTTCGGCGCCCACGGCGTCACTGTCAGCCAGGTCCTGCTCACCGCCGAGGACCTGATGCGCCGCAGCCAGCACACCAATGCCCTGCGCGCCATGGACCGGCTGCTGAACCTCGGGGTCGTCCCCGTGGTCAACGAAAACGACACCGTTGCCACCCACGAAATCCGCTTCGGCGACAACGACAGGCTTGCCGCCCTGGTGGCCCACCTGGTGCGCGCCGACGCACTCGTGCTGCTGTCCGACGTCGACTCCCTCTACGACGGTCCGCCCGCCCAGGGTGCCAAGCGCATCCCCCTGGTCACCGGCGCGCACGACCTTGAGGGCGTTTCCATCGGCAAGGCGGGCAAGGCCGGCGTGGGCACCGGCGGCATGATGACCAAGGTCGAAGCTGCCAGCATGGCCGCCGGCTCGGGCATCCACGCCCTGGTGACCTCCACACCCAACGCCGCCGCGGCCCTGAACGGCGAGGACGTGGGCACCTGGTTCTCAGTCAACGGCTCCCGCAAACCGGTCCGCCTCCTGTGGCTGGCCCACGTCGCCTCCGTGCAGGGCCGCCTGGTCCTGGACGACGGAGCCGTGCGCGCCGTGCTGCACCACCACACCTCCCTGCTGCCGGCGGGCATTTCCGCCATCCACGGAGACTTTGAGCCGGGCGACGCCGTGGAGCTGGCAGCTGCTGACGGCACCGTTGTTGCCCGTGGACTGGTCAACTACTCATCCCAGGAACTGCCCCACATGCTGGGACGCTCCACCAGGGAACTTGGCGAGGAACTGGGCAGCGGCTATGACCGCGAAGTTGTTCATGTTGATGACCTGGTGCTCTTGTGAGCTGCAGCCTCGCCTAAACTTGGAGCATGACTGAAGACCTGATCCATACTGCTGAAAATTCCGGAACCACTGCGGCGCAGGCGCAGCCGGGTCCGTCGGCAGGGCAGGCATCAGCCGTGGACGCTCTTTCCCCCGCGGAGGTGGAAGCGGCCGTCCACGCCATTGCCGACCGCTCCCGCCACGCAGCCCGCCGGATGTCCACCGCCAACCGCGCCTGGAAAGACCGCGGCCTCCGCGCCGTGGGAGCCGCGCTCCAGGAGAACGTCCAGGCCATCCTCGCCGCCAACGCCATGGATGTGCAGCGGGGCAAGGACAACGGCACCTCCGCGGCCCTCCTGGACCGGCTCACCCTCACCGAAGCCCGGGTTGCCGGCCTGGTGTCGGCCCTTGAGAATCTCGCCAACCTTCCGGACCCCGTAGGCAACGTGGTCCGCGGCCAGACCCTGCCCAACGGGCTGCGCCTCCGCCAGGTCAACGTGCCCATGGGCGTGGTGGCAGCCATATACGAGGCACGTCCCAACGTCACCGTGGACATCGCGGGGCTGGCCCTCAAAAGTGGCAACGCAGTCATCCTGCGCGGCGGCAGTGCAGCGGAAGCAACCAACCAGGTCCTGGTGCGTGTGCTGCGGGAAGCCCTCGAATCAGTCGGCCTGCCCGCCGATGCCGTGCAGACCGTGGACCAGTTCGGCCGCGCCGGTGCCAATGTCCTGATGAAGGCGCGCGGCCGGGTGGACGTGCTCATTCCCCGCGGCGGCAGGGACCTGATCCAGACCGTGGTTACCAATTCAGCCGTGCCCGTCATCGAGACAGGGGAGGGCAACGTCCACATCTTCATCGACGAGTCCGCCGACGAGAACATGGCCGTGGAGATCCTGCTCAACGCCAAGACCCAGCGGCCCAGCGTCTGCAACACCGTGGAGACGCTGCTGGTCCACTCCGGTTCAACGGTGCTGCCCGCCGTCGCCACCGCCCTCCGCAACGCCGGCGTCCGCCTCCACGTGGACCACCGCATCAAGGCGGCGCTGCCCGGCGTCGAGACCGAAGCAGCGACGGACGCGGACTGGGCCACCGAGTACATGGACCTGGACCTGGCAGTGGCCATGGTGGATACCCTGGATGAAGCCGTCCAGCACATCCGGACCTGGTCCACGGGACACACCGAGGCGATCCTCACCAACCACCTTGCTAACGCGGAACGATTCATTGCTGAGGTGGATTCGGCGGCGGTAATCGTCAACGCTTCCACCCGCTTTACCGACGGCGGGGAGCTGGGCCTTGGTGCCGAGGTGGGCATTTCCACCCAGAAGCTGCACGCGCGCGGTCCGATGGGGCTGACCGAGCTCACCACCACGAAGTGGATCGTCCAGGGCGAAGGCCAGGTCCGCGGGTAGCAACGCGGTAACATAGACCAGAACCCGTAAGGCGGCGGAGGGTTCCGCTGCCATTAAATCCTTGAACAAGGGGAGAAAATGCTGCTCCAGCAGATTGCCATGTCCGTCGCCGCCGCCGGTGAATCAGGCCATGAGGAGCCTGCGCCGCTGTGGGCTGAGCCATGGGTCTTCGGTGTATCCATGTTCGCCATCCTGGTGGTCCTGATGTTCATCGCCTGGTCCTACAACAACCTGGGCAACCGGCACGCTGCCACCGACGAGCACGCGGATCCGCACCGGCAGCACCCCAACAAGCACGATCGCGGGCAGGGTCACTAAGATTTCCCACAATCTGCACCGCAATGGTGCCCGGGGGAGGCTGCGGCTGGGCGTGATGGGCGGGACGTTCGATCCCATCCACCACGGCCACCTTGTGGCAGCCAGCGAGGTCGCGGCGGAATTCGACCTTGACGAGGTTGTTTTCGTCCCCACCGGGCAGCCATGGCAAAAGTCCCATAAACAGGTCAGCGAGCCCGAGCACCGCTACCTGATGACCGTCATCGCCACGGCCTCCAATCCGCGGTTCACCGTCAGCCGCGTCGATGTGGACCGTCCCGGGCCCACCTACACCATCGATACCCTGCGCGACCTGCGGGCACAACGCCCGGATGCAGATCTGTTCTTCATCACTGGGGCGGACGCCCTGGCGCAGATCCTGTCGTGGAAGGACATCGACGAACTCTGGTCCCTGGCGCACTTTGTCGGAGTCACGCGGCCCGGACACGTCCTGGATGGCATGGGCCGTGAAGACGTCAGCCTCCTGGAAGTTCCGGCGATGGCCATCTCGTCCACTGATTGCCGTGCCCGCGTGGCGGCGAACAATCCGGTCTGGTACCTGGTCCCGGACGGGGTGGTGCAGTACATCGCCAAGTACGGCCTGTATTCCGACGCGCCATCAAGCGCGGAGGAACAAACTTCCGAAGCACGCGAACCAGCCAGTACTGAATGAGTTCTCAATGAGTCAGGAACAGCCACCAATCCGCAGCCGCCGGGAACTCCGGAAGGCCAGGGAAGCCCAACAGGCCACCCCGCCTTCGACGGAGCAACGCCCGCCTGCCGCCGACCGGCCGGCTGACCGCGCACCTGCACCGGCAGCCCGTCCCCAAACGGCCCCGGAACAGACGTCCACCCAGCGTTCGTCCCAGATCCGGGCCCGGGACCGCGCCACGCTGCGCGCCATCAAGGAGCTTGAGGAAAAGGAAGGGCAGCTCTCCGCCGGGGGACCACCCACCCGGCGCCAGCTGCGTTTGCAGCAGCTCAAAGAGCAGGCACTGACGGCGGCCAACCCCGTTGTTCAGGCCGCTGCTCCAGCTTCCCCCGCACCGCCTTCCCCCGACCCCGGAAAGGGCAGCGGGCAGGGGGATAAGCCCGAGCGCCAGAAGCCGGACGGCCCCACCCAGGCTCCCGGAAGCGCCCCGGAAGGTATGACTGTCGAACAGGCGCTGCAAGCGCGGGAACTTATCGCCGCGCAGGCGCGAAACCAGATCGCCAAGATGGAGCACATTGCCTCCATGGATCCCGAAGCCGTGGATCCGGAGATCCTTGCGGAGCAGATTGCCCTCGCCGAACGTGCGGCCGTGCTGAACCGCCGCGCCATGGCCCGGCAAAAGCTTGCCGAGCAGGCCGGGACGCCTGCCGGCCAGGGCAGGACAGCCGCTCCCGCGGACAAGCCAGCCCCCTCCAACGCCGACAAACCCGCCCCCTCCAACGCCAACAAACCCGGCCCCTCCACTGCCAGTAAGGCCGGCCCCTCCACGGCGAACAACCTGGCTATGGTGACTCCGCTCGAGTTCGTCCAGGTACCCGGCGTCGACCGTCCGGTGATGAAGCCGCCGGCAACCTCCCATGTTCCGGTGACCACCAGGCCCGGTACGAAGGTTTCCCCGGGTACAAAGGTTCCGCGTGGCGGGAAGCGCAAGCCTGCCGCCCAGTCCAAGGTGCCTGCGGCTGACTCCGCCACCGGCCGTTCCCAAGTCATTGCCCGGGCGGAGGCTGCCGCGAAGGCAGCAGGCCGTCCCAAACCGGTGACGCGTCCGGCGGGCCAGCCGGAGAACCAGTCGGAGGACCTCTTCGAGGATCTTCCCCGCGTTCCTGCCAGCTCCGCTTACGGTCTCGATCCACTGGACGCCGCCACCGCCGGCTTGACCAGGGCGCGGCGGAACCGGATTCTCCAGTTCTGCATTCTCGCGTTCGGGATCCTGGCCCTCGTTGCCGGCATCATCCTGATCGTCAGCGGCATGTCCCGCTGACCTGCCGGCCGGCACCAACACTTAACACAATCAAGGAGTCCCGTGACTGCAACAGAATCATCCATCGCCATTGCCCGGACGGCCGCCAAGGCCGCCGCGGACAAGATCGCCCAGGACATCGTCGCCATGGATGTGAGCGAACGCCTGGCCCTGGCTGACGTTTTCCTCATCGCTTCGGCGCCCAGCGAACGCCAGGTCAATGCCATCGTGGACGGCATTGAGGAAGAACTGGCCAAGCAGGACCTGCGTCCCGTGCGCCGCGAGGGCCGTTCCGGCGGACGGTGGGTCTTGCTGGACTACGCCGACGTCGTCATCCACGTCCAGCACGAGGAGGATCGCGTGTTCTATGCCTTGGAGCGCCTGTGGAAGGACTGCCCAGTCGTGGACTTGCAGTTGGGTGATGACGCTTCAGCCAAAGCCGGCGCAGCAGCCGAGAGCGAGTAGGCCGGGCCGGCCGGCGAATATTCCCGATTTGGAATTTTCGGAATTGCTGTTCTAAGATATTTGAGTTGCTTCGGGGGAGACCCGGAAGAAAACTTCTTGGAGCGGCAACATTCCGGGGCTGTGGCGCAGCTGGTAGCGCACCTGCATGGCATGCAGGGGGTCAGGGGTTCGAGTCCCCTCAGCTCCACCGGCAAGTCCGCCGGAACCATCAGGTTCCGGCGGACTTTTTTGTTCCCACATCCCGGATGCTCCGGATTGCACCGGCGCCCGGACTTTTCACCCCCGCGTTTCCCGGTGATTTGTCCAGTGGCAGGTGCGTGGGGAAGGCCCGGTTTCAGGCTGTTGAGGGCCGATTGGCGTCCAGCGGAAAAGTGCATTACTCTGGTCAGGTTGCTCCGGGGAATTCGACCGGAAGGGACAAAAGTACGGGGCTGTGGCGCAGCTGGTAGCGCACCTGCATGGCATGCAGGGGGTCAGGGGTTCGAGTCCCCTCAGCTCCACCGATACATGGAAGAAAGGGAACCATCTCCTGGTGATGGTTCCCTTTCTTGTTGCCAGCGGCAACTGTTCGTGGACTGAAACTCTTCCGGCGCAGGTCAAAGCGCGGTACAACTGTGGTTGAGGGCACATCGTTCCGCCTCCGGACTGCTTTCCTCCAAAGCGGCGGCCGCGGGACGGGCTGACGAGGAGGTCACAGATGTCCCACGCAGATGGTTCCGGCTACAGCCCGAACGGTGAAACTGTTCCCGAAGGATCGCGCCTGACGCGCGACACTGCCATCCGCGGGCCGGCCAGGCCCGCCCCCTATATCGGCGCCGGCATACTGTTGGCCGCCGCCATCCTGTTCCCCCTGATGCCCCAGCTTTACGCCTTTGATGCGCCGCGGCTTGGCGGCATGCCGTTCTTCTACTGGTACCAGCTCCTGTGGGTGCCCATTTCGGCCATTCTTACCGGCAGCGCCTATTGGCTGGTGACCAGGGAGGACCGACGACGGCGGGCGGAGGCCCGTGCCGGCGGCGCACCCCAGGAAGGGGCAGCCGCTGCCGGGGCCGGCATGGAAGGGGAGCGGCCATGACCGGCCGGCAGGTCAACTGGACGGCGCTTGTTATCGTCGTGCTGCTCTTTGTCGTCGTCGCCGTAATGGGCTTCCTGGCCGCCAGGTGGCGCCGCAGCACGGAAGTGGAAGGATTGCACAGCCTGGATGAGTGGGGTCTGGGCGGCCGCGGATTCGGTACCTGGATCACCTGGTTCCTGTTGGGCGGGGACCTGTACACCGCGTACACGTTCGTGGCGGTGCCGGCGGCCATGTGGGCCACTGGCGCGGTGAGCGGCTTCTTCGCCGTCCCCTACACAATCGTTCTGTACCCCATCATCTTCATCATCATGAGCCGGCTGTGGTCGGTCTCCCACCGCCACGGCTACGTGACCTCCGCAGACTTTGTCGGCGGACGCTACGGCAGCCGCTGGCTCTCCCTTGCCGTCGCCATCACAGGCATTGTTGCCACCATGCCCTACATCGCCCTGCAACTGGTGGGCATCAAGGCCGTGCTCACGGTTCTTGGCCTGGGCAGCTCCGGCAACGTGCTCTTGACTGACCTGCCGCTGATCCTGGCCTTCGTGGTCCTTGCCGCCTACACCTACACGTCGGGCCTGCGCGCCCCGGCGATGATCGCCGTCGTCAAGGACCTGCTGATCTACCTTGCCGTGATCGTTGCCGTGATCTACCTGCCCATCAAGTTCGGCGGGTGGGACACGATCTTTGGCTCCGCCCAGTCGAAGCTGGGCACAGTGAACCAAGCCACGGGCAAGCCGGCCGGCGTCTTCATCCCGGGAGGGGCCAACTACTCCGCGTACTGGTCGCTGGCACTGGGCTCGGCCATGGCGCTGTTCATGTATCCGCATTCGGTGACCGCGGTACTCGCCTCGAAGGCCCGCAATACCATCCGGCGCAATGCGGCCATCCTGCCGCTGTACTCGCTGATGCTGGGGTTCCTTGCACTGCTGGGCTTCGTCGCCATCCAGGCTGGCACCAAGCCCATAGACTTGGACGGCTCCGTCAACCCGCAGCTGGTGGTTCCGCAATTGTTCCTTGACCACTTCCCGGCCTGGTTCGCCGGCATCGCGCTGGCCGCCATCGCCATCGGCGCCCTGGTGCCGGCAGCCATTATGTCCATCGCGGCCGCCAACATGTTCACGCGCAACATCTACCGGGACTTCATCCGGCCTGACGTTGATGCCAGGACTGAGGCGAAAGTGTCCAAGATCGTCTCGCTGGTGGTGAAGGTGGGCGCCCTGGTCTTCGTCATCGCCATGGACCAGTCCGCAGCCATCAACATGCAGCTGCTGGGCGGCATCTGGATCCTGCAGACCTTCCCGGCGGTGGTGGCAGGCCTCTACACCCGGTGGTTCGACCGCTGGGCGCTGCTGATCGGCTGGGCGGTTGGCATTATCTTCGGCACCGTGTCCGCCTACAACGTGGTCAATCCGGTCACCAAGGCACACTTCGGCGGCTCGGTGGCCCCCATCCCCGGGACTGACTTCAGCGTCTACATCGCGGTGTCAGCCTTCGCGCTGAACCTGGTGGTCGCCGTCGTCCTGACCGTGGTGCTGCGGGCACTGAAGGTCCGGACAGGCGAGGATCTCACCCGGCCCACCGACTACGCGGCGGACGAAACGGACCCGAAGGTGGTACAGATCGAGAAGACCCAGCATTTCACCCAGCCGGGCGGGCCTTCACCGGTCGCCTGACGGCGCAGGAGCCACGCCCGCCGGCAGCAGATGCCCTGCCGCAACAGCCGGGTGCAGCGCCCGGATAGACCGCCCTCCTGCCGGGTTACGTCCCGGCAGGAGGGCGCTTGCCTGGATGCGCTCCAACCGGACGCTCACCGGCCGTGACTGGAACGCTCGTGTCGCATGCCGGAGGGCGCCTTAGGTCACAGCCACGCGTTCCGCCGCAGCGGCGGTTCTTCCCCGCCCGGCCGCCGGACCAGGACCTGGTTGACCCCGGTCAGCCCGTTTTCGAACCCCAGTGCACTCGCAGCCATGTACAGCCGCCAGACACGCGCACGCCCTTCGCCGGCCAGTCGGACGGCCTCGTCCCAGTTGCGCTCCAGCCTGCTGACCCAGGCCCGGAGTGTCAGGGCATAGTGGCCCCTGAGGGCCTCCACGTCGAGGACTTCGAACCGGGCGGTTTCCAGGGCGGAGACCATTTCGCCGAGGCTGATCATTTCGCCGTCCGGGAAGACGTACCGGGGGATGAACGAGTCCGGATCCGGGCTGGTGGGCCCGGCGTTCCAGGAGATGGCGTGGTTCAGCAGCCGGCCGCCTGGGCGCAGCAGCGCGAAAAGCGCCGCGGCGTAGGCAGGGGTCTGGGCGCGTCCCACGTGCTCCGACATCCCGATCGAACTGATCGCGTCGAATGGCCCGTCCTGCACGTCCCGGTAATCCTGGACCCGGATGTCCACGCTGTCCGTAAGGCCTGCGTCTGCCGCGCGCTTGCGCGCCAGGACCGCCTGTTCCGCAGAGAGCGTCACGCCGACGACCGTGACGCCGTAACGGGCGGCAGCATGGAGGGCGAAGCTGCCCCACCCGCAGCCCACGTCGAGGACCCGCATCCCGGGTTGAAGGCCAAGCTTCCGGCACACCAGGTCCAGCTTGGCTTCCTGCGCGGCATCCAGGCCACCGTCCACGGCGCCGTCGATCCCGCCAGCGTCCTCGTTCGGGTCCGCGCCCCCTTTGTCCGCGGGCCGTGCGGCTGCATCGGGAGGCCACACGGCGCATGAATACACCATGGACGGACCCAGCACCAGGGCATAAAAGTCGTTCCCGACGTCGTAATGGTGTGAAATGGCGGCCGCATCACGCCCCTTGGAGTGCATCCTGCCTTTCCTGGCGACGCGTGCCTCCTCGGGCGGCGGGACCGGGTTGGGTCCCACAGCCCCAAGCCGGACGGCGGTGCGCAGGAGCAGCCAGAGTTCCCCCGCGGTCAGCGGGCGGAACGGACCGGGCTCGGCGAACTTGCCGGCAGAACTCAACGCCGTGAACGCGGCGAAGATATCGCCTGGCGCGTCAATGTCGCCGGCCACATACGCCCGGCTCAGCCCCAGTTGCCCGGGCGACCAGAGCATCCGCCGCAGGGCCTTCCGGGACCTGAACTCCAGGACCGGAGCACCCGCAGGACCCGCCTCCGAGCCGTCCCAAGCCCGCAGGCGCAGCGGTATCTGCCCGGTCCCCAGCACCGCCCCCAAGGCCTTTTCCAGCCGCGCGGCGTGCCCCTTGGTTCCGGTTCCGTTTGGTACTGCAGCTCCAGTGTCCATGCGCCCACCCTAAGGCCGCTCTGCCCTCCGCGACTATCATGGGGGAGTGATTCCTGACCCAACCGATGTGGTGGTCATCGGTGCGGGCCAAGCCGGCCTGTCGGCCGCCTACCACCTCCAGCGCCGGGGCCTGGACTATGCTGTGCTCGACGCCGAGGAAGGTCCGGGCGGTGCATGGCGGCACCGGTGGAAGAGCCTTCGCATGGCCACCGTCAACGGGATCAGCGACCTGCCCGGCATTCCCAAGCCGGAGGTGGACCCCGCCGAACCCAGCTCCGAATTCCTGACCCGCTACTTTGGCAACTATGAAGCGGAGCTGGGCCTCTCCGTCCGCCGGCCCGTCAAGGTGCGCGCTGTCAGGCGGGAAGACGACAACCCCGCCGGCCGGTTGCGAATCGAAACGTCCGACGGCGACTGGACCGCCAAGGCGCTCATCAACGCCACCGGCACGTGGACCCGCCCCTTCTGGCCCATTTATCCCGGCCAGAACTCGTTCCGCGGCCGGCAGCTGCACGTCGCCGACTATGTTTCAGCGGACGAATTCCGCGGCCAGCACGTCATCGTCGTAGGCGGAGGCATTTCCGCCGTCGGCCTGCTGGAGGAAATTTCCCGCATCACCACCACCAGCTGGTTCACCCGCCGCGAACCGGTGTGGCGGGACGCGCCGTTCGATGCGAAGGCGGGCCATGACGCCGTGGCCCTGGTGGAGGAACGGGTCCGCCGTGGGCTTCCGCCGCAGAGCGTGGTCTCCGTGACGGGACTGATCTGGACGCCTGCATTGCGCGCCGCCAAGGAACGCGGTGCACTCAACCGGCAGCCGATGTTCACATCCATCGAGCCCGACGGCGTCCGCCGGGCGGACGGGAGCCTCCTGAAAGCCGACGTCATCCTTTGGGCCACCGGCTTCAGGGCCGAACTGGAACATCTCGCGCCGCTTCACCTGCGCGGGCCCGGCGGCGGGATCGCCATGGACGGCACCCAGGTGGCAGCCGAGCCGCGCGTCCACCTGGTGGGTTACGGCCCGTCGTCGTCCACCATAGGTGCCAACCGGGCAGGCCGGGCAGCAGTGGCGGCGATCATAAGACTGCCTGGAATGGCGGCGGCGGCGGAACCGGTAACGTGGGGGTGATGCCCCGGGCGCCGGGGCCGGCAATCGCAACAGAAGGCGGCAGGACACCGGTGGCAGCAAACTCGCTGGAGGACATTTTCCACGTCCTGCGCCGGCGCCCCGACGTGGAGGCCCCTAATCTGCAGGCGTGGGATGCCACAGACCGGCTGCTGCTGGAGACGGCCGTGCAGCTCGGGCGGGCCTGCAGCGCCATCGCCGTCATCGGTGACCGCTACGGCGCCCTGACGCTCGGCGCTTCCGCGGTGCTTGCCCCCGCGTCGTTGCGCGTGCACCAGGACCTCATCACCGGGGAACGGGCCCTGCGGCTCAACGCGGCCGAACTGCCGGCCGAACTGCCGGCCGGCCTGCAGACCCGCCGCGAGGCTGCCGGTTCCGGGGACATCGCAACCGGGTTCGTCCAGCTGCCCCTTGGCCATGATCTGCTGGAGGGGGCAGGAACGGTCCTGCTGCAGCTCCCCAAGACGCTGGCCGAATTGGAGGAAATTGCCACCGCCATAGCGCGGTTCGCGGCGCCGGACGTCCGGTTGTTGGCAGGAGGCCGGGTGAAGCACATGTCACTGGGCATGAACGCAGTCCTTGAACGGTACTTCGTGTCCGTGCAGCCGCAGCTCGCACGGCAAAAGTCGCGGGTCCTTCTGTGTAGCGGCCCCAAGCCTGCCACTGCCGCCCCGCGCTTCCCGGTAGTGGAGCACGTTGCCGAGCTGGACCTGGACGTGGCTGCACATGGAGCTGTCTTCGCCGGCCCACGGCTGGACATCGGCACACGGTTCCTCCTGACGTTCCTGCCCGCCATGAAGCCGGCGCGGCACGCCGTCGACCTGGGCTGCGGCACCGGCATCCTCGCCGCGATGTACGCCCGGCAGTTCCCTGCCGCATCCGTAACGGCAACAGACCAGTCAGCAGCCGCCGTGCAGTCCGCGCTCGCCACCGCCCGGGCGAACGGACTGGCTGACCGGGTCAGCGTCCTGCAGGACGATGCGCTCAGCAGCTTTGCCGATGCGTCCGTGGACGCCGTGCTGCTGAACCCGCCCTTCCACGTCGGTGCCGGTGTCCATGCCGGAGCCGGCCTGAAGATGATCGAGGCCGCCGGCCGTGTCCTGGCTCCCGGCGGCGAACTGTGGACGGTCTTCAACCGGCACCTGGCCTACCAGCCGGCACTGGAACGCTGTGTAGGGCCCACCGTGGTGGAGGGCCGGAACGCCAAGTTCATCGTCACGCGCAGCACACGCCGCCTCCGCTGACCGGAGAAAGACATCCGCGCCGCGCCGCCGTCCGCACATGTGGGCGGGGGCGCGGCCTTAACGTACGATTCAAAGCATCACTATCACCGGTAGCCGAGGACGTTTAGGGGAAACAGTGTCTGAGATCCGCCAATCATCTCCGAGACGCGGAACCAACTTGCCAAGGATGGGTGACTTCAACCTCACCGTCATCCTCGACGCAATCCGCAGGACGTCCGGTGGCCTCAGCCGGGTCGAGCTGGCCCAGATCGTGGGCCTTTCCCCGCAGACCATCTCCAATATTTCCCGCCGCCTGCTGGACCAGAACCTGATCGTCGAGGCAGGCAAGGAGGGCAGCGGTCCGGGCAAGCCGCGGACCATCCTCCGCCTCAATCCCGGCGGCATGTACGCCCTGGGGGTCCACCTGGACCCCGCCGTCACCACGTTCGTGGTCCTGGACCTGGTGGGAGCCGTGGTGCGGCACTCCCGGATCAAGACGCCCGGCGGCAATGATCCGTCCGCCGTCATCGCCACCATTGCCGCGGAGATCGCCCAGCTTGTGGAGGATTCGGGCGTGGACCGCAGCCGTATCGCAGGACTGGGAGTGGCTGCACCCGGCCCCATCGACCTGGATAACGGCACCGTAGTGGACCCGCCGCTGCTGCCGGGCTGGGACAGGGTGGAACTGCGCGACGCGCTGGCCAGGGCCACCGGCTACTCGGTGCTCGTGGACAAGGACGTCACCAGCGCCGCCGTGGCCGAAACATGGGCAGGCGGCCCCAGCGGCGCCGGCAGCTTCATCTTCATGTACATGGGCACGGGTATCGGCTGCGGCATCGTGCTCAACGACGAAGTAGTCCGGGGCACCTCCGGCAACGCCGGAGAAATCGGCCACATCGTAGTGGACCCGGACGGGCCGCTCTGCGACTGCGGCCAGCGCGGCTGCGTCAAATCCTCCGCCATCCCGCAGGTCCTGGTGGCAGAGGCGGAAGCAGCCGGAATCCTGCAGGGCCCCGCGGCCGGGAGCGCCGCCGAAATCCAGCAAAGCTTCTCTGAACTTTGCGCACATGCGTACGCAGGAGATGAACGGGCCTCCGCCATCCTGGACAAGTCAGCCACCCTGGTTGCCAGAGCCGCTTCGGTGGTCACCAACACCCTTGACGTGGAACGCGTGGTCTTTGGCGGCCCGTTCTGGACCTGCCTGGCGCAGCGATACCTGGAACTGATCCCGCCGCTCCTGGATGCCAACAGCGATGTCCGTCTGATCCACCCCATCGAGGTAGTAGGCACAGGCGTGGGGGAGGACGTTGGGGCCATCGGGGCCGCCTCCCTGGTCCTGGAACATACCCTCGCGCCCCGTGCCCAGCGGCTCCTGCTGGAAAGCTGACCGGCATGTTTCGCCGGGCATCCAAGACAGCATCCCTGCTGGCCGCCGCGGTCCTGGTCCTCGCCGCCTGTACACCCGCAGATCCGGCCGGCGGCGATAAGACCATCAAGGTGGCCTACCAGAAGACGGACTCCTTCACCGCCCTGGACACCATGCTGCAGGAGGCGAAAAAGGAGTTTGAAGCCGCCAACCAGGGCGTCAGGGTTGAACTGCAGCCCATCCAGGCCAACGACGATGACTACGGCACCAAGCTGGCCCTGGCCCTGCGGGCTCCCTCGACTGCCCCTGACGTCTTCTACGAAGACACCTTCAAGGTCCGCTCCGACGTGGACGCCGGGTACCTTCTGAACCTGGACAGCCGCCTGGCAGGCTGGGGGGACTGGGCCACGTTCGACAACGCCGCGAAGGAAGCGGGCAAAGCGGACGACGGCGGCACGTACGCAGTGCCGTTGGGCACCGACACCCGGGCCATCTGGTACAACAAGAAGGTTTTTGAGGCAGCCGGCGTTGGACTGCCCTGGCAGCCGTCCAGCTGGCAGGACATCCTGGACACCGCCCGGAAGATCAAGGCCGCCAACCCGGATGTGATCCCCTTCAACATGTACGCCGGGAAGGGTACCGGTGAAGGAACCGTAATGCAGGGGTTCTACGAACTCCTGTACGGCACCGGATCAAGCCTCTACGACCAGGACGCCAAAAAATGGGTCGTCGGCTCGGCGGGCTTCAAGGACTCGCTCACCTTCCTCGGCACGCTCTATGGGGAGCATTTGGCCGTTCCCCCGGCCGAAGCGCTGGACCCGAACGTCTGGAAGAAGGTGTTCGGTGAATGGTTCCCCAAGGCAAAACTGGGGGCAACCGTGGAAGGCTCCTACGCGCCGTCGTTCTGGCAGGACGGCGGCAGCTACGCGTGGCCAGGTTACGCACAGGAGATGGGCGTCGCCGCTTTCCCCACCCAGAACGGAGCGGCACCCGGCAAGGTCAGCATGTCCGGCGGCTGGACACTGGCCGTCGGCGCCGAAACCAAGCAGCCGGACCTGGCCTTTAATTTCCTCACCACCGCCCTCAGCGCAAAGAATTCGCTGGCATTCACGGTGGCCAGTTCGCAGATCGCGGTCCGCACCGACGTAGCCGCCGATCCCGGCTACCAGTCCGCCAACCCGTTCGTGAAGGATGTCTCCAGCCTGGTGTCCGTCACCCGGTTCCGGCCTGCCACCTCCGACTACCCGCGGATTTCGGCTGCCGTCCAGGAAGCCACCGAGGCCGTCATCACCGGCAACCGGACCCCTGAGCAGGCGGCGGCCGACTATGACACGGCCGTGGCCGGCATTGTGGGTGGCGACAAAACCATCCGGAAGTAGCAATGGCCGCCAACCACCGCGGCCGGCAGGTGCTCCGCTTCCTGCCGGTGCTGCCCGCCGTCGTGCTGCTGGCTGTGTTCCTGGCCGGCCCCGTGCTGTGGGCTCTCCATGCCTCGCTCACCAACGCCGGACTCACCGGCCGGCACGCCAGGAACCCCGAGTGGGTGGGACTGGAGAACTACCAGCGGCTGCTGCAGGACCCTGCCTTCCCGCTCTCGGTGGTGCTGACCGTGCTGTTCGTGGCAGGTTCGGCCGTCGTAGGCCAGAACGTGCTGGGGTTGGCCCTGGCGGTCCTCATGCGGCGCGCACGCCCCGCGATTTCGGCAACCGTTGGCACCACCGTCGTGGCGGCCTGGGTCCTGCCGGAAATCGTGGCGGCCTTCGCGGCCTATGCCTTCTTCAGCCGGGACGGCACGTTCAACCAGTTGCTTGGCGCGTTTGGGCTAGCCGAAGCCGACTGGCTTTTCGCCGTCCCCATGGTGGCTGTGATCCTGGCGAACACCTGGCGCGGGACAGCCTTTTCGATGCTGGTGTACCGGGCCGCGCTGAACGGCGTCCCGGCCGAGCTGACCGAGGCTGCACAGATGGACGGTGCCGGTGGCTGGCAGCGGCTGGCATTCATTACCCTGCCGGTGATCCGGGGCAGCATCGCCACCAACCTGATGCTGGTCACGCTGCAGACGCTGGCGGTCTTCACCCTGATCTGGGTCATGACGGCCGGTGGTCCCGCCAACGGCAGCACCACCCTGCCTGTCCTTGCCTACCAGGAGGCCTTCAAGTTTGGCGACATCGGTTATGGCACGGCCGTCGCTGTGGTCCTCATCCTGATCGGCGCCGTGTTCGGGCTGGCCTACCTGCGCCTGCTCAGGGAGCAGAAACCGTGACAGACCGGCACGGACGTACCCGCAGTGCGTGGGCGGACGTGGTCCTGTTGCTGATCGGCGCCTGCTTCCTGCTCCCGCTGTTATGGCTGGTCCTCGGATCCCTGGATCCGGCCGCCGGACACTCCACCAAGGTTCCGCAGCAGCCCGGACTGGAAAACTTCGCCGCCGTCTTCACCCCGGAGCTGCTGTTCCGGCCACTGTGGAACAGTTTGCTGCTGTCGGCCGGAACCGGCCTCGTGACGCTCGTGGCAGCCGTGCTGGCCGCGTATCCGCTGTCCCGCTACCGGTCCCGGTTCAACACGCCGTTCATGTCCGGCATCCTGTTCGGCACCTGCCTTCCCGTCACGGCCATCATGGTGCCGGTCTACGGATTGTTCGTCCAGCTTCGGCTGCTGGACTCCATGCCGGCCACGGTGCTGTTCCTGGCCGCCACCAGCCTTCCCATGGCCATCTGGATGACCAGGAACTTCATGGACGCCGTGCCGGTGGCACTGGAGGAGGCGGCGTGGGTTGATGGCGCGTCGAGGCTGTCCGGGCTGCGGTCCATCGTGCTTCCGCTCATGGGACCGGGCCTGGGCGTGGTGTTCATCTTCGTCTTCATTCAGGCCTGGGGAAACTTCTTTGTCCCGTTCGTGCTCCTGCTGTCCGAGGCCAGCCAGCCCGCAGCAGTATCGATCTTCAGCTTCTTCGGCCAGCACGGCGCAGTGGCCTACGGCCAGCTGGCCGCATTCTCGATTCTCTATTCCGTTCCAGTCCTGGCCCTCTACGCGATCGTGGCACGCGGGTCCGGCAACGCACTGGCCCTTGCCGGAGCCGTCAGGGGCTAGTCTATGTCCTCGAGCACCACGCCGAAGGGCAGGGTATCGTCGAGGTGCGCCTGGTGCCCCGTGGGATTGTTCACCACCCGAACCCCGTGCAGCTTTTCCGCCGCGGACTGCATCAGGACCGGCCGGACCGTGTCCACGAAGTGCTGGCTCTTGTCGGCAAGGTATTCCTTGTAACTGGCTGGAAGCTCAATCATGGCAAAAGGATAGACCTGCAGACCCCATTAGGGGAGTGGTCCCCATTGCCGGACTTCGCGGCCCCGGCTTGGATAGGATGGCGGGCGGGACAAGGCCGGCCCGGCCCGTGCGCCCAACACCGTCATCAGGGGGAATCCAGTGCTTTCGACCAGCGTGCCCGAAAGAATCCAGCCCGCGGAGCTGGCCAGGGCGCAGCAGGTGGCGGCCAACATTTCCCGGAGTTTCGATGCAAAAGTTGTGGGACAGTCCCGGCTGCGGGAGTCGCTGCTGGTGGGACTGCTGACCGGCGGCCACATCCTCCTGGAAAGCGTCCCGGGACTGGCCAAGACCACGGCCGCACAAACCCTCGCCGAAGCCGTGAGTGCCGAATTCCGCAGGATCCAATGCACCCCTGACCTGCTGCCCAGCGACATCGTGGGGACCCAGATCTACGATGCCGCCAAGGGGGATTTCCGCACCCAACTCGGCCCGGTGCACGCCAATATCGTGCTGCTGGATGAGATCAACCGTTCCAGCGCCAAGACCCAGAGCGCCATGCTTGAGGCCATGCAGGAACGCCAGACGTCCATTGGCGGGCAGGACCACCCCCTGCCCTCGCCGTTCTTGGTCCTGGCAACCCAAAACCCCATCGAGCAGGAGGGAACCTACCAGCTGCCCGAGGCGCAGATGGACCGGTTCATGCTCAAGGACGTGCTGGACTATCCCACCCCCGCTGAAGAAGCGGAGATCATCCGCAGGATCGACGCCGGCGTCTACACCCGCGAACAAAAGCCCGCGGCCGCAGCCTCCCTGGATGCCATCACCGAAATCCAGGCACTGGTGGGGCGGGTCTACCTCGATCCGTCAATCCTCAACTACATCGTGGGCCTCGTATACGTGACGCGGAACGCCTCCCAGTACATCGATGCCCGCCTGGCCGGCTTCATCGAATTCGGCGCCAGCCCCCGGGCCAGCATCGCCTTCAGCCAGGCAGCGCGTGCGGTGGCATTGCTGCACGGCCGCGACCATGTGATCCCGGAGGACGTCAGGTCGCTGGCGCACCGGGTACTGAGGCACCGGTTGATCCTGAACTTCGACGCGGTGGCCGAGCAGGTCCCGGTCGAATCGGTGATTGACGCCGTCGTGGCCGCCGTCCAGACTCCCTGACCCCGGATGGCCAGCCTCCTCCAGCGGGTGAAGTCGAAGATGGCCATCTTCGCGCACCGCAAAGCGCGTGGAATGCTCGACGGCGAGTACGGTTCCGTGTTCAGGGGCCGCAGCCTGGACTTTGACGACCTGCGCGCCTACGTGCCGGGTGACGAAGTGCGCGACATCGACTGGAAGGCCACGGCCCGGCACGGTTCACCCTTGATCCGGCGCTACGTGGCCGTCCGCCGGCAGACCGTCCTCCTGGTCACCGACACTGGACGGAACATGGCGGCGGAGGCGCACTCCGGGGAAGTGAAAAAGGACATCGCCGTGCTCGCGCTGGGGGTTATGGGCTACCTGGCCCATCGGCACGGGGACGTGGTGGGCCTGGTGTGCGGGGACTCCACCGCAACCCTCTCCCTGCCGGCAAAGAGTGGCGAAGCCCACCTGGAACGGCTCCTCAGGCACGTGGATTCCCACACGCGCCTTGAAGGGCAACCCAGCAGAATTCAGGACCAGCTGGGCTACGTGGCACGCAACGTTAAGGGCCGCCACCTGCTCTTTGTCGTCGCGGACGAACTGGCGGCGGACTCTGCCACCGCCCAGCTCCTGCTCCGGCTCCGTGCCCAGCACGAAGTCCTGTGGCTGACAGTGCGGGACGCGGACCTCGCCCCATCCCCAAACGGCACGTATCCCAACGCCCCCGCGGCCTACAGCGTGGCCGATGAGTCCCTCCTGCCCTGGCCGCCCGGGGTGTCCGCCACCGTGGAGACGGCCTACACGAAAGCGACTACGGAGCGTGATACGGGCCGGAAGGCCATGCTGCGCGCGGCCGGGATCACCGAAGGGGACGTAGCGGGCAGTGGGGATGTCATCACCGGCCTGTTCGCGCTTCTGGAGAGGCACCGGCGTGCAGGCTGATCCCGGGTTCTTCGCGCCGCTGCAGTACAGTCCCGCTTGGGCGTGGTGCGGGGCAGCACTGCTGGCCCTGGTGGCAGGGTGGTACGTCTTCGTGCTGGCCACCACCCGTCCGGCCGGGCGCATGGAGCCGTCCGGCAGCGCCCAGGGACGGTCTGCGCTGACCGACCTGCCTGCGCTCAAGGCGGCATACCTGCAGCGCATCCACGATGTGGAGCAGGCCGCGGCGGCGGGCAGGGTGGACGCGCGGCCGGCCCACCAGGAGATCAGCCTCCTGCTGCGCGGGTTTGTCCGGGACGCCACGGGGGTGGATGCCACCAGGATGACGCACCAGGACCTCGCCCGGCACCCTCTTCCGGCCGCTGCCGACGCGGTCAAGGCCCTCTACCCGGCTGAATTCGGTCCCGGCCCGCTGCCTTCCGTGGCGGCGTCTGCGGCAAGTGCCTCGGCGGCGGTGCGCGCGTGGAGCTGATGTTCTGGTGGCTGCTGCCGGCCGCGGCTGCCGCGGCGGGTGTGGCGGTATGGGTTGCGCTGCGCCGTAACGGGGGGAGCAACGGGCGACGACGGCCCGTGGCCCACGCGGACAGGCTCACCGCGCTGCCGGAATACCAGGCAGCCCTCCGGCGGTACCGGCGGTGGCTGGTCCTGGCCGCGACAGCGCTGGTCCTGTTGTTGGTGTCCACAGCAGCAGCTGCGGCACGTCCCGTGGCGATGGATACCGTCAGGCCGGAGCAGCACAACCGCGATATCATGCTCTGCCTTGATGCCTCGGGCTCCATGAGCAGCGCCGACGCCGCAGTAGTGGACGTCTTCGCCAAACTGGCACGGGAGTTCGACGGCGAACGGATCGGCCTGACCATCTTCGACAGCAGCGCCATCCAGGTCTTTCCGTTGACGGACGACTACGCCTATGCGCAGGAACAACTCCAGGGTGCCAGGGACGCCTTTGACGGCAAACCCGGAAGCTCCGGATTCCTTGATGGCACGTGGAGCGGCCGGGGTTCGTCCCTGATCGGCGACGGCCTGGCGTCCTGCCTCAACAGTTTCCCGGGCGCCGGCAAGTCCCAGGAGACCACCGGCGGAGGCACCAACTCCCAGCGCTCGCGGTCGGTGGTGCTCGCGACAGACAACTTCCTGTCCGGCAAGCCCATCATGACGCTGGACCAGGCGGCCGGATTGGCCAGGGAGCGGTCCGTCCACGTCTATGCGCTGAACCCGGCGGACCTGGACTACGGCTCCGGTTCTGACCAGTCGGGCGCACAACTGCGTGTAGCCGCAGAGTCCACCGGCGGCGCCTACTTTGCCCTTGACAGCCCGGACGCCGTGGCCGGGATTGTCACAGGCATTGAGCAGACGGAGACAACGGCGGTCCAGGGGGCGCCCCGGGCTGTGTTCGCAGATGTACCTGGCCTGCCGCTAGCGGCTGCGCTGCTGTCTGCTCTTGCCCTTTGCGCCGTTCTTTGGCGGCTGCAGCGCGTCCGCCTCCGCAGCAGGACCTGGCTGCGGCGAGCAGCCATTGTCCTGCTGCTTCTTGCAGCGCTCCTGCGGCCGCACCTGCCGGGAGGCACCGTCCAAGCCGCCAGCGCCGACCTGAACGTGTTCTTCGTGGTGGACACCACCACCAGCATGGTGGCGGAGGACTACGGCAACGGTAGGCCGCGGCTGGAGGGCGTCCGGAAGGACATCATGGCCATCGCTGAACAGTTGCCCGGCGCCCGGTTCTCCGTCATCACGTTCGACACCACCGCGCACGTCCGCATGCCGCTGAGCACCGACACCCTTGCCCTGGAGACCATCACGGACGTCCTGGAACCGCAGGTGACCGCTTACGCCAAGGGCAGCAGCATTACCGCAGCCAAGCAGGTGCTGGCCGGGCGCCTGGCAGCGGCCAGGGACAGCCACCCGGGCAGGCCCCGTCTGGTGTACTACCTGGGCGACGGCGAGCAGACCAGCGGCAAGGAGCCGGAGCCCATCAAGGTCGACGGCGGATTGGTGGCCGGGGGAGCGGTGCTGGGTTACGGCACGTCCGGAGGCGGCCGGATGAAGGAGAACACAGGGGCGGACGACGGCGGGACCGCAGGAGGGACGGCCGGCACCCGGGGTGGCGGCTACGTCCAGGACAACCGGCCCGGCAGTACCGGCGACGCGCTGTCCATGATTGACGAGGGACGGCTGCAGGCCATCGCCGGGCAGCTTGGGGTGCCATACGTCCATCGCGTTGCAGGCGCTCCTGTCGCTGACATGATGCAGCAGGCGCACCCCGGAAGGGTGGAACGCCCAGACGATGATGGTTCGCTGGCGGCAGGGACGGAGCTCTACTGGATCCTCGCTGCCGGGGCCTTCCTGCTGGCACTGCCGGAAGCCGTGGCACTCGTGCGGCAGTTTCGCGGACTCCCGCCGGCAGGCCGGAAGGAGGAAAGGCCGTGACCGCACAGTCGACACCGCATTCCTGCAGGCGCCGCCTGCTGGTGTGGTCCGCGCTTCCGGTGCTGCTGGTGCTGTGCTTCGCCGCCAAGCTGCTCAGCCTGGGCATCCTGGCTGACCGCGCCGCCGCCGGTTTTTCCGCCGGGGACGCTGCCGCCGTTGATGCCGCCGCCAGGGGCCTTGGTTTCGCCAACGTCGTGGAGCCGCACAAGGCGCCGTTCGCGGCGGGTGACGCATCCGTGGCGGAGGAGGACTATGCGACTGCCCGGACACAGTTCGAACAAGCCCTAAGCATGGTTCCCGCCGGCTCGGGGGACAGGTGCATCATCCGGGTCAATCTTGTGCTGGCGATCGAACGCCTGGGTGACCAGCGGCAGCAGGCCGGGGACCCGGCGTCGGCCGTTCTGTTGTTCCAGGAAGCGCTGGCAACGGCCGGGCAGGCGCCGGAAGCATGCGGGGCCGGGAATCCCGACACCGGCGGCCGGTTCGCTGATGCCAAGGAGAGGCTGGAGAGCAAACTCGGTGCCGCCGGTCAGGCTGCGGCCGGGACGCCGGCACCCGGGGAGGACCCGCCGCCGAACACGTCTGCAGATCCCCGGCAGGGCCAGCTCGACCAGCTCCAGGACAGCGCACGGCAGGCGGAACGGGAGCGGAACAGCGGGCGCGAACGGGAAGAGTACCTGGATACCGGCGACGGGACAGCTGCGGAGCGCCCGTGGTGAAGGCCCATGCCGGCGAAGAAAATTCTGTTGCCTTGGAAAACGACCTGTAAAACAGTGTCTTAATTCGGCGCCGACTTGTCCCGCGCCCGTCACTGCCCATAGAGTCGAGGACAAGTTACCGCGGTAACGTGTCAGCGATCCTCCGTCTGGAGGGTGTGGGTGCCCCCATGTGGGCCTGACATTTGCTCACGGACTACTTCATGCAAGGCGTAACAGTCGCGGCTGCGTCGCTGGTGGAGTCCCTCCGTGTTCCCCAAACTCAACTCATTGCCGGTTCCCTGGCCGTTCTGTCGGAGGGAAGCAGGCAATGGCCCAAAGCCAAGGACGCAAATGTCACCACCAAGCCTGATTGACGCACACCCGAACCTCTCCGAAGCCGCTCCCGTGGCGCTTTCCTATGAGCTGTTCCCGCCCCGTTCGCCTGCAGCAGCGGAAACGCTCTGGACCACCATTCGCGAACTGGAAACCACTGAGCCGGACTATGTCTCCGTAACCTATGGCGCCAGCGGCTCCAACCGGGACACCGCCGTCGAACTCATCAACCGGCTCCTGCTGGAGACCACGCTGCGGCCGCTGGCCCACCTGACCTGCGTGGGCAACAGCCCGCAGGAACTCGCCACCATCGTGGGCGAACTGCTGGACACCGGCGTACGCGGCATCCTTGCCCTGCGCGGAGACCTTCCCAAGGAAGCCAGCGCGCCCGCTGCCGGATCCCTCCGGTACGCCCAGGACCTGATCGAACTCATCCGCCGCGTGGAGCAGCGCCGTTCGGCCCTGCTTTGTGCCGGCAAGATCGCAGTCGGGGTGGCAGCGTATCCCGCCCGGCACCCGGAATCGCCCACGGAGGAGCACGATGTGGAGGTGCTGCTGGCCAAGCAGCGTTCCGGTGCCGACTTCGCCATTACGCAGGTGTTTTTCGAAACCAGGCACTACGCTGACCTGCTCACCAGGGCGCGGCGCGCCGGCGTGACCATCCCCATCATCCCCGGAGTCATGCCGCTCACCAGCCTCCGCCGGCTCAACCGCCTGGGACAGCTCACCGGCGTGGAGCCCGCGCCGGAACTGATGGCCAAGCTGGCCGCCGCCGATTCCGACCTGGAGCGGCTCCATATCGGAGTCGATGCCACGGTGGACCTGGCCAACGCTGCCCTGGACGCCGGTGCCCCCGGCATCCACATTTACACCTTCAACGAGCACCAAAGCGCGCTGGAAGTGCTGGACAAGCTCGCCCTTCCGCGCCGCAGCCGTCCCGGCAGCCAGCACAGCCGGCGGGAATCAATCGCCCGCAGCCTCCTCGCCAGCTGACCAGCCTGGAGTCCTTCCAGGCTGCCGGCTGACCGGCCGCACCACTAAGCATCGCCATCACTACGCGCACCGTTCCGTGCTGCGTTCCTTCGCGCTGCGCTGATCCGCGCGCGCCCTTCCCACTTCCAGGAGTACCCATGACTGAACAGAACACCGCCCGCATCCCGTTCCCGTCCGCTTCGCTTCTCGGCTACCCCCGCATAGGCCGCCGGCGCGAACTCAAGAAGGCCGTGGAGGCCTACTGGGCCGGCAGGATCGACGCCGCCGCCCTGGACGCCGCCGCCAAGGTCATCCAGCTGGCCACCGCCCGCCGCCTTCAGGAACTCGGCCTCACCGAAGCCGCCGCCGTGCCGGGCACCTTCTCCTACTACGACCAGGTCCTCGACACCACCGCCCACCTGGGTGCCGTGCCTGCCCGCTTCGGCAAGTTGCTCAACGCCGATGGGCAGCTGGACATTGACGGTTACTTCACGCTGGCCCGCGGCAACAAGGAACAGCAGCCGCTGGAAATGACCAAGTGGTTCGACACCAACTACCACTACCTGGTCCCGGAGATCGGCCCCGAAACCGAGTTCACCCTGGCGTCCACCGCCAAGGTTGACGAGTTCGCCTTCGCACTGTCCAACGGGATCGAAACCCGCCCCTACATCGTCGGCCCGGTCACCTACCTGCTCCTTTCCAAGGCCTCCGACGACGCACCGGCCGGCTTCGCGCCGCTGTCCCGCCTCGAGGACATCCTGCCCGTCTACGTCCAGCTGCTGGAGAAGCTGGCCGCCGCCGGCGCAGGCTGGGTGCAGCTCGACGAACCCGCACTGGTGGTTGACCAGGACACGCCGGCTGCAGAGGTCGAAGCAGCCGTTGCACGGGCATATGAGGTTCTGACCGCTGCGGCCAACCGTCCGCAGCTCCTGGTTTCCACCCCGTACGGCTCGCTCGAAGGCCAGCTGGGCACCCTCGCCGCCACCGACATCGATGCCCTCCACATCGATGTCTTCAAGGGCACCCTTCCCTCCGCCGCCGCGCTGGCGGGCCTGGGCAACAAAACCCTGGTGGCCGGCGTCGTGGACGGCCACAACATCTGGCGCAACGACCTTGCCGCCTCCGCCGCCAGGCTCGACCAGCTGAAGGCCGCCGCCGGCAGGCTCGCCGTCTCCACCTCCACCTCCACCCAGCACGTCCCTTATGACGTTGCCGAGGAAACCCAGCTGTCAGAGCAGCTCCGCAGCTGGCTGGCCTTCTCGGACCAGAAGGCCGTGGAGGTCAAAACCCTGGCGTCATACCTCGCGGACCCCGCCTCGGCCAGGGCTGCCATTCAGGAAGCCACGGCCGTGATTGCTTCCCGCGCCGCGGCGGAAGGTGTCCGCCGCGCCGACGTCAGGGCCCGCACCGGAGCGCTTACCGCCGCAGACTTCACCCGCTCCGACTACACCGTGCGCGAGGCCGCCCAGGAAGAGGCACTGCACCTGCCGCCGCTGCCCACCACGACCATCGGCTCCTTCCCGCAGACCTCGGAGATCCGCTCCGCCCGCGCCCGCAACACCAAGGGCGAGTTGAGTGATGGGCATTACGAGCAGCTCATGAAGGATGAAATCAAGCGCGTGGTGGACCTGCAGGAAGAGCTGGGCTACGACGTCCTGGTGCACGGCGAACCCGAGCGCAACGACATGGTGCAGTACTTCGCCGAGAACCTCGAAGGCTTCGACGTCACCGTCCACGGCTGGGTCCAGTCCTACGGCTCCCGCTGCACCCGCCCGTCGATCCTGTGGGGTGACGTCACCCGCAGCGCCCCCATCACCGTCAAGTGGGCGGAGTACGCGCAGTCGCTGACCGGCAAGCCGATGAAGGGCATGCTCACCGGTCCGGTCACCATCCTGGCCTGGTCCTTTGTCCGCGACGACCAGCCGCTGGCTGAAACCGCCAACCAGGTTGGCCTGGCGCTGCGCGATGAGATCGCCGATCTCGAAGCGGCAGGCATCAAGATCATCCAGGTGGACGAGCCCGCCCTGCGCGAACTGCTCCCGCTGCGCAAGGCAGACCAGGCTGACTACCTTAAATGGTCGGTGGACTCCTTCCGTCTGGCCACGGCCGGCGCCGCCGACTCCACCCAGATCCACACCCACCTCTGCTACTCGGAGTTCGGCGTGATCATCGACGCGATCGACGGCCTGGACGCCGACGTTACCTCTATCGAAGCCGCCCGCTCCCGCATGGAGGTTGTCCACGACCTCGAATCCCACGGCTTCGGCCGCGGGGTTGGTCCGGGTGTCTATGACATCCACTCGCCCCGCATTCCCGGCGAGGCCGAGGTCACCGAGCTGCTGTCCACCGCCGTCAGGCACGTCCCGTCCCGCCAGCTCTGGGTCAACCCGGACTGCGGCCTGAAGACCCGCGGCTACGCCGAGACCGAGGAGTCGCTGCGGAACCTGGTCAAGGCCACCCAAACGGTCCGCACGGAACTGCTGCAAGCGGCGAAGTAGCGGATTGGGGTAAGCAGGCTCAAGGTCCGGCTCTCCAGCGCGCCGGACCTTGAGGAGCGGACGACGGCGGTTTGGTCACCTGAGGTGACCGGCCGCCGTCGTCTGCTTCATCCGCCAGGCGCTGACTGCCAGCCAAACGCTGGCCGCGACGATTGCCACGATGCCGACCAAGGTAGGCGCCGAGTTGGCGTCGGAAAACCCGGATTCTCCGATGATCCACCCCTGGGCCAGGTAAGCCAGTCCGGACAGCGCCATGAGTAGTCCGATGATCTGGGGGACACGATGTGTGGCAGCCACAGCAATCCCAAGGAGCCCCAGTGCAGCTCCGAGCAGGAAGCTTTGGTAGCTGCGCATGCCCCATTCCAGCCAGCGGATGCCCTCTGCCGTAGCGAACCGGGCTGCTTTTTCGGGCTCCGGGGCAGCGGCCCAGGCGTCCACCGCCTGCTTCAAAGCCACGCCGTCCACCGCCTGGAGTGCCGCATAAAGTGCCAGGCCGGCAGCGGCGGCAAGGGCACCAAACCGGGCAACCCAGGCCACAGCGTGCTGACTCGCCTCAAGGGCTGCCCACAGGGAGACAAGGGCTGCGCATACCAATGCCATCCCCACGAACTGACCGAGGTGTACGGCGGTCCAGATGCCGCTGTTGGCGTACGCAGTGAACGAGGCAACGTGATCGTTGGCGTCATGGGACCCCGCATGGAGCACACCGGCGATTATCGAGGCCAGCACGCCGGCCAGGAGCAACGAAGCAGCGAGCCGAAACGTGCCGGCCCTGGGTTCTTGCATAACTCCCATGGTGGAACCACCGGCGCGGCGGCGCCAGGGCCAAACGCCCCGTTCAGGACTCCCAGACTATCTCGTCGTCCACAACGCCGTCCTGGTCGGCGCACGCCACCAGGACCTCATCGGTGAAGTGCTGGCCCAAAGTGAAGTCCAGGACGAAATAGCGCTCGGGCTGGCCGGGGTAGATGGCCACGTGGCCCAGTTTCAGGGCCTTGAGGAAGACCTCGTTGGTGAGCTGGCTGCGGTCCTGGACACCGAACACCTTGTGCAGATGCTCGTCCTTGAGGGCGTTGCAGTGAAAGTGCAGGTACTCCTGGGGGCTGGTGCCCTCCTGCTCAAGCTCTTCCGCGATCATTGCGCGGACCTCGTCCACCAGTTCGGGGAGGAAGCGCAGCCGGTATTCGACTTTGCGAAGCGCGGCCTCGTCAAAGTGGTCGTGCGCCTTGATGTTCAGGTCGAGTTCCAGCGGGTGGCCCCGCAGCTCGTGCTGGGCCGCGAAGAGGTGATCCATGCCGTGGTTGAGCTCGATCTCCCCAAAGTGCTGGCTCGCTACCTTGTTCATAGTCTCAACATAGACCCGAAGCGCAGACCATTCCAGCGTTCGGCCCTAATTCACCGCGGTGCGCATCCCGGCAAGGGTTTCCGCCAGGAGGTCCACGAAAAGCTGCACCCGCGCGGTCTTCCGGTCGTTGATCAGCAGCGCAAATACGTTTCGTGCCAGCCGGATTTCGGGCACGTCCAGCACCACGACGCCTGCCGGTTTGTTCCGCAGCGCCAACTCCGGAACCAGGGCCGCGCCCAGTCCGGCGGCGGCCATTTCCAGGCTTGCGTGGAAGTCGTCGCTGTGTGCAACCACGCGGGGGTGCAGGTTGCAGCCGGCGAACAGCCGTTCGATCACCATGGCGTCGCTCGTGCCGGGGTGGTGCATGATCCATGGCATCTCTGAAAGGTGGTCCGCCGCCACCTTGGCATCGGCCCGGAAGCCCCAGCCCGCCGGCAGCACCACCCGGAAGTCGTCGTCGCCGATCCATTGCCGGTTGATGGTGTTGGGCCAGGCGAAGCCCGTCTGCCCCACCTGGAACACCACCGCCAGGTCCAGGTCCCCGCCGGTGCGCAGGCCCTGGATGGTCTGGCCAGGCTCCGCGACGGATACCCGCAGGTCAATGCCGAGTTTCTTCCAGGCCGGGTTCTTCAGGATCCGGGGCAGGACGTAGGTGGCCAGGCTGGGGAAGATCCCCAGCCGCAGCTCCTGGCTTTCGCTGTCCTGCGTCCTTGACGCGGCGGCCATGAGGGCCTCGATGTCGGTGAGCACCTTGGCGGCATGCCGGGTCATGACGACGGCGGCTTCCGTAGGGACCACGGCGCGCGCCGTCCGCTGGAAGAGCGTTACGCCGGTTTCGCGCTCCAGCGCGGACATCTGCTGCGAGACGGCCGATGCCGTGTAGCCGAGCGTCGCGGCTGCCGCGGCGAACGAGCCCAGCCGCGTGACCTCCAGGAGGGTCTTCAGGTGCACGGGATTTACCACCAGCCCACAGTACTGCACCCATCCGCCGCCGCTACTGCGCCGAATTGCCGTCTGTATACCCGGCCCAGCGACAAATGTTCAGCAGAGGAGCATAAGTTGTCACTCAACCCAGCAGGAAGTGCAGGCAGGCGGCGCATCGCCGTCATCGGCAGCGGCGTGGCAGGACTGACGGCCGCCTATGTGCTGAACAGGCAGGACGACGTCACCCTGTTCGAAGCAGACTCACGGCTGGGAGGCCACGCCCACACCCATGACATGCCGCAGCCGGACGGAGGCATCATCGGGGTGGACACAGGGTTCATCGTGCATAACGAGCGCACCTATCCCACCCTGCTGCGGCTGTTCGCCGAACTCGGCGTCGAAACCCAGGACTCGGAGATGAGCATGTCCATCCGCTGCGACGGCTGCGGACTGGAATACGCCGGTGCCCGGGATGGTGCCCGGGGGATCATCGCCAAGCCCTCCAGCCTGCTGCGTGGCCGTTACCTGCTGATGCTGCTGGAGGTCACACGCTTTTACCGGAAGGCGAGGGAACTGCTCAGGACCGCGCCGCCGTCGGCCGTCAGCGACGAAGTGGACATCCCGGAACTGACGCTCGGCGCCTTCCTGGAGCGGGAGAAGTTCAGCCCGTACTTCATTTCCCACTTCATGACCCCTGTGGTCAGCGCCGTCTGGTCCTGCGACCCCACCACCGCCCTCGCCTATCCCGCACGGTACCTGTTCACCTTCCTTGGCCATCACGGGATGCTGGGCATCAAGGGCTCGCCGCAGTGGCGCACGGTCACCGGCGGCTCGGCCCGGTATGTGGAAAAACTCGCCGCAACACTCAGCGACGTCCGGCTTCACACGCCCGTCAGGGCCATCCGGCGGCTGCCCGACGGGGTGGAGCTCGCAACCGACAGCGGGCTGGAAGACTTTGACGCCGTCGTGATCGCCACCCATCCTGCCCAGGCGCTCGGGTTCCTGGCCGATGCCACCCCGGAGGAGAAGGAAGCGCTGGGCGGGATGCCCTACTCGGTGAACCACACCGTGTTCCACCAGGACCCCGCCGTCCTGCCGGCGGCAGACAATGCCAAGGCGTCCTGGAACTACCGCCTTCCGGGTTGCGACGCCCGGCCGGACAAGGTCCTGGTGAGCTACGACCTGACCCGGCTGCAGCGGCTCACGCCCGCGGACGGCCGCCCCTACCTGGTAAGCCTGGGCGAATCGGAGCTGATCGCCGGCGACGCCGTGCTGGAGCGGATGGTGTACGAGCACCCGCAGTACACTCCCGAGTCGGTGAAGGCCCAGCAGGCCATCACCGCCCTGAGCAACAGCCGGATCGCGTACGCCGGGGCCTACCTTGGCTGGGGCTTCCACGAGGACGGCGCCCTCTCCGGCGTGCGCGCCGCAGAGAAGCTTGGCCGCACCTGGCCGGTGGCGCTCGCCGACCCGGGCGACCCGGCCGGTGAAGGGGAGCGGGAACTGGCCGCGGAACCTGCATGACCATGGACGCCTCGATCTACCGCACCTCCATTTCCCACGTGCGGCGCATTCCCCTGAAGAACGCGTTCACGTACCGGAGCTACAGCTGGTTCGTGGACGTGGACGCGATTCCGCGGCTGCCGTTCCTGCTCCGGCCACTGGCCGTGTTCCGCGCCGGGGACCACCTGGGGGATCCGGATGCCAGCATCCGGTCCAACGTGGAGCGGTACCTGCGGACCCAGGGCATGGAGGCCGACGGCGGCCCCATCCATATGCTGGCCAGCGCCCGGGTGTTTGGGTATGTCTTCAATCCGCTCAGCCTGTTCTGGTGCTACCGCTCCAACGGGGACCTGCAATGCGTGGTGGCGGAGGTCCACAACACCTACGGGGAACGGCACTGCTACCTGCTGCGCACCGACACCGCCGGGCGGGCATCCGTGCCGAAGGCGTTCTACGTTTCACCCTTCAACGACGTCGACGGGCAGTACCGGATGAAGCTACCGGCACCGGGGGACCGGCTGGCGGTGTCCATCATCCTGGAGCGGGAGGGGCAGCGGCCCTTCGTGGCCACCATGGACGGACGCCGCAGGCCCGCCACGGTCCGGAACATCCTGGCTGCCGCCCTGACGGTGCCTGCCGCGCCGCTGCTGGTATCCGCCCTGATCCGGATTCAGGGCATTAAACTCTGGGCAAGACGCCTGCCCGTCGTTGCCAGACCACATCACCCTTCACAGGAGGCAGTTCAATGACAATGACTGACGACAACGGCACTGCAGCCCGTACCGATGCGGCGCCCCCCGCACACCCCGCCGGGTACAGCCCCGCAGCCTGGGGCGCCAACGGGGTGCCGGCGTCGCCCGCCACCATCGATCCCGACCGCTGGCCCGGTGTTGCCGCACCGCCGTCGGGCCTCAAGGCCGACGTCGCCGGCAAAGCTGCCGGCCTGCTCTTCAAGGGAGCGGTGAAGCGGCTGCCGCTGCGGGTGGAATACCCGGACGGCACGGTGCTGGGAACGGGCGGACAGAACGCTCCTGTGATGACCATGGTGCGGCCCGAGGCCTTTGAGAACCGTATCGGCGACAACGGCCTGATCGGCCTGGGCGAATCCTTCATGGCCGGCGACTGGGAGGCCTCCGACCTGGCCGCGGTGCTGGAAGTCTTCGCTGCTTCCGTGGACACGCTGATCCCCATGCCGCTGCAGAAGCTGCGCTCGCTGTACCTGCCACGGACGCCCCGCGAGGAACGCAACGCCGAACAGAACACCCGCAGCAACATTTCGCGGCACTATGACCTGTCCAACGAGCTGTTCTCCAACTTCCTGGACACCACCATGAGCTACTCGTCGGCGCTGTTCCCGGAAAAGGCCGGGCCGTTGTCCTCGGTGGCATGGGATTTCCTGGCGGAGGCCCAGCAGGCCAAGATCGACCGGCTGCTGGACAAAGCCGGCGTGGGCCAGGGGACCCGGCTGCTGGAAATCGGCACCGGCTGGGGCGAGCTTGCCCTGCGCGCCGCTGCCCGCGGCGCCACCGTCTACAGCGTCACCCTCTCCAGCGAGCAGAAGGCGCTGGCCGAGTCACGAATCGCGGAGGCCGGGTTCGCGGACCGGGTGACCGTGGCCCTGCAGGACTACCGGGCGGTGGAAGGCGAGTACGACGCCGTGGTGTCCGTGGAAATGATTGAGGCCGTGGGTTATGAATACTGGCCCATCTACTTCCAGACGATCGACCGCGTTCTTGCCCCCGGCGGAAAGGTGGCCATCCAGGCCATCACCATGCCGCATGGGCGGATGCTGGCCACCCGCAACGCGTACACGTGGGTGCACAAGTACATCTTCCCCGGCGGTTTCCTGCCGTCCGTCCGGGCCATTGAGGGAGTGACCCAGCAGCACACCACCCTGCGCGTCAGAGAGCGCATGGGGATGGGCGACCACTACGCCGCCACCCTGCGGCTGTGGGAGGAGCGGTTCCTGTCGCAGTCCCGGAAAGTGGGGGAGTTGGGCTTCGATGCCGTCTTCCAGCGGATGTGGCTGTTCTACCTCTGCTACTCGCGCGCCGGTTTCCAGTCGGGGTACCTGGACGTGCAGCAGATTGTGCTGGACCGCCGGGAGGCGCAGCTCTAGGTTTGCGTGTTAAGGAAAGGGGAGGAGCAGGCATGAAACTCAAGACACTGGCATGGACGACGGCGGCAACGGCCGCCACCGCCGCGGCAGGCGGGGTGGCGACCGACCCCCAGAGCAGCTGGTACCTGAAGCTGCGCAAGCCGGACTGGCAGCCACCGGCAATTGCGTTTCCCGTGGTGTGGACTGCCTTGTACGCCGATTTGGCGGTGACGTCCGCTGTCGCGCTGGACCGGGCTGCTGAACTTGATGAGGCTGCCGACAGTCCCGGGCCTGTCCGCAGGGACCACCGCCGGGAGCTGCGCTCCTACCAGGGTGCACTGGCCGCCAACCTGGTGCTGAACGCGTCGTGGAGCTGGTTCTTCTGGCGCTCCCGGCGGCCCTGGCTGGGAGCTGCCGAAGCAGCCGTGCTGGCCGCCAGCAGCGCTGACCTGGTGCGGCGGACCTACCGGCTGAACCCGACGGCCGGGGTTTCGCTCGCTCCGTACGCGGCCTGGTGCGGGTTCGCCACCGTACTGTCCGCGGCAATCGCCAGGCTCAATCCCGGTATGAAGTAGGGAACGTTCTGCCTGTCAGCCGGTGCTGCGCCAAGGGTCCTTCATCACCATATGTAGTGATGAAGGACCCTTTTCCTTGCGCCCGAACGGCGGGCGACACGCCGGGGAATCACGACACGCGCACTGTGCATAAGTGGGCAAGTCCGTCCACAGGGTGTGGACCAACACCGCAAAAAACCCGGGATCCCGGGCATTTTTTCCGGTCTTGCCTGTGGATTAACGGTGCATTAAATGACATACTTGTAATACATCATCTTGGGGTTCCAAAGAGGCGTCTGCACTACATGTAGTATCTACATACAGCTGGACGGGGACACCGCACCAGCAAGAGTTCAACTTAGGGGACAGGGACAATGACCGTAACGGTTTACACGAAGCCTGCTTGTGTTCAGTGCAACGCCACTTACCGCGCGCTCGACAAAAAGGGCATCACCTACCAGAGCGTTGACATCTCCCAGGACGCCGAGGCACTCGAGCGCCTGAAGGCACTGGGCTACATGCAGGCTCCCGTTGTGGTCACCGACCAGGACCACTGGTCCGGCTTCCGCCCGGACAAGATTGAAGAACTGGCACTTTCTGCCGTTTCTTCCGTGGCCTAGGAGCTACAGCTTTTCCTGCCGGCAACCAACTACCAGCTGAGGTGACTCCCATGGCACCAACAGCACAGCGTGACCACACGGCTCAGCGTGTGGAGGTGTCCCCGCCGGCCACAAATCGGAACGATCCCAGGCAAGCTCTCACGGAGAGCCAGCTCATCTACTTTTCCTCCACATCCGAGAACACCAGCCGCTTCGTTGCGAAGCTTGGCCGAGAGGTGGCCCGGATCCCGCTTTATGCAAAGGACGCACCCCTCCTCGCCACCCGGCCGTTCGTGCTGGTGGTGCCCACCTATGGCGGCACCGGGGGAGAGGGGTCCGTTCCCAAGCAGGTCATCCGGTTCCTCAACAACCCGCAGAACAGGAAACTGCTCCGCGGCGTTATTGGCGCCGGCAACACAAACTTCGGGGACAACTACTGCATGGCAGCGGACATCATCGCCGCCAAGTGCCAGGTACCCCACCTCTATCGATTCGAACTTATGGGAACGCCGGAAGACGTCACCCGGGTCAACCAAGGATTGGACACGTTTTGGACACGACTGTCGCAGACACAGAAGTAACCAGGGCCCAGAAGCCTGAGATGCCGGCCGCCTACAAGGGGCTGGGCTATCACGAGCTGAACGCCATGCTGAACCTTTATGGTCCCAATGGCGAAATCCAGTTCGGCGCGGACCGCGAGGCTGCGCACCAGTACTTCCTGCAGCACGTTAACAACAACACGGTGTTCTTCCATGACCTGGAGGAGAAGCTCGACTACCTGGTGAAGAACCAGTACTACGAGCGCGAGACGCTGGACCAGTACACGATGAACTTCATCCGTGAGCTGTTCAACCGCGCCTACAAGAAGAAGTTCCGCTTCGAGACCTTCCTGGGCGCCTTCAAGTTCTACACCTCGTACACGCTGAAGACGTTCGACGGCAAGCGCTTCCTGGAGCGCTACGAAGACCGCGTGTGCATGGTTGCCCTGCACCTGGCCCGCGGCAACGAGCAGCTGGCCCTGCAGATGGTGGATGAGATCATCGACGGCCGCTTCCAGCCGGCCACCCCTACGTTCCTGAATGCGGGCAAGAAGCAGCGCGGCGAGCTGGTCTCGTGCTTCCTGCTCCGCATCGAAGACAACATGGAATCGATCGGCCGCTCCATCAACTCCGCGCTGCAGCTCTCCAAGCGCGGCGGCGGCGTGGCCTTCGCCCTGACCAACATCCGCGAAGTCGGCGCCCCGATCAAGCAGATCGAGAACCAGTCCTCCGGCGTCATCCCCGTGATGAAGCTCCTCGAAGACAGCTTCTCCTACGCCAACCAGCTTGGTGCCCGCCAGGGTGCCGGTGCCGTGTACCTGCACGCCCACCACCCTGACATCTACCGCTTCCTGGACACCAAGAGGGAGAACGCGGACGAGAAGATCCGCATCAAGACCCTCTCCCTGGGCGTCGTCATCCCGGACATCACGTTCGAGCTGGCCAAGAAGGATGAGGACATGTACCTGTTCTCGCCCTACGACGTGGAACGCGTCTACGGCATGCCCTTCTCCGACGTCTCGGTCACCGAGAAGTACTACGAGATGGTGGATGACTCGCGGATCAAGAAGACCAAGATCAAGGCCCGCGAGTTCTTCCAGACCCTCGCCGAGATCCAGTTCGAGTCCGGCTACCCGTACATCATGTTCGAGGACACCGTGAACCGGGCCAACCCGATCGACGGCAAGATCATCATGTCCAACCTGTGCTCGGAGATCCTCCAGGTTTCCCAGCCCACCACGTACAACGATGACCTCTCCTACGCCGACACCGGCAAGGACATCTCCTGCAACCTGGGTTCGCTGAACATCGCCAAGACCATGGACTCCCCGGACTTCGGCCTGACCATCGAGACGGCCATCCGGTCCCTCTCGGCAGTGTCGGACATGTCGAACATCACCTCGGTGCCGTCCATCGCCAAGGGCAACGACCAGAGCCACGCCATCGGCCTGGGCCAGATGAACCTGCACGGCTACCTGGCCCGCGAGCGGGTCCACTACGGCTCCGAAGAGGGCCTGGACTTCACCAACATCTACTTCTACACCGTGGTGTACCACGCCGTCCGGGCCTCCAACCTGCTGGCCATCGAAACCGGCCAGACGTTCGGCGGCTTCGAGAAGTCCAAGTACGCGTCGGGTGAATACTTCGACAAGTACACCGAGCAGGAATGGGTGCCGCAGACCGAGAAGGTCCGCGACCTCTTCAAGGACGTCCACATCCCCACCCAGGCTGACTGGCTGGCGCTGAAGGCCTCCGTCATGGAGCACGGCATCTACAACCAGAACCTGCAGGCTGTTCCGCCCACCGGCTCAATCTCCTACATCAACAACTCCACCTCCTCCATCCACCCGGTGGCGTCCAAGATCGAAATCCGCAAGGAAGGCAAGCTGGGGCGCGTGTACTACCCGGCGCCGTACCTGACCAACGACAACCTGGAGTACTACCAGGACGCGTACGAGATCGGCTACGAAAAGGTCATCGACACCTACGCTGCCGCCACCCAGCACGTTGACCAAGGCCTGTCGCTGACGCTGTTCTTCAAGGACACCGCCACCACCCGCGACATCAACAAGGCCCAGATCTACGCCTGGAAGAAGGGCATCAAGACGATCTACTACATCCGTCTCCGCCAGCTCGCGCTGGAAGGGACCGAGGTCGAGGGCTGCGTCAGCTGCATGCTCTAGTTGCACCGTCAACTAAAGGTGCCAGTACGACGGCGGGTGGCCGCCCGCCGTCGTACGCTTTAACTTAGTGAAACCCACCCAACGCTTAGGGGATGACATGACCGAGAAGGTCAAGCTGCTTAGCCACGTCGAGGCCATCAACTGGAACCGCATCCAGGACGATAAGGACGTCGACGTCTGGAACCGCCTGGTGAACAACTTCTGGCTGCCGGAGAAGGTGCCGCTGTCCAACGACGTCCAGTCGTGGAACACCCTGACCCCGGTCGAGCAGCAGCTCACCATGCGCGTGTTCACGGGGCTCACCCTGCTCGACACCATCCAGGGCACCGTGGGCGCCGTCTCGCTGATCCCGGATGCGCTGACCCCGCACGAAGAGGCCGTCTACACGAACATCGCGTTCATGGAGTCCGTGCACGCCAAGAGCTACTCTTCCATCTTCTCCACGCTGGCCTCCACCAAGGAGATCGACGAAGCGTTCCGCTGGTCCACCGAGAACGAGAACCTTCAGAAGAAGGCCCAGATCGTCATGGACTACTACCAGGGCGATGATCCCCTGAAGCGCAAGGTGGCCTCCACGCTGCTCGAGAGCTTCCTGTTCTACTCGGGCTTCTACCTGCCCATGTACTGGTCTTCCCGCGCCAAGTTGACGAACACGGCCGACCTGATCCGCTTGATCATCCGCGATGAGGCCGTGCACGGCTACTACATTGGCTACAAGTTCCAGCGCGCCCTGGAGACCGTGTCCGAGGAACGCCGCCAGGAAATCAAGGACTACACGTTCGAGCTGCTCTTCGAGCTGTACGAGAACGAGGTCCAGTACACCCACGACCTGTACGACGGCGTGGGCCTGGCCGAGGACGTCAAGAAGTTCCTGCACTACAACGCCAACAAGGCCCTGATGAACTTGGGCTACGAGGCGATGTTCCCGGCCTCCGTGACGGACGTGAACCCGGCCATCCTGTCGGCGCTGTCGCCGAACGCGGACGAGAACCACGACTTCTTCTCCGGGTCCGGCTCTTCGTACGTGATCGGCAAGGCCGTCAATACTGAGGATGAGGACTGGGACTTCTAGTCTTCTTCTTCACCGGTGCACCCCGAATGACCCCGCATGCTGAGGCCTGCGGGGTCGTTTGTTTAAGACCCGGGACTCCGTACCGCGCATTCGGGAGCGGAATTCTTCCTCGCCGGGCGTGGTTCCAGCAGTATGACCCTTTCCCTTCCCCGGATTTCCATTCTGGACCGCGCCAACGCTCGCGACGGGCTTCCTGCTGCCGACGCCCTCCACCGGGTGCTGGGACGGGCTCAGCGGGCGGAGGAATTGGGTTATCACCGTTTCTGGGTCGCAGAGCACCATGCGGTACCAGGCATCGCCGGTTCCGTTCCTGCCGTGCTGATGGCCGCCGTTGCTGCCCGGACGCACTCCATCCGGGTCGGTTCAGGAGGCATCATGCTTCCCAACCACCAGCCACTCGTGGTGGCCGAACAGGCGGCCACCCTGGAGGCCCTTCATCCCGGACGGATCGATTTGGGCGTCGGCCGGTCAGTGGGTTTCACGCCTGCAGTCCGGGATGCGCTGCACGCCGGGAAACAGGACGCGGAGCGGTTTGAAGACCTGCTGGCCGAACTGCTGGCCTACCTGTCCGGAACCGCGTCCATCACTGCCCGGCCGCGGAACGACTCGGCGACACCGGTATTCGTGCTGGCCACGGGATCGGGAATCGATATCGCAGCCCGTGCCGGCCTGGCAGTGGTGCTGGGCGGGCCAGCCGTGTTCCGGACAGATCAGAACGGCAGACTCCCCGCGCTGGAAAGGTATCGCTCACAGTTCCGTCCATCACGCTGGTTCCAACGGCCCTTCGTCATGGTTTCCGCCAATGTAGCAGTGGCCGCCACGAGCCAGGCAGCCAGGGAACTGCTTCTGCCCGAAGCCGTCGCGCTGGCCCGTTCCAGGACCACCGGCGAATTCGCTGCCTTGGCGCCTGTGGGCCCGGCCGAGTGGGCCGGCCTGACTGTACGGGAAAAGGAAGCGGTCGAAAGGAGCCTGGCCACCTCGATCTACGGCACGGCTTCCGAGGTGCGGACCCAGGTTCAACACCTGCTCGCTGCCTCCGGAGCTGACGAGTTGCTGATCACAGGCGGAGCCTTCGACGTAGCGGCACAAGGGGAATCGGACCGGATCCTGGCCGGGCTCTTTCCGCAGGACGAGCGTCACAGCATGGACGACCGCCTTGGATTTGTAGCACCTCGTTGACGCCCGCGCCACGTTGAGCGGAACCATCGCCGGGTGGTGGTGTCAGTCGCGCCCGGGTCAGCCGGAATTCCGGGAGGCCCGGGTTAAGGGCCGGCGGCGGTTTGGGGGGCTGCATCCGGTCTCGGGATGCTTCGGCCGCCGGCCCTTTCCCCATGTGTAGAACCTGCCCCCAGCGGGAGGATCCTGCCCCCAAAGATAGGACCCGTTCCTAAACGGCAGCCCACGATGGGTACAAGGTTTGCTCAAGAGTGGCCGCGTCATTACCGTTGGGTCCCAGGTTGCTGCCATTCCGATAGGATGCCAATTCCACCAACGATAGAAAGACCGCAGTGAAGCAGAGTATTTTCTCCCGCGTCGCCCAGCTCGCCAAGGCCAACCTGAACGCCCTCCTCGACTCCGCAGAAGACCCGCAGAAGATGCTGGACCAGATGGTCCGCGACTACTCGGAGAACATTCGCGAAGCCGAGGCTGCGGTCGCCCAGACGATCGGCAACCTCCGCATGGCCGAGGACGACTACAACAGGGCAATGGACGATGCAAACACCTGGGGCCGCAAGGCCATCGCCGCCTCCCGGAAGGCCGATGAGTTCCGCGCCGCGGGGAACAGCGTTGACGCGGACAAGTTCGACGCCCTCGCCAAGGTCGCCATCGGCCGGCAGATGACTGCCGAATCCACCGCCAAGGCCCAGGAGCCAAACCTGGCCGCGCAGAACCGGGTTGTTGACCAGCTGAAGAACGGTCTGGAAATGATGCGCGGAAAGCTCAGGGAGCTGACCGTGAAGCGCAACGAGCTGGTCAACCGCGCCCGCGTCGCAGCAACCCAGTCCCAGGTGAACGACGCCCTCAAAGCCTTGGACGGCGGGGACCCAACATCGGCGATCGGCCGTTACGAGGACAAGGTCCGCCGCCAGGAAGCCACCGCCCGCGGCCAGCAGGAACTCGCCGCCTCATCACTGGACGCCCAGTTCGCCTCCCTGGAAGACCTCGGCGAGCAGACCGAGGTAGAGGCACGGCTTGCGGCGCTGAAGTCCATGGACCGGAAGGCCATCGACTACTAGGACATCGTCCAGGGCCGCCGCAGATTCGGTCAGACCAGCCAGCGCCACCACCGCGGCTGCTCCGGTTCCGGCATCGGTTCCGGCTCCGGCTCCTCACCCAGGGCCAGTGCGGCCTTGACGATGTCGTCCTCGGTGAGCGTCATGACAGCCTCGCGATCGAGCGCGTCGAGACCTTGTTCCTCGTCGAGCGACAGCCGCAGCGCCTGGCGGTTGAGCGCCTGCTCGAACAGCGTGCGGGCGAAGCGTGCGTTGCCGGAGTCCTCGCCCGCGTGGAGCCCGGCGAGGATACGGCGCAGCATCTGGTCCCCACCGGGCTCCAGCCTGTACTCGTGCTGGGCCAGCATCTGGTGGAAAATCGTCTGGAGTGCGTCGACGGAGTAGTCGGGGAATGTAATTTCGCGGGCGAACCGGGAGCGCAGCCCGGGGTTCGAGAGCAGGAAGGACTCCATCAGCCGCGGGTACCCGGCCACGATCACCACCAGGCGGTGGCGGTGGTCCTCCATCCGCTTCAGCAGGACCTCGATCGCCTCGGGGCCGAAGTCCATCCGGCCGTCCTCGGGCGCCAGCGCGTAGGCCTCGTCGATAAACAGGACGCCGTCCAGCGCACGCCGGATCACCCGGTCCGTCTTGATGGCGGTCTGGCCGACGTACTGCCCCACCAGGCCGGAACGGTCGACCTCGACCAGGTGGCCTTTCTGCAGTAGACCGACCGCGCGGTACATCTCGGCCAGGAGCCGCGCCACAGTGGTCTTGCCCGTGCCCGGGTTCCCAAGGAACACCAGGTGCTGCGATGTGGCCACCTCTGGCAGCCCGTGTGCTTTACGGCGGGCCTGGACCTGGAGCAGTGCGACGAGGGCCCGTACCTGTTCCTTGACGGTCTCCAGCCCAACCAGTGCGTCGAGCTCCTCTTGCAGCTCGGACAGGGGCCGGGCCGGCCCGGGCCGTGGACCGATGAGATCGCCGACCAGGTCGTCGACGCGCTCTGAACCGGGCAGCTTGAGCTGATCGGCCAGGTGGCCGATGGTTTCGCGCAGCTCGTCGAGCGGTTTGCGGCTGGCAGCCATGCCTCCACTGTAGTACCCGTTTCCCCGCCATGAACGGTTCATCCCGGTCACAAAGGATGAGCCGTAGCGGAGGGCAGGGTCCGGGCCTAGGATGACGCCATGAGGAAGTGGGGCGAAATGCATCCCGCGCTCCGTGCAGTTTTGGTGGGCGTCGTTGCCTTCGCCGCCATCCTGGCGGCCGGTCTCATCCTCGGGGGCGATCCCGACGACGCGGTCGCCAATGCCGTCTTCTACGCTCTGCTGATCGGTGGCGGCGCGTTCTTCCTGACGAGGTTCCCGGCGGACACCGCCAACCTTGATGAGCCGGGCAGATTTGTCATCTTCCTGCGTTTCCCCGGTTCGTCACCGGGCTCGCTCAGCAGCACATGGCAGGCGGGCATCGCCAGCCCAGGCCCGGGAAGGATCGATTTCCAGCCGACCATCCATGACGAACTGATACCCATCGGCCGCAGCAAGGCCCTCACGGGAGTCAGGGCCACGGAGTCCCCACCACGGAAGGCCAACCGCCACGACGGCAAGCAGGAAGTGCCGTTGGACTTTCACGTCATCAGCCTGGACTCAGACCGTGGCGTCATTGAAATTGCAGCCACCCCTGCCACCCTCCAGAACCTTCAGCGCGTCGTATCGACAGCCTCATAGGGGAGCGCTGCGTTCAACGGCCTGCGCCGGCTGTTCGCGGCGCGCCCCATCAGTTGTCGGGAGGGGTGCAGATGTGGCCGTCGGCGTCCATGGGGTACCCGCAGAGCGGGCAGAGGGGACGCCCGGCGCCCACTACTTCGCGTGTGCGCTTGGTAAATGCCCGGGCGGTGCCCACCGGCATTTTCACCAACACCATTTCGGGTACCTCAGCGTCGTCCTGATCAAGGGATTCGTCTTCATCATCCGCATCGCTGATGGGGTAAGCCTCTATGACTACCTGCGCCGTGGTGGGGTCCCAACCCAGGCTCATGGCGCCGGTCCGGAATTGCTCTTCAACGGCCTCGAGCGGATCGTTATCGACCAACTCAATGGGAGTGCTGGTGGGAACGCTGAAGGGATTTCCCTCAAGGGCGTTGAGCTGATCGAGAACATCGTCAATCTTCTCCGCGAGCAGAGCTGCCTGCTGCTTCTCCATGGCGATCGTCACGATCTGCTTGCCTGTGCGGACTTGCAGGTAGAAGGTGCGCGCCCCCGGAACACCCACGGTGCCGATGACGACCCGGTCAGGCCAGGAAAACTCGTGAACAAGTGTAGGCATGTCAGTAGTCTAGGCGACCTGGGCTTCGCGCCCGCTGCCCTCCACAGCGCACGCCGCACATCTGTTCGGGTCCAAGGGAATAGTCCTGCTGGGTAGTGTGAACAGATGAACTTCTCTTTCGAACTCCCTGAAGGCGTTGTCCTCCGGCCCTTCCAAAAGCTGGACGCCAGGGCGTTGACAGAGGCGTTCCAGAAGAACCGCGCCCATCTTGCGCCGTGGGAACCAATTCGTCCCGACAAGTTCTACACGGTCAAAGGACAACAAGAGGTGATCACCAGGCAGCGACGGGAACTATCTGCAGGCACCGGCCTTCCAATGGTCTTGGTACGACAAGATGAGGCCGTCGGCCTGCTGACCCTGAGTTCGATCGTGCGCGGTGCCTTCCAAAACGCCCACCTGGGGTACTGGATGGACCAGGCTTTGCAGGGTTCCGGAATTATGACGGCGGCGGTAGCTGCCGCTGTCAACATCGCCAAACATGACCTCGCGCTGCACCGGCTTGAGGCCGCGACCCTGGTGCATAACACGGCCTCCCAGCGGGTGCTGGAGAAGAACGGATTCGAGTCGTACGGCATCGCGCGAGCCTATTTGCGGATAGCGGGGCTGTGGCAGGACCACCGAATGTTCCAGCGGATTCTCTAGGCGGTGTGGGGCAGAAGGAACGGCTCAGCCGGCGGCTCCGCGCGGGGTCGGAGCGGTTATGAAGCACGCAGATGGGCCAGCACCAGCCCGATGGGTACGCTGACGGCCACTACCACCACCAAGACCCGATAAACCCACAGCGCCCAGCCGGATTTTGTACCGGAGCGGCGAACAGTCTGAAACATCAACGCCAACGCCACAACCAGCAACACGCCGCCGCCATCGACCACCCAGGGGCTGGCAACCAATGTGCCGCCAATAACGAACTCGCTTGCAGCGTTCCAGGCAACCAGCTCCGCGACAACCTTCCAACCGATGAAGCGTCGTGGCGCCAAAAAGTGTTGGCTTATCCCCAAAGCCCCCTGCGCCACTCCTCCGACGAGAACGAGATAGGCCGCGGCCCACGATCCGTGCTCAAGCTGAAGCGGGCCAGTTACCGCGGCAACGAGACCGCCTGCCACAACGCACAGCAGCGCCACTGAACCGAAGGCCAGGGCCGGCTTGATATCGCCTGCCGGCAACGTACGTGACGAGTTGCTCATGCCGTCCAAACTACTGCACACCATGTCAGGGCAGGGGGCGGTTACTCTGCCAAGGAATACGAGGAACCCGAAGGCGTGCGCTGCAAAACGCCGAAGTCAACCATGTAGCGGCGCAGCAGCACCACGTCGTCGGTATAGCTGAGCAGCCGTTCGTTGACCTGTCTCTCTGTGAGCTTTTCGCCGGGTGCGATGGTCTCGGTGGCGATCCTCGCCAGCAGCGCCCGCCGCTCTGCCAGGTTCGCGGGATATGTCTCAATCCGTCCGAGCCGCATGAACCTGTCCAGCCCGGTCCGCGGCTGCCGGCGGGGCTGCTGGGCCAGCAGGTCACGGAATATCGCTTCCCCCGCCACCAGCCCGCCGGATGCTTGCCGCTGGACGAGCCCGGACTCCAACAGGCCAGCGATGGCTCGTTGGCGCCGCTGCTCCTTCACATCAGGCAGGACATCATTAGGGGCCGCTCCCAGCACTATCTGGGCGTAGGCGGTCCTGGCATCAGCGTTGCCCAGCATCGCCAGCACGCGACGCCAGTGGGGTCCGTTCATCTTCGATCCTCGGGCCACGCCAGTCTCCTCCTCTGCCGCCGAGCCACACCAGTACGTCGAGGTGTGCTGGGGATCGTAGCCAGCATGCCACGGTTCCCGGAAGCTGACGTGGTTAACCACGTGCTGATCCGGCACCTGGCACAAGCGTCCGGCCGCGCAACATGACCCGCGGGTGCTGCAACAAAAGTTCGACGCGCTCAGGCACCTTGTTGTCCAGGCACGACGGCGGCGCGCGGCCTGGGTGCTGGGCGTACCGGCGGTGGGCTTCCTGACGATGATGAACGGAGGCCACCTTGCCGCGGCTATCCTGCAGGGGCTCGCCGGGCGTTGACCGGGCCACAGGACATTCGGCACTGTTCCGGGGTCCGGCAGGTCCCCAAACTGAGGTGATGCGACTCCCGACGCGCCTGCTCCCCGTGCTGGGGATCGCGGCCGCGGTGGGAGCCTATATTCGCTGGTTCCGTCCCTGGCAGCTCACCTGGGGCGCCACGCCGGATGAGGTCGCCCGGGCAATGCCCGGCGACGAATATGAGCCCAATCCGGCCTTCAACGCTACGAGGGCCATCACCATCGGTGCAGCGCCCGAAAGGATATGGCCCTGGCTGGTCCAGGTGGGGCTTGGCCGCGGAGGGTGGTACAGCTACGACATCCTCGACAACCTTGGCCGGCCAAGTGCACGGCGGATCATCCCTGAGCTGCAGGACCTTGCCGTAGGCGACATCGTCCCCATGAGCCCAGATGGCAGACACGGCATACCGGTCCAGAGGATGGACCCGCCACTGTCCATGGTCTGGGGCGCGCCGGGGGTTACCAGCTGGACCTGGCAGCTTGAGCCCGTCAGCGACGGTTCAACCCGGGTTATCAGCCGTATCCGTGCCCGGTACCGCTGGTTCCCGCCCGGCATGGCCTTCTCGGCGCTCGTGGAATTCGGCGACATCTGGATGATGCGGAAGATGCTGCTCAACCTTCGCGAGCGCGCCGAAACGGTGCCGCTACAAGGCCAGGAACCCCTCGCTACGCCTCCTCCGCTTTCGCATAAAGCGCCAGGAGGTCACGGCTGAACTCATGCGGGGACGTTTCGCAGGGGCTGTGCCCACCCCTGTAGACCCCGATCCGCGCACGGATCGCCTGCGCAAACAGCCGGTGCAGCTGGAGCGGCCACAGGTCATGCTCGCCCACGGCCACGAACTTGGGAAGGTCTGCCTCAGCCAGTTCCTGCCGTAGATCCGGAACGTTTTGCATCAAGGTGTAGATATCGCGGATGGACGAGCGGCGGGTGAAACGGAACCGGTAATTGACGAACCGCTGCCTTCCCGGCGGTACGTGGGCCACCCTGCCGCTGCGGATTCCCCAAATCAGCAGCGCGGCACCGGCCCTGCCGTTGACCCACGTGCTGAACCGGCCGATGCGGCTCACGCCCCGGAAACTCGGGCCCGGTTCCGGCGGGCAGCCCAGGAAGGCGATGGACCGGAAGAGGTCCGGGCGCTCAACGTAGGCGAGCTGGGCGATGATGCCCGCGAAGGAATAGGCAACAACGTGCACGGGGGCGGCCGTGCCTTCCAGGACCGCCAGGAAGTCGTCCACGAACAACCGGTAGTCGTAATGCTTCCGGGGCGGCACCAGGTTCTCTGGCCCTGCCCCGGCTGACTGGTACTGGCCCGCCAGATCGTACGTCAGCGCGTAGTACCCGGCGCTGACAAGGTCCGGCATCATGAGCGAGAAATCCTCCTTCGAGCCGGTGGCGCCCGGCACCAGGACCACGCACGGATCCTCCGGATTGCCCAGCGCCATGGCCGCGAGCTTGCCGCTGGGGACGTCCAGCATGAACTGCACTGAGCCAGGCGGTGGCACGGACCAATCAACATCACCCAGTTCCGCATCCTGCAGGGCCGCCGCATCCACTCGGGCAGAGCCAAACTCCTCGGGATCAACTCCGTAGTCTCTTTGGCCCGGCTCCGGCATGGTCCCAAGATAGCCCAGCCGGACGCACCTAGTCAGCGGCAGCGGGAGGACCGGCCACGTTGCCCACAAACGCATGGAGCCGCCGGTACACCTCCTGGGATTCGGGATAGCGGTAATCCTGTTGCCAGGTATGTTCGGTGTTGGCACTGGCCCAGGGGTAGATGAGGGCATCCACGGGAACGCCATGGTCCTGCAGCCGCGCGATGAAATTGAGGTTGGAACGGTAGAAGAAGTCGCGCTCGGAGGTGGTGACGAAGACCGGGGGGTGGTTCCCGTCCAGCCACTCGATGGGGGACAGATAGCCTGCTGCAGATCGCAGCCGTGCTGAGGTCAGGGGTGCCGTGGCCGGCAGCAGCATGCGGACGAAGTTAAGGCTGAGGACAAAGCCGCTTTCAAAGAACACCGAAAAATCAACGGCGCTGCAGTGCTGAACAAGCCCTTTCACATGCCCCGCGGGAACAGCCGGCAGCAGCGAGTAGTGCGCTGCCAGCTCTGGGCGCAGGCTGATGGCGGTGAGCAGGGCCGAAATCTGCCCGCCCGCGGAGTCCCCGCCCAGGACCAGGCGCGCAGGGTCCCCGCCGTACTCCCCGATATTCGCGGCAACCCAGGCAAGGGCGGCGTTCGCGTCCTCGAGCACATGCCCCATATGGAACCGCGGCGCATGCCGGTAGTTGACGTTGACCACCACCATCCCGCCCAGGGCCTGGTTGGCGCAGTACTTGGTCAACGCCGACTTGTCACCGGATGTCCATCCTCCGCCGTGGAAATAGACGTAGACCGGCAGGCCCCCGCCGCCCACCACCACATCTTCACCCGACTGATGTGCCAGGGGTGTCAGCACATCGAGCCGGTGGGCGCGCAAGCCATCGCCGACGTAGTCGAGGTCGTGGACATATGCCACCTCGGTGATGGGATCCGTGTTGAACCGCACCCGCTCCCGCGAGCTGACCGAACGCATCAGCAGCCGCCACGTCCACACAGGTACGCGACGCAACGCAGTCCTGGCCCGGCGGGCCAACTGGAATGCGCCACCGGAATCGGCAGCCACCGTCATGCCTCCATTTTACGGGCTGGTGGCCCGGGCCTATCCCTGCCCGCCTTCCATGATCCGCCGCGCATCCTCCTGAGCCCTCAGGGCCAGGGCTGTTACCAGCTCACCCCTCATCACCTGCCTGGAGGCGGAGTTCATGTTCTGCAGTTCGGACACCGTGCGCGGCGGGTTCATGCTGTGGGCCACCGCATGGCAGTTGGGGCACAGCGGAATGAGGTCTGCTATGGGGTCGAGCTGATATCCGCTGTGCAGCATTTCCGGCGGCACCACATGGTGCACGGCCAGGGCCTCAGGTGCGCTGCCACCGTACGCGGACTCGAATGAGAACCCGCAGGCCGCGCACGATGTGCCGTGAAACGCCAGGCAGATCCGCCGAGCGTCAGGGTCCCGTTCGAACCGGCTTACCTGGACAGTGCTCACAGCGTCCGGCGGCAAGGTCCCGCCACCCACCTCGGCACGGCCCGCCGTCGTGGGCCCGCAAGCACGCCAAAGCCGGCGCAGGGCAGGCTCGTACGACGGCGGCAGGGCCACCAGGGAGGGCCCGCCCGCCTTGGCCCAGTGGTCCCGGGGGAGGGCCTCGGCAAGGATGCCGGGCCGTATCTGTTCGCCAAGTGGAAGCAGTGCGTCAACGGCGAGGGCGATGAACCATTCCCCAGCTCCGGCCAGTTGGTAGGGTTCCGACACCACCACCGCGTGACCGATCAAACCAGCGCCCGCTTCGTTGCTGCCGTGCAGCAGGAGCCAGGCTTCCGTGCCCGGGCTGAGGCCAGGGCTGGCGTCCGGGTGCTGCTCCAGGCACCACCGCTCCACCGCCCCGCCGGATTCCGCGACGTGCTCGACGACCGCACGGTAGTCCCAGCGCAGAAGCTTGTTTGTGTCGCACCCGAGAATTACCGCAGCCACTGCGCACCGAACCCCACCACGCGCCGTCGAACGTCAAACACCGGGGCGGGAATTAGATCGGTTCCTTGGCCAATGCCTTGGTCTTGGCGGGCGTTTCGCGGCCCAGGCGTTGATCGAGGGTGACGCGCAGCCGTGCCGCGGCAACCTGGACACGGTGCTCGGCGGCCGTACCGGTTTTCTTGGCCGGCTTGGCTGCGGTGTTCCGGGGAGTATGGACGAAACGATGTTCAGGCGATGTTGCGCTCACGGTCCAACCTCCTTGGTACTGTCGTCATCCGTCATTCCATTCTCGCCTAAGTTGCCGCCGTCGTCCACGAAGGCCAGCTCCTGCCCCGGCCCGGCGTCCACCTGGCCATCGTCCCCGTTCTCCTCGCCGTTCTCGTCCCCGGACACGCTCTTCCAGGCGATATCGAACAACTCGAGTTCCTCGGTGCGGGCCAACTCGCTCCTGGCCAGGACCTCCAGGGTTGCCAGCCCCAGCGCCTTGGTCCCTTCATCCGGGTCCAACGCCCGGTCCAAGGCCCACTGGGTGCGGCGCCACCACTCCGCCCGGCTGTCCGCCTCGGTCTTTTGCCGAAGGGCATCAGCATCGGCTTCGCGCTTTTGATCCAGCGCCGTCTTGTCGGCGGCAGTGCGCTGCTTCAGGGTGCGCCAGTTGATGTAGAAGGCCAGCAGGGCGGCGACGAGGACGGCCAGGGGGCCCAACCCCGCAAGGATGACCCACCAGTCCGCCGGTCCGGAATGGACCACGACGTCCAGCGGGCCGGGGGAGGGAACAGGGGTCACCGGACCAGCTTAGGCGCCAGGTTCCGCCGGCAGCGGGCCGACACTCCACCCGCATTCCTTCCCATCAGCCGATGGGCGGCTGCGTCAACTGCCCCGGCGGGAGATGAGGACCGGGCCGTGGGCGTGGTGCAGGACCGCGTGGGCGGTGGACCCCATGGTTTCCCTGAGGATGCCCTGGCCTTGGGAACCCACCACCACTATCCGGGCTTCTGCGGAAGCCTGGAGGATGGCATGCGGGACCGAGCCGTCCGTAAGAACCTTTCCGTCAACGGTGATACCGGGTGCCGCAGCACGTGCATGGGTCAACGCGGACGACAGGATTGTTTGGGCCCCAGCGTCGGAGTCCGGCGTATCCGGGCGCCACGGGCCCGGGGGCCGGTGGCGGACATGGACTACCGTGAGTGGCGCCTTCCAGGCCGTCGCCAGGGCGCAGGCATCCTCCAGTGCTGCGGGGGAACCAGAGGCGTCGACGGCGGCAATGACCGGCCCGTCCGGGTGGAGGTCCTGCCGGATCACAGCGACGGGGCAGGCAGCGGTAGCCGCCAGTTCCAAGCTCACGGACCCCACCAACAGGCCCAGGAAACCGCCCAGGCCGCGGCTGCCGACAACCAGCAGTCTTTCGCCCGTGGAAACCTGGGCCAGAAGCTGCGCAGGCAGTCCGTGGAGCAGAGTGCTCCTGACCTGAAGGCCCGGAACCTCTGCTGCCGCATGGGCCACGCCCTCTTCCAGGATGGCCTGGGCGGACTGCTCCAGGCCGCTGCCGGACACGCCCGGAACCGGGCCGAGGTGCCTGGTAAGCAGCGGCCACATCGAACAGTGCACAACGTTCAGCGGGCACTTCACCGCCCGTGCGTGCCTGGCTGCCCAACGGACGGCGGCCGCGGCCTCATCCGATCCGTCGTAGCCGGCCACGACGGCTTTTGGCTCCTGAGTCACCTGACTGCGCTCCTGCCCGGACCGGCCATCACCCGCGGGACCTTCGGCCCTTTGGCAGCCCTGCTCCTTGGTTTCATCCTGATTCTAAGTAATGGGGAGGGATATGGGCAGCGTGGTCAGCCGGATTGCCGCGACGGTACTTGCCGTGGCTGCCCTCCTCCTGGGGTTCCCGGCCCCGGGCACCGCAGTGGCACCCGTCGCTGTCGTTGTGGAGGACACCGCAGGGGTGCTTGACCAGAACACCCTGCTGCCCGCCGTCGAACGCATCCAGTTTTACGAGCCCACCCGGGTCGCCGTCTTCACTTACAACGGAAAGGCGGAGGACAACCTCAATGAAGAGGTCCTCAAGTTTGCCCGGTCCAAACATCCCGAGTGGATCAGCGCCGATGGCCAGAAATGGGCCGACGGGCTGTTCATTTTTGCGCTCGACCCTGTGGGCCGCCATGTGGGGACCTACATGGGTGAGGACCGGAAGGTTTCGCTGGAACAGCGCAGCGACATCCAAGACGCGTCAAAGGACCTGTTCCGCGACGCCCAGTGGACTGACGGCACGGTGGCCGGCATTCGCCGTGCCGCCGAACTCATCAACCAGCCGTGGTACCGGTCGGCCGCGTTCCTGATCACGGCGTGGGTCACCGGCGGCATTGCGGCACTGGGTGCTGCCGCATGGTTAATCGTCCGCGCCGTGACCAGGAGCGCCTGCCGGAAACAGCTCGAACGTGGGGACCGCAGTTACTCCAACGTCAGCATGGACCTGGACGTGACGGAATTGAATGCCGGAACCATCCCCGAATCGTCCCGCTATGGGAGCCAGGTCCTGGAGAAGCACCGCACCTTCCTGAGCCGCTATGCCGCCGTCACGGAGCTGTCCAACCAGGTGCATGCGTTGGGCAAGCGGGCTCTAAGCAGCCGGAAGAACCTTAAGCTGGCCCGCCAGTTCGCGGACAGCGCCGCCGAACTGGATGCACTGGACGACGTCATCGCGGACAGCAACGCCCTGCTGAACCGCGCCGACACTTGGCCCACCGCCTGGGATCGGCAGCTTGCTCCGTTCCGCAAGGACCTGGCCGGACTGGAGCAACTCCTGGCCAAGCGGCACGGGCAAGGAGACTCCGCCACGGCCACCGCACTGCGGTCTTTTCGGGACGAAAGCCTGCGGGAGATCGAACGGTGGACGGCGGAATTGGCGGATGGACGGATATCACCGGAGAAGGCCTTGGACCGGCTTTACCAGGCACGTACCCGGCTCTCGCAACTGCTGGAGAACCACTCGGAAACAGTTATCCAGGGCTTTGCGAAGAATGAGCGGGAGGCGCGGCTGATGCGCGACCAGATGGAGACAGCGCACGAGGGCCTGGACCACCGCCGGCAGCGGACCTACGAACCAAGCATCCTGGGGACGGTCTACCCGTCGTACCAGTTTTTCTCGGTTGCCACCTTCAACTCCGGATTCAACACCGGGGTCAGCAGCGTAAATTCGGCCAGGGACGGCGGCAGCACCACCGGTTACGGCAGCAGCGGCGGCAGCTTTTCCGGGTCCGGCAGTTCGTCCAGCTTCTAGTTTTCCCTGGGGTTTTGACGGCTTTCGCGGGGGCCTGGGCGGCGCGTGGCGTTTGGCGCCGCGTTGCCAGCAAGCACACAGGAGTGGGGCCCATCGTCCTCGATGGGCCCCACTGACCTCAGCGGCTGAGCGGCAGTCCGTTCGCTGCAGTACAAGCGCTTCAGCTCATGCTGCGCCCACGGTGCCGAGCCTGCGGGCGCTGCGGTGGACGGTGTAGCGGAGGTGCGGGGCCGCTGCAGTACAAGCGCTTCAGCTCATGCTGCGCCCACGGTGCCGAGCCTGCGGGCGCTGCGGCGGACGGTGTAGCGGAGGTGCGGGGCCGCTGCGAGCACAATGCCTGGCGGCGGGGGCGCAACATCCCGGATCAGCCCGGTCCCTGCGCATTCGCGTACCTCAGCTATTGCTGCAGCCGCCTCCTGTTTGTCGGTGAATTGTCCGGAAACCGCCAAAACGTGCCCATCGGGCATCACAAGCCGGAACCGGATCAGCGAGTCTTCATCAACGAACAGTTCGAACGTACCTGCCATATGCCTTGTTCTCTCCTCAGGGTCCTGCCTGCGTCGACGTTGACGCGGACGGCGGCCTGGCCCGACTTCGGGTCCAGCAACCCGGAACGCACAACCCAGCTACGGTGCATCTTCCGGCCTGAATCCAGCTTCTCAAAGGGCCCGGCCGGCCTTTTAGGGACCAAAGTCCCTGACTGGCGGCGCCGGGGATGCTAGCCGGGCAGGCCGGGACAGGCGGATCAATACGATTCCGGTGGCAATGAACCACAACCAGAGCAGGATGCCGTAGCCCCAGTAGAAGTCGGGGACCGTGTGGCGAAGGGCCTCGCTGAGGACTCCCAAGGCACCGGTTCCAATACCGAGCAACGCCAGGTACTGCGGGAAGGGCGCCGCTGCCGCGAGCATTGCCAGTCCCATAAGGAGAATTCCGAGGGCAGAGAGGACTCCGGCGATGGCTGGTGTGTTGTTTTCGGCGATGATGGCTTCAGCGGCGGTGGCGTAGGCGCTGCGTTCACCATCCGTCGCGGCGGCCATGTAGCGGTCGCTGAGATAGACGAGGTTGAGGGACCCCCGGCTGCTGACCGGGATGGCAAGCAGGAGCGCCCAGGGAAGGGCGGCGAAAATCAGTGCTATCAGGGGCAGGCTCTTCCGGAAGGGCATCAGGGCCACGAAGAGGGCCGTGAAAACAAGGACCGGGAGGATGTTTGGCAGGATCCACAGAACCTGCTCGGCCACGTAGTTCGTTTTGTTGGCAGCAATGAACTCGAGGGTGGCAGCTCCGCCGCGCACCGGCGGGGGTGCCAGGAAGTCCAGCACCAGGGCAGCTATCAGCAGGAGGACGAACAGGATCGATGACGCCCCCGCCGCGAGATAGAGGAGGCCCCAACCCGGCTGGGCCCCGGGTGCACCGTGCCTTTTCATGCTTGGAGGCTGCCATTTAATCAGCGGGCCGGACAGTGCCGTTGGGCCCGGCTGCCATGTCCCGCGGCTGTTGCCGCCGGTGACCAAGGTCCCTGTTCGGTTATGCCGGCCCTTGGCAAAATTCGGCATTGAATACTGATTGCGGTCGACGGGAGGAAGGCATGCCGACAGAGGACGCACACGCGGGCAACGGCGCGGAGGAGCGGTTGCGGATAGAGCTGGAGGACGCGGCCTCCGTAAAGTGGTGGGCGCGAATCCTCTACACCCTTGGCTCGGAGTATGGACGCACCCAGCTGCGGTTTGTTGGCAGGATGGAGGACGGCCGAAGGCTCTATATCAGCGACACATTTCCCGGGCCGCCCCTGAACGCCACCGCTCCCGCAGAAGCCTGGGCTCCTGGCTTGCAGGCCAGCCTCAGCCAGCTCCGCGAAGAGATAGCCCGCGACGGCTGGACGGAAACCAGCCACGGGTTGCAGCCGTGGGACCTGGCCTTCACCCGCCGCAGGGGCTTATGACCTGGACGGCCGGCTCCGCGTAGCTTTCCCGGCCCCGCGTTCCCAAGTTCCAGGCCCACCGCCTCAGGCGATCGGCCAAACGACCTTGGTCTGCCACGTTGCAGGATCAGGCTGCTGTTCGGGATCGGTCAGGTAGTACTCCCACATACTCTCTGAAGGGGTGGCGCCGTCGGCTTCCATCCGTTCCCTGATGGCGTCGTAGGTGGTTCCCAGCGTGTCGTAAGGGCCGGTATGCACCGCTTCAAAGGCATCCGTGTCAGGGAGCGAACCGCTGGCCACTTCGCCTGTCCCCCGGAAGTCGCCGGAGATAGGGAACCCGGCTTCAACGTCTACGGTTTCGCCCGGCATGCCGTGGTAGCGTGCGAACGGTGGGCCGGCGGGCCTGGCGCCCTGCATCTGGACCGCAGCCATGACAGCGCCGAAGGCACGGCCGAAGAAGCTGGTCAGCGCGTCCATCGGGACCCTTTCACGCACTACGGCGACGGGTTGTTCGGTGACATGGATTTTTTGGGGCTGCTGGCCATTCTCAGTCATGGCATCAGCCTTGCCGTCCCGGCACCAGCCTGACAGGGCCATAGGACTCTAACCGTCAGCCCGCGGCGCCGTACGCTTCCTGCATCCAGGTGCGGACCTCGGCATCAAGTTGAGTGCTGTCCGTGAGTTCCAGGTGGTGCATCCAGATTTTGGCCGAAGGATGCACGATCTGCTTGAATCGCCGCGAGCCCAGGTCCCGCGGCAGTGCCAAGGACAGGACAAGCGGAACAGAAGACTTCACATAAACCCCGGGCCGCCAGAGGTACGCGAACCCGCGGCGCCGGCGGAAGGAAATTTGGCTTTTGCCCACCCTGATCTCATGGGGTCCCAGGCCCGCCGCCATCCGTTCGGCCGTCTCGTAGATCCCGAGCGCGGTGGGTGCTCCGTCGAAAAACTGCTCCACTGACCGGGGCTGCATCGACGAGTCCCGCCCTAAGCCTTGCCTGCGTTGATCGTTATGGCTTCCATCCGCGTTCCAGTATGAGTCCGTGCCAAGTCTGCGGCTCAAGCATGACCGCGGCATCGGTGCCGTGGGCAGGGCCGAAGGTCACGGGCCGGGGTGCAGAAGACAGGCCGGGGCCAAATGCCCTAGCCCCCCTGACGGCGGCAGGGTAGGTTCAGTTCCATGTGCGATGACCTTCACCGCCTCCTGCCGAAGGGTCCTGGATGAGGAAGCAGGCCTCCCCGCCCACGGCCACCGGCGGAGGTCCCGGCAGCCTTGACGCTGGAGAACCCGCAGGCTCGCCGGTGGAAAAGGCCTCGGGCTTCCTGAGGCGGTATCCCGTCGTCGCACTGACCCTTTTGGTGCTCGTGGCCTCACTGGTGCTGGTTCAGTTCGGCCTGGAACTGCAGGTCCGCATCCTTGCGTCGGCCTACGCGGCCGTTATCGTGGTGGCCCGTGCAGCCGGCATGGTCCGGTCGCTGCGCGAGGGCCGCTGGGGGATCGACCTTTTGGCCCTGATGGCCATTGCCAGCACGGTGGCGGTGGGAGAGTATCTCGCGGCCCTGGTGGTGATCCTGATGCTCACTGGCGGGGAGGCGCTGGAGAATTTCGCCCAGGGTCGCGCGGCGCGGGAACTGCGGTCCCTGCTGGACAGGGCTCCCCGCTTCGCCCACCGCGAGGAATCCGGCGCGGTTCTGGTGGACACCCCAATCGGCGAGGTCGCGCCGGGGGACATACTGGTGGTCCGCCCGTCCGAACTGGTACCCGTTGACGGTGAACTCCTGTCCGATTCAGCCAGCCTGGATGAGTCGTCGCTGACGGGTGAAAGCTTGCCGGTGGAACGCACCCGTGGGCAACAGTTGCTCAGCGGCGCCGTCAACGGAGTGGCGGCCATCCGGATGCGGGCAGCGGCCACCGCGGCCGACTCGCAGTACAGCCGCATCATCGCCCTGGTGGAGGAGGCCTCCAACAGCCGCGCCCCGGTAGTCCGCATGGCCGACCGCTACGCGGTGCCCTTCACCCTCCTGGCCCTGGCCATGGCGGGAACGGCATGGCTCCTGTCCGGCGAGCCGTTGCGCTTTGCCCAGGTCCTGGTGGTGGCCACCCCCTGCCCGCTGCTGATCGCGGCGCCGGTGGCGTTCCTGGCCGGTACCAGCCAGGCCGCCCACAAGGGCATCATCATCAAGAACACCAGGACCCTTGAACAGCTGGCGAAGGCACAGTCGGCGGTCTTCGACAAAACCGGTACCCTCACGTCGGGGCGTCCCGTCCTCGATGAGGTCAGGATGGCACCTGGCCATGGGGAGACGCTGGGGAGCAGGAAGATCCTCCAGCTCGCCGCTTCCGCGGAGCAGTACTCCTCGCATGTGCTGGCAGCTTCAGTGATCGAAGCCGCCCAGGCAGCCGGGCTCACCCTCCTGCCAGTGCAGCAGGCGACGGAAAACGCCACCCAGGGTGTGGAGGCCGTTTGTGACGGCCAACAGGTGGTGGTGGGCAAAGCCGGCCTGGTCCGCAGCTCATCCAGCGGATTCCGGGAGGCTGCGGTCCACAGCGGCCAGCTTGCCGTTCACGTGGCGGTCAACGGCGGGTACGCCGGTGCGTTGATCATGAAGGATCCATTGCGGGGCAACGCCGTGGATACGCTCGAACGCCTGCGCGGCCTCGGCGTGCAAAACACCATGCTGCTGACCGGCGATGCCCACGCCACGGCCGCCCACATTGCCGAGGAAGCCGGGATAGGGCGGGTCCAGGCGGAGTGCCTTCCCGAGGACAAGGTCAACACTGTTGCCGCCCTGGCGGAACGGCCGGTCCTGATGGTGGGCGACGGCGTGAACGACGCTCCTGTCCTGGCCGCTGCGGACGTCGGCATCGCGATGGGGGCCAAGGGCGCCACGGCTGCGAGCGAATCGGCGGACGTGGTGATCATGCTCGATGACCTGTCCAAAGTGGCCCAGGCCGTCGCCATCGGAAAGCGCACAGTGGCTGTTGCCCTGGTGAGCATCTGGACGGGGATAGGGCTAAGCCTTGTCCTGATGGCCATCGCCATGACCGGGTACATTCCCGCCGTCGCCGGCGCGCTCCTTCAGGAACTGGTTGACCTGGCCACCATCCTGAACGGTCTCAGGGCGCTCCACGGTGCTGATAAGAAAGCCGGGGCCGGCCGGAAACCCGGTCCACGGAGGCTGCCGGCGGCATGACTTTCGGCCCTTCCCAACCCAAGCTGCAGCCGGGAACGTGGTGACCATGAATGCAGAAACAGGAGCCAAGCCGGTCATTGTGGGTGTGGACGGGTCCGAATACTCCTCCGCGGCCCTCCGCTACGCGGGCACACTGGCAGCCCGCCTTGGCGCCCGGCTCGAGGTCATCTCATGCATCGGGATGCCGGACTACCTGGTGATGTCGCGGCTTGAGGGGGCGGATCGGCAGTTCACCGCAAGGCTGGAGGATGCTGCTGGGCGCCTGGTGGAGGATGCCCTTGGCCGGGCGTTTTCCGGTGACCGGCCGGACAACATCGACGTGTCCATCAAGTTCGGATCACCGGCGAAGGTGCTGGTGGACGAGAGCCGGCGGGCACAGATGCTGGTGGTTGGACGGCACGGCGAAGGCGGCCTGCTCAAGTCGTCCATGGGTTCCGTCAGCAGGGCCTGCGCTGCCCACTCCAATTGTCCCGTGCTCCTGGTTGGGCAGGAGGCGGACGCTGTGTGAGGACCGCGGAGGGCCTCAGCTCTGAACAGGCCGCGCAGCTCCTGAAGCAGGCGGGCCCCAACCAGCTTCCCGCGGAGAAACCCGTTCCGCAGTGGCGGAAGCTTTGGGGCGAAATGACGCACTTCTTCGCCCTCATGCTGTGGTGCGCCGCAGGGCTGGCCTTCATCGCGGACATGCCGCAGCTCGCCGTGGCGATCATCGTCGTCGTCATTGTCAACGGGGTCTTCGCGCACATCCAGCAGGAACGCGCGCAGCACGCCGCCGCCAGGCTGCGTGGCCTGCTGCCCGCCGACGTGGTGGTCCGGCGGGACGGGAAGGTGCGCAAGGTCCACGCCAGTGAGCTGGTGGTCGGTGACGTGGTGCTGCTCGCTGCCGGCGACCGCGTCCCGGCGGACACGGTGCTGCTGTCAGCAGCGGCCTTCGCGGTGGATGAATCCATGCTGACCGGCGAAAGCGCCCCGGTGCCGAAAATCGCAGGTGACCCGGCCTGGGGCGGCACCTTCCTGGTCAACGGTTATGGCGAGGCCTCAGTGTCGGCAACAGGTACCGGAACCAAGCTCGCCGGGATCGCTGCCCTGACCAGTAGGGCGGTTCCACCCCCCACGCCGCTGTCACAGGAACTGCGCCGCATCGTCCGCGTCACCGCCGGTATGGCCCTGGGCATCGCGGCGGTCTTCTTCCTTGCATCGCTGCTGGTGGGCTTCCAATGGCGGGACTCGTTCCTGTTTTCCATCGGCGTTGCCGTAGCGCTGGTCCCGGAGGGCCTCCTCCCCACCGTCACGCTGTCGCTGGCCATGGGAGCACAGCGCATGGCAGGCCGCAGCGGGCTGGTCCGGAACCTCGAAGCAGTCGAAACCCTGGGCTCAACCACCTTCATCTGCACCGACAAAACCGGGACCCTGACGCAGAACCGGATGAACGCCGTCGAAGTCTTTACAGCGGCTGGTCCTGTCCAGGTGACGGGCCAGGGATATGCTCCCGACGGCGGTGTCCAGGGAAGCGGGGTGGAAGGGGCTGCCAAGGTGGCGCTGGCTGCGCGTACGGCTTCGCAGGGCCGAGCCGAGTTCCACGACGGACAGTGGCGGGCGCAGGGCGACCCCATGGAGGCGGCGATGGACGTCCTGGCCCGCAGGGTGACAGGCACTGAGGCCGGCGCTGCCCCCTGGCGCCGGTTGCCGTTCGATCCCGTGCGGCGCCGCGAATCGGCCCTCCTGGGGGCGGACCTGTTCTGCAAAGGCGCTCCCGAAACCGTGCTCCCGGTCTGCGAAGCCGTGCCCGGCCCGGTCAAGGAACAGGTGGAGGTGATGGCCGCACGCGGGCTGCGCGTCATCGCTGTTGCCCGGCGCCAGCTTGCAGGAGCACCGGAGGCCTGGCAGTCCACTCCAGCCTTGGAGCTTGAAACAGGCATGGAACTCCTGGGCCTGATCGGACTGCAGGACCCGCCCCGGCCGGATGTGGCCGACGTGATCCGCACGGCGCGGCAGGCGGGACTCAGGATCGCCATGATCACCGGCGACCACCCAGCTACGGCGGCGGCGATTGCCCGCCAGATCGGGCTGACCGGCAGCCCCGAACTGGTGCTGGAAGGCGCGGACCTGCCGGAGGACGACCAGATCCTGGGCGCACTTTTGGACCGCGACGGAGTGGTGGTCAGCAGGGTCTCGCCCGAGCAAAAGCTCCGCGTGGCCAAAGCGCTGCAGGCACGCGGCCATGTCGTGGCGATGACCGGCGACGGCGTCAACGACGGCCCGGCCCTCCGCGAAGCCGACATCGGTGTGGCCATGGGCCTCAGCGGAACAGACGTGGCGCGTGAAGCCGCGGATCTGGTTCTCCTTGACGACCATTTCGGCACCATCGTGGCCGCCATCGAACAGGGCAGGGCCACCTACGCCAACATCCACCGGTTCCTCACCTACCACCTCACCGACAACGTGGCGGAACTGACCCCCTTTGTCATCTGGGCACTGTCCGGCGGCCGGTTCCCGCTGGCCCTGGGGGTACTGCAAATCCTCGCCCTGGACATCGGCACCGATCTGCTGCCCGCCCTGGCCTTGGGTGCCGAGCCGCCCGGCAGGCGTATCCTGGCACGTCCACCCGAACGGCGGCACCTGATGGACCGGCAGTTAATCATCCGGGTCTTCTGCATCCTGGGCCCCGTCGAGGCCGCCATGGAAATGGCGGTGTTCTCCGCGGTCCTGGCCGGCGGTGGGTGGAGCCGGGGCCAAGTGCCGGAGGCAGGGCTCCTGATGGCTGCCTCCGGTGCCGCCTTTACCGCGGTCGTCCTGGGGCAGTTGGCAAACGCCTTCGCTTGCCGGAGCGCCACGGTGCCGCCCTGGAAGCTGGGCTGGGGGACCAACAGGCTCCTGGTCTGGGCCGTGCTGGCTGAGCTGGCCATCCTAGCCGTGTGCCTGTACATCCCCTACCTCGCAACACTGCTGGGCCAGGCACCGCCACCCCCGGCAGGCTTCCTGCTGGCGCTCCTGGCGGCCCCTGCGGTCCTGCTGGCGGACTGGATCCACAAATCCGCGCGCCGGCGGCTGCGGCGGAGCAGGACCTAAGACTCTGCAGGCCCCCGCCGGTCAAGTCCAGAATCAAGCCATGAGTGCCGCCGCAGACACGTCCCTGGCCAACGCCAACGTCAAGTGGATCGAGGACACCGGGATCGCGGACATCCCTTCCGTCGGAGGAAAGAACGCTTCGCTGGGCGAGCTGACCCGTGCGCTGCAGACCGAGGGGGTCCGGGTCCCCGAGGGGTTCGCCACCACCGCTGCCGCCTACCGGGCGTTCCTTGCTGCCAACGGCCTGGAGTCGCGGATCAGGAAGCACATGGAGGACCAACGTGCCGGAACATCCACGCTCCGCCAGGCCGGAGCGGCGATCCGTGAGCTGTTCCTGCAGGCCACCTTCCCGGAGGACATCGCCGCGGACATCCAGGAACACTACAGCGCCCTGTGCCGGCGGGCGGGGCAGGACCAGCTCGCCGTCGCTGTCCGCAGCAGCGCCACCGCGGAGGACCTGCCGGACGCCAGCTTCGCCGGCCAGCAGGAAACCTTCCTGAACGTGGCGGGCGCGCGGGCGGTCCTGGATGCCTGCCGGCGCTGCTACGCATCCCTGTTCACCGACCGCGCCATCAGCTACCGCGAAATGAAGGGATATGACCACCTGGACGTCGCCTTGTCCGTGGGGGTGCAGCGCATGGTCCGCTCCGACGTTGGCGCATCCGGGGTGATGTTCTCAATCGACACCGAGTCCGGGTTCCCCGGCGTGGTGGTGATCAGCGCAGCCTGGGGGCTGGGGGAGACGGTGGTCCAGGGGACCATCAACCCGGACAAGTACCAGGTGTTCAAGCCGCTCCTGGCAGAGGAGCGCTTCAGCCCCGTGATTGAGCGGGAGCTGGGCGCCAAGGAACGCAAAATGGTGTACAGCCAGGGCGGGGATGCGCGGACCAGGATGGTGGAGACCTCCGAACGGGAGCAGCGCACGCTGGTGCTGGATGACCGGGAGGTTGTCCTGCTGGCCCGCTGGGCCGCTGCCGTGGAGGAGCACTACGGGCGCCCGATGGACATGGAGTGGGCCAGGGACGGGGTCACCGGAGAGCTCTTCTTGGTGCAGGCAAGGCCGGAAACCGTCCAGGCCCGCAGGAGCACAACCACCTTCCGGACCTACCATCTTGCACAGCCCGGGAAGGTCCTGGTCTCCGGCGCCGCGATCGGCGACGCCATGGCCCGGGGCCAGGCGTGCGTGGTGCGGGATGCCAAGGACATCGAATCCTTCGTGGACGGCTCCGTGCTGGTCACCCGGATGACGGATCCGGACTGGGTACCCGTGATGAAGCGCGCGGCAGGCATCATCACGGACCACGGCGGCCCAACCAGCCACGCGGCCATCGTCAGCCGCGAACTGGGCGTGCCCGCCGTCGTGGGAACGCGCAACGCCACGGAAGCACTGTCCGACGGCGTCAAGGTCACCTTGTCCTGCGCGGAAGGCGAGGAAGGCCGCGTCTACGAGGGACTACTGGAGTTCTCAGTGGAAGACGTGGACATGCAGGCGCTTCCGGCCACCCGCACGGCCGTAATGATCAACATCGCAAGCCCTGCCGCGGCCTTCAAATGGTGGCGGCTGCCCGCCGCCGGCGTGGGCCTGGCCCGGATGGAGTTCATCATCAACAATTTGATCCGCATCCACCCCATGGCCCTGGTCCATCCGGAAAAGGTGGCGGACCCGGACGAGGCGGCGCTCATCCGGCAGCTGACCAGCGGCTACGAAGACCCCCAGGAGTACTTCATCGACGTGCTGGCCACCGGGATCGCGAAGATTGCCGCTCCGTTCCATCCCAAGCCCGTGATCGTCCGGTTGAGCGACTTCAAGACCAACGAATACGGCCACCTCATTGGCGGCAGCGCCTTTGAACGCCCGGAGGAAAACCCCATGCTCGGGTTCCGTGGCGCCTCCCGCTACTACAGCAGCCACTACCGCGAAGGCTTCGCCCTGGAATGCAAAGCCCTGAAACGCGTACGCGAGCAGGTGGGATTCGGCAACGTCATCGTCATGGTTCCCTTCTGCCGCACCGTCCGGGAAGCTGACCAGGTGATCCAGGCGATGGAGGAGCAGGGATTGGTCCGCGGCCGGGACGGCCTGCAGCTCTATATGATGTGCGAGATCCCCTCGAACGTGGTCCTGGCAGCGGAATTCGCCAAGCGCTTTGACGGTTTCTCCATCGGGTCCAACGACCTCACCCAGCTGGTGTTGGGGGTGGACCGCGACTCGGAGGAGCTCGCCGGGCTGTTCGACGAGCGGGATCCGGCAGTGATGGCCATGATCGCCGAAGCGATCAGCAAGGCCCACGCCGCCGGCATCAAGATCGGAATCTGCGGACAGGGGCCCAGCAACCATCCTGACCTCGCAGAGTTCCTGGTCAGCCAGGGCATCGATTCCGTGTCCCTGAATCCCGACACCTATGTGCGGACGCTCCCGGTCATTGCCGCTGCGGAGGCACGGATCGCGGACGGGCAGACTGCCAAGCTCGTGCTCTAGGCGCCAAAGTGCCTGGCTCCCCAGGGTTCATCCCCGGGAAGCCAGGCACCGGCGTCGTACTTAAACCGTCCTCAACCCCTGCTGATGGGGATCTTTGACGCACCGGCTTCCTGCTCCTGCTCCGGCATCGGAGCCCGGACTTCGAGGAGGCCGTCCTTGTACGAGGCAGTAATGTCGCCTTGCTGGACGCCGCTGGGGAGGGGAATGCGGCGCATAAAGGAGCCGTAGCGGAATTCGGACCGGTAGCTGTCCTTGCCCTTTTGCTCCTTCTTCTCCTGCCGCTCCGCCTTGATCGACAACACGCCATCGGCAACCGTGACGTCAACGTCCTTTTCCGGATCTATTCCGGGCAGTTCGGCCCGGACCACGAGCGTATTGCCGTCCATCATCTCCTCAACCCGAATGGCCGAAGAGCCCACATCGCCTTCGAACAGCCTCTCGATGACATCCATCGGAGAGCGCCGGGTATCAAACCATCTCATCAGGTCAGTCATTCTTGCCTCCTGCTCAAGTGGAAGCCGGACCATCGCTTCGCCCGGCAGTTCCACCTTCCCGTTCCCGTGCCGCCGCTTCCAGAGTCAAAGGTCCCAGCCCGCCCTGGTGGCCCGGAATGGATGGCCGCCGGGTGAACCGCCCCACCACCTCGATGGCCACGCAACCTGCGGCGGCAACCGAGGTGGAAAGGATCAGCAGGCCGGGGGGCGGCCAGTCCACCCGGAAGAAATCCTGTGCCACCGGGACGGTGAATAACAGGACCAGCCCTGAGTACATTCCGGCAAGGATCAGGACCTTGGTCGGGTGGAGGGGGCGCGATGCCACTACCAGGATCCACGCCGCCACCAGGCCAAGGGTCATGGTGGCCGCGGACTGCGCGGACTCTTCGCTGTATCCGCCCCACGTCTGGGCATAGCCGCTGACCGCAAGGACGCACAGGCCGGTGCAGATGCCGGCCGGCACAGCGAATGCGAGGGAACGCCGGAGGAACCCGGGAGCGTAGCGCTGCCCGCCGGGCTGCAGGGCCAGGAAGAACGCCGGCAGGCCGATGGTCAACCCATCCAGGGCCGACAGTTGCCGGGGCAGGAATGGAAAGGCCAGCAACAGGATGCCGGACACCACGGAAATGATGGTGGCGTAGACGGTTTTGCTCAGGAATACCAGGGATACACGCTCGATGTTGCTGATGGCCCGCCGTCCCTCGTCCACCACGGCCGGCAGCCGCTCGAAGCGCCCGTCCAGCAGGACCAGGCGGGCCACGGCCTTGGTTGCCGGGGAGGCCGAGTCCATGGCAATCCCCAGGTCGGCCTCCTTGAGCGCCAAAACATCATTCACCCCGTCCCCGGTCATTGCCACAGTGTGCCCCCGCCGTCTCAGGGCCTGGATCAGGTCCCGCTTCTGGGAGGGTGTCACGCTCCCGAAGAGGCTGTGGGCCTCCACCGTTTCCTCCAGTTCGACGGGATCTTGAGGAAGCCGGCGCGCGTCACAGGCGACGCCGGTCCCAAACCCCACCCCGCGGGCCAGCGCCCCCACCGTGCGCGGATCGTCTCCGGAGATGATCTTGACCGTTACCCCCTGCCGCCGAAAGTAGTCCAGCGTGGACGCTGCGTCCTGCCGGATGCTCTCTCGGAAAGCCAGCAGCAGGACCGGGACCAGGTCCGGCGGCAGTCCCGCGCCTGCGGCATCCGGGGGCAGCGGCGCCGGCAGGTACACCAGAGCCAGGGTCCGCAGGCCCGTTGCGGCCAGGGCTGCTGCCTTGCCGTGTGCCGTGGCGCAGCCGGGGGCGTGCAGCACCGCATCCGGTGCTCCCAGGATCCAGGTGCCGGCAGCTGCAGAGCCGGCTGCGAACGTCACCGAGCTCCACTTCCGGGCAGAGGAGAAGGGGACCAAGTCCTGCTCCTGCGCCGGAACCTGCACAGGGAAGGCTTTTCCGATGGCTGCCGCGGTGCTGCTGGCGTCCGCGTTGGAACCGAACCATTCCAGCGCCTGCCGCCACCCGGGAACAGGAACCGTCCCGGCGTCGTGGACGGCGTCAAACACGATGGAGCCGGAGGACAACGTGCCGGTCTTATCCAGGCAGAGGACATCCACCCGTGCCAGCACCTCCACGGCGGCAAGTTCCTGGATCAGTACTTTTTGGCGGGCAAGCCGGAGCCCGCCCACGGCGAATGCCACGCTGGTCATCAGGAGCAGGCCCAGCGGAATCATGGCCATGATGCCTGCAACGGAGCCCACGGCCGCCGGCACCCACCGCCCTGATGCCATGGCACCGGCCCACCCGCCCTGCTCCTGCATCTGCGCATTGGTAAGCAGCAGGGCGGTGGGAAGAAGCAGCCAGGTAATGACGGCAAAGACCTTCTCCAGGCCCCGCCGAATTTCGGATGTCACCAGGGAAAACCGGCGCGCCTCGGCGGCCAAACCGTAGGCAAATGTGTCAGGTCCCACCCGGAGCACGGTGGCCCGCCCACTCCCGGCAAGGATCAGGGAACCGGAGAGCAGTACGGCACCGCCCTGCTTGGGGACGGGCTCCGATTCGCCGGTCAGCAACGATTCGTCCACCTCAAGCGGGTTCCCGTCCAGCAGCACCAGGTCCGCCGTGACCTGGTCTCCGGCGTTAAGTACCACCAGCTCGTCCGGGACCAGCTCTTCCGAGGATATGGTTTCCCGGGCACCGTTCCTGACCACCGTGCTCCTGGCGGCATGCAAAATGGCAAGCTGGTCAAGCAAGCGCTTGGCCCGGTATTCCTGAATGATGCCGATCAGCGAATTGCTGATGGCGGACAACCCGAACAGCGCATCACGCCACTGGCCAAGGACCAACAGCAGGATGAAGCACCCTCCCACCACGCCGTTGAAAAGGGTGAAGACGTTGGCCTGGACAATCTCTCCGACCGTCCTGCTGGTAGCCGTGGGCACACTGTTGATGCGGCCGGCAGCAGTGCGTTCCCGAACTTCTGCGGTGGAGAGCCCCTCCCGGGCATGGCGCGCGTCCACGCCCGGGACCGGGGCCCCGTTGTCCCCAGCTACCGTCATGGCCTGGCCAGGCTGCTGACCGGTCAGTCCTGGTGCTGCTGCCTGTGCATGCGGGTGATGACCGTAGGGCAGGGCGGCTGGGTCAGCACCGCGTGTGCCGTGGACCCCAGAAGGAGCCTCTCAAAACCACCCTTGCCACGGCTGCCCAGGACCAGCAGACGGGCACCGGCAGCTGCACGGAGCAAGGCGTCCGCAGGTTCCAGGACGGTTTCCATCACGGTTTGCACCCTGAGATCCGGGTAGTCCTGCCGGAGGCCGGCCTCCGTTTCGGACAAGACGATCTGCTCCTCCTCCATCACGTGGGTGGCGAAACTGCTTTGCGGCAGTCCGGCGGAAATCCAGCGGTTGGGGCCGGTGAACGCGTAGAGGACCGTCAGTTCCTCTCCGAGGGAGTCAGCTTCTGCTGCTGCAAAGGCAACGGCCTGTGTTGATTCCTGCGATCCGTCCACGCCCACCACGATGCCGCGGCCGTGCTCCTGGGCATCACCGATGACAGCCACGGGGCACTCTGCCGCAGCCGCCGCCTGCAGGGCCCGGTCCGTTAACGCGCCGCGGTTGTGGCCGCTGGTGCCAAGGACCAGCATGCTGGCATTTTTGGAGTAGTCACCAAGGGCGGCCCCTACGCCGCCTTCCAGGAGCTGGAGGGTAACCTGCAGGCCCGGTTCGGCTGCGGTGGCCTTTTCGCCGGCTTCCTTCAGCAGGCCCAGGCCCGATTCCCGCAGGACTTCAAGGTAGGGCAGGACTTCGGCGGCCATCCACCGGTCGTCCACCACATTCACGACGGCGAGGGGAAGCTTGTGCCTGTTGGCCCGGGCTGCTGCCCACAACAGGGCGGCGTTGGACGCCGAGGAATCGGTGATGCCGACGGCGATTGGCTTGGCAAGTGCCATGGGGGACCATCCTTTGCGGGTTCTAATGGGGGAGTGTTCTGCTGGAGCAGGGAACCGTTCGCGTGCCGGCCTAATCCGCGGTCGGTTCCCGCGGCGGCCACCAGTGGGTCGGCGCGGCGATGACGAACCTGCGCCCACTGATCTCCTGCGGCGTGATCCGGATCAGGATGTTCTTTTGGCCGGGCTGCCAGGGTGAAAGCCCGGCATCCATGGCGTCCTGGGTTTCCTCGGCATCGGACACGATCAGCGCTTGCCCCTTGAGGATGACGCTCCAGGCAATGGTGCCGTACTGGTTCATCCCGTCGGCCTCGACGGCCACTGCTTTCCGTTCAGCGAGGGAGGCAAGCTTTGTTCCTTCGCCGGTGCGGATGAGCAGGGTGCCGTTGGTGGGGACGAAGTTCACGGGATAGTTCTCAATCGTGTCCCCGTCGGTGAAGGCAATCCTGCAAAGGGACGTCGAACGAAGGTATCGCCAGCAATCGTGGACGCCCAGTTCCTTGATTTCCGGTTCAGTCGCGGCAGTATTCATGGCCGTAGCCTAAAGCCGGGCGCCGCCCCCGGGCTAGGGAAGAAGGTCCCGCGCCCCCTAGCGCCCCCATTCCGGCACCTTGAGGGGTATTTTTCCCCGTGCCCTCCTAGAATTAGATGCGAAGAGCCTTCATGCTCAGGTGAAGGTGGAATTGGGGGCGGAGGCCGGCACTTCCGTTTCGAACACTTGGACCGCGCCAGGGACCTGCAGCGCCGCAGGTTCCTGCCGCAGGAGGTGGCACGTGAGTTCTGAGCAGCCTTGGCGCTCGCCGATGAGGGACAGAATGGAAGACCTGGTGCGGGACTTTACGGCCCGCGGGGATGAATTGCTGGACACGCAGGAACGGATCAACGGACTCTTGGCGGCGGTGGTGGCCCTCGCTGAGGACCTGAGCCTTGAAGCCGTCCTTGACCGACTTGTGCGGTCGGCCTGCGCCCTGGTGGGCGCGCGGTACGGCGCATTGGGAGTCATCGGAGAGGACCGAAGGCTGAGCCACTTCATCACGGTGGGAATCGACGAAGAAGGAATCCGATCCATCGGCGACCTTCCCACCGGCCACGGCGTGCTGGGCCTCTTGATCCGCGAGCCGAAACCCCTACGCCTCCATGACCTTGGCCAACACCCCATTACGTCCGGATTTCCCGCGAACCATCCGCCCATGAGGACCTTCCTGGGCGTGCCGGTCCGCGTCCGGGATGAAGTGTTCGGCAACCTCTACCTGACGGAAAAACAGGGCGGGGAGGACTTCACCGTGGAAGATGAAGACCTTGCGGTGGCCCTGGCTGCAGCGGCCGGAGTGGCGATCCAGAACGCCCGCCTGTTCGAAGACAGCAGCCGGCGGCAGAAATGGCTCGAGGCAGGGATGGAACTGAGCAGCAGGTTGATCATGACCTCTCACCCGGGGGATGGGGACAACCTGGATGTTGTTGCCGACACCGCCCTCAAGGTCTCGGACTCCGCGCTTGCAGTCGTGGCCGTTCCGGCCGGTGACGGCACGCTTCGCTGCCGTTCATGCCTCGGGGTGCAGGGTCTGCAGGCCGGCCAGGAACTCATGGTTTCACAAGCGGTATCGAGCGTCCTCGAGGGCGGCGGATCGTTGGTGGCGAAGGATCCGCGGCAGGTGTTCGAGGACGGGGTAGCGGAAAAGCTTGGCTCCGTACTCGTGTGCTCGCTTGGGCACAGCTCCAGCGACAATGGGGTCCTGCTGCTGGCGCGCGCACAGGGTACTGCTGTGTTCAGCCAGGCCGAGGCAGAGTCCAGCGCCATCTTCGGAAGCCGGATCGGACTAGCGCTGGACCTTGCCCGTGTGAACGCGTTGCGCGAACAGAACCTTCTGTTCACGGACCGGGAACGGATTGCCCGGGACCTGCACGATCTGGTCATCCAGCGCCTGTTTGCTGCCGGGCTGAGTATCCAGAGCCTGCGGCGCTACACCCTGGATCCGGTGGCGCATGAGCGCATCGCCGCCGTGACCACCGAACTCGATGAGACCATCCGCAAGCTGCGGGACACCATCTACTCCCTCCGCACAGCGGATGAGGAACGTGAACCGTTGACGGGCCGGATCTTGCGGGTGGTCCGGGAGAATTCCCGCAGCTACGCCCTGACCCCCAAGGTATCCCTGGACGGACCGGTGGACTCGATCCGCGAGGATGTGGCAGTGCATCTGTTGTCAGTGCTGTCGGAGGGGCTCAGCAATGCACTCCGGCATTCCGGCGCCGACGACATCCAGGTCACCGTTGCCGTGGGGCCTGGCGATGCTTCGGGTACGAACGGTGATGGCAGGAAAGCCCGTGCCGGGAATGCAGTCCAGCTCCTCATCCATGACAACGGCCGGGGGTTCGCCGAGCCCGGCCAGGTGAGCGGCCTGGCGAATATGCGCCACCGCGCTGAATTGCTGAAGGGCAGCTGCCTCATCGAGAGCGTTCCGGGGCAGGGCACGTCTGTGCGTTGGTCGGCACCACTCGGTTGACCTGTCCGGTCAGGCGGACTCCGGTGAGCTCCTGGTGACGTAAACGGCCGCCTGCGTCCTGCGCTCGAAGCCCAGTTTGGCCAGGATGGACGAAACGTAGTTCTTGACTGTCTTTTCCGCCAGGAACAGCTCGTCGCCGATCTGGCGGTTGGTCAGCCCCTGGCCGATCAGCGCCAGCACCTTCTTCTCCTGCGCGCTCAGGCCCTCCAACCGGGGATCTGTCGGTGCGGTGGAAAGCCCGGTGATGATCTGCTGCTCCATCCCCGGGTCAAACAGTGATTCGCCGGCAGCGGCCTTCCGGATCCCGGCCAGGAGATCGTCGCTCCTGATCTGTTTCAGGATGTATCCGGAGGCACCTGCCAGGACTGCCCCGCGCAGGGCCTGTTCGTCGTCGTAGCTGGTCAGGATCAGGCAGCGCAGGCGGGGATCGAGGGAACGAACGTCCCGGCAGACTTCGATGCCCGTACCGTCAGGAAGCCGCCCGTCGAGAATGGCAATGTCCGGGTGCAGGGCCGGGATGCGGCGGGTCGCTTCGGCCGCAGACCCGCTTTCGCCTACTACCAGGAACCCCTCGCCTTCCAGCAGGTCCTTCAGCCCCTGCCTGACAAGCTCATGGTCATCGAGGATGAACACGCGGACCGGCCCCAAGGATCCTGTTGGCTCATCAGTCCCTGCTTCATGCTTGTGCACCGAACGCTCCCAATGTCTTCAGGATCATGACCCCGCGGCATGCGGGGTAGCCCCGGGGAGGGCCTGGTCCCATTGTTACCCGGGGAGGCGGGTGCGGGAAGGGACCAAAGTCCACGTAACCGAATCCGGCCGCGCAATGGGCCGCGCAATGGCCCCTGCACGCGCGGACCTGATGACCTTCGGCCCTTCCCCGGGAAGTGTTTGTGGTCCATTCTGGGACGAGCCACAGGAGAGTATCCGGCCACAGGAAAGTACATGGCAAGTCAGCGATTGGAGCCGGCATGAGTGCCCTTGAACCGCACCCGAGGATCATCGTTGGGGTGGATGGATCCGAAGCCTCCGTCGCCGCGCTCCGGGTGGCCCGGGCCATGGCGGAACCCATGTCGGCGAAAGTCGAAGCGTGGGCGTGCTGGGACGTTCCGGCGGGCTACGGGGTGTACCTCGCCGTCGGGATCGAGGGGTTCAAGTATGCCGCGGAACAAGTACTCCACCAGGCCCTCGCAGAGGCTTTCGGGGAACTGCCTTCGTTCGTGCACCCCCGGCTGGTCCGGGGCAAGCCCGGCCCGGCGCTGATTGACGCCAGCCGCAATGCGTCCCTGGTGATCGTCGGCAGACGGGGACACGGGAGCTTCGTCCCGGGTTCGGTGAGTTCGGCGTGCGTGAGCCACGCGCACTGCCCGGTGCTGGTGGTCCACGGTCCGGAGGCAGAAGCTCCGGAGGCAGGGACCCGGGCAGAGGCGGCGGCTGAAGAAGTGGGCGGTGCCCATCCCCGTTCAGCCGTGGTGCCCTGACGGGCCTTCTCCCACCAGTTCGTGCAATCCCTCAACTGCATGGGCGAGTGACAGCCCGGAGGACTGGACGACGAAAGGCATCAGGAGGCGGTTCTCCTTGTCCAAATGCAGCGCGAAGATCCGCTGGATGGCGCCGGCCGCAACTGCCGCAGGGACCCCGTCGGCCGTCCTGAGTTCTTCGACCAGGCCGACGATGACGTGGTGCTCGGCCAGCATGCCGTCCACCAGCAGTTTGGCCTCAGGCATGCCGTGCGGCCCGCTGTAGAGCGGACCCTCCTCGGCCAGGGCATGGGGCACCAGTTCCTTGTCACACCAGTCGAGGAGGGTGGCCTGCGCAGCCTGCCCAGCGGCAGGGTCGCCCGCCTCCACGGCCTGGGTGAGCAGCCCTACCAGCCCGTTGAGGTGCCGCAGCATATCCGCATGGTGGGCCTCCACCGCCTGCAGCGCCTGCTGCTCGGACGAAAGGTCCTTGCCGTTCCCGTTCATTCGTTGTTGCCTTCCAGTTGCCCAACGTGCCGGTTCCTGCTGCGCAAGGACCACCGAAGGTCCTTGATGGCCCAGTAGGCGCCGCCGTTCATGACGGCAAACCCTGCGATGCCCACCGAAGGGACCCGGATCACCAGGCCAAGGAGGAGGACGCCGACGCCTGCCGCGAAGAGCAGTAATCCCCGGCTGATGCGGGTCCGGAGGGACAGCGCTGCGATATCCCGGCTGAGCAGGCCGGCGAGCCGGGGATCGTCTCCTTCCAGGCCATGACCGATCAGTTCGAGTTCGCGTTTCTCGAATTCAGAGAGTGGCACAGCTGCACCCCACTGTCCGTTGCCTGCGGGACCCACGAAATCACGTACCCGGCTGGCCACGCAGGACGGCCAGCCTGTTCTGGTATTCAACTGCGTCAATTTCCCCGCGGGCGAAGCGCTCGGCGAGCACGTCCTCCGCCATCCGCGGGGATTGCTGCATGGGGTGCGGGGAGGGTGCCCGCAGGGAACGGGCCAGCAGGACAATACCGGTGATGATCGCCCCCCAGACCACCACCATGCTGATGCTCATCAGGACATAGCCCCACAGGCCCATGCCGTCATTCCAGCCGTACACTTCCACTGCCTCCGGTTCCTGGAAGGCGGGCGCCAGCCGTCCGCTTTCCCTTTCAGTATCAGGCGCCGCCGGAGCGGGTGGGAGAGCCGTTGGTCCTGTTCCAGCACTGCTGGACCCGGTGGGAACCGCACCTGCTTATGCGGGCTGCTCAAGCCGCGGAACTAAAAGCCAGTGCGCCGGAAACGCTTGTCCACGGCGACCACGAGGGAGGCCAGCAGCGCCAGGCCAAAGATCCGCAACCAGGCGTCTGTGCCGATGGGGGCGGTGTGGAAGAGTTCGTTCATCAGCGGGGTATACGTGAGGGCCAGTTGGCCGGCTGCCTGGACCACGACGCCGAGGATGAGCCAGCGGTTGCCGAAGGGCCTTAGCCGCCAGGCGGGGCGGCTCAGGGACCGGCAGCTGAAGAGGTAGAACACTTCCACCGCCACGAAGAGGTTCACGGCAGAAGTGCGGGCCTGCGCCACGCCTGCGCCGGTGGCCACTTCGTGTTCAAAGAGCCACCAGGCCCCGGCGACCAGGAGAGCCGACACGAGCAGGATCCGAACGGTAAGCCCCAACGTCAGGAGGGGGCGGCCAGGTGCCCGCGGCGGGCGGGACATCAGGCCAGGTTCCTTCGGCTCAAAGGCGAGCATCAGTCCAAGGGCGACGGCGGTGGTCATGTTGATCCAAAGGATTTGGGTGGGCAGGATGGGCAGCGTAGCCCCCAGCAGGATGGCCACGAGGATCACCAGTCCCTCGGCCATGTTAGTGGGGAGGGTCCAGACCATGAACTTGGTCAGGTTGTCGAAAACATTCCTGCCCTCTTCGACCGCTGCCTCGATGGTGGCGAAGTCGTCATCTGTCAGGACGATGTCAGCGGCCTCCTTGGCCACCTCGGTTCCGGTGCGTCCCATCGCAATGCCCACGTTCGCCTGTCGAAGGGCCGGTGCATCGTTCACGCCGTCGCCGGTCATGGCCGCCACGTGCCCGCGGGACTGCAGGGCATCGATAAGGCGGAGCTTCTGCTCAGGGGAAACCCGGGCAAAAACCGTGGCCCGTTCCACGGCATTCGCGAATTCACCGGCCGGGATGGCGTCCAGCTGGGCGCCGGTCAGTGCGCTCCCGGACCCATGGTACGCGTCCAGCCCCACCGCCGCGGCCACGGTCACCGCGGTCCGCACGTGGTCCCCAGTGATCATCTTGACCCCCACACCGGCACGCAGGCAGGCCGCCACTGAGGCGGCAGCCGCCGAACGCGGCGGATCGTGCATCGCCTGGAGCCCGGTCAAGGTCATCCGGCCGTGCAACTCGATGTTGGAAAGGGTTCCGCCGTCCGCTGGAAGGCGCAGCATGGCGGTGGCCAGCACCCGCAGCCCGGTGTCGGCGAGCGCGTGTGCAGCAGTGAGCACGGCGTGCCTGCGGAGGGGCCTGTTGCCGCCGTCGCTGTCCATTTCGTGGCCGCATAGCTCCAGTACCCGTTCCACGGCGCCCTTGACGAACACGGTGACTTCGCCGCGGGTGGGCGTTGACGCGTGCAGTGTCGCCATGAACTGCCGCTCCGAGGTGAACGGCAGTTCGCCCTGCCTCGGATTGGCGGCCAGGAAATCCCGGACCCTGGCGCCGCCTTTCCCGGCCGCCACCAGCATCGCCGCCTCGGTAGGGTCACCCCGGGCCAGCCAGCCGGGCCCCTCGGGGCGGATGCTTGCGTCGTTGCAGGCTGCACCGCCCAGGAGGGACCAGTAGAGGGCCGCGTCCCGGTCCTTTGGCCGGATTGCCGCGCCAGGTTCCTGTCCGCCGGCGGTGCCGCCTGCGGTTGACGCGAGGATGTGCCCGTCCGGGCCGTAGCCGGACCCCGTGATGTCGTACCTGCCCGAGGGCGTCCAGAGTGCCCGGACTGTCATCTGGTTCTCCGTGAAGGTGCCCGTCTTGTCCGAGCAGATCACCGTGGTGCTGCCGAGCGTTTCGACGACTGGGAGCCGCCGGACCACCGCACGGCGCCGGGCCATGCGGCGGACACCGATGGCAAGCGTCACCGTTACGGCGGCGGGAAGGCCCTCCGGAATGGCGCCCACTGCCAGGGCGACGGCGGCCGTGAACATCTGTCCCGGCTGTTCCCCATGTGCCAGGCCGGCGAGGAAGGCCACGGCGGCGAGGGCAAGGATGGCTACGGTAAGCGTGGTGCTGAAGCGTGCCAGTTTCAGGGTCAGCGGCGTGGCCACGGGACGGACGGAGCCCATGAGGCGGTGGATTTCGCCGAGTTCGGTTTCGCCGCCAATGGCGACGACGATTCCTGCGCCGCTGCCGGCGGTCACCAGCGTGCCGCTGTACAGCATGTTCCTCCGGTCGGCCACGGGCGTGACCTGCGGGAGTACCACCTGGTCCTTGGACACAGGATCGGATTCTCCCGTGAGCGCGGATTCATCCACCCGGAGGGCGGACAGGCGTACCAGGCGCAGGTCGGCAGGTACCTTGTCTCCTGCCTGGAGCAGCACAAGGTCTCCGGGGACCAGGTCCTCGGAGGGGACCTGCTTCCGTTCGCCGTCGCGCATCACGGCGGCGTGTGTGCGGACCAGCGAATGGAGGGCATCCAGGGCTGCTTCTGCCCGGACTTCCTGGATGAATCCGATGACCGTGTTGACCAGGACTACCGCGAGGATGACCCCGGAATCCAGGAATTCACCAAGGAAAGCAGTTATCACGGCGGCGGCCAACAGGACGTAGACCAGCGGATTGTTGAATTGGCGTCCCAGCTTGCGGGCGATGCCCCCGGTGTGCCGCCGCGGAAGCTCGTTGGTCCCGAATTGCACCCTCCGGCGCTCCACCTCGTCGTGGCCCAGGCCTCTGGCTGCGTCCGTTTCGAGCAGGAGTACCACTTCGTGGACAGGCAGGCCGTGGTGGGCAGGATCGGACGAATCGTTCTGCCTCCGGCGGCCGGCAGGGGATGGCGGCAGCGGACTCCGCGGCCGTATTTCTCTGGCCGGCACTGTCCTCACCTGCCCCCGGGCCGCAATACCTTGCCTGCGGCTGTCCCGGTCAGCCCTTCCTGGAACCTTCGGAGTGCTCCTCGGGGGTGTGAACCACCAGGACGGGGCAGTGGGCGTGGGCCACGATGGCTGAGCTGACGGAGCCCAGGAGCAGGCCGCCGAAACCGCCGTGCCCCCGGCGCCCCACCACGATCATGTCGGCGTCGCGGCTGGCATCGATCAGCGCTTCACGGGGGTGGCTGCGGACCAGGGTCGAGGTGACGTTTGACGGCGTCCCGGCTCCGAACGCCTGCTCCACCGCATCGTCCAGGATCTTCCTGGCCCCCTCCTCGAAGCCTTCGATCCCCATCATCACGTAGCCGTCGTACATCTGCGGGTACTCCCAGCAGGCCACCGCCTGGACCTTGGCGCCCAGCGGAGTGGCCAGCCGTTGCGCCTGGCGCAGCGCCTCCACGGAGGCTTCCGAACCGTCAACCCCCACCACGATTCGGGCGATTGGTGCCCCGGCAATGCTCATGTTCGCTCCCTTGGTCGGACCCGCGCTGTCACGCCTATCATGCCCGCACGGGAGGTGCCGGGCTAGGGCCTAAGGTCATGGCGCGCCGGCGGGCGGAGCAGCGGCCGGCGGCATGGCCGCTCCGGGCCCCTCAGGTTCGGCGGCGCCCTGGTCCAGCCGGAACGGCGGGTATTCGTCCCGCATCAAAGCGGTGTAGGCAAGGACCCGGTAAATCCAGCGGTTGACGCCGAGGATGAAATCGAACAGCGGGCGCTGGTAGCGGCCGGTGAACAGCAGGATCACTGCCGCGATAAGGACCAGCACCCCAAGCAGGGACGGTCCCGTTTCCTGTACATAGGTTGTCCCGCCGAAGTTGTTGTCCGCCCGCCAGCGCCACGTGGTGTTGGTAAAGGCGGCGATGACCAGCAGGTGCGGGATCGAGAGCAGCCACCATTTCACCAGGACCAGGCCGCGGGACAGCCGCTCGGGGTAGTCCACGTCAAAGTCGGCGGGGTAATTGGTGCGCCTGAGGGTGAACGGCGGGTACAGGTCCGTGCCGACGGCGGCGTAGGCGTAGAACGCCACCCGCCAGTTCCACCGCATGACGCCGACATTGAAGTCGAACAGCGCCCGCGGGTAGCGGCCGGTAAACAGGATGCCGAACCCGGCCACGATGGTTGTGATGACGAAGGCGAACCAGAGGAAGAAAAGGAGGATGAAATGCGGGATGGCCAGGAACCACTTCACCAGCCACATCCACCGCGACAGGGCGGGATCCAGCTCACCGAAGAGCCTTGCAGGGTAGCCGGGACTGCCTGGTACCGGGGCGAACGGCCCGGAGGGCGGTGCGGCCCCGGGTACAGGCGGTGCTCCCGTCACCGGCACGGGATATCCGGGTGCGCCTGTTGCCGGGCCTCCGTACGGTGGCTCACCGTACGGAGGGCCACCGGAAGGGGGTCCTGCGGGGGCCGGCGCGGCGTGCCGTCCAAGGCCGGACGCCCCAAAGATGATGAGGGGTATGCCGATTACCAAGGCAACGATTCCGCCAACCAGCAGGCCCGTGGCTGCCGGCTGGAACAGGTCCGAGTGGAAGCCTGCCTGCAGCTGCACATCCACCCCTTGGGAGGCGTCGGCGTTCATCACCACGACTTCCCAGGTGCCGGGCGCGATGTTCCAGGTGAGCTCCTGTTGCCCGGAACCGGAAGCGGAGGCGGTCCAAAAGCGCTGGTCCGTCGGGGGCGCTGCCGGATTCCCGCCCGGCACGTCCCGGTAATCCGCACGGAAGGGCTGCTGCCGAATGTTCAGCAGCTCCGAGTGGTGCACGCCTGACAGGTACTGCTCCACGTCGGCCTGCGGACCGATGCCAATGAACACCGGCTTGTCCGGTGTCACTGATGCAGCCCGCAGCCTCAGCTTGCCGATGTCAAAGGGCAGCCTGCCGGGAACGTCCTCGCCGATGGCATCGGCCCGCGGCGAGGTGAGGGCAAAGGAATTGACGGAAAAGCGTGACATACCGGACGTCAGGTAGCCGTCGCCCTGGATGGTTCCCACCGCTGACGCTACTGCTCCGCCTGCCAGTGCAGCCAAACCGGGCAGGGTGATGAGGATCCCGAGGATCAGCATGATGATGGCAGCGGGCTTTTTCATGGCGTCAAACCTTCCGCCTACGGAATACGGAGTGCCGGCAGGAAGGCCAGCAGGCGGTGCACCTACACAGTGAGGGCAGCGTCGGTCCGGGTGATAATCACGGGGCACGGAAGGTGCTTCAGGACGCCATGCGCGGTGGAACCGAGCAGGAGGCGCTTAAAGGCCCCCTTGCCCCGGCTGCCCACCACCAGCAGCCTCGCCCCGGCGGCGGCCTCGACAAGGCCGGCAACCGCGCCCCGTTCGGTTTCGAGCCGCTGGTGCACCACCAGGTCCGGGTAGTCTTCCTTGAGCCCTGCCACCGCTTCGGAGAGCACCACGCGTTCCTCGTCGGCGATAAGTTCGGCCATGGCTGCGGGCGAGAGCCCGGCGTCGATGATGGGATCCGGCACATCAACGGCGTAGACGACGGTGAGTTCGTCGCCTTCGCGGTCTGCCTCGGCGGCCGCGAACGCAACCGCCTGGGTCGATTCAGGGGATCCGTCGACGCCGACCACCACTCCGGACCTGCCTTCGAGGTCCTGGGTTCCGACGACGGCGACAGGGACCTTGGCGGCCGTGGCCACCTGGAGTGCGCGGTCGGCAAGGGTGCCGCCGAAATGGCCGCTGCCGGAACCCATGACCATCATCGAGGTCCTCTTGGAGTACTTTGCAAGGGAACCGCCCACACTGCCGGTGAGCAACTCCGTGTCAGGGCTGACGGGAACCGTTCCTTCGAGGCGTCCGGCGGCTGTCTTCAGGAGTTCCTCCCCGGCCTGCTGAAGGGTTCCAAACCACGGATACGGTTCGGCAACCCACCGGTCATCCACCACGTGGAGGATTACCAGCGGCAGGTCCGCACGGTGGGCGCGGCGGGCGGCCCACAGGACGGCGGCCTGGCTTTGCGCTGAGTCGTTGGTGCCCACAGCGATGGGTTTCCGGGATGTCATGGCCGCACTTCCTGCCTGTCGTGAACTGGCTTCTGCCATTCAAGACTGGCCCGGGCGCCACCGGCGCTCTAGGGCCGAAAGTCACGGAAGCGCTGTTCAGGGCGCTTCACGCCCCTGGCGCTGCCGGAGCAATAGGCTCCGGGCCGGGGATGTCCCTTTCGGCCAGCGTCTTGTAGATGGTCCAGCCGACGGCGGTCAGCGGCACGGCGAGCAGCGCACCGATGACGCCGGCCAGCGTTGCCCCCGCGGCCAGTGCCAGGATGATCACCAGCCCGTGGATCCGCAGGACCCGGCCCATGAAGAGGGGCTGGAGGAGGTGGTGTTCCAGTTGGTTGGCGGCAACGAGGATCACCAGGACCACCAGCGCGGGAACCGGTCCGTTCTCCACCAGGGCCACCAGCACCGCCAGGCTGCCGGCGGCGGTTGCGCCGATAATCGGGATGAAGCCGCCCAGGAAGACCACCGCGGCAAGGGGGACTGCCAACGGAACCCGCAGGATCAGGAGCCCGGTAAGGACAATGACGGCGTCAATGGCTGCGATGATGAGTGTCCCCCGGACGTAGCCGCCCAGCACCACGATGCTGCGTTCGGCCGCCAAATGTGCCTTGCCCTGGCGGGTCCCGGGGAGGAATCCGATCAGGAAGCCCCGGATCTTCTCGCCGTCCTTCAGGAAAAAGAACAGGATCACGGCTGTCAGGACTGAACCTGCCACAATCTCCCCGGCCGTCCGCAGGCCCGTCAACGCGTCGGCCCCCAGGCTTCCTCCAGCGAGGAACTTCTGGAACTCGCCGCGGGCTGCGTCGATCTGGTCACTGGTCAGGGCCACGGGGCCGGTGGTGATGAACTGCTGCAGCTGGCCAATACCTGCTTCTGCCCGGGCGGCCAGGACGGAGGCCTGCTGCCGGACCAGGGTGATGATGCCACCCACCACTCCGGCCGCCACCGCCAGGATCACCAGGAACGAAGACAGTACGGCCAAGGCGCGGGGCCAGCCCCGTGCCGCAAGCCAGCGGACGGCAGGAGACATGGCCGACGCCAGGATCAACGCAACGAGCACCGGGATGGTAACCAGCGGGACACGGATGGCAGCCGCTACCGCCACCCAGGCAAGCGCCAGGACGGAAAGTGCCTGGATGGCCCGGATGCTGGCCCGGCCCAATCCGTCGGTCCACAGGACGGACATCCGGGTGGCGAAGGACTGGAGCCGGGGCGGCTGTGCCGCGGGCCCGTCGGGGGACATATTCGGTTGCATGCGGTTCTCCTTGCTGGCCATCACGTTTTCTGCCCCATTTGCCTGTCCCTTACCCATTACGGTTCACATCCATCCCGGTTCGTCAGTATGCTTACTATTGTCCGCTGAACGGCAACCGGAAAGGCACCATCATGACTGAGCAGAACGTCCCCGACGATGAGCTGGAAGTTGTGGAGGAGGACGACGTGCTTCTCGATGAAACTCCCGGCGCGGCGTCGTCCCTGGAACTGGACCCTGTGATGGGGGAACCCGACAATTACCCGGGTGCTGCGGAGAACAATCCGGAACGCTGGCAGGAGGACCCCCTGTTGCAGGACGAGGCCGTCTCCGGTGAAGAGGAGGACTTCCTCAGCGACCAGACGCTGCGGGACGAAAGCGCGCAAGCCCGCTACCGCTCCGGCGATGAGCAGGTGCCGCCGGACGCCCCCACGCTGGGGGAGGCGGCGGCCGACGTCGATTTCGGCGAAAACCCCACAGGCCCCGAAGCGGACGCCAGCGACGACGAGGAAAACTTCGGCGGCTCGCCTCTCAGCCAGTTCGAGCCGGACGACCTGGAACGCTAGCGGCCTAAGGCTGCGGGCCCAGCTGGGCCCGCAGCGGTGGGAAGGGGAAGAGATGCAATCCAAGGAACTGCTGCTGGAGGCCTTCGACCGGCTCCCCGCTCTCGTTCGCCAGGTGCTGGAAGGACTCGGCGAGGTGGACCTGCAGCGCCGTCCTGCCGGTAACGGCAATTCAATTGGCTGGCTGATCTGGCATACGGGCCGGGTGGAAGATGCGCAGGTAGCCTCCGCCTCGGGGCTGGAGCAGGTTTGGACGGCAGAAGGCTTTGTATCCCGTTTCGGTCTCCCTCTTGCGGAGCGGGACACCGGCTACGGCCACACCAGCGAACAGGTGGACGCCGTCATGGCGCCCCGCGAACTGCTGCAGGAATACTACGCGGCGGTCCACCGGCAGACCGTCCAGGTCCTGCAGGGTATTGATGATCCGGACCTGGACCGGGTGGTCGACAAACATTGGGATCCGCCCGTAACCCTCGGAGTGCGGCTGGTCAGCATCCTGGGGGATTGCCTCCAGCACCTCGGCCAGGCAGCATATGCCAAAGGGCTGCACGCGGAGCCGGCAGACGCCCCCGGTGCGTGAACTCGTGGTGCTGGGCACGGCCTCCCAGGTTCCCACGCGCACGCGGAACCACAACGGCTACTTCCTGCGCTGGGACGGCGAGGGACTTTTGTTCGACCCCGGTGAGGGCACCCAGCGCCAAATGATCCATGCCGGGGTGGCGGCAAGCCAGATCACCAGGATCTGCCTCACGCACGTACACGGAGACCACTGCTACGGCCTGCCGGGCGTCCTGTCCCGGATGGCACTGGACGGTGCTGCACACCCCGTCCACCTTCACTATCCGGCCTCCGGGGAGCAGATTGTCCAGGCCCTCGTGGCTGTAAGCTCGCCCGGCATCGACCTGCGGCTCCATCCGCACTCCGGTGCCGGCCCTGTGGCGGACGGCCTGGAGGTCCGGCCCCTTAGGCACCGCATCGAGACGTACGGATACCTGCTCACCGAGCCTGACGGCCGCACCTTCCTTCCGGAGCGGCTCCGGGCGGCAGGAATCGAAGGGCCCGACGTGGGCCGGCTGCAGCGCAAAGGCTCCCTCGGCGCCGTCGCGCTGGAGGACGTGAGCATTCCCAGGCCCGGCCAGCGCTTCGCGTTCATCATGGACACGGCACCGTGCAGCGGCGCGGAGGAACTGTCCGATGGCACCGACCTCCTGGTCACCGAGTCAACATTCAGCAACGACGACGGCGGGCTGGCGCAGCAGTATCTGCACCTGACCGCCGGGCAGGCAGGGGATCTGGCGGCGTCCGGAAAGTCCAGGACGCTGGTGCTTACCCATTTTTCCTCACGATACGGCGACGACATGTCCCTGCTTGCGGAGCAGGCGCAGGCACGTGCTGCAGGGACCGCGGTCATCGCAGCCCACGACCTGCAGCGCATAGCCGTTCCCCCGCGGCGGCACCTGGTGCGGGAAACAGCGGACCATTATGACGGCGATAGGGTTAAACCATGACGGCAGCAGCTGAATACACGGTGGCTTTTGACGGCCGCTTCGCGCGTGAATTGTCGGAACTCGCTGTTCCCTGGCAGGCCGAAGAAGCCCCCAGCCCCGGGCTCCTTGTCCTCAACGAGAAGCTTGCGCGTGAGCTGGGCCTTGACCCGGAGTACCTGCGCAGTCCCGAAGGCGTGCGGCTCCTGGTGGGGAATCACATTCCACCCGGCGCCACTCCGGTGGCGCAGGCCTACGCCGGCCACCAGTTCGGCGGATACTCACCCCTGCTCGGTGACGGACGGGCACTTCTGCTGGGCGAGGTCACGGACCGGAACGGACGCCTCCTTGACATCCACCTCAAAGGCTCGGGACGCACGCCTTTTGCCCGGGCCGGGGACGGGCGGGCCGTCGTCGGGCCCATGCTGCGTGAATACCTCGTCAGCGAGGCCATGTACGCCCTGCACATCCCCACCACCCGTTCGCTCGCCGTCGTGGGGACGGGCCGCCAGGTCCGGCGCGACGATATGCTGCCGGGCGCCGTCCTGGCCCGGGTGGCAAGCAGCCACCTGCGCGTGGGCAGCTTCCAGTACGCGCGTGCCACGGAAAACATGGAGCTCCTGAAGCGGCTGGCCGACCACGCCATCAGCAGGCACTACCCCCACGCCGCTGACGCCGACAACCCCTACCTGGAACTGTTCGCCTCTGTCGTCTCGGCCCAGGCGGAATTGGTGGCCCGTTGGATGCTGGTGGGATTTGTGCACGGGGTCATGAATACAGACAACATGACCATCTCAGGGGAAACCATCGATTACGGCCCGTGCGCGTTCGTGGACGCGTTCAATCCCGCCGCCGTCTACAGTTCAATCGACGTCAGCGGCCGCTACGCCTACGCCAACCAGCCGGTTTTGGCCGAATGGAACCTTGCCCGGCTCGCCGAGGCGATGCTGCCGCTCATCGACGAAGACCAGGAGAAGGCGGTTGGCCCGGCGGTGGAGGTGCTTGGCGGCTTCCGGGGGCAATACAGCAGGGCGTGGACCAGCGGGATGAATGCCAAGCTCGGCCTTGGCAGCGGCGGGGGCAGTGACGGGGAAACCACGTCCGCGCTGGTGGACGGCGCCATTGACATCCTGAAAGACGGCCCCGTGGACTACACCCTCTTCTTCCGTAACCTTGGCAAGGCGGCCCGGGGCGACCTTCGCCCGGTCCGCGGCATGGTTCTTGATCTGGCCGCGTTCGATTCCTGGGCGGAGCGGTGGCAGGCACTTGAACCGGACGCGGAGCTGATGGACAGCGTCAACCCGGCGTACATCCCCAGGAACCACCTTGTGGAGGAGGCGCTGGCCGCTGCCACGGGCGGAACCCTGGCACCCTTGCAGCAGCTGCTGGAGGCAGTCAGCGATCCCTTCACCGAGCGGTCCGGGCTGGAACGCTACGCGGAAGGCGCCCCTGAAGATTTCGGCAGCTACATGACCTTCTGCGGGACCTGACAGCTGCGGATGCGGAGGGCAGATGCGACAGGAGGGCGGCAGCCGGTGTACCGGCTGCCGCCCTCCTGTTTCAATGCCTGCGCGGATGCGCGCCTTCGGTTGCGCGAAGACTAGGCGACGCGGACTGCTGAGTAGCCGCCCAGCCAGCTGATGGAGTGCACCTGGGTGTCGTAGCCGTTCACGCCGCCGCTGACAACCTGGCCGTTACCGGCGTAAACGCCCACGTGGCCGGAGGTTATGATCAGGTCGCCGGGAGCAGGAGCGCTGACCACGGTGCCGTACTGGAAGAACTGGGTGGGGGCAAGATCGCCAACGGACTTGCCCACCGAGCGCAGCGCCTTCTCAACCATGGCAGTACAGTCCTGCTGCACGCCCAGCTGGCTGTAGGCGTTCGCCAGGATGGCAGCGCCGGTGCCCGTGCCGCTGGGGGCTGATACGGGGGTGGCCGAGGCGTAGGACATGTTCATGCCGGTGTTGGCCGGAGCGGCGGCTGCAGTCTGCACGGGCGCTGCTGCCGGAGCCGGAGCCGGTGCGGCGGTGTAACCGGCGCCGGGGATCTGGATCTGGTCGCCCGGGTAGATAACCGAGGACAGGCCCAGGCCGTTGGCGGCCAGGACATCGTTCAGGCTAACGCCGTAAGCAGATGCGATGGCACCGAGGGTATCGCCGGAAACTACGGTGTGGACGCTTCCTGCTGCCGCTGCCGCAACGGGGGCGGCAGGTGCGGAGTAGGCCTGCACGTTGGTCTTTTCAGTGGTGTCCGGGCCGGTGACACCGGCGTGGGCCGGGGCGCCGACGCCGAAGGCAATGCCGGACGCTGCAGCAACTGCCAGCGCGGGGCGGCCCAGCGAGCGGGCCTGGGACTTGGCTGTCACGGCGAGGCCCTCGAGAACAATCGAGCGGGCCGGAGTTGCGCGGTGACGGGCAGGGGTGGAATTTTTTGACACGGTTGATCGCCTCTCCCATGCCTGCGGGGTGAGCTGTCGGGTTCGGGCTGGAGATACCCGGCCGGAAGCATCCCCGTAACGGACGGAGGCGCTATCGACTTAACCCCAAGGCCACAAGTGGCCGCGGAAACTTGGTTCCCCCGTCCCTGCCAGCTGGAGCGGTTGTATCCCATGATCAGCGGCAGGGCTCGGCATACTGATGGGAATGTCCCGACTGAGAGGGACACCTGAAGACCATAACCCACATGCGGCGGCATTGTCACATTTGGATAACATACGAGGTCCCGCTCTCGAATTCCGCAAACGTTTGGATGTTACCTCCGTCCCGGGTTTAAGCTCGGCTAATAGCCATGGCGTGCAGCCCGGTAACGGTGCGGACACGGGCGCGAGGGGGATGCTGCTGGCCCCACGGCACGGGCCGTTTCCATGCCGACGGTTCCCGGTCGGACCGCTAGGCTGATTACATGCCAGATTTCGACCGGTTCCGCGTGCTGCTCGAAGAGGAGCGGGCGCGGCGGCTGGAGCTGCTGCCGGCGCTGCGGGCCGACATAGACGCGGCGAATTCGGCCCGGCAGGACTCCAACGTCGATGACGAGCACGATCCCGAAGGGGCCACGATCGCCTTCGAGCTCTCACAGGCTTCGGCGCTCCTGAAGCAGAGCTCGGCCGGCCTGGACCAGATTGACGCGGCGTTGGCCCGCCTGGCCGCGGGGACCTACGGCGCCTGCGCAGTATGCGGTGAACCCATTGCGGAAGGCAGGCTGGAAGCGCGGCCGTGGACGCCGTTTTGTCTCCGGCACGCCTCGTCCGGCCGGGGACGATGACCGGCCCTACGGAGGTGGTGTCCGCCGCGGTGGAGTTCGTTGACCGGACCCTCCAGAACGAAGGCGCCTGGTATCGGGCGGACGACGTCGGGAACCGGCTGGGCTGGGCGCTGGACTCTTATGGCTCTTCCATCGGAGCGGTGCGCGGCACGGTGCGCGACACGCTGCGTAAATTCAAGGACCTGGACCATGACGCCACGGTGATGCTTGCTTCCGCCCTGTGGGGACAGCCCAGGCCCGGCTCCCGCCCGGTGTTTGAGCGCCGGTTGGCGGCGGTGGTGCTGTTGCAGTCAAGGGTGCGGCTGCTTCGGCACTCGGACCTGACCCGGCTCGAAGGCTTCCTGCGTTCCGCCCAGGCCGCTGACCTGACCCAACCTCTCCTTGCCGACGTCCTGGTGCCGCTGCTGTCCGGCCTCGGGGAGCGCGAGCGCCACCGGGCCGGTGTGGTCCTGGCCCGGTGGCGGGACGACCCCGACCCGCAGCTTCAGGAGGCGGCAGCCGCCCTCGACAACGATTTGACCCTTTGACCTTAAACCGGGAGATCCACATGAACGAGCACTTTGACCTTGACCGTTTTGTTGCCGCGCAAGACAGCGGCGGTACCTATGACCAGGCGCTGGGGGAGCTGCAGGTCGGGAGGAAATCCGGGCACTGGATGTGGTTCGTCTTCCCGCAGATTTCCGGTTTGGGGCAGAGCGCAACGTCCCGCAAATACGCCATCTCCTCACTGGCTGAGGCCCGCGCCTACCTGGACCACGACGTGCTGGGCCCGCGGCTCCTGGAATGCGCCCTGGCCCTGGCCAACCACGCCGACCAGCCCGCCGAAGACATATTCGGCGGCATCGATGCCAGGAAGCTGCGATCGTCCATGACACTGTTTCTCCGGGCGGCACCCGGAGAAACAGTGTTCAAGACTGTCCTGGCCCAGTTCTTCGATGGCGAGCCGGACCCGGCCACCGACGAAATCCTGGCCGGCCAGGCCGCTGACTGACCTCAGGTTGACGGGTCAGCCGGGCCGGGGGTTCCTGCTAGGGCGTGGGGCTGCCGCCGTTGACGTTCAGCGTCTCGCCCACCACGTAGCTGGACTCGGGTGAGGCCAGGAAGACATAGGCGGGTGCCAGCTCCGCAGGCTGTCCTGCCCGGCCCAGGGGAGTGGACTGTCCGAATTCCGGCAGCTGCTCCTTGGGCTGGCCGCTGCTGACTTGCAGGGGGGTCCAGATGGGTCCCGGGGCCACGGCGTTCACCCTGATTCCCTTGGGGGCCAGCTGCTGCGCCAGCCCCTTGGTGAAGTTGTTGATGCTGGCCTTGGTGGTGGCGTAGTCCACCAGGGTGGGGGACGGGTTGTACGCCTGGATCGAGGTGGTGTTGATGATGGTCGAGCCGGCCGGCATGTGCGGGACGGCCGCCTTGGTCACCCAGAACATGGCGTACACATTGGTCTTTAGGGTGTGGTCGAACTGCTCGTCGGTGATGTCCTGCAGGTCCTCCTGGGCCACCTGCTTCCCGGCGTTGTTGACCAGGATGTCCACCCCGCCCAGCACGGCAACCGCGGTATCCACCAGTTCCCGGCACGTCGCCGAATCTTTGAGGTCGCCCGGCACCTTGACAGCCTTACGGCCTGCGGCCTCGATGATCCCGGCGATGCGGGAGGCGTCCTCCTCTTCCTGGGGCAGGTAGGAAAGGACGACGTCGGCGCCTTCCCTGGCAAAGGCAATGGCCGTTGCGGCGCCGATGCCTGAGTCCGCGCCGGTCACGATGGCGCGGCGGCCTTCCAGCCGTCCCGTTCCGCGGTACGTTTCTTCGCCCAGATCGGCCTTGGGCGCCAGTTCGGCATCAAGGCCCGGCTCGGGCTGGTGCTGCTTGGGCGGGGAAATCTTTTCGTAGGCAGTCACCGGATTACGGAAGGTGTACTGGTCAGTCATGGTGGTCCTCCTGTTCGTGCGGACTCGGGCTGGTTCGTCGCCCCGGAAACTGAAGCAGCCTGCGATCAAGGAATCGCAAAACCCAAAAAGCTAAGCATGCTTACGGTTCCCAGCCTAGGCAATGAAACCCCGCCCTGCCAAGCGGCCTTTCGGCCCGGCAACGTCAATCCCGCCGAACTTCCACCAGCCTCACCTCCGCCAACCGCCCGCCGTCGACCACGGCTTCCATGAACGTGCAGGAGGGCTGCCGGCGGCGGTCCGTGGGCGAGCCGGGATTCAGCAGCCGCAGCCCTTTGGGTGACACCGTGTCCCAGGGAATGTGGCTGTGCCCGAACACCAGGACATCGGCTTCCGGATACAGCGCTTCACACCGCTGTTCGCGGCCCTTTGCCTGCCCTGTCTCGTGCACCATGGCAAACCGGACACCGTCCAGCGTGGTGGTGGTTGTCGCGGGAAGCCGCCGGCGCAGGTCCGGGCCGTCGTTGTTGCCATAGACGCCCAGCAACCGCCGGCTTCGGCGCTCGAACTCGTCCAGCAGCGCCGCCTCCACCCAGTCACCCGCGTGGAACACAACGTCGGCACTTTCGACGGCCCGCCATACTGGCCCGGGAAGGTCTTTGGCGCGCTTCGGCACATGGGTGTCGGCGATGAGGACAAGGTTCAACGGCATATCCGCATCCTGCCATTCTGCCCTGTTCCCGCGCCCGCGGCAGTCGTAATCTGGGGGCTGGGAGGTGATTGCCATGGAGGCAGCCCAGGGCGACCGCATCGTCGTTCACGGTAGGACGGTGGGGTCCTCGGACCGGCACGGGGTGATTCTGGAAGTCCGCGGCGAGGGCGGAAGCCCGCCCTATGTCGTCCGCTTTGACGACGGGCACGAAACCGTCATGTATCCCGGCGGCGATTTCGCCGTCGACCGCGCACACAGCACCTGACGGGTGGGGCGGCGGCACTGCGGCCAGCCGCTCCACCTGTCAGACTGGGGGCATGGATCAGTTTCCGCACTCCAGCACGTCCTCCACCCCGCCGCCCCGCACCGGTCCGCGCGATCGGGGTGACGCCTGGGTGGAAGGGGACCGCGGCCGGTACTGGGGCAGGTTCGGCGCCGCCGGAGTCCTTGCCTACGACCCCGCCAAGGGCGTGCTCCTGCAGCACCGGGCCGTCTGGAGCCACAACGGGGGAACCTGGGGCCTGCCCGGCGGGGCGCTGCATGAGGGCGAAGAAGCGGTGGACGGTGCGCTCCGGGAGGCCTTCGAGGAGGCTGCCGTCCCGTCGGAGAGCGTGGAGGTGCTGTTCACCTCAGTGCTGGACCACGGCTACTGGTCCTACACCACCGTGGTGGTGCGGGTGCTGGAATCCTTTGAGCCCGTCATCAGCGATCCCGAAAGCATTGCGCTGCTATGGATCCCGGTAGCCGAGGTGGACGCCCTGGAACTGCATCCCGGCTTCGCGGACGCCTGGCCGGGCCTGCTGGCGCGGCTGGATTCCGGGGAGACCTGGTAAACGGGGGAGTCGTTTCCTGTTAATAGCCTTGGCCGTACTCGGCTGTCACCAAAATCGGCAGGTGGTCCGAGTTGCCCCGCGGCAGCGTTTCCACGCTGGCGATATCCAGGCCCAGTGACGTAGCAAAGTCGAAGTGGCCCTTGAACACCTTGTACCGCGTATAGGTCCGCCTGTTGCTGAGGGACAGGGCGTAGCCGGAGTTCTTCATGTGCATGTCAAGGTTCTTGGTGAAGAACGGGTAGTTGAAGTCGCCCACCATCAGGGTCATCAGGCCCCTGCCCATGCTCAGCAGTTCGGCGTGCGCTGCGTGGATCTGCTTGCGCCGCAACGAATTGGAGGCCGTGAGCGGGGCTGCGTGGAAGGAGCCGATCACCAGCTCATGCTGCGTTTCGTTGTCCATCACCCTGGTGCCGATCAGCCGCTCATGGGCCGGGGCCAGCACCCTGTCATGCATGGACTTCTTCAACGCGAAGGACTGGGTGTCCAGCGCGGTAAAACGGCTTGTGCGGTAATAAATGGCCAGCCCCAGCCGGTTGCCCTTGGTGGCATCGGCCAGATGGAGGGGGCCCAGGGTTTCCGGAAGGTCGCTGGCATCCACTTCCTGGAGGCACAGCGCATCGATGTCATGGTTCCGTGCCAGGGCGAGGAGTTCGCCGCTGGCAGCGTGCTTGCGGAGGTTGTAGCTGATGACGCGCATGAAACACCTCTTTTGAGGGTTGCTGACAGGACCAGTTCCTTACTCTAGTCGGATTGCCGCCGCCATCCTCCAACCTTTCGCCGGCCGTCCCGGCGCGCCGTTCACGCGAAGGATAGAGTTAGTGGCAATTCACTGAACGTTTCGTAAGGGGCCAGCCTTGACTGCAGACCTGCCCGAACTCGCCGAGGGCAACTTTTACTACCAGGACCTGGGAGAGGGCCGGTTCCGGTCCACCATCCACGCCCAGGGAGCCTGGAATGTCCACGAACAGCACATGGCACCGGCATCCGGCCTTCTGGCGGACCTCCTGGAACGGCACCAGCCCCGGGAAGACATGCGGATGGCGCGGATCAGCTACGAGATCCTTGGCCTGATCCCGGGTGGGGAGTTCAGGATCCACACCACCACGCTGCGGCCCGGCAGGACCATCGAGCTGGTGCAGGCCGAACTGGTGGCCGGCGGCCGCACAGCGATCCGCGCCACCGGGTGGCGGATGCTGACCAGCGACACCGGTGAGGTGGCCGCCGTCGAGGACGCCGCCATTCCGGGCCCTGACGAATGCAAGCCTTATGACGGCTCCGCCGTCTGGCCCGGTGGCTACATCCGGTCCCTCGAAATGCGGGTGGCCGAAGGGCACCGGCCAGGGGCGGGGAAAGTGTGGCTGCGCACCGAACATTCGCTCACCGACCGCGCAGACAGCGGGGATTTCGCGCGCCTCATGGGACTGGTTGACACCGCCAACGGCATCGCCGCCCGGGTACCGCCCGGCAAGGACAGCTACGCTTTCCCCAACCTGGACCTGCAGATCCACATGTACCGCAGGCCTGAGGGGGAGTGGCTGGGGCTGGACAATGCCGTGTCGTTCGGCCGTGACGGGATCGGCCTCACGTCCACCGTGCTGCACGACCGGCAGGGCCCGTTCGGCCGTGCCGAACAGATCCTGACGCTTCGGAGGACGTGACCGGCAGCTATGGTGCCCTCCTGTATCGCTGAGTATCGTTGTATATCGTTCGCGATTGACAAAGGAGTTCATCATGCGTGCGTCATACCCTGCAGGCGGATTCGGTCCCGGTAATTTCGACGGGATGTGGCAGGCCGTCGAAGAGCTGAGGTCCAGGTTCGAAAAGCGGGTTGGAACCCGTGCCGGGAAAGGCGAGGTGAGGGCAGCCGTCCTGGCCCTGCTCGCTGAGCGGCCCATGCACGGTTACCAGATCATCCGTGAGATCGAGGAGCGCAGCGGCGGCAGCTGGAAGCCCAGCGCTGGTTCTGTCTATCCCACCCTGCAGCTGCTGGCCGATGAGGGAACCATCAGCGCCGAGGAATCCAACGGCCGGAAGATCTACTCCCTCACCGAAGCAGGCCGCGAGGAGGTGGCGGCCCACCACGGTGCTGCGCCCTGGGATCCGGCGGGCACCCAGTCCGGAACCGGAGTTGCTTCCCTCCCCAAGGCCGGGATCGAGCTGGCCCAGGCGGCAGCCCAGGTGGCCCGGATCGGTTCGCCGGAACAGGTGCAGCAGGCGGTGGCGGCGCTGGACGAGGCCCGGCGCCGGCTTTACGCCATCCTCGCCCAGGACTGACCCGGGTGGCGTCGACTGTCCAGGACAAGGCCGCCGACCCGCTGCCCACGCGCGAGCACCGGGGGCGCTACCGGCGCATCCTGGGCTTCGCCGCCCGGAACCTCGCCGCCACGTGGTGGTTCGAACTGTTCCTGCCGCGGATAGGACTCGGCCGGATCTCCGCGCGCACCCGCTCCAGCCGGATGGGCCGCTTCGCGCAGCGGTTCCACGACCTGGCCGTGGAACTCGGCGGCCTCATGATCAAGGTGGGCCAGTTCCTGTCCTCCCGGCTCGACGTCCTTCCACCGGAGATCACCAAGGAGCTGGAGGGGCTGCAGGACGAAGTGCCGCCGGTCTCCTTCCCGGCCATTTCTGCCCTGGCGGCACAGGAACTGGGGACACCACTGGCAGGCGTCTTCGCCACCGTGGACCAAACGCCCATCGCCGCTGCATCCCTGGGGCAGGCCCACCGGGCCCGCCTTAATGCCGATGACGCCGGGGACACGGGGCTCGATGCCGTGGTCCTGAAAGTGCAGCGCCCGGGCATTGGAGCCATCGTCGACGTCGACCTCGCCGCGCTCCGCAAGGTGGCCGGCTGGCTCAGCCACATCCGGCTCGTGTCCCGCAGGGCCGACATGCCGGCCCTTGTGGAGGAATTTGCCCAGACCAGCCTCCTGGAAATCGACTACCTGCACGAGGCCGTCAACGCAGAGCGATTCGCCGCGGATTTCGCCGGCGATGACCGCGTGGAGGTTCCGGGCGTGGTGTGGGAGCGGACCACCCGCCGCGTGTTGACGCTCGAGGACGTCACGGCCATCAAGATCACAGACGTCCGCGCCCTTCGTGCCGCCGGCATCGATCCCGCCGAGGTAGCGCCGGTGTTCGCATCCATCATGTTCGACCAGCTCTTCACCAATGGCTTCTTCCACGCCGACCCCCACCCGGGAAACATCTTCGTGACGCCCGTCCCTCCAGGGGCAGGGGAACTTGCATGGAAACTGACGTTCATCGACTTCGGCATGATGGGCGAGGTAACAGCCTCCACGCGCAGCGGGCTGCGGAAGCTGCTGATCGCCGCCGCTGCCCGCGACGGCAAGGGGCTTGTGGCGGCCATCAACGACGTGGGCGTTTTGATGCCGTCAGCCGACAGCGCGGGACTGGAGCGCGCCATGACACAGCTTTTTGCCCGCTTCGGCGGCATGGGCTTTGCCGAGCTGCGCGAAGTGGACCCGCGGGAGTTCCGCGATTTTGCCGTGGAGTTCGGCGACGTGGTCCGCTCGCTGCCGTTCCAGCTGCCGGAAAACTTCCTGCTGATCATCCGGGCCATGTCCCTGACATCCGGGGTGTGCAGTGCCCTCGACGAGCGGTTCAACCTGTGGGATTCGGTGGAACCCTACGCAGCTCAGCTGCTGCGGGACGAGCGCGGCAATGTGGTGCAGGATGTGGCCCGGCAGGCCATCGACGCCGCCGCCGTGGCCTTCCGCCTGCCCCGCCGGCTGGACGCCCTGGCCACCCGGCTCGAGGAGGGATCACTGCAGGTAGCCGTTCCGCGGCTGGAGCGGCAGGGTGCCCGGCTGGAAAGGGCCGTGCGCCGCTCAGCCTCCGCCCTGGTCTTCGGCGCCCTGCTGCTCGCCGGCGCCATCGTCCGCGTCGACGACCTGGTGCTAAGCAATGTGCTGATGGCAGCATCGGCCTTGCCGCTTTTGCACGCACTGTGGGTGGGGCGCCGGGGGCGTTAAGGCGCGTGCCGCCGTCGGGCGTACCCTAGGTGTGGCCTGTCCGGCCGCTGCCATCGAACCTGTCGCCACCGAAACCGTCGACGCCAAAGCCCAGGGAGCTTCGCAATGCAAAACACCGCTACCGGACTCCGCCCGCTCACCGTGGTGCGTCAGGACGTATCCCTTGGTGCGGGCCGCGATCTCGAATTTGGCCTCGAGCTTTTGGCCAGGGCCAGGAATGGCGGGATAGGGCCCACCCTGCGGCTGTACCGGCCCGCTCCCACCGTGGCGTTCGGGCAGCGGGACACCCGGCTGCCCGGCTTCGACGCCGCCGCCCGGGCCTGCCGGGAGAACGGCTTCGAGCCACTGGTCCGCAGGGCGGGGGGACGCGCTGCCGCTTACCACCGGGGCACGTTGGTGGTGGACCATATCGAACCGGACGCGGATGCCGTGGCCGGGTCCAAGGCGCGGTTCGGCTACTTTGGCGAACTTTTTGCTGCGGCGCTGCGAAGCGTGGGGGTGCAGGCGGCGGTGGGCGAGATCCCGGGAGAGTACTGCCCCGGTGAGTTCAGTGTGCACGGCACCGACCCGCTGGACGGCTCACGGCGCGTGAAGCTGGTGGGAACTGCCCAGCGGGTGGTCTCCGGCGGATGGCTGTTCAGCTCCGTCATTGTGGTGGAGGATTCGGCCCCGATCCGCAAGGTCCTTACGGACAGCTACGCGGCACTGGGCCTGGACTGGGACCCTGCCACCGCCGGTGCGGCCAATGACCTGGTGCCCGGCCTGGATGTGGCAGCTGTTGAGCAGGCCCTGCTGGAAACATATGCGGGCCACGCCGCCCTGGAAACTGCCTCGTTCAGCAGCCTGGGGGCATGACCCGCAAACGATTGTGCGGCGAGCGCCGCACGCGGCTATCAGGCGGCCAGGCGGCTCTTGACCTCGGCGGCTGACGGGTTGGTGGCTGCGGTGCCGTCCGGGAAGAGGACGGTGGGAACGGTCCGGTTGCCGCCGTTCAGCTGCTCCACGAGCTCTGCGGTGCCCTCCACCTCTTCGATGTTGATTTCGTTGTAGCCGATGCCCTGCGCATCGAGCTGCTTCTTCAGCCGGTTGCAGTAGCCGCACCAGGTGGTGGAAAACATGGTGATGGTGCCGGATTCGGGAGTGAAGTCCACAGGGAGCTCCTATACGTCGCTTGGAAGGTTTCCTTACATTCAACCGTAGCGCGGCCGCCGGTATTCCCCGCTGCCGCAGTGCCTGGGCGGCGCCGCATGACACTTTATGGCGGCCGGTGGCAAGCTGGTGCCATGTGTGGACGCTACGTAATGGCCCGTGCCGTGGGGGACCTCCTGGCTGAGTTCGACGCCGAGCTGGAGGACGAGGTGAGCATTCCGCCGTCATGGAATGTGGCACCCACCGACGCCGTCCCCATAGTGCTGGAGCGCCTGAAGGAGGACAACGCCGGGCTCAGGCAGGTACGGCAACTGCACGTGGCACGCTGGGGCCTGGTCCCGTCCTGGGCGAAGGACCTGAAAATCGGGTCCAGCATGATTAACGCCCGCAGCGAATCGGTGCTGGAGAAACCGGCGTTCCGTAAAGCCGCGAAGTCACGTCGTTGTGCAGTTCCGGCCGATGGCTACTACGAATGGAAGCAGGGCCCCGGGAAGTCCAAGCAGCCGTATTACGTGCACCCTGGCCAGTACCACGGACTGGTTTTCGCCGGCCTCTATGAATGGTGGAAGGACCCGTCCCTGCCCGAGGCGGAGCCCGGGCGGTGGCTGCTGTCCACATCCATCCTCACCGCGGACACGCCTCCGCCGGGGACGGAGTCCACCATCTTTGGGAAGCTGACGGAACTGCACGACAGGGTGCCCCTGCCCATGGACAAGGCCACCATGGAAGCCTGGCTGGACCCCCACGCCGATGACGCAGCCGGCCTCGTGGACCTGGTGCGGTCAAGGGTCAAGGATGCCGCCGCCGACTGGCAGGTTGATTCCGTGGGAAAGGAAGTGGGCAATGTGCGCAACAACGGTCCCGAGCTGATCCGCCCGGTGGAGGCGCTGTTCTAGCAGCCCCGCTCAAGGCGCCCTGCCTTCACACGGTGACCGTACCGCCGTCGTCCACTGCCCAGGTGGGGTTGTAGGCCACCTCCCAGCGGAAGCCGTCGGGGTCGGCGAAGTACCCCGTGTAGCCGCCCCAGGGCTGGGTGACCGGTTCGGCGATGATGGCAGCGCCCGCAGCCGCTGCCTCCTCCATGATCCTGTCCACGTCCGCCGGACTTTCCACGTTATGGCTGAGGGTGATGCAGGGGACACCGGACGGCGGATTCGTGCCTGCTTCGGCCTGCATCTGGCGTGCGTCCCAGAGGGAGAGCACCAGGCCGTGGTTCACCTGGATGAACAGCACCTCCCCGGCCGCCTCCCGGTGGACCGGCCAGCCAAGGCCGTCAATGTAGAAGGCGCGCGAATCCGCAACGTTGCGGACACCGAGGGAGATAAAGTCGACTCTGGGCTCCATGCTTCGATACTGTCAGACGATGGCGACAATTCAAGGAAACGACAGGGATGCCCGGGCCGACAAGGAACAGCTCGCGGCCGTCCGGATTGCCGTTGACGAGGTGGATGAGCAGATTGTCACCCTCATTGCCCGCCGCGAACGGCTGATCAGGATTGCCGGAACCCTCAAGGGGGATGACGCCGAGGTGCGCGCCCCCGGACGGGTGGAGCGCATCATTGAGCATGTCCGTTCCGCTGCGGAGAAAAAGGACATCGACCCGGACATCGTGGAGTCAACGTACCGGGCCATGATCTCCGCGTTCATTGAACTTGAACTGCGGATCCACAAAGAAAACAGCTGAACTTTAAAGTGTTGGTGGAGGTGGCTACAGGGCCTCCTCCACCGGCACTCCGTGCTGGAACTCCCGTCCGTCCGCCTCGCTGAAGGCAGAGATGACGTGCCCCTTTCCCAGCCCATCCAGCGCTGAAAGGGGAAAGCTCCCGGTAATGCTGTTGTCCGAATGGGACACCCCGGACAGGTCGTAATCCTCCTCGACCCCCTGGTCCCGGTTGAACGAGTAGCAGGCGATTGCCTCCCCGTTCATGAATTCAATGCACAGCCGCCGCTGGAATGAATAGTCCGGCGAGGCTCCCATCAGCCCCACCACGTAGGCGCCGGATTCCGGAATGGCGCCGTCGATATCGAACGTGGCAAGGATGGTGGAGTCCTGGGCCTTGATGCTTGCCTGCTTTAGGAGTGCGTCATCGGTACTCATGCCAACATCCTGCTCCCTGCCGCACGCTCCGTCCACCCCCGCCTATGTTTTGCTGCAGACGCGGCGTAGACTGGCAGTATTCGAATACATGTTCGAATAACCATTCCAGGTTTACCGTCCGGGGAGGCGCCATGGGCATGTTCAGCGAGTCCGTTGACGTGGTGTGCTCCGCTGCGGGCCAGCCGGAATCCCTCACCTGGGCAGGCCGGTCCTACACGGTCTGCGCCGAACCTGTCCGGTGGTACGAACGCCGGCAATGGTGGGCGGAGGACGCCAGGGCTCCATTGGGAAGCGGGCAGGGCGTGGTGGACCACGAAATCTGGCGCATCCAGGTGATCCCAAGCCGGAATCCACCCCGCCCCGGGGGTCCCAATGATCCTGCCGGTGCAGAAACCCTCACCCTTGACCTGTCCCGCCACATCCCCAGCGGCCGATGGCGGCTGCTGCGGATCCATGACGCGCTACGCCCCAGAACTGCCTGAAACAGAACAGCATGAGCTTCACCCACCTACACGTTTCCACAGCATTCAGCGCCCACTACGGCGTCTCCTGGCCGGAGGAGCTGGCCATGGCAGCCGCCGCGGACGGGGCTACTGCCCTTGCCTGCACCGACAGGGATGGCCTGTATGGCACCATCAAGCACCTCAAGGCCTGCATGGCTGCCGGCATCGATCCCATTGTGGGGGTGGACCTGGCAGTCTTTGACGACGACGGCGATCACCGCACGCAGGTAGCCGGCCGGGTGGTGGTGCTGGCCAGGGGCAATAACAACGGTGCCGGTTACCGTGCGCTCTGCAGGCTGGTATCCGATGCCCACGCCAGGACATCGGGGAAGGCCGGGGGAGCGGTCCCCGCGGCAGTCACCCGCGCCGAACTTGCCTCCCGCACCCTGGACCCCCAAACCCTCAAGCCGGTGCTGACCGTCCTGCTCGGACCTGACTCAGACGTCGGAAGGGCCATGGGTGGGCGGCGGTACCTGCGCCCCCGAACCCTGTTCAAGCAATGGATCGACGCCATGCCCGCTGGAACAGTGGTGGCGGAAATCGTCTCCCAGCTCAGCGCACCGGGTACCTCGTTCAGCACGGCCCATGCCGTCCGCATGCTCAGGCTCGCCGAGGAGCACCATGTACCTGCCATCCTCACCAATGCCGTCCGCTACTGCGCTGCCGATGGAGCCCCAACTGCCGACGTCCTGGACTCTGCCAGGACCTTGAAGTCCCTACCGGAACTGGCAGGAGAGCCGCTGCTGCAGCCAACCGGACAGGGATGGCTTAAAACCGGGGAGCAGATGCTGGCCCTGGGGAAGGAGATCATTTCCGCTGCAGGTTATGGTGCCGCGGACCTCAAGCAGCTGATGGCCCAGACCGAGGCGCTCGCCGATCTTTGCCGGATCGACCCCACCACCGATATGGGCTGGAAACAGCCAGTTGTCCCTGAGGCGTCAGTCATTGGCATCAACCAGGATCCGCACGCCGAACTCATCCAGCGCTGCCATGCGGGAATCGGCAGGCGGTTCCCCGGTGTCAGCGGCAAGGCAGAGAAGGACATGCTGTTTCGGCTTGACCATGAACTGGGCATCATCAACAACCTCGGATTTTCCTCCTACTTCCTCACGGTGGCGGAGGTGTCCCGGATGATCCAGGACATGGGGGTCAGGGCGGCTGCCAGGGGATCGGGGGCCTCCAGCCTGGTCAACTACCTGATTGACGTCAGCCATGTGAACCCCCTCCAGCACGACCTCATTTTCGAACGGTTCCTTTCCAACGACCGCGCCACCCTTCCGGACATCGACATCGACGTCGAAAGCGCTGAACGCCACAACGTCTACCGGCGGATCTTCGAGCGGTTCGGGTCAGAGCGGGTCACCCTGATGAGCATGCAGAACGGATACCGGGCGCGGGGGGCAGTGCGCGACGCCGGGCTGGCGCTGGGTATGGACGACGGCGAGGTGGGGGAGATCGCCAAGCAGCTGTGGCGGTTTTCGGCCCGGAAGTTCCGGGAGGCGTTGCAGGAAAAGCCCGAGCTCCGGGAGTTTGCCGGCAGGGTTGAACAGCGCGATGCCGATGGCAACCAGCAGCTGGACCTGCTGGTGGATCTGACTGAACGCCTGGACCGGCTCCCCCGCCACATCTCCATGCACCCCTGCGGCGTGATCCTGGGTGATGCCACGCTCCTGGACCGCACCCCGGTCCAGCCAAGCGGGCTTGGCCTGCCCATGAGCCAGTTCGATAAACACGACATGGACCCCATGGGCATGCTCAAACTCGATGTCCTGGGTGTCCGCATGCAAAGCGCAATGGCTTTCGCCGTCCGGGAGATAATACGCATCCACCCCACCAAAAAGGACGTGGTGGCAGCGGGCAGGCACCCACTGGGACCCGATGGCACCGGCCCGGACTACATTGCCGGGGACGGCCGGATCGACCTCAACGCCGTCCCCCTTGACGATGAACCAACCTATGAACTGATCAGGAGCACGCACACCCTGGGTTGCTTTCAGATTGAATCCCCCGGGCAACGGGAACTGATCGGAAAGATGGCGCCCCGGGAATTCAACGACCTCATCATCGATATTTCCCTGTTCCGCCCCGGGCCGATGAAATCGGACATGGTGCGGCCCTTCCTGGAACACCGCCACGGATTTGCCCCTGAGGTTTATCCGCACCCGGACCTCAAACCCGTGCTGCAGGAAACCCATGGGGTCACGGTCTTCCACGAACAGATCCTGAAAACCCTCGACATCATGACCGGTTGCGGGCTGGCCAAGGCCGACGAGTTCCGCAGGGCGTTGAGCAACGAGGCGGGGGAAGCGCAGGTGGAGGAATACTTCCGGCGCCACGCGAAGGTGAGGGGGTACACCCCCGAGGTAGTGGACAAGGTATGGGGGACGTTGAAGTCCTTTGCCAGTTTCGGCTTCTGCAAGGCCCATGGCGCTGCCTTCGCGGTTCCCACCTACCAGTCCGCCTGGCTCAAAACACACCATCCCGAAGCTTTCCTGGCGGGCTTGTGGGAGCACGATCCGGGGATGTACCCCAAACGGCTTCTGGTGGCTGAAGCCCGGCGGCTGGGCATCCCCATCCTTCCCCTGGACATCAACAGGAGCAAAGCCGAGTACCGGGTGGAGCGGATCGAATCCGGCAAGGACACCGGCAAGCTGGGAATCCGGCTCAGCCTGAACGGGATCTACGGGCTGTCGGCCGCCGAATTGAAGCGGATCGTGGCGGGGCAGCCTTATGATTCGCTGGCCGACCTTCGGGCGCGCTCGCGGCTTAGCAAGCCAAACATCCGGCGCCTTGCCCAGTTAGGTGCCTTTGATTCCCTGCACCGGGAAGCAGGAGGTCCGGCCAACCGCGCGGACCTGGTGCAGCACCTGCAGCAGCTCCAAACCGCCAACGGAACCCGCAAGGGCGTGGAGGTGCTGGAGGGGCAGCTGGCCCTTCCCCTGGGCGACATCGAACTAAGGAACATCAAGCCCAGGCTTCCCGCCCCCACGCTGGTGGAAAACGTCAGGGCAGAACTTGACCTCATGGCCGTAGATGTCAGCACCCACCTGATGGAAAGCCACCGCCCCATGCTGGAAAGGCTCGGCGTCACCACAGCGGACAAGCTTCTTAGCATGCGCAACGGCACAGAAGTACTGGTGGCAGGAGTGCGCGTGGCAACCCAAACGCCTCCCATGCGCGGCGGCAGGAGGGTAGTTTTCATCAGCATCGACGACGGCACAGGCTGTGTTGATTCGGTCTTCTTCCATGAGGCCCAGGAAAGCGCCGGACCGCTCCTGTTCGGCACCCGCCTGCTGCTGATCCGCGGCACCACCCGAAGGACCGGTCCACGGGGCATCAGCCTGAGTGCAAGCATGGCATGGGACCTCAGCAGGACGGAGACACTGCCCTTCCCTGAGGCCGCGACGGCGGGCGGCGGGGACGTGGCCCATCCCCTGGATGGCATCAGCAGGACGCTGGCGATCACCGGTTTTAACGGGTGAGCCTGCAGTTTTTGCCGGGTGGGCATGCAGTGCGGCGCGTTGGTCGGCCCTCACAGGAACCGATAGCATTGACGGTGGCTGGCTGTGGTCCCCGTATGCCACAAGCTATGAAGCCTCAACTTTGAATAGGAGACACCCGTGTCAGATGCCCAGCAGATCACCCTTCTCGTCGATGGCGAAGAGACCAAGGTGACTACCGGGACAACCGGTGCGGAACTCTTCTTTGAGCGCCGCGACGTTGTCGTGGCCCGCGTTAACGGCGAGCTGAAGGACCTTGACCAGGAGCTTCCCGAAGGCGCCGAGGTGGAAGGCGTCACCATTGATTCGCCCGACGGCCTGAACGTCCTGCGCCACTCCACCGCCCACGTCATGGCCCAGGCAGTGCAGCAGCTGCGCCCCGACGCCAAGCTCGGCATTGGCCCCTACATCACCGACGGCTTCTACTTCGACTTCGACGTTGCCGAGCCGTTCACCCCCGAGGACCTCAAAACCCTCGAAAAGATGATGCAGAAGATCGTCAACCAGAACCAGAAGTTCGTCCGCCGCGTCGTCACCGAGGACCAGGCCCGCGAAGCGATGAAGAACGAGCCCTACAAGCTCGAGCTGCTGGGTAAGAAGAACGACGCCGCCGAGGCCGGGGAAGGCGTGAACGTTGAGGTGGGTGCCGGCGACATCACCATCTACGACAACGTGGAACGCAAGGAAGGCGCCACCGTCTGGTGCGACCTCTGCCGTGGCCCGCACCTGCCCAACACCAAACTCATCTCCAACGCCTTCGCCCTGACCCGTTCCTCGTCGGCCTACTGGCTGGGTAACCAGAAGAACCAGCAGCTGCAGCGCATCTACGGCACCGCCTGGCCCACCAAGGAAGCCCTGAAGGCCTACCAGGAGCGCATTGCCGAGGCCGAACGCCGCGACCACCGCAAGCTGGGCTCCGAACTGGACCTGTTCTCCTTCCCGGACGAGCTGGGTTCAGGACTGCCTGTCTTCCACCCCAAGGGCGGCATTATCCGCAAGGAGATGGAGGACTATTCCCGCCAGCGCCACGTCGAGGCCGGCTACGAGTTCGTCTACACCCCCCACATCACCAAGGGGCACCTGTACGAGGTCTCCGGCCACCTGGACTGGTACAAGGACGGTATGTTCCCGGCCATGCATGTGGATGCCGAACTCAATGAGGACGGCACCGTACGCAAGCCCGGCCAGGACTACTACCTGAAGCCGATGAACTGCCCCATGCACAACCTCATCTTCCGCTCCCGCGGCCGGTCCTACCGCGAGCTGCCCCTGCGGCTGTTCGAATTCGGTTCGGTGTACCGGTACGAGAAATCCGGTGTGGTGCACGGCCTCACCCGTGTGCGCGGCATGACACAGGACGACGCCCACATCTACTGCACCCGCGAGCAGATGAAGGATGAGCTCACCAAGACCCTCAACTTCGTCCTGGCCCTGCTCAAAGACTACGGGCTGAACGACTTCTACCTGGAACTGTCCACCAAGGACCCGGAAAAGTACGTCGGCGACGACGCCACCTGGGAGGAAGCCACCAGGACCCTTGCCGAGGTGGCCCAGGAGTCCGGACTGGAGCTCGTGCCGGATCCGGGTGGAGCAGCCTTCTACGGCCCGAAGATCTCGGTGCAGGCCAAGGATGCGCTGGGCCGTACCTGGCAGATGTCCACCATCCAGCTGGACTTCAACCTGCCCGAACGCTTCGAACTGGAGTTCCAGGCCGCCGATGGCAGCCGCCAGCGCCCCGTGATGATCCACCGCGCCCTGTTTGGCTCAGTGGAGCGGTTCATGGGCGTCCTCACCGAGCACTACGCCGGTGCGTTCCCCGCCTGGCTGGCTCCGGTCCAGGTGGTGGGCATCCCGGTTGCCGAAGCGTTCAACGAGTACATGTTCGACGTCGTCGATCAGCTTAAGGCCGCTGGTATCCGCGCCGAGGTGGACACCACCTCCGACCGGTTCCCCAAGAAGATCCGCACCGCCAGCAAGGACAAGATCCCGTTCGTGCTCATCGCAGGTGGCGACGATGCGGAAGCAGGAGCGGTGTCGTTCCGGTTCCGGGACGGAAGCCAGGACAACGGCGTGCCGGTGGAGGAAGCCGTCAAACGGATCACCGACGCCGTCCGCAACCGGACCAGCTAGCCGAACGGAAGCAGCACAGTGCAGGAGAACACAGGCGCAGGTTATCCAGGCGATGACGGCGTTACCGACGATTTTGCCCTCGCCGGTGTCCCGGACGCCTTCCAGCGCCTGTGGACTCCGCACCGCATGGCCTACATCAAGGGCGGGCAGCACCAGTTCAAGAACGAAAACGACTGCCCGTTCTGCGTGGGCCCCGCCCGCACGGACGAGGAAGCGCTCATTGTCTACCGCGGCCGGACCTGCTATGTGGTGCTGAACCTGTTCCCCTATAACCCGGGCCACCTGCTGGTCTGCCCGTACCGGCACATCCCGGACTACACGGACCTCACGGTTGAGGAAACAGCAGAGTTCGCCGAACTCACCCAGACGGCCATGCGGGTCCTCCGCAAAGTCTCCAATCCCGGCGGCTTCAACCTGGGCATGAACCAGGGTTTGGTGGGGGGTGCCGGAATCTCTGCGCACCTGCACCAGCACATCGTTCCGCGGTGGGGCGGGGACGGCAACTTCTTCCCCATCATCGCCCAGACCAAGGCCATCACCCAGACCCTTGATGAGGTCCGGCAGCAGGTTGCCGACGCCTGGCCCGGGGAGTCGGATGCTGAATAGGCATGCCCGCGGCTTCTTCACCGCGGTGTTTACCCCGCTGGCCCGCTGGCTCCTGAAGATCGGTGTTTCCCCGGACGCGGTGACCATTCTTGGCACTGCAGGGGTTGCGGCGGGAGCCCTCGTGTTCTACCCCCTGGGTCAGCTCTTCTGGGGCACCCTCTTCATCACGGCGTTCATTTTCTCCGACGTGCTGGACGGCATCATGGCCCGAATGCAGGACGCGAAGAGCCGCTGGGGAAACTTCCTTGACTCCACCCTGGACAGGATCGCCGATGGCGCCCTGTTCGCCGGCGTGTCCGTTTGGTTCTTCACCGGGGGCAACAACACCGCCATCGCCGTCTCCGCCCTGCTGTGCCTTGTCCTGGGCATGGTGGTTTCGTATGCCAGGGCCAAGGCCGAATCCCTGGGGTTCACAGCGAACGTGGGCATTGCAGAACGTGCTGAACGCCTGGTATCCGTGCTGGTGGTCACCGGCCTGACCGGCCTTGGACTCCCGCCGGTGGTCCTGCTGGTGACGCTGGTACTGCTTGCGGTGGCGAGCCTCGTGACGGTGGTGCAGCGCATCGTTTCCGTCCGCCGGCAGGCCTTGGCGGAACCCACGCCCGCTGATTAAGCATGATTAAGCCGGGCACGCGGCGGGGGACTAGTATATAAGTGCCCGGTCAAGGGACCCGGCAACCCGTGCGTGCACCCCCGGCAGCTGCCGCCGCATGCCCGGCGAAGATCATCTGTCTACCCATAGGGGTTTTTGTGTCTACACCTGATGTAAGCAACGAGGCCGGTTCGTCCGCGAACAGCGTCACGGGCAGCAGCCGCGTGAAGCGCGGCATGGCCGAGATGCTCAAGGGCGGCGTCATCATGGACGTCGTCAACGTCGAGCAGGCCCGCATCGCCGAAGACGCCGGTGCCGTGGCAGTCATGGCGCTGGAGCGTGTTCCGGCCGATATCCGCGCCCAGGGCGGCGTGTCCCGTATGTCCGATCCGGACATGATCGACCAGATCATCGATGCCGTGTCCATCCCGGTCATGGCCAAGGCCCGCATCGGCCACTTCGTCGAGGCCCAGGTCCTGCAGTCCCTCGGCGTTGACTACATCGACGAGTCCGAGGTCCTGACCCCGGCCGACTACATCAACCACATCGACAAGTGGAACTTCAAGGTTCCCTTCGTCTGCGGTGCCACCAACCTCGGTGAGGCCTTGCGCCGCATCAACGAAGGCGCGGCCATGATCCGCTCCAAGGGCGAGGCCGGTACCGGCGACGTCTCCAACGCCACCGGCCACATGCGCAAGATCCGCTCCGAGATTGCCCGGCTCTCCTCCCTGCCCGAGGACGAACTGTACGTCGCGGCCAAGGAACTGCAGGCCCCCTACGAACTGGTCAAGGAAGTCGCCGCAGCCGGCAAGCTTCCCGTGGTCCTGTTCACCGCAGGCGGCATCGCCACCCCCGCTGACGCTGCCATGATGATGCAGCTCGGCGCCGACGGCGTCTTCGTCGGTTCCGGCATCTTCAAGTCCGGCAACCCGGCCCAGCGCGCCGCCGCCGTCGTCAAGGCCACCACCTTCTTCGACGACCCGGACGTCATCGCTAAGGCCTCCCGCGGCCTGGGCGAAGCCATGGTGGGCATCAACGTCGACGAGATCCCCCAACCGCACCGTCTCGCTGAGCGCGGCTGGTAACTCTCTCCTCGCGTCCTCTTGGGGCGCCGGACGGCGCTGATCCTCTGCGTGCTATTCCCCGCGCCCCGTTGGCGGCTTTGTCGACGGTCCGGGCGCGGGGGCCCTTTTACGCACGCTGCCGGATCAGCCCCGCCTCTCGTTTGGCTAGTCGCCAACCGCGGTAACTTACGACGCCGGTTCCTCACCTTCTCTGGCGGGGGACCGGCGTCGTCCGTTTTTTAGGTCTCTTCTGGAACCGTCGATTGCTCCGTACTTGTCGTTTTCGGGGCTCAAAACGACAAGTGTTCAGCAATCGATGGGGTTACTCCAGGCCGCGGCGCTTTAGCAGGGGCTCGAGCCGTGCTTCGCGGCCTCTCAGGGTGCGGAAGGACTCCAGGGGGTCGCGGCTGTTGCCGCGGCTGAGGAGTTCCTGGCGGAAGCGTTCGCCGTTGCTCCTGGAGAGGCCGCCGTTCTCGGTGAACCAGTCCACCGTCTCTGCGTCCAGCACTTCACTCCAGATGTAGGAGTAGTAGCCAGCCGCGTAGCCTGCCCCGGCGAAGATGTGCTGGAAGTAGCCGGTCCGGTACCGCGGCGGGATCAGCGGGTGGGCGATACCTGCCGCAGCGAGGGCCTTCGCCTCAAACTCCACGGCATCGTCCGGCACCTCACCAGGTTCCAGCGTGTGCCAGGCGAGGTCGAGCAGGGCTGCGCCCAGGTATTCGGTGGTTGCAAAGCCTTCGCCCCACAGCCGGGATTCGTTGAGCCGGTCCACAATGTCCTGCGGAAGTGGGTCCCCGGTGACGTGGTGGCGGGCGTAGTTGGACAGTACCTGCGGCCACATGATCCACATCTCGTTGACCTGCGAGGGGTACTCCACAAAGTCCCGCGGCACGGAAGTGCCGGAGAAGCGGGGATAGGTGACGTTGGAGAACAGGCCGTGCAGGGCGTGGCCGAACTCGTGGAACAGGGTCCGCAGCTCGTCCAGGCTTAGAAGGGTAGGCTCGCCGGCCGGAGGCTTGGAAATATTGAGCGTGTTGATCACCACTGGCTGGGTGCCCAGCAGGGCGGACTGGTCCACCAGCGAGTTCATCCACGCGCCACCCCGCTTCGACTCACGCGCGTAGTAGTCGCCGAGGAACAGGCCCAGGCTGGCGCCGTCCTCATTCAGGACCTCCCAGATGCGCACGTCCGGATGGTACGCCTGGAGATCAGCCCTCTCCTGGAAGGTGATGCCGTACAGCGACGTTGCAGCAAAGAACACGCCGTCGGTAATGACCCGGTCGAGTTCGAAGTAGGGGCGGAGCGCCTGTTCGTCCACGTCGTACTTCTCCCGCCGCACCTTCGCGGAATAGTAGGCCCAGTCCCATGCTTCCAGCGGGTGGCCGGCAACCTCGGCCAATGCGGCCGCCTCGGCATCGGCGTTGCGGACAGCGGCCGGCGCCATCCGGTTGAGCATGGTCCGGACTGCCTCGAAGTCCGGGGCCGTCTGCCGGTCGGCCACAAGCTCGGCGTAGTTGGCGAAACCCAGCAGCTGTGCCTTTTCCGCCCGAAGGCCGGCCATCTCCCTGGCGAGGTCCAACACATCCAGGCTGCCGCCGTCACTGCCCCTGGCCACGGATGCTTCGAACAGACGACGGCGGACGTCCCGGTTTTCGAGCGAGGCCAGGGCAGGCTGATTGCCGGGTTGGATCAGGGTGAGCAGGTATTTTTCGTCGTGCCCGGCGGCGCGGGCAGCTTCGGCGGCGCTGGCGACGTCGTCGGCGGGCAGGCCCGCCAGGTCATTGACGTCCTCCAGCAGCAGGGCCCCGGATTTCATTCCCTCTTTGACCCGTTGGCCGAACTCGGTGCCCAGCCGGGCCAGCCCGGCGTTGATGGCCCGCAGCCGCTCCTGGCCCGGTCCGTCCAGCTGGATGCCTGACTGGCGGAACTCCCTGAGGTACTCGTCCACCAGCCGGATGGATTCGGGATCATGGCCGGCCGTATCAATAGCCGCAAAGCGCTCAAACAGCCTCCTGTTGAGGTACACCTCGTCCTGGTGCGAGGAGAACCGAGGCGACAGCACCGTTTCCAGTTCCCTGATCTGCTCAGACGCGTCCGCCGACACCAGGGTAAAGAATGCCGCCGCTGCCCTGTTCAGGAGCTGTCCGGAGCGTTCCATGGCGAGGGCCGTGTTCTCAAACGTGGCCGGTTCCGTGCTGTTGGCGATGGCCTGGATCTCGTCCAGGTGGGAAGCCAGACCCGCTTCGATGGCCTCGCCGTACTGCTCGGGCGTGAGCGCCGTGAAAGGTGGAAGGCCGTAGGGCAGGGGACTGGCGGTGAGGAGGGGGTTCGTCATGGGGTAAACCTTTCACAGCGGGGCACGCTTCTCAATCACCGCCAATGGCGGCGTCCTCCCAGCCGGCATCCCTACAATTGCCGCTAGGTAGTCCGGCCAGGACTGCAACCAGTGCGCCCAGCAGGGCAAACGCCCAGTTCGGGAAATGACGAAGGAGACCGGCGCCCATGACCAAAGGTGGCACAAGGCCCGGGACAACCTTCGTGGGCATACCGTTCCGGTGGCTGGGACCGGGCGTGGTCATGCTGCTCGTGGGGGCGTACGGCATCTTCTGGTACCTGGCGCGTCCCGAGAACGAGCCCCTCACGGGCTACATAGGGCAGCTTTTCGGCGGCGAGTCCGTGCTGCTGTATTCGATCGCACTGGTGCTGGTCAGTACCCTTCCCCTTGTCGAGCCTGTCTTCGGCGGCATTGACCACGCTGCCATCTGGCACCGCAGGGCGGCGATTACGGCAACGATTTTGCTGCTGCCGCACATCGAGCTCGCGGCCAACCCCGAGGCCACCAGCCTGGGAAAAACCCTGGCCGTGGTGGCCATCTGCGGCCTGGCGGCGCTGGTGGTGTGGGCAATCCTGCCGCGCTGGCGCACCATGCTTCCGGCACCCATCCGGCGGCTGGTGGTTGCCGTTCTCCAGTCCAAGCCGGTCCAGGTGGCGGGCCGGCTGGTGGGCGGCTACGAGCGGTGGCGGGGCTTCCACCGCCTGACCGGCTTGTTCCTGGCCGCTGGATTCCTGCACGGCCTGCTCGATGCCAGCGCATTCGACGCGGTGCCCGGACTGCGGTGGAGCTACGTGGCCATCGGCGGAACGGGCCTGGCTTTCTATGCCTACCGGGAACTGCTGGCGCGCCGCTTCCTGCCGCATCACGACTATCAGGTGGCAGGAGTCCGGCCGGTTGCTGCCGACCTGGTGGAAGTGGCACTGCGTCCCCTGGGCCGGCCGTTGACTTTCAAGCCCGGCCAATTCGCCATGGTCTACCTCGAAACGGCCGACGGCTGGCAGCGCCACCCGTTCTCCATCTCAGGGCCTGCCCCGGAGGGCGGAATCAGTATCACGGTGAAGGCACTTGGAGACCACACCACCAAGCTCCCCGACGTGGTCCAGCCAGGCATGCCGGCGGTTGTGGGTGGTCCCTACGGCCGGTTCGACCGGCACCGCGGCACTGCACACCAGGTCTGGATCGCGGGAGGGGTGGGAATCACACCGTTCCTCAGCTGGCTGCGCGCCTTGGACAGGGAGCCTGATGCGGAACTTCAGGAGGAGGTCCACTTCTTCGTCACTTCGGCCGGGCGTTCCCCGTTCGCCGATGAGATCCTTGCCGTGGCCCGCAACCATCCCAGGCTTACCGTGCACCTGGTGGACACGGCGGCGGACGGCCGGCTGACCCCGGAATCGGTCTTGGCGTCTGTGGACAGCGAACCAGCTCGGCTGTCGGTCTTCATGGGCGGACCGGATGCCATGCTGCGGCAGTTCCGGAAAGCCTTCCAGGCGGCAGGCGTCCGCCGGGCCAACATCCACCGCGAGTACTTCCAGTGGCGTTGAGGCGCCACTGAAGCCGCCCAGTTTCGCAAGCGATCCGGCAGGGGCCGTCGCAGCTCAGCGGGGGCGGCGGGCAGCGTGCTCCCGGGCCAGGACTGCGTAGGTGTCGTCGGGATTGCCGGGCGAGAAGCTGCCGAACTTGCGCTCCGCAGCCGTACGGATGAGGAAGTCCGCGATGGCCGGGTTCTTGGGCAGCAGCGAGCCATGCAGGTAGCTGGCAACGATGTTGCGGTAGCGGGCACCCTCATGGCCGTCGTTGCTGTTGTTTCCCGTGCCTTTGGCCACCGTACCGAGCGGCCGGACCCTGTCGCCCAGCGTCGTCTGTCCGCTGTGGTTTTCGTAGCCCAGGACTTCGCCGAACTCCGTGGTTGAGACCTTGACGTTGCCGATCAGGCGCTCATCGGTGCCGTGCGTTTCCACGTCGAGGACGCCGATACCGGGAATGACGGCGCCCGTGCGGGTCTTGAAGAACCGTCCGAAGAGCTGGTAGAGGCCGCAGATGACCAGCATGGGCGCGCCGTCCTCGGCCAATTCCTTGAGTTCGCCTGCCCGGGACTGCAGGTCGTCCTGGATCACCAGCTGCCCGCTGTCCTGCCCGCCGCCGCCCACAATGATGTCCACGCCGTCAGGGAAGGGATCGCCAACGTTGTACTCGAGCAGTTCCGGGGTGTAGCCGTGCCACTGGATGCGGCGCTGCAGCACCAGCGCGTTGCCCCAGTCGCCGTAAATGTTCATGTCGCGGGGATAGAGCTGGACCACGCGGAGGGTGCCCTTGGACCCGCCGTCCGCCGTCGCTGCTTGTGCCGGATTCACGAGACAACCTCCACGGTGGTGATTTTGGACAGCTCGCGGCGGATGGCAAGCATCGCCGTGTAGGTGCAGAAGATCCGCTTCGGCTTGCCCCGGCCTTCCCTGACGAAGGCGGCCAGGGCGGCGGGGATCTCCGTTTCCACGGCTCCGACGGGAACCTGGTCGTACTGCAGCCGGAGCGCCATGTCGTAGGCCCGCGACCCGGTGATCATGTCCACACCGCCCTCGCGGAGCGAGTCGAACTCGACGTCCCAGAGCCAGGACATGTCCCGGCCGTCCGCGTAGTTGTCGTTGATGGCGACCATGGTGGCGTAACCGGCGGCAGGGAAGGATTTCAGGCCCAGCCGGAAACCGCTGGGGTTCTTCACCAGCACCAGGTCCAGCGGCTGGCCGTCCACCGTAAGGCTTTCACCGCGGCCAAAGGCGGGGGCCACCTTGGACAATGCCTCGAGAAGGGTGGCGTGGTCGGCCGTGGCGGCGCCCGCGCCGCAGATGCTGCGGGCCAGGGTCAGGGCCGCAGCGGCATTGAAGATGTTGTACACGCCGCGCAGCTTCATCGCCGTGGTGACCGTATCGCCGTCGTACTCAAACTCGGCGTTGTCCGCGCCCACTTTCCGGAGCACGACGTCGGCCGCCGGCTTTTCCGGCAGGCCCGCCGGGGCGGGACTACCGGGAACGGCCCGCATGTCGTCGTCGTTGGGAAAGGTCCCCAGCAGGGAGTCGTCAAGGCCGAAGTACTTGACCTCCTGGCCCGTGAGGGTGTCCGCGATCCGGGCCACCCGGGGATCCTCTCGGTTGAGGACTACGGTTCCGGTGGTCTTGGCGGCGATGTGCTGCAGGAGCTGCGCGGTCTTGTCGATCTCGCCAAAACGGTCCAGTTGGTCGCGCAGCACGTTAAGGAGGAGGCAGTACCGGGGCGGGACACTGTTCACGAAGTGGACTGCGTGGGCTTCGTCGAGTTCCAGGACGGCAATGTCCGCGTCCAGCCTGCCGCGCCAGTCCACCTCACCCAGGAGGGCTGCCGCCACGCCCCGCGTGAAGTTGCTGCCGGTGCGGTTGGTGAAGACCTTCAGGCCCTGGCTTTCCAGCAGTTCCACCACCATTTTGGTGGTCGTGGTTTTGCCGTTAGTGCCGCTGACCACCGCCACACCGTGCGGCAGGGTGGTGAGCGTGCGCCGCATGAAGCCGGGGTCGATTTTCTCGACCACCAGGCCCGGCAGGGCGGACCCGCCGCCCCGCAGCCGGGACACCCTGCGGACCAGCTTGCCGAGCGGAACACTGTAGAAGACCATGTTTTGAATATATCCCAGCAGCGGCATGCAACCGCTGCCCGCAGGACGTGTGCGGCAGCGGCTGCACGGCCCGGGCCGTATGCTGGAAAGATGACAAACCCCCCATCTGCTGCCCAGGCGCGCGTGGGGTCAGGCCTGAAAATCGGTGTCCTGGCCCTCCAGGGCGACTTCCGTGAGCACCTGCGTGCCGCGGAAGCCACAGGCGCCCAAGCCGTGCCCGTGCGCCGTCCGGAGGAACTGGACGGTCTGGACGGCCTCATCATTCCCGGCGGCGAGTCCACCACTATCGATAAGCTGGCCCGGGCCTTTGACCTTGCCGACCCCCTCCGCAAGTACATCGGCGAGGGCCTGCCCGTGTACGGCTCCTGTGCAGGCATGATCCTGCTCGCGTCCGACATTGCAGATCCGGCGACCGATCTCTCCGGTGCGCCCCAGCAGACCTTCGGCGGCCTCGACATCACTGTCCGCCGCAACGCTTTTGGCCGCCAGCGCGAGTCCTTCGAAACCGACCTGGACTTCAAGGGCCTGGACTTCAGCGCCACGGAATCGGGCGTGGAACCGGTCCATGCAGTCTTCATCCGCGGCCCTTGGGTGGAGCGGGTGGGGGAGGACGTGGAGATCCTCGCGCAGGTGGAGCCGGCGGACCCCGGCCAGGCCTCCCACGCTGCCCAGCTGCCGGGGGCGGCTAGAATTGTGGCAGTGCGTTCCGGCCAGCTGCTGGCCACCTCCTTCCATCCGGAAGTGACCGGCGAAAAACGCGTACACGAACTGTTTATCCGAATGATCAGAGGAGAAGCGTAAAGCATGTCAGGCCACTCCAAATGGGCAACGACCAAGCACAAAAAGGCGATCATTGACAGCCGCCGCGCAAAGTCGTTCGCCAAGCTGATCAAGAACATCGAAGTTGCCGCCCGGATGGGCGGACCGGACCTCGCCGGCAACCCCGGCCTGGAACTTGCGGTGACCAAGGCGAAGAAGACCTCGGTTCCCAACGACAACATCGACCGCGCCATCAAGCGCGGCGCCGGCCTTACCGGTGAAGTGGTCGATTACACCGAGATCATGTATGAGGCCCGCGGCCCCCAGGGTTCCGCCCTGCTGATTGAGTGCCTTACCGACAACAAGAACCGGGCAGCCTCCGAGGTCCGCCTGGCCATCTCCCGTAACGGCGGCACCATCGCCGATCCCGGCTCCGTGAGCTACCTCTTCACCCGCAAGGGCGTGGTCAACCTGCCCAAGAACGGCCTGAGCGAGGACGATGTCCTGATGGCCGTCCTCGACGCCGGAGCCGAGGAGGTCAAGGACAACGGGGAGACGTTCGAAATCCACTCGGAACCGGGCGACCTGCAGGCTATCCGTGAAGCGCTGAAGGAAGCCGGCATTGAATACGACACGGACGAAGTGGAGTTCGTGCCCTCGATGCAGGTGGGGCTCGATGTTGACGGCGCCCGCAAGTTCCTGAAGCTGGCCGACGCCCTCGAGGACCTCGACGACGTCCAGAACGTGTACAGCAACGCCGACCTCAGCGACGAAGTCCAGGCTGCCCTGGAATCCGAGTGACGTCCCGCCTTGCCCGCTAGCCCGCAGCTGGAGTCGAGGCCGGATTCCGTGGCAGGGGCGGAGGACAGATGACGCTCCGCGTCCTGGGTGTTGACCCCGGCCTCACCCGCTGTGGCATCGGCGTGGTGGATGTGGAACGGAATCGGCGCGCCAGCATGGTGGCCGTCGGCGTCGTGGGCACGTCCCCGGACGAGACCCTCGACCGCCGCCTGCTGGTGATCGCGACGGCCATTGATGAGTGGCTGGACCGCTACGAGCCGGAGGTCCTCGCCGTCGAACGCGTTTTCTCGCAACTCAACGTGAGCACGGTAATGGGAGTGGCCCAGGCGTCCGGCGTTGTGATCGCGGCAGCAGCCCGGCGGGGCATCCCGGTGGCACTCCACACGCCGTCGGAGGTCAAAGCCGCAGTCACCGGGAGCGGGTCCTCCAACAAGGACGCCGTGACCAAGCTGGTGACCAAAATCCTACGGCTGGACGCACCACCACGCCCTGCCGACGCAGCTGATGCCCTGGCGCTTGCCATCACCCATGCCTGGCGCGCCGGGAGCGGCGCTGCCGTGGCCACCACCGGTCCCGGCAGTTCATCGCTGACCCCCGCCCAGCGGGCGTGGGCCGAAGCCGAGGCCAAGGCGCGCCGCGCACGCTGATTGTCCCTGCTGCTTGCTAGGGTATTCGTAGATATGTTCGGATAGCCGTGCCCCATCTGCGGGCCGGCAATACCACGGGAGCCCGGCCTTGATCAGTTTCCTCCGCGGAACCGTAGCGCACGTTGGCCTGTCAACGGCAGTGATTGACCTCAACGGGGCCGGGATGAGCGTCTACGCCACCCCACAGACCCTCAGCCGCCTCCGCGTCGGTGAAGAGGGAAAGGTGTTCACCTCCCTGATCGTGCGGGAGGACTCCCTGACGCTCTTCGGCTTCGCGGACGACGACGAGCGCGAGGTTTTCGAGATCCTGCTCAGTGTGAGCGGCGTCGGCCCCCGGCTTGCCCTTGCTGTCCTGGCCGTCCACGATCCCGAGGCCATCCGCGTGGCGGCCCATACGGGGGACAGCAAGACCTTCACCAAGGTCCCCGGAATCGGCCCCAAGGTCGCCGGCCGGATCGTCCTGGAGCTCGCAGGCAAGCTCGTCCCGCAGGGAACCGCCCCCACCGCCGGGGCCGGCACCCCCGCCGAGGCCGCCTGGAAGCCCCAGGTGGTGGCCGCCATGACCAGCCTTGGCTGGTCCGAAAAGGACGCGTCCGCCAGCATCGACAAAGCACTTGCCGACGAACCCGAAGTGTCCTTCCGCGGCAACGTTCCCGAGATCCTCCGCACCACGCTCCGGTGGCTGGGCCAGGACGGCGCACGCGCCGGCAACCGCGTAGGCACCCGTGGCTGAACCCTCACTGGTTGCCGCGGGGGAGGAGCCGGAGGAGCGCGCCATCGAGGCTGCGCTGCGACCCAAGAACCTGGACGACTTCGTTGGCCAGCACCGGGTGCGCAAGCAATTGTCGCTGGTGTTGCAGGCCTCCCGGATGCGCGGGCGCACCGCGGACCACGTGCTGTTCTCAGGGCCGCCCGGCCTGGGCAAGACCACCCTCGCCATGATCGTCGCGGCCGAGATGAATGCCCCGCTGCGCCTCAGCAGCGGACCCGCCATCCAGCACGCCGGCGACCTCGCGGCCATCCTGTCCTCGCTCTCCGAAGGCGAGGTCCTGTTCCTCGACGAAATCCACCGCATGTCGCGGCCGGCCGAGGAAATGCTCTACATGGCCATGGAGGACTTCCGCGTCGACATCGTCGTGGGCAAAGGGGCTGGGGCCACCGCAATTCCACTGGAACTGCCGCCGTTCACCCTGGTGGGCGCCACCACCCGTGCCGGTTTGCTGCCGGGGCCCCTGCGCGACCGTTTCGGCTTCACCGGGCACCTGGAGTTTTACTCGGTCGAGGAGCTGGAGCTGGTCCTGCGCCGTTCCGCAGGCCTGCTGGACCTGAAGGTCAATTCCGCCGGATTCGCTGAGATCGCCGGGCGCTCACGCGGCACGCCGCGTATCGCCAACCGACTGCTGCGCCGTGTCCGGGACTGGGCGCTGGTGCACGGCATCGAACAAATCGACGCCAGGGCCGCTTCCGCTGCCCTGGACATGTATGAAGTGGACAAGAAAGGACTGGACCGGTTGGACCGGGCCGTCCTGGAGGCCCTCATCACCAAATTCGGCGGCGGTCCCGTGGGCCTTTCCACCCTCGCCATTGCCGTGGGCGAGGAAACCGAAACGGTGGAAACCGTCGCCGAACCCTTCCTGGTCCGCGAAGGCCTGCTGGGCCGGACGCCCCGCGGCAGGATCGCGCTGGCGCCCGCATGGACGCACCTTGGCTATGCCATCCCGTCCAACGTGTTCGCGCAGGAGCAGTTGGACCTCTTCGAGCCCGGCGGGGACGCTTCCGCAGCGGGGGAATGGGCTCCGGAGGGCCAATAGCAGGCTCCCTTCAGCTTTTCCCTTTAGACTGGTATGACGCCCGGCACGTTCGGGTCTTTGTTTCGCGGGTGGCCCTGACGCCCCCGTCGCTTGGGGAAGGAAAAGTCAGGCCCTCTGCCTGCATCACCAGCCCGCCCCGGCCGAAGCGAAGCCGACGTCGCTGGAAAACCAGCTGTACCAGAAAAAGAACGGAATTCCCCTTGGATCCAATGTCAATTCTCCTGTTCGTCATGCTCGGCGTGTTCATCTTCATGATGTTCCGCCGCAACAAGAAGACGCAGCAGCAGCAGGCAGAGCTCCAGTCGAAGTTTGGCCCGGGCGTGGAGGTCATGACCAGTTTTGGCCTTTTCGGCCGGATCGTGGACATCGACGAGGCCGACAACAAGGTCACCCTTGAACTTTCCCCCGGCAACCTGGCCACGGTCCACCGCCAGGCCGTCACCAAGGTCATCGAGCCTGCGGCGGAAGCCACCAGCGAGTCCGCCGCCGCTTCCCCGGTAGTGCCGGACGACGCCTCCTCGCTGACCACCCCGGAGGCCGGGAGCACCGCCACCGGCGCGGAGACTCCGGAAGAAACCCTGAAGCGCCTTAACGACGAGGGCAAGAAGGACAGCTAGGCCCGCTGGCCCCTTTCCTCCCTCTACCGCTGCGGACCACCGCCGGCGCGGGCCAGAGCCTGCGCCGGCGGTTCCTCCGCGAATAAGAGAAAGATCGACAATGGCACGAACTGGCCGCAAGAAGCCGGGGCTCCGCGTCCTGGTCTGGCTTGGCGTACTCCTGGCGGCTCTGACCGCCGTCCTGGCCGGCGGCACCATCGCCGGACAGGCCAGCTGGGCGCCCAAACTTGCCCTTGACCTCGAGGGCGGCACCCAGATGATCCTCGCCCCCAAGGTGGAGGGCGGATCGGACATCAACGAGCAGCAGCTCAACCAGGCCGTGGCGATCATCCGCCAACGCGTTGACGGCTCTGGCGTCTCCGAAGCCGAAATCAGCACCCAGTCCGGGCGCAACGTGGTGGTCAGCCTTCCCGGCACGCCCTCCGCCGAAACAAGGAACCTGATCCAGGCCTCCGCGGACATGAACTTCCGCCCCGTCCTGCTGAACGGCGACGGCGCAGCAGTGCCCCCGGAGAAGCAGACTCCCGATGACCAACTGCCCAAGCCGACGGCCGCCCCGGCCAACAGCAGCGACACCAACTGGATCACGCCGGAGATCTACAAGCAGTTCGAGGCACTGGACTGCAACAGCGCCGCCGAGAAGTCGCAGCGGTCAGATCCCACCAAGCCGCTGGTTACCTGCGAACCTGCCACCGACAAGTCCCCGGCCATCAAGTACATCCTGGGTCCCGTGGAGGTTAAGGGCAGCAACATCGTCACGTCCAGCTTCCAGCTGCAGCAGGGCGCCCAGGGTGCGGTCACCAATGACTGGGCCGTCAACATCCAGTTCGACGCCGACGGTACCGCGAAGTTCAAAGAGGTCACCGAGCGCCTGAACCAGTTCTACACGGCCGCCGGCGGGCAGTCGGGCAGCGACCCCAAGGCGCAGTTCGCCATCGTCCTGGACGACCAGGTCATCTCCGCGCCGCGTGCGCTGGCCGTCATCACCGACGGACGTCCGCAGATCACCGGCGGCTTCACCGAGCAGACCGCCAAGGCGCTCTCCGATCAGCTGAAGTTCGGTGCCCTTCCCATCAGCTTCGACATCCAGAGCGAACAGCAGATTTCCGCAACGCTTGGCGGGGAGCAGCTGCGCATGGGCCTGCTGGCCGGCCTGATCGGGCTCCTGCTCGTGGTGGTCTACTCGCTGTTCCAGTACCGGGCCCTCGGCTTCGTCACCATTGCTTCCCTGGTGGTCGCCGGTGCCCTGACCTACCTCGCCATTGCCATCCTCGGCTGGACGGAAAACTACCGCCTGTCCCTGGCAGGCGTAGCGGGCATTATCGTGGCCATCGGCCAGACAGCCGACTCGTTCATCGTCTACTTCGAACGCATCCGCGATGAACTGCGTGAAGGGCGCGGCCTGGTGTCCGCCGTCGAGAACGGCTGGAAGCGGGCCAAGCGCACCGTCCTGGCCTCCAAGGCCGTCAACCTGCTGGCCGCGCTCGTCCTCTACTTCGTCGCCGTCGGCAACGTGCGTGGGTTCGCCTTCACCCTGGGCCTGACTGCCATCGCCGACCTCATTGTGGTGTTCATGTTCACCCACCCCACGCTGCAGCTTTTGGCCCGCACCCGCTTCTTCGGTGAAGGCCACAAGTTCTCCGGCCTGGATCCCGAACGTTTGGGCGCGGTGCCGTTGTACCGCGGTGCCGGGCGGATCCGGACCCCGGAGGACCGGCCAGTGGTGGTCCGCAGCAAGAACACCGGTGCGGCGGCCGAGGCCGAGCGCCGCATGACCATCGCCGAACGGCGCCTGGCAGAAAAGCAGGAACAGCTGGCTGGCTCGTCCAAGACCTCCGCGAAGGAGAACAAGTAATGTCAGGCTTCGCTACTTTCGGCAACGAGCTTTACTCGGGCAAGCGTTCCTACGACTTCGTCGGCGCCAAGAAGATCTGGTTCATCATCGCCGCGGTGGGCGTGGCGCTGTCCATCATCATTCCGGTGGCCAAGGGCGGCTTCAACCTCGGTATCGAATTCCGTGGCGGCTCTGAATTCACGGTCTCCAACGTCAAAACCACGGATGCCACCATCGGCGAGAAAGCCGTCACCGACGTTGTGTCCGGCAGTGTTCCGCGCGTGGCGAACGTGGCCGGCAACACCATGCGCATCCAGACGGACAAACTGACCGACGACGAGACCCTCAAGATCAAGCAGGGCCTCACCAGCGCCTACGGCGTTACAGACAATGAGGTGACCTCCACATTTGTCGGACCCACGTGGGGCGCTGACGTGACAAAGCAGGCGTTGATCGGCCTGGTGGTGTTCGTGCTGCTGGCGGCCCTCCTCATGGCCCTGTACTTCCGCACTTGGAAGATGTCGCTGTCGGCGCTTGCCGGCATGGCGGTGACGATGTTCATCACGGCCGGGGTTTATGCCCTGAGTGATTTCGAAGTGACCCCGTCGGCGATCATCGGATTCCTGACCGTCCTCAGCTACTCGCTGTACGACACGGTGGTGGTCTTCGACAAGATCCGCGAGAACACCTCCGGCATCGACGCGTCCACGCGCCGGACCTTCGCCGAGGAGGTCAATTTGGCCGTCAACCAGACGCTGGTGCGGTCCATCAACACCATGATGGTGGCTATCCTCCCCGTGGGAGCCATCCTGTTCATCGGTGCCGGACTCCTGGGCGCGGGAACCCTGCGCGACCTGTCCCTGGCACTGTTCGTCGGGATCCTGATCGGCACGGCGGCGACCATCTTCGTGGCCGCACCGATGTACGCCTGGCTCCGCCAGGGCGAACCGGACCTGGTCAAGCAGGCACGGCGCGTCGAGCAGCGCCGTGCCGGGGCAGCGGAGCGGTCAGCTCCGGCAGCACCGGCGAAAGCCTGACCGGCAACCGCGAAGCCTGACGGGCAACCGCGAGGCCTGACGGGCAACCGCAGGCAGTTGTAAAGCCATCAAGGGCCGGGTGACGCAGACCATGCGTCGCCCGGCCCTTGACTATTCTGTCCCGGTTATAAAAGTCGCCGCCCGGAGGAATAGACTGGGGTAATTAAAACGTGGTGAGGGGTGCTTCATTGGAAGAACGTTCGGCGTCGGCGCCAACGGCACAGGAAGAAAAGAATCCTGCCGGTGTACAAGCCGGTGCGGCAACGCCGGCGCGCCCTGGTTCCCTGGTTCCTGTTGACAACTCAGGATCCCGCGCCACGTTCCCCGGCCGCCGTGAGCGCACCCGCTCCCGCCTCGCCCGCCTGACCGGCCGCGGCACCGCCACTTACTCTCCCATCCTTGAGCCGCTGCTCCGTACAGTCCGGGCCAACAATCCCAAAGAGGACTTCGACCTTATCCAGCGCGCCTTTGACGTGGCCGAACGCAGCCACCGCGGGCAGAAGCGCAAGAGCGGGGATCCGTACATCACGCACCCGGTGGCCGTGGCCACCATCCTTGCTGAACTGGGCCTCAGCGGCACCACGCTGGCTGCGGCGCTGCTGCACGACACCGTGGAAGACACGCCGTACACACTTGCTGATCTGAAACGGGACTTCGGGCCCGAAGTGGCCATGCTGGTGGACGGCGTGACCAAGCTGGATAAGGTCAGCTTCGGCGAGGCTGCCCAGTCGGAGACCGTCCGCAAAATGGTCGTGGCCATGGCCAAGGACATCCGCGTCCTGATGATCAAACTGGCGGACCGGCTGCATAACGCCCGCACCTGGCGTTTCGTTTCGGCCGAGTCCTCGGCACGCAAGGCCCGGGAAACCCTGGAGATCTTCGCGCCCCTGGCCCACCGCCTGGGCATGAACACCATCAAGTGGGAACTCGAGGACCTGTCCTTCGCGGCCCTCTATCCCAAGGTGTATGAGGAGATCGTCCGGATGGTGGGGGACCGGACCCCGGAGCGGGAAAAGAGCCTGGGCGTCATCCGCGACCAGATCACAGAGGACCTGCGCGGCGCCAAGATCAAGGCCACCATTACTGGCCGGCCCAAGCACTACTACTCCATCTACCAAAAGATGATTGTCCGCGACAAGGACTTCGACGACATCAACGACCTCATGGGCGTCCGTGTCCTGGTGGACTCCGTCCGGGACTGCTACGCCGCCCTGGGCATCATGCACTCGCGCTGGAACCCGCTGCCCGGCAGGTTCAAGGACTACATCGCGATGCCGAAGTTCAACATGTACCAGTCCCTGCACACCACCGTCATCGGCCCGGGTGGAAAGCCGGTGGAAATCCAGATCCGCACGCACGAAATGCACCGCCGGGCCGAATACGGTGTGGCCGCGCACTGGAAGTACAAGGACCAGCCCAACCGCACCGCCGTCGGTCCGGGGAGCCCCCGCGATGGTGACATGGGGTGGCTACGGTCCCTGGTGGACTGGCAGCAGGAGACGTCGGATCCCGGGGAGTTCCTGGACTCGCTGCGGTTCGAAATCAACGCCCGCGAAGTTTTCGTCTTCACCCCCAAGGGCGAAGTCATGGCCCTTCCGGCGGGTTCGACGCCGGTGGACTTCGCCTACGCCGTGCACACGGAAGTAGGCCACCGCACCATCGGCGCCAGGGTCAACGGCAAGCTGGTCCCACTCAACAGCGAGTTGAACCATGGCGACTGGGTGGAGATCTTCACCTCCAAGGCGGAAGGCGCCGGGCCCAGCCAGGACTGGCAGCACTTCGTCAAGAGCGCCCGCGCCAGGAACAAGATCCGGCAGTGGTTCAGCAAGGAACGCCGCGAAGAGGCGATCGACCGCGGCAAGGAGCTGCTGACCCGCGCCATGCGGAAGCAGAACCTTCCGCTGCAGCGGCTGATGACGCACGAGGCCCTGGCTGCCGTGGCGGAGGAGTTCAAGTACGCCGACATCTCAGGTCTCTACGCCGGGGTGGGCGACGGCCACACATCCGCGCAGTCGGTCATGGAGAAGCTCATTGAAAGCCTCGGAGGCAATGAGAGTGCCGATGATGACGTCGAAGAGGTCAGCATCCCCACCCAGGTCACCAAGGCCCGCTTCTCCGACTCCGGCGTAGTGGTCCGTGGCGTAGGCGACGTTTGGGTCAAGCTGGCCCGCTGCTGCACACCCGTTCCGCCGGACCCGATCCTTGGCTTCGTGACCCGGGGCTCCGGTGTCTCCGTACACCGGACGGACTGCACGAACATTTCGGACCTGAAGGACCAGCCAGACCGGATCGTGGACGTGGACTGGGCGCCGACGCAGTCCAGCGTCTTCCTGGTCGAGATCCAGGTGGAGGCCCTGGACCGCAAATCCCTGCTCTCCGACGTGACCCGGGTTCTCTCGGACAACCACGTCAACATCCTTGCTGCCAGCGTCCATACCTCCACGGACCGGGTGGCGATCTCAAAGTTCGCTTTCGAGATGGGCGACCCGAAGTACCTCAGCCACGTGCTGAGCGCCGTCCGGCGGATCGACGGGGTCTTCGACGTCTACCGCACCACGGGGAACAAACGCCGGAGCTAGCAAAGCCAGCTTTTCCAGGGCAGCCCGCTTGTGTGGAACCCGGGGTGTTGCCTCGATGGCGCGGACCAGGAGTCGCAGTTTGACGTCCTGCTGAGGCCGTGCAAGCAGCCCGGCGAGGGCCGGCACGGCGCGCTCCGGCTCCACGTGGAGGGCGATATCAAGGGCGGTCCGCAAGGGGCTGGACACCATCAGCCCGCCCAGGCTGATCACATCGAACGGCCCCAGCTTCACTTCGTGCAACGTACACCCGCGTGTGCCCCGCAGGCTGGATACCCTCCTCTTGGCGTCCACCAGCAGGGCCAGGCGGTCAGGCTCCGCTGCGCAGCCGTAGATCCACGCGGCCGTCATCCGCCCGGCAACAACGCGCTGCCGGATTGCCGCCGGTACAGCGCCTGCCGCTGCCCGTGCGCGCAGCTGTGGGGACGCAGGAATGCCGGGGAGCGTGTAGCCGTGCTGATGGAAGCGGGCCAGCAGGCCGTCTGCTGCGAGGGACTGCAGTTCCGGACCGGCGAAGGGGCCTCCGGGAGCGTACAGTTCCGGAAAGCGCTGCGCTGCACCGGCTTCCGCCGCGTTTTCCTGGCATCCCGTACGGGAAGCATGGGTGCGGGCTTCCCTGCCCGTGCCGGCTGCGGATGGAGTTGGAGGAGAGGCCATAGCCCCATCCTGCCCGGACGCCCTTAGACGGCACAGGCCCCGCCCGGGTTATGTGGATAACCGGTACGGGGCCTGGGCCCGTCAGCTCAACGGGTTGTTCAGGAAAGCTCGCTGGCGGAACGCTGGATCTGGTCGAGCCAGGCCTGGCGGGCTTCGAGGGCTTCCTGGGCAGCCTTGATCTTGCGCTGGTCGCCGCTCTTCTCCGCCTGTGCGAGGTCTTCCTGGAGCCCGGCGATGGCGGACTCCAGCTGCGACAGTGCACTGTTGGTGCGGGCCTTGCGCTCCGGGTTGGACCGCTGCCACTGCTCTTCCTCGGCGTGGCGCACTGCGTCCTCCACCTTCCGCAGTCCGGCCTCAATCCGGCCCATGTCCGCCCGCGGCACCTTGCCGGCTTCTTCCCAGCGGTCACGGATGGACTGCAGGGCCTTCTTGGCTGCAGAGAGGTCCCTCACGGGGAGGATCGTGTTGGCTTCGGCCAACAGTGCTTCCTTCACGGTGAGGTTTGCCGCGTACTCCTGGTCGATCTCGTCGTTGGCAGCCTGGCGCGACGTGAAGAAGACGTCCTGCGCGGCGCGGAAGCGTGCCCACAGCGCGTCGTCGTCCTTGCGGCTGGCCCGGGGCGATGCCTTCCACTGGTCCATCAGCCGGCGGTATTCGCCGGCGGCGAAGCCCCAGTCCGTGGACGAGGACAGGGCTTCGGCTTCGGCGATCAGCTTTTCCTTGGCTGCCTTAGCTGCCGAGTTGTTGCTGTCCAACTGGGAGAAGTATGCCCTGCGGTGGCGGTCGAAAACCGTCCGGGCAGCACGGAAGCGCTTCCAAAGGGCGTCTTCGTTGCTGCGGCCTAGACGCACGCCGCTCTTCTGGGCTGCCTTCCAGTTCTCGAAAAGCTCGTTCATCCGGGCGCTGGAAGTCTTCCACTGGGTCTGAGCGGGATCCTGGCCGGAAATCTGCTCCGCCTCGGCAACAATGGCTTCACGCGCTGCCAGCTCGGAGGCCCGCACGGCGTCGTGCTCGGCCTTTTCTGCCTTTTCCAGCTCCGTGATCTGGCCGGACAGCTTATCCAGTCGCGCCTCGGCAGACCGGAGATCACCCACCATGTTCCGCTCGGCAAGCTGCTCACGCAGGTGCGTCACGGTCTTCTGCATGTCGGTGCTGGGGGCCTTGGAGCTGACCCGCTGTTCCAGCAGCACGATCTGGGCCACGACGTCGTCATACTTCCGCGCGAAGTAAAGCAGTGCTTCGTCGTCGCTGACGCCGGGGTACTGGCCCACCGGGTGCTCGCCGTCGTCAATCTTCAGGTAGACGTGGCCGTCTCCCTCCACCCGGCCCCATTTGGACGCCTCGGCGACGGAGGTGCTGGGGGCGGCGGGAGCCGGAGCGGCTGCGGGCGCGGCGGCTGCAGGCTTGGGCCTGGAGGCGAAAGCGGCTGGGGACGGGGCAGACGGCCGGGGGCCGGGAGCTGGCGCAGGTGCCGGGGGCGCTGCGGGAGCCTCGGGCGCGGCAGTTGACTGCTCGGCATTCGCATCAGGACCGGTACCCTCGCCGGTGGCGGGAGCCGCCGTTTCGGTCAGGTCTGTTGCTGTTTCGTCGGATTTCTGACTGTCTGTCACCGCTAAAAGTCTTTCGCTTGGAGGGAAATACTCACGTACTCACCGTGGCCAGTCCGGCCCGGCTTCCTACTTCAGAGAAAACGAGTCTATCGTGACTGGTTGTTTTGGTGCGCCGTCCGTGTCGCTGGCTCCTGGCGTGATTCCTGCGGCTGCAATGGCGGACACGACGTCGAGGCCGGAGGTCACCTTTCCTACGACGGTGTAGCCGCCGGCGGCGTCAGCGGGGATGACAGTGTCCTTGTAGACAATGAAGAACTGCGTCCCGTTGCCGTACGCGTTGTTGCCCGTACGGGCCACTGCGATGGTGCCGGCAGGGTAGGTGTTGTCCGCCGGGGTGTTCTCCAGCGGGCCCCACGTGTAGTTCGGGTCGCCCTGCCCGTCTCCCTTGGGGGAGCCGCACTGCAGGACGCCGAACTTATCTGCAGTGGTCAGCCGGTGGCACGTCTTGCCGTTGAAGTAGCCTTCGTCGCTGAGGGACTTGAAGACGGCGGCCGCCTGCGGGGCCTTGGTCCCGTCCACTTCCACGCCCAGCGGGCTGCCGTTCAGCAGCAGTTGGCCGGAAAACGTCTTGCCGGCCGCCGTGTCTGCAGCGGGGATGTTCGGCCCGTTGGTCGCCGGCGCGGACGGCGTGGGGGAGGAGCTCGCTGAAGCGGACGGTTCCGCCAGCCCCGCCTGCGCCGCAGCGTATTCGTCCTCCGTGGGGTTGCCGGCGAAAGCGGTCAGTTGAAGGACGACGGCGAGCACCACGGCGGCGGCTCCCGCACCGGCGGCGACGAGGTTGTCGCGCTTCCGCCGCTTTTCCTGGCCGCGCCGGAGCTCACGCTTGGCTTCCATCTGCTGGATGCGCCGTTTCGCTTCGCGGGCACTGCGTGAACTGGCCGCCAAGGGTCCTCCTCATCGTCGGGCTGCTGGTGCCCGGCGGTTGGCCGCAGGGCGCAGGTGTCAGGGGCCAGGCTTCGCGGGTCCGCTGCATTAGAGATGCACACGGATGACGCATAAACTGGCTGCCGCACATAGTTTATGCATGGCTGGCTGTGCTGCCGCCGCATGCCGCCTTTGAGGGGCGCGGGGCCGGCAGTTCCGGCGCACCTTCCATTCCTAAGGAGAACCTTCCCCATGGCACGCACCGCCTCCCTGTCCGGATTCCCCGAGTGGCTTCCCGAGGAGCGGCTGGTGGAGCTGCATGTGCTCGATACCCTGCGCAGGGTTTTTGAACTCCACGGCTTCGGCTCGATCGAAACCCGTGCCGTGGAAACGGTGGGCCAACTGCTCCGCAAGGGGGAGATCGACAAGGAAGTGTACGGCTTGAGCCGGCTGCAGGAGGATGAAAGCGAAAACCCCGTCAAAGGCGGAAAGGCCGACCCCAACGCCCTTGCCCTGCACTTTGACCTGACCGTTCCGTTCGCCCGGTACGTCGTGGAGAACGCGGGCTATTTGTCCTTCCCGTTCCGCCGCTACCAGATCCAGAAGGTGTGGCGCGGCGAGCGGCCCCAGGAAGGGCGGGCCCGCGAATTCACCCAGGCTGATATCGACGTGGTGGGCGACGGCGAGCTTCCCTTCCGCTACGACGTCGAGATCGCGCTGGTCATCGCCGAGGCACTCAGCGCCCTGCCCATCCCGGACTTCCGCCTCCGGATCAACAACCGCAAGCTGGCTGAGGGCTTCTACCGCGGCATCGGACTTGAGGACACCGCAGGCGTGCTGCGCAGCATCGACAAGCTGGAAAAGATCGGCCCCGACAAGGTCGCCGAGCTGCTGAAGACAGAGCTGGGCGCCACGGACGAGCAGGCCGCCAAGGCCCTCCAGCTGGCCGCCATCCGCACCGAGGACACCTCTTTTGTGGCCCAGGTCCGTGCCCTGGGCGTCAGCAACGAACTGCTGGATGAGGGCCTGGACGAACTGGAGCAGGTCATCGATGCGGCCGTCCAGCGGGCCCCGGGCAAGGTCCTGGCGGACCTGAGCATCGCCCGGGGCCTGGACTACTACACGGGCACCGTGGTGGAAACCGTCCTGGTGGGCCACGAACAGCTGGGTTCCATCTGCTCCGGCGGCCGCTACGACGCCCTGGCATCCAAGGGCAACCGCAAGTTTCCCGGCGTCGGCCTCTCCATCGGCGTCACCCGCCTGGTGTCGCGGATCCTGAGCCAGGACCTGGCCAAGGCTTCCCGTTCGGTTCCCACCACCGTCCTGGTGGCCCTGAACCATGACGACAGCTGGGGAGCGGCCCAGGACGTCGCCGCCCTGCTGCGGAGCCGGGGGATCCCCACCGAGGTTGCGGCCAAGGCCGACAAGTTCGGCAAGCAGATCAAGTTCGCGGACCGCCGGGGCATCCCCTTCGTGTGGTTCACGGAGGAAGACGGCACCCACCAGGTCAAGGACATCCGCACCGGAGAGCAAGTACTGGCAGCCCCCGAAACCTGGATGCCGCCGCTGGAGGACCTCACCGTCCAGGTGGAGACAACCGCGCCTGCACCGGCCTCGGTGTAGCCCGGGGGCTTACGGCCGGGGTTGGTATTTACGGCCGGGGCTGATGCTGCCGGAAGCGCAGCACCAGCCAGCGCCCGGCCACCCCCGCCGCGAGGACCGCCGCCATCGTCAGTAGGGCGGCGGCCGGCAGGGTGAAGGCAAGCACCACGCACCCCAGGAACCCAACAGCGTTGAGCCAGCGCGGAGCGTACCCTGGATGCGCCGCGAGCGTGAAGGCGGAGGCATTCGCAATCGCGTAGTACATCAGCACGCCGAAGCTTGAAAAGCCCACCACGGTCATCACGTCAGTGGTGAGCAGGAGCAGGATGACGACGCCGGCCACGGCCAGTTCCGCGACGAAGGGAACGGTGTGGGCGCCGCCCACCTTTGCCAGTGGTCCGGGAAGATCCCGTTCCCTCGCCATGGCCAACGTTGTCCTGCCCACCCCGGTGATAAGTGCGAGAAGGGCGCCCAGGCATGCGGCGGCCGCTCCGGCCTGCACCAGCGGCGCGCCCGCGGCCAGTCCGGAGTCCAGCACCGCGTCCAGCAGGGGCGTCCGGGTGGTGGCAAGCCGGTCCCCGAGGTGGGCGGGCAGGAGCAGGGCAAGCACCAGGTAGATGGTGAACGCTGCTGCCAGGGCTGCGATGATGGCCCGCGGGATAGCCCGGGCAGGGTTCCTGACTTCTTCGCCCAGCGTGGCGATCCGGGCGTAGCCGGCAAAGGCGAAGAACATCAGTCCGGCTGCGGGCAGGACGCCGCCGGCGCCTGCGGACGGAGCCCCCGCCGTTTCCGCCGCAGGGTGCGGACCCAGCACTGCTGCGACGGTAACGAAGGCCAGCGTTGCCAGGACCATGCACAGCAGGATCCGGGTCAGCAGGGCGGTCCTGGTGATGCCCAGCAGGTTGACGCCGGTCAGGACAACGATGGCGGCGATGGCCACGGGAACGGCGAAAGCCGGAGCCACGTAACTGCCGAAGGTCAGCGCCATGGCCGCGCAGGAGGCCGTCTTGCCCGTCACGAAACCCCAGCCGGCCAGGAAGCCCGGCCATTCGCCCAGTTGTTGGCGGCCATAAATATAGGTTCCGCCGCTGGTGGGGTATTTTGCGGCCAGGGCGGCGGAAGCCACGGCGTTGCAGTAGGCCACCCCGCCCGCAACCACCACGGCAAAGACCAGCAGGTTCCCGGCCAGGGCAGCGGCGGGGGCGAACACCACAAAGACGCCTGCGCCCAGCATTGAACCAAGCCCAATGGCGGTGGCATCAAAGGTTCCGAGCCGGCGTTGCAGCTGCTGCGGTTCGCCCATGCGGCGGCAGTCCCTTTCCAACGGGTAAACTCGGACGGGATCGTTCCCGCAACGATCATATTGAACTTCCCACTGTTTTCCCGCAGAAAGGCGTGCTGTGCTGCGCACACATGACCTCGGATCCCTTCGTTCCGAGCACATTGGACAAACCGTAACCCTGGCCGGCTGGGTGGGCCGCCGTCGTGATCACGGTGGTGTGGCATTCGTGGACCTGCGCGACGCTTCCGGCGTGGCCCAGGTGGTGGTCCGCGAGGAGGAAGTGTTCCACGGGCTGCGCAACGAGTACGTCCTGCAGGTCAAGGGCACCGTGTCCAAGCGCCCCGAGGGCAACGAGAACCCGGCGCTGGCCACCGGTGAAATCGAGGTCATCGCCGAGGACGTCACCATCCTCAACACGTCCGACCCCCTGCCGTTCCAGATCGACGAGCACGTGGAAGTCGGCGAGGAAGCCCGCCTCAAGCACCGCTACCTGGACCTGCGCCGCCCCGGCCCCAGCCGCAACCTGCGGCTCCGCTCCGAGGCCAACCGCGTGGCGCGCGACCTGCTCCACCAGGAAGGCTTCGTGGAGATCGAGACGCCCACGCTGACGCGTTCGACGCCGGAGGGCGCGCGTGACTTCCTGGTGCCGGCACGCCTGGCCCCGGGTTCCTGGTACGCCCTGCCGCAGTCCCCGCAGCTTTTCAAGCAGCTGCTGCAGGTGGGCGGATTCGAGAAGTACTACCAGATTGCCCGCTGCTACCGCGACGAAGACTTCCGCGCGGACCGGCAGCCGGAATTCACCCAGCTGGACATCGAGGCCAGCTTCGTGGACCAGGACGACATCATCCGGATCGGCGAAAACATCGTCAAGGCAGTGTGGCAGCTCATCGGGGTGGAGATTCCCACGCCGATCCAGCGCATCACCTACGCCGACGCCATGGCACGCTACGGCTCGGACAAGCCGGACCTCCGCTTCGGCCAGGAGCTGACCGAACTCACCGAATTCTTCAAGGACACCAACTTCGGTGTGTTCAAGGCACCCTACGTGGGCGCCGTCGTCATGCCCGGTGGCGCTTCGCAGGCACGCCGCGCCCTGGACGCGTGGCAGGAATGGGCCAAGCAGCGGGGCGCCAAAGGCCTCGCCTACGTGCTCTACAAGGAAGACGGCGAACTCGCCGGTCCTGTGGCCAAGAACCTCACCGACATCGAGCGCGCCGGTTTGGCTGACGCAGTTGGCGCCAAGCCCGGCGACTGCATCTTCTTCGCTGCAGGCGAGAAGACCCCGTCGCGTGCCCTTCTGGGTGCAGCCCGCGTGGAAATCGGCCACCGCACCGGCCTGATCGACCCCACCGACTGGGCGTTCTGCTGGGTGGTGGACGCCCCTATGTTCGAGCCGGCTGCCGCCGCGGTCGCTTCCGGTGATGTCGCTGTCGGTGGAGGGCAGTGGACCGCCGTCCACCACGCGTTCACTTCGCCCAAGCCCGAATTCCTGGACACTTTCGACAAGGACCCGGAGTCGGCACTTTCCTACGCCTACGACATCGTCTGCAACGGCAATGAAATTGGTGGCGGCTCCATCCGTATCCACCAGCGCGAAGTACAGGAGCGCGTCTTCGAACTGATGGGCCTGGACAAGGAGGACGCCCAGACCAAGTTCGGCTTCCTGCTCGAGGGCTTCAAGTACGGCGCGCCTCCGCACGGCGGCATCGCCTTCGGCTGGGACCGCGTTGTCTCGCTGCTGGCCGGCGTCGAGTCCATCCGCGACGTCATCGCCTTCCCGAAGTCCGGCGGCGGCCACGACCCCCTCACCGAGGCCCCGGCCCCCATCACGCCGCAGCAGCGAAAGGAAGCAGGCGTGGACTTCAAGCCCGAGGCCAAAAAGCCGGAAGTAAAGAAGCCCGAAGACAAGCAGTAGTACAGCGCCTGAGGCCGTGACACGGCGAGAGGTTCCCCGGTCCGCCGGGGAACCTCCTGCCGTTTAAGGAAGGAACTAACCCGGTGCCCGAACAGAGGCCTGCCCATCCCGGTTTCCTGGAGCTCGAGTGCGCCATGGACGCTGCCTGGCCCGCCTTGGAACGGCACCATGCCGGTGGCTGGATTTTTCGGGCGGCGGCAGGCGTAACGCAGCGGGCCAACTCGATCTGGCCACGGAACACCGCCCACACCATACGGGTGAAGACCTTCCCGCACTGCTCCGCCAGGCGCGGTCCTGGTACTGAAGCCGCCGGTTGCCGGTCATCTTCCAACTGTTCGAGGACGCGGAAGCTGCGCCACTGCATGGACTGCTCGACGCCGAGGGTTTCACCCGCCAGTCCGAGACCCTGGTCCTGACCCGCGGCGCCACCCAGGTTCCCGGTCCTGCAGCCACACGGGCCATTCCGGCTGTGGAACTTACCCCGGAGCCATCGGAGGATTGGCTCCGGGTCTGGTGGCAGGTGGACGGCCGCGGCGGCGACGAGGCAATGGCCATCGCCCGGGAGGTCCTCTTGGGCTGTCCCTCAGTGTACGCCCTGGTGAGGGACAACGACGGCCGGCCCGCCGCCGTCGGGCGCCTTGCGCTTCCCGCAGGCACCAACCTGGGCGGCCTGTACTGCATGGCCACGCTGCCGGAAACGCGCCGCCGAGGCTTCGCGTCAGCGATCCTCGGGTCGCTGCTGCAGGCCGGCAACCACCGGGGCGTGACGGGCTTCTGGCTGCTGGTGACCGCAGCGAACCACGGCGCGCAGGAGTTGTACGCCAAGGCCGGGTTCGAGGAAGCCGGCCGCTACCTCTACCGGCAGGAACGCCCCCGCCGGGCGCCCGCTGGCTGCTGAACCGTCAAAGCCCAGGCCCGCTACCCGGCCGGATCCATTACCGTGATCCGCACCGAGCAGGCGTCGGCTGCGGCCTTCTTCAACACGGCCGCCCGGGGTTCCTGCACGTCGAGGTATGCCAGGCGCGGGAGCCGGGCATAGTCCCGGAGGGCCGGTTCCCCGAGGACCAAATCAGCCAGCGTCCTGTCGCCGCCCGGGACCAGGTATTCGAAGGCCTGGCCGGCGAAGACCATCCCTGCCTGCTCCGCCACAGCAACCACCAGGGCGTCCGCCTGGTTGGAACGCCTGCGGGCAAAGCGCTGCTGGGACTGGCCGCCCGCAGCCGTGCGCGACTGGACATACCGGGTGCCCGCCTTCGACGCCAGCAACGTACCCTCGCTTGCCACCCCAATGCCGTAACCGCCCCGCCGCACCAGCAGCAGTCCCAGCCGCCGGGGCTGGGAAGCAAGGGCGGCCAGCCGCTCCAAGGGGCCGGCGCCGCGGCCCGGGCGCCCATCTGCCGGCCACGGCGCCTGCAGGAGGGCTTCGGCGCCATCGGCCGCCACAAGGCGGAGCCCGTCGTCGTCATCCTGCAGCCGGTACCCGCCGTGCGAGGCCCCGAACCGTTCAGTCCAGCCCGACAGCCGGGCGCCTGACACGAAGGCGGTCCGGACCGAGGGCGGTCCGCCGGCAGAAGCGGGGGCAGGCATGGGGAATCCTTGGGGCGGAAAAAGCAGCGGTTGACTCGAAGTAGCCTATCTATGTGGATGATCTTTTCGGCAACGGGCCGGATAATGACGACGACGACGGTCCCGTCGCCGGGGCAGGCACCGGTCCCCGGGGCAACAGCGCACGGGGCCAGGGTTCGCCCCGAAGCCCGCTTGCCGTGCGCATGCGGCCGCGCACCCTTGACGAGGTTGTAGGCCAGCAGCACCTGCTCGGCCAGGGTTCGCCGCTGCGCCAGCTGGCAGCAGGGGCAGGCGCTGACGCAGCGGGTCCGGCCGGCCCCAGCTCCCTGATTTTGTGGGGTCCGCCGGGTACCGGCAAGACCACGCTCGCCCACGTCATCGCCCGCGGTCCCGGCCGCAAGTTCGTGGAACTGTCCGCCATCACCGCGGGCGTCAAGGATGTCCGCCGGGTGATGGACGACGCCCTGACCGCCCGGGATCTGTACAAGACCACCACGGTGCTGTTCCTGGACGAGATCCACCGCTTCAACAAAGCCCAGCAGGACGCCCTCCTGCCCGGGGTTGAAAACCGCTGGGTGGTCCTGGTGGCCGCCACCACCGAAAACCCTTCCTTCTCCGTAGTCTCGCCGCTGCTGTCCCGCTCGCTGCTCCTCACGCTCAAACCCCTGACCGACGCGGACATCGGGGGCCTGCTGGTGCGGGCCGTGGAGGATCCGCGGGGGCTGGGCGGCAAGGTCCGGCTCAGCGACGAAGCGCTGGAGCACCTGGTCCGGCTTTCGGGCGGGGATGCCCGCAGGGCCCTTACGGCATTGGAAGCCGCGGCGGGCGTCGCTTTCGGTGACGCGGACGACGTCGAACGTTCCGTGGGGGAGGAAGGCGCACCCGGTGAGCCGGTCACCGAAGCGCCGGTCACCACGGAACCGGTCGTCGTGGAGTTGCGGCACACCGAACGCGCCCTGGACGCAGCTGCCGTCCGTTACGACCGCGCGGGCGACCAGCACTACGACGTGGCCAGCGCCTTCATCAAATCCATCAGGGGCTCGGACGTGGATGCTGCCCTGCATTACCTCGCCCGGATGCTCGAGGCGGGGGAGGACCCGCGGTTTGTTGCGCGCCGGATTGTCATCTCGGCGGCGGAGGACGTAGGCATGGCAGACCCCACGGCCCTGCAGACCGCCGTGGCCGCTGCGCAGGCGGTGCAGCTTATCGGCATGCCGGAGGGCCGGATCATCCTGGCCGAGGCCGTGGTCCACCTGGCCACCGCGCCAAAGTCGAACGCCGCCTACATGGGCATCAACAAAGCGATCGCGGACGTGCGGGCCGGCCTCGGCGTCGGCATTCCCGCGCACCTGCGCGACGCGCACTATCCGGGCTCCAAGCAACTTGGCCATGGCGTGGGCTACAAATACGCCCACGACGCCCCGCACGCCGTTGCGACCCAGCAGTACCCGCCGGACGACCTGGTGGGCCGCGACTACTACCAGCCGACGGGCAACGGTGCTGAACGGGACATCGCCCAACGGCTGGAGCGCCTGCGGAAGATTGTCCGGGGAAAGTAATGGCGTGGTAAGCTGAATCTTTGTCTGGCAAGGCGCGGACGCACAATCTCCCCAATTCACGTTGGACAGGTTATGCCCTGCGCCCAGTAGCAAAAGGCAGCGGTTGGCCGATGCTCTCCATCGTGGAGGCCAGTAACACTGACACACCGCAGATATTGGAAGGACACAAGTGGCTAACAACACTCGTGCTCGCCGTCAGGCCCGCCTCTCGCGGTCCCTCGGCATTGCTCTGACCCCCAAGGCCGCCAAGTACATGGAGCGCCGCCCGTACGGCCCCGGTGAGCATGGCCGTGCCCGCAAGAAGCAGGACTCCGACTACGCTGTACGTCTGCGCGAAAAGCAGCGCCTGCGCGCCCAGTACGGCATCCGCGAAGCACAGATGACCCGTGCCTTCGAAGAAGCCCGCCGCACCAAGGGCCTCACCGGTGAGAACCTCATCGAACTGCTCGAAATGCGTCTCGACGCCCTGGTCCTGCGTGCCGGCTTCGCCCGCACCATCGCCCAGGCCCGCCAGCTGGTTGTGCACCGCCACATCATGGTTGACGGCGTCCGCGTTGACCGTCCGTCGTTCCGCGTCGGCGAGGGCCAGCTGGTCCACGTCCACAGCCGCAGTGAAACCATGGTTCCGCTCCAGGTTGCCGCAGCCGGCGCCCACCGCGACGTCCTGCCTGCCGTTCCGGCCTACCTGGACGTCAAGCTGGAGGCCCTGCAGGCACGCCTGGTCCGCCGCCCCAAGCGCTCCGAGATTCCGGTGACCTGCGAAGAGCAGCTCGTCGTCGAATTCTACGCACGCTAAATCCCAGCAGCGTATCCAAAGAAGCCCGTGGCAAGCGCCGCGGGCTTCTTTGTATGTAAGGTACTTGGGGGACATCTGCGCAACGGGCCTTCCGTGCTTGCCGCGGATGGGGCCCCACCACGGAATTTCGAGGAGATGAACGTCTATGTCTGGTGGCGATATTGCCGGCCTGATCGCTGCCGGGGTGTTCGCGCTCCTGGTCCTGTTGCTTGCGGTCCCCATCCTTAAGCTGGGGAAGGTCTTTGACGAGATGCGGACCACCATCCGGTCCCTCAGCGACGGTGCCACGCCCCTGATGGATGAGGTCACCGCCACCGTGTCCACCACCAACCAGCAGCTGAAGAAGGTGGACGGCATCTCGTCCAACGTCTCGGACGCGTCCGCAAACATCTCCGCACTGTCCTCGCTGGTCGCCGCCACCGTGGGTTCCCCGCTGATCAAGGTTGCCGCGTTCAGCTACGGCGTGCGCAGTGCCTTCGCCAACCGTCGGAAGCCCGCTGCCGGCCGCCGCAGCCGCTAGATTCGAGAAGAAGACCATGAAAAGAATTGTGTGGATGGGAATCGGCGTGGCCATCGGCGTCATCGCGTTCCGAAAGGTCAGCCAGGCGCAGTCCAGCCTCGGACCGGAGGGCCTCAACCGTGCAGTGGGCCGGCTGGCCGACGGCGTTTACGACTTTGCAGACGCAGTGCGCGCAGGGATGCGTGAACGCGAAACCGACCTGAGGACGGCCCTGGGCATCGAGTCCGCCGAACTGGTTCGCCGCTAGCCCCGAAGGGCATTGCTCCGGCAGCCAGCCAACAACCGGCAGGGACCCGATCCGGGAACCGGCCACTTGAACGAAATATCCGAGCCGCCCGCCGGCGCGGACCAAGAAGGGTAAGAAAACAGCTCATGAAGTCGCAGGAGATCACAAAGCGCTGGGTGGACTTTTTTGTCAGCAAGGGCCACACCGCGGTTCCCTCCGCATCGCTGGTATCCAGCGACCCCTCGCTGCTGTTCACGGTGGCCGGAATGGTCCCGTTCATTCCCTACCTCACCGCCCGCGAAGAGCCGCCCTACTCCCGCGCCACCAGCGTGCAGAAGTGCATCCGCACCGGCGACATCGAGGAAGTGGGCAAGACCGCCCGCCACGGCACCTTCTTCCAGATGTGCGGCAACTTTTCCTTCGGCGACTACTTCAAGGAAGACGCCATCAAGTTCGCCTGGGAACTGCTCACCAAGAGCGTTGACGACGGAGGCTACGGCCTTGCGCCCGAGCGGCTCTGGGTCACCGTCTACGAAGAGGACGACGAAGCCGAAGAGCTGTGGCTGAAGAACACCGGTGTCCCCGCGGAACGCATCCAGCGGATGGGCAAGTCGGACAACTACTGGTCCACCGGCCAACCCGGGCCCGCCGGTCCCTGCTCCGAGATCTACTACGACCGCGGTCCCGCCTACGGCGTTGAGGGCGGTCCCATCGCGGATGAGACCCGCTACGTCGAAATCTGGAACCTGGTGTTCATGCAGTACCAGATCGAGAACGTCCGGTCGAAAGTCGACTTCGACATCGTGGGCGAGCTGCCCAAGAAGAACATCGACACCGGCCTGGGCATGGAACGCCTTGCCATGATCCTGCAGGGTGTCGAGAACATGTACGAGACCGACCAGGTCCGGCCGGTGATCGACAAGGCCGCGGAACTGTCCGGCAAGGAATACACCTCCGCCGAAACACCGGACGACCCCCACCACACCGACGACGTCCGCATGCGCGTAGTGGCCGACCACATCCGTTCGGCCCTGATGCTGATCTCGGACGGGGTCACCCCGTCCAACGAAGGCCGCGGCTACGTCCTGCGCCGCCTCATCCGCCGCGCCGTCCGTTCCATGCGCCTGCTCGGTGTCGAAGAGGCCTGCCTGCCCCAGCTGCTGCCGGCCTCCCGCGACGCGATGAAGGGCGTGTACCCCATCGTGGAGACCGACTTCGACCGGATCAGCCGCATCGCCTACGCCGAAGAGAAGGCGTTCCTGCGCACCATCGCCTCCGGCACGGCCCGGCTCGAGGACGCCGTCAAGGAGTCCAAGGCCGCCAACAAACCGCTGTCCGGTTCCGACGCCTTCACCCTGCACGACACCTACGGTTTCCCCATCGACCTCACCCTCGAAATGGCCGAAGAGGCAGGGCTCAAGGTGGACGAGGCCGCATTCCGCAGCCTGATGCAGGAACAGCGCCAACGCGCCCAGGCCGATGCCAAGGGCAAGAAGGGCGGCCACGCGGACGTCAGCGTCTTCCAGGAGCTCCTGGGCCAGGGCGAGACGGTCTTCACGGGCTACACGGAGCTGGAAGGCGAGTCGCGGGTCCGCGGCCTGCTCAGCGCCGGCCGCCAGGTGCAGCAGGCCCTCACCGGGGACGAGATCGAACTCGTGCTGGCTGAGACCCCGTTCTACGCCGAAGCCGGCGGCCAGGCGGCCGATACCGGCCTGATCACCGGCGACGGGTTCGTCGTCGAGGTCCTGGACGTCCAGCGCCCCGTGAAGGGCCTGAGTGTGCACAAGGCGATTGTCCGCGAAGGCGAAATCGGCGCCGACTCGCTGGTGCGCGCCGCCGTGGACCGCGAACGCCGCCACGCCGCAGAACAGGCGCACACAGGCACGCACATCGTGCATGCCGCCCTGCACCAGATCCTGGGCCCGGAAGCCACCCAGCGCGGTTCCTTCAACAAGGCCGGCTACCTGCGCTTCGACTTCGCCTGGGGCGAAGGGCTGAGCACGGCCACCCGCTCCGAAATCGAAGAGGTCTCCAACCTTGCCATCCGCAACAACTACGCGGTGGAAACCAAGATCATGGGACTGGCCGAAGCCAAGGCCATGGGCGCCATGGCACTCTTCGGTGAGAACTACGGCAGCGAAGTGCGCGTCGTGGAGATCGACGGCGCGTGGTCCCGCGAGCTGTGCGGCGGCACCCACGTTGCCAACACCTCGCTGATCGGCAGCCTGTCCCTCCTGGGCGAACAGTCCGTGGGTTCAGGCAACCGCCGCGTGGAAGCTTTTGTTGGCATGGAGGCGTTCCGCCACCTGGCCGCCGAACGCGCCCTGGTGACCGAACTGACCGACCTGCTGAAGGTTCCGTCCGGCCAGCTCGCCGACCGGATCTCCAGCACCCTGGCCAAGCTGAAGGCCACGGAGAAGGAGTTGGACCGCCTCCGCAAGGAACAGTTGGCAGCAGCCGCCGCAAACCTGGTCAACACCGCCCAGGATGCCGCCGGCGTCCGGGTGGTTGCCCACGATGCCGGCACCGTCAGCGGCGCGGATGACCTCCGCGGCCTGGCCCTGGACCTGCGCAACCGCCTCGGTTCCGAAGCTGCTGCTGTAGCCGCCGCCGGCGTTGCCAACGGCCGTCCACTGATCCTGGTGGCCACCAACGAGGCAGCCAGGGAAGCCGGCGTCAAGGCCGGCGCCCTGGTCCGGGTCGCTGCCGGTGTGCTGGGCGGCGGCGGTGGCGGCAAGGATGACGTTGCCCAGGGCGGCGGCACAGACGCCGGCAAGGTCGGCGCCGCCCTGGCCGCCGTCGTCGACGCCATCTCAAGGCGCTAACGCCACGATGACCAATCCTGTTGCTGCCGGCGGCTACCCCCAGGGCGTCAAACTGGGGGTGGACGTCGGCACCGTCCGGGTAGGGGTCGCCATCTGCGACCGTGATTCGATCCTAGCCACGCCCTACAAGACCCTCGACCGGAACGCGAAGAAGAACTCGGACGTCCGCGTCATCGCGAAACTGGCGGAGGAACTGGGGGCCGTGCAGGTTATCGTAGGCCTGCCCAGGACCATGAAGGGCGAGGAACACACCTCAGCCAGGATGGCCACAGACTATGCGTTGCTGCTGGCTGCCGAGTTTTCCAGCCGCGGCTTGGCGGTCCAGGTCAACCTGGTTGACGAGCGCCTCAGCAGTGTCACGGCCCACCGCAACCTGCATGAAGCTGGCATGAGCAGCAGGGACCACCGTAAAGTAGTTGATCAGGTCGCGGCGGCGGGTATCCTTCAGCACGCCATCGACATGCAGAAAGCCAGGGGAGCGGATGTCGGCTCACGCGTGACAGCGCCATCCCCGTCCGTGGACCTGGGGGCCGGTGGGGTGGACGAACCAGTCCGCGCCGCCCCCGCAGACACGGCCCGATTTTCAGATAATGGAAGGCAACAGTGAGCCCTGCCAACATTGATGACACCTCCGGTTCGCTGGGCACGGAGGCCCAGCGGCCGCTGACCCGCAAGGAACTGCGCGCCCGGGAGAAGACCCTCAATACCGGGGGCCAGGACGCCGTGCCCGAACAGGCCTACGAAACCGGTGACGTTCCGCCGCCACCCGCCGCACCACCGGCCGCAGCTTCTCCGGACGCCGAATCCACCTTTGCTCCGCTTCCGGGCGCCGGTGACGTTCCGGCGGCACCGCAAACACCCCCGTCCATCCAGGACGAACAAACGTTGCGCGCTTCCCATGGCGATGCCCACCTCGAACCGCCGGTGACGGCCCAGCAGCACGACGGCGGCGGGCACCACGACACCGTGGCTCACCCTCACACGGATGATTACCAGGACGCCCACCCCGAGGACGTCCCGCACCACTCGGACGACGTCCACTATGCGCACCAAGAGGCCCACATCCACGATGACACGGACGTCCACGACTACCAGGAGACCGTTCACGGCCACCCTGCGTATGAGGCCGGCGAATACGACCATGAGACCCATCCTGAACCAGGCCATCCTGACCCGGTCGCGGGGATCCTTCCCGCCGCGTCCACTGAGGTAGTGAAACGTCCCTCGAAGAAGGTCCGCCGCCGTCGCAGGCTGCTGGCCCTGCTCCTGACGCTTGTTGTCTTCGTGGCGGCGGTGGCCGTAGGCGCCCAGTTCCTCAAACCCCTCCTGGGCAGCGGCAAACCCTCGGACTTCCCCGGCCCCGGAACGGGTGAGGTCCGCGTAACGGTGGCCAGTGGCGAGGGCACCAGGTCCGTCGCATCGGAACTGGAGAACCAGCGCGTTGTGGCCAACGCTGATACGTTCATGCAGGCGTTCCATGCCTCGGGCGCAACCCTTTCCCCGGGGGACTACACCTTCAAGACCGAGATGAAGAACGCGGATGCTGTCAACGTCCTTGCCGGCAAAGACAAGTCCAAGGTTATTTACTTCGCCCTGAGCGCCGGCCTTCGCATCAATGAATCCCTCCAGGCGATCTCCGAGGGGTCCGGCGTCTCCATTCAGCAACTGCAGGCGCTCAGCAACCAGCCCGCCCAGTTCGGCCTGCCCGCCAACGCGAAGAACCTGGAAGGCTACCTGCAGCCGGGCGAGTACCGCTTCCCGCTGGGTACTCCGCCCAAGGACATCCTCCAGGCACTAGTGAAGGCCACCACGGACGAACTCGTCTCGCAGGGCATCACCGACCCCGCCAAGCAGTACCAGGCCGTCATCGTGGCGAGCATCGTCCAGGCCGAGGGTGGCCAGGCCGACTACGGCGACGTAGCCGGCGCCATCTACAACCGGCTGAAGCCGAACGACCAGACCGGCGGCTTCTTGCAGGTTGACTCCGCCGTCACGTACGGGCTGGGCACCCGGAGCTTCAACTTCACCGATGAACAGCGCAAGGACAAGTCCAACCCGTACAACACCTACGCGAACCCCGGCCTGCCCCCCGGCCCCATCGGCTCTCCCGGCAAGACCGCCATCGACGCCGCAGCCAAGCCCAAGACCAACGATTACCTGTACTGGGTGACCGTCAACTTGGACACCAAGGAAACCAAGTTCGCCAAGACCCTTGCTGAACACAACGCCTACGTGGAGCAGTACAACGCCTGGTGCCAGGCAAACGCGGGCCGCTGCACATGAGCCTGCGGGCTGCCGTCCTGGGCCACCCGATCAGCCACTCAAAATCCCCGGCACTGCACCTCGCGGCCTACGGACAGTTGGGTGCAGGCATCAGTTACACGGCAATCGACGTCACTGAGGAGCTGCTGCCGTCCTTCATGCGCCAGATCCGGCACCAGCCGGGCTGGTGCGGGCTGTCCGTGACCATGCCGCTGAAGACGGCGATGCTGGACGAGGTGGACGAGGTGCGGGGAGTCGCGCGGACGTTGGGCGTCGTGAATACCGTGACATTCGAGGACACCGCGAATGGCCTTCGGACAGTGGGTTCCAACACGGACGTGACCGGCATCGTCAACGCCCTCTGCCATGCCGGCTCTGCTGCTTCACCTTCAGCCGTCATCCTGGGCGGCGGCGGGACGGCGGCCTCGGCCGTCGCTGCACTCAAGGAACTGGGCACCGAAACGGTGCAGGTCTTTGTCCGTGATGCTTCGCGCACGGCAGATGTCCGCGCCGCTGCCGACCGCCTCGGGATGGCCCTGGAGCTCCGCCCCCTTGCCGGGGCCGCGCGCCCAACGGCGGAAGCCGACGTCGTAATCTCCACACTGCCCCCGCGCGCGGCAGACGGACTCGCCGCGGAAATCGCCGCGCTCAAGACCGCGACACCGGGTGTGCTGCTGGACGTGGCCTACGATCCCTGGCCCAGCCTCATTGCCTCGGTCTGGCAGGCCGGCGGCGGCCGTGTGGTGCCCGGCCTGGAGATGCTGCTGTACCAGGCCGTGGAGCAGGTGCGGCTCTTCACCCGCCGCGGTGAAGACGTTAACGCAGCTGTCATAGATGTGATGTGTGACGCAGTCGGCCTTGCCCGGCGGGCGTTGTGACCGCCCTACGTGGCAGGATGGAAATTATGCGTTGGTTGACTGCCGGTGAATCCCATGGCCCGGCTCTGATGGGAATTATTGAGGGCGTCCCCGCCGGTGTGGAAATCACCAGCGGCCACATCGCAGACTCTCTGGCCCGCCGCCGCCTCGGCTACGGACGTGGCGCGCGGATGAAGTTCGAGCAGGACGTCGTGACCATTCTTGGCGGCGTCCGGCACGGTCGTACCCAGGGAGGTCCGGTCGCCATCCAGGTGGGAAACACCGAATGGCCCAAATGGGAGCAGATCATGTCTGCCGATCCCGTGGACCCGGAACTTCTCGCCGACCAGGCCCGCAACGCGCCCCTGACGCGCCCGCGCCCGGGGCATGCAGACTTCACCGGCATGCAAAAATACGGCTTCGATGAGGCCCGCCCTGTGCTGGAACGTGCCAGCGCCCGCGAAACCGCCACGCGCGTGGCGCTGGGGACGGTGGCCGCGCAGTTCCTCAAGCACCTCGGCATCGAGCTGGTCAGCCACACGGTGTCCATCGCCAGCGTGACTGTGCCGGAAGGCCGTCCGCTGCCCGTCCCCAGCGACGTCATCGCGCTGGACACGGATCCGCTGCGCTGCTTCGACCGCGAAACCTCCGACGCCATGGTGGCCGAGGTGGACGCCGCGCACAAGGAAGGCGAAACCCTGGGCGGCGTGGTGGAGGTCCTGGCCTACGGCCTGCCGCCGGGACTGGGCAGCTACGTCCACTGGGACCGCCGCCTGGATGCCAGGCTGGCCGCTGCCCTCATGGGGATCCAGGCCATCAAGGGCGTGGAGGTTGGCGACGGTTTCCTGACGGCAGCACGCCGCGGCTCCGCCGCCCACGATGAAATCGTCCGCGACGGGGAGGGGCGGATTGTCCGCGCCAGCAACCGTGCTGGCGGCATCGAAGGCGGCATGAGCATCGGCGATGTCCTCCGGGTCCGGGCAGCCATGAAGCCAATTGCCACGGTGCCCCGCGCGCTGCGGACCATCGACGTCAGTACCGGCGAACCGGCCAAGGCGCACCACCAGCGCTCCGACGTGTGCGCAGTCCCGGCTGCCGGAGTGGTGGCCGAGGCCATGGTGGCCCTGGTCCTCGCAGAAGCGGTCATCGAGAAGTTCGGCGGTGACTCGGTGGCGGAGACCGCACGCAACATCAAGGGCTACCTGGACAGCATTCCGGCATCCCTGGACTCGATCGGCCAGTAGTGCTCCACCGCAGCAGTCCCGGAGCGGTTGGCAGCCGGCCGATCGTGCTCATCGGCCCCATGGCGGTGGGCAAATCAGCCATCGGCCAGCAGCTCGCCCAGCAGCTGGGTGTCCCTTTCATTGACACCGACGCCGTCATCGTTGCCGGCCACGGCTCGATCGCGGGGATCTTCGCCGGGCGGGGTGAGAATGCGTTCCGGGAAATTGAGGCCCGGACCGTCGCCGACGCCGTGGAGGAAGCCGAGGGAACCTCGACGGTGATCTCGCTCGGCGGGGGAGCGGTGCTTGACTCGGGCACGCAGCAGCTGATCAGCCGCTGCACCGTGGTGTACCTGGAGTGCGACGCCGACACCGTAGCAGACAGGATCGCCCGCAACTCCGGCCGCCCGCTCCTTGCCGGAGATGCGATGGGCCGCTGGACCGCCATGTTTGCCACCCGCAGGCCGGTCTACGAAAGGCTGGCCGACATCACCCTGGACGTCCGCCACGGCTCGATATCCGAGCTGGGCGGCCGGCTGGAAGCAGCACTGCGCAACCATGCAGCTGCCAAACAGGAAGTTGAAAAGTGAACACGCAATCAACAGTCATCAACGTCACCGGCGAAGGCGCCGGCAACAACTACGGCGTCGTGGTCGGCCGCGGCCTCCTTGGTGAACTTCCCGCCCTGCTCGGAGAACGCGTCCGCCGGGTCCTGGTAATCCACCCCCGCGCGCTGCGCCTCACGGGCGATACCGTCCGGGACGAACTCGCAGAAGCGGGTTTCACGTCCCTTACCGCGGAAATTCCGGATGCCGAGGAAGGCAAGCACATCCAGGTTGCCGCCTTCTGCTGGCAGGTCCTGGGCCAGAACGACTTCACCCGCTCCGACGCCATTGTCGCCGTGGGCGGGGGAGCGGTCACCGACCTCGCCGGCTTCGTTGCCGCCACCTGGCTGCGCGGGGTCAAGGTCATCCACATGCCCACCAGCCTGCTGGGCATGGTGGACGCCTCCGTGGGCGGTAAGACCGGCATCAACACCGCCGAAGGAAAGAACCTCGTGGGCTCCTTCCACCCGCCGGCAGCCGTCCTGGCCGACCTGGACACGCTGGACACGCTCCCGAAGAACGAGATCATTTCCGGCCTGGCCGAGGTCATCAAGTGCGGCTTCATCGCCGATCCCGCCATCCTGGACCTGGTGGAGAAGGATCCGGCCGCGGTGGTGGACCCCCGCTCCGACGCTCTCCGTGAGCTGATCGAGCGGGCCATCGCCGTCAAGGCGAAAGTGGTCTCCGAGGACCTTAAGGAGTCCGGGCTGCGGGAAATCCTGAACTACGGACACACCCTGGGCCACGCCATCGAACTCGTGGAGCGCTACTCCTGGCGGCACGGCGCCGCAGTATCCGTGGGCATGATGTTCGCAGCTGAACTCGCCCGCAGTGTGGGACGGCTCAGCGATGCCGACGCCGACCGGCACCGGAGCATCCTGGACGGCCTTGGGCTTCCGGTCACCTACCGGCGGGACCGGTGGCAGGGGCTGCTGGACGGCATGCGCCGCGACAAGAAATCCCGCGGCGACCTGCTGCGGTTCGTGGTGCTGGACGGCATCGCCAAACCCGGCATCCTGGACGTCCCGGACACCTCGCTGCTGTTTGCGGCCTACCAGGAGATTGCGTCCTGATGCAGGGCGACATGAGCGGCACCGCCGATTGGCCCGAAGCCGGCTTCCCGGGAATCCGCATCAACCCGGATACCCTGCAGCCGCAGATCGTCAACGAGGATGTGGTCCGGGAAACCCTCGCCGCCTCCACGGATCCGGCTGACCAGATCTTCGTGCTGCTGGTTGAGGGCCATGCGTCCGAGGCTGCCGAACTGCTGGCCGAAGCCCGGTTCAAAGACCCTGAATCCTTCCTTTTGCGCATCTTCGAAGCTGAAGTGCTGAGCGTCAGCCACCGGATGGACCGCGCTGTGGGCCTGTTCCGCCAACTCCTTGCCGAGGCGCACGGCACGCCGGGGGAGGCCCTGGCCCTCCAGTACCTGGGCAGGGCGCAGTACGCAGCCGGACAGACCTCCGCTGCGGTGGAATCCTTCTCCAAGGCACTGGACCTGCGGGTGGCGCAGTCGGCCGACGCCGCGCAGATCTATTCATCCACCGTGGCGCTCCAGCGGGCCCGGGACGTCCTGGACCTCGCCTGCTGAGGCCGCAGCCACGGGCTGCGGACAGGCTGCCCGGTATTTACCGGTAGAATGGTTGTGGAATTTTTGCATCCACGCGATTTTTGACAAACACGTGCAGGCGGGCCGTTGCGGCGTGCCCGCCCGGCATACAGCATCTGACCACGCGGCCAGACAAAGAAACCAGAGGAAACCAGTGGCAACCACTAACGACATTAAGAACGGAACGGTCCTGAAGCTTGAGGGCCAGCTCTGGAACGTCATCGAATTCCAGCACGTCAAGCCCGGCAAGGGCGGCGCCTTTGTGCGGACTAAGATGCGCAACGTGATGTCCGGCAAGGTTGTTGACAAGACGTTCAACGCCGGCCTCAAGATCGAGACCGCCACCGTTGACCGCCGCGACTACCAGTACCTGTACCAGGACGGCGCGGACTTCGTCTTCATGGACACCTCGGACTACGACCAGATCACCGTCTCCGGCGCCACGGTAGGCGATGCCACCAACTTCATGCTCGAGAACCAGATGGTCAACATCGCCATCCACGACGGCACCCCCCTCTACATCGAGCTGCCGCCGAGCGTTGTCCTCGAAATCACCTACACCGAGCCGGGCCTGCAGGGTGACCGTTCCTCGGCAGGCACCAAGCCCGCCACCCTGGAAACCGGCTACGAGATCCAGGTCCCGCTGTTCATCGAAAACAACACCCGGGTCAAGGTGGACACCCGCGACGGCAGCTACCTGGGCCGGGTCACCGACTAGTGAGCGCCCGCGGTAAAGCCCGCAGCAGGGCACTGGATGTTCTTTTCGAAGCGGAGCAGCGCTCTGTTTCGGCGTTCGACGTGCTCCGCGCACGCCGGGAAAAGACCGACCAGGTGGTCAACCCCTACACCCTGGAAATCGTCGAAGGAGTGCTGTCGCAGCAGGCAGCCATCGATGAGTTCCTGGAGACTTACTCGCAGGGCTGGAGCCTGGAGCGCATGCCGTCGGTGGACCGCATCATCCTGCGCATCGGCACCTGGGAACTCCTCTACAACGACGACGTCCCTGACGGCGTGGCGGTCAGCGAGGCAGTTGCGCTGGCCAAGACGTTGTCCACGGACGAGTCCCCGCAGTTCATCAACGGCCTCCTGGGCCGGCTGCAGCAGCTGAAGCCTTCTCTCCTGGCCTAGGCTGCTCCGCAGGACAAACAATCTGCAGGACCAGCAAGAGAACCCCGCCGTTGGCGGGGTTCTTTTGCGTTGGCCGTGGCAGACGCTCACGCGGCCACGGACTCCCGCAGGGCGAGGATCCGCTGGAGCTGCAGCCTTTCCTCGGCCTGGTTGAGGGGAACGTCGCGCCCGCTCAGGATCCGCTGGCGGGTGTTGGCCAGCTGGGTGGCCGCCTTCAGGAGCTGCTTCATCTGCTGCTTCCTGCCCGCACCGGCCGCCCACGCCAGGGCTGTCCGCCGGCCCCCGTGCGTGGCCAGCAGTTGCACCTCAGCCGGCGTGAACCAGCCCGCGGCGGAATACTCCAGCAGGCGCTGGCGGGTCAGGCGTTTCTCGGCCACCCGCAGGAAGATGATGCCGGCCACTGCCAGCACGAAGATCGGCACCTGGACCACGATGTAGTCCAGCAGGAATCCCTGTCCCATGCTGTTCCACCTGTTGTGCAGGAACATGGCCGGCAGCAGGCCAATGACAAATGCGCCGATCGACGCGCCGGTGTGCCAGCGCCTGGCGGCGAAGCCCATGATGAGGCCGGTGGTACCGGTAAAAATCGCATGGGCGAAGGGGGACATGACGCCGCGCAGGAAGAAGACCTGGGCCAAGCCGCTGGCCGGCGACGCCGACTCGGCGATGGCCCGGCCGAAATAGAGGATGTTCTCGGTGAACGCGAACCCGCCGGCGATGGTGAAGGCGAACACGACGCCGTCCACCGGCCCGTCGAACTGCCGCCGGGCCGCCAGCAGGAGGATGAGCAGGCCCAGCGACTTGGCGAACTCTTCAACAATGGGCGCCTGAACGGTGGCCATGTACGTCTGTAGGTCAGGCTGGTCCGTGAACTGGAAGGCGATCACGAAGAACGGCTGGATCAGCAGAGTCACGGCAACTGACACTGCGGCGCCCCACGTGAACGCGAAAAACAGGAGCCGTTTGGGTTCCGGCTCCCACCTGTCGATGATGTGCACGGCCGTCAGGACCACCGCCAGCGGGACCAGGGACGCCAGGAAACCAATCAGGAACCCCGCGGCCCCGGTGTTGGACAGAAGGAACGGCACCACCAGGAACAGGCTCAGGAAAGCCAGCACGCCGCCGGCAACGCTCAAACCCAGCAGCCCGCTGCGGGCGCGCGATGCCTGCAGCACTGTTCCCTGTGCGTGCGGCGGAACCATGCCCGCCAGCGGCTGGCCCTGGTGCCCCGGTGCCGCCCGGTAGTATTCCGGCTGCACCTGCCCCATCCAGCTTGGATTCGCTTCCTGCGGCAGGGGCGGCCCACCGGCACCGCGGTAGGGGTCGTCGGGAAGTCCGGATGAAGGGTGCTGCGAATACATCGGCATACCCGAAAGCCTAAGCGGGGGCTTCCGCGCCACAAAGGAAGTGGGCTTTGTTTCCGTCCGGCGGCCCGTGGATGTGACCAGCACCGCGTTGATCCCGGGCCGGCGCGGCTGGACCGTGTGGTAATTTTGAACAGCAATCATTCCTTTTTTAATTCCGTCCTGTGAGGCGGGGAAAGGGGAGACGAGCGTTGACATCTGTCACCAGCGCACCGGTTCCAGCCAGGGTTGTCCTCAACCAGGCGGACATTGACCGGGCCCTCACTCGTATCGCCCACGAGATCCTCGAAGCCAACAAGGGTTCCCGGGACCTGGTCCTGCTGGGCATTCCCCGCCGCGGTTACCCGCTGGCTGTCCGGCTTGCGGAAAAAATCGCCGCCGCGGACAACACCGTTGATGCCGCGGCCATCGTAGGGCAGCTTGACGTCACCATGTTCCGGGACGACCTTTCCCATCAGGGGACCCGCCCGCCGTACCCCACCAGGCTGCCGCGTACCGGCATCGACAACAAAGTGGTGGTGCTCATCGACGACGTCCTCTACTCCGGACGCACCATCCGCGCCGCCCTGGACGCACTCGTGGACCTCGGGCGGCCGCGCATCGTCCGGCTTGCCGTCCTGATTGACCGGGGCCACCGCGAACTTCCCATCCGCGCGGACCACGTGGGCAAGAACCTGCCCACGTCCTCCGCCGAAAAGGTCCGGGTCCGGCTGGAAGAAACGGACTCCTCCGCTGTCGGAAGCCCGGTCAACGAAGTCGTGATCGAGGGGGGCGCATGAAACACCTCCTGTCCACCGGGGACCTCAGCCTTTCGAACGCCATCCGCATCCTGGACACCGCCGAGGAGATGTCGGCCGTGGGGGAGCGGGAAGTCAAGAAGCTCCCCGCGCTGCGTGGCCGCACCGTGGTCAACCTCTTCTTCGAAGACTCCACCCGCACCCGGATCTCCTTCGAAGCCGCGGCCAAGCGGCTGTCGGCCGATGTCATCAACTTCGCCGCCAAGGGATCATCCGTCTCCAAGGGCGAATCCCTCAAGGACACCGCCCAGACGCTGTCCGCCATGGGTGCGGACGCCGTCGTCATCCGCCACTGGGCCTCGGGCGCGCCCCACCGCCTCGCCGCCACTGACTGGATCGACGCGGCGGTCATCAACGCCGGCGACGGCACCCACGAACACCCCACCCAGGCCTTGCTCGACGCCTTCACCATGCGCCGACACTGGGCCCGCCTCGGCGGCACCGGCTCGGAAGGAACGGACCTCAAGGGCATGCGGGTGGCCATCGCAGGCGACGTGCTGCACTCCCGTGTGGCACGCTCCAACGTCTGGCTGCTGCGCACGCTCGGCGCGGAAGTGACCTTGGTGGCCCCGCCCACGCTGCTGCCGGTCGGCGTCGACAAATGGCCCTGCAGCGTCAGCTATGACCTCGACCAGACGCTGGCCAACGGCGTCGATGCCGTGATGATGCTCCGGGTCCAGGGCGAACGCATGAACGCTTCCTTCTTCCCCAGCACCCGCGAATACTCCCGGCGCTGGGGCTTCGACGACAACCGGCTGCGGGCTTTGGACGACCTTGGCATGACGGACACCATCATCATGCACCCCGGACCCATGAACCGGGGCCTGGAGATCAGCGCCGCCGCCGCCGATTCGCCCCGTTCCACCGTCCTGGCGCAGGTCCGCAACGGCGTATCCGTGCGGATGGCCGCGCTGTACCTGCTGCTCTCCGGAGACACCCGGGAACCAGCCGCACACCGGGCACCGGCCTACGCCGCCGCAGCCCCTTCCACCAAGGAGAGCAACTGATGGCAGCCAACACCGGAACGTACCTGATCCAAGGCGCCGCCATCCTGGGCGGCGAGCCCGCGGACCTGCTGATCCGCGACGGCATCATCGCCGAGATCGGCCATGGCCTGTCCGCTGATGGCGCCACCGTCATCGACGCCGCCGGCCTGGTGGCGCTGCCCGGCATGGTGGACGTCCACACGCACCTGCGCGAACCGGGCCGCGAAGACGCCGAAACCGTCGAGACCGGCACCCGGGCCGCTGCGCTGGGCGGCTACACAGCCGTGCACGCCATGGCCAACAGCACCCCCGTGGCCGACACCGCCGGTGTGGTGGAACAGGTCTACACGCTGGGTCTTGCAGCCGGCTGGGTGGATGTCCGCCCGGTAGGTGCCGTCACCGTCGGCCTGGCAGGGGAGCAGCTGGCTGAACTCGGCGCCATGGCCGATTCCCGCGCCCGGGTCCGGATGTTCTCCGACGACGGCATTTGCGTCCACGACCCCGTGCTCATGCGCCGCGCCCTCGAGTACGTCAAGGCGTTCGACGGCGTGGTGGCCCAGCATGCGCAGGAACCCCGCCTCACCGCCGGGGCACAGATGAACGAGGGCGACGTCTCCGCCGTCCTGGGCCTGACCGGGTGGCCCGCGGTGGCGGAGGAAAGCATCATTGCCCGGGACGTCCTGCTGGCCCAGCACGTGGGCTCCCGCCTGCACGTATGCCACGTTTCCACGGCGGGCTCGGTGGAGATCATCCGCTGGGCCAAGGAGCGCGGCATCGACGTCACGGCGGAGGTCACCCCGCACCACCTGCTGCTGACCGACGACCTGGTGCGCAGCTACGATCCCGTGTTCAAGGTCAACCCGCCGCTGCGAACCGATGCCGACGTCCAGGCATTGCGTGCGGGGCTGGCAGACGGCACGATCGACGTTGTGGGTACCGACCACGCACCGCACCCGAGCGAGCACAAGGAATGCGAGTGGGCGCAGGCTGCCATGGGCATGACCGGGCTGGAGACCGCCCTGTCCGTGGTCCAGCACGCCATGATCGAAACCGGCCTGATGAGCTGGGCGGACTTTGCCAGGGTCACCTCCACCGCGGCCGCGAAGATTGGCCGGCTGGCTGACCAGGGCCGGCCCATCGAGGCCGGGGAACCCGCCAACCTCATCCTGCTTGATCCGGCGGCCCGCTGGACGGTGGACCCCTTCCAGATGGCCACCATGGGCCGCAACTCGCCGTTCAAGGGAAGGGAACTGCCGGGCAAGGTGGTGGCCACCTTCTTCAAGGGGCACCCCACTGTCCTGGACGGCACCCTCAACACCCCGCACCCGGACGCCGCCGCAACCCCGGCGGGCGCTGCCTGATGGAAAAGATCCTTCCCGGACTTGCCATGCTGGCGGTTATCGCCGTCGTCTTTGTCCTTCTCGGCGTGGGCTGGCGCAACCGCCTGAAGCGCCAGTCCGACGTCGAGCAGCTGCCCCAGGTGCCCGCCGCTCCCGGTGAGCCGACCGCCGCTGCCGACGGGCAGTACGTGGCCACCACTACGGCAGGTGATTGGCTTGACCGGATCGCGGTGCACGGGCTGGGCATCCGCACCAACTCCACCCTCGAGGTGTACCCGCACGGCGTCATCTACGGGCGGTCCGGCGCACCCGCGCTGTACATCCCCGCGGCCTCCCTGACTGAAGTCCGCCAGGACAGCGGCATGGCGGGGAAGTTCGTGGAGAAGGACGGCCTCCTGGTGCTCGGATGGACGCACGGCGCGCATGAACTGGATACCGGCTTCCGGACCCGCCGCGCCGCGGACAAGGACGTGCTGTACCAGGCCCTTCAGGATTTGATTTCGTCAGCCCCAGCGGCTGGTGCCACCAGTGGAAAGTAAGACAGTGAAAGCGAATACATTGACAGCAACCACCTCCGCTCCTGTATCGGCCCCAGCTGCGCTGGTTCTCGAAGACGGGCGTATTTTCCGCGGCACCAGCTACGGCGCCACGGGCACCGCCCTGGGCGAGGCCGTCTTCGCCACCGGCATGACCGGCTACCAGGAAACCATCACCGATCCGTCCTACGCCCGCCAGCTGGTGGTGCAGACGGCGCCGCACATCGGCAACACCGGCGTCAATGATGACGACGCCGAGTCCCGGCGCATCTGGGTGGCGGGCTATATCGTCCGCGACCCCGCACGCCGCCCCTCCAACTGGCGCTCGGAGCGCTCCCTGGACGAAGAGCTGGTGGCCCAGGGCATCGTCGGCATCCAGGGTGTGGACACCCGTGCCATCACCCGGCACCTGCGCGAGCACAAGACCATGCGCGCCGGCATCTTCTCCGGTGAGGCCGCCCAGGTCACGGACAAGGAATTGGTCGACGCCGTCCTGGCCAGCGCCCCCATGGAGGGTTCGCGCCTGGCCGAGGAGGTTAGCGTTGACGCAGCCTATGTGGTGGAACCGAAGGACCACGGCTGGGACGGCGATCCCCGCTTCACCATCGCGGCGATCGACCTCGGCATCAAGGCCATGACCCCCGTCCGGTTCGCCGAGCGCGGCGTCCGCGTCCACGTGCTGCCCGCCACCGACACGCTGGAAGACGTCAAGGCGGTCAACCCGGACGGCTTCTTCATGTCCAACGGCCCCGGCGACCCCGCCACGGCCGACGCGCAGGTCAAGCTGCTGCGCTCGGTCCTGGACGAAAAGTTGCCCTACTTCGGCATCTGCTTCGGCAACCAGATCCTGGGCCGGGCACTGGGCTTTGGCACCTACAAGCTCCGCTACGGCCACCGCGGCATCAACCAGCCGGTGATGGACCGCCGCACCGGCAAGGTGGAAATCACCTCCCAGAACCACGGTTTCGCTGTGGACGCCCCGCTGGACGGCGCAACCCAGGCACCCGAGGAGCGCTACGGCCGCGTGGAAGTAAGCCACGTCAGCCTGAACGACGACGTCGTGGAAGGCCTCGCCTGCCTCGACATCCCCGCGTTCTCCGTGCAGTACCACCCCGAAGCGGCAGCCGGACCCCACGACGCCGCCTACCTGTTCGACCGCTTCATCGAACTGATGGAGGGCACCCGGGACGGCCGGAGCGCAAACCTGTCAAAGGAACCGGTGGACTCAGCGCACTCCGCCGGGGCCGAACCGGCAACGCCGAAAAATTCCGACAACAAGACTGAGGACAAGAAGTAATGCCGAAACGTACAGATCTCAAGAGCGTCCTCGTCATTGGTTCCGGCCCGATCGTCATCGGCCAGGCCGCCGAGTTCGACTACTCCGGCACCCAGGCACTGCGGGTCCTCAAGGAGGAAGGCCTCCGCGTCATCCTCGTGAACTCGAACCCGGCCACCATCATGACCGACCCCGAGTTCGCCGACGCCACCTACGTCGAGCCCATCACCCCCGAGGTGGTGGAGAAGATCATCGCCAAGGAACGCCCGGACGCCGTGCTGCCCACCCTGGGTGGCCAGACCGCGCTGAACACCGCCATCGCACTGGACAAGAACGGTGTGCTGGAGAAGTACAACGTGGAGCTGATCGGCGCGAACATCGCCGCGATCGAGCTCGGCGAGGACCGCGAGAAGTTCAAGGGCGTCGTGGAGCGCTGCGGCGCCGAGTCCGCCCGCAGCCACATCATCCACACCATGGACGAGGCACTGACGGCCGCCGTCGACCTCGGCTACCCCATGGTGGTCCGTCCCTCCTTCACCATGGGCGGCCTGGGCTCCGGGCTGGCCTACAACGAAGAGGACCTGCGCCGCATCGTCGGCCAGGGCCTGCAGTACAGCCCCACCAGCGAGGTGCTGCTCGAAGAGAGCATCCTGGGCTGGAAGGAATACGAGCTCGAGATGATGCGGGACAAGAACGACAACGTGGTTGTCGTCTGTTCCATCGAGAACTTCGACCCCGTAGGCGTGCACACCGGTGACTCCATCACCGTTGCCCCGGCGCTGACCCTCACCGACCGCGAGTACCAGAAGCTGCGCGACGTGGCCATCGCCGTCATCCGCGAGGTGGGCGTGGACACCGGCGGCTGCAACATCCAGTTCGCCATCGACCCCAAGACCGGCCGTGTGGTGGTCATCGAGATGAACCCGCGCGTCTCCCGCTCCTCAGCGCTGGCGTCAAAGGCCACGGGTTTCGCCATCGCCAAGATCGCCACCAAGCTCTCCCTGGGCTACACCCTGGACGAGATCCCCAACGACATCACGCAGAAGACCCCCGCGTCCTTCGAGCCGACACTCGACTACGTGGTGGTCAAGGTCCCGCGGTTCGCCTTCGAGAAGTTCCCCGCGGCAGACAACACCCTCACCACCACCATGAAGTCCGTGGGCGAGGCCATGGCCATGGGCCGCAACTTCACCGAGGCCCTCCAGAAGGCCCTGCGCTCCCTGGAACAGAAGGGCTCGCAGCTGGACTTCAGCTCCGTCCCCGAATACGAAGTCGCAGAGCTGATCGAAAAGGCCAAGCGCCCCACCACCGAGCGGCTGCACCAGGTCCAGCGCGCCCTCCTGGGCGGTGCCACCGTGGAACAGCTTTTCGAGGCCACCAAGATCGATCCCTGGTTCCTGGACCAGCTCGAACTCCTCAACGAGGTCTCCCGCGAGATCCGCCAGGCCGGCGCCCTCACCAAGGAGATGCTGCAGCGCGCCAAGCGCCACGGCTTCTCCGACGAACAGATCGGCGCCCTGACGCACAACTCCGAGGCAGTGGTCCGCGGGGTGCGCCAGGCCCTGGGCATCCGCCCGGTCTACAAGACCGTGGACACCTGCGCCGCCGAGTTCGCCGCGTACACCCCGTACCACTACTCGGCCTACGACGAAGAGGACGAGGTTGCGCTGCACTCCAAGCCGTCCATCCTCATCCTCGGCTCCGGCCCCAACCGCATCGGCCAGGGCATCGAGTTCGACTACTCCTGCGTGCACGCGTCCATGGCGCTGCGCAAGGCCGGCTACGAGACCGTCATGGTCAACTGCAACCCGGAAACCGTCTCCACCGACTACGACGTCTCCACCCGCCTGTACTTCGAGCCGCTGACGCTCGAGGACGTCTTGGAAGTCATCGCAGCCGAGGAACGCACCGGCGGCGTCATGGGCGTCTTCGTCCAGCTCGGCGGCCAGACCCCGCTGAAGCTGGCCCAGCAGCTGGCCGACGCCGGCGTGCCCATCCTGGGCACTTCCCCGGAGGCCATCGACCTCGCCGAGCACCGCGGGGCGTTCTCCCGGGTCCTGGACAAGGCCGGGCTCGTCTCGCCCAAGAACGGCACGGCGGTTTCCTTCGAGGATGCCAAGACCATCGCCGACGAGATCGGCTACCCCGTTTTGGTCCGCCCCTCCTACGTGCTGGGCGGCCGCGGGATGGAGATCGTCTACGACGAGCCCAACCTTTCCCGCTACATCGCCAACGCCACCGAGATCACCCCGGACCACCCGGTCCTGATCGACCGGTTCCTGGAGGACGCCGTCGAAATCGACGTCGATGCCCTCTTCGACGGCACCGACATGTACCTGGGCGGCATCATGGAACACATCGAGGAAGCCGGTATCCACTCCGGCGACTCCGCCTGCGTCCTGCCGCCCATCACCCTGGGGAGCAACGTCGTCGAACGCGTCCGGACCGCAACCCGTGCCATCGCTGAAGGCGTGGGCGTGCGCGGCCTGATCAACATCCAGTTCGCCTTGGCGTCCGACGTCCTGTACGTCCTGGAAGCCAACCCCCGCGCGTCCCGGACCGTGCCGTTCGTGTCCAAGGCCACCGGCGTGCAGATGGCCAAGGCTGCTGCCCTCATCGGCGCCGGCGTGACCATCAACCAGCTGCGCGGCGCCTACAAGATCCTGCCGGAAGCCGGCGACGGCTCCACCCTGCCGCTGGACGCCCCCGTGGCCGTCAAGGAAGCAGTGCTGCCGTTCAGCCGGTTCCGCACCATCGAGGGCAAGGTGGTGGACTCGCTGCTCGGACCCGAGATGCGCTCCACCGGCGAAGTCATGGGCATTGACAAGCACTTTGACACCGCGTTCGCCAAGAGCCAGGCCGGCGCCAACAATGCCCTGCCCACCGAGGGCAAGGTGTTCGTCTCCGTGGCCAACCGGGACAAGCGCGCCGTCATCATGGCGGTCAAGCGGCTCTCGGACCTCGGCTTCGAGATCGTCTCCACCGGCGGCACCGCCGACGTCCTGCGCCGCAACGGCCTGCAGGCCACGCCGGTCCGCAAGGTGGCCGAGGGCAGCAGCGCGGAGGGCGAGGGCACCATCGCGGACCTGATCGTGGCCGGCGAGATCGACATGGTCTTCAACACGCCCTCGGGCGGGGAGGCCCGCAGCGACGGCTACGAAATCCGCGCTGCGGCCACGTCCATTGGCATTCCGTGCATCACCACGGTGGCCGAGTTCAACGCCGCCGTCCAGGCCATCGAAGCCATGCGCACCTACGAATGGTCCGTCACCAGCCTGCAGGAGCACGCGGCAGCGCTTGCGGAGTCGCAGAAAGCGGCCCTGCAGCATGCCTGAGCAGGTTCCCGGCACGCCTGCACCCAGCCCCGGCCGGGAGTCCTTTGGCTCCCGGCTCGGCGCGGCCATGGCCGCGCGCGGCCCGCTGTGCGTCGGCATCGACCCGCACCCGGCGTTGTTGAAGAGCTGGGGTCTGGACGACGACGCCGCCGGGCTGAGGCGCTTTTCCCTCACTGTCCTGGAGGCGGTGGCTCCGCTCGCTGCCGCGGTCAAGCCGCAGGTGGCGCTGTACGAGCGCCATGGATCCGCGGGCATCGCGGTGCTGGAGGAGGTCCTGGCTACCGCACGGGATGAATCGGTTCTGACGATTGCCGACGCCAAGCGCGGAGACATCGGGTCCACCATGGCTGCCTACGCCGACGCCTGGCTCCGTGACGGGTCTCCGCTGGCGGCCGATTCCGTCACGCTCAGCCCTTACCTCGGCTTTGAGTCCTTGCGCCCCGCGCTCGACCTGGCGGCAGGGACCGGCCGCGGTGTCTTTGTGCTGGCCCTGACCTCCAACCCGGAGGGCGCCTCCGTCCAGCACGTGGGCGGAAAGGACTCCGTGGCCCGCAGGATCACGGCCGCAGCGGCTGCCGAGAACTCGCGGTATGCAGAAAGCCTGGGATCCGTGGGCCTGGTGGTGGGTGCCACCGTCGGGAGCGCCTTGGCGGACCTGGACCTGGATCTCGCGGCCGTGCGCGGCCCCATCCTGGCACCCGGGCTCGGGGCGCAGGGGGCTACGCCGGCGGACCTTCGGGCCACCTTCGGTGCTGCCTACCCATTGGTCCTGGGAACGTCCAGCCGCGACATCCTGTCGGCGGGACCGCAGGTCCGTGGCTTGCGCAACGCTGCCCTGCGCACCCTGGAAGGGCTGCGGGGACAATAGCCTGCAATTGCCCCGATGCATTGATTCACGCTGCACCAGAGGGTAGTTTCAGGACAGGTCCAAGGGCGGCCGCCCTTGGATGAAATCCGCCGACTTCGGGGGTGTCCGTGATGGTCCTGCGACCCTTATCTGCGTCTGAACGGGCCGATGCCCTGGGCAAGGCGGCAGCAGCCAGGGCCACCCGGGCCGCCGCCAAGGAAAGCCTTCGGAACGGCGACAGGTCCGCGGCGGACATCATCAGTTCGGCCCTGGAGGACGACGCTTTGGCCCGGATGAAAGTCTCCGAGCTGCTTGAAGCCCTTCCCGGCATCGGGAAGGTACGGGCGGCGGCGATCATGCAGCAGCTGGGTATTGCAACGTCCCGCAGGGTCAGGGGCCTGGGCGTCCACCAGCGCCGGGCGCTGGTAGATTTTATAGACGAGCATTGAGGCAGGCAGCGCCTGTCTTTCCCCCAACTGCGGCAAAAGGAATACGTGAGCAAGAAACCTGGACTGACAGTCCTCGCAGGTCCGACGGCTGTTGGCAAAGGCACCGTGTCCACCTACATCCGTGACAACTACCCCGAGGTGTGGCTTTCCGTCTCAGCCACCACCCGCGCGCCCCGGCCCGGGGAGGTGGACGGCGTTCACTACTTCTTCAAGTCCAAGGAGGAGTTCGAGCAGCTCATTGCGGCTGGTGAGCTCCTGGAATGGGCGGTTGTCCACGGCCAGAACACCTACGGCACCCTGAAGAGCACCGTCAACCGGGCCATCGACGAAGGCCGGTCCGTGCTGCTGGAGATCGACCTGCAGGGCGCCCGCCAGGTCAAGGCAGCCGTCCCGGACGCCCAGTTCGTCTTCCTCGCACCGCCCACCTGGGACGAAATGGTCCGCCGGCTGGTGGGCCGGGGCACGGAAACACCGGAAGAACAGCAGCGGCGCCTGGAAACCGCTAAACTGGAACTTGCTGCTGAACCGGAGTTCGACCACACCGTCATCAACGACGACGTCCGCCGGGCAGCGGACGAGCTTGTTTCACTCATGGGGCTGACACCGCATCCACACCTGCCGGAACCGTCAGCCCGCTAGGAATTTGGAGAATTCGTGTCCACGAACCTTGAAGGCATCATCAACCCGCCGATCGACTCGCTGCTCGAAGCAGCCGACTCCAAGTACGGCCTGGTGATCTTCGGTGCCAAGCGCGCTCGTCAGATCAACGCCTACTACGCCCAGCTGCACGAGGGCCTGTTCGAATACGTCGGACCCCTGGTCGACACCAAGCTGAACGAAAAGTCGCTCTCGATCGCACTGCGCGAGATCAACGAAGGCAAGCTGGTCTCCACGCCGATCGAAGCCGCAGAGTAAACCTGCTGCTGAACTGACTTGCTGTTGACGGAGGTCACGTGCGCATAGTCCTCGGAGTCGGGGGAGGGATCGCCGCCTACAAGGTGGCATCGCTCCTCCGGCTTTTTACTGAAGCCGGCCATGACGTCACCGTGATCCCCACGGAGGCGTCCACCCGCTTCATCGGAACCGCCACCTGGGAGGCGCTGTCCGGCAACCCCGTGAGCAACAGCGTCTTCGACGACGTGCACCTGGTCAACCACGTCCGGCTTGGCCACGAGGCCGACCTCGTGGTGGTGGCACCCGCCACGGCAGACCTCCTGGCGAAAGCTGCCACGGGCCAGGCCGGGGACCTGCTCACCAACACGCTGCTGATGGCACACGGCCCCGTGCTGTTCGCCCCCGCCATGCACACGGAGATGTGGCAGCACGCCGCCACCCGCGCCAACGTCGAAACCCTGCGCTCCCGCGGCGCCGCCGTCCTGGAACCCGCCTCCGGCCGGTTGACCGGCGCAGACTCAGGACCGGGAAGGCTGCCCGAGCCCCAGCTGATCTTCGACGCAGCCATGGCACTGGTCCAGGGACAGTCCAACTACCAGCTCCCGCTTGCCGGCCGCACCGTGACCATCAGCGCCGGCGGCACCCGCGAACCGCTGGACCCTGTACGCTTCCTCGGCAACCGGTCGTCCGGCAAGCAGGGCGTGGCCCTGGCGGTCGCCGCCCGGAACGCAGGCGCCACCGTGCGGCTGCTTGCCGCCCACATGGACGTTCCACCGCCGGCAGGCGTGGAAGTCGTCCGCGTGGAAACTGCCCTGCAACTCCGCGAGGCCGCACTGGCTGCCGCTGCCGGGTCCGACGTCGTCATCATGTCCGCAGCCGTAGCCGACTTCCGCCCCGCCGAGGTCTCGGACACCAAGATCAAAAAGCGCGACGACACTGCTGATCCCGTCGTTACCCTGGTCCGCAACCCGGACATCCTGCAGGAACTCGTGGAGCAGCGGAATGCGGGCTATGCCCAATCCGGGCAGCTGATCGTAGGATTCGCAGCCGAGACCGGGGACAGCCAGGGGGACGTACTGGCCTATGCGGAGGCAAAACTGCAGCGGAAAGGCTGCGACCTGCTGGTGGTCAACCACGTGGGCACGGACAAAGTCTTCGGGCAGGACTCCAATTCGGTGGTCATCCTTTCGCGCTCAGGCTCCGAACCACAGGAGGCCTCGGGATCCAAAACCGAGGTTTCGGAAGCCATCATCAGCCGCATCAGTTTCGAACTGAACCACATTGCCTCAAACTGAACGTGTTTCGCCCTTGGCCCGAGTGTTCCTGGCCACGTTCGCTTAGCACAGGGACATCTATCGACTTCTCCCTGACGGGAGTACCAACACCAACCAGTAAGGTAGTTGAGTGACTTTACCGCTGCACCTTCCCCACACCCATGGGGCCACGCCCTCCGCGCTCCGGCTCTTCACGTCCGAGTCGGTCACTGAAGGCCATCCGGACAAGATCTGCGACCAGATCAGCGATGCCATCCTCGACGCGCTGCTGTCCGCCGACCCCGAGTCCCGCGTGGCCGTGGAGACCATGGCCACCACCGGCCTGGTGCATGTGGCCGGCGAAGTCACCACCGACGCCTACGTCGAAATCCCGCAGATTGTCCGCGAAACCATCCTGGGCATCGGGTACGACTCCTCGGCCAACGGGTTCGACGGCGCCCGCTGCGGCGTATCCGTTTCCATCGGCCAGCAGTCAAACGACATCGCCGGTGGCGTCTTCAACTCCCTCGAGGCCCGCGAGGGCCGCCAGGAGGACGACTACGACCTCCAGGGCGCCGGCGACCAGGGGCTGATGTTCGGTTACGCCAGCGACGAGACCCCGTCCTACATGCCCACCCCCATCTGGCTGGCCCACCGGCTTTCCGAACGCCTGACCGACGTCCGCAAGACCGGCCAACTGGCCTACCTCCGCCCGGACGGCAAGACCCAGGTCACCGTGGGCTATGACAAAGACGTTCCGGTATCCGTTGAGACCGTGGTGATTTCCAGCCAGCATGCCGAGGGTGCAAGCCTTGAGCAGCTGCGCGCCGACCTCGCCGCCGTCGTGATTGAACCGGTCCTCGCTGCCGCCAACCTGGATATTTCCCGCGCCGCCAACATCCTCAATCCCGCCGGTGAGTTCGTCATCGGCGGCCCCGTGGGCGACGCCGGCCTCACCGGCCGCAAGATCATCGTCGACACCTACGGCGGCATGGCACGCCACGGCGGCGGCGCCTTCTCCGGCAAGGATCCGTCCAAGGTGGACCGCTCCGCCGCGTATGCCATGCGCTGGGTCGCCAAGAACGTGGTGGCCGCAGGCCTGGCGAAGCGCGCCGAAATCCAGATCGCCTACGCCATCGGACAGGCGCGGCCGGTGGGAACCTACGTGGAGACTTTCGGCACCGAGACCGTGGATCCGGCCCGGATCAGCGAAGCCATTGCCGAGATCTTCGACCTCCGTCCCCGGGCCATCATCGACGCCCTGGACCTGAAGCGGCCCATCTATGCCAAGACAGCCGCCCACGGCCACTTCGGCCGGGATGAACCCGATTTCACCTGGGAGCGCCTGGACCGGGTTGACGATCTGAAGGCGTACTTCAACGCCTAATGTCAGTGCCCGGTGCTTTGCTGTCCGTGTCGAACCGGTAGCTGAACGGAGGTAACTGTCGTGGTTCCTGACAGCTCCGTCCAGCCCACCCTGCTGCAGGGTTTTCCCGCACGCAAAATGCCCGGCGGCGTTCCCCTCGCCCGGCGCCTGCCGGTGGCACGGGTCCTGGTTGAGTCCTCCCTGCCTCACCTGGACCGCCCATTCGACTATGCCGTCCCGGAGCCGCTGGACCAGGCTGCCCAGCCTGGAACCCGGGTGAAGGTCAAGTTCAATGGCCAGGACCTCAGCGGATTCCTCCTTGAGCGGGTTGAGGAGTCCGACGCCGGACACACCTTGGTTCCCTTGGCGAAGGTTGTGTCCCCGGTCCAGGTCCTCACGCCCGCCGTCAGGGACCTTGCCACCGCCGTTGCTGCCCGTTACGCCGGTACGGTCAGCGATGTCCTCCGCTTGGCGGTGCCCCCGCGGGTGGCCAAGCTGGAAAAGGACTACCCCGACTCGCTGGGTGCAAAGGAGGCGTTTCCTGCGCCCGAAGCTGCCGGAACCCCCGCCGTTTCCGCCTGGCGTGAGTACCGCACAGGTGCTGCGTTCCTGCGGCACCTGGCTGGCGGGGGATCGCCCCGCGCCGTCGTCAACCCCCTGCAGGGGTACGGTCCCGCGGGCTGGCCGGACCTGCTGGCCCAGGCCTCCGCTGCCGCCTACACCTCCGGTAGGGGCTCGGTGCTGGTGGTACCCGACTACCGGGACCTGGACCGGCTCGAGGAAGCGCTCAAAAGGCTGGTCCCGGCCGAGGCGGTGGCCCGGCTCACCGCCGACAACGGGCCCACCCCGCGGTACCGCAATTTCCTCCGACTCTTGGCCGGCACTGCGAAGATCGCCATCGGCACAAGGTCCGCCGCCTTCGCGCCTGTTCAGGACCTGGGGCTGGTGGCCTGCTGGGACGACGGCGACGATCTTCACATCGAGCAGCGCGCACCATACGCCCATGCCCGGGAGGTCCTGCTTCTGCGGGCCGAGCAGGAAGGCGCTGCCTGCCTGCTTGCAGGCCATGCCCGCAGCACCGAAGTGCAGCGGTTGGTGGAAGCCGGCTGGGCCGTCCCGGTCGAAACCGAGCGTGGAACCCTCCGCAGGACCGTTGCCCGCGTCGTCAGCACTGCCGACAGCTTCGAACAGGCGCGGGATCCACTGGCCACCCTCGCCCGCCTCCCGCACGCCGCGTGGCAGGCGGCCAAAGAAGGACTGGAGCGCGGCCCTGTGCTGGTGCAGGTGGCCAGGGCAGGCTATGCGCCCTCGCTGGTATGCGAAACGTGCCGTGCACCGGCTCGCTGCGCCCACTGCCAGGGACCCCTGGCGCTGGGTGGAACATCAGCGCTGCCGCAGTGCCGCTGGTGTTCCACCCCGGCACCGGACTGGAGGTGTTCCCACTGTGGGGGCAGGCGGCTGCGCAAGGGCGCCACCGGGGTTCTGCGCACTGCCGAGGAGCTTGGCCGAGCATTTCCCGGCACCACAGTCATCACGTCCTCCGGCGACCAGGTGAAGGCCAGGGTGGGGGCGGGCAAGGCGCTGGTGGTGGCCACCGTCGGCGCCGAACCTGTCGCAGAGGGCGGTTATGCTGCTGCCCTGCTCCTGGACGGCGATTCCCTGCTCCGCCGCGAAACCCTCCGTGCAGGAGAAGACACCGTGCGGCGCTGGTTCAATGCTGCAGCGCTGGTCCGTCCCGCCCCGGACAAGGGGCTGGTGGTGGTTACGGCCTCGGACGCGGCAGCAACCGGCGCCCTGCTGCGGTGGGACCCGGCAGGTTACGCCCAGCGCGAGCTGTCCCTCCGGATGGAGCTGCAACTGCCGCCGGCTGTGCGGATTGCTTCCGTGACGGGGCCGCGGGCTGCCGTGGAACACTACACCGGTGCCGTGGAAGCCGACCTCGCACGCGCCGGCATAACGCTGCGCACTGCGGGCCCGGCGCCGCTGCTGCTGACTGCACCGCCCTCCGGCAGGCGCTCAGCCGAAGACGTACGGACCCTGCTGTTCTTCCCTTACGGCCAGGCGGCCGCCGTCGTCCGCGTCCTCAGGGTCACCCGGGCAGCCGTAGCAGCCAAACGGACCACCGACCCGGTGCAGCTCCGCCTCGACGGTGTCGACGTGCTTTAGGTCCGGCGCCTTTTCGCCATGACTTCGTGGGCCGCGTCCACCAGCTGGCGTGCCGATTCGTCCCAGCTGAATTCGCTTGCCCGCGCAATGGATCGCCGGGACATGTCCTGCCAGTGCGCGTCATCCTGCAGGCGCGCCACCGCGTCGGCGAATTGCTTCGGGGACTCCGGGTCCACGTAGAGCGCTGCGTCCGCACCAACTTCCCGGAAAATCGGAATGTCGCTGGCGATCACCGGGGTGCCAAGCGCCATGGCCTCGACCAGGGGAAGCCCATACCCCTCGGCCCTGGAGAGGCTCACCAGTGCGGTGGCCCGCCGCAGCAGGGCGTCATACTCCGCATCCGTCACCCCGTTGTGGAACACCACCGAGGCGCCCGGCGGGATGATTTGTTCCAGCTCGGCGCGCCGCTGCGGCGTTATGCGGCTGAGCAGGTGCAGGGTGTAGCCGGGCAGGCCGGCCATGCCCGCCACCATGGTGTCCACGTTCTTGTACGGCATGAACGAGCCCATGTAGATGATCGTCTTGTCAGTACCATCGTCCGGGTTGCGGGGTTCCTGGGCCGGCTGCGGGGCGTTGGCGATGATGCGCACGGGCCGGCGCGTCAGCCGGTACTTGGCCATCAGCGCCTCGGTGGTGCGGCTGATGGTGGCCACGATATCGGCGCGGTTGAGGAGCAGGCGCTGCGGCCAGAACGCCTTGTGGTATAGCCGCCAGAGCAGGCGCACGGGTCCGGGCAGGAAGCCCGGGGGAGTGGGGTGCTCGTAGTAGATGAGGTCGTGCAGCGTAAGGATGAGGCCGTACTTGCGGCCCCACGTGCCCATGGTCTGCATGGGGCACACCACCACGTCCGCTCCGATGCCGTTGACCGTCCGGGCGACGAACAGCTCACGGGGGGAGAGCGGGCTGCTGATGAGCGTGTACGGAACGTCCGGAAGGAGGGCCAGTTGCCGGACATCGGAGACCAGCATGGACACGTCGGCGATCTTCGCCGTGGCAGCAATCAGGCTTGCTCCGTAGCGGCTGATGCCGTCGTGGTGGTCGGTGCGGGTGAAACGTGCATCGATGACAATCTTCACGCGGGGTGGTCCTTCAGGAAGCTGCGGATGTAGCGGGCGGCCGGTTCCGGCGTTTCGTAGTGGATCAGGTGTCCGACGCCGGGTATCACCTTCAGCTGCCCGTCCGGCAGCAGGGCCAGGAGGCGGTGCTGGTTGGGAAGGGTGGCAATTTCGTCTTTTTCGCCGGCGATCAGCAGCACGGGAAGTTCCAGGCGTTCGGCCACCTCTGCCACATGGTTGCTGACGGAGGCGGTGAAGGACTCCAGCAGGCTGTCCCGGTCGGCGAAGGAACTGAAATAGGCGTGGTGCTGGCCATGAATGAAGGCGCGCAGCTCCATGTCGCGCGTCTTGGCCATGGTTTCGCTCATCACCCGCACGATCAGCGGATTGCGCAAAAGCGCCAGGCCCGGCTTCCGGGGGAGGCGTGCCGCCAGCCGGTAGTAGAGCACGGCCAGCCGGGTCATCACGCCTTTGGGTCCTTCCAGCGCCGGGGCGGCGATGGGGTTGACCAGGATCAGGGGCTTTACGGCATCCGGGTTGTTGGCTGCGAAGTGTGACGCCACGATGGAGCCGAAGGAATGTCCCAGCAGCACGGTGTCCGGTCCCAGGCCCTGGGACGCCATGAAATCGGTGATGAACTGCCCGTAACGCTCCACTGAGTGCGCGTCCTGGACAAAGGCGTCTGAACTGCCAAAGCCGGGCAGGTCCGGCATGATGATGCGCATGTCCGGGAGCTGGTCCGCGACGCGCAGGAGCCCGTGGTGGTCGCCGCGGAATCCATGGACCACCAGGATGGTCCGGGTATCCGGCGTCTCTTCGAGGGGCTGGTAGGTCCAGAAGGCCACCGTTCCGCCGTCGAGGATCACCGTGGAGGCGGACGTGCGGGCGGCGAGGCCGGGACTCAGGTACTTGGGCGCAGGGGATGTTTCCGGGTTCACGGTATCCATGCCGGGCCTAGTTGACGTTGTCCGGATGGGAGCCGGTCCGCTGCCCGCGATCCAGCTCCTTGATGGCCACCAGATCGCGCTCTGAAAGCTCGAAATTGAAGACGTCGAGGTTCTCCCGGATCCGCGCTTCGGAGCTGGCCTTGGGAATGGCGATATTTCCCAGCTGCATGTGCCAGCGGAGGATCACCTGCGCGGGCGTTTTGCGGTGCTCGGCGGCGCAGGCCTGGATGACGGGGTCGGCAAGGACCTGGCCGCGGCCCAGCGGGCTCCATGCTTCCGTGCGGATTCCGAGTTCCGCGTGCTTGCTGCGCAGTTCTTCCTGCTGCAGCCAGGGGTGAAGCTCAATCTGGTTGACGGCGGGGACCACTTCAGCGCTTTGCAGCAGGCGGTCCAGGTGCGCCGGCTGGAAATTGCTGACGCCAATGGCGCGGACCCGGCCTTCGCGGTACAGGGTTTCCAAGGCGCGGTAGGTTTCGGGGAACAGGCCGCGGCGCGGACAGGGCCAGTGGATCAGGTACATGTCCACGTAGTCCAGGCCCAGGTTGACCATGGAGTCGTCGAAGGCCCGCAGGGTTGCATCGTAGCCGTGGTGGTCATTCCACACCTTCGTCGTGACGAACACGTCTTCCCGGCCAAGCGGCGGAAACAGTTCCCCGGAACCACCATTGCCTTCCCCGGCGCCCAGCTGGGAACTGATGCCCCTGGCCACCCCGGTTTCGTTGCCATACATGGCGGCCGTGTCGAAGTGCCGGTACCCGGCGGCGAGCGCGGTGGCTACCAGGCCTTCCGCGTCTTTTGCCGGCACCTTGTAGAGCCCGAAGCCGAGCTGGTCTATCAGCACGCCGTTGTTCAGGCTGAGTCGGGGTGAGGTTCTCATGGCATCGACTCTACCCACTTCAGCTGGTCAGTCCCTCGTAATCGACAAGGCGCCGGGCAGTGGCTTCATCAAGGATCAGGTCGGTCGCGAGCCGCGCCGCCAGGGCACCGCGGAGGCCATTGATCTTGGACACTCCCGATACCACGCAGATCCTGCGGCGGACTTGCCGCAGCTGGGCCAGTGCAGGGCCGGTGGACCTTTCGTTCAGGACGATCCCGTCAGAGGAACCGTCGCCCCGGAAGAAGACGGTGGCCACGTCGCCCACCACGTCGGAGTTGGCCAGCGCGTTCAGGTCGTCCTCGTCCAGGTACCCGCCGGCATAAACGTGACTGGGGTAGTCGGCGTGCACGGAACCGACACCGAAAATGGCGATGCTCATCTTGGCCTGCAGCTCCAGGACCCGCTGGACGCTGCGTTCATTCCACATTGCCGTCTTGGTGGCGGCGTGGTCGAAGAAGGCAGGGACAGGGAACTGTTCCACCCGGGCTCCGTAGGCGCTGCCGAACCTGCGCATGATGTCGCTTGCATAGGTAATGCCGGTGGTGTGCATGTTGCCGGCGCCGTTGAGCTGGACGATGACGCTGTCATGCGTGATCTTCCTGGTGAGGTGCCTGCTCACCGCACTGAGGGTTGATCCCCAGGCCACCCCGATGATGGCGTTGGAGTCCACCACCGGCCCGATGGTCCGCGCCGCCTGCATGGCAACCCGGTCCAAGGTCTCAGCCTCATTGAGCGTCCCGAGGATCGGGACCACATGGACGTCCAGGTTGTACCGGCGCCGGATCATCCCCTCCAGTTCGGGTCCGGTATCCAGGGGGTTGCGGATCTGGATCTGCACCAGGCCCGACTCCCTGGCGGAGGACAGGAGGCGGGAAACCGTGGACCGGGACGTCCGCAGTTCACGTGCTATCGCGTCCATCGTCAGGTCCTGCAGATAATACATTTGTGCAGCTCGGAGGGCGTCTTGGTCCCGGGAAAGTGCCATCTCAGTTCCGTTCTGCACGTTTGTGCATAGTCCTTGACTCCATTTTCCATTTCTCCAAACAATAGAGCAGAACGGCGGCGCCACCCAGCGGTGACCGCATCACACAAAGCCCCAAGGGAGTCGTTTTGGGACCCAAGGATTCATCTGTACAACCCTCTGTCAGCGCGCCCCTTTCAGCGGCCGAACGTTCGTCGGTCCACAGCCTGCGGCGCCGTCCACACGCAAAGGTGCTCGTGGTGGGAGGTGGCATCAACGGAGTCGGCACCTTCCGGGATCTGGCCCTGCAGGGCGTGGATGTAGCACTGGTGGAGCGCGGCGACTACTGCCAGGGTGCAAGCGGCGCATCCTCGCACATGATCCACGGCGGCATCCGGTATCTCGAGAACGGCGAGTTCCGCCTGGTCCGGGAATCCGTGGTGGAACGCAATCGCCTGCTGAAGATTGCCCCGCACTACGTCAAGCCCTTGCAGACAACAATCCCGATCTTCAGTACCTTCTCCGGGATCCTGTCCGCACCGCTGCGCTTCCTGACACACAAGCAGCAGGGCAAGCCCAAGGAGCGCGGCGCGTTCCTCATCAAGGCCGGCCTCAGCCTCTACGATTCGTTCTCCCGTGACGGCGGGACGGTGCCCCGGCACCAGTTCCGCACCCACAAGGCGGCCCTCCAGGAGCTACCTGCCCTCCGGCCCGACGTCAAGTACACGGCCACTTACTTCGATGCCTCCGTCCACAACCCCGAGCGGCTGACACTCGACGTCCTCCAGGACGGCGAAAAGGCCGGCCGGGCCGGCAACACCGAGGCCGCCGGAGCACAGGGAAACACCGCCCGCGCCAGCAACTACCTCTCGCTGCAGTCCATGTCGTCCGCACCCAACCCCGGGACCGGCCGGGGAAGCACCGTCCGGCTCCGCGACGAACTCACCGGTGAGGAATTCGACTTCACGGCGGACATCATCGTCAACACCACGGGGGCCTGGGTGGACAACACCAACGAGGCCATGGGCGCAGCTTCCTCCTTCATGGGCGGCACCAAGGGCTCCCACATCGTGCTTGACCACCCCGGCCTCCTCGCAGCCTGCCGCGGACGGGAAATCTTCTTCGAGCACACCGATGGCCGGATCGTCCTCATCTACCCCATGGGCGACCGCGTACTGGTGGGCACCACCGACGTCGATGCGGACATGTCGGAGGACGCGATCTGCACTGATGAGGAGATCCAGTACTTCTTCGACCTCATCGGCCACGTCTTCCCCTCGATCGACGTGACGCCCGACGACATCGTCTACACCTTCTCCGGGGTGCGCCCCCTGCCAAGCCACGACGCCACCCAGCCCGGCTTCGTCTCCCGCGACTACCGCATCGAACGGCGCGCCTCCGGCGCCAACGGAAGCGGCGCCGTCGTCCTGAGCCTGGTGGGCGGCAAGTGGACCACCTTCCGTGCCCTTGCTGAGCACCTGACCAACGAGGTCCTCGCCGAACTCGGCGTGCAGCGCAAGGTGTCGACGGCGCAGCTTTCCATCGGCGGCGGCGCCGGCTTCCCAGCCGATGACGCCGGCGTGCAGAAATGGATCAAGGCACACATGGACGCCGGCCGTGACGCCGACCGCACAGCCGGGCTGCTGACCCGCTACGGGACCCGCGCCGAAGCCGTGATCGCGTACCTCGATGCGGAACCCGACCAGCCACTGCGCTCCACCCGCGAACTGAGTGTCCGTGAACTCGGGTTCATGGCGGCAAACGAGCAGGTGGGGCACCTGGTGGATGTGTTTATCCGGCGGACCTCCCTGGCCTTCCGCGGGCTGGTTACCGGAGAACTTCTCAACGAAGTGGCGGAGGTGCTGTCCGTCCCGCTCAAGTGGGACGCTGCCACCCGCGCCGCTGAGATCAAGCACGCCCAGGACGTGCTGCAGCGTTTCCACCGCGTGGAAATGCACAGCCTGGTCTCCTAAGGCCGGGCAGCCGGCCGGGGCGCGCCAGCGTCCCGGCCCAACGGTCCTTCACCCGCGGAGGACCGACAACTAAACAAAGAAGGAGTCAAAGATGTCTCTAGGAATAGTCTTCCTCTCCGAAGTCTTTGGCACGGGCATGCTGACCCTGTTGGGTTGCGGCGTCGTTGCCAACGTGGCTTTGCGGGGGACAAAAGGCAACAACGGCGGTTTCCTCATGGTCACATGGGGGTGGGGAATCGCCGTCTTCTGTGGCGTCTTCGTCGCCGCCAAGTCGGGTGCGCACCTGAACCCTGCCGTTACGCTCGGCCTGCTGCTCAATGGCAAAGCCGAATACGCTCCTGGCGTCGCCGTGGATTTCGCCTCGACCCTGACCTACTTCGGCGGCGAAATGGTGGGTGCCTTCCTCGGTGCCGTCGTCTGCTGGCTGGCGTACAAGCAGCACTTTGATGACGAGCCCGAGCCCGCCGGCAAGCTCGGCGTCTTCTCCACCGGGCCCGCCATCCGCACCAGCAGCTGGAACCTGATTACCGAGATCATCGGCACCTTCGTGCTGGTGTTCGTGATCCTCACCCTCGGTGGCACCCCCTCCGGCCTTGGCCCGCTCGCCGTCGCCCTCCTGGTGGTCGGCATCGGTGTTTCCCTCGGCGGACCCACCGGCTACGCCATCAACCCCGCCCGTGACCTTGGCCCCCGCATCGCCCACGCAGTGCTTCCCATTCGCGGCAAGGGTTCCAGCGACTGGGCGTACTCCTGGATCCCCGTCGTCGGACCGCTGGTCGGCGGCGCGCTCGGCGGCCTGGTGGCCCGCATTGTTCCCATCATCATCACGGCTGCTGCCTGACCCGTACCGAATCCAACCAACAAAGACAAGGACGTCATCATGAACCAGTACGTAATCGCCATCGACCAGGGCACCACCAGCACGCGCGCCATCATCTTCGACCACAGCGGCGCCATTGTCTCCAGCGGACAGATGGAACACGAGCAGATCTTCCCGCAGGCCGGGTGGGTGGAACATGACGCTACTGAAATCTGGAACAACACCCGTGAGGTCATCGGCTCGGCCCTCTCCAAGGCGAACCTGACGCGGCACGATATCGCCGCCGTCGGCATCACCAACCAGCGTGAAACCGCTGTGGTGTGGGACAAGACCACGGGCAAGCCCGTGTACAACGCCATCGTCTGGCAGGACACCCGCACCCAGGACATCGTGGACCAGCTGGCGAAGGACGGCGGGGCAGACCGCTTCAAACAAAAAGTGGGACTGCCCCTGGCCACTTACTTCTCCGGCACCAAGATCAAATGGATCCTGGACAACGTTGACGGCGCCAGGGAAAAGGCCGAGGCCGGGGACCTGGTCTTCGGCAACACCGACGCGTGGGTCCTCTGGAACCTGACCGGCGGTGTTGACGGCGGCGTCCACGTCACTGACGTCACCAACGCTTCCCGCACCCTGTTCATGGACCTCGAAACCCTGCAGTGGGACGACGAGATCCTTGGCATCTTCGGCGTCCCGCGCAGCATGATGCCGGAAATCAAGTCCTCCTCGGAGGTTTACGGCACCGTCCACAGCTCACAGCTGCTCCGCGAGACGCCGGTGGCGGGCATCCTGGGCGACCAGCAGGCCGCGACGTTCGGCCAGGCCGCCTTCGATACCGGTGAAGCGAAGAACACCTACGGCACAGGCTGCTTCCTGATCTTCAACACGGGCGAGGAAATCGTCCACTCGAAGAACGGGCTGCTCACCACCGTGGGTTACAAGCTGGGCGACGCGAAACCGCATTATGCCCTCGAAGGGTCCATCGCGGTCACCGGCTCCCTGGTGCAGTGGCTTCGCGACAACCTGGGCATGATCAGCAGCGCCCCGGAAGTGGAAACGCTCGCTGCGTCGGTCAAGGACAACGGCGGCGTGTACATCGTCCCGGCGTTCTCCGGCCTGTTCGCCCCGTACTGGCGCTCCGACGCCCGCGGCGCGATTGTGGGCCTGACCCGGTTCGTCAACAAGAACCACATCGCACGGGCAGCGCTGGAGGCCACCGCGTTCCAGACCCGCGAGGTTCTGGATGCGGTCAACGCGGACTCCGGCGTGCCGCTGAGCGAGCTGAAGGTCGACGGCGGCATGGTTGCCAATGACGCCCTGATGCAGTTCCAGGCGGACATCCTTGGCGTCCCGGTGATCCGTCCCAAGGTCATTGAGACCACGGCGCTGGGGGCTGCGTACGCGGCAGGCCTGGCCGTCGGGTTCTGGAAGGACCTGGGCGAGTGCTCGGCCAACTGGTCCGAGGACAAGCGCTGGGAACCGCAGATGGACCAAGCCGAGCAGGAACGCCAGATGCGGCTCTGGAAGAAGGCGGTCACCAAATCCATGGACTGGGTCGACGAGGACGTTCGCTAGATCCAACTTAGGTTGAGGAAGGCGGCCCCTGCCCCGCCCGTCCCCTGCTGCTCCCTGACACTCGCAAGCTCGTGTCGGGGCCCTCGCAGCAGGGGGCCCATCGCGGTGCCCACCACACCCGGGCGAGGGGCCGCCTTCCTCATCCCTTCCGCGGCCTGTCCCACGTGGGTCGCTTGTTTCCATGTAGTGGTGGACACGCGGTAAGGTGAAGGTATGCGTGCGATCCTTCTGCTTACTTAGCCGCCGGCTCCGACTATCGGATAGCTGAGCGGCAGCCCCTCCCTTGGTGAGGGGCTTTTGTGTGTCCGGGGCTTTGCGCCGGGCCGGCAGCAGGGGGATCAGGCCGTTATGGCAGCACAGATGCCGTAACAGAACAGAAGAGGGCAGCAGTGGGCGTTCAGCCGGAGACAGAGACCGGAACAGCAACAACAGTGTCGGCGGAGCCTGAAGAGGGCACCTACAGTTTCACCGCCATGGAGGCCAAATGGCCGCAGGTGTGGGAAGACCTCAAGGTCTTCACCCCGGTGGACGACGGGTCCCGCGAGCGCCGCTACGTGCTGGACATGTTCCCGTACCCGTCGGGTGACCTGCACATGGGCCACGCCGAAGCGTTCGCCATGGGCGACGTGGTGGCCCGCTACCTGCGCCAGCAGGGCTTCGACGTGCTGCACCCCATCGGCTGGGACTCCTTCGGCCTGCCCGCGGAGAACGCCGCCATCAAGCGCAACGCCCACCCCAGCGAGTGGACCTACGCCAACATCGACACCCAGGCAGCGTCCTTCAAGCGGTATGCCATCTCCGCCGACTGGTCGCGCCGCCTCCACACCTCGGACCCCGAGTACTACCGCTGGACCCAGTGGCTGTTCAAGCGCTTCTATGAGCGCGGCCTGGCCTACCGGAAGAACTCACCGGTGAACTGGTGCCCCAAGGACCAGACCGTCCTGGCCAACGAGCAGGTTGTCAACGGCGCCTGTGAACGCTGCGGCACCACCGTTACCAAGAAGTCCCTGAACCAGTGGTACTTCAAGATCACCGATTACGCCGACCGCCTGCTGGACGACATGGAGGAGTTGCGCGGCCACTGGCCCGAGCGCGTCCTGGCCATGCAGAAGAACTGGATCGGCCGGTCCGAGGGTGCCCACGTCAACTTCGTGATCGAGGCCGACGGCGGCAAGCCCACCAAGGAGGTGACGGTCTTCACCACCCGCCCGGACACCTTGTACGGGGCAACGTTCTTCGTGGTGGCAGCCGACGCGCCGCTCGCCGTCGAACTCGTCACCGATGAGCACGCCGCCGCCCTGGACGAATACCGCGAGCGGGTCAAGGCACTCTCCGAGATCGAACGCCAGTCCACCGAGCGCGAAAAAACCGGCGTCTTCACCGGCCGCTACGCCATCAACCCCCTGAATGGCGAGAAGCTGCCCGTCTGGGCCGCCGACTACGTCCTCGCCGACTACGGCACGGGCGCCATCATGGCCGTCCCCGCCCACGACCAGCGCGACCTCGACTTCGCCCGCGCGTTCGACCTTCCCGTCCGCGCCGTCCTGGACACCGGCGAAGAGGATCCCGCTGTCTCCGGTACCGCCACGGCAGGGGAGGGCACCCTGGTCAACTCCGGCGAGCTCAACGGCCTGCGCAAGGCTGAGGCCATCCCGGCCGCCATCGCCATGCTGGAGCGGCAGGGCACGGGCGAGAAGTTCGTGAACTTCCGGCTCCGCGACTGGCTGCTGAGCCGCCAGCGCTTCTGGGGTACTCCCATCCCCATCATCCACTGCCCGTCCTGCGGCGAAGTTCCGGTGCCTGATGACCAGCTGCCGGTCACCCTGCCCTCGGACCTGCGCGGCGAGGACCTGGCGCCCAAGGGCACGTCGCCGCTGGCCGCCGCCGAGTCCTGGGTCAACGTTGAGTGCCCTACCTGCCACCGCCCCGCCAAGCGGGACACCGACACCATGGACACGTTCGTGGACTCTTCCTGGTACTTCCTGCGGTTCGTATCGCCGCACTACACAGAGGGACCCTTCGATCCGCAGAAGATCAACGACTGGATGCCGGTGGGCCAGTACGTGGGCGGCGTGGAGCACGCCATCCTCCACCTGCTGTACGCCCGGTTCTTCACCAAGGTCATCCACGACCTGGGCATGATCGACGCGGACGAACCCTTCAGTGCACTCCTCAACCAGGGCCAGGTGCTCAACGGTGGCAAAGCCATGAGCAAGTCGCTGGGCAACGGTGTTGACCTCGGCGAACAGCTGGACAAGTACGGTGTGGACGCTGTCCGCCTGACCATGGTGTTCGCTTCCCCGCCTGAAGATGACGTGGACTGGGCCGACGTTTCCCCGTCGGGGTCCGCCAAGTTCCTGGCCCGGGCGTGGCGCCTGGCCCAGGACGTCACCAGCGGGCCCGGTGTGGATTTCGCCGCGGGCGACCGCGCACTGCGCTCGGTCACGCACCGCACCATCGCCGAAGCCGCCGAACTCCTGGACGCCAACAAGTTCAACGTGGTGGTGGCCAAGCTGATGGAACTGGTCAATGCCACCCGCAAGGCCATTGATTCCGGCGCAGGCGCAGCTGACCCGGCAGTCCGGGAGGCCGCTGAGGCCGTCGCCGTGATCCTCAGCCTCTTCGCGCCGTACACGGCTGAGGATATGTGGAACCTGCTGGGCCACCCGGCTTCCGTTGCCAATGCCGGCTGGCCCGCGCACGACCCCGCGCTCCTGGTCCAGGAAACGGTCACCGCCGTTGTCCAGGTCCAGGGCAAGGTCCGCGACAGGCTTGAGGTTTCCCCCGGCGTTTCCGAGGACCAGCTGCGCGAGCTGGCCCTGGCGTCGGAGAACGTCCAGCGTGCCTTGGACGGCCGGGGCATCCGGACAGTGATCGTCCGTGCCCCTAAGCTGGTGAACATCGTCCCGGCCTAGCCGTATCCGCAGCATGGACCGGCCGTCGGGAGTTTTCCGGCGGCCGGTCCCGGCTGAGCCGGTCACCGTCTCCAGGAGGCCCTTTGCCTGACAGTAACGCCACGGCCTGGCCATGGGTGCGTGCACGGCTTTCCGGCCTCCGTCCCGCACCCCGGCCGGTCACCGGACGTGGCGGAGGCGCTGTGGTGCGCACCGCCGTCGTCACCGACTCGGCTGCCGCCCTCCCGGCGGACTATTCACGCGGGCTTCCGCGCGATGGAATCCTGACGGTGACGCCCATGCCCGTCATGGTGGGGGCGGAAATTTACGGCGAGGGTGAAGACGACATCCTGGACACCATCGCCGTGGCACTGGCCGCGGGGACACCAGTCAAAACATCCCGGCCATCGCCGGGCCAATTCGAGCAGGCCTACCGCGCTGCCGAGCTTCGTGGCTTCGAGGCGGTGGTGTCAGTCCATATCTCGGGAGAGCTTTCGGGCACGGCGGATTCCGCCCGGCTCGCTGCAGCCAGGGTGGGAATCCCCGTGGACGTTGTCGATACGCGGACCGTCGGCATGGCGCAGGGGATGGCGGTTCAGGCAGCCGTGGAAGCCGCGGCCGCTGGTGCGGACCGGGTGGCGGTGGCCGCTGCCGCATCATCGCAGGCGGAACGCACCAAGGTCTTTTTCTATGTACCCAGCCTGGAACAATTGAGGCGCGGCGGGCGGATCGGAGCCGCGGCGTCGCTGCTGGGAACCATGCTTGCCATCAAGCCCATCCTGGCCGTCCACGACGGCAGGATCGTCCCGCTCGAAAAAGTGCGTTCTGCCGGCAGGGCCGTGGCGCGCCTTGAGGAAATCGTGGTGGCCGAGGCGGCACCCCGTCCGGGTGAATCCGTCTGCCTTGCCGTCCACCACTTCGGCAACCCGGAGCAGGCTGAGAGCCTGGCAGCCAGGCTGGAAGCGGCTCTTCCGGAATGTCCCCCCGCGCAGATCAGCTCCCTGCCGGCGGTCCTGGCCGCCCACACCGGGCTGGGTGTCCTCGCGGTCATCGTGGGCAGGCTGGAACAGGCGCGGCCGGGAACTGACGGGCCCGCGGGCCACCACAAGTGAGCCAGCAGTTCCGGCAGGGAATTCTTTCGCTGGGCTGTACGTTGCAGCACCGGTAACACCCATCAAACGAAAAGAGATGTACCTTCGTGGCAACCGATTACGATGAACTCCGCACAGACGTCAAGGAATCCCAGGAAAACTCACTGGAGGCACTGAAGTCCGCCAAAGCGCCGGACGCGCAATCCGTGGTCCAGGAGCTCGACGAGGCCGACACCCTGGATGGGCTGACCCCTGGCGGAGAGTTCATCGCCGAAGAGCTCGTCGTCCAGGTCATTCCGCAGGCTGACGATGAGTTCACCTGCTGGTCCTGCTTCCTGGTCCGCCACCGCTCCCAGAAGGCGCGGGAAAAGGACGGTCATGCCTACTGCGTCGAATGTGAGGGCTGAGCGGCTCACGCCGGCAACCCCACAACCCGCTGGTTTTCTGTCTTCACCAAGGTCTTGTACCCGGCCGGTCCTGAAGTAGGGCCCTCTGGCCCAAGTGCTGGGGCCCCCGTTTCCGTAGCATGGGCGGCATCGCAGTACCGGAAGGGACAGTTCAATGGCCATGCAGCAGCCTCCAGACGCTTCGCGGAACAAAACCCCGGCGCTGGAGTTCCCTTACTACGGCGCCCCGCCAGTCGAGGCAGTCAAGCGCGTATTCCAGAAATACGCCGTCTTTACCGGGCGAGCCAGTCGCAGTGAGTATTGGTGGTGGTTTCTCGCCTCCGGACTGGCGTCCGCGGTGTTGAACTCGATCAGCCCGACAATCATTAATGGGCAGATAACGGGGTCCAGTGCGCTCGGGGGCATCTGGTTTCTCGCCACCGTGATCCCTTCGCTCGCTGTGGCGGTCCGACGACTCCATGATGCCAACCTCAGCGGCTGGTTGCTGCTCCTCACCCTTTTACCGGTGCTCGGCTGGATTGCCCTGATCGTGCTGCTCGCGCAGCGGGAGAACCCGCTGGGGCAACGGTTCGACAGGTACCCGCAAGCCGGGTACTGGCAGGCTCCAACAGGACCGGGATACAGTTCCCCGCCTGCGCCCCCGGGCTCCGACGGTCTTTCCCCCTCGTAAGCCGCCCCGCCAGACTGCTTCAGCACATCATCCCGCTTTCGTGGCGCAGTTTTTTGGGTCAGAAAGGGAAGCAATGAGCGCTTACCGGAAACCTGCCCTTTTGCTTTCCGTGGCGCTGGCGGTAATCCTTGGGGCTTGCGCGCAAGGGGGTTCACCGTTCAATCCCACGCCGTCCTCCCCCTCCGGATCACCGCAGCCTTCCTCGTCCGGCTCCCGGAGCCCTGCCTGTGACCTGATCACGCCGGAGATCGCAATGAAGGTCGATCCTGGTCTGGTACAGATGGGCCAGCAGGGGAAACCGGCCGGAAGCCGTGCATATGTCTGCAGCTACTTGAGCAAATCAAACAAAAGCCGGGCGCTCAGCGTCGCGTTGATCTCACCGGCATCAGCCACCGAGATCGCGGAGGCGAAGAAGACCCCTGACTGCTCGACGGTTGAGGGCATCGGTGATTTCGCGTGCATGCAGTGGTCGGGGTGGTTCCGGGGCGAGCCCGGAGGGGCGTCAGCAAATACGGTGCTCAAGGCTGTCAGGGGCAGCGAGTCTCTGGACCTGCGCATCGTGGACATGCCACCGATGTCGCCGGAGATCCCTGTGCCGGACGGCAACGCTGCAGCGCGCGCGATCGCGCAGGCGGCCGTCGAGGCAGGGTGGGGCAACGGCAAGAATCTCAACCTTCCATCCGCTCCACCGGTCGGTCCACAGACCACTACCAACAATCCCGTTTGCGCCATGGTGAGCGTTGATGCGCTCAAAGAGGCTTTTGGCACCACAACCCAGGCGCAGGTTCTCCCGGGCGAAGGCAACTGCCGCTATCAATTTGGCGCTCCAGGGACGCCCGGGCCGGACTCGCTCATGTTCTCCATCGAACTTCATGAGGGCGGCGCCGGCATGCTCTCAGGGCCCCTGCCGCCGGACGGGCAGAATATTGAAGGGGTTGGGGACAGCGCAGTCCTGGTCATCCGGTCAGAGCCGGGCGGACCAAAAGCCCTCCGGCCTCCGAGCGATGTACCGGTCACGTCCATGTCCCTCATGGTTGTTCGGGGCGGGAATACGGCGATCTTCACTGCACAGGTCCTGGTCTCGCCGGCCGGCCCCACCGAAGAGCAGGTCAAGGAACAATTCATCACCCTGGTCAAGGGGATCGACTTCTGAGCCAGTCGGGTCCGCCACCTGGACCGGACTGCCGGCTGCATTCGCCGTCGCCACGTTTCCACATACGGCCATGGGTGCCTCGCCGGGCAACCGACCGGGTTCCTAGGGTGGAGCTATGTCACGCCGCGATGCTGGAACAGCAGGTCAGCAGGCGCGGCACGCACGGGCCAGGCTTCAGGCGACCGTGGGCGAGGCCCGCCCCGGACTCCTGGAACATGGCCAGGGTCAGAACGGTTTTGAGTACCGGGGCCCCGGCGACGGCGATGGAGCTGAAAGTGAATCCGGCCGTGCACCTTCACTACGATGGCGGGTCGGCCTGCGCGTCGCCGTGCTGTTGGCCGCTCTGGCCGCGGCCGCCGGCGCGTGGTTCTGGTTCCAGGCAGGATCGGCAGTCCCTGAGGTCGTGCCGCTGAGCGGGCTCAGTTCCGGGGGACACACGGAAGAACGCCGGGGTGACGCCAGTGCGGGCCCGGCCCCTGACCCTGCTTCAGGCCAGGGGGAGTCCAATCCTGCGGGGCTGGTGGTGGTTCATGTCGCGGGAGCTGTTGCCAAACCTGGTGTCATCCGGCTGCAGCAGGGCAGCCGGGTAGATGACGCCATCGCCGCAGCTGGTGGTGCTTTGGCGGATGGCGATGCCAACCGGCTCAACCTTGCGCTGGTGGTGGAGGACGGCCAGAAGATCTACGTCCCGCAGCACGGGGAACCCCTGACCGGCGGGACGGACGCTGCAGCTTCGGCAGGCGCAGGGCCGGATGGTTCCGGCGCCGGCTCCTCCGGGACAAACGGCGCCGGGCAGCTGGGGGCACCGGGTGGGAAGGTCAACCTGAACACCGCCGAGGCTGCGGAGCTGGACACGCTGCCAAAGGTCGGCCCGGTGCTGGCACAGCGGATCGTGGACTGGCGGAAGGAACATGGTCCTTTCAAGAGCGTCGAAGAGCTGGACGCTGTGGACGGAGTTGGCCCCAAGATGCTTGAGGCCTTGCTTCCCTTGGTTACGGTCCAGGGGTAGCCGTGGCGGGCAATCCGGGCAGGAGACATACGGACAGGCGGCGGGTGGGCGCCGTCGCCGTCCGAAACCGCGGAGGTGGGAAAGGAACGTGCCGACCCGACGCGCAAAGTTTTGGCAGGCGAACGTCAGTAACCCGGCGTCCAAAAGCGCAGAGCCCCTGGAGCCGGTTCATTGAGTCGGCCGTGCAGGGCGTGGATGCAGTGCCGGCCGCCCGGGACACAACGCCGGCGTCCGGCCTGGACCGCCTGCGCGCACGGATCACTGAGACCCGCAAGGCCCAGGAAGAAGCCGGCTCAAATCCTGACGGGCTACAGAAGCGTACTGACCTCCGGCTTGCCCTGCCGGCAGCAGCGGTGTGGGCCGCGGCGGTGGCGGGGCTTTGGCTGCCTCCCACAGAGCTGGCCGTCCTCTGCTGCGCCCTGGTGGTGTTCGGCGCCGCCTTCCTGGCCCGTGCCGGCAGGGGCAGACGGAAACGCAGCGCCCACAGCCGCGCCGGGCCTGCCGCAGGTCCCACGTTGCGGGCGTCCCGGAGCCGCAGCTTTAGGGCGGCAGTGGGGGTCTCTTTGCTACTGGCTGCTGCCGGCGCAGCCCACTCGGCAACAGCATCCAGCCAACGGTCCGCTGGCCCACTAGCGGAGGCGGTCGCGGCAGGGAAGTCGGCCGTCGCCGTGGTCGAGGTGGCAGGAAACCCGCGTGTCATCGGCGGGCGGGGAAGAACGGGGGGACGCTGGTCCGTGCCGGTGTTGACCCGTGAAATGACAACAGGCGGCGTTCTGGTACGGATACGGGCCCGGCTGGTGGTCATGGGCGGACAGGGCTGGGGGAACGTTGTCCCGGGGCAGACCCTGCGGGCAACCGGCAAGCTACGGCCTGCAGAGCCCGGCGGGCAGGAAGTGGGAATCCTCAACGCCTCGACGGGCCCCGGTAACGCCGCAGGCAGCCCGCTGTTGGATAACGGTTCTTTGCTTGAGGCGGGAGCGAGGGAGCTGCGGGGTCGTTTCGTTGCCGCCTCCGCTTTCCTCCCATCCGACGCCCGCGGACTTCTTCCGGGAATGGTCACCGGTGACACCAGCGCATTGGATGAGGGCCTGGGCAACGCGATGAAGGCCGTGGGCATGACCCACCTGACAGCGGTCAGCGGCGCAAACTGCAGCCTGGTCCTGGGCGCGCTGCTGGTCCTGTGCCGCCGGTTCCGGCTGCCCCGCGCTCCTGCTGCAGGAGCCGCCCTCGCCGGCCTGGGCCTGTTCGTTGTCCTGGTGGGACCTGATGCCAGCGTCCTGCGCGCGGCGCTGATGGGTGCCATTGGTGTCACGTCCCTGGCAGGCGGCCGCTCGGGGCGCGGCCTGAGCTTCCTGTGCCTCGCTGTTATCGGTCTCCTGCTGACCGACCCGGAGTTGGGCTCGAGTTTCGGATTCCTGCTGTCCGTCCTGGCCACACTGGGCATCATCCTCCTGGGACGGCGGATCGTCGGCTGGATTCCGGCGGCAGTGCCACGGTGGTTGGCTGCGGCAGTTGCGGTTCCGTTGTCGGCCCAGTTGCTGTGCGGGCCCGTGATCGTCCTCCTGCAGCCCCAGTTTGCTACCTATTCGCTGCTGGCCAACGTGGTGGCCTCGCCCTTGGTTGCTCCCGTGACCTTGCTGGGCACAATTGCGGTACCCCTGGTGGTTCTGCTGCCGTGGCTGGCCACGGGGCTGATAGCGGTGGCGGGTATGTTCAGCGCCGGAGTAGGGGGCGTCGCCCGATGCGCCGCTCAATTGCCCGGTTCCGCCCTTCCCTGGCCGGAGGGGGTACCCGGGCTGCTCTCCATGGTGTTGCTCTCGGCGGTGACCCTCGGCACCGTGTGGGCGGTGGCGCGGCCCATGCGGCTCGTCCGCAAGGTACGGGAATTGCACGCCGCCACCGTGGTGCTGATCGGGCTGGTGGAACACCGGCTGCAGCAGTTCCGCCGCGCCTGCGGCTTGGAGCGGGGGCGCAGACATGGCAGGCTGGGATACTGCAATAACACCTCCGGAAGGGACCTTCGATGGCCGCTGCGCAAAAGCGAGCAACCCGCTCCCCGGCATCGAATACGGCCTCCTGGCGGGACGTAGCCCCGGCCCGGATCGTGCTGGTGAGCGGGCCGGAAGAGTACCTGGGCATCAGGGCCATGGACAGGATCCGTTCGCAGGTCAGGGCGGCTGCACCGGACGTTGAATTGAGCCGTATGAATGCTGCCGGGTATGAACCCGGCGCCCTCACCATGCAGGTGAGTCCCTCCTTGTTCGGCGAAAGCAAGCTCATCGAGGTGGAAGCCGTGGAGGGCATGAACGATGCCTTCCTTGCGGATGCCCTCGCATACCTCCAACATCCGGAGGAGGACGCCGTCGTGGTGCTCCGCCACGCCGGGGGAGCGCGGGGCAAGAAGCTCCTGGACGCCATCCGGAAGGACGGCTGGCCCGTGGTTGACTGCCAGCCGCTGAAGAAAGACGCCGACAAGGTCCAATTCGTGGCCGCGGAGTTTAAAGCAGCCGGCCGGCGCATCAACCAGGATGCCGTCCAGGCACTGGTGAACGCCGTCGGTGCAGACCTGTCCGAACTTGCCGCCGCGTGCGCCCAACTGATCGCGGACGCGGGCACCACCGTCACCACGGACACGGTGGACAAATACTATGGCGGCCGGGTCGAAGCTACCGCGTTCAAGGTGGCCGACGCGGCAATGGCAGGAAACGCGCCGCTGGCACTGTCCACCCTGCGCCATGCCCTTGCCACCGGCGCAGACCCGGTGCCCCTGGTGGCAGCCCTCGCATCCAAGCTGAGGACGGTGGCCCGGGTGGCAGGTGCCTCTGGATCGTCAGCGCAGATCGCCGCGGAGCTGGGCATGCAGCCCTGGCTGGTCGAGCAGGCGCAGCGGGATGTCCGGCGCTGGACGCCCGAGGGCCTGGTGCGCTCCATCCAGGTCACGGCGGAGGCTGACGCGCAGGTCAAGGGCCTGTCCCGGGATCCGGTCTACGCGGTGGAGCAAGCCGTGACCGTGATTGCCATGTCCGTCCAGGGCAGGTAGCGCCAGGACTCCGTCAGCTCCTGCCGCCCTGCCGCATCCCGCAGCAGATCGAACAGGCGTTTCAGGTGACAGTCGACGGCGGCCTGCCGCGGCTACCCGAACAAACCGTTTAAAGCCGTGTGGCCGGTACCCGAGGGTACCGGCCACACCATCAGTTCGTGGGAACTGGAAACCTTAGAGTGCGTTGACCTTCTTGGAGATCGCCGACTTGCGGTTCGCTGCGTTGTTCTTGTGCAGAACACCCTTGCTGACAGCCTTGTCCAGCTTACGGCTGGCAGAAACGAGCGCAGTAGTAGCAGCTTCCTTGTCAGCGGACTCAACAGCGGTGTTGACGGCGCGGATGGCCGTCTTCAGCTCGGACTTGACTGCGTTGTTGCGCAGGCGGGCCTTCTCGTTGGTCAGGATGCGCTTCTTCTGGGACTTGATATTCGCCACGTGTGAACTCTCTTTGTAATGCGGAAATGGTCTAGAGGGCTTTCAAGCTGGCCTTGACTGAGCGGCGTGGGGATACCTATGGCGGCCAACCATCAGTGACCGTCGACCTGCACGGACACACAGCAATAAAGAATAGCAGGTCAGCGGCGGCGCTGGCCATTTGCGCCGGTCACGTCCACCCGTGTCGCCCCCGGAGACCGGCTGCCACTTTTTCGAAGCGCGCCCTGTCCAGCACCGCACCTTCCCTCCGGATGCTGTCGGGCCGGATCTGAAGGATCCGGTCCAGCCGCACCTCGCTCGCCCTGCCCTGCCTGTCCCAGCCGCCGGCACCCAGGTCCACGTACCCGGATGCAGTGGAACCGTCGGGCACCCTGTCCCTGCTGGTCAGCATCAGTCCCAGCAGGTATGGGCCGTTATGCCCCACCAGGAGGACCGGCCGGTCCTGCCCCTTGGCGTGGTCCTCCTCGTAAGGGACCCAAGCCCACACCACCTCACCCGGATCCGGATCGCCGTCCGGCCGCGGGGCGTAGTGGATGGCGGCACGGCCGCGGAAGTCCCCAGGGTAGGCCGCAGCCTCTGGGGCGACGCTGCCGTGTCCGGGCCGCCGGCCGCCGGGGCGCCTGTCCGGCAGGCGGCCAGGGGCCTTCGGAGCGGACGGTCGGTTCTGCAGCAGCCGCAGTCCGCGGCGGACGGCGTTTCCCAGGGAGCGGAGATCAATAGCCATCCGGACAGCCTATCTGCGGGGTTGCGCCGCCGAAACGCCCTTGTATGTGCCGGTCCGGATGCGGTGGCGGGGTCCCGGACGTGGGACACTGGATGTTCAAGATGTGCGGCTGGACCGCAGGCACCTTTCGCGTGCCTGCCGGATGGCTGCAGAAAAGCCAACAGTAAGGACCCTGCGTGTCTCCCATGGCCCGCACCGCACCGGTGCCCGCCGCGACAGATCCGGCAATCATTCGGAACTTTTGCATCATCGCGCATATTGACCACGGCAAGTCCACCTTGGCGGACCGGATGCTGCAGTCCACCGGGGTGGTCCAGGCGCGCGACATGAAGGCCCAGTACCTGGACCGCATGGACATCGAGCGTGAACGCGGGATCACCATCAAGTCCCAGGCTGTCCGCATGCCGTGGGAGGTGGACGGCGTGAGTTATGCACTGAACATGATCGACACCCCGGGCCACGTTGACTTCACCTACGAGGTGTCCAGGTCCCTGGCCGCCTGCGAGGGCGCAATCCTGCTGGTGGACGCGGCCCAGGGCATTGAGGCCCAGACGCTCGCCAACCTCTACCTGGCCATGGAGAACAACCTCACCATCATTCCGGTGCTGAACAAGATCGACCTGCCGGCGGCGCAGCCCGAGAAGTATGCAGCCGAGTTGGCCAATCTGATCGGCGGCGATCCCGAAGATGTCCTGCGGGTGTCCGGCAAGACGGGCGTTGGCGTGGAAGCACTGCTGGACAAGATTGTCCGGGACCTGCCGGCGCCGAAGGGTGACCCCGATGGTCCTGCCCGTGCCATGATCTTCGATTCTGTTTACGACACCTACCGCGGTGTGGTGACCTATGTGCGTGTGGTGGACGGCATGCTCCACCCGCGGGAACGCATCCAGATGATGTCAACCAGGGCCTCGCACGAGCTCCTGGAAATCGGCGTCAGCTCGCCTGAACCCACACCTTCCAAGGGCCTGGGCGTCGGTGAAGTGGGTTACCTGATCACCGGTGTGAAGGACGTCCGGCAGTCCAAGGTTGGCGATACCGTCACCAACCTGGCCAAGCCGGCCGCCGAGTCGCTCCCCGGCTACGCCGATGCCAAGCCCATGGTGTTCTCGGGCCTGTACCCGCTGGACGGCGCCGACTACCCGGTCCTCCGCGACGCCCTCGAAAAGCTCATGCTCAATGACGCCGCGCTGGTATACGAACCGGAGACGTCGGCCGCACTGGGATTCGGGTTCCGCGTCGGCTTCCTGGGTCTCCTTCACCTGGAGATCACCCGCGAACGCCTGGAGCGCGAATACAACCTCGACCTCATCTCCACTGCGCCGAACGTGGAATACGAGGTCACGCTGGAGGACAAAAAGGTGGTCCGCGTGACCAACCCCAGCGAGTACCCCACCGGCAAGATCGCGGAAGTACGCGAACCGATGGTTTCCGCCACCATCCTGGCCCCCAACGAATTCGTCGGCGCCATCATGGAGCTGTGCCAGTCGCGCCGCGGCGTCATGGGCGGCATGGACTACCTTTCCGAGGACCGGGTGGAAATCCGCTACCGCCTGCCGCTGGCGGAAATCGTCTTCGACTTCTTCGACATCCTGAAGTCGAAGACCCGTGGCTACGGATCGCTGGACTGGAAAGCCGATGGCGAGCAGGTTGCCGACCTGGTCAAGGTGGACATCATGCTCCAGGGCGAGCAGGTGGACGCCTTCAGTGCCATCACCCACCGGGACAAGGCTTACGCCTACGGCGTGATGATGACCGGCAAGCTCCGCGAACTCATCCCGCGGCAGCAGTTCGAGGTGCCCATCCAGGCGGCCATCGGTTCCCGAATCATCGCCCGTGAAAGCATCCGGGCCATCCGCAAGGACGTACTGGCGAAGTGCTACGGCGGTGACATCTCGCGTAAGCGCAAGCTCCTGGAAAAGCAGAAAGAAGGCAAGAAGCGCATGAAGATGGTGGGGACGGTGGAAGTGCCGCAAGAGGCCTTCATCGCCGCCCTCACCACGGACGAATCGAAGGACAAGGCAAAGAAGAAGTGACCACTGCGCAGCGGGGGACGCGCTGATGCCCAGCGTCCTTCCCCTCGGCGACCCGGCGCCGTCGGACGGCCTGCTGCCTGCACAGGCAGCGGACGGTGCGGCGGGCCGGGCATTTGGCCTGTACGTCCACATCCCGTTCTGCGCGGTGCGCTGTGGCTACTGCGACTTCAATACCTATACCGCCACGGAACTCGGCGGCGGTGCTTCGCAGGACGCATATGCGCAAACGGCGGTGTCGGAAGTGGCGCTGGCGGCGAACGTGCTGGCAGGTTCCGGCCTGCCGGAGCGGAAGCTCAGCACTGTCTTCTTTGGGGGCGGCACGCCCACGCTGCTGCCCGCTGATGACCTCGCCCTGATCCTTCGCGCTGCCATTGACCATTGGGGCATCGAGGACGGTGCCGAAGTCACCACGGAAGCCAACCCGGACTCTGTCACCCCTGAATCCCTGGCCGTCCTCAAGGAGGCCGGCTTCACCCGCGTGTCCTTTGGCATGCAGTCCGCCGTTCCGCACGTCCTCAAGGTCCTTGACCGCACCCACACGCCGAGCCGGGTACCGCAGGTGGTGCAGTGGGCCCGGGAAGCCGGCCTGGCCGTCAGCCTGGACCTGATCTACGGCACGCCGGGGGAGACACTGGCCGACTGGCGCCACTCCCTGGAGACGGCCCTGTCCTACCAGCCTGACCACATCAGCGCCTACGCGCTGATCGTCGAGGAAGGGACCAAGCTGGCAGCCCAGATGCGCCGTGGCGAAGTCCCGGGAATTGACGACGACGACCACGCCGACAAGTACGAGCTCGCCGACCAGCTGATCACCGAAGCAGGGCTCGGCTGGTATGAGGTCAGCAACTGGGCGCGCACTCCGGATCAGGCGTGCCGGCACAACCTGGCCTACTGGCGGGGAGACGACTGGTGGGGGATCGGCCCCGGCGCACATTCGCACGTGGGCGGGGTCCGCTGGTGGAACGTCAAGCACCCGTCCGCCTATGCCAACAGGCTGTCGCAGGGGCTGTCGCCGGCTGCCGGCAGGGAAACCCTGGATGCGGAAACCACAAACCTGGAAAAGGTGATGCTCGAGGCGCGCCTGCAGTCAGGGCTCGAGGTGTCAACGCTTAGCGCTGCCGGGCGGCATGAGGTGGCCGGGCTGATCGCGGGCGGCCTGGTGGAGCCCGCTGCCGCTTTCCGGGGACGCCTGGTCCTGACCCTCAAGGGCAGGCTGCTGGCAGACGCGGTGGTCCGCCGCATCCTCCCGGACTGACCTGGGCCGCTACTTGATCCAGCGCAGGTTGTACTGGTAGCGGTGCGGTTGGCCGCGGTTGACGTGGATGCCGGCGGCCACCGAGAAGCACGTGAGCGCCACCCAGATCAGTGTGGCGATGACCGCGAAAATGTTCCCCACGTAGGGGATGAAGACCAGGATGTTGGCCAGGACCGCGGCGATGGTGGGCGGCAGGCTGAAGTTCAGCGCTTCCTTGGACTCCTGGGCGGTGAACGGCCCGCGGTCGCGGAAGATCAGGTAGATCAGCAGCGACGGGATACACCCCAGGATTCCGCCGAAGTGAGCCAGCGTGGCCCATTGGCGGTCTTCGCTGGCCGTAAGCGGCAGGGCGTTGGCGGGTACGCCATGGTACTCGGAACGGCCCTGGCCGTCCCTGTGATCACGTGCGTTTTCTGCCACAGTCTGTGTCCTTCTGAGGTGCAAGTTGGTGCTGACTACTACCAAGAATACTGGCTTTGCGGCCGTCGCCCGCCCGTCAGGGCACGGTGAGGAAATCAATGACTTCCTCAACCCGGCCCAGCAGCGACGCTTCGAGGTCCGCGTACGTGCGTACGGCACCGAGCAGCTTCTGCCATCCGAGGCCGATGTCTTCCTTCGTGGCGTGGGGCCAGCCGAAGGCATTGAGGATCCCGGTCTTCCAGTCCTGCCCGCGGGGGATGGCGGGCCATTTTTCGATGCCCAGGACTGCAGGGCGGATTGCCTGCCACACGTCCACGTACGGGTGCCCGACGATCAGGACGTTGCCGGCCGCGCCCGGGGACGCCATGACGGCGTGGGCGATCCGGGATTCCTTGGAATCGGGAACCAGGTGGTCCACCAGCACACCGAGTCGGCGGCCCGGGCCGGGCCTGAAGTCCGCGACGGCAGCGGCCAGGTCGTCGATGCCGTGGAGGGGCTCGACGACGATGCCTTCCACGCGCAGGTCGTCTCCCCAGACCTTTTCCACCAGTTCGGCGTCGTGCTTGCCTTCCACCCAGATCCGGCTTGCCTTGGCAACCTGGGCGCGCTGGCCGGAGACGCGCACCGAACCGGAGGCAGTCCTGCCGGCGGGAGCACCGACGGCCGCCTTGGGCGCCGGCGGCATCAACCGGATGGGCTGGCCCTCGAGGAGGAAACCGAACCCCAGCTTGAAGGACCGCGACTTTCCGCGGCGGTCCTCCAATGCAACGACGTGCATTCCGCCGGACTTCTCCACGCGGGTGACGGCGCCCACCCAGCCGGACTGTACTTCCTCAAGCACCATGCCGCGCTCCACGGGGACCTCGGGCAGCTCCGTCCGCGTGGGAGCGGAAATGCCCCGGGGGCCCCAGTTCTGGTAATCCATGGAATCGATCCGCCTAGCGCTAGCTCCTTAGCCCGGGAGTTTCGCCCGGAGCGGTACCAATGCTAACAACGGGCCGAGGCATAATAGACTGTTAGCACTTAGGCATGTCGAGTGCTAACCCCCGGGTGGCACCGGGCGGGGCGGGCGGCCCCGGACCATGGATGGAGGTGGAGAGTGAGCGAGCCACGCAAACTGGAAGTACTGCGGGCCATCGTGGAGGATTACGTCCACTCCCGCGAGCCGGTTGGGTCAAAGGCCCTGGTGGAGCGGCATCATCTTGGCGTTTCCAGCGCCACCATCCGCAATGACATGGCCGCGCTGGAGGACGAGGGGCTGATCACCGCCCCCCATACCAGCGCCGGCCGGATCCCCACCGACAAGGGCTACCGGCTCTTTGTCGACCAGATCTCGGCAGTCAAGCCCCTTTCGGCTGCAGAACGCCGTGCCATCCAGACCCTCCTGGAGGGCGCGGACGACCTCGACGACGTACTGGACCGAACCGTTCGGCTGCTGTCGCAACTGACCAACCAGGTGGCCGTGGTCCAGTACCCGCACCTGAGCAGGGCACTTGTCCGCCACATCGAATTCGTGCTGCTGGCACCGCGGAAGGTCCTCGTGGTCCTCATCGCCAACAGCGGCAAGGTGGAGCAGCGCGTCATGGACGTCGGCCAGGACCTTGGCGACGAGGCGCTGGCCGAGTTGCGCACCCGTTTCCTGGCTGCCCTGGGGGGAACCCGGCTGAGCCACCTCGCCCAGGCCCTTCCCGCCGTCGTGGCTGCAACGCCCCACTCGCAGCGCCAGGCGGCACACGCGCTGGCCGTCGGCCTTGAGGGGCTGGCGCAGAGCAGTCGGGAAGACCGCATGGTCATGGCCGGCACCGCCAACCTCGCCCGGTCCAATGTGGACTTTCCCCTCAGCATTGGCCCTGTGCTGGAGGCGCTCGAGGAACAGGTGGTGATGCTGCGGCTGTTGAGCGAGATGGCCCAGGACCACCGGGGCGTGGCTGTCAGCATCGGAAGGGAGAACCCCTACGACGGGCTTGCTGAGGCCTCCGTGGTGGCCACCGGCTACGGTCCGGACAGCGCAGCCAAAGTGGGAATCCTCGGTCCTACCCGAATGGACTATCCCACCACCATGGCCGCCGTCAGGGCGGTAGCCCGCTACCTTTCGAGGATTTTGGGGCCCTGACTCTTGGCTGCCGGAGCTTGCTCCGGCTGTGAAACAAGAGCCCTGGCCGACCAACTGAACGCAGTACAACAAGGAAGAGACACGAATTTTGAGCAGCCACTATGACGTCCTTGGAGTCTCACCCGAAGCTACGGGCGAAGAGATCAAAAAGGCCTACCGCAAGCTGGCCCGCACCCTTCACCCGGACGTTAACCCAGGTGCCGACGCTGCAGAGCGGTTCAAGGCGGTAACGCACGCCTACGAGGTCCTTTCCGATCCCCAGAAGCGCAGGATCTACGACACCACCGGCAATGAAAACGGCACGGACAACGGTTTCGGCGGCGCCGGTTACGCAGGCCAGGGATTCGCGTTCCAGGACATTTTCGACACCTTCTTTGGCGCCGGTGGTGCCTCGGGTCCGGCGTCGCGCGTCCGCCGCGGCCAGGACGCACTCATCAGTGTCCGGATCGACCTCCGCGACGCCGTATTCGGAGTCAACAAGAAGCTCGAGGTGGACACCGCTGTGGTCTGTCCCACCTGTGATGGATCCTGCTGCCGTCCCGGGACCCAGCCGGAACGCTGCGACATCTGCGGCGGCAGCGGCCAGGTCCAGCGGGCCGTCCGCTCCATCCTCGGCCAGGTCATGACGGCAGCCCCCTGCGGCACTTGCGAAGGCTTCGGCACTGTCATCAAGGATCCCTGCAACGAATGCAGTGGCCAGGGCCGCATCCGCAGCCGCCGGTCGCTGACCATCAAGGTTCCCGCCGGTGTCGCCACCGGTACCCGCATCCAGCTCTCCGGCCAGGGCGAGGCCGGCCCTGCAGGGGGCCCGGCGGGCGACCTGTACGTCGAGATCCGCGTCAACAACGACCCCACGTACGTGCGCGAAAGCGATGACCTGCACGCCACCCTGCACATCCCCATGACCGCTGCGGCCCTGGGCACGGACGTCAGCCTCGAAACCTTCGACGGTACCCAGGAGATCGACGTCAAGCCGGGAACCCAGTCAGGCGAAATCATCACCCTGCGCGGCTTGGGTGTTACCCACCTGAGGGGCTATGGCCGCGGCGACCTGAAGGTGCATCTGCAGGTGGACACCCCGGCCAAGCTCGACTCCGCGCAGGAGGACCTCCTGCGCCAACTTGCCAAGCTCCGGGGTGAGCAGATTACCGAAGGCAAGTTGGCCGCCAGCGGCGGCATGTTCGCCAAGCTCCGGGACCGGTTCGGGAACCTGTAGCGGTGAGCAACCCCGTCTTCTTCACCTCCACTGGTTCCCTGGACGCAACGACGCCGGGCCGCACGTTCGTCCTCGAAGGGGCGGAGGCGCGGCACGCCGTCACCGTCAAGCGGCTGGCGCCGGGCGAGGCTGTGGACATCGTGGACGGCGCCGGCACCCGGATGACCGGAAAGGTTATCTCGGCCGCACCGTCCGGGCTCGAGGTGGAGTGCAGCAGCCTGACGGTGGAAGACAGGCCGGAGGTCCGGCTGGTGCTGGTCCAGGCTTTGGCCAAAGGCGACCGCGACGAACTGGCCATTGAGACAGCCACGGAACTGGGCGTCGACGCGGTGGTTCCCTGGCAGTCTGAACGGTCCATCGTCCGCTGGAAGGGCGACCGCGCAGCGCGGGCGCACGCCAAGTGGGAATCAACCGTGACGGCGGCCGCCAAGCAGGCGCGGCGTGCCTGGCTCCCGGAAGTCCGTGCCGCCGTCGACACCACGGCGCTTTCCGCCGCCGTGGAGGCGGCAGACCTGGCGGTCATCCTGCATGAAGACGCCGTGCGGCCGCTGCGTACCGTCCTGGAGGCATGGCAGGGGAGTGCAGGTGCCGGCCCCCGTGAAATTCTGCTGATCGTAGGCCCGGAGGGCGGCATCAGCCCGCGGGAAGTAACCAAACTCTGCGACAAAGGCGCTGTGACGGCCCTGCTGGGGCACCATGTCCTGCGGTCCTCCACAGCCGGCCCGGCCGCCGTCGTGCTTGCCAGCGACATCCTTGGCCGCTGGACCACTACCTGACCTTAAGGGACCTCGTGTCCTCGTTTTTGTCCGGCTCTCCGCTGGAGCCGGCCTGCGCTACGCGCAGCTCGTAGTCGCCTGGCGGCAGGTTGAGGGCAAGCGTGAAGACGCCCGCCTGTCCCTGCTCTGTACCTGCCGTGGTTTCCCCATTCAGGAAGGGCGCTTTGCTGCCGCCGTCCCCGGCCCGAAGCAGCTGCCAGTGGAGCTTTGCCCCAGGTGAGGTGCTGCGCCCGGTGATCTTCACGCTGCCGCCCGGCACCTCAGCGTTTTCCTGGGGGTCGATGATCCATACCGGTGCCACGAGGCCTGCTGCCCGCGTCATGAGTGCGCCCAGCTGGATCTTTCCGAACGCGACGTAGTCAGTGTGGCCGTCCACCAGGATCCGGACCCGGATTTGCTGACCGGTGTCGATCAGCCCGGAACTGGCGGCGGCCGCGGTGGCCGTGTAGATCAGCTGCTGGATGGCCCGGGCCGCCATGTCTGCGTCGAGGTTGCTGTTGAAGGCGTCGGCGGAGACATCGACGGTGATGACATCCTTGCCCGAAATGGACGTGGCCAGTTTGCCCGGGTTCTGCCAGGGCGTAAAGAAATCAGGGTCCAGGGGCTTTTCCGACATCATGGCGCGCAGGGCCCGGGTGACCGGGTTGTCCTGCTCCGGGACGTCGCGAAATTCGCGGTAAAGGAAAATGCTCGCGCCGCTGCGGCCAATCCAGTAAACCGGCGCCTTGTTGGAGGACTGGGTGGTTTCCAGCGGGGCGCTGGTGGAGGGCGCGTCCGGCATGGTGCCCCCTGAGGCGGGGATCGAGGCGGTGGTGCCTGCAGGTGAAGGCCCGCCCTCGGCAGTGCAGCCAGCCAGGACCGGAACGAGCACCAGCATCCCTGCAAGGACGGCCGGGCGCAGGCGGCCCATGGGTCGTCCTGCCCTTTTGGGCACAGAGGTTTCCGGCACTGTCCTGCCCTTGTCCTTTCCTGGCGTGGCGGGCCGATCCCCCTGGCGGCCTGGCGTCCCAGCAGATGCTGGATTTCCAGCATTGCACAGCGGTGCGCGCGGTCAGCTGCTCTGCGCCTCCTTCCGGCCAACTGCAACTGGAACGATATGAGGCCGATATGAAGTTGATACCTAACGCCGTGCCCGGCACGGTTTCATGGGTGGAGCGGCCGCTCCCGTTGAGCCGGGTATCTGCTCCATACCGGTGCTGGCGTAAGATAAAGGGATCGCTGGGCAGGGAGCACCGCGCAACGGGCCCCGGCATCAGCCAAACGCAAACAAGTGATGTCGATCTTCGAGGGGACCACGGGCCTGCGGGCCAACACCATGACTGAATCAGCAAATGGTAAGCGCCGGCTCAACACGGGCGAAGGCAGTCCGGGGGAATTTCCCCACTCCATGCCCGGCACCCGGACCGAAGTTGTCCTCTTTGAGAACACCGACCAGATGGTTCAATCACTTGGCAGCCACGATGAGGCGCTTCGCTTCATTGAAGAGCAGTTTCCCGACGTCAACTTCCACGCCCGCGGCAACGAACTGTCCATCAGCGGCCCCGTCACGGACGTCCCCCGGATCATGCGGCTCCTCCAGGAGGTCCGCGGCCTGGTGGCCCGGGGCACTGTCATCACGCCGGCGGTACTGCAGCAGCTGGTGTCGCTGCTGCGCACCCAGTCGCTGCAGAATCCCGTGGACGTGCTCACCCACGACATCCTCTCCAGCCGCGGCAGGACCATCCGGCCCAAAACCCTCAACCAGAAGAACTACGTTGATGCCATCGACGCCAACACGGTGATCTTCGGCATCGGGCCCGCCGGTACGGGTAAGACCTATCTGGCCATGGCGAAGGCGGTCCAGGCGCTTCAGCAAAAAGAGGTCAGCAGGATCATCCTCACGCGCCCCGCAGTGGAGGCGGGGGAGCGGCTGGGGTTCCTGCCCGGCACGCTCAGCGACAAGATCGATCCCTATCTCAGGCCGCTCTATGACGCCCTGCACGACATGATGGACCCCGAATCCATCCCGCGGCTCATGGCCGCCGGCACCATCGAGGTGGCGCCCCTGGCCTACATGCGCGGGCGAACCCTCAACGACGCCTTCATCATCCTCGACGAGGCCCAGAACACCACGCCGGAACAGATGAAGATGTTCCTCACCCGGCTTGGATTCGGATCCAAGATGGTGGTCACGGGGGACGTCACCCAGGTGGACCTGCCGTTCGGGACGCGGTCCGGGCTGCGGATCGTTGAGGAAATCCTGCAAGGCATCGACGGGGTCAGCTTCTCCGTCCTGGACGCCGCCGATGTTGTGCGGCACCGGCTCGTGGGAGACATTGTCAACGCCTACAGCATCTGGGACGAAACCCAGCGCAACCGGGTCAAGCACTCAGCCGGCAGGGAAAAACGGGGGGAACACGCGTGAGCATCGAGGTCAACAACGAGTCCGGCATCCAGGTGGAGGAATCCGAGCTCGTTGCCCTGTCGCGGTACATCTTTGAACAGCTCTACATCCACCCGCAGGCCGAACTCTCCATTCTCCTCGTGGACGAACCCGCCATGGAGAAGCTGCACATCGAGCTGATGGATGAACCTGGCGCCACGGACGTGCTCTCGGTCCCCATGGACGAGCTGACACCCGGGACCCCGGACCGGCCCACGCCCCAGGGGATGCTGGGCGACATCGCCATCTGCCCGCAGGTGGCCAAGGTCCAGGCCCGGAACGCCGGCCATTCGCTCCAGGACGAGATGCTGCTGCTGACCACGCACGGCATCCTGCACCTGCTGGGCTACGACCACGCCGAGCCGGAAGAGAAAGCGGAGATGTTCGGGCTCCAGCGCGAACTCCTGTCCGGCTTCACCGGCAAAGAAGCCCCCGCCGAGACAACCCAGTGACGCAACTGCTCCTGGTCGCGGTGGCACTGGTTTTCCTGGCCGTCGCGGCCGTGCTGACCGCGGCCGAGGCCGCCTTCAGTTTCCTTCCCCGCCACGACGCCGAAGAGGCACTGCACCGGAGCCGCGGCACGGCCATGCGCCGCATCCTGGCCGAACCCGTGGCCCACACCCGGGCCCTGCGGTTCTGGCGCGTCTGGTTCGAGATGGCCTCCGCTGTCGCCGTCGCGGTGCTGATCGCCAATCTGCTGGACAATGTGTGGCTCGCCGGCCTGGTGGCCACCGGCATCATGGCCCTCCTGGGCTTTGTGATCGTGGGAGTGTCACCCCGGCAGCTCGGACGGTTGCACTCCACAGCGGTGGTCCGCTTCACCGCCCCGATGGTCCGGTTCCTCACCAGCGTGCTGGGACCGGTTCCGGGCTGGCTGGTCGCCATCGGCAGCTCAGCAGCGCCCGGAGCTCCCGGCGGTGACGACGCCTTCTTCAGCGAGCAGGAGTTCCGTGAACTCGTGGACCGGGCCAGTGAGTCCGACATGATCGAGGACACCGAGGCGGAGATGATCCAGTCGGTGTTCGACTTCGGTGACACCCTGGTGCGGGCCGTCATGGTACCCAGGACCGACATCGTCAGCATCGACGCCGGCTCCAGCCTGCACCAGGCAATGTCCCTCTTCCTGCGCTCCGGCTACTCCCGGATCCCTGTCATCAACGAAAACACCGACCACATCCTGGGCATCGTCTACCTCAAGGACGTTGCGGCCGTCATCCACCAGCTGGGCGCGAACCAGGAACCACCCCTGGTGGAGTCCCTCGCCCGGGAGGTCCGCTACGTGCCCGAGTCCAAGCCCGTCAGCGACCTCCTGCGCGAACTGCAAAAGGAATCCACCCACGTGGCCATCGTCATCGACGAGTACGGCGGTACGGCCGGGCTTGTGACCCTTGAGGACTTGATCGAGGAAATCGTGGGTGAAATCGTGGACGAATACGACACCGAGAGCGCGGAAGCGGTGGCACTGGACGACGGCTCCTACCGGGTGAGCGCCCGGATGGGCATCGATGACCTCGGCGAGCTGTTCGACCTGGAGATTGACGACGACGAAGTGGACACCGTGGGCGGCCTGCTCGCCAAGGCGCTTGGCCGCGTCCCGATCGTGGGCAGCACTGTCGAAGTGCAGGGCGTATCCCTGCGGGCGGAACGGCTGGAGGGCCGGCGGAACCGCGTCAGCCACATCATTGCGGCGCCCGTACCAAGAGTAGAGACTGACCTTGAAGGCCTCCTGGAAGAGGCCGAAGCAACCCAGCAGGGAGTTCCACGTGAGCAAGAAAAATAAGGCCGAACTACCGGACGACTTCGGCGGCTTCCGCGCCGGGTTCTCGGTCCTGGTTGGCAGGCCCAACGCGGGCAAGTCCACGCTGACCAATGCCCTCGTGGGCAAGAAGGTGGCCATCACCTCTGCCAAGCCGCAGACCACGCGGCACACCATCCGGGGCATCGTGCACCGTGACGACGCCCAGCTGATCCTCGTGGATACGCCGGGGCTGCACCGTCCCCGCACCCTCCTCGGAAAGCGCTTGAACGACCTCGTTGCGGACACGCTGGCGGAGGTGGACGCCATCGGTTTCTGCCTGCCGGCAAACGAAAAAATCGGCCCCGGCGACAAATTCATCGCGGCCCAGCTTGCCGCCGTCGGGCGCAAGCCGGTGATCGCCATCGTCACCAAGGCAGACCTCGTGGACAAGCAGGCGCTGACTGAACAACTCCTCGCCGTGGCCGCCCTGGGACGCGAGGTGCTGGGGGAGGACGGCTGGAAGGACATTGTTCCGGTCTCCGCTGCCGACGGCTTCCAGGTGGAAACGGTCGCCGACGTCCTGATCAGCCACATGCCGCCGTCGCCGCCCCTGTATCCTGACGGTGAACTGACCGACGAGCCTGAAGCGGTCATGGTTGCCGAACTCATCCGCGAAGCCGCCCTGGAGGGGGTCCGGGACGAGCTTCCGCACTCCCTGGCCGTGGTGGTGGAGGAGATCGTCCCCCGGGAGGACCGGCCGGACGACAACCCCCTGCTGGACGTCCGCGTCAACCTCTACGTGGAGCGGCCATCCCAGAAGGCCATCATCATCGGCAAGGGTGGCAGCCGGCTGCGGGAAGTGGGAACCAACGCCCGCAAAGGCATCGAAGCCCTGCTGGGCACACGGATCTACCTGGATCTTCACGTCAAGGTGGCCAAAGACTGGCAGCGCGACCCGAAACAGCTGGTCAAACTGGGTTTCTGACCTACGATGAAGGCGTTCGGCGGAGCGCGCCGGCACGTTCTCCACACTGGACCACTAAAATGGACCGGATTTCGTATTTAGAGGAAGGTTCACCAGGTGGATCCAGGCCGCGATGGACGCGACAACGAGGCTGACCTGTCATCCGGGACGGGACCGGTATCCCGCCACGCAAACGGCGGTGCCGTTGGTGCTGCCCGCCATCTGGGCCCCCTGCGCGGGATGCCGTTATGGCTGAAGGCCCTCACCGGCGTGGTGGCACTGGTCCTCGTGGCCGCGATCGCTTTCGGCGGATTCTGGTTTTTCCGGCTCCAGAACAACATCTCCAAGGCGCCGCTGAACGCCGGCGGGGAGAACACCGAAGCCGCCGGGAACGATGCCACCGGCCGGCTGCAGATCCTGATTCTCGGCTCCGATACCCGCGACGGGAAGAACTCGGAGTACGGAACCAGTGACGATTCCACCGGCTACGGCAAGTCGGACGTGATGATGCTGATGGATATCTCCGAGGACAACAAGCGCGTCAACGTCATCAGCTTCCCGCGTGACCTGCTGGTGGATATTCCCGATTGCAAGGACAAGAAGACCGGCAAGGACTACCCGGCCCGCACCGGTGTGATGATCAACGAGGCCATGAGCGAGGCCGGCATAGGTTGCGCCGTGGACACCGTCAACAAGCTCACCGGCATGCAGGTGGACCACTTCATGATGGCCGACTTCAATGCCGTGAAGGAGCTGTCCAACGCCGTGGGCGGAGTCGACGTCTGCATCAGCGACGCCGTTTACGATCCCGATTCCCGGCTGCGCCTGCCCGCAGGAACATCCTCGGTACAGGGCGAAATGGCACTTGCGTTCCTCCGGACCCGCCACGCCTTTGCCGACGGCGGCGACCTGGGGCGGATCAAGGCGCAGCAGGGCTTCCTGTCGTCGCTGACCCGCAAGATCAAGGATGAAGGAACGCTGTCCGACCCGGCGAAGATGCTGAAGATCGCCGACGTCGTGACCCAGAACCTGACCGTTGATGACGGGCTTGCTTCCGTTCCCACCCTGCTGACCATCGGTACCCGGCTCAAGAACATCGACATCAGCAAGGTGGCCTTCGTGGCGGTGCCCACCACGCCGGCGCCGGTTGATCCCAACCGGCTGGTCATCGCGGAGCCTGCGGGTGCACAGCTGTTCTCGGCGCTGCGGAAGAACGTGGACCTCACCGATCCCACCGCGCCCGCCTCGCCGTCGCCCAGCGAAACGGCAACGCCGTCTCCGGTGCCGACTGAGACCACTCCGCCGGTGCCGCCCTACAACAAGGCCATCCAGCCCGTCACTGTCGCCAACGGAAGCGGCGTCAGCGGCCGCGCACAGGAGATCGTTCAGGCATTGGTTGCCGGCGGCTTCACGCAGACCGGCCAGTTCCTCGCCCAGCCGGTGGCTAAGACAGCCGTGTATTACGGCAACGGCTTCGCCGACGTTGCGGCCGACGTCGCCGCGCTGCTGGGGATTCCGGCCACCCTCATGATTCCCGCACCGGGGGTATCGGGCGTGCAGGTCTACGTCGGCAGCGACTTCACCAGCGGCACCACCTACGGAGCAGGAGCCGGCGGCGGAACTGCACCCGCTTTGCCGCAAGACATCGTCAACCAGACTGCGGGCGACAAAGTCTGCCAGCAGGCCAACCCTGAGCTGATCGTACGGTAGTAACAGTTCCCCCGCGACGGTGACAGTTCACCGGCAAGAAGTTGGGCCCCGCCGTACAGGCGGGGCCCAACTTTTATTTGGCTACCAGATGCTGACGCGCTCGGCGGCCGGCATCCACATTCCGTCGTCCCCAGTGACCTCAAACGCCTCGTGGAAGGAGTCCAGGTTCTTCGCGATCGCGTTGGTCCGGAACTCATTGGGGGAGTGGGGATCGGTGGCAAGCCGGCGGATGGCCTCTTCCTGCCGGATCACCTGGCGCCATCCCGCCGCCCAGGACGCGAAGAAGCGCTGTTGCCCCGTCAGCCCGTCCAGGACTTCCGGTTCCTTGCCGTCGAGGCTGATCTGGTACGCCTTGTAGGCGATGGTCAGGCCTGCCAGGTCGCCGATGTTTTCACCGAGCGTAAGTCGTCCGTTGACGTGGTGGCCCGGCGCGGCGGTGGGGGACAGGGCGTCATACTGGGCCACGAGCCGCGCCGTCAGGGCCTCGAAAGCCTGGCGGTCCTGGTCCGTCCACCAGTTGCGGAGGGCTCCGCCGCCGTCGAACTGCGAGCCCTGGTCGTCAAAGCCGTGGCCGATTTCGTGCCCGATGACGGCGCCGATGCCGCCGTAGTTGACGGCGTCGTCGGCGTCGGCGGTAAAGAACGGCGGCTGCAGGATGGCGGCCGGAAACACAATCTCGTTCATCATCGGGTGGTAATAGGCGTTGACGGTTTGCGGCGTCATCAGCCACTTGGTCCGGTCCACGGGCTTGCCCACCTCATCCAGGTGCCGGTCGACGTCGGCGTTGTGTGCCCGTTCCACGTTGCCGAGGAGGTCGTTGGGGTCGATCTCCACAGCGGAGTAATCGATCCACTTGTCCGGGTAGCCGATCTTGGCCCGGAAGGCCTGCAGCTTGCGCAGGGCCTCGGCCTTGGTGTCCTCGCCCATCCAGCCCACCCCGGTGATGCTGCGGCGGTAGGCCTCGATGAGGTTCGCCACCAGGGTCTGCATGCGCGCCTTGTGGGTCTCGGGGAAGTGGCGTGCCACGTAGATCTGACCGACGGCTTCACCCAGGGCGGCTTCGACGACGGCGACGCCCCGCTTCCACCGGTCCTTGTTGCGGGGCGTGCCGCTGATGGTGGTGCCGTAGAAGGCAAAGTTGGCGTCCACGAAGCTTGAGGACAGATAGGGAGCGGCACCGCTGATGACCCGCATGGCCAGCCACTCCTGCCAGGTCTCCACGGGGACCTCATTCAGGAGTCCAGCCGCGCCGGTAAAGAAGTCAGGAGTGCTCACCACGATTTCCGCCCGCTTGTCGGCATCGATTCCGGCAGCATCGAACCAGGTGCCCAGGAGCGGGAAGAGCTCGCTGGCTTCTTCCGCCGTCTTCAGGTTGTAGGTCTTCTGCGGATCACGCAGGGTGACGTTGTCCCAGTGGTGGGATGCAAGCTTCGTCTCCAGCTGCACAACCCGGCCGGCTGCGCCCTGGGGATCGGCCACTCCGGCGAGTTCGAACATCTTCTCCACATGCGCGGTGTAGGCGGAAACGATGGGAGCGAACTTCTCCTCCCGGTAGTACGACTCGTCGGGCAGGCCCAGGCCGCCCTGACCGGTGTACAGCAGGACCCTGTCCGGGTTGCCCGCGTCGGGGGCAGGGTAGATGTAGAACAATCCGCCCACGTCCGCGCGGAACAACCGGCCCGCCAGTGCGATGAGATCCGGTACCGAGCCGGTGGCAAACACCTCGGCCAGCCGCGCGCGGATGGGCTCCATGCCCTTGCCCTCAACAGCGGCCTCATCCATGAAGCTGTTGTAAAGGTCGCCGATCTTCCGCTCGATCCCGGTGGCGTCCGCTCCCTTGGCCGCAGCCTCCTCGATGATGTCCCGGACAGCGATCTCCGACCCGTCGCGGAGCGCGGTGAAGGTTCCCTCCAGGGGCCGGTCGTCGGGAATCTCGGTTGCTTTCAGCCACGCGCCGTTGACGTGCTGGTACAGGTCATCCTGCGGCCGGACTGTGTGATCAATGGTGGACAGATCGATCCCCGAAATGGGCACTGCAACTCCTTTTGCTGGAACGCCGCTGCCGGGCGGAACACCCGAGGCGTCTGCATGCTGGACTTTACGGACGGTAGTGCCCTTTCATCTTACGCACCCGTGTTACCCTCAAAGAGTGCGTGCAGAGCTCCTTCTCCTTAGCTGCCGCGGCGAGGCCACAGACGCTATCTAGCGCACGGCCCACCCTCGCTGCGGAGTTTGTGTTGCCCGGCCACCCTTTCACTGAAGATCGATAGAAAAGGCCACGAACGTCATGCGAAACGCACAGAAGCCCTCAGGAATGCCTGCCCACCGGTACACGCCGTTCCAGGACCAGATCAAGGTTGAACTCCCGGACCGCACCTGGCCGGACAAGGTCATCACCAAGGCCCCGCGCTGGTGCGCGGTGGACCTGCGCGACGGCAACCAGGCCCTGATCGACCCCATGAGCCCGGCCCGCAAGATGAAGATGTTCGACCTGCTGGTCCGCATGGGTTACAAGGAGATCGAGGTCGGCTTCCCGTCCGCGTCCCAGACGGACTTCGATTTTGTCCGCCAGCTCATCGAGGGCAACCACATCCCGGACGACGTCACCATCCAGGTCCTGACGCAGGCGCGCGAACACCTGATCGAACGGACCTACGAGTCCCTGGTGGGCGCCAAGCAGGCCATCGTCCACCTCTACAACTCCACCTCCGTGCTGCAGCGGCGCGTGGTCTTCAACCAGGACCAGGACGGCATCCTGGACATCGCACTCCAGGGCGCCCGCCTGTGCAAAAAGTACGAGGAAACCCTGGCGGACACGCACGTGACCTACGAGTACTCGCCGGAGTCCTTCACCGGCACCGAACTGGAGTACGCGGTCCGGGTGTGCAACGCCGTCGCCGACGTCTTTGAAGCCTCAGCGGACCGCCAGGTGATCATCAACCTGCCCGCCACCGTGGAGATGGCCACGGCCAACGTCTACGCGGATTCCATCGAATGGATGAGCCGGCACCTGCACCCGCGCGAAGGCATCATCCTGTCCCTGCACCCGCACAATGACCGCGGCACCGGTGTTGCCGCGGCCGAACTGGGCTACATGGCCGGTGCCGACCGCATCGAAGGCTGCCTCTTCGGCAACGGCGAACGCACCGGCAACGTCGACTTGGTCACCCTGGGCCTGAACCTGTTCGTCCAGGGCATCGACCCCATGATCGACTTCTCCAACATCGACGACGTCCGCCGCACCGTGGAGTACTGCAACCAGCTGCCAGTCCCGGAGCGGTCGCCGTACGGTGGAGACCTGGTGTTCACCGCTTTCTCCGGCTCCCACCAGGACGCCATCAAGAAGGGCTTCGAAGCCCTGGAGCGCGACGCCGCTGCAGCAGGCAAGGCCGTGGACGAGTTCACCTGGCAGGTGCCGTACCTGCCGGTGGACCCGAAGGACCTGGGCCGCAGCTACGAAGCCGTGATCCGCGTGAACTCTCAGTCCGGCAAGGGCGGCGTGGCCTACCTGCTGAAGAACGAGCACAGCCTGGACCTGCCGCGCCGCGCACAGATTGAGTTCTCCGGCGTCATCCAGCGCCGCACCGACACCGTGGGCGGGGAGGTCAGCGGCGCGCAGCTCTGGCAGATCTTCCAGGACGAATACCTGCCGTCCGGGCAGGCTGACGGGCAGTGGGGACGCTACTCCCTGGGCGGCGTCAAGACGGAAACGGATGCCGACGGCGGCATGACGCTGCACGCGTCCCTCGCCATTGACGGTGCGCAGGTAAGCCGCACCGGCACCGGCAACGGTCCCATTGCGGCCCTGCTGAACATCCTCCACGAGGACGGCGTCGACGTCCGGGTGCTGGACTACAGCGAGCACGCGCTGTCCGAAGGCGGCAACGCCATGGCCGCCGCCTATGTTGAGTGTGCCGTGGGGGAGCGGGTTCTGTGGGGCGTAGGGATCGATGCCAACACCAGCATGTCCTCCCTCAAGGCCGTCATCTCGGCAGTCAACCGCGCCATCCGGGACGCACAGGCCTGACACCGGTAGCTGGTGGCGCCGCTTCAACCGGCGGCGCCACCACGCCTTGGCAGCATCCTGCCGCGCAGGATGGGAAGATAGAGCGTGCCCCAACAGTCTTTCGCCTCCCGTGCGTACCGGGATGACGCCGTGGTGCTCCGTACCCACAAGCTGGGCGAGGCGGACAGGATCATCACCCTCCTGACCAAGCACCATGGGCAGGTCCGGGCCGTCGCCAAGGGTGTGCGCCGCACCAGCAGCCGTTTCGGTGCCCGGCTTGAACCCTTCATGGTGGCGGACCTCCAACTGGTCTCGGGACGCACACTGGACATCGTGACCCAGGCCGTCGCCAAAGGTGCCTATGGTGGAAGTATCGCCGCGGACTACGGCAGGTACACGGTTGCCGCAGCGATGACCGAGACGGCGGAGAAACTCACGGATGTGGACGGCGAGGCCGGCACCGCCCAGTACAACCTGCTGGTGGGGGCCCTCGCCGCGTTGAGCCGGGACGAGCATGCCGCCGGCCTCATCCTGGACTCCTATCTGCTGCGCGCGCTGGCTACCGGCGGGTGGGCGCCCAGTTTCACCGATTGCGCGCGCTGCGGCCTGCCCGGCCCGCACACGGCGTTCTCCGCGCCCCTGGGCGGCATGGTCTGCGCACAGTGCCGCCCGCCGGGGTCACCCGCCCCTGCGCCCGAGACTGTCATCCTGCTGGCTGCGCTGCTGACCGGGGACTGGACGACGGCGGACGCTTCCCAGGCCCAGCACCGCAAGGAAGCGGCGAGGCTGGTGGCCGCATACCTGCAGTGGCATCTGGAACGAGTACTGAAATCCCTCAAACATGTGGAGCGTAGCTGACAGTGGCCCTGGGAAAAAAGAACAATGCAGCCCGCAGGCGGACCCATCCCGTGGTGGCCCCCTACCCGCACCCTTCCGGTGCGGTGGCTCCCTCCATTCCGGCTGAGTTCATTCCGCGGCACGTGGCCATCGTGATGGACGGCAACGGACGGTGGGCCAACCAGCGGGGCCTGCCCCGGATCGAGGGGCACAAGGCGGGGGAGCCCGCGCTGCTTGACGTCATGGCCGGAGCCATCGAGCTGGGCATTGAGTACGTCAGCGTGTACGCCTTCTCCACAGAGAACTGGCGGAGGTCGCCCGAAGAAGTCCGCTTCCTAATGGGATTTAACAAGGACGTGCTGCGAAGGCAGCGGAACCAGCTCGATGACTGGGGAGTGCGCGTCCGCTGGGCCGGCCGGCGCCCGAAGCTCTGGGGTTCGGTGATCCGGGAGCTGGAAGAGGCCGAAGAGTTCACGGCAGGCAACAGCACCTGTAATTTGACCATGTGTGTTAATTACGGCGGCCGGGCTGAGATCACCGATGCCGTGTCCGCCATTGCTGCCGACGTGGCAGCGGGCAAGCTGAAGCCCGGTGCCATTACGGAACGGACCATCCAGAAATACCTCGACGAGCCTGACCTGCCGGATGTGGACCTCTTCCTGCGCAGCTCCGGCGAGCAGCGGCTGTCCAACTTCCTCCTCTGGCAGTCCGCCTACGCTGAGTTCGTCTTCATGGACACGCTGTGGCCGGATGTGGACAGGCGGACACTCTGGGCCGCCGTCGAGGAATATGCCCGCAGGGACCGCCGCTACGGGGGTGCCGTGGATGCCGCTGCTGCTCCCGCGGATGTCCGGCACGATTCCCCGGCGGGCCTCCAAGCGGAATAGCCTCACCCGTACGCGCGCAGCCAACGGGCCAGCCTTGAGTAGGCATCGGACCGGATCGGCTCGGGGGAGAGGAAGACGTCGTGCAGCGCGCCGTCAATCCGCTCAAGGGTTACGGTGCGGCCCAGGGTCAGCGCCCGGGCGCTGATGGTATTGACGTCCAGGACGGCATCGGCGCGGCGCATTTCCTCGGACCACAGCAGCCCGTTCGCGCTCCCCTTGGAGAGCAGGACCAGGATCGGCGCTTCGATTGCCAGTCCGCGTGCCACCCGCGCATGCCCTGCCAATACCGCCCTCAGCCACCCTGCCCGCACAGGGAACGCCATCCGGGGCCGGTAGCGCTCGTCAAGCGGCCACTCGCCGTCGGCAGCGCTGCTGATGGTGCGCCAGTAATGGCCGCGTTCGGGCAGGCGCAGGACTGTTTGGGGCCGGAGACGGGCCACCGGCCGCACCATGCCGGCCGCAGCACGCCGCACAAGGGAGCTGCCGTGCATCTCCAGCCACGGACTGTTGAGGACCAACAGCGAGACGTCTCCCGGGTGGCGGCTGGTCCAGAGGGCTGCCACCAGTCCGCCGGTGGAATGGCCCATCAAGGCCAGGGGGCCGGGGGCGCCTTCGGTGCGGATGATGCGCCGCGCTTCTTCAATCTCGGCGTCATATGCCGCGAGGTCCGCCACATACCCACCAGGTGATTCCGGGCGCAGGCTGCGGCCGTGGTTGTGCATGTCCAGGGCGTAGAAGTCGTATCCCGCCCCGGCCCAGAACCGTGCCAGGTCCACATTGAAAAAATAGTCGCTCCAGCCGTGCAGGAACAGGACTGCACCGCGGCGGCCGTTGGCTGCGGCCCTGTCCGGGTCGGGCCGCAGCCGTACCAGGGTTGCGGTCCGCTCCACACCATCAGGTCCGGTGGCCACAAAGGAATGGGACTCAAAGTCCCCGCCCAGGATGTCCTGCTGCCACTGCATGACCTCATGCTAGACCGGCCCGGCGGGTGCGTCCGTTCCGGTCGGGCTGCTTCTTCGTTTTGGTATGCGGCCCCCGGAAACGGGAAACTGGAGGCATGCGCGTTTACCCCACTTTCTTCAGGCTGGCCTTTTCATGGATGGACGCCGAGCGCGCCCACAAGATCGGATTCAAAGGCATCCGGCTCGCGCATGCGTCAGGCGCCGGGAAGCTCCTGCAGAAGCTGACGGCGCCGGGACCGTCCCTCCAGACCACTGCCTTTGGGGTTACGTTTCCTTCGCCCTTCGGGCTGGCTGCCGGCTTCGACAAGGAAGGGCTCGGCATCGAGGCCCTCACGGACCTTGGGTTCGGCCACGTGGAAGTCGGCACCATCACCGGCCAGGCCCAGCCGGGCAATGAGAAACCTCGGCTGTTCCGCCTGGTGGAGGACCGCGCGGTCATCAACCGGATGGGTTTCAATAACGATGGCGCCTCGGCCGTTGCGCCCCGGCTGAAGGCGGCGCGCGCCGCGCTCCAGCGCCGGTACCCGGCGGTGCGCCCCGTCATCGGAGTCAACATTGGCAAGACCAAGGTGGTGGAGCTGGCGGACGCCGTTGACGACTACCTGGTGAGCGCCCGCAGCCTGGCACCGGCCGCGGACTACCTGGTGGTGAATGTCAGTTCCCCCAACACGCCGGGACTCCGGCTGCTCCAGGACGTGGAAACCCTCCGCCCTCTCCTGACGGCTGTGGGACAGGAAGCTGACCGGGCTGCCGGACGCCACGTGCCCCTGCTGGTGAAGATCGCCCCGGACCTCAGCGACGAGGACATCGACGACGTCGCGCTCCTCGCCCTGGACCTGAAACTGGACGGCATCATCGCCACCAACACCACCATCGCCCGGACGGGACTGGCCTCGCCGGCGGACCAGGTGGCCAGGTGCGGTGCCGGCGGCCTGTCCGGAGCCCCTCTGAAAGCGCGGTCCCTCGACGTCCTCAAGCGGCTCAAGAAGGCCACCGGCGACTCGCTGACACTGGTGGCGGTGGGCGGTGTGGAGTCGGCCCAGGACGTACAGGAAAGGCTCGACGCCGGCGCAACCCTGGTGCAGGGCTACACAGCATTCCTTTATGAAGGTCCGTTCTGGGCAGCACGGATCAACAGGCAACTGGCAAAGAACCGCCGCTCCTGACACTCGGGCGCCCAGGCAAACCTGCACCCAAAAGAAACGGGCACTTAAAAAGGAAACCCGGCGGTCATTCCGCCGGGTTTCCTGTGCTTAATGTCGGTGCCTGCTCAGGCGGGGTACTGTCCGCGCTGAACCTGGGGCTTGGGCAGCCGCAGTTTCCGGAACTGCAGGGACCGCATGGAGCCGTACCAGACGGTTCCGCGCTCCACCTCGCCGAACTTCTCCGCAAGGCGCGTGCGGAGCTTGCGGGAAAGGATAAAAACGTCCACGAAGACAGCCAGGAACATCACCCAGAATGCGCCCAGGACGTAGATCATCATGTCGCTCGAGGCCGGGACCACCAGGGACACCAGCACGAAGACCAGGGCGCCGAACATCAGGTACTCGCCAAGGTTGAAGCGCGCGTCCACGAAGTCACGGGCAAACCGCTTCTGCGGGCCTTTGTCCCGGAGCGGCAGGAACTTTTCGTCACCGGTGTCCAGGGCCCGGCGCATTTTGAGCCGCTGGTCCTGCACGGCCTGGCGTTCGGCGGCCTTGGACGCCTTGCGGTCCTCGGGGACCAGCGGGCGTTTGCGGGCAGCCTCCTGGGCCTTCCGGGTGGGGGTAGGGGCGCCCTTGCCCACCGCACTGTTCTGCCGCGCCGCCGCTTCCGCCGCCTGCTGGTCTATTGTTTGCTGCGCCGAGGGCGCTTCTTTTCTACGTCCGAACACCTGACCAGAATACCTTGCAGCAGCACGGCCGCTGCCTGCTGCCATGTCTGCCCTGGCCGGGAGCGGAATGTGACGAGGGTAATGTTTTGGCCATGACCTCATCATCCGCGGCCACCCCGCACAGCACCACAGACGTCCCAGGATCCAGCCCCGTGGGCAACGCCAGGACGGACGATCTTCGTTCTGCCGTAGACGGCTCCTTCGACCGGACGCTGGAACGGCTCAAGGAGCTCGTCGCCATTCCCGGAATCGCATGGCCGAGTTTCGAGCGCACGCCGCTCGAACGCAGCGCCGAGGCCGTCGCGGAACTCCTCCGGGGCGCCGGCCTTGGCGGAGTGAAGGTGCTGTCGGTGAACAAGGCAGACGGCACACCCGGTGGGCCGGCCGTCGTCGCCCGCCGTCCGGCCGCGGAAGGAAAGCCGACGGTCCTCCTGTACGCGCACCATGACGTCCAGCCGGTGGGCGACGAGTCGCTGTGGGAAACCGAGCCGTTCAATGCCATCGAGAAGGACGGCCGCCTGTTCGGCCGGGGCGCCGCTGATGACAAAGCCGGCATCATGACACATGTTGCCGCCTACGCGGCTGTCTCCGAGGTCCTGGCCGGCGCTTTGGGTCTGGGCGTGACCTTCTTCATCGAGGGGGAGGAGGAAGCAGGCTCACCCACCTTCCGCGCGTTCCTGGAAGCCAATCGCGAACTGCTGCGGGCCGACGTTATCGTGGTCGCCGACTCCAGCAACTGGAAAGTCGGCGTACCTGCCCTGACCACCAGCCTGCGGGGCCTGGTGGACGGCACCATTGAGGTGCAGGTCCTGGAACACGCGGTGCACTCCGGCATGTACGGGGGCCCGGTCCTGGATGCGCCCACGCTGCTGTCGCGCCTGATCGCCACGCTTCACGATGCAGACGGGAATGTGGCCATCGAGGGCCTGGTGGCCACCGACACTGCGGCAGTGGAGATGCCGGAGTCAGACTACCGGGCCGACGCGTCCGTGCTCGACGGCGTCCGCCTGGCCGGGTCGGGGAGCATCGCCTCACGGCTGTGGACCAAGCCCGCACTGTCGATCATCGGCTTCGACGCGCCCGCGGTGGATGTAGCCTCCAACACCCTCCTTCCGCGTGCGCGGGCCAAGTTCAGCCTGCGCCTGGCCCCCGGGCAGGATCCGGCCGAAGCCATGGAAGCAGTTCGCAGGCACGTTGAGGCCAACGCGCCATTCGGCGCAAAGGTTGTCTTCACCCCGGGGGAAGCCGGCAACCCGTTCCGGACAGACACCTCCTCCGCAGCTGCCTCCGTGGCCATGTGGGCTCTGGGGGAGGCATGGGGCGTTCCTGCCGTGGAAACCGGCATCGGCGGTTCCATTCCCTTCATCGCGGACCTCACGGATCTGTATCCGGCAGCGCAGATCCTGGTTACGGGCGTGGAAGACCCCGATTCGAGGGCGCACAGTGCCAACGAGTCCCTGCATATCGGCGACTTCCGCAACGCCATTCTTGCCGAGGCCCTCATGCTGGCGCGGCTGGACAGTGAAGGCCTCCCCGCCACCGCATGAGGGCGCTGTGCCGGGCAGCGGAGCGGGCAAGCTCCCAGGGAACAAGCGGGCCGCTTTGACGGTTACGACAGGAGTTAGAGCTACAGGACTGCCGCGCGTAGCATGTAGCTATAGCCCATACCGTAACCGTAGGGGCAGGCGCCGTTCCGGCGACGCCGCCAGACCGTCCTAAGAAGGTAGGCCAATGAGCACCGCAACCAACGAAAACAGCACCGCCACCACCGTGGCAAGCGACGAACTGCCCGTTCACGAGGTCAACCTGACCGACGTCGCTGCAGGCAAGGTACGCAGCCTCCTCGAGCAGGAAGGCCGCACGGACCTGCGGCTGCGCGTAGCCGTGCAGCCCGGCGGTTGCTCAGGGCTGATCTACCAGCTCTACTTCGACGAACGGCTCCTTGATGGTGACGCCGTGCGCGACTTTTACGGAGTCGAGGTCGTCGTCGACAAGATGAGCGTGCCGTACCTGAGCGGCGCCAGCATCGACTTCGAAGACACCATCTCGAAGCAGGGTTTCACCATCGACAACCCGAACGCCGGAGGCTCCTGCGCCTGCGGCGATTCATTCCACTAAGCCGGTTGTTTCGCCTGATGTCCGCGCCGGGTTCCCTGCCGTCCAAAACGGCACGGGGGCTCGGCGCGGACATGTGGGCGAAACGCCCGGCGGAGCGGTAAGCTCTACACCGAGTAGTAAAACTTTTTTGTGCCCGGAGCGCCTTTCTGGCTGCCCGGACAACAGCAACAAGTAGGAAGGGCCGTCTGTGAGTTCGCAGAACCGAACCGGCAGCCGACGCAAAACGATCACCACGATCTCAAGCTTGGCAATTGCCGGCGCGTTGGTTTTGACCGGATGTTCGCCAGAGGTAGAGAAAGGGTGGATGCCCACTGAACGTGGCACCACCAGCAACACCGACCGCATCATGGACCTCTGGGTCAACTCATGGATTGCTGCGCTCGTGGTGGGCACCATTACGTGGGGCCTCATCATCTGGTGCCTGGTTGCCTACCGCCGCCGCAAGGGAACCGTAGGCTTCCCCCGGCAGACCAGCTTCAACCTCCCCCTCGAGGTCTTCTACCTGACCATCCCGATCTTCATGGTCCTGGTGTTCTTCTACTTCACCGACCGTGACCAGCAGGCCATCGATGACCGCTCCCAGCCGGCTGACGTCGTAGTGGACGTCCGCGGCAAGCAGTGGGCATGGGACTTCAACTACAAGTCCGGCAACGTCATCCAGGAAGACCTCCACGAGGCCGGCGTCCAGGCGCACCTCACGGGCAACACCATCGACAAGGAACAGCTTCCCACCCTGTACCTGCCGGTCAACAAGTCCGTTGACCTTGAGCTCAACTCGCGCGATGTCATCCACTCCTTCTGGGTTCCCGCCTTCCTGCAGAAGCGCGACATGATCCCGGGCAAGACCAACTACATCCGGTTCACCCCCACTAAAGAGGGCACCTACGACGGTAAGTGTGCCGAACTCTGCGGCGAGTACCACTCCGAAATGCTGTTCCGCGTAAAGGTGGTGTCGGAATCTGAATTCCAGGCCCACATGGACCAGCTCAAGGCTGACGGCAACACCGGCCTGCTCGGCGTGGAGTACGACCGCAACCCGAACCTGAACGAAACCAAGTAAGGGGAGCGACGTGGCTACGTACACCCAGTCCGCACCTGCGGGAGTCCTGCCGGCTCCCGTGGTACCCAAATCCAAGGGGCGCATCGTCGTCAACTGGATCACCTCCACCGACCACAAGACCATCGGGTACATGTACCTGATCTCGTCCTTCGTGTTCTTCTGCCTCGGCGGAGTCATGGCGCTGCTGATCCGCGCCGAGCTGTTCGAGCCCGGCATGCAGATCCTGCAGACCAAAGAGCAGTACAACCAGCTGTTCACCATGCACGGCACAGTCATGCTGCTGATGTTCGCCACCCCGCTGTTCGCCGGATTCGCCAACGTCATCATGCCGCTGCAGATCGGCGCCCCTGACGTTGCCTTCCCGCGCCTGAACGCCTTGGCGTTCTGGTTCTTCCTGTTCGGCTCCACCATCGCCGTTTCCGGCTTCATCACCCCGCAGGGCGCTGCGTCCTTCGGCTGGTTCGCCTACGCGCCGCTGTCCAACACCACGTTCACCCCCGGCATCGGCGGTGACCTGTGGGTCTTCGGCCTGGCGCTGTCCGGCTTCGGCACCATCCTGGGCGCCGTCAACTTCATCACCACCATCATCTGCATGCGTGCCCCGGGCATGACCATGTGGCGGATGCCCATCTTCACGTGGAACACCCTGATCACCGCCATCCTGGTGCTCATGGCCTTCCCGCCGCTGGCCGCCGCACTGTTCGCCCTGGGCGCGGACCGCAAGTTCGGTGCGCACATCTTTGACCCCGAGAACGGTGGGGCTGTCCTGTGGCAGCACCTGTTCTGGTTCTTCGGCCACCCCGAGGTGTACATCATCGCGCTGCCGTTCTTCGGCATCGTCTCGGAGATCTTCCCGGTCTTCAGCCGCAAGCCGATCTTCGGCTACAAGGGCCTGGTCTACGCCACGATCGCCATTGCCGCCCTGTCGGTGACGGTGTGGGCCCACCACATGTACGTCACGGGCGCCGTCCTGCTCCCGTTCTTCTCGTTCATGACCATGCTCATCGCGGTGCCCACGGGCGTGAAGTTCTTCAACTGGATCGGCACCATGTGGCGCGGCTCCCTGACGTTCGAGACGCCCATGCTGTGGAGCATCGGCTTCATGATCACGTTCCTCTTCGGCGGCCTGACCGGCATCATCCTGGCGTCCCCGCCGCTGGACTTCCACGTCTCGGACTCCTACTTCGTGGTGGCGCACTTCCACTACGTGGTGTTCGGCACGGTGGTGTTCGCCATGTTCGCCGGGTTCTACTTCTGGTGGCCCAAGTGGACCGGCAAGATGCTCAACGAGCGCCTGGGCAAGATCCACTTCTGGCTCCTGTTCCTCGGCTTCCACGGCACCTTCCTGATCCAGCACTGGCTGGGCGTCGAGGGCATGCCCCGCCGCTACGCCGACTACCTCGTTGAGGACAACTTCACGTGGATGAACCAGTTCTCAACCATTGCATCGTTCGTCCTGGGTGCATCCCTGATCCCGTTCTTCTGGAACGTCTACATCACCTGGCGCAGTGCTGAAAAGGTCCAGGTTGATGATCCGTGGGGCTTCGGCGCTTCGCTGGAGTGGGCCACGTCCTGCCCGCCGCCGCGCCACAACTTCACGTCCCTGCCCCGGATCCGTTCGGAGCGTCCCGCCCTGGACCTGCACCACCCGGAACTCCGCCAGGTCCACACCGTTGAGTCGCCGGCTCCTGCAGCAGGGGTGCTCGGCAACGCCGACCAGAAGGACACCGCACAGTGAAAATTGAATCCTGGATCTTTGGCTCCGGAGTTTTCTTCTTCCTGCCCATCTCGATCATCTATGGCTTCCTGACCAGCTGGGGCGAGTGGGTCGGCATCCTGGGCATCCTCCTCGTCGGCGGCCTCGCCGGCATGATCGGCGCCTACCTCGGCTTTACCGGCCGCCGCGTAGGCCTGCGCCCTGAGGACCGCAGCGATGCTGAAATCCATGAGGGCGCCGGCGAACAGGGGCACTTCAGCCCCTGGAGCTGGTGGCCCCTGGTTCTGGGCATCGCCTGCGCCACCGGTTTCGCGGGCCTGGCACTTGGCCCCTGGATCATCGCGATCGCTGGCGGCATCGCCGTCGTGGCCCTCGTAGGCTGGGTCTACGAATACAGCCGCGGAGACCACGCGCACTAAACAAGCAACGGAATAACGACGTCGGGCCCCACCTTTCGGTGGGGCCCGACGTCGTTATCCATGTCCTAAAGCGCCTCAGGCGCTTCCCTGGGACTCCAACAGCGCCCGCAGCTCCCGGAGGGCTTCCTCGGCTTTCTGCCGGCTCAGATCGCTGCCCAGCATAGTCTCGCTGACCGCGAGTTCAACCTCGCAGCCCTGCGGAAAGTCAGCAGTCATCACCTGAAGCAGGGACCGCGCGTCCACCTCGCCGGCGCCCGCCTTGCTGATAGTGACCGGCAGCCCAGTGTCGGTCACCGCACGGACGAATACCGCGGCGGAACGTGCATGCAGGCCCACAGGCGCAGCCACCACGGCCTTCTGTATTGGCAAAGCGACTCCTACGTCAAACGACGGCCCCATCCGTCTGTCGGTAAAATTTCCTGACCAAATATATCCGGCGCCCGGCGCGGTGCGCGACCGGGAGAGCAAAGTGGTACAGCAGGTGGTCTAGCCCGTCCTAAAATTGACTGCAAACCCAACGGCAGGAGATAGAACATGGCAGCTGGCGCCACGGCGATAGCGGGGGAGATTGACCGCACCAACGGAACCGCCATCTACATTCAACTTCGCGAGATCCTGCGGACCTATATCGCGCAGTCCTGCCCGCCGGGCTCGGCACTTCCATCCGAACGCGACCTTGCCGAACGCTTTGGACTGGCGCGGATGACCGTACGGCAGGCCATTGACGCCCTGGTGGGGGAGGAGGTCATCGAGCGTGTGGTCGGCCTGGGCACATTCGTCCGCCGGCCGAAACTGGACCTGCAGGTGAAGCTCACGTCCTATAGCGAAGAGATGCAGCGGCGCGGCATGGTTCCGGCGGCCAAGGTGCTGAGTTTCGAGCAGATTGGCGCCAGCGCCTTCCTTGCACGCGAGCTGCAGCTTGATGAAGGCACTCCGCTGGTCCGGTTCCGCCGGCTCCTCCTGGCTGACGGGGAGCCCATGAGCGTGGACGAGAACTTCATCCCGGCGCACCGGGTCCCCGGCCTGCTCGACGGCGAGCCGCCGACCTCGCTGTATAACGTCCTCAGCGAGCAGTTTGGCCTGGTCATGGAGTGGGGGGAGGACATGATCGAGGCCACGGCAGCGTCGCCCTCCACGGCCAGGCTGCTGAACGTTGAGGTGGGGGCGCCCCTGTTGAAGATCCAGCGCCATGCGTTCGTGGCACGGGCCATGGTGGACTACTCGGTCTCGTACTACCGGGCGGACCGCTACAAGCTCTGGGTGCCTCTCCAGCGCCCCGGGGCACGGAGGGCGCGCAACCACTAGGTACGCCCGGATTTGGCGCTGGTGAATCCGGCTGGCGCCACTGCAGCGGCGTGTTAAACACGAAAGGCCCGATCCATAATGGATCGGGCCTTTCCTGTGTGCGTCAGGAGCTAGTGTGTCAGGCTCTTGCTTCCCTCTGCGGCTTCAACAGCTTCGTGGCCGTGGCCATGGGCCGCCTCCAGCTCAGCAGGCGTTGCAGGGGCAACGCGGTCTTCGAAGAACCAGCGAGAGAGGAACGCGCGGCGCTTTTCCTTGCTGGTGACTACGCCGTGTTCGTTGGGAATGGCCGGAATAACCTGGGGCGACTCGAAACCAACCAGCTTGTAGCGCTTGTACTCATCCAGCGGGGCGTGGACCTCGATGAACTCACCGTGCGGGAGCCGAACGATGCGGCCCGTCTCCCGGCCGTGGAGGGCGATCTCGCGGTCCTTGCGCTGCAGTGCGAGTGCGACGCGCTTGGCGACGATGAAGCCGATGATGGGGCCGATGAAGAACAGTGCGCGGAGCCAGTAGGTGACATCGTTCAGCGACACGTGGAAGTGGGTGGCGATGAGGTCGGAACCTGCAGCCGCCCACATGACGCAGTACCAGATGAAACCTGCTACGCCGATGGCCGTCCGGGTCGGGGCGTTGCGCGGACGGTCCAGTACGTGGTGTTCACGGTCGTCCTTGGTGATCCACCGTTCGATCCACGGGTAGGTGAACATCACCGTAAACAGGATGCCGGCCGGCACCAGGGCGGGCAGGAGAACGTTGAATGTGAACACGTGGCCGAACCAGACCTGTTCGACGTGCCAGCCGTACGGGTTACCCGGCATCAGGCGGAGGGCGCCGTCAACGAAGCCGATGTACCAGTCAGGCTGGGTACCTGCCGACACCGGTGAGGGGTCGTAGGGGCCGTAGTTCCAGATCGGGTTGATGGTGAAGAACGCCGCCATCAGGGCAATCACACCGAAGACGATGAAGAAGAATCCACCGGCCTTGGCTGCGTACACAGGGCCGAGCGGGTAGCCGACAACGTTGTTGTCGTTGCGGCCCGGGCCGGGATACTGCGTGTGCTTGTGGACGACGACCATGAACAGGTGCAGGACGATCATCAGCAGGATCAGCGCCGGCACCAGCAGGATGTGCAGCATGTACAGGCGGCTGATGATGGCCGTTCCCGGGAACTCCCCGCCGAACAGGAAGAACGAGATGTAGGTTCCGATAACCGGGATCGACTTAATAACACCGTCGATGATTCGCAGGCCGTTACCGGACAGCAGGTCATCGGGGAGGGAGTAGCCAGTGAATCCAGCCGCCATGGCCAGGATCAGCAGGACACTGCCCACAACCCAGTTCATTTCACGCGGGCGCCGGAATGCGCCGGTGAAGAAGACCCTGAGCATGTGGACCGCGATGGACGCCACGAACAGCAGGGCGGCCCAGTGGTGAACCTGGCGCATGAAGAGGCCGCCGCGGATGTCGAAGGAGATGTTCAGCGACGAGCTGTACGCCACCGACATTTCCACTCCCTTGAGGGGAACGTAGCCGCCGTCATAGTGCGTTTCCGCCATGGACGGATCGAAAAAGAACGTCAGGAAGGTGCCCGACAGCAACAGGATGACGAAGGAGTACAGGGCCACTTCGCCGAACATGAATGACCAGTGGTCGGGGAAGACCTTACGGCCGAATTCGCGGAGGATTCCGGAGCCGCCGACACGCGAATCAACAAAGTCGGTAAACCGGCCTGTCTTGGTTTTGGCGACGAAAGCGGGTTCAGCTGTTGATGTTGCGCTCATGCTCATCACGCTCCCAGTAACTTGGTCCTACGGGTTCATGGAAGTCGCTGGTAGCGACGAGGTACCCCTCGTCATCAACTGCGATGGGCAGCTGGGGGAGAGGACGGCTGGCGGGGCCGAAGATCACCTTGCACTCCTGCGTGAGGTCAAAGGTGGACTGGTGGCACGGGCACAGCAGGTGGTGCGTCTGCTGCTCGTACAGAGCAACAGGGCAACCAACGTGGGTGCAGATCTTTGAGTAGGCAACGATGCCGTTGTAACCCCAGTTTTCGCGGCCCTTGGAAGGGTTCAGGGAAGCAGGATCGAGGCGCATGAGGAGCACAACGGCTTTTGCCTTCTCGTTGAGCTTGCCCTCCTGCAACTCGTTCAGACCCTCAGGGATCACGTGGAAAGCGGAACCGATGGTAACGTCCGCGGCTTTGATGGGAGTTCCATCGGGGTCGCGGGTGAGGCGCTTCAGCTTTCCGTCCTGGGGTGCCCACATGGTGTGAGCGAGCTTGTCGTCAGGCCGGGGTCCCAGGTCACCAAAGATGGCGACAGCGGGAAGCGGAGCCAGCGCAACGGCACCCAGGAGGGTGTTGCGGATCAGCGGACGGCGCTTGATGCCGGTCTCTTCCACGATGTCGTCAACGATGCGGACCGCAGCCTGGCGGTCTTCCTCGTAACGGATTGCGTGGCGTTCCTCGGAGACCTCGTGATCGGGCATAAGGGCCTTGGCCCAGTGCACGATGCCGGTACCGATACCCAGCATGGCGAAGGCAGTGCCTACACCGAGCAGGGCATTCTGGAGCCGGATAGTGGCAATGCTGGAATCGTTGCCCAGATCGATGGCGAAGTACGCCACCAGGAAGATCAGGGTTCCAACAACAGAAATGCCAAACAGTAAGGCGACCTGCCGTTCTGCCCGCTTTGCGGCCTTCGGGTCCGTGTCAGCCAGGCGCAAACGATGCGGGGGAATTCCAGGATCCTGGAACCTCTCCACCTCATTCTGACCAGCCGTAGCTACGGTGCCCGAGTGGTTCGGACTGCCGTCACTATGGTTGCCCATAATTCGCCTCATCCTTCTCTCGTCCCGGCTGTTGCCGGGTTAGTTTCTAATATCAAGCTGCTGACTGGGCAGCAGAAGTTTGTTCTTCCTGCGGAAGGTCAGGACGTCCTGGAGGTCAGCCAAATGGTGAAGGCGATGATGACGCCGAGGCCGGCAACCCAGACGAACAGGCCTTCGGCGACCGGGCCGAGGGAGCCCAGGTTCGCACCGCCCGGCGAACCGGTGGTCTCGATCTGCTTCAGGAAGGTGATGATGTCCTTCTTGCCTTCAGGCGTGATGTTGGCGTCGTTGAACACCGGCATGTTCTGCGGGCCCGTGGCCATGGCCTCGTAGATGTGCTTGCCGCTGACATCCGCCAGGGCGGGAGCAAACTTACCCTGGGTCAGGGCACCGCCCGCGGCGGCAGCGTTGTGGCACATGGCGCAGTTGGTACGGAAGAGCTCGCCACCGGCGGCTGCATCGCCGCCACCGTTTGTCAGGTCCTCCGAAGGAATTGCCGGGCCGGCTCCCAGGGAAGCAACATAGGCTGAAAGCTGGTGGATCTGCTGGTCGTTGAACTGGACCGGCTTCTTCATGGCCTGGGGGCCGTTCATCTGCATGGGCATGCGGCCGGTACCGACCTGGAAGTCAACAGCTGCGGCACCGACACCCACCAGCGAGGGGCCGTCCTTGGATCCACTGGCACCCATGCCGTGGCAGGTGGCGCAGTTGGCGGCGAAGAGCTTGCCGCCTTCCTCCGCGTCGCTTGCGCTTGCGGTGGTGGTGCTCGCCTTGGCCTCGTTCATCGAGGTCGCTACGGCGTACAGCCCACCCGTAATCAGGAGCCCCATCAGGAGCAGCGCGATCGCTGCAAGTGGGTGACGCCGCTTTTGGGAGAGTGCCTTCACGTGGTGGTTCCTTTATTCGATCCTGCGCCGGCTCCGGGAGCCGCTACCTGAAATTCTGCCTCTTGTAGAAAAAGAATCAAAGCTGGCTACTTGAGTACGTAGATGACCAGGAAGAGGCCGATCCACACGACGTCCACGAAGTGCCAGTAGTAAGAGGTGACGATTGCGGACGTTGCTTCGAAATGTCCGAACTTCTTCGCAGCGAAGGACCGGCCCATGATGAGCAGGAAGGCAATCAGGCCGCCGATGACGTGGAGGCCGTGGAAGCCGGTGGTCATGTAGAACGCTGAGCCGTAGGCGTTGGAGGAGAGCGAGACGTGCTCGGAGACCAGCATGGCGTATTCGGTGGTCTGGCCGGCGACGAAGAACGCGCCCATGAGGAACGTCAGGGTGAACCATTCGTTCATTCCCCAGCGGGCGAACTGCAGCGCACCTCCGGCACGCCGGGGCTGCAGCCGCTCTGCGGCGAAGACGCCCATCTGGCAAGTAAAGGAACTGGCCACGAGGACGATCGTGTTGACGAGCGCAAAGGGGAAGTTGAGCTTGGCTGTCTCTTCCGCCCACATCTGACCACTCGTGGAGCGCAGTGTGAAGTACATGGCGAAGAGACCGGCGAAGAACATCAACTCGCTGGACAGCCACACAACGGTTCCGACAGAAACCATATTGGGGCGGTTCAGCGTGGGGTGCGCCGGGGTACTGGGGGCATGGGTCGCAGATGTCACATAGACATTATGTCTGTAAAAGTCCGTGCTGCCCAACGCAAACCGCCTTTTCGGAGCACTTTTTCTACAAACGCGCGAAATTGCCGGGAAAAGTTCCCGGCACCGTTCACATTGGTCAGCGCCTGCCATCGCTCGATAGCATCAGCAGGTGACTTCACTGGCATCCGCAGCGTCCGACAACACCTGGCCCCGCCTGATCTCCGCACTGATCAAGGGGTCCGACCTCTCGGCGGAGAACACCTCCTGGGCCATGGACACCATCATGTCCGGCGAGGCCACGCCTGCCCAGATTGCCGGATTCCTGGTGGCCCTGAGCGCCAAGGGTGAGACGGTGGATGAGCTTTCCGGCCTGGTCGAAGCGATGCTTTCCCACGCCAACCCGGTGGAAATTTCCGGCGAAAAGCTCGACATCGTCGGGACCGGTGGTGACCAACTTAACACCGTCAACATCTCCACCATGGCCGCCCTCGTCGCTGCCGGCGCCGGTGCGAAGGTGGTGAAGCATGGCAACCGGGCCGCGTCGTCGTCGTCCGGGTCTGCTGACGTGCTTGAAGCGCTCGGCGTCCGTCTTGACCTGTCCATTGCCCGGGTGGCCCGGAACGCGGAAGAGGCTGGAATCACGTTCTGTTTTGCTCAGGTGTTCCACCCCTCCTTCCGCCATACCGCCGTACCCCGCCGCGAGCTGGCGATACCAACGGCATTCAACTTCCTGGGGCCGCTGACAAACCCGGCCAACGTGCAGGCTTCGGCTGTCGGCGTCGCCAACGAGCGGATGGCACCCCTCGTGGCGGGCGTCCTGGCCCGGAGGGGGAGCAGGGGCTTGGTTTTCCGTGGGAATGACGGGCTGGATGAACTGACCACCACCGGCCCTTCCACGGTCTGGGAGATCCGGAATGGCGCCGTGACCGAACTCCGTTTCTCGCCGGAGGACCTCGGCATCAGCCTGGCTACCGTGGAACAGCTCCGGGGCGGCGACGCAGCTGCCAACGCGGGAGTCGTGCGTGACGTGCTTGCGGGCAAGGAGGGTCCTGCCAGGGACGCGGTCCTGGTCAATGCCGCGGCCGGCCTGGTTGCGTTCGACCTGGCCGCGGAGGGCCCATTCCTGGGCCGGATGCAGAAGGCATTTGCCCGTGCAGCACAGTCAATTGATTCCGGTGCCGCCGCCGCCGTGCTGGACCGCTGGGTGTCCCTGTCCCGCGCTTAGTCCGGCAAGGGCCGCGGTCAGGGCCTACTGCTCGAAGCCCAAGGAAAAGGCCGCGTCCAGGTCGTGCTGGGAGTAGGCACGGAACGCGATATGGGTGGTGGTGTGGACCACGGCGGGAACCTTTGAGAGCCGGTCGGCGATGACGTCCGCCAGATCCTCGTGCCGGTGTACGCGCGCGACGGCGATCAGGTCCCATTCCCCGGTAACCGAGTAGACCTCGCTGATGCCTTCGATGGCGGAGATCTCCTCCGCCGTCTCGGGAATGCGGGCGGCGTCAGTCTTGATCAGAACAAATGCGGTAACCACGTTTGCACCCCTTCAATCAGTTCCGCCGCAGCAGGGCCCGGCAGGTTTCTTCTCTGCTGCCAGCCTATTACACGGCCGGCGTTTCCCCGGCTGCCGCCGCTTATCTGCCGCGCAGCTTTGCAGCCGCGGTGATCAGCAGGCGGTGTCCCACCAGGAAGACGGCAAGGGCCAGCGTGGCCACGATGACGAAGGGAATCACCACCGTCTGCGCTGTCAGGGCCCTCAGGATCATTCCTCCCACCAGGCTGCCCAGCCAAACTGGAACGCCCGCCCGCAGGACGGATAAGGGGCTCCGCCACACCCTGGCGATTACCCATCCCGCGGCTGCGCCGGCGAGGAAGGGCCACGCGGTGAGGAGGACCCCCAGGACGGGCTGCTCGCGGTGGTGCGCGTCCCGGCCTATCGCGGCGAACGCGAGAATCAACACGATGTCAGCTGCTGCCGCCGCCAGGACTACTTTTGCGGAAGCTGTCTTTGCCGGCTTCGTTTTCAACGAACTCATGGATTCGAGCTTAGCCGCCCCTCCTGGGAGTATTCCCGCCCCCGTAGCGGAGGTCACTTGGCAGCGGCTTTCTGTCCATAGCCCGTGTCGCAGGTGCCGTCGTGGATGACGCCGTGGCCGGAAGCCACCTGGTAGTTGTCCTTCGGGTTGAAGATGGCCGTACTGACCCCCGTGGCCTTTCGCGCACAGTTGCGCACAAAGGACTGGGCCTCACCCTTGCCGCCGATCCACATGTCGATCCAGAGCGTCGCTTCCCCGTATTTTTCGGCACCTGTGTGGCAGGGGCCTTCCTCCGGTTTGGGTCCGTCGCCACACGTGTCCTCCACGATGAAGTAGCGGCGGACGTCCGGCAGGTAAATCCGGGTGCCGGAAGGAATGTCCAGGACATCCTGGCCGGTCTTCCGGGAATGCCCGACGGCGATGGTCACCGGATCGGCGTACGTCCCGGTTCCCCCGGCTGCTTTGTGCAGCACAGGATGGCTGATCACCGTGGACCCGGGAGGTGTGTTGTCGAACCAGGTGTAGGCGGTGACGAAGACGTCCGTCCTGATTGACTCATCCCCGCCATGGGAAGGGTTGTCCGTGCAGGCGTTGGCCGCGAGCGCAATGCAGCAGGCAGTTGCCGCGGCCAGTGGAAGCCTTCCCACCCGCCCGTTGCCTTTACCCCTTGAAACCTGGTTTCCAGAGTTGTTCCCCGTCCGCGGCATCATAATCAACTGCTGCCCGTGAAGCCATTGCTGAGGATCCTGGCGAAGTCGCCGGCGTCCTGGTCGATGCCGCTGCAGGAGCTGGACGGCCGCTGCTCGTCCTCCACCCCTGCATTACAGGTCGCGTCCCTGGTGAGGGACCAAAAGGAAATGCGGCCCAGGTTCCGGTCGCGGGCGAAGCTGGTCATTCCGGCGGCATCCTGCAGTGTGAACACATTGGCCTCGGTATCGTTCTCTCCAATAGTGGGAGTGAGCCCGATGTTCCTCCACATCTTCCCGCCTTCCTTGGGCATGCCGGCCGTGGAGTACAACTGCTCCAGGTCCCGATAGGTAGCCTCCGCGGCAAGCTCCGAGGCCGAGAGGATGCTTTCGCCGTTCCGGAGCTGACCGAAATTCATTGTCATGATGTTGACCCCTGCCAAATCAACTCCGGCGGTAAGCATTGCCTCCACGCTGTTCTTTCCGGCGCTGTCTAGTCCGTCCCTTGTGACAGGCAACGTGAGCCAGACCCGAAGGGGACGTCCCGGTGGCCTTCCCGCCTGGAGCTTGGCGAAAGCCTGTGCCCTGAGCCTGGCCGCTCCGGACCCGGCCGCCTGTCCCTCCACGTCCAAATCCACAACGTCCAGTGCGTACCGGGCGATAACACTTTGATAGGCATCTGCAAGAGCACCGATGTCCTGGCACCCAGCGGCCAATTCCTGCCCGGCCTGACCACCGAAGGAGACGGCGATGTCGTTGCCTTCGGCACGGAAATTCCGGATTTTGGCGTCGAGCTGCAACTTTGTCCCGGCCTCCTCCAAGCCCAGGGTTCCACCCCAGGACGGAGTGCACGGCCTTCCCGGGTCCGCAGTGATAAAAGAAAGAACAGTCGTGGTCCTTCCCTCAGCGGCATTCCGCAGTTCGGGACCTTGGGGGAGTGTGACGTCGAGGTATCCTCCGAACCATCCAGGGTTGGGCTTTTCCGGGGCAATTCCGCTGCCGGGCCCTGTACCGTCCGTCGGTCCACCGCTGCAGCCGGCGAAGGCCAAGGTGGCGCAAAGAAGGACCGGGGTCCAGAAACCGGCGTCTCGGAAGTTTTTCATCCGCTTCCCCAGGCGGAGGTCTGAGGCAGAGGCCGGCGGTCTGCCGGGGCGGACGGCAGCGCTGCGCTGTTGCTCCGCTGGGGCTTGTACCAGCCAACGGCGGATCCCCTCAGTGCACGGATGGCTGAGCCGAAGATGACGTAGGCACGCAGGGGTTCGTAGATGATCCGGTAGAAGGGCACGATGAACAGATGCAGTGGACTTTCGTGGACCATCAGGACGGCCACTACGGAGACGACCATATGCGTCGCGGTCACGAAGGCGGCGAACAGGGCGATGGCCTGCCATTCACCCCGTGCGAGGCTTAGGACCGCCACGGCAACAGCCAGGGGCATGAAGACCAGCGGGACCAGGACCGAGATCAACGCGTAGGGCATGGTCAGCATGCCCAGTGCGCCGAACTTGGGGTTGAACAACATGGAGCGGTGCTTGTAGAGCGTCTGGATGTTGCCGTAAGTCCATCTCAGGCGCTGCTTGAACAAGCCCCTGAGCGTGAGCGGAGCCTCGGTCCAAGCCACTGCTTCGTTCTCCTGGACGATGCTGTAGCCCAGTTTCTGCAGGGAGAGCGTGAGATCAGCGTCTTCTGCGAGGGTTGTGGCCGGGTAACCTCCTGCTTTGACCAATGCCTCCTTGCGCCATCCCGCGCAGGCGCCCGGGACAATGGAGATGGCTCCCAGGAGACCCTCTGCCATTCGGGTAACGCAGATGCCCGACAGGTATTCCAGGCTTTGCCAGCAGGCGACGAGGTTTCGCCGGTTTCCCACCTTCACGTGCCCGGCGACTGCGCCTACTTCCTTTTCCCCCGGAGGAACCATGAAATGACGGGTCAGCATCCTGATGGTTTGGGGTTCGAACAGGGTGTCACCGTCCAGGGTCACGATGACTTGCCCATCCGACTCGGAAATGCCGTAATTGCTTGCCGCGGGCTTGCCGCTGTTGGGCTGGCTGAAAACGCGCAGCTGCGGCCAGCTGTGGGCGTAATCGGTCAGGACGGCGAGTGTGCCATCCGTGGACCCGTCATTGACCGCAACCACTTCGAAGCGCGGATAATCGCTGGCCCTGAGGGCGTCGAGTGTTTTGGTGACCACGGGCTCCTCGTTGAAGACCGGCAGGATCACGCTGACGAACGGCCAGTCCTTGGCGTGGGGAAGGTTCCACTTCCGTCTCTTCTGCCGCGCATTGCTGACGAGGGCAAGGACAACGAACAGGAAGGTGAGGATGGTCAGAGAGCCGACCCCGAACCAGAACAGCCAGTTCATCACCACGTTGGGAGTAACCAGATATGCGGTGAGGGCTCCAAGCGTCAGGTTGTCCTGAAGGCCTGCAGTGACGCTGCGCTGGGGGACGAATCCGGCCGGCAGCATGGGCTCCAGGGTGGTGAACCGATAGCCCTGGGCTTTTGCTTCAGGGATGAATTTTTTCAGCATCTCGATGGTCGCCGTCCTGTCCCCACCACCGTCGTGCACCAGCATGACGTGGCCCAGGCCGTCCAGGTCCGGGGGAGGGACCGGGGTACCCGGCGTGTACTCCCAGTCCCTGGTATCCAGGTCCATATTCACGTGAAGGTAGCCCAGCTGCTGTGCCTGGAGCAGGGCAAGGGTGTTGTTTTCCGGATTACCCGTTGGAATCCGGAACAGCCGTGAGGCGTAGTTGTCCGCGGCCCGCAGCACCCGGTCCTCTCCGATGATTTCCTGCCTGTTGTAGGCATCATCGTGTGCCCAAAAGTCGATGTGGCTCATGGTGTGGTTCCCTACCATGTGGCCTTCGCGGACCATCCGGCGGAAGATATCCGGGTTTTCCACGACGTTTTCACCTACCGCGAAAAAGGTGGCAGGGACTCCTTCGCGTGACAGAAGGTCCAGGATTTGGGGCGTAAAGCGCGGGTCGGGCCCGTCATCGAAGGTCAGCATCAGGGTATGGTCCGGCGGGAGGCCGTACGCCTCCACCACGTACGGTTTGTCACCTATGGCGGCGGCTTCCTCCGCTGTTGCCTCCCGCCAGACCTGGTTGCTGAAGGGGTCCTTCAGCAAATCGATGCCGTCCCGTCTTTCCACCAGGTCTATCCGGTGGAAAATTTCGTTGCCCTGCTCGTATCCGACGCGGGGAATGTCCTTCACGTCCTCCTCCGCAAGCAGCTGGCGGGGATAATCGGGGGACTGGTTCAACGGGCCCTGCTGCAGGGGCGCGGTAGCGGCGGGCAGCACCGCGCCGAGCACCAGGATGGTGGTCAGCCCCGCTGCCAGCAGGACGTTTAAAAGGCGCGGCCAGCGGGTTCCGCTGGCGTCGAAGAACACAGGTGGCTGGACGGCTGGTAAGTGGGGGGAGAGGTTTGTCATCGGAGCCCCCTGCCTGGAACCTGCAAAGCGTCGTCGATTGCGCCCGAAAGGGGCTGGTCGACTGCTCCTCGAGCTGCTGCAAGGATCCGGTGGTCTGCGCCTGCCGTTGGGCAGGCCAAACCGGCTTTGACCAGCGACAACAGCCGAATGGACCGTCGTCCTGGCATTGAGGATAGGTTTGGCGTTCCGGCGCAAACACGCGTAAGGGGTACCTGAATGATTTATTAGGTGTTACCTACCTACGGCAGGGGCGGCACCCCCTGGTCCCCGGCCGGAAAGGCCTGGGGGAGTCAAGACAGGCCCTGCCGCGCCGTTGTCTGCTGCGGCGCACACCGGCGCACAAGCCAGCTCGCCTCCCAACGGAGGTGGTATCCGCCGTCTCCGTCCCATTCAACGAGCACGTCGGTTACGGTGTAGGCGACGGCAGTTGCCGCGAGGGACCGGACCCTGACGGGCGCGGGGCGCAGAAGGATGATGGGCCTTCCTGGTGCCTGTTGCAGCGCATCCTCGCGCATCCGGGAACGGCATCCTGGGCAGGTGCCGGCGGAATGGGTGCATGCCTGCGGGCGGAGGAGTTCCTGCATGGGACGTCCTTGGGAATGAAAGGAGTACCGGGGCGCCGTCGCCGTCTGCATGAACAAGAAAAAGGTCCGGGGACCTCTTCACCGCGCCCGCGGCTGGCCCGGCCGGCCTGCCGCCATGTCCAAAAGGTTAGGACGCCCGGCTGCAGCGCGCATGGGTGGGAGCTACCCAACTTCCATGCCGGACTCCCCGTTTCTGCCCGCGTAGGGGATTGGGGTGCAGTAGGGTCACAGCAGGAATCAAGGTCAGCCCAGCCCTACTGGAGACATAGTGAACAAAGCCTTGTGGATTTGCAGCCTGGTTGGCGCCGCCTTGGGGATAAGCCTGGGGCTGGCCTTATTTCAGTCGCCGTTCTGGGGCTTTGCACTGGGGCTCGGACTCGGAGCCGTGGTGGGCGCCTCGATACAACGGCGTCACTGACCAGCCCGGCACAGCCTCATCAGCATTACTTGACATAATGTAGATTATCGGCGCTTTGGTAAGGGATCCGGACGGGGTTCCACAGCAAGCAACACTGGCCGTAATTCCAGCAATGAAAGCGCTGGTCAGGACGCAGAGCCATTGTCTTTATCAGGGCACCCGTCAAGAATGAATCAATGACGGTCTACGTGCGTTCACTTGAAACTGCAGTTCCGACGACAAAGCTGATCCAGTCCGAAGCCCGCGATGTGTTTGCGGCCCAGCCAGGCTTGTCCCGTTTGGGTTCGCGGTTGGTCAACACCTGCTTTGACGGTGCAGCCATCGAGACGAGGTTCACCGCCGTCGAGGAACTGACCACCACGGGCCGCTCCGAAAACCCCCAGTTCTATGACCAGGAAACCGGCCTGCTGCTGAACCCCAGCACCAAGGTCCGCAACGACATTTTCGCCCGCGAAGCCACAAAACTGTTCGTGGAGGCTTCCCGCGCTGCCCTGGAAGCCGCCCCTGAAATCGATTTACTTGACATAACTCACCTCGTCACCGTTTCCTGCACCGGCTTCTTCAACCCGGGACCCGACTATAAGGTTGTCCGCGAACTTGGCCTCAGCCCTGCTGTCCAGCGCTACCACCTGGGTTTCATGGGCTGTTACGCGGCTTTCCCCGCGCTCCGCGCCGCAAAGCTGTTCTGTGAGGCGGATCCCAACGCCGTCGTCCTGGTTGTCTGCGCTGAACTGTGCTCCCTGCACGTGCGCACCTCCAACAACCCGGACCCATCATGGGCTCCGCCCTGTTCGCTGATGGTGCGGCAGCCGCCGTCGTCACGGCCCGGCCAGGCGCCGAGGACACCGCACTGCTGAAGCTGGACCACTTCGAGACTGTCCTGACGCCGGTCGGCGAGGACTCCATGGCCTGGAACATCGGCGACAACGGCTTCGAGATGGTGCTTGGCAACTACGTGCCGCACATCATTGACGACCACATCGTGGATGCGCTGCAACCGCTTCTGGCCAGGGAACCGGAGCTGGCGGCACTCCCCTACACCGCCATCCCCCACTGGGCCATCCACCCCGGCGGACGCAGCATCCTGGATAAGGTGCAGTCCCGGCTCGGCCTCAGCCACACGCAACTGGTGCCCGCCCGGGAGACCCTGCGAAATTTCGGAAACATGAGCAGCGCCACCGTGCTCTTCGTCCTCAAACACATCCTGGAACAGCCCCTCCAGCAAGGGGATGAACGGATCTGTTCCATGGCCTTTGGCCCGGGCCTGACCGTGGAAACGGGCCTGTTCACAAAGCTGCGGCAGCTGACCGGCGGGTCGGCAAACCCTGCCCGGATGGACGCTGCCGGGGAAGAAGCCCTGCTCCAGGACAACCGGGCAACCGAGGCCACGCTTGCCTGACCGGGCCTCCACAACAATGGACATCCTGCTTAGCCGGCGCGCCGCCGGCGACGTTGAGCAAATGGATCACCCCGACTGTGACCCCCGGCTCCTGGACAACACCTACCGGCAGTTCGGCATCATCAACCGCGTCCTGTCCGGCTGGCGCCGGCTGTACACCAGGGAGTTGCGCAACCTGAAACGGCCGGACCGGGGGCCGCTGACCGTCCTGGACATCGGCTGCGGTGGCGGAGACCTGGCGGTCATGCTGGCCCGCTGGGCCGCCCGGGACGGTATGACAGTGCAAATCACCGGCATCGACCCCGATCCCCGCGCGGCCGGCTTTGCCAGGCGTCGGCCGCCCGTACCGGGCGTTGAGTTCCGCCAGGCCCACAGTGGAGAACTCGTCCGGGAGGGTGCGGCGTTCGACGTCGTGATTTCCAACCACATGCTGCACCACCTGGGATCCGAAGAGCTGCGGCAACTGTTGGCGGACTCGGAAATCCTGGCATCCAGGAAGGCGCTGCACAACGACCTTGTTCGAAGCCCCACCGCTTTTGCCCTCTTCAGCGTTGCCGCACTCCCCTTCCGCCACTCCTTCATCCGCCAGGACGGCCTCACCTCCATCCGCCGGAGCTACCGGCCCGCCGAATTGGCTGCCGCCGCTCCGCCGGGCTGGTCGGTGGAGCGGTCATCGGCATTTCACCAGGTCCTGACCTACCGCAGGGGCTGACCGTGGACGCAGAGGTTCTAATCGCAGGCGGAGGTCCTGTGGGCCTGTACCTGGCTGCGGCGCTGCTGCAGGAAGGGGTCTCGGTCAAGGTTTTTGAGCAGCGGCAAACGCGGAACCGGCACACCCGTGCCATCGGCATCCACCCTCCGGCCCTGCAAGCACTTGCCGTGATTGGGGTGGCTGGATCCATGGTGCAGGAGGGCATCCGCATCAGCACCGGCTTGGCGGTCAGCGGCGGGAAGACCGTGGGGACCATGGAGTTCGGCGCCGTATCAAAGGATTTCCCCTTTGTGCTGGCGCTCCCGCAGTTCCGTACGGAGCAGCTTCTCGAAGATCGGGTCACTGCCCTGGATCCCGGCGCGATCATCAGGGGTGCCAACGTCACCACGGTGAGGGACGACGGCGGCAACGTCACTGTGGAGGTCGAGTCCGGCTCAGGTGCCACGCACCGCAGCGCCACAGCAGCTCTGCTCGTGGTGGCTGACGGTGCCAGGTCCCGGCTGCGTGGAGCGTTGCAGGTGCCGGTGTACAGCACGACCTACCCGGATCACTACCTCATGGGGGATTTCGACGACGGTACGCACTACGGACACAAAGCGGTCCTATTCCTGGAACCCGAAGGAATTGTTGAATCCTTCCCGTTGCCCGGCGGCGTGCGCCGCTGGGTGGTCCGGCTGGGACAACCCGCGGGACCGGCGGCAGGTCCACAGGAGCTGGCGGAACTGGTCCGCTGCCGGACCGGTTTCCTTCCTGATGCGGCCTCGAATTCCATGCTGAGCGCCTTCAGTGTGCGGTCCACCATTGCGCGCCGCACCGTCATGGGACGGTCGGTGCTGCTGGGAGATGCAGCGCATGAGATCAGCCCGATTGGAGGCCAGGGTATGAACCTGGGCTGGCTGGATGCCAAGGAACTGTTGCCGGTGGTCTGCGCGGCCCTGGCTGGCAAGCCGACCGGCAGGGAGTTCAGGGAGTTCGAAAAGAGCCGGCAGAAGGCCGCAGTGCTGGCCCGCCGGCAGGCGGAAGTAAACATGATGCTGGGCAGGCCGCTGCCGTCACGGCTCCTGGGAATTCGCACCGCCGCCATTGGCGCCGCGGCCGCAATACCGGCCGTGAACCGGTGGGCTGCCAGGCGCTTCACCATGCACTAGCCCGGGGGCGGGCAGGTTACCGGAAATAGCAGTCGTAGCTGTCCTGGCTCACGATCACGCCGCCGTTCACCTCAAAGACCGAGGCCGTCCTGGCTCGGATGGTCTCGCCGCGGTCCCAGTACCGGAGGTCCATCAGTACCGTGGCGGACCAGTCGGCCTCCACCACCACCCGGCCGCCTTCACAGGTGGTGCGCCGTACGATGAACTGCTGGTCCTTCACCACCTGGCGGCTTTGGTCCGCGCCGGCAAGGACCCCCGCCAGTGTCCGGGTGGCGCCCTCAGGAGCCAACAGATGCGGTGCCTCGGTCAGCACGAACGAATCCGACAGGAACGGCCGGATCTCCGCCGACCCGCCACCCGCCTCGAGGACCCGGATGAAGTCCAGGACATGCTCCAGCGGGGATGTCGGGGGAACGGAAGTGTCAGCCATGGAGTAGACCCTAGCCGAAGGTTCCCCCGCGGCCCGGCCAGTAGGCTGTCCCCATGACCCAGACCGTTCCCCAAACAACTGCCGGTGCCAACGAGATCCGTGAGGCCGTGGAGCGGATCCTGGCCGCCGCGTCCCTTCCACCCATCGTCCAGGCGGGCCATCCGGCGCTGCGCCAGCGTGCCGCCGAGTTCGACGGCCAGTTGTCCGCGGAGCAGTTGCACCTGTTGATCGGGATCATGCGCCAGGTCATGCATGAGGCCCCCGGCGTGGGCCTGGCCGCCCCGCAACTGGGCATTCCCCTTCAGCTTGCTGTCCTGGAGGACCAGTTCAACGTTGACCCGGAAGCTGCAACCCTAAGGAACCGCAGCCCGCTGGAGTTCCTGGCCATCCTGAACCCGCGGTACACGCCCCTGGGGCCGGAACTCGCGTCCTTTTATGAGGGGTGCCTTTCCCTGAACGGGCTCCAGGCTGTGGTGGCCCGCCCGGAGTCGGTGCTCCTGGAGTATCTGACGCCCGACGGCGAGGCGGAGCGACGCGGGTTTGCCGGGTGGCAGGCGCGCATTGTGCAGCATGAGACGGACCATCTCCACGGCATCCTGTACCTGGACCGGGCCCAGCTCCGGTCCCTGAGCAGCAACGCGGAGTATGCGGCGCACTGGGCGGAGGCCGGCATCGGCAAGGCGCGGGAAGGTTTGGGGTTCGACGCCGGCCCGGCCGGCATTTCCGTCGACTGATCCCAGCTGCCACCCGGGCAAGTCGGCGGGCAGGGATTCCGGTCCCGGCAGCCCTAAGATTGTTCCCATGCCTTCTGCGGATGTCCCCCTCCTCTGTCCTGTCTGCTCAGATCCGCTGGAGCATCGGGAAGCGGAGGGTGCCCGCCAACCGAGCCTGGTCTGCCGCAACGGACACAGCTTCGACGCCGCCCGCCAGGGTTACTTCAACCTCCTTGTGGGCAAGGGCTCACCCTTCGAGCCGGACAGTGCGGCCATGGTGGCGTCACGTTTCAACTTCCTGGGGGACGGCCACTACCGGCCGATGGCGCAGGCGCTGGCTGCCGCCGTCGTGCCCAACCTGCCGGCGGAAGGTGCAGTGGTGCTGGACTCCGGGACGGGCACCGGGCACTATCTGCGCGAGATCCTCGACGCCGCGGCTGCCGCCGGGCGCCAGTCGTCCGCCATCGGCCTGGACATCTCCAAATTCGCCCTCCGGCGCGCCGCGCGTCTCAATCCCGAAGCGGTCAACCTGGTGTGGGATACCTGGCAGCCCCTTCCGGTGGAAAGCAATTCAGTGGACGCCGTCACCGTGGTCTTTGCCCCGCGGAACCCCGCCGAGTTCGCCCGCGTCCTGCGCCCCACCGGCGCGCTGGTGGTGGTGGCGCCGCGCAGCGGACACCTCGCGGAGCTCGCCGAGGTGACCGGGATGCTGGGGATCGAAGAAGGCAAGGACGAACGCCTGGCCGCGGCGATGGCCGGCCACTTCGAGGCGGAAAGCACCCTCGACGTCGACATCGCGCTGGAGCTCAGCCGCGCCGCCGCCGCGGACCTGGCGTTCATGGGACCCGCGGGCCACCACCTGGACCGGGACCGGATCGCCGCCCGGCTCGAAGACACCCCTGAGCCGGTGGCGGCACAGGCGAAGTTCAGGCTCTTTGTCTTCCGGCCCACCACCCAGGATGCCCCGTAACGACTTGGCCACTATCCCCCGGCAGCATCCATGATCCGGCCCACACACCAGGACCGCAGACTAGGATGAAAAGACAGTTACTGGCGGGTCCGTGGATGCGGCTCCCCCGTGACGAAGGGGGAAACAGGGATGTTCGAATGGCTTGGGGAAAACTGGTGGGCCGTGTGGCTCACGGCCTTCCTGGCGTTTGCCGTGATCGAAATGATCACGCTTGACCTGTTTTTCATTATGCTCGGCGGCGGTTCACTCGCTGCACTGGTCGCCGACTTCGCCGGCGCCGATCCCTGGCTGCAGGTGGTCATCTTCTGCATCGTGTCCCTGCTCATGGTTGCCTTTGTCCGCCCGGTGGCGCTCTCGCACCTGAAAAAGGGCCCTTCCGAACAGCGGACCAATGTGGACCGGCTTATTGGCGAACCGGCCGTGGTCATGGAAGCAGTCACCTCAGACGGCGGCCTGGTGAAAATCGGCGGCGACATTTGGAGCGCCCGCTCCGCCGCGGGAGTCCTTCCCGCGGGCCAGAAAGTGGTCGTAGCGGCCATCGACGGCGCAACAGCAGTGGTTTCGGTGCCGCCGACGGCGGCTGCCGGACCAGATACAACCTGACAATTGGGGAACAAGGAGTTGTATGAATAACGCAGGCGGAACCGCACTGGCCATCGTGCTGGTGGTCCTGATCGTCTTTGTCATCATAGTTTTGGTCCGGGCCGTCCGGATCATTCCGCAGGCACGTGCCGGCGTCGTTGAACGGCTCGGCAAGTACCAGCGGACGCTGAACCCGGGCCTGACGATCCTGATTCCATTCGTGGACCGGCTCCTGCCGCTCCTGGACCTGCGCGAACAGGTGGTGTCCTTCCCGCCGCAGCCGGTCATTACCGAAGACAACCTGGTGGTTTCCATCGATACGGTGGTGTACTTCCAGGTAACGGACCCCCGCGCGGCCACCTACGAGATCGCCAATTACATCCAGGCCGTGGAACAGCTCACCACCACTACGCTGCGCAACGTGGTGGGCGGACTCAACCTGGAGGAAGCCCTCACGTCCCGCGACCAGATCAACGGGCAGCTGCGCGGCGTCCTGGACGAGGCAACCGGCCGCTGGGGCATCCGTGTCTCACGAGTGGAACTGAAGGCCATCGACCCGCCGCACTCCATCCAGGATTCCATGGAGAAGCAGATGCGCGCGGAGCGTGACCGCCGCGCCGCCATCCTCACCGCAGAGGGAACCAAGCAATCCGCCATCCTGACGGCAGAAGGCCAGCGACAGGCTGCGATCCTCAAGGCCGAAGGCGAGGCCAAAGCCGCCATTCTTCGCGCAGACGGCGAGTCGCAGGCGATCCAGAAGGTCTTCGATGCAATCCACAAAGGAAACCCGGACCAGAAACTGCTGGCCTACCAGTACCTCCAGACGCTGCCCAAGCTGGCCGAGGGGTCGGCCAACAAACTCTGGATCATCCCGAGCGAGGTTGGGGAAGCCCTGAAGGGCATCGGCAGCGCCATTGGTGGCACCAATGCCGAAGCCGCCGTCTCCGGGCTCTTCGAGCAGACGCCGGCCGAGCGCAGCCAACCTTAGCAGCGCAGGAAACAGGGAGGGTTCCGCGGGAAACCGCGGAACCCTCCCTGTTTGGCTTTGATGGAATAACACCCGTATAATCGGGTATTTGTCCGGCAGGAGAATACCGGCTGGAACAACCAAGCTTCGCAATGCGTTGAATCCAATGATGCAGCACAGTGCACACAGTAGTCCGGCGGGGCCACGGCGCCACCGGCTAGCGCGGAGATCTGATCCGCGAACCGACCAGAGGGAGAAAACATGAGCGATCGCAGCCTGCGGGGCATGCGCCTTGGTGCGCAGAGCATGGAGACCGAGTCCGGAGTTGAGCCGGCTCCGCGCCAGCGGGTTGAATACCGTTGCGCGGATGGCGAGCAGGTCTTCGTCACGTTCTCCTCCGAGGCGGAAATTCCTCCGGTGTGGGTCTCCAAGACCGGCAAGGAGGCGCTCCTGGTTGACGGCGAAAAGCCGGACACCAGCAACGACAAGGCAGTGCGCACCCACTGGGACATGCTGCTGGAACGCCGTTCCCTGCCTGAACTCGAACAGATCCTCGAGGACCGGCTGACCATCCTCCGCGAACGCCGCGGAGAGCGCCGCTCGGCCTAGGCAGGCCAGCCGCAAAAAAAGGGGGCGGCCCCGCACTTCGGTGCGGGGCCGCCCCCTTTTCGCCTTCCGAACCCTGCCAGGTTTCGGCCTAACGGAGAATCATGCCTGCTTGTTCTTCAGCTTGCCGGCCAGGGTGTTCCACCGGGCGGCCAGACCCCACCTGGTGACGTTGATCATGGCTTCGACGACAATGTTGCCGCTCATCTTCGACGCTCCCAGCTCACGCTCAACGAAGGTGATGGGCCGTTCCTCAATGCGCAGGCCCAGCTTGGCAACACGCCACGCCAGGTCCACCTGGAAGCCGTACCCCACCGAGTCCACTTGGTCCAGGTTGAGCTTCTCCAGGGTGGTCCTGCGGAACGCGCGGAAGCCGCCCGTCACGTCCTTGATGGGCAGGCCCAGCATCAGCCGGGCGTAGGTGCTTCCCACCCGCGAGATCGCCTGGCGGTACAGGGGCCAGTTGACCACGCTGCCGCCGGGAACCCAGCGCGAGCCCATGGCCAGGTCGGCGCCCTGGTCCACCGCTTCAATCAGTTGGGGAAGCTGTTCGGGCTGGTGGGAACCGTCTGCGTCCATTTCGACCAGGACGTCGTAGCCGGCCTCCAGACCCCACTTGAAACCTGCAATGTAGGCCGCGCCCAGGCCTTCCTTGCCCTTGCGGTGCAGGACATGGACCTGGGAATCCTCGGCAGCGAAGCCGTCGGCAAGTTGCCCGGTGCCGTCAGGGCTGTTGTCATCAACCACCAGCACGTCCGACGCCGGAACGGCCTTCCGAAGGCGCTGGAGCGTCTTGGGCAGCGATTCCAGTTCGTTGTAGGTGGGAATGATCGTAAGGACGCGCACAAAGGGCCTTTCCTGGTGGAAGTGGTCGGTGCACCTGTAGCCGGGCTTGCCGGCGCCGGGCGCAACTCCCCATTATAGGGCGGACAGTTCCCGGGTCAGGAACGCAGTGCCGGGTTGGCGAACAGTTCGGTGCCGTTTTTGACGGTTTGGAGGCATACCGGGTCGGAGCCGGTGTCCAGGGCGGGAAGCAGGGGGGTCCTCGCCCGCGGATCGGTGCTCCAGGACTGTACCCGCCCATCCGCCACCTGGACCATCAGTTCCTCCACCTCCCAGACGGCAAAACTGGCGGGCGCCCCGGGAACCAGCTGGCCCGCCATGGGGTTTGCGTGACGGGCGGCCCTCCAGCCGGCGCGGGTGTGGCCCAGGAACGCTGCGCGTGCGGAAATCCGTTCTGCCGCGTTGTGATGTTCCACGCAGGCGCGCACGCTGGCCCACGGACGGAGGGGGGTGACGGGACTGTCACTGCCAAAGCAAACAGGAACACCCGCCGAGTAGAAGGCGGCGAACGGATTCATGGACCGGCTGCGCTCCCCCAGCCTCTGCTCGTAAAGTCCGCCTGCTCCGCCCCAGGCTGCATCGAAGGCCGGCTGGGCGCTGACCGTCACGGAGTGGTGGGCCAGCTTGGCCACAGCAGCCGCATCAGCCATCTCCACATGCTCGAATCGGTGGCCGGCGGCACGCACCCGCTGCTCCCCTACCTCCTTGGCCGCCAGGTCCAGCGCTTCCAGCGCGGCATCAAGCCCGGCATCACCGATCACGTGGAACCCACCCTGGATCCCGGCGAGGGAACACGCGGCAAGGTGTGCCGCCGCCTGGTCCACGCTGAGGTAGAGCGCACCGCGCTCCTGGGCTGCATCGCTGTAGTCGGCCCGCAGCGCGGCAGTGCGGGAACCCAGCGAACCATCAATGTTGAGGTCGCCGGCCAGGCCGCGGATGCCTCCATCGAACTGTCCAACGAGGGCTCGGGCCTGTTCCTCGGTCGAAACCAGTTCCCCCCAGTACGGCAGCACTTCCGGGAACTGCGCGCCGCCTTCCACACCACCGTTCCAGGCGGCAGCAAGCTTCAGATCATCGACGCCGCCGATATGCGGCGCCCCCATCTCGGCCACGGCGACGTAACCGTTGGCCGCTGCCTCCGCCAGGGCACGCTCCTGGTGCCGCTTCAGTGACTCCCGCGGCAGCTGCCGCGTTGCCAGCCGGGCTGCGTCGTGGGCCGCCCGCGTTACCCGGGGTCCGCCGTCGTACCCGTCCTTGCCGCGCAGGCCCGCGGACTGTGCCAGCGACGGTGAGACCAGTGCCGAATGCACGTCCACCCGCGAGAGGTAGACCGGACGACCGCCCGCTGCCCGCTCCAGTTCTTCGGCGCTGGGCAGGGTGGAGTCCGCCCAGGTGGTCTCGTCCCAGCCGTGGCCGAGCACGGGCCCGGTACCCCAGGCCCCGGCAACTGCGTCCAGCAGGGCGCGGGCGGAGGTCACGGCCCCCAGCTGCAGTGACTCCAGTGCGATCCCGGTTTCGGTCAGGTGCATGTGCGAATCGACGAACCCGGGGGCCACCAGCGCGCCGCGAAGATCAATGACCTCCATGGAACTGTCGGCAATGGACGATGCCGCCTGCTCCGACCCGACCCAGGCAACGGTGTCGCCGTCCACCAGCATGGCCGTGGCGAACGGATCTGCCGCGGTGTAGACGGACCCATTCCGGTACAGCACCGGGGCAGGACGGGACGTGGCTTCTGGGCTCGGCATGGTGGGAATGACTCCTGGGGGTTTGGGCAGCCCGGCGGCGGCCGGCAGGGGTAAAAGCGGGATTAGAGGACGGACGAGTACGCAACGACGCCGCGGCGGATGAGGTTGATCGCCTCGGCGCAAAGCCGTGCCAGCCGCGGATCAAGGCCGGGGATCTTTGCCAGCTGGTCCAGGAGGTCCACCACCTGCTTGACCCAGCGGACAAAGTCGCCGGCCGCGAGGTCGGTGCCGCTCAGGACATCCTGCAGGTGGCGGCCGCGGGCCCACTTGTAGAGGGGCCAGACCAGGCCCAGTTCAGGCTCGCCGGTCAGCGGAAGCTTGTTCTCCTCTTCCACGTCCTCAAGCACGGACCACTCCCTCACCACGATGTCCACCGAAGTTTCCAGGGAGACGCTGGGCATGCGCGGCCGCAGTCCCCGGTCTTCGCGTTTGGCCTGGAATACCAGGACGCTGGCCAGGGCGGCCACTTCGGCGGCGTCCAGGTCATCGAAGGCGCCCAGGCGCAGGGACTGCGAGATCAGCAGGTCCTTCTCGCCGTAGATCCGGCGCAGCCGCTGGCCATCCGGGCTGATCTTGAGCCCGCCGTCCCCGGTCTCCTCCAAATATCCGTAGGCGGACAGGACATCGCAGACCCGGTCGAAGGTTTTGGCGATGGTGTTGGTCCGGCCCTGGATCTGGCGGACCAGCCCGTCCGTTTCGCGCCGCAGCTTCCACCAGCGCTCCGACCACCGGGCGTGGTCTTCCCGTTCGCTGCATCCATGGCAGGGGTGCGCCTTCAGGGCCCGGCGCAGGGCGGCAATACGCTTCTCCTGGTTGGGAAAGGCTGCGCCGCGGCCAAAATCGTGGTTGCGGTTCTGGCCGGGAGCGGGCGGCCGGTTCTCCCGCAGCGCGTTCCGGGCGGAGGACGCAAGATCGCGCCGTGACTTGGGCACCTTGGCATTGAAGGACTTCGGAATGCGGATCCGGGTCACCGGCGCGATGGGACCTTCCAGGTCATCCGTACCAATGCGGCGCAACTGGTTGTCCAGCGTGAGCACGGCAGGCCGGGGTTCGCGGCTGCCGTGGTCGGAGCTGAGGACGACGGCGGGCCCCGGGGCGCGTCCGCCGGGGACGTTCACTACGTCCCCCGGCAGGAGACGGGCAAGGGAGTCGCCACTGAGCGACTTCTGGACCCGTGACTTGGTCCGGGACGTGGCGCTCTCGGCATCGGAGAGTTCCCTGCGCAGCCGGGCATACTCCGTAAAGTCGCCCAGGTGGCAGGTCATGGACTTGGCGTAGCCTGCCAGCGATTCCTCGCGGCTGCGTACCTGCCTGGCCAGGCCCACCACGGAGCGGTCGGCCTGGAACTGGGCAAAGGAGGACTCCAGGATTTCGCGGGCCCGGGACCGGCCAAACTGCGCCAGGAGGTTGATGCTCATGTTGTAGGTGGGCCGGAAGCTCGAGTTGAGCGGGTAGGTGCGCCGGGACGCCAGGCCTGCCACCGCCGTCGGGTCCGTTCCGGGCTGCCACAACACCACGGCGTGGCCCTCGATGTCGATCCCGCGGCGGCCCGCCCGGCCAGTCAGTTGGGTGTATTCACCTGCAGTGATGTCCACGTGGGCTTCGCCGTTGAACTTGTCCAGCTTTTCCAGCACCACGGAACGTGCGGGCATGTTCACGCCCAAGGCAAGGGTTTCCGTGGCGAAGACAGCCTTCACCAGTCCGTCGGCGAAAAGCTTCTCCACTACCTCCTTGAAAGTGGGCAGCATCCCGGCGTGGTGGGCAGCAAAACCGCGGACCAGGCCGTCCCGCCAGGTCCAGAAGCCCAGGACGTCGAGGTCGTCCGGCGGGATGTCCTGCCCGGCTTCATCCACGCGCTGGGCGATGATCCGCTGCTCCCTTTCCGTTGTGAGCCACAGTCCGGACCCGACACACTGGGCCACCGCTGCCTCGCAGCCGGCGCGGGAAAAGATGAAGGTGATGGCAGGCAGGAGGTCCATCCGGTCCAGGCTCGCGATGACCTGGGGGCGGCTGGCCGGCCGCACTCCCCTGGGCTCTCCGCCCCGCCCCAGGCGGTCGTTTCCGCGCCTGCCGCGTTGGCCCCGGCTCCCGGGGCCCGGGCGGCTGCTGCGGAAACTTTGCTGGGTTTCGCTCTGGGCCACGGCCAGCAGGTCCGGGTTGACGTCGAAGCCGCGCCCCTTGGCGTTGTTCGCAGGTTTGCCGGGCTTGGCCGGTAGCTCGTCCTCGTCCTCAACGGGCGGGGCGATCTCGTCAAAGGTGGTTTCCCCGGCGAACAGGTCCATGATCTGCCGGCCCACCATGACATGCTGCCACAGCGGTACCGGCCGGTGTTCGGAAACGATGATGTCGGTGTCACCGCGGACGGTGTCCAGCCAGGCGCCGAATTCCTCCGCGTTGGAGACCGTGGCGCTGAGCGAGGCGACCTGCACCTCGCTGGGCAGGTGGATGATGACTTCTTCCCACACTGCCCCGCGGAACCGGTCGGCGAGGTAGTGCACCTCATCCATCACCACGTAGCCAAGATCGGCCAGCGTGGCCGAATCCGCGTACAGCATGTTCCGCAGGACTTCCGTGGTCATGACCACCACCTGGGCATCGCCATTGATGCTGGTGTCACCGGTCAGGAGGCCAACGTTGTCCGAACCATACTTTTCGCTCAGTTCGCTGAACTTCTGGTTGCTGAGCGCCTTGATGGGCGTGGTGTAGAAGGCCTTCAGCCCCCGCTGCAGGGCGAGGTAGATGGCAAACTCCCCCACTATGGTCTTGCCGGCACCGGTCGGGGCGGCCACCAGGACTCCCCTGCCCTCCTGGAGGGAACGGCATGCCTGCTTTTGGAAGTCATCCAGTTCAAAGTCCAGGGTCCCGCTGAACGATCCGAGGGGGGTGGCTGCCTCGGCCCTGCGTTCGGCGCTGGCACGGTAGCGCTCAGCGGGAGACAGCTCTTCAGGATCGATAGGGCCGGTGGAGAAGGGTCCGGTGGTGGAGGACATACCCCAAGCCTAACGGCAGCCTAGAGCTTCTTGAGTTCGCTGCTTGGGGTGGCGATGTCTGCGGTGGCCTCGGTCTCCTCCACCTGCCGCGCCTGGCGGCGGTCGCGGCGCTTGTCGTTCATGATGCAGATGCCGATTGCTGCGAAGAACAGTGCCAGCAGCGGTCCCGCCAGCATGAACATCGATATCGCGTCAGCACCGGGCGCGGCGATGGCAGCCAGGACAAAGACCAGGAAAACCGTGATTCGCCAGGCCTTGAGGATGGTGCGTCCGGACACAATGCCCGCCATGTTGACACCCACCAGCACCACGGGCACCAGGAAGGCCAGGCCCAGCATCAGCACCATGCGGGTGACGAATTCGATGTAGGTCCTGGCGTCAATGACGCTGGAGGAACCGGCGGGGGTGAACTGGGTCAGCGCGTGGACCACTTGCGGAACCACGAGCCAGCCCACCCAGATTCCGGCGAGGAACAGTGGGATGGCCGCGGCCATGTAACCCAGGGTGTACCGCCGCTCCTTGGATGTCAGCCCGGGAGTGATGAACGCCCAGAGCTGGTAGATCCAGATGGGGCTGGAGATGACAGCGCCGATCAGGAGCGACATCTGCAGCTTGAAGTCGAAGGGCGACGCGATGGTCCCGAAGTTGATGGCTGCGAGGCCGCCGGTCTCATTCGAAATCCGGTTTACCGGCTCCGCCAGGGCCTTCAGCAGCGGATCGTAAAGTATCCAGCCCCCAATGCCGCCGATGACGACGCCGATCGCCGACTTAATCAGCCGGTTCTTCAGCTCCTTGAGGTGCTCCCAAAGCGACATCCGCCCCTCGGGATTGGCTTTACGGGCCCGCGACAGTGCCACGGGAGGTCAGGCGCGGGTCGACGGCGGAACGTCAGTGCCGTCTGTCGGCTCACCGGGCTTCGCCTTGGGGTGGTTCACGATGGTGCCTTCCACCGGACCGGAGGCCTCGGTGTTGGTGTCGGCTTTGCCGTCGTTCTTCATTTCCTTGACCTCGGACTTGATGATCCGCATCGACTGGCCCAGGCTGCGGGCCATGGCCGGAAGCTTCGGGGCAGCGAAGAGAAGCAAAGCAACAACGATGATGATTACGATTGGCCAGGGGCCATCAAAGAGTCTTCCCACGGGAAATCCTTTCCTCTAATTACATCCTACTTCTATGTGAAGTCGAGATCTCCGAGCGCCTGCGGCTGGCCCCGGTCCTTCTTGCGCTGCACTCGCCTGCGCCGGCGTTCTTCGCGCCGCGCCAGTTTGGATGCCTCGTAATCATGTCGCATGTCAGCGGGTGAGGCAAAAACGGCCGAGCCCGGCACGGGACGGGACAAATCATGGGATTCCTCCAGGACCTCAACGGAGCCCAGGTGCCCCAGTTTCGCGCCTGCGGCGCTGAGATCCTTCATGGTTGCCATGAACTGGCGGAAGAGACGGATGCCCAGCAGGACATAGAAAAGCAGGGCGACGGCGACGAGCGCCACCCAAATGAGAATCCAGGACCACCAAGGCATGCTGAGAAGTCTATCCGGCGTAGCTGTCCAGGGCGGCCGCCAACCAGTCCCGCGCGGCGCCGGCCACTTCGGTGGGTGCCAGGATGCGGGCCGCGCCGCCGTGCTGGGCCACGAACATCGGCAGCCATGCCGTGCTGCCAAACCGGATCTCTGCCACCAGGCCGCCGTCCGGAAGCTCGGCTGTCCGCTCCGCGTAATAATCCTCCGCCAGCCCCCTCCCCTGCCGGGTGAGCTGGACTGTGACGGTCGTGTCGTCGTCGTTCGGGGTGAACAGCTTGGCCGGGACACCCCCGTCCCGTTCCCCCGCCTTGCGAGCCGGCGCCCCGTTGGGGTGCACGTCCTGTACCCGGTCCAGGCGGAAGTTCCGCAGCCCGTCCACCAGGTGGCACCAGGCTTCGAAGTACCACGTGTTGTCCAGGGAATAGAGCCGCAGTGGGTCAACGTCGCGTTCCGTGACCGCGTCCCGCTGCGGTGACAAGTACGTTAGGTGGAGCTGCGAACGGGACTCGATGGCCTGGCGGACAGTGGCGTGAGTTTCGGCGTCCGCGGGAGCTACCTGCGGGCCGGCGATGGAGGCAGCGCGGAGTCCTTCCTCCCCGGCGGCGGCCAGGAGCTTCAGGGTGACCGATTCCAGGGCGCCCCCGCCGGGCAGGTCAGGCAGGCCATTGAGTGTCTCCAGCCCAGTCAGCAGGGCGCAGGCCTCCTCGACGGTGAACCGGACCGGCTTTTTCAGGTCGAGGTCCTGGGTGATGAAGACGTGGTCGTCTTCCCACTGGATGTCGAGCAGGTCGTCCGGATAGCCCTCGGGCAATCCGGAACAAATGAGGATCCGGAGGTCCGCTTCGAGTTCTTCGCGGGTGACGCCGAAGTGGCGGGCGACGTCCTGGATGTGGAGGCCCTGGTTGTGGACCAGGAAGGGCACCAGCTGCAGCATCCGCTTGAGCTGGTCCTCCGAGGTTCCTTTTCGGCCAGCACGTGCACGGGTGTCGGTAAAGGAGTATGCGGGGACGGGTTCGGCGCTGAAGTCTGCCGCGCCCTGCAGCCGCCGCCGTACGGCCCCGGCGAGTCCGGCGGGTTCTACTGCCAGGGCGTCCGGCCCGTAGGACGCCAGTTCTTCGGCCAGGACTTCCGGGTCCCGGTACTCCAGGACGAGCCGGTCGTAGCCGTCGCGGGGGCGGCCCGAGGCCTGCTCTCCGGCATCCGGGACCGCCCGGCGGCGAAGGGCCAGGAGGTGCCCGTTCCGGACATCCACCACGGCAGTGCGCAGCGGCAGTTCGGGCAGCCGGTCCAGCTCCGCCCGGATGTTGAAGTCGGCGGGGGGCTCGTACTGCTCTCTCGGGAGGGCGGTCACGGCACTGGTGAGGCGGGAAAGCCGGAACTGCCGTGCGGCCTTCCGGGCCCGGTCGTAGCCCATCAGGTACCACTGGCCGAAGCGGCTGCCCAGGCCCCAGGGCTCAACAGTCCGTTCTTCCTCCCTGCCTGTACTGCCGGCCAGGTAGGTGAAGCTCACGGGATGCCGCGCGTGCATGGCTGCCACGATGTCGTCGAAGGCCTGCCCTGCCGGTTTGATTCGGGGCTGGACTCCGGCAGGCAGTTGCACCTCTGCCAGCTGTCCGGATGCCTGCAGCTTCCGCAGTGCGCTTTGGGCTGCCCTGCCCAGCGCGGCGCGCTCCCAAAGTTGGGAGGCCAGCAGGAGGACGGTCCACTCCTCGGGCCCCAGCTCGACATCGGGGAGCCGGTTGGATTCCTTGCCGATCCGGTACCGCGTGGTGGCCGGATCGTCCTCGCTCCAGCCCAGGTCCGTCAGCGTCTCGACGTCAAAGCCCATCGCCCGCAGGTCATTCTTGTCCCGCTCGAACATGCGCCCGAAGGCGACGTCGTTGCCGGAGGTGTCGTGGTAGACCTTGTCACGCAGTTCGCTGCGGTGAAGCCCGTAGCGGGTGTTGAGCAGCGCGATCAACAGGTTGAGGAGTCGTTCAGTGCGGGTTACGGACACGTTGGTTACGTTACTAAACTCCCCGGGCGAAAGCAGAAAGCGCGGCTGGGCGGAGGGTTGTCCTCCGTCCAGCCGCGCTCATGGCGGCGTCCCTGACTGGGGTCAGCGGACCCCGACGAGGTCCACGACGAAGATCAGGGCTTCGTTGGGTGCGATGGCTCCGCCGGCGCCACGTGAGCCGTAGGCCAGCTCTGACGGGATCTCCAGGCGGCGGCGGCCGCCCACCTTCATGCCCAGCAGCCCCTGGTCCCAGCCCTGGATGACCTGGCCGACGCCGACGCGGAAGTCCAGCGGTGCACCGCGGCCCCATGAGGCGTCGAACTCCTCGCCTGTGGACCAGGCAACGCCGACATAGTGGGTGGAGACGGTGTCCCCTGCCTTGGCCTCACGGCCGTCACCCTCGATGAGGTCGGTAATGACGAGTTCCGTGGGCACGTCGCCTTCCGGAAAATCGATCTCGGGCTTCTGGCGGTCGAATTCCCGCTGTCCAAACGACATGCTTGCTCCTATGCGTGAGTGCTGATGGTTGCCGCGGAGGACGCGGCGTCCCTGTAAGTCTTGCTACTTGACCCCGAGGATGTCCACTACGAACACCAGGTCACCCTTCGCCTGGCCCTGGCCGGCGTCACCGTAAGCCAGGTCCTTGGGGATGACCAGCAGGACGCGGGAGCCTACGGTTTTACCGGTGAGGCCCTGGGTCCAGCCCTTGATGACGCCGGAGAGCGGGAAAGTGGCGGGCTGGCCACGGTCAAAGCTGGAATCGAACTTGGTGCCGTCACTGAGGTTGACGCCCACGTAGTTTACGGTGAGCGTGTCGGATTCCTTGACGGTGGCGCCGGTGCCCTTGACCAGGTCCTGCGATACGAGCGACGTGGGCGCGGCTGCACCCGCTACATTGATCTCCGGCACGCCGTCCTTTTCAGTCACCGTAGGCAGTCCGGCCGGCGGCGATACGGTTTCACCCTGCGGCTTGTCCAGAACGGGAGTGGGGTCCGAGGCGGAAAGAACCTTGATGATCAGCAGCTGGGTGGGATCGGCAGCGGCACTGGGGCTGGCGCTGGGGCTTGCGCTGTCCGATGGGCTGGGACTTGCCGACGGTGCACTCTGCTGGCCGGGGACGGCGAGGGCAAGGCTGGAACCCACCTTTGCGCCCACGAAAGCGTTGTAGATGACGGCGTTGCTGGTCTTGAGCTCATCGTTAAGCTCGAAGCTTTGAGGTTCGTTGGGGAACGTATCCTCCAGCTGGGATCCGTCCGTGCCGTTCAGGGCCAGGATGGAGATTTTGGCGACCTGGTTGGCCTTCACAGTGTCGCCGCTGCCTTCGGAGACAACTTTGATGGTGGGCTGGGTGACGGTCAGCGGCTTGTCGAAGTCCACACCCGGGGCCTTCTTGTCCCCGTTGTCGGTCAACTTGAGGGAGTCGAACTTTGCAGTCTCCCCGGCGGACTGGCTGCTGGGTTCGGGCTGGGAGGCTGTACCTCCGCAGGCAGTCAGGAGCAGCAGGCCGGGAAGGAGGATTGCTAGTAGTCGGCGCACGTAGAAAACTTTCGTCGGGGCAGGGTGGATACGACGCTCCGCGTGGCGGCGGACAGTGCCGTGGAGAGGTCCCCGTTAAAAGGACCTCATCCAGAATAGACCCTGAAGCTGGACGTCCGCCCGGAGCCGATCAACCCATGGAGTCCAGCAGCGCATCCACGCGTTCATCGACGCTGCGGAAGGGGTCCTTGCAAAGAATTGTCTGGTGGGCACGGTCGTTCAACTTCAGGTGCACCCAGTCAACCGTGTAGTCGCGCCCCAGTTCCTGTGCGCGGCGGACAAAGTCCCCCCGGAGCTTTGCGCGGGTGGTTTGCGGTGGCGCGTCCACGGCACTCTTGATGACTGTGTCGTCCACTATCCGGCGCACCGCACCACGGGACTGCAGCAGGTAGAAGAGTCCCCGGCTGCGGGAAATGTCATGGTAGGTAAGGTCGAGCTGGGCGATCCGGGGGGCCTCCAGGCCCAGGCCGTGCCGTTCGCGGTAGTTGTCCATCAGCTTCTTCTTGATGGCCCAGTCGATTTCCGTGTCGATGCCCCTGGTATCACCCGACTCGATGGCGTGCAGCGTGCGTTCCCACAGGTCCAGAATCACGGGAACGTGCTGGTTGTGGGCGCCGTGTTCCTTGACGAACGCCGTGACCTTGGTCAAGTACTCCTGCTGGATTTCAAGGGCTGTGAGTTGGCGGCCGTTGGCCAGGCGGACCAGGGCGCGGCCGCTGAGGTCGTGCGAGATTTCCCGGATGCTGCGGATGGGGTTTTCCATCCGCATGTCGCGCATGATCACGCCCGCTTCGATCATCCGAAGAACCAGGTCCACGGTGCCGATCTTCATCAGTGCCGTCGCCTCGGACATGTTGGAGTCTCCGACGATGACGTGCAGCCGCCGGTAGAACTCAGCATCTGCGTGCGGCTCGTCCCTGGTGTTGATGATGGGGCGGGACCTGGTGGTGGCGGAGGAGACACCCTCCCAGATGTGGTCGGCGCGCTGGGAAAACGCGTAGGTGGCACCGTGGGGGGTCTTCAGGATCTTGCCTGCCCCGGCGATGAGCTGCCGGGTGACGAGAAACGGAATCAGGATCTCGGCAAGACGGGAAAACTCACCGCGCCGGGGAATGAGGTAGTTCTCGTGACTGCCATAGGAGTTGCCCGCGGAGTCTGTGTTGTTCTTGAACAGGTAGACGGTGCCGTTGAACCCTTCAGCAGCCAGCCGTGCCTGAGCCTCATCCACCAGGTCGTCAAGGATAAGTTCACCGGCACGGTCATGGGCGATCAGCTGGGCAAGATCGTCACATTCTGCCGTGGCATATTCGGGGTGGGACCCTACATCGAGGTATAGCCGCGAACCGTTGGTAAGGAAGACGTTGGACGACCGGCCCCAGCTGACCACCTTGCGGAAGAGGTACCGGGCCACTTCCTCGGGAGCAAGAGGCCTGGAGTCCGGGCTCGAGTAAGAGATCCCGAACTCGGTTTCGATGCCGAAGATTCTCTTGTCCATGTGGTCCTCCTAGGCCAGCAGTGCTGTGATGTCCGAATCGTTGAGCCTGCGGAAGGCGCGCCGGGTGCCGCGGGTGCTGTCGGAAAGCCTGTCCAGTACGGCCACTTCGAGGGCGCTGGGCGGCAGCGGCGCTGCCGGCTGCTCCCCCTCCTGGACGGGCGTGAGCCCCTTCAGTGCCAGCCGCACGGCGTCGGCGAAGCCAAGTGAGGCCTGCCAGCCGGCGTCGATGGCCGATGACACCTTCTCAGCCTGGCCGCCCATCACGACGAAGCTGTGCTCGTCGGCGATGGAGCCGTCGAACGTCAGCCGGTACAGGTGGTCTTCGGCCTGCGTGTTGCCCACCTCCGCGACGGCAAGTTCCACCTCGAAAGGCTTCTGTTCGGCGGTGAAGACGGCACCCAGGCTTTGCGCGTAGACGCTTGCCAGGCCGCGGGCGGTCACGTCCTCCCGGTCATAGGAGTATCCCCGGACGTCGGCATAGCGGACGCCGGCCTGCCGGAGGCTTTCGAATTCGTTGTATTTACCCACCGCGGCGAAGGCGATCTTGTCATAGATTTCGCCGATCTTGTGGAGGGACGGCGAAGGGTTCTCGGCGACGAGTGCAATGCCGTCGGCGCAACTGATGACCACAACCGAGCGGCCCCGGGCGATGCCTTTCCGCGCGAAGTCCGCGCGGTCCTTCATCAGCTGTTCGGGCGAGACATAAAACTGCTGGGTCATCTCAAGCCTCCCGTCCGGCGATGGTGCGCGCTTCAATTACGCGGCGGGAAGCAGCAGCGAGCTCAGGCTCCGGCACCCGGCGCGCACCCGTCCTGTCCACCGTGTAAACAACGGGCCACAGCTGGCGGACGGTATCCGGACCGCCCGTGGCAGAATCGTCGTCGGCGGCGTCATAGAGGGACTCCACGGCTACGGAGAGTGCCTCCGCTGCGGAAAGGTTGGGGCGCCAAAGCTTTTTCAGGGCTCCGCGGGCGAAGACGGAACCTGACCCCACGGTGTGGTGTTCGTGTTCTTCGTATCTGCCGCCCGTGACGTCATAGGAAAAAAGCCGGCCAACACCGGCGGTGGTGTCGAAACCCGCGAACAGGGGCACTACCGCCAAACCCTGCAGGGCCAACGGAAGGTTGCCCCGGATCATGGCCCCCAGCCGGTTGGCCTTTCCCTCAAGGCTCAGCTGGGTTCCTTCGATCTTTTCGTAGTGTTCGAGTTCAACCTGGAAGAGCCGGGTCAGGTCTATCGCGATGCCCGCCGTCCCGGCGATGCCGAGGACCGAGTAGTGGTCCGCAGGAAACACCTTCTCGATGTGCCTGCTGGCGATGACATTTCCCATGGTGGCCCGCCTGTCCCCCGCCATCAGGACACCGCCGCCGTAGCTCATGGCAACGATGGTGGTGGCGTGTGGGACCTGCACCGGGGCAGCCGCGGACGCACCACCTTGGAGGGACCGGTTAAAGGGCAGCAGCTCGGGCCGGTCCCGTAGAAGGTGTTCCGTAAAGGACGAGGTGGCGTTTGCGGCTACCTGGTTGGCGGTTGATTCCTGCACTCATCACTCCTTGAACGTGGTACTTCAACGTGGGCACAGAACCCGGCCTTCCGCGGCTTCCGCCACCTTCCGGGTCCGGGTTACTGGCCGCCCTTTTGGACGAATGCCCGGACGAACTCTTCAGCGTTGGATTCCAGCACGCCGTCGATTTCGTCGAGCAGGTCGTCCACGCCTTCGGTTGATGCCGAGGCCTGCGCCTCAGGCGGTGCCGGGGGTGCCTCGGGGATGTCTTCGTCGACCTGGCTGTCGCGTGACTGGGGCTGTTGCTGCTCCTGGCCTGCCATTGGTTTCCCTCCTTCTTCCTTCGGTGGATCCGGCGGATCCTCCGATATGCCCATCCTGCCACGGGACGGACGTTCCGGCGCGGTTTACGCCGCAGGCGGAGTGCTGTTGTGTCCCAGCAATTCCCCGAGGAATGGACCCGCTTCCCGGTAGCGCTCAAACAACGCTCCGGTCAGGGCTTTGGTTCCCCTCAGGGGTTCCCGGGTGGGCACCCGCTGAAGCCGTCCATAACCCGGCACATCGAAGATGACAGAGTCCCAGCTTGCCCCCACCACATCCTTGCCGAAGCTGCTGATGCACTTGCCCCGGAAGAAGGCCCGGGTGTCTGCCGGCGGCTCCGCTACTGCGGCGGCGATGGCGGCATCATCCACCACGCGCTGCATCCGGTTCCTGGACAGCAAGCGGTAGTAAAGGCCTTTCTCGGGCCGAATGTCCGCCCACTGGAGATCCACCAGGCCCAGCCGCGCGTCGCTCCACTCCAGTCCGTCGCGCTGGCGGTAGCCGTCCAGCAGCGAAAGCTTGGCAAGCCATTCCACGGAGGTGGCGGCGGCGGCCCTGTCACTGTCCAACTGGGTGAGGACGGACGCCCATCGCTCAAGGACCTCGTGGGTATGTCCGTCACCGTCCACGGCATCACCCACACCGGTGTCCTGCGCGAGTTTGGCCGCAGCTTCGTGGTAGATCCACTGGAGGTCCAGGGCCGTGACGCGCCTCCCGTCCAGTAGGCGCAGCTTCGCGGTCAGGGAGGTGTCATGACTGACGGTCTTGAGGGCTGCGACGGGTTCATAGACCTCAATTTTGGGCGCAAGCCCGGCTTCAATAAGGCTGAGGACCATGGCTGTGGTACCGAACTTGAGGTAATTGGATACCTGGCTGAGGTTGGCGTCCCCAATGATCACGTGCAGGCGACGGTACTTGTCCGCGGTGGCGTGCGGCTCATCCCGGGTGTTGATGATTGGCCTGCGGATGGTGGTTTCGAGGCCCACTTCAGCTTCGAAGAAGTCCGCCCGCTGGCTGATCTGGAAGCCGGGGATAGAGCTGTCCTGGCCAAGTCCCAGCCGGCCGGCACCGCAGACTACCTGACGGCTCACGAAAAACGGCGTCAGCCCCCGCACAATATCCCCGAAGGGCACCGACCTTGGCATGAGGTAGTTCTCGTGCGAACCGTAGGACACGGACTTGTTGTCCGTGTTGTTCTTGTACAGGTTGACCGGTGGGAGCGCAGGGTCCGCGGCCAGCCGGCGCATTGCAGCCAGTCCCACCAGGTCACCTGCGGCATCCCAGGCCACGGCGTCGCGTGGATTGGTGACTTCGGGGCTTGAGTACTCGGGGTGCGCGTGGTCGACATACAGCCGGGCGCCGTTGCCCAGGACCATGTTCATCAGCAGGGTCCCGGATTCGTCCTGGCCGTCGAGCTCAAGTTCCTCGCGGCCGTACGCCAAGGCGACCGCTTCCGCGTCGAGCACCGGCGGCTGGTCGGTCAGCTGGCTGGGATGTGCGGCGCCCCTGTCCACTGTCCAGCCGCGGGCATCGTGCAGCGGCTCTTCATCGGTGTAGTCCCAGCGGGTTTCGGCTCCGCCGGCAGCGCGTTGCCGGGTGACCTGGGCATAAGCCTGCACCACCCTGGCACTCATCATGGTGGCGTTGGCGGAAGGTGCAGAAGGAGCATGGATTCCGTATTCGGTTTCCGCTCCCATGACGCGCATGGCCCCGCCGGCGGGGAGGCCCTCCCCGCCGGCGGATCCCTGTGCACCCGTCATAGATACTGTCCCGTGGTCGGCATGGTCTCGATGGACTTGCCCGGCTCCTGGCCGGCCTTGCCTTGGACGATGGTGCGGATGTAGGTGATCCGTTCGCCCTTCTTCCCGGAGATCCGTGCCCAGTCGTCCGGATTGGTGGTGTTGGGCATGTCCTCATGTTCACGGAACTCGTCAACCACGGCGCGCAGCAGATGCTCGATTCGAAGGCCCTTCTGGTGCGTGGTCAGCAGGTCCTTGATGGCATACTTCTTGGCCCGGTCCACCACGTTCTGCACCACCGCGCCGGAGTTGAAGTCCTTGAAATACAGCATTTCAGTGTCACCGTTGGCGTAGGTGACCTCCAGGAACTCGTTGGATTTGTCCGTGGAGTACATCGCTTCCACCGTGCGCTGGACCATGGCGTCCACGGTGGCCTGGACGTCCCCGTTGTGTTCGGCCAGGTCGGATTCGTGGAACGGCAGGTCCGTGGTGATGTATTTGTTGAAAATGTCTGCAGCAGCTTCGGCATCGGGCCGCTGGATCTTGACCTTGACGTCCAACCGGCCGGGCCGGAGGATGGCGGGGTCGATCATGTCCTCGCGGTTGGACGCGCCGATGACGATGACGTTGTCGAGGCGCTCCACGCCGTCGATCTCGCTGAGGAGCTGAGGCACGATGGTGGTTTCGACGTCGGACGAGATGCCGGTGCCGCGGGTGCGGAACAGTGAGTCCATCTCGTCGAAGAACACCACGACGGGGCTGCCGTCCGAGGCCTTTTCCCGGGCGCGGGAGAAGATCAGGCGGATGTGCCGCTCTGTTTCACCCACGTACTTGTCCAGGAGCTCTGGGCCCTTGATGTTGAGGAAGTAGCTCTTCAAGTCAACATTCCCGGACCGCTCCGCGGCGCGGGCGGCAAGCGAGTTGGCAACCGCCTTGGCGATCAGGGTCTTGCCGCAGCCGGGAGGACCATACAGGAGGATGCCCTTGGGAGCCTTCAGGCCATGTTCCCGGTAAAGGTCCGGGTGCAAGAACGGCAGTTCGACGGCGTCGCGGATCTGTTCGATCTGGGGACCAAGGCCGCCGATGTCCTCGTAGGTGATGTCCGGAACTTCCTCAAGGACCAGGTTCTCCACCTCGGAGCGGGGCACTTTCTCCAAGGCGTAGCCTGTCCGCGAGTCGACGGAGAGGGCATCGCCCACCCGGAGTTTTTCGGACAAGAGGGCTCCGGACAGCCGAACGACGCGTTCCTCGTCCGCGCGGCCCACCACCAGGGCCCGGTCGCGTCCCAGCATCTCCTTCAGGGTGGCCAGTTCGCCGGCGCGTTCGTAGCCCAGCCCTGCCACGATCAGGAGTGCTTCGTTCAGGAGCACTTCCTGCCCTACTGCGAGCTGGTTGATGTTCACCAGCGGGCTGATGCCCACCCGCATTTTCCGCCCGGCGTTGAAGATGTCCACCGATTCTTCAGTGGCGGCCTGGCCGCTGCTGCCCGGAGCGGGTTGCCGCCTTGGGTTGATCTGAAGGATGGTGCCGAAGCTGTAGGGCGGCTGCCCTTCCTGGTCCAGGGCGTTTTTCAGCCGAAGGATCTCTGCCTTCGCGGTCTCAAGCATGCTGACCAACTTGGAGTTGTTCTGCGTGGCTGCCGCCAGCTGGCGGTCGATGTGCCTGAGCTTGTCCCGAAGAATGTTGACCTGGCGGTCAGCAACCGAGAGGTCGTTGGCGGCAGACTGCTCTGCCGGTGTACGTCCGGAGTCCGGGTTTGGTGTCTCCATGATGTATCAGCCCCTTCCTGCGCTTCTCTTAAGACATTAGTCCCAAGATGGCAGGTAGGGATGGAGACTCCCGAAATGTGGACTAGTTCGTGACCTCGGGCGTGTCCACGACATTTGTCCCTGCGATGGCGTCACGGGCGGCGCGCCGGAGCTTCTTGTCCGACACGGCCCGCTCCCCCACGGCGCCCGGGGTCCACGCGTTAACGTCCTCTTCGTTGAACTCGGTCTTGGACGGGCGGCGCTTGACCGAAATGCCGGTGACGCCGTCGGCGAGCCGCCGCGTGACCAACAGGAACCCGGTGTGGGCCACCATGCGGTGGTCGGGACGCACGGCGAGACCTTCAAGGTGCCAGCCGCGGACCATTGACTCCCACGCGTCGGGTTCCGTGAACCGGCCGTCCGCGCGGATGGCTTCCGCGGTGCGGGAGAGCTGGGTAACGGTGGCAACGTAGTTGATCCACACGCCGCCGGGGGCAAGGACGGTAGCGACGGCGTCGAGGCATTCCCAGGGGGCGAGCATGTCCAGCACAACGCGGTCCACGGAACCGGGTTCCTCGGCTTTGACCACTTCCTCCTGGAAATCACCGAGGGAGATCTGCCAGGCGGGGTGCGGTCCACCGAAGATGGTCTCGACGTTTCCGCGGGCGATGTCCGCGAATTCCTCGCGCCGCTCGAAGGAATGCAGGTAGCCGTTGTCGCCCACGGCGCGGAGCAGGGAGATGGAGAGGGCGCCCGAGCCGACGCCGGCCTCCACCACGCGTGCACCCGGGAAAATGTCCGCCATGGTGACGATCTGGCCGGCGTCCTTGGGATAGACGACGGCGGCGCCGCGCGGCATGGAGAGGACGAAGTCGGAGAGCAGGGGGCGGAGGGTCTGGTACTGCTGGCCCACGTTGTTCACCACCACGGAGCCGTCAACCTTGCCAATGATTTCGTCATGGTTCAGGAACCCGCGGTGGGTGTGGAATGCGCCGCCGCGTTCCAGCGTGATGGTGTTCATGCGGCCACGCTCATCAGTAAGCTGGACGCGTTCGCCTTCGCGGAAGGGGCCGCGGCGACGTGCAGCTCCCACCGGCTGCGAGCCGCTGGCGGCAGCACCGGCTTGCGCTGCTCCGTTGGCGTCGTTGACGGCAGTTTCGCTGCTCATGTTTTTCCTCGCTCCTGTAAACCTGTTGTGCCGCGGCCGGACAGTCCCATGGGACGTTTTGGCGTTAGCGGCGGCAATGCACGACCGGCAGGTAACTCTACCGGTTCTGGCCCTGCGGGTGCTTATCGTTGCGCGGGCGTTTGCCGGTGATGGCAGCGAGGACCGCCTCCTGGGTCATCAGCCCGGTGACCATGCCGTTGTGGTCCACCACTGCATAGTGGCGTCCCTCAACCTGTGAAAGGAACTGGATCAGCTCCTGCCCTTTGGACCATTCGGGGACGTAGGCGCCTGCAGCCAGTGGAAACGAAACCGCCGTGATGGGGGTGTTATCGGCTGCGGCAGGCGGCACTGATGCCAGGGCGCCCGGGTCCACCACGCCCTGGGGCCTGCCGTCGGGTCCACAGACCACCACGGACTTTGTTCCTGCCGCTCCCAGGCTGAGGGCATCCCGCACGGTGCCGGTGGCAGGCATTCCGGCGGCCGGCGTCGACAACGCCGCGGCACTGACCAGCGGGAGCCGGCCGCGCAGCGTGCCTTGCTGGATGGACGCCGACGCGCCCATCCAGAGGAACCCGCCCACCAGGATGGTGATCATGAGGAGGCTGAAGTCCGGGTTCTCTCCGGCGAGGGACGGACGAAGGAGGAACCAGTAGGCAATGGCCAGGACGATGATCCGCCCGCCCCACCCGGCCGCAACGGTTCCTTTCGCCTGGCTGCCGGTTGCTTTCCAGACGATGGACTCGACCAGCCGGCCGCCGTCGAGAGGCAGGCCCGGCAGGACATTGAAGACGCCGATCAGGAAGTTCGCCCACATGAAGATGTTCGTCAGGATTTCCGCAACGCTTCCCAGGCTGTCAGTGCCAAGCAGCAACCAGGCTCCGCCCGCCAGGACGAAGTTGGCAGCCGGCCCCGCCAGCGCCACCAGCACTGACCGGCCCGGGGACGATGTAAAGCTTTCGAACTGGGTGTGACCGCCCCAAAGGTTAAGAACGATTTTCTGCGTGGGCCAGCCGTAGATCTTTGCCGTCAGCGCATGGGCGAGTTCGTGGACGAGCACTGAGATCAGGAGCAGGACGGCGTACGCGAAGGCCACGACGTAGGCGCTCATGCCCAGCATCGGGTTGTTCCTGGCCAGCACAGGACCATAGACGATCACGGTGAAGGCTGCGATCACGAACCACGAGTAGGCGAGGACGACAGGGACGCCGGCGATGCGTCCCAGCGGGATCCCTTCACGGCGTGCCGGGTTGGTGCCTTGGCCGGCGCCCGGATCAGCCACGTGCATCACCTGCTGAAGCGGCGGCCGCTCCGGTTGCGTCAGCCTGCAGCAGGAGGGCTTCCAGTTCGGCCAGGCTGCGCCCTGCGAGGGTGTCCCAGAGAGCGTAACTGCCGTCGTCCGGCAGCGGCACAATGTGGGGCACGGCCACGGTGGCGACGCCGGAGGCCACGGCCGCGGCCACGCCCGGCACGGAGTCTTCGAGGGCCACGCAGTGGTGGATGCCCAGGTGGGGGTCGTTCTCCTGCAGCAGTTCCACGGCGGTCAGGTATGCCTCCGGGTGCGGCTTGCCCTGGCTCACGGTATCGCCGGTGACCAGCACTTCAAAGTAGGGCCGGGGAAGGCTGGCCACAACTTCCCGGGCCAGCGGACCCTCGGACATGGTGACCAAGGCGCAGCGGATGCCGGCCAAGTGCAGTTCCTCAAGGAGCTCACGGGCACCCGGCCGCCAGGGCACCTGCTGCTGGACATTCCTGACCACCTGGGCGGTGAGGGTGTCGATGATTTCGCGGATTTCGAGCTCCACGCCGGCCTCTTGGAGCAGGCCCGCGGAAAAGGTGAGCGACTGGCCCACCAACTGCATTGCCTGGTCGTGGCTCCACGTTCCGCCGTGGGCCTCCACCAGCGCATGTTCTGCGGCAATCCAATAGGGCTCGGTGTCCACGATGGTGCCGTCCATGTCCCAAAGGACGGCTTTGAGCGGTGAACCGGCGGCAGGAAATCGCATGACGCCAGTCTACGGGGCATGGCTGGACGGCGGCTGTGGGCTACGCCCTTGGCGAATATGACGCAGGGCCGGTCCTGTTTGTACTGGTTCCCGGGGATTTGCGGCGCTTCATTCCATGCGCGAGCCTGCACCTTGGACGTAGGGTGAAGAAATGAATAGCTTCGAGGGAGACACCGCCGAACAGGGTGCCGGACCCGAGCGGGAACGGTTCCTGCAGCCAGTGGCTGACGGACAGCGCGTAACGGTGATGCTTGCCGCCTTTGAAGGGTGGAATGACGCCGGAGAAGCGGCCAGCGATTCGCTGCGCTACCTGAACAAGTTGTGGGGCGGCAAAAAGGTGGCATCCATCGATGCCGATGAGTATTACGACTTTCAGTTCACCCGACCCACGGTCCGCAGGAATGCGGCCGGCGAACGCAAGATCAAGTGGCCTTCCACCCGGATCTACAAAGCCACAGCCCCCAACTCCAACGTGGACGTCATCTTCGTGCAGGGCACGGAGCCGTCCTATAAATGGCGCGCCTACACGGCAGAGCTGCTGGCCCATGCGGAGGCGCTGAATGTGGACTACGTGGTGCTGGTGGGCGCACTGCTCGCCGACGTCCCGCACAGCCGCCCGATCCCAGTGAGCACGTCCTCCGACGACGCCCCGCTCAGGGAGCGCATGAACCTGGAGGCCTCGCAATACGAAGGCCCCGTTGGCATTGTGGGGGTCCTCTCCGAGGTGGCGCTCCTCGCCGGTATCCCAGCCGTGTCGTTGTGGGCCGCCGTGCCGCACTATGTGGCACAGGCTCCCTCCCCCAAGGCGCAGCTTGCCCTCCTGCACCGCATCGAGGAGCTGCTGCAGGTGCCCCTCGACACCCATGAGCTGGCCGAGGAGGCCGACGCCTGGGAACGCGGCGTGGACGAGCTGGCTACCGAGGACCCCGAGATTGCCGCCTACGTCCGGCAGTTGGAGGAAGCCAAGGACACTGCGGATCTCCCCGAGGCCAGCGGCGAATCCATTGCCCGGGAGTTTGAGCGGTACCTGAAGCGGCGTGGCCAGGACCGGCCCTGATTGGTTAATGGGAGAGGGGCCTGGGCGGGAGATTTCCCGCCCAGGCCCTTCTCTGTTGTGGTCCTTGGAGTAGAAGGCGTCAGAGCCTGATGCCCAGGAGGGCGTCCACCGCGTCCTTGACCAGGGCGCTGTCGGCGGCGCTGGCGGCAGCACCGCCGTCGTTCGCTGTCCGGGCCCAGCGCGAGATTGCGGCGACTGCTGCCGGGGCGTTGAGGTCTGCTGCCAAGGCTTGACGCATTTCGGCCAGGAGTGCCTCGCCTGATCCTTCAGGCGCGTGGTCCAGGGCGGTCCGCCACGCCGCCAGGTCAGCCTTGGCAGCGGCGAAGCCTTCGTCCGTCCAGGACCAGTCGGAGCGGTAATGGTGCGCCAGTATGGCCAGGCGGATTGCAGCCGGGTCTTCACCGGCAGCGCGGAGCTTTGAGACCAGCACCAGGTTGCCCTTGGACTTGCTCATCTTTTCGCCGTCCAGCCCCACCATGCCGGCATGGGCGTAATGCCGCGCAAGGGGAACCCCTGCGAGCGAGTATGCGTGGCCGGCGCCCATCTCATGATGCGGGAAGATCAGGTCCGAGCCACCGCCCTGCACCGTAAATGGCGACGGCAGGTACTTCTGGGCGATGACGGTACATTCGATGTGCCAGCCGGGCCGTCCTGCGCCCAGGCTTCCTCCCGGCCAGCTGGGTTCGCCCGGCCGTTCCACCCGCCAAAGCAGCGGGTCAAGCGCCTGCCGCTTCCCGGCCCTTCCCGGATCCCCGCCGCGCTCGGCGAAAAGCTCCAGCATGGTGCTTTCGCCCAAGTGGGAAATGCAGCCCAGTACCCAGGCGTCAGGTGCGGTCGACTGCTTGCCGGCGGCTTCGACGTCGTAATACACATCGCCGTCAGGTTCACCGTTGGTGCCGGCCACCTGGTAGGCCAGCCCCATGCTGACAAGCCGCTCCACCTCGGGGACGATCAGGCCGATCGATTCCACCGCGCCAACGTAGTGATCGGGCGCGAGGACGTTCAAGGCTTCCATGTCGGTCTGGAAGAGCTCCACCTGTTCTGCGGCTAGGTCACGCCAGTCGACGCCGGTGGCGGTTGCGCGTTCAAGCAGGGGATCGTCGACGTCCGTCACGTTTTGGACGTAGGAAACCTCGCTGCCGGCATCGCGCCACGCCCGGTTGAGCAGGTCAAAAGCAACGTAGCTGGCCGCATGTCCCATGTGGGTTGCGTCGTAGGGGGTGATGCCGCAGACGTACATGGAGGGCCTGGCCTCCTGCTCCAGCGCCACTTCGCGGCCTGCCGCAGTGTCGAACAGCCGGATGGCGGGCATGTTTCCGGGCAGGGCAGGAACGGGGCGGGAAGTCCAGGATTTCACAAGCCCAAGCCTAGCCCTAGGCGCTGATGACGCCGAAACCGAGCAGGAGGTAGAGCGCCAGGCCCAGGAAGATCCGGTACCAGACGAAAAGGCGGTAGCTGCGCGTCGACACGAACTTCAGGAACCAGCCGATGATGACGTACCCCACCACCAGGGCGATCACGGTGGCGAGGGCGGTCTCCGGAAGGCCGAATGGCCCGGAAATGCCTTCCTTGGTGACCACCTTGTACAGCTGGTACAGCCCGCTGCCGAACACTGCGGGGATGGCGAGCAGGAACGAATACCGTGCCGCGGCTTCCCGCGTGTAGCCCATCAGCAGGCCGGCGGTGATGGTGCCGCCGGAGCGGGAGACGCCGGGGATCAGCGCCAGGGCCTGGGCCAGGCCGTAGAGGATGCCGTGCTTATAGGTCAGGTGCGTCAGGTCCCGTTTCTGGGTGCCGGTGGCGTCGGCCACGGCAAGGATCAGGCCGAAGACGATCAGCATGGTGGCCACGATCCACATGCTGCGGAGCACGGATTCGATCTGGTCCTGGAAGAGCAGGCCCAGCACGATGATGGGGAGGCTGCCCAGGATCACCAGCCAGCCCATCCGGGCGTCAGGATCCTGCCGCGGCACTTTGCCGGTGAGGGACCCGGCCCAGGCTTTGACGATGCGGACAATGTCGCGCCAGAAAAAGATCAGTACGGCGGTCTCCGTACCGAGCTGGGTGATGGCCGTGAAGGCGGCCCCCGGGTCTTCCGCGTTGGGGAGGAACTCCCCCACGATCCGCAGGTGCGCGCTCGATGAAATCGGTAGAAATTCGGTCAGTCCCTGCACAAGGCCCAGCAGGGCCGCTTCAAACCAGTTCACGCTAAGACCCTACGGCATGGCACCGGTGCTTCTGCCCGTAAGCTTGCTGCTATGCAGCAGCGTTACGTCGGCAACAGTGGTTTGCGAGTTTCAGCCCTCTCCCTGGGCACCCGTTCCTGGGGCGGGGAAACTGACGACCAGGACGCTTCAGAGTTGCTGCGCACCTTCCTTGATGCCGGCGGCCGCCACGTGGACACTGCAGCTTCATATGCGGGCGGGGCATCAGAGGCGGTCCTTGGTTCCCTGCTGGGTGACGTGGTGTCCCGCACCGAGGTTTCCATCTCCACCAAAGCAGGAATGACGACGCCGGATGGCCGGCGCGCGGTGGACACGTCCCGCAACGCGATGCTCACCGGATTGGACGCCAGCCTGGCCAGGCTGGGCACCGACTATGTGGACCTCTGGTTTGCCGAGGCGTGGGACGGCAACGTTCCCCTTGACGAGACGCTGGGGGCACTTGACTTCGCGGTCCGTTCCGGGCGGGCCAGGTATGCAGGGATCTCCAACTTCAAGGGCTGGCAGGCCGCGAAGGCGGCGGCCGTCAGCAGTGTCCCGCTGGTGGCGGTCCAGGCCGAGTACTCGTTCCTTAACCGGTCGGCTGAGGCTGAGCTGCTGCCGGCCGGTGAGGATGCAGGGCTTGGCCTCATGGCATGGGGGCCGCTGGGCCGTGGCGTCCTCACCGGGAAATACCGGGGCACCATCCCGGCCGGTTCCCGTGGCGCTTCGGTGAGCGAAGCCGCGTACGTGGAGCCTTACCTGGCGGAGAAGCCGTCACGGATCGTTGATGCGGTGTGCATGGCTGCCAACGGGCTGGGCCGGACGCCCCAGGACGTGGCGCTGTCGTGGCTGCTGTCCCAGCATGGAGTTGCCACGGCCATCGTCGGCGCCCGCACGCCCGTGCAGCTGAAGGAAATCCTCGACGCCCAGCTGTCCCCACTGCCGCCGCAGATCGCGCGGGCCCTGGAGGACGTTTCGGCAGCATCCTAGCGCTGCTGGTATTCCGCCGGCGGCGCTATTCCTCGACGATCTCCAGGTCTTCGTCGTCGTCCACGTCGGCTTCCTCGTCCTCTTCATCCTCGTCGTCAAAGACCTGAAGCGGGGTCACCTCGTTGTAGGCCTCGTAGAGCGCGTCCTCGTAAACTTCGAAAGCATCGGCAACTGCGAAAAATGCTGCCTCGACTGAGGGGTCGCCGTCCCCGCGCCGGTTGGATGCTGCTATAAGGTGTTCTTCCAAAGCGGTGGTCAGGGACGAAAGCGCGACACGCGGATCGATGCTCATGACTTCACGTTAGCGGGAAAAGGACGAAAATGGAGAGCAAATGAAGGAACAATTTCTCACCAGCTCGGTCCAGCGGGAACGGGATTATTTGCGGCAGTACGAGTACCTCGTACTGACCGTCAGCCCTGATGATTCCCTGCCCGAGGCGCGGCGCCGGCTGGTTGAGCACTCCGAATACGGCAAGTGGGAACTGGAACGCAGCAAGCTGTACGTGGGCGGCGGCAGGCGCTTTTGGCTGCGGCGCCGGGTGATGCAGGTCCAGCGGACCGTCTAGGTGATGCGGCCCGGCGGACCGCTTAGTCTTCCAGCGGGCCCAGCCAGGCGTTGGCCACAGTATTGTGGGCCGACTCGTCATCAGAGGGGTGGAACATCCCGGCCAGCACGTCGCGGTAGAGCCGTTCCAGCTCCGAGCCCCTGAAGTAACTTGATCCCCCGCTGACGCGGATGGCCAGGTCCACCACGCGGCGCGCTGTCTCCGTCGCATTGACTTTCAGGCCCACCAGTTTGGGGAACCATTGGGCCCCGTGGTCGGCCAGGGCGTCGACGTCGGCTGTCACGGACCTTAGCTGGGGGTACAGGTTGTCCATGGCCATGGCGGCGTCCGCCACCTTCCGGCGGATGTCCGGGTCCTGGGCATAGCTGCGTCCGCCGTTCTTGAAGGAGGTCCGCCGCTTCACTGTCTCCACGCCCACGGCCAGCGCACGTTCGCCCAGCCCCGTGTAGACAGCCGCCAGGAGGCTCTCAAAACAGGCGAAGATTGCGAATATCAGCGGGTCGGCGTTGGGGCCTACGGGAAGTTTCCGGAAGATCCGGTTCGCTGGGACGGTCACGCCGTCCAGGACAGTGGTGGCGGACTGGCTGGCCCGCATGCCCAGGGTGTCCCAGTCGTCAAGGATCCGGTAGCCGGGGGTCTCGCGGCTGATGAAGCCGTGGACGAGTTCGCCCGCGCCGTTCCGGGCATCCGGGTCCTTTCCAAAGATGCCCAGGCGGGTCCAGGCCGGTGAGAGGCTGGTGAAGATCTTTGTCCCTGTGAACGAGTAGCCGCCGTCCTGTTCCGGCATGGCGGCGGTCCGGGAGTCGAAGAGGACGGAGTCGTTGCCGGCTTCCGAATTGCCAAAAGCGAACACCTCGCCCTGGGCGGCTTCTTCGAGGACGAAGGCCAGCGAGCGGTCGCCCCGGGCAGCCAGGACGTGTGCGACGCCGGTCCAGACCAGGTGCATATTGACGGCCAGTGCCGTGGCAGGGGCAGCCGTTGCCAGCCTTCGCTGGCACTGCGCGGCCGCTTCGAGCCCAAGTCCCCCGCCGCCGTCGGACGTTGGCACGAAGAGCTTCAGGTACCCGGCCGCTGCCAACTCCTGGAGGTCCTCGTGGAAGAAGGCGTTGTCACGGTCATATGCGGCGGCGCGGCCGCGGATGCGCTCGAGGAGCTCATCCGGCAGCAGTTCCTCGGGGGTCACGGCCGGCTCCTCTCAGTAGTTGGTGAGCAGGGTATTCAGTACACGGGCGCCGAACTTGAGGGAGTCCGCCGGGACGCGCTCGTCGACGCCGTGGAACATGCCGGTGAAGTCCAACTCGTCCGGAAGCATCAGGGGTGCAAACCCGTAGCCGGTGATCCCAAGGCGGCTCAGTGACTTGTTGTCGGTACCGCCGGAGAGCGTGTACGGCAGCACCTTGGCGCCGGGGTCCTCCTTGTGGACGGCATCGATCATGGAGTCCACCAGGTTCCCGGCGAACGGGACCTCGAGCGAGACGTCGTTGTGGACGTAGCTGACATCCACGCCATTGCCGGCCAGTTCACGGACAATCTCGAGGACCTGCTGTTCCTGGCCGGGCAGGGTACGGCAGTCAACCAGTGCTTCGGCGGACTCGGGGATGACGTTGTGCTTGTAACCGCTCTTGAGGAGGGTTGGGTTGGTGGTGTTCTGGAGGGTGGCGCCGACGAACCTGGCCACCGTACCAAGTTGGTTGAGCAGGATGTCCGGATTGTCGGCGTCGAACTCCACTCCGGTGAGTTCGGTCACCCCGTCAAGGAACTGCCGTGTGGTGGGGGTGAGCTCGATCGGCCACTTGTATTCACCGATCCGCGTGACGGCAGCGGCCAGGCGGGTGACCGCATTGTCCGTGTTGATCTGGGAACCGTGGCCGGCCCTTCCGTGGGCAACGAGACGGAGCCACGAGATGCCCTTCTCGGCCGTCTGCAGCAGGTAGGTCCGCTGGCCGCCGATGGTGGCTGAGAACCCGCCGACCTCGGAGATGGCCTCGGTGGCCCCCTCGAACAGTTCCGGGCGGTTGTCCACGGCGTAGCGGGCGCCGTGAACGCCGCCGGCTTCCTCGTCCGCGAAGAACGCGAAGATGATGTCCCGCTTGGGCTTCCTGCCCTCCCTGGCGAAATTCCGCAGGACCGAAAGGATCATGGCGTCCATGTCCTTCATGTCGACGGCGCCTCGGCCCCAGATCAGGCCGTCCTTCAGTTCTGCGCCGAACGGGTCCACCGACCACTGGTCACGGAGGGCGGGAACGACGTCCAGGTGGCCGTGGACCACCAAAGCGCTGGCGGACGGGTCCTCCCCTGCCAGCCTGGTCACAACGTTGGCCCTGCCGGGCGCGGACTCGAAGATCTCCGCGCTCATGCCCACTTCCTCGATGAGCCCCGCGGCGTACTCCGCTGCCGCCCGCTCCCCCGGCCCCGACCCGTCCCCGTAGTTGGAGGTGTCGATCCGGATGAGTTCCTGGCAGATCCGGACAACTTCATCCTCGGGCAGGACATCAGGCATTTAAGGCTCCTTGGTAGGGAATGACTGGGCGGCGCGGGCTTCAATCGCTGTCCTCAGCCTACCCACTTGGCCCGATTCGTTGTTCTCCGAAAAGTCGTGTTAGAGTTTTTCTCGCTGCTTCGGAGAGGCGCGAAACGCTGAAAGGCGGGACGGCTTCTGCGAAATACCACCTGCGCGGGTGGCGGAATGGCAGACGCGCTAGCTTGAGGTGCTAGTCCTCGAAAGGGGGTGGGGGTTCAAGTCCCCCTCCGCGCACAAATGGGAAGCCCCGGAAAATCGTAGATTTTCCGGGGCTTCCTTTGTTTTCACAGCTGCACGGGCGCTTTACCGACCTTCCCGGTACGCCGAACGATTGTGTCTCCCTGCCGTCCGCGAACCGCGGCCAAGGACAAGGACCGCCACCGCCATGCCGACGACTGCTCCGATCAGGGTTTCCAAGCCCCGCTCCGCAATCAGAATCCCCGGCTCGGTGGGATGGGCCAGCTCGGTCATGATCAGGATCAATGGCGTGAAAAACACCAATGCCAAGCCGTAGTGCCGGGTCATGAACAATTCCGTGGGGAACTGCAAGGCGGCAATCAAGACCACCAGCAGCACCGCACCAGGTTGCTGGGACAGGATCAGCGCGGTGACGCTGAGGCCGACGAAGGTTCCCAAAATGCGGTGGAGCCCGCGCCGTATACGGCCCGCAAAGTCGGCTCCGGCAAGCGGTACTGCCGCGGCAGCCATCGCCCAGTAGGCATGGCCGTCACCGGTGAGCTGGCCTGCTGCTCCCGCGCTGCCGACGGCGAGGACGTATGCCAGGGCATGGATCATTGCTACCCGCAGCCGCGCCCCTGTCAGCGATGGGGCTACCCTACGTACGCCTGCCTCCCATGACGTCCGGCGCCAGACCCCGCCAGCCACGCCGACCGCTACCGAAAAGCCTGCAGAGGCGGCGGCGACAGCGACGACGACCGGGACAGGGGCAATGGGTGGAACGGACGCGCAGGCGCCAAGGGCGAAGATGCCGAAGAACGGCCCAACAGGTTTCAGGTTTGCCCGGTCTGCCGCCAACGAGCCGACGCCCGCTGCGAGTGATTCCACCAGGATCAGCACCCAGGACCCGGCTTGGGCTGCCGAGAGAACAGCACCCGTCGTGACCCCGGCGATCAGCAGTGCTGCGGCCGTCAGCTGGTGGTAGAGCCGCAGCTGGTGGCGCTCATCCCGGCCGTACATCCCCGTGAAGGCGCCGAACACTGCGTAGATGGACAGGTCCGGGCGGCCGGCGATGAGCAGGGCCGCCAGGGGAACCGCAACGCTGACACCCACCCTGACGGCGGCAAGGTGGTCGTTAGTTGCCGGACGAACGGAGAGAATTCCAAGGCCGGACCTCGTTAACCGCCGTGCCATTCTGTACAACTCCCACCTTCCGCACTCCGCCGCTTACCGGGCCGCCGCAACCGTGGGAAACGTGTGTTTCTACCGGGCCTGCTGCAAACAGGATTGGCTCCCGCTGGCCCGACCCGGCCCGAATGCCCTTACAGCCAGGAGATGTAGTAACCACCCGGACTCCAATGGATGACACCGCCTTGGTAATTCTGGGCGACACTTCCATCATTGCCGGTCGGATACTCGTCACTTGTCGGGTAGCCAAGGCGTCCGGATTCAAACCCTGTTGAGGCCCAGATGGACCGGGTGGCCCCAAAAGACGCGTGCGCTCCGGTTGCCGGGGACCAGATGATGGCCCCGCGTTGGTAGTTCTGGTAAACGCCGCCGTCGCGGAGCCCTGTTACTTCGTCTGTTACGGGATACCCGAGGACGCCGTTTTCGAAACCGGTCGCCGCCCATTCGCCGCGGATTGCCCCCACGGAGATGTGTACTCCCGTTGCGGGGGACCAGATGATGGCCCCGCCCTGATAGTTCTGGTAAACGCCGCCGTCGCGGAGCCCGGAGACCTCATTGGTCACCGGGTATCCCAGGCGGCCGTTCTCAAAGCCCGTGGCCGCCCAGAGTCCCCGAATCGCACCTACGGAGATGTGTACTCCCGTTGCCGGGGACCAGATGATGGCCCCGCCCTGATAGTTCTGGTAGACGCCCCCGTCGCGGAGCCCGGAGACCTCATCCGTCACCGGGTATCCCAGGCGGCCGTTCTCAAAGCCCGTGGCCGCCCAGAGTCCCCGGATCGCGCCCTTGGAGACATGCGCTCCGGATGCAGGCGAGTAGAGGATGCATCCCTGCTCGAAACACTGGTATCCCCCGTTGTCCTTGAGGCCGTAAACCTCACCTGTGGTGGCCGCTCCGAGAGCGCCGTTCAGGGACGCTGCCTTGGCAGCTATCGGGGTCTGCGGGGCCGGAACGGCGACGGCGGCCGAAGCGTCGATAAGGCCGGCACCGCATCCTCCGGAGCAGGTTCCCGGGAGGGGACGCGCGGTGGCCTTGAGCTTCGCTTCGATTTGGGATGGGACCAGTGAGGGGTCGGCGGCTTTCATCAGGGCGCCAACAGAGGCCGCCATGGGCGTGGCCATTGACGTTCCCATCATGTACCCATAGGTCTCGGCGCCCGGGCTGGTTGTTCCGGCATTCAATGTGGAGAGGATCCCCGCATCGGTGTCGCCTCCCGGGGCCATGACGTCAACCGCGGGACCGAAGTTCGAGTACGACGCCTTGGAACCGGACTTGTTGGTGGCGCCGATGGCGATGACATTGTTGCAGTTCGCCGGCGCGTCGTTCGACGCTGCCTGGTTCTCGTTGCCTGCAGCCACGAAAACCGTGGAGCCCCGGTTCACGGCGCCATCAATGGCAGCCTGCATCGTGGCAGGGCACGCGGCAGTTCCACCCACACTGAGGTTGATGGTTTTCGCCGGATTGGGGTTGTCGGGTACGCCGGTGACAGTTCCCCCGGAGGCCCAGGTAATGCCGTCGGAGACATCAGAGAGGTAACCGCCACAGGAACCGAGTGCGCGGACCGGCTCGATCTTCACGCCGGGAGCTGCGCCGCTGACTCCCTCGGCGTTATTGGCGACGGCGGCGATAATCCCGGCAACATGGGTTCCGTGCCAGGATGAGTTGGCGGACGACCCTGAACCGCAAGCGCCTGCGGTCCGGAAATCGCCCGGGTCGGAGGGGTCGGGATCCCTGCCGTCGCCGTCCCCTGAAGTAGCTGGATCCGCAATCATGTCGTAGCCGGCCATGACGTTGGCCTTAAGGTCGCTGTGCGCCGTGATGCCGGTATCAATCACGGCGACGATCTGTCCCGTACCCGTAGTTCTGTCCCAGACAGAGGGGACCCGGATGCCGACGTTGGGATCGGACAGAGCCCACTCCTGGGAGTAGTAGGGGTCATTCGGTGTGGCCGACGGGTACATGAGGATGTCAGGCTCCACGGAGGCGACGTTCCCACCTGCGGCAATGCTCTCCAGCATCCGCTGGGATTCGGCAGCATTGAGCCGGCGGCTTGCTTTCACCACCTTTGCGTCACTGGCCGTGGTCTTGACCTCCCTGACGTCGATGGAGGTATCGCCGGCAGCTTTCGCATAGGTCTTGCCCCGTTCTGCGGCGCTGCCCGCTGCTGAGGGCTTGAATTTGACGATGAACTGATCAGTGGGCAGCGGCGCGCCTGCAGAACTCCCCGGGGCGGAAGGACCAGGGGGCGCCGCTGGATTGTTTGCAGCGCTGGCCGTTGCTGCCGTGGCAGAGGCAACAAGTGTGGTGGCCATCAACAGACCCAAGGCCCTGTTGCCGATCCGGGCTTTTGTCATACCAGTCTTAGTGCGCATATCCACTCCTCTGGGCCTCCCAGTTCCACCAGCGAGCCTACTAACATCGCCCCGCCCGCGGGACCCCTCATCATCCCCCAATGCATTTCGGTCAAACCCCCCAATGCACCAGGGTAGGGGTCAGGCCAGCCGGGCCCGTACGATCTCGCTGACGGCCTTGCCGTCGAAGCGTCCGCCGATCTTCGGGGTAACGGATTTCATGATGGACCCCATGGACCGCATCGTCAGCTCGGCGCCGTCCGCTTCCAGGCTGCCGATGACCTCGTCGACGATGGCTTCGGCTTCCTCACGGCTCAAGGCCTTGGGCAGGTAGGTCTCGATGACCTCGGCCTCGGCGATCTCCGCGTCCGCCCGGTCGGCGTGGCCCGCGGCGGAATAGGTGGCAGCGGTGTCCCGGCGCTTGGCAGCCTCCTTTTGCAGCAGCGCGGTGACCTGGAGGTCATCCAGCTCGATGGGGGTCTTTCCGGACTTTTCCCGCGTTTCGATCTCGCCCAGGACGTTCCGGACCGTGGTCAGGGCCACCTTGTTGCCGGCTTTCATATGGACGATGACGTCGCCCTTCAGCTTGTCCTTCAGTGACATGGTGTTGTGCTCCAATCTTCGTAGCAAGGGAAATGGCTATGGCCAAGCCTATTCCGCCGCTCCTGCGGCGGCGGCTCCTCCTGGATTTACGGCTGCTCCTTCCGCGGACAGCAGTTGCTCAGGTCCGTAGGCTAGTTTGGGAACCCAGTCGCCCGGTCCCCCGGGCCCCGAAGGGAGCACCGAGTGGACAGCACGGTTGGCAAGTGGTTTCTGAATTGGATCGAGCGGGGCAACCCTGCCTCTGATATCCAGGCGGGCGGTGCAGGAACCCCGGCATGGTCAGAAGGCAACCTGGTCCGCCCCCTGGTGCACGGAGCGGCCTACTTCGCCAGGCTGCAGGATGAGCTGCGAGGCCTCCAAGCGGGTGACAGGGTGTGGTTCACCGACTGGCGCGGCGACGCCGACGAGCAGATCGCAGCGGACGGGACCACGATCGGCGGTTTGCTGGCCGGGCTGGCCAGGTCCGGAGTGGAAGTGCGGGGCCTCGTCTGGAGATCCCACGGCGAGCGCATATCTGCACCCATCAGCGGCCGCTCAAACGAACTCCTCAGCCGGCAGATCAACGACGCCGGCGGGGAGGCCCTGTTGGATCAGCGCGTGCGCCTGTTCGGCTCGCACCACCAGAAACTGGTGGTCATCCGTCATCGGGACGACCCCTCCTGTGACGTCGCCTTCGTGGGAGGAATCGACCTTTCGCACAGCCGCCGGGACGACTCCGGCCATGCCGGGGATCCGCAAGCGGTGAAGATGGATTCGAAGTACGGCCAGAGGCCCCCGTGGCATGACGCCGCCCTCGAACTGCGGGGCCCCGTCGTCGCCGACGTGCTGGCTGTATTTGCTGAACGGTGGAACGACCCCCACCCGCTTGACCGGCATACGCCGTACCGCATGCTGTTACAGCGCCTGGCCCGGATGCCGCGGCACCCCAAACCACTCCCGGAGGCCGCTCCTCCCCCGCCCCCGGCCGGCCCGCATGCCGTCCAGCTGCTGCGCACCTATGGCCTGAAGCACCCGCCCTTCCCGTTCGCACCGGACGGCGAGCGCAGCATCGCGCGGGGCTATGCAAAAGCGTTCGGCCAGGCCCGTTCCCTCATTTACATCGAGGACCAGTATCTGTGGTCCCGGGAGGTGGCAAGCGGAATAGCAGCGGCACTGGAGCGCAACCAGGAACTGAACGTAATCATCGTGGTGCCCAGGTACCCGGACTCCGACGGCTTCCTGGGCGGCCCGCCCAGGCGCTTGGGGCAATTGCGCGCCATAAGCATGCTCCGCAAGGCCGCACCGGACCGGGTGGGGGTGTTTGACCTGGAGAACACCGAGGGGACACCGATCTACGTGCATGCCAAGATCTGCATTATCGACGACACCTGGTTCACGTGCGGATCCGACAACTTCAACCGCCGGTCCTGGACCACCGACAGCGAGCTTACCTGTGCCGTCATGGACACGTCGGCCGAAGGCCAGCAGGACGCCGGAACACGTGCCCGGGAGTCCCGTCCGCTCGCCGCGGAGCTGCGGCAGCAGCTGTGGGCCGAACACCTCGGCCTGGACGAAGACGACCCCCAGCTCCGTATCGAGGGGTCATTGCAGTTATGGAACCACACGGCCGATACCCTGGACCGCTGGCACAACACCGGCCGCCGCACTCCACGGCCCGCCGGGCAGGTGCGCCGCCATGTCCCGGAACCCGTTACGCCCCTCCAACGCCTTTGGGCCGCCCCGGTCTACCAGCTCATCGTCGACCCGGATGGCCGCCCCCGCGGCCTCCGTGGCACCACCCGTTTCTAACCCGGTAACCCCCGTGGACTTGAAAAATAGATCCTAAGCATGCTTATGATGTTTGCAGCCGAATGCGAACGGCTGCCAACCACAGGAGGTAACACCATGGGACTGGGCGACAAGATTGAGAACGCTGCCGAAAAGGCCGGCGGTAAGGGCAAGGAAGCGGCGGGTAACGCCACTGGCGATGAGAGCCTGCGGGCCGAAGGCCAGGCGGACCAGGCAAAGGGCGGCCTGAAGCAGGCCGGCGAAAAGGTCAAGGACGCTTTCAAGGACTAACAAGCAACTATATGAAAGGGCGCACCCAGCGAACGGGGTGCGCCCTTTTGTCATGACCGGGAACAAGCATGGCAGCCACCGGTGCTCCCCTAACCTTGCTGAATTCCCCCAACCTTGCCCGCGAGGCGTTCCTATGCTCTTGACACTGGAACTGCATGGATCTTGGATCATCCTTAAGTCGTGCAGTGGGCTTTTCACTTATTGCGTCCCCCGGTTCGGGATGGTTTTCAGGGAGCACACATGGATGCCGGGACCATACTCGGGTTCATCGCAGGGTACCTCGCAACCCTGGCAGGCGTATTTCTCCTCTATCTCCCGGTCATCGCCGTGGTTGTAGCCCTGTTGGTCGCGGCCGGTGTCCTTCAATTGCTGTTGCTGCCCCTGGTCATCCTGGTCCGTAAGATTCGGCACAGACCTTCCGGCCAGGACACTGACGGTTCCTGGATGCTGGGACGCTAGAGGCGGGAAGCAGGCAGCAGCGGGCGCGCCGCCAAACCGGGGACGTTAACTCCCAGGCCTCTTCCCGCCTGGGCCTGCCCCGCCGTCGCCTCCTACTGATTTCCGGCACCCGAATGGGTGGGGCGGGCTCCTGCGGGTACTTACCAGATAGCAGTCCAGGCTATCCGGCGGTGGAGAGGCACATGAGCGAAGAACGACGGCGGGAACTCGGGGAGTCCGACGCCCCACTTGAGCATGACCTTCAGGAGTCGTTCGAACGGACGGTGGGCCAGGGGGCTGAGCGGCTGCACCGCACGATGCGGAACATCCTTGTGACCGGCGTGTTTGGTGGCTTTGAAGTGGGCCTCGGCATCATGGCCTACCTGGCGGTGCTCCATGAAACGGGAAACCATCTGCTCGCGGGCGTGGCTTTCAGCATGGGGCTCATCGCCCTCCTGCTGGCGCACAGTGAGCTGTTCACGGAGAACTTCTTAATGCCTGTTGCGGCCGTCGCTGCAAAGGAAGCGAGCTATACCCAACTGGCAAAACTGTGGGGAGGAACGCTCATTTCCAACCTCGTGGGCGGATGGATCTTCGTCTGGATCGTCATGGTGGCATTCCCCGAGTGGTCAACGGTGGTCAGCGAGAGCGCCCACCATTTCGTTGATGCCCCGTTCTCATTGCAGTCCATTGCCTTGGCAGTCCTGGGTGGAAGCACCATCACCCTCATGAGCAGGATGCAGCAGGGCACGGACAACGATGTAGCGCGCATTGTGGCCACCGTTATCGGCGGGTTCCTGCTGGCTGCTCTGCCGCTCTTCCATTCAATCCTCGACTCCCTGCTGATCTTCGCTGCGATCCACTCGGGCGCGGACATCAGCTACATGCAGTGGATGGGCTGGTTCGGCTACACGTTGCTGTTCAACGTGCTCGGCGGCATCGTCCTGGTAACCCTCCTGCGCCTGGTGCGGACAAAGGAGCTTATCCAGAAACGCCGCGCGGAGGCACCCACTGACCCCGATGCCGCCCGCAACCCCTGACCAGCGGCGGTAGCTTGGAACCCGTAGGAATTTTGCAACCGGACGTGGGAGAAAACGTGAAAGCAATCGTGTACGAAGCAACAGGTCCGTCATCCGTACTGAAGCTGCAGGACAAAGCGCTAACTGATCCGGGTGCGGGCGAAGTGCGGGTCCGCCTGGTGGTCTCGGGGGTGAACCCCACCGACTGGAAGTCACGGTCCGTCAGTGGAAGCAACAAGCTTCCCGCGCCCAAAGTTCCCAACCAGGACGGAGCCGGCGTTGTCGACCAAGTGGGGTCCGGGGTAGCCGGTTTCAACGTGGGGGACCGTGTGTGGCTCTGGGACGTCGCATGGGCCGGCAATGAAGGTACGGCACAGGAATACGTCGTGGTGCCCGCCCACAAGGTGGTGGCACTACCAGACTCCGAATCCTTCGACACCGGTGCCTCGTTGGGCATACCTGCCCTGACAGCGCACCGCGCCCTGGCGTCGAACGAAGACGGACCGGACAGACTCTCCCCCGGCTCCCTGGCAGGCCGCAGCGTGTTGGTCACCGGAGGTGCAGGGGCAGTGGGGCACGCGGCCATCCAACTCGCACGGTGGGCCGGGGCTGCCGTCATCACCACCGTCAGCGGAGACCGGAAGGCTGAACTTGCCCGCCGTGCCGGCGCGGATACGGTCATCAACTACCGGACGGAGGACGTGGTCCAGGCCGTCAAGGCGGCAGCCCCGGACGGTGTGGACATCATCGTGGACGTCAACGCTCCCGCGAACATCGAGGCAGACCTGCAGGTCCTCAAACCCGGCGGCACCATCTCGATATACGCAGCCAACCCCGGAGAATCGCTCAGTGTTCCCATCCGCGAAAGCATGACCAAGAACGTCCGCTACCAGTTCATCCTCACCTACACGGTCACGGACGGGCAGAAACAGCATGCTGTAGCCGCTGTCGCCGAGGCCCTGGCGGCGGGCGCGCTACGGGTCGGCGACGCCCACGGGCTGCCCCTGACGCGCTTCACCCTTGAGCAGACGCCCGCAGCGCATGATGCTGTGGAACAGGGCGCAATCGGGAAGGTGCTCATCGACGTCGCACCTGCACCTTAATCCCCGGCGCCGGTGTCAGCGCGAGAGGCGGTCCCGGGCGGCGTGTTCAACCAGGACAGGTATGAACGCGCGGACCCTGCCGGTGTCCAACAGGCTGTGCTCCTGCTGGACCACGTCCTCGATGTGTTCCCGGGGCAGGGCGGGAAACTTCACCGCAAGCCTGTCCACCACGTCGCCCAGCGCCCGCAACTCTTCGCTTACTCCCATCGGGAAAGTGTCAGCGTTTCAGGGAAGGCCGTCAAGACTTGACGCGAAAAAATGCGGCAGGCAAGGGAAGTGCCCAACAGTGGCCGTCGCTCCTTCAGCAGCCCAACGCAGCAAAGCGTCCGACGGCGGGCGCCGGCCCGGGCGCGGCCGTGCCACCCGGGTGCTCCACGCCGATGCACCCGCGGTAGTCACGCCGTCGTCAGTGCGGGTGCAACCTGCGGCTCCGGGGGTGCCGGTTGCGCCCCTGGGGGTGGGAAGCGGCAGCGACCGGACGGTACTCGATCCGCCGCTTCTCCGTCCGGATATCGCGCCGTTCCTGCCGCCGCGCCTTCCTTTCGGGGCGGTCAATGGCAGACAAGATAGTCAGCGTCACGGTAATCCACAAGAACGCCGTCCCCAACACCAAGGCGATTTCCAGCTCAGTGCTCATGCACCAATTTTAGGCCGCAGGGGCGGGACTCCAACCCCTGCGGACCCACATCAACAGCCCGCAAACCCACAGCGTTTAGAGAAGCCCCAGCCCCCTTATGGCAGCCATGACATCGGGCACCTGGACGGCGAGCAGGGCAGGATCGGGCTGGGCTGCGAACGTGTCGCCGCGCCGGAGTTCGGCGCGGGTAAGGACCACATGCGGTCCCGGAGGAGGCCCCCAGATTTCCGGCGGGGCCGGACCGAACAGCACCACCGAGGGTGTTCCGTACGCGGATGCCAGATGTGCCGCCCCGGTGTCGGCCGAGACCACCAGGCGTGCGGAGGCGATCGTGGCGGCGAACTCGCCAAGGCCCAGCACCCCGGCAAGGACGGCGGTGCCCGGGAGTCCTGCGAGGCGGCAAACTTCCTCTGCCCGTTCCCGTTCCGATGTCCCGCCGGTGAACACCACCTGGTGCCCGGCTTCTGCGAGCGCCGCGGCCACCGCCGCAAAGCGCTCCGCCGGCCACAGCCTGCTGCCGTATGCAGCCCCCACATGCAGGACGGTGGCGCCAGGGACCGGGCTGGGCACATGCGGCGTGTTCAGCTGCACATCCAGCGGATCCGCCTCGATGCCATGCCATTCCACCAGCCTCACCCAGCGTTCGCGCTCGTGCAGTTCGGGCCGCCAAGGAGGGCCATCCCGGTGCGCGCTTTGGTGGCCAACGGTTTGCCGTGCCTTTAACGCCTCGATCCGCCCCTGACTCTCCGGACCGCTGCCGTGTAGATTGATGGCCACGTCCACCACACCCGGTTCCATCGCCAGCGGCTCATCCAGACCGTGCGTCGGCAGCAGCTCATAGCCGCCCACCAGCCCCAAAGCTTCGGACAACCAGCCTTGGGCCGCATAGCGCAGCCGGTGCTCGGGGAAAGCCCGCCGGATTCCCTTCAAGGCCGGCACGGCGACCAGCAGGTCGCCCAGCTTCAAGGCGCGCAGGACCAGGAGCTCCGGCTTTCCATCGGCAGGAATCATGTCGCCGGACTGCTGGGCAGCTTCGGCGCCGGTCATGCGTCCGCCCTGGCGAACTTGGTGGCGGTGAGGCTGAGGACGTCCTCGTACACTTCCGGCACCCCGATGCCGCCCACTACTGAGTCGTCGTGGACACAGCGCGGGGCAGTCCAGCCGACCTGGGTGACGTCGATGCCGCAGGTGGGGCAGGTGGTCACCCAGGAGGCGTGCACGCGGTGCAGGCTTCGGCCCAGGGCACCGGCGTTGATTACGTTGCCGGCCCAAAAGATCCCCACCGTGGGCACGCCGAGCGCCTGCGCCAGGTGCCGGGGGCCGCTGTCGTTGGCCACCACGACATCAGCTTCCGCCAGCAGCGCCACCAGTCCTGCCATATCGAGTGCCCCGGCCACGGAGCGGACGCCTGCTGACGCCGCCCGCGCTGCGATGCCTTCCGCCAGGTCCTGCTCGCTGCTGTCCCCAACAATGACCACCCGTGAGCCGTCAGCCGCGCAGGCGGCAGCAAGTTCAGCGAACTTGTCCGCCGGCCAACGACGGCGGGGGTCGGTGGCGCCGGGATGGATCACCACCAGCGGCCGGCCGGCGTCGCCGTCGGCAGCTTCCGGGGCTTCTCCCCCTCCGATGGGTGCCAGCCGGGCCTCGAGGTCAACGGGGAAGGCGCCCGCGAAGCCGGCAACCTCCAAGGCCCGCAGCGGTTCGTGCTGGTAATAGAGGTAGGGGATGGTGCGTTCCAGGCTGGCGGCATCGGCTGTCCGGGTGCCCACTGTGTGGCGCGCCCCCAGGCGCAGCAGGAATGGATTCGAATACCGTCCGCCGCCGTGGACCTGGACGGCGAGGTCGAAGTTCCGGCTGCGCATCTGGGCAAAGAACCGCTCCAGCTCTTCCGGATCTTCTTCGCCGGGCCGGACTCCCTCGGCGAAGGGCAGGACCAACACTTCGTCAACGGGGCTCTGCAGCGCCGCGAGCAGCGCTTTGTGAATGGGCGTGCCCAGCAAAGTGATGGTTGCTGCAGGGTAGGCCGCCTTCAGTGCCGACATGGCCGGGATCGCGAAAATCAGGTCCCCGAGGCCGCCTCCACGCAGGACCACGATCCTGGACACAGCGTCGAACTTCTCCAGCACGGGACCGACACCCACGCCGACTTGTCCCGCACCGCCGAACTCTGCGGTGAGTTGCTCCAAAATCTGCCCCTTCCGTCAAGCAGAGGGAACAGCAACCGGCCGTCCCTCCACTGCCCATACCGCCGCGATACGGTTCCAAACCCGCGGCCGCTCCTTTGAACCTTTACCCAATCGGCGGCGGATCTACGCTTCCTGTTGGGGAATACCGGCTCCATGCTGTACGTTTCATACCCGACAGCCCATCAAAGAAAAGAGAAGCACCCAAAGTGGCAACCGATTACGATGAACTGCGCTCCGACGTCAAGGAATCGCAGGACAACTCACTCGAGCAGCTCCAGTCAGCGAATGCTCCCGATGCCCGCAGCGTCGTGCAGGAGTTGGACGAAGCTGACGGGCTGGACGGCGCCGGGGTCCCTGGTGGCGAATTCGTCGCAGAGGAGCTCGTAGTCCAGGTCATCCCGCAGGCTGAGGACGAGTTCACCTGCTACTCCTGCTTCCTGGTCCGCCACCGGTCCCAGATCGCCCGGCAGAAAGACGGCCATAGCTACTGCACCGAGTGCGAAGGCTAGGGCGTCACGCTTCCGCCAGTGGCCAAAACCACGACCTTTGCCCGAAAGGCACGCCGCGCCAGGCGTGCCTTTCGGCTTTAAGCATTCACCCAGTCCGGCTTCTTTAAGCATTCACCCAGCCCGGCTTCGTAGCGTTGGGCACAACACGTACGACGCCGGCACCCACCACGCCGGACCGGCAGCCAGGAGGCAGCGGTGGACAGCCCCGCCAGCTTGTGGAGCGCGTTCAGCGCAGCATTCACCCAAACAAACGTACCCACCGTCACGTGGGTTGAGATGCTCCTGTCCCTGGCAGCCGCCGTCGCCCTGTCCATCCCACGCCGCAGCTGGCGCTACTTCGGGCTCCTCGCCACCGCCACGCACGAACTGGGCCACGCGTTCGCCGCCGTAACCTCCGGGCAGCGGCTGGCAGGAATCCGGCTCCGGCTTGACCATTCGGGGACCACCACCACGTACAGCCGGAGCAGGCTGGCGGCTGCGTGGTCGTGTTTTTGGGGCTATCCGGTCCCTGCCATGGTTGGTGCAGCTTTCGTATGGTGTGGGCTCAACGGTTGGGGTCCGGCAGCCATGGCCACCAGCGCGCTGGTCCTGGCCGCGTCATTGCTCTTCCTGCGCAACGTGGCCGGATTCGCCATCACCGCTGCAGCCATCGCCGGCACCGCGTCCCTGGCGTTCCTTGCACCTGGTTCCGTCGTTGGACACGTGTCCGTCGTCCTCGGCCTGGCACTGCTGGTGGCCGGCGTCCGCGACCTGCTCAAACTCACCAACGTCCACCTCCGCCGCCGCGACCGGCTGGGCAGCTCCGATGCCTACCTCCTGTACCGTGCCACCTCGGTTCCGTCGGGGATCTGGATCGCCTTGTTCACGCTGATTGTCACCGGGGCCTGGATTGTGGCCTGGCAGCCAATTTCGATGATCCTGCTGAAAGGCGCCTAGGCTGGTGGCATGAGCCAGGAAACGGAAAGCACCTCCACAGCGGCCGGCGGCACCAACGGGCACAGCACCCGCGGAGCCTATGTGACAGGCGGCGCGGAATTCACCCGCGACACCAATTACATTGAGGACCGCATCACCAAGGACGCCGCGCCCGGCAGCAACGGCGAGCCGGGCTGGCCGGTGGAGGCGGGGCGTTACCGCCTCGTTGCCGCCAGGGCCTGTCCGTGGGCCAACCGCACCGTAATTGTCCGGAGGCTGCTGGGGCTGGAAGAGGCAATCTCGCTGGGCCAGCCCGGCCCCACCCACGATGCACGGTCCTGGACGTTCGACCTCGATCCCGGCGGCGTGGACCCGGTCCTCGGCATCGAGCGCCTCCAGGAGGCCTACTTCAAACGCTTCCCCGGTTACCCGCGCGGCATCACTGTGCCTGCCCTCGTGGACGTGCCCAGCGGCGAAGTGGTGACCAACAACTTCCCCCAGATGACCCTGGACTTTTCCACGGAGTGGACCGAGTTCCACCGGCCGGGTGCACCCCAGCTCTATCCCGAACACCTCCGTGACGAGATCGACCAGGTGAACAAGCGGGTCTTCACCGAGGTTAACAACGGCGTCTACCGCTGCGGCTTCGCGGGCTCCCAGGAAGCCTATGACGCCGCGTACGAACGCTTGTGGACCTCGATGGACTGGCTTGAGGACCGCCTCTCCGGTCAGCGCTTCCTGGTGGGTGACACCATCACCGAGGCGGACGTGCGGCTGTTCACCACACTTGCCAGGTTCGATCCGGTGTACCACGGGCACTTCAAGTGCAACCGGCAGAAACTGAGCGAGATGCCCAACCTCTGGGGCTATGCCAGGGACCTGTTCCAGACCCCGGGATTCGGCGACACCATCGACTTCGTTCAGATCAAGCGGCACTATTACATCGTCCATGAGGACATCAACCCCACCGGAATTGTTCCTGCCGGCCCCGAGTTGGGCGGATGGCTGGAAGAACACGGCCGCGAGTCACTGGGCGGGCGGCCGTTCGGCGACGGTACGCCTCCGGGCCCGGTGCGGCCGGGTGAGGAAGTGGCGCCGGGACACGGCGCCGTCCGCTGAGCTGGACCCACCGAAGGAAACCGCTTTCCTCCTACACTGGGAGGCATGCAGACTTCTCTTGGTTTTGTGGCACCGGGATACGCAAACGTCCTGGCCCTGTTCGAGTCCCTTCTCGCCGAGGATTCCCGCTACAGCGCACAGCTGGCTGCCTACCACCAGGGTTTGCCGGTGGTGCACCTGACCGGCGGGCCGGACATGGCCGCCGACACGCTGACCGGCGCGTATTCGTGTTCGAAAGGCGTTGCCGCCATGGTTATCGCCCTCCTCGTGCAGGATGGAGTCCTTGAACTGGACCGCCCCGTGGCCTACTACTGGCCTGACTTCGCAGTGCATGGAAAAGACCGGCTGCTGGTCAGGGAGGCGCTGTCGCACCAGGCCGGCCTGCCGGGCGTTGAGGGCGGCTTCGCGCTGGAAGAGTTCACAACAGCCGGCGCCGCCGCCAGGCTGGCCGCTGCCGCTCCTGCGTGGGAACCCGGCCGGCAGTTCGGCTACCACGCACTCACCATCGGCATCCTGATGGAGGAGCTGTGCCGCCGGACTACGGGCGAGGCACTGCAGGACCTCTATGACCGGAGGATCCGCAAGCCGCAGGAGGTGGAGTTCTTCCTGGGCCTTCCGGAGGACCAGGAACCGCGGTACCGGGATGTCCTCTACGACGATGCCCCGAACCAGCCATGGGTGGACCCGCTCAGCCTCGAAGGCCTCAACAGCAATGCACCCGTGAGCACCATCATGGAGCTGCCGAACATCCGGTCTGTGCGGGCTGCCGGCATGTCCGCCGCGGGCGGCGTGGGATCAGCGGATGGCCTCGCCCGGCTGTACGCGGCGGCGACCACCGGCGTCGGCGGCGGTGAGCCGTTCCTCACAGGGGGGACCATCGCCGCGATGACGCGGGAGCAGGTGTGGGGACTGGACCGGTCCTCCGGACTGGACAATGCTTTCGCCGTCGTTTTCATGAAACCGCACCCCTCGCGGAACTTCGGCAGCCACCGCGCCTTCGGCCATGAGGGCGCCAACGCGGCCCTCGGGTTCGCCGACCCGTCCTATGGCCTGAGTTTCGGCTACATCCCCCGGCGCGCGGAAGAGGGGCGAACTCCGGGCCGGGCCCACAGGCTGGCAGCTGAGGTAAGGCGCTCAACAGCAGGTTTGTCCTGACGCACCCCCGGCCCTACTGTTATCCGGATGGGCAATACTCAGGCACGGCCGGATGCACGGTGGGCTCGGGGGACCCAACTACTCAAACAATCGGTGGCGGGACTTTCTGCTGCCTTCGCGGCACAGCGGCTGCAACTGGCGGGGAAGGCGGCCATAGCGGCGGGGCTGGCCTTTGCCATTGCGCCGCTCATGCCGGGCGCGGCGTCGCACTACGCTTACTACGCGCCGCTGGGTGCACTGGTGGCGATGTACCACAATGTCGCCGGCTCGGTGAAGCAGGGGGCACAGGCCTTGGCGGGGCTTGCGATGGGTATCGGCCTCGCTTTCGTCCTGGTGAGCATCAGCGAACCCTCACCACTGACGGTCGCCCTGTTCATGGGGGTGGGCGTGTTGCTGGGCGGGTTGCCGGGCATCGGGTCAGGCAGCGATTGGATCCCGACGGCGGCCCTGCTGGTTCTGCTGGTTGGCGGCAGTAATGCGGAAGATTTCTCCTACGGCTACCTGGTGCAGATGGCGGCAGGAGTGGCGGTGGGCATTGCAGTGAATTTCCTGATCTTCCCTCCGTTGCACCTCAACGCGGCTGCCTCAAGCTTGGCTGACCTGCGGCTCGCACTGGGCCGGCAGCTGACGGACATGGGCGCCGCCCTGACGGAAAAATGGCCGCCGGAGCACGAGGACTGGTCGCGCAGATCGGACGAACTGGCGGAAGCGGCACGCTCAGTGCGGCATCTGGTCAAGGAAGCGGACGCCAGCCGCCGCGCCAATCCACGCCGGAAACTGCACCCGCGCGACATCGACCGGGACTACCAGGACCTGAGAAACCTGGAACGGGTCACCTTCCATATCCAGGACATGACAGACGTGCTTTCCGACGTGATCTGGGAAGACGACGTGCCCTACGCCATCCCTTTGCAGGACAACGAACCTCTGGCTGACGCCATCACGGCCACCGGGGAACTGGTGTCTACAGACGACGATGACGCCCAGGAGTGGAAGGACCGCTACGACGCTGCCGTTGCGGCGGTGGAGGCCTGCATGGCCGCCACCGCCGGCAGGCCCGCTTCGCAGGGAACGGTCCCTGCGTCAGAATCGGTCCTGCTCAGCCTTCACCGGATCCTGCGCGCGGTGCGGCCGAAGGACTAAAGCCGGATATCCGGCGACGAACTAAAGGGCAGCAACAGTGCCGGTGAAATGACGCCGCCCGGAGCGCGGACTCCACGCCACAAAGCTGGACTGCTTCCATGCCCCGGAAGCGCTTTGTTCGCTGCCGATCTCCAGGGCCACCCGTGACGGCAGGAAAACGGGCGCCTCGAATTCCACGTCCCAGGTGAAGGAATCGCCCCGGGCCGGACCCACATCTGCAAGGGCCCGCGATGCCAGGTACATGCCATGCGCGATCGAACGGCGCATGCCCAGTGCCTTGGCCGAGAGCACACTCAGGTGGATGGGGTTGAAGTCCCCCGACACAGAGGCATAGGCACGGCCGGCGTCCACACCCAGCTGCCACAGGGCGGTTGGGTCAGGTGCCGTGAAGTCAGCCCTTGCCGGGACGGCGCCGGGCTTGTCAATGCCCGGCAGGAACACCCCCTTGGCCAGGTAGGTGGACACCCCGCGCCAGTGCACCTCGACAGAACCGGCGGGCCGGACCTCCGCCACAACGTCCACCTGGGTTCCCGCACGGTGTCCGCGCAGGTTTTCCACCTTGGCGGTCATGTCCAGAACGTCGGTGAAAACCAACGGCGACCACTGCTCCACGCTGTTGCGCAAATGGATCATGCCCAGCAGGGGAAGCGGAAAGTCGTCCCGGTTCATGACACTCATGGCCAGGGGAAATGCGATCGCGTGGATGAAACCAGCCGGCAGGACGTCGCTGGCCGTCTCACCGATCAGGTGCTGGTACGCGGTGAGGTTTTCGACGTTTACAGCGACGCCCCTGACTTCGTGGCTCTCAGTCGGAAGGACCGAGGTGTCATGGTTTCCCAGGAGCCTGCGCCGTGCAGCCATTGCGGCCGCGTTTACGTAGAGCTTGGACAGGGACGGCATCTCGGTCAGGATTACTGGTTGCTGGAGTGTCATGCCCCCACCAGGTTCTGCCCGCACACCCGCAGCACCTCCCCGTTGATGCCGCCCGCAGCGTCGCTGGCCAGGAACGCGATGGTTTCCGCCACGTCGGAGGGAAGGCCGCCCTGCTGGAGCGAGTTGAGCCGCCGTGCCACTTCGCGCACGGCAAAGGGGATGCGGGCCGTCATCTCGGTTTCGATGAAGCCGGGGGCCACCGCGTTGATGGTGCCGCCACGGGACGCGAACAGCGGGGCGCTGGCCCGGACCATTCCCATCACTCCCCCCTTGGATGCGGCGTAGTTGGTCTGCCCCCTGTTCCCGGCGACGCCACTGGTGGAGGCAACTGAAACGATACGCGGCGCTGGTCCCAAATGCCCGGATTGCAGCAGTGCCTCGTTGATCCGGAGCTGGGCGGCGATGTTGATGTTGATGACGCTGTTCCACCGCGCCTGGTCCATGTTGGCCAGCAGCTTGTCCCGCGTGACACCCGCGTTATGCACCACGATGTCCAGCCGCCCGTGCCGCTGGACGGCGTGGTCGAGGATACGCTGCCCTGCATCCGCCCCGGTGATGTCCAGCTGCAGGGCGGTGCCCCGCACCTCGTTGGCGACCGCTGCCAACTGGTCCCCGGCAGCCGGGATGTCCACCAGGATCAGCGTGGCACCGTCACGGTGCATGGTCCGGGCAATCTGGGCCCCGATGCCGCGGGCGGCGCCGGTGACGACGGCGACTTTTCCTTCCAGCGGCCGTTCAGGGTCGGCCGGAAGCGCGCCGTCCTCCGTTGTGACCGTCAGGAACTGGCCGTCCACGAATGCGGACCGGGCGGAGAGGAAGAACCTGATGGCGCCAAGGGCGCTGGGGCTGGTGGACCTGGTGCCGCCTGCGAGGAGTACTCCGTTTCCTGTTGCCCCGGCCCGCAGTTCCTTGGCAAGGGAGCGTAGGAAGCCATCCACCCCCTGCCGTGCCGCTGCGGCCTGGGGCGAGGACGCCTCCGCCGCGGGACGCGACAGGGTGATGATCCGGCCGCTGGCCCGCAGGTCGCGGAGCGAACCGGCCGCGGCAAGTACGGGCTTTTCCAGGTCCGCCGGGTGCTCCACCTCGTCGAGGACCAGGATGATGGCGCCAAGCTTTTCGGCCGGGACCGCGTGCCGCCTGACATCAAGGTCCCAGGACAGCAGTTCGGCGGCAAGTTTGTCCGCCCCTGCCGTGTCCCCCACGACAACGACGGGGCCCGCCACCAGCGGCTGGCCAGGCTCGTAGCGGCGCAAGACAGCGGGCTGCGGGAGGCCGAGCTTCTTTGCAAGGTTGCGGCCCGGGCCGCTGTTGACCAGTTGCGTGTATGTATCTGCCATGCCGCCCTCCTACAGGGATTCCAGGATCGCGACGACGCCCTGGCCGCCGGCCGCGCAGACTGACACCAGGCCGCGGGCGGGACGGCCGGTGGCGGCGGCCTTGTCGTGCAGCATCTTGGCCAGGGTGCCGACGATCCGGCCGCCGGTTGCGGCGAACGGGTGGCCTGCCGCCAGCGAAGAACCGTTGACGTTGAGGCGCAACCGGTCGATGCTGCCGAACGCCCCGTCCAGGCCCAGGCGGGTCCGGCCGAATTCCTCGTCCTCCCAGGCGGCCAGGGTGCTGAGGACAGTGGCGGCAAAGGCTTCATGGATTTCGAAGTAGTCAAAGTCCGCAAACGTCAGGTTTTGCCTGGCCAGGAGCCGGGGTACCGCGAACACAGGTGCCATCAGCAGCCCGTCCTTGCCGTGCACAAAATCCACTGCAGCAGCCTCGGCGTCAACCACGGCTGCCAGCTTGGGCAGGTCACGGGCATCTGCCCATTCGTCGGACGCCAGCAACACAGTGGAGGCGCCGTCCGTCAGCGGCGTGGAGTTGCCAGCCGTCATCGTGGCATCCGCACCGAGGTTGCGGCCAAAGACCGGCTTCAGGCCGGCGAGCTTCTCCATGGACGTATCAGGGCGGAGGTTCGCGTCACGCGTCAGTCCGCGGTAGGGCGTCATCAGGTCATCAAAGAACCCCGAATCATAGGCGGCTGCAAGGTTGTGGTGGCTGTTCAGGGCCAGCTCGTCCTGGGCTTCGCGGGAGATCTTCCACTGTGCGGTGGTGAGGGCCTGATGCTCGCCCATGGTCAGCCCGGTACGGGGCTCTGCCGTGCCGGGGGCGAGCGGCGCCAGGTCCTTTGGCCGCAGCCGGCTCAGGATCTGCAGCCGCTGGGGAAGTGTCTTGGCCCGGTGGAGGTCCAGGATCACCTCGCGAAGCCCTTCGCTCACAACCACTGGGGCATCGGAGGCCGAATCAACCCCGCCGGCGATGGCGGAATCGATCTGCCCAAGCTTGATCTTGTTCGCCAGTCCCACCACCGTTTCAAGGCCTGTGGCACATGCCTGCTGGAGGTCGTACACGGGGGTCTCGGCCGAGAGTGCCGAACCCAGGACGGCTTCCCTGGTGAGGTTGAAGTCTTTGGAATGCTTGAGCACCGCGCCCGCCGCCACCTGGCCGATCCGCTCTTCCTGAAGTCCGAAGCGTGCAATCAGGCCGTCCAGGGCAGCGGTCAGCATGTCCTGGTTGGAGGACTTTGCATAGGCGCCGCCGGCACGGGCGAAGGGGATCCTGTTGCCGCCGACGATCACCGCCCTGCGGGTTGCCGGGACGGCGGCTGAAACTGATCCATCAGGCGCGGGGGTGGACTGTCCGTCTATGGACATGGAAGGCTCCTCGGGTCACATGCGGTTACCGATACCCAGCGTACCTGATACGCTGGGTATCGTGAACTTTCAGGACACAACCCTCCCTCCTTCCCTTGAGCTTCACCAAACCGCAAGCTCCGATGGGCGTTCCTCGCGCTGGCAGACCCACCGTGAGGAACGGCGCAGGGAGCTGATCAAGCAGGCCCGCCGGGCAGTGCATGCGCTTGGCAGCGACGCATCCATGGAGGACATCGCCAGTGCGGCCGGAACCTCCAAGTCGGTCTTTTATCGATACTTCGGGGACAAGGCCGGGCTGCAGCAGGCTGTGGGCGAAGTGGTCCTGAGCCAGATGCAGCACCGCATCCAGGAAGCCGCGCAAAGCGCCGTCACGCCCCGTGAAGGGCTGCTGGCAATGGTGTCGGCCTATCTGCAAATGGCAGACACCAGCCCCAACGTCTACACGTTCGTCACCAGCTACGCCCCCGCCGACCAGGCCGGCACTGCCCATCCTGCGGCCGCCGGCGGCCCGCTGGGGCACTTCTTCGACGCCATCGCGGACATGATTGCCAAGCCGATGCGCTCGCACCTCGGGGATGTTGGGGAAGCCGTCATCGGCTACTGGCCCAAAGCGGCCATCGGCCTGGTACGTAACGCCGGCGAACAGTGGCTCAGCACCCCCGACACCCCGGCCAAGCCGACCCAGGAGACCATGGCCCGCCAGATCACGGCGTGGCTGTGCGTTGGCATAGTCCCTGAGCTCACCCCCGCTTCACCGACCACCAAGTTATCCGCCAAAGAAGGACAGTGACATGACTGATGTAGTGGAACGCCAAGCCGGCAAGGGCCTCCGCCCCGCGGCAACCCCTGCAGCCACTCCGGACAAAAGTTCCGCACCCGCCGTCGACGTCGAGGCACTGGGCAGGCAGCTCCTGGGAAAGTGGGCCGACGTCCGCCTCCAGGCAAGGGACCTCGCGGCCAAGCCGGAGCTGCACAAAGTGGAGGGCCTGACCCACACGGACCACCGTGCGCGCGTCTTCGGCCAGCTCAAATACCTCGTGGACAATGAGGCTGTGCACCGTGCCTTCCCGTCCAACCTGGGCGGCTCGGACGACCACGGCGGAAACATCGCAGGGTTTGAGGAACTGGTGGTGGCCGACCCATCGCTCCAGATCAAAGCGGGCGTCCAGTGGGGACTCTTCGGGTCCGCTGTGATGCATCTGGGAACGGCAGAACACCACACCAAGTGGCTGCCGGGAATCATGAACCTTGACATCCCCGGCTGCTTCGCCATGACGGAGACCGGCCACGGCTCGGATGTGGCCAGCATCGCCACCACCGCAACCTACGAGCCCGCCACCGAAGAGTTCATCATCAACACCCCGTTCCGCGCCGCCTGGAAGGACTACATCGGCAACGCCGCCAACGACGGACTCGGCGCCGTGGTTTTCGCCCAGCTGGTCACCCGCGGCGTAAACCACGGAGTCCACGCCTTCTACGTCGACCTGCGGGACCCGGACACCAAGGAGTTCCTGCCCGGCATTGGCGGCGAGGACGACGGCATCAAGGGCGGCCTGAACGGCATAGACAACGGCCGCCTGCACTTCACCAACGTCCGCATCCCCAGGACCAACCTCCTGAACCGTTACGGCAACGTCGACGCGGACGGAACCTACACCTCGCCCATCGCCAGCCCCGGCCGGCGCTTCTTCACCATGCTGGGCACCCTGGTCCAGGGCCGGGTATCCCTGGACGGCGCCGCCGTCGCCGCCTCCAAGGTGGCCTTGAAGGCGGCCATCCAGTACGCCACCGAGCGCCGCCAATTCAATGCCTCCTCCCACACGGAGGAGGAGGTCCTGCTCGACTACCAGCGCCACCAGCGGCGGCTGTTCACCAGGCTCGCCACCACCTACGCGGCCGCTTTTGCCCACGAACAGCTCCTGGAGAAGTTCGACGACGTCTTCTCCGGCGCCCACGACACCGACGCAGACCGCCAGGACCTGGAGACCCTGGCCGCAGCGCTGAAGCCACTGAGCACCTGGCACGCCCTGGACACCCTGCAGGAATGCCGTGAGGCATGCGGCGGCGCAGGGTTCCTGATCGAAAACCGCTTCGCCTCACTGCGCGCGGACCTGGATGTGTACGCCACCTTCGAGGGTGACAACACAGTCCTGCTCCAGCTGGTGGCCAAGCGCCTGTTGGCCGACTACGCCAAGGAATTCCGCAACGTGGACTTCGGCGTCCTGGCCCGCTACGTGGTGAACCAGGCTGCCGGTGTCGCAGTCCACCGGACCGGCCTGCGCCAGGTGGCCCAGTTCGTGGCGGACTCCGGATCGGTCCAGAAGGCCGCGAACGCACTGCGGGACGAAGAAAGCCAGCGCGCACTCCTCACGGACAGGGTGCAGACCATGGTGGCCGAGGCGGGAGCCGCGCTCAAGGGCAGCAAGCGCCTCCCGCAGGACAAGGGCGCCGCCTTGTTCAACCGGCACCAGAACGAACTCATCGACGCCGCCCAGGCCCATGCCGAGCTGCTGCAATGGGAGGCCTTCACCGAAGCCCTCCACCAGGTGGCGGACCCGGGAACCAGGACGGTACTGACCTGGCTGCGCGACCTGTTCGGCCTGTCGCTGATCGAGAAGAACCTGTCCTGGTACCTCATGAACGGCCGCCTCTCCATGCAGCGGGCCCGCACCGTGGGCGGATACATCAACCGGCTGCTGGAGAAGATCCGCCCGCACGCCCTGGACCTGGTGGACGCCTTTGGATACGGCGAGGACCACGTCCGTTCAGCCATCGCCACCGGCGCGGAAAAGACACGCCAGGACGAAGCCCGTACGCATTTCCGGAACCAGCGTGCCAGCGGACAAGCCCCGGTGGATGAGAAGGTGCTGATCGCCAGGACCGCCGCGGCGGGCCGTAAAGGCTGACCAGCCAACTCCCGCGCCTTTCGGCAAAGCCGGAAAATAACGACGGCGCCGCTCCCCCGCCAAGGGGAGCGGCGCCGTCGTCGGTTGTACTTGCGGGACGATCAGCCGGCGGCCGGCAGCACCGAACGGTACACCTCGAGGGTGGTCTCTGTGATGGACTCCCACGAGAAGTGCTTTTCGGCCCGCTCCCGGCCGGCGCGTCCCATGGCCCGGGCGCGTTCGGGATCGGACACAACTTCGGTGAGTGCGTCAGCGAATTCCTTGACGAACTTTTCCGGATCCAGGGGTGTCCCGGTGCCGTCCGTAACCTGCTCCAGGTCCACCAGCAGGCCGGTGCGGCCGTGCTCCACCACCTCGGGGATGCCGCCGGTGGCGCTGGCCACCACTGCCGCGCCGCAGGCCATGGCTTCGAGGTTGACGATGCCCAGCGGCTCGTAGATGGAGGGGCAGGCAAACGCGGTGGCGTGGCTGAGCACCTGGATGAGCTCATGGCGCGGCAGCATCCGCTCAATCAGCACCACGCCAGTCCGCTGCTTCTGCAGGTCCTCAATCAGGGCCGCCGTCTCCGCTGCGAGTTCCGGGGTGTCCGCCGCGCCGAGGCACAGGACCAACTGGACGTCCGCCGGCAGCTTCGCCGCCGCACGCAGGAGGTAGGGGACGCCCTTCTGGCGTGTGTTTCTTCCCACAAAGACGACGCTCGGCTTGGCGGGGTCGATGCCCAGGGCGCGGACGGCGTCGTCGTTTTCGTCGCGCTGCCACAGCTCCACATCGATGCCGTTGTGGACCACGCGGACCTTTGCCGGGTCCACGTTGGGGTAGCTGCGCAGGATGTCCTGGCGCATGCCCTCGGACACCGCGATGATCGCGGCCGCAGCTTCGTACGCCGTCTTCTCCACCCAGGAGGAAAGGGCATAGCCGCCGCCGAGCTGCTCAGCCTTCCAGGGGCGCAGCGGCTCGAGGCTGTGGGCGCTGAGAACGTGCGGGATTCCGTGCAGCAGGGAGGCCAAATGGCCGGCCATATTGGCGTACCAGGTGTGCGAATGGACCAGGTCCGCGCCTTGCACGTCCGGCACAATACGCAGGTCCACACCGAGGGTCTGGACTGCCGCGTTCGCTCCGCCAAGGTCCTGCGGGACCTGGTAGGACGTCACGGTCGCGCCGTGGTAATCGGCATCACGGGGAGCGCCGAAAGCACGAACCTGCAGGTCAACGTGCTTACTAAGCACCCTGCTCAATTCGGCCACATGCACCCCGGCGCCACCGTAGATCTCCGGCGGGAACTCTTTAGTCACAATGTCTATTCGCACAAGACCCAAGGTAGTCGTTCACGGATAACTGTTCTAGTGTGAAGGAGTCCGGGCATACCGGACTGTCTTGGGGAGTTACGAAGGCGTACAGGAGCGACCATCATGCCGTTGACCAAAAAAGTCCTGGCCATTGTCCTCGCAGGTGGCGAGGGAAACAGACTGATGCCATTGACGGCAGACCGGGCCAAGCCCGCCGTGCCCTTCGCCGGCAGTTACCGCCTTATCGATTTCGCGATTTCCAACCTGGTGAATTCGCGCTACCTGCAGATTGTGGTCCTCACCCAATACAAATCCCACAGCCTCGACCGGCATATTTCCGAAGCATGGCGTATGTCCACCCAGCTTGGCAACTACGTCGCCTCCGTCCCCGCACAGCAGCGCGTCGGCAAGAGCTGGTTCCTGGGCAGCGCCAACGCCATCTACCAGTCCCTGAACCTGATCCATGACGCCAACCCCGACATCGTCGTCGTGGTGGGCGCGGACCACGTGTACCGCATGGACTTCGCCCAAATGGTGGACCAGCACGTCCGCAGCGGCGCCAAGGCCACCGTGGCGGCCGTCCGCCAGCCGCTGCACATGGCCAACCAGTTCGGCGTCATCGAAACGGACCAGGACGATCCCCAGAAGATCGCTGCGTTCGTGGAAAAACCCGCGAGCACCCCCGGGCTTGCCGCGGACCCCTCCCAGTTCCTGGCCTCCATGGGCAACTACGTCTTTGACGCCGACGCCCTGGTGGCCGCGCTGCACGTGGACGCTGAGCGCCTGGACACCAAGCACGACATGGGCGGGGACATCATCCCCTACTTCGTCAACCGCGGCGAGGCCGGCGTGTACGACTTCACGCTCAACGAGATCCCCGGCTCCACCGAGCGCGACCGCACCTACTGGCGCGACGTAGGCACCATCGACTCCTTCTATGACGCCCACATGGACCTCATCTCGCCGCTGCCGGTCTTCAACCTCTACAACTCCGAGTGGCCCATTTACACCCGGCAAACCATTTCGCCGCCGGCCAAGTTCGTCCGCGGCAAGAACAACACCGTGGGCACGGCGCTGGACTCCATCGTGGCCAACGGCGTGGTGATTTCCGGAGGCGTGGTGGAAGGCTCGGTGCTGTCCAACGACGTCTACGTGGCCACCAGCGGCCGGGTCATCGATTCGGTCCTGATGGACAAGGTGCAGGTGGGTGAAGGGGCAGTGATCAACCGCGCCATCCTGGACAAGAACGTCAAGGTGCCCGCAGGTGCTGCCATCGGACTTGACCCGGACCTGGACCGGGCGCGCGGGTTCAAGGTCACCGAATCCGGAATTACGGTCCTGTCCAAGGGCCAGGAGGTCCCGGAGCCCGGCGAAGAAGAACGGAAGCTTGCCGCGCAGCATGTCAGCGTCCTGCCCAGCGCCATCCGGGCCGCCGCGGAGCAGTATCCCGACATGCGCGAGGCTGCGGACAAGGTTGCCGGCACGCATGCTGCCGCAGCCGCGGAGGCCGCACCAACCGGCAGGCTTTCCTGACGCCCGGGAATCCCCTGCTTTCCGCAGAGCAAGCGAGCAGGCCGGTGTACCACGGTTGGTGCGCCGGCCTGCGGCGTACGCTGTAAAATTTCCCTAATGAGCTCCCCCGATCTGACCCCTGAGGACATCCAGGCCTGCCTCAAGGTCCTGAACACCATCCACGCGTACGACGAGGAGCACCCGGACTACCTCGCGGTGCGCCGTGCGACGGGCAAGATGTTCAAAGCCGTCAAGCGCCACCGCAGGGTCACCAAGCGCGATTCGATCGCCGAGGCTGACAGGGCAGTCATCGCCCAGACCGCCACGGCCGCGCCGGACCGGATCGATGACGAGACCCGCGGCAACAAGCTGGAACCGTCCGCAACCGGCAAGATCGCAGGCCATCTCATCAGGTCCCGCCCCTGCTACATCTGCAAGCAGCACTACACGCAGGTGGATGCGTTCTACCACCAGCTTTGCCCCGAATGCGCCGCGTTCAGCCACAGCAAGCGGGACGCCCGGACTGACCTCAGCGGCCGCCGGGCCCTGCTCACCGGCGGCCGGGCCAAGATCGGGATGTACATCGCCCTGCGCCTGCTCCGCGATGGGGCGCACACCACCATTACCACCCGGTTCCCCAAGGACGCGGCCCGGCGCTTCGCCGCCATGGAGGACAGTGGCGAGTGGCTCCACCGGCTCCGGATCGTGGGCATCGACCTGCGTGATCCTGCCCAGGTCATGGCCCTCACCGATTCCCTCAATGAAGCCGGCCCGCTGGACATCATCATCAACAACGCCGCCCAGACCGTGCGCCGGTCCGGCAATGCCTACAAGCCCCTGGTGGATGCGGAGGACGAACCGCTCCCGGCGGCGCTGGAGCACGCCAACGGCGGCCCGGAGCTGCTGGCTTTCGGCCACGCCCATGACAAGCACCCGCTGGCGATTGCCGGCAGCGTCACGGAACATCCCGTCCTGGCAGGCGACGCCGTAACTTCGCTGGCGCTTTCCACGGGGTCCGCGTCCCTGGAAAGGATCGCATCGGGTACAGCCATCGACGCCGGCGGACTGGTTCCGGACCTTGCCACCATCAACAGCTGGACCCAGGTGGTGGACGAGGTGGATCCCCTCGAAATGCTCGAGGTGCAGCTCTGCAACGTCACCGCGCCGTTCCTGTTGGTCAGCCGCCTCCGGGACGCCATGCGGCGCTCCACTGCGCGCCGGAAGTACATCGTGAACGTCTCCGCCATGGAAGGCCAGTTCTCCAGGGCCTACAAGGGACCGGGGCACCCGCACACCAACATGGCCAAGGCTGCGTTGAACATGATGACCCGCACCAGTGCGCAGGAAATGCTGGACACGGATGGCATCCTGATGACGGCGGTGGACACGGGCTGGATCACCGACGAGCGTCCGCACTTCACCAAGGTCCGCCTGATGGAGGAAGGCTTCCACGCGCCCCTGGACCTGGTGGACGGCGCGGCCCGGGTCTACGATCCCATCGTCATGGGGGAAAAGGGCGAGGACCAGTACGGCGTCTTCCTGAAGGATTACAAGCCCAGTCCTTGGTGATGCGCGGTATGCTCACGGCATGAGCAACGAGTCATCTCCCCAAGTGCAGAACCTCGAACACCACGAATGCTGGGCCATGCTGCGGACGGTGTCCGTGGGCAGGCTGGCGGTGTTGGCGGACGGGCGTCCGGATATCTTCCCGGTGAACTACACAGTGGACGGCGGCACGCTGGTCTTCCGGACCGCCCAGGGAACCAAGCTGGCCGCAGCCACCGGCGGTGAGGCCGCCGTTGCCGTCGAGGCGGACGGGGTGGACCCCGACACGGGCCTGGCGTGGAGCGTGGTGGTCAAGGGCACTGCTGCCTTGGTCAAGAGCACCGAAGAAGTGCTGGAAACCTCCCGCCTGTACCTTTTCCCCTGGCAAGCTGGGCGGAAAGACACCTTTGTCCGCATCACTCCGGACTCGGTCACGGGACGCCGCTTCAAGGTCACCGATCCGATGACCTGGTGGACCCAGATCAACGGATCAGCAAAGGCGTCGCAGGAATAGGCCCACGGCCGGTCAACAGCAAATGCACGACAACGGGTTCCCCGGCCTTCCTGGCCGGGGAACCCGTTTGCATCAGGCGAGCTGGGTGATTTCGACGCTCACTTTGAGGGCGGATCCGCCGCCCCCGGACAGGATGCCCTTGAGCGGGGGCACGTCCCGGTAGTCGCGGCCCCTGGCCACCGTGACGTGGAAGTCGCCGGCCGGTTTGTGGTTGGTGGGGTCCCAGCTGCGCCAGTCCCCGTCCCACCATTCGAGCCAGGCGTGTGACTGCCCGGCAACAGTCTCGCCGATGCCGGCGCTGGAGCGCGGGTGCAGGTAGCCGGAAACGTAGCGCGCGGGAATGCCGCAGCTGCGCAGGGCGCCGATGGCCAGGTGGGCAAGGTCCTGGCACACGCCCTTGCGCTGGCCCCAGGCCTCCTCGGCGTTGGTGGTGACGGCCGTGGAGCCGGACATGTACGTCATCTCCCCGCGCATCCAGGCAAAGACGGCCATGGCGGCCTCGTGCGGGTTCTTCCCCGCCACGACCTCCGGAATGATGCCCAGCACTTCGTCGCCCGGGCCGCTCAACCGGGACTGCGGCAGCCAGTCGCTGAAGGCGTCCAGGGTCTCCGGGGACTTCAGGTCCTCCCAGCCCACGATGTCGGCTTCAGCCGGAATCTTCTCCGCCCGGTGCACCTCCACGGTGATGTTGGAGACCACCTCAAGGCTTTCGTGCGGCATCTGCATGTCGAAGGCCGTGACCCTCGTCCCCCAGTAGTCCCGGTACGTGCTCACGGCCGCCTGCGACGGGGCCACCTTCACCACGGATTCCAGGACCACCTGCTGCGAATCGGTCAGCGGTGTCATGCGGGCCTCGTTGTAGGACAGGGTCACCCGCTTGTTGTACTTGTAGGCCGTCCTGTGGACGATGCTCAACCGGGTCATGACACTTCTCCCACCCAGGCAAGTTCATCCGCCTGATTGAAGTACTTACGGGAAATGGCGTCCGAGGCCTGGGACACGGCCTTCTGCACCCGCTCCATGTGTTCGGGCAGCTCGGACATGAGGTCGTCCGTCCGGTGGAATTCCAGGAAGGTCCGGGCCTGCCCCACGATGCGGCGGGCATCGTTGATGAAGCCGACGCGCTGCGCGGACGGATCAAGCTTTGCCAGGCACTCGTCGGCGTCCCGCAGCGCATAGACGATGGACCGCGGAAAGAGCCGGTCCAGGAGCAGGAATTCGGCAGCATGCTGGTCGCCGAATGCCGCGCGGCGGGTGCGGAGGAAGGATTCGTAGGCGCCGGCGCAGCGGAGCATGTTGACCCAGGACATGCCCGCGGAGAGCACGTCGCGGGTAGAGAGCATCCGCGCCGTCATGTCCGCTCGTTCCAGGGAGCGGCCCAGCACCAGGAAGAGCCAGCTTTCGTCGTGGCTCACCGTGGTATCGGCAAGGCCGCTTACCATGGCGGTGCGCTCCAGGGTCCAGTTGCAGAACCGGTACGTCCCCACCACGTCCTTGCGGTGCTGGCTCAGCCCGTAGTAGGTGGTGTTCAGGCTCTCCCACAGTGCAGAGGAGACGGTCTCCCGGGCCCGGCGCGCGTTTTCGCGGGCAGCACCCAGGGAGCCGGCAATGGAGGTGGCGCTGGTCTTGTCATAGGCCAGGGCGTGCAGTAGTTCCGGCAGGCCGAAATCCTCGCTCTGCGGCCTGGCACCCATGACGGCCAGGAGTTCCTGCGCCACGCTCTTGCGCTCCTCCATGGGGAGGTGGTTCAGGCGTTCCAGGTGAACGTCGAGGATGCGGGCGGTGCCATCCGCCCGCTCCACGTAGCGGCCGATCCAAAAAAGGGACTCGGCAATTCGGCTAAGCATTCGCGGCTACCTCCTGCGCGCCCGGAACGTTGGAAAAGAGATGCCCGACGGCGGCAACGTGATCAAGTGCCCCGCTCACTGCTGCTGCTCCGACTGGCGGTCGCGCCAGTTGCTCTCCACCGGCCAGACGGAGACCCGCTCGCGGAGGGTGACGGACTGCCGCGGCACGGTTTCCACCGGCATCTGCGGTGAATCGGCCAGGACCCAAGTGTCCTTGGACCCGCCGCCCTGGCTGGAGTTCACGATCAGTGAACCCTCCTTCAGGGCCACGCGGGTAAGCCCGCCCGGGAGCACCCAGACGTTGTCGCCGTCGTTCACCGCGAAGGGCCGCAGGTCCACGTGCCGTGGGCCGAACTTGTCCCCGCCCAGGGTGGGAACCGTGGAGAGCTGCAGGACCGGCTGGGCGATCCAGCCGCGGGGGTCGGCGATGATCCGCTGGCGGAGGGCGTCCAGTTCGTCGTTGGAGGCGTCGGGGCCGATGACCAGGCCCTTGCCGCCGGAGCCGTCCACGGGTTTGACCACCAGTTCCGCGAGGTTGTCCAAGGTGTACTCCCGGGCTTCCTTCTCCTCGAGGCGGTAGGTGTCCACGTTGGCGATAATGGGCTCCTCGCTGAGGTAGTAGCGGATCAGGTCAGGCACGTAACTGTAAACCAGTTTGTCGTCGGCAACGCCATTGCCCACCGCATTGGCGATGGTGACACCGCCGGCACGGGCCGCGTTGACCAGTCCGGGGCAGCCGAGCATGGAGTCCGAGCGGAACTGCAGCGGGTCCAGGAAGTCGTCATCGATCCGCTTGTAGATCACGTCCACCCGCTGCTCGCCGGCGGTGGTCCGCATGTAGACGCGGTTTCCGCGGCAGATCAGGTCGCGGCCCTCCACGAGCTCCACGCCCATGAGGCCGGCCAGGAGAGTGTGCTCGAAGTAGGCGCTGTTGAACACGCCGGGAGTCAGGACGACGACGGTGGGATCGTCAACACCGGCCGGCGCGGTTTTGCGCAGGGCAGAGAGCAGCCGGCGGGGGTATTCCTCCACCGGGCGGATGAGCTGCTGGCCAAAGGCTTCGGGCAGGCCCTTGGCCATGGCGCGCCGGTTCTCCAGCACATAGCTGACGCCGGAGGGCACCCGGACGTTGTCCTCAAGGACCCGGAAGGTGCCGGCGGCGTCGCGGACAACGTCGATGCCGGAGATATGCACCCGGACCCCACCCGCCGGCTCGAAACCGTGGACCTGCCGGTGGAAGTGGGCGCTGGTGGTCACCAACTGGCGTGGAATCACGCCGTCGGACACCACCGTCATCTTGTCGTAGACATCGTTCAGGAAGGCTTCCAGGGCGCGCACCCGCTGCGCGACGCCGCGTTCCAGGACATCCCACTCGGCTGCCGGGATGACCCGCGGCACGATATCAAGCGGAAAGGGGCGTTCCTCACCCGCGTAGTCGAACGTGACACCGCGGTCCAGGAAGGTGCGGGCCATGGAGTCCGCGCGTGCGCTGACGTCCGCCAGGGAGAGCTTCCGGAGTGCCTCCGCCACCTGCCCGTACGAGTCCCTGGCCTGTTGCCCGGGGGCGAACATCTCGTCGTAGGCCCCGGTGCGGCCAGCGGCCTCGGAGTAATCCTGGAATAGGTCTGACATGTCCAATAGCCAACCATCTTTTTGTTTCGAATTCATTGACAGCCACCCATTGTGGCGTGTTGACGCAAAAGGCCCGGTTCGTACTTTACTGGCCTCTTCGGGCACAGTAGGTGAGTGCCAGTCAGCAGAAGCCTCCCCGAACCGGGCCATGGCCGTTTCCGGCCCCTCCTGGCGCAGTTGGCGCCGGGCCTGCTGACCGCGGCAGCCGCCGTCGGCGCGGCATTCCTGGTGCATGGACTGCTGCCTGCACTCCCCGCGATGACCCTGGCCGTGGTGCTGGGGGTGCTCGCCGCCAACCTTCCCGGCGCCGCCGGATGGACCGAAGGGCGGGCACGGCCGGGGTTGGACTTCGCGGGCAAGCACCTGATGCGCGCTGGCATTGTCCTCCTGGGATTGAAGGTCAGCGTCATGGACGTCCTCGGTTTGGGGTGGCTGTCGCTGCTGCTCATCGTGGCGGTGGTGGCCGCCAGTTTCGGCGGGACGTACGCCATCTCGCGCCTCTTCCGCCTCCCGCCGGTGACCTCGCTCCTGGTGGCAACCGGGTTCTCCATCTGCGGGGCTTCCGCCATCGGCGCCATGGCCGCCGTCCGCCGGATCCGGCACGCCGAAACCGTCCTGCCCGTGGCCCTGGTGACCCTCTGCGGAACGCTCGCTATTGGTGTCCTGCCCCTCGTCGCCCATCCCCTGGGGCTGACGGCGGCCGTGTTCGGCGCCTGGACCGGCGCGTCCGTGCACGATGTGGGCCAAGTGGTGGCCACGGCGCAAACCGCCGGGACCGCTGCCCTGGCGATCGCCGTCGTCGTCAAACTCACCAGGGTGCTGCTCCTGGCGCCCGTTGCCGCCATGGCGGGCGCGCACCACCGGCGGGCTGCGCGGTCCGTTGGCGCCGCAGAGGGCAGCACGGCGAAGATGCCGCCGGTAGTGCCGCTGTTCGTGGTGGGATTCGTCGCCATGGTGGCGCTCCGCTCCACGGGCTGGCTCCCCGGAGGCTGGCTTGAGACCGGGGCCACGCTGCAGGACATCCTGTTGGGCGCGGCGCTGTTCGGACTGGGGTCGGCGGTGCGGATCCGCAGCCTCCTCCACACCGGCGGGCGGGCTCTCCTGGCCGCTCTTGCCTCCTGGTTCCTGATTGCCGCGCTGGGCCTGGGGGCCGCATTCCTCATCGCCGGATAATCGAGCCCAACAGCCCGTGATTAGATAGCCGTGTGTCGAATGAGAATCTGCAGCGCCGTGAAGCCGCCGAACGTTCAGCCCTGATCAGCACCACCAGCTACGACATCTCCCTGGATGTCCGGCAGGCAGCTGACCCGGCCGTCCCGGGCTACACAAGCCGCAGCGTCATCACCTTCACGGCAGAGCCCGGCTCCAGCACGTTCCTGGACTTCATCGGCAGCAGCGTGCACAGCGTGCTCCTCAACGGCAAGGGACTGCCGGTGGAGGACGTGGTGCACGGGGCACGGATCCGGCTGGACAACCTGCGGGCCGAAAACCAGGTGACGGTCACCGGAACGGCTCTGTACAGCCGCTCAGGCGAGGGCATGCACCGGTTCGTGGACCCCGCCGATGGCCAGTGCTACCTGTACACCCAGTACGAACCCGCCGATGCCCGACGGGTGTTCGCCAATTTTGAACAGCCCGACCTCAAGGCCACCTACACGTTCCACGTCATGGCCCCCGCGGACTGGCAGGTGGCCTCCAACGGCGCCGAGGCGAACCGCACACTGCTCACCAGCGACCCCGCCACCGCCTGCTGGGACTTCGCCACCACCCTGCCCATGTCCACCTACATCACCACCGTCCTGGCCGGCCCATATTTCAAGGCCGAGGACCGCTGGCAGGCAACGCTCGACGACGGGACCCGCCTCGACGTCCCGTTGGCCCTCTACTGCCGCGCCTCCATGGCCGGATCCTTTGACACGGACCACCTCTTCGATCTCACCAAAAAGGGCCTGGACTTCTTCAACCGGCTCTTCGACTACCCGTACCCCTGGGGCAAGTACGATCAGGCCTTCGTCCCCGAGTACAACCTCGGCGCCATGGAGAACCCGGGCCTGGTCACCTTCACCGAAAGCTACGTCTTCACCTCCCGGGCCACCGACGCCCAGTACCAGGCGCGGGCAAACACGCTGCTGCACGAGATGGCCCACATGTGGTTCGGGGACCTGGTGACCATGCAGTGGTGGGACGATCTATGGCTCAAGGAATCGTTCGCCGACTACATGGGGACGCTCGGCGTTGACCGGGCCACGGACTGGGACACGGCGTGGGTGAACTTCGCCAACAAACGCAAGGCCTGGGCCTACGTGCAGGACCAACTGCCCACCACCCACCCCATCGTGGCGGACATCCCGGACCTCGAGGCGGCCAAGCAGAACTTCGACGGCATCACCTACGCCAAGGGCGCCTCGGTCCTCAAGCAGCTGGTGGCCTACGTGGGGTTTGACGCCTTCATCGCCGGCTCCCGGGAGTACTTCCGGAAGCACGCCTTCGGGAACACCTCGCTGGCCGACCTGCTGGCCGCACTGGATGCAGCCTCCGGGCGCGAGCTGTCCGGCTGGGCCAGGCAGTGGCTGCAGACGTCAGGGATTTCCACGCTGTCCCTGGACTTCGGTTCGGAAGATGCGGCGGAAGGCACAACAACGGACGACGACGGCACGCTGGGCGGGGTGGCCATCGTCCAGGAAGCAACGGACCCGGTCACGGGACGGGAGGAGCTGCGACCGCACCGCCTCCGCGTTGGTTCCTACGACTTTGACGCCGACGACGCACTGGTGCGCACCGGCAGCATCGAAACCGATGTGGCCGGTGCCCGGACGGAGCTCCCCCAGCTCGCCGGACAGCCGAGGCCTGCGCTCCTGCTGGTCAACGATGACGACCTGACCTACGCCAAGGTGCGGCTGGACCCGGCCTCCGAGGCAACGGTCCGTGCATCGCTGGACAGGATTACCGATCCCATGACCCGCGCCCTTTGCTGGACGTCGCTCTGGAACTCCGCCAGGGACGGCGAAAGCCCCGCATCGCTGTACGTGGACGCCGTGGCCGCCTTCGCCCCGGCCGAAACCGGCGTCGGCGTCCTGCTGAACGTCCTCGACAACGCGACGACCGCCGCCGAACGCTACACGCCCCTGGACAGCAGGGATGAGGTGCGTTCCGCCTTCCTGGCAGCGGCCGCCGCCGAACTGGACCGGGCCACGCCCGGTTCGGACCAGCAGCTGGCCTGGGCCCGCACCCTGGCCACCCTGAGCCGGCATGACGGGAGCCTCCTCCCCCGCCTCCGCGGCCTGCTGGACGGCAGTGCTCCCGTGGAGGGGCTCGCGGTGGACGCCGAGCTCCGCTGGCACCTGTGGCATGCCCTCGCCGCCAATGGGCAGGCCGGCGCGGAGGAACTGGACGCCGAACTGGCCCGGGACACCACCGCGTCGGGCCGGGCAGGACATGCCACCGCCATGGCGTCCCGGCCGGACCCTGCCGTCAAGGCCGCGGCCTGGGACGCGGCAGTCCACGGGACAGAGCTCTCCAACCAGATCCTCACGGCGACCATCAGCGGCCTGGTTACCGCCCCGGCGGCTCTGCTGGAACCTTACGTGGAGCCCTACTTCGACTGCCTGCGCACGGTGTGGGCCGGGCGCAGCATCGAGATTGCCAGCCGGATTGTCCGCGGCCTTTACCCGGCGGCGCAGGACCTGGCAGCGGGCACCCGTCCCGAAGAGCATCCGGTGGTCCAGCGGACGGATGAGTGGCTCGCCGCCAACCTGGACGCGCCGCATGCCCTGCGCCGGATCATCATCGAGCAGCGCAGCCACCTGCTGCGCGCACTCACTGCACAGGCCGCCGTCGTGAATTCATCGACACCGAACCAGCCTGCGCACTGACGCCCGGATTCGGTGCGCAGGGACAGTCCCTGCGCACCGACCGGGGACGTCCCTGTACGGGTAAGGTTGCGGAACCTGAACTCAGGGGACGCGGTGGAGCCACTCCTCCGTGCCGAACTTGCTTGCCACCCGTTCCTCTGCGGCTGCCAGCTCGTGTCCGGCCAGCTGTGATGGCGTAGCTCCGTAGCGCTGGCTGAACACCTCGATCATCGCCTCGATGATGGCCATCCGGGCAAGGCCCGTCTGGCGGCGCAGCGGGTCCACACGCTTCTTGGCGCTGCGGGTGCCCTTGTCGGAGAGCTTCTCCTTGCCGATCCGGAGGACCTCCACCATTTTATCGGCGTCGATGTCGTAGCTCATGGTGACGTGGTGCAGCATGCCGCCGTTGGCCAGGCGCTTCTGGGCGGCTCCGCCGATCTTGCCCTGGTCGGTGGCGATGTCATTGAGCGGGATGTAGAAGGCGTTGATGCCGAGTTTTTCCAGCGCGGCCATGACCCAGGCGTCGAGGAACGGGTAGGAGTCGGCGAAGCTCAGGCCGTCCACCAGGGTCTGGGGCAGGTAGAGCGAGTAGGTGATGCAGTTGCCGGCCTCCATGAACATCGCTCCCCCGCCGCTTATGCGCCGGACCACGTTGATGCCATGCTTGGCCACGCCGTCGGGATCCACCTCATTCTGCACGGACTGGAAGCTGCCGATGACCACCGACGGCTCCTGCCAGTCCCAGAAGCGCAGGGTGGGGGTGCGCTCGCCCGCGCCGACAGCCTCCGTGAGCACCTCGTCCAGGGCCACGTTGATTTCGGTGGGCAGCACGGTGGGCGCGATGATGTTCCAGTCGTGGTCTCCCCACGAGGTGGCCTTGGCCAGGGCGCGGCGGACGGTGACGGCCACAGCGTCCGCGGAGAAGCCGAACATTACCGCCCCGGCCGGCAGCGCCGCCGTGACGGCGGCAGCGAGGTCCTTGGCAGGGGTGGTCTCCGGGAGCCCGGTGAGGGCGCGGTTGATGTCCGCCAGTGCCTCGTCCGGTTCCAGGAAGAAGTCGCCGCTGACGGAGACGTTGGCAAGGGCGCCGTCCACGACGTCGAGGTCCACCACCACGAGTTTGCCGCCCGGAACCTTGTACTCGCCGTGCAGGCGCTGTTTGGCGGCGGCATCACGGGCGGGGAAAGCTGACTCAGTCATGCTTCCCATCCTGCCCCAAGAAGGCAGCGTCACGTTAACGCGGAAAGCCCGCACCGTTTCCGGTGCGGGCTTTCCGTTGAAAGCTTGGGCGAAGGAATTACTTCTTGCCGCCGAAGCCCTTGAAGCGAGCGTTGAAGCGCTCGACGCGGCCTGCAGAGTCCATGATGCGCTGCTTGCCCGTGTAGAACGGGTGGGACTCGGAAGAGATTTCGACGTCGATGACCGGGTAGGTGTTCCCGTCTTCCCACTCGATGGTCTTGGAGGAAGACACGGTGGAGCGGGTCAGGAACTTGGTGCCGGAGGCCAGGTCGTTGAAGACAACAGCTTCGTACTTCGGGTGGGTATCAGACTTCATAATGGGACCTTTGTTCGCGCAGCTGGATTTTGCCAGCTGCCAGGTATGAATGGGATGGCTGGGCTCTGTTGCATCAGCCGAAGCTGAAAAAGCAGGACAACCAGCTATCCATCATAGCCGATGCCAGTGGGGCTGACGAACCCTGCAGCCTGCGCTAGGTCCGCGCGCGGAGTTCCCAAAAGGCTACGGCGGACGCGGCGGCCACATTGAGCGAATCCACGCCGTTGCGCATGGGAATTTTGACGGCGAGGTCGACGGCGGCAAGCGTCTCCGGGCTCATGCCTGCGCCTTCGGTGCCAAGCACCAGGGCGAGCTTGTCCAGGTTGCGGGACGCGACGGCGTCCACGTCCTCCGCATCCGGCGTCAACTCCAACGCCGCAACGGTGAAACCGTGATCCTTCAGCACCTGCAGGTCGCCGGGCCAGTTGTGCAGGCGTGCCCAGGGAACCTGGAACACCGTGCCCATACTGACCCTGACGCTGCGGCGGTAAAGCGGATCGCCGCACCTCGGGGAAACCAGGACGGCGTCGATATCCAGCGCAGCTGCGGAGCGGAAGATGGCGCCCACGTTGGTGTGGTCCACGATGTCCTCCAGCACCGCCACCCGGCGGGCCCCGGCCAGAAGCTCCGGCAGCGGCACCGGGGCGGGTCGCTGCATCGCCGCCATGGCCCCGCGGTGGAGGTGAAACCCGGTGATTTCCTCCAGCAAGGCAGCCGAGCCGATGAACGCCGGAACGTCGGGGTACGCCGTGAAGACGTCGTCGAGGTCCGCCATCCACTTTTCGGCGAGGAAGAACGACCGTGGCTGGTGTCCGGCGGCCAGAGCCCGGCGCAGCACCCGTGAGGATTCGGCGATGTACATGCCTTCCGCCGGTTCGCGGAGCTTCCGCAGGTGTACGTCGGTCAGGGTGGTGTAGTCGCTGACGCGGGGATCGTCGGCGGATTCGAGGTAGTGGAAAGTCACCGGGTGATTATTGCAGCAGGTTGGCGATCATGACGGCCAGGGCCACGATGCCCAGGCTGAAGATCACGGCACGCAGGACCCGGGGCGACAGCTTGCGGCCCACTTTTGCGCCCATGAGGCCGCCGATGGTGGAACTCACAGCGATCAGCAACACCACCAGCCAGTTGACCCGGTCGAAGGCGAACAGCAGGTAGGAGATGGCTGCCACCATATTCACGCCGAGGACCAGGAAGTTCTTCATGGCGTTGGCGTTCTGGATGGTGCCCTTGAGGAACACGCCCAGGATGCCCACCAGCAGGATCCCCTGCGCTGCCACAAAGTAGCCTCCGTACACGCCGGCCAGGTACACCAGCACCACCAGGAGGATCCCGTGGCGTTTATCCTTGGCGGCCTGCGCCGGATCGGCCTCGCGCCTGCGGACCCAGTCCTGCAGCCGCGGCTGGAACACGACCATCAGCATGGCCAGGACCAGCAGGACCGGGGCCACGTAGTGGAAGACCTTTTCGGGCAGGTGAAGCAGCAGATATGCCCCCGTGATGCCGCCCAGCACAGACGCCGGCAGCAGGCGCATGACCTGCCGTCCGCGGCCGGCCAGTTCCCGCCGGTACCCGAAGGCCCCGGCGCCCGTGCCGAAGACCAGGCCCATGGCGTTGCTCATGGAGGCCGTCACCGGGGCCACGCCCAGGGCGATGAGCACCGGGAAGGTGACCAGGGTGCCGGAGCCCACCACCGCATTGATGGTGCCGGCCCACAGCCCGGCGATGAACACAATGATGCTGCTGAAGAATTCCAAGGTAGTTGCGCAGGCCTCTGCTAGCGGCGTGCTGTGGCGGTGTAGCGTCCCGCGTTCTCGCTCACCGCAAGCGGCAATCCAAAGGTGGTGCTGAGGTGTTCTTCGGTCAGGACCTCGGTGATGGGTCCGGCAGCCACCACTCCGCCGTCGCGCAGCAGCATGGCGTGGGTGAATCCCGGCGGGACCTCCTCGAGGTGGTGCGTGACCAGGACCATGGCCGGAGCGGCCTCGTCCCGGGCAAGCTCGGCGAGCTTGTGGACCAGCTCTTCGCGGCCGCCCAGGTCCAGTCCGGCTCCCGGCTCGTCCAAAAGGAGCAGTTCCGGGTCGGTCATGAGGGCGCGGGCGATCTGGACGCGCTTGCGTTCGCCTTCGGACAGGGTGGCGAAGGTCCTGTTCAGCAGCGGGCCCATGCCCCAGTCGTTCAGCAGGCGGAAGGCGCGCCGTTCGTCGTCGCGCTCGTAGCCCTCCCGCCAACGGCCCGTGACGCCGTAGGCGGCCGTAACCACGACATTCAGGACGTTTTCGTGTTCGGGAATCTGGGTGGCAAGGGCTGCGGAGGAGAGCCCGATGCGGGGCCGGAGTTCGAAGACGTCAACGCGGCCCAGGATTTCGTCGAGGATGCCGGCCGTGCCACTGCTCGGGTGGAGCCGGGCCGCCGCGATCTGGAGGAGGGTGGTCTTGCCGGCGCCGTTGGGGCCGAGGATGACCCACCGTTCACCCTCGTTGACCTGCCAGTCAACCTTGTCCAGCAGGGTCTTCTTACCTCGGACAACGCTGACGGAGTCCAGTTCCAGAACATCACTCATAGGAGTAGACACTAGGACAAAAAAGAAGATGACTGATAACCGGTGTGAAGGGTGCCTAACGGCCTTGCGGCAGCGGCCCGCAATGAATTCAAGCCACCCGTTCACCGCTGGCTAAGATTGCAGGCATGACTTCGAACGTGACTGCGGTCAGCTATGGCCTGAATATGACCTCCGCCGGGCTGGAGCAGTTGCGTTCCGTCCTTGCCTCCCAGGGCGCCGAGGTGCTGGCTGAAACGGCGTCCGGCGACGACCGCTACCAGGTCCAGGTTCTTGAACTGGTCCTTCCCGACGCGACCGCTGCGAGGCTTGCCGCACTGCGCCGGGCTGTGGCGGAGGCTGCAACGGAGGGTCTTGACACTGCCATCGTACCCGCCGACCTTCGCACCGCGGCCCGCAAGCTGCTGATCATGGACGTGGACTCCACCCTGATCCAGCAGGAAGTCATCGAGCTCCTGGCCGCCTATGCGGGCAAGCGGGAGGAGGTCGCGGCAGTAACCGAAGCTGCGATGCGGGGTGAGCTGGACTTCGCCCAAAGCCTCCACGCCCGTGTGGCCGTACTCGCGGGGCTGCCTGCCGACGTCGTCCATTCCGTCCGCAAGGAAGTGAAGCTCAGCGAAGGCGCCGACCAGCTGGTGTCCGCGTTCAAGGCCGCGGGCCACGCCGTTGCCGTGGTGTCCGGGGGATTCAACCAGATCCTCGAACCGATCGCCGCCGACCTGGGCCTGGACTACTGGCAGGCCAACGAGCTGGAAATCGTGGACGGGGCGCTGACCGGGAAGGTGCTGGGCGCCGTGGTGGACAGGGCGGCCAAGGAAAAGTACCTGCGGGAGTGGGCTGCCGCCGAAGGGATCGCCCTTGAGCACACCGTGGCGGTGGGCGACGGCGCCAACGACCTGGACATGCTCGGCGCCGCCGGCATCGGAGTGGCCTTCAACGCCAAGCCTGCGGTCCGCGCCGTGGCCGACGCCGCCCTCAACATGCCATACTTGGACGCCGTCCGCCACGTCGCCGGCGTGTAGCAGTACTGCCCACCGACCCTCGTGACGCCGAGTGGCTAACTACTGGGCAAGACGGAACTTTGCGGGCCGTATTGGGGCTGCAGAATCTTTTGCCAGCAGCGCCTGGCGTCCGGGCAGCGGGGTAAAGGCCGGGATACGAGTGTCTTCTCCGGGACGGTCCGCCGTAAAGTCAGGCCTTTAGTCTCAAATTTTATTGACCCGCGCGCTGCTAGGGTCGGCACCATGGCGTCGCCCAAGACCGTTGCTGCCATTGTTACGTTCAACCCCGATCCGCAGCGACTCAAAGACAACCTTGAAACCCTGCCGCCGCAGGTTGATGAGCTACTGATCATCGATAACGGATCAAACAACCTTGCAGAGATCCGAGCCCTTATAAACGAATTGGAGTGTCCACACCTCATAGCCAACGGCATCAACAGAGGTATCTCGGGGGCTCTAAACCAAGCTATGGAGTGGTCGGAGGGTCGTGGTGCTGGCTGGGTGCTGCTGCTCGATCAGGACTCGGTTCTTGCCCCGGGGTCGGTGGCAATACTCGGGAAAGCCCTGAAACCCGGGGTTGCCGTCGCCTCCCCCGCCATCGTGGACCGCAATAATTCCGCCACGCATAGCCCGGAAGGGGGCCAGCAACAAGTCGACTACTGCATCACTTCTGGGTCATTGTGCGATATATCTGCGTGGCGAACCGTGGGAGGATACGACGAAACCCTCTTCATTGATTTCGTTGACTTCGACTACTGCATCAGGCTCCGGATGCTGGGTTACTCCTTGGTTCGGGACGGCGACGCAGTTCTACTCCACGAAATAGGCAGGATCACCAAGCACGGTCGGCTGACGGCCTACAACCACTCGGCGTTTCGGCTCCGGCACATGGCCAATGACATGCTTGCCTACGCACACAAACACCGGAAGTCCCCGGCTCATCTCAAGGTGCATCAGCGGGGCATATTCGGCACCTACGCCGTGTTTGCCGCGAAGGCGCTGGTTATATTCCTGTTCGAAGACAGCAAAGTGCACAAATTCAAGGCACTTGCTGCCGGATCAGCAGTAGGAACCCTCAACTTGATTCGAAGATCAATAGGTAACTGACCCAATCGTCCGCAGACCCAGTACGCCTGCGACTCCGTGGGCCAGGCCCGTGGACAACTCTGAAGAGCCCTAAACATGCCATACCTGGACGCCGTCCGCCACGTCGCCGGCGTCTGACTCCCCTCTAACTGCAGATGGCCCCGGCCACCGGGTTAACCGGCGGCCGGGGCCATCTGCAAACTACTGTTAGCTGGAAGCTTCCGCGCTCTTGCCGAAGTAATCCGCTCCGCCGGCGTATTCGGTGTGGCCGGACTCGACGTCGGCCGTTGCCATCCCTGCCACAACCTGCGCGAACTCCTCCACTGAGTACAGCTTCCCGGCTTCCGCGCGCCGGGCCTCGATGGCGCCCGGGGTGGAGCGGTCCAGGAGCGTGGCGGTGACCGTGCCTTCGATCATGTCGCCGGACACCACCACCAGGGAGATGCCCTTCTCCGCCAGGTTCGGGATCAGTTTACGCAGGGCGTCCTCGCCGGCGCGCTTGCTGCGGGCCACCGGCTCGTAGGCCGGCATGGTGGGGACGGTGTTGATGAAGTGGGCCTGGTGGCTGGTCACGAAGACCACCCGCGACCCTTCCTTCATCAGGGGCACTGCCGCATTGAGCATGTTGATCTGCGCGTCGCGGTTCAGCTTGAGCGCATAGTCCTCGCCCATGCCGGTTTCCATGCCGCCGGAGGCGTTCAGGACCAGGATGTCCAGGGACCCGAAGTTCTCCATGGCGGCGCTGGCAAGGGCCTGCACGCCTTCCTGGGTGGTGAGGTCCGCACCCACGGCAACGGCCCGGCCGCCCGCGGCTTCGATCCCTTGCACCACTTTGTTGGCACGTGGTGCCTTCTGGCGGTAATTGACCACGACGGCGGCGCCCTCCGATGCCAGGATCTTGGCTACGTCAGCGCCAATGCCACGCGATGATCCAGTGACGATCGCCGTCTTGTTATCCAGCAGTCCCATACAAGCTTCCTTTGTTCGAAACATCTAAATCGTTGTGGCCTGCAGTCCATCATGCCAGCGGCCCCTGCCGATATCCCCTGTCTGATTTCGACAAAGAAGGACGCAGAGACTAGTTTCCTGCGGCGCCTGCCCTGCGGAGGCGGAGACCGGCAGGGTCAGTGGCCCATGCCCAGGCCGCCGTCCACCGGAATAACAGCGCCGGAGATGTAGGCGGCCTCGTCACTGGCGATCCAGCGGACCACGTTCGCCACCTCTGCGGCCTCAGCGAAGCGGCCGGCCGGGATGCTGGCCAGGTAGTCCTTCTGGGTGGCCTCAGGCAGTTCCGCGGTCATGTCGGTGTTGATGAAGCCGGGCGCCACCACGTTGGCGGTGATGCCGCGGGAGCCCAGTTCGCGGGTAAGGGACCGGGCGATGCCCACCAGGCCGGCTTTGGAGGCAGAGTAGTTGATCTGGCCGGGCGCGCCGTAGAGGCCGGAAACCGAGGAGATGAGGACCACGCGGCCCTTCCGGAGCCGGATCATGCCCTTGGAGGCGCGCTTGATCACCCGGAAGGCTCCGGTCAGATTGGTATCGATGACAGACGTGAAGTCGTCCTCGCTCATGCGCAGGAGCAGGGTGTCCTTGGTGATGCCGGCGTTGGCCACCAGGACTTCCACGGGACCGTGGGCCGCTTCCACTTCCTTGAATGCGGCGTCCACCGAGGCTTCGTCGGTGACGTCCGCCTTGACGCCGAGGATTCCTTCCGGAAGCTGCGTTTCGCTGCGGTAGGTCACGGCCACTTTGTCGCCATTGGCCAGGAACGCCTGCGCGATGGCCAGGCCAATACCGCGGTTGCCGCCGGTCACCAGGACGCTGCGGGGGGCGGACGCTGTTTCTGTCATAGGGGTGCTCCGGAATTCTGCGGCAGGCTGGGCCGCGGTAGCGGGGTGTGGTTTGGGCTGCCTCCGATCTTAGCGGCAGGGCCGCGGCGGGTTTGGGCAGCACTGCCGATGGTGCGAGAATTAAGGGAAGCCTTTGGAGCGTGATCATCCACCGTGACCCTTGAAAACCATGCGGGACGTTCCGCGCCCGGAGAACCGGGCCGGTTCTCCGGCGACGCCGAGGTCCACAGCATTACGGACGCCGCGGCCGCACATTCGGAAGATATGCGCCAGCGGATGATCAAGTACGCCCTGGCCATGGGGATCCGCATGGTCTGCCTGATCCTGATTTTCGTGGTGGACGGGTGGTTCAAGGTCATACCGGTTATTGGCGCGGTCTTCCTCCCGTGGTTTGCCGTGATTATTGCCAACGGCAGCGACAAGGCGGAGACGCCCAGCGACCTGCTGCTGGATTCGGCTCCGCTGGCCGAGCTTGAAAGCCCGCCTCCCCCGGCCAGCACAGACGAACCGGAAAGCGCCGTGCTCCAGGGCGAGCTGGTGAAGGACGATGACCAGGAGCGCGGAGAGCAGGGGCAGGCTAAATGAGCATTTTCGATTTCGCAGCAGGATCTGACGTCGCGTCGGAGACCGCGCTGTGCTCGCGGAAGGCGTGCAGGGCGCAGGCGTCCTGGCAGCTTCTCTGGAACAACCCCAAAATCCACACGCCGGAGCGGCGCAAGACCTGGCTGGCGTGCGCCGACCACCGGGATTGGCTGGAGGACTACCTGCAGACGCGCGGGCTATGGAAGGAAACCCTTCCCCTGGCCGGGGACGGCGGATCGCTGGAGCAGGACATCTGAATGTATCGTTTCCTTTTTTCCAGCAAGTGGCTGGGCTATCTCCTGCTGGCCGCCATCTTTGCCACCGCCTGTGTTTTCCTGGGCCGCTGGCAGATGGACCGGCGCGCGGAGACCCTCGCCGAAATCAACCGTGTGGTCAGCAATTACTCGGCCGCGCCCGTCCCCTTCGCCCAGGCACGGGACCAGTTCAACCAGCTGGACCCGGCGAAGGAGTGGACCCAGGTTGAGCTGAAGGGAACCTACGACACCGCCGGAGAACGGATTGTGCGCAACCGGCCGCTCAACGGCCAGCCAGGCTACGAGATAGTGGTCCCTTTCCGCCTCACCACGGGTGAGACAGTCGTCATCGACCGGGGTTGGTTGCCCATCGGCAACAAAAATCCGGGCAGCCCCGATTCGGTGCCTTCCCCTCCCCCAGGTGAGGTGACCGCCGTCGTGCGTTTGAAGCACGGTGAGCCCGAGCTTCAGCGCGGAGCCCCCGAAGGGCAACTGGCGTCCATCGACCTCCCCACGTACGCTGCGCAGCTGGGCTACCCGCTGATGACCGGCGCATACGGCCAGCTTGCCTCGGAAACGCCGCCGGCCGCCGAGATGCCCGTTGCCTTCCCTAAACCGTCCACGGATGAAGGGACGCACCTGTCCTACTCCCTGCAGTGGTTCGCTTTCGGCGTGCTCATGTTCGTCGGGTTCGGCTATGCGGCGCGGCAGCAGGCGCGGAACGCAGCGATCGACGCCGAGGATGAGGAGTTGCTTGATGATGGGGCCGTGCACGCCGCGGTGACCCCCCGCCGTCGGCCGCCTGCCCCGCGCAAGCGGAAGAAGGCCACCGCCGAGGAAGAAGAAGACGCCCTCCTGGACGCGCAGGGCTACTGAGGCATGGAGAAGTACGACGGCGGCCCGGTCGCCTTGGTCCGTTCCGCTTTGGTGAGGGCGGGGCTCGACGACACCGTGCGCACCTTTCCGTCGGGAGTGCCCACGGCGGCCGCAGCAGCTGAGGCCCTGGAATGCGACCTCGCCGCGATCACCAACAGCCTGATCTTCGAGCTCAGCGGGGAGCCCCTGCTGATCCTGGCCAGCGGCGCGGCCCGCGTGGACACTGCGCTGGTCGCGGCGCAGCTCGGCACGGGCAGAATCCGCCGCGCCTCCCCTGCCTTCGTGCTGGAACACACCGGCCAGGAGGTAGGTGGCGTGGCACCTGTGGGCCACCCGAAAAAGATCCGGACCCTGCTTGACGAATCCCTGCAGCCCCACGAACTGCTGTGGGCCGGAGCGGGAGACCACAACTCGATGTTCAGCATCACCTACACCCAGCTCCGGAGCATTACCGGGGCGCTGGAACTGCAGGTGCGCTAAGCCAGCGTGATCAGGTCCAGGTAGTCCTCGTTCCAGAGGTCCTCGACGCCGTCCGGAAGCATGACGACGCGTTCCGGGTTCAGGGCTTCAACGGCGCCTTCGTCGTGGCTTACCAGGACGACGGCGCCGGTGTAGTTGCGCAGGGCGCCCAGGATTTCGGCACGGCTGGCGGGGTCCAGGTTGTTGGTGGGCTCGTCGAGGAGCAGGACGTTGGCGCTGGAGGCGACGATGGTTGCCAGGGCCAGGCGGGTCTTCTCGCCGCCGGAGAGCACTCCGGCCGGCTTGTCGACGTCGTCACCGGAAAACAGGAATGAGCCCAGGATGCCGCGCACCTCGGCGTCCTTCATGTCGGGTGCGGCTGAGCGCATGTTTTCCAGGACAGTCCGGTGGTGGTCCAGGGTCTCGTGTTCCTGGGCGTAGTAGCCCACCTTGAGGCCGTGGCCGGGGATGACTTCGCCGGTGTCGGGGGCGTCCACTCCGGCGAGCATCCGCAGCAGGGTGGTCTTGCCGGCACCGTTGAGGCCCAGGATGACCACCTTGGAACCGCGGTCGATGGCCAGGTCCACATCGGTGAAGATCTCCAGGGACCCGTAGGACTTGCTGAGCCCGTCCGCTGTGAGCGGGGTTTTGCCGCAGGGTGCGGGGTCCGGGAACCGGAGTGCTGCCACCCGGTCCTGCTCGCGGACCGCTTCCAACCCGCTGAGCAGTCGCTCGGCGCGCTTGGCCATGTTCTGGGCTGCCACAGCCTTGGTGGCCTTGGCCCGCATCTTGTTGGCCTGGTCCATGAGGACCTGCGCCTTCTTTTCGGCGTTGGCACGTTCGCGCTTCCGGGCGCGCTCGTCGGTCTCCCGCTGCAGGAGGTAGCGCTTCCAGTCCATGTTGTAGAAGTCGATCTGGGCACGGTTGGCGTCCAGCAGGAACACCTTGTTGACGGTGGCTTCCAGCAGGTCCGTGTCGTGGCTGATCACGATCAGGCCGCCCTGGTGGTTTTTGAGGAAGTCACGCAGCCAGGCGATGGAGTCGGCGTCGAGGTGGTTGGTGGGTTCGTCGAGGAGCATTGTCTCGGCGTCCGAGTAGAGGATGCGTGCCAGCTCGACACGGCGGCGCTGGCCACCTGAGAGTGTTTTGAGCGGCTGGTTCAGCAGCCGGTCCGGGAGTGCCAGGTTGGAACAGATTGACGCAGCCTCGGCTTCGGCCGCGTAGCCGCCGGCCGCGAGGAATTCGGATTCCAGCCGGTCGTACCGGCCCATGGCCTTCCGCTGGACCTCGGCGTCCTCGCTGGCCATTTCGTCGTGCGCCTTCCGGAGCTTGCCGACAACGATGTCCAGGCCGCGGGCGGAGAGGATGCGGTCCCGTGCCAACTGCTCCATGTCCGGGGTACGGGGGTCCTGGGGCAGGTAGCCGATCTCGCCGCTGCGCGTGACCTTACCGGCGGCGGGAAGCCCTTCGCCTGCAAGGACACGGGTCAGTGTGGTCTTGCCGGCACCGTTGCGCCCCACCAGGCCGATCTTGTCCCCCTTGTCGATGCGGAAGCTCACCTGGTCCATCAGGAGCCGGGCGCCGGCACGCAGTTCAAGATCCTGGACAGTAATCACAGCAGGTAAGGCCTTTCACAACAGGGAACGCCACGGTCCGCACACGGAGTGCCAGGGGACGCTGGGGCAGAGTGGCCGTGAGAACGGCACAGTCCAGTCTACCGTCCGGCAGGCGGCGGACCATCCATACTGCATCCAGGGGAAGGATGCCGTCGGCTTAACTGCCATTTCGGGCCCGGTCCGTCAAGGACAATGAGGACATGGAATTCGACCGGCTGCTGCAAATCCGCCGCATCTACGCGCAGCCTGCAGCCTTGGAGCTGCCGCGCGGGCGGGAGATCGTGGCACGGTGGCCGGGAGCCGACGTCGTTCCCGTGGAGAACCATTGGAACATCCCCGACCTCCACGGCGACGAAACCAACGTGCCGCGGTGGTCCCGGATCAAAACCGAGGCGCTAGTCCTCGGGGTCAAGAAGTCGCTGACCGTGAAGCCGAACGGCAGGTCAGCGGACTTCATTGCCCCCTCCACGGCCAACGGATGTGCCATGGCGTGCGCCTACTGCTATGTTCCGCGGCACAAGGGCTACAGCAACCCGGTCACCGTTTTCGCCAATATCGAGCAGATCGCCGGGGCGCTGGAACGGCACGCCACGCGCCAGGGACTCAAGCTGGAGCCTAACCAGTGCGACCCCGAGCTCTGGGTCTATGACATTGGTGAAAATAGCGACTGCTCGGTGGACGCGCTGATCAGTGACAACGTGGAGGACCTTGTCATGCTGTTCCGGGAACTGCCCAATGCCAAGCTGTCCTTCGCCACAAAGTTCGTCAACCGGCACATGCTCGGCTGGAACCACGGGGGCCACACCCGGGTCCGCTTCTCGCTGATGCCGGCGGACCTGGCGAAGTCGGTCGATGTGCGGACGTCCCCGGTGGCGGAGCGGCTGGCGGCCATTAACGACTTCGTCGACGCCGGCTACGAGGTACATGTGAACTTCTCCCCCGTGATCATTACTGACACGTGGCTGGCCGACTGGGAGGAGCTGCTGCGCCAGTTGGACGCCGCCCTGACCCCTGCAGCCAAGGCGCAGCTGGCCGCAGAGGTCATTTTCCTGACCCACAATGAGCAACTGCACGAGGTCAACCTGGGCTGGCACCCGCAGGCCGAAAACGTCCTGTGGCGCCCTGACCTCCAGGAGGCCAAAGTCTCCTCGAATGGTTTTAGCAATGTTCGGTACCGGGCGCGTGCCAAGGCAGGCTACGTCCAGCAACTGACTGCGCTGATTGGCAGGATCGCGCCTTACTGCCGGATCCGGTACGCGTTCTAAGCACTGCGCTCCCCGGCCGGCTGGCCCGCCCGCGATGGAACGGAAGACTAATGGCCTGCCGGACCACCGCCGTCGGGCGTTTCTCCTGCCGCGCCGTGCCCGTGATCCTTCGCCTTGCCGAAGGGCAGCACTTTCAGGAGCGGGCCAATTACAGCCATGACCACCAGGCCCCACGCGAGCCCGATCACCGCTGAGCACAGGGTGTCCACGAGCCAGGCCAGGAAGCCGCCAACGACGGCAACGCCCGCCACCGGGTGCTCGAGTGCGTGGATCAAGTCATAGGGCGCGTGCCAGCCAAGGTCGTGTGCCCCCTGCACCATAATGTGGCCGCCTACCCAGAGCATCGCGATCGTTCCCACGAAGGTAATCGCAGCCAGTACGGCCGGCATGCCCCTTACCAGCAGGTGGCCAAAGCGCTTGGCGCGCGCAGAATCCTTGGCGGCAAGATGGACTCCAATATCGTCCATCTTCACGATCAGCCCGACGGCGCCGTACACAAGCACTGTGATGGCAATCGCCACCAGGACCAGAATGAAAGCCCGGACCCAAATGGATTCAGTCGCCACCTCGTTCATGGAGATGACCATGATTTCGCAGGACAGGATGAAGTCGGTGGTGATAGCGCCCTTGACGACAGTGGCCTCCGCGTCATGCCCGCGTTCCACAGCCGGCGCTTCCTCGGCCTCATGGTGGCCGCCGCGCAGCTTGTGCCAGACCTTCTCCGCGCCCTCATAGCAGAGGTAGGTGCCGCCCAGCATCAGGATGAACGGGATGATCCAAGGGATGAAGGCGCTGATCAGCAGGAGCGCCGGAAGAATGATCAGGAGTTTGTTCCGGATGGAGCCCCAGAAGATCTTCTTGATCATGGGCAGCTCGCGCGACGGGTCCGCCCCGGACACATACTGCGGGGTGACGGCGGCGTCGTCAATTACGACGCCGGCGGCCTTGGTACCAGCCTTGGCGGCACCGGCTGCCACATCGTCTACCGAGGCTGCCGCGATGCGGGCCAGGGCGGCGACGTCGTCCAGCAGGGCGACGAGCCCGCCGCTCACAGGTGGCCTCCGCCTGGCTGGGGACCGGACGGTTGTGCGTGGGTGGGTGCGTGCGTGATGGGCATGTTCGGAGTATATGGCAGCAGGGCGTAGGCCCTCTCACCCGCTCGGGGGCGAGGTGCTCAGTTTCCGGTGGACTTCTTGAGTTCCTGGGCGAACATCACAATGATGCCGCTGGGACCACGGACGTAAGTCAGCTTGTAGATGTCTCCGTAGGTTGCGACGCCCCGCAGCGGGCGGCATCCATGCTTCGCCGCGATCTCCAGCGAGGCGTCAATGTCGTCGACCGAAAAGGCAACGCGGTGCATGCCGATTTCGTTCGGCAGTGTGGGGTGTGTGTCGATGGCGGCAGGATGGATGTACTCGAAGAGCTCAAGCTGGCCTCTGCCGTCCGGGGTCTGGAGCACGGCGATTTTTGCGTGGTTGCCGTCAAGGCCCACGGCGGTGTCGGCCCACTCCCCGCTGACGGTGTCACGGCCCAGGACCGTAAGCCCGAGGTCAGTGAAGAACGCGATGGCCTCTTCCAGGTCACGAACCGCGATTCCGACGTTCTCAAGTTTGATCGGCATGTGCCACAGGCTACCAACTCACGAACTCCTGGTCAGTGGACCGAGTACCTGACAAACCGGCCGAAATAATGCGTCTCCGTAAGAACCATTAGCTGATTCAGATCATTCTTCGTCCTGATGATCGCCTGCGTTACGGTGCAGGAAAACATCACCTACGGCTTCGAGAACGCCCTGAACTACAGCAGCGATGACTTCCACGAGCACGGACATGCGAACAGAATACGACGGCGCGCACGGAAGTTGCGCGGAGTCCAGTCCGTACCCGATCGGCATATGAGCAGGCCGTGGGCTCGTGAATTGGACGCTCGCAGGGCCGCGGCTTGCTTGCCGACTAATCTTTGTTCAACGAGAAAAACTTCCTTGGGGGATGTATGCAAAGCCCACTGTTCCCTCGGTCTTCAGGCTGACGGTTATTTTACCGAGGTCCGCGAGGTCTCCACCGAAAACAGCCTCAAGGCATAAGCCCATTCTTTGCCGGACAACCACTCGCTGCCTGCAGCCGGAGGGCAATGAGTTCTGCCCGCCCTCGCGGTCGGTCCAAGACCTGGAACGGGAAAAGCTGCAGCAGCACTAAAGGTCCTCGACTCAGTACTTGTAGAAGCCCTCCCCCGAGGCGACCCCCAGCTTGCCCTGGTCGATGTAGTGCTCCTTCAGGTACTGGGCGAACGCCTGGGAACCGGCATCCGGCGAGGAAGAGGCGATGTTGTACGCCGTGGTGAGGCCGACGACGTCGTAGATCTGGAACGGTCCGGTCGGGGCCCCCGTGGCGATGCGCCATGTCTTGTCAATGGTGTGCGGGTCGGCGACGCCCTGCAGCAGCAGTCCGGCGGCCGCGTTCAGCAGCGGAACCAGCAGCGAGTTCAGGACGTATCCGGCCTTCTCCTTCCTGATCTCGATCGGTTCCAGTCCGCTGTTCCGGGCAAAGTCCACAACAGCGGCGAACACCGCCGGGTCCGTCTCCGCGGTGCCCATGACCTCGGCGATGTTCTGCGCCCAGATGTTGTTGGCGTAATGGAGCGCGAGGAAGCGGTCCGGGCGTCCGGTGAAGTCTTTCAGGTCACTGGGCAGCAGGGTGGACGAGTTGGTCGCGAAGATGGCTTTGGCCGGCGCCAGCTCCGCGAGCTTGCGGTAGACGTCTCGTTTGAGTTCCAGCAGCTCGGGAACGGCTTCGATCACGAGGTCCGCGTCGACGACGGCGTCCCCCAGGTCTGCGGTGAGGCGGAGGTTTGCCAGGGCTGCTTCGGTCTTGCCCCCGGTAGCGCCGGCTACCTGTGCCCGGTAGACCCCGGCGAGGCGGGTGAAACGGTCCCGCGCCTTGGCAAGCGCGTCCTCGTCGACGTCGTAGGCGGTGACTGCGAAACCGTGGAATGCGGCCTGGAAGGCGATCTGGGAGCCGAGCACTCCGGTGCCGAGCACGGTGAGTACCTTGATGGAGGACATTATGATTTCCTTTCGGCGCGGGCCCTAGCGGCCGCCGGGATTGTCGGACCCGTAAATACTGCGGATCCAGATGGTCGACAGGACGTCCAGGGCTGCGGTCTCCGCGATGGCGGGACTCTCCCGGTTGAGGACAGCAGTAATGACCCGTTCGTTCATCAGGTTCAGGCTCACCGCGAGGTCGTGCGCGTCGATGCCCGCCGGCGCCGCCCCGCGGGCCTGCTCGGCACGGATGACGTCGCTTGAGAAGTCCACCCAGGACTGCATTGATCTGGACCACAGCCCGCGCACCTCGTCGTTGCGGGCGCGCGCCCCGATGGCGGCGGTCGACACACCGCGGTGCGAGACAAACACCTCAACGAACATTCCGATGGAACGGGTCCACGCACCCGCGGGGTCGCTCTCGAAATCGCGCGGCAGGTGCCCCACCCGGTGCTCGACCTCGGTGATTACCCGGTCCAGCAGGGCCAGCAGCACGGCATCTTTCGAGGGGAAGTAGAAGTAGAACGTGGGGCGCGATATGCCGGCACCCCGGGCCAGGTCCTCGATGGAGACGTCGTCAAAGGCACGGTTTGCCAGGAGGGCCTCGGCGGTGACCAGGATTGCGTCCTGGCGCTCATCGCCCGAAACCCTCGCGGTGCGTCTTCCTCTTTGAGCCATGCGCCCATCCTAGCCCCGGCTCTCAACACGGTGTTGACTATCTCAACATTGAGTCGATAGCTTGGCGGCATGAGCGAGCACGTAGATGTGTTGATTGTCGGCGCCGGGCTGAGCGGTGTGGGTTTCGCCAGCCGGCTGAAGCGCGAGGTACCCGGAAAAACCTTCACCGTACTGGAGTCGAGGAACGCCGTCGGGGGTACCTGGGACCTGTTCCGGTACCCCGGGATCCGGTCCGACAGCGACATGTACACGCTCGGCTACTCCTTCCGGCCCTGGGCCGGCGCCAAGGCGATCGCGGACGGCGAGTCCATCCGCGAGTACATCGAGGCAACGGTCGCCGACGAGGGCCTGGCGCCGCGGATCCGGCTGAACACCAGGGTCATTTCCGCCTCATGGTCAAGCGAAACCGCACTGTGGACCGTGACGGCGGTTCACACGTCCGGGGGCGAGTTCCGGTCCGGCGACACCGCCTCCTCCCCCGAGCCACTCACCTTCACCTGCTCGTTCCTGTCCGTCTGTTCCGGCTACTACCGCTATGACGAGGGCTTCACCCCGGCCATCGACGGGGCCGATACCTTTGCCGGAACGATCGTCCACCCGCAGCACTGGCCGGCCGACCTCGACTATGAGGGAAAGCAGGTGGTGGTCATCGGCAGCGGCGCCACGGCCGTGACGCTGGTGCCGTCCATGGCAAAGTCGGCGGCCAAGGTAACGATGCTGCAGCGCTCCCCCACCTACATCGCCCCCGTGCCCGCGCGGGACCACCTGGCCGACCGCCTCCGGGGCAAGCTGCCCGCGCAACTGGCGTACGACGTCGTACGTTCCAAGAACATTCTTTTCTCCATGTTCACCTACCAGCTCAGCCGACGGCGGCCCGAGACGATGAAGGCGATCCTGCGCAAGTCGGCAGTAGCCAAACTGCCGGCGGGCTTCCCGGTGGACACGCATCTGGCCCCGTCGTACCAGCCGTGGGACCAGCGGGTCTGCGCGATCCCCAACGGAGACCTGTACCGGGCCATCAGTGTCGGCACTGCCGAAATCGTGACCGACACGATTTCCCGGATCACCCCGGACGGGATTGACCTGGCCTCCGGCACGTCGCTGCCCGCCGACGTCATTGTCACGGCCACGGGACTGAACCTGCTGGTGATCGGCGGCATGAAGCTCTCCGTCGACGGCGAGTCCGTGGACGTCGGCAAGACCCTCACCTACAAGGGCATGATGCTGGAGGGGGTCCCGAACTTCGCCCTCACCATCGGCTACACCAACGCGTCCTGGACCCTGAAGGCGGACCTGGTCGCCGGCTACATCTGCAGGCTGATCAAGCAGCTCGACCGCCGGAACCTCCAGTGGGTGGTACCCGTGGCACCCGCCGACGTCGCCAACGGCACGCTGTCAAAGCTGATCGACCTGAAGGCCGGCTACATTTTCCGTGGCGCCGACCAGTTGCCCCGGCAGGGCGCCGCCTCGCCATGGCGGCTGCACCAGAACTACTTCCGCGACTTCGCCCTGCTCCGGGCCGGCAGACTGACCGACCACGTCCGCCTCGGCCGGCGCGGGCAGCCGGTGCGGAAAACCGCCCGGCAACCCGCGACCCCGGCCCGGGATCCCCTCGCGCTGCCGGGGACGGGCCATGTCACCGTCGCGGGGTCACGGCTGCGCTTCCGGAAGACCGGCAGCGGGGATCCGGTCCTGCTGCTGCACGGCATCGGCCAGAGCCTCGAGGACTGGAACGAACAGCACGATCGGCTCTCGGACCGCCACACGGTCTACAGCGTCGACCTGCCAGGCTTCGCGTACTCCGAACGGCTCCCCGGCACGACCACGCTCGCAAAGCTGGCCGGGATCCTGCCGGCCTTCCTGGACGCCGTCGGGGTTACCGGGCCGCTGCCCGTGATGGGCAACTCGCTCGGCGGTGCCGTGGCCATGAAGCTGGCCGCCGACCATCCGGACCGCGTCTCCGCGCTCGTGCTGGCCAACAGCGCCGGATTCGGCCAGGAAGTGGCACTGGTCCTTCGCCTCCTTGCGGTCCGCCCGCTCGCGGCCCTGCTCCTGCGGCCCGACGAGAAAGCATCACGCCGGACGGTACAGTCGCTCTTCTACGACAAAACGCTGGTCACGGACGACCGCATCGGCCACGCGCTCGCCCTGTCGCAGCGGGAGGCGCACCGCCGGACGCTGGTCGACGTCGCCCGCGACCTAGGAACGATTTCCGGTGTCCGGGCCGAGTGGCGCACCGCTCTGATCGGCTCGCTGGCCAAGTCCGACGTTCCGGCGCTGGTGGTGTGGGGCGACCACGACCACATCCTGCCGTTCAGCCACCTTGAAGCGGCCGCCGCGGCGCTGCCCCGCGCCGAGTCCCACGTCTTCGCCAAGACCGGACACATGCCGCAGATCGAACGGCCTGACGAGTTCGCGGCCGTCGTCGAGGACTTCCTCACGAGGATCTCCGCAGACCGTCAGGCGGCAAGCATCTAAGGGCGCTTCCCGACGACGGCAAGGACTTCGGGCGCCACGTCCAACGCCGGCATTGTGCCCACCCCAAAAGCAACAAGCCTCCAGGTTAGTGGAACCCCTACAAAGTGGCGTGCGTTCTGCCCCGGTAGCGTCGGCTGTACATTAGATTCCGCTTGTACAACCCCGACAGGACCGCCATGAGCAGCACCACAACCAAGACCACTCCCACAACGGACCGCCACCGCTGGAACGGCACTGACCTCGGGCTGATCGCCGTCTTCGCCGCCCTGGTCGCAGCCGCAGCCTTGGTGCCGGGCCTGGCCCTGAACGGTTTCGGCGTCCCCATCACCTTCCAGACCCTGGCGGTGATGCTCACCGGACTGGTGCTTGGCCCCGCCCGCGGGTTCGCCGCCGTCGGGCTTTACACGCTCCTTGGCCTGGCCGGCCTGCCCATTTTCAGCCAGGGCCGCAGCGGCCTGGCCATCCTCGCCGGGCCGTCTGCCGGCTACATCATCGCCTTCCCCATCGCCGCATTTGTCGTGGGATGGCTGGCCACCCTGGTGATCCGGCGCACCACCAAGGCCCGCGCCCTCTGGTTCTTCCTTGCCGCGACAGCCACGAGCATCGTCTTCGTGCACACGCTGGGGATCATCGGAATTGCGATGAACTCCAAGGCCACCCTGGAGCAGGCCTTCATGAGCGACCTCGTCTTCTACCCCGGCGACATCGTCAAGAACGTCCTGGCAGCTGCCATCGCCGTCGCCCTTCACCGGGCCTTCCCGGACGTCCTGGTGCGCCGCGTCCGGCGCCGTGCCCTGCCCGCCGAGAGCGCCTAGGCCGCCATGCCCGCCGTGGCCTTCGCCCAGGCGTCCGTCGCCGTCGAACGGGAGGACACCCCGCACCCCAAAGTGCTCCTTCACCCGGTCGACCTCCGGCTGGAGGAAGCACGCATCGGCATCATCGGTGCCAACGGTTCCGGGAAATCCACCCTGCTGCGCCTGGTCAACGGACTCATCCAGCCCACCACAGGGACAGTAACGGTCGACGGCGACGACACAGTCCGCGCCGTCCGGAAAGTCCGGCGCAACGTGGGGTTCGTCTTCACCGATCCGCTGTCCCAGCTGGTGATGCCCACAGGCCGCGAGGACGTGGAACTGTCCCTGCGTCGATCTGTCCGGAACGCGGCCGAGCGGCGCAGCCAGGCCGAAGCCGCACTGCAAAGACTGGGCCTGCTGCACCTGGCGGACCAGAGCATCTACGAACTGTCCGGCGGCGAACGGCAGCTCATGGCGCTCGCCGCCGTACTGGCCGTCGACCCTAAAGTGCTGGTCCTGGACGAGCCCTCCACCCTCCTGGACCTGCGCAACCGCGAACTGCTCCGCAGGACGCTGGCGGGCCTGGACCAGCAGGTCATCCTGTCCACGCACGACCTCGAACTGGCCCTGGACATGGACCGGGTCCTGGTGATCGCAGACGGACGCGTAGCCTTCGACGGCGCCCCTGCAGAAGCAGTGACTGCCTACCGTTCCTGGTGCATGCAGGGGCTCAACACGGCGCGGGATGTTCCGTGAGGGGCCACGGCTTCCTCCTTGCCAACTATGTGCCCGGCGATTCGCTTCTGCACCGGGCACCGCTGGCACTGAAGTTCCTCCTGGTCGTAGCCTGCGGCCTGGTTTCCTTCATCATTGTGGACTGGCGCATCTCCGCAGCGGTACTGGCTGCGCTGTGCGTTCTCTTTTTGGCTTCCGGAGCCGGAGTGAAAAGGCTCTGGCGCGCCATCCGGCCGCTTGCCCCCGTGCTGTTGGTGATTGGTCTCTTCCAGTGGTGGCAACTCGGCGGCCCCACGGCGGGGCGGATCGTGTTGAACATCCTGCTCTGCGTGGTGGCCGCGTCCCTGCTCACCGCCACCACGCCGATTCAGCGGCTCCTCGACGGCGTGGTCCGGGCTGCCCGTCCCTTTACCAGGTTCGGCGCGGATCCGGAGCGCTTTGCCCTGACCATCGGCATCATGCTCCGCAGCATCCCGTTCATCGCCGGCACCTTCGCCGACGTCCGTGACTCCGCCAAGGCCCGCGGCCTGGAGCGCAATCCGCGGGCCCTGGTCCTGCCCGTCCTCATCACCTCGGTGGCATACGCACGCCAAACGGGTGAAGCGCTCGCGGCCCGTGGCCTGGGCGAAGCCGAGGACTAGAGCCGGCCTAGAGGCGCCGGTACTCCAGCAGTGCGGCCGTCCCCATTCCGCCCGCCATGCTGATCATGGCCAGCGCCAAGGCTTTCGACGTCCCTGCCCTCCGCGCCTGCGCGAGCAACCGGGTCACCAGCACCGCCCCCGAGGCACCATAGGCGTGCCCCAGCGCCAGCGCCCCGCCATCGAGGTTGGCCCGGTCCGGCTCGATTCCCAGCTGGTCCAGGCACGCGAGGGTCTGGGACGCAAAGGCCTCATTGAACTCCACCAGGTCCACGTGTTCTGCGGTCACACCGGCCTCCGCGAGTAGCCCACCGGCGGCCCGCACAGCACCGATCCCCAGCACCCTGGGCTCGACGCCGGCGGTTGCGGTTCCGCGCACCAACAGCGCGTCGCGTGCCCCAAGTTGGCGGGCACACTCCAGGGACGTGATAGCGACGGCGGAGGCACCATCCGCGTCAAAGCAGGAGTTCCCGGCGGTGACAGTTCCTCCTGGCACGAAGGCGGGCGGGAACCGTCGCATGACGGCCGGGGTGAGGCCGCGCCGGGGGCCACTGTCACAGGAGATCATGCCTGCGGCCGTGGCCAGCGGGACGATTTCGCCGGCAAAGCGTCCGTCCCTGATTGCCGCCAGGGCTTTCCGGTGGCTGGCCAGCGCGAAGTCATCCTGCCGCTCCCTGCCGATGCCGTATTCCTGCGCCACCGTCTCCGCCGCAACGCCCATGTCCGGATCGCCGAAGCTTTCCGGCACAAACTGGGCGCGCCGGTAGAAGTCCGCGCCGCCGTCGTCCGTCCTGTGGGCCCGCAGGGGTGCGGTGCTAGTGCTCTCCACTCCCCCGGCCAGGTAAAGCGGGTTGCCGCCTGCTGCAACCAGCCGGCCGGCGAGGACAATGGCGTCCAGCCCGGAACCGCACTGTCGGTCGACGGTGATCCCGGGGACACTAACTGGGAGTCCGGCCTCGAGCAGGGCCAGCCGGGCCACGTTGCCGCCGCCGCCTACTGCGTTGCCGATGACAACGTCGGAGACGGAGGCGGGATCGAGTGCAACCTCCGAGACCAGCTCCCGCAGGACGGGTGCCAAAAGTTCATGGGCGCGCAGGCTCCGCAATGCGCCGTTGACGGGGCACACCGGGGTCCGGCGCGCGGCGATGATGACGGGCTGGCGTTCCGGCGGCAACAGGTCAGCCGGCAAGGAGCCGCGCCCTTGGATCCCGGGAACTGATCCACTCCAGCAGCAGGCTCCGGCTGACCTTGCCGCGGTCCGTGGTGGGCAGTTCCGGCAGGAGGTAGTACTGCAGGGGACGCTTGTGCCGGGACAAGAGGTCTTCCAGGCCAGCCCTGAGCTGGGTTGCCGTGATCCCGCCGTGGGACGCAACCACGCCGGCCACCACCCGCTGGCCGCGCAGATCGTCCGGCATTCCGGCGGCGAGGGCAGCCGCCACACCGGGGACTGCGGCCAGAGCCAACTCCACCTCGTGGGGGTACACGTTCCGGCCGGCGGTAAGGATCATGTCGGCGCGCCGGCCGAGGATGTGCAGTTCCCCGTCCTCGAGATAGCCCTGGTCCCCCACCGTGTACCAGTTGCCGAAGGACCGCAGAGCCTGGCCGTCATCGCCCCACAGGTAGCCGTTGCTGACCATGCCGCTGCTGACGCAGATGTTGCCGTAGCCGCCGTCCGGGACCTGGGTGCCGGAGTCGTCCATGATCCGGACTTCGACGCCGGGAAAGGGACGCCCGATTCCGGTTCCACCGGGGGCCGCAGCCTGGCCGGGTGCCAGTCCCAGGCCGGAAACGAAGCTCAGTTCGGAGGCGCCGTAATACTCGTAGATGGTGGCGTTCGGGGCCCAGCGCCGGGCCGCTTCCAGTGTGCGGGCATCCAGCTTCGAGCCGGCGCAGATGATGCTGCGGATCCCCGACGCATCCACGCAACCCGTCATGCCGCGTTCGCTGAGCATCCGCAGCATGGTGGGCACCAGGACCAGCCGGGTGACGCGGTCGTGCGTGATGGCGGCGTGGACGTCGCCGACGTCGAACGTCTCCAGCGTCTGGAACTCGGAACCGGCGTAGAGGCATTCAGCCAGGGCGTAGAGATTGAGGCTGGCGGCCAGCGGCCCCGGGGCAAGGGTGACGTCATCCTGGCGAAGGCCGAAGAACTCAATCGAGGCATCGAAAGACTGCTGCCAGGACTGGCGGGAGCGGGTGAAGGCCTTGGGTACCGACGTGGTCCCGGAAGTGAGGCCGATCAGGAAGGTGGACTCCGGCGGTCCATCCACGAGGTCCTCGTCCGGGGACACCGGCGCCGCAATACTGTTCGCCTCCACATGCCTGACGATGTCCTCCTGCAGGGGCGCGGGCCAGTCCGGATCGAGGACCGCGCACTGCCGGTTGCCGGCCACAGCAGCGGCGAACCTCACGGCAAAATCCACGGAATTGGCTTCGCGGAGCGTGGTCACCGACTTCGTCCCGGCCACCAGCCCGGCGGCCGCATCGCACAGCCCTGCCCAGTCAAGCCGGCGCCCGCCAACCACGACGGCGGTCTCGTGCGGCCGGTGATCAGCCCAGCGCTGGATCTTGTTCAGGAATGGCACGGACCAACTTTACCGGCCGGCACGGATTGAGGACCGGGCCCGCGGGTATTGTGACGATATGAGTTTCAATGACAACGCGCAGCTTGATCCCAGCCAGGTCCAGGACCGAAGGGGCATGGGGACCGGTGTGAAGGTCGGCGGCGGAATCGGCGGCGGCCTGGTCTTGCTTGTTGCGCTCCTCCTGGGCATCAACCCGAACATGCTCGGCGGCCTGACCGACGGCGGCACCGCCGGGCAGTCCCAGGGCACGGCTCCGGCCTGTAAAACCGGAGCGGATGCGGATGCGCGGCTTGACTGCCGGATCACCGGCACGGTGAACAGCCTCAACGCGTTCTGGCCGGGCTACCTCCAGCAGTACAAGGTGCAGTACCCGCGGCCGGAGGCAGTGATCTTCAACGGCAGCACCAACACCGGCTGCGGGCCCGCCACTTCCGACGTGGGTCCCTTCTACTGCCCGACGGACACCACCGCCTACTTCGATCCCGGATTCTTCCAGGAACTCGTGGACCGGTTCGGCTCCTCCGGTGGTCCCCTGGCCCAGGAATACGTGGTGGCCCACGAGTTCGGCCACCACGTGCAGAACCTGCTCGGTGACCTGAAGCGGGCGCAGCAGGATCCGCAGGGACCGGAGTCCGGGTCCGTCCGAACCGAGCTGCAGGCCGATTGCTATGCCGGGCTCTGGGCCAAGTACGCTTCCACCACCAAGGACCCCGCCACCGGGCAGCCCTACCTGGAACCCCTCACCCCGCAGGATGTGAATGACGCCCTCTCTGCGGCGGCCTCCGTGGGCGATGACCGGATCCAGAAGGCAGCCACCGGCCGTGTCTCCCCCGAAGGCTGGACCCACGGATCCAGCGAGGAACGCCAGCGCTGGTTCTCCCGGGGCTACCAGTCGGGCGACATCAAGCAGTGCGACACCTTCTCCGCCGCCACCCTCTAACCCCCGGTTCACCCCATCGATTGCTCCGCACTTGTCGTTTAGATCGCTGAAAACGACAGTTACGCAGCAATCGATGAGCCAACGACGACGGCGGGCCACCTTTCCTGCGAAAGGTGACCCGCCGTCGTCGTACTTATTTAGATGTTGAAGCCGAGGGCCCGCATCTGGTCCTTGCCGTCGTCGGTGATCCGTTCGGGACCCCATGGCGGCATCCATACCCAGTTCAGGCGCCAGTCGTCCACGACGCCGTCCAGGGCCTGGCCAACCTGCTCCTCGAGTACATCGGTGAGCGGGCAGGCGGCGGTGGTGAGCGTCATGTCGATCAGGAGCGCACCGTCGTCGTCGGAGTACTTGAGGCCGTACAGCAGGCCCAGGTCCACAACGTTGACGCCAAGCTCAGGGTCGATGACGTCCTTGAGCGCCTCTTCGACGTCCTCCAAGGCCGTGCGGCCCGGCGTAATTTCGGTCATGACAATGAGTCCTTACTAAGCCTGTACTGGGGCCGGAGCCGCGACGGTGGCTGCGCCGGCGCCCTTGGCGTAACGGTCGTAGCCTTCTTCTTCGAGGCGGTCGGCCAGCTCGGGGCCGCCTTCCTCAACAACCTGGCCGTCCACGAACACGTGCACGAAGTCCGGCTTGATGTAGCGCAGGATACGCGTGTAGTGCGTGATGAGCAGCGTGCCCATGTTCCCCTCGGAGTGTGCACGGTTGACGCCCTCGGAGACGATCTTCAGCGCGTCGACGTCCAGGCCGGAGTCGGTCTCGTCCAGCACGGCGAACTTGGGCTTGAAGAGTTCAAGCTGCAGGATCTCCACGCGCTTCTTTTCGCCGCCGGAGAAGCCTTCGTTAACGTTGCGCTGGGCGAAGTCGGCGTCGATGCGCAGCTTCTCCATGGCGTCCTTGACGTCCTTGGTCCAGGTACGCAGCTTGGGTGCTTCGCCGTCGATGGCGGTCTTGGCGGTGCGCAGGAAGTTGGTCATGGTGACGCCAGGAACCTCCACCGGGTACTGCATGGCCAGGAAGAGGCCGGCGCGGGCGCGCTCGTCAACGCTCATGGCCAGCACGTCTTCGCCGTCCAGGGTGATGCTGCCGCTGGTGACGGTGTAGCGGGGGTGGCCCGCGATGGTGGAGGCCAGGGTGGACTTGCCGGAGCCGTTGGGGCCCATGATGGCGTGCGTCTCGCCGGTCCTGATGGTCAGGCTGACGCCCTTCAGGATCTCCTTGGTGCCCTGTTCCGTCTCAATGCTGACGTGCAGGTCCTTGATCTCAAGAGTTGACATGCTCTTCTTTCTTTTTCGCTCGTAAGTCTGGTGCTGCGCGGCGCTCAGTTGACTGCTGCGCCGTTCAAAACGTTGGTGACGTCCACGTAGACGTCGTCTCCGTCGAGTTCGACGGCGAACACCGGGACAGGATCGTAGGCGGGGAGCTGCAGGGGCTGGCCGCTGCGCAGGTCGAACTGGGAGCCGTGGCCCCAGCACTCGATGGCGCAACCCTCCACGTCGCCCTCGGACAGGGAAATGTCCGCGTGCGAGCAGGTGTCGCCGATGGCGTGGATCTCCCCCATCGAGTCCCGCACCACGGCCACGGGGTAGCCGTCGATCAGGATCCGCAGTGCCTGCTTGACCTGGATGTCATTGGCGTTGCAGACCAGTTCGCCCTTGGGTGTGCCGCTCATACGTTCCTGTCCGTTCCTAGTTGTCGGTTGCCGCGAGTTCGCGCTCAACAGCTTCGGTCAGGCGCTCTTCGAGGGCCGGGACCTTGATCTGCTGGATGATCTCGTTGAGGAAGCCGCGGACCACCAGGCGGCGGGCAACATCCTCGGGGATGCCGCGGGCCATCAGGTAGAACAGGTGCTCGTCGTCGAACCGGCCGGTGGCGCTGGCGTGGCCGGCACCCTCGATCAGGCCGGTCTCGATCTCGAGGTTGGGCACGGAGTCCGCACGGCAGCCGTCGGTGAGGACCAGGTTCTGGTTCTTCTCGTAGGAGTCGGTGCCTTCAGCCTGCTTCTGGATCAGCACGTCGCCCACCCAGACCGTGTGTGCGCCCTTGCCCTGCAGCGCGCCCTTGTACAGGACGTTGGACTTGCAGTTGGCCAGGTTGTGGTCCACGAAGGAGCGGTGCTCCAGGTGCTGCCCCGCGTCGGCGAAGTAGAGGCCCAGAAGCTCGGCCTCGGCGCCTTCACCGGCGAACCGGACGTTGGAGTTCAGGCGGACGATCTTGCCGCCGAGCGTTACTGCGATGTGCTTGTACACGGCGTCCTTGGCAACCTCGGCGTCGTGCTGGGCCAGGTGCTTGGCGTCGTCTTCCCACAGCTGCACGGAAACCACCGTCAGCTGGGCGCCCTCGCGGACCAGGACCTCGACGTTGCCGTTGTGGTCGGCGATGCCGCCGTGCTCCAGGATCACTACGCCGCGGCTGTTGGCCCCGGCCTCGATCACCACGTGGGAGTTGCTGCGGCGGCCCGCGCCGTTGCCGGTCAGGACGACGCGCACGGGAGCGTCCAGCTCGGCGTTGGCCGGGATGGAGATAAGCTGGGCGCCACCGGCGTTGGCGGAAGCGACGACGGCGGCACGGTCGGCGGGGACCAGGGTGGCACCACGGGGGGCCTCACCTGCGCCGAGGGTACGCTGCACGACGGCGGCGGGCGCCTCGACGGAAACGTCCAGGCTGCCGTCTTCCGACGGAGCGTCGGACAGCAGGTTGGCGAGTTCACGCACCGGGGTGAAGCGCCATTCCTCTTCCCGGCCGTTGGGCAGGGCGAAGTCGGCCACGTCGTGGCTGGTGAGGCGTTCGGCGCGGGAGGCCATGACCTGCGTGCCGTGGCTGTGGTGGCGGTCAACCTTGGAGGCGACCAGGTGTTCGCCTTCCTCGGTGAAACCGGCGATCGACGGTGCGCCGATGCGCGCCTTTTCGGTAGTTGCTTCGGCAGTCATTAACCGACGGATCCTTCCATCTGGAGTTCGATGAGGCGGTTCAGCTCAAGGGCGTATTCCATGGGCAGTTCGCGGGCGATCGGCTCGATGAAGCCGCGCACGATCATGGCCATGGCCTCGTCCTCGGGCATGCCGCGGGACATGAGGTAGAAGAGCTGCTCCTCGCTGACGCGGGAAACGGTGGCCTCGTGTCCCAGCTGGACATCGTCCTCGCGGATGTCGATGTACGGGTAGGTGTCCGAGCGGGAGATGGTGTCCACCAGGAGGGCATCGCAGCGCACGGTGTTGGCTGAGTGCTTGGCGCCTTCACGGACCTGGACCAGGCCGCGGTAGGCGGCACGGCCACCGCCGCGGGCAACGGACTTGGAGATGATGGAGCTCTTGGTGTTCGGCGCGATGTGCACCATCTTGGAGCCGGTGTCCTGGTGCTGGCCCTCGCCGGCGAATGCGATGGACAGGGTCTCGCCCTTGGCGTGCTCACCCACCAGGTACACGGCCGGGTACTTCATGGTGACCTTGGAGCCGATGTTGCCGTCAACCCATTCCATGGTGGCGCCGGCTTCGCAGACAGCGCGCTTGGTCACCAGGTTGTACACGTTGTTGGACCAGTTCTGGATGGTGGTGTAGCGGACGCGGGCGCCCTTCTTCACGATGATCTCCACGACGGCGGAGTGCAGCGAGTCCGAGGTGTAGATCGGAGCCGTGCAGCCTTCGATGTAGTGGACGTAGGAGTCCTCGTCGGCGATGATCAGGGTGCGCTCGAACTGGCCCATGTTTTCCGTGTTGATGCGGAAGTAGGCCTGCAGCGGGATGTCCACGTGGACGCCCTTGGGCACGTACACAAAGGAGCCGCCGGACCACACTGCGGTGTTCAGCGACGCGAACTTGTTGTCGCCCACCGGGATCACGGTGCCGAAGTACTCCTGGAAAATCTCCGGGTGTTCCTTCAGGGCAGTGTCGGTATCCAGGAAGATGACGCCCTGGGCCTCGAGGTCCTCGCGGATCTGGTGGTAGACCACCTCGGACTCATACTGGGCGGCAACGCCCGAGACCAGGCGGCTGCGCTCGGCTTCCGGGATGCCCAGCTTCTCGTAGGTGTTGCGGATGTCTTCGGGGAGGTCTTCCCAGCTGGCAGCCTGCTTCTCGGTGGAGCGGACAAAGTACTTGATGTTGTCGAAGTCGATGCCGGAGAGGTCTGCACCCCAGGTGGGCATGGGCTTGCGGTCGAAGTACTTCAGGCCCTTGAGGCGGAGGTCGAGCATCCATTCCGGCTCGCTCTTCTTGGCCGAAATGTCCCGGACTACCTCTTCATCGAGACCACGCCGTGCATTGGCGCCAACGTCGTTCTTGTCGGCCCAGCCGTACTCGTAGTTGCCGATGCCGTGGAGCTCGGGATTCTTTTCCAGAATCTCCGAGATCACAGTGTTTTCAGCTACTGCTTTCTCTGATAGTTGGTCCGTCATCACGGCCTTTCTTGCTGATGGTTGATTACTTCGTCCAGGCCGGCGGGGGCTGCCGCCGGCGCGGGCGCCGGTTTGGCAGACAGCCTGCCTGTAGGTATGTGGGTGGTGCAGACGTGGCCGCCCCGCGCCAGGGTGGAAAGCCGACGCACGTCCACTCCCACCAGCCTTGAAAAGACTTCGGTTTCGACGTCGCAGAATACCGGGAACCGGGCTGCGAGCTGTTGGATGGGGCAATGGCCCTGGCAGAGCTGCACGCTGGACAGCGCCGCCGGAAGCGGTGCCTTCGCTTCGATGGTCGCGGCGGAAGCCACGAAGTTGTCCCGGCTCAGTGCGGCTGAAAGTGCGGTGGCACGGTCGCGGATGTCCGGCCCGGCCTGTTCGATTTCAGGCGCGTACCGGCGCTCCATGTCCGCGAACCGCTCCTCGGCGAAGGCCCGCACCGCATCCGGGCCGGCAACCTTCTGCAACTCCTGGAGCGCCAGCGCGGCGATGTCCAGGTAGTCATTGCCCAGGCTTGACTGGCCCTGCGAACTGAGGACGTAGCGGCGGGCCGGGCGGCCGGCACCGGCACCGGGCTTGGCAACCCGTTTGACTTCGATGACGCCGGCGCGTGAGAGGTGGTCCAGGTGGCGCCGGACTGCCGCCGGGGTGAAGCCCAGCATGTCCCCCAGTTCGGCGGCGCTGACCGGTCCGTGTTCCAGGACGGCAGCAAGCACCCGGTCCCGGGTGCGCTCGTCCGCATCAGCCACAGGGCTGGATGCGGCACGACCGGGCCCGGCCACGGGCACAGCGGTGGTGTTGGTCATGGAATACACAACACAATCATGTCGTAATTTAGTCCCGGGCTCCAGTAAGGGCAGGCTGACCTGGGGCGTTTGAACCGATTATGACTGGGCAACATTTCGCGCGCCCACGCCCGGTACCCGCGCAGGGTTGGCGGGACAGCGCTAAATACTACATCCCGTAGAATACTGTGGTGCGATCCCCCCAGTCCCCCGTCCTGTCCATCCATGGGCTTATCAAGGACGTAGGCCCCTTGTCCAGCATGGACGGCAAGATGCTTCGGGTTGTCAGCGGCGTTTCCCTCGTTGCGGAGCGCGGACAGGTAACTGCCCTGCTCGGCGCCAACGGCGCCGGGAAGACGACAACCCTCGAATGCGCACAGGGCCTGCAGAAGCGAACCGGCGGCAGCATCTCGCTGCTGGGCCAGGACCCGGCGACGGCCAGCGCTGAACTGCGCTCCCGCGTAGGTGTGATGCTCCAGGACGGCGGCCTCCCGCCGTCGGCCAGGCCCCTGCCGCTGTTGCGGCACATCGCCGGGCTGTACGCCCGCCCCTGGCCGCTGGAGCACTTGGTGGGCCGGCTGGGGATCGATACCTTCAGCCGCACGAGCGTCCGCAGGTTGTCCGGGGGCCAGAAGCAGCGGCTGGCGCTTGCGGCCGCCCTGATCGGACGGCCGGAAGTCCTGTTCCTTGACGAGCCCAGTGCGGGCCTGGACCCACAGTCGCGGCAGCTCGTGTTCGACCTGATCGCCGAACTGCGCGACGGCGGGATGGGGATCATCCTGACCACCCACCTCATGGATGACGCCCAGCGCCTGGCGGACTACGTGTACATCATCGACGGCGGCCGGAACGTCGCCGAAGGAACCGTCCAGGAACTGCTGCAGCGAAGCCCGGCCACGGAACACGGCGCAGACCACGTCCGGACGCTCGCGTTCGAGGCCCCGGCCGGACTGGACCTGGCCGCGGTGCTCCCGGACGACGTGGACTTCTCCGAAGCCCGGGCCGGCAGCTACACCGTGACCGGCGCGCTCACGCCGCGCCACCTGTCCGCGCTGGCGCAGTGGTGGGAAGCGAAGGGCATCATGCCGGCATCACTGAGCCTTGAGGCGCGTAGCCTTGAAGACGTCTTTTTGGATATTTCGGGAAAGGACATCCGATGAGCGGGGCAGCATTGCAGGAGACGCAGCAACCGGCGTCCCTGGCGCGCCGCGTCCTGCTGCAGGGCAAGTACGAGGCACTGACCATGCTGCGGAACGGCGAACAGCTGATCCTGGCAATCGTGCTGCCGCTGCTGGCACTCGTCGGCCTGACCGTGACCCCCTTCCTGGACGGGATGGGCTCCAGCCGCATCAACGTGGCCGTTCCGGGAATCCTGGCCCTGTGCGCCATGTCCACCGCCTTCACCGGGCAGGGCATCGCCACCGGTTTCGACCGCCGCTACGGTGTGCTCCGCTTTCTGTCCACCACGCCCCTGGGGCGGAGCGGCCTGATTGCCGGTAAGGTCCTTTCGGTCCTGGCCGTCCTGTCCATCCAGGTGGTGGTGGTGGGCCTTGTCGCCCTGGCCCTGGGGTGGCAGCCGACGGCGGCCGGCTGGCTTCCGGGGCTGGCCCTGCTCGCGCTTGGGGCGGCGGCGTTCACCGCGCTGGGGCTGCTGGTGGCCGGGACCGTCCGGCCGGAGGCGACGCTGGCCATCACCAACCTGCTGTGGATCCTGCTGGGCGCCATGGGCGGCATCGTGATCCCGGCCGAAAGGCTGCCCGCCGCGGCGCAGGCGGTGGTGCATTTCCTGCCGTCCGGCGCTTTGGGCGAATCGATGCGCGCCGCCTTCCTGGGCGGGGCCGTGAACGGCGGCGCCGCCCTCATCCTGCTGCTCTGGACGGTTATCGCCGGGGCTGCAGCCATCCGTTGGTTCAAGTGGAATTGAGATAATCGTGACCACGGCTTCACGCCTTCCCAAGCTCGCCGGCCGCCTGGCCTCGCGGCTCCCCCGCACCGTGGATGTCCGCATCCGCCGGCTCGCCGTAGCGTCCCTGATCGGCCAGACGCTTTTGGTGGTGACCGGAGGCGCAGTCCGCTTGACCGCATCAGGCCTGGGCTGCCCCACGTGGCCGCGCTGCACCTCGGACTCGATCGTGAACACCCCCGAGATGGGCATCCACGGCTTCATCGAGTTCGGGAACCGGCTCCTGACCTTCGCGCTGGCCGCGGTGGCCGCCCTCATGCTGGTGTACCTGTGGAACCTGCGGAAGGAACGCAAGGACCTCTTCCTGCTGGCCCTCGGGTTGCTCGCCAGCATCCCCGCGCAAGCGGTGATTGGCGGCGTCACGGTCCTCACTAACCTCAACCCGTGGGTGGTGGGCCTGCATTTCCTGGTGTCGATGGCCCTGGTGGTGTTCGCCACCCTGCTGGTGAACCGCGCTTTTGGCCGCACTGGCCGCTTCCTTGCCATCCGGCCCGCCGCACTGCCTTCCGTGCTGCGTCCGGTGACGGCCGCCGTCGCCCTTTTCTCCGCCGTCGCCGTGATGCTCGGCGTGGTGGTCACGGGGGCCGGCCCGCACGCCGGCGACGCCAATGCTCCCCGCAACGACCTGGACTGGGACCTGTTCTCGCACATCCACGCCGTACCGGCCTACCTGGTCACCGCCGGTACCGTCGTGGCCCTGGTGCTGGTCTTCCGGCGCCGCATCACCGGCCCGTTCCGCACCGCCGTGCTGATGCTCCTGGGCGTCACCATCCTCCAGGCCATCATCGGCTTCACGCAGTATTACAACGGCATCCCGGCGCTGCTGGTCGCCGCCCACATGCTGGGCGCCGCGCTGCTCATGGCCGCCTCCACCAACGCCTGGGACATCGCCCACTCCAGCGCGGTGGAAACGCGCAGCTCCGCAAGATAGACGGTTGCAGTAAGCGGCCCGCCCAGGATTAACGGCAGGCGCCCCGGCCCCGATTGGGACCGGGGCGCCTGCCGTTAATGGTGCTGCCCGTGCTACCGGTCGGCCAAGGCCCTCCCCTGCAGCCCGGCGTCGAACTCCGCCTCCAGGTCCTCGAGACCGTCGGCATTGATGCGCAGGACCTTCGCCGTGGCAATGTCGTAGAACAGACCCACGGCTTGCACCTTTCCGGCCGCCAGCGCCGGCCCGGCCACCGGGTGTTCCTGCAGCTTGGCCAGCTGCAAGGCCACGTTGACCATGGCCAGCTGGTCCACCCTGCTGTAGCCGGCCGCCGCAGCCTGCCTGCCCACCGGATGTCCGGCCAGCAGTTCCGCGTAGCTCGGGCGGACGTGATCCAGCCAGCCCGTGAAGGCCTGCCCCAAGGCGCTGTTACCGCCGCCGTCAGCCTCTGCAAGCATTGCCTTCATGGCACCGCAGTTGGAATGGCCGCAAATGACCAGGGATTGCACGCCAAGGCCGTTGACGGCGAACGAAAGGGTGGCGTCGATCGAGGCCTCCCGGCCTTCGCCCGTGCACACCACATTGCCAATATTCCGCAGGGTGAGCAGGTCCCCCGGACCACTGGTGGTGATCAGGTTCGGATTGACCCGCGAATCGACGCACGCCACGAACAGGCTGTCCGGGTTCTGCCCTTCCGTGAGTTTGTGAACCAGCGGCCGCACCTGGTGCGCGAACCGGCGGTGGTATCTGTTGACGCCCAGCAAGAGCGGCACCTTGCGTGGCGGCAGCGGCAGTTCGACGGGGTCCTCACGGCGGGGAGCCTGGTTGGCGGCGTCCCGGAACACGGTGTTGCCGTGCTCTTCAAAGATCACGGCGCCGGCCGTGGCCTGGTGCTGGGACTGCCAGGCCAGCAGGGCCTCGCGAAACGAGTGGTCCACGTAGTCGGCGTTCAGCTCCACCACCACGTCCGCGCCGGCGGGAACGGACTGGAGGACACCGCTGAGCTTTGGCAGCGCGAAGAAACTGCACGAGCCGCCGATAGTCACCCTCCAGGGCGACGACGGCGCTGCTGGGCGGTGGGCACGGATGGGGCTGCGGAGGACACGCCACAGGACGTTGGCGGCGGCCAGGGCCAGGCCAATGATGACACCTTCAAGCAGGTTCAGGAACACGACGCACACGAGGGTCACGGCGTAGATTGGGAGGTCTCCGGTCCGCAGGCTGGTGCGGATGTCCGCCAGTTTGATGAGCCGCGCGCCGATCACCACCAGCAGCCCGGCCAGGACCGCCAGCGGGATCAGCTGGAGCAACCCGGCGAAGAGGGCCGAAAAAGCGAGGACCCAGACGCCATGCAGGATTGCGGAACTGCGGGTGGCGGCCCCCGCCTCCACATTGGTGGCGCTGCGGACAATAACTCCTGTGACAGGCAGTCCACCGAGTGAACCCGAAACGACGTTGGCGGCGCCCTGGCCAATAAGTTCCTTGTTGAAGTTGGTCCGTGGGCCCGTTTGCATCTTGTCCACGGCTACCGCCGACAGAAGCGATTCAATGCTCGCGATCAGGGCCATGGTCAGGATGGCGAAAGCGAAGGCACGCCAGTTCCCGTCGGGGAGTTGCGGCAGCGCGATGGCATCGATGATGGAGCCGTCCAGGGAGATCCGCTCAACCCCTGGAGCGAAAGCCACGGCGAGGGCAGTACCCGCAGCGACGGCGGCAAGGGGGCCGGGGACACGCCGCACAACGGCCGGCAGGAACTTCCAGCAGAGCAGGATCGCCACCACGGCCAGTCCCAGCAGGGCTGCATGCAGTTCCAGGTTGGTAATAGCTGCCGGCAGCGCCGCGAGGTTTTCAAGCGCAGATCCAGCGGGCTTGGAGCCAAGGAGCACGTGCAACTGTTGCACGATGATCGTGACGCCGATTCCGGCGAGCATGGCCTTGACCACCACCGGCGAGACAGCCAGGGCGGCGCGGCCCACACGGCTGATCCCGAGGAGGAGTTGTACGACGCCGGCCGCTGCGGTGATGGCGCAGGTCACCTGCCAGCCGAATTCCTGGACCAAGCCCGCCACGACGACGGTCAGCCCCGCTGCCGGTCCGCTTACCTGCAGGGGCGAACCGCCAAGGCTTCCGGCGACAATGCCGCCAATGGCGGCGGCGATCAGGCCCGCCATGATCGGAGCGCCGGAGGCGGCCGCAATGCCAAGCGAAAGCGGGAGGGCCACCAGGAATACCACCAATGACGCCGGCACGTCGGCCCCCAGGTGGCGATAAAAGTGCCGGGGCCCGAAGGGGAAGCGGCCACGGCTCTCTTGACCCGGCGGCGTGTTATACCCTGGCGGACTGTGGCTGGGAGCGGGGACTGCGGAGGGATGGGCTTCCATGGAGTTTCCTTTGCGTCAGCGTACGGGTCCGACCCACCGTAAGCAGGATTTCCGCTCTAATGACAGAAAACGTGATTGATGTGACAAATATGTCATATGGTTGACTGGGGCAACAGAAATTTGTGCACCCCGCCAATCCGGACCCGCACCGGGCATCTGGGCAAGCCGTTGGGATCCGGGGCGGCAGGCTTAAACAGAACAGCGGCCCCCACGCAAAGTGGGAGCCGCTGGTCCAGTCCGGGCTGGATAGCGGTGTCAGCCGATAATGGCGTGCCCGATAAAAGGGTCCACCGCGAGGGCGATGAAAAGCAGCGTGAGGTAGCTGATGGAGCCGTGGAACACCTTCATGGCGCGCTTGTCCGGGATGTCCTCACGCTGGGCGCGGCCGTAAAGGGCGTGGGACTCGTAGAGGAACCAGGCACCTGCCAGGACGGCGGTAAGGGTGTAGACCCAGCCGGCGCCACCTGCCGGGATCATCAGCAGCGAGCAGGCCACCATGGCCCAGGCATACAGGACCACCTGGACGGACACCACCTTTGCGCCGGCGATGGCGCCGAGCATGGGGACGTTGGCGTTCCGGTAGTCCTCGCCGTAGCGCATGGACAGAGGCCAGTAGTGCGGCGGGGTCCACAGGAAGATCACCATGAACAGGATGATGGCGGGCCACTCCACGGAATTCGTAACGGCGGCCCACGCAATCAGCACGGGGAAGCAGCCCGCTGCACCGCCCCACACAATGTTCTGCGCGGTGCGGCGCTTAAGAATCATGGTGTAGATGACCACGTAGAAGAAGATGGCCCCCAGCCCCAGCCAGGCAGACAGCGGGTTGGCGCCGAACCAGAGGATCGCGATGGCGGCCGCGCCAAGCAGCCAAGAGAACACCAGTGCCTCGCGCGGGGTGACCTCACCGGTGACCAGCGGCCTGTTTTCCGTGCGGTGCATCAGCTTGTCGATGTCACGGTCGATGTAGCAGTTAAAGGCCCCGGCACTGCCGGCGGCGAAGGCTCCACCCACCAGGGTGGCGAGAATCAGCCCGATGGACGGGAAGCCACGCTCCGCGTAGATCATGGTGGGCAGGGTGCTGACCAGGAGCAGCTCGATCACCCGCGGCTTGGTGAGGGCGAGATACGCCTTGGCCTTACGGGCAAACCCGGTGCCCGAGGCCCGGGATGCTTTCAGCGGCGTATCTGTTGTGCTCACGGTGGCAGTCACCCGTTCTGTGTGGCAGTTTGAGGCTGGCGGTGCAGCTCCGGTCGTGCGGCCCGGGCCCGGGCACGACACTAAGGAAGGAAATGCATCAGGTGCGTGCAACAGCCGGGGAACCCCGGACGGCGATAGAGATGCACGCCCGGCGTTGGCCTCCAAATATCATACCGCGCCGAGGGCCGTGTCCCCGCCCGGTGATATGCGCATTTGATCGCTCACGCGCCCATTCGAGCAGATTAACTCACGGCGCCGAGATGGTGATTCACAAAAGGGGAAATTGCGTCCACAACGTGAGATTTGGCCTGCCCGGAGTATGGATAAGAGCTAAGCTGTCACCAGATCAGCACACAGCAAGAAAGCGGTGGAAAACGCATTCCCGCAGCTGTCCGTGACTGAATGCAAGGATCAACGTTTCGATGGTGGACGGCTGGTACACACCGCAGCGGGCGCCACATGCGCGCCTTCAACCGGACCGGTGTACCGCCGCCGCCAGCACAGAGAGGGGCCCGGTTTTCGTGCCACATTTGGAAGAGCAAGAACTGTCATGGACCAGCTTGGACCAGAAGGCGGTGGACACCATCCGCGTCCTGGCTGCCGACGCCGTGGAGAAGGTGGGCAACGGACACCCGGGAACCGCCATGAGCCTGGCCCCGGCCGCCTACCTTCTCTTCCAGAAGCTGATGCGCCATGATCCGCGCGATCCGCAGTGGCTGGGCCGTGACCGCTTCGTCCTGTCCCCCGGCCACACGTCGCTCACCCTCTACATCCAGTTGTTCCTCTCCGGCTACGGGCTGGAACTGAAGGACCTGGAGGCGCTGCGCACTTGGGGCTCGCTGACTCCCGGACACCCGGAGTACAAGCACACCGCCGGTGTGGAGATCACCACCGGCCCGCTGGGCCAGGGCCTGGCATCCTCGGTCGGCTTTGCGTACTCGCAGCGCCGCCAGCGCGGCCTGTTCGACGCCGACGCTCCCGCCGGCCAGTCGCCGTTCGACCACACCATCTGGGTCATCGCCTCCGACGGCGACCTCCAGGAAGGCGTCACGGCCGAAGCCTCGTCGCTGGCCGGGCACCAGGAACTCGGCAACCTCGTGGTCATTTACGACGAGAACCACATCTCCATCGAAGACAACACAGACATCGCCTTCACCGAGGATGTCCTGAAGCGTTACGAAGCCTACGGCTGGCACACCCAACGCGTGGACTGGACCCGCACCGGCGAATACAAGGAAGACGTCCAGGAGCTTTACAGCGCCCTGCTGGCGGCCAAGGCCGAGACCTCCAAGCCGTCCATCATCTCGCTGCGCACCATCATCGGCTACCCGGCCCCCAAGAAGCAGAACACCGGCAAGATCCACGGCTCCGCCCTCGGTGGCGACGAGGTCGCGGCGCTGAAGGAAGTCCTCGGCTTCGACCCGGCCAAGTCCTTCGAGGTGGACCAGAAAGTCCTGGACCACGCCCGCCAGGTGGTGGAACGCGGCGCCGCAGAACGCAAGGAATGGGAAGAGTCCTTCACCGCATGGCAGGAAGCCAACCCCGAAGGCGCCGCACTCCTGCAGCGCCTCGAGGCCCAGGAACTGCCCGACGGCGTCGACGCAGCCCTCCCGGTCTTCCCGGCCGGAAAGGACGTTTCCACCCGCGCGGCGTCGGGCAAGGTCCTGAACGCACTCGGCCCGGTCATGCCCGAACTATGGGGCGGTTCGGCCGACCTCGCGGAGTCCAACAACACCACCATCGAGGACTCGCCGTCCTTCGTCCCTGCCTCCAAGCAGACCGATGCCTGGTCCGGCAACCCTTACGGCCGCGTCCTGCACTTCGGCATCCGTGAGCACGCTGCCGCCTCGATCGTGAACGGCATCACCCTGGCCGGCAACACCCGCGCTTTCTCCGGCACCTTCCTGATCTTCTCCGATTACCAGCGGCCCGCCATCCGCCTCGGCGCCCTGATGGGTGTGCCGTCCCTGTACGTCTGGACCCACGACTCCATTGGGCTCGGCGAGGACGGCCCCACCCACCAGCCGGTTGAGCAGCTCGCCTCACTGCGCGCCATCGTGGGCCTGGACGTTGTCCGCCCCGGCGACGCCAACGAGGTGGCAGCGGCCTGGAAGACGATGCTGGAAAACCACGCCAACCCGGCAGGCATCGTCCTGACCCGCCAGAACATTCCCACCTGGGAACGCGGCGAGGGCGACGCCGACGGCAATACCTTTGCATCCACCGCGGGTGTGGCAAAGGGCGGCTATGTCCTGGCCGAGGCATCCAAGGACGGCGCCACCGTTCCGGCCGACGTCATCCTGATTGCCACCGGTTCCGAGGTCCAGCTCGCAGTCCAGGCCCGCGAAGCGCTGCAGGCCGAAGGCATCGCAGCGCGGGTCGTGTCCATGCCATGCGTTGAATGGTTCAAGAAGCAGGACGCCGCCTACCGCGAATCCGTCCTGCCCGCCGCCGTCAAGGCACGTGTTTCGGTTGAAGCCGGACTGGCCTTGGGCTGGCGCGAATTCGTCGGTGACGCCGGCCGTTCCGTCAGCCTTGAGCACTACGGCGCTTCCGCCGACTACAAGCGGCTCTTCCAGGAGTTCGGCATCACGGCAGAGGCAGTTGCCGCCGCCGCCAAGGACTCCCTCGCCGCCACCCAGGCCTAAACCCAAATTTCAGGAGAAACAGCAATGACTACTCCCACCCAGCAGCTCTCCGACGCCGGAGTTTCCATCTGGCTCGACGACCTTTCCCGCGGACGCCTGGAAACGGGCACCCTCCGCAAGCTCATCGAGGAGAAGAACGTGGTTGGTGTTACCACCAACCCGTCGATCTTCCACGCCGCCATCACGTCCGGCACTGACTACGACCAGATCATTGCCGGCAAGGCAGCAGAAGGTGCCAGCGTGGAGGACACGATCTTCGAGATCACCACCACCGACGTCGCTGACGCGTGCGACCTGTTCGCCCCCGTTGCCGCCGCCACCAAGGGCGTGGACGGGCGCGTTTCCATCGAAGTGGACCCGCGCCTCGCCTGGGACACCGCAGGAACCATCGCAGAGGCCAAGCACCTCTCCCAGCGCGTCAATAGGAACAACGTCCACATCAAGATCCCCGCAACCATCGAGGGCCTCGAAGCCATCACGGCAACCCTGGCCGAAGGCATCAGCGTCAACGTGACCCTGATCTTCTCCCTGGAGCGCTACCGTGCGGTCATCAACGCCTTCCAGTCCGGACTGGAACAGGCCAAGGAAAACGGCCATGACCTGTCCAAGATCCACTCCGTCGCCTCGTTCTTCGTCTCCCGCGTGGACACCGAAATCGACAAGCGCCTCGACAAGATCGGCACCGACGAAGCCAAGGCCCTGAAGGGCAAGGCCGGCCTGGCAAACGCCCGCCTGGCCTACCAGGTCTATGAGGAGCTCTTCGCCACCGAACGCTGGGCCCTGCTGGCCGACGCCGGCGCACTCCCCCAGCGCCCGCTGTGGGCCTCCACCGGCGTCAAGGACCCGGCCTACCCGGACACCCTGTACGTCACCGAACTGGTCGCGCCCGGCGTCGTGAACACCATGCCGGAGAAGACCCTGGACGCCACGTACGACCACGGTGTGGTCACCGGCGACACCGTCAAGGGCACCTACGAAGGCGCCAACGCCACGCTCGATGCCCTGGAGAAGCTCGGCGTCTCCTACAACGAGGTCGTCGCACTCCTCGAAACCGAGGGCCTGGACAAGTTCGTGGCCAGCTGGAAAGAACTGCTGGCCGACGTCGAAGGCGCCCTCGCCTCTGCACGGAAGGCTTCCTAACACCCATGAGCACTCTCAGCTACGACGCCACCGGCGCAGCGCAGAAGGCGCTTGAACAGCACCTTCCCGCCCTCGTTGAGGACCGAATTGCCACGCGGATATTCGCCAAGGACCACACGCTGTGGGGTCCCGACGCGGAGTCCGAATCGGCAATCCGGCTCGGATGGGTGGAGGCAGCCACAGTCTCCCAGCCCTTGGTCAAGGACATCCTGGAACTCCGTGATGCCCTGCGTGCCGAAGGAGTCAGCCGGATCGTGCTTTGCGGCATGGGCGGATCCTCGCTGGCCCCCGAGGTCATCGCAGGCACCGCCGGCGTCGAGCTGACAGTGCTGGACAGCACTGACCCGGACCAGGTCAGGGCTGCCCTCGCGGACCGGCTGGCCCAGACCGCCATCGTGGTCTCGTCCAAGTCCGGTTCCACCCTGGAGACCGATTCCCAGCGGCGAATCTTCGAACAGGCCTTCACCGATGCCGGCGTGGATGCCAAGAGCCGGATCATCATTGTCACGGACCCGGGGTCGCCGCTGGACAAGGCCTCCCGGGAGGCCGGCTACCGGGCCGTCTTCAACGCCGACCCCAACGTCGGCGGCCGCTACTCCGCCCTGACCGCGTTCGGCCTGGTCCCCTCCGGCCTGGCCGGCGTGGACATCCAGGCCTTCCTGGACGAGGCCGAGGAAGCTGCGGAAATCCTCAACGATGACGCACCCGAGAACATCGGGCTGGCCCTCGGTACCGCCCTGGGCGGTACCAATCCGTTGCGGAACAAGATCGTCATCGCCGAAGACGGGTCCGGCATCGTTGGCTTCGCCGACTGGGCGGAACAGCTCATCGCCGAATCAACCGGCAAGCTGGGCACCGGCATCCTTCCGGTGGTTGCAGGTCCGCAGGCCCCCGAGGTCACGTCGGGCGCGCCCGACGTCCTGGTGGTCCGGCTCGTGGCAGCGGACGCCGACGTCGAACTCGGCGAAAACCAGGTGGCCATCGCCGGCGGCCTCGCCACCCAGATGATGGTGTGGGAGTTCGCCACCGCCGTGGCCGGCCGCCTGCTCGGCATCAACCCCTTCGACCAGCCCGACGTCGAGGCCGCCAAGGTGGCAGCCCGCGGACTTCTGGACGCGCAGCCCGAACCCACTCCGGCCGCGTTCGTTGACGGCGCAATCGAGGTGCGCGGCGGCGACTGGCTCGGCGACGCCGCCACGGCGGAAGCTGCCGTCAAGGCTCTGCTGGACACGCTGGCCTCCGACAGCTACCTGAGCGTCCAGGCCTACTTTGACCGTCTGGCGTTCGCCGGGCTGGAGGGCATTCGTGACGAACTGGCCGCCACCACCGGCCGCCCGGTCACCTTCGGCTGGGGCCCGCGCTTCCTGCACTCCACCGGCCAGTTCCACAAGGGTGGTCCGGCCATTGGCGTCTTCCTCCAGGTCACCGCCGCTCCCGCCGAGGATCTGGGGATCCCGGACCGCCCGTTCACCTTCGGCGAGCTGATCGCCGCGCAGGCTGCAGGCGACGCCCAGGTCCTGGGCGAACACGGCCGTCCCGTGCTGCGCCTCCACCTCACTGACCGTGCCGCCGGTGTGGCCCAGCTGCAGGACGTCGTCGCTGCACTGTCCACCCGCGCATCCGCAACCGAAAACTAAGGCGCAAAAGCAATATGCCAGAAACTGAATACGGCCGGAAGGGCGCAGGCCGCGGGCGTAATCCGTTGCGTGATCCTCGTGACCGTCGTTTGAACCGGATCGCAGGTCCGTCGTCGCTTGTGTTGTTTGGGGTGACGGGGGACCTCGCCCGGAAGAAGCTGATGCCGGCGGTGTATGACTTGGCCAATCGTGGGTTGTTGCCGCCGAGTTTCGCGTTGGTGGGTTTCGCCCGCCGGGAATGGGACAAGGAGGATTTCGCCGCTGAGGTGAAGGCCTCCGTGCAGGCACACGCCCGGACGCCGTTTGATGAGGCGGTCTGGAACCAGTTGTCCGAGGGCATCCGGTTTGTCCAGGGCGAGTTCGACGACGACGCAGCCTTTGAGCGTCTGGGTGAGACGATCAAGGAACTCGACGACGTCCGCGGCACCCGCGGGAATCACGCGTTCTATCTGTCGATCCCGCCCAAGGCGTTCGAACAGGTCTGCCGGCAGCTGTCCAAGCACGGCCTTGCGCAGGCCGAGGGCGACAAATGGCGGCGCGTGGTGATCGAGAAGCCGTTCGGCCACGACCTGGAATCGGCGCGGAAGCTCAACGACATCGTCGAATCGGTGTTTCCGCCGGATGCAGTGTTCCGGATCGACCATTACCTGGGCAAGGAAACGGTTCAGAACATCCTGGCGCTGCGGTTCGCGAACCAGTTGTTCGAGCCGTTGTGGAACGCCAACTACGTGGACCATGTCCAGATCACGATGGCCGAGGACATCGGCACCGGCGGCCGGGCAGGGTACTACGACGGCGTCGGAGCGGCACGGGACGTGATCCAGAACCACCTCCTGCAGCTGCTGGCGCTGACGGCGATGGAAGAGCCGATCTCGTTCAACGCCGATGACCTGCGCGCGGAAAAGGAAAAGGTCCTCGCCGCGGTCAAACTCCCCGAAGACCTCTCCACGCATTCGGCGCGGGGACAATTCAGCGGTGGCTGGCAGGGCGGGGAGCAGGTCCTGGGCTACCTGGAGGAGGAAGGCATCCCGGCGGACTCCACCACGGAAACCTATGCGGCGGTGCGGGTGGACATCCACACGCGGCGCTGGTCAGGAGTGCCGTTCTACCTGCGTGCCGGCAAACGCCTGGGCAGGCGGGTGACGGAGATTGCGGTCGTATTCAAGCGCGCCCCCAACCTGCTGTTCCGTGACCACGGTGAGGACGACTTCGGGCAGAACGCGGTGGTCATCCGTGTACAGCCGGACGAGGGCGTCACCATCCGGTTCGGGTCCAAGGTCCCGGGCACCCAGATGGAAGTCCGGGATGTCACGATGGACTTCGGCTACGGGCACTCCTTCACCGAATCCTCCCCCGAGGCCTACGAGCGGTTGATCCTGGATGTGTTGCTGGGTGAGCCGCCGTTGTTCCCTCGGCATGAGGAAGTGGAGCTGTCCTGGAAGATCCTCGACCCGTTTGAGGAATACTGGGCGTCGCTGAACGAACAGCCTGAACCCTACGCCCCCGGCTCCTGGGGCCCCGCCAGCGCTGATGAGCTGCTGGCCCGTGACGGACGAACCTGGAGAAGGCCATGATCGTTAACCTGCCAGATACCACCACGTCCAAGGTCTCCAAGAAACTCATGGCCCTGCGCGAGCAGGGTGGAGTGATCGCCCTGGGCCGGGTCCTGACCCTGGTGGTGGTCACCAAGTCCGGGCTCGAGGAAGAAGCGATCGAGGCCGCGAACGACGCCTCCCGTGAACACCCCTGCCGGATCATCGTGCTCGCCGACGCCGGGAAAGACGCCAAGGATCGGCTGGACGCGCAGATCCGCGTTGGCGGGGATGCCGGGGCCTCGGAGGTCATTGTGCTGCGCGGCTACGGTCAGCTCGCGCACGAATCCGAGTCCCTGGTCGCGGCGCTGCTGCTCCCGGACGCACCCATCGTGGCCTGGTGGCCGCACGGCGCCCCCGAGAACGCCTGCGAAACCTCCATCGGCGCCATCGCACACCGCAGGATCACCGACTCCGCGAACGAACCGGATCCCCAGGCCGCCCTGGAACGCATCCACCAAACCTACAAGGCCGGCGACACCGACCTCGCTTGGACCCGCCTTACCAACTGGCGCATCCAGCTCGCTGCGGCCCTTGATGAAGTGGACTCCTCCCCGGTGACGGCCGTCGCCGTCGAGGGTGCCTCGGACTCACCCTCCACCATCCTGCTCGCGGCCTGGCTCACGCTGACCCTGGATGCCCCCGTGACCATCGTGGCGGACCCGGCTGGAACCGGAATCCGGCGCGTCCGCCTCACCCGCCCAGGCGGCGACGTCCAGCTGTTCCGGCCGGGACTGTCCGTGGCGGAACTGACCCAGCCGGGCCAGCCGGCCCAGCGGATCTCCCTCCCGCGCCGCAGCCTCCGCGACTGCCTCGCAGAGGAACTCCGCCGTCTGGACCCGGATGAAGTGTTTGGTGAAGTGATTACTATTGGACTGCCACGTACCAATCTAAGGAGCGTCCGACCCAGTGAGCGTTGACCCACGAGTAAGCATCCATCCTGATTCGTCCGTCCTCATGGCCGCCATCGCCGCACGCCTGATCACCAAGCTCGTCGATGTGCAGGACAAGTACGGCGAAGCCACCGTGGTGCTCACCGGGGGAACCGTGGGGATCGGCACGCTGAAGGCCGTTGCGGACTCACCGGCGGCGCCCGCCGTCGACTGGTCCAAGGTCAACTTCTGGTGGGGTGACGAACGCTTTGTTGGTTCTGCTGATCCGGACCGCAACACGAAGCAGGCGTTTGAAGCGTTGCTCTCCCATATTCCGGTGGACCCGGAACGCATCCATTCGCCCGGCTCGTCTGACGATTTCGACACTCCCGAGGAGGCCGCGGATGATTACGCCCGGCAACTGAGGGAAGCGGCAGCGGCCGAGCATGCGGCCGATATGTCCGACGACCGGCCAGAGGAGCCTTCGTCGCTGCCCCGGCTCGACGTGGTGCTGCTCGGTGTGGGACCCGACGCCCATATCGCATCGCTGTTCCCGGAACAGGCTGGGATCCGGGAAAAAGACCGCACGGTGGTGGGCGTCCGGAACTCTCCCAAGCCGCCGCCGCTGCGCATTTCCCTTACCCTTCCCGCCATCAACAGGGCGGCCGAGGTGTGGATGGTAGTAGCCGGCGAGGACAAGGCCGGCGCCGTGGGACTTGCCCTGGCCGGGGCCAACCCGGTGCAGGTGCCTGCCTCGGGCCCCCGCGGTACGTCCCGCACTCTGTGGCTGATTGACGAGAACGCGGCCTCACGTGTCCCGCAGCAACTGGTCCGGAAGGACGCCGCGGGCGCGTAGCTTTTCCAGCGCTCCGGCCAGGACGTCTTCGGCGTCCTGGCCGGAGCGCCGCTCTTTAACGTATTCCAGATGGCTCTTGTAACCGTCGTCGAAGGGGTCGTCCGGAGCTACCGCCTGGCTGTCACGGGTAGCAGTGCCGCCGCAGCGCCGGCAGTCCCATGTCCGGGGAATCTGGTCCTCAGGCATCTTCAAGAACACGGGCTGGGTCTCGTGGCCCTTGGCGCACCAGTAAGACACCCTGATGCGCGGCAAAGGCTGGGAGGACGAGTCATCATTCGATTGCAGCGTCGAGCCGGAACCTGCGATCACGCCCGCGCGGGTGCCCCGGAAGCCTGATGCTGGGTGGACCATGGCAACTCCTGCCTCATGTCTGCGTTCAGGAACAAAAAAACTGTGGCTGACGGATTCCGTCAACCACAGTTTAGTTGGCAGTCCCAGCGGCCGGCAGGGCCGAAAGGACCTTGTGTCGCGTTGCCCAGCGCCTAGGAGTCCCCGCCGCTGAACCGCATGATCAGGCCGAGCGCGATGATCACCACGCCCCAGGTGACGCCCAGGATGATGGTGAAGCGGTTGAGGTTCCGTTCTGCCACACCTGAAGAGCTGAGTCCTGAACTCATGCCGCCGCCGAACATATCGGACAAGCCGCCGCCGCGTCCCTTGTGCAGGAGGATCAGCAGCGTCAGCAGGAGGCTGGTGATGCCCAGGAGGATCTGCAGAATGACATGAAGAACGTCCACGACGGCCTTTCAGAAGTTGGATTTGCGGGAGTGTGCGCTGGTTGCGGGTTAGTCCGCGACCAGGTGGCTCTCGAACCTGACAATATTAGCAAACTCCGCCGGGTCAAGGCTGGCGCCGCCCACCAGGAGGCCGTCCACGTCGCGCTCCTGGAGGATGGCAGCGGCGTTGTTGGCCTTGACCGAACCGCCGTAGAGGAGGCGGGTCTTGGCGGCCACGTCGGCGCCGAAGAGGCTTTCGAGTTCTGCCCGGATGGCGGCGCACATTTCTTGTGCGTCCTCCGGTCCGGCCACCTCGCCCGTGCCGATGGCCCAGACGGGCTCGTACGCAACCACCAGTTCGGCGGCCTGTTCGTTGGTTAGCCCAGCCACTCCGGCCCGCAGCTGCTGCAGGGTGTGGTCAACGTGGGTTCCGGCCTGGCGGATCTCCAGGCCCTCACCGACGCAGAGAACCGGAATAACGCCGTGCTTGAAGGCGGCCTTGACCTTGGCATTGAGGACGTCGTCGGATTCGTTGTGGATGGTGCGGCGTTCGCTGTGGCCCACCAGGACGTACTTGCAGCCGAGCTTGTTCAGGAACTGGCCCGAAATGTCGCCGGTGTAGGCGCCGGAATCGAACTGCGAGAGGTCCTGGCCGCCGTAGGCGACCTGCAGGTCGTCACCCTGGACCAGGGTCTGCACGCCGCGGAGGTCGGTGAACGGCGGGAAGACGGCAACCTCCACGCGGCTATAGTCGTGCTTGGCATCGGAGAGGGTCCACGCCAGCTTCTGCAGGAGGGTGATGCCCTGCACGTGGTCCATGTTCATTTTCCAGTTGCCCGCGATGAAGGGTTTGCGGTCGAAAGCGCCGTTCGTTGACGTAGTCACGTAATCTCCAAAAGGTTCTTGATATGTGTGCGGCCGGCAGGCTGCCGCGGGCAACCTGCCGGCCGGAGGACTGCGGGGCCGTACTACCGGTCCAGGACGCTGAGGCCCGGGAGTTCCTTGCCTTCAAGGTATTCCAGGCTTGCGCCGCCGCCCGTGGAAATGTGGCCGAACTGGTCGTCGGCGAACCCCAGGGTGCGTACTGCTGCAGCGGAGTCGCCGCCGCCCACCACTGTGAAGCCGTCGGTTTCGGTCAGGGCCTGCGCAATGGCGCGCGTGCCTGCCGAGAATGCTTCGAACTCGAAGACACCCATGGGGCCGTTCCAGAAGACGGTGCGTGCGCCCTTGATCTGTTCAGCAAAGGCGGCGGCGGTATCGGGTCCGATGTCCAGGCCGATGCCCTGCGCGCCGAAACTGCTGCCCTCAATGGCGTCGGCGGCAACCGTTTCGTGAGCGGCGTCGGCGGCAAACTTCTCCGCCACGACCACGTCCGTGGGAACCACGAACACGGTCCCTGCGTCCGCGGCCCGCTTCAGGTAGTCCTGGACCACGGGGATCTGGTCTTCCTCGAGCAGGCTCGAGGCGACCTTGTGGCCCCGGGCTGCCAGGAAGGTGAACAGCATGCCGCCGCCCACCAGGATGGTGTCAGCCTTGCCGATCAGGTTGGCGATGACCGCGAGCTTGTCCGAGACCTTCGAGCCGCCGAGCACCACGACGTAAGGGCGCTGGGTGTCGGTGGTCAGCTTCCGGAGGACCTCCACCTCGGTGTGCACCAGGTCGCCCTGGTACGACGGCAGCCGGGTGGCGACGTCGTAGACACTGGCGTGCTTGCGGTGCACGGCGCCGAAGGCATCGTCCACGTAAGCGCCGTTGCTGCCGGTGAGGGCTACCAGTTCATCGGCGAAGGCGCCGCGTTCGGCGTCGTCCTTGCTGGTTTCTCGGGCGTCGAAGCGGACGTTCTCGAGGACCAGGGCTTCGCCGTCCTGCAGGGACGCCGCCGCAGACTTGGCGGCATCACCGACGGTGTCGGCGGCAAGGGTCACCTTGAAGCCGGCCAGTTCGGCGAGCCGGTCCGCTGCGGGCCGCAGGGAGTACTTGTCTTCCGGAGCGCCCTTGGGGCGTCCAAGGTGGGCTGTTACCAGCACGCGGGCACCGGCGTCCGTGAGCTTTGCCAGCACTGGCAGTGAGGCCTTGATACGGCCGTCGTCAGTGACTGTAGAGCCGTCGAGCGGCACATTCAGGTCACTTCGAACCAGAATGTGCCGCCCGCGGACACCTTCAGCGATCAGTTCGTTGAGGGTGTGAGATGTCATGTGTCTAACCCTAGCCCAGCTTGGATGCCACAAGCTCCGTGAGGTCGACGAGACGGTTGGAGTAGCCCCATTCGTTGTCATACCAGGAAACAACCTTGACCTGGTTGCCAATGACCTTGGTCAAGCCGGAGTCGAAGATGGAGGACGCGGGGTCGCCCACGATGTCGGAGGAGACGATGGGCTCGTCCGTGTAGGTCAGGAAGCCCTGGAGCTCTTCGGACTCCGCGGCGCGCTTGAGGGCAGCGTTGACTTCCTCAACGGTGGTCTCGCGGGACACGGTGACGGTGAGGTCGGTGGCGGAGCCGGTGGGCACGGGAACACGGATGGCGTAGCCGTCCAGCTTGCCCTTGAGTTCCGGCAGCACCAGGCCGATGGCCTTGGCGGCACCGGTGGAGGTGGGAACCATGTTGATGGCGGCAGCGCGGGCGCGGCGCAGGTCCTTGTGCGGTCCGTCCTGGAGGTTCTGGTCGGCGGTGTACGCGTGGACGGTGGTCATGAGGCCACGTTCGATGCCGAATTCGTCGTTGACCACCTTGGCCAGCGGGCCGAGGCAGTTGGTGGTGCAGGATGCGTTGGAAATGATGTTGTGCTTGGCGTTGTCGTAGAGGTTGTGGTTGACACCCATCACGATGGTGATGTCCTCGTCCGAGGCCGGAGCGGAGATCAGGACCTTCTTGGCCCCGGCGGCGATGTGCTTCTGCGCGTCGGCCGCCTTGGTGAAGAAACCGGTGGATTCGATGACGATGTCCACGCCCAGTTCGCCCCAGGGGAGGTTGGCGGGGTCGCGCTCGGCCAGGACCTTGACCACGTTGCCGTTGACGACGATGTTGCCGTCCTTGACCTCGATGGTTTCCTTCAGGCGGCCGCCGACCGAGTCGTACTTGAACAGGTGCGCCAGGGCTTCGGGGCTGGTGAGGTCGTTGACTGCAACGATCTCCAGGTCCGCGCCTTGGGCAAGCGCTGCGCGGAAGTAGTTGCGGCCGATACGGCCAAAGCCGTTGATACCAATACGGGTCGTCACTTTTACAGTCTCCTTGGTGCTTTGAGAAGCACTACTAGTTGAGCGGGCGTTGAAGCCAACTAACAGATCCCGCACGCCATTGGGCAGAGATGATTTACACGGAGGGCGACCAGCCTCATTGCTGAAGGCTAACCGCCTTCCGTGACCTATCTTACGTTTAACTGGGTCCGCCCCCGCAAGTGCGGGGGCGGCCGGTCCACATCCCGGCCGGTTTAAGTCGGAATGTGAAGTTTATTACAGCGATGTATAACGCGCATCACTACGGGAGGGTGATGAGTCCCGTGGCGTTGGCGCGTGCTGCCTCGAAGCGCTGGGCAACATCTGCCCAGTTCACGATGTTCCAGAACGCCTTGACGTAGTCGGCCTTGACGTTGACGTAGTCCAGGTAGAAGGCGTGCTCCCACATGTCCAGCATCAGCAGCGGGATGGTTCCCAGTGCGGTGTTGCCCTGCTGGTCGTAGAGCTGCTCGATGACCAGGTTTCCGCCGATGGGCTCGTAGGCCAGGAAGCCCCAGCCCGATCCCTGCAGGCCGAGGGCTGCGGCGGAGAACTGGGCGCGGAAGGCATCGAAGGAGCCAAAAGCGTCATCGATTGCGGCAGCCAGCTCACCTTCGGGCTTGTCGCCGCCGTCCGGGGAGAGGTTCTTCCAGAACACGGAGTGGTTGACGTGGCCGCCGGTGTGGAACGCGAGGTCCTTGGAAAGCCGGTTGATGTTGGCGAAGTCGCCCTTTTCACGAGCCTCGGCCAGCTGGGCCAGCGCGTTGTTGGCGCCTGCCACGTAGGCGGCGTGGTGCTTGCTGTGGTGCAGCTCCATGATCCGCGCAGAAATGTGCGGTTCAAGGGCGGCGTAGTCGTAGCTGAGTTCCGGCAAAACGTACTCGGTCACAAAATCCTCCAATATCGTGGACCCGGAGGTCCGGTTGGTAACTCTCGGATTGTGCATCCGGGCAGCTGGTGCCCGGAATTCTTCTTGATTCTATGGGGCGCTTACTCGTCCAGCATTTCGGGCGTCACATTGGCGTCCGTTCCGGGAACGCCGAGGTCAAGTGCGCGTTTGTCAGCCATGGCCAGCAGCCGGCGGATGCGCCCGGCAATGGCGTCCTTGGTCATGACGGGGTCGGCCAGCCGGCCAAGCTCGTCGAGGCTGGCCTGCTTGTGCGCCACGCGAAGCTCGCCGGCGTATTTCAGGTGGTCCGGAACGTCGTCGCCCAGGATCTCCAGCGCACGCTCCACGCGGGCACCGGCGGCCACGGCGGCCTGGGCAGAGCGCCGCAGGTTGGCGTCATCGAAGTTGGCAAGCCGGTTGGCGGTGGCGCGGACTTCCTTGCGCATGCGGCGTTCCTCCCACACCATCAGCGCGTCGTGCGCGCCCATGCGTGTCAGGAGCGCCGCGATGGTGTCCCCGTCGCGGATGACCACGCGGTCCACTCCCCTGACCTCCCGCGCTTTGGCCTGGATGTCCAGCCGGCGGGCGGCGCCAACCAGGGCCAGGGCAGATTCGGGCCCGGGGCAGGTGACCTCCAGCGACGACGATCGGCCAGGTTCGGTCAACGAGCCGTGGGCCAGGAACGCACCGCGCCACACGGCTTCGGCGTCCGCCGCGGAACCATTGACGACGGCGGATGGCAGCCCGCGCACGGGACGGCCCCGTCCGTCCAGGAGGCCGGTCTGGCGGGCCAGCGCCTCGCCGTCACGGACAACCCGCACCACGTAACGGCTGGCGCGCCGCAGTCCGCCGGCGGAGACTACGATGATTTCGCTCTGGTGGCCATAGACCTCGGCGATGGCGGCGCGGAGCCTGCGGGCAGTGGACGCCAGGTCCACTTCCGCCTCGATGACGATCCTGCCGGAGATGATGTGCAGTCCCCCGGCGAACCGGAGCATTGCGGAGACTTCAGCCTTGCGCACTGATGACTTCTTGATGTCCAGACGGGACAGTTCTTCCTTGACTGATGCTGTCAGTGCCATGGCACCTTCCTAACTGTTCCCAAAAATGTCCTGGTACGCCGTGGCCAGCCGAAGCGGCTCGTGGACGGGCCGGCGTCCCGACGCCCCTACTTTACCCAAGACAACTTCCGCTCCGAGCATGCCGGCAGCCTTCTCGAACTCCTGCCTGTCCGGCACCGACGCCGGATCGGCCAGGACCACGTCCACGCTGAACTCCGGGGCGTAGCGCCGAAGGACGTGCAGGTGGTCCGCGGCCGTCATGCCGCTGGTTTCCTTGGTGTCCGTGGCAAGGTTCATGGTCAGGCAGCGCTTGGCCGGCGTGCTGCACAGGGCCTGCCGCATCTCCGGCAGGAGCAGGTGCGGCAGGACCGACGTGTACCAGGAGCCGGGGCCGAGGACCACCCAGTCCGCCAGTTCGATGGCCGTCAGGGCATCAGTGCACGCCGGGGCTGCCTCGGGCAGGAGCCGGACTTCCTCCAACGAACCGGCCACGGCACAGCGCGCCTGGCCGCGGATGGTCTGGAGGCTGGTGCCACCGTCCGGGGCGGTCACGCGCACATCGCCTTCGATGGTGAGCGGAACGGTTGACATGGGCAGGACCTGCCCCCGTGCCCCGAGCAGCGCTCCGGCCCACTTGAGCCCTGCGACGGCGTCGCCCAGCAGTTCCCAAAGCGTCACGATCAACAGGTTGCCCATGGCGTGCTCGTCAAGGGAGCCGCCCGGGCCCTTCCCGGCTCGGAACCGGTGCTGCATGACATCGCGCCAGGTGCGGCCCCAGTCTGTGTCGTCGCAGAGCGCGGACAGTGCCATGCGGAGGTCTCCCGGCGGTAGGACGCCGTACTCCTCGCGCAGACGCCCGGACGAGCCGCCGTCGTCCGCTACCGTGACCACCGCGGTGAGCTCGGAGGTGAGCAGCCGCAGTGCCGAGAGCGAGGCCGCCAGGCCGTGGCCGCCGCCCAAGGCCACCACGTTGGGACCCTTGTCCTGCTGGCCCGAGCCCTTACCAGCGGCCGGCGGCACCAGGGGCAGGGCTCCGGTAAACAGGGCCATTACTCGCGGCCCAGATCCCGGTGCGCGGTGGTCACCGTGACCCGCGGATACTGTGCGAGTTTCTTCGAAAGTTCCACGGCCACGGCAACGGAGCGGTGCTTCCCGCCGGTGCAGCCCACGGCGATGGTGGCGTAGTGCTTGTTTTCCCTGCGGTACCCCTCCAGGACGGGTTCCAGGGCAAGGACGTAGCGGTCCACGAAGTTCTTGACGCCCTCGGCCTCCAGCACATAGTCACTGACGTCCTTGTCCAGGCCGGTCTGCGGGCGGAGCTGGGGCACCCAGTGCGGGTTGGGGATGAACCGGACGTCGGCCACGTAGTTCGCGTCCACCGGCAGGCCGTACTTGAAGCCGAAGCTCATGACGTTGAGCCGCAGGGCGACGGGGCCAGTTTCGCTGAACAGTTCCGTAATGGCGGTGGCCAGGCCGTGGACGTTGTAGTTGGAAGTATCCAGGACGACGTCGGAGCTGTCGCGCAGTTCCTGCAGCAGCTCACGTTCGGCCGCTATACCGTCAAGGATGCGTCCACCACCCTGCAGCGGGTGCGGACGGCGTCCCTGTTCAAACCGCCGGACCAGGACGTTGTCGCTGGCGTCAAGGAACAGGACCCGGAAGGTGACCCCGCTGGCGGCAAGTGCATGCAGAGCCGAACGGATATCGGCAAAGAGACCTTTGCTGCGGACGTCGATGACCACTGCCAGCCGGGGAATGGACTGCGGTGCGTGCGAGACCAGTTCCGCCAGCGTGCCCAGCATCTGCGGCGGCAGGTTCTCTACGACATACCAGCCGTGGTCCTCCAGTGCGTCGGCTGCCGTGCTCCGTCCGGCGCCGGACATTCCGGTGACCACCAGCAGCTCCGCTTCGACCGGTTTGACGGGTTCCATCCCGTCGTGGCCGGCCCCGGATTCCGCCGTCGTGTCTGCCATGAAGCCTGCCCCGTTTCCTCGTTGTCCCCTTGGGCGGCGATGGCGCTGCCCCGCCCTTTACCCTAGCTAAGATTCAATGATTTCGCCGGTGGTCATGTTGATCGCCGGCACTGTGACCGCTTCGGGCCCGTCGGCAGCGAAGTGGTGCACGATGGCATTGGCCAGTGCCGGGCCAATGCCTTTCGCCTGGGCAAGCTCTTCCACGGTGGCAGCCTTCACGCCCTTGACCGAGCCGAAGTGCGCCAGCAGGGCCTTGCGCTTGGAGGCACCCAGCCCCGGAACGGCGTCCAGCGCCGAGACGGTCATGGCCTTGCCGCGCTTTTGGCGGTGGAACGTGATGGCGAAGCGGTGCGCCTCGTCACGGATCCGCTGCAGCAGGTACAGCCCCTGGGACGTGCGGGGCAGGATTACCGGGAAGTCGCTGTCCGGAAGCCACACTTCCTCCAGGCGCTTGGCCAGCCCCACGACGTACACATCATCGATGCCAAGATCCTTCAGGGCTCGGGCCGCTGCGTTCACCTGGGGCTGGCCGCCGTCCACCACCACCAGGTTGGGCGGGTAGGCGAACTTTGCCTTGGGCGCCGGGGTGGTGGTGTCGAGGGCGGCAGCTTCGGTTTCGGCCGCCTGGTCAGCCTCAGGCTGGCCATCCGCCACCAGCCCGTCCACCGCCAACCCGTCCGCCGCCAGGACGGACTCATCCACCTGCGCGGACTTGTCCTGCAGGTAGTGGCGGAACCGGCGGGTGAGGACGTCGTGCATGGCGGCCGTGTCATCGGACGCCGCGGGACCCGTGATGGAGAACTTGCGGTAGTCGGACTTCTTGGGGAGTCCGTCCTCCACCACCACCATGGAGGCCACCACGTTGGTGCCCTGTACGTGGGAAACGTCGAAGCACTCGATCCGCAGCAGCGGAACGGGCAGGTCCAGCGCTTCCTGGAGTTCCTGGAGGGCCTGGGACCTGACGGTGATATCGCCCGCGCGCCGCGTCTTGTGGAGCCTCAGCGCGTGCTCGGCGTTCTCGCGCACGGTGGACATCAGCGCCGCCTTGTCCCCCCGCTGGGGTACCCGGATGTCCACCTTGGCGCCGCGGATGCCGGCCAGCCACTTCGCCAGGTCCTCCATATTGCTGGGCGCCACAGGCACCAGGACTTCGCGTGGGAGCCGACCGTGCGTATCGCCGTCCTCGCCGTAAACCTGCTGGAGCAGGTGCTCCACCAAATCAGGGGTGCTGAAGTCCTCCACCTTCTCCACCACCCAGCCTCGCTGGCCGCGGATCCTGCCACCGCGGACGTGGAACACCTGGACGGCGGCCTCGAGTTCGTCCTCATGCAGGGCGAAGACGTCGGCGTCGGTGTCCTCTGACAGGACCACCGCGTTCCGTTCGAAGACCTTGCGCAGCGCGGTGATGTCGTCCCGGAGCCTGGCAGCGTGCTCATAGTCGAGCTTCGCCACGGCGTCGCCCATCTGCTTCTCGAGCTTGTTGATGAACCTGGTGGCCTCACCGCCCATGAAGGCGCAGAAGTCGTCAGCCAGTGCCCGGTGGTCCTGTGGCGAGATCCGGCCCACGCAGGGCGCTGAGCACTTATCGATATATCCCAGCAGGCACGGCCGCCCGCTGGCCTCAGCCCGTTTGAAGACACCGGCGCTGCAGCTCCGGACAGGGAAAACGCGGAGCAGGGTGTCCATGGTTTCCCGGATGGCCCCGGCTGTGTACGGACCGAAGTAGCGCGTCCCCTTCCGCTTGTCGCCGCGCATCACCTGCACCCGGGGGTACTTTTCGCTCATGGTCACGGCAAGGTACGGATAGGTCTTGTCATCCCGGAACACCACGTTGAACCGGGGCTTGAATTCCTTGATCCAGGTGTATTCCAGCTGCAGCGACTCCAGCTCACTGCCCACTACGGTCCACTCGACGCTGCTGGCGGCGTGGACCATCGCATAGGTCTTGGGCAACAGCCCGGCCGGGTTGGCGAAATAGGAGTTCAGCCGCGACCGCAGGCTCTTGGCTTTGCCTACGTAGATGACCCGGCCGTGCGGATCGCGGAACCGGTAGACGCCTGGGTTGGTGGGGATTTCACCGGTTTTGGGGCGGTAACTTGCTGGATTTGCCACCTATCAAGTCTACTGAGTCGCGCCGGGTCTCCCTGCCAGCCCCGGCTATTCGGCGGACTTGCTCTGGTTGTAGCTCGCAGAGCGTTCCTGGCCGCTGAGTTCGGCGATGGCGTCCATGATCCGATCCGTAACCTGACGGCGGGCCGGAAGGGAGTGGTCCGGACCCGTCTTGTCGAAGTACAGCGGCTCCCCCACCTTCATGGTGAAGTGCTGCGGCCGGACCCCTTTTTCGCCGGCGCGCTGGAGCTGCTCGGTCCCGATCAGGCCCACGGGAATCACGGGAGCCCCAGTGGTGAGCGCCAGCCAGCCAACCCCGGTGCGCCCCCGGTAGAGGATGCCGTCACGGGAGCGGGTGCCCTCCGGGTAGATGCCGATGCCGCGCCCGGCTTCCAAAATGTCCAGCAGGGTCTTGAGGGCCTGCACGCTGGCAGCCTGTTCCCCGCGCTCCACCGGGATGGAGCCCACGGACTCGAAGAAGGCCTTCATGACCTTGCCCTTGACGCCGCCGGTGGTGAAGTATTCAGCCTTGGCGAAGAAGGCGACGGGCCGGGGCATCAGCGCCTGGACGATCACGCTGTCGAAAAAGGACAGGTGGTTGGGTGCAACGATAAAGGGGCCATCGGTAGGGACGTTGTCGAGGCCGACGACGGTGGGCCGGCAGGTGCCGGCGATCAGGTTGCGGGTGGTCCAGCGGACGGCATCAAACATTTCCATCGTTGCTCACCCCGCTCATGGCCGCAGTGTGGATCGACTGGAGCCGCTCGATCACGGCTACGAGTTCCTCGCCGGTATTGACGACCGCCACGGAGCCGGCTTCCTCCAACTCCCCGTCCGGCGCGAAGCCCCAGACAACCCCGATGCAGTCCAGCCCGTTGGCGATTGCACCGGAAACGTCCTGGGCACGGTCCCCCACCATGATGGCGTGCCGGGTGTCCAGGTCCCGGAGGGCGGCGGCGATGATCTGCGTCTTGCCGAGCGGGACGCCTTCCACCAGCGTTTCGTCGTCGGCGGACCCGTGGATGCCGTGAAAGAAGCCGTCAATGCCGTGGTGGGCAAGGACCTTGTGGGCAAGCCGCTGCGGTTTTTGGGTGGCAACGGCCACGGGGCGTCCAGCCTCTGCGAACGATTCGAGGATTTCGCGGATGCCCGGGTACAGCCGGCTCTGGGCGATGCCTGTGGCGACGTAGTAGTCGCGGTAGCGGCGGACCACCTCTTCCAGGCGGTCCGCCGGCACCTTTGCCACGTTGAGCAGTGAATCGCTCAGCTTGGGGCCGATCATCGAGTCCAGCAGGTCCTGGCCGGGAACGGGGAGCCCCAGCCCGCGGAGGGCCGACGCAATCCCCCCGGTTATTCCACCGGCCGGGTCGACAAGAGTGCCGTCCAGGTCAAAGATCACGGGCACTGTTGTTGAAGTCACCGGGTTAGTTTCTCACGACAGCAGGAGTGCCTGAAACTCGCATTCCCGGCGAGGAATACTTCTCTTGTAATTCCTTCGCTCAGCCCAGTATTTCGGCGAGGAACTTCCCCGTGTGGCTGGTGCTGGACTTCGCCACCTGTTCCGGCGTCCCTGCGGCGACAATCTGGCCGCCGCCCGAACCGCCGTCAGGCCCGAGGTCAACCAGCCAGTCCGCGCTCTTGATGACATCCAGGTTGTGCTCAATGGTGATCACGGTGTTGCCCTTGTCCACCAGGCCCTGCAGGACCATGAGCAGCTTGCGGATGTCTTCGAAGTGCAGGCCGGTGGTGGGCTCGTCCAGGACATAGATGCTGCGTCCGTTGGAGCGCTTCTGCAGTTCCGCCGCGAGCTTGACCCGTTGCGCTTCGCCGCCGGACAGGGTGGTGGCCGGCTGGCCCAGCCGCACGTAGCCCAGTCCCACGTCCACCAAGGTGTTCAGGTGCCGTGCGATGGGTGAGAACGCCGCGAAGAATTCGGCGGCCTCTTCGATGGGCATGTTGAGGACATCCGCGATGGTTTTGCCCTTGTAGTGCACTTCCAGGGTCTCCCGGTTGTAGCGGGCCCCGTGGCACACCTCGCAGGGGACGTAGACGTCAGGCAGGAAGTTCATCTCGATCTTCAGCGTGCCGTCGCCGGAGCACGCCTCGCAACGGCCGCCCTTGACGTTGAAGGAGAAGCGGCCGGGGAGGTAGCCACGGACCTTGGCTTCGGTGGTTTCCGCGAAGAGCTTGCGGATGTTGTCGAAGACGCCCGTGTACGTGGCCGGGTTGGACCGCGGAGTCCGGCCGATGGGGCTCTGGTCGACGTGCACCACCTTGTCCAGCTGCTCCAGGCCCTGGACCGTCTTGTGCCGCCCGGCCACCTGCTTGGCACCATTGAGCTTGTTCGCCAGGACTTTGTAGAGGATCTCGTTGACCAGCGTGGACTTGCCCGAACCGCTCACGCCGGTAACCGCAGTGAAGAGGCCCAGGGGGAAAGCGGCATCGACGTTCACGAGGTTGTTCTCCCGCGCGCCCACTACCTTGATCTCGCGCTTCTTGTCGTACTTGCGGCGCTTCTTGGGTACCTCGATGGCCTTGCGGCCGGACAGGTAGTCACCGGTCAGCGATTCCCTGTTGTCCAGCAGTTCCTTGTATGTGCCGGAGTGGACCACCTGGCCGCCGTGCTCGCCGGCGCCGGGTCCGATGTCCACGATCCAGTCGGCCACGTGGATGGTGTCTTCGTCGTGCTCCACGACGATCAGGGTGTTCCCCATGTCGCGGAGCCGGGTGAGGGTTTCGATGAGCCGGCGGTTGTCCCGCTGGTGCAGGCCGATGGACGGTTCGTCGAGGACATAGAGGACACCCACCAGGCCGGACCCGATCTGTGTGGCCAGCCGGATGCGCTGGGCTTCTCCGCCTGACAGGGTGGCCGAGGGCCGCTCCAGGTTGAGGTACTCCAGGCCGACGTCCAGGAGGAAGGTCAGCCGTGCCTGGATCTCCTTGAGGACCTGGTGGGCGATCTGGGCTTCGCGTCCGGTCAGCACCAGGTTGTTCAGGAAATCTGCGCATTCCCGCATGGGGAGGGCGGCAACCTCGGCGATGGACTTGCCGTTGATGAGGACGGACAGTGATGCCGGGTTGAGGCGGGCACCATTGCACGCGGGGCAGGGAACCTGCCGCATGTACTCTTCGTAGCGGTCGCGGGCCCAGTCGGAGTCGGTCTCGCCGTGCTTGCGGTGGACGTACTGGATGGCACCTTCGAATCCGGTGCTGTACTTGCGTTCACGGCCAAAGCGGTTGCGGTACTGCACAACCACTTTGTGGTCCTTGCCGTGCAGGACGATCTGGCGCACGTCCTTGCCCAGCTTCTCCCACGGCGTGGTCATGGAGAAACCGACTTCCTTGGCCAGGCCCTCCAGCAGCCGGTTCCAGTACTCCGTGGTGGCGGTTCCCATGGACCATGGAGCGATGGCGCCCTCGGACAGGGACAGTTCCGGGTTGGGAACGATGAGTTCCTCATCCACCTCCAGCCGGGTGCCGATGCCGCTGCAGGCCGCGCAGGCGCCGAAGGGATTGTTGAAGGAGAAGGAGCGGGGCTCGATCTCGTCGATGGCGAGCGGGTGCTCGTTGGGGCAGGCGAGATTTTCCGAGAACGCCCGTATCCGCTCGGGGGCATCCGCATCAACGTCAACGAACTCCGCCAGGACGCGGCCCTCGGCCAGTCCCAGGGCGGTCTCGATGGAGTCTGTCAGCCGCTGGCTGATGCCTTCCTTGACCACCAGGCGGTCCACCACCACCTCGATGGTGTGCTTGAACTGCTTGCCCAGCTTGGGCGGATCGCTCAGCTGGATGAGATTGCCGTCCACGCGCGCCCGCGAGTAGCCCTTGGCGGTGAGGTCCTTGAAGAGGTCAACGAACTCCCCCTTGCGTCCGCGCACCACCGGGGCCAGGACCTGGAAGCGCGTGCCCTCGTCGAGTTCAAGGAGCTGGTCGACAATCTGCTGCGGGGTCTGCTTGGACACCGGTTCACCACAAACGGGGCAGTGCGGCCGGCCGACGCGCGCCCAGAGCAGGCGCATGTAGTCGTAGATCTCGGTGATGGTGCCCACCGTGGACCGCGGGTTCTTGCTGGTGGATTTCTGGTCGATGGAGACCGCCGGGGAGAGGCCCTCGATGAAATCGACGTCGGGCTTGTCCACCTGGCCCAGGAACTGGCGTGCATAAGCGGAGAGTGATTCGACGTAGCGCCGCTGGCCCTCGGCGAAGATGGTGTCGAACGCCAGGGACGACTTGCCGGATCCGGAGAGGCCGGTGAAGACGATCATGGCGTCACGCGGCAGGTCGAGGTCCACGTTGCGCAGGTTGTGCTCCCGCGCGCCCTTCACCACGAGGCGGGAGAGGTCCGGGCGTTCCAGGGCGGCCGCGGAGGGTACGGCGAGGGAAGCGGAGGGGGCAGGGGTTTCTTCAGCTAAGGCTTTAGGCACCCCATAATGCTAATCGAAAACTTTTTCGAACACTGACCGTTCCGCCCTCAGGGAACATCGTAGGCGGCGGCCAGCAGCTTGACCGCTTCGGCGAAGCTGGCGCCCTGGGATTTTGCGACGGCGGCATATGCGGCCGCGGCGTCGGAGAGGCCTCCCAGCCGCTCATCACGGGCACAAACAACCGTGCCGTTGCGGCCACGGGTGGCGACGACGCCGGCCGCCTCCAACTCCTTGTAGGCCCTGGCGACGGTGTGCGGGGCGACGTCGAGTTGTTCCGCGAGGGCCCTTACCGCAGGGAGCCTGGTTCCGGGCGCCAGTGCACCGCTGTCCGCCAAGTGGATGACCTGCAGACGAAGCTGCTCGAACAGCGCTACGCTGCTGGCCTGGTTGGGCCGCCAGGACCCCGGGAAGTCGGTAGCAGCTTTCACAGGCCGCCCTCCAGGACGCCCGCCTTGCCTTCGCGTTCTGCAAACTGGGCGTTGTACAGCCTGGCGTAGTAGCTGTTGGCGGCAAGGAGCCTTCCATGCGTGCCCTGCTCGACGATGCGTCCGTGGTCCATGACGAGAATTAGATCAGCGTTACGGATGGTGGACAAACGGTGGGCGATCACGAAGCTTGTCCGCCCGTGGCGCAGCCGCTGCATCGCCTGGCGGATGAGCAGCTCAGTCCTGGAGTCCACCGAACTGGTTGCCTCATCCAGGACGAGAACGGAGCGCCCGGCGAGCTGCGCCCTGGCGATAGTCAGGAGCTGCCGCTGGCCCTGGCTGAGCGGATCCCCTCCGTTCTCCAAAACAGTGTCGTAGCCGTGCGGCAGGGACCTGATGAAGCGGTCCGCATGCGTGGCCTCTGCCGCGGCGACGATGGCAGCATCCGGGGCGTCGGGCCGGCCGTAGGCGATGTTGTCGCGGATGGTGCCTCCGAAAAGCCAGGAATCCTGCAGCACCACGCCAAACCGGGCACGAAGGTGGTCCCGGGGGATGTCCGCGATGTTGAGTCCACCCATGGTGATCCTGCCGGACGTGGGCTCCAGAAACCGCATCAGCAGGTTCACCACTGTGCTCTTGCCCGCGCCGGTGTGTCCCACGATTGCCACCGACTGTCCCGGTTCCACGGTGAAGGCGAGGTTGCGGACTGCGGGAACGGAGCCGGGGTAGCCGAACGTGACGTCGTCGAAAACGATGGCGCCCCCGGCCGCAGCGCCGGAAGGCCGCCCGTCCTGCTCCGGCGGGTCCTGCTGCTGCAGGTTTGGCTCCTGCGGATCCTCACGTGCATCCAGGAGCACGAAAACCCTGCCCGCGGACGCCGCGCAGGACTGCATGACGTTGAGGAGCCCCCCGATCTGGCCCACCGGCTGGGTGAACAACCGGCTGAACTGGATGAAGGCCTGGACGCCCCCGATGGTCATGGCCCCCGCGATGACCTGCAGGGCTCCCACCACTGCAACCGCTATGTAATTGAGGTTGGACATCAGCACCATCAGCGGCTGGACCACTCCCGCCGAATACTGCGCTTTGGCAGCTGCCCGTGCCAGGCGCCCGTTGCTGCGGCTGAATACTTCCACCGCATGTCCCTGCCGGCCGAAGGCCTTGATGACCTCGTGCCCGCTGACGAATTCCTCTACGTGGGCGTTGAGTTCGCCGGTCTCCTTCCACTGCACCGCGAAGTGTTCCTGCGACCGCCTGGCCACCAGGAACGTGATCCAGGTGGAGATGGGAACGGTGGCAACGGCAATGGCTGCAAGCAGCGGCGAGATCCACAGCATCATGGCCAGCGAACCGAAGAGCATCAGCACCGACACGATCAGCTGGGTCAGGACCTGGTTGAGGGCCTGCGCAATGTTGTCGATGTCGTTGGTGGCCCGGCTCAGGACGTCACCCCGGGAGCGCTCCCGGAAGTAGGTGGAGGGAAGGCGGTGAAGTTTGTCCTCGACCGAGGCGCGCAGGCCATACATGAGACCTTGTACGGCATGGGCTGTCAGTGCGCCCTGCACCCAGTTGAACAGGGAGGCGAAGACATACATCATGGCCACGGCCGCCAGCAGGATTCCAAGGCGCTGGTCCAGGGTGCCTTGGAAGACGCCCTCCACCACCACGTCGGTGGCATCACCCAGGTACTTTGGGGCGGCAACGTTAAGGCCCGCGAACGCGCAGGTGGCCGCCACTGCCCCCAGCATGTGCAGCCGGAAGGGGCGCAGGAGGCCAAGGAGCCTGCCGGCAGTTGGCCAGAACTTCTGCGCCGCCTCCCCGGATTCCTCCCCGGCCGTCACAGCGTGCCGTCCAACGCGAGCTGGGATTCGGCAATCTCCCGGTAGGTGGCTGAGGTTTCCAGCAACTCCTGGTGCGTCCCCTGCGCAACGAGGCCGCCGTCGTCGAGCACCAATATGAGCTCCGCGTCCTCCACGGCGGAAATCCGCTCGGCAACCAGGATGGTTGTTGCCGCGGCGAGCTGCTGGTCCAGGGCCTGCCGCAGCCTGGTGTCCGTGTCGTAGTCCAGCGCCGAAAAGCTGTCATCGAAGAGGTAAAGGGGCGCTTTGCGCAGCAGGGCCCTGGCAATGCACAGCCTTTGCCGCTGCCCGCCGGACAGGCTGGCGCCGCCCTGGCCAACAGGGGTGGCAAGCCCCAGGGGGAGGTCACGCATGAAGCGCATGGTCTGTGCCGCCTCCAGGGTGGCCCAGAGTTCTTCGTCCGTTGCGTCGGGGGCGCCCATCCTCAGGTTGTCGGCGATGGTTCCGGTGAATAGGTGGGAGTGCTGGGGCACGATTGCGATGGCGGCGCGGAGCTGGTCCAGGGGCAGGTTCCGGATGTCCTGGCCGGCCAGCGTGATCCGGCCTTCCGTGGGGTCAAGGAAACGCGGAACCAGATTCAACAGGGTGGTCTTGCCGCTGCCTGTGGAGCCGACAATCGCGGTGGTGGTACCTGGAGCGGCGGTAAAATTGATGCCGGCAAGCACAGGGGCTTCTGCACCCGGATAGGAAAAGCCCACGTCCTGGAATGTCAGCGGCGCCGGGCGCGACGGGTCCAAACGGGTGTGGTCCAGCCGGGGGTGATGGAAACGGGTCTGGTCCAGCAGGGCGTGCGGCTGCGCTGAGCTGCTGACGGACGGCTCGGTGTCGAGGACCGCCTGGATTCGTTCGGCGCAGACGGCGGCGCGGGGCGCCGTCATCAGGACGTACATGGACATCATGATCGCGAGCAGGATCTGCATGATGTATGCGATGAACGCCGTAAGCGCCCCGAGGTTCATCAGTCCTGCCTGGATGCGGTGGCCGCCGAACCAAACAACGGCGACGGAACTGATGTTGACCACCAGCATGATCATCGGCAGCATCCCGGCCACCAAGAGCGCCGACTGAAGGTTGTTTGCCGTCAGGCCCGCGTTGGTCGCCGCGAACCGCCGCACTTCGTGGCCCTGCCGGACGAAGGCACGGATGACATCAGCGCCAATGATCTGCTCGCGGAGAATACCGCCGGACCGGTCCAGCAGGTCTTGGCCTTCCCGGTAGAGCGGAATCAACCGGCGGACGATCAAGTACATGATGAGCAGGAGCAAGGGCACGATGACGATCACGACCACGGAGAGCGCCACGTCCTGCTGCACGGCAAGTACGATCCCTCCGATGCCCATGGCCGGCCCGGCAAAGAGCATGGTGAAGACCAGCACGGCAAACGCCTGGACCTGCTGGACATCGTTCGTTGCGCGGGTGGTCAGGCTTTGCGTTCCAAACAGGGCCACATCCTGCGAGGACAGCGACTGGATCCTGCTGAACACCTCCGCCCGCAGGCGGTGCCCGATCCTCATGGCCACCACGGCGCCAAGGTAACCCGCGGCGATGGCCGAGACGGCCTGCACCACGGCGATGACGGCCATGAGCACCCCGAGCCGCGAGATCACCTCAGGCCTTCCGGCGACGATGCCGTCATCGATGATGGCTGCGTTCACCGTGGGCAACAGCAGGTTCGCGGCCGCCTGGACCAACTGGAGGAAGACGATGGCGCCGACCCGCCCGTATTGGCCCGCAAGCTGCCGCTTCATGAGTCCGACCAGCAAAATACCCCCTGTATGTGCGTTTGGCCGAAGAGGGGGCCAGCAGCTTGACCCCTAAACCACAGACGCCATTGTAAGCCACATCACTTTTCATCGCTGTCACGGCATGTGACGGTTTTGAAAACTATCAGCCCACAGCCTTGCGGCCTACTGCGAAGATCCGGCGGAACGGGAAGACCGTGCCGTGGACGCCCTGGGGATAAGCGTCCCGAAGGGCCGCGGCGTACTCGGATTCGAAGCGCTTGGCGTCATCCTCGCTGAGGGCGCCCATGACCGGGCGCAGCGCGGTGCCCCTGACCCACGCCAGCACCGGGTCCTGGCCATGCAGCACCTGCTGGTAGCTGGTTTCCCATGCATCCGCCGCGAAGCCGGCGTCGAGCAGGATGCCCAGGTAGTCTCCGGGCTCCCCCACTGTTTCCCCGCCCCGCAGCACCCCGTCCAGCTTGGACGCCCACCGGTCCGAGGCGGCCAGTTCCCGCATCAGGGCGTGCGACGGGGCGTTGAAGTTTCCGGGCACCTGCATGGCAAACCAGGCGCCGGGCCGGAGGGCTTCAAGCCACTTCCGCATCAGGTCCTGGTGGCCCGGGACCCACTGCAGGGCGGCGTTGCTCACCACGACGTCGGTCACGGGAGCGGGCATCCAGGCGGCAATGTCCGCCTGCTCGAATGCCAGGGCGGGGATCTTCGCCGCCAGCGGGGCAGCCTGTGCCAGCATCTCCGCGGACGAGTCCACGCCAACCACCCGCCCGTCCGGCCAACGTTCGGCCAGGGTTGCCGTGAGGTTCCCGGGCCCGCACCCAAGGTCCACCACGTGCGCCGGCCCCTCCGCATGGATCCGGGCCGTGAGGTCGAAGAACGGCCTGTTCCGGTAGTCGCCAAACTCGGCATACTTTGCGGGGTCCCATTTCATGAATATCTCCAGGTTCTGACGCGCACACGGGCAAGCCGTAGCGTAACCCGGCAGCACCGCCCTGCCGGTATGCCACGTGGCACTAAGGTTGAAGTCAATGAAACTCGTTGACCAGCTGAGCGACCTGTCCACCCCCAACCCGGCCGCCGCCGTCGACCCCGACGCCCTGTACACCCGGTTCGTGGAGTGGACGGAAAGCCGGGGCCTGTCGCTGTACCCGGCGCAGGACGAGGCCATCATGGAGCTGGCAACGGGGGCCAACGTCATCCTGGCAACGCCCACGGGATCGGGGAAGTCGCTTGTGGCGATCGCCGCGCACTTCCAGGCCATGGCCCAGGGTCGCCGCAGCTATTACACGGCGCCCATCAAGGCCCTGGTCTCCGAAAAGTTTTTTGCACTGTGCGACATTTTCGGTGCGGAGAACGTGGGCATGATCACCGGCGACTCCGGGGTCAACCAGGACGCGCCCATCATCTGCTGCACCGCAGAGATTCTGGCCAACATCGCATTGCGGGAAGGCTCGGCCGCGGAGCTCGGCGCGGTGATCATGGACGAGTTCCACTTCTACTCCGACCCGCAGCGCGGCTGGGCCTGGCAAGTCCCCCTCCTGGAGCTTCCGCAGGCGCAGTTCCTGCTCATGTCCGCCACCCTGGGCGACGTGACCCGGTTCGAGGAGGGGCTGACCGCGTTGACCGGCCGCGCCACCACCACGGTGAGCTCGGCGGAGCGGCCCATCCCGCTGCACTACTACTACCACCAGACTCCCGTCCACGAGACCCTGGAGGAGCTGCTGTCCACCAAGCAGGTGCCTGTCTACGTGGTGCACTTCAGCCAGCTCGAAGCCATTGACCGCGCCCAGAACCTGATGAGCATCAACGTGTGCACCAGGGAGGAAAAGGACAAGATCGCGGAGCTGATCGCCAACTTCCGGTTTGCGGCGGGGTTCGGGAAGACGCTGAACAGGCTGGTCCGCCACGGGATCGGCGTGCACCACGCCGGCATGCTGCCAAAGTACCGCCGGCTGGTGGAGCAGCTGGCACAGGCGGGGCTGCTGAAGGTGATTTGCGGGACGGACACACTGGGCGTGGGCATCAACGTGCCCATCCGGACGGTGCTGCTCACGGCCTTGAGCAAGTACGACGGCGTCCGCACCCGGCTGCTCAACTCACGTGAGTTCCACCAGATTGCGGGGCGGGCCGGCCGGGCGGGCTACGACACCGCCGGGACCGTGGTGGTGCAGGCGCCCGAGCACGTGATCGAGAACGTGAAGGCCATGGCCAAGGCCACCGCCAAGTTCGGCGACGACCAGAAGAAGCTGCGCCAGGTGGTGAAGAAGAAACCGCCCGAAGGTTTCGTGTCTTGGGGTGAACCAACCTTCAACCGACTGGTGGAATCAGTCCCGGACCCGTTGACGTCAAGCTTCACGGTGACGCACGCCATGCTGATGAACCTGATGGAACGGCCCGGCGACCCGTTCGCGGCGGCCCGGCGGCTGCTCACCGAGAACCACGAGCCGCGCCCCAACCAGCTGCGGCTGATGAAGAAGGCGCTGGGCATCTACCGGGAACTGCTGGCCGCCGAGGTCATCGAGCGGATCCCGCCGGACGAACAAGGCCCCGATGGCCGCACTGTCCGGCTGACCGTGCACCTGCAGCCAAACTTCGCCCTCAACCAGCCGCTCTCCCCCTTCGCACTTGCTGCGCTGGACCTCCTTGACCCGGAGTCGCCGTCGTACGCCCTGGACGTGGTGTCCGTCATTGAGGCGACCCTGGAGAAACCCCGCCAAATCCTCTCCGCACAGCAAAAGAAGGCCCGCGGCGAAGCGGTGGCCGCCATGAAGGCCGACGGCATCGACTACGACCAGCGGATGGCCATGCTGGATGAGGTGACCTACCCCCAGCCGCTGGCAGAGATCCTGGGTGAGGCGTTCGAGGTGTACCGGAAGGCTGCGCCGTGGGTGGGCGACTTCGAGCTGGCACCCAAGTCGGTGGTCCGCGACATGTACGAACGGGCCATGAACTTTGGTGAGTTCGTCCAGTTCTACGGCCTGGCGCGCTCGGAAGGCATCGTGCTGCGGTACCTCGCCGACGCCTTCAAGGCGCTGCGCCAGACCGTCCCGCAGGACGCCCTCCGAGAGGACCTGGCGGATCTCATCGCCTGGCTCGGCGAGCTGGTGCGGCAGGTGGACTCCAGCCTCCTGGACGAGTGGGAGGAACTCACGTCCGGGAAGGCCCCGACGCCGCACGACGCACCGCCGCCCCCGCCGCCGTCGCTCACCTCAAACATCCGCGCATTCCGGGTGATGGTGCGCAACGAGATGTTCCGCCGGGTGGAGTTGTTCGCCGACGAGGATTCCGCGGCTTTGGGAGAGCTCGACGGCGGCTCCGGCTGGGGTGCCGACCGCTGGGAAGACGCGCTGGACGACTACTTCGACGAACACGACGACATTGGGACGGGCCCCGATGCCCGCGGCCCCGGCCTGCTGATGATTACCGAGGAACCCGGGACCTGGAAGGTTCGCCAGATCTTCGACGATCCGGCGGGCAACCACGACTGGGGGATCTCGGCGGAGGTGGACCTGGCGGAGTCCGATGCGACCGGAACGGCCATGGTCAGGGTGACGGAGGTAAACCGCCTCTGACGCGGGCCGCCTGCGCTCCTGCGGGCTCTCCACGGCCCTGCGGTGGGCGTGCCGGTACCGGCGGTAAGCTCGAATCATGAGTGTAATCCGCCCCGCAACCCGGCATGACGTCCCCGCCATCCTCCGCATGATCCACGAACTGGCTCATTACGAGAAGGAACCCGACGCCGTCCGGAATTCACCCGAGCTGTTGGACCAGGCGCTCTTTGGCGACAACCCCAGCGTGTTCGCTGTCATGGCCGAAGATGATGCGGGGGACGTGCAGGGCTTCGCACTGTGGTTCCTGAACTACTCCACCTGGGAGGGCGTGCACGGGATCTACCTGGAGGACCTCTACGTCAGCCCGGAAGCGCGCGGCGACGGGCACGGCAAGGCGCTGCTGCAGCACCTCGCCGCGATCGCCGTAGAGAACGGCTACGCCCGGGTGGAGTGGAGCGTGCTGGACTGGAACGAGCCCTCCATCAATTTCTACCGCCGCCTCGGGGCCCGCCCCATGGACGGCTGGTCCACCTTCCGGCTCACCGGCGAGGCGCTGGATATGTTGGGCCGGGCAGCCTCCCTCCCGGCTCCCGCCCGTGGTTGACGTGCAGCGCGGCCCTGCCGCAGCGGTCCGGCACGAGGTCAGGGCCAGGCACGAGTTCCGCGGCATGCGCACCGTGGAGCACTACTTCACGGTCCCACTGGACCATTCGGAGCCGTCCGGCGAGTCCATCACAGTTTTCGCACGCGAGTACGTCTCCGCGGCACACAGCGAGGAAGCCGCCGGCGCGCTGCCATGGCTTCTGTTCCTGCAGGGCGGACCCGGCGGACGCGGGAACAGGTGGGGTTCCCTGGGCGGCTGGAGCAAGGCCGCGGCCCAGGACTTCCGGATCCTGATGCTGGACCAGCGCGGCACTGGGCTCTCCACACCCCTCGACCGCACCACCCTGCCTGGCCGCGGCTCCGCGCCCGCCCAGGCCGCCTACCTGGAACATTTCAGGGCAGACTCGATCGTGGCGGACGCGGAGCTGATCCGAGCGGCCCTTGGCTCCGGCCCCTGGACCATCTACGGCCAAAGCTACGGGGGCTTTTGCGCCCTGACGTACCTGTCCTTCGCACCGGAGGGACTGCGCGAAGTGCTCATCACCGGCGGCCTTGCACCGCTCACCGGCAGCGCGGACGACGTGTACCGCGCCACCTACCAGCGCGTGGCGGCACGCAACGAGGAATACTTCGGCTGGTATCCGGAGGACCGGAAGACGGTGGAGCGGATTGCCCGGCACCTGCGCTCAACAACCGAGATGATGCCCGACGGCGTGCCCCTGACGGTGGAACGGTTCCAGATGGCGGGGGCATTCCTGGGCGGCAACACCCGGGTGGACAGCCTCCACTACCTGCTGGAGGACGCCTTCGTGCAGACCCCCGGCGGGCCAAGGCTTTCGGACACGTTCCTGGAGCAGCTCCAGGGCGTCGTTTCCCGCCGTTCCAACCCGCTGTATGCCCTGATGCACGAATCCATTTACGGCCAGGGGCAGGCCACCAATTGGTCCGCCTGGCGGATGCTCGCCGAGAACCCCTGGTTCAGGCCGGATGCCGAGCCGCTGCTGCTGACCGGCGAGATGGTGTATCCGTGGTACTTCGAGCAGGACCCGGCCCTCGAGCCCTTGCGGGAGGTCGCGGAGCTGCTGGCTTGCAGGCAGGATTGGCAACCGCTCTACGATTCCCGGGTGCTTGCCACCAACACCGTCCCCGTGGCGGCGGCGGTGTACTCGGACGATATCTACGTGGACCGGGACCTCTCCTTGCGCACCGTGGCAGCAGTGCAGGGCCTGCAGGTGTGGGAGACCGCCGACTTCCATCACGACGGGATTGCCGACGACGGTGAGAGGATCTTCGCCCGCCTGTTGGGAATGGCCCGGTCAAGCGGCCGCTGACTGCCGGTGCGACGTGCGGGTGACAACGGCGGCGGCCAGGACAGCAGCGCCGATGGTTCCGCCCAGGAGGTTCAGGCCCAGGTAGCCGGCGTAGCCCAGGACCAGTCCGGACAACGCGCCGCCCAGCGCTCCCGCGGCGCCCATCAGCATGTCGGAGACGCCCTGCACCGCCACTTTGGCGTCCCGCCCGACGCTGTCAGCCAGCAGCGTGGACCCCGAGATGGTGGCCGCAGACCAGCCCACGCCCAGCAGGACCAGCCCGATGGCTACGGCGGTGGTTGAGGACTGCCCGAATCCGGCAACCGCGACGGCGGCCACCAGCACCGTGAAGCCGATCATGATGGTCTCGATCCGGCCTGCCCTGTCCGTCAGCCAGCCCATGACCGGGGAGAGCGCGAACATCCCGGCGATGTGCAGCGAAATGGTGAAGCCGATGATGACCAGCACGTCACCCTCGGCATGTCCGGTATGCGGACCGGGCCCCTCCACGAGGTGCTGCAGGTGCAGCGGAGTCATGGACATCACGCCCACCATGACGGCATGGGCAGCGACGATTCCGGTCACGGCCAGCAGCGCCGTCCGCGAACTGCGGATGGCCCGTACTCCACGGCCAAGGGAGCCTCCGACGGCCGGTGGCGCGCCGGGGACGCCCTGCCCGGGGACATCTGCCGAAGGGCCGCCGGTGTGCGGGGCGTCCAGATGGCCCGTCGCGACGTTCTTGCCGGCAGCGGCAAGTTCGCGTGCCAGCAGCAGCGGGTCGGGACGGAGGCCGGCGAACACGAGCACGGTGGCGATCAGGAGCCCGGCCCCGGAGATCACGAAGGGGCCTGCGATGGGCGGCAGGCCCAGTGCGGTGCCAACAGCCGTACCGGGCTGGATGAGATTGGGCCCGGCGACGGCGCCGACGGTGACCGCCCAGACGACGGTGGACAGCGCCCGGCCACGGTGCTCGGCGGCAGCGAGATCGACGGCCGCGAACCTGGCCTGCAGGCTCGCGGCAGTCCCCACGCCGATGCCTGCCGCCCCCAGGACCAGCAGGATGAAGGAACCGGATATCACTGCCAGGACCATGAGCACTGCGCCGGCAAGGGCGGCGGAGAGTCCGGCCACCTGACCGGTGCGGCGGCCGCGCCGTTCGGCCAGGGACGCCAGGGGCAGCGCTGCGGCTGCGGCGCCGAGGGTCATTACGGTGGCAACGGATCCCGCCCACGCGCTGGACCCCGAGAGTTCGACGGCCAGGATGGAGCCGATAGACACGGTTGAACCCGTCCCGAGTCCACCGAACACCTGGGCCGCGCTCAAGAGCACAACGGTGCGCCGCTGCACCTGGCGCACGCCCTGATCCTTCACAAGTGTGCGGGCCATGTTCCGAGCATAGACCCGTGCCGGGGTGCCCTGCAGGGGGTTTTGGTCGCTGTTTCTACCAGGGTTTAAAACGGGTAGTCCCGGCCGCGAAGGAGGCCGGGACTACCGTGATGGGATCGTGCGGCGCGGCCCTATTCGGCGTCGCTGTGGCTCTTCCTGGCGTCCTCTTCGAGCCGGGGATCAACTTCCGCAGCCTGCGCTTTGGAGCTGAGCAGGCTCGCGGCCACGGCAATAATGATGGTGCCCACAATGACCGCAAGCGATACGAAGGTGGGGATCTCCGGCGCCCACTCGATGTGGTGCCCACCGTTGATGAAGGGCAGCTCGTTGACGTGCATGGCGTGCAGGACCAGCTTGACGCCGATGAATGCCAGGATGACGGACAGCGCGTGCTTCAGGTAGATCAGCCGGTTCATCAGGCCACCGAGGAGGAAGTACAGCTGCCGCAGGCCCATCAGGGCAAAGAGGTTGGCGGTAAAGACGATGAAGGGGCTCTGGGTCAGGCCGAAGATCGCCGGGATGGAGTCCACCGCAAACAGGAGGTCCGTCAGGCCAATGGTGATGAAGACAATCACCATTGGGGTGAAGACCTTCTTGCCGTTGACCACGGTCCGCAACTTGCCGCCGTCGAACTTCTCCGACATGGGGATGACCTTGCGGATTTTGGCAATCAGCGGGTTCTCGCGGTCTTCTTCCTCTTCGCCCTCGTCCTGGGCCTGCTTCCACGCCGTCCAGAGCAGGAAGGCGCCGAAGATGTAGAACACCCAGCTGAACTGGTTGATGACCACGGCGCCCAGCAGGATGAAGATGCCGCGCAGGATGAGCGCGATGATAATGCCTACCATCAACACTTCCTGCTGGTATTTCCTGGGCACGGAGAACCTGGCCATGATGATGATGAACACGAAAAGGTTGTCGATGCTGAGGCTGTACTCCGTGACCCAGCCGGCAACGAACTGGCTGCCGAATTCAGGGCCGGTGAAAGCGAACATGGCGCCGGCGAAGGCCAGGGCCAGCGTGACGTAGAAGGCCACCCACAATCCGGCCTCCTTCATGGACGGTTCGTGCGGCCGGCGCACCACCAGGAGGAGATCGATCAGGAGAATGAGGCCGAGGACGGCAAATGAGCCAACCTCGAACCATACAGGCAAGTCGAGCACAGGGCAGCCTTTCGCAGGGTACACAAAAATGGTGTAAGTCTCTCCGGCCTGCCTGTGCACTTGGTGCTGATGTGGCGGCCCGCTACGCCCGGCGGGGCAACTGTGCCCTGCGTGTTGACGATCGTAGCGCTTGGGATACTCCCCTACGTGCCTTTAACTGTACCCCAGCGCATACATTCTGATGTTTCACGCAAACCGCCCCGGCCGTTTCGGATAACGGTTTCCCATACCCTATTGACCCGCCCTGCGGTGCTTGTAATAATCATCCGCAGTGAGAAAGCGCTTTCTCACCTCGACCTAGTATTCGTCCAGAAAGTCAAGGTTGGTCAATGAAGACTCCGCTTCGCACTGGCATGGTGGCCAAGGCCCTCGCCACCGCCGCCGCCGTGGCCCTGCTGGCTACCGGCTGCTCCTCCGCCTCCTCATCCAGCGACAGCGGCGGCAACATCACCGTCCGGTTCACGTGGTGGGGCAACGACCTGCGGAACAAAGAGACGCAGCAGGTTATCGACGCTTTCCAGGCCTCACATCCCAACATCAAGATCCAGGCCGAGCCCGGCGTCTGGAGCAGCTATTGGGACAAACTGGCCACCACAACCGCCGCCATTGATTCCCCCGACGTGATCCAGATGGACCAGGCCTACATCGCTGAATACGGTGGCCGTGGAGCACTGCTGGACCTCTCGAAGCAGGGCAACATCGACACCTCAAAGATTGACCAGGATGCCCTGAAGTCCGGCCAGGTGGACGGCAAGCAGTATGGCCTGAGTACGGGCCAGAACGCCAAAGCGGTGATGATCAACACCAAGATGTTCCAGGACTACGGGGTGCCCATCCCGGACGACAAGACCTGGACCTGGGACGACTACACAAAGACCGCCGCCCAGATTGCTGCCGCGGCATCCAAGGCCGGCCAGACGAACTACGGCAGTTCCTACTCGCTGACCGACTCCGACCTCAACACCTGGGCCATGCAGCACGGCGAGTCGCTGTACTCTGCGGACGGCGGCCTCGGCTTCAAGGAAGGCACCGCCACGTCCTTCTTCGAGAACGTGCTGAACCTGCGCAACAAGGGGGCAGCCGCTCCTGCCAACATCGCCACGGAGGACATCAGTGCCCCGGTTGAACAAACCCTCTTCGCCACCGGCAAGACTGCCATGTCGTGGTGGTGGACCAACCAGGTCAACGCGCTCCAGTCCGCACTGAAGAGTGAGGTGAAGATCCTGCGCGCGCCGAGCTCCACCGGCAGCGCCAAGGACAACGGCATGTCCTACAAGCCGTCCATGTTCTGGTCCGTTTCCTCGCGCAGCAAGCATCCGAAGGAAGCCTCCGAGGTGGTCAACTACCTGCTCAACAACCTGGACGCGGCGAAGACCATCCTGACGGAACGCGGCTTCCCCACCAACTCCGAGGTCCAGACGGCGATCGACCCGCAGCTGACGCCCGCGGATAAGGCAGCCGCGGCATTCCTGAAGGACATCAAGCCGGACCTCAAGGACGTTCCTCCCGTACCTCCCACGGGTTCCTCCGGGGTACAGGCACTGATCCAGCGGTACAGCAGCGATGTCCTTTTCGACCGCAGGTCACCTTCGGACGCGGCCAAGGGCCTCATGCAGGAAGCAAAGGACATGATCGACTCGGCCAGGAAGAAGTAGGATCCGGGACCGGCTCAAACAGTGAAAACGGCGGGCATCCCCTGATGGGATGTCCGCCGTTCCCGGTGAAGCAGTTGCCCAGAAACCAAGCCGCTGCCCGAAGGTAATTCCGGGCCTAGGCGTGGCCTGCGGCCTGCATCTGGCGCAGCTCCTTCTTCAGTTCGCTGACTTCGTCGCGGATCCGGGCCGCCACCTCAAACTGCAGGTCGGCGGCCGCTCCGTGCATTTGTTCCGTCAGCTGCGCGATCAGGCCCACCAGGTCCTCGGCCGGAGCGGCGGCCAGGCCGTCCGCCCGGACGGTGGCCGCGGCCTTCTTGGCCCCCTTGGCACCGGACTTGGTTGCCCCGGTGATACCGCGCTTGCCCTTGCCGTAGTCGAAGCTGTTCAACAGCGCATCGGTGTCGGCGTCTTCCTTGGCCAGTTGGTCGGTGATGTCGGCGATCTTCTTCCGCAGCGGCTGCGGGTCCACGCCGTGTTCCTTGTTGTAGGCCACCTGTATGGCGCGCCGCCGGTTGGTCTCGTCGATGGCGTTGGCCATGGAGTCGGTGATGCGGTCCGCGTACATATGCACCTCGCCGGACACGTTGCGGGCGGCACGCCCGATGGTCTGGATGAGCGACGTGGATGACCGCAGGAAGCCTTCCTTGTCCGCATCCAGGATGCTGACAAGGGATACCTCGGGAAGGTCGAGTCCTTCACGGAGCAGGTTGATGCCTACCAGTACGTCAAAGGACCCCATGCGAAGTTCGCGCAGCAGCTCCACGCGGCGCAAGGTATCCACGTCCGAGTGCAGGTACTCGACCTTGACGCCGTGGCCCAGCAGGTAGTCCGTGAGGTCCTCCGCCATGCGTTTGGTCAGGGTAGTCACCAGGACCCGCTCATCCTTCTCCACCCGCGTCTTGATTTCACCAAGCAGGTCATCGATCTGGCCCTTGGTGGGCTTGACCACCACCTCGGGATCGACAAGGCCGGTGGGCCGGATGATCTGCTGGACGAACCCGTCCGCCTTGCCCAACTCGTATTTGCCAGGGGTGGCCGAAAGGTAGACCGTTTGGCCCACCCGTTCCAGGAACTCGTCCCACTTCAGCGGCCGGTTGTCCATGGCCGATGGCAGCCGGAACCCGAAGTCCACCAGGTTCCGCTTCCGCGACATGTCGCCTTCGTACATGGCCCCGATCTGGGGAATGGTCACGTGGGACTCGTCCACCACCAGCAGGAAGTCGTCCGGGAAGTAGTCCAGCAGGCAATGGGGGGCGGTGCCCGGCCCGCGCCCGTCAATATGGGATGAATAGTTCTCGATGCCGTTGCAGAACCCCATCTGCTGCATCATTTCAAGGTCGTACGTGGTGCGCATGCGCAGTCGCTGTGCTTCCACCAGCTTGTTCTGGCTTTCCAGCACCTTCAGGCGATCGGCCAGTTCATCCTCGATCCGCTTGATGGCGCGCGCCATCCGCTCCGGCCCGGCCACATAGTGCGAGGCCGGGAAGACGTACATCTCCTCTTCGTCGCGGATGACCTCGCCCGTGAGCGGGTGAAGGGTGTGAATGTTCTCGATCTCATCGCCAAAGAACTCGATCCGGATGGCCAGTTCCTCGTACATGGGAATGATTTCCACGGTGTCGCCGCGCACCCGGAACGTTCCACGGTGGAAGTCCATGTCGTTGCGGGAGTACTGCATGGCGACGAACTTGCGGAGGAGGTCGTCCCGGTTCATCTCCGCACCCTTCCGCAGGGTGACCATCCCGGCGATGTACTCCTCAGGGGTACCCAGGCCGTAAATGCAGGAGACAGTGGCCACCACAACCACATCGCGGCGGGTCAGCAGCGCGTTGGTGGCCGAGTGCCGGAGCCGTTCGACTTCCTCGTTGATGGACGAATCCTTCTCGATGAAGGTGTCCGTCTGGGCCACGTAGGCCTCAGGCTGGTAGTAGTCATAGTAGGAGACGAAGTATTCCACCGCGTTGTTGGGCAGGAGTTCGCGGAACTCGTTGGCCAACTGCGCGGCGAGCGTCTTGTTCTGCACCATCACCAGGGTGGGGCGCTGCACCTGCTCGATCAGCCAGGCGGTGGTGGCGCTTTTACCAGTTCCCGTGGCACCGAGCAGCACCACGTCCTTCTCGCCGTTGTTGATGCGCTCCGTCAGCTCCTTGATGGCGGCCGGCTGATCGCCCGCAGGTTGGAATTCGCTGATGACTTCGAAGGGCGCTACAACACGGTTGACTTCCTGCGCAAGGCTCATGGATCTAATTTACAACCGGGCACTGACAGTGGACTGCCACGTCCGTTACCGGCGAACAACCTCCCGTGTGGGGCCCGGCTTCAGGACGCGTACGACGGCGGTTCCCACCCGGTTGCCTCGGCCCAAGCCGACATCCGCGGCCAGGCTTCGTCCGTGAACCAGGGTTCCTTGGCGTCGGCGTATGCCCTGGTGGTCGGCGAACCGGCGTACCGTGCTGCGAGGTCCGCCTTGTGCTCGGCGTAGAGCTCCAGCGCGGAGGGGTCGTTCCGCAGCCAGTCCCGGAACATCAGGGCGTAACGCCAGCCTGCCGAACCGGCCGCACGGACATGCACATTGACGGCACGGCACGGGTCCGCGTTGGCGTGGAACCGCTTCAACCAGGCCGACCGGTCAGGATCGCCGGGCTTCGGGGTGTCGGCCTCCACTCCCCGGACGGCTGGAAAGCCTGCCGCGGCAAGGAGCGGGGCAAGTCGTTCCGCCGCTTCGAGATCCGGCACGGCCACCTGCAGGTCGATGACGTCCTTGGCGGCCAGGCCGGGCACGGAGGTGGATCCGATATGGTCCACCGCCAGGATGAGGTCCGGCGCGGCCGCAGCAATCCTCGCTGCAATCCTGCCTGCCTCCTGCGCCCACCCTGCGCGGTGTGGCTCCAACACCGCTCCCCCGCGCCGCGGTGCGCGTTTCCCTTCCGCCAGGTTATGGGCGAACGGCACCAGGCGCCCGTCCCAGAGCCCATCAACCTGGTCCAGCAACTGCTGCACGGTCCCTGAGTTGTCAAGGACGGCGTCGGCGGCGGCCAGCCGTTCCTCCCTGGTGGCCTGGGCAGCCATGCGGGACAGCGCGGCCTCCGCGGTCATCCCCCGCAACTCCTGCATCCGGTGCAGCCGCACGTCGTCGGGGGCGTCCACCACGACGACCAGGTGGAAGGCGGCCCCCTGCCCGGTTTCCACCAGCAGGGGAATGTCTTGGACCACCACGGCGTCAGCGGCGGCGGCCGCCGTGATGGCAGCGGCGCGGGCACGCACCAGGGGATGGACGATGGCGTTCAGCGCAGCCAGCCGCTCGGGGTTGCCGAACACCGCCTCCCCGAGCCGCGGCCGGTTAAGCCGTCCCCCGCCGTCGAGTATCCCTGCGCCAAATTCCGCGACGATGCGCTCCAGCCCCTCGGTCCCGGGCTCCACCACCTCACGGGCCAGGGCGTCCGCGTCCACCAACACGGCGCCGCGTTCCTTCAGGCGCGCAGCCACCACCGATTTCCCAGAGGCGATTCCGCCTGTCAATCCGATCTTCAGCACCCTCCCACCCTAGGGCACGCCTTCCGGACCGCCGAGGGGTCCGGGCTGCCGCCGCATGCAATCATGTGCGTATCTCCGCGCGGGTTCTGATGCCCTGAAGCATCCGCCGCGACATGATGTAGCTTGCCACCTCCACTGCTTCGACCATCCAGACTGTCCACCATCGACGGTAGGCATACCGCTCCCGCACCAGCAGCCGGGTACTGCCGTCGGGCTGCGGCCGCAGTACGAACGCCCAGGTGAAGTGGAAAGGCCCGGGAGGTGTATCAGGTGGAACGCGCAGGACCAGTGCGCTTCCTGTGTCAACGCGGACCAGCTCCAGGTCCGAGGACGCCGCCGGGGCCAGGTGTACATGGTCCCCCGCCTGGATGTCCTGCCACTCCTGGTGGATCCGGTCTGTGCTGTGGATGTTGAGGCCCAGGAGGTTTTCCAGGAAGTCGTAACTGTAGAAACCGCCACGTCCCTGGCCTAGTTGCGCCAGCCAGGGCCACACAGCCCCGGCCGGCGCCACTGCCGGCGGGGCCAGCTGCCTGAATTTGCGTGAAATGGGTCGATTTTCCAGCCGGCCGCCTGCGCTGTCATGGGCCGTTAGCCCCAACGTGCTTCTCCACTAGACTGAAGCGGTGTTGAACCCGGCGGACCCACCACAGGACCCGGACAGCCGGGCCACGTCCTACACCACCCTGGCTGCGGGGCCGGACTTCCGGCACGAGCTCGAGGTCAAACGGTCCAGATTCATCACCGTACTCCGCCGGGCCGGCACCGAGGACGAAGCCCGCGACCTGGTGGCAGGCCTGCGCCGCGAGTTCCATGACGCCCGCCACCATTGCTCCGCGTTTGTCATCGGCCCCGACCGGAACGTCCAGAGGTCGAGCGACGACGGCGAACCCGCGGGCACCGCCGGCATCCCCATGCTCGAAGCCCTCCTGAAGAGGGAAACCGCGCCCGGGGTGACGGACCTCAGCGACGTCAGCGCCGTCGTCGTCCGTTATTTCGGCGGGGTTCTGCTCGGGGCAGGGGGGCTGGTCCGGGCATACTCTGAATCAGTATCGACGTCCCTGGACCTTGCCCCGCTGGTCAGGCGCAGGCGGCGGCGCGTGTGTTCCACCGCCGTGCCGCACGCCGCAGCAGGGCGGCTGGAGAATGACCTGCGCGCCGCCGGCATGGTCATGGCGGACACCACCTACCAGGACCGGCACACCGTGCTGCGGGTTGCCGTGCCCGACGACGCCGACGCCATCGCCGCCGCGTCCGATCGCATCCTGCAGCTCACGGCAGGGTCCGCCACGCTGACACCCGACGGAACGGAGTGGGTGGATGAACCCCTCGGCTGACGTGACCCTCGTGGACGTCGACCGGGCAGTGGCGGACCAACTGCTCGAGCTGGCCAAACGTGACGCCTCGCCCGATGAGGTGGCTCCCCCGCTGGGCGGCCCCGGCTGGAACCTCGAACGGACCGCCTGGTTCTTCAGCTACCATCACGCTGCAGCCGGCGGGCTGGACGGCCCCGCGGCGGAAAAATCCTGGGCTGTCTACACCGGCGGCCACATTGCCGGTTCCGTGCGCCTGAAGCGCGACCCTGGCGCCGCCATCCCGTCGGCGGAAACCGGCATCTGGCTTGGCCGCAGCTTCCGTTCCCGGGGTGTCGGCAGCGCTGCCCTGGAGCTGGTGCTGGCGGAGGCCCGCCGGGCGGGCCTGAAGCGCGTCACTGCCCGCACCCTCGTGGGAAACCGGGGCGCCCAGCGGCTGCTGGCGGCCGCCGGGGCGGAACTGACGCAGGACGACGGCACCGTCCTGGCCGTCGTCGAGCTCTAGCGCCGGCAGGCCGGTAAGCCGGAAAGATCGGCGGTACCTTTCAGGTGAACTGGCCGCATGTCCGGCAGCCGCGCAACGGTTTAAAGCAACAGACCCCCTGCCTTGTGGCAGGGGGTCTGTTGCTTTCAGCCCGGGAATCCGGGCCGGCGGCAATTAGTTGCCGGTCAGCTTCTCACGCAGGGCAGCAAGTGCCTCGTCCGAAGCCAGGGTGCCGGCACCGGAATCCGTGGCAGCAGGCTCGGAGGAGTAGCTGGTGGCGCCGGAATCGCTGTCACCGGACGTTGCAGCTGCAGCGTCGTCGGCAGCGTGCTGGGCAACCTGCTTCTTGTGTGCTTCCCAACGGGCCTGGGCGTCAGCGTACTGCTGCTCCCAAGCTGCGCGCTGGTTCTCGTAGCCCTCGAGCCATTCGTTGGACTCGGGGTCGAAGCCCTCGGGGTACTTGTAGTTGCCCTCTTCGTCGTACTCTGCGGCCATGCCGTACAGAGCGGGATCGAATTCGGTGCTGTCGGCGTCGACGCCCTCGTTGGCCTGCTTGAGGGACAGCGAGATGCGGCGGCGTTCCAGGTCGATGTCGATGACCTTGACGAACAGTTCGTCGCCAACGGAGACAACCTGCTCGGCCAGCTCAACGTGGCGCACGGCGAGCTCGGAGATGTGGACCAGGCCTTCGATGCCGTCTTCGACGCGGACGAACGCACCGAACGGAACCAGCTTCGTGACCTTACCGGGAACAACCTGGCCCAGGGCGTGGGTGCGGGCGAAGGTCTGCCACGGATCTTCCTGCGTAGCCTTGAGCGACAGGGAGACGCGCTCGCGGTCCAGGTCGACCTCAAGGACCTCGACGGTGACTTCCTGGCCAACTTCGACAACCTCGGACGGGTGGTCGATGTGCTTCCAGGACAGCTCGGAAACGTGAACCAGGCCGTCTACGCCGCCCAGGTCCACGAAGGCACCGAAGTTGACGATGGAGGAAACGACGCCGGGACGGACCTGGCCCTTTTCCAGCTTGTTGAGGAAGGTGGAGCGGACCTCGGACTGGGTCTGCTCGAGCCATGCACGGCGGGACAGGACCACGTTGTTGCGGTTCTTGTCCAGTTCGATGATCTTGGCTTCGATCTGCTGGCCGATGTACGGAGCCAGGTCGCGCACGCGGCGCATCTCGACCAGGGATGCGGGCAGGAAGCCGCGCAGGCCGATGTCGAGGATAAGACCACCCTTGACAACCTCGATGACGGTACCGGTGACGACGCCGTCTTCTTCCTTGACCTTCTCGATGTCGCCCCAGGCACGCTCGTACTGAGCACGCTTCTTGGAGAGGATCAGACGGCCTTCTTTGTCTTCCTTGGTGAGCACCAGGGCTTCGACCTGATCGCCAACGGAGACAACGTCCCCGGGGTCAACGTCGTGCTTGATGGACAGCTCGCGGGAGGGGATGACACCTTCGGTCTTGTAACCGATGTCGAGCAGGACTTCATCGCGGTCGACCTTGACGACGGTACCTTCGACGAGATCTCCGTCGTTGAAGTACTTGATGGTGGCGTCGACAGCTGCGAGGAAGTCCTCAGCGGTACCGATGTCGTTAATGGCGACCTGCGGGGTACCGGGCTTCTCGGTGGAGGTGATGGTCATGTAGTAGGGGCTCCGTTGTGGATAGTTAGTCGGTCAGGCAAAACCGGCGCGCCCGCGTCATGGAACGCAGGCGCGATTCGCGGTGAATCCGAACGGATCCTCCGGGTCATCCTGATTTGTGGATTGCTTTTCAATGCCGCCCCCAAGGAGCAGCAAGCGCGTGCACGTGGTACACGCCCGTTTATTCTAGTCGCTGCCGGCAACGCGGGTCAAAGCGGAAGCCGGGCAGGTACGGGGCCGCTCAGAAGTGCGTCAGGCAATGGGTGGGCCGCTCCACGGAGAACATCTGCTGCGCTTTGAAGGCGGCCCCGGGTGTTGCTTCGGAAACCGCACCTGCCGCCTTGAGCGTCACGGGGCTGATTCCGCCGAGGTAGATCGAGGACAACGCCGAGACGTCCAGGACCAGGTCCACTGGGTCCCCGGCGGGAACGCGTTCGACGGCGGCCTGGCCGCCCTTGACCTCCAGGATGAAAGTTCCAGCGGTGAGGCCCAGCGGGTCCGTCACCTCGAGGACCAGCCGTCCATCCGCAGGATAGTGCCGGGCGGCCAGCGCCCGCGGGACGTCGAGGATGCGGAGCCAGAGCATGTCGCGGCTGTCCGACGCGTCGATGCAGCGCGGGTCCGCCAGTGCCCAGGCCAGGGGATCGTCCACCGGGGCCTCGTTCCAGGAGACCCGTTCCACGAGGTCGATGGCGGCAAGGTATTGCCACAGCTCCAGGTAGGCGTGCTCCGTTGCGGCAACAAGGTCCACCACCTCCACCGTGGCGGGCGTGGTGTCCCAGCCGGCGAACTTGTAGGAGACGTAGCCGTCCACGCCGCCGTCCGGGCCGTAGTGCAGCGCCGCCTTGATGGCGGGGTCCTCCTTGCCGTCCCGGCCCATCGACCCCGAAGCGAGCAGCCAGTACCACTCCTGCCGCCCGAGGGAGCCGGGTGTGTTGCGATGCACGCGGTCGAAGACTTTGGGGGCAACGTCGAGCAGGACTTTGGGATCCGCAACCTCCACCGTCCCCGTGGCCTGGTGCCGCAGGTTGAACCGGGCCGTGGTGTCCACTTTGACGGTCCGCTCCAGGCTGGCCACCCCGTACCCGAACCGCCCGTAAATACTTCCCTCGGAGGCGGTGAGGGCGGCCACCGCGACGCCGTCATCCTTGGCCGCCTGCAGGTCCGCGGTCATCATGCGGCGCAGCAGTCCGCGGCGGCGGTGCGAGGTCCGCACGGTGACGGCGGTAACCATCTGGGCTTCCAGCATCCGGCCAAAACCGATGTTGAGGGTTTTCCGCAACGTCCCAAACGTGGCTACGGGGACCTCGGCCGGGAGCGAGTGCTGCGCCGGTGTTCCCGTCTGGTAGGCGCCGGTAAAAATCCTGCCATCGGCCTCGTAGGTGGCCATTGACCGCGCCACATGCTCAGGGGTCCGGGTGGAGTCGTGGAAACCGAAACCTACCGCCCTCCCCCAGGTTTCGGCTTCGGCGTACCCGTCCTTGCCTTTGGACACAGCAGGAAAGCGCCGGATTTCATAGTTTCCGCTCAGATCACCCATTTACCCGAGCCTAGTCAATGGATCCGGCGCCTGACCAGCAAAAACGCTGCGGCATATCCCCAGCGCCCGCAGCGGACCTAGTGGCCGGCGTCGTACCAGCTGGGTCCCACGCCGATCTGGACCTCCAGGGGGACGCTGAGGTCTGCCGCAGCAGCCATCTGCTCGGTCACCAGCTTCTCCACGGCAGCCCGCTCCCCCGCAGCCACCTCGAGGACCAGTTCGTCATGGACCTGGAGGAGCATGCGGGACTTCAGGCCCTGCGCCTGCAGTTCGGCGTGGACCCCCAACATGGCGCGTTTGATGATGTCCGCGGCCGAACCCTGGATGGGGCTGTTCAGTGCGATGCGTTCTGCGTTCTCACGCAACTGCCGGTCCGTGCTGGTGAGGTCCGGCAGGTAGCGGCGGCGCCCCTCGATGGTGGCCGTGTACCCATCCACCCTGGCCTGGTCCACCACGCCGCGGAGGTAGTCGCGGACGGCGCCGAAGCGGTCGAAGTAGTCCTTCATGAGGGTACGGGCCTCATCCACGGAGATTTCGAGCTGCTTGGACAGGCCAAAGGAGGTCAACCCGTAGGCAAGGCCGTAGGACATGGCCTTGACCTTGGAACGCATGGCGCTGGTGACCTGGTCCGTGGGGACGTGGAAGATGTTGGAGCCGACGAACCGGTGCAGGTCCTCGCCGTCCTTGTACGCCTGGATCAGCCCCGCGTCTCCGGAGAGGTGGGCCATGATGCGCATCTCGATCTGGGAGTAGTCGGCAGAGAGGAGGCATTCGTAGCCGTCGCTGACGACGAAGATGCCGCGGACCCGCCGGCCTTCCTCACTGCGGATGGGGATGTTCTGCAGGTTGGGGTTGTTGGATGAGATCCGGCCCGTGGCGGCAACGTTTTGCGCGTACGTGGTGTGGATGCGGCCGTCCTCCGCCACGGACTTCTTCAGCGACTCGATCATCTGCCGCAGCTTGGCGGCCTCGCGGTGCGCCATGAGCTGGACCAGGAACTCGTGCCCGGTCTTTTCCAGGAGGTTCTTGAGCGAGGCGGCGTCCGTGGTGTAGCCGGACTTGATCTTCTTGGTCTTGGGCAGCTGCAGCTCCTCGAACAGGACGGTCTGCAGCTGTTTGGGCGACCCCAGGTTGACCTCGTGCCCGATGGCGGCGAAGGCCTGTTCCTGGGCCTGGTCGATCACCCTGGCGAGGTCGGCAAGCTGGTCGTCCATCTTGTCCATGTCGATGGCGATGCCCGCGAGCTCCATGTCCGCAAGGACACGGCTGACCGGCAGCTCAAGGGTGGACAGCAGTTCCTCTGCCTTGCGGCTCTTGAGTTCGTCCTCGAAGTAGCGGCTCAGGGCCAGCACGACGGCGCCGGCCTGGACCAGGGAATCGGCTGCGGCGTTGTCGTCGCCGTCGAAGGACAGCTCCAGCTGCCCGGCTTTGGCAGTGGCCGCGGGGATCCCCACATTGAGGTGGTGCTGGGCGAGCTCGGCGAGTTCGTAGGTGCGGCGGTCGGGCTGGATGAGGTAGCCGGAAATGGACGTATCGTCCACCACGCCCTCCAGCTCCAGGCCGCGGGCCGTCAGCGCCTTGAGCGCAGCCTTGAAACCGTGCATGACCTTGGGCGCTTCAGGATCGCGCAGCCATGCCGCGAGCACGTTCTCGGTCTCCGTGTCCTGACCTGACAAGCTGACGTAGGCTGCGGCGTCGCCACGGACGATGGCCACCGCATCGGCGTCCTCGCCGATGCGGCCCGGCACGAGGTCGACGGCGAGGGCGGACCGCTGCCCGGCGCCTGCAGCCAGGAAGGCGGCCAGTTCAGCGGCATCGGCAGGAACGGTGTAGTCCGGGGTGTCGATGCTTTCGCGTTCGGCGGCGGGGGTGTCGGCGTCGCCGTAGAGGGCGAACAGGCGGCCGCGGATGGCTTTGAACTCAAGCTGGTCGAAGAGGTCTTCCATGGCTGCCTGGTCCGGGCGGGGCTGGTGGAGGTCCTCCAATGTGACCGGGAGTTTGAGGTCGGTGTGGAGTTGGTTGAGCCGCCGGTTGCGTTTGACGTTTTCGATGTTCTCCCGGAGGGCGTCGCCCACCTTCCCGCCGATGGAGTCGAGGTGTTCCAGGACGCCTTCCAGGCCGCCGTACTGGTTAATCCACTTGGCCGCTGTTTTGGGTCCGACGCCGGGCACGCCCGGGAGGTTGTCCGCCGTCTCCCCCACCAGCGCTGCGAGGTCGGAGTAGCGGGACGGGCTGACGAAGTACTTTGCTTCGATGGCTGCGGCGTCCATCCGGGGGATGTCGCTCACGCCCTTCCGCGGGTACAGCACGAAAACGTTGTCCGTGATCAGCTGGAAGGCGTCCCGGTCGCCGGAGACGAGCAGCACCTCGAAACCTGCCCTTTCCCCCATGGCGGCAAGGGTGGCCAGGATGTCGTCGGCCTCGTAACCCGGCATCTTGATGGTCTTGATGCCCCAGGTTTCCATGACCTGGGCGATGAGGTCGATCTGCCCGCTCATCTCGCGGGGAGTTTCGTTCCGGCCACCCTTGTATTCGCTGTACTCGGTCTTCCGGTGGGTGGATTCGTCCGAGACGTCGAAGGCCACCGCGATGTGCGTGGGCTGCTGCTCCTTGATGAGGTTGATCAGCATGGAGGTGAAGCCGTGGATGGCGTTGGTGTGCTGGCCGTTGGAGGTGGAGAACTTGTCCGCGGGCAGCGCGAAGAACGCACGGAACGCCATGGAGTGGCCGTCCAGCACCAGCAGCCGCGGCTGGTCCGTAATGGGAATGACGGGCGCTTCGGTAGCTGAAACAGACCCTCCGGCAGCGGGGGCGGCGCTCTTGGCAGCAGGCTTCGGGGCGGCGGAGCGGGGCTGGGCGGCAGCCCCCTCATCGATGGCCTGGGACGGGAAGGGAGCCGGTTTGGTTGTTTCACTCACAGGTGCCAGCCTAGTTGCCATGACAGACAATTTCACGCCGGGCGCTTTCGCCGAAGAGCTGGCAGCCGCCGGCATTCCCGACCACATGCACGGCTGGCTGGGCAGGTTCGGCGTTGGCGCATTGGTGGTGAAGATGGGGATCCATTTCCTGGAGATGAGCCCGGAACGCACGGTTGCCACCATGCCCGTCGAGGGCAACACGCAGGTGGCGGGAATCCTGCATGGCGGCGCACACGTGGTGCTGGCAGAAACCCTTGGCTCCTTCGCGGCGGGAATGCACGCCGGCCCGGACCGCCACGCAGTGGGCATCGAAGTCAGCGCCACCCACCACCGGTCCATCGCCGGCGGCCTGGTGACCGGCACCTGCAGCGCCATCCACTTGGGACGTACCCTGACCACGCACGAGGTGGTCATGACCGACGGGCAGGGACGCCGCCTTTCAACGGCCCGGATCACGAACATGCTCCGGGACAACGCCGGCTGAGCCAGGCCGGCCCCAGGGCTTGCCTCAGGCCTGCGGGGCCGATGCCGCGGGAAGCAGATAGCGCAGCTCGACGATCCCCCTGCCCAGGGTGCGGCAAGCAGCCAACTCAAGTGCCGGCGTCGGGCCCTTCATCGGCAGCAGCCGCTTCCCTGCGCCCAGGACCACCGGAATGACGGAGAGGATGATCTCATCCAGCAGTCCGGCGTCCGCAAACTGGGCCGCGAGGCTGCCACCGCCCACCACCCAGATGTTCCTGTCCCCGGCGTCGCGCCGGAAGTCCGCAATGAATTCCTGGACGTCCCCGCGGACAAAGGTGATGTCGGCGCCGTCCGGGGCTCGGTATTCGTGGTGGGTGAAGACGTAGCTGGGCGTGCCGGTGTAGGGCCAATTCCGCGGCTCGTGTTCCATCAACCATGCGAACGTTTCCCCGCCCATGACGATGCAGCCCACACCGGACATGAAGTCGTTGTAGCTGTCCGCCCCGCCTTCGAAACCGTCGAACTGCAACAGCCAGCCCAGGTCGTCCGTGGTGGTGGCGATGAAGCCGTCAAGGGACGCTGCAACGAAGTACTGGATGCGTGGCATGGGCCCAGCCTAGCGAGCCCGGGCAACCCCGCCAATCAGCAGGCCCGGCGAACCGTCCGGCAGTGCTGCGTGGTGGGGCGCTACTTCGTGAAGTACGGGATGATCAGGTACAGCCCAAAGAGGACTGCCACACCGCACAACCCGAAGCATACGTAGGCGAAGGAGCGCTTGACGCCGGGAGACGCCTGCTGGGCGTCAGCCGCAATGGCCGTAAACCGGACCCCAAGCGAGTAGAGGGTCACCACAATTGCCGCGGACACCAAAGTGGCGCCTGCAACGGTCAGGAGTTCCAACCACTTCATCGTTGAGTCTCCTTGCGGTTGTTTGCTGTTGCTCTTGCTTCTGCCCTGGCCCTGGCGTCGGCCTTGGCTTTCGCTTTGGCTTCGGCCCGGGCCTTCTTCTTGGCAAACCGGACGGCCTGGCCGGCTTCCTCCACCTCGACGGCGTTCTGATGGCTCACGGAGGACTTGCGTGAGTAGAAGAACATGAACAGGACAGCCGCGCTGCCTGCCACGGCGGCGATGAGGACGCCCACGGCGCCGGTCTTCACCAGGAGGGCGGTCAGGGCGCCGACGACGCCCGCGGCCGGAAGGGTGAAGAGCCAGCCCAGCGCGATCTTGCCCACCATGTTCCAGCGGACCGTGGTCCCGCGGCGGCCCATTCCGGAACCGATCACTGAGCCCGAGGCCACCTGCGTGGTGGAAAGGGCGAAGCCGAGGTGTGAGGACGCGAGGATGGCGGACGCGGTGCTGGTTTCCGCCGCGAAGCCCTGGGCAGGCTTGACCTCGGTCAGGCCCGAACCCATGGTGCGGATGATGCGCCATCCGCCGGCGTAGGTGCCGATGGCGATGGCCATGGCGCAGGCTGCTATCACCCAGAGCTGGGGGCCGGAGCCGGGAGCCTGGGTTCCGGCGGCGATCAGGACCAGGGTGATGATGCCCATGGTCTTCTGGGCGTCATTGGTGCCATGGGCCAGGGCCACCAGGCTGGAGGTGAAGACCTGGCCGGTGCGGAAGCCGCCGCGCTTCTGCGTGAGCTTGGTGCCCGTCTCGGGGTCATGGCGGGAAGTCAGGGCGTAGGCCAGGCGCGTGCAGACATAGGCAGCAAGGCCGGCAATGACCGGGGCGAAAACAGCCGGAAGGATGACCTTCTGGAGCAGGGTTTCAAGGTTGACGGAGTTGAATCCCGCGCCGACGACAGCTGCACCGATGAGGCCGCCGAACAGTGCGTGGGACGAGCTGGACGGCAGGCCCTTGAGCCAGGTGATCATGTTCCAGAGGACGGCTCCCATCAGCCCGGCGAAGATGATTTCCGGGGTGATCTGGACGCCGCCGGATCCCTCCCTGATGATGCCGCCGGAGATCGTCTTGGCAACCTCGGTGGAAAGGAATGCGCCAACGAGGTTCAGGACCGCTGCCAGGGCCACCGCCGTCTTGGGCTTGATGGCACCTGTCGCAATGGGCGTTGCCATGGCGTTAGCGGTGTCGTGGAAGCCGTTCGTGAAGTCGAAAAATAGTGCCAGTGCGATGACCAGCGCCACCATGAAGGTGATATCCACCTGTTGCCCAATCTGCAGAGACGACGTTCAGCAGTTTCACTTGCCAGGCTGCCTTGCACAGCATAGTTCACCAGCTGTTTGCGTGGAATGACTTGCGGCGCTGGCACAACCGGCGGGAAACCCTATCGATCGTACGCGTACCGGGCATGAGGTCAAAACACGGGTTGGAGCCGGAAAGACCGGACCCGGTCCAGTTCCGGCGGGGATATTCCACACCGGGGATGCAGCGGGACGTGCACCCGGAGGGATTCAGCCCTGGTGGAACTGGGGCGGCCGCGGCCCGGCATCCAGTTCCGGCGCGATCTTCTCTTCGAGGGCCGCCACGGTGACGTCGGGCAGGACGATGAGGCCGTCCAGCTCCCGGCGCGCCCGTTTGTAGGCGGCCTGCCGTTCTGCCGGGGTGGCAGCGTCGTTCTCGGCAATCATCAGCAGTTTCCGTGCCGTGGCCAGCCGTTCGCGTTCGGGCCCACTGAACTTGCTGTCCCTGACGCGCCGGGCTTCGCGCTCGGCCACGTCAAGCGCCACCGCGAAGTTGTTGACCGCCTGCCGGTAGGCGTCAAGGCCGGACACCGACCGGAGGTCTTCGGCGGAGGCGGGGCGTTGGCCGTCCGCTTCCCGCTTGGCGCGAAGGAAGGCCACCGTGAGGGGTTCGCGGACGTCGGTCATCATGGGGAAATCGATAAGCTTGCCGACGTCCAGCTCGTATTCGAGCCACCGCCGGTTGGTGGCCTCATGGGTATTCATCAGCGCCTGCACCTCTGCCACGGAGGCCTTTTCGGCCTCCAGTGCCTGGTTCCTGAGTGTGTACAGTTCAACCCGGCGCCGGTGCCGGCGTTCGCCTGCCCCCCGCCAGCCGCTTGCCCAGCGGCCGGCGAACGCCATCAGCGGAAACACCATCCACCATTTGTCGGACAAGAACTCCATGACGGGCCTCACCCCTTAATCCTCGCAGTCCGGCGGCCCGGCCTCAAGAAGCACGGGAAGATCGCCCGGCCAGCCGGCAGGCGCACGGACGTCAAGAGGCCGGTGCCACCTGGGCGGCATTGACGTTGACCAGCCACGAGACACCGAACCGGTCGGTGCACATGCCAAAGACATCGCCCCATGGAGCCCTTTCCATGGGAACAGTCACTGCTCCCCCATCGCCGGTGAGCTTCTGGTAATAGCCGCGAAGCTCAACCTCATCCTCGCCGCTGAGCGAAATGGATATGGAGGAGCCAGGGTGGTACTGCATGTTGTTGGGAGTATCGGCGCCCATGAGCACCAGGCCATGGGTGGTGACCAGCATGGCGTGCATGATTTTCTCCGCTTCCGCGGGATCGTCGCTGGCCTGGAAGTCGCCAAAGGTACTGAGCGTCAGTGCGCCGCCGAACACGGACTGGTAGAAGTTCATCGCCTCGCGGGCATTGTCGCGGAAGCTCAGGTAGGGGTTGAGGACTGTTGGCATGGCAGGGTCTCCTTCTCAGGGGCCGGAACCGCATCGGCCGGAACTGGGGCAGACAACATCCTGCCCCATCCGGCGCCCGGCAAGGGAACGCTCCCCTGTCGATCCCCGGGTTCACGGCACGAAGCGGTAGCCCGCGCCGGCCTCGGTCAGCAGGTGGCGGGGGTTGCCGGGATCGTCCTCCAGCTTCCTTCTCAACTGGGCCATGTACACGCGGAGGTAGTTGGCTTCCTTGCCGTAGGCCGGGCCCCAGACGTCGGCCAGCAACTGCTGCTGGGAGATGAGCCGGGACGGGTTGCGGACCAGGATTTCCAGGATGTTCCATTCCGTGGGGGTGAGCCTCACCGGCTGCCCGGAACGCAGGACCTGCCTCGCCAGGAGGTCAACGGTAAAGCCGGCGGAGCTGACCAGGGGGTGTGTTTCGGCTTGGGGCACCCTCCGCAGCAGGGCACGCAGCCGCGCCAGGAGCTCATCCAGGCCGAAGGGCTTGGTGATGTAGTCGTCGGCGCCGGCATCAAGGGCACCCACCTTGTCCGGGGATCCATGCCGGGCGGACAGGACCAGGACGGGCGCAGCGCTCCAGCGGCGCAGGTTCCGCAGGACCTCGGTCCCGTCCATGTCCGGCAAGCCGAGGTCCAGGACCAGCACGTCCGGCGCCAGCCGGGAGGCCGCCGTGAGGGCGGAAGCGCCGTCCCCGGCCGTCTCCACGGCGTAGCCGTGCGCGGCGAGCGTGATCCGGAGCGCCTTCAACAGGTGCGGATCGTCGTCGATCACCAGCACCTTCGCCTTGGCCTGGCCACTGCCGGGAGTGCCGGCGTCGTTCCCCCTCATGGCCGGGCCCCGGCGGCTGCGTGGGCCCCGCCGGGTCTGCCGCCGGCGGGGTCGCCTGCCGGTACGCCGGTGGAGAGGGGCAGGCGGATCACCATGGTCAGGCCGCCGTCCGGGGTTTCCCTGGCGGTGAGGGTTCCCCGCATCGACTGGACGAAGCCCTGCGCCACCGAAAGTCCCAGCCCAATCCCCGTGGACGGGGAGGTGTCGTCGAGCCGCTGGAACGGACGGAACATCTCCACTACTTTGCTGGCCGGAACGCCCGGACCGTGGTCAATGATCTGCAACTCCCCGCAGGGATGACCGTCCAGGACACTGCCGCCGGCACCGCCCGTCACCACCACAGCCGTCCCGGCGGCATACTTCAGCGCGTTCTCCAGGATGTTGGCCACCGCCCTCTCCAGCAGGCCGGGATCGGCGTCCACTGGGGGCATATTGGCGGGCAGCGCCACCCGCACCGTTCCTTGGGGCAGGCCCCGCAAGGCGGCCTCAACGGCCTCGGACCAGCGGACCGGGCCCAGCAGCGGTTCCACCGATTGCGCGGTGATCCGCGACATGTCCAGGAGGTTGGCCACCAGCAGGTCCAACCGGTCCGTGCAGGCATCGATGGTCTCCAGCAGGTCATGCTGCTCGGCCGGGGTGTAGGAGACGCCGTTCTGCAGGAGTCCGCCGGCAGCCAGCTTGATGCCGGCCAGGGGCGTGCGGAGGTCGTGCGACACGGCCCGGAGGATGGCCGTACGCATGGCGTTCCCCTCGGCGAGGCGGAGCATTTCGGTCCGGGTGGCTGCCAGCTGGCGGCGCTCGAGCTGGGCTTTGACGTGGACCGCGAACGCAGCCAGCAGCCTGCGCCCGGACGGTGGAACGTCCCGGCCCAGCAGCACCAGCGTGGTCTCCTCATCCACCTGCTCGACGGTGGTTCCAGGAGCCCCAGTGCCAGGGAGCCCGCCAAGTGGCCCTCCCAACCGGCCCACTGCATTCCCGGCCGCGGCAAGCACCTGCCAGCCGCCCGGCCCAAGGTCCGCTCCGGCGTCGTGCTTCATCCCGGTGTCCGCCCCATCACCGCTCCCCGCGGACCCTGTGGCTGCAACGGACCCGGCGCTGGGTCCGGCACCGGGGCGGGCCAGGACAGCGGCACCCGTAACGCCGAAAACACTGACCGCTTCCGCCAGGAGCCCTGTCAGGTTGTCCTCGTCCCGGGACGCCGCAAGGGCCAGATCGGCCAGGGTGGCGGCTTCTGCCCGCGCCGTGGCAGCCTCCTTGGACCGCCGGGCGGAGCGGTCCACCACCCCGGCCACCGCGACGGCCACGCCGGCGAAAACGGCCAGTGACAGGATGTCCTGCGGATCATGGATGGCGAGGTCCCGCAGCGGCGGAGTGGAAAAGTAGTTGACCAGCACGCTGCTCCACAGCGCACCCGCAACAGCCGGCCAGAGGCCCCCCACCAGGGCGATGGCCACCGCGCCGGCCAGCTGGAGCAGTGCCGCCGTGGCCACGCTGTGGTCAAAGACTGCCAGCAGCAGTTGCAGCCCGGCCGGGAGAGCGGCGGCGAGCGCAAACCCGATCACCACCCTGCGCCGCCCCAGTGCGGTCCGCTGCCCGGCGCCCCTGGACAGGGTCGGCTTGGACACCGCCGGCCGGGGCACCACCTGGACGTCGATGTCCCCGGCGCCCCGGACCACCTTCGCTTCCACGCTGCCGCCGGACAGCACCGCAAACCGGCGGCGGCTCTGCCCCACCAGGATGTGCGTCGCATTGTGCGCGTGGGCGTAGTCGAGCAGCGCCCCGGCGACGTCGCCGGACGAGAGCGCGTGGTAGCTGCCGCCCAGCCCGGCCACGAGCCGCCGCTGGGACTCCAGCGCGTGCGGGGATTCACCCTGCGCGCCGGACGGTGTCCGGACGTGGACTGCAAGGACGTCACCACCGCCCGCGCGGTCGAGGAGCTTGGCGGCGCGGTGCACCAGGAGGTCTCCGTCGCCGCTGCCGTTGAGGCCGATGACGATGCGTTCCCTAGCCATGACGCACATTCTCCCACCATTGAGCACCCCCGGTGCGTGCCGCCGCCGCGCGGGAGGCGGCGGCGGATGGGTGCGCCCCGGCCCGCGGGAACGTAGGCTCGGGGCATGGCCCGATTCTTTGATGTCCACCCCCACGACCCCCAGCCCCGCGCCATTGCCCAGGCAGTGAAGATCATCCGGGACGGCGGCCTGATCGCCTACCCCACGGACTCCTGCTACGCCCTGGGCGCGCAGATGGGCAACCGGGAGGCCCTGGACCGGATCAGGAGCATCCGGCACCTGGACGACAAACACCACTTCACGCTGGTCTGCCGGGACTTCGCCCAGCTGGGGCAGTTCGTGAACATCAGCAACGACGTGTTCCGCAGCATCAAGGCCGTCACCCCCGGCAGCTACACGTTCATCCTGCCCGCCACCAAGGAGGTCCCCAAGCGGCTGCTGCACCCCAAGAAGAAGACCGTTGGTGTGCGTATCCCGGATAACCGGGTGGTGCAGGCGCTGCTGGCCGAGCTGGGCGAGCCGCTGCTGTCCAGCACGCTGCTGCTGCCCGATGAGGAGGAACCGCTGACCGTGGGCTGGGAGATCAAAGAGCGGCTGGACCACCAGGTGGACGCCGTGATCGATGCCGGGGACTGCGGCGCCGAGCCCACCACCGTGGTGGACTTCTCCAGCGGGGTGGCCGAGGTTGTCCGGCGCGGCATGGGCGATCCGTCCAGGTTCGAATAACCCGCCCGGGAGCCGTCGCGGGGCACTTTGCCGCCGGCCGCCGTCGTAAAGTACGACGGCGGCCTGCGTGTCCGTGCCAGAGCGCCCCAATACTGGGTGTGCGGCTCAGTCCTGCTTGCGTGCCCTGCTGGGCTGGACCCGCGGCGGTTCGCCCGGCATCTTGGGGTAGTCCGGCGGGAACGGCATCTCGCCCAGGCCGGCCTTGCAGTCGCGGTCCCACCATTCCAACAGGGTGTCGATGGTGCCGGGGCTCGCACTGAAGTCCGCCCAGGGATCGCCCACGGTCTTAAGCCGCTCCGGCACGGTGAGGATGGTGAAGTTTTTCGGATCGGCGTGCTCCAGTTCGTCCCAGGTAATGGGGCAGGACACGGGGGCGTGCGGAAGCGCCCGCGGGCTGTAGGCGCCGGCGATGGTGCGGTCGCGGTTGGCCTGGTTGAAGTCCAGGAACACGCGCCGGCCCCGTTCTTCCTTCCACCAGGCGGTGGTCACTTTGTCCGGGATGCGCCGTTCCACTTCCCGGGCAGCGGCGATGACTGCGTGCCGGACGTCCAGGAACTCGCGGGTGGGTTCGATGGGCGCATACACGTGGAGTCCGCGGTTCCCGGAAGTTTTGATGAAGCAGGTCAGCCCCGCCTCGGCCAGCACCTCCTTCATCACCATGGCGGCGGGGACGGCGTCATCGAAGTCGGTGCCGGGCTGCGGGTCCAGATCGATGCGCAGCTGGTCCGGGTTGTCCGTGTTTTCAGCGCGCGAAGGCCAGGGGTGGAACACCACCGTGTTCATCTGGACAGCCCAGACGGCGGCCGCAGGCTCGTCCAACACCAGCTGGGGGTGGGACCGGGCACTGGGGTAGACGACTTTGACTGACCGGATGAAGTCCGGCGTGCCCTTGGGCGGGTTCTTGGAGAAGAACATCTCGCCGTCGATGTTGCCCGAATACCGCTGGAGTGAGATGGGCCGGTCCCCGTTGGCGGCGATGAACGCCTCCCCCACATCGCAGATGTAGTTCACCAGATCCAGCTTGGTAAGGCCCAGGTCCGGCCAGAGGACCCGGCTGGGGCTGGAAATCCGCATCTCGCGCTCGCCGTCGGGACCCGGGACAGTGATGGTGGTCTGTTCACTCGCCATGGGGACAACGTACACCCCGGCGCGGGCCGGGACCGGCACATCCGGCAGGGCTCCGGCATGATGGACCCATGCCGGCAACCGAACAGCAGCTCACCATCACCACAGCGGACGCCACCTTTTCCGCCATTTACGCCCGCCCCGCGAACCCCACCGCAACCGTGGTGGTGGCACACGGCGCAGGCGCCGGCATGGAGCACCCGTTCCTTCGCGGCTTCAGCGATGCGTTGAACAGCCTGGGCCTGGCCACCCTGCGCTTCAATTTCCCCTACCGCGAGGCAGGGCGGAAGTTTCCGGACCGCCCTCCCCTGGCCATCGCAGCCTGGCGGGCAGCCATGGACACTGCCCGTGCGCGGGCCGGAGCGCACGGTGACCGCGGTCCCGTGTGGGCGGCCGGCAAGTCGTTCGGTGGACGGATGGCGTCCATGGCCGTCGCCGAGGGCATGGAGACCGCAGGCCTGGTGTACCTGGGCTATCCCCTGCATGCTCCCGGAAAACCGGAAAAGCTCCGGGACGAACACCTGTATGGGCTGGCCACGCCCATGCTGTTCCTGCAGGGGACCCGGGACACCTTTGCCACGCCGGACATCATGGCGGACGTTGTGTCCCGCATCGGGCCCAATGCCGTCCTTCAATGGGTGGAGGGCGGCGACCATTCCTTCGCGGTGGCAGGTAAGAAGCGCCCTGCCGACGAGGTGGGGGAATCCCTGGCCGCCCCCGTCGCCGAATTCATCGGGTCGCACTCCTGAGCGTCCCGGGTTTGCCCTTACGGGCGCTGCCTGGTCCGCGCCGTCGCCGGGGCGGACCAAGGGTCCTCCGGCCAGGGGTGCTTGGGGTAGCGGCCCCGCATTTCCGCACGTACCTGCCTGTAGGGTCCCGACCAGAACGACGTGAGGTCATCGGTGACGGCGAGGGGGCGGCGGGCCGGTGAGAGCAGGTGGAACAGCACGGGGACCCTGCCCCCCAGCAGCCTCGGGGATTCTGCCAAGCCAAAGCACTCCTGAAGTTTTACCGCCACCACCGGCGCAGCAGCTCCATCACCGGGCTCCGGGTAGTCGATCCGGATCCGCGAGCCGCTGGGTACCTCAAGAGCTTCCGGCGCAAGCTCGTCCAGCCGGGCGGCTTCGGGCCAGGGCAGCAGGCGGCGCAGTGGCTGGGCCAGGTCAAGCGAACTGACAGGCTTGCCGGCAGCGAGCTCTTCCAGCTCCGGCCCCAGCCAGTCCTCCAGCCGCGCCAGCAGCGCAGCGTCCGAAACGTCGGGCCAGGGCTCTCCCAACCCGCGATGCAGGAAAGCGAGCCGGCGCCGGAGGGAGGACGCCGCCGTCGACCATGCCAGCGCCGTGAGCCCCCCTGACTGCAGCGCCGCCGCCACGGCCTTCCTGCCCTGCTCAGCCGTGGGCCGGACCGGCGTGGCGGACAGCACGATGGCACCCAGCCGCCTGGTCCTCCGTGCGCTCACCCGGCCGCCGCTGAATTCCTCCTCCACCGTGTCGGCGAACAGGCGCGCCGCTGCCCGGTCGGCCATCGCGGCCGAGAGCGGCGCCGCGGCGCGGATCACGGCGCCGGTGCCGGCAGCATCCCGGCCTTCCGCCCGCGACACTTCCGCCACGGACAGCCACTCCTCCCCTGACAGGCTGCTGCCGGCGGGCAGGCCCGCCCTGGTGCCGGAGGTCAACAGGTACTGCCCGGCGCCCCCGCTGCCGGGCACGCGGCGGGCCACCCGGTCCGGGAAGGCGAGGGCGACGACGGCGCCTACAGCTTCCCCGCCAGTGGCAGGCATGGCAGGGCCCGCCGCGGCAGCGCTCTTTTGCCGCCGCCCCAGCCCTGTCAGGCGTTTGGCCTCTTCCGCCCAGCGGCGGCCGGCCGGGCCCGGATCGGCACGGAGCTGGGACATGAGGCGGGGCAGGTCTGCTCCCGGGGCACGATGGTCCCCGGAGAGCGCGGCGACGACCTCTGCGGCGGCCTGCGCGCCATAGGAGGCGCCGCCGTCGAGCAATGCACGGGCCAGCCGGGGATCGGCGGGTATCGCGGCAAGGGCGCGTCCCGCCTTCGTCACGTGGCCGTCGTCGGAGACGGCGCCAAGCTCGCGGAGCACCTCGATGGCGTCCTCCATCGCCAGCCGCGGCGGCGCGTCCGGCAGGGCGAGCCCCTTTCCGCCCGGCGCTCCCCAGCAGGCGAGGGTCAGGGCGGCGCCGGTCAGGTCCGCCACACCGATTTCCGGCGTCACGTGGGCGGGGGCAGCCCCGTACGCCTGCTGCGAGTAGCAGCGGACCACGGTTCCCGGCCCTTGCCGGGCAGCACGGCCCGCACGCTGGTCGGCGGATGCCCGGGAGCAGGAAACCGTCACCAGCCCGCTCATGCCCCGGCCCGAGTCGCGCCGCGGCTCACGCGCGAGCCCGGAGTCGATGACCAGCCGGACGCCGGGCACCGTAAGGGAGGACTCGGCAAGATCGGTGGAGACGATGATCCGTGGCGGATCCCCGGGACCCCGCCCTGACACCGCCCGGTCCTGCTCCGCTGCACCCACCTGGCCGTGGAGTTCGAGGACCTCAACGGTGCGTCCCGTCCGGGAACGGAGCAGCGCAGCAACGTGGGAAACTTCCCTGGCACCAGGAAGGAACACCAGGGCGTCCATTGACTCGTCAGCGGCAAGGGTGCGGGCGTGGGCGTCAGCCGCTGCCGCGGCCACGTGGTCCAGGAAGGAGCGGCTCACCCCCCTGGCGTCCAGCCGCGCGGCCGGCGCCGGGAGCCATTGGACCTCCAAGGGATGATTCACGGAAGGACAGTCGACGACGGGCGCCGGCCCGCCGCCGTCGGTATCCCCCAGCAGGGCTGCGAACCTTGGTGCGTCCAGCGTTGCGGACATGGCGACGACGGCCAGGTCGCCCCGCAGCGCCCGGACCTCCGCGAGCATGCCCACCAAAAGATCCGTCTCCAGCCCGCGTTCATGCACCTCGTCAAGGATGACGGCGGCGGTCCCGTCAAGCCCGGGATCGGCCAGCAGGCGGTGCAGCAGGATGCCCGGGGTGACGAACTCGACCCGGGTGCCTGGACCTGCGTGGTGTTCCCCGCGGACGGTGTACCCGACTCGACTGCCCTTGCCTCCGGCCTCCAGTCCCTTTGCGTCCAACCCGGTGAGGCGGCGGGCGGCGGCCCGCGCGGCAACGCGCCGCGGCTGGGTGACGACGATGCGCCCGTGCCGGCCGTACAGATTCGCCAGCAGCGGCGGAACGAGCGTGGTCTTGCCTGTCCCGGGCGGCGCCTGCACCACGGCAGCGCCCGGCGCCCCGCCGCTTTGCAGTGCGCTTCGCAAGGCGGGAAGAGAACCTTCGAAGGCAAGCCCTGCGCCGATGGCCGCGAGGTCGAAAGCGTCGGCGGGCGGGGAGCCCTCAGGTGGAGTCATCCGTCCATTCTGCCCTGACGGCATGGGCCCCGCCGTTGGGGTCAGGGCTTCCCCTGTTCCTTGCCCTTGTTCTTGTTTCTGGCTTCCTTGGCGGTATCCGAACGCTGGTCACCGGGAACGGCGGCCGCCGGAGCAGGGGCGGGGGCCGCGGCAGGCACCGCCGGTTCCACGGGAGCGGGGACGGGTTCACTTTGGGCGGTGTCGGCAAGTTGGTTGGTGTCGGAACCGGCAGGGGCCGCTGCGCTGGGTTCCGCCGCGGGAGGTGCTGCGGCGGCCGCCACTTTCGTGGCAATGTCCGACTTCACTGCCGTGAGCGCGGTCTCGATGCCCCGGTACCGTGCAGCGGAGAGGCGGCCTGCTGCAGCCGCATCGCCCAGGTCCTTTTCAAAGGCCTGCAGGGCTGCAAGTGCCCCGTCCATCCTGTTCTCTGCCGCCGCCTGGCTGATGCTCAATACGCGGACCTGGAAGCCCCGGAGGACGTTTTCGTCGGCGTCTGCGGAACGGATACCCGACGCTCCCACCACCAGCGCGGCGGCAACCAGGGTGCAGCAGAGGACGATCAGGGCATGGGCCCTCCGACGGCGCAGGGGTACGGGACGGGCCCCGACTGCTTCACTGGCAAGCCCGGGTGCCGCTGTGGATTCCACCCTAGGCGGCATGCCTGCCCCGCATCGGCATGGGAGCGGTGGACCGGATGGGCAGCACGGTGACGGTGGCCGGGTCGGCCTCGGGGGGCAGCGCTGTGGTCTCATGCGCGGGTGAAGTACGCCGGGCCAGGAGAATCCGGGCGCCTGCCCGCAGGATGGTGGCGATCAACAAGCCGATGCCCACTCCGAGGAGCACATGTCCGGCAAGATAATGCTGGGCGGCTCCGGGGCCACCCTCTGCGGCAACCGCCGCCCCGCCAACGGTCAGCATCAGCGACAGGGCCGTACCGAAAATCGCGCCCATGGCTCCTGCTCCCATCCCATTTAATCAGCAAGCTTACTAGTAATGCTCAGTAAGCTTACTACCGGATGGGCCGGAAGCAAGAGTGCGGACCGCCGATGTTTCCGGGCGCGGAGTGGAAGCCCTTGGGCCAATGGGTTGGCAGGACCCGTCAGCGCCCCGCTTCGAGCAGGCCCTCCACCGGTGCCAGCCCGCCGTACCGGCCCCTGAAGAACAGCAGCGGTTCTGCGTCGTGCCGCGCGCGGAGATGGCGCACCGCGGCCACCACAATGCTGTGGTCGCCGCCGTCGTACTCGGCGTGAAGGTCGCAGTCGATCCAGGCGAGCGCATTATCGAGAAGGGGATTTCCCAGCGGCGACGACGTGTGGCTGACTCCTGCGAACCTCTCGGCTCCGGGGCGGGCGAACTGCCCGGCGAGGTGCTGGTGCTCCGCCGGAAGGATGTTCACGGCGAAGGAACCGGCCCTCCGCAGCACCGGCCAGGTGGTTGAGGTGCGCGCCGGGCTGAACGTGACCAGGGCCGGATCCAGCGACAGGGATGCAAATGACTGGCAGGTGAAACCGGCGGGTCCGTCCGGGGTGGAACCGGTGATTATGGTCAGGCCGCTGGCGAAGGTTCCGAAAATGTCGCGAAGCCGGCGCGGAGCAAGATCTGAAGTGACTGTCATGGAAGTGGCCTCTCGTCTGGATCTTTACCTCACCAAACCATCCCGAAAAAGGCCTGTTCAAGCCGCCTGACATGAACGGACACGGGCCGAAACCCGGCGTCACCCCTGCACATCCGGCGTCATCCAGCAGGGATCCAAGGGGGCGTGTTATGTCCCTGGATGACGCAACACAAGGCGGCTTTCACCGCCGTTGGCGTCTGCTAACCGCGCTGATCCAGGGCGGCCAGCAGCCGGCGGACCGATCCGCCCAGGTTCCAGTCCGTTGCCAATTGCTCGAGTTCAGCGCGCCGCCCACCGGTCACCGGCTGCAGCAGGGCGCCGGCCTCATCCAGGGTGGGCAGCTTCAGGTTGCGCACCAAACGGACGACGGCGGGGGCTGCTTCCAGGTACGCGGCGGCGGCTGTGAGCTTGGCCTGGACAGGCCCGGACACCCCGCCGCCGGGCTCTTCCGCGGCTGCCAGCAGCCGTTCCAGGGTGCCGTGCTTCAGCAGCAGGGAGGCCGCCGTCTTCTCGCCGATTCCCGCCACGCCGGGCAGGCCGTCGGAAGCGTCCCCGCGCAAGGTGGCATAGTCGGCGTACTGCTGGGGCAGGACCTTGTACTTGGCCACCACACTTTCTTCGGTGATGACTTCGAGGTTCTTCATGCCGCGGGCGGTGTAGATGACCCGGACTCCGCGTTCGTCGTCGCAGACCTGGAAGAGGTCGCGGTCGCCCGTAACGACATCCACGGGGAAGGCAGCCTGGCTCGCGTAGGTGCCCACGACGTCGTCGGCCTCATGCTGCGCGGCACCCACGATGGCGATGCCGGCCAGCTCCAGCACCCGGCGAATCATGGGCAGCTGCGCTTCAAGACCCTCCGGTACCACCTCGACGTCGGTGCCGCCCGGTACCGCCCGGGCCACGCGGTGGGCCTTGTAGGTGGGAAGCAGGTCCACGCGCCACTGCGGCCGCCAGTCATCGTCCCAGCAGGCCACCAGATGGGAGGCATGGTAGTCGGTGGTGAGGCGGGCGATCATGTCCAGCAGTCCGCGGACGGCGTTGACCGGCGTTCCGTCCGGATGGCGGATGGTGTCCGGCAGGCCGTAGAAGGCACGGAAGTAGAGGGAGGCAGTGTCGAGCAGCATGAGGCGCTGGGGCATACCTTGATCCTGACACGGAACGGCTCGGTACGGCAGCAGGCGGCCCCGGTGGACGGAGCGGCTGTTGATCCGATATCAGCGGTGCAGAAGCGTTGACGCCGGAAGAGGTATGGGCAAGGATAGCGGAATACGCTTTCCCGCCGATACTGGAGTGCCATGTCCCTTGACCCGATCACAATCAATGACAACGGCGCCTGGTGCTGGTTTCAGGACGAGCGGGCCCTGGTGGATCCCGTTGCCAACACCCTGCTGGTGGGTTCGGTGGCTGCTCCGGAAGGCCCCGGCGGCGAAAGCCGTGGCGGCAACATCGAAATTGCAGTCCTGGACCTGGCAACAGGCCAGAGCACGGTACATGTCCTGCACCGGAAGCTGGAGCCTGACGACCATGACGCTCCTGCGTTGCTGATCAGGCCGGACGGCCGGTACCTGGCCATGTACGCCAAGCACAAGACAGACAACTTTTCCCGCTGGCGGATCTCCACGCGGCCCCACGACGCCTCCGAATGGGGGCCTGAACAGTGCTTCGACTGGACGGAACTGGCCAACGGGCGCGGCGCCACCTACTCCAACCTGCACCGGCTGGACTCCGAGTCCCGCGTGTACAACTTTGTCCGGGCCATCAACGACGACCCGACCCTGATGGTGTCCGAGGACGACGGCACCAGCTGGCGCTTCGGCGGCAAGCTCTTTACCCGGCCCAAGGTGGGCTACGTCAACGGCTACACGCGCTACTTCGGCAACGGCAGTGACCGCATCGACCTCATCACCACGGACCACCACCCCCGCGACTTCAACAACAGCATCTATCACGGCTTTATCCGCGACAACGCTCTGCACGACGGACAGGGCCAGGTGGTGTCCAAGCCCCTGCTCGGTTCCCCCGGCATCAACCAGAGCTCCCTCACCACGGTTTTCCAGGCAGGCACCGAACTCGACGGGCACATCCTCACCCACGGCTGGACTGTGGACCTCCGCGGCCAGGGTTCCCAGCTGGCCGCGATCATCAGCTGCCGGGCAAACGATGTCAACGGTGCCCTTGAGCGGGAGCAGCGGCTCGACGTCGACGATCACCGCCTGCTCTACGCGCGCTTCGACGGCACCCGCTGGCAGCTGCACCATCTCGCCGCCGCCGGCCCGGCCCTGCTCCCCCACGAACAGGACTACACCGGGCTGGGCGCGGTGGATCCCTACGATCTGGACCGGGTGTACATCTCCGCTCCGCTCGATCCCCGGACTGGGGAAGCCACTGCACACTACGAGATTTACACCGGCTTGACCCGGGACGGCGGCGGCACGTGGGACTGGGAGGCAGTGACCGCCGACTCCCAGGTGGACAACCTTCGTCCAATGGTGCCGCCCGGAGACTCTGCGGTGCATGCGGTGTGCTGGTTCCGCGGCACCATGCGCTCCTCGCAGGCCTACGAAACTGAAGTCGTGGTGCTTCCCCTGTGACCTGATGCCAAGGGCGCTACGCCTGTCCCCTCCGTTGCGGCGCGTCGATCACGCGCGGAATGTACTCGAGCAGCTGGAGGCGCCCGTCAAAAGTCCTGCTGTCCACCATCTCCAGGGCAACGTCAGGGTAGCCGTCATAGATCCGTTCGCTTCCGGTGCGGCCGGTGATCAGGGGGAAGACGACCAGGCGGAAACGGTCCACCAGGCCCGCTCCCATCAGGGACCGGCAAAGGCTGAGGCTGCCCAGGGTACTCATGGGCCCCGCATGGGTTTGCTTCATCCGCCTGACGGCCTCAACGGCGTCACCGGCCACCAACTCGGAGTTCGGCCACTGGAGGGGCGCCGTCAGGCTGGAGGAAAAGACCACCTTGGGAACGGCAGCGAGGCCCGTCAGCGAAGCGCTCTCGTCTTCCGAGTAGCCTGTACCCCCGGCCGCGGCATCCTCCGACATCCCGGACATGAGGCGGTAGGTGTTGGCCCCCAACAGATAGGTGCGCTCCGTACGTGCCTCCTGCTGGAGCCAGGCCAGGTACTCCGGCCCTTCCAGGCCCCACCAGCCCGGCCAGCCCTCCCCGGAGGCACAGCCGTCCAGCGTGATGATCAGGTCCACCATCAGCTCGGCCATGGCGGGTCAGAACCAGTCGCCGTCGGCGTAGGCGCTGCGGACGTGGGCGCGCAGGTACTCGCCCACCACTGCGGCGCCCAGGTCGCCCACCTCGGGCGCCACCACGCGGCCATCCACGCGGTGCGCCATCCGCTGGATGAACCGTTCCAGGCCCGGATCGTTCCCCAAGCGGAAAAAGGTGGTCTGCACCCCCATGCGGCCAAGCCGGTCCAGTTCCCCGACGGTGGCCCGGATGGTTTCGGCATCCGGCGGCCAGTTGAACCAGGAGTCCCCATCCGGCAGCAGGTGCGCGGTGGGTTCGCCGTCCGTGACCACCAGCAGGACCGGCTGCATGGACGGGTGCTGGCGGAAGAAGCGGGCCGCCAGCAGCAGGCCGTGGTGCAGGTTGGTTCCCTGCTCGCGCAGGGCAGGCAGTGCCGTCAGTTCCCCTATGTCCATGGACTGCGCGTAGCGGCCGAACGTGATCAGCTGCAGCCGGTCGCCCCGGAAACGGGTGGACACCAGGTGGTGCAGCGCGAGCGCCGTCCGCTTCATGGGAACCCACCGCCCCTCGGCGGCCATGGAGAAGGACACGTCCACCAGCAGGGCAACGGCGGCCTGCGTCCGGGCTTCCGTCTCCGCTACTTCGATGTCGTCCACCGCCAGCCGCAGTCCGCGGGCCGGGTCGCCGCCGTCGGCCATGGTCCGCCGGATGGCGTTGGTCATGGTGCGGGTGACGTCCCAGGGTTCGGCGTCGCCGAATTCCCACTGCCGGCTGGACCCGGTCAGTTCACCCGCGGCCCCTGCCATCCTGGTGTCCCGGCTGCCCTGCCGCCCGGACAGCTGCCTGGCGGCGTCGCGCAGCAGCGACTTCCCCAGCCGCCGCATCGCCTGTGGGGACAGCCGAAGGTCGCCGTCCGCCCCGCGCCGCAGGTAGCCGCCGTCCTGCATGGCCCGCTCAATCTCCGCAAGCGTCCTGGCGCTTACCGCGGCGTTCTCGCCGAGCTGGCGGGCAAGGGCGTCCAGGTCCAGGTCATCCAGCCGGGAGCCGTTGTAGCTTTGGGACAGCTGCTCAGACAGTTCGTCGAGTTCCGCGATGTCCTGGAGCACTCCGGTGCCGTCGCCCAGTCCCAGGCCTTCCTGTCCTTCGAAACGTTCCGATCCATTCCAGTCCTCCCCCGGCCGCAGCGCCTGCAGGGCGGCGTCGAGGTCGCTGAGCTGGGCCATGAGTTCGGGCGAGCCGAAGGCCTGGGCAGACAGGCGCATCAGCTCATCACGCTGCTCCGGGGACATCGACTGCAGGAGCCGCTGGGCAGCGGCGGCGCGCTGTGCCAGCGCGTCCACCAGCTCCTCGACCGACTGCGGGTTCTCCGGAAAGTACTGGCCGTGCCTGGCCATGAACTCCTGGAAGTCCGCCTCCGTGTCTTCGCCGCGCCGGTGCTTGCCCAGCAGCTCGTTGAGGTCCCGGAGCATGGTGCTCACAGCCTCGCGGTCTTCATCGGTGGCGCTCTCCAGCGCCTGCTTCATCCCGGCGAACCGCTGCTCCAGGACTTCCCGGCCCAGCAAGTCCTTGATCTGTTCGTACGCTTCGCGTGCTGCACTGGATTGCCAGTCGTAGGACGCCAGCTCATTGACGGCCGCGGCGGTGGAGTGCGGCAGGTTCTGCAGCTGCATTTCCCGGAAGGCACGGTCGGTGTTGTCCATCATGGCGTCCCGGGCCAGCTGCTTGCGTTCTTCCAGCACGGCAGTATCCAGGAGTTTCTTCACTTCGTCCAGGGTGCCGTCCAGCCGGTGCCGGCCGAGCAGGTCGTGCCGCCGCTGCTGGACGCGCCGGGCAAGGTCATCCAGCCCGTCGCGGTTCCGGCCGCCCCGCCGCAGGAACTCCTGCAGGGCGTGGCGCGGCGAATAGCCTGCCATGACGTCCTCGGCGACGGCGTCGAGGGCCTCGGCCAGGTCCACCGGCGGGGCAAGCGGATCGGGGCCGCCGGTGTACCGGCCGTATCTGGCGGACCGTTTGTGGATGGCCATGGTGCCTCCTGGGCTTAGCCGTAAATGGTTTCCTCGTCGTCGGACTCCTTGGAGATCCGCCGGCCAAGGTACAGGCCTTCCAAGGCGAGTTCGACGGCGGCGGCCCGCTGGCCGTCGTTCACCGCACCGAGGCGCCGGCCAATTTCGTCGTAGAGGCCGGAGCCGTTCAGCGACGGGAGGTTGCCAAGGAACTCCCGGGCTGTAACCTGCTCGCCGGTGCTGACGGTCCGGTGTCCATCGAGGGCGGCGACGAGCGGTCCCATGTCCAGCCCCTGGAAATGGGCCCTGACCGCTTCGGCTGTGGCGGTGCGCAACAGGTGGTCAAGGACGCCCTGCTCCCGCCCTTCTTCACCTGATTCGAACTCGATCTTGCCGGTGAGCACCTCCACGGCGGGTTCCAGGTCGATGATCCGGGCCACGGCCTGGTCCTCACCCCGCAGGCTGGCCCGGCGCAGGGCCGCGGCGGCGATGGTCTCCGCCCCGGCAATGGCGAACCGGGCGGAAACACCGGAGGTCTGGTTGATCGCCGGCGACTGCCGCAGCGCCCTGGTGTAGCGGGCCAGGATCTCCAGGATGAATGGCGGGACATCCGCCACCAGGCGGCCCTCCTGCCGGATGACTGAGACCTCGTCTTCCAGTTCGATCGGGTAGTGCGTCCGGATCTCCGCGCCAAAGCGGTCCTTCAGCGGGGTGATGATCCGGCCGCGGTTGGTGTAGTCCTCCGGGTTGGCGGACGCGACCACCAGCACGTCCAGCGGCAGCCGCAGCACGTAGCCGCGGATCTGGATGTCCCGCTCCTCCATGACGTTGAGCATGGCCACCTGGATGCGTTCGGCAAGGTCCGGCAGTTCGTTGATGGCGATGATGCCGCGGTTGGAGCGCGGGATAAGGCCGTAGTGGATGGTTTCGGGATCGCCCAGGCGCCGGCCCTCGGCCACGCGCATCGGGTCCACATCGCCGATGAGGTCTGCCACCGACGTGTCCGGCGTCGCCAGCTTCTCGACGTAGCGCTCCGAACGGTGCCGCCAGGCAACCCGCAGCCGGTCCCCTTCGGTGACGGCGCGGGTACGGGACTGTTCGGTAATCGGTTCGAACGGATGCTCATTGAGCTCCGAATCTTCAATCACTGGGGACCATTCATCCAGCAGCCCGGCCAGGGTTCGGAGCAGGCGGGTCTTGCCCTGGCCGCGCTCGCCCAGCAGGACAATGTCATGGCCTGCAATCAGCGCCCGCTCAAGCTGCGGAATAACAGTCCTGCTGAACCCGTACAGGCCCGGCCAGGGGTCACGCCCCTCCGCCAGGGCGGCGAGGAGATTGTCGCGGATCTCATGGCGAAGGTCCTTGAGGACGTAGCCTGCCGCACGGAGTTCACCAACGGTGTAGATATCGGGGCGATCAGTCACCTCTCTACCGTAAGCCCCGCCCTGCGGCTAATCGAGAGATTCCTCCAGATTCCCAAGCGGCTGGCCGTAACGCTTGCCGCTCCCCGCGCGGCTACCGCTTGCCGCTCCCCGCGCCTCGCAAGCTCGGCACGGGGTCCCCTCGCGGCTACGCTTAGACGCAATGACACAGAGCACCTTGATCCTTTTAGTCCGCCACGGCCAGACGCCCACCACTGGTACGGTCCTGCCCGGCCGGGCCCCGGGGCTGCACCTTTCAGAGCGCGGGCGCGCCCAGGCCGACGCCGTGGCCGAACGCCTTTCCGGCCTGCCCGTGCACGCGATCTATTCCTCGCCGCTGGAACGGGCACGGGAGACAGCTGAACCGTCCGCTGCCCGTGCCGGGCTCACCATCAGCGAGGATGCCGGGCTCCTGGAGTGCGACTTCGGCGACTGGACCGGTGCGGCGCTCGCCGGCCTGACAGGCCTGCCGGAGTGGCAAACCGTCCAGCACAACCCGTCCGCTTTCCGCTTCCCCAACGGCGAGGGATTCTCCGGAATGCAGGCCCGGATCGTCGGCACGCTGGACGCCCTCCGGGCTGCCCACCCGGGTGCCGTCGTCGTCTGCTTCTCCCATGCCGACCCCATCAAAGCTGCCGTCGCCCACGCGCTGGGCACCCACCTGGACCTCTTCCAGCGGATCATGATCAGCCCGGCGTCGGTCTCGGCAATCTCCTACACCGACGGCCAGGCACCAGCCGTGCTTATGGTTAATTCGACGTCGGAACCCCTCAGCGGGCTGAGGGCGCCGTGACCAGGCGTGCATCCACGTGGAGCCCGTGGTGCCTGAACGTGAACTGACCCTCCTCACGGAAGGCCGCGTGGAGCTGCTGGGCCGCATCATGAGCGGCAGCAATGCCACCTTCCTCGCAGAGCTTTCGTGCGGGGATGACTCCGCCTGGGCAGTCTACAAACCAGTTGCCGGCGAACGTCCGCTCGCAGATTTCGACGCCGGCCTGCACCGCCGGGAGCGCGCCGCGTACCTGCTCAGCGAAGCACTGGGGTGGGGAATCGTCCCGCCCACGGTGGTCCGCGCAGACGCACCGCTGGGGGTGGGATCGTTGCAGTGGTTCATCGAAGGCGATCTCGGGGAGCATTACTTCACCCTGTACGAAGACTCCCCCGAAACGCACGGCGCACTGGCCAGGATCGCCCTGTTCGACTACGTGGCGAACAATACGGACCGGAAAAGCGGGCATGTGCTGCGGGGCGCCGACGGCCATATCTGGGGCATCGACCATGGCCTGTGCTTCTCCGCCGCCTTCAAACTGCGGACGGTGATCTGGGACTTCGCCGGCGACCCCATTCCCGAGGCCCTGCTCGACGACATCAGCCCCCTGGCCACCCAGGTGCCGGCCGATCTGGCCGAGCTGCTTAACGACGCCGAGGTGGCCGCGCTCCAGCGCCGGGTCCAGCGCATGCTGCAGGAACGGGTCCTCCCCGTGGACCGCACGGGCATGCGCTACCCGTGGCCTTTGGTCTAAGTGACGCAGGTGATGCTGTCCAGGCGCTTTTGATCGGGCCTCTAGTGGTCCTGTCCGCGGGACTAGGCTGCAGGCTTGCGCGGGTCCTGGCGCCCTTCCAATGCCGCTGCAGCCGCCGGGGCTGCCTGCTCAAGGTAGGCGCCGATATGGTCCAGCAGGTAGTGCTGCCCCTGAACGGTCGGATGGTCGCCGTCCGGACCAATCAGGTCGTCAAAATCATCGCTGATCCAGCCTTCGGCGATGGGGTCCACGAACTCCCCGCCGGCCTGCAGGGCAGCGGCTTTAAGTTGGTCGCTGATGTCCACCAGTCCGGGATCCGGGGTTGTGGTGTACGACGGCGGGCCCACCACGATGATTCTGGCCTCGGGGGCCAGGGTCTCCGCCCGGTCCATGGCGGCCAGGGCGGCGCTGCCTAAATCGGCCGGCGGGTAGCCCAGGTCATTCTCGGACCCGAAGAAAACCACGATCCCAGTATCCGGGGTGACGAAATCTTCAACCTGGCTGCCGAAAGTTCCGTTGTAGTCGCCCAGGCTGAGGTAGCCGCTTCCGTCCTCGGCGGCGTTGACCACTTCCAGGCCGGCCACCTCCGGGTCCTTCCGCATCAGCGCAGGCCACGCCTGCTGCGGAGAGGTACCGTGGCCGGTGCTCAGCGAGTCCCCCACCACCACCACGCGGACCGGAGGCGCCGCCGTGGCGGATGGCTGGGTCTGGGCGGCACTTCCCGATGTGATGGCCAGGAGGAGGGCAACAGCTCCGGCCGCCAAAAGACGCCCGGGATGCGAGTGGGGGTACGCATTTTGGTGCATGGGTACTGCCTCCTCCCTGGAAATGCGTGGCGGCAGCTGGGTCGCTGCCGCCGATATGTTCTTTGTCCGTGTCCAATCGTAGGCAATTGTGGGATCACTGTAGGGCGAAGGTGACCAGAATCAACAGGATGCACAGCGACTGCACAGGAAGTCTTAGGGCACTAGGTACCCCGCCAGCCTCCGTGGGGGGGCAGGCGCGCACCCGGCCGTCCCGCTGCGCTCGAGCAGCTACCCTTGACCCGTGCAGCAGCAAACCACCTGGAACCCCGCGACCAGCCTTTCCGTGCAGGCACCCGGCGTCTACTTCGCTGAAGGGCCGGCCGCCAACTGGATCGTGGTCCGGGACGGGACGGGATTCATCCTGATCGACAGCGGTTACCCCGCTGACCGCCACCACGTCCTCGCCTCACTCCGCCACCTTGGCCTGGACCCTGCCGACACCGTTGCGCTGCTGGTCACGCACGGCCGCGTGGACCACACCGGCTCGGCGGCGTACTTCGCCGAGGAGTTCGGAACCCCGGTGCTGTGCGCCCCCGAAGAACTGGCCCACGTGCGCGGAACGGAAAAGCACCAGGTCAGCCTTGCCCAGGTGCTGGGCCGTGCATGGCGGCCCCGCGTCATGCGCTGGATGCTGCACGCCATCAAAGCCGGGGCGCTGGCGGCCAAGCCTGTTTCCGGCGCGCAGGCATGGGACGCAGCCGCCCTCCGGGCGCTGCCCGGCAGGCCCGAAGCCGTCTCCCTGCCCGGCCATACCCCAGGCAACGCGGCACTCCTCCTTCCGGGGGCCGGCGTCATCGCCGTCGGTGATTCGTTTGTCACCGGCCACCCGATCAGCCGGAGCGGCGGGCCGCAGATGCTGCACAGGATGTATCACTCAGACCCGGCCGAGGCGCTGGCCGCCCTCCGGAAACTGGAGGGAGTTGACGCCTCGGTAATCCTCCCCGGCCACGGGCCCGCAGTGCGCCTCCCGTTGGGCGCGGCCCTGGCCGCCATACAGGGCCGGGTTCCTGAGGCCCCGTAATCCGGGCTGGACTGGCACGGCTGGGTCTAGAACCGTCCGTAGCGTGCCCGTGCCATGGAATACACGCCGTAGCAGATGAGTCCGGCGGCAATGGCGGCGAGAAGGAACACCCCGTAAGGCTGTGAGCCGAGGGCCTTCAGGCCGCCGTCGAGGCCCGAGGATTTGGATGGGTCGGCGGTGGCCGCAGCCACGACAATCAGGACACCGACGGCGGCGAGCACCACGCCCTTGGCCGCATAGCCGACTGTTCCAAGCCACTCAACGGCCGTGCGGGCACTGCCCGGATCCTGCAGGTCCTTCATGAACTTCCGGGAAACACCCCGATAGGCATAAAAGACCCCTGCCCCGACGATCGCCAGCCCCACGACAATGACAAACACCACCCCGGCCGGCGCTCCCATCAGCTTTGCTGTGAAGTCGCTGGCCGACTGGCTGGAGTTTTTGCTGCCACCGGCGGCGAAGACGGCAAAGGTGAAGGCCAGGAAACCGAACACCACGGCCTTGCCCACGGCGGTGGCCGCCTCTTTCACCTTCTTCTTGGACTCAGTCTCGCTGCGGGCACCATAAAAGGCTTCGCTGAACATCCACAAGGCAAGGGCGCCGCAGGCCACGGCGCCGGCCCACAGCAGGATGCCGCCACCGGGCTTGGATGCCAGGGTTCCAATCGCCCCCGACTGGTCGGCCTCGCCGCCCCGGCCCTGGACCAGTTGCAGGGCAATGACGCCGATCAGGATATGGACCAGGCCGATGAAGACAAATCCTGCCCGGGCCAACATGCGGACCGCCGGGCTGCGGCTCGCGGATGCGGCCTCCGATACTGCCCTGTTAGCTCCCTGCGACGCGTTGCCCATGGCCGGCCCTTCCCAAATATGTAGTTGATCTTCTCTTCCCCGGTCAGCTTCCCCCGGCCCGCCAGCGTCGCGGAATGCTTCAGTGTAAATCCGCCCGCGCCGGCCCAACAGGTCCTGAAATTCCGGCCATCTCCGGATCGGCGCTACAGTCGAAGCGGTGTACGCCAAACAGAGTCCCAACGAACTGACCGCCCTGACCCTACCCTCCATTGCGGCCGGCCACGCCGAAGACGGGTTTGTCCGGGTGCGTGGCGCCCAGGAAAACAACCTGCGGAACGTGAGCGTGGACGTGCCGCGGGATGCGATCGTGGCGTTCACCGGCGTATCCGGCTCCGGCAAGTCGTCCCTCGCGTTCGGCACCATCTACGCCGAAGCGCAGCGCCGGTTCTTCGAATCAGTGGCGCCCTACGCCCGCCGGCTCATCCAGCAGGGGCACAACCCCAAGGTGGAACAGATCACCGGGCTGCCGCCCGCCGTCGCGCTCCAGCAGCGCCGCGGCACTGCCACCTCCCGGTCCACCGTTGGAACCGTCACCACCTTGTCCAATTCGCTGCGCATGCTCTTCTCCCGCGCAGGCACCTACCCTGACGGCGCCCCTCCGCTGGACTCCGACTCCTTCTCCCCCAACACCGCGGCCGGTGCCTGCCCGGAGTGCCACGGACTGGGTACTGCCCACACCGTCAGTGAAGCCTCGCTGGTTCCAGACCCGTCCCTCAGCATCCGAGACGGCGCCATCGCGGCCTGGCCCGGTGCCTGGCAGGGCAAGAACCTGCGCGACATCCTGACCCACCTGGGCTACGACGTCGACACACCCTGGCATCAGCTGCCCCGGAAGCAGCGCGACTGGATCCTGTTCACCGAAGAACAGCCCGTGGTGGAAGTGACGCCGCAGCGGGACCGCGTGGCCAAGCCCTACAAAGGCCGGTTCTGGAGCGCCAAAAGCTACGTGATGCACACACTGCTCGATTCCAAGAGCCCTGCAATGCGGGAGAAGGTGCTGCGGTTCATGGAGACCGGACCGTGCCCCCGTTGCGGCGGGACGGGGCTCCGGCCCGAAGCCCTGGCGGTGACCTTTGCCGGCCACACCATTTCCGGGCTCAACGCCGTGCCCATGGCCGAACTGGCGGAGCTCATCCGCCCCACAACGGAATTGGCCGCCGCGGGGACCGCGTCCCGAAAGCAGTCATCCGAGTCCAACGAAGTGGCCGTGGCCATCACCCGCGACCTGCTGCAGCGCATCAATGTGCTGCTGGAGCTTGGCCTGGGCTACCTGGCGCTGGGCCGGCCCACGCCAACGCTTTCCCCGGGCGAGATGCAGCGGCTCCGGATTGCCACGCAGCTGCGCTCCGGGCTGTTCGGCGTGATCTACGTGCTGGATGAACCGTCCGCAGGCCTGCATCCCGCGGACGCCGAGCCCCTCCTGGCCGTGCTGGACCAGCTCAAATCATCCGGGAACTCGGTGTTCGTGGTGGAGCACAACATGGACCTGGTCCGCCGTGCAGACTGGCTGGTGGATGTAGGGCCCCGTGCGGGCGAAGACGGCGGGGAGGTGCTGTACAGCGGCCCGGTGCAGGGCCTGGAGGCCGTACCGGAGTCCGTAACGCGGCCGTTCCTCTTCCAGGCGGGACGGATCCAGGAGGCACGGCAAGCGGTAACGGTCGACGGCGGCGCTGACGCCGGCAAGGATGGGCCCCGGCAGGCCGCGGGCTGGCTTGAGCTGCGCGGTGTGAGCCGCCACAACCTGCGGGACCTGGACGCGGCTTTTCCACTCGGCGTCCTGACGGCAGTCACCGGTGTTTCCGGCTCCGGGAAGTCCACCCTGGTCAGCCAGGTCCTGGCGGGCGTGGCGGGCGCAGCACTGCGGACCGTGTCCGCGACCGCGCCCGTGCCCGCAGCCGAGGAGCAGGACCCGGATCCTGCCCAAGACAACGCGCCCCTGACCGTGGGCACCGTGACCGGACTGGAGCGGATCGACCGCCTGGTCACGGTGGACCAAAAACCCATCGGCCGCACCCCGCGCTCCAACCTTGCCACGTACACCGGACTGTTTGACGCTGTGCGCAAGGAGTTCGCTGCCACCGATGCTGCCAGGAGCCGGCGGTTCGGTCCCGGGCGCTTTTCGTTCAACGTGCCCGGCGGGCGCTGCGAAACCTGCCAGGGCGAAGGGTTCGTGGCCGTGGAACTGCTCTTCCTGCCCGGCAGCTACGGTCCGTGCCCGGAATGCCACGGCTCGCGCTACAACCCGGAAACCCTCGAGGTCACCTACCAGGGCAGGACCATTGCCGAGGTGCTGGGCATGACGGTCGACACCGCCGCGGGCTTCCTGGCTGGTGTTCCCGCCGCCGCCCGCTCCCTGCAGACGCTGCAGGACGTGGGGCTGGGCTACCTCCGGCTGGGCCAGCCCGCCACCGAACTCTCCGGCGGTGAGGCGCAACGGATCAAGCTGGCCACGGAACTGCAGCGCGCCCGGCGCGGGCACACGCTGTACCTGCTGGATGAGCCCACCACGGGACTGCACCCAGCGGACGTCCAACTCCTGATGGCCCAGCTCAACCGGCTGGTGGACACCGGCAACACCGTGATCCTGGTGGAACATGCGATGGATGTGGTGGCCGCCGCCGATTGGGTGATGGACCTGGGGCCCGCCGGTGGCGACGCCGGCGGGCAGATCGTCGCCGCCGGCGACCCAGCCGCCGTCGCGCGTTCCGCCAACAGCCGCACCGCACCCTACCTGGCCGCCGCACTCGACGCCCGCTCTGCGGCCCAGGACCGGTAGCCGCCGGCAACCCTTGCCCTCCTCCCCGCCGGCGCGTATCACTGAGGGATGCGTTTACAACGCGGCGCCCTTGCCAGTGACGCGCTTCAGGGCCGCGTGGCGGTGGTGACCGGCTCATCGCGCGGCCTCGGCTTTTCCATGGCACGCGCCCTGGGCCTGCACGGCGCAACGGTGGTGCTGGCGTCCAGATCGGACGACGGCGTTGCTGCCGCCGTCGGACGCCTGCAGGCTGAAGGCATCGCGGCGTCGGGGAGGCCCTGCGACACCGGAGAGCCAGGGGACGTCGAGGCGCTCCGGGACGAAGCCCTCAGCCGGGGAACGCTGGACATCTGGGTCAACAACGCAGGCGTGTCCGGCGTGTTCGGGCCGACGGCCTCCACGCCCGTGGCCGGCTTCACGGACGTGGTGCGAACGAACATCCTGGGGACCTTTCATGGGGCCCGCGTGGCCTTGCCGGTGTTCCTTGCCCAGGGCCACGGCGACCTGGTCAACCTGTACGGCCAGGGCGACCGCGGACCCGTCGCCCTGCAGAACGCGTATGCGTCCAGCAAGCGGTGGGTCCGCCAGTTCACGGAGACGCTGCGGCTGGAAACCAAAGGCACCGGCGTCCGGGTGCACGGCATGAACCCAGGGCTGGTGCGGACCGACCTCCTGGGCCGGGTGACTTCCCAGCCCGGGTACCAGCATCGCCTGGGCGCCCTGCCGGTGGTCGTCGGGCTGTGGGGCCAGAGCGCCGACGAAGCTGCATGGCCCATCGTGGACCTGGTGACCTCCGATAGGGCGGAATTCCGGTTCCTGACCAGGCGGAGGCTGGTGACGCACGGACTGCACAACGTCCTGCGCGGCAGCCTGCGCCGGACGCACCGGATGCCCATGGAGGTCACCGTCCTGGAAGCGCCGCAGCAGCCGCTTCCAATGGTGCGCCCCTCACACCGCGACAGCCCCTGACCGGCTTTGGCTACAGCTTTTTTCGCTGCCGGGCCAGAAAGCCCTTGACCCGGCCCTGGAACTCAACGGGATCCACTGCGGGCCCCGGTGTTGCCCGGCGGCCGGCTTCCGTCAGCAGGCCCAGACCCGCATTCACCGCTGCTTTTGATGCCCGCAGGGAAGCCGCCGAAAGCCCTTTCCAGTTGTCGAGGATCGCTTCCAGCGCCGCATCGGCGTCCTCGTCGGGGGCGAGGGTGGTGATCAGGCCTGTGGACCAGGCCTGGTCGGCCGTCAGCATGCGGCCGCCAAACAGGAGGTCCTTGGTACGCGACGGGCCTATCCGCAGTGCCATGCGGTTGGCAAAGGTGGCCGGGACCAGCAGGCCCAGGCGTGCCACGGGCATCCCGATGCGGGCCGACGGCGTGAGCAACTGCAGGTCGCAGGCGAGGGCCAGCTGGCAGCCCCCACCGGCAGCCGCCCCCTCTACAACAGCCACGGTGGGAACGGGCAAGTCCTCGAGCGCCTGCAGTGCACCCTCGATCACGCGGAACGTCCGGCTGATTTCCGCGTCCGTCCGCCCCTCCCATTCGCGCACGTCAAACCCGGAGCAGAACACTCCTCCCCTGCCCCGCACCACGACGGCGCGAAGGGACGGGATGGCCGCCAGCCGCTGGACCGCGCTCCCCAGCTCCTGCCACTCGGCGCGCCCAAGGGCATTGAGCCGTTGCCCGCTGCCGAAGGACAGCGTCGCGACAGATCCCACCTCTTCAAGGCTTATGGTGGCGGCCATACGTCGGCTTTCCTCCCTTATTTCGGGTGCCGCGGAGTCCGTGGCGTGGAGCTGCCGGGCCATTGGGATGCCCGGATCCGCGGAAGGTCCTGGATGGGACCCATGGTGGCCCACTCATCACCGCCAAGCCTCGAGAGCGGATCAAGCCCGGTGACGTCGGGGTGGCCGCTGCGGAGCACCCCGGTTGAGACTGATCCGTGCACCACCACCCCGAACACCAGGACGCAGTCGCCCATGGGCAGGGTCTGATGCAGGGAACACTCCAGGACCGCCGGGGACTCCTTGACCCGGGGCGGCCGGACCACTGCACTGGGCTCGCGGGTAAGGCCTGCGGCATCAAACTCGCTTACGTCGGGACTGAAGTTCGTGCCGGTGGCATTGACCTCCTGGATCAGCGTGGCCGGCGCGAGGTTCACCACGAACTCCCCCGTCGCCTCGATGTTCCGCAGCGAGTCCTTTTCCCCGACGGAGGTGAACTGGATGATCGGAGGGTCCACCGAGGCAACAGTGAAAAAGGAGTGGGGTGCCAGGTTGTCCACCCCCGCCGGGGACGTGCTCGAAACCCAGGCGATGGGCCGTGGAACAACCACCGACGTCAGGAACTTGTAGAACTCCCGCGGGCCCAGCTGCCCGGGGTCGAAGTCAGATCGCATCCGGCCTACAGGTTCCTGGGGGCCGCGGCGGCAGCGGCGTCCTTGGCCAGCGCCCCCTTGGCCCTGGGCAGGAAGATCAGGGCCATCATGGCGATGACGCAGCAGAGGATGATGTAAAACGAGATCGACGTCGAGTTTCCGTAGTTCGCCAGCAGCGCCGCCGCAATCAGGGGCGCGGGACCACCGGCGATCACGCTGGCCAGCTGGTAACCCAGCCCGGCGCCGGTGTAACGGATGTCGGTGTCGAAGCTTTCCGCGATCAGGGCAGCCTGCGGGCCGTACTGGATGTCGTGCAGGATCAGGCTGACCACGACGGCGACGCCCACCCACAGGGCGTCCCGGGTGTTCAACAGTCCAAAGTAGGGAAATGCAAACAGTGCCGTGAGCACGATCCCGGTTCCGTAGACGCGTCGCCGGCCGAAACGGTCTGAAAGCCGCCCGAACAGTGGCACGCTGATCAGCCCCAACGCCGCTGCGATCAGCGTGTCATCGAGGATGGAGTTGCTGTCCAGCTTCAGCTGCTTGGTGGCGTACGTGATTACGAAGGTGATGAACAGGTAGAAGGGTGCCTGTTCCGAAGTGCGCACCAGGGCGGAGAGGAGGATCTCCTTGGGCTGCCTCCGGATCACCTCGATGATCGGGGCCCTGACCACCTTGTTGGACTTCCGGACGGCATCGAACTCGGGGCTCTCAATGACCCGCAGGCGAACGAACAGGCCCACACCAATCAGGATGATGCTCAGAATGAACGGGATCCGCCAGCCGTAGGCGACAAATCCCTCGGCGCCGGTGGCGGCAGTCGTCAGCCGGACGACGCCGGTGGACAGGACCAGTCCAAGCGGCACGCCGATCTGCGGCCAGGAGGCGGACAGGCCGCGGCGGGCCTGGTCACCCCATTCCATGCTCAGCAGCACCGAACCGCCCCACTCGCCGCCCACCCCGATGCCCTGGATGATGCGCAGCAGTACCAGCAGGACCGGCGCGGCAACGCCGATGCTTTCGTACGTGGGGAGCAGGCCAATCAGTACGGTTCCGAAAGCCATGAGGAAAAGCGTGGCCATGAGCGTCGTCTTGCGTCCGATCCGGTCACCGAAGTGGCCGAAAATGGCCGCGCCGATGGGCCGGGCCACGAAGCCGACAAACTGCGTGCCGAAAGCCGCGAGCACACCGGCGAAGGCTACTTGGCCCGGAAAGAACAGCTGGGGAAACACCAGGGCGGCGGCAGTTCCATAAAGGAAAAAGTCGTACCACTCGATGGTTGTACCCACCACACTCGCCACGGTGGCGCGCCGGACGGCCTGCTCCCGGGTCACTCCTTGAATACTCATCATCACTCCATTGGTCAGATGTAGTAGGGCGCCGGCCTGGCTTCGAACGTCGGATATTTGAGCTTCCGGAATCAGGCCGCTGGACCCGCAATGCGGTTCTCCAACCCATGGTGCGGGTCCTTGTTGCCTATGTCAACGATTATCTTGACCGGGCGCGGCGCCATAGAATGACGACTCACGCACGGGAAAATCACTGAAGACAAGGGATATAGACGTTGGCGTCAGAGCGAAGCAGCGGATCCGCGCAGCCCCTCCTGGTGCTGCGCAAAGTCAGCGAGATTTTGAACTGCTTTTCCATTGAATTTCCGGAACCAACCCTCCAGCAGATCGTCCGGGAGACGGGACTGCCGTCAAGTACCTGCCAGCGACTGGTGCAGAACATGGTGCGGGAAGGGTTCCTTGACCGCGACGGAGACCGCTACCGGATCGGACTGCGCCTGGTCCAGTGGGCCACCCCGGGAACCTTCGGCCTCGATGTGGTCCGCCTGGTCCATCCCTTCCTGCAGGAACTGCGTGACCGGACCGGAGAGACCGCTTGCCTGTATATGCGGGACGGCCCCTTCCGTACAGTGGTTGCCGTGGCCGAGACCCGTCACGTGGTGATGCGGCCCTTCCTCGTGGGGCAAGTCATGCCCATGCATGCCGGGGCTCCGGGAAAGATCTTCCTTGCCTTCGATCCCGAAGCCCGCCGGGCCCTCGAGGACGCGGAACTGACGAGTTATACGCCGGCGACGCCGGATACGTGGGAGAAACTCGACAGCCAGGTCAGCAATGCGAAAGCCGTTGGCTACTATGCGGCCTTCGGCGAGCGGAACTCCGACGTAGGCTCCATCAGCGCTCCGGTCTTCAACCACGCCGGGCGCCTCGCTGCGGTCCTGGGCGTCGGGTTTCCCACCCAGCGCGTTGGCCCGGACGACGTCGGGCGGCTGGGTCCGGCGGTGGCGGAGGCCGCCAGGGCGGCCAGCGCAGCCCTCGGCTACCTGGAGAAAAACCTCCCTTCCTGACTGGTCCTGCCCCGGAGGCCGGACCCGGCGACGGAAGACGGGTTGCCGCCGTCGTAAGCGTTTTTCCGTTGCCGCAGGCAAATGTCCGCCCAACTCTGGACTCCGGGGCGGGCCCCAATCAGACTGTCTACAACAGCTGGCCGGAAACGCCTGAATCGAGGGCACTTCAGCGGTGCGGTAAAGGACGGCTGCAATTGTTGGGGCTATACCGTGATGCCCATTCACGGCATTGAAAGGATCTGGTTATGCCGGACTTTGCACCGTTCTTCCCGCTTATTGCCACTATTTTGGCGGTTCTCTTTGCCATCGCCTTTATCTGGGTGGCCACAAAACTGATGTGGAAAGTGGCTGAGCCCAATGAGGCCCTCATCATCTCCGGGCTGACCCGCGGAACACTGGAAACCCGGGAAGGAATGGACTTCAAGATCGTCACCGGCAAAGGCGCCCTGGTCCTGCCCGGCCTCCAGACGGTGCGGCCTCTGTCACTGACATTGAATGAAACCGAACTCAAGGTTTCCTGCGTTACTTCCCAGGGCATCCAGGTCATTGTGGAGGGTGTGGTCATTTACAAAATCGGTGATGCCCCGCCCTTTATCGCCAATGCCGCCCGCCGTTTCCTGGGCCAGCAGCCAAAAATGGAAAGCCAGGTATATAACGTCTTCGAGGGACACCTGCGCTCCATCATCGGCAGCATGACCGTAGAGGAGATCATCCGCGAACGGGACAAGCTCGCTTCCCAAGTGCGCAGCGCCAGCGGGGTGGAGATGGAGAAACTGGGCCTGGTGGTGGACTCCCTGCAGATCAAGGACCTCCAGGACCCAACGGGCTACATCCAGAACATCGCCAAGCCGCATATCGCCCAGGTGAAGATGGAGGCCCGGATCGCGGAGGCCACCCGGAACCGGGAAGCGGCGGAAAAAGAAGCGGAGGCGGCAGCGTTGATCGCGGACGCACAGAGCGCTTCCGCAATCAGGCAATCCGTGGCGCAGGCCAACGCCGAGCGCGCCAGGGCCAACGCCTCCCAGGCCGGGCCGCTGGCCGAAGCGACGGCAAGGCAGCAAGTGGTAGTCCAGGAAACGGAGGTGGCCAAACTCGAGGCAGACCGGGAGGAGCAGAAGCTCCAGACCATCGTCAGGAAGCCGGCGGATGCCAAGGCCTATGCCACCCGGACCGAAGCGGAGGGCAAGAAGGCTGCGGACATCAGCGCCGCGGAGGCACTGGCCCGCCGTACCGAACTGGAAGCCCAGGCCAACGCGCGGCGGACGGAGCTGCTGGCCCAGGCCAACGCCACCGCAGCCGCTGCCACGGCCGGGGCCACCAAGGTCACCGGCGAGGCCGAAGCCACGGCAACCAGGGCCAAGGGTGACGCCGCTGCCTCCGCGATCAAGGCCAAGGCACTCGCCGAGGCGGACGGCATCAAGGCCCGCGCCGAAGCCTTGGGCACCAACCAGGACGCAGTCATATCCCAGCAGCTTGCCGAGAACATGCCAGCCATCATCGCCGCGGCGGCCGAGCCTTTCTCCCACGTGGGCAACATGACCGTCCTGAACGGCGGAGAGGGCGTCAACCAGATGCTGGGCGGAATCCTGGCCCAGGCAGGCGACTACCTCCCCGCCCTCGCGTCCGCTCTGCGCAAGGGTGAAGACGCCAAGCACCCGGCCAGGGCACAGGGCTCCTAGAGGGCATAAGGGACCTGGATGCGCAAGAACGTTGACCGAAGCCTGACCGGAAAGATCGGCCGGGTGACCGGGCGAATTGGCCCGGACACCATCGGCGAAGTCATGCTGCCCTATCTTGGCGGCATCATGGCCTTTCATGCCCACCCGTTCGACAAAGCCAGAGACTTCCCGGTGGGTGATGAAGTGCTGGTGATCTACTTCGACCCGCCGCAAACGGTGTACGTGGACGAACTGCCGGACGTGCTCAAGCACACGGAGTAGCCTGACGCACTTCCCCGGGCTGTTCCGGAGGTACTACCGGCCGCCCTCCATCTTGCGGCTGCGCTGCTCCTGGGCCATGGGCCCGTAGGGGTAGACGCCGGTTTCGGGCCGGCTGGCCTGCGTGAGCCGGGAGACTTCGTCGGCGGTGAGTTCCAGTTCGGCGGCGGCCAGGTTGTCAGCCAGCTGCTCCGTGGTGCGGGCTCCCAGGATCACGGAGGTCACTGCAGGCCGGTCCGCCAGCCAAGCCAGCGCCACCTGGGAATGGCTCACGCCGTGGGCAGAAGCAATCTCCGCAACGGCGTCGAGAACGGCCCAGGTCCGAGGGTTCTCGTTGCGCGCCTTCCAGGCCTCCATGCCGCGTTCCGGGTTTTCGCCGAGCCGGGTTGCACCGGACGGGCGCTGGTCCTTCTTGTACTTTCCGGACAGCCAGCCGCCGCCCAGCGGCGACCAAGGCAGCAGGCCAACTCCGGCGTCGAGCGCGGCCGGAACGATTTCGAACTCGATGTCCCGGACCAGCAGGCTGTACTGCGGCTGCAGGCTCACGGGCGGATTCCAGCCCTGGCTGCGGGCCGCGTGGACGGCCTTGGTGAGCTGCCAGCCCAGGAAGTTGGAGAAACCGTAGTAGGCGATCTTGCCGCTTGCCACCGCATCGTCCAGGAAACGGAGCGTCTCCTCCAGCGGAGTGATCGGGTCCCAAGCGTGCATCTGGTAAAGATCAATCTGTTCCACGCCCAGGCGGCGGAGGGAGTTGTCCAGGGCGCGCGTAAGGCGCCGGCGGGACGTCCCGACGTCGTTCGGTGCCGTCCCCATGGGGAAGCGCCCCTTGGTGGCGACCACGGCGCTGTCCCTGGCTTCGGGCCGTTTGGCCAGCCACCGGCCGATGATTTCTTCGGACACGCCGGCGCTGTACACGTCCGCGGTGTCAATGAAGTTGCCGCCGGCCTCGAAGTAGCTGTCCAGGATGGCATGGGAGGTTTCCTCCGTCGCCTCTGCGCCGAAGGTCATGGTGCCCAGCGCGTAGTTGGTGACGATAGTGCCGCTGTGTCCTAGGGTTCGGTACTGCATGGGTTCCTCGCGATCAGTTGGGGTTGGGCGGAAAGGTGCGGGCGGCCGCGTCCGTGGTGGTGGTGCGGATCCGGTACAGGCTGGTGGTTGCCGTGAGGTAGAGGTCCTGCCCGTCGGGACCGCCGAAGCACAGGTTGGACACAGTTTCCGGCACGGCGATGGTGTGCAGGAGGTCGAAGGACGGCGAATAGATGCGGACCGTGGGTCCGGCCGAGGTCCAGATCCTGCCCTTGACGTCCACCCTCAAACCGTCGGCCGGGTAGCCGTCTTCCAGCTCCAACATGCCTGTCCGGGGACCGCAGTGGCCCTGGCGCACGGTGTAGGTGGCGATCCGCAGGGGCACGCCGTAGCGGCGGCCGGCGGTGTCCGCGACGTAGAGGACCGACTCGTCAGGCGAGAAGGCCAGCCCGTTGGGGTGCACCAGGTCCGGAATGACGGCAGTGAGTTTTCCGGTGGCCGGCTCAAAGCGGAAGACGTTGCAGCCGCCGTACTCCTGCTCGCCCTCGTGGCCTTCCCTTGTCCCCGGCAGAATGCCGTACGGCGGGTCCGTGAACCAGATGCTGGAGTCGCGGGCCACCACCACATCGTTGGGTGAGTTCAGCCGCCGGCCCTCGAATGAGTCCACCAGCGCGGTTACTGTCCCTCCGCTGTCCCGCTCCACCCGGCGCCGGCCGTGGCTGCACTGCACCACGCTGCCATCGGCGTCGAGGGTGCGGCCGTTGGTGTATTCGACGCCCACGGCGTATTCGCGGGTAGTCCCGGAGTCAGGGTTGAACTCAAGGATGCGGTCATTCGGGATATCGCTCCAGCGCACGGTCTGCGACGACGGCACCCACAGAGGTCCCTCGGCCCACACGGAGCCCGTGTAAAGGCATTCAAGCGGGCCGGTGGTGAAGTCGTTAACCATTGGAGCTCCTTTGCGGTCCAGGGGTCGGCCGTGGCGTGCCCGGACAGGACGGGCCCTCCGGCGCCGGCACAGGCACCACCCTAGCGCCAGCGATTACAACGACGGCGTTCCCGCGCCGGATCCTGCAGGATATGGTCTTCGGATACAATCGGCTGTCGGCGGGCCCCACCCGCCCCGATTCCCCATGCAGGGCGGAGGTTGACAGCGTTTTGTATGGAGGGGAAGCAATGAGGCACGCCGCGGTTAAGGGCCGCCGGACACACACCCGGAACAGCCATGGCCCCAGGCCCGACATCCAGGGCCTTCGCGCGCTGGCCGTGGGGATCGTGGTGATATACCATCTCCGCCCGGAAGCCTTGCCGGGCGGTTTCGTAGGAGTCGACGTGTTCTTCGTCGTCTCGGGTTTCCTCATCATTGGCTCACTTGCAAGGGAAGCCGCGAAGAAGGCGTCCATCTCCGTCCTCGACTTCTACGCCCGGCGCATCCGGAGGCTGTTCCCGGCGTCGGCAGTTGTTCTGGCCGCTGTCCTGGCCGGCACTGTCCTGCTGCTTGCCCCAAGCCGCTGGCAGAACATCTCCTCCGATGTCCTGTTCTCGCTGCTCCAGGTACAAAACTGGCACCAGGCACTTTCTGCTGCCACCTATGCGGGGGCGACGCAGGAAGTATCTCCCCTGCAGCACTTCTGGTCACTCGCCGTCGAGGAGCAGTTTTACCTCGTCATCCCGTTCTTTTTCCTTGGCCTGATCGCCGCGGCCCGCGCTGCCGGGCAAAAAGCCGGCCGGTTCATCGTGCCGGCCCTGTCCGTGACTGCCCTGGCGTCGTTCATTTACAGCATTTACCTAAGCGGCCATGAGCACACCATGGCGTACTTTGCCACCACCACCAGAATCTGGGAACTCGCCGTCGGCGGCCTCGCGGCCCTTCTCCCAACCATGCTGAAGGGCTCCGCCCGTCTTTCCGCGCTCAGCGGGTGGCTGGGCGTCTCCGCCATTATCGTGCCGGCCTTCCTCTTCAGCACCGACATGGCCTTCCCCGGCAGCATCGCCGCCATTCCAGTGCTCGGCACCGCCATCCTGCTGCGTACGGGCACCCTGTCAACGGCCGTTCCCTGGTCCGCGTCAAGGGTCCTTGGCATCCGGCCTATGACGTTCGTCGGAGACGTGTCGTATTCCCTGTACCTGTGGCACTGGCCCGTCATCGTTTTCGCTGTGGCGCTGTTGGGCCGCACACCGCGCATCAGGGAAGCACTTATCCTCGCCGTCGTGAGCCTTGCCCTCGCCGCCGCCTCCTACCACCTTGTGGAGCAGCGCTTCCGGCACCACTCGGGGCCCGCCGGCTGGCGCGCCTACCGACAGGTCTACGCGATGGCGCTTTGCGTGGCGATGGTGGTGTCTGTGGCGGCGTGGGCGCCCTGGCAGGTGATCGAGTTCAAGCGCGCGCAGTTGTCCACCGAGCTGTCCGACCACGATTACCCCGGCGCGCAGGCGTGGTCTGCCCGGCCCGCGCCGGTCCCTGCCGGCCTGCCCATCCGTCCTGATCCCTCTGTTGCCATGCAGGACGTGCCTGCCACAAGCGCCGGGGCCTGCGGGGTGTACGACCCCGCCCTGGTGCCCGACACGGATTGCTGGTTCGGGTCCACCGGACAGCAAGGTGCCCCGGTTGTGATGGTTGTCGGGGATTCCCATGCCGGCCAGTTTGTGGACCCGCTCATCGCCGTCTCACGGAAGATCCCGCTCAGGATCCACGCCATGGTGCGCAACGGCTGCCCGTTTACGCTGACGCCGCCGCGGTCTGCCGCCACCGTCTACACCAACTGCTCCGCGCAGAACGCTGTGACGGCGGAGAAGATCGCGGCAGCAAAACCGGACCTTGTCCTGGTTGCGGGAATGCGTGAAGCGGGGTACCGCAAGGCACTTGGATGGTCCTGGGGGCCCGATGCCCCGCTGCTGGATGGTTATGTCCAGTCCCTTTCCCGCCTGCGCGCTGCCGGGCTGCGCGTCTCCGTCGTCGCCGACCTGCCATATCCCCAGGGCAACCCGGTTGAGTGCGTTCAGAAGCACGCCGACGGCGGCGCCTGTGCCACACCCGCTTCGGAGGCCCTTTCTGACGGTGAGGACGCGCTTGTGTCGGCAGCCGGCCGGATCGACGGCGTCGACGTTGTCAACCTGTCGAAGCTGTTTTGCCGGGACGGCGTTTGCCCTGCCGTCATCGGCAATGTTTTGGTCTACCGGGACAACCACATGACGAACACCTTCGCGAAGTCACTGGGGCCGGAGCTGGCCGTCGCCCTGGGCCTGGGCTAGGGGCGCAAGGGAAGCGCGCCGCAGCCGCAGGGGCTGGCCGCTGACCCGGGTGGTGGCTTGGCGCGGTGCGGGACCTGTGTTCAAGCCCGGCTGGGCCCTTCGCCCCTATAGTCCGGGCTTGGCCAACGAAAGACTTGATGCATGCAGTCCGCCGTTACCTGGAGGTGGGTGTCATGTCGGATACGAAGCTGGGTGGAACCGCCCGGGCTTTGCCACGGATTGCCTGGCCCGTGTTCCTCGTCGGCGCGATACTGCTGCTGTCCCTCGGGAACCCCGCAGTCTACGGTTTCGGCGTTCCCGTTGCCGCCCTGGTTTTGGCGCTCATTGTGCCCATGTCGCGGCCCCGCTGGGCCGGACATCCTGACTGGCCTGACGTCGGCGCCGTAGCGGCGCTCTACGTGGGCGTCGTGGCCCTTTTTTGGCTGGCGTTCAGGGTCTTCACGCAGGGAAACACGCTGGGGCTGTTCCTGTCGTTCGCTGCCGGCATGCTCCTCGGTGTCCTCGGTCCCATCGGATACAACACGTGGATCCGGCGGAGGTCCCTGGCCGCGTTGGGAATCAGCCGCAGAAACCTGGGCCAGGCGTTTGCCTTGGGACTCGTCCTCGCATCGGTGCAGTTCGTCATCACCCTTTGGGGGTACCCGCTTCCGCGCCCCGTCGACTGGGTGCCCCTGGCGGCCCTCGCCATCACCGTCGGGTTCTTCGAGGCAGTTTTCTTCAGGGGCTTCGTCCAGGCGCGCCTGGAAGCCAGCTTCGGCCCGATCCCGGGTGTGGCCGGCGCCGCCGCCCTGTACGCCGCGTACCACGTCGGCTACGGCATGGCCTGGTCGGAGATGCTCTTCCTTTTCGGCCTCGGAGTGGTCTACGCGGTTGCCTTCAGCGCCGCCCGGAACCTCATCGTCCTCTGGCCGCTGCTGGTCCCCCTCGGCTCCTTTTACAACAACCTGCGGGGAGGGTCCATCCAAATGCCGTGGGAAGCGATCCTGGGGTTCGTGGACGTCTTGGGCCTGATGGTGGCCGCCGTGTGGTTCGCCGCGAGGCATGAGCGGCGGCTTGGTTTGGCTGGAGTGCGGAAGTCCAGGAATTCCAAAGTGAAGCGTCATAGCTTACGACGGCGGGACTAATGACCCGGGGGCAGGCTTTGGTTAGGATCGAGGTTCTACGGTCAGTCAGGGAGGCCACCATGGACGCCACCCAGTCCACGCAATACCCGCTGGATCCTTTTCCCCACTATGAACGCATGCGGGCGGCCGCGCCGGTCTTCCACGATGAGCAATCCGGGAGCTGGCATGTGTTCCGGTACGACGATGTCCAGCGGGTGCTGTCCGAGCACGCGACGTTTTCCTCACGGATGGGCGGCGACGCGCCATCGGGTTCAGGCCAGTTGTTCGCGTCAAGCCTGATCACGGCTGATCCCCCGCGGCACCGGCAGCTGCGGTCCCTGGTCACCCAGGCTTTCACGCCCAAAGCAGTCGACGCCCTGGCCCCACGCATCTCCGCGCTCGCGAACGAACTGGTGGACGGAATGGTGGCGCGCGGCGGCAGCGCGGACCTGATCCAGGATTTGGCCTACCCGTTGCCGGTCATCGTGATCTCCGAATTGATGGGCATTCCGGCGCAGGACCGTGAGCGCTTCAAGCACTGGTCGGACACCATTGTCAGCCAAACACGCACCGGTCCGGGCAGCGGCAGCCAGGACACCACCACATCCGAGATGGTCGAGTACTTCCTGGACCTGATCGACCAGCGCAGGAGCCGGCCGGGTGAGGACATGATCAGCAGCCTGCTGTCCGCCGAGATTCAAGGCCAGAAACTCTCGGTGCCTGAACTGCTGGGTTTCTGCGCTTTGCTGCTGGTCGCGGGCAACGAGACCACTACCAACCTGATCGGCAACGCCGTTCTGTGCCTGTCCGAATCGCCCGGCACCCTTGACCGTCTCCTGAAGGAGCCTGCCTTGTTGCCCCAGACCCTCGAAGAGGTTTTGCGCTTCCGCTCCCCTGTCCAGTCGATGTACCGGGTGAGCGTAGCGGAGACCGAGGTGGGCGGCGAACGCATACCGGCCGGGGCACCGATCGTGGCGTGGATCGGCTCGGCCAACCGCGACGAGCGGCAGTTTGAGCGGGCGGCCGAGTTCGACGTCGACCGCAGCCCGAACCGGCATGTGGCGTTCGGCCACGGCATCCATTTTTGCTTGGGCGCACCACTGGCCCGGCTCGAGGCCAGGATCGCGCTGGAGGCGCTGCTCGCCCGCCTGCCCGGGCTGTCCGTGGCTCCCGGAGCCCACCTGGAGCGCATGGAAAGCACCATCGTCTACGGGCTGAAGGCAGTTCCCATCACCTGGCAGGCCTGACCGCAGGGAGGCACTGGCAGTTATCGACTGCCAGTCGTGGATTACTCTGCGGTACCCGTTTTCGTGGCGTAGGCAGTGGCCTGCGCACCCACCTTGCGGATATAGGCGTCGGACTGGTTGTAGGCGTAGATGGCATCCCGCCACCCCTGCGAGGTCGTTAGGTCCCGGCCGTGGCCGCATAGATACGTGGCCGCGCTGAGGGCTGCATCGTCGATATTGAACGGGTCCGCTGTTCCGTCCCCGTTCCCGTCCATTCCTGCAAGTCGCCAGGTGGAGGGAATGAATTGCATGGGACCCACCGCGTGGTCCCAGTTGGCGTCACCGTCCAGGGCACCGGCGTCGGTGTCGGGGATGGCGGCGAAACCTGACCCGTTGAGGCTCGGGCCCACGATCGGCCCGCTGGCCTGGCCCGACGCGTCCAGGCTGCCGCCACCATAGGTTCCGTGGCCTGATTCAACGAAGCCGATGGCGGCCAGCGTATTCCAGCCGATTCCGCAGTGCGGCGTGGAGTCATTGGCCGTGATGGCAGCAGCAACATAGGCCCGCAGGGCACGGGCAGGGATTCCGGTGCCGTGGGAAGCCCCTCGAAGCCATTCGGCGTCGGGACTGCGTGTCACGTCCACGGCGGTGGTCATGCCGCCAGCCCCGGTTTCAAGGGTCACCGCCGCCCGCGGCGGTGGTGAAAACGCCACCCGGGCTTCCGCCCCGGGCTGCCCGATGATCCAAAATGAGAAAACCGCGCTGGCGCAGGCCACGAACAGGCTGAAAACTACAAAGCGTCTTACTCGGAGCACTGACTAATCAAACCACCCAATCCGCGGGCCGGAAGCGTCACAGGGTGGGATCGATCATTGTCATGCCGGCGACGTTCGCTGTGTCGAAACGTGGCAGCATCCCGGCGGCCTCCTCCAAGCCGATGATCCGCTCGATGAGTTTCTGTGGCTCCAGTGCCCCCGATGCGATCAGGGCGAGCATGCCAGGGTAATCCACCGCTGCCATGCCGTGGCTGCCGAAGACATCCAGTTCCCAGGCAATAACACGCGCCATTGGTACGCGGGGATGGCCTTCCACCGGCGGGAGGAGCCCGATTTGGACATGCCGGCCACGGCGGCGAAGGCTAAGGAGCGCGTCAGCGCATGTCTGCTCACTGCCTACGGCGTCAATGGAGACGTGGCTTCCACCAGTGATGGCCTGCACTTGGGAGGGGACGTCCGAACCGTCGGCGACCAGGATGTGATCGGCTCCGAGGGATGCCGCCACCTTAAGGGCACCCGGGTTCCGGTCCACAGCAACCACCTTGCCGCCGAGCGCCTTCGCAATCATGACGGCGCTGAGGCCCACCCCGCCGGCTCCAACGATGGTGACCCACTCGCCGCGGGCAAGGCCTGCCCTGCCGGTGAGTGCACGGTATGCGGTGGCAAAACGGCAGCCCAGGCTTGCCGCAGCCTCGAAACTGACTCCTGCCGGGATGGCGACGAGATTCGTGTCTGCGGCGTGGATGACCACTTGCTCGGCAAAGGAGCCCCAGTGGGTGAAGCCGGGTTGCTGCTGTTCGGGGCAGACCTGCGCGTTACCCCCGCGGCACCACTCGCATGCCCCGCAGCCCTCAACGAAGGGCGCCGTGACCCTGTCGCCGACGGCCCACTTGGTCACCCCTTCACCGACGGCGGTGATGACGCCCGCGAACTCATGGCCCGGGACATGCGGCAACGCTATGTCGTCGTGGCCGGCCCAGGCGTGCCAGTCGCTGCGGCAGAGGCCGGTGGCGGTGACGGTGACCAGGACACCGCCTGACGGCAGCTCAGGTACAGGCACTTGTTGGACAGACAGGGGACCGGCGATCCGGTCCATGACGATTGCACGCATGGATCCCCAGCCTAGAGCACGTTGATGGCAACAATGATGCCGATGATGATGGCCACTACGAGACCCAGCATCATGTAAAGGCCGGCCTTCATTGCACTCGTCTGGACCGGAGCGCCTGTTTGCGGAAGGACCGCCTGCCAGGCCTTGATGGTTTCCAGCCCCTCGTAGTAGGAGAACATCATCAAGGCACTGCCGGCGACGCCTGCAACACCGCCCAATCCCCCTGCGCCGCTCATTGCAGCACCGGCGGAACCGGCACGGTTGAGGGCTGTGCGGTCCTTGTAGTCGGCGACAGCCGCCTTCATCTCCGCCTTCTGCTCGGGCGACGGGTCCGGCGACATTGACGCCCCCACGCCCAGCACGTCATACGTACGGCCCTGGGCTGTCACCACCATCGTTCCCATGCTGGTGAACCGGAATGACGCCTGCTGCACAGGCAAGGAGAGCACGCTCACGCCCGCGGCATCCACCATGCGGAACATCCCTGACGGATCCATGCTGACTATGACGGGCACCGTCTTGGCTCCGTTGATCTTGCTCTTCCGCCAGTACAACAGGGACTTCATCGGTGTTGCGGAAACGTGTGGTGGCATTGTCATGACCACAGCTTAGGCAGCCCCCGGCCCAACTGCCCGAAAGGGACACGGGGAGAACTGCCCCTGGCCATGATCGGTACCATCAGGCATGGGCAGGAAGAACTACCTGATCGAAGGCGGCTCTGGAACCGGCAAGACTGCAGTCTGCAATGAACTGCGGCGGCGGGGCTATGAGGCCATCAACGGCGACCGCGAACTCGCCTATCAAGGTAACCCGGAAACCGGCGAGCCGGTCGGGGGCATCACCGGAGTCGCCGTTCACCGGCACCACCTCTGGAGAGTGGACAAGGTCAGGGCGTTGGCCGCAGACCAGCGGGAAGCGTTGACCTTCTTCTGCGGCGGCTCGCGGAATCTCGTCAAGTTCATCGATCTCTTCGATGGCGTCTTCGTCCTCGAGGTGGACCTGGAAACGTTGAAGCGACGGCTTGACCAGCGCCCGGAGGACGAATGGGGAGGACGGCGAACAGAACGGGACCTGATTGAGCACCTGTACCAAACACGGGAAGAAATCCCATCTGGCGGCATCGCTATCGACGCCACCGCGCCGCTCGCACGCGTGGTGGACGACATCCTGCGGCGCGTCCAGTCAACCGAGCCGGCCTAGTCGTCTTTCCAGACCTGCTGCCTGACAGCCCGGTCAGCGCACCACTGTGCGGTGACCGGCATCAATCCGTTTGGTCCAGCCGCGCGAATCGAGGTGCTCCAGCAGTGGAACCGCAATCCGGCGTGTGGTGTCCAGCGCCTGTCGTGCCTGGCTGGTGGTGAAGGGCTGGGCCAGGCCGGCAAGCGTGCGCATCGCGAGTGCCGGCGCCGTGGGAAGCAGCACCACCCCATCGCGAAGACGCAGCAACCGTCCCGTGCGTTCTGCGGCGGCCAGTTCCCGTGCGCCGAGGCCCAAGGCAGCCAGCTCGTCGGCTTCCGGGGCGTGGAACGCGGCCGCGCTGAGCCTGCGCTCCAACTGGACGATTGCCAGCTCGATGGGACCAAGGTTGTCCTGGCTGCCCGGCAACCGGATGTGGCCACCCTCCTGCTCCAGCTCCGCCCCGCGGATCAGATGGGAAAGCAGCCTCTCCTCAGGCAACCTGAGCAGGTCCCGCGCCGCACCCATGGAAAGGCCCGGGACCAAGGGGTCCTTCTCCTGCAGCGCCTCGACCGCAGTGCGGAGCCGGTGCTGCCATGCCTCCAGGACAGGGGCATGCACCCACCAGTCACCGAAAACCCGCACGCCCTGAGGGGCTTCCGTGCCGTGCCCGGGCAGCAGCCCAAGCTTGCGGAGATGATCCACCTGGACGGCTCCGCGGGCTGCCACTTCCCCCAGAATGTCTCCTGCGGGGTCCATGCCCGAAAGCCGTTCAGCCCAATGCGCGCCGTCACCGCGCCGCCGCAGCTCCGGTGGGTCGGCGTCGAGAATGCGCGCCCCACCCAGGACCGAGCGGCTGCCGGGGTCGCGCAGCACCAGCCGGTCCCCGAGAACCAGGGGCAAGGGCCTGTCGAGGACCAGCCGGGCGTGGTCGGCCCCGAAGGGACGCAGGCGCGCCGGCACGGACGCCGTGCCGACATGAACCATGATTTGCTCGGGCACCTCGGTATAGGCCACGCCGGTAGTGCGGTGGATGCCTACGACGCCGGTGGTGGGCCAGGCGCCAGGGGTAACCAGCGCATCCCCGCGCCGGATGTCCGTTGCGGCTACATCGCGCAGGTTCAACGCCACCCGGCTGACCGGCTCCACCGACGGGTATGAGGTGTCGCGGCTCTGCAGGCCGCGGACCGCCACAGGCCGGGACCCTGAGTGGCCGAGCAGTTCCAACCGGTCACCCTGGGCGAGTGTGCCCGCAGCCAGTGTTCCGGTGACCACCGTCCCGGAACCGGTGATCGTGAATGACCGGTCCACCCACAGCCGGACCCTCCCGGTGGTGGTGGGGGCAGGCACCCGGGCAAGGACGCCGTCGAGCGCTGCACGCAACTCAGCCAAGCCGGTGCCGTCGATGGCCGACACGGCGATGGCTGGAGCATCCCGCAGCCCGGTCCCTGCCAGCTCCGTGCGGGTCCGCGACAGCACGTCGGCGACCCGCTGCCCGGATGCCCGGTCCGCGCGGCTGAGCACGACAACGCCGTGTTCAATTCCGAGCGCGGCGACCGCATCGCGATGGTCGCTTGACTGGGCCTGCCAGCCCTCGTCCGCGGCCACGACGAAGCAGACCACAGGCGCGGGTCCGATGCCGGCAAGCATGTTGCCAAGGAAGCGTTCGTGGCCGGGAACGTCAACGAAGGCAACGTCCTGGCCGGACGGCAACGTTGTCCACGCATAGCCGAGGTCGATCGTCAGCCCGCGGCGCCGCTCTTCCTCCCAGCGGTCCGGTTCCATGCCGGTCAGGGCGCGGACCAGGGTACTTTTCCCGGAATCGACATGTCCGGCAGTGGCAACGACGTGCACGGTTCAGCCCGCCCTGCCTGCGTCTGCCACGTCGAGGGTTGCCAATGCCTGGCGTACGGCGTCAAGAATCCGATCGTCGTCGGCGGGCGGCACACACCGCAGGTCGATCAGGCAGGCGCCATCGTGGACGCGCGGCAGCACGGCAGGGTGGCCGGTGCGCAAGCGTCCCGCAATTCCCTCGGGCAGCCGGAGCGCCCACCCCGGCAGCGGAAAGCCGGGGGCACCGCCGCCGCCCACCCGTCCGTCATGGGCCTCCACGGGTACCCCGAGGGCTTCGGCGAGCCTGTCAGTACGGCGCCGCAACTGTTCGACGTCGGCGTGCAGCGCCTCGACCACCGGCGGCGGCCCACCGGCGACCGTCGCCTCCAAGGCGGCCAGGGCAAGCTTGTCCGCCCGGACCGCACGGGCGAGCGGGTGCCGGGCCAGCCTGGTGATGATCTCCTTGCGGCCCAGCAGCAAGCCGGCCTGGGGCCCGCCCAGCAGTTTGTCACCGCTGGCAATGACGACGTCCGCACCGCCCGCTAAGGCGGAGGCAACATCCGGCTCGTCGGGCAGGTAGGGATCGGGAGCCAGCAGCCCACTGCCCAGGTCAGCCACAAGCGGGATCCCATTTGCGGCAGTCAGCCGGCTCAGTTCGTCAATCGAAACTGCGGACGTGAAGCCGTCCACGCGGAAATTGCTCGGATGCACCTTGAGGACGCAGCCTGTGTCCGGCCCGAGGGCGCCCGCGTAGTCGTGCAGGTGGGTCCGGTTGGTGGTGCCCACCTCGCGAAGCACCGCGCCCGTCGACTCCATCAAATCGGTCAGTCGAAAGCCTGCGCCGATCTCGACGAGTTCTCCTCGGCTCACAACTACCTCCCGGCCGGCGGCCAGGGCTGTGGTGGCCAACACCAGTGCAGCCGCCCCGTTGTTAACTACCAGGGCGTCCTCGGCCGCAGGACAGGCAGCGAGGAGGGCAGCCCGGGCGCCGGCACCGCGGCGGGAGCGGCTGCCGTCTGCCAGGTCCAGCTCCACGTCAACGTAGCCGCTGGCAGCGACAAGGGCTTCCACCGCGGCTGCGGAAAGGGGGGCACGGCCGAGGTTCGTGTGCACGATGACACCGGTTGCGTTCAGCACCGGGCGAAGGGTTGTTGCTTTCAATGAAGCGACGGCGGCCAGCAGGGCGGGTTCCACCTTGCCGGGAGCCAGCTCACCGCGGCGGGCCTGCTCCTGGACCTTCCGGACGAGTTCGCGGACGACGCGCTCATTCAGCCGCGTCCGGGCCTCGCGGACGGCCGGCAGCGCCAGCAGGTCGTTCGTGCGGGGAATCAGCCGCCGGGGATCGACCTGGTCCACAGCCCTCCTCTTTTCGCGGCAATCACGCCGGTAGTTTGGCGGTGGCGGACGGGAATCGAACCCGCCAGGCCGAGATGCTCAGCCTCACCGGTTTTGAAGACCGGGGGGCCCACCAGGACCCGGACGCCACCGCGCCTCAATATAGCAGGGTTAACTGGAGGGGTACGCTTGGCGGGTGAATGAGGCTCAGACATCAGTCCAGCAAGTTGATGATGGTGTTGCCGGTGCGCTCCGGCTCACCGACTATGCCCACGGTGGGGGCTGCGCCTGCAAAATTCCGCCCGGTGAACTCGAGGATGCGGTCCGTGGCCTGATCGGCCAGCCGGGCGCGGAGGTCCTGGTCGGCCTGGACAGCGGCGACGACGCCGCGGCGGTCCTGGTCCGCGATGATCTGGCCGTCCTTACCACCGCTGACTTTTTTACTCCCGTGGTCAACGATGCCTTCGACTGGGGCAGGATTGCGGCCGCCAATGCCCTCTCGGACATCTACGCGATGGGTGGCAAGCCAGTCACGGCGATCAACCTTGTCGGGTGGCCCCGCGGTGTCCTGCCGATGGAATTGATGACCGAAGTCCTCCGCGGGGGGCTGAGCGTGGCATCCCAGGCGGGCTGCCCGGTGCTCGGCGGCCACTCCATTGACGATCCTGAGCCGAAGTACGGCATGGCCGTTACTGGCGTCGCCCACCCCGACCGGCTGCTCCGCAACGACGCCGCGCAGCCCGGGCTGCCGATCACGCTCACCAAACCACTCGGCGTCGGACTTCTCAACAACCGGCACAAACAGACCGGTGAGGTATTCGCTGAAGCGCTGGAGACCATGGCGGCCCTCAACCGGGACGCAGCCGACGCCGCGGTTGCCGCCGGCGTCCGGGCGGCCACCGACGTGACGGGTTTTGGGCTGCTGGGGCACCTTTACAAGATGGTCCGCGCTTCGGAAGTGGGCGCCGTGATCGATCTGAAGGCCGTTCCGCTGATCGAGGGCGCGCGGGAGGCCCTCCGCGACGGTTTCGTCTCCGGCGGGACCCGGCGCAACCTCGATTGGGTGCGGCCGCACCTGGGCTCAGCCGCGGGTGTCACCGAAGACGACCTGCTGCTTCTGGCCGACGCCCAGACCTCAGGCGGCCTGCTGGTGGTCGGCGAGCTGCCGGGCTACCCCGTGATCGGCCACACCACCGCTGGGCGGGGCATCGAGGTCCGCTGACCCGCTGCCCCCTCAGCTGGCGGTGGTGATCGCGTCCCCGGTCACCCCGGCAGCACGGCGGGCAGCGAGCCGGTTCTTCTGGGGTTCGATGGTGTACCGCGGATCCCTGGCAGAGGCGAGGCCAGCTTCGAACACGCCGAAGCGGGTCAGTGCCGAAGCGGACAGCAACGCCAATCCTGAAACTGCCGCAACCACGCGGTTGCGTCCTGCGAACAGTGTCCCCAGGCCGCCGGCCAACGCCAACCGCTCGCTCCACTTCAGCATGGTGCCCGCCTTGCCCTGGTGCAGGGGCTCCGCGGCCACCGGATCCATCCGGTGCTCCATCACCTTCATGGCAGCGACGTCGCCCAGGACACCGAGCACAGCAAGTTTCCGGGCGGGCCCTGTCTCGTGGATGGGTGTGGTGACCATGGCGAGGCCGGCAGAAGCGAGGCATGCCGAACTGACGAAGACGAATGGCAGTTCCTCATGCGCGGCGTTCCACGTCGGGGTGGCGGTGTCGCCAAGCAGGACAGCCGTGTACGCGGCCAGTGGCCCTGCGAAGACCGCCGCTTCGACCCCTGCCGTGCCTTCAACTGCATGCAGGACCTTCCGCAACGGACCCAGCGGAAGCCGGCTTCCCGTCATCCGGTCGATTTCCGCCACCGCCGTCACGGCCGTGCCCGCGCTGAAGGCGCTGAGGATCCACGAGCCAACACTCATGGGCGACGTCACCTTGAAGGTCCGCAGCATGTGCAGGAAACGCTCCGGCCTGCCCAGGTCCTTCACCAGGGCAACGGCGCCGGCGCTTACTGCCGTCAAGGCGCCCAGCCGGGCGTTGCGGCGAAGGATTGGCCGGCCGGTCAGCTGACCGCCAAGACCGAGGAGGGCCGATCCACCTGCCACCCCGCCCAGAAAGAGGTAGATGGCCACGTCGTCGCCCCATGGAGCCGGTTTGACCACCGGACGGCCGTAGTACGAGGTGAACTCGGGCTCCGGCACCATGGGCATTTCCCGCGAGCCGTCACCATTGTCCCGGCGGCGGCCGGTGCCGCGCTTGCCGCCCTGCCGGCGGCGGGCAGGCTCTGAGGGACGGAAGCTGTCGAACTCTGAGAGGGTCACGCCCGTCCTCCCAGGAAGGCCAGCGCAGCGGCCGCGGCCATGCCCGCCACGGCCATTCCGGCCCGGCGGTACATCTTCGGCAAGTCTGCGGTGGGAACCCGGGGGTCCGGCGGAAGACCGTACACTTCGGGTTCGTCGAGCAGCAGGAAGACTGATCCGGTTCCGCCGACGCCGTCGTTTTCGTTCGCCCCGTAAAGCCTTGCCTCGGTCATGCCCTGCGCATGCAGGGTGGCCACCCGTTCCCGGGCCGTGTCCACCATGTCATCGTGGTCGCCGAACTTGATGGACGTCGTCGGGCATGCCTTGGCGCATGCAGGCGTCTGGTCATCAACCAGCCGGTCGTAGCACAGCGTGCACTTCTGGGCGATGCCCTCGTTGGGGACGGCGGGATGCTTGGCGTGCTGTTCTTCCCTGCTGCTGGCAACCTTGACCGTGCCGTTGCTGCGGCGCTCGATCACGCCGAAGGGGCAGCCGGCCACGCAGGTTCCGCAGCCATTGCAGACGTCATCCTGGACCACGACAGTGCCGAACTCGGTGCGGAACAGTGCGCCAGTGGGACAGACGTCAAGGCAGCCGGCGTGGGTGCAGTGCTTGCAGACATCCGAGGACATCAGCCACCGGAAGTCAGCGGTGTCCGGCGGGGTGGTATCAGCGTCCGCCAAGTCCGTGACCGGCGCTGCCGCGGCCGGAGGACCAATGCGGGGCATGCCCAGGCTGACCAGGGCGCGGCCTGATTCCCGCGCCTCAACAATCCGTTCCTGGCCCTGTTCGATGAAGGCGACATGCCGCCAGGTGCTGGCACCCAGCGATCCGGTGTTGTCGTAGGAGGACCCGAGCAGTTCCAGGTTTCCGTCCTGCGGGTTGTGGTTCCACTCCTTGCAGGCAACTTCACAGGCCTTGCAGCCAATGCAGATCGAGGTGTCGGTGAAGAACCCCTTGCGCGGATGATTGTGCTCCCAATGGGCATCGGCGGTGGGGTCGGTCGGTCCGGACAGCTGGCCCATCTAGTCCTCCGTCGTCGGGTCGGTGCCCGGAACGCCACCGGCAGGCGGCGTTCCGGGCGGGGCAATGTGTGCTTCAACTGAAGCGGTGGGAAGCGGGCTCATCAATGCTCCCCACCCTCGGTGCTGCCCTTTTCATCGGGGCGGGGTTGGAGCCCTTCCACCGCGGGATCGGTGACGGCGCGGTTGCCGGTCTCAATGGTCACGCCGGCCCGTTCCTGGTACTCAGCAACCAAGGCAAGCAGCTCCTTCCCGCGGGGCCGGCGGCCCGGCCGGATGTCACAGGATGCCACCTTCGATTCCTGGATCTGGACGTTGGGATCCAGCGTCACACCCAGCAGGTCGTTGGCAGCGTCGCCGCTGACGACGGCATTGCTGCCGACGCCCCAGTGGTAGGGCAACCCGATCTGGTGCACCGTGTGGCCACCAACCTGGAGGGGCGCCATGCGGTCAGTGACCAGCACTTTGGCCTCAATGGCGGAACGCGCCGAAATAATCGTGGCCCACCCATAAGGTTCAAGACCGCGTTCGGCCGCCAGCTGCGGCGAGACCTCGCAGAACATCTCCGGTTGCAGCTCGGAGAGGTACGGAAGCCAACGGCTCATGCCGCCCGCCGTGTGGTGCTCGGTCAGCCGGTACGTGGTGAAGACATACGGGTAGACGTCGGAGCCACTGGTCCCTGCGCTTGGGGCACTCAGGTTGTCCTTGCGGGGGAACACCAGCCGCGCGGGGTTCTGCTGCTGCGGGTACAGCGCGTTGGCCACCGGTGACTCCTGCGCCTCGTAGTGCGTGGGCAGGGGTCCGTCCATGAGGCCCTTCGGCGCAAACAGCCAGCCCTTGCCGTCAGCCTGCATGATGAAGGGATCATCACCGCTGAGGGCGGCAGGACCACCAACCGAGGGATCGGGTTTGCTGCCCGGGGCGCGGTCAACCGGGAAGTCGGGCACGTCGTCTCCGACCCATTTGCCCTGCTCCTGGTCCCACCAGATGTATTTCTTCCGCTCGCTCCACGGCTTGCCGTCCGGGTCCGCCGAGGCACGGTTATAGAGAATCCGGCGGTTGGCCGGCCATGCCCAGCCCCACTCCGAAGCAGCCGGTCCCTGTTCCTGGCCCGGCTTGCGGTTGGCGGCATGGTTGAAGCCGTCAGCGTAAACACCGGTGTAGATCCAGCAGCCGCCAGACGTGGATCCGTCAGCCTGCATCTCCGTGTAGGAGGACAGGGGTTTCCCTGCGTCCGGACCCGCCAGGTGACGGCCGTTGATCTCGGCAAGGACCGACTCGGCATCGGGATCGCCGTGTTCGTCCGTGGGATAGTCCCAAGTCAGGTCGAGCAGGGGACGGTCGCGCTCATCCTGGGAACCGGCCAGCCTCTCCCGGATCCGCTTGCCCAGTTCAAAGAAGAACTGCAGTTCGCTTTGGCACTCCCCTGGCGGTGCAACCGCCTGGTGCCGCCATTGCAGCAGCCTTTGGGTCTGGGTGAAGGATCCGGCTTTCTCGACGTGGGTTGCCGCCGGCATGAAGAACACCTCGGTCTCGATGTCTTCGGTGCGCAGCTCCCCCGATTCGATCTCCGGACCGTCTTTCCACCAGGTAGCGGACTCGATCATGTTCAAGTCCCGAACCACGAGCCACTTCAGGTGCGACATGCCCATCCGCTGCATCCGGCCATGAGCCGAACCCACTGCAGGATTTTGTCCGAGGATGAAGTAGCCCTCCACCTCGTCCTCGAGCATCCCCATCACGGTTTCGTACGTACCGTGCGCTCCGGTCAGCCTGGGAAGGTAGTCGTAGGCCCAGTCGTTGTCCGCGGTCGCGGCGTCACCCCACCATGCCTTCAAAAGGCTGATGGTGTAAGCGTCCGCGTTAGCCCAGTAACCTTTTTGCTGCTTCGACCCAATAACGGACAGATACTCTTCGAGGCTGTCGTGGCGGCCCGCGCTGGGCATCGGCAGATACCCGGGCAGCAGGTTGAACAGCGTCGGGATGTCGGTGGAACCCTGAATGCTGGCATGTCCGCGCAGGGCCATGATGCCACTGCCCGGGCGTCCCACGTTTCCGAGCAGGAGCTGCAGGATGGCGGCACCCCGGATGAACTGCGTTCCCAGCGAGTGCTGGGTCCAGCCAACGGCATAGGCGAAACAGGTGGTCCGGTCGCGTCCGGAGTTCTCCGTGATGGTACGCGCCAGGTACTCGAAATCCGCCACACTGATGCCACACATGTCCTGCACCATCTCCGCCGTGTAACGGGCGTAGTGCCGCTTCACGATCTGGAAGACGGTCCGGGGGTCCTGAAGGGTATCGTCCCGCTGGACTTCGGCGTGCTCCAAGGGCGGACCACCACTGCCGTACGAATGGCCGGTAGCGCGCGCCGTCCCATTGGCCCCGTGTTCCGACCCGGGCCCGGGCTCGTCGATGGCGCCGTCCTCACGTTCGGCGTACGCCCATGACGACGTGTCGTAGGCACCCTTCTCCGGATCGAAGCCGGAGAACAGCCCGCCCAGATCCTCGGCATCGCGGTAATCGTCGTGGACCAACGTGGCAGCGTTGGTGTATGCGCTGACGTACTCCTTGAACCAGAGATCATTGCTGATCACGTAGTTGATGAGCGCGCCAAGAAGCACGACATCCGAGCCGGCCCGGATAGGTATGTGCTTATCCGAGACGGCAGACGTGCGCGTAAAGCGGGGATCGACGTGGATGACCTTCGCTCCGCGTGCCTTCGCCTCCGCTACCCACTGATAGCCCACAGGGTGGCACTCGGCCATGTTGGAACCCTGGATGACGATGCAGTCGGCGTTGGCCATGTCCTGCAGTGATTGCGTTGCACCACCGCGTCCAAACGAGGCTCCCAAACTGGGAACCGTGGCGGAGTGTCATATGCGGGCTTGGTTCTCGGTCTGCACCGCCCCTGCAGCCGTGAAGAGCTTCTTGATGAGGTAATTCTCTTCGTTGTCCAGGGTCGCGCCGCCCAGCGAGGCGATGCCCATGGTGCGCCGCAGCAGCCGGCCTTGGTCGTCTTCCTGCTGCCAGGTCCTGCGGCGGGTCTCGATAAACCGGTCCGCCACCATGTCAATGGCCGTCTCCAGGTCCAGGTGTTCCCACTCAGTGGAACGCGGTGCACGGTAGAGCACCTTGGTCTGCCGGCCCGGCGAATTGACCAGCTGCTCGCTGGCAGAGCCTTTGGGGCACAGCCGGCCGCGGGAAATGGGGGAATCCGGATCGCCCTCGATCTGGACTACCTTTTCGTCCTTCACATAAACACGCTGTCCGCAGCCGACGGCGCAGTAGGGACAAACGCTCTGCACCACACGGTCAGCAGTGGCGGTGCGTGGAGCTATTGCCTTGGTCTTGGCCGATGTGACCGCTGGGCCACGGCCAAGCAGGTCGCCCGTGCTCAGCTGACGGACGACCGGCCATTGAAGAAAACTTCGCGGTGCCATTTCTGGAGCTTACCCCGGACCACGGCAGGTGTAACAGGACATGGTTGGGCGTGTCCCGTTCGAAGCATTCCCAGTGAAGTTCCAGCCGAGGAACCAGGGGGAAGATGGCCGGGAATACAACGCCTGCACGTCTACTTATACGAACAGATCAGTTCGATTAAGGAGGAGCCTGATGACAAAGCGCCGCACCCGATCGGTGGACAGGATCCTGGAGGCAGCAGCAGGACTGTTCTATGAGTCCGGCATCCGCGGGGTCGGGGTGGACGATGTGGTCGCCGCATCCGGAGTCTCCAAGTCGACCCTGTACACCCACTTCCGGACAAAGGATGACCTCGTGGCTGCTTATCTGGCCCGCACGGACGTCGCCTGGCTTGAACAGTTACAGTCCGCAGCCCAACAGGCAGCCCAGCCCCGGGACCGGCTCGTGGCACTTTTTGACGCACTGTCGGACGCGTTCGACCGGCACGGATTCTTCGGGTGCCCCTTCGTCAGTGCCGGTGTGGAGGCAGCCCTGGACTCGGCTGCCAGACAGGCCACGCTGCACCACGTCAAGCGCCGCTACCAGTGGCTCCTCGAATTGAGCCGGGAGGCGAACGCCACGGACCCGGAACACCTTGCCGGCCATCTTGGGCTGCTGATCGATGGGGCGCTTGCCACCGGCAGGCTGACCCAGTCGCGCTCAGTAGTCAACGCCGCGAAGTCGTCTGCCCGGGCAGCAGTCCTGTCCCAAACCCCGCGACCCACCCGCCAAAAGGAACACGATAATGACGTCTGAAAAACCCAAAACCCTGATCCTTCTCGACCATCCCGATATCAGCCAATCGCGCGTGAATCGTGCCCTCGCTGCCGCTTTGGAAGGGGCTCCCGATCTTGCCGTGCGTGACTTGCGGCGCCTGTATCCGGACGGCCGGATCGACGTCGCGGCCGAAAGGGCAGCGGTGGAAGCGGTGGAGAACATTGTTCTGCAATATCCAACGCACTGGTACGCCCCTCCTGCATTCCTCAAAACCTGGCTCGATGAGGTGCTTATCCGCGGCTGGGCCTACGGCACCGGCGGGCCGGGGGCGCTTGCGGGCAAAACGCTCCGGGTTGCCACCAGCACAGGGGGTACCACGGAGGCATACTCTCCTAGCGGCTTCCATGGATGGGACTACAGTGACATCCTCATTCCCCTGCAGGCGACAGCCCGCCGGCTGGGCATGCAGTGGCTCAGCCCGTTCATCCTGCACGGGGTACGTGACCTGACCGACGAGCAACTGCACGGCCAGGCGCAGGACTACAGGAACATGTTGGTGTCAGGGTCTGTTCCCGACCCCGTGTCATGACGCCGGAAGCCAGGGACTTGCCAGCCAACGATTTCCAAGCCCGTGGCATGGGTATCCAACGGCACATCCGGCTGGCAACGCCGCGTCGGTGTCACTTCGTCTTCTCGCTGCGGGCGATCGCGGCGATGGCGGCGTGCGGCCGCCGGCGGGGGTCGTGCCGTGTTTCCACGTCCAGGACCTCGAAGCCGGCGTCCCGCAGCATCGCACTCATTTCGTCAACAGACCAGTAGTACGCCGTGGTGACCGCATGGTCGAAGGGCTCGCCGGACTCGCCCTCGAAGAAGCCAACAAGCAGGCGCCCCTGTGGTTGCAGGATGCGCCGGAACTCCGTCAGGACCGGGGGCAGTTGCGTGGGTGCGAAATGGATAAGCGAGTACCAGGCCAGGACGCCGGCATGGTGGCCGTCGGGCAGGTCGAGGGCACGAAGCGACGCCACCCGGAAGCGCACCTCCGGGAAGCGGGCGCGGGCACTCCGGATGAACTCGGGGACGAGATCAACACCGGAGATATCCAGTCCCTGCCCCTGCAGAAAGTGGGTCCAGTGCCCGGGGCCGCACCCGGCGTCGAGCACTGGTCCGGTAAGTCCAGGCCCTCCAAGTCCCCCGGCCCACCGTTCGATACGACGGCGGTCCAGCTCGGCCATGTCCTTTACGGAGCCAAGAAGGCTCTCGTACTCTGCAGCCCGGGCACCGTAGGCATGGAGCACTTCGTCATCGGTCACGCAGCGAGTCTAGAAAATGTTGCTCCTGAAAGGAGCCCAGACACTCGTGATCACCCGGGCGATGTCTGCGGGACGGCTGATGAAAGGTGAGTGGCCCGGCTGCTGCGGTACGAGCAGCGCTGTTGCCCAGACGCTGTCGGCGTCAGTGCAGTCGGCGTAAGGGACTTCCCGTCCTTCTGCACAGCCGCTGTATCCGCCGCCAGCGAGCCGCGATGCAGACGAGGAACATGGACAGTCGACCCCTGCTCCCGCAGGGCCTTTGCGAGCCGGTCAAAGTGGGCGGGCTGGTGCCACATCCCGTGAACGAGTACCACCTCGGCCTGCTGTCCCATGCTCACATCTTAGGGACGCGCCCGTGCCGCCGGTCATCACGCTGTTCGACGGCTACAGTGGACGGGTGCACATTCAGGCCGTCCTCTTCGATCTGGACAACACCTTGTTCGACCATTACACGTCTGCCCGTGCGGGCCTGAACGGCTTCCTACGGCACCTCAACCAAGAGCCCAGTCGGGAGCTGGAGCGTTCCTGGTTTGAAATCGAGCAGCTCAACTACGTCCGATTCCTGGCAAAGGAGATCCCATTCCAGGAACAGCGCCGCGAGCGGCTCCGTCAGTTCCTCCCTTTAGTCGGAACGGTTCCTCCCGGAACAGACACGCAGCTAGACGAAATGTTCGCTGCCTACCTGCGGAACTATGAGCAGGCATGGGTAGCGTTTCGGGATTCGGCGCCAACGTTGCAGGCCCTTACTGCCCTTAATCTGCGGGCCGCCGTCGTCACCAACGGCAACCAGGATCAACAAGCATCGAAGATCAGGAGGATCGGCCTCGAGCCATTCCTGGACGAGGTCTTCAGCTCCGAGATGACCGGCCACCCCAAGCCTGATCCTGAAGCCTTCCTCGTGCCCTGCCGGAGGATGGGGGTGTCCCCCGCGGAAACGTTGTACGTCGGGGACAACTATGTCGTCGATGTTGCCGGGGCCCAGGGCGCTGGCCTGCAAGCAAGGCACCTCGACAGGAATGGCACTGGACCAAGCGCCTCGCTGCGAAGCCTTGCAGACTTGGTGACCATGTTGAGCTGAAGCCGCAAAACCAGCCTAAAGGCAGGTCCGGTCAGTAATGAGCGAGCGCATTCCGCAACATCCGGTGGCCTTGTTCCTCGAACTCAGGATCACCAATCTGAAACGCCCAGGCCGCCGTAGAGACAGCTTCGCGGAGCATGGTGATGTTCCAAAGTCTGCCCTCTCGCGGGTCTGAACCGTAGCCCTCGAAGAAGGCGTCCTCCAGTTCGGGGCCTGACCGCCACTGCTGGGCTGCCAAGCGGCAGAAATCGCTGATGGACGGCCTGAACTCGAACCGTCCGAAGTCGATGATCCTGAGCTCGGTTCCGCTCATCAGCCAGTTGCGCGGTTGCCAGTCGCCGTGGGTAGGGACCGCCTCGACTGGTTCCGGCCGGTAGGCAGCGAGAATGCATCGCGCTTTGTTTGCGGCAGCTTCTTCGATGCGGTGGGGCTTATCCAGCCACGCCATCGACTTGGCGGTGGCTGCCTCTTCATACCGCGGATCGACCCGTACCGCTTGGGCGTGGAACACACGGAGGAGCTGGCCGGCCTGCAGGTAGGTGTCGGGAGCATATTCGGCGGCGCCTCCTTGCACCAGGGAACCGTCCAGGTACTCGGTCACCAGGAGGTTCAGCGATCGGTTTGCCGTCACGAGGCTGGGCGCCCTGTCCGTGGAGGCCCAAATGCCGGCGAAGGACTCATGTGCGTCTATTTCGCGACCGATGTGATGGTTGGCGGGTCCGGCAGCCTTGACTACGTACCTGCATCCACCGTGCTCCACTTCCAGGACGGCGGTGTCCACGAGATTCCACGAGAGGTCACGCAGCAGGCGGACGCCCGGGAACCGGTGCTCCACAAATCCAGCTTGTTCGGCACTGAGCCGGTTCCGGTGCCAGGATTCCATCCCAGGAGACTACCGCGCCTGGAGCTGCAACATCCCGGAATCGCCGCCAATTCGCCCGGAGTCTGGGCTTGAGGAGGGCAGCGCCCTCTTACGCGCGGTGCAGTCCCAGCCGATGCCAGAGATGTTTATGGTCGGCAAGAGCGACCACTGCGACTGCCATCCTAGGTGTGGCGCTGAGCTGTAAGCCGTGAATCAAAGGCGTACCGGATGGGGCGGGGCGGGGCTACCGGGTGTCCCCGCCCATCCATACCGTTGCGCTCACGCAAATAACGCGGGACACTGGCCAAAGGTATCCGTGGCTAAAGGGAGGCATGATGCGTGCATTGGCCGTTACACCTGGAGAAAAGGACTCATTGCACCTCCGGGAGGTTCCAGACCCCGGGAACGGCGAGGGCCAGGTACTGGTGGAGGCACTGGCCGTGGGCCTGTGCGGGACCGACAGCGAGATCATCGCCGCAGACTACGGGGAAGCGCCTCCAGGCCAGGACTACCTGGTGCTGGGCCACGAAAACCTCGGCAGGGTGATCGATGCTCCCCCGGATTCCGGCTTGGCCAAAGGCGACCTGGTGGTGGGGATTGTCCGCAGGCCAGACCCCGAGCCATGCAAAGCCTGCGCCGCCGGGGAATGGGACATGTGCCTCAATGGCAAGTACACCGAGCACGGAATCAAGGGCCTGGACGGTTTCGCCCGGGAACGCTGGCGGGCAGACGCCGGGGCCATGGTGAAACTCGATGACAGCCTGCGGGATGTGGGCGTCCTGCTGGAACCAACCACCATTGTGGCCAAGGCGTGGGAGCAGATCAACAGGATCGGGCAGCGCGCATTTTTCGACCCCCACACCGCCGTCGTGACCGGCGCCGGCCCTGTTGGGCTGCTTGCAGCGCTGCTGGGAGTCCAGCAAGGCCTGGACGTCCACGTCTTTGACATCGTCACGGACGGTCCCAAGCCGCAGCTTGTCCGTGACCTGGGTGCCACCTACCACAGCGAACCCCTGCCGGATGCCGGCATCAAACCCAACATCCTGGTTGAATGCACCGGTGTCACCCCCGTGGTCCTGGACGCACTTATATGCCGGGCGCAGGACGCCATCACCTGCCTGACAGGCGTTTCCGGAACAGGCAAGCAAACGAGGGTGGACGTGGGCGCGCTCAACCGTGAGGAAGTGCTGATGAACGGCGTGGTCTTTGGCAGCGTCAACGCGAACCGCCGCCATTACGACGCCGGCGCCGAGGCCCTTGCGAAGGCAGACCCTGACTGGCTGCGCCGCCTCATCAGCCGCCGGGTTCCATTGGAAGACTTCTCGGAGGCGTTCAAACACCAAGACGACGACGTCAAGGTGGTCCTGGACCTTCCGGCAGGAGCCCGCGAGGGGAACGAACAGTCATGACCCAAGGAAGCGGCGCCCAGGAAGCGGACAGGGGCCACTTGTTTCCATCGGGGCGGCAATACGACATTAACTTCGACCGCCAGAGCGCCACCGTGACAGAAGTAGGCGCTGCGTTGCGCGTGTACCGCGAGGACGGCAGGGACCTGCTGGACGGGTACGGGCCGGAGGACATGTGCACGGGCGCACGGGGACAGTCACTGCTTCCCTGGCCCAACCGGATCAAGGGTGGCGGCTACGACTGGGAAGGCAGGCACCTCCAGCTGGACCTAAGCGAGCCGGACAAGGGCGGGGCAATCCACGGGCTGACGCGGTGGCGGAACTGGACCGTCGAGCAACATACATCGGACTCGATATCCTTTGCCTACACCCTGCACGCCTGCCAAGGCTGGCCCTGGGTGCTCGACTGCCGCCTGGACTACCAGCTTGGCCAGGACGGATTGACCGTCCGCACCACGGCGGTAAACCGAAGCCCGGAGCCATGCCCCTTCGGCGCCGGGGCACATCCATACCTCAGCACCGGACTGCGCCGCCCGGGTGCCATTGACGCCGCCCTGCTCCAGGTACCCGGGCGGATTTTCCTGCCCGTGGATGAACACGGCATCCCCACCGGGCATGAACGCGTGGACGGCACCGAGTACGACCTTAAGGAACTCCAGCAACTGGGAGGGCGGCACATCGATGTTGCCTACACCGATCTAGTCCGCGATGCCGACGGCCGGGCCCGGGTGAGACTCGTGCGTCCGGACCGCTCTGGAGGGGTTGAGCTGTGGGTGGACGAGACGTATCCGTACCTGGAAATCTTCACCGGCGACACACTCCCCCAGGCGGACCGGCGGCGCAGCGGACTGGGGGTTGAACCCATGACGTGTGCACCTGACGCCTTCAACTCCGGCGAGGGGCTGATGACTCTTGGGCCCGGGCAATCCCACACCGGCCAGTGGGGTATCAAGCCGCTCTAAGGAACGTTGAAGACCGGGAAAAGAAAAACGGGCACAGCGTCAACCATTGCGCACTCGCAAGTATCGGAGTTCAATGAAAGCATGGCTTTTGCTGCAACAGGATCCGGTCACTTCACGTGCCGGGCTCCCAATGTAAAGCGGCCGTCGGAGGTGCCCTGGCCCCCGGCGGCGGCCGCAAAAGCCTCCAGCGCAGCAGCCAGCGCCGGACGGCGACCCGACGGCATCCTCGAAATAACCTCTCCAATCGCCTGCCGCCGGTGGTCCAGCACCGAGTCAACCAGGGCATGTCCCTTCGCCGTCAGTTCGAGCCGGACGTACCGCCGGTCCGCGGGGTCCTCCCGCCGCTCCAGCAGGCCGGCAGCGACCAGCCGGTCGCAGATGCGCGTGGCGTTGGAGGCATGCACCCCCAGTTCGGCGGCGACTCCGCCCAGGTTTTGCGGCCCCCGGGTGTGGATCAGGACCAGGACCCGCAGCTGCGGAGTATTCACCACGTCCTCCACCTCAGCAACAGATCGGGCCACCACCCGCAAGAGGGTATCGGCGGCACGCATCACCGCTTCAACTTCCCGGCTCGAAGGTTCCTGGACTGATTCGGGTCCGCCAGCTGCATCCATGGGCACCAGTTTCCTCCGATAGTTGCTATCCCGCAAAGTTTGAAGGTTCCACAGGACCGGTACGCACCTCCAGTCGAGGTTAGGAGAATCGTGAAAACACAACAGGCAGAAGATCCTGTGGCCGGCATGGTCCATGGGATTGACCGGCTCATCAGAAACGTGCAGACTGGCCGGTTTGAGCGGTCCCTTTCGGCCCTGACGGCGGCCGGCGCCTTGGTCACCGCCGCCGAAATCTTCCTTGAACATGACAAGGCGAGTTTCGGCAACAAGTGGATGTGGGCGCCGGTTGCCCTGGGACCGGTAGGCGCGGCAGCAGGAGTCGCCGGAGTCTTCAGCCGCCGCATGGCCAAGACGGCGCTGCCGCTGGCCAGCGCCGCCATTGTCGCCAACGGGCTGCAGGGTACCTGGCTGCATCTGCAGGGCATCCGGCAGAAGCCCGGCGGCTTATCCAACCTGCGCTACAACCTGGAGATGGGCCCGCCGCTGTTCGCACCTCTGCTGGTCACCCTCGTGGGCGGCATGGGAGTGCTGGCCTCAGTCCTAAGGAGGGAACCGTGACCGGGCTTCCCCTGCAGAGGGACGACGGCGGCGGGCGCTACCCGGGCTTCAGCACCCTCGCCCAGGCGCGGCACTGGGACCCGGTGACCGCCGCCGTCGTACAGTCCCGGATGGCCCTGCCTCCGGACGTCCGCTTCTTCACCCCGGCCGAGGAAGCGGCGGCCCGCGCGCTGTTTGATCAGTTGCTGGACCAGCACGCGGAGCCGCGGGTGCCGGTGGTGAACATGGTGGATGCCCGCTTGGCCGAGGAGGAAACTGACGGCTGGCACTACGACAACATGCCGCGGGACGGCGAGGCCTGGCGCGCCTCCCTGGCTGCGCTTGACCATGAGGCCCGGTCCCGGGAGGAGTGTACCTTCGCCCTGCTCAGTTTGGACGGCCAATCAAAGCTGTTGCAGGACATTTGCGACCTGAACCGGGATGTATGGCATGGGCTGCCGGCGGACCGGGTGTGGAGCCTGTGGACGCGGTACGCGTGCACCGCGTTCTACTCCCATCCCCTGGCTTGGGACGAGATCGGTTTCGCAGGACCGGCCTACCCCCGAGGCTATAAGAACCTTGGCGTGGACCGGCTTGAGCCATTCGAAGTGCGCGATGTCCGGCCTGACGAGGATCCCACGCATGGGGCCGACAGATGAGCACCCTGCGGGAACGCAACGAATCCGCCTGGCTGCTGCCAAAGGGCCCTGGCACCAGCCGGGGGCTGAGGGAGAACATGCGCCGGTACGGCGACGACGACGAGGTGGACATCGTCATTGTGGGCTGCGGTGCCGGCGGCGCCACAATGCTCCAGCGCCTCGCGCGGGCCGGCTGGCGGGCGGTGGGCCTGGACGCGGGGCCGTTCTGGGAACCCGAGCAGGACTGGGTCAGCGACGAAGCCGGCTCCCATCACCTTTACTGGACCGAACCAAGAGTGATCGGCGGCAGCGACCCTGTCCCCTTGGGCTCTAATAATTCCGGCCGGGGCGTGGGCGGATCGATGGTCCACTTTGCCGGCTACACGCCGCGTTTCCATCCCAGTGATTTCCACACCCTGAGAGCTGACGGAGTGGGCGCCGACTGGCCCCTGGAGTACGGCGAACTCCGGCCCTACTACGAGGACATCGAGGCTGAGCTTCCCGTCTCCGGCGAACACTGGCCCTGGGGCGATCCGCACAGCTACCCCCACCGGCCGCACCCGGTGTCCGGCAACGGGGAGCTGTTCCTGAGGGGCGCCAACGCCTGCGGCGTTACGGCAAAGGTGGGGCCGGTGGCTATTGCCAATGGCCGGTTCGGCAACCGCCCGCACTGCATCTACCGCGGTTTCTGCCTTCAAGGCTGCAAGGTCAACGCAAAGGCTTCACCGTTGATTACCCATGTCCCGGACGCCCTGGCGCATGGTGCCGAAATCCGGCCGGACTCCATGGCCACCAGGATCTGCCTGGACGAACGGACCGGCCTGGCAACCGGCGTCGAATACGTCCAGGGCGGCATCCAGAGATTCCAGCGCGCCCGCCTGGTGGCGGTGGCAGGCTATTCGATCGAAACGCCCCGGCTGCTGCTGAACTCCACGTCACCTCGCTTCCCGGACGGGATGTGCAACGACTTCGACCAGGTGGGCCGCTACCTGATGGTGCAGGGGGCACCCCAAACCGGCGGGCGGTTCCAGGCTGAGGTGCGGATGTGGAAGGCCCCGCCCCCGGAAGTCAGCACCGAAGACTTCTATGAAACAGACCCCGCGAAGCCCTACAAACGCGGCTTCTCCATCCAGTGCGTCTCGCCGCTTCCCATCACCTGGGCGGAGCACGTTGCCGCCCAGGGGCACTGGGGCGCTGCCCTCCGCCGCTACATGAGCGACTACCCGCATTGGGCCTGCCTTGGTGCACTGTGCGAGTTCCTGCCCCTCGAAGGGAACCGGGTGACGCTCGCGGACGAAACGGACCGCAACGGCATCCCGGTGGCCCGCTTCAGCTACAGCCAGTGTGACAACGATCGGCAGCTGATGTCCGCCGCGCAGCAGGTCATGGAGCAGATCCTCACAGCGGCGGGAGCGGAGGAAGTCATCACCATCAACCGCTACGCGCACCTGGTGGGCGGAGCCCGGATGGCCGCCGCAGAGCAGGAAGGAGTGGTGGACCGGAACCTGCGCAGTTTCGCAGTACCCAACCTGCTGGTCACCGACGGCAGCGTCCTGCCCACCCAGGGCAGCGCAAACCCGGCCCTGACCATCATGGCGCTGGCCGCCCGTGCGGCCGGCGTCCTGGTCCAAGGCGCCCGCAGGGGCGTCACGAGCACGAAGGAAGACTGATCATGGCAACAACAGTGGCTGACTACCTGCTCTCCCGCCTGGGCGAGTGGGGCGTGGACAAGGTCTTCGGTTTCCCCGGAGACGGCATAAACGGCATCCTGGCCGCCTTCGGCAAGGCGGGCAACCAGCCGAAATTCATCCAGGCCCGGCACGAGGAGATGGCCGCGTTCGAAGCCGTGGGCTACGCCAAGTTCAGTGGCCGTGCCGCCATCTGCATGGCCACGTCCGGCCCCGGCGCCATCCACCTCCTCAACGGGCTGTACGACGCCAAGCTGGACCATGTTCCCGTGGTGGCCATCGTGGGCCAGACCGCACGCAGCGCCATGGGCGGCTCCTACCAGCAGGAAGTCGACCTGCTGACCCTGTTCAAAGACGTCGCCTCGGACTACGTCCAGATGGTCACGGTTCCGGAGCAGCTGCCCAACGTCACCGACCGGGCCATCCGGATTGCTGAAGCACAGCGGGCTCCCACCGCCGTGATCATCCCCGCCGACGTCCAGGAACTCGAGTACTCCTCGCCCACGCACGCATTCAAGATGGTGCCCTCCAGCGTGGGAATCCGGTGGCCCGACATCCAGCCGGACAGTGAGTCGATCAGGGGTGCCGCGCAGCTGCTGAATGAGGGCTCGAAGGTGGCCATCCTCATTGGCCAGGGTGCCCGCGGAGCGGCCGCCGAGGTCCGGGAAGTGGCGGAGCTGCTGGGCGCGGGCGTGGCCAAGGCCCTGCTGGGCAAGGATTCACTGCCCGACGACCTGCCCTACGTCACGGGATCGATCGGCCTGCTGGGCACGCGCCCCAGCTACGAGATGATGCGCGACTGCGACACCCTGCTCACGGTCGGCTCGAGCTTCCCCTACACCCAGTTTTTGCCGGAGCCCGGCCAGGCCCGCGGCGTGCAGATCGACGTGGACCCGAAAATGATCGGGTTGCGCTACACCAACGAGTTCAACATCGTGGCCGACGCCGGCACCGCCCTGCGCGCACTGATCCCGCACCTCGAACGGAAGCAGGACCGGTCCTGGCAGGATGGCCTGGAGTCATCCATCAGCCGCTGGTGGGAGACCATGCACGATGAGGCCATGGTCAGCGCCGATCCGGTCAACCCCATGCTGCTGTTCGCGGAGCTCTCCACCCGGCTTCCGGCCAATGCCATGCTCAGCGCCGACTCGGGCTCGTCAGCCAACTGGTACGCGCGGCAGCTGAGGTTCCGGGGGGAGGTCCGCGGTTCATTGTCGGGCAACCTCGCCACCATGGGCCCCGGTGTTCCATACGCCATCGGGGCCAAATTCGCCCACCCCGGCCGCCCGGCCATCGCTTTCGCCGGCGACGGTGCCATGCAAATGAACGGACTCGCCGAGCTGATCACCGTCAAGCACTACTGGCACGAATGGGATGACCCCCGCCTGGTGGTGGCAGTCCTGCACAACAACGACCTCAACCAGGTCACCTGGGAAATGAGGGCCATGGGCGGAGTGCCCGCGTTCCGGGAATCCCAGGCGCTCCCCGATGTGGACTACGCCGGATTCGCAGAAAGCCTGGGGCTGCAGGGCATCCACGTGGAGAATCCCGACGACGTCGGGCCGGCCTGGGAGAAGGCCCTGGCCGCTGACAGGCCCACACTTTTGGACGTACGGACCGACCCCGACATCCCGCCCATCCCGCCGCATGCCACCCTGGAGCAGGCACGGAAGACGGCCGAGGCCATGGTCAAGGGTGACGACAGTGCCTGGGGCGTGGTGAAGGAGGGGGTCAAGACCAAGATCCAGGAATTCCTGCCGCATAAAGAGGGCTGACCGGTGGCACCCGCGGAGGCTCCCGTCACCGCCGTCCAGGCAGCGGCCTACACAGTACCCACTGACGCGCCCGAAGCGGACGGCACCTTCAGTTGGGACTCCACCACCATGGTGCTGGTCCAGGCCGCCGCTGGCGGGAAGACGGGCCTGGGGTGGACGTACGCGCCGCCCGCAGCCGCGGGCCTGGTGGAAGGACTCCTCGGCCCGGCCGTCCACGGCGTTGACGCCCTGGACGTACCGGCCGCTGCGGTGGCGATGGCCCGGGCGGTGCGCAACCCCGGCAGCACCGGACTGGCGTCCTACGCCGTCTCCGCCGTCGACTGCGCCCTCTGGGACCTGAAGGCCCGCCTCCTGGACCTGCCGCTGCACAAACTCCTCGGCGCGGTCGGGAACGAAGTGGCGGTCTACGGCAGCGGCGGGTTCACCACCTATTCCGAACAGCAGCTACGGAGCCAGCTGGAAGGTTGGGCCCACGGCCAGCACATTGGCCGCGTGAAGATCAAGATCGGCCAGGACAACGGGACCAATGTTCCACGGGACCTGCACCGCATCCGCGAGGCGCGTGCCGCCGTCGGCCCTGGCGTGGAACTGTTCGTCGACGCCAACGGCGCCTACACCGCCAAGCAGGCGATCCGCGTCATGCGTGCTGTAGCCGCCGAGAACGTGACCTGGTTCGAGGAGCCCGTCTCCAGTGACCATCTGACCGGGCTCCGGGTGGTGCGGGACGCCGTCGACGCTGACGTGGCGGCCGGCGAATACGGGACCGGACTCCCCTACTTCCAGCGCCTGTGCGCCGCCGATGCCATCGACTGTCTGCAGGCGGACGTCAGCCGGTGCGGCGGGATTACCGAATGGCTGCGTATCGCGGCCGTCGCCGCTGCCCACGGTCTTCAAGTCTCCGGCCACTGCGCACCCCACCTGAGTGCCGCCGTCGCCGCCGCCACCCCCAACTTCCGCCACTTGGAATGGTTCCACGACCACGTCCGCATCGAGAACCTCTTCTTTGAGGGAACGCTCGACCCCGACGGCGGGGTCCTGCAGCCGGGAGACAGACCCGGCAACGGGCTGACGCTGCGCACAGCTGACGCCGAAGGCTACCGGGTTCGCTGACATGTTTTTGACCAACAGGAAAGGACCCATCCCGTGACTGACCCGAACCGCGAAGCGCAGCGCTACCTTCTGGCTGGAGCCGCGTGATGCCGGCATGGTTGCTGGCCTGGATGTGGGGCACCATCGCCGGCGGCGCTCTGGTGGTCGGGTGCGCCTTGGCATGGAAGTGGAAGATTCCCTCCAAGGTGGTGTCTTCGGTGATGTCCTTCGGCGCCGGCGTGCTGATCTCAGCGCTCGCCTTTGAACTGGTGGAAGAAGCAGTCAACGGCGGCGGCCTCTGGCCCACCATCGGAGGCTTCGCCACCGGCGCCGTCGTTTACGTCGCCGCCAACGCACTCCTCGCCCGCAAAGGCGCCAAACACCGCAAACGGTCGGGCGGGAAGCAGCAGTCGGAACAACAAAAGCCAGGCAGCGGCACCGCGATCGCCGTGGGCGCACTGCTGGACGGAGTTCCGGAATCAGTGGTCCTCGGCGTCGGCCTGGTGACCGCCGGTGCAGTCAGTCCTGCCATGCTGGCCGCCGTCTTCATCTCCAACGTCCCCGAAGGCCTCTCCAGCACAGCCGGCATGAAGAAGGCAGGCCGCAGCGCCAATACGTCTCCTCATCGCCGCCGCCGGATTCCTGGCAGCCTTCACCGTTGACCAAGTAGGCGGCTAAAACACGTCTGAAAGGATCCTTATGAGCTTCAATCCAGGCAAAGCCGGACCCGCCAACCCTGAACCGCTGAATCCCGACCCTACGGGCCAGGACCCCAGCGCGTCAGACCCTGGCGCGGATGCCAAACTGCAGCTTCAACTGGCCATCTTCGAAGTCACGAAGGACGCGCAGGGCAAAAGCCTTGAGGAAATTCTGGAAAGTCTCCGGTCTGCGTTCGCTGCCCACGGCGTGGAGGCACCGCCGAACACCTGGCTTGAGTCGGTAGCCTCCTCGGCCTTCTACGGTGAGCCTTACATCATTGACTTCCCGGCAGCGATCGCGGCAGACGCTGCCGTGGCCGCACCCAACCAGAATGTCCGGCAGCGGCTTGCCTACCGCCGACAACTGCGCCAAGAAAAACTCCCGGCCGGGACCTTCCCTCCCCCGGCGGCGTGGGATGTGCCGGCCAACGAGGTCACCCGGCCCGGCACGGCCGGCCGCCCGGTCACCGTATCCCGAACAACAATCGGGGCTCGTCTGGTCCTGGCCGCCCTAGGGGCGGCAATGGCGGTGCTCTTCGCTATTCGGGCTGCGCGGGGGTCCGGCCGCCGTGCAGCCCCTCCGGTTCGATCACTCAAAGATGCGGCCAGGAAGGGCAGCCATGTCTGATATCAGCGATTACGCGCTCCTGGGGGACCTGCACACGGCTGCCCTGATCAACAACAGCGGGTCAATCGACTGGATGTGCCTGCCGAACTTTGACTCCCCGGCCTGTTTCGCCGCCTTGCTGGACACCCCCGCCGCGGGGCGCTGGCTGCTGGCACCTGCGGGGGCAGGAAAGTGCACACGCAGGCGGTACCGCCCCGGCACGCTCATCCTCGAAACCGAGTGGGAAACGTCCGATGGAAGCGTCAGGGTCACGGACTTCATGCCTATCCGTGACGACGGCGCCGACGTGGTGCGTATTGTCGAGGGCCTTCGGGGCAGCGTGCAGATGTACGGGGAACTTTGCCTGCGCTTCGATTACGGCCATATCGTGCCGTGGGTGAGGCGCAGCCATCAACGCCTGATCGCCATCGCAGGCCCGGACGCCGCCTACCTCACTACCCCAGCCCCGCTCAAGGGCCGGGACATGCGCACGATCAGTGACTTCACGGTGCGGGCCGGTGAAAGGGTGCCCTTCGTACTGCGGTGGGTTCCCAGCAGCAAGCCGGCGCCGCCGGAAACCGACGCGGAGAAGGCGCTGGAAACAACGGAGAACTTCTGGCGGAACTGGATCGGCCGCAGCAGCATGGAGGGAAAGTACAAGGACGCGGTGGAACGTTCGTTGATCACCCTCAAGGGGCTTATCTACTCCCCCACGGGTGGCATCGTCGCAGCCCCCACCACTTCCCTGCCGGAAGACCCGGGCGGATCCAGGAACTGGGATTACCGGTTCTGCTGGCTTCGCGATGCCACCTTAACCCTGCAGTCACTGCTTGCCGGCGGCTACACCGACGAAGCGGCGGCGTGGCGGGAATGGCTGCTGCGCGCCGTCGCCGGCGACCCCGCCGATCTACAGATCATGTACGGCATCGACGGCACCCGCCGCCTCCCGGAAACGGAACTGCCGTGGCTTGCAGGGTTCGAAGGTTCCAAACCGGTCAGGATTGGAAACGCCGCCGCTCCTCAACTGCAACTGGATGTATGGGGTGAGGTCCTGGACGGGCTCTCCCTGACCCGCGCTGCCTTTCCGGACACTGCCGATGATTCCTGGGACATCCAGGTGGCCCTCATGGAATACCTTGAGGGAGCCTGGGACCAGCCCGACAACGGGCTCTGGGAAATGCGGGGTCCCCGCCGCCACAACACCCATTCGAAAGTCATGTGCTGGGTGGCGGCGGACCGCATGGTCAAGGGCATCCGCCACTCCGGGCTGCCGGGCCCGGAAGGGCGCTGGTCGGCGCTGCGCGACACCATCCATCAGGACGTCATGACGCACGGCTTCGACAGCGAGCGCAATACCTTCGTCCAGTCCTATGGAAGCAAGGAGCTGGACGCGAGCCTCCTTTTGATCCCCCGCGTGGGCTTCCTGCCCCACGACCATCCCCGAGTGGTGGGCACCGTGGAAGCCATCCAGCACCACCTCACCGAAGACGGCTTTGTCCTCCGCTACCGCCCACAGGCGAGCAACGATGGCCTGCCCGGGACGGAAGGGGTGTTCCTCGCCTGCTCCTTCTGGCTGGTCGACGCCCTGCTGGGGATCAACCGGCGCCGCGAGGCCGAGGAACTCTTTGAGCGCCTCCTCAGCCTCCGCAACGACGTGGGCCTCCTCAGCGAAGAATGGGACCCCCGGAACCAGCGGCAACTAGGCAACACACCCCAGGCCTTCAGCCACTTCCCGCTCATCCACTGCGCCCTGCAACTGCAGCACGGGCGCTCACGGCAAAGCAATACTCCCCTGCACAGCCCGGAAGACCGTCACCAAGATTAGGCGGGGGGAACTGGATGCTTTCAGCGAGCGGGCAGAGTGATCGCCTCGTAAGCAGTGGGCATCATTGGGGCCGGGTTGCAATGCAGGCCGGCCCAACGATGCACCTTGTGCGAAGCACCCTTAGAGGGTATTCCTCCTGCGTGATTCTGCCTTGGCCTTTTCGGGTTGCCCCTCCCTCGACCGGCTGCCGGCCAGCGGCCGGTCACCGCCGCGCCGCAGTGTCAGCATCACCAAACCCGCGGCCAGCAAGCATGCCGCCAGGAAAATGGACGTGGCCAGGAAGCTGCCATGCGTCACATCCTGCAGGAAGCCTCCTACATAGGGTCCGACGAACCCGCCGAGATTGCCGACCGCGTTGATCAACCCCATGGCAGCACCCGCAACGGCCACCGGCATCGCACGCGACGCCGAAGCCCAGAAGGGACCGTCGTAGGCCAGGGCACCTGCGACAGCGATGCTGATGAGGGTGACGGCAAGGATCGGCGCGCTGTCCCCGGTAGCTACCGAGATGACCAGGGCGACGGCTCCCACTGCCATGGACAGCAGCACATGGGTGGAGTAACGGCCCGTACGGTCGGCCGCTTTGGCGTTGTACCAGAGGCCGAACATTGCCAGCACGTAGGGAATTGCCGTGATCAGGCCAACCTCGATGGAGGACCCGGAGGTGATCGTCTTGATCACGTGCGGCAGCCAGATGTTGATGCCGTAGAAGCCGATCTGGATGAGGAAGTACACCAGGGTCAGCCGCCATACCACTGAATTGGACATGACGTGGCGCAGGCCCAGCTTTTCCTGCTGGGGGTGTGCCGCTGCGTCAGCAGCAAGTCCCTTCTCGATGTATTCACGCTCCTGTACCGAGCACCACTTCGCTTCGCGCGGGTGGTCGGCGATCAGCGCCCACCATAGGGGGGCCGCAATGATGAACGGGAATATGCCTTCGATGATGAACAGCCAACGCCAGTCCGAGAAAGAAAGGATCCACCCGGAGAGGGGCGCCGTGATGATGGAGGCTATCGCGATGTTCATCATCCAGAACGCGTACGCCCGTGCCCGCTCAGCGGCGGGGAACCAATGGCTGATCAGTACAAGGATCGCGGGCCAGATGCCGGCCTCGGCCACGCCAAGGAAGAAGCGCACCACGAGCAGTTGGGTGAAATCCTGGATGAACCCGGAAAGGACAGCCAGCACGCCCCAAATAAGCACCATGATGCCCACGAACTTCTTGGCACTCCAGTGCTCGGCAAGATGGCCGCCTGGTATCTGCAGGACCAGATACCCGATGAAGAAGATGCCTGCCGCCAGGCCCTGCTGGGCGGCGTCAATGCCCAGGTCCTGATGGAGCCCGTTCAGGGCGAACCCGATATTTGTCCGGTCCATGAACGAGATGATGTAGACGATGATGGCGACGGGGATCAACCGCTTCCATCGGGTATTACCCACTGCCGCTGCTGCCATTACGTTCTGTGCCATAGGAAATGCTCCTTCGCGATATGGCTCATCAGACCGCGCCCCAGTACGCCTGTTGCTCTCCCTTGGAATTGGCACTGAGATGCAGGGCCCGCCGTGCACCGGCGTTTCCCCTGGAGAACCTATGTTTTTATTTTTTCGCAACTATTGCACAAGCGCAAGAAGTTTTGGGAGGCCGCTTCCGGGGAGCTTGGGAGGCGGCAATCCCCAAGGTGGGCAGTGAGCAGGAAGCGGACGACGGCGGGCGGGCACCCGCCGTCGTCCGCCGACGGTCCGCAGAGCGGGGACCAGGTGCGGGCATGCGTCCCGGCGACGAAACTAGAAGCATGAAGAAGCTTCTGTGGGTGGCGCTTTCGGTGATCGCGGTCATATGCGTTGTGGCTGTCGCGTTGCTGCTGGCAGGCGGCCTCCGGTGATGACCGGGCCCATCCCTGCCGCCGGGGTGGAATAACTCCCCCAGGGCACCATCCTGCGCGTCGAACTGAGTCGCTGATCTAGGCGCCTGAACGTACCCGCGGCAGCTGGCTTCCGCAGAATCTGCCAAGACTTTCCGCAGCATCACCACAAATCGGCGTTTCCCGCGATAGGGCCGGGGCAGACTTGTTCCGTCTCCCGGTATTACCCCCCGGCCCCAATCAAGGTGTCCATGAAATTCTCTTCTTCACGCATGTCCGCGGTGACCCTCGGACTGCTGCTCACTCTGCCCTGCGGCCTCAATGCCGCCACCACTTCCGTCGCCGCGCCGGCCCCCGCCGTCGTCCCGGCCACAACCATTTCAGACTCGTTCACCAAGCAGACCTTCGACCTCATCAACGCCGAACGCGTAAAGGTCGGCTCGCGGCCCTTCGTCTGGAACCAGAAGATCGCGGATGTCTCCCAGGACTGGGCCAAGCAGTTGGGCGTCGCCACGATGGACCCCAACTTCGACTTCGCCACCATCCACCGCACCGATGCCGGCGGCAATGAGATCCCGGCCGGCGCCACCTGGTACCGCGAAAACATCGGGTTCAACTTCAGCCCCGCCCAGCTCGTCGACTGGTGGATGAATTCCCCTGGCCACAAGGCCGCGATGCTCGATCCGCGCGGCACGGACGCCGGCATCGGCTACGTCGTCCCCACCAGCGGGCCCTACGCCGGGTGGCACCTGATGGTCTCCAACATGGCGGCCTACCCCACCACCACGACACCGCCCACGGCACCGTCGACTTCCCCGACAACGCAGACCCCACTGGCCGTCAAAGCCGCAGCCATCAACGGTGCCCTGGGCCTGCCGGTGTCCCCCGAGGTCTACGGGCTCAAGGACGGCGGCTCGTACCGCAACTACCAGTACGGTGCCCTGATCTACTCCCCGGCCACCGGAGCCCATGTCTCGACAGGGGCGATCCGGACCCTGTGGGCCAGCTACGGGTTCGAAAACGGCATCCTGGGATACCCGGTTACAGACGAAGTCGGCGGCATCAGGGACGGCGGCGTCTACCAGAACTACAAGGGCGGGGCCGTCCTGTGGTCTCCCGCCACCGGGGCGCACATCTCCACCGGCGCCATCCGAACCGCCTGGGCCGCGACCGGTTTTGAAGCCGGCCCGCTCGGCTACCCCATTTCGGAGATCTACGCGGTGGACGGTGGCAGCGCCCAGAACTACCAGAACGGCGTCATCACCTACAGCGCCGCCACCGGTGCACGCGTCATCTCCGGTGAGATGCTGGCCCGGTACCGGGAAAACAGCGCCTACCTCGGGGTGGCCACCAGCGCCAAGACCGCCATCCGGGACGGCGGTTTCTACCAGAACTTCCAGCGTGGGGCCCTGCTGTACTCCCCCGCCACCGGCACCCAGGTCTCCGTCGGTGGAGTCCGCACCATCTGGGCCGCCACCGGCTTCGAGAACGGCGTCCTCGGCTACCCGTCATCGGGCGAGATCCCCGCCAACGGCGGCGTTTACCAGACCTACCAGGGCGGCTTCATCGCGTGGCTGCCCGGCTCGGGCGGCAACTTCGTCTTCGGTGGCATCAGCAACCTGTACCGGGGCGCCGGCGGGCCAACCGGGCGGCTCGGCTTTCCGACCAGCGGCGAATACCCGACCGGGCCCAATGGCAACGTGGCGCAGAACTTCCAGAACGGCGTCATCCGCTGGGGTCCTGCCGGCACCGGCATCACCTACTAGCAACCTGCCGGCCCAACACCCCTTCCTGCTACCGCGGGGAGGGGTGCTGTCGTTCCCGGGTGGGTACCGTGGGCCTGTGCAGACACCTGTCTGTGACAGGTGGAACCGGCCATTAGGCTGTCCATAGGCACGCGCGAGGTGCCCGTTACCCTGACCGAAAGCAGTGTCCGTTGGAAAACCGCATCACCCTTATGGCCGCGCTGGCCGGCATTGTTCTGAGCGCCTCAGCCTGCGCCCCCTCAAGCACTACGACGGCCCCCAGCGCCTCTACACCAGCGCCCGCGACCACGGCCGCCGCGACCTCCGCCCCCGCGGACTGGCAACTGAACCCCAAGGGCGCAGCGGACCGGATCAAAGCCGCCGGTCTGGAAGTACTCACCGCCGAAGGCGCCGCCGAACACTTCCACGCACACCTGGACATCTTCACGGACAGCAAACGCGTGACCGTCCCGGCCGACATCGGCTTCAGCTTTAACACTGCGGGCCAACCCAACGGCATATCCGCGCTACACAGCCACGACGAAACCGGCGTCATCCACATTGAGGCACCCACCGCCGGCGCTACCTACACCCTGGGGCAGTTCCTCACCGAATGGGGTGTCCTGGACGGCACGGACAAGACCCCTGGCGCGCCGCACTCAAGTATCGACGGGTGGAACGTGGCGGTCAACGGCGCCAAGCAGGACGGGAAGATCACCGACGTCGTCCTGAAAGCACATGACGAAATTGTGCTGTTCCACGGCACAGCCCCGAGCCCTCTCCCTGCTTCGTTCACGTTTACTGGCGGCCTGTAAAACAAAAGCCCCGGACCAACGGTGGTCCGGGGCTGCGCAACTCAACTTACCGCTCGATGGTGACTTTGAGATCCAGATGTATGTTCTCTCTGGCGAGACGATCCTGGAGGTACTGGGCAAGGCTCGCGTCATTTGCTGTGTGCGGGCCCTTCGGGACGGCCCCGCGGAATACGGCCTGGGTGTTCGTTGAGCGGAGCACGTCCAGTGGCGTTGACCTAAGGTGTCCGTCGGTCAGGCGTTCAATGTCGGTGCGGAAGGTGCGCCGGTGGTCGTCGCGCACGGAAGCGCGCATGGTGAATGGAATGAAAGCTACGGGCAAGGGGGTCCTTTCGAGCGAGGCAGCCAACGGTCGGCGCCTCACCATGTACAAGGCAGGAACGGCTCCTTCTATTCCTTCCCAGCTTCAAGTGGGGAGACCCTTTGGCCTTTCACCACCCTCAAGTAACAGGACCATGCCGAAGTGAAGGGGCACTAAGCCCCTAGCCCGGGCACAGGAGGGGACCTAATCTTTATTCCGCCCTACCACTGTCCATGCTGCGTCCTTGAAGGAGGCGATGGTGAATCTTCTCGAGCAGGTCCAGGTCGGCATGTCGGTCATCGATGCCCGGGGCGAGGAACTGGGCCGGGTCGAGTTCATTCGGGCCCCTGATCCGAAGGCCGCTGCCTTCCAAGAGCGGGTTGCCTCGATTCACGGGCTGATCAGCCTTGGGGTTGGGTCGATCGTAGGGGTCGAGCCGAAAGTACCGCCGGAGATGGCCCTCAAACTCTTCCGTCAGGGGTACCTCAAGATTGAGGCTCCGCACTTCTGGGCCGAGAACTACTACGCCGCCGCTGATGCGATCGCCCGCGTCGAAGGCCGTACGGTCTACCTCTCGCTGGACCGACAGGGCCTCGACGCCCAGCAGTGAACAGCCCGGGAGTTGGTGCATTTTCACCCGCTAAGGGGAAAGACCATTGGCATCGGTACCAGGATTTTCGCTTAATTAGGCGTGAATTACGCCCCAATGCAAGGCTGGGGTATGGATGCCGATGTGAATTTCTATTTCGACCCGGTCTGCCCTTTCGCCTGGATGACGAGCAAATGGGTGCGGCAGGTGCAGGCGCAGCGCGACTACACCGTCGACTGGCGGTTCATCTCTCTGCGTCTGGTCAACTCCAGCGTTGACTACGACGCGCATTTCCCGCCCGAGTACGAGGCCGGGCACACGGCCGGGCTCCGGCTCCTGCGGGTGGCCGCCCGGGCCCGTGCGGAGCATGGCCGCGAATCGATGTCAGGGCTGTATGCCGCGTTCGGCAAACACATCTTCGAAACTGCCCCAGCCCCAATGGACCAGCGCACCGAGGTTGAAGTCCGGGAGCGGCGTGGTACGCGCGGGTTCGTGGAGCCAATCCTTGCCGATGCTGGATTGCCCCTGGCACTGGCGGAAGCGCTCGACGACGAGACTTGGGACCGCGAGATCCGTCAGGAGACGGATGAAGCGCTGGCGTTGACCGGTAAGGATGTGGGAACGCCCATCATTCACTTTGAGCCTCCCGCCGGGGTGGCCTTCTTCGGGCCGGTGATCAGCCGACTGCCGGACGAAAACTCGGCCGCCGAGCTGTGGGACCATGTGGTGGGCCTCGCCCGCTTCCCGGGATTCGCCGAACTGAAGCGCAGCCTGCGCGAAGAGCCACAGCTGCCTGCCCTCGGATTCACGCCCGGTACGGTCGGTAAACAAGAGGACTGGCACGGCGGCAGCCGACGGCAGAAAAAATAGAGCATCTGTAAGGATGGATGAATGAATACGGCAAGCACCCGCCATCACCAGGAGTCCGTCACGGTCCAGGCTTCGGCCACGACGCTGTACGACCTGGTTTCCGACATCAGCCGCACGGGCGAGTGGAGCCCGGTTTGTACCTCGTGCTGGTGGGACGACGAGGCCAGCGCAGGACAGGTTGGTGCCTGGTTCACTGGGCGCAATGAGCTCCCGCACCGCACCTGGGAAACCCGGTCGCAGGTGGTCGCTGCCGAGCGCGGCCGGGAATTCGCCTGGATAGTGGGTGGCAGCTACGTCCGCTGGGGCTTTACCCTGACGCCGGCAGAAACCGGGACGACGCTGACCGAGTCGTGGCACTTTCTGCCAGCCGGGATCGCAATGTTCGAGGAAAAGTTCGGCGACAGAGCATCCACTGAGATCACCGACCGAACGCAGCAGGCGCTGGACGGCATCCCGAAAACGCTCGCCACGATCAAGCGGATCGCCGAGCACCTGGCGGCAAGTGATGCGAGTCGGTCCTGACCAGCCCGCTGACGGCCTTACAGCGTCTCGTGCGCGGGTGTCCCTTCCAAGAATCTACTGAGTGGTCCGGCGAAGACGAGGCCGGCGCCTGACAGCGCCGGCCTCCCCTACCCTCGCGATCTATTTGTTGACCTGGGGATTGACTTCCGCCTTTTCGATGGATCCGGTACCTGTGCCCCAGGCGTCGAGGATCTTCTTGTATGAGCCGTCCTTGATGAGCTTGTTCATCGCCTGGGCGACAGCGTCTGCCAGCGGCAGGTCATCCTTGGCAACGGCGATACCCACCGGTGAAGCACCGTATACGTCTCCCAGCGTCTGCAGCTTGCCGTCAGATTGGGCGATGGCGTACGCCGTCGTGATCGACCCTGCTGCCATCGACTCCACGCCACCGGTAACGAGGCGGGTGGCGACGTCGGTTTGGTTCTTCAATGACACGACTTCGATAGGGGGTTTTCCTGCCGCCACGCACTTGGCGCTGCGGCCGGAAATATCCGGGTCTTCCTGGAAGGTGCCTGTCTGGACGCTCACAGGCTTACCGCACAGATCGTCAAGGTTGACGTTCTTTGGGTTGCCTTTTTGGGTCGCCCACTGGGTGCCGGCCTGGAAATAGCTGACGAAGTTCGCCGCCTTGCTCCGTTCCTTGGTGATGAAGAAGGACGAGACGCCAAGATCGTATTTCGGGCCGAGGGCAGGAAGTATGCCGTCGAACCCCGAGGTCTGTACCTCCACCTTCAGGCCCAGGGTTGCACCGATGGCTTTCGCGATGTCGATGTCGTAGCCCACCGCTGTCTGGCCGTCGGAGGCCGCAAGGAATTCCGCCGGGGCGTAGGTGGTATCCGAGCCGACCACCAAGGTTCCCTTGCTCTTGATTTTGTCCGGCACCAGCGCTGCCAGGGCATCGTCCTTCGACACACTTGCCGGGTCGAAAGTTGCCGCGCCGGAAGGCTGGCTCGTGCCGCCTGCCTCGGAGGCGGAGGTACATCCCGTGAGCGCGATCAGGCCGGCGGCCACAAGAGCCGTGGCCTTAGTGGTCTTCAATTTCTTCATATCCATGGCTTTGCTACCTTTATTTCTGGGAACGGCGAAACGGCGGGCAAGTGGGAACCGGGAGACCTTCGCGGTCAACAGCCCCATGAAGCTGCCCCTAGACTCCTTGGTTGATGCGACGGATGGCCACTTCCGCCAGCCAGGAAGCTGCGTCAGGGAGCACGGCGTCATCAAAGAGTGCGAGCGGCGAGTGGTTGGATCCTGCAAGGGCAGGGTCCTCGTGGGCGCAGGCGCTCAGGAACAGGAAGGCGCTGGGCACCTCGTTGGCGATGAAGGAGAAATCCTCTGCACCGGGCATCGGATTCGCCATGGTCCGATAACGGCCTTCACCAAATAAGTCCACAATGGTCCGACGGGCGAGGTCGTACTCATCGGGGGCGTTCACGGTAGCGGGGTACAGCTCCTGGTAATCGACGGAGGCCTGCAGCCCGTGCGCGGCGGCAATCCCCTCGATCAGGCGGACGCTCCTTTCCTTGATGCTCGCCCGCGATGACGCGCTGAAACTGCGGACGGTGGCCTCAAACACCGCGTGGTCGGGAATGATGTTTTCCCGTGTCCCGCCAGCGATCTTCCCGACGGTAAGGACGACCGGATCGAACACGTCGAAGGCCCTTGTCACCATGGTCTGAAGTGCTGTCACCGCCTCGCACAGCGCCGGGATCGGATCGTTGGCCTCATGCGGCTGGGAGCCGTGTCCACCTGCCCCTGTGAAACGGACAGATAGGTCATCGACGGCGGCCATCTGCGGGCCGGGGCGCCCGAACCAGGTGCCGTTCGGCTGGCTGGCAGAGAAGACGTGAAGGCCGAAAGCAGCATCCGCGCGCCGGCCCGCCGCCGTCAATACGCCTTCTTCAATCATGGGCCGGGCACCGCCGGGTCCTTCTTCGCCTGGCTGGAACATGAAGACGACGTCGCCGGCCAGTTCCGCCTTGAGCGAGTGCAGAATGCGGACGGCGCCCAGCAGCCCGGCCGCGTGCATGTCGTGGCCACACGCATGCATCAGCCCCTTGTGAGTCGATTTGTAGGCCAGATCGTTCTCTTCCGTGACCGGAAGGGCGTCCATATCGGCACGCAACAAGACGACGGGCTTGGGTCCATTGACCGGGCGGCCCTCTCCGCGCAAGACCGCTGTGATGGAGGAATGCTTCTTTCCGGTGGTGATTTCGAGCCCAAGGCCGTCGAGCTCAGCCAGCACCCTTTGCTGGGTGAGTGGAAGGTCGTTGCCCAGTTCCGGAATACGGTGCAGCTCACGCCGAAAGCTGGACAGGTCGCCCGCAATCCGTGAGGCCATTTCCTGTGCGCGGGACGTTGATCGGGTTTCAGAGACGGTCAAAGCAACCAAACTTTCAAAGGTTCAGGGTCGTTTCGACGGCGATCCCGCGTTCCGGTGAGCAGGAAACGGGAAAGCCGGCGGAGGCTTTGTTAAATATGTGACACTTGGTGCATGCGGCCGCCAGAATTGAAAGAATCCGACGTTGAGCGGCCCAGTTTGCAGGATTCGGCCAACATGGATGAGCTGGACCTGGCCCTCGTGAATGCACTGCAGTTGCGGCCGCGGGCAAGTTGGGTCGATCTTGCCCGGCCGCTGGGGAGCACCGCGACCACACTGGCACGTCGCTGGGACCGGTTGTCGTCCGCAGGCCTCGCCTGGGTAACTGCCTCGTTCGGCCGGGAGTTCAGCCGCAGCCGGTGCATCGCCTACGTCATGATTCGCTCCGATCCGCGGGAACGGTCGCATGTGGTGGAGAAACTGGCGGGGTGCCCGGAAGCGGCCACGATTGAGGTGGCCACGGGAGGCCACGACATCAACTGCGACGTGCTGACCCGGGACCTCAGGGAACTGGACCGTTTCCTTTCAGGCAAGGTTTATGGAGTGCGGGGGATTACCTCCGTATCCGTCCTGTTGACGACGTCGTTGTACCTCGAGGGCAGCCGGTGGAGGCTTCGGTCCCTGGACCAGGGGCAGCTCAACGTGTTGGCTAAGAGCACGATGTCCCTCCCCCGGGGCCAGCACGCCATCGATCTTGACGGGTTGGATCGATCCCTGCTTGAACACTTGGCCCAGGATGGGCGGCTCGGATGGGCTGAACTGTCCGGGTTGACGGGAACAAGTACGGCGACCGCCAGACGTCGCCTGGGTAGGCTCATGTCCTCCGGAATCGTCGCATTCCGCTGCGAAATAGCCCACCCTCTGGCGGGATGGCCCATCCAGGCGTCGCTGCTGGCGCAGGCGCCCGCCGCGGACCTGGACCGGATCTGCCAGAACCTCGCCGCCTGGCCGGAGTGCCGCTTCGTGGCCGCTGTGACCGGGGCGGCCAACATCTACTCCACTTTCTGGGTTCGCGACCTCGGAGAGCTGCAACGGCTGGAGGCGAGGACAAGCAACAGCTTTCCTTCCCTGACGGTGCTGGACCGGATGGTCGCGCTGAGCACGCCCAAGCGGATGGGGCACCTGAGCGATAACGAGGGGCGGCGCGTCGGAACAGTCCCGATTTCTCCATGGTGACCTTCACCCTCAGGGGCACAACTTCCCCGGCTGGGACTGTTAGGGGTTGATCATGTGTCCTTCGGCGTCGAGGTAGTCGCGCCAGGACCGCTTGGGCGTCCAGCCGAGCATTCGTTGGGCTTTCGCGCTCGAGATGCCCGAAGCGTCGGCACGGTCAAGGCCGCGCAATTCGATCTTGTCACCGTAGTACTTATTCAGGATCTCCGCGAAGTCGTAGCCACCCACATTATCCGGGGAAGCAATGTAAAAGACCTCGTGTCCGGGGAGGTCCGATTCGGTTGCCAGCACGATGGCGTCGGCGAGATCGTAGACGTCGACGTAGCTCCATAGATTGGGGCTGAGGACGGACGCGTCCCGGACCTGCGGTCCGAGATTTGTCTCGTAATTGCCCTCGAACTGCACCCAGCTGGGCCGAATGGAGATGCACTGAATGTCAGAGCGGGCGACTGCGGCGTCCATGAGCTGCTCGCCGAAGTGCTTGGAAAGAGCGTAGGGGTCCTGCGGGTGGATCGGATGCTCCTCGTCAACAGGTGCATACTCAGGGAGGAAATCACGTTCGGGAAAGAAGAACCCGGGGACAGTCTCGCTGGAGATGTAAACGAACCGCTTTACGCCAAATCGTATGGCGGCCTCAAGAACATTGAAGGTCGCCATGAGATTGGTCTGGAATACGACGTGGGGCGGATGACCGGTGGGTTCGGGGATCGCCGCAATGTGTACGACTGCGTCCACCCCGCGGACGACGGAGTAGGCTTCCCCTGCATCACTGAGATCCGCCATCATGTACTTTGGCGCGCCTTCAGGCTTGCGCTCAAAGCCGGGACGCGTGAGGTCTGTAGTGAGCACCTCGTGCCCGGCATCGATCATTGCCTGGGTAGCTGCGCGACCGACCTTTCCATGGGCACCAGTGATGAGGACCTTCATAATGTCTCCTGGATCGGTACTGCAGTGCTTATACAGAGTGAGTACGTGCCCGGAAGCTTCAACAGGTGCCCTCGCCGGCCCCGCCGATAACCCCATGCAACCTTCTTAGTTTATTTTCTGAACTATATGTGGGCGAAAGACTCAGGGTCAATGCGCTGTGCGGCACCGGGCGCGCAAAACCCGGGCAGGCATTGGGAGGCGCCTGCCCGGGTTGCTGCCAATTGGCCTGCTAGTTCTTGCCGAGGAAGATCGGATTGGTGAGGGCTGCCATCGTGCCGAGCAGCAGCGTGGTCCCCATGTTGGTGCCGTTGCTGGGCGTCCCGTCCGCCATCGGGTGACGCACCTCGACACGCACATACGCGGAGAGCTGGGCCGTAGTGACCCACTTGTGGCTGCCCTGGCCCGAGGCGGGGAGGGTGACCTGTTGGGTCTGGCCTTCATCGGTGATGATCCGGAGCACCCCATTCGGAACGCCGGAGACATCAACACTGACGATAACCTGCGCGTCGGGGGCGACGTCCAAGCGCTCCCCGACACCCGCCTTGCGTCCGCCGGCGGCGACGGTGAGCTCCAGGGAAATATCGGCCGATTCGGCGATCCAACTGCGGCCGTTACGGATCCCGTCCAGTACCGCGTCATGGGAGAGCGCGGAGGCGTTTACGACGTTGTGCGGCAGGCCGATGACCTGGGGTGCGCTGTGGGCGTCGCTGTTGCCCATGGCCGGAACCCAGCGCGACCCCGTGCGCACGGAATGGGCGAGCATGCCGTCCCAGGTATTGATCGCGTACTCGTCGTCCGCGGTCCACGGGCCCGTCCACACTTCGACGGCGTCGGCGTCGTCATAGCCGAACTTCCAGCGGCACGCGACATACGGGCAGTAAGGGTGCGCCGGGACGACAAGGCCGCCGGAGGCGTGGATGTGCTGGGCTTCCTGTTCGAAGCCCTTGTCCCGGGCCCGGTAACGCCAGTCGATCCAGTCCCCGGCCTCGATACCGAGCGCCAGGTAGTGGCCGTTGCGGGTGGTGACTTCCTCACCAGTGAGGATGAGCAGGTCATCACCGGCCAGCGGACCCCAGACACCGTGGGAGGCCGGGGTGTTGTGGTCCGTGCTGATCATGAAATCGAGCTTCGCCGTGCGCGCTCCCGCTGCGACCTCGGCCGGGGTGCGCTTGCCGTCAGAGTAGATGGTGTGCAGGTGGGCATCGCCCCGATACCACCCGGCTCCCCGGCCTTTGACCTGCTTTGGCGGGTACTGCGGCTGGAACGGCTTGCCGTCGGGCCCGTAGTCGAGAGTGACGTTCACGGTGTAGTCCATGCCCTGTTCGGCCACCTGGTAGGGCCCCAACGCGATGTTCCAGGTGCCCTTACCGACAGGACCGGGAAGATAGCCGGGCGTGGCCTCGGCGGCACTGATGAAGAATTCGGTCCGGAATCCGCCGGACCAGCCGCGAAAACCCTTGCCGGCCAGGTCGGTGCCCTTCTCATCGAAGATCCCGATGTCGCAGGAATTGGACAGCAGCCCTGCAGCGACCGCTGGCTTGCTGTAGCTGTAGGAGACGCTGATCTTGTTGACCCCGGCAGGTACCTGCACCGGCAGGTACACAAAGTCAGCAGCGCCAGGGTCCAGATGGCCGGTGATGGTCTGGGTCTTGCTGGTGCCGGTATCTGCGGCCGCAAACGACATCGGCGCCAACGTCACCGCAGCACCGGCAAGGGCCGCGGCCAGGAAACCGCGGCGGGAAGCGGACAAGGAAACACTTTCGCCCTCATGGGCTTTACATGGTGAAGTCACCGCCTGAGTCTCATCATGCGGACTTAACCCGGGGCGCCGGGACAATGAACGGAACCTGAACCGCGGACATTAATTGGGAGCGGCCTAGCAGTTCTACCCCGTCGAATCGGGGCACGTGATAAACGAGGAGACGTCCTCGGTATCCCAAAAGCCGCTTGGTGACTCCTGAAAAAAGCGCTCCCGGTTCGCCATCTTCCGTTCATCACGCTGCAGCCAGCGGTTAACTACTCGGCGGTAACTATGGAGAGCACTTTAAGACCCCAACCTTAAGAGGCTTCCCCCATGGGCATATCCATCTCTCGACGCCTGCTCGCCACGGCCGCGTCCCTGGTCCTGTTAGCTGGTGCCGTCGCGGGCACCACTGCCGCACAGGCCGACGGCCGCAGCGGCACCCAGGGTTATAGCGGGTCCGGGCACCATGCCCCGGATACCGACCTGGCAGAAGACTTCAATGCCGTTACCCGCAACACGGACTGGCAGCAGACGTCGAGACTTAAACTAAATTTCCCCACCTTCCATACAGAGGGCATCGCCTACAGCCAGGACCATATCTTCCTCTCAGCGGTCCAGATTCTCGAGCCGACCACAAAGTTCCCCACGCCGCAGGGCGGTTACGACCGGACCCCCGGCAAGGGCATCGGCCACCTGTTCGTCATGGACAGGGCAGGCAACCTGCAAAAGGACATCACCCTAGGCGAGGGCGACATGTACCACCCCGGGGGCATCGACTTCGACGGCACCAATGTGTGGGTTCCCGTCGCCCAGTACCGGCCTGACAGCAGCGCAATCATCTACAAGGTTGACGCAGCCACCCTGGACGTTCACAAGCAGTTCGAGGTCAAGGACCACTTCGGCGGCATAATCTTCGACAAACAGACCGGCCACTTGGTGGGCAACACCTGGGGCTCGCGCCGATTCGCAGAGTGGGACCTTCAGGGCAAGGAACTATCCACGTGGGAAAACCCCAACTACTTCATCGACTACCAGGACTGCCAATACGTGCCCAACGCCAGAATGCTCTGCGCCGGGGTTACCAACCTCCCGCAGACACCGGCGGCCGGCGGCACCGGGGCCACCTACGAGCTTGGCGGCATGGCCATGATCGACCTCAAGTCGCACGGGGTTATCCGCGATGTGCCGTTCCAGAAGTGGTCCACGGCCGGGCACGTTGCCACCCGCAACCCGTTCAAGATGACCGCCGCGGGCAGCCACCTCACCATGAAGGTCGCACCCGATAACGGCGACGAAGGCAACGGCACGGAAATCCTCACCTACGAAGCCGACGTCGCCGCCGCCAAGTAACACCCACATCACCGGAAGCTCCCCGCGACAACGAAGGAACCCACATGCACTTTTCCAGGCGCAACTTCTTAGGGGTGGTGGCAGGTACAGCTGCCGCCGCCGTGGCCGGCGGCAGCACCTTGAGCGCAGCATCCGCAAGCACCCCGGGGTTACCGGCCCCGGACGCGTCCGGTATCGACCACATCATCGTGGTCATGATGGAGAACCGCTCCTTTGACCACTTTGTGGGCTGGATGCCGGGTGCGGACGGGAAGCAGGGCGGCCTTGGCTACACCGACCGCTACGGCATCCCGCACTCCACGCATCACCTGACGGACTTCCAGGGTTGCGGACACCCTGACCCGGACCACTCCTATGAAGGAGGCAGGATCCAGTACAACAACGGTAAAAATGACGGCTGGCTCCGCGCCGGCGAAAATGACGAGTTCGCCGTTGGGTACTACGACTCCACCGACCTGGACTTCTGGCGTCAGGCCGGCCCGGACTGGACCGTCTGCGACCGGTACTTCGCAGCAACCATGGCCGAGACCTACCCCAACCGCTTTTACCAGCACGCGGCGGCCACCGACCGCATCCACAACTCCACCGCCACCAGCACGCTTCCAACTATTTGGGACCGGCTCGCCGCAGCCGGCGTGTCCGGCAAGTACTACTACGGCGACATTCCATTCACGGCACTTTGGGGCACGAAGTACCTGGGCATCTCGCACCCTTACGCCGACTTCCTTTCGGACGCCAGTGCCGGAACTCTGCCTTCCGTGTCCTTTGTCGACCCCCGGTTTACCGATGAGGGCTCCGGCACCTCCGGGGACGACCACCCCCACGCCGACATCCGCTCAGGGGAGACATTCCTGACCGAGGTCTACAACGCCGTCACGTCCGGCCCCGGGTGGGCCAACACCCTGTTGGTGGTCAACTACGACGAATGGGGCGGCTTCTACGACCATGTGCCCCCGGCGACGGCCCCGGACACCAGCGCGGAGACGGCACTGCGGGGCTTCCGCGTTCCCAGCCTGGTGGTCTCACCCCTCGCCCGGCGCCGCTATGTCGCCCACGACATCTACGACCACACCTCGGTCCTAAAGGCCATCGAGTGGCGCTGGAACCTGGCGCCCCTCACTCCCCGGGACCAGGCCGCCCGGAACATCGCTGAAGTCCTGGACTTCAGCACGCCACCCAACCTCGCTGCTCCCACCTACCTCGTCCCGCCCTTCGTGGCTGGGCCGGCATGCACCCCGGTCGGTCCGCCGGAAGCCGAGGAATGGTCCGGCCTCAGAGACAAAGCCCTCGCCGATGGATGGAAACTCCCGTGAACCCCAGCACCCCAACACCACCAGCATCAACGGCCGTCTGCGAACGGCCCGGGCGGCGGCGTCGCGCCATGACACGCGTTGCGTTCATCGCCCTGGCCATGCTCGCAGCAGCCTGCCTGACGTACGGAATGCAGGTGTCCACGACCCGGGCCCCCGGCGGTGCCGCCGTAGCGGCGCCCGCTTCGTACCCGGGCTACCTGCCCGGAGCCAACCACGTCTTCGTCATCAACCTCGAAAACAAAGGCTACGACGAAACCTGGGGCCCGGCGTCGGCCGCTCCTTATCTCTCCCAGACGCTCCGCAACCAAGGGGTACTTCTGAACCAGTACTACGGGACGGCACACAACTCCCAGCCGAACTACGTCGCGCAGATTTCGGGCCAAGGGCCCAACGCGCAGATGCAGGCCGACTGCCAGACCTACTCACCGTTCTTGGGCACGGGCACAGCGAGCCCGGGACAGGCCGTTGGCGACGGTTGCGTCTTCCCGGACAGCGTCCCCACCGTCGCAGGCCAGTTAACGGATGCGGGCAAAACGTGGAAGGGCTACATGGAGGACATGGGTACCGCCTGCCGGCACCCTGCGCTGGGCGCCGTGGACGACACCCAGAAGGCAAGGGTGGGTGACCAGTACGCTGCGCGACACAACCCGTTCGTGTACTTCGCCGGGATCACCGGGTCCCCCGACTGCGCGGCGAACGACGTCGACCTGACCGCCTTGAAGACGGACCTCGCCTCGGCTGCCACCACACCAAACCTGTCGATGATCACCCCCAACCTGTGCCACGACGGGCACGACTCGCCCTGCGTCGACGGGCAGCCCGGCGGGCTGGCCAGCGCCGACGAATGGCTTAAACAGTGGGTTCCGGCCATCACCTCCTCCCCTGCGTTCAAAAAAGACGGAGTCCTGGTGATCACCTTCGACGAATCGGACGGTCCCCAGTCCGACGCCAGTGCCTGCTGTGGTGAGGGCCCAGGCCCCAACGCGGCCTTGCCCGGCATCACCGGCTTGGGCGGCGGAAGGGTGGGCGCCCTGGTGCTGTCCCCGTTCACCAAGGGCGGCACATGGTCCACTACGCCCTATAACCACTACAGCCTGCTGGCCAGCATCGAGGATACGTTTGGCCTGTCGTACCTGGGTTACGCCGGCGCACCGGGGCTGAACCGGTTCGGGCTCGACGTGTACAACGCTTCCAGCTAGCTCGCTGGCCATGCTGACGAAGTAAAGGACACCTTGGTAGACCTGTACCGCGAAGCTTGCGCCGTTTCGATCGCAATCTCCTGGGAGCAAATACAGAAAACGGGGCTAGGGCAGCTGTTCAAGCCGCAGGAGTGCCTGCGGCGTATGCCAGAGGACATTCTTCATCCATTGGCTTCCGAGTCCCCAGCTTTCGAGTACCTGAATCTGGTGGCTGTAGGAGTAGGGAATCGAAGGGAAATCCGTCCCGAAGACTACTTTGTGGGACAGTCCAGCAAGGGTGTCCACATAGCCGGCCGGGATTGGGGCGACCTGCTCCATGTAGGAGGTGCCCACCATGGTGGTGTCGAGGTAGACGTGAGGATTGTGTGCGGCAAGTTCGGCGAACTCCCGGTACTCCGGCAGGCCTGCGTGGGCGATGATGAGCACCAGTTCGGGGTACCTCTTGATGAGTTCGCGAATGGGTTCAGGTCCGGTGTATTCCCCGGCGTGCGGACCGTTACCGCAGTGGATGACGACCGGTGCACCGGAGTCCTCGATGAGCTTCCAGGCCGGTGCAAGCTCAGGGTCCAAGAGCGAGAACGCTCCGACCTGGATGTGGACCTTGAAGATCCGGGCTCCTTCTCTCAAACTCTGCGCGACGACGGTATCCACCCCTGGCTCTGGGTAAAACGTCGCGGAGTGGATGGCGTCCGGGTGGCTCGATGCGAATGCTGCCGAGTAGTCGTTGAGCCACTGCGCCATGCCGGGGCGGTGCGCATAGTTCAGGGTGGTGAATGCCTTCACTCCCATACCCCTCAGCGTCCGCACCCGTTCCTCTTCGGACGTGCGATAGGTGATGGGCCAGGCGGGAGCTCCGCTGTCCGCAACGCGATCAAAGAAAGCCCACACCTTTTCCAAGACCTGGGAAGGCATGAAATGCACATGGAGATCGATAATCCCCGACAAGCCCAGCGACTCGAGGTACGGACGGATCTCCATGTCTGACTGCGGTGCCAGAGCCAAGCCAAACCTCCTGCGTTCCATGTCCCATCGGCGTCCGGGCGTTACCACCCCCAATGGAGCCCGCCAAGCAAGAGGACTCCTGCACAGGCGTGGCAAACCGTTGCCCAGCCAAGCATATGTAAAGCGCCACACTACTATCGCTCATGTCAGGCACGGGCCAGGAGAAGTTGCCGACCCGCCTGCCCGCGCCTCACGGGACTGCATGTCCAGTCTTCAGGCTGGCTCATCTCGTTGGTCTCTCCAGGGTTGCGGTGGCAATCGCACTGGCAGGCCACGCCCCGGTCCGCGATGGAAGGGGTGTGACTCCTGCAGTCACAGATACTGTGGCGAGCGAAGCAGGGGTTAGCGCCGACCAGTGGCAGAGTGACTACCCAGGCTCTCGAAGGTAGCTTCTCCAGCCTCAGCGGAATCTCATCTGCCTGCGAGGCGGGGACAATGCCATCGCCCGTGTCGCCATGCGGACGCCCCACAGGGGCTGTTCTTCACATAGCGTGGGGGCAGGGGTTGCAGCTGCGCCCGGGACTGGAAGGCGGAGGACAAACATGGATTACATAAAGCTCGGCAACACGGGCATGGACATCTCGCCGCTTGCACTGGGATGTATGACGTATGGGGATCCCGGGCGGGGTCCCCATCCGTGGACGCTGCCTGAAAGTGAGAGCCGGCCGCTGATCCGCCAAGCCGTGGATGCCGGCATCAATTTCTTCGACACCGCGAACGTCTACTCCAACGGCTCCAGCGAGGAGATCGTGGGCAAGGCGCTGGCCGAGTTCACCCGTCGCGAGGAAATCGTTATTGCCACAAAGGTCCACGGCGTGATGCGACCGGGCCCGAACGGAAGGGGACTCTCGCGCAAGGCCATTTTCGCGGAGCTCGACGCCAGCCTGACCCGGTTGGGGACGGACTATGTGGATCTGTACCAGATTCACCGCTGGGATCCAGCCACGCCCGTCGAGGAAACGCTTGAAGCCCTGCATGACGTGGTCAAGGCCGGCAAGGTCCGCTACATCGGGGCCTCCTCGATGGCCGCATGGCAATTCAGCAAGGCCCTGTATCTGCAGCAGATCAATGGCTGGACCCGATTTGTGACGATGCAGGACCACTACAACCTCGTATACCGGGAGGAGGAACGCGAAATGTTTCCCCTCTGCGCCGACCAAAAGATCGGGGTCCTGCCCTGGAGTCCGCTGGCTCGGGGCAAACTGACCCGGGACTGGGACGAGAAAACCAATCGTTCGGAGAAGGACGAGTTCGGTAAGACGCTCTATAGTGCCGAGAGCGGCGACCGGGCGGTTGCCGACGCCGTGCGCGTCATTGCCGAACGCCGAGGGGTGCCGCGCGCCCAAGTGGCCTTGGCTTGGGTCCGCTCCAACAGTGTGGTCAGCGCGCCTATCGTCGGGGCGAGCAAGCCACAACATCTCCACGACGCTCTGAGCTCTCTCGAGCTAACACTCACACCGGAGGAAAAGTCCGAACTTGAAAATCCGTACGAGCCGCACGAAGTCGCGGGATACTGATCCCCCGGAACACCGTGGGAACTACGCGAACAGTGCGCGGGTAAGCCACTAACCCTTGTGCGCCAGACTACCCATCCTAAACAACTCATTTCAGGCTGGTGCACCTGGCGTCAAGCAGAGCGGTGAACCACACCGCCTTTTCGCAGTCGACACCGAACGGGCAAACCTACAGAAATGCTTAGGGCTAAAGGCGGTGACATGTGAAGTTGCATGAGCCCCTTGGCGCGGAACCCTCATTCCCGATGTCGTCCTGTTCACTTTCGCCGACTTTACATTGGGTTGACGTGCACGATGATGACCTGGGTGTCCTTGGCCCCGTCATATCGGAGGTCGTAGGTGACTTGGAGCCCGGTACTGGTGCCGGTGCCGATCGCGAATTCACTCTTCTGATCAGGCTTGGCGGAGATGCTCTGGATCCAGTCCTCAGCGGCTTCGTTGTTGATGCCGTAGCGGTCGACCCCGTCGCGGATGATGGTGGTGTACTCGTTAAGTGATTGGGCGGTGAGGAAGTAGGTGACCTCGCTGAAGTTTGAGCCGGTGTTCATGCCGTTCATGCGGAGTCGGTCTGTTTGTGCGGTGACCACGCCCGTGGGCCCTTCAATGATCACGGACATCGTGCCGTCCTTGATGCTGACATCCGGCGCCTGGCTGCTGCCATCTTCCAGCCCGACGCTGTCCTTGGAAAGCCAGCCGGTCGTCATGTCGAAACTGGCAGACTTCGAGGCCTTGATCTTCTCGATGCCGGCCTTGTCCAAAGTTGAAAAAGTCCTGGCTCCGGCGTCCGGCGCGTATGTGCCAGTGGGTGTGGGGCCCCCGTCAGTGGCTGCATTTGTGGCGGACGGCGTGGCCCTGCCGTAGGGCACAACGCAGCCGGTCAGCATCAGCGGCGCGGCAATCAGTACGGCAGCAAGGCGTTTCATCGTTCCCCCAGATTGATGATGTCTCGTCCCAGACTACCGGCCGCGTCCCGCAGCCCCTGCCGGCCAGCCCGGCTAGGCTCCTTGGATGACTGGCGAAGTTCGGAGTGTGTTTCTCAACGGCACGGTCGGATCCGGGAAGACGACGACGGCCGAAGCCCTGCACCGGCTTCTGACAGACGACGGACTCAGCAGCGCGATGGTGGACATGGATCAGCTCCGCCGATCCTGGCCGGCGCCGCCGGAGGACCAATTCAATCAGGAGCTTGCGCTCCGAAACCTACAGGCGGTCGCCGGGAATTACCGTTACAGCGGTGTCCGACGGCTGATCCTGGCCGGGGTTATTGAACGCGCAGCTGATGTTTATCGCTACCGTGAGGCTCTTGGTGGCGGCGAGCTATCGCTAGTCCGTCTGAAGCTGCCCATCAACACTGTCCATGAGCGGCTGCGTCATCGGCATGATGCTGGCGGCCCTGAGTTGATGTGGCATCTGGACCGCAGCGTGAAGCTGGAAGAGATCCTGAACGAGGCCCAGCTCGACACACATGTCGTCGAGCTGGGCACTGAAAGTCCCATGGAGGCAGCCGGCATCGTTCGCTCCCTCATCGGTTGGTAGTCCTCCTGCAGACCGGCATCAATGCCGGTCCTGGGACTTGGAGTTTGAAGTCTTGGCTGGTGAGCCAGCAGGGCCAGCTGGGTTGCCTGACATGGCCCGACCACAGCCACCAGCGCTGACTGGAGGACGCCTCGGGGATCTCGGCCTGATCGAAAAGCCGGCGCAGTACCGCTTCCTAATCTATGCCTCGGGCCGGGACCGGATGAGGGACCTGGTCGGCACAGAAGTGGTGGAGCGGTACCTGGTACGGGCCTGGCAAGCCGAATAGGCCTGCACGTCAGTCCTTCACAACTCTGCCCTACCGCTCCGAACGTTCGAGCTGCGGACTTTGTTTCGTCGTCTCCTCCGCAGCCTGGAAACAATGAGGATGAGGCCAAGAGTGGTGAAGACTGCCGTCAGGATCAGGCCGACACCACCGAGGAACTCGCTGTTGCTTTCATAGCCGAGCACGACTGCCTGCTCCGGGTCTTGTTCGCGGTACGCGACGGTGACCTGTTCACCGACGGATGGGTGCTGCTCATGATCCACGGGGGCATTGGCGTATCGGCTAACGCCGTCGGCCGCCACATACTCAACCGTGATGTCCCGGTTCGATGCCTTCCTGGCGTCACTGAAGTAGGTGATGGTCCCGGAGACCTGGACGCCAGTGCGGGCGAGCTCTTCGTCGGCATCAACCTGCTGATAGCTGGCCGCCATCAGGCCCGGCCCCGCCAGCATCAACACGGCAACGAACATCGCATTCACCATGCGGTGCAGGCGGGACTTGGGCTTTTTGTTCATGGCTTCAGAATTCGTCACGGACCTATTCTTCCGGACAGCGTCCACCCCCATAGCGGAGAAGTGGCTGCTGTACCCCGACAAAGGGGGCACCGGAGGGGGCCGTTCCCCCTCGACCGAGCCCTCAGGGCGGGCCTAATCTTTCCTCGCGGGACTCCGAAACAACAACGACCCCGGGAGCAGATCATGGCAGTAGCAATCATCATGGAGTTCGACGGATCAACCCTCGAACAATATGACGAGATTAACAAGAAGATGGGGTTGGCCCCCGGCGGTCCAGGTCCCGAAGGATCAATTTCCCACTGGGCCACCGCAACCGACAATGGCTTCCAAGTCACGGATGTCTGGGCGAGCCGCGAGCAGTTCGACGCCTTCGCCCGGGACACGATGGGGCCACTGAGCATGGAACTGGGATTCGCGGCGCCACCGAAGATGACCTTCCTCGACGTGCATAACTACTTCACCCCCAACACCACGGTCTGAAAGCTCCATTGGGCTCGCAGCTCTCAAACCCTGGAAAAGACGGGTCAGCCTAGCGAGATCCGGACAGATAGGGGACAGCCATGGATCTTTCCCTGGCAGCGGTGGTGTACATCGCGCCGCTCCCAACCGCAGAGCGCGCAGTGCGTTGCCGGACGCGCCAGTAGTGGCGCTCCGGGGATCCGATCCTGTGAGTGGACGAGTGGACCACTTCAGGAAGCGGATAGCAAGTATGTTGCACCGCGTAGCTTGGGCCATCGAACCTTTACACGTGCGTGCACTGACGTCCTAAAACGGGCATATTCCCGGTCCCACCCCCCCAATACATTTCCACCGACATGAAAACTCCGCTATTCCCCTGTCCGGATGAGGCCCTGCACGGGGCTTTGCTCCGCGGTCAACTCGCCAGCGACCTGCGCCAAAATCAGGACGCGGAGCGGGTCCTGGTGCATTAGTTCTTACTTCAGCTGCTGCAACATCTATTGCGTGTGCACTGCCGCTCTATTGCGTATGCACCGCTGCGCGCCCGTTAAGCGACAGCGATTTATGGTTTCCAGGGCGTGATGTGGACGTTGGCAAAAGCGCCGGTCCCCCACGTGGACCCACCGGGGCTGAGGTTGATGACATCGACAGTGACGCTGCCCGCGCGCAGGTCGAGGGCCCGGCTGGAAGGTTCGGCACAGGCGAACGCCTCGGAAAAGTGCACCGGGTCGACCGGAGCCCCCGGCTGATACTGGCTGAGGACGAGTCTGGCGTTGGTGGTGCCGCTGCAGGCTGTGGTGATGACGTAGGTCCCCCGCAGTGCTGAGCAGGGCCATGGCTGCCGGAACAACCCTCCAATAACCCCGGCGCACTCCCCAAGTTCTGACATAGCCCGAGCCTACGCCAGGCTGCTTCGTGTAAGGGTTACCCGCCCGGCTGTACCTTCAACGTAGGATCGACCCTAAATCAACACATTGGGGGACGCGTGATTTTTGCCGGAAAACAGTCATGTCGAAAGCGGAGCAGCTGGGATAGTTACCGGCGGCCGGGGCTTGTCCTCAATGCGGCTCCGGCGTGAATCACGACCAGCAGCAGCCGCCGTATCCCCCTCAACCGCACCGCCCTCCTCTAAGCCACGCCGAGTCGGCCCCGTATCAGCACCGGCCGTACTACGCAGACCCGCAGCCCGGGTGGCAGGGGCCGCCACCGCAGAAAAAGAAAAGCAGAACAGCCTGGATCGTCGCTGGAATTGTTCTGGTGGTGGTTCTGGCGTGCATCCTGGGATTCACAGCCTGTACAGCGCTCATGCAGAGCATCAACGGCGGTGGCGGCTCCCAGGCCGAGAAAGCCGCGGCGATGATGGCCCGGGCAGACAAGGTTCCGCAGAAGGACTGGGTCGAGGTCTACCGCGAGAACCCCAAGGTCGATCCCGGGTGTCTCTCCATCGACACCTCCTGCCTCCGGCTGAGCGCCAGGTGGACCGTGGACCACAAGGTCAGCCTTGACGAGGTGGCGGCCAGGTTCGGCATGAAGTCCGGAAAGGCCGGCCCGGTTTCGGGGCTGTACATGGGGTGCGTCAGGAAAGCGTTCGATGGCACCAGCGAGGAGTCGCTCTGCATCGACGAGTCCGCGGAAGGATCAGACTCCTACGACGTCACCATTCAGATGCGACATCACTAGGACCGCAGCTGAGGCACGAGTCCGCCAACGGCCCTTCTCGATCGGCCGGCACCTGTCAGCGAAAGCGGCCAGGAAGTCCCGGAGCTGAGCAGCTAATGCAACCGGCCGATCCCCGGCAAGTCCACTGACCATTGACCGCCGGCCAGGAACGTTCGGCTTTCAACCATTGGAATAGGCACTCGTGGCCCGACCGGGGAACAGAAATGATGTAGCTCACGCTCCGGCAAGGCCGGCCGACTGGAAAGAAGGAAACCATGTCCCTCAGCGTTGAGGAAATGAACAAGCAGCTCCCGGTGGCAAACGCGCTGCCCGGTGAGGCGGTCCCGTATTACATGGCGTCGGGCGAAGGCGCGCGCTACGAAATCAACGGCCAGTTGGTCACGGTCATCGCCCGCGCCGCCGACACCGGGGGCATCTTCAGCGCAGCCTACGTTTCCGGCGGCATGGGGTCCGAGTCCCCGTTCGTCAGCCACAAGATAGAGCACAAGACGCTCTATGTCTTCGACGGGATCCTGCATGTCTGGCTGCCGGGCGAAAGCCGCATCCTCACCCCCGGCGACTCCGTGGTCATCCCCCCGAACACCCCGCACGCCTACCGGATGGCCAGCCACTACACGCGCTTCCTGAACGGATGACGCCCGGCGGCGGCGAGAAGTACTACGAGCGGGTGGGCACCCCCATCGACTCCCATGTCCCGCCGGTCCGGCCCGGGCACAAGGCCAGCCTGCAGGAGCAGGCCGAGGTGGGAGCGGAGTTCGGCATCACCTTCCCCGACGTGGAGCGCGTGGCGCCGTCGTTCAAGCACGACGCCGGCCTGCCGCCCACGCAGAGCCCGTACTTCCTCAGTGCCGGCGAGGGTGAGCGGATGGTCAGCTACCAGACGATATTCACCTACTCTCCCGGCCCCCCAACACGGGTTCGAACTACTTCGCGGTCCACACCAAAGGAGCCAAGTCTCCCTACATTCCGCTGCACTTCCACTCGCAGCACACGGAAAACTTCCTGTGTACCGAGGGCCGGATGTGGCTCTACGCCAACGGCCGCGAAGTGCTCCTCACCAAGGGCGACTTCCTGCACGCACCCGCGGGGACCATCCACTCGTTCGCGCTCGATGCCCCTAACACCCAGATGGTGGGGTTCCTGACGCCGTCCGTGTTCAACGGTTTCTTCGAGTACTTCAACGAGCCCACCGAGGACTACATGTACACGGAGGGCGGGGAGCCCTACATGGACATGGAAGGCTTCGGTCGTGCCCAAGCCGAGATGGACCTGACCGTGGTGGGCCCTCCACCGCAGCGCCGCGCAGCCCTGGACATCCCCTAAGTCAATCCAACACAGAAGGCCCGGACTTCCGCGAGGAACTCCGGGCCTCCTGGTCTTTAAAACCCATCGATTGCTGAGTAACTGCCGTTTTGAAGCCCCAAAACGGCGTTATCTCAGCAATCGATAGGGGGGTGGGCTACGACGTGGTGGAGGTGGATTGCCTGACCAGTTCGCGGCCGTAGTCGTTGCCATTGGGGGTTCGTACCAATGTGTGCATGTGGAACGGGGCAGGTTGTTCGTTGCTCAGGAACACGCCGGTGTGGTGGTCCAGTTCCAGGATGACCACGGGGCTTTGCAGCGGAAGTAGAAGGCCTCGTCTCCTTCCCAGCCGCCAATCCAGCTGAAGAAGGTCTCGCCGTAGTGCTCCCGGATTTCCCGGCGGCGCGCGGCGCGGGGACGATCACTTTGACGCCCCGGTGCGGGCCGGCGTCGATCATGTCCGGTTCGGCCCCCATGAACACCGGCGAGAGTACCAGTTGCGAGCCTGCCACCAGGCAGTTCAGCACCGCGTGGTGTCCAAAAAGCTGCCACCCCCATGGTTCCGTCTCGGCGTACAGGGCGAAGTTGTAGCTGAACTCGTTCATGAGCAGCGGCAGCTCCACCAGGTCGCCCAGGAAGCCGTTGATCCGCATCAGGTTCCGCACCAGCTCAAAGCCGGCCGGGCTCAGCGAAGCCTTCCAGGCACAGGCCAGTGCGGGTATTCGGACGCACTTCCCGGGGTAGGCCACGCCTGGTCAGTACGCCGACCGCGCGTCGAAGGCCGCCGCTGATTCCCGCAGCAGACGTGCCACCGTGTCTACGGGGGTGCTGGAACGCCGGCGTCCGTCGAACCGCCGCAGGACAATCCGCCGTGTCCCCAGCCCGGGAACGTCAAGGATGTCCACCCCTTCATGGGCCACGCCGGCCAGCGCCAGCGTGGGCACGATGGCAATTCCTTCGCCGGCAGCGACCAGTGCCAGCGCCGTCAGCGTCTCCTGGTACTGGTGCGCAGTCTCCATACTGGCGCCCGTTGAATGGCGCAGCCGCCCCAATACTACGGAGTTCGCGGCCGCGGAATCCACCCCGAGCCAGGGAAGCGGCAGTCGGCCGAGGTCGACACTTTCAGTGCTAAGCAGCGCTCCGGTGGGCACCGCCAACCTCCACGGTTCATCCAGCAGTGGTTCCTCGGTCATTCCTGCCCCTAGTGAATGCTGGCCGGCGGTGGTGGAGTCGTGTTCCACCACCACGGCGTCGAGCTGGCGTTGCCGGAGCAGCCGCACCAGCGCGGGAAAATCATCCTCCACGATCCGGATCTGGAGCTGCGGATACTGGCTCCGCCACTCAGGCAGCCGGGGAATCACCACGGTGCGGATAAAGCTGGTGAAGCCGCCCAGCCGCACCACGCCTGAAATGTTGGCCCCGCTCTCCATTCGGGTCCGGGCGACGCTGAGGGCGCGTTCAATCTCTTCGCCGGCTTCTGCCATGGCGAGGCCTGCGGGAGTCAGCACGGATCCCTTTGGCGTGCGGACCATCAGCGCATGCCCGGTTTCCCGCTCCAGCTTTGTGATTTGCTGGGACACCGCGGAGGGCGTCAGGCGGAGTTCATCGGCGGCCGCAAGCACGCCGCCCGTTCGGGCAACAGCAAGAAGCACGAGCAGGCGGCGCGGGTCCATTTTCATGTTAAGTAGTTCTAAACCAGGCGTGCAGAAGAATGCAATTGAACTACATCTCCTTCGGCCGCCAGAATTGCCGTTAGGTAGCGACTTGGGAAGGGCATGATGGAACTGGTTTGGGAAATGGCCGGCTGGGCGGGCGCAGCGATGATTCTGAGCGCCTTCCTGTCGGTGTCCATGGGATGGCTGAAGGCAGGGAGGGCTTTCCAGACTGCGAACCTGGTGGGCGCCTGTGCTTTCATCCTGAACGGGGCCTTTCACGAAGCATGGCCGTCCGTTGCCACGAACGCTGCCTGGTTCCTGATTTCCGCCGTATCGCTCCTCAGGATGCGTGGCGGGGCCGGCAGGCCGGCAGCGCGCGAGGAACCGGCACTGCAGCTTCCCGGGGTTTCGGAAACCACTGGTCAACTTGCAGTCGTCGAAACGCCGCGGGCGGCCTGACCCATTCAGCACCGTCTGCACGGGCCGGGCGACGTGAAAGGTGCTACCCATAATTGGGGGCGACGGATCCTCTATGTAGCGTGCGGCCGGGAGGCAGACTGCCTTGTTCCCTGGCGGTTCGAGACACCGGGTTTATGAGACACACGGATCTCAGATGTGGCGACCATTTCCGTTGTCCGGTAGGGGATCCCGTTACCGGACGGCACCAGCATAGGCAGAGACTTTCAGACCGGAGTATTGCCTACGGGCTGTTGTGATCGACGATCGTAGGAAGCAACGCGTTGAGTGTCGTTAGAGCCGACTTGCAACGCTCGGGCCTCAGCGAGGTGCAAGTACAACTCGATCTGAACGTCCCCTACGCTCCATTCGGCTGCCCGGATCCCGCGCGGGTCTGTCCTCTCATCGGATGGCTGAGCACAAGAGCTTCATCGTCGCCCCACACGGCGGAGACTGCCTAATTGTGGCCTTGAGCGTGCAGCACGCCGCCCTCAGAACCAGGCGGTGATGGGATAACGCGGCGTCGCTTCGCCTTCCTGGACAGCTGCCGCCCAGAGAGATCATCGGTCCGAAGGCCTCCCAGTTGTCGAGCCGTTCCCGGCTGAACAGGTTGCCGCTGGCGTCCACGGCGTAAACCCCGAAAACCTCCCCGCCCGTCTGTGACAGCAAGACAGTCGTCTGCACCATTGGTGATGGTTCCCCTGGGAAGGTTGTCCCCGGCTCCTGCCACCAGGACGCAGCGCTCCTCCGGCAGTCCCGGCGCGAGGACCTCTTGACCGGGCAGGTACATGTCGAGGGCCGGTATGGAAGTCCTCGTCATGGAGCCCATGTGTGCGGTGGGCACGACCCACCTGCCCGCTCCCCGTTTACCGGTAGAGTCCAGATCATGACTTTGGGGGAAGCTACAGCCGAGCACACCGACGAAACGGCTCGGGCCTACGGGTACGCCCAGCGCCGGTCCTGGATTTTCTGGGCCTGGTGGTACGGCGCAGTCCTAGCCGGCACTGGGGCGGTCGACGCAGTTCTCCTGGCCATCTTCGGGCAGAACCCGGAGCGGGGCGTCACTATGGTGTTCATCGGCGCTGCCGTTTCGGTTCTCGGCTGGCTGGTCACCCTGGGTCTCCGCTTCTCCCGGAAGCCGCCCAAGCCGGCCACCGACCTTCTTCGCTTGGAGCAGGGCATCCGGATCAACCCCGGAGTGGTGAAATTTCTGGTCGTGGCTGCGGTCCTTATTCCGGTTGCCCTGGCCCTGTTCACGCCCAACGGCGCGTCCCCAGAGACCAGTCCGATTCTGGGGTTCATCGGCGCCTCCATCCTTGGCCTCGCGGCCGGCATGGCCCGCTCAGGGTGGCTCTTCAGGAACAGCAACGAGATTTACAGGCGATGGCTTCAGCGGCAACAACTGCCCCGGGGTTAGTCCCTCAGGTAGTTGACCCAGTAGTTAACGTTGTCTACCGCCCGGAGCCGAGCTGCGCCGAGATGACGACGTCCGCCACTGCAGTTTCCGCGATGAGTACTCCCAGGGTGGTTCGCCATGACTTCCTGGGTCGCACAGCAATCGAGGCAACGGAGGCTGCCATCACGGGGACCGGGAAGACCACTGCTGCAGCGAGAGCCCACCGGGACGTCGTGAGCCTGTCCTGCCAGTACGCGGCGGAATGCTGCTCCGAATACCAGTTGAAGCCGGCCATCCAGACGAAAAGTGTCGAGCCAACGGCGAGCAGGAGCATGATCGCGAGCATCATCGCCGTCACTTGCCCAGCTGGCGTCAGGTAGGGTGCCAGGAAACGAATCATTGGGGGAATGATGAAACTGATCCGATGCGCGCTGCTCTCCGGACTCTTGGCAGCGGTACTGTCCGGCTGCACGTACACAGATTCAGTCCAGGGGCAGGAGCCCCGGCCAGTCGAAACGTCTCCGTTTTCCTCCACTTCCCCGGCTGTGTCCGCCACGATGCAGGGGTCGTTCCAGTCCCTGGCCGCGGCTACGTCTGGCACAGCCACCCTCGAGGTCAACGAGACCGGCGCAGTTCTGCAGCTCGAGGACATGGCAACCGAACCTGGCAAGGATTTGCGCGTCATGCTCAGTCCCGGAACTCTTGCCGGCGGCGGAGGCGGGCTCGAACTGTCCTCGACGAGAATGATCGAGCTTGGCCCGTTCCGAACCGGCGGCATCCAGCGCTTCGAAATGGACGGGCCGATGTGGGCTGCCATGCAGGAACCGGTGCGAAGCGTGCTCATCTACGACTACTCGGCCAAGAACACGCGCGGAGCCGCGGTCCTTAGTGAAGAGAAGTGAAGGCTCGGGCTATCGCCGGGGTGAACCCTGCCCCGTGGACATCGGCTGCCGTGTGCATCATGGTCGTTGCGATGGCGCTGCTGGTTTTCGGCCTGTCCCAGGTCCCGCCGAAGCTGCTGCTGCCCGGCTATGCGGCAGCCTACCTGCTGATTGGGGTCTGCATCTTCGCTCCGCTACCCGGGATAGCCCGCTCAAGCCCCTGCAGCTGCTGAAGTTCCTTGGCCTCCTGGTGCTGAGCCTGGTGATCTTTACGTTCAACGCCATCTACCCGCTCCCCAGTGTGGGTCTGTTCGTGCTGCCGGTCTTCACGCTGGTCCGGCTCGCTTACCCGGCGTACCGGTCCCGGCCGCTGCAGGCCGGAGTCGAGTTGCTCCTGGGCGTCGCCACCGTCTGGATTGCCTTCGCCATCCCAACCCCTGAAGGGGCGTGGTCCTCGCCCTGGATTCACGCCAGCGGGGCCGCGACGGTGGGTTTGATGATCTCATTTTGGGCTTGGCGGCTCCCCGAGCGCGCAGGCCAGACACAGTTCAATAACAGGGCTGCCGTCTAGGTCAGAAGTTCTTGCTGCCAGCTCATCGTGGACGGACACTTGGTACACCGCGTTATGCAGCCAGCCCTACGGTAGCCACCACGAGCCGGGGCACCATGTTCAACGCTGATCATCACTCATCCCCCAATCTTCCGCTGCTGCGCCACGCACCTTCCCGGCGACTCCGGTCATGACCACGGCACAGTCGGTGGCGCTCATCTTCGTGGCCGCCTTCGTATGGATCGGTCTGACCCTGTTTGTTCTCCTGACGTTGCGCCGCAGGCGGAAAGGCTCCTCGGTCGTCGCTGCCGCCCCGCGGCCCCACTCCATAAGCTACCGGCCACACCGGCCGTGGCGGCGGGTCCGTTCCGTCACCAACCAGAGCCCCCTGCCACGACGCAGACTGCGGCTGCGCAGAATCCGCCATTGATCACTCAGCAAGGAAGCAATCATGGACGATCCTCGCCTACGTCGCCGGGTACATTGCGACGATGGGCGGAGCCTTCCTCCTCTACCTGCCGGTCATCATCTTGATCGTCGCCCTGCTCGTAGCCGGCGGCATCCTGCAGCTGTTACTGCTTCCGTTCATCGCCCTGGTCAGGAGGATCCGGCAAAGGCCGCCACCGGATCAGGACCCGTCCTGGTTCCTGGACCGCGGCCGTAAGGACGAGCTTGAGGACGGGACCAGAACGCAATGAACACTGGAGAGATGTCCGCAACGACAGTAGACAGCACCGCCCTATGCCGCAGTAACCGCATAGGGTGGAGCCCTGCATACCCGAAACGCAGGTCAAGAGAATGCCCCTAAGCTGATCGATATATGGGCAACCCGCTCCAGTAACAGGCCGCGATTGAAGACGTATCGTGGACGCATGTAGGTCCTCGTGCAAGTCATCGTGGCTGTAGTTCAGGACCCTCTCGAGGCTGTAGGTGACCTTCATTTGCACAAGAACTCAGGCGATCACCAGGACGAAGAGTGATCTCAGTCAAGCCGGTGCGGCCCAGATGGTGACCGGTAAGGGATCCCTTGTCGGGCACTCGCGTCGGCGATAAGCTCCTCAACCAAAACACTAAATCCATTCGATAGCAATACTGGTTTCCAGGGTTATGGTGAATAGGTGCCCCGTATACTGCACTTGCCTTTGCTGCCGCTTCTACTCGTGGCGACGTCTTCTCTTACCGCCTGCTACACGCCGTCGTGTTCGGCATCGCTTGAACCGAACATCCTCACGCTTGATTTCTCGGCGGTAGGACGGCACGCTGACGACTTGGAATTCGAGGTTGACTGTCCAGGTAAGACTGAGTGCTTTGAGAAATCTGCGGGGGTCCGATTTGACGCTGTCACCCAAAACGCCGTCGAGGTGTGGCCTGGGGTCAGCAGCGTCCACGTCGTTGTGTATGAAAAGGGCGGGGAGTCAGCAATTCTTGAGAAGACTCTAGATCCAGTCCCGTGGGATCCACCCACTAAGCCCAACAGCTGCCCGGTAGCTGGCAAGGCGGTGCTGACGCTTTAGGACGTACGAGTCCTTTCGCCTCACATGTAGGCATACGCGAGGAGCGGGGATAGACGCGTTCTTCCAGTTTCACGTAGCCGCACGGAAGAGGATCGTCTACGGGCATGCTTGAAAGAGCACTAATTCCGATCGCCCATCATCGGCTCTCACATCGCGAATCGCCGGGAACTGACCAACGGACTGGAAACCCAGTGCCTGGTGCATTCGAATGGGCGCCACGTTGTGTTCGTTCGCGAAGTAGTAAACGGTCGAGGACCGTGTCCATATCCACTCCATGCGTGCGCGGGTGAGTGCAGACCCGATCCCTCGCCGGCGGGAATTCGGAGGGACGACGACACCCCCTAAGTAATGGCCGGGCACTTTGCCATCCGGTTCGCCATGGAAGTAAGTCTTGGCGACGCCGACAACCTCATCTTGGATTGTCGCGACCAGCACGATCCGCTCGCTTAGCGGGGTAATCATTTCCGAAGTCCAGCGTGCACGGTCGCTGGCATCGCAGATCGCGCCCACATTTCCCAGGTCACCCAAGGTCGCCTCTCGAATCTGCATGTATCGAGCTTAGTAAGAGGGTTTGCCAGGGCCGCTACGGGATCCCTGATCGTGCAGTTCACTACTCCGGTTCAATTTGTGCCGGCAGGCAACGAACTTCTGCTTGCGTCAATCCAGGCCCAGTCACTTGCCTAGTTCTTTCGAGTAGCACATGGACGCTCCATCTCGGCGGTCTAACCTGAAGCCTCTGGACTCGTAGAGGCGCTGGGCATTCTGCTGGTGCGCACCGGTGTCCAGAACGATTTGTTTCCACCCCTCGCGGACTGCGGTTTCGATCGCCGTGCGGAGCAGGTTGCGTCCCAATCCCTGGCCACGAAACTCGGGGCGAAGGTACATCCGCTTCAGCGTTGTCACGCCGTCTTTGGCGGAAGTAAGCGCAACGGAGCCGACAACGGATGCCCCCATTCTGGCTACCCAAATATGACGATAGAACGCGGGCGGATCTGCCAGATCGGCATCTAGAACGGGATCATAGGAGTAACCGAACTCGGCGTGAACATCGTTGACCAGATTCACGAATCCGTCGTGATCCTCGTCCGAGTATGTTTTGAAGACGGGCATCTAAATGAACTCAATCTTCACCTGAATTGCCGGCCGCTAGCTAAAGGATCCTCTTCGGCAGAACCGGGTTTGAACGCCCATTAGCTGGTCACTTCACGCCAACAGGATGTAGCGGCGTTCCGGCCGACCTGCTGAATTGCGGACTTGAACGTCGCAAGTGGGAGTCCGGCCAGCATTTTCGTAGGAGGCAATCGCCCTCCTGTTATCGGCGATAACCCAGAGTTCCATAGGGGTCTGTGTTTTGGTCGAATGGGCCCGAAGATAGTCAAGGAGCTGTCGGGCAAGTCCCTTGCCCCACTCGTCCGGGTCAACCGCGAAGTAAAGCACTTCCGATACATCCTCATGCGGCAGAACAATCGAGAACGCGGCGGGACGCCTCCCGCTTTGCACCATAAGTAGCAACGCTCCGCTTTTTGATAGCGCTGATTCAATACCCGGTAACTTGTCTTCGAGCGGGGAAACAATGCGAAGCTGGTCCCGCGCGGCGGTGGCACGAGCCCAGATTTAGGAATGTTCAGTACTGGCCCTTGATGACGAAGTAGGAGCCGCGAATGGTGCCCGCGAGCTTGGACTTCTGCCGGGCGAACTTGAAGCCGGCCAGTTCCTCCGGCACCTCCATGCCGTCGGACAGTTTGAACCCGACCGCCCGCTTGCCGCCCTCCTCGAGGCCGTACATGACGTTGATGGAAAGTCCGGATTCATAGAAGACATACGCCATCCGGAGCCCGTCCACTTCGAAGGAAGCGACCTCCAAGGGCGTGGACGCGATTACCAGGTTCCGCTCCGAGGACAAGATGTTGTTGATGTACTCCAGCGTCTCCGGATCATCCTCCGCCGCGGTGACGGTGAAATCATGGTCGTATTTGTTCTTGTAGTAGCGCGCCTCGTTGGCACGCAGCCCGGCCAGCGCCTCCGCTACTGGCGACGATTCCAGACCGGTGGTGGACACGTTCTTGAAATCCACGGTGTACGGCATGAGTCCTCCTGGGTTGGGTCCTGTCCTGTCTGTCCTGTGCCACATCGTTGCAGATCAGCGAGCCTGTTGCATCCGGCACGCAGCCCCCGCATCACAGGGACCGGATGCGGCCCCCGCCGATGTCCACTTCGGTCAGCCGCACCGTTCGTCAGGGGTGGTGCGGCCAGTGGAAGGCCAAGTAGTCGCGGCCGCCGGACGTGCGGAGGATCATTCCGTGGCCGCCGTCGCTGGCCCACAAAGGTTCAGGGTGCTGAATCCAGGGACCCCTGACGGTTCCGCTCGTTGATTCGGCAATGCCCATGGCGTATCCGGCTTCGCCGTGGCTCGACCACAGCATCAGCAGGGTTCCCTCTGCGGAACGGGTGACGAACGGGGCCATGCAAGCAGCTCCCCCAACGTGCCAAGCCAAGGCTCCCGGTCCGCGTCTGTGAGCGGAATACCGGCGCCCATCTTTTCCTTGTTGGCGGCCGGGTGGAAGTCGTCGCCGTAGAGGAACGGCTTGCCCAGGCGGCGGCCCAGGAGGGCGCCGACGGTGGACTTGCCGCAGCCGGAGACGCCCATCACCACAAGGGGCGGAAACTGCGTGCTCCCCGGGCCTCCCCATCGCCGAAGCTGAGCAGCACCTTGCCGGAGCTGGTGGAATCCTTGGCCACCTCGAAGGCGTGCAGGGCATCCGCCAGCGGGAACTGGTGGGTGATGACGGGCTCGATGTGCAGGGAGCCGTCGGCGAGGGCAGCGATCACCTGGTCGATTTCATCGTTGAAGCGGAACGAGCCCCTGAGGTCCAGTTCGCGCGTGATGGCCAACGAAATGGGCACCGGCTGCATACCGGTGGGCAGCAGCCCCACCATTACTACGGTGCCGCCGCGCACCGCGCCCTGGATGGCCGAGGCCAGTCCGTGGTGGTTGCCGGAGGATTCGATCACGACGTCGGCCTCCACTGCGGCGATGGCTGCAGTGTCCGCGGCGTTGATCACTTGGTCAGCCCCCACGGCCGTGGCAATTTCCAGCGGCTTGAGGTGGAGGTCGACGGCGGTGATCCGGGCCGCGCCGGCACGCTTCAGGACGGCGACGGCGAGGGCGCCAATGGGGCCGGAGCCGATGACCAGTGCGGTCTTTCCGCGGACATCACCGGCGCGGGAGACTGCGTGCCAGGCGACCGAAGCAGGTTCGATCAGGGCCGCCGTGCGGAGGTTCGTGCCCTCGGGAAGGGGCCGGAGCATCCGCACCGGAAGTGTGACGTACCGGCTGAAGGCGCCGTCGGTGTGGGGGTAGCGGGCAGCGCTGCCCAGGTAGGTGCAGCCCGGCGAGAGGTTGGGCCGGTCCGCGGGATACTTCGCAGCGCCGGGGCCCGGGGTTGCGGGGTGGACGGCGACGGCGGTCCCGGCCAGGGGACCGGCGCCGTTCACTGCCGGGCGCACCACCACACCGGAGATTTCGTGGCCCAGGACCAGCGGGGCCTTGAGGATGGACTCCCCCGCGGCGCCGTGCAGCCAGTAGTGCAGGTCCGACCCGCAGATGCCGCCGTACAGGACCTCCACTACCGCTTCGTCGGGAGCCGGCTGGGGCAGCGGCACCTCGTCGATGCGCAGGTCACCGGCGGCGTGCGCCACCAGGGCCGGGCCGGTTTCCGGGAGTTCTTCAGTCATTGCAGCCACTAGACCACCACCGTCATTCCGCCATCAATGAAGATGGTCTGGCCGTTCACGAAGTTGGAGCCGTCAGAGGCCAGCCACACCACGGGGCCGGCCAGGTCCTCCACCGTGCCCCAGCGGTGGGCCGGGGTGCGCCCAAGGATCCAGGAGTTGAACTCCTCGTCGTCCACCAGGTTCTGCGTCATTTCGGTGTGGATGTAGCCGGGGGCAATCGCGTTGATCTGCAGACCGGAGGCGGCCCATTCGGCGGTCATGGCGCGGGTGAGGTTCCGCAGCCCGCCCTTAGCCGCGATGTACGGGGCGATGGTGGGACGCGCAAGGTCCGTCTGGACCGAGCAGATGTTGATGATCTTGCCCCGGCCGCGGCCGATCATGTGCCGGGCGGCTTCCCGGCCCACCAGGAACGCGCTGGTGAGGTCCGTGGAGAGGACGCGTTCCCAGTCCGCCACGTCCAGATCAAGCATGGGCACGCGGTGCTGGATGCCGGCGTTGTTCACCAGGATCTCCAGCGGACCCACGTTCTCCTCGATCCACAGGATGCTCCGGGCAGCGGCGTCGTCATCGGTCACGTCGAAGGCAACGCTGTGGATCCGGCCCGGCGGAAAATCCGCCGCCATGGCTGCGGCGGCATCCTTCAGCCGCTCCTCGTTGACGCCGTTCAGCACCACGGTGGCACCGGCGTCGGCCAGCGCCTTGGCAAGGGCCGAACCGATGCCCCTGCTGGAACCGGTGACCAGGGCTACGCGCCCGGTGAGATCAAACAACGCGCTCATGCGAAAGGTCCCTTCTGGACGAGGTTGTCCGGGGTTTGGCCGTCGGCCAGCGCCTGAAGCTGCTGCTTCAGCAGTTTGAGGATCCGGGGTTCGAAGGCTGAAGCGTTGCCACCAACGTGCGGGGTGATGAGGGCGTTCTCCGCCGACCACAGAGGATGGCCGGCGGGAAGCGGCTCGGGATCAACGACGTCGATGGCGCACTGCAGGCGGCCGGACACCACTTCGCGGGTCAGCGCCTCGGTGCTGATGACGGCACCGCGGCCCACGTTCACCACCAGGGCGCCGTCGGGCAGGGCGGCCAGGACTTCCTGGCCCACCAGGTTGTGGGTGTTGTCGTTCAGGGGAAGGACGGAGACCAGGATGTCGTGGTCTGCGGCGAGGGCCATCAGCTCATCCGGTCCATGGACCTGCCCGTCGGCGTCGGTGCGTGCCGTGCTTCCCACCCGGGTGAGGGTCACCTCGAAGGGCTCCAGGCGGCGGCCCAGTTCCTTGCCGATCCCACCGATGCCCAGCAGCAGGACTTTGCGGTCGGCCAGGGACTGTCGGCGCTGCGGCTTCCAGCTTTCAACCTGCTGGTCCTTGACGGCCTGGTCGATGCCGCGCAGCTTGGCGAGGATGAGGCCAACGGCCAGCTCCGCGGTGGCAGCTGCATGGACGCCCGAGGCGTTTGCCACTGCGGCGCCCGGACCGGCAGCCTCGCAGACGCCGTCGTACCCCGTTGACTGCGTCTGCACGAACGTAAGGTTCGGGACCGTGCCCAGGGAACCAAGCACTGCCCCGGCATTGATGTACGGGAGGATCACGCCGTCGATGCTGCCCAGGTCCTCCCCCGGGGCGTCCTTCATGTCCCAGACCACGCCGCGGAGGCTGCCGGGAAGCGGCGAAAGATCGGCCAGGAGCTGGGAGTCCGGAAAACTGACGGTGTGCACGTGCTGCATGTGGTGGAGCCTGTCGGTTGGTGGTGGATGGGGGGTGTCAGGTGGTGGGTTCGCGGCGGTCGAAGGTCAGGCCGCCGGGGACCTGGAAGGTGGGCATGAGTTCAAGCATGCCAACATTTACGTGCCGCGGCGTCTCAATGGCGTAATCGAGGGCGTTGACGATGTCATCGGTGGTGAGGGATTCGTAGCCCTCGTAGTAGGTTTGCCAGGCTTCTTCCATGGCTTCGGGGCTGCCGCCCATGTTCCGGCCGAAGATCTCAGTTTCGACCCGGCCGGGGCAGATTTCGGTGACGCGGATGCGTTTGCCCACGGTGTCGTTGCGGAGTTGGCGGGAGATCTGGTGCACGGCGGCTTTGGTGGCGTGGTAGACGGTGTGGCCGTAGAAGTTGTAGACCCCGGCGATCGAGCTGATGTTCACCACATGGCCGAGGTCGCGTTCGACCATGCCCGGCAGGACCAGGCGGGTGAGTTGCAGCAGGCCGCGGAGGTTGACGTCCACGAGTTCGTCGATGTCCTGTTCGGTGGAGTCCAGGATGTTGCCGGGCCGGGAGACGCCGGCGCAGTTGACCAGGACGTCCACTTTCAGGCCGCGGACGACGTCGGCCAGGGCGGGGGTGTCGGTCAGGTCCACCACGTGCGGGACTGCTCCGGTCCGGTCCGCCAGTTCAGCGAGGCGTTCTTCGTTGCGGGCCACCGCGTGCACGGTGAGGCCGCGCTTGGTAAGCCGTTCAGCGATGGCAGCCCCCATCCCGGTGGACGCTCCGGTGACAAGGGCAGTGGTGTAATCGGAAAGAGGCATTGTTGACATGAAATGGAGGCCCGCATCCTCATCCCACTGTTGTCAACACTAGAAAGAGAAAACGCCACGACCCGCGGAAACACCGTGCCCGAGGTGGGACTCAAACTATATTTTCGGCCTTGCAAACACTGGGTGCTCCCGAAAACACGCGGAATCCGGGAAAGTTCGAAGGCTCTACGAAGCAGTCCAAGACGAAGAGTGTGGACACCGTCCACACTTCCTTTTCGTTCAGCTCCATTTTCCTCCAACGGAAGTAGCCATATTGCAAGCAACACCCACGCCCTAGTGGTTATCGCGACGCGGTCCGGGCAACCCGACGTCGATCAAGCCGGTAGGGGCGATTCGTCGTCGGCGGCGGAGGCGGTCGATGCAGGCGTCGTGTCTGCAGCAAGGACCTGGCGGCGACGGTAGATCTGGATACCAATAGCCACCGGTATAGCAGTAACCGCGACTGCCCGCATCCACGGCCTGTCCAGAACATGACCAGTGACGGCATCCAGGGAAACCCGCCCCGGTCCCCCGATCGCAAAGGACGTGGCCGCAAGCCCGAGCACTGCCGGGTATTCCAGGCCTCCGTCCATGGCAAAGAAGCCGTTCGGCGCGTGAACGCTGGCAGCGACCCCCATGGTCGTGGCGGCAGCCGCTCCGGCCGCCGGCGTGGCGAAACCCAAAGCAAGCGCCAGTCCGGCACCCGCTTCGCCGAGACCGGCCAACATGGCACTGGTCTTCGCAGGGCGGAAGCCCATGGCATCCATGCCCTTGCTCGTCTCCTCAATACCGCCGCCGCCAAACCACCCGAAGAGTTTCTGCGACCCATGTGCGACGAGGACACCGCCAAGCGCGGCACGGAACAAGGTACGGGCCGCGGTAGTGGCTGCCGGCGTTACATTTTCATGACTCACGGTGATGAACCTCCCGGTCAATAATGCGGATCAAGCCTTCGGGCCATTCTAGGACAGCCCTTCCGGATCCCGTCGGCGACGTCGTCCTCGTAAGCCCTTGCTGCTCCTGGAGAGACTGCAGGGGCGACGCTGCCATGGCGACGGGGCACCCCGCTCACGGTACCTCTGCGGCGTGCTGGATCCGCGCGCCGTGGCAAGCGGATCCCTCCTCGTCCCCGGAATGGTGCTCCTGCCAGACGCAGGAGTCGACGTTCACCGTGTAGACCACGTGCTCGCCAAGTGCTTCTTGGGGACACGCGGGGCCGAGGGGCACCACACTCGGGATGTACGATGTAGCCCGCACCCCACGCGAGACAGTACATCCAGGGAGGCAGAATGAACACGGCTTTGTTAGAGGGCAAGGTCGCCATCGTTACTGGCGGCGGACGCGGACTCGGGCACGCAATGACACTCGGCCTGGCCCGCGCCGGCGCCTGCGTCGTCATCTCGGCCGCACGTGAGGGGCATGAAATCGGCAGGGTCGCCGATGAGATCAATGTGATGCTCGGAGTTCGCCGCGTGCTGGCGGTGCAAGCGGACGTAACCCAGGAAGCCGATTGCCGGCGCCTTGTCGACGAAGCACTCGCTACCTTCGGTGGCCTTCACATCCTGGTCAACAACGCCGGACGCGGCATGAAATACGTGAGCCCGACCTTTCTGACCGAACCTACGCGGTTCTGGGAAGTCGACAGTGACACCTGGCGGACTATTATCGACACCAACGTCAACGGTCCGTTCCTGATGACGAAGGCGGCCGTGCCGCACATGTTGCACCAGCAATGGGGCCGCATCATCAACATCACCATGAACCACCAGACCATGCGCCGCCCGGGCTTTTCGCCCTACGGCCCATCCAAGGCCGCGCTCGAATCCGAAACCGTAATTTGGGCACAAGACCTGGCCGGATCGGGCATCACTGTCAACGGTCTGCTGCCCGGCGGCGCCACGGATACGGGCATGATCCCCGATGGTGTGTCCGAAGCAGTGCGCAGCCAATTGCTCCGGCCCGAGGTGATGGTGGACCCGCTGCTCTGGCTGGCCTCAGAGTCCTCGGCAAATATCACAGGCACCCGCCTGGACGCGGCGCGCTGGGACAGCACCCTTACGCCTGACCGGGCCGCCGCAGCGGCGCTTGAAAACGCGGGCTGGGCTACCCAGTCGGCGGACTGATAGTTGATTCGCCGCCGCTCCCAGGTGATGGGCGCAGTGGTGCTTGAGAGCGGGCGTCCCGTGCTGGAGGGGCTCTAATACCTAGGCGGCAGCCATATTCTTCGGGCCGGGTTTACGGTTCTCTTGGCGTAATTGCCGGTAACGGTGACAGTGCAAGCAGACCCCCTGCCGGCCCCTGCTGAAATGTTACGGACCGGTAGCCCTCGACTTCCTTAATAAGGGTACTTAGTATTAAGGACCGGTACTACCAATTTCGCGAAGGGGTCGGCCAGCTGGTTCGCTAAAGCAGCCTTCCACCTTAAATTCTTGGACCTCCCGGCCATCTGGGTAGACCCAGAGGTCCCCTACACATCCCACTCCCCCGTGACTGACACGCGCTTACCTCGATGACGCGCGCCTTGGAGCGCACATGTGCGTGGCCGCGGGGTGGACATAGGAAGAGAGCGAACAATGAAGGCAGTAGTTTACAAAGGACCGAACGACGTCAGTGTCGAGGAGATCCCCGACGCCAAAATTGAGCACCCCGCCGACGTGCTGGTGCGCATCACCTCAGCGAACATTTGCGGCTCGGACCTCCACATGTATGAGGGCCGCACCAGCTTTGAACCGGGCCGCTCCTTCGGGCACGAAAACCTTGGGGAGGTGGTCGAAGTCGGACCGGCGGTGAGCAAGGTAAAAGTCGGGGAGCGTGTGGTGCTGCCGTTCAACGTCGCCTGCGGATTCTGCAAGAACTGCGAACGTGGCTTCACGAACTACTGCCTCACGATGCAGCCCGAACCAAAGCTCGCCGGCGCCGCTTACGGCTTCGCGGACATGGGGCCCTACCAGGGCGGCCAGGCCGAATACCTGCGCGTGCCATACGGGGACTTCAACTGCCTGCGCCTGGGCGAGGACGCGGCGGAGAAAGAACTCGACTACGTCATGCTCGCGGATATCTTCCCAACGGGCTGGCACGCCACGGAGATGGCCGGGGTTTACCCGGGCGACTCCGTTGTCATCTACGGTGCCGGTCCGGTAGGAATCATGGCCGCCTACTCAGCCATCATCAAAGGCGCCGGCAAAGTCATGGTCGTGGACCGCCAACCCGACCGCCTGAAGCTCGCCGAACAGATCGGGGCCATCCCTGTCAATGATGCCGAAGTAGATCCTGTCGAATTCGTTAAGGACCAGACCATGGGCTTCGGCGCAGACCGGGGCTGTGAATGCGTTGGCTACCAGGCGCACGATCCCGGCGGAACCGAACATCCCAACATGACCCTGAACCGGCTGGTGGACTCCGTGCGGTTCGTTGGCGGCCTCGGCGTGGTTGGCGTGTTCCTGCCCCAGGACCCCGGGGGCCCGGACAAACTCGAGCAGCAGGGCCAGGTGGCCTTCGATTACGGGAACTACTGGTTCAAAGGACAGACGATGGGCTCAGGCCAGTGCCCGGTCAAGAAGTACAACCGGGCCCTGCGTGACCTCATCGCCGGCGGAAAGGCCAGTCCCTCCTTCATCGTCAGCCACGAGCTGCCGCTTGACCAGGCCCCCGAGGGCTATAAGAACTTCGACAGCCGCGAAGACGGCTGGACAAAGGTCGTCCTGCACCCGGCCGGGGCCTGAGAGAGGCCCGGAGAGGAGAACGTCCATGTCGAAACGACCAATTCCAGGGATTTGGTATCGATGAAAGCAATGGTTTACCGCGGCCCGTATAAAGTACGGGTCGAAGAAAAAGACATTCCAAAAATTGAGCACCCCAACGACGCGATCGTGCGCGTCAGCAGGGGCGCCATTTGCGGCTCCGACCTGCATCTTTATCACGGCATGATGCCGGATACGCGGGTGGGGATGACCTTCGGGCACGAGTTCGTCGGCACCGTGCATGAGGTGGGATCCTCCGTGCAGAACGTGGCGGTGGGCGACCGGGTGATGGTTCCGTTCAACGTCTACTGCGGCTCCTGCTACTTCTGCGCCCGTGGCCTGTACTCCAATTGCCACAACGTCAACCCCAACGCGACGGCGGTGGGCGGCATCTACGGCTACTCCCACACCTGCGGAGGGTACGACGGCGGCCAGGCGGAATTCGTGCGGGTCCCCTTTGCTGACGTGGGGCCCTCGAAGATCCCGGACTGGATGGACGAGGAAGACGCTGTACTGCTCACCGACGCCTGCCCCACGGGCTACTTCGGTGCCCAGCTCGGGGACATTGCCGAAGGCGATACCGTGGTGGTGTTCGGCGCAGGCCCGGTAGGCCTGTTCGCGGCCAAGTCCTCCTGGCTGATGGGGGCAGGACGGGTGATCGTGGTTGACCACCTGAACTACCGGCTGGAGAAGGCCCGCAGCTTCGCCCACGCCGAGACGTTCAACTTCGCCGAGTACGACGACATCGTGGTGCACCTGAAGAAAGAAACCGACTACCTCGGTGCCGACGTCGTTATCGACGCCGTCGGAGCCGAAGCGGACGGCAACTTCCTCCAGCACGTCACCGCATCGAAACTCAAGCTGCAGGGCGGCTCCCCCGTCGCGCTCAACTGGGCCATCGACTCGGTCCGCAAAGGCGGCACAGTATCCGTAGTGGGCGCGTACGGGCCCATCTTCAGCGCAGTGAAGTTCGGCGACGCCATGAACAAAGGCCTCACACTGCGGATGAACCAATGCCCGGTCAAACGACAATGGCCACGCCTGTTCGAGCACATCCAAAACGGTTACCTCAAACCCAGCGACCTGGTCACGCACCGCATCCCGCTGGAACACATCGCCGAGGGCTACCACATGTTCTCCGCCAAGCTGGACAACATCATCAAGCCCCTCGTTGTCGCCGGCCAATCCTGAAGGGACAACACACCATGACAGAGCCAGCCACACCCTACATCCCCAACAAACGCCGGCCAATGAGGTCACCCGAAGACCTGCGGGCACAGATCCCGGGATGGGGTGCCGACCTCGACCCAGCCGACCGGCCCTCCTACCCCCGCGAGCAACCCGGCATCGAGACCGGCGCGCGCTGGGACTTCCCCGAACGCCAACCGGAAAAGTGGCCCCGGGAACGCTCCGTCGAGCACGCCTTCCTCCCGCCGGTCTTCGGAACCTCCGCCCCTCCCGCCGGGCTCTCCGGAGCCATCCGGCGATACGCCTACAAATACAGTGAAGGCCGGGCCGCGCACTGGCTGCTGCTGATCGGCGCTGACCGGGTGGACGCCTGGGAACACCACCTGAAGTCCCTCGCCACCCCGCACCCCGACAACCCCGTCACCGAAACCGGGGTAGTCAGCGAACTCCGCCGGGGTGGCTTGAGCTCACGCTCCGGGCAAAACCGCTCGGACGTGAACCACCAGTGGATGGACCCGATCATCGTCGCTGGCCCCTGGGTGATGGCAGCCGTAGGCATCGCAGCAGCCTACAAAACCCTAAGAAAGGAACGCACACAACCCGACACCCGCCCCGCCGCGAAGGCGGAAAGCCAGCACTAACAGCACCGAAGTGCGCCGATATCCTGCCGCGGTGACCCACGCGAAGTGGGCACCGCGGCAGGAGTCACCAAACAGCGGACTATCGGCCCCTCACTGTCAATCGAGTCTGGAGGGCAGCTTCTGCAATGTCGCACATTGACCGCAAGGCCCTGGTTTCAGCCGTCATCGGTCTAGTTACCGCACTCGTCCCGGCGCTGCTCGGCGCCCCCGAACTCGCGCCCTTAATCGGATGGTCTGTCGCCGGCGGCGTCTTCCTGACCTTGGCATGGACAAAGGCATGGCCCGCCGGTCCGGAGGCTACGGGTGAACTCGCCCGCCATGAAGGCCGATCTCGACGACTCGTTGACTCCCTCATCATCGGCGCCACGTTCGTCAGTCTCGTGGCAGTTGTCTTCGCCTTGATCCGAAGCCAGCAAAAGGATTTCATCGGCGTGACCGCAGCGCTCCTGGCAGCACTCGGCGTGGTGCTCGCCTGGGCACTCGTCAACACCGTCTACGCCTTCAAATACGCCCGGATGTACTACCTCGACGAAAACCACCACTTCCGCTTCAATCAGGACGAGGAACCGTCCTACAGCGACTTCGCCTACGCAGCCTTCTCAATCGGCATGTCCTACAACGCGAGCAACGTCAACGAGTCCTCCACCCCCTCCCGCAGGATCGCCATGGGCCACGCCCTGCTCTCCTACTTCTTCGCCACCTTCGTCGTCGCCGTGGCAATCAACCTCGTCGTCAGCCTCGGCCAGTCCAACTGACTGCGACAAGGGCTGGGCTTCGGTCCTCACTCACGCAACCCCTACTCCGGAAGTGCTCTGGGCGGGGAGGCAGCGACCTCCGCGTGGGTTTCCCTAGACGGAATGTTCAGTTGCCGGCCTGCCCCACGTACAACAAGTGTGGGTGCTATCGGTGTACGGTCCACCTCCCTGCCCTCCATGGCACCGACAAGCACTTCCATGCTCATCAGTGCCAATGCGGTGAAGTCCTGGCGGACGGTGGTCAGCGGTGGCAGGAAATCGTCTGAACCTTCAATATCGTCGAAGCCAACGACACTTACGTCGTCCGGGACGCGGACGCCAGTCTCGGCGAAAGCCCGGATGAGGCCGAGGGCGGTGTGGTCGCTGGCTGCGAAAATCGCTTGGGGCACCTTGCCCTCGCGGCCATCGGCCACGACGGCCCCATCTGCATCGAATGGGAGGACGCCGGCATGGACGCCTCCACGACGCCCCAAACCCGGCTACCGAGGAGGGATCGGCGGCCCAGCTTTACACCTCCCACTCAGTGAGACAACACTTCTCTTTGTGACTTCAACGAACCCGGCACCCGCCGACGGCATGATTGCGCGCGTCTCAATGATCCTTGACGTGTTCACCCCCGAAGAACCGGTGCTGACGGGAGGGGAAATCGCGCGCAGGGCGGGACTTTCCCGCGCCACCACGGCGCGGATACTCTCACAACTCGCCAAGCACGATTTCGTCAACCGGGTACCGTCCGGATACCAGATTGGCATCCGGTGCTTTGAACTGGGGCAGATGGCACAGCAGCCCAAGGACCTGCGGCGGCTAGCCCTGGGGACAATGTTCGACCTTCGGCGTGCCACCGGCCTGACGGTCCAGTTGGGCGTCCTGGAAGGTAACGACGTGGTCTATATCGAGATTCTGCGCGGCCAGTACCGGGACCTGACCATCCCCTCGCGGGTTGGCGGACGGGTACCGTCCTACGCGACCGCCGGCGGCAAGGCACTGCTTGCCCACTCGCCTGACCATCTGGTCGAGGGTCTCCTGAACGGCGAGTTGGAGAAGATCGGCCCTGGCACCATGACCCATCCACAGGAGCTTCGCGCCGAACTGGACCTGGCCCGGCGTGAGGGTATTGCCTACGAGCGGGAAGAATCCCACGCCGGCCTTGCATGCGCGGCCAGTCCCATCCTCCGCGGTGACGGGACGGCTGTGGCCGCCATCTCCATCACCGCGCCGGTAGGGGTGGTGGAAATGAGGCTGGTTGGTCCCGCTGTCCACGCAGCCACGTTGGGATTGAACCGCCAACTGGCGGCAGCGCCGCATTGGGCCACGTTATAAGTGCCTCATTCAGTGAGACGCAAATTTTGAACGACGGCGGCACGCACCAGATGCTTGTCACAGTCCCCGTGATCCGAACCACGGAGGTGTGAGAACCAAGCAAGGAGGAGTGACCGGTGAAGGCCGCAATCATGAACCAAGCAGGCGCACCGCTTGCAGTCGTCGAGCTTGATCTTCAGGCGCCTGGCCCGGGCGAGGTCCGTGTGCGCGTTGACGCGGCGGGCATCTGCCACAGTGATTACCACTACATGGTCCAGGACCTGGCGTGCCGGACACCGATCGTGCTGGGCCACGAGGGCGCGGGCATTGTCAAGGAAGTCGGGCCCGGGGTCACCCATGTCCAGCCCGGGGACAAGGTCATCCTGACCTGGCGGCCGAGTTGTGGCAGGTGCGAGTACTGCACCAGTGGCTCGCCTGCGCTCTGCCGCCTCGGCGCGGTGCACGCTACCCACAACGAACTGCTGCGCGGCGGAACGCGGCTGTCACACGACGGGCAGCCCGTCCACCACCTGATGGGGGTGTCCTGCTACGCGGAGGAATGCGTCGTATCCGGCGAATCCGTCATCAAGATCCCGCAGGAGGTTCCAGTCGATGTCGCAGCCATCATGGGTTGCGCAGTGGTCACGGGGATGGGCGTGGTGCTGAATGGAATGGGCGCTCCGGCCGGGGAATCGGTTCTTATCGTTGGAGCTGGCGGGGTGGGGCTTTCGGCGGTCATCGGCGCCGCAGCAGTCGGGGCGTACCCGGTGATCGTTGCCGACATTGACGACGAAAAGCTCGCGAAGGCGCGCGAGCTTGGGGCAACCCACACGATCAACACGCGCGAACGCGACCTGGCGGGGAGCGTGCACGAGATCACCGGCGGAGGCGCTCACTGGGCTGTCGAGGCCATCGGCCGGCCGCAGACCATCCGCGAGGCGGTGGTGGCACTTCGCCCCCGCGGCACGGCGTTCGTGGTGGGACTGTCCAACGCCGAATCCGAAATCAACGTGCCGCTGAACCAGGTGGTCCAGCAGGAAAAATCGGTGCGCGGAAGCCTGTACGGCTCTTCCAACCTCTCAGTGCAGATCCCCCAAATCCTGGACATGTACCTGGCAGGCCGCTTGCCGCTCGGTGCCCTCATCGGGGAGAAGTTCAGCCTGGACCGGATCAACGAAGCATTCGAATCCTTGACCAACGGAAACATCGGCCGTTCGGTGGTCCTGATGGGCAGCAATTAAGCAGATGGCAGAAGTCATGTCGTACCTACTCCCCTGGTACATGAATAGGTGTAGGCCACCGCTGGCCCACCCAAGGAAGCCGGAACGAGGACCACAAGAAGTCAGTCACAGCAAGCGGAAGTCCCCCCAGCTAGGGACTTGGACCGCCACCCCATCCGCCTGAATAGGCCACCGCGGCAGCCAGGCTAAAGCCCGGACCAATAGCGTCAGAGGCGCCCCAGCGCAAGCTTTGTCAACACATTAAAGCAAAAAAGCCCCTGACGAGGGGATATCCTGTGCCCGAGGTGGGACTCGAACCACATTCCCGCCATTGAAACAGAGGGAACCCGCGGAAATATGCGGAATTCGGGGCAGTTCGAAGGCTGTTTGGCCCCGTACGAGGTGAAATGTGTGGACATTGTCCGCACCCCCTTTCGGGGCGCTGGAGGGTTACCGCGGCACCAGATGCCTGGAGATCTCGGCGGCAGAGTCCAGCAAGTCGATAGTGCCCGCGGCGACTCCGACGACGATGTCGAACCCTTCATCCGTGGTGAAGTCATGCCGGTAACCGTTGATCCACAGCAGCAGCACCATGAGCGTCCACGCAGTCTGTTCGTTGCCATCGATGAGTGGATGGAATCGGGCGACCGACTCCAACAAGGCTGCCGCCTTCACCGCGAGCTCCGGATAAGCTTCCGCGCACGTACGGGTACAGGGCATTGGTGTGCCAACAATGATGAAGAAGACTCCTCGGCGACTGTGACCTGACCCGCCAAGGCAGTTGGGCCAGGGAAAAATTGGCGTCGGTTAGCACGTCCGATCAGAACTGCAGGGTCGGAACATTGCAGCTGAGGCAGCCCATGGCTTGCCCATTTTCGCGCAAGAGCATACCCAAGCCACTGCAACCATGGCGATCATCCATTCATCCTGATCACCGGGTCCCGGGGGTAGTTGGGCCAGCCCCAAGAAAGGGTAGTTTACGACTGTAAACAGGTATTGACGAGTGGTATAGCCGGGAGTATTTTGCCGCTGTGGAGTTCCGGGGGCCCACCTTATGGAAGGCACTCAGATGGCATGGCAACTTGAAGGCACGTACTTCGAAAACTGCAACTGCAACATGATCTGCCCCTGTACGACCTCCGGTCTTACCGAGCCCGGCACTAGGGACCGCTGCAACGTCATGCTGGCTTTCCACGTCGACAGGGGCGATGTCAACGGTGTTGACGTCAGCGGCCTGAACGTCGCCGTCGTCGCCGATGCTCCAGCCCTGATGAGCGACGGCGGCTGGCGAATGGGCGTGCTGATGGATTCAGCGGCTTCACAGGAACAAGCTGACGCCCTTGGCGCAGTGTTCGGCGGCCAACTCGGTGGACCAATGGAGGGCCTTAGTCCCTTGGTCGGAGAAATGCTGGGCTTGGAATCGCGGGCTATCACTTACGCCAATGACGGACGCGAGCACAGCGTCCAAATAGACGACGCCATCAACGTCAATATCGAGGACTTCGTTTCCCCCTTTGATGCCACTGGTGCCGGTGTCAAAGTCAGCGGGGTGGGCTTCCCCGCCGACACCTTGGCTGCAGGGCACGCAACCGCCTCCACCGTGAACATCTTCGGCCTGTCGTGGGACAACACGGGGAAGAACTCCTTCTCGGCTCCTTTCGCCTGGTCCGCCTGAGGTGCCAGGGCGCGCGTACCCGGCGGTCCGCAGCCAAGCTGCCCTGTTGGCGCTGCTTGGCTGCGCCTCCGCCGCCTGGTACTTCACCATCCTGGGACTCAGGGACATGCCTGCCGGGCCCGGGACGATGGGTCTTGAGCTTGGCGGGTTCCTCGCGACTTGGACTCTCATGATGGCCGCAATGATGCTGCCTGCGCTGGCACCATTGACCACCATCTACCTGCGGTCGATTCGCACGACCCGAAGCGCACTGGTCAGAGCGGGAAGAACCGCCGGACTCGTTACCGGGTACCTGGCGTCCTGGGCTCTCTTCGGAACTGCCGCTTTCGTCGCTGCACTGCTGGCCTCTCAGCTGGCAACGACGGCGCCCACGGTGGCGCCGTGGGTGGGGGCAGGGATAGTCGCGGCCGCAGGGGCTTACCAGCTCACGCCGCTTAAGGACTATTGCCTGAGGCAGTGCCGCTCACCGATCTCTTTCCTGCTCCACACGTCCAATTACCGCGGCCCGTTCCGGGACGTTCGTGTGGGCGCCTACCACGGCGTCTACTGCATCGGGTGCTGTTGGGGCCTGATGGTTGTACTGACTGCAGTCGGCCTATCTAACCTTGCCTGGATGGTCGTTATCGCCCTAACCGTGCTTCTGGAAAAGACCTGGAGCCAAGGCCGCACAGTAAGCAAAATCGTCGGTGCCGCGCTCATCGTCTTTGCGGTCTTCGTGCCGGAGAATCCCGCACTCCTGCCCGGACTGTATACTGCTGCACCAATGTAGATTCACCCCGCGCCGAGCGGATCGACCGAACCGGTCGAGGCAGTCGCAGGAAAGTTGGCAGGCCTGCCGCAGCGGCGGGAGCTGAGCCTCGACGTACACCAACCTCGCGTCTGGATCATCACGCATGCTGTGTCTATGTCCAGACCCTGATGTAGTCGATCCGGATGGCAGCGGCGGGTCCGTACACTGGTGACCCCGACCAGTAACCCACGTTGATGACCAGGAAGTGCGGGGCTGCGCCGTCGCGGGTTGCGTAGGACTGCACCAGCCTGCCGTCGAAGTAGATGTCGTTCCGGCCGGCTTTCCGGTGCAAGCCATAGGTGTGGAACTGCCCTGCCCAGCAGCCAGGGATGCTGGCAGTGGTATTGGTGGAGGGCGAATGGTAGTTGGAGTGCATCGTACCGGACAGGGGCTCGGCTATGTCGTTCTCGCCGTGGCCGGGCCAGGACTGTCCGGTTGTCCACCAGGCAGGCCAGTTGTGGATCGTAGTGCCGCAGGTTCCGGGAAAGAGGATCCTGGCCTCGTAAAAACCGAGCCCAAATGTGGCCCCTGCGTGCCCGGCGACCCCATCGCCGGGATTAGTCGAGACAAGCGCGCCCTTTCCGGGGCCGGACATCTGCAATCTCAACTCACCGCCCGTGACGCTCACATTGCCAGAGCATGTCAGGACCTTGTTCATCTTGGAGCCCGCGCAGTCCTTGAACCAGTACGGTGTCCAGACCGTCCGGTTCAACGTGTCGAAGTTGTCTTCAAACTGCAACGTCCAACTCCCAGGCACCCCAATTGGCGTCGTCAAAACGCTGACGGAGGATGAAACGGCCGCCGCTGATACTGCACCCACGGCGACAGGGGGCGGGGTGGTCGGCCCTGGCTCGCTGCCGGCGGCAAGTCCCACGCTGGCCGACAGCAGGAGGTTCAGGAGCCCTGCCGTGAGGCTCAGGCAAGCCTTGGCGATCCCCATACCACTCTCCCTCAGGTCCGATCCACGACACTGACCATTGGCCAGCAGCGGCTCGGCACGCGTATTCAAATCGAAAACTTGCCAGAAACTGCTTTCCTACAGGAGGGCTGGGGCCAATCCTCCAAAGAAGATGCCAATCGACGACTTCGTTCCCGATACCTGCATCGGTTCCACCCTGAACCTGGCTAAAGCCCGAAGATGGGGCGGGAGCCTCCGGCAGCAGCCAACATACACCGCCTCGGACCCCGCCATAAGGGTTCCCCGTACCGCATCCACGTTCTACGTCTCCCCGGATTGCTCCGGTAGGCTCCAGGGGGCTTGCCCCCTATGCCCCGACCCTGCTGCTGGGCCGGCACGAAAGCGGCCCCTCCTTCCGGAAAACCAACGGCGGCGGTGACCGATCTTCAGAGTCGCACGCCGCTACGGGCACCGCGATTTTTTGGGTATTCCCCTACGTCCCGGACGGGGGCAAACTGCGAATGCGCGGTCCCCCGCGCAATGATCACCTAGCAGGAGGGCGTTCCAATGAGCAGCTTAGAATCCTTCAGCGGAGTCGGCGTCTATGAGATGCAAAGTGCCGCGGCCAGGGAAGTCAGGCGCATCATGGCTGAGACCGGTGGCGACCGCCTCAAAGCCGACAAGATGGTGCTAACCAAACTCCACGAGCTCACATTCATCACCGAAAAGGAGTTGCCGGTGCTGAACCACATTTGCGAGCTCGGCCACGCGGCGGCTGGCGGGAAGCACGATGCTGCCAAGGCGTATCAGGAAGTCAAGAAAGCGTATGAGGAACTACTGGTCAAGGGCGGCGCGAGCCCGGTTACCCTCGCCTACGCTTCCGGAGCCGTCGGATCCTACGTGTCCGACGACGACGAGTCCGACGGGTCAACAGTGGTCTACAAGAAATCAGGCGGTAACTGGCAAGGCACCCTTGCCGGCGCCGGTGCAGTCATCGGTGGTTACTTTGGAGGTGCGGGCGGAGCCGCTGTGGGCGCCGCTATCGGAGGCGTGGTCGGCAAAATCGTCGACGACTGCTAAACCGGCGAAGCGACAACGAGCCCAGCAAGAGCGAACTGGAACCCTTTGACCTTAAACATCAATAGTAAGTAGCCTTACCAAGGGCGTGGTGTCCAGCAGTGGGCGTCGCGTCCCGTCCAGCCAGCTCAGCACCAGGCCCTGTTCCGGTTCTCTCCATTCGTCCAAACGGCAGAAGACTCCGGCGTCCGTGTCCTCCTGGACGGAAACCCGGACACCCGCCAGCCCGGCTACTTCTACCCCACCGCCCTCGGTGGCGACAACGACAACCCGCTGGTGGCCGTGGAACAGTTCGGGCCCGCCCTGCCGATCGCCAGGGGTGGGTGTACGGCTCCACCTCGGTCGTCTCTGTGGGGGCGTGATGTCCTTCAGCTCGTCGTCCCACTCCCCCAGGCCTTCACTGACTGAGAGCACCCGCGGCGATCCACCGGTTCCCGGCTGCGGCTGCGGGCTTCGTCGCCGGGTCGTGGGAGCTGATGGAGGCCAGGACTGCTTCAGCGTGCGGTCCGTTCATCCAGGGCATTTTCTCCAAGAGTGCGGCGGGGGCGCCGGGAGGCGAATGAGGTCGGATAGCGCTCTTGGAGGTGCTTTGCCACACGAAGGACTAGGTGTACTGCCCAGGGACGTTGGTTCGGTGAATGTGATGACTCGCTGGAGTCGTTGAGCCAAAGGTGAGGACCTCCGGTTGCACAGTGGAGTTGCTTAGACAACCGCTGCAGCGACCAGGAGGTCCTCATGTCCCACGCTAATGCCGCTTTGACTCCACGCCAACGTTTACGCGTCGCGCGTCTGGTCGTGGACCATGGCTGGCCGGTATCCCGGGCTGCCGAGCAGTTCAACTGCTCCTGGCCGACCGCGAAACGGTGGGCGGCCCGTTACGCCGCGATGGGTGAGGCAGGTATGGCTGACAGGTCCTCCCGCCCTTACAGGGTGGCGAACCGGACGCCGCAGCAGCTGGTGCGCAAAGTTGTGCACCTGCGCTGGAAGCAGCGGCTGGGCCCGGTCGCGATCGGAGCGAAACTGGCCATGCCGGCCTCGACGGTGCACGCGGTCTTGGTCCGGTGCCGACTGAACCGCCTTCATCACGTGGACAAGCGCACCGGAGAAGTCATCCGCCGCTACGAACACGAGACTCCCGGAGCGATGATCCATGTCGATGTGAAGAAGCTCGGCAATATCCCCGACGGCGGCGGCTGGCGTTACGTCGGCCGGCAGCAAGGAGGCCGGAACCGGGCAGGAACCCCGGACAAGCCGCGCAGCAGAAACCGCGAGCCGCTGATCGGGACCGCCTATGTCCACACGGTCATCGACGACCACTCCAGGGTCGCCTACGCAGAGATCCACAGCGACGAAACAGCGGCCACCGCAGTAGCGGTCCTGCAAAGAGCTGTATCCTGGTTCGCTGCCCGCGGCGTCACCGTCAAACGGGTCCTCTCCGACAACGGGGCGGCCTACAAATCACATCTCTGGCGCGACGCCTGCCGCGAGCTGGACATCAGGGCAAAGAAGACCCGGCCCTACCGCCCCCCAGACCAACGGAAAGATCGAACGCTTCCACCGAACCCTCGCCGACGGATGGGCATTCAAACGCTTCTACGCCACCGAATCAGCCCGCAGAAACGCCCTCCCGGCATGGCTGCACCACTACAATCACCACAGGCCCACACCGCAATCGGAGGCCACCCGCCCATCAGCCGCTTAATCAACCTGCCTGGGCAGTACAACTAGGCCTGCGGCAGAGACATCTCCACATTCTCGGCGGTGATATCGTCCGTGCAGACGGTCAAGTCAGTGTCGCTCTCCGGCATAAAAGTGGGGATTGAATGACGGACCGCCAAAGGAGCTCTTGCGAGCTGAAAGACCCAGTGCTTAACTGTTCGGTTAATAAACCTTTTGGGATATTAGCGGTATGGAGTTTGGCACGACTTCTGAGGATCGACTCGACCGTGCCTTCGCGGCCCTTGCGGATCCTACGAGGCGAGCAATCCTTTCCGTCCTGGCACGGGGTGACTCTTCGCCCATTACTCAGCCATCGTCGGCCGCGGCTTCCGGACACATGAAGGGCCAGAAGGTCGCTGCGCATGCCGCCGCGGCCAGCTACGCTCTGCACCTACTGCAGCGCAGCGCGCAGCCGCTCTGTGAGGTCGTCGAGGGATTCGCGCCATTGGGGTTCGTCGGCGCCGTCCCACAGTTCGGCCAGCTCGGACTGCTCCCCCGCGACCCGTTCGACAGCTTCAAGGGCCATTTCGACGTCCTCGGCGGTGATCTCGGGACCGTGGGCGGTGACCCAGTCGGCGACGTTCTCGGGCAGGTCGCCCAGCGGGTTGCCCTGGCTGGCGGCGGTGATCTCCGCGGCGGCGAGGGCAATCGCCCCGTCCGGCGCCTCGACATAGCCAAGGCCCGCCTTGGCCAGGGCCTTGCGTACGACGTCCGCCCCGCCGGCTTCGAGCTCCTCCAGCCAGTCCAGCGCGTCGTCGTTCTCAAACGGCAGATAACCCCATGCGCCCATCGTCGTCGTCCCTCTCGGTGGCTGGCTGCGTTCTGGCACCAATATGGCAGACCCTGGCGGTGACGCAAGGAATTCGGCCGTCTATTTGGACGAACAGTCATCTGGAACGAAGGTTACGGCCCCGCGGAGGGTGGTGACGGTTAGGCTGTGGCCAAGTGCTTGAGCCATCTGTTGAGACGAAAAGAGATGCCTTGAATTCTGCAAGGAAGACCGCGCTCACCGCGGGAGTGTTCTACCTCGCTACCTTTGCCAGCTCCGTTCCTGCCGTCTTCCTTCTGGGACCTGTGCTGAGCGATCCGAACTACGTCACCAGCGCCGGCAATGACACCAGCGTGATCTGGGGCTGCCTGCTCGATCTGGTCAATGCCGCAGCCTGCGTGGGCACCGCAGTGGCCCTGTTCCCAGTGGTTAGACTGCAGAATGAGAGCCTCGCGTTGGGCTTTGTCACCTCGCGCATGTTCGAAGCCGCCGTTATCGCCATCGGCGTCGTCAGCCTCCTGGCAGTGGTGACCCTGAGGCAGGCAGGAACTTCCGGAACGGACCACAGCTCACTGATCGCAGCCGCCCGGGCACTCGTGGACGTGCGGGACTGGACGTTCCTCATCGGACCCGGGATGGTCCCGGCCGTCAATGCACTGCTGCTGGGCTACCTGCTGTTCCGCTCAAGGCTCGTACCGCGCATCATCCCTGTGATGGGCCTCATCGGCGCCCCGCTACTGCTCATCTCAGCAATAACAACCATGTTCGGCATCAACGACCAGGTTTCCGTCATGTCGGCGGTTGCGACCCTGCCAATCTTCCTCTGGGAACTGTCACTGGGGCTCTATCTGACCTTCAAGGGATTCAAACCGGCAGCTGTCCTCGACGGGGCTCATTCGACACATTCTCGCCGGGGACGCATGTGACGACGTTGGACCAGCTTCTGGCGGTAGCCGCCCGTGTGCTGGTGGCCGGCCTGGCCGTCTTCCAGGGTGCGCTGATCGCGGGGCGCCCCGCTCGGAGCGACTCACCGCACGAACACGTCCTTCCAGACGGCCAGGCGACCGACGGCGGCGGCCAGCCCGACCGTTGCCCAGAGAGCCAAGGCCTCCAAGGACCAGCCGAACCCGAGCAGGGACCCCAGCGCCCAGAAGCTGAGTGTCGGGACCACGAAGAATGCGGCTACGTGGAGCCACTGGTTCCGGACGGGCCGGAGCAGGTGGCCAAGGATCCAGCCCAGGGGCAGGCCGATGACGAATGAGACGCCGTACCCGTACATCAGCACCATCAGGCCCAGGTTGAACCAGAACCCCTGCGAGGTCGCGGCGAGGACGGCGTACAGGCCGATAAGCCACAGTGTCGTGGTGATCGCCCACCCCTTGAAGAGCGCCGGACCGGTAAGGATCACGCCCCTTCGGAGCAATCCGGACCGGGCCAGCATCTCCTCATTGTGCGAGTAATGGGTCATCGTCGCCGCCACTTCGCATATAGCCCGTCAGGCCTTGGTCATCATTCGACAGCATCTTCGGGACCGACCACCAGGATCTTGTTGCCACATGTCAGCTGGAGCCCCTCCGTCGCTGCTTTAAGCCTGCAATTCGAGTCTTTCACACGTGGTCCTCCGGAGAGCTCGGGGGGCGCTGCGAACCCACTTGTAGTGGCGTGCGTCGTACTCGGTGTAGATGTCGACAGCTTCGCCGTCGAAGCCGTCCTGGGTGACCAGGACTGATTGTCCATCCGCTGCCGTGATTTTCACGGTGTCACTGACCCCGAATGCGCCACGCGCCGCAAACAGGAACATGAGTCCGAAGTACGGCGTGGCGGCAACGGCCGCCAAGCTAGCACTTTTAGGCAACATCTCAATCGGAAGGAGCCATATCGCGCCCCATGGGTCTCACGCCGTCGCCTTCGAAGACCTGGTCGACGTCCTCGTCACCGAATCGCCTGTCGCTTCGATGGAACGCCTTTCAACGATCCGAACGCCAAGGCTTGTGGCATTGATCCACGCCATTCAGTCGCTGCTAGCCAACGTAACCGATGTGCACCGCGATGCAGTCGAGTCGGCCATCGAGGCTGCAATTGCGCCACGGGCACATGCTAGGACCCTTGCCTGTAAGCCGGTCCTTTACCGGGCAACGGTTAACGCTGAAGCACTGCGACACCGTGGCCCGCTCTCCCTCTACGCTGAACCTGCAAGGGAATGTGCCTGCGACTTCGTCGGTGCAATACTGCATTAATGAACATCCAAGAGTGGTGGCCATCGGTCGACGCTGAAACACGCGACTGGCTCATCGAACACAACGGCGAGCCGCTGCCACCGGACGTAATCGCCGGCATCATGACGGCTACGGACGGCACAACCGCTTCCGATTGGTGGGCAGGCGAATCAGAAGACGGCCCCCAGCTTTCCGACCAGGCTGTGGATTGGATCGAGGCTACCGCCAACGACGAGGAAGCGACAGACGGCTAAAATCTTCTGCCGCGTCCGGCTGAGATGCGGCTAACCAGACAGCAGAACTCCGCCGTCAGAGGCTGAGGGAAGCACCCGTATGCTGTTCAGCCCCAGACTGCGCCGGATATGACCACAAGGAACCCACGCTCAGCCCAGCAATCAGCTACCCGCGAAAAGTACGCTGCAACTTTGGTGACTACCGACGCCAGCTCCTCGATGTAAAGCAGACGTAAGTGTGCACACCCTATACACCCCCTTTGACCTGACGAACCAAGCGTTCGCAGCTTCCGTGAGCCGCAAGAAGAGCCCTCCCAGGACGATTCCCGGCAGAGCCGCCGAAGTCATGTAGTACCCGTCGGCCGGACACATGAATAGGTGTAAGCAACCCATGGCTTACCCGAGAGAACCGGAACGAGGAACCCCAAGAACCGACTCAGAGCAGGCGAGAGCCCCCACCAGCCAGGGATTTGAACCCGCCACCCCCACACCTGAACAGACCACTGCGGCGGCCAGGCCAAAGTGCGCAACCGAAAACGTCAGCGCGACGCGACAACAAGCTTTGTACACACGTCAAAGCCTATTCGCCCCTGACGAGGGGATATCCTGTGCCCGAGGTGGGACTCGAACTACATTCCAACCCTTGCAAACACTGGGAACTCCCGAAAACACGCGGAATCCTGGCCAGTCCAAAGGATGTCTGGCCCAGTAGGAGACGAAAAGTGCGGACAGTGTCCACACTTCAACAGAGTAAGTCCCGAGCATCTCCAAGAACCATCCCGATCCGTGCTGACGTTGCTCTTCAGTCTCTCCCGGGAGACTTCTGTGTAAGGCGTTCGCCTGCCTCGCCGGCGCACCATGCATGCATTGCCGAAGCGGACAGAGTCCCAGCAATGGGTTTACATGGCCGGGTGGGAAGCCTAGCGGCGGCACCCAACCGGACGCCGCCGTCGTCGTCTTTAAGCTTCCGCTGCCCTACACGGCGGTGTATCCGCCGTCGGCATTGATGACGGATCCAGTCAGCGCCGACGAACTGTCGCCCGCGAGAAAGAGAACCACGTTGGCGATCTCCTCGGGCCGAAGCAGCCGCCCGATGGGTTGTTTGGAAATCATCTGGGAGCGTGTTTCTTCCGGTAGCTGGGTCAGCAACGCCGTGTCCACGTAGCCAGGTGACACGGCGTTGAACCGGATACCTTCCTTTGCGTACGTCAGCGCTGCCGAGCGGGTGAAGTTGACGACGGCTGCCTTTGCTGCGGAGTAGGCATTACTGTTCGGTTGCCCCACATGGGCCAGAATCGATGCCATATTGATCACTGAGGCTGTCCCCGGTCCTGCATAGCGGCGCCGACCCTCGAGGATGGTGGCCACGGCCCATTTGTTGCAGAGCGCCACGCCGCTGAGGTTGACGTCCAGGACGCGCTGCCACTTGGACAGGTCCAGTTCGTGAACGGCGGCCTTCACTTCCGGAATGCCGGCGTTAGCCACCAGGACGTCCAGGCTTCCGTAGGTAGCGGCCGCCGTTTCCATCAGGGCGCGGACCGACTCTTCGTCGGTCACGTCCGTGGGGACAAACTGCGCGTGCCCGCCACCGGCTGTGATCTTCGCAGCCACGCCGGCCGCCTCGCCGATGTCTCCGATGGTCACCGCGTAGCCAGCCTCCCCAAGCTTCAGGGCGATGGCTTCGCCGATCCCGGCGCCTCCTCCGGTAACCACCGCGGATCCAGCGCTATGCACGGTCCACCAGCTCGGAAGTCCGGCCGCGCGCGGCGGCGAGCTTGGCAATATCCCGGCCGGCCCGGTACCCGAAGACCAGGGCGGGGCCGATGTGGGAGCCGTAGCCTGGGTACCCGCCGCCGAAGACGCTCACCGCCGCCGAGCCGACGGCGATCAGCCCCGGAATGGCGGTGCCCTCCTCGGTTTCCACCTCGGAGGACCCATTGACGCCAATGCCGGCGAAGGTGCCCAGATCGCCCATCTGGATCTTGGCCGCGTAGTACGGCCCCTTGCCCACGATTGCCAGGTTGGGGTTGGGCTTGTGGTCCATGTCGCCGCGGAAGTTGTTGTACAGGGTGGAGCCGCGGCCGAATGCCGGGTCCTCGCCGCGTTCGGCAGCCGGGTTGAACTCAGCCACGGTGGCCTTGAGCCCATCGGCGTCGATGCCGAGCTTGCCGGCGAGCTCTTCCAGCGTGGCGCCTTTGACCAGGTAGCCAGTCTTGTAGAAGTAGCCGCGGGGCATGGGCCAGGGCTTGGCATAGCCGATGCCGTACTTGTGCATGGTCCTGGCATCGCCGATGACGTAACCGAAGGTCTTGTCCTCGTCTTGGTTGTGCCCGATCATGGCGCCGCCGAAGTCGTGGTAGCTGAGGGCCTCGTTGCCGAATCGTTTGCCGTGGCGGTCCACAGCGATCAGCCCTGGCAGCCCGATGGCCCGGAGGTGCGGGAAGAGCCGCTCCTTGCCGTTGAGGTATTGGAAGACCGTGACAGGCGCCCAGGAGCCCACGCTGAACACCGAGTTGTCGATATATCCGCCAGCGCTGAGCGCCAGGGTGGCGGCGTCGCCGCCGTGGCCCACGGTGGGAGTGAAGTGGTCGTCCCCGTCGGCGTCGTGCGGGAAGTACTGCCGGCGCAGTTCCTTGTTGCCTGAGAATCCGCCGGCAGCCAGGATGACCCCCAGCTTCGCGGTCACGGTGGCGGCACGCTGGCCACCTATGACCGCCCCGGTGACGGTCCCGGCGTCGTCCCTTGTCAGCGAAAGCGCCGGCGAGGAGTTCCAGAGCCGGACACCCAGGTCATCGGCACTTTTAACCATACGCGTCATCAGCGCATTGCCGTTGGACCGGAGCACCGGCCGCTTGTACCGGGCTGCGTCGAACCAGGTCCGGAGCAGCTTCTTCGCTACGTATACGAAGGATCTGAGCGACTGGTTGACGTGGAAGAACTCGTTGATATCCGGGCCCACCTGCGGCATGTAGCCGAACACCGTGTAGGAGCTCATGTACGGCTGCATCAGGAGGCGCTTGTCACCGAGGACGCGCGCGTCAACGTCCTGCGGCAGGATCGCCCGGCCGGAGAGCCTGGCCCCGGGCAAGTCCATCTTGTAGTCCGGGGATTTCTCCGGGTACGTGAACTTCACGTCGGTCTCGTCCTCGAAGAACGCGAGGGCCTCGGGCACGGTATCCAGGAAGCTGCGGACTCCGGCCTCGTTGAACGTGTCCGGTGCGAGGTTCTTCAAGTAGGTTTCCGCTTCCTCGCGGCTGTCCCCCTGTTCCACGCCCTGCTTGTTGCCGGGGACCCAGGCCCAGCCGGCCGAGATCGCGGTGGTTCCGCCGAAGTACTGCTCCTTCTCGGCGACAATCACGGTCAGTCCCTGCGATGCGGCTTTCAACGCTGCGGCCATCCCGGCCACACCGGACCCGATCACCAGGACATCACACACAACACTCTTACTCATGGTTCTTGCTCCGTTCAGTGGCTGCGCCTCGGTGCGGCAGCCGGGTGGAATGCCAGCCCCAGTACAGCGGTGGTGGGGAAGCACCACAGCCGCGATTACCATTGATCGGGAATCCCAAGGAGAATCAGTGGCCAATTCCGCATCCGGCGAGTCGATGATCGCCCGCTTTGTCAGGGTGGTGAGCGCGTTCGATGACCGCCACCAGACCATGACCGTCGCCGAACTGGCCCGCAGGACCGGGCTCCCGGTCACCACCACGTACCGGCTGGTCAACGAACTGCTGCACGAGCGCCTCCTGGAGCGCGAGCCGGGCGGCGCCGTGCATATTGGAACAAAAATGTGGGAACTGGCATCCCGCGGCTCCAAGATGGTGGGCCTGCGCGAGGCGGCGCTGCCGTTTATGGAGGACGTCCAGTCCGTGGTCCAGCACGCCACAACCTTGGGCATCCTGGATTCGGACGAGATCCTCTACATCGAACGCATCGGCACCCATGCAACGGTGGTGGACATTTCCAAAATCGCCGGCCGGCTCCCGCTGCACGCCACGTCGTCGGGACTGGTCTTGCTGGCCCACTCCCCAGCCGCCTACCAGGACAAAATCCTCGCCAGGCCGCTGTACAAATACACCGACACCACCCTCACGGAGCCGATGGTGCTGCGGCGCCACCTGGCCGATATCCGGCACCGGGGCTTCGCCGCCATGCCCGGCGTGATTGTTCCCGAGACCACCGGCATTGCCGTGCCGGTGTTCGGACCGGACAACACGGCAGTGGCAGCCCTGAGCGTCATCGTGCCGCGGACCGAGGAGAACGACTCCGCCCGGGTGCCGGTGCTTATGGCCGGAGCCCGCGGGGTTTCGCGCGCCCTGGGCTGGCGGGGCGAGCTCAAAGGAACTGTCCGCCGAAGCCAATGAAGCGACTGATTACCGTTCATCGGTAATCCTGTGGTTCCGCTCACAGCACTCCTGCCACGGTAGCTAAGGCGCAGCGACGAGGCTGCGGATTGACGAGGAGCGGAACATGAACATCACGCACGGACGGGTCGCCGGCAAGACGGCGGTCATCACCGGCGGCCGGGGGGACCTTGGCAGCGCCACGGCGGCGCTTTTTGCGGAACACGGCGCCCGGGTTGCCAGCCTGGACATGGCAGGGGCACCGGCCGTTGCAGCCCATGAAAACGTCCGGGAGTACGACGTTGACGTCACCAGCGAGGACAGCGTTGCCGAGGCGATCCGCCGCGTCACCGAAGACATCGGCGCACCGGACATCCTGGTCAACGCCGCAGGCATCATCGGGCCCGCCGGGCCGTCCCACACCGCCTCCGGCACGGACTTCGACACCATCTTCAACGTCAACGTCAAAGGCGTCTGGCTGATGACCAAGCATGTGGTCCCCGGCATGATCGAAAAGGGCGCCGGCAGCATCATCAACTTCTCCTCCATCCACGGACTCACCGGAGGCAGCAGCGTGCCCCTGTACCACGCCACCAAAGGTGCCGTCCGGCTGCTCAGCAAGTCCGATGCCGCCGCCTACGGAGCCCACGGCATCAGGGTCAACTCCATCCACCCCGGCTCCATGAACACGCGGATGAGCCGGCGCTCCGCGGAACAATCCACGGTTGGCCCCGAGGCGTACTACAAGCAGCTGCTCGGCTCCAACCCGCTGCCCCGGCAGGGGGAACCGGAGGAAATCGCCTACGGCGTCCTGTACCTGGCCTCGGACGAATCCCGTTTCACCACCGGTTCGGAACTCGTGATCGACGGCGGTTACACCGCGGTCTGAGCCGCCCACCCTTGCCGCACCGCCTCCTAACGCGCGGCACTGAACATCTCCCGAAAGGCATCACCATGAAAATCGTCAGTGGAACCGCAGCGGAAACGTACGACGTCGTCGTCGTGGGTTCCGGCGCCGGCGCCCTCACTGCGGGGGCCACCGCAGCCCGGGCCGGCAAATCTGTAATCATCCTGGAAAAGAGCGACCTGCTGGGCGGCACCTCCGCCGTGTCCGGCGGCATGCTGTGGGTGGCGGACAACCACCACGCCCGCGACGCGGGCGTCACCGATTCCAAGGCCGCGGCAGCCGATTATGTGCGTGCGGTGGCCAGGGGCCGCGGCCGCGGGGAACTGCTGGATGCAGCGTTGAACTACGGGGACCAGATGCTGCAGTTCGTGGAGGACGAGTGCGGCGTGCGCTTCATTTTCCTGGACAACTTCCCGGATTACCGCCAGGACCTGCCCGGCGCGCTCGACGGCGGACGCACCATCGAACCGGAACTCTTCAACAGCGGGGATGCCCTGGGTTCCCTCACCGCACATGTCCGCACGGACGGCCGCGCTCCGTTCACAATGCAGGAGTACGAGGCCTGGGGCGCTTTCACCAGGTTCCCCTGGGCGGAGCTGGACCAGCGCCAGAAAGACGGTTTTGTGGCGAAGGGCCAGGCGCTGGTGTCCATGCTGCTGGCCAGCCTGGTCCGGAGCGGTGCGGCCCTGGCCACGGGCGCCCGCGGGCACCGGCTGGTGACCGACGGCGGCCGGGTAACTGGCGTGGAGCTCGAAACCGGCGAGATCATCCGGGCCAACGACGGCGTGGTGCTGGCCACCGGGGGCTTCGAATGGGACAAGGCCCTGGCCGATTCGATGCTGGCCTCACGGCTGTACACCATGTGCTCGCCGCCTTCCAACACCGGTGACGGCCTGCGGATGTCCCAGCGTATCGGCGGGCAGACCCGCGGCACCCGCGAGGCCTGGTGGGCACCCATGTCGGTGACCGGCGATACCCGGGACGGGCAGCCGATCGGCACCCTCCTCCGGTTCGAACGCCAGGGCCCGGGATCCATCATGGTGAACCGGCACGGTCGCCGCTTCGCCAACGAATCCCAGAACTACAACGACCTGGCCCGGTGCCTGCAGTCGTGGGACTCCGCCGCGAACCAGACCCTCAACACCCCCGCCCATGTGGTCGTGGACCACGCCTACATGGAGCGCTACGGCATCCTGGCCCACCGCGCCGGCCAGCCCACGCCGGCCTACCTGACCGAGGCGGCCACAGTGGAAGAGCTCGCCATGAAGATCAACGTTCCCGTCCGGAACCTCGTGGAGACTGTGGCCCGGTTCAACGGCTTCGCCGCCCGGGGCGAGGATCCGGACTTCGGCCGCGGCGAGAGCGCCTACGACAAATACTGGGGAGACGCGGACAACGCCTACCCCAACCCGTCCCTGGCTCCGCTGCAGACCGGACCGTTCTACGCCATGGAGGTGGTCAACGGCGCGTTCGGTACCAACGGCGGCATCGCCACCGACGGGCTGGCCCGCGTGCTCGACGTCGACAACCGCCCCATCGAGGGCCTGTTCGCCGCCGGCAATACCACCGAGAGCGCCTACGCGGCCGGTTACCCCGGCGCAGGCGCCACCCTGGGGCCCATCATGACCATGGGTTACCTCGCCGGGCGGACCATCGCGGGCCAGGATCCCGAGTACGTCCCGGGCTCATTGGCTGGCGGCAACCACGCAGCGGAACTGGTAGGTGCCTGAGATGATCCGCCACACTGTCCTGTTCAAGTTCAAGCCGGACTTCCCACCGGAGGACAAGCAGACCTGGATCGCCGGACTCAACCGGATGCGCGGCAACATCCCGGGCATGCTCAATCTGGCACACGGACCGGATGTGCTCGGTACCGAGCGGTCCTTCGATTACGCCATCGTGGCGGACTTCGAAACCGTCGAGGACATCGCCGTGTACAACACGCACCCTCTCCACGAGCCGCTGAAGGCGTACTCGTTCCCCAACAGCCTGCACATCCTCTCGGTGGACTTCCACCTCGAAGATCCCCAGCCGGCTCCCGCCAAGACACCGTTGTCTTAAGGAGATTCACCATGCACATATCACCCGACACACGTACCGCCCCGCCGAAGACGCCGCGGAAGGCGGCCCTGGCATCCTTCCTGGGCAGCACGCTGGAGTATTACGACTTCTTCATCTACGGAACCGCAGCCGCCCTGGTGTTCCCGCACCTGTTCTTCCCGTCCGACGACCCCGCCGTCGGCCTGATCGGCGCACTGGCCACCTTCGGCGTCGCGTACGTGGCACGGCCGGTGGGCGGGCTGGTCATGGGCCATTTCGGCGACAAGCTGGGCCGCAAGAGGATCCTGCTGCTCACCCTGGGCATTATGGGCCTGGCCTCGCTGGGCATAGGCTGCCTGCCAACCTACGATCAGGTGGGGGTCTGGGCCCCCATCCTGTTGGTAGCAGGACGCCTGGCCCAGGGTTTCTCCGCCGGGGCTGAGTCCGCGGGCGCCTCCACCCTCACGCTGGAGCACTCCCCGGACGGAAAACGTGCCTTCTTCACCAGCTTCGTGATGATGGGCTACGCCTCCGGCATGGTCCTGGCCACCCTGGTGTTCATTCCGGTGAGTGCCCTGCCGCAGGACGCCATGATGAGCTGGGGCTGGCGCGTCCCGTTCTGGCTCTCCATCGTGGTCCTCGCCGTGGCCTACTGGGTGCGGACGCACCTCGACGAGACCCCCGTCTTCGAGGAAGCGCAGGAGCAGGAACAGGTCGCACCCATGCCCGTCAAGGAGGTCCTGAAGTTCCAGGCACCGGACGTGCTGCGCGTGGCGGGCATGTCCATCATGGTGGTGATGCAGACGGTGTTTACGGTCTTCGGGCTGGCCTACGCCACTTCCACGGCGGGCTTCGACCGGTCCTCCATCCTGACGGTCAACGCCGTCGCGATCGGGCTGTCCATGCTGGTGATGCCATTGGCTGCGACGCTCGCGGACCGGATCGGACGCCGTCCGCTGCTGCTGGCCGCCGCGATCGGATGTTCCGCAACGATTTTTGTATACTTCCTGGCGTTGTCCTCGGGCAACATCGTGCTGGTGTTCCTGGCCGCGTTCCTGAACATGACCGTGCTGTACTCGGCCTACAACGCCGTCTGGCCGGCCTATGTGGCCGAGCAGTTCGCCACTCCCGTGCGCTACACGGGCATGGCGCTGGGCAACCAGCTGGGCCTGGTGCTGGCCGGGTTCGCCCCCATGATCGCCAGCATGCTGCTGACGCCGGGCCTGACGGGCTGGATGCCCGTGGCTGTTTTTGCGACTGTCTGCATGCTCATTGCCGGCGTCTGTGTCTTTTACTCACGCGAGACGTACCGAACGCCCATTGAAAGCCTGGGCGCACCGTATCTCGAGGGCACTGCCTTGCGCCGGGAACAGCATGCCGCCGCCAAGGTGGAGGCGGGACTGGACAGCCCTGTCCGCTAGGCACCACACCGCAAAATGACAGTGCCCCCGTCGCCTTCGTGGCGACGGGGGCACTGTCATGGGAGCCTATTCCTCCGGGGCCAGGGTGACGGTCATCCCGTCCAGCCGGTCCTCAAACGCGACCTGGCAGGACAACCGTGAGCAGTCCTCCCTGAACCCTTCGGCGTCCACCAGCAGCTCGGCCTCGTCCTCGTTCCGTTCACCGAGGCTGGTGACGATGTCGCCGTCCAGGAAGACGTGGCATGTGGCGCAGGAGGCTGTGCCGCCGCAGGACGCCAGCACTGGGAGGTCGTGGTCCCGCAGGGCCTCCATCAGGCTTTGCTCCGGCTCCCACTGCACGGCGTGCTGCTGGCCTTCGCGGTCCACTACGGTCAGGGTGTTGGTACTCATCTGGTGCTCTTTTCTTGGAAGTCTTGCGGTTATCAGGCCAGTGCTGCTGCGGTTTGGCGGGCGTCAGAACGCGAATGTTCGCCGGTTGCGGTGTCCTCGAGTTTCACGGCCGGGTCCGCCACCAGGGCGGGGTCCAGCAGCCGCCCGGCGGGGATGAGTTTCTTGGCCGGGCGGAAATCGGCCAGTCCGCCCACGGTGTCCACGGCGGCCAGCCGGCCCTCGCGGAGGTACACCACAGAGAATTTCCCGGTGTCGGGATCCCCGCGCACGATGACTTCATCGTCCGGGTGCATCACCCCGGCGGTTTGCAGCCGGACACCGTGCTGGACGGTCCAGAACCACGGGACCTCCGCGGTCCGGGGCTGGCTGCCGAGGATGTCGCTGACCAGGGCCTCCGCCTGGGCATTGGCGTTCTGGATGGATTCCAGCCGTTGGCTGGCGCCGCTGAACGGGCTGGTGAACCGGGTGACGTCCCCGGCGGCGTAGATGCCCGGAATGTTGGTCCGGCAGTGTTCGTCCACCAGGACGCCGTCCCGGCAGGCCGCCCCGGCGGCTTCGGCGAGCTCCTGGTTGGGCAGCACACCGATGCCGGCCACCACCACGTCGGCCTCGAAGTGCCGCCCGTCTGACGTCACGACCCGTTCCACCCGGCCCTCCCCCTGCAGTTCGGTCACGGCGGCGCCGAATTCCAGGTTGACGCCCCGGTCCCGGTGGAGGCCCTCGAAGAAGGCGGACACGGGTGCGGAGGTCACCCGCTTCATCACGCGGTCCTGGAACTCCAGCACCGTGACGGAGCATCCGTTCTTGACGGCGGCCGCGGCCACTTCCATACCGATGAAACCGGCACCGATGATCACCACTTTCGCGCCGGGAACCAGCGCGCGCTGGATGGCCAGCCCGTCCTGGTAAGTCCGGAGGGCAAGCACCCCGTCAAGCTGTGCACCGGGCACGGGAAGCTCGCGGGCACGTGAGCCGATGGCGAGCACCAGCCGGTGGAACGGGAGCCGGCTGCCTCCTGCAAGGACCACTGCCCGGGCGGCGGGGTCAATCGATTCGACGGTATGCCCCGTGATGCGCTCCATCCCCCTGGCCTGGTAATAGTCTTCCTTGCGGAGGAGGGCTGTTTTGTCTCCGGAACCGGGCGTGAGCAGTTCCTTGGACAGCGGGGGCCGCTCGTAGGGCATCCCGTGCTGGGCATCGATGAGGACGATCCGGCCGTCCCAGCCGCCGGTCCGCAGGCCTGCTGCCACGGCAACGCCGGCGTGTCCGCTGCCGACAATAACGATAGGATCCGTGGTTTTCTCAGTCATTGTGCTCCTCCAGGAAGACGTGCATGCGGTGGGGGCCCGCGTTGGTGAGGTTGTTGCCGCGAACCCACTCAATCGGGTGGGCTGGGTCCAGCGTGACCGAGGCCAGGCGCTGGGCCAGCACTTCGGCGGTAATGGTGGTTTCGAGGTGGGCCAGGGGCTGGCCCAGGCAACTGTGCACGCCGTGGCCGAAGCCCAGGGATTTGCTGTTGTCGTGGTCCATGTCGAAGGTGTCGCCGTCGTCGAAGAGGTCCCGGCTGGCCGAAGCGTTGAGCAGGCGAACGATGCTGCCGGCGGGGATGGCCACCCCGGCCACTTCCACGGCTTCGGTGGTGATGCGGCTGGCGCGGTGGACGGCGCCGCTGTGCCGGGCCAGTTCCTCGGCGAACTGTGCGGCGTCGGCAGGGGTCTCGCGGATGCGGGTGAGCAGACCGGGCTGTTCGGCAAAGATGCGGAAGGCATTGGCCAGCAGGATGGTGGTGGTGTCGTGTCCGGCGATGAAGACGAACGAACACAGTTCCTTGGCTTCCTGTTCGGTGAGGATGCCTTCGTCCTTCCACATGCGGGCGATGTGCCCGCCCATGGACGGGCTTTCCTCCGCGTAGAGGCGCTCCAGGGTGTCTTTCAGGTAGGCCCAGAAATCGTGGGCGCTGTCCTTGTCGGTCCCCGTGCCCGGGGCGTTCCGGGCGAGCCGTCCGAAGTAGGAGAAGGTCTCATCGGACCAGAACTTCATCTTCTCGTAGTCCTGGGCGGGGACGTCCAGCAAGGCGGAGATGGTGGCCATGCTGAGCTGGATGGCGTACTCCTCCACCACTTCGCCGCCGCCCTTGGCGAGAAGATCGTCGAGCAGCGCGTTGGCCGTTTCCCGTATTCGGTCCTCAAACAGTTTGATGGCCTTGGGTGTGAAGGCGGTGGCCACAACCTTGCGCAGGCGGTTATGGTTCGGCGCATCGAAAAGCGTCAGGAAGGTCATCGGCGGCGGCGAGACCACTTCCGAAGAGAAGATCTTCGGGGCCCGGAAGGCTTTGCGGACATCCTCGTAGCGGGAAATGAAGTAGACATCTGAGACCGGTGACCAGCACCGGAGAACGGGCGCGTTCTCGCGCATCCACGTGTAGTGGGCGTAGGGGTCCTCCTGGGAGCCGTCGTCAACAACCTTGAACGGCTCCAGGCCGCTGGGCCACTGCAGTTCGTGGGAGTAGGGCAGGCTGCCTTCCTCGCTGCGTGGAAGGTGCGTGTCGAGCGTCGTTGCTGCGAACATCGTGGTCCTCTCATGTGGGGCTTCGTCACCGCCGGCCGGGCGGGGGTGATCGGGAGCGGGGAAACAAGTGAGGCGGGACCGGTCTGGCGCCTGTCAGGGCACCGCGAACAGGGCAACCGTTCGGCTGGTCCGCCGGCCCACGCCTCGTTTCCACTGTGAGGGGCGCCACGCGGGAAAGGTCGACTGCGTCCATTCAACGGACGCACTGGTTCGGAATTTTTTTGGCTACGCTCTCAGCCGTCGCTGCTGAACGAAGGCCGGCGAACCGGAGCCAGCGTCCGGGAAATTCCGCGGGCCGCCGTCATGAGGGCAGGCACGATGACCTGGACGTCGCCCTCATCACGCGGCACGATGGCGCTGAGCGCCGCCACAACGGAGCGTTCGGGCCCGAAGACAGGAACGGCGATGCCAAGCCATTCGGAAACCCCGATTCCCGGCAAGGCGACGAATCCCCGCTGCCTAACCTCAGCAAGATGCCGCCGGATGAGTCCGGGATCTGTTGGCGTTTCGTCGGTAAGCTTTGTCAGCCGCCCGGCGAGGAAGGTCTCCTGGAAGGCGGGCGAGGAATGGGCCAGCAGCACAAGGCCGGGTGAACACGCATTCAGCGGCAGACGGTCCGTGATCCGCGCAGCGTCCAGAATGGAATCCCGTGCCGACATGCGCTCGACGTAGAGGGCTGACCCCTGGTCCAGAACTGCCAGTGTGGTGTGCTGGCGGACAACGGAGAGAACATCGTCCATAAACGGCAGTGCGGCTTCGCGGACATCCATCGCCGATTGGGACCGAGTGGCAATTTCCCACATGCGCAACCCGATCTGCAGTTCACCGGAATCGGAGCGGCGGATCAGGCCGTAACCAATGAGTTCCTCAACGAGCCGATGCGCCGTGGATCGCGGCAGGCTGGTGCGGGCGGCCAGGCGCGACATCGTCATGGTCTGCCGGTCGCGGTCAAATGCCTCGAGGACACGGACCACCCGGCCGATCACCGAATCTCCACTGCGAGAATTGGCCACGCCATTGCCCTTTCCACGGACAGATTGGGACCCTGCCAGCCTTGGCAAACTGGCCGCGGGCCTTCAACTATACGTAGACCGCGTGGCCCCACCAATAATGGGGACTGCAAACCGGCGCTGCCAATCACGGGTAGCAGCGAAAACGTTTACGCCTGATTGTTGGCTTCGTCAGGGGCCGGTCCCCGGAGCGGTCTTAAATGAACCGCTTCCCGGTCCGACTTATGAGCATTCGGTGTTTGTCACCTCCCGGATGTTCGAGGCGGCTGTCATTGTTATTGGCGTCGTCTGCCTGCTGGCGGTCGTAACGCTCCGGCAGGCAGGAGCTTCCGGTGCAGATCCTGGCACGCTGGTTGGTGCCGGTCGGGCACTGGTGGCAGTGCGGGACTGGACGTTCCTTCTCGGGCCCGGGACGATCCCGGCCGTCAACGCGCTGTTGCTGGACTATCTGCTATTCAGGTCCCGGATGGTGCCGCGTATTATTCCCATCCTGGGACTCATTGGCGCTCCACTGCTGCTCGCCTCGGCTATCGCGACCATATTCGGCAACAATACCCAGGCTTCGGTTCTGTCGGCCGTTGCGACCCTGCCAATTTTCCTTTGGGAACTTTCCTTGGAAATCTACCTGACATTCGAAGGATTCAAACCCGCGCCGAACATAGCTCACGGTGGCGCCGTTACGGGGAGTTGAGGGCCACCGGTCGGAGTGGAGATACCCGTACCATCAGGGCTTGATCCTGACGTCGCGTCAGGTCCTAGGCTATGAAACATGGTGGAGACCGGCGGGCAGCTTTGGAGCATTGGCGAACTGGCCACATTGTGCGGGGTAACTGTCCGGACATTGCACCACTACGACCAGATCGGACTATTTCGCGCAACAGGGCGAACCGACTCCGGGCACCGGCGGTATTCGGAGGACGATGTTTGCCACCTCTACCGCATCAGGGCGCTACGGGCACTGGGCCTGTCACTGGAACATGTCCGCCAGATCCTGGCGTCATCGCCAAGCGATGTCGGCGCGGTGCGACAACTCCTCGCCGCCCAGTTGTCGGCACTACACCAACAAGCGGAACAGGCGCAGCGTCTCCAGCACCAAATCCAAGCCCTGCTCGACAACATGGGCAGCACCACGCCGGGGGCGGATCACTTCATAACAATTCTGGAAGGGATGACCATGTACGAGAAGTACTTCACCGAAGAACAGCGCACCGAACTGGCCCAGCGACGGGCTGAGCTCGGCCCGGTCGCCATCAACGATGCCAAGGCCGCCTTTGAAAGCCTTGTTGAAGAAGGCCTGGGCTACTTGTCCACAAATACCCCCGTGGACGACCCGGCAGTACGGGACTTTGCCAGTCGTTGGGATGAGCTCGGTTCCCAGTTCCACAGCAATGACGCGACCAAGACTGCGGCGCGGAGCATGTGGCAGGACAACAGTAGAGAGCTGAGCGCCAGGCTCCCATGGCCCGAAGACCGGATCCAGGAACTAGTCACCTATCTCCAACGGGTCCGAGACACGGGCTAGAGATGGACCTCCGGCTGCGTAGAATGTCAAGGTTTGTCAACGCCCAAAGTCAAACACGGCCTTGACCTGCGGAAACACTGTGCCCGAGGTGGGACTCGAACTACATTCCCGTCCTTGGAAAACACTACGAACCCGCGAAAACTTGCGGAATCCGGAGCAGTTCGCGGGCGGTACGAGGCACTCCGCTACGAAAAGTGTGGACATTGTCTACACCCTCCGCTGGGGCCAATTTCTCGAACTAGGCTGGTCGTCTTCTGGGCGAATTCATGCCCGCCGATCTGAATAGAAATTTCCATCTTCGGCAGCCGAGTCGGAAACGCCTCCTACCCGGCTAAAGGCAATCACTGGCCGTTAGCGCGGCCTGGGATCCAGCGCCGCCATTTCCGGGGCCTGGCTCCGCGCTTCATCCAGATACGCGTACGCAGTCACTCGGGAGATATCGAGGCGCGCGGCGATTCTCTCGACACCCTTCCGCATTTGAAGCACGCCCTGCTGATCCAGCTTCCTGAGCACAGCAATACGGTCATCGCGGCTCATTTGCTCCACAGGTTTTCCAATCTCACGGATGGCTTCTGCGATCATCACGTCCATCACAGCCACCAGGTCCCGGCCGAAGAACTCATTGGGCTGCTCGGCGGAGTTCGAGGACTCCTGCGGCAGCAGCCCGTCGAGAAGCGCTTGAGCTTTATGAATTGCGCTGAAGTCCACATTCACGCACAGTGCAGCGATGATTCGGCCGGCCGAGTTGCGGAAGTACACCGACGAGCAGCGCAGCTGTCGTCCGTCAGCCGTGATGCCACGGTAACCAAATGCATTGTGATCTCCGGACTGGTCGTGGAGCACCCCGACGCCCAGGCTCGAGGACGGGCCTCCGACCTCACGCCCCGTGACGTGGCCGTTTTCGATCGCCGCGATGGTGTGGCTGAGGTCGGGCTCCGGCGCCGAGAGGTCATGCAAAACTACTTCGCAACCTGGGCCGGCAGCGGCGGCCATGGCGTGCATCACAGGGCGAAAAACCTCAAGGATCTCATCCACGGAGTCATAGGTCCCCATACGAGCCAGGGAATTACTCGCCGCCGCGGCGGAGCTCGTTGTCGTCATCGCGTCCTCGCTCATAGCTCAGTCCTACAGTGCCATCCATCTCACATACAAATTGTAAGAATCATAGACAGAATGTTCAACGGCTGTTAGCTTGGACATCGCCGTAGCGGGTTGCGGCCCAACAAATTTCGCTGGCGGGCAAGGAGGCTCCCATGACTGAAACCAAGCACATGCAGGGAACATCGTGGAAAACGACGACATCGGCAAAGCAACGCCGGACCATAGCCGGTGGCGCCATCGGCACCTTGATGGAGTACTTCGACTACTACCTGTACGGTCTGGCGTCGGCTACCGTTTTCCCCGCAGTGTTCTTCCCTGAAGACAACCCGGTGGTGGGAACGCTGTCGTCCTTCGCCAGCTTTGCGTTCGGCTTTCTTCTGCGCCCTGTCGGCGGCCTGGTGTTCGGCCATATTGGCGATCGCGTCGGCCGCAAAACGACACTGATGATCACCGTCATCGGCATGGGAATCTCCACTGCAGCCATCGGCCTGATCCCCTCGGCAAGCGCCATCGGGATCGCAGCGCCGATTCTGCTTCTCCTCTTCCGCATGTTCCAGGGTCTCTTCGTCGGCGGCGAGATGGGCGGAGCGGCAACACTTGTCGTCGAGCACGCACCTGCTGGCCGACGCGGCCTTTACGGGGCGCTGCTCATCAGCGGTGCCGGGATCGCCAATGTGGCTTCAGCGGGTCTGATGGCTGCATTCGGGGCCGGTTCCCACTCGTTCTTCATCACGTGGGGCTGGCGGATCCCGTTTGTCTTTGCCCTGGTGCTCGCCATCGTTGCCATCGTGCTGCGCTCCAAGCTGGAAGAATCCGACGAGTTCAAAGAACTTGCCGCAACCCGCACTCTCAAGCGGGAACCCCGCAAATCGCCCCTCAAAGAGATCTTTCGGCACCCGAAGAACGCCATTCTGGGCATCCTTATCGGTCTCCCGCAAAGTATTGCCGGTTACATCGTGCTGACTTTCGGCCTCGCATACATGGTGTCCAAGGGAACCCAGGCACAGGTAGGATTCATCGGCACCATGATCGTCGGAGTTCTGCAGATTTTCGCCGCCCCCATGTGGGGAAGCCTGTCGGATAGGTTCGGGCGACGCAAAATCTACATCATCGGCTGCATCGGCTTTGCACTCCTTATATACCCCGCCCTCGCTCTCTACGGCACCCAGACAGCAATCCTCATCTGGCTGGGCATGATCATCGGATTTGTCATCCCCGGTGTTGCCATGCAGGGCACCCTCCAGACCATGCTCGTCGAGATGTTCGACGTCGAAGCACGCACCACGGGCGTCAACATTGGCTACCAGATTTCCAACACCATCGGAGGCGGTTTCGCGCCCCTCATCGCCACCGCCCTCGCCGCGGCCTTCGGCAGCGTGTGGCCGGTCGTCATCTATGCCGCCGTCATCGCCCTCGTCGGCGTTATCGCCACCGCGTACGCTTCGTTCCGCCCCGACGTCGAGAACGCAGGACGTCTGCATCCCATCACTTAGTCCGCCTGACTAAGGCACCGTCCACCCACGTAAGTTCAATCTCCTCACAGAAAAGGGTCCATCCATGACTTCCACGTCCAAAACAGCTTTCCACACGCCCAGGGCTCCGCAGCCGGCCGGCCCCTACAGCCAGGGCATCGAGGCCAACGGCTTCTTTTACACCGCAGGTTTTGGCCCGCAGGACCCGGCCACCGGAGCGGTCCCCGACTCTGTTGCCGATCAGACACGACAGGTGCTGCGAAATGTGCAGAGCATCCTCGCCGAGCGGGGACTCACGATGGACGACTGCGTCAAAACAACCGTGCACCTCGCGGATCTGGCAGACTTCGCCGAATTCAACGAAGCCTACGAGGAGTTCTTCTCCCAGCCCTATCCGGTGCGCACCACGGTCGGATCACAACTGGCCAACATCCTCGTCGAGATCGACGTCGTCGCCGCTGTCCCAGCAGCCAAGTAGAACCACGAAGGGCGAGCGATGACACGAGGGCTTTTCCTGGAGCAGCTAGGGACTGAACGTTTGTCCCCCCGCGATAAGGGAATCCCCAGCCGCGCCTTCGGCATGACGGTGACGGAGTTCCTCGCCACAGGGCCGCGGCTCTCGGAGTTCTGGACACCCATCGTCGCACTGGATGATGAGGCGATCCGGCACAACCTGGACCTGATGGCGCAGTGGTGCTCGGCGCGGGGGCTATCGCTCATGCCGCACGGCAAGACAACCATGGCCCCTGAACTGTGGCAGCGGCAGCTCGACACAGGAAGCATTGGCATCACCCTGGCCACCATGGGACAGGTCCGCACCGCGCGCTCCTTCGGGCTGGACTCCGTCATGCTTGCCAACGCCGTCGTCGACGAGCGTTCGCTGCGCTACCTCGCCGCCGAACTAGCCGACCCGCAGTTTCGCTTTGTCTGCTGGGCCGACTCAGTGGCGACGATGGAGAAGATGGAGTCCACCCTCCGTGACGCCGGCATCACCAGGCCGATCGACGTCTGCGTCGAACTCGGCGCGCCAGGCGGACGAACCGGTGCACGCACCGTCACCGAAGCGATCGAGGTCGCCAGGCGTGCGGCCGCTTCGGATGTCGTCCGCCTGGCCGGCGTCGCCGGATACGAGGGATCCCTCGGCCACGACCGCTCCGATGCGACATTGGACGCTGTGGGGGACTACCTCAAGCGGCAAGTTGAGCTGCACCAGGCGCTGAGCGGGCTCTACGACGACGGCCCCATCTTTGTCACCGCAGGAGGAAGCGCGTACTTCGACGTCGTCGCCGACGTCTACGGGAAGGCCATGGGAGCGGACCCCCGCACCCTCTGGACGCTCCGGAGCGGCGCCTACATCACCCACGACGACGGGTTCTACCGCCAGGTCTCCCCGCTCGACGAGGGAAAAGCAGCCTGCCAGCAGGATGATGGCAAGTTCCGCTCGGCAATGCGGGGCATCGCCCGCGTGGTCTCGCACCCCGAGCCAGGCCTCGCTCTCATCGATGGCGGCAAGCGCGACTTCCCCTTCGATGAGGGGTTGCCGATCCCCCGTCGAACTGCCGCAGACCTTGACGGAACCTGGACCCCGCTCATTGACGCATCGATCACCGCCATGAACGATCAACACAGCTACCTGCAACTCACCGGTCAAAACGTCGACCTAGGCGCGGTGATAGCGATGGGCCTGTCACACCCGTGCACGACGTTCGACAAGTGGCACTACTTGCCCATGACGGCGGGCCCGGAGAACGACCTTGTAGTCGAACTCATCCGCACCTTCTTCTGATAACCACCTTCGAAAGGGACCCCATTATGCGTTTCGTGATGCGCGGCGGAACAGTCGTCGACAGCGAGGGCATGCGCCACGCCGACATCGCGGTCCAGGACGGCATCGTCACCGAGGTGGGTGAGGTCCTTCCCACGCCGGACGATCAGATCCTGGACTGCCAGGGACGTTACGTGCTGCCCGGATTCATCGATGTCCACTCACATGCCGACGGATTCATCGAAGACGAGGCTGTGCAGCGTGCGCTGCTGAAGCAGGGGGTGACGACGGTTATCGCCGGGCAGGACGGCGTGTCCTACGCGCCAGGAAGCGGCGCCTACGCAAGCGAGTATTTCGCCGCCATCAACGGCGACCATCCGCACTACGCCGGCGGCGGCGTGGCCGCGTACCTGAAGGGGGTCGACGGAAGGTCCCGGCTGAACTTCGCTTATCTTGTACCGGGGGGAACGGTGCGCTCCGAAGTGTGCGGGCGATCGAGCGCCCCTGCCGACGAGTCGCAGAGGGCACAAATGGCCGCCCTCGTGGAAGAGGGCCTGCGGGAGGGCGCCGTGGGCCTTTCCACCGGGTTGGACTACGTGCCCGGAATTTTCGCCACGGCCGACGAGATCGCTGCATTGTGCGCTCCGGTGGCGGAAGCCGACGGAATCTACGTCACCCATATGCGCGGCGGGTACGAGGCGAACTCCGGCGCCGGTGTTTCCGAGATCGTCCACATCGCTGAGGCCTCGGGAGCGCGGGTGCACATCTCCCACTTTCACGCTGACGCGGACGTCGTCGACGAACAACTGCGATTTCTCGGCAGCTCCGGCGTAGACGCAACCTTCGACGCTTACCCCTACACCCGTGGATGCACGCTGCTGGCCATGCCGTTGCTGCCACCGCAGCTTTCCATCCTGCCGGCGGAGACTGTCGTCAGTGTCATCAGCGATCCCCTTGAGCGGGTGCGTCTGCGTCAGGACTGGTTCCCCCGGGTCCGGAACAACGCCAGCCTCGGACCCCAGTGGCCGTCAATGATCACCCTCGGTCACATCGCCGCACCAGAATTTGCATGGGCCCACGGACTCACACTTGAGGCCGCCGCCGCGCAAGCCGGCACCGACGCCATCGAATTCGCCCTGGACCTGCTGGCCGCTTCCGGCCTCGAGGTCAACGCCATCATGGCCGTGCCGCACCAGCGATCCGTAGCCGATCTCGCCTCCATCTTTTCCCAGGACGGCCACATGGGAGGATCTGACGGCATCTTCATAGGAGCCCACCCGCACCCTCGCGCACGCGGCACCTTCGCCCGCTACCTGCGGGAATATGTACGGGAAACTGCCACCTGGTCCTGGCCGCAAGCGGTGCAACACCTGTCGACGGGACCGGCAGCCCGTTTCAGTCTTGGTCAACGCGGCAGGATTGCCGCGGGCTGGGTCGCCGATCTTGTCGTCGTCGACCCCAGCACAGTCACCGATACTGCCACCTACGAAAGCCCCCTTGGTGAAGCAGCAGGAATCGACGACGTGCTCGTGGCCGGCCAACCAGTGCTGGCCGGCGGCAGGCTCGTGAAGAGCGCACCAGGCAAGGGCCTCCGCCGCGAACGCACCAAGAACTAGGAATATCAATGCCTCACACTCCCGTAGCAACAGCGCCTAACGAGGCTGCCCCACGCTTGATCACCATTGGCGAGACAATGATGATGCTCACCCCCGAATACGCCGAACCGCTGGCTACGGCACGGAACGTCTCCCTTCACCCAGGTGGAGCGGAATCGAACGTAGCCAGTCACGCAGCGCATCTCGGCGTTTCGTCAGCATGGGTAAGCATGCTGGGCGACGACGTTCTAGGACACCGTATCCGGCGCTCGGTAGCAGCACACGGCGTGGACACCCGCTGGGTCAACTTGGACCCGACGGCACCAACGGGTGTGTACTTCAAAGACCCAGGACACGGAGTGCTCTACTACCGCCGCGGATCCGCCGCCTCCCGAATGAACGCGGACACCCTCGCAGACGTCCCGCTCGAAGACGCCGCCATAGTCCATCTCTCAGGGATCACAACCGCACTGTCACAGTCCTGCGCCGAACTCGTAGATGCGGTATTCAAGCGAGTCACCCCCAGCGCCGCATCGTTAAGCTTCGACATCAACTACCGGCCTTCCCTCTGGCCCGCAGGCGCTGCTGCACCAGCCCTACGCGCCTTGGCGAACCGGGCAGACATCGTCTTTGTCGGCCTCGACGAAGCACAATCTCTTTGGGGCTGCACCACCGCACAGGAAGTCCGAACGGTCCTTCCCGCCGCCGAGCGGCTCATAGTGAAAGACAGCGACGTCGGCGCCACAGAATTCAGCGCCGGTTCACACACGTTCGAACCAGCCATCCCCACCGAGGTGATCGAGGCCGTCGGAGCGGGCGACGCGTTCGCAGCAGGCTACCTCTGCTCAGCACTCCGAGGCGATGACGCCCACGAACGACTGCGCGCGGGCCACGAACGAGCCCGCCTTGTGCTGCTTTCCACGAGCGACTTCATCGCCGACCCTGCCCCGTCCGCCCCAAGCTCCATCTATGCGGACACCACCGACTGAAAGGACCAAAACGACAATGATTGAAAACGAGCAGTTCACCGAGATATTCGCAACAGCACCGCTCATGGCAATCCTTCGAGGCATGGGGACCGAACGTAGTCTCGCTGTCGCGGCCACCGCTTGGGACCTCGGCATCGACGTCGTCGAACTCCCCATCCAGACACCTGAAGACATCCAAGCATTGACGACCGTCACCGCGGCCGCACGCGAAAGGGGAATGGTGGTAGGAGCCGGCACCGTCGTCTCCCTTGAGCACGTCCGGATTGCGTCGGACGCAGGGGCGGCGTTCACAGTGAGCCCAGGTTTTGACCTCGAGGTTGTCCGCGCCTCGTCAGAAGCTGGAATGCCGCCGATGCCGGGGGTGGCCACTCCGACTGAGGTGCAGATGGCACTGAAGTCGGGACTGACCTGGCTCAAGGCATTCCCTGCATCAGTGCTCGGAGCCTCCTGGATCCGCGCTATGCACGGACCATTCCCCCACGCCAAATTCGTTACGACCGGCGGCATGGACGCCGCAAACGCCGGCGAGTTCCTGCGAGCCGGAGCACGCGTCGTCGCTGTCGGCTCGGCACTGGAAGACTCATCCCAACTGCCCAAGCTCGCCGCCCTGCTCGAGAGCGACAGGCAGACCAAGTCCGGCCCGTTCTCGTGACATCGCAAAGCCACGTCCTGGCCTTCGTAGACGCGAAACTCGCCTACGAAATCGACGCCGTCGCAGCCGCCCAGGCGCAGGCCAGCGGCGGCGCCCTGATAATCGATACCCGCAAACAGCACTCTTGGAATCACGGTCACATCAAAGGCGCCCTGCACCTATCCGCCAACAGCCTCGACACGCAACTCGCAACCTTGCCTCGGGACCAAACGCTCATCGTCTACGGATGGGGTCCCGGCTGCAACGGCGCCACCCCCACCGCGCGCCGCCTGATCATCGAGGGGTTCAACGTACGCGAACTCATCGGCGGATACGAATACTGGATCCGGAACGGCTTCCCCGTCGAACAGGAGGGCCAGGTCGCACCTCGCAGGACCGACCCGCTGGTCACCGCTGAGACGCACCAGTACTAATCCAAGCACTGGAACAAGTCGTGAGGCCCTAATCACGGACGGCCACATCGCGACCAGCCAAGTTCGCTGCATCCACTTCGACGTTGTGTAAGTCAAGCTTTGTCAACAGTTAGAAGGCAAAAAAGACATTTGACTTGCGGAACCACTGTGCCCGAGGTGGTACTCGAACCGGACTCCGCGCCCCGCCCCGGAACCCCTGGCTTCCGCCGAAAGATAGGAAATCGGGGGCACTCCGGTACGGTCCAGTCCGAGACCTAAAGCGTGGTCACTGTCCAGGCCCCGCCGTTTGCCTTTCCCGACCACTCCTCTACCCCATCAGATGGAATTTTGCTGACCACGAGTCCCTAGCAGCCCCATGAAAGGTCTTTGGGGCTCCGCGAAGGGCGCTTCATGTGCAGTTAGCCGCCACGCCGTTCGGGATGGCCTGGGGGGAACCTGCAGTCGCGGAATTCTCGGCCGATCTCGCCGGGTCACGGCGGTCCTTCAGCCCATCCACACTCTCTTCTTGTATCGGTGGCTTCCTTGAGCCAGCGCTACGCCTCCAGCATGCGCGCGGCGACGAGCCCTACCGCGGTCACGTGAGCACGCCGTTCGGCAGCACGGCGTGCACCCCCCAGACCTGGTTGGCGACCTGGGTTACCCGCAGATCGACGACAGTGCCCGCGAGGGCGAGTGCCGTGGGCTTGTCGACCGAGTAGATCGTGGTCATCCAGGTCACCATGGCATCCAGAGCATCGCCCATCGCGAGGTTGAGGTCTTCGTTGAAGCCGAAGGTGATTTTGCCGCCGGGCGACTCGGCGTGGAGCGCCGCGACTGGCCGGTCCTGCGCGATCTCGACGATGGCCTCGGTGCGCATGGGGCACTCGATGGCTGTGCCGCCGACCTCGCCGTCGCCCTGGGCTGCGTGACCGTCGCCGAGATAGAGCAGCGCGTCGGGCACCGCGACCGGGATGTAGAGGGTAGAGCCTGCCACGAGCTCGCGGCAGTCGATGTTGCCGGCGGTCGCGGCGCGCGGAGGGATGGTCGAATGCTCGCCCTCTTCCGCGGGGGCGAGTCCCATCACCCCGAGGAATGGCGCGAGCGAACGGCGGAAGCCGCGGCTCTCCGTGGCCGTACCGAGCTCGCAGTCGAGGTCCCACAGCAGCCACGACGGCGCGTCCGTGCCGACTTCGAGCCGCTTGGTGATCGGGGATTCGCGGGCACCGGCGACGGTCCATCCCCATTCCCCCGGGCGGAGATCGACGAGGTGCAGCGCGAGCATGTCGCCCGGCACCGCTCCCCGAATCGCGATGGGTCCGGTGAGGCAGTGCCCCCGCCGCTCAGCGAACATGCGGGGTTGCTGCTCCCCCGGCGTCGTCTGCCGGGAAAGGTAGCCCGACGCGTCCAAGGAACCCACGACTATCGTGTCCCCCGGATCGACGACGAGCACCGGGCTGTGGGCCGGCGAATACGCGTCGGCGGTGGTTTCGGGGGCGGCGTGGAGCCCGTGGATCGCCATTCGTTTCCTTCATGAGCTGTTCGATTGTCGTCAGTGTGACACGGACGCCTGTGGCCGGCTGAAGCGTGGCAGTGCATCAAGCCGATCCTTAGGTGCACCTCGTAGCCTAACCGCTCCGGCCACGCCGCAGCCGCCGACCGAGCCCTGGCCTCCGGGTCACCAAACTCAGGATGTTCCGCCTCGACATGCCCTACTCAGTGTTCGCATGTGCGGCCGGCCGCCTCAGCGTTATCGACCCCCGCTGATCTGCCAGGACAAGGCAGACCACATCGAGAGCAATGTGGGTAGCTCAAATGTCAGCGACCGGCTCCTCGGAGCGGTCTTCGAACCGCCTCCCGGTCCGCCTTTTTGCACATTCGCTACGGTCATGTTGTCCCCACTCCCCCGGGCCATGAATACGGATAGGCCACCAACGGCCCACCCGACAAGACCGGAACGAGGAACCGCGAGAACCCACTCCCAGCAGGCGGAAGGCCCACCAGCCAGGGCCTTGAACCCGCCACCCCACACACCTGAACAGGCCACCGCGGCAGCCAGGCCAAAGCCCGCCAACCATCCGTCAGAGCGACGCGACCACAAGCTTTGTCAACACGCCAAAGCAAAAAAGCCTCTGACGAGGGAAACACTGTGCCCGAGGTGGGACTCGAACTACATTCCAGCCCTTGAAACTACAGGGAACGCCCGAAAACATATGTACTCAGAGCCAATCCCACCCATGTACTCCTGAGTCCGAAGGAAAAACTGTTGACACTGTCAACACTTGCGCCGGTTGTACAAACCCCCACCAACCTGGCTATCGCGGATTCCCTGCCAGCGCTTTGGAACGACTCCCATAAGACCCAACCGTCCACCGGATCTCGATCACGGTGACGGGTCGCGCCGCAAGTCCACGCCCTGGATATGGCTACACGAAGTTCCAAAGTTTTACCTGATCGGGTCCCGACTCTTCAAGGGTCGGGACCTTCGTCAGGAATGGCCAACGGATATGGGAATCTGATCGAGTAAGTAACCCTGAACAATACTCTTCAACACGCCAAAGTGGCTCCCGCAGGTCACCCTTGGACCCGTCCACGGACTGCCGTCCGTGCACGCTGACGCAGTCTCGCACGGACCTCGTCATGGATTGTAGTCGAAGTCCGGTCCGCGGTCTCCACTGAGACGACCAGAGCATAGCGAACAGCTTTGCCTCTTCCGAATCGCTCTGCGTCGTCCATGCACTCGACGTGAATGGGGAACGAGTCCCCCTCCCCGAACACCATCGCCCGGGTTCCTTGCACGATTTCGTGCTGAAGGCTTCCCTTCCTGGTCATGATGTGGTTTCCCTGGACGCGGTCCCCTCCAGCAAGATTCGTGTCGGGTGTGTCGAAGTAGACCTTCGCGCTCCGGTATCTGGTCAGCTGACCTACGGTCGGGACCATGTATGCCAGTGTAATCGTGAACCGATGCCATTCTGCCCGTGCGCTCAAAGATGGCGGTAGAGGAAGTTCGTAGGTCTGGCGCTCATCGCGTGCGATATGGCCCCCCGCAACGAGCACGGCCCTGTTGGTCGCGGCGACTCCTAGACGGGAGACGTCAAGCCGGCCGTAGCCAAGGATGGCTGTGAGCTGCCGACGGTCAAGGCCAAGTTCGCGCCCCAAACGGGCTTCCCAATCGCCCCAGCTTCCTGCATGGGCAAGGAGCGCGCGAACCAGCAAGGGGTGATATTGGGCATCGGGAAGCGGTGCATCCTCGGGGCTCGCGGTTCTACTTTCGAGCACGTCGAACAAGCGGCTGGCTTCGCGGGTGACCAAAGCGGTGGCGTTGCTGGAACCGATTGTAAAGTCGGTGTGGTCTGTTGCTCCATTCCTTCCAGGGGTAGCAACTTGAAGACCGGGTCCGGTCTGCCCCGTCGATGCCAGCTGCAGTGAAACTTCAGTAACGCCTGGCTGGACAATCGGGCGGACGTACAGAGCTCGTCCTCCCGCATGGTGTAGGTCGGGTTTGACAGAGCGATCAACACCGGGACCTGTCGCGGTGTAGTGAGCCGGCGCCCCGCGGTGTGTGATGTCCCAAGCAGTGTCCGGTATTTCCAAGTCGCCGAGCGAGTCGTCATGGACCGCTCCGATCGTCAGAGCGTTCATAGCGTCTCCGGGAGGCAGCATACCCCTCAGCAAAGTTGCTTCGTAAACGGCCCGGGTCGCTGCAGATCGAGCCGACTCTACATCATGTGCTGCCCCGGCTGGGATGGTTATCGAGTCCAGGTGATTACCAGCACTCACGACAAACAAAAGGTTATAGGTGAGTGCCAGCCAGTCGAGGAGCCGCCCGACGGGGCTCATTCTTCGGGTGAGGGCGCGAGCTGGTGCGCCGATGGACAGGTTTATCACGCGGACGCTTGCGGCGACTCCCTCCCCACCCTTTTCATCGACGTATAGGCGCCTGACGGCTTTGTGGAGCAAATCCGTAAACAGTCGGTTGGGGATGACCTGCTCGTGGTTGGGATTGAACTCATGGGGGCGCATGATGGGTCTAACGTACAGAGGCCGGTCAAGTGGTTCCTCACCTGCGGTGAGATCACCGTGGATGATTAGCGACGCCATGGCGGTGCCGTGGCTGCGCGCCGAAACGCTGTACTCCTCCTCGAGCCCGTCGGGATCATCAATCAGGAGACGGCCTGCAAGGGAGTTATGATTCGCGAAGGGCAGCCCGTCTAACAACGCAATACGTGGAAGTCCCGGCACTCGATCGGTCGGTGGAACATTGGTGGTCGTCACGGGCTCGAGTGTCGCCGGCTCTACGCTCATCGGAGTGAACGGGCTGACGAACATGATCTCGTTCGCCGTGAGGAGCCGGATAGCGGCAGCGCCGTCAGCGAGGACGGCCTCGACCTGCTGGATCGGCAGTTCTGCCAGCATCGCATGGTATTCGATCTCACCGATCTGCGATCGGTCGAGGATCTGCCCGCCGCTGCTGACAACGATCTCCTCGACGTGAGCCTCAGCGGCAGTTCGTTGAGCGGCATCCCGCCGAAACCACAACTCAATCTCGACGACAACAGTGCTGATCCATTGCCCGGCTGCTTCGAGGTCCTCTCGCCAGCGCTCCAGCAAGCCGGTTTCACGAACGCGGTCTTCGGGCCCCCATCGGCGGATCGAAGCCAATTGCTGAAAAGCGGATTTGAACTTTCCCAAACCGTGCTCAAATGACGCTGCCGGGTTTGCCTGCCACAGGGCAAACAACCGAAGTAACTCGTCAATCGCTTTGACGTTAGACATCACCAGATACAGCGAGTGCGAGACCGGCTTATCGGCAGTGTCAGTATTGCGCGCAGTCATGAAGAAGTCTTCGTCCGCATCAGCCAGGTCACCGAGGAGCTCAGTGAGGAACTCCAGACCTTCAACCCTGTTGATTGCGTTCCGGAAGTCCTTCACACTACCGGCAAGATCAAAAACGACCACGAGAGTGGGGTCGACTTCATCCGGCATATCCGGCGAAAGACGGGCCCGTTCCGCGTCGAATGCCGCCTTCAGTTCCCCAAACTTTGGTGTAAGCCGGTCGCCTTGCCGCTTAGCCGTGGGTTTGGATAGGCGCGGCATGTCACGCTGTGGCTGAGCCGGCCGTCTCCCCACCACCGGCGGACCGAATGCCAAAAGCGGTCGACTTTCCCCCATTTAAAGCTCCCCAGTCAATCTGTTAGGAGGCCTCTCCGATGTTCGAGGCGTTCCTGAACTATGCGTCTCAGGTTATTATCCGGTAACTCGAGTACCGCGCGACGCCGCACATCCAGTGCAAATTCCTCCAGCTCGGCGTAACTCGCCCCTGCAAGTTTGTCGGCCAGGGTCCGCGGAGAAAAGCCAAGGTCTCCGCCAAGTCGTGCAGCAAGTCGTTCCAGGAATCGTGTGGCCTGTGACCGGCCCGGTGGCTCCAACTCGGCCCTTATTTGGAATCGCCGCCACGCAGCGCGGTCAAGAAGCTCACTGTGGTTCGTGGCACCTACAAAGACAACGTGAGCCGGAAGCCTGTCTATCTGCAGCAGTAACGTCGAGACAACACGCTTGATTTCGCCGGTCTCGTGTTCGTCAGAACGCTCTTTTGCGATCGTGTCGAGTTCGTCAAAGAACAAGACACAACGACGCGTGCGCGCAAACTCAAACGCGTTATCAAGACGGGCGGCGGTCTCTCCGAGGAAACTAGACACGACCCCCTCGTACCGGATCACGTAGAAGGGAAGCATCAGCTCTGAGGCGATGGCTTCGGCGACACTGGTCTTGCCGTTTCCTGGAGGACCAGAGAGGAGAAGTCTGTTGCGTGGTTCAATTCCGTAGCTGCGGAGGAGGTCTGCGCGCTTCTGTTCCTCGAGGAGCTCTGACACGACGCGCTGTGGGACTGTGGCAAGTTCGAGTTCATTTAGACGTCGGTTTGGGACCACCTCTTGGACCAGGTCGCGGATCGCGGCGGCACGGTCGTCCCGAACGAGCCCCTGACCGGTAGTGGTTATGATCTCTGAGAGTCGGTCGGCCAGGAGATGGTGCTGGTTCGCTCGCTCCTCGGCGATGACCGCCTCAACGAGAACACGGAAACGATCCCGGTCACCGCGACGCTCAGCATCGACAAGGTCCAGCAGCAAGTCCGCGCGCGCCATACTGGTCCCCCTTTACTCGTTTCGTTGCCAAAATACTACTCGGGAACTTCGGTCTGCACGGTCAGGTAGAATCGGGCGCCCACCTTCTTTCGTCCGAGACCACCGACTGCTTTGACTTATTCTGTACATGCCCTTTTGGCGAAGACATGGAAGAGTCAGGGGCCAGTCCCATTTTCTGAAGCGTCGTAGGCACTCCAATTTGCAGTCGGCAAGCAGGCCCGAAAACGGCCTCGCCGCGTAGCTTGGGGTCGAGCTACAATCCTTGCCTCTGGGACTGCCTATTGCTGTTGATGTACTTTACGCGCGCTTCAGTGAGCATGCGAGTAACGTCAACCGTAGGTTTCCGGGCCCTCCCTGCCTCCCAGGCGACGACAGCCTCCTGGAAGTCCTCCGCCAGTACCTCTAACCGTTGAGGAGAACCGGTCACAGGGCGCATGTTTCGATGCTCCAAGCTCGACTCGAACACAGCATCGCGCACAATAGTCCGCCAAAGTCTGAGCTCAGTTCGAAGCGACTCATCAGTTAATTCGAATGTCCACCTCATGATTGCGACGGAATACTGCCGAGCCATCGTCAAAGCCTGAGGGTCTGCGTATTCCTCAGTGACGCGCTCAAGGGTAGCCACTGCATCAGCGGCGGCCGCAAGCGCTCGACCCCTACTGGCCTCATCAGCACTGGCATCCAGCTGCTCACGCAAAGCTTCGTCCTGGGAAGCGAGTTGCTCGTAAAACTGACTTTTCTGTGCCCTGAGCTGCAGCTCCAGCCGTTCTTCGTCGGACCTGGCCTGTGCAGCAAACTGGCGTCGCTGCAGCCCAAGAGTCCGTTTGAAAGCGATGTATGCGATTCCGGCACTCAGCCCAGCACCGGCGAACCCGCTAAGGAGAGTTCCCCACTGGCCGCGGGTAAACCCAATGAATGGGTCCGGTATGGCTTGGTCAAGGCGAATGCCCTGCACAGTCAGCCAGCAAGCAAATAGAACAACGAGGATCCATGGCAGCGTCAACCTCAAGAACCTCAGAGCGCACCACCCAATACGAAAACGTTCACCCCCGGATTCTATATACGGAGGGCCGAACGCCCGCATCCGACGAAGGGAGAAATGAGCCCCTTATGCCCAGGTCGTAGACCGGCGCTTCGACCGTACGTGCCAGCGCCGAACCTTGGCGGCCTTGCCGTGGTAGACCTTTCATGTCCGGTGGCCAACGTCGTGTCCGTTGTCGGAAAATCCGATTGGCTACTTTGTCTACTGGTCTTGGACGCTGAGAGTTACCCCGCGATGGCTGCAGTTCGCTTCAATCATGAGATCGAGGCCGGAGATAACGGCGGACAGCAGAACCGACACTTTGATCAGGGTGTGGGCCGCCCCGTCGTTCGCTGATGCAGTGGCCGATGCAGGACGAAAACGCCGACTTCAAGAGTGCTTTGATTGCTGCCGGGACTACGCACGCCGCCGCACCAACTGGAATCCTCCAACCAACGAAGACAAAAAATCGCTGAACAGGCGCGAGTTCGCTCTTACTTCTTCATCGCTTCGTTCCAGCATGTAGGTCGTGCACCGAAGCGATCTCGTCCCGTTGAACTCCTATTTGACAATCTTGACCCATGCGACCCGCAGCTTGGCCTGAGATTCTGCGCTGCTGATTTGACGAAACTGATTATTTAGGGAGACTATCTCCATGCGGGCGACGCTAGAGCCAAACTGATTGATGGTGGTCTCATCAACCTTGACCTCACTGCCGTAAGCCACGACGTACACCCGCGGATTCTCAAAAAGTGCTAGAAATTCATCCTCGGAAAAATCTGTGCGCTTCCGGCTCACAAGCCGCGAATGATGTTGCTTGAGTTTAGCCATCGTTCCGATGCGAAGATCATTTTCGATAATCTGAGCGGAGTTGATGACTTGGGAGCGCACATCGCGAACCTTTACGTCAAAGTTCCGCTTCACGTGCACTATATATGTTGTCGTCCCGTCCGAGACCAAGCCATCAAAGAGTTCAATGTTGTCAGTCAGGACCCTGTCACCGTTAATAAAAACCTGGGCCTTGCTCGCAGTCTCGTTATACTCGCCCTCCGAACGCTCCTGCTTCCATTCCCTCAAGCCAACACTCGCAGGGTCCAATTCCAGAGATGTCAAAATTTCGAGAAAATCCTTGGTTATCTGCTCGATATAGGTTGCATCCACTTCGTACCACTTACCGGCCAGAAGAAAATATGTCTTGCCGTCGTGACGAATCTCACCGTGGAGATGGTTCATAAGCGGCGCAGTGGTGGAGATACCCTGAAAATAGTCTGAATTTTCGGTCTGAATTATCACCGACGAAAAGTTGCTAAGGACGTTAACGGCGTCCACCGTCATGCGGCCAACGATATCGGACAATTCTGGTTGCGTGTCTTCTTCATAGAGGACCGCGTCACCTTGGATTACGGCGTAGGACGTGGCGTTGTCGTATAGGGAAGCCTCGACATGGGAGACCGTCATATTGGACCAGTCCTGCTTGACGAATATGCGATCCGCGAGAGCTTTCCTGAGTTTTTCGATCAGGTCCTTCTTTTTTCGCGGGTTCAGGACCTTGATGGCATCAAGCCCGGCCCAGGGGTCGTCGTTGGGAAGGGGCTCATCCGATTTAGCAGCTAGCCAGCGGATGAGGGCGATCAGCTTTTGAGGCGACTCAATGCGTGGTCCCAGCCGGATGGCGCTCGTGACATCCAGGCGGATTTTGGACTTCGGTCCGAATATGTCCTTCAGTACTACCTCGCCGAGCACGGAGGCCCGGAGCTGACCGCTAAGGGCCATCCATACGTTATCCAAGGACTCCGCGTACGTGATGCGACGAGGATCGCGGAAGTGAACATCACTCGCCAGCGTACTTCCAGTTATCTGGCTCGATTTCGCTCCCTTTATCTCTGCTTTGGCCACCCGACGACCAACCTCGATAGGAAACGAGATATCGATGAATCGCTCGAACGAGACGGCTGACTGACCTGCCGTGTAGGCGTAGAGTTCACCATCCACCGCCACGAAACAAACCAGGTGTTGCATTTGATTCTGGATATCTTCCAGCTCAATCCCAGATCCGTCGAAAAACTTGACCCAGCTACTCGTACTTGGACGCGTCTTCACATTCCGGTAGAGCTGTAGATCACATCCATCGAGCTCCGCGCTACCCTCCAGGGCATACGTTTCAACACCTTTGTCCTTGTTGTAACGGTTGATAAGTTTAGCTGGTAACTCTCTGGCAGAGAAAGATCCGCCAAAAAACTCGTTTGCTGCTTCCGAATCGATCTTATAGATCGGCGGAGTGATGCCTGTTTTTGCTGCCAAAGCATGTGCCCTTCAACATGGCCGGAAGCCATTCCCCCAACAATTGAACATATTGTACCAATGGGAACGAGCATGAAGGCGTACACAGCCGAGGGCGCGATTACGATGTTTTTTTAGCCTGGCGGAGAAGCTCGCTGTAGACTGAATTTTGAAACTTCTGCCAATCAATTCCTCCGTTCGTCGTTGATTGCGAAAATCAGAAGGAATGAAATCTTGCCATGCTCACCGCTTCTGCATCTGCCCAGGTCGGGTGTTAGGTGCCCCGAGGTTATCCCAGGAAGCGTTGAGGCCTTGAAGTCTTAGGACCGACGCCAGAACCAGCCACGCTTTCGCTTGGTTGGTGCGACTCCGGCTGTTTCCTCCTGCTGTGGCCGGACTCGCTCAGCACGCCGAAAGGTCGGTTGTTCGCCGAAGAGCAGGCTACGGACAGAGCTCCAGTCATTTTCACGCCAGGCATGCAGAAGCTCGAGCGTCGTCACAATGGGTTCAGTCTGTGCGGCCAGAAATTCAGGTCGTGCGTAGGGCTGGATGCTTCGTTCCTGAGGTGGCTTGCGTATTTGATGGTTGACGACTAACGCTCCACCGACGATCTGCGGTGAGGCCGGGAGATGAGCCCACTCACGAAGGTGTCGAACGAGGTCCTCATAGGCACGCTCAGGGGCATTACCGGATGCCGCCTTCACCTCGACGAGAACCGATGTGCCGGCGAAGGTGCATAGCAGATCGGCGTTTTTCGTGTCACCAAGCATCTCATCGACGTCAACAACAGCAATGCTGGCCGATTCGAATACCGTTTTCACGGCCTCCACGAGCCGTGCACCGGTTCCATAAAGCAGCCCTTCACGGATCGACGTCGCCGCCTCTTGAGCTGCGATCAACTCTTCTGTCAATGAGGACTTACGGGCTCGGTAGTCAACTTCGAGATCAGCAAGCGCGTGCCGGACGTCTCGCTCGCGGCGCGTCATGAGGGCCGGGTCACTGGCGAGATGACGTCGAGCGCGCTGCATTGCTCCCGGTACGAACTCCGGGAGCGCCTGCTCGGTGAGCCAACTAAGAAGCTGCGGCCAGGGTGCATCAGCTGGGACGATGTACCGACGTTCCACTCCATCAGGCGAGATCCAGACACCCACGACTGGTTCCCCAAGCTCCGTTTCGACTATAGGAATCAAGGTCCCCTGCGGTGGATGGTCTGGGCTCTGCCCAGAAGCTTGAACCAGCTTTGCTCCAGCTATTGTCAGGGTGTGCCACTGAGGGGCAGGGTTCAAGCTAGCTAACCGCAAGGCTAGTTGACGATCTGCGTCACGAATATCCTCAGCTGCCCGTACGTTGGCCCCCAGCCCAAGACGCCGTCCTACAATGCTCGAGTCCATGTGGCCGAGGATTACCGAGGCATCCTTCCGAAACAGGGATATTGTTCGAGGGTCATCCTCTTCGCCGCCGATGGGACTAATGACCATGGCCACTTCGCCACGGTTTGCCGCGCTCTCACGGAAACGGTCAAATTCGTCGGCTCCTTGGCCGTGAAAAGCGCTTGGAGCTATCGCTGCCGCGCAGTCAGCAGTATCGAGTCCGACCCAACGTGGTTCCAGCCCATGAGATGTCCAATCGAGGTCGTCACGGGCCACTGCCGGCCTGCGCTTATCCCGAAGCCATTGGTTAGCTTTGTTGCCGAACTTACGCTGGAGTTCTTCGATCTCGCTCCACCGCGCAGGTGCCTCAGAACCGACGTGGACTGGAATCGGCCGCTCAGTCATGCGTCCGGACTTTCGTGGAGGCAGCGTTAGCGCTGTTCTCTAGGTAAGACCGGCGTAGGTTCCCCCACCCTACTTTCCGACGATTCGTACACATATCTCCATTGGAGCATCCAGATTCTTGATGAGTGCAGATCGACACGAGTGTTGCGGACGTGCCCAAGAGCGAGGGGCCGGACCGCGGGTCGCGATGGCCAAGCCTCGAAGGCATGCCTTGTTCAGGCGGGCCAAAAGCCGAAAGATCGTAGCCCCGACGACTTCCGAAAAGTCAAGCTTTGTCAACAGTAGGAAGGCAAAAAGCCGCTGACCTGCGGAAACACTGTGCCCGAGGTGGGACTCGAACCCACACACCTTTCGATACCGCATTTTGAGTGCGGCGCGTCTGCCAATTCCGCCACTCGGGCGCGGAATACGAGGAGCGAAACTACGCCCACAGCTGACTGTGAGCAACGCGATCGCTTCACGTACGCGGAATTACTCTACATGCAGATAGGCTGAATTCCAGAATCGCGCCGCCGTCGCCGCAAACGAACCCCTGCAAGCCAAGTACAGCCGCGGTGGCACCTAAGATAGTGATGTCCCGCCGTACCTTTTCAAGGAGATCCCGTGACTGAACAGACGGAGTCCAAGCCCACGTCCCAGCCGGCGCGCCGCGTCATTGTGGCAGAGGATGAAACCCTCATCCGCCTCGACATCATCGAGATCCTGCGCGGTGAAGGCTATGACGTCGTGGGCGAGGCGGACAACGGCGAGAAGGCCGTCCAGCTCGCCGAGGAACTCAAGCCTGACCTGGTCCTCATGGACGTCAAGATGCCCGTCATGGACGGCATCTCCGCTGCGGAGAAGATCGTCAAGGCCCGCATCGCCCCCGTGGTGCTGCTGACCGCCTTCAGCCAGAAGGAACTGGTAGAGCGCGCCCGCGACGCCGGTGCCATGGCCTACGTGGTCAAGCCGTTCACGCCCGCAGACCTCATCCCGGCATTGGAGATCGCCCTCTCCCGCCACGAGGAAATCAAGGCCCTCGAAAGCGAAGTTTCTGACCTGCAGGAGCAGTTCGCCACCCGCAAGCTCGTGGAACGCGCCAAGAGCCTCCTGACCACCAAGATGGGCCTGACGGAACCGGAAGCCTTCCGTTGGATCCAGAAGACCTCCATGGACCGCCGCCTCAGCATGCGCGAGGTCGCCGAAACCATCATCAACCAGGTCAACTAGCGCGCTGGCCGGGCCCGGAGAGATTACGACGACGGCCCGGCCACCAACCAGGAACGGTCACCACAGCGACCGGTCACGAAGAAGCAAAGCAGCAAAAAGGACCCCTGCCAACCGGCAGGGGTCCTTTTCGGTGAAGCCTAGGCCTGGGCCTGGTTCTTCTTCTTCTTTTCCGGCCAGGGGCCGAGCTTCTCGCGGTTGCTGCCGGGCTCGCCGCCCTGGCTGCCGGCGTCGGCGAGGTCGCCCACCTTGTGAACCTTCAGCATGTTTGTGGAGCCGGCTTTTCCGGGAGGGGAACCGGCGGCAATGACCACGAGGTCGCCGTCGTCCACCAGGTCCATTTCCAGCAGGCTGCGGTCAACCTGGGACGTCATCTCATCGGTGTGGCCCACCATGGGGACCAGCACCGGCTGGATGCCCCAGGTCAGCGCGAGCTGGTTCCACACGTGCTCCACCGGGGTGAAGGCGAACACGGCCTTGATGGGCCGCAGGCGGGAGAGGCGCCGGGCGGAGTCGCCGGACTGGGTGAAGGTACAGATGTACTTCGCATCCAGCTGGTCGGCGATTTCGACGGCGGCACGCGTGATGGCGCCACCACGGGTCTTGGGCTTGGTCCCCAGCGGGGGAACGCGCTCCAGGCCATGCACTTCGGTGGACTCGATGATCCGGGCCATGGTCTTGACCGTCTCGATCGGGTACTTGCCCACGCTGGTCTCACCGGACAGCATGACGGCGTCAGCACCGTCCAGCACGGCGTTGGCGCAGTCGGACGCCTCTGCACGGGTGGGGCGCGGGTTGTCGATCATGGATTCCAGGACCTGGGTGGCCACGATGACCGGCTTGGCCCAGCGGCGCGCCAGTTCAACGGCGCGCTTCTGGACGATCGGCACCTCCTCCAGCGGCAGTTCCACGCCGAGGTCGCCACGGGCCACCATGATGGCGTCGAACGCGTCGATGATCTCGGGCAGCTGGTCCACGGCCTGCGGCTTTTCGATCTTGGCGATGACCGGCACGCGGCGGCCTTCCTCGTCCATGATCTCGTGAACGCGGGTGATGTCCGAGGCATCCCGGACGAACGAGAGCGCCACCAGGTCGACACCGCGGCGGATGGCCCAGCGGAGGTCATCCTCGTCTTTTTCACTCAGTGCGGGGACGTTGACTGCCACGCCGGGCAGGTTGATGCCCTTATTGTTGGACACCATGCCGCCGACGGTCACCTCGGCGACCACCTTAACGTCGTCGACCTCGATGGCACGCAGCGCCACCTTGCCGTCGTCGATCAGCAGGGCGTCGCCCACGTTGACGTCCTCGGTGAGGCTCTTCAGCGTGGTGGAGCAGATGTCCTTGGTACCCGGAACATCCTCGGTGGTGATGGTGAAGATGTCGCCAACAGCGAGGGCGTGCGGGCCGTCCACGAAACGGCCCAGGCGGATCTTGGGACCCTGCAGGTCGGCCATGATGGCCACTGCCTTGCTCAGGTCGGACGCGGCCTTGCGGACGTTCTCGTAGGTGTTGTCATGCACGGTGTAGTCACCGTGGCTCATGTTCATGCGGGCGACGTCAACGCCGGCCTCCAGCACCGCGAGGGTGTTTTCGTAGCTGGCAATTGCCGGGCCGAACGTAGCCACAATTTTTGCGCGTCTCATATACCTACCCTAGTGATCTCTTGCATTGGTTAAGTTGTCGGCGGGGTGAACCCTTGGTGCACCGCTAGAGGACGGCGATGGCGCGGTCAGTCGGCGCGACCGGCGCGGGAAGGATGGTGCTTCCCATCAGGTACTTGTCCACCGCGGCCGCGGCGGCGCGGCCCTCGGCGATGGCCCACACGATCAGGGACTGCCCGCGGCCGGCGTCACCGGCAACGAACACACCTTCGGTGTTGGTCATGTAGTAGCCGTCGCGTGCCACATTGCCGCGGCCGTCGAACTCAGCGCTGACCTGCTCGGTGATTCCGGCAGGTTCGGCGCCGGTGAAGCCCAGCGACAGGAACACCAGGTCCGCGGGGATGATCCGCTCGGTGCCGGCCTTGGGGAGGCGCTTGCCGTCGACGAACTCGGTCTCGGCCACCTTCACGCCGGTCAGCTTGCCGTTCTCGCCAACGAACTCGACGGTGGAGGCGAGGTAGGTGCGTTCGCCGCCTTCCTCGTGCGCGCTGGCCATTTCGAAGAGGGTGGGGAATGTCGGCCACGGCTGGTGGCTGGCACGCTCCGACGGCGGCTGCTTGCCGATGGCCAGGGTGGTCACCGACGCGGCGCCATGCCGGTGCGCCGTGCCCAGGCAGTCGGCACCGGTATCGCCACCGCCCAGGATCACCACGTGCTTGCCGTGGGCGTTGATCTGGTTCTCGATGGTTTCCCCGGCCACCGCGCGGTTGGCGGGCACCAGGTAGTCCATGGCGAAGTGGACGCCGTCCAGGCCGCGGCCCGGGATGGGCAGGTCGCGCGGAACGGTGGCACCCGTGCACACCACGACGGCGTCGTAACGGCGGCGCAGCTGCTCCCAAGTGACGTCCGTGCCCACCGAGACGCCGGTCCGGAAGCGGGTGCCTTCGGCCTTCATCTGTTCGACGCGGCGGTCCACCTGCTCCTTTTCCATCTTGAAGTCGGGGATGCCGTAGCGCAGCAGGCCGCCGATCTTGTCATCCCGCTCGTAGACGGCAACGGTGTGGCCAACGCGGGTCAGCTGCTGGGCCACGGCAAGTCCGGCGGGACCAGAACCGACCACGGCAACCGTCTTGCCGGTGAGGCGCGTGGGCGGCAGCGGGCTAACCCAGCCGTTGTCCCAGGCCTCGTCAATGATCGAGACTTCCACCTGCTTGATGGTCACCGCGGGCTGGTTGATCCCCAGCACGCAGGACGCCTCGCAGGGCGCCGGGCAAAGCCGGCCGGTGAACTCGGGGAAGTTGTTCGTGGCGTGCAGGCGCTCGATTGCTTCCTCGCCCTTGTCCCGCCACATGAGGTCGTTCCACTCAGGAATCAGGTTCCCGAGGGGGCAGCCCTGGTGGCAGAACGGGATGCCGCAGTCCATGCAGCGCCCGGCCTGGGCCTTCAGCGTGCCCTTTTCCTGGGCCTCGTAGACCTCTTTCCAGTCCATGATGCGGACGGGGACGGGACGGCGCGGCTGGGTTTCACGCTGGCGTACTTTCAGAAATCCGCGTGGATCAGCCACCGGTAACCTCCAGGATTCGAGACCATACTTCTTCGCCGTCGGGGTCGAGGCCCTCTTCGATGGCGTCGAGGCGGGTTTGCAGCACGGCCGCGTAGTCGCGCGGCAGCACCTTGGTGATGCGGGCAGCGGTGTCATCGAAGTTCTCGAGGAGGCGCGCCGCCAGCTGGGAGTCAGTTTCTTCCACGTGCTTGACCAGCAGGCCGTGGACAATGTCGCGGTCCTCGGCGTCCAGCTCGCGCAGCTGCAGCTCACCGGATTCCAGTGCCTGCTTGTTGACGCGCGTGGTCCGCAAGTCCAGGACGTACGCGGTTCCGCCGGACATGCCGGCGCCGAAGTTGCGGCCGGTGCGTCCGATGATCAGCGTCTGGCCGCCGGTCATGTATTCGCAGCCGTGATCGCCAATGCCTTCGACCACGGCGGTGGCACCGGAGTTGCGCACCAGGAAGCGTTCGCCCACCTGGCCACGCAGGAACAGCTCACCGCTGGTGGCGCCATAGCCGATCACGTTGCCGGCGATCACGTTGGTCTCCGCCTTGAACACGTTGGTGCGGTCCGGGCGGACGATGATCCGGCCGCCGGACAGGCCCTTGCCCACGTAGTCGTTCGAGTCACCGAACAGCCGCAGGGTGATGCCTGCCGGCAGGAAGGCGCCCAGGGACTGGCCCGCGGTGCCGTTCAGCGTGACGTCGATGGTGTCCGTGGCCAGGACATCGGTACCGAAGGTCTTGGTCACGACGTGGCCCAGCATGGTGCCCACCGAACGGTCAGTGTTGATGACGTCCACGGTGATCTTCACCGCGCTGCGGTCCGTCAGCGCTTCGGTGGCCATGGTGATCAGGCGCTGGTCGAAGTGCTTGTCCAGCTCGTGGTTCTGGCCGGTCATGTTGCGCAGCGGCGCGTCGTCGTCGAACTCCAGGCCGTGCAGGATCGGGTCCAGGTCCAGCCCGTCGGCCTTCCAGTGGTTGATGGCTTCCCGGGTGTCCAGCACCTCGGCGTGGCCGATGGCCTCTTCGAGGCTGCGGAAGCCGAGCTCGGCAAGGATCTCGCGGACTTCCTCGGCCAGGAACTCGAAGAAGTTGACCACGAACTCCGGCTTGCCGCTGAAGCGGGCCCGCAGCTCCGGGTTCTGGGTGGCAACACCCACGGGGCAGGTGTCCAGGTGGCAGACGCGCATCATGATGCAGCCTTCCACCACCAGCGGCGCGGTGGCGAAGCCGAACTCCTCGCCGCCCAGCAGCGCGGCGATGACGACGTCGCGGCCGGTCTTGAGCTGGCCGTCCACCTGCACCACCACGCGGTCGCGCAGGCCGTTGAGCATCAGCGTCTGCTGGGTCTCGGCGAGGCCGAGCTCCCAGGGAACACCCGCGTGCTTGAGCGAGTTCAGCGGCGAGGCGCCGGTGCCGCCGTCGTGTCCGGAGACAAGGACGACGTCGGCCTTCGCCTTGGTCACGCCGGACGCCACGGTGCCGATCCCGACTTCCGAGACAAGCTTCACGTGCACCCGGGCCGAGGGGTTGGCGCGCTTGGCATCGTAGATCAGCTGCGCGAGGTCCTCGATGGAGTAGATGTCGTGGTGCGGGGGCGGGGAGATAAGTCCGACGCCGGGAGTCGAGTGCCGCGTGCGGGCCACCCAGGGGTAGACCTTCTGCGCCATCAGCTGGCCGCCTTCACCGGGCTTGGCACCCTGCGCCATCTTGATCTGGATGTCGTCGGCGTTGGTCAGGTAGAGGCTGGTCACGCCGAAACGGCCGGACGCGATCTGCTTGACCGCGGAGCGGCGCTTCGGATCCAGCAGGCGCTCAACGTCCTCGCCACCTTCACCGGTGTTGGACTTGCCGCCCAGCTGGTTCATGGCGATGGCCAGCGTCTCGTGGGCCTCCTGCGAGATGGAGCCGTAGCTCATCGCGCCGGTGGAGAACCGCTTGACGATGCTGGAGACCGGCTCCACTTCCTCGAGGGGAACCGAGGGGCGGTTGTTCTTGAACTTCAGGAGGCCGCGGAGGGTCATCAGGTTGGTGGACTGGTCGTCCACGCCCTTGGTGTAGGCCTTGAAGATGTCGTAGCGGCGCTCACGGGTGGCGTGCTGAAGCCGGAAGACTGTCTCCGGGTTGAACAGGTGGGGTTCACCGTCGCGGCGCCACTGGTACTCGCCGCCGCCCAGCAGGGGGCGGTGCGGCTGCTCGATGCCGCCATCCGGGTAGGCCATCTGGTGGCGTGCGGAAACCTCGGCCGCGATGACGTCCAGGCCAACGCCGCCCAGCTGGGAATGCGTTCCGGCGAAGAACTCGTCCACCAGTTCCTGGCCCAGGCCCAGTGCCTCGAAGGTCTGGGCGCCGGTGTAGGAGGCAACGGTGGAGATGCCCATCTTGGACATGATCTTCAGGACGCCCTTGCCCAGGCCCTTGATCAGGTTGTAGACGCCGTCCTGCGGGGTCACCCCGGTGACGTCGCCGGCGGCGATGAGCTGCTCCACGGATTCCATGGCCAGGTACGGGTTGACGGCGGACGCGCCGTAGCCAATGAGCACGGCAACGTGGTGCGTTTCGCGGACGTCGCCGGCCTCAACCACCAGGGCAGTCTTGGTGCGGTTGGCACTGCGCAGCAGGTGGTGGTGCACGGCACTGACCAGCAGCAGCGACGGGATGGGGGCCCACTGGGCGTTGGAGTCACGGTCGGACAGCACGATGTACTGCACACCCCGGTTGATGGCGCCGGAAACCTGCTCGCAGATTTCGGTGAGCCGTGCACGCAGTGCGTTTTCGCCGCCTTCGGGCCGGTAAAGGCCGCGGACCTTCATGGCCACGCGGTTGCCGTCGGCGTCCTCAATGTTGGCGATCTTGGCCAGCTGGTCGTTGTTGATTACCGGGAACGGCAGCTGGACCTGGGCCTGGCGGACCTGCTTGGTGTCCAGCAGGTTGCCGTTGGGTCCGATGGCGCAGGTGAGCGAGGTGACCAGTTCTTCGCGGATGGCATCCAGCGGCGGGTTGGTCACCTGCGCGAAGGACTGCACGAAGTAGTCGAACAGCAGGCGCGGGCGCTTGGACAGCACGGCGACGGGAGTGTCGGAGCCCATGGCGCCCAGCGGCTCGGCGCCGGTTCGGGCCATGGGGCCCAGCAGGATCTTGAGTTCCTCGGTGGTGTAGCCGAAGGTGCGCTGGCGGATGTTCACGGATGCGGCCGTGTGCACCACGTGCTCACGCTCGGGCAGGTCGTTAAGGTCGATCAGGTTGTCCTTGACCCACTCAGCCCACGGGTTGGCGGCGGCGACCTCGGCCTTGACCTCTTCGTCGTCGATGATGCGTCCGGCCTCGGTGTCCACCAGGAACATCTTGCCCGGGGACACGCGGCCCTTCTTGACCACCTTGGAGGGTTCGACGTCGATCACGCCCACCTCGGAGGCGAAGACGATCAGGCCGTCCTCGGTGATCCAGAAGCGGCCCGGGCGCAGGCCATTGCGGTCCAGGGTGGCGCCGACCAGGTTGCCGTCGGTGAAGGAGACCGCAGCGGGGCCATCCCAGGGTTCCATCAGGAGGGAGTGGTACTCGTAGAAGGCACGGCGGGCCGGATCCATGGTGGCGTGGTTTTCCCAGGCCTCGGGGATCATCATCATGATCGAGTGCGTGATGGGGCGGCCGGAGAGCCAGAGCAGCTCCGCTACCTCGTCGAAGGACGCGGAGTCGGAGGCACCGGGGGTGCAGATGGGGTACAGCTCTTCCGGCGAGTCACCCAGCAGCGGGTTGGCCAGCTGGGACTGGCGCGCGCGCATCCAGTTCCGGTTGCCCTTGACGGTGTTGATTTCACCGTTGTGGGCGATGGTCCGGAACGGCTGCGCCAGCGGCCAGGACGGGAAGGTGTTGGTGGAGAAGCGCGAGTGCACGATCGCGAGCTTGGTCTTGAACCGTTTGTCGGAGAGGTCTGGGTAGAACGGCTCCAGCTGGGCGGTGGTGAGCATGCCCTTGTAGACGATCGTGCGGGAGGACAGCGACGGGAAGTAGACGCCGAACTTGTTCTGGGCGCGCTTGCGGATGCGCCAGGCGCGGGAGTCCAGTTCGTTGCGGTCCAGTTCCTCGCCGTTGGCCGATGCCAGGAAGGGCTGGGAGAAATACGGCATGCAGGCGCGGGCCATGGCGCCCACCAGGTCGGCGACCACGGGCACTTCGCGCCAGCCGAGGACCTTCAGGCCTTCGTCGGCGGCCAGGCCCTCGATGCCAGCCTTGGCGGCGTTGGCTTCCCGCTGCTCGGCAGGCAGAAAGGCCGTGCCGGCGACGTACTGTCCCGGAGCCGGCAGCTCGAACTCGGTGACGGCCCGGAAGAACTCGTCCGGAATCTGCAGGAGCAGGCCTGCGCCGTCGCCGGTACCTTCGTCGGCGCCCACGGCGCCGCGGTGCTCAAGGTTGCGCAGCGCGGTCAGCGCGGCGTCGACGATGTCGTATCCGGGCTCGCCACGCAGCGTCGCGATGATGGCGAGTCCGCAGGCGTCCTTCTCCTGCTCCGGGTTGTACAGCCCGGCAGCCTCCGGCATGGCTGCGAAGCGCTTGAACGGCGACAGTGCAGTCTCAGGCTGATCCGGTTCGGACCAGCTGGGAGTGTTAAGAGTTTGGGTCATGGGAGACGTCCTTCCTCCTGATCGTGCGTATGGAAGGGACACCGTTGGCCCCACTCGTCGGCGCCGCTGCGGTGGGCACAACAAAGTGTTGATTACTGGAAATTGTAGGTCAGCGCCGCCTGCGGAACTAAAGGTTACGCAGGCCCCTGCCCAGGGCAGCACCGGGTGCCATTTCTGACTTTCCGGACTGCCCCATGCCACGACATTGTGGTTGTTCGGGCCCTTCGAGCGGTGGCTCTGCTGCCCTGCCTGGCGGGCGCCCTACTTAACGGTGCCTGCCTCCGATGCGGGTCCGGTGGCTGTGCTGCCGGAGTGTCCGGCAGCAGTGGCATCCGTTCCGGGCTCTGGGCCTTCCGGTGCCGCCGCGGCGTCTTCCGTGGGGTCGGAAGCATGCCTGGAACCGCTGTGGTTATCAGGGAGATTACCACGCGAATCACTATCTGAGACACTGCGGTCCGTATCACGGACTTCATGACTGGCACCGGAGTCCGTGACGGCTTCCGCCGGCTTCTCCGACTGGTGGCCCGGGAGGTACACGGTGTCCGGATCCGGGCGGCCCTTGAGACCCAGGAGGATGAAGGCGATCAGTGCCGCGAGGAAGACGAAGATGCTTGTCCACACGTTGAGCCGTGTGGTGATTCCGAGGATGCTGATCTGCTCTGCGTCATCGATCCGCATCGCTTCGATCCAGACCCGGCCCAGGGTGTAGTACATGGCGTACAGCCAGAAGAGCCGGCTGCGGCGGAAGTGGAAGCGCCGGTCCAGTGCGAGCAGGATCAGGACGCCGGCCAGGTTCCACAGGGACTCGTAGAGGAAGGTGGGGTGGAACAGGGTGTCTGCGGGCATGCCTGCAGGAAAGTTGGGGTTGTTGGGATCGATCTGCAGGCCCCACGGCAAGGTGGTGGGTCCACCGAAAAGTTCCTGGTTGAAGTAGTTGCCCCACCGGCCGATGGCCTGGGCCAGGAGCAGGCCGGGTGCCGCGGCGTCAACGAAGGCGCTCAGCTTGACCCCGCTGCGCCGGCATCCGATCCAGGCGCCGACGGCCCCGAGGACGACGGCGCCCCAGATTCCCAGCCCACCGCGCTGGATTTGCGGGATGAGGGAGAGATCCCCGGTGCCGTCAAAGCCGGGACCGAAGTAGGCGTCCGGCGATGACACAACGTGGTACAGCCGGCCGCCGATGATGCCAAAGGGGATGGCCCAGATAACGATGTCCCAGACACTGCCTTCAGGGGCGCCGCGCTTGGCCCACCGCACGGATGTCAGCCACAGGCCGACGACGATTCCGGCCAGGATGCACAGCGCATAGGCGTGGATCCGCAGGCTGCCCCACGGCAGGGGGATGTCGAAGCCGGACCAGTCCGGGCTGGGGATGCTCGCCGGAACGAGCGCGGGAGCCACGGCGGCTGCCTGAAGGAGTGCCTGCATGCCTTAGGCCCCGCTTTCCCGGGCAAGGCCGGTGCTGAGGTCCTTGGTGAGGGTGGCCACTGCGTCCACGCCGCCGTCGCCAAGGGTCTTCACCAGGGCGGTGCCCACGATGACGCCTTCTGCGTAGGCGGCAATCTCACGTACCTGGTCGGCGTTGGACACGCCCAGGCCCACGCAGACGCGTTGCGCGCCGGCGCCATGTGCTGCGGAGACAACATCCTTGGCGGCGCTGCTTACCGAGTTACGGGCGCCGGTGACGCCCATGATGGAGACTGCGTAGACGAAGCCGCGGCTCGCATCCACAGTGCGCTGCATGCGCTCCGGGGTGGAGGACGGCGCCACGAGGAAGACCCGGTCCAGGCCGTACTTGTCCGAGGCTTCCATCCATTCGGCGGCCTCATCGGGAATGAGGTCGGGAGTGATGAGTCCCGCTCCCCCTGCCTCGGCCAGCCGGCGCGAGAACTCGTCCACGCCCATGCGGACTACGGGATTCCAGTAGGTCATGACCAGGACGGCGGCCTCCGTCTGGCTGGTGATGCCGGCAACCACGTCGAACACCTGGCTCACGTGGAAGCCCTTGGCAAGCGCCTCGGTGGTGGCGGCCTGGATGACCTGGCCGTCCATGACGGGGTCCGAATACGGGATGCCGATTTCGATCAGGTCGGCGCCGTTTCGGGCCGCGGCGATGCCGGCGGCGATGGATTCCTCGACGCTGGGGTAGCCGGCGGGCAGGTAGGCGATGAGGGCGGCGCGGCCCTGGGCCCGTGCCCTGTTAATGGCCGCTGCCGACTTGCTGGTGGTCCCTGCCTGGCTGGCGATGTCTGCGCTGCTCACAGCTGCTCCCCCTCTTTGCCGATTTCGGATTCGGCGGAATTCTTGTCCAACAGGTCAAACCATTCGGCGGCGGTGGCCACGTCCTTGTCGCCGCGTCCGGACAGGTTGACGATCACGATCTTGTCGCCGGCGGAGGCCGGGTCTTCGGCGGCGAGCCGCTGGCCCACCTTGATGGCCCCTGCCAGCGCGTGCGAGGACTCGATGGCCGGGATGATGCCTTCGGTGCGGCAGAGGAGGCGGAAGGCTTCCATGGCTTCGCTGTCGGTGATGGGCTCGTAGCTGACCCGGCCAATGTCGGCCAGGTAGGAGTGCTCCGGGCCGACGCCCGGGTAGTCCAGGCCGGCGGAAATTGAGTGCGACTCGATGGTCTGCCCGTCGTCGTCCTGCATCAGGTAGGAGCGTGCGCCGTGCAGCACGCCGGGCTTGCCCAGCGTGATGGTGGCCGCGTGCCGGCCGGTATCGACGCCGTCGCCGCCGGCCTCGAAGCCGTAGATCTTCACGGAAGGATCGTCCAGGAAACCGTGGAAGATGCCGATGGCGTTGGACCCGCCACCGATGCAGGCGCACACGGCGTCCGGGAGGCGTCCCTCCTGTTCAAGGATCTGGGCGCGGGCTTCGTCGCCAATCACCTCGTGGAAGTACCGGACCATGGCGGGGAACGGGTGGGCGCCCGCGGCGGTGCCCAGCAGGTAGTGGGTGGTGGAAACGTTGGCCACCCAGTCGCGGAGGGCGTCGTTGATGGCGTCCTTGAGGGTCTGCGATCCGCTGGTGACGGGGATGACCTTGGCGCCCAGCAGTTCCATCCGGGCGACGTTCAGCGCCTGGCGGCGACAATCCTCCGCGCCCATGTACACCACGCATTCCAGGCCCATCAGGGCTGCAGCGGTGGCGCTGGCCACGCCGTGCTGGCCAGCGCCGGTTTCGGCGATGATGCGGGTCTTGCCCATGCGCTTGGCGAGCAGGGCCTGGCCCAGGACATTGTTGATCTTGTGCGACCCGGTGTGGTTCAGGTCCTCGCGCTTGAGGAACACCCGCACTCCCCCGGCGTGCTGGGAAAACCGCTTGGCTTCCGTCAGCAGGGACGGACGGCCGGAGTAGTTCTTGTTCAGGTCCGCGATCTGGGCCACGAACTCAGGATCGTCCTTGGCCTTGTTGAAGGTCTCTTCAAGTTCGTCGAGGGCGGCGATGAGGGACTCGGGCATCCATCGCCCGCCGTAGTTGCCGAAGTACGGCCCCGGGGCGTGGCGGAGGGATCCGCCCTGCAGGAATGCTTCCGCGGTGTTGTTGTCAGCGTTTCCTGAGGGTGCTTGAGCCATCAGTCCTGTCCTCTTCGAAGTTAGCGGTCAAAAAGTTCTTTATGGTCCGGCGTGGAACCGGAGTGCGACCCTGCGGGGCCGGCTGGCGGCCCCACAGGATCAGGTACGCGTAAGTGCATCAGTCCCGGGCAGCGATGGCGGCGGCACCCGCGGCAGTGAATTCAGCGATTCGTTCGCGCGGGGTGGCGTGGCTTACCAGCGCCTCGCCCACCAGTATCGCGTTGGCCCCGCTGGCGGCGTAATGCGTGACGTCGTCAGCGTCACGGACGCCGGATTCGGCGACCACGACGGCCTCAGCAGGGATCTTCCCCGCCAGTGAGGCAAAAACTGAACGGTCGACGTCGAGCGTCTTCAGGTTGCGTACGTTGACGCCGATGATGCGCGCCTTGGCCGCGACGGCACGCTCGATCTCTTCTTCCGTGTGCGTCTCCACCAGCACGTTCATGCCAAGTTCGTGGCTGAGGGCGCTGAATGCGGAGAGCTGGGCGTCCGAAAGGGCCGCCACGATCAGGAGGATGAGGTCGGCACCGTGGGCGCGGGCTTCCCAGATCTGGTACTCGTCGAGCGTGAAGTCCTTGCGCAGCAAGGGGGTGTCGACGGCGGCCCGCACGGCGTCGAGGTCGGCCAGCGACCCGTTGAAGCGGCGCTGCTCGGTGAGCACGCTGATGACGGAGGCACCGCCGTCGGCGTACTGCCTGGCGAGCGACGCCGGATCCACAATGCTGGCGAGATCGCCCTTGGAGGGGCTGCGGCGCTTGATTTCGGCAATGACCTTCAGCTGTTCCCGGGTTGGGGAGGTGCCGCCGAGCGCCGCCCAGGCGTCGCGGGCAGGTGCCGCGGCCTGGGCCAGGTCCTTCAGCTCAGCCAGGGAAACAAGCCGCTTCCTGGCCTCCATATCCTCCCTGACACCGGCGTTGATGTCGTCGAGAACAGTCGCCATCAGTGGCCGGAGTTCTTCAGCTTGCTGCCTTCGACGCCGTAACCTGCCTTGCGCATGATGTACCCGAGGATCAGGCCGATCACCATGACAACGGCGCCGCCGATGAAGATGGGGGTGCTGGCAATGACGAAGGCGATGGCTGCGATGAGGGCGCCTACGAGCATGACGATGACGCAGGTCCAGGCGGCCGGGCTGTTGCCGTGGCCCAGTTCCTGGCTGTGGTCAATGGCGCCGGGGGCAACCGTGCGGGTGCCTGACTTGGAAACGGACGCAGGTGCTTTGCTCATGGAAAATCTCCTCAGGATGGATACTGCTTACATTCTGCCATTTTTTGGCTGCCGTCCGCGTACCGCCGGGCTTCAACGCCCGGTCCGGTGCCGGCGGCCCCGGCCCTAGGTGGGGTCCTCGCCCCGGGAAAGCCGGTCCCAGCTGTCGATCTCGTCCACGGGGCCGGCCGGTGCAGCCCCCCCGGCAGTGCCCGGGGCGTCGTATTTGGTGCGCGTCTTCCAGTAATGCGACACGGGCAGGATCAACAGGGCCGCCAGGGCCAGCAGGCAGCCGGCGACGACGGCGAGCACGGGGAAGGCGGTGACCTCAATGTGCGCCTGGCTGCCGGAAACACCGGTGGCCCCCGCGATGGTTCCCTGCGCCGCCGCGAGCGGATCAGCCAGGACCATGGCCGCGGCGGTCACCACCCCGGCTGAAGCAAGAAGGATGATCGCGGTGATGACCCAGCGGGCGATCCTGCCGGCGATGGCCGCTGCGAGGCCGCCGGCCAGGGCAACCAGGGCCAGGGCCGTCACGGTGGTGGCGGCCTTGCTGCCCTGCACCTGGATCGCGTTCTGGGTTGCTGCCGCCTGGCCCACCTGGTTGGGGTCGAGCGTGGCGGTCATCCAGGTCTGCGTGGTGGTTCCAAACGCGGCAAGTGCCAGGAGGGTGATCAGCAGCACCACGTTGGACTTGCGCGCCCACACAGGCACGGCCCGGGGCTTCGGGGACTTGGCCGCTTTCCCTGCCTGGCCTGGCTTGCCCGGCTTATCTGCGTTGCCTGGGTGGCCGGGGGCGACTCCGGAGCCGGACATCAGGAATCCGCCCCGCCGGGAAGGGATTCCGCGGAGATGTTGTGCAGGGAGCCGGCCGTGTGAACGGCGCGCAGCGGCGCGGCGGCCTTGTTGACGGTTTCCAGGGCCTCGGTGGGGTTCACTGAGTCCGCCACGATGCCGCCGCCGGCCTGGACGTAGGCGCGCCCTTCCCGGATCAGGGCGGACCGGATGGCGATGGCCATGTCCATGTCACCGGCGAAGTCCAGGTAGCCCACCACACCGCCGTAGATGCCGCGGCGGTGCGGTTCCAGCTCGTCGAGGAGCCGCAGGGCACGCGGCTTGGGCGCTCCGGAGAGGGTACCGGCGGGGAACGTGGCCTTCAGGACGTCGTACGCCTTGGCCTGCGGGGAGAGCTGGCCCACCACGGTGGATACCAGGTGCATGATGTGGCTGAAACGCTCCACTTCCATGAACTGGGTGACGTCCACCGTTCCCGCCACGCAGACCTTGGAGAGGTCGTTGCGGGAGAGGTCCACCAGCATCAGGTGCTCGGCGCGTTCCTTCTGGTCGGCCAGGAGTTCCTCGGCCAGGGCCTTGTCAGCTTCCACGGTCTTCCCGCGGGGGCGGGAGCCGGCGATGGGGTGGGTGATGACTTCCTCGCCGGTCACCGTGACCAAGGCTTCCGGGGAGGACCCGACGATGGAGTACTCCCGGCCCTCGGCGTCGGCCAGGCTGAAGATGTACATGTACGGGCTGGGGTTGGTGTTGCGCAGCACGCGGTACACGTCCAGTGCGGACGCGTTGCATTCCATCTCGAACCGGCGCGAGATGACCACCTGGAAAACCTCGCCGTCCACGATGGCTTCCTTGCCGCGGTCCAGCGCTGCGAGGTATTCGGCTTCATCCCAGCGTTCCTGCACGCTGGAGGCAAAGTCCAGGGCCGCAGGCTCCAGCACGGAGACCGGCTGCACCACGGGCGCGCTGATCTTGGCCAGGAGTTCCTTGACCCGGGCCACGGCGTCGTGCCAGGCCTCGTCGACCCGCTCGGAGCTGTTGTCGAAGTTGATGGCGTTGGCGATCAACAGCACCGTGCCGTCCACATTGTCATGCACAGCCATGTCGGTGACCAGGTTCAGGGCCATTTCCGGCAGCTGCAGGTCATCCTCGGGCGGGCTGACCAGCCGTTCCCAGTGCCGGACGGTCTCCCAGCCAAGGAAGCCCACCAGGCCGGAGGTGAAGGGCGGCAGTCCTTCGAAGCGGTCGGTGCGCAGGGCGTCGATGGTGTCACGGATGGCGTCCACGGGGCTCCCGCTGACGGGCACACCGGCAGGGGGCTCGCCGAGCCAGTGCGCCTGGCCATCTTTCGTGGTCAGCGTTGCGCGGGACCTGGCGCCGATGAAGGAGTAGCGGGACCAGGCGCCGCCCACCGCCGCCGATTCCATAAGAAAAGTGCCGGGCTGGCCCTGCGCCAGCTTCCGGTACAGGCCGATGGGGGTTTCGGCGTCGGCAAGGACCTTGAGCCTGACGGGGATGACGCGGCTGTGGCCGGCGAGTTCCCGGAATTCCTCAAGGCTTGGGCTGATGGTTCCAAGGTCCTGCATGGCTATGCTTGTCCGCCTGTTCTTCGAAAGGGCCGGCCGTGCCGGCTCCTTGGGTGTGCTTGCTGGGTGGCCGCAGCGTTGAAGGCGCCGGCCGGGGCAGCGGTTCTACCTAGCCCGCGTGGCCTTCCACCACGGCCAGTTCCCTGCCGTCGAAGCAGGTGCGGGTGCCCGTATGGCAGGCGGCGCCCACCTGGTCGACGCGCACCAGCAGTGCGTCGCCGTCGCAGTCCATGGCCAGGGATTTGACCCACTGGACGTGCCCGGAGGTATCGCCCTTGCGCCAGTACTCCTGGCGTGAGCGGGAGTAGAACGTCACCCGGCCGGTGGTCATGGTGCGGTGCAGGGCTTCATCATCCATCCAGCCGAGCATCAGGACTTCGTTGGTGTCGTACTGCTGCACCACAGCTGCCACCAGGCCTGCGGCGTCGCGCTTCAGTGCCGCGGCAAGCTCTTCCGGAAGGGGGCTGGCCGGCGGAGCTTCAACGGACGACGACGGCACGTGGGACACGCCGGATCCTGCGGTTTGGACGGGGGTTGGCTGCTCAGACATCGGGTCAAGTCTAGTGCCTTCGCGCACCCGCTCTCCTGTTGTGAACAACGGCACGCCACCGGCCGCTGCAGTGCTGCCCAACTCCACAGCTCTCGTGCTAGTTTCACAAGTGATGCATTTCGTCGAACCGTCCCGAGAAGTCCTGGCCGAAACCCTGCTTGCGGCCGGCCCTGATGCGCCCACGCTGTGCAAGGGCTGGCGCACCAGGGACCTTGCCGCGCACCTGTACCTGCGCGAGCGGAAGGCCGCCGTCGGGCTGGGCCTGGTCATCAAGCGGCTTGCCAAAGCGTCGGACCAGGCAACCGCCAAGTTGGCTGCCAAGCTCACCAGTAACGAGGACTACGCCCGGCTGGTGAACACCTTCCGCGCGGGGCCGCCTGCGCTCTCTCCGATGAGCATCAAGGCGCTGGACGAGAGCGCCAACCTGATCGAGTACTTCGTACACACCGAGGACGTCCGGCGCGCCGTGGACCGGTGGGCCCCCAGGGCACTCGATGAGGCCTACTCCGATGCGCTGTGGGACGAACTCGTGAAGCGCGCCGCCATCCTGTACCGCGGCGTGGACCTTGGCATTGTGCTGGTCCGCCCGTCCGGTCCGCGCCACGTCGCCAAGCGCGCTCCTGTTTCCGTGGCCATTGTCGGCGAGCCGGGCGAACTGCTGATGCACGCCCACGGCCGCACCCGCCACGCCCTGGTCACCTTCGAAGGCCAGCCGGACGCCGTCGCCCTCCTCCAATCCGCCGAAGTAGGACTTTAAAGACAAGGCCGGGTCACTCTCCGTGACCCGGCCTTGTTTTTCTGCGGCTGCTATTACCGGACTTCGAAGCCGGCTTCGCGGATGGCGTCCTTGACCTGGTGCATCATGTTGTCCGGGCCCCAGTGGAAGATGGAGGCGGCCAGGACGGCGTCGGCCCCGGCTGCCACAGCGGGCGGGAAGTGGGCAGGTTCCCCCGCCCCGCCGGAGGCGATGATGGGAACCTTGACGGCGGCCCGGACCAGCTTAATCAGCTCGAGGTCGAAGCCGTCCTTGGTGCCGTCGGCGTCGATGGAGTTCAGCAGGATCTCTCCCACCCCGCGGTCCGCTGCTTCCCTGGCCCATTCGATCGCGTCGATCCCGGTGCCGGTGCGCCCGCCGTGGGTGGTCACTTCGAATCCCGACGGCGTGGGCCGGGATCCGGGTCGGGCGCGCCGGGCGTCCACGGACAGGACGAGCACCTGGGAACCGAAATGCCGGGTGATTTCGTCGATGACGTCGGGCCGGGCCACGGCCGCGGTGTTGATGGAGGCCTTGTCGGCGCCGTAGCGCAGGAGCTTGTCCACCTCAGCCACGCCGCGGACGCCGCCGCCGACCGTGAGCGGGATGAAGACCTCCTCGGCAGTGCGGCGGACCACGTCGAAGGTGGTCTCGCGGTTGCCGGAGGAGGCGGTGACGTCAAGGAACGTCAGTTCGTCGGCACCGGCATTGTCATAGCGGTGGGCGAGCTCAACGGGGTCGCCGGCGTCGCGGAGGCCCTCAAAGTTGACGCCCTTGACCACGCGCCCGGCGTCGACGTCGAGGCAGGGAATGACCCGTACTGCTACTGCCATGGGAACTCCTGGATGTTTTGCGAGGCTGTTGGGGGTCGCCGCTAATCAGACGCTGATCAGATGCGGCAGGCGTGGATGCTGCTGACCAGGATGGCGCGGGCACCGAGGTCGTAGAGTTCGTCCATGATCCGGTTGGTTTCCTTCTTGGGAACCATGGACCGGACAGCCACCCAGTCGGAGTCGCGCAACGGGGAAACGGTGGGCGATTCGAGGCCGGGCGTAAGGCTGGCGGCCTTCTCCACGAGTTCCTTGCGGATGTCGTAATCCATCAGCACGTACTGGCGCGCCACCAGGACACCCTGGAGGCGGCGGATCAGGACTTCGATCTCCTTGGCCGTGCCGTTGGCGGCGCCCCCGTTGCCGGTGCGCCGGATAAGGACCGCCTCGGACTTGAGGATGGGGTCGCCGAAGATTTCCATCCCGGCGGCCTTGAGGGTGTTGCCGGTTTCCACGACGTCGGCGATGGCGTCAGCGACGCCGAGCCGGACGGAAGACTCAACGGCGCCATCGAGGCGGACCACCTTGGCGTTGATGCCGCGTTCGGCAAGGTAGTTGCGCAACAGGCCGTCGTAGCTGGTGGCCAGGCGCTTGCCTTCAAGCTCGGCGGCGGAGCTGAAGTCGCCCACCGGCCCGGCGAAGCGGAAGGTGGAGGCCGCGAATCCCAGCGGAAGCAGCTCTTCGGCTTCCACCTCGGCGTCCAGCAGCAGGTCGCGGCCGGTGATGCCAACGTCGAGCGTTCCCTGGCCCACGTACACGGCGATGTCACGGGGGCGGAGGAAGAAGAACTCAATGTCGTTGTCGGGGTCCACCATGACCAACTCGCGGCTGTCGCGCCGCTGGCGGTATCCGGCTTCGGAAAGCATGGCGGAGGCGGCTTCGGACAGGGAGCCCTTATTGGGGACGGCTACTCGCAGCATGGGAAATTCTTTCTGGATTGATTTGTCTAGGTGTTCAAGCAGTGCAAGCCACGGCAGGAACCGGCGGAAAGATCGCGCCGGACCGGTGGCTACAGATGCTTGTAGACGTCTTCCAGGGTCAGGCCTTTGGCGAGCATCAGAACCTGCAGGTGGTACAGCAGCTGGGAAATTTCCTCGGCCGCGGCTTCATCGGATTCATATTCGGCAGCCATCCATACCTCGGCTGCTTCCTCAACGACTTTTTTGCCGATGCCGTGAACACCGGACTCCAATTCAGCGACGGTGCGGGAGCCTTCCGGGCGGGTGGCTGCCTTCTCGCTGAGCTCAGCGAACAGCGTCTCGAAATTCTTCACGCCCTCCAGCCTACTTGCTGCGGCCGCGCGGGCGCTTCCCGGGCCCTTGCATGACGGGCGCGATGTGGCAGAACACACACCGCGCCCGTCGGCTGGAGCGTTTAGCTGCGGTACTGCTTGAGGACGACGGCGGTGGCCAGCGCTGCCGTCACGGCTTCGTGGCCCTTGTCTTCCTTGGAGCCGGGCAGGCCCGCGCGGTCCAGGCCCTGCTGCTCGTTGTCGCAGGTGAGCACGCCAAAGCCCACCGGCACTCCGGTGGAGACGCTGACGTCGGTGAGGCCCGACGTCGCGGCCTGGCAAACGTAGTCGAAATGCGGGGTTCCGCCGCGGATGACGACGCCGAGGGCAACCACGGCGTCAAAGTGCGGTGCCAGCCGCGCGGCAGCCACCGGGAGCTCAAAGCTGCCGGGAACCCGCAGGACGGTGGGCTCGGCGATGCCGGCGTCCTTGGCCGCCCGGAGCGCGCCGTCCAGGAGCCCGTCCATGATTTGGGTGTGCCAGCTGGCTGCGATGATCGCAAGCTTCAGCTGTGAGGTCTCGGCCGGGTTGAGGGTGCTCAGGTCGATGTCGGGGGCGCCGTGTCCGCTCATGGGTTCTTCTGTTCCGTTCGTTCTTGGAGACGTCAGTCTTGTTCGTGGTCGTAGGGGGTTTCGGGGGCCGGCACGGAAACGGGAGCCACCTGCGTGTCCAGCAGCAGCCGGTGTTCCATGCGGTCCTTCTTGGTGCGCAGGTACCGGATGTTCTGTTCGCGGGAAGGTACCTCGGTGGGCACCATTTCCACGACCTTCACCCCGGCCTTGGCCAGCCTGTTCTGCTTGTCCGGGTTATTGCTCAACAGCCGCACCTCGTGCAGGCCCATTTCCGCGAGGATCTGGGCTGCGGCCTTGTAGCACCGTGCATCAACGGGCAGGCCCAGCTGCTCATTGGCTTCAACAGTGTCGAAGCCCGCTTCCTGCAGCGCGTAGGCCTTGATCTTGTTGGCCAGGCCGATGCCGCGGCCTTCCTGGCCCCGCAGGTAGAGCAAGGTGCCGCCGTTGTCCCGGATCAGTTCCAGTGCGAAGGCAAGCTGTTCACCGCAGTCGCAGCGGTAGGAACCGAAGACATCGCCTGTCAGGCACTCGGAGTGCAGGCGCACCAGGGGAGCTTTTCCGTCGGTGGGAGGATTGGGGGAACTGACAGCCAGGTGCTCAACGCCGGTCACGAGGTCCGTCCATGCCTGCGCAACGAAGTCGCCAAAGGCGGTGGGGAGTTGGACGATGGGCCCTCCGCTGACGGGATGGGGCGCTTCACCGGACACCGCGTGGGGCTTCCGGTGGCCGTCCTGCTGGCTGTCGTCGCTGGCTGCCGCTGCCGTCATGGCTTCTCCTTCTCTTCGCCCGGGACCGCCCGGGCATCCTCTTGCGGGGCTCCCCCGGCCCCGGCTTCAAGATACGCCACCAGGTCCTCGATGGAGATGAGGGGGCACCCATGTTCAGCTGCGAACGAACGGAGCCCGTCCAGGCGCATCATTTCACCGTCGTCATACACCACTTCCGCGATTACCCCGACAGGCTCCAGTCCAGCCAGGCGGCACAGGTCCACTGCGGCCTCCGTATGGCCCTGGCGTTCCCGCACACCTCCGTCAACTGCCCGGAGCGGGAAAATATGCCCCGGACGGGTCACGGAGGCAGGAACGGCGTATGGGTCCGCGAGGATGCGGGCGGTCAGGGCGCGGTCCGTTGCAGAGATGCCGGTGCTGACACCGGTGGCGGCGTCGCAGGAGACGGTGTAGGCGGTGCCCTTCGCGTCCTCGTTGACGGCCGTCATGGGAGGCAGGGCCAGGGCGTCTGCCCGGTCTCCGGTTAGCGGCACGCAGATGACGCCGGAGCTGTACCGGATGGTCCAGCCCATCAGGGCCGGGGTGGCGTGCTGGGCGGCGAAGATGATGTCGCCTTCGTTCTCCCGGTCCTCGTTGTCGACAACCAGCACGGGCCGGCCGGCAGCCATGGCGCGTACGGCGTCTTCGATGGAGTCCAGTCCCCTGGCCGGTGCGGCCGGTGCTGCGGCGGACGCGGGTCCGGCGGCAATGTTGGATTCCAGGTGTACTGCGGCGTTCACCGTGCACCTCCCGTGATGGCTGCTTCGGTCCCGGCTGCCGCACCCGTGCCGCTGAAGGCAAGCAGGCGTTCGGTGTATTTGGCCAGCACATCCACTTCCAGGTTCACCCGGCTGCCGGTGGTCTTGGTGCCCAGCCCGGTTTCGGCCAGGGTGGTGGGAATCAGGCCCACTTCGAACCACGGCTCCTGCTCGGCTGCCGGGCTGACTGCCGTCACCGTAAGGGAGACGCCGTCGATCGCGATGGAGCCCTTTTCGGCAATGTAGCGGGCCAGGTTGGCGGGCACGCCAAAGCGCAGGCGCTCCCAGTTTCCCTGGGGTTCGCGTTCCAGCAGGACGCCCACGCCGTCCACATGTCCCTGCACCACGTGCCCGTCCAGGCGGCCGCCGGCGGGAACGCAGCGCTCCAGATTAACGGTGTCCCCAGCGGCAAGCTCGCCGATGGTGCTGCGGACCAGAGTCTCGCCCATAACGTCCACGCTGAAGTCCTTGCCATCGATTTCGGTGGCGGTGAGGCAGACTCCGTTGACGGCGATGGAGCCGCCCAGTGCCAGGCCCTCGGTGGAGCCGGGCGCATGCAGGCGGAGGGTGGCGCTGGTGTCGCCGTCACGCTCAACGGACAGCACCTGCCCCTGCTCGGCAATAATTCCGGTGAACATCAGTAGCCTCCCTGGGCTTGCTCCGCGGTGGCGCGGGTTGGTTGGTGGTCGAGTGCAACTTTGCGCTGGGGTCTGAGGTGCAGTCGAAGGTCCCGGCCCAGCATGCGGACCGCACCGCCATCGGACGGGTCCCATTCCCACTGCTGGGCGTCGGGAAGGCTGGTGATGCCCAGTCCATTCAACGAGGGGGTGCCGGATCCCAGCAGGGTGGGCGCCAGGTACACGATGAGTTCATCCACCAGGCCCGCCGCGAGGAAAGAGCTGAGGATGCTGGAGCCGCCCTCCACCATCACGTGCCGGGTGCCGGCGTCGTACAGCATGGACAGCGCCTCCCGCGGGTCCCGCGTGGGAAGGTGCACGGCAAGGCCGTCGTCGCCGTGGATGGCGGCGTCCTCCGGAATCCCGCGGAGCCCCATGACGGCCCGGACTGGCTGCTTTGCCGCCGGGTTGCCCTCGGTGTCCCGGGCGGTCAGCCGGGGGTTGTCCACCAGTACGGTCTGGGTGCCCACCAGGATTGCGTCGATGCGGCTGCGGATCCCGTGGTTGTCCGCCAGCGATTCGGGGCTGGAGATCCATTGGCTGGTGCCATCTTCCGCGGCGATCCGGGCGTCCAGCGTCTGGGCGATGTGGAGGGTAACGAAGGGGCGCTTGGCTGCCACCGCTTCAAACCACTGGCGGTTAAGGTCCAGCGCTTCGTCTGCGCCAAGGCCACTCCGCACCCGGACACCGGCCGCGCGCAGGGTTGCGGCACCACCGGCGGCGGGGTCATGGGGGTCGTCGACCGCGTACACCACGTCAGTGATCCCGGCGCCGATGATCGCCTCCGTGCACGGACCGGTGCGGCCCACGTGGTTGCAAGGCTCCAAGGTGACCACCATGGTGCAGCCGGAGAGATCCAGGCCGACGGCGGCAGCCCGGGCAATGGCGTCGGCTTCGGCATGCGCCGTGCCGGCTCCGCGGTGGTAACCCGTGACGAGTTCCCGTCCGTCAGGACCGACGACGACGGCACCCACCAGGGGATTTGCGCCGCGGGGTCCCTCCAAGGCTGCTTGGAGGGCATGTTCCATGGCCCCGGTTTCTTCTGCAGTGAAGGCCGTGACCACCCCGGCTCCAGGCTGCAGTTCCACGGCGCCCGTCATGCGGCGGCCGTTGCTGGCTGCATGGATCCGGAATGTGGGCCTGCCATCGAAGCGGCAGGAGTTTCGGCGTTAAAGAGCCATCGCTTGGGGTTCATTCGTGTGTCGTTCCTTCCCTGTCGAACCGCGATGGCTCCGGGGATACGACAGCAGAACGCTGCGCAGCGCAAGGGCTGCACAGATACAGCTGTACGTGCTTCTCTCATCCAGACTTTAACTGTCGGTACCGGAATTCCACCGGTTCAACCGTCCGCCGGGATCCTCGGGGAGAGGACACCGACTCGCGGGTCGCGGACTGTCACCGCCGGTTCGGACTTACACCGACCCCGGAGCACGTATGTGTGTTGTTATTGTGCCACAACCGGCAGGGGCTCCCGGTTATTCCGTCGCCGCACGTAATGTGCGGGCACCTCTGGTGCGCAGCAGGTCGATGGCGGCGGCGGGATCCTCGGCGCCGTATACGGCGGAGCCTGCCACGAAGACATTAGCGCCGGCCTCAGCGGCGCGCTCAATGGTTTCCTCGGTGATGCCGCCGTCCACCTGGATGGCAACATCCGCTCCGGAGCCGTCCACGGCCGCACGGGCCCTGCGGATCTTCGGCAGGGTGATGTCCAGGAAGGCCTGGCCGCCGAAGCCCGGTTCCACCGTCATGATGAGCAGCATGTCCAGCTCCGTCAACATGTCCAGGTACGGCTCCACTGGAGTTGCGGGGCGAAGGGCCATTCCCGCTTTGGATCCCCTGCTGCGCAGTTCCCTTGCCAGCTTGATGGGGGCAATGGACGCCTCGGCATGAAACGTGACGGAGGCCAGGCCGGCGTCCGCGAATCCCGGTGCCCAGCGGTCGGCATCGGCAATCATGAGATGGGCGTCGAGCGGAACCGGGCTGACGGCCTGGATGCGCTGTACGACGGGCAGCCCGATGGTCAGGTTGGGAACGAAGTGGTTGTCCATGACGTCCACGTGTACGGCGTCGGCATTGCTGATCCGCTGCAGTTCGGCTTCAAGGTTGACGAAGTCGGCGGAGAGGATGCTCGGGTTGATGCAGCATTGCGTCAAGGGTGTGCCTTTCGCTGAAGGTGCGGTGTCTTAGGAAACAAGCGCTTTTCCGGTCAGGAGCGCTTTGTTCAGGCCTTCTTCTTGATCAGGGCCAGGAACATGGCGTCGGTGTGGTGGATGTGCGGCCAGAGCTGGGCCGTCATGTCGTGCCCGGCGTTGAGCTTGCCGGTCAGGCTGACGGCGTCAAGGGCGGCCCCGGCGTCGAGGAGTTCCAGGTCATCGCGCTTGCGCAGCACGTCCGCCACAACCGCGGTGGTCTCGGCCGGATGCGGCGAACAGGTCACGTAGGCCACCACTCCCCCGGGACGGACCGCCGCCAGGGCCGAGGCCAGCAGTTCACGCTGCAGCGGGCCGAGGTCCGTGATGTCCTTGGGCGAGCGCCGCCACCGGGACTCCGGCCTGCGGCGCAGGGCTCCCAGGCCGGTGCAGGGTACGTCCACCAAAACACGGGTGTACCGCCCCGGCTGCTCGGTCCCCACTTCCCGGCCGTCACCGGTGCGGACCTGCCAGCTGTCGTGCGGAACGGCGGACAGGGCCTGGCTGACGAGCTTTGCCCTATGCGGCGCGGGTTCATTCGCAAGCAGCGTGGCACCGCGCTGGCGCGCCAGGGCACCAAGGAGCGCAGCTTTTCCACCGGGGCCGGCGCAGAGATCGAGCCACGCCTCATCTGGAGTGGACGGAACCGTTGCTTTGACCGGCGCCGCGCCGTCCGCGCCTGCATCCCCTGCTGCCGCACCGAGGTCCACGGCAGCAAGGGCCCTGGCCACCAACTGGGAACCAACGTCCTGCACCCGCGTGGTGCCGGCGCGTACGGACGCGAGGCGGCCCAGGTCACCGCCGCTGGAGAGCGCCGAACCTTCCACCAACTCGCCGGGGGCGGCACCACTTTCCAGGGCTTCGTCCAGGCTGCCCAGCCCGGGAAGGGCCACCAGGTTGACCACCGGGGCGGCATTGTCAGCTTCCAGCAGGCTATCGATTTCGGTGGCGGGCCGGCCGTGGGCCACCAGCGACTGGCGCATGGCCCGGACGATCCATTCGGGGTGGGCGAACCGGAGCGCGGCAATCTTCGTCTGGTCGGTTTCCCCCTCCACCAGCAGGTCCAGCCACTCTTCAAGGGTCCGTGCGGACACCTTCCGGAGGACCGCGTTGATCAAGGCGGAAGGACCGGCGCCGATGACGGCGCGGGCCAGCCCCACGGTCTGGTCCAAGGCTGCGTGTGCCGGGACCCGCATGGCCAGCAGCTGGTGCACGCCGATGCGGAGGGCGTCCAGGACGGCTGGATCCAGTTGGGAGAGGGGCCGGTCGACGCACCGTGCCAAGATGGCATCGTACGTGCCTTGGCTGCGCAGGGCTCCGTAGCTCAGCTCGGTGGCAAACCCCGCATCACGTTTGTCCAGGTGGTGGTGCCGGATCCGCGCGGGCAGCACCAGGTTGGCGTAGGCGTCCTCCTCTGCCACCGCGCGGAGTACTTCGAAGGCCACCAGGCGGGCGGGGTCGGCGCGCCTGGTCCGCTGCGACGGAGCCTGCTCTGTGAAGCTCCGTTGCGGCCCGCGGTTGCGTTCACGTCCCTTGGCGTTGCGCCTGCTGGTGTCCCTGGGTCCGCCCTTGCCGCGGCCGCCGGCGGATGCCCCGCTGCTGCCCTGGCCGTTCCGCCCGGCGCCGCCCCGTCCTCCGGTGCTGCCTTGTCCGCCTGTGTTGCCGCCGGAGCTGCTCATTCGAACACCACACTTTCCAGAGAAGCCATGCCGCGTGCCCAGTCGGCTGCGGCCATCATCTTTTTCCCGGCGGGCTGGATCCGGGTGAGTTCCACGGCATGAGAACCCGTTCCCACCAAAACAACCTTCCCGTGGAGCGCCACCGCGCCCGGGGCCAGTTCGGCGACATCCGGCCGGAGCCGGACAGGCTCAAGTTTGACCCGTTGCCCGTCGAGAAGGGTCCAGGCTCCGGGCTCCGGGGTAACGCCGCGTGCCTGCCTGCTGATGGCCAGCGCGGGATGGGTCCAGTTAAGGTGGCCGTCCTCCAGGGTCAGCTTCGGCGCGAGCGACACCTCGCCGGCCTGCGGCTGGGGGAAGGCCTTTCCGGCGTCGATGGCCGACAGTGTCTGTGCCAGCAGCACGGCGCCGCTGTGGGACAGCCGTTCCAGCAGGTCACCTGCGGTGTCCTGGGGTTTCACGGCTTCCGTCAGGGTGCCGAAGACAGGGCCTGTGTCCAGGCCTTCCTCGAGTTGGAAGGTAACAGCGCCGGTGACGTCGTCGCCCGCGATGACAGAGCGCTGGACGGGGGCTGCTCCGCGCCAGGCGGGCAGCAGGGAGAAATGCAGGTTCACCCAGCCGTGCCGCGGGATGTCCAAAGCTGTGGGCGGAACCAGTCCGCCGTAGGCGACAATGGCGGCAACGTCCGGCTGCACGGCGGAGATTTTGGCGATGGCCTCCGCGTCCACGCGGGCAGCGTGAATGACATCGATGCCCAGTTCAGCAGCCCGCCGCGCAACGGGCGACGGCGTCAGCACGCGTTTGCGGCCGACCGGCGCATCGGGACGGGTAAGGACGGCGACGACCTCGAAGCCGCCGTTCACCAGTGCGTCCAGGGATGGGACAGCGACGGCGGGGGTCCCCGCAAAGAGGACCCTCACCCGGCTGCGCCGAAGCTGGAGCCGGGGGTGGTGTTTCCGCCAAAGCTTGACCCGCCGAAACTCGACCCCACGCTCTTGGCGCGCTTGGCCGTGGTGCGCTCGGTCACGGCATCGTAATTGGCGTTGCGGATGGACCGCAACGCAGCCTTCCGGTCCTCGCCCTCAAGCCGGTCGGTGTAGAGGATCCCGTCCAGGTGGTCGTTCTCATGCTGGAAGCAGCGTGCCAGCATGCCCTCCCCTTCGATGGAGACCGGGGTGCCATGCATGTCCACGCCGGTGACCCGCGTGGACCGGAAGCGGCGGACCGGGAACCCTAGCCCCGGAATGGAGAGGCAGCCTTCCACGTGGTCCGGCTGGTAGTCCTCGCTGTTCTCCAGGACCGGATTGATGATGTGCCCTTCGACGCCGTCAATGCGGTAGGTGAAAACGCGCTTGCTGACGCCGACCTGCGGGGCGGCAAGTCCGGCGCCGTCCACGTCTTCCATGGTCTCGGTCATGTCGGCGACCAGTTTGGCCAGCTCGGGTCCGAATTCCGTCACAGGATCGGCGACTGTGCGGAGCACAGGATCGCCGATGATGCGGATATTCAGAATAGCCATGCGCTGTTTGTCCTCACGGTTGGCGGCAATTGGAACTTATCCAGTTTAGGTGCAGTCGTGGTGCCTGCACGGAGCTAGGCCGTGCGGGCCTGGGCCAGCGGCGGCGGTGCGATAGGCAGCAGCGCCGTGCCGGCACTGATGGTGTCAGCGTTCAGTTCCCAGACCCGCCGCAGCGCGCAGAACTTCCACCAGTGGTGCTTGAGGACCTCTGGGTTGGCACGGACGGGCCGGACCTCTGTCTCGCCGATGGCAACGGCCAGCAGGACCGGGTTCTCCCCATACTTCCAGGGCTCCCAGGTTCCCGCCTCCGCATCCACCAGGCTCTCTTCCGCCTTCATCCCCGCCACCAGCTGCATGACCACTTTGTCGTCCAGGGGCTTGACCAGCCCGTCCCGGGTGGTGCCCTTGGTCTTGTAGTCGATCAGGCAGATGCGTCCATTGATACGCGCTACAAGGTCCAGGGTTCCGGCGTAGCCCACGGAATCGTTCCACACCGTGATCTCAGGCGCGATGGGCTCCACCCGGAAAAGTTCCCACCACTCGTCGAAGCGGACCGCGAAAGCTTCCTCGCCGTTGGCGGCCAGGGCTTCGCGGGCCTCCTTCATGGTGTGCGGGCGCCCAAGCGCGCGCAGTGCCACCTGCTCGCAGTAGTTGTGGACGCGGTCCCCCCGCCTGGCCGCATCATCCCGGTAGGTTTCGGCAGCCTTGGCGGCGCGGTTGACGGCCTGCTTGATCTTGGCCGGGCTCCCCAGGCAGTCCGAGAGCAGCGGATCATTGGCCAGGCTGCTGGCACCCATGTAACCGAACCAGCCGTCGAGGCCATGCGGCTGCTGGCTGATCACGGTGGTGATGGAAGGCACGGCAAACTGCTCAGACGTTGACCGTGCGTACATCCGGCCGTATTCGGTGGCGTGGGCGAGAAGCGGATCAGTCATACAAAAGACTCTTTCACAGGGGGCCGACAAAAGCTCCGGGGGCCGGAGCTGCACACGAAAAAGGTCCGTTTCCGCTGCTGATGAGCGGAAACGGACCTCTGCGGTGGGCGATACTGGGTTCGAACCAGTGACCTCTTCGGTGTGAACGAAGCGCGCTACCACTGCGCCAATCGCCCCGATGCATTTGAATGCTAGCCCACCTCTGCCCCATTTCAAAAATCGGCTGCAGCACCCTGACGCACCCCCGTAAAAGTGCCTCCAGCAGCCCTGCTCACGCGCAGCCCGTCCACAGGGGCCGCCAGCCGCCGTCGTGAATTACACGCCTGTAAGTAGCTGGTCCCGCGGAATCACGCGGAAGTAGTGGCTATGCGACTCCGGGCGGGCAGAGCGATTTGGAGTTTCCCGGAACCTCCTATATTGTTTTTACTCGTTGGAACGCGAGGAAATGCCGGAAACGGCAAGGAATCAACCCTCCAAAATGCGGACGTAGCTCAGCTGGTAGAGCACCACCTTGCCAAGGTGGATGTCGCGAGTTCGAATCTCGTCGTCCGCTCGCAGGACACTGTCACAGCAAACATTCTTCGGAATTGACGCTAACACGGTGGGTTGGCCGAGAGGCGAGGCAGCGGCCTGCAAAGCCGTATACACGGGTTCGAATCCCGTACCCACCTCGGTGAAAACCATGGATTCCGGATCTTTCGGATTCAATGGGCGATTGGCGCAGCGGTAGCGCGCTTCCCTGACACGGAAGAGGTCACTGGTTCGATCCCAGTATCGCCCACTGGCAAGGAAACTTGCCCGCAGTGCCACCGGGTTACCGGGGCAAACTGCACACGCGGACGTAGCTCAGCTGGTAGAGCACCACCTTGCCAAGGTGGATGTCGCGAGTTCGAATCTCGTCGTCCGCTCTCTTTTTATCCCACCTGCCGGTCTTCCGGTTCCGGGCGATTGGCGCAGCGGTAGCGCGCTTCCCTGACACGGAAGAGGTCACTGGTTCGATCCCAGTATCGCCCACCACGACAAGCAGCTCTCCGGAGCTGCTTTTTTCGTTTCCCCGCATCCGCTGCAGGCGAACGAAATTCCCTTGGCACCCCTTCTCCGCCCCGATAGGATCGAATGCGCGAGGAGCGACCTGGCTCCGCGATAGAAGGGAGGTGCTCGTGGGTTTGATTGACGATCTAAAGGGCAAGGCTCAGGGTCTCATCCGCGGCAACGAGCAGGCCATCAAGGACGGCATCACCAAGGCCGGCGATTTCGTCGACACCAGGACCGGCGGCAAGTACGCAGGCCATGTCGACAAGATCCAGGATGGCGCTTCCAAGCTCATTGACAAGAACGGAACCCCGGGCCAGGCACCTGCCGCCGGGCAGGTTCCCCCGGCAGCTCCTGAAAATCCGGTTCCACCGGTGGACAGGGCTCCGTAAAGGATTTGGCCAGGGCCTTGCCCCTGCACGTCAAGGGGGCGCGGGTCCCGCCGGGAGGCGGCGCCCGCGCCTTTGGCGTTTAAAAGCCTGTTTACCTGCGGCCCGGTTGACGCCGGAGACAGCAGGGCCGCTGTGATTCCCGCTTCATGATGCCCCACCGGTAACCTGCCGGTATGCCCAAGTCCCCCGCACCCTCAGCCAGCGCACCGGCCGGATTGGCCCGGATCGATTCCCGGCCGCTTGTTGCGGGGATCGTCACCGCCCTTGTGGGCTTCACGTCGTCGTTCGCCGTCGTCCTGGCCGGACTCAAGGCGGTGGGTGCTGATCCCGGCCAGGCCGCATCCGGACTGCTGGCCCTGACGATGGCTGTCGGGCTGGGCGTCCTGGGACTTGCCTGGCGCTCCCGCGTGCCGGTCACGCTTGCTTGGTCCACGCCCGGCGCGGCCCTGCTTGCTGCGTCGGGAATGCCCGACGGCGGGTGGCCGGCCGCCGTCGGGGCCTTCATCGCCGCCGGGCTGCTGCTCGCCCTGACCGGATTGGTGCCGGCGCTCGGCAGGGTGATGGCGAGGATCCCGTCATCCCTGGCCCAGGCGATGCTGGCCGGGGTCCTCTTACAACTCTGCCTGGCCCCTTTCAAGGCGTTAGGCACCGTGCCCATGTACGTAGCGCCGGTGATTCTCTGCTGGCTGCTGATGATGAAATTCGCTCCGCGCTGGGCCGTGCCCGCAGCCCTGCTCGTGGCACTGGCCGTGATCGGTATTTCCCTGGCCTCCGCCGGGCCTTCGGCGGATGTGGACCCCCTGCTGCCGGCACTCGAGTGGACAACGCCCGCTTTCAGCCTGCAGGCCCTGGCAGGGATAGCCATCCCGCTGTTCGTGGTGACCATGGCCTCGCAGAACGTGCCCGGCGTAGCGGTGCTGCGTTCCTTCGGGTATGAAACACCCTGGCGGCCGGCCATGCTGGTCACGGGAGCGGGAACTGTTGCGGCGGCGCCATTTGGCGGCCACGCCATCAACCTCGCGGCGCTGAGCGCGGCGCTGGCCGCCGGCGAGGAAGCCGGCGCGGACCGCAGCAGGCGGTGGGTGGCCGGCTTCACGTCCGGACTGGCCTACCTGGTGCTGGCCGCCTTCTCCACCGCACTGGTCTCCGTGGTGAACCAGGCGCCGGCGGGAATGCTCGAAGCCGTGGCGGGTCTGGCCCTGCTGGGGACCCTGGCCTCGGCCATCTCCGCCGCCCTGGCAGATCCCCAGGACCGCATCGCCCCCGCCGTCACCTTTTTGATGGCAGCTTCGGGCCTGGCCTTTGCCGGCATTGGCTCAGCATTCTGGGCACTCCTGGCCGGCCTGGTGGTCCGTGCAACTCTGGTCAGCCGGCAGAAGCCGGAACGCAGCGGCGGCGAATCGGGAACCCGCTAAGAAGGCTCGTGGTTCTGGCCTTCGCGGGCCAGCGCGGTGAGGCGGGAGACGGCGCGGAAGTACTTTTTCATGTACCCGCCGGTCATCATTTCCTCGGTGAACAGCTTGTCGAACGGAACGCCGCTGGCCAGGATGGGCACGTCCTTGTCGTAGAGCCGGTCCGCCAGCACCACGAAGCGCAGCGCTACGGCCTGCTCCGTGATGGTCTCCACGTTGCGCCACACCACGCCGTCAATACCGGCGATCAGTTGGCGGTAGCGGCTGGGGTGCACGCCGGCGAGGTGGTGGATGAGCGTGGAGAACTCGTCCTGGGCCACGGTCTTGCCATCGAACTCCGCCTTCATGTGGGCACTGAGCTCGCTGTTCCTCAGCGGGGCCGGTGCCGCGGGGAGGCCACGGTGCCGGAAGTCCTCCCCGTCGATGCGGATGACGTCGAACTGGTCTGCCAGGACCTGGATTTCGCGCTGGAAGTCCACTGCAGCGAACCGGCCGTCGCCCAGGGAACCCGGCAGGGTGTTGGAGGTGGCGGCAAGCTTGACGCCGGCGTCGGCCAATTCGCGCATGAGCCGGGACATCAGGACGGTGTCGCCCGGATCGTCCAGTTCGAATTCGTCAATGCAGACCAGTTGATAGCTGCTCAAGGCGTCTACTGTCTTGCGGAAGGACAGGGCGCCCACCAGGTTGGTGTACTCCACAAAGGTGCCGAAAGCCTTGGGTCCCGGGGCGGCGTGCCACAGGGAGGCGAGCAGGTGGGTCTTGCCCACGCCGAAGCCGCCGTCCAGGTAGATGCCTGCCCTGGAATCGTCCTTCTTGCCGAACAGCTTCTTGAAAAGCCCGCCCCCGTTGCCCGACCCCACGCCGTCGGCAAATCCCTGGAGGGCGCGTACGGCGGCGGCCTGGCTGGGCTGCTTGGGGTCCGGGCGGTAGCTCGAAAAGGAAACCTCCCCAAACCGCGGCGATGGGTAGAAGCCCTTTAAGAGTTCGTCCACCGAAACTGCCGGGGTGCGGGCGGCAAGCTGTTCGATCTGTACCAAGGTGGTCCGTTCTGCTGGTGGTTGGTCCCCAGAAAGGATACCGGCAATGCGGACTCAGCCCGGGCGGGAGGCCGTCCTGCCGCCCCGCCACGTGATGAAGGCAACATTTCCCCCTATTAACGGAATACGGACAACGTCCCTAGCGCTGGCTAGGGTGGGAAGAGGTTCCAACGCATGTTCCGCGGTTTCCCGTGCTCTTACTGAAAGGCCAAGCCATGCCCTACCCGGTTGAACAGAATGAGAAGTTCGCAGCCTACGCCCGCCCGGAGCGGCTCGTTTCCACCGAGTGGCTCGCGGCCGCCATCAGCAACGGCGCAGTGGCCAACGGCGAGCTCATCGTGGTCGAATCCGACGAGGACGTGCTCCTGTACGAAACCGGCCACATTCCCGGTGCCGTGAAGATCGACTGGCACACGGACCTGAACGACGAAGTGTCCCGCGACTACGTTGACGGCGCCGCCTTCGCAGAACTGGCCGCGTCCAAGGGAATTTCGCGGGACAGCACCGTAGTCATCTACGGCGACAAGTCCAATTGGTGGGCCGCCTACGCTCTCTGGGTGTTCACGCTCTTCGGCCACAAGGACGTCCGGCTGCTCGACGGCGGCCGGGACAAGTGGGTTGCCGAAGGCCGCGAACTGACCAGGGACAAGCCAACGCCTGCCCGCGGCGACTACCCCGTAGTCGAACGCGATGACGCCCCCATCCGGGCCTTCAAGGACGATGTCCTGGCACACCTGGGCAAGCCGCTCATCGACGTCCGCTCCCCCGAGGAATACACCGGCCAGCGCACCCACATGCCGGCTTACCCGGAAGAGGGCGCGCTGCGCGGCGGACACATTCCCACGGCCGCGTCCATCCCGTGGGCCCGCGCCGCCGCCGCCGACGGCACCTTCCGCAGCCGGGAGGAACTGGAGGCCATCTACCTTGGCGAGGCCGGCCTGTCCGAGGGTGATGACGTGGTGGCCTACTGCCGCATCGGCGAACGTTCCAGCCACACCTGGTTCGCCCTTAAGTACCTCCTGGGCTTCGATTCCGTCCGCAACTACGACGGATCCTGGACCGAGTGGGGCAACGCCGTGCGCGTACCCATCGTCAAAGGCGCCGAGCGCGGGTCCGTACCCGTCGCCGTCGGAGCCTGACCCACCGCTCCCCCGCGTAGACTTGGACCGATGACTACACAAGCTTTGCCTTCCGCCCTCGCGGCCATCGTGGACGACTTCCAGGCCCTGTCCGAACCCGAGAGGCTGCAGCTGCTGCTGGAGTTCTCGGAAGGACTGCCGGAGCTCCCCGACCGGCTCAAGGACCACCCTGAGCTCCTTGAGCAGGTGGTGGAGTGCCAGTCGCCGCTGTTCCTCACCATCGAGACAGAGGCCAACGACGCCGGTCCCGCCAGCGAAGTGCGCCTCTACTTCAAGGCGCCCGCCGAGGCTCCCACCACCCGGGGTTTCGCCGGAGTCCTGCACGAGGGCCTGGATGGCTTGTCCGCCGCTGAAATCCTGTCCGTGCCGGATGACATGCCGGAACTGCTGGGACTCACCCGCGCCATCACGCCGCTGCGCATGCGGGGCATGACCGCCATGCTGGGCAGGATCAAGCGCAAGGTGGCCGCCGCGGCCCAGACGCAGGCTTAACGCGCATCGATGGCGCGTAACAACTCCTCCCAGGGAACCCCGGCCACAGCGGCACTCACCGCGGCCGGGGTTCCTTTTGTGCTGCACCCGTACACCCACGATCCCTCCGCGGCGAGCTACGGCGCCGAAGCTGCGGAGGTCCTGGGCATCGATCCGTCGCGCGTCTTCAAGACGTTGATGGTGGACGTCGAGGGCAGGCTCGCCGTGGGCATCGTTCCGGTGAGCGGGACCCTGGACCTGAAGGCCATGGCCGCCGCGCTGGGCGCCAAGAAGGCTGCCATGGCTGATCCCGCCGCAGCCCAGCGCCGCACCGGATACGTCCTGGGCGGCATCTCCCCGCTGGGCCAGCGCCAACCATCCCCCACCGTGCTGGATTCCAGCGCCCTGGCCCTGGACACCGTGCTGGTGTCGGGCGGCAGGCGGGGACTGGACATCGAGCTCGCCCCGGCTGACCTCGTCCGCCTGGCAAACGCCGTCACTGCGCCCATCAGCTCGCTGTCGCCGGGCGGCCACCGCCCGTAGCGAAGCCTTGCGGGACTACCTGGCGCGGCCGGTGAAGTGGTCCATGGTCTGGTTGACTCCCAAGACGTCCATCAGCCGGTCAAAAAGGCCGACCGGAAGAATCCGAAGGACCGGAAGCAGGTTCACCAGGGGCGGCAGGACCAGCTTCCTGCGGCCGGCCTCGATGGCATCGAGGACTTTGGTTGCCACATCCTCTTCCTGGAGGATCGGGAGGAGCATGGGCCAGCGGGTCTGGACCCCGTCAAACATCCCGGTGTCGATGTAATACGGGCACACCACCAGAGTGTTGATGCCGAGTTTGGCGGCACGGACCTCGGCGCGGAGCGACTCGTTGAAGCCGAAGGCGGCGAACTTGCTGGCGGAGTAGTCGGTCTGCCGGGCCACCCCCACCAGCGCGGCGGCGCTGGCAACGGTAACCACGGTTCCATGGCGCCGGCTCGCCATTCCGGCGAGGAACGCACGTGTTACCCAGTACAGGGCCATGACGTTGACCTTCATGGTCCGCTCGATGGCCTCATCCGTGGCATCGAGGAGCGGTTGCCCGCTGACCACGCCGGCGTTGTTGATCAGGACATCCACGGGGCCGGCCGCGGCGGCGGCAGCAGCCACCGCTTCCCTGTCAGTGACATCCACGGCCTGGGCCTCGGCTGTCCCTCCTGCCGCCCTGATTTCGCCGCACACCGCTGCACCGGCTTCAGCATTCACATCCCAAATGACCACCCGGCTCCCGCGCCGGGCCGCTCCCAGCGCCATGCGCCGGCCCAGCCCGCTTCCACCTCCCGTAATCAACAGCGTTGCGCCGGAAAGTGGGGTTCCTTTGGCCATGTCAGTTCTCCTGGTGTTAGGCGGCGCGTGTGTTGGTGGCTGTTCAGGGGGCAGGGCAAGCTGTTGGGGCAGGGCAAGCCCTACCGGCTTCGGGGGAAGCGGCTCATCAGGGTGACGGCACCCTTCATGATCCGCGCATACGTCCGGTTGGACATGCCGGCTGCGGGCGCCACCCGGAGCAGCCGCTGCACGGCAATGGTCTGCGGCTCGGTGTACTTCAGGATTCCTTCCCGGCCGTGGCGGCGTCCGGCGCCGGAGTCCTTCATCCCGCCAATCGGCGCGTCATGGGAGGCCCACGTGGCAGCGTAGCCTTCGTTGACGTTGACGGTGCCGGTCAGAAGCCTGCGGGCCACCTCCTCTCCATGGCGGGCGGACCAGACGCTGCCGTTCAGCCCAAAGTCGGAATCGTTGGCCAGTGCCACGGCTTCGTCGTCGTCCGCTGCCCGGTAGACGGCCACCACGGGTCCAAACGTCTCCTCCCGGGCCAGCAGCATGCCCGGGGTGACTCCTGCCAGGACGGTGGGTTCATAGAACAATGGCCCCAGGTCCGGCCTCCGCCGTCCGCCGGTGAGAATTTGCGCCCCTTTGGCAACTGCATCCTGGACGTGGCGGTCCACCCGCTCCACCTGTGCCGCACTGATGAGTGACCCCATGCCGAAGTCCCAGTCCGGTCCCGGCCCCATCCGGATCGCCTTCACCTCGGACGTGAAGGCTGCCAGGAAACTGTCATGCACGTCAGCGTGGACGTAGATCCGTTCAATGCTCACGCACAGCTGGCCGGAGTTCGAAAAACAGGCGTGCACCGCGCCGCGGGCGGCTTTGGCCACATCCGCATCAGCCAGCACCAGCATGGGGTTCTTGCCGCCAAGTTCGGCGGAGAAGCCGATCAGCCGCTCACCGCATTGCCTGGCCACGGTCTTGCCCGTCTGGGAGGATCCGGTGAACATCAGGAAGTCCACGCGCGCGATCAAGGCAGGACCGATCGCCGTGCCGGGCCCGGTAACGATCTGGAACAGGTCCGCGGGCAGGCCGGCTTCCCGGAGCAGTTTGAGCATCAGCAGGGCAGTGAAGGGCGTCTGGGAATCCGGCTTTAGCACGATCCCGTTTCCGGCCAAAAGCGCTGGGAGGGCGTCGGAGACTGCGAGGGTCAGGGGATAGTTCCAGGGGCTGATGACCCCCACCACTCCCTTGGGCACGCGGTATTCGGTGGTGCGGGTCAGGACGGGGGCGGCGCCCTTCCGGCGGCGCGGCCCCAGGTACCGCTCGGCGTTGCGCTCGTAATAGTTTGCCGCCAGCACAACGTCCGCAAACTCCTCGAAGGCACTCAGCCGGGCCTTGCCGCTTTCCGCCTGCACCAGGTCCAGGATGTCCTGTTCCCGGTCCAGCAGCAGTTCACGGAAGCGGCGGATCACGGCCCGGCGTTCAGCCACCGGGAGCCCGGCCCAACGCTGCTGGGCCACGCGTGCGAGGTCAACCGCGGCATCGACGTCGTCCGTGGTGCAGGCGGGCACTTCGCCCACCAGCGTGCCGTCGAAGGGGGCGTGGGAAGCCTGTGTTGGCCTGCCTGCCGGTGCCGCTACCAGTCGGGAAAGATCCGCGGCCAGGAGCCGTCCCCGCTCAACCAACGCCCCGGTCCCCTCTTTTTTCGCCATGTCATGCCCCCATTGCAGTGTGTTGGGCCGCTGATCCCGGGCCGGGCCTGGACCCGGGATTGAGGCGCGGCGCAAGCTGTTGGCGGAGCCAGGCCTTCACCAGCCGCTCCCAGCGTTCCGGATCCACGTTCCATTCCTTGGTGTGCCGTGCGTGGTTGAACGTTTCGAATGTCACCATCTCCGGGTTCCGTTCAGCCAACAGGGCGGAGGGTCCGTAGGGTACGTACTCGTCGTCAACGCTGTGGATGATGAGGGTGGGCGTCCGCAGCTCGACGGCCCGGGACACCCAGTCCATGACTTTGAGGTCCACCGGGGCGGACAGGCCGGTGAGCCTGCGTCCCAGTGGATGGCCCAGCATCAGCTGCCCGTACCTGCCCACCAGGGAAGGGATCCGGTTCAGCTGCGCGTGGTGGGCCAGGACCGTGACCCAGTCGATGACCGGGGCGTCGAGCACCATGGCCCGGATCAGGTGCCGGTAGCGGGAGAGGTCTGCGGTCTGCAGGCAGATGGCTCCTCCCATGGACCAGCCGAACAGGACTACTTCCTCGGCGCCGTAAGCCAGCGCGTAGTCGATGGCTGCTTCGATGTCCTGCCACTCCGTGGAGCCCAGCCCGTACCGTCCGTCGTCGGCCGAGGGCGCCAGTCCGTCGTTCCGGTAGGACACCAGCAGGCTGGTCAGTCCCAGTTCCAGGGCCGGGCCCACCGCCCGGAGGGCTTCCTGCCGGGTGGCGCCGCGGCCGTGCACCATGATGGCCCAGGTGCGGGCCTTTCCCTTTGCGCGCACCAGCCAGGCCGGCGCCTCGCCCCGCTCGACCGGAATCAGCACGTCTTCGGCAGGAATCCCGACGGCGCCCGGGTCCGGGTAGGTAGCACCGCTCCACCACCCCCAGCGAGCCGTCGACAGGTCCCCGCTGTAGACGGCTTCGACCTCGCGCAGGACCGTCCGTTCCGCCGGTGAGTAGGAAATGATGCGGCCGATGCGTGCATGGCCCTTGCCGCCGTCGAAAAAGAACCCGTAGACCCCATCCACTGTGGTGTCATCGTCCGCAGCCAGGATCACCTGCTGCTTTTGCCCGTCCCGGATCACGGCCAGCACTTCCTTGTCCGCGGTACGTTGCCGGGCCGGCGTGATCACGCGGCGGGCAAAGTAGACGGCGAGCGCAGAGGACCCTGCTCCCAGCAGGCTCGCCACCGAGCCGCCGGCAATCGCTCCGCTGATGGCCCACTTCGCCCCGGGCGACATCCCGCCGGAGTCCCGGGTGGGTGCAGTCATTGCAGGGCGCGCTCGCCGGAAAGGTGCCATGGGACTATTCTTACCGGCCCTGCCGCCGATACCCGCATTGGGGGACGGGACCGGCACGTCGCCCCGCCGTGTGCCGGGTGCACCGGTTGTGCGGTGCAGGCGTCCCCGGGCGGCGCTAGGCTAAGGCCATGAGTGATCCCATCGTCATCCTGACCGAAGAACCACTGGGCGCGGAAGACCGCCTGAACATTGAACGGCTGGTGGATGGCGGGGACAGCCGCCTGCTGGTCCTGGTGCCGGCGAACACCGAACGGCATCTGCTGGTGGACTTCCTCGAAAACCTGTCCCTGCTGGACGTTGCCAAGGCCTTCCGTGAGCTCGCGGCACGCAATCCGGACGCCGCCGTCGAACGGGCCCATGCGGACGAAACCCTTGCAGCCTCGCTCGCGGCCCTGGAGGGGCTGGGTTCCGGGGTGACCGGCCAGGTGGTGGACGGCAAGGCCGTGGACAGCCTGGTGGCGAAGGTCCGGGAAACCGGGGCGTCCCAGGCCGTGGTGATCACCAGGCCGCATGCCGTGGCCGATACCTTCCACACGGATTGGGCCAACAAGGCGCAGGACCAGCTGGGCGTCCCTGTGCTCCATCTGTACGCCGGTTCGGGATTTATCGGCGACTCCTAAGCGTTGGGAATGCTATGAGCATCTTTGGAAACAGCATCTTCGGCAACAAGGCAACGAACATGGTTGGTGGGGGCCAGGAAAGCACCGCCGCGGCAACCACGGTGCAGAAAACCGACGCCCAGTGGCGGGAGGAGCTGACCCCGGAGGAGTACCACGTCCTCCGCCAGGCCGGAACCGAACGGCCTTACACGGGCGAGTACTGGGATAGCCACACCGAAGGTGTCTACCAGTGCCGGGCCTGTGGTGCCGAACTGTTCACCAGCAATGAGAAGTTCGACTCCCACTGCGGCTGGCCCTCCTTCTGGGCTCCGCTGGCCGAAGGGAACGTCCGCTACATCCACGACCGGACCCTGGGCATGGACCGGATCGAAGTCAGGTGCGCGTCCTGCGACTCCCACCTGGGGCACGTTTTCGAGGGCGAGGGCTACGGCACGCCCACCGACCAGCGCTACTGCATCAACTCGGTGTCCCTCCGGCTGGTCGGCAAGGATGACGCCGGAAGCGGGTCCGAGGGCTAGGCACTCCATGTAAAGCCAGGCTTGTCCCCGCGCAGGGTACGGCCCAGCCCCCGCGCTGTTCCCACAGCCGGGGGCTGGTCTCGTTCCTGTTCAGCCACTGGCTAGGCTAAGTTTTTCTTATTCAAGTCAGCTTTGGGCATAAGTCGTTCTGGTTCCTTGTTACGCTCGCCGAAGAGACGCGAGCACCCAGAAAGGCAGCCGACGATGACAGAGACCCTGACCACCGCCGTTACCGGTATTTCCGCACAGAACCAGGACTGGCTCCGGCTGAAGGCGGCCGCCACCGCGCTGCAGGCCCTGCAAGTCAAGGATGGGTCAGTGCCGGACCCTGCCGACCATCTGGAAGCAGCCAGGCACGTGGAAACCATCGTGGCGGCGATCAGGGCCCTTGCCCCCGCCTTCCCGCACGACGCCGCTTACCTCGAGGCTGCCTGCGCAGACTTCGAAGCCTGGGCGGCCGGGGGCTTCGCGGTTCCGGACTTCCTGTCGTCCCTGCTGGCGTTCCAGCCCCAGGAACTGCGCCACGATGGCCTGCAGCACCTGGTGGTCTTTCCCATGTACACCCAGAACGGCAGCAGCAACCGGCTGGTGGAGGCGGTGCTGGTCGAGGTGATCTGGCCCGAATTCATTGCCGGGCTTGAGGCGGCCGAATACTCCAACAAGCTGTTCGTCCCCATCCGCTTCGTCGACTTCACCCCGGGCTACGACACCAACTCCGCGGTCCTGTTCCCCGAGACGGTGGCGGTCAGCCAGACCCCCACCTTCACCTGGGGCGCCATCTTCGCCGACCGCGAGGCCGCGAGGTTCCGCCGCGTCCTGAAGGCAGCCGCGGAGATCACTTCCCTGGAACTGCCGGAAGGCGCCGCGGAACTCCTGGCGGACCAGGACCTCACGGAAGCCACGTTCGTGATGTGGGACCTGATCCACGACCGGACGCACATGCGCGGCGATCTGCCCTTCGACCCCTTCATGATCAAGCAGCGGATGCCCTACTTCCTGTACTCCCTGGAGGAACTGCGCTGCGACCTCACCGCCTTCCGCGAATCCGTCCGGATCGAAAAAGACGACGACGCCGACCCCGAAGCCCGCCGGCACGCCAAGCTCGTCCAGTACGCCATCATCTTTGACCGCATCTTCCGCTTCGCCATCACCGGCAGCCGGGTCCGCAACTACGACGGCCTGGGCGGCCAGCTCCTCTTCGCCTGGCTGCACCAGCAGCACGTGCTGCACTGGACGGACACGCGGCTTACCATCGACTGGGATGAGGTGGCGGACGCCGTCATCGCTTTGGGAGCCAACATCGACGAACTGTACTGGCGTTCCATCGACCGGCCCAAGACCGCGCACTGGCTGGCGGCCTACCAGCTGGTGTCTGCCACTGTCACCCCCAACCCGGCCTCCGTATGGGCCAAGGGCCCTGACGCGCTGCCGCTGGCGGGGACACCACGAGGCCTTACGGACCAGGTCCTGGACGACGAATTCCCGCTGTCCATGTTCTACGAGGCACTGGAGAAGAAAATGCGCCCGGTCATTGAATCCACCGCCGGCATCACCGGCCGCTCCGCCCTGTGACCAGTACGGTAAGCGGCACGGCCAGGCCGGTGGCAACACATGTCCTGGTCACCGGAGGGAGCGGCGCGTCCGGCATCGCCGTGGCCGGCGCCCTCGCCTCCGCGGGGCACCGCGTGTCCACCGTGGGATCAGACCAGGCCAGAATCGCGGCGGCGGCTGAGAAAGCGGGCGACGGCGTCACTCCCTACACGTGCGACCTCGCGGTTTTGGATCAGGTCAGAAAGCTGCGCGACGAGATTGCCGCGGCTTCCGGGCCCGTAGACGCCGTTATCCACTTGGTGGGCGGCTGGCGCGGAGCCAAGGGAATCGCCGACCAGTCGGACGACGACTGGGATTTCCTGGAACGCGGTGCCGTCACCACGCTGCGGAACGTATCGCGCGTCTTCTTCGACGATATTGCCGCATCCGCCTCCGGTCGGTTCGCGATGGTGTCCTCCACGGCGCTGGACAAGCCCGCCGCGGCAGTCGCCAGCTACGTTGCGGCGAAGGCTGCGGCCGAAGCGTGGACCATGGCCATGGCCGACGGCTTCCGCCGGGCGTCGGAGGCCGGCGGCGGCAACGCCGCGGCCACGGTCCTGGTGGTCAAGGCACTGGTGGATGACGAGCTCCGCCGCGCCCACCCGGAGCGGAAGTTTCCCGGGGCGACGGACGTGGCGGACCTGGCTGCCGCCGTCGTCCGGCTCTTCGGCACTCCATCCGCCGAACTCAACGGCGCCCGGCTCAGGCTGGCGGACTGAGCGCCGTGACTGTCCCTAGACTGAAAGCGTGAGCAACCCTATGACGACAACAGCAGAAACCGGCGCGGCGCTGCGGCTGCACGATCCGAATGTGCGCGGCTTCGCCTCGGACAACTATTCCGGAGTCCACCCCGAGGTCCTGGCGGCCCTGGCCGCGGCCAACGAAGGGCATCAGGTCTCCTACGGCGAAGACGACTACACCGCCCGGCTGCAGGAACTGATGGTCGAGCACTTCGGCCCCGGCATCGAATGCTTCCCGGTGTTCAACGGGACGGGCGCCAACGTCCTGTCCCTGCAGTCCCTCCTCCCCCGCTGGGGTGCCGTGGTCTGCGCCTCCACCGCCCACATCAACATGGACGAGAACGGGGCTCCGGAACGCATCGGCGGCCTCAAGCTCCTCCACGTTCCCACCCCTGACGGCAAGCTGACCCCCGAACTGATCGACCGGGAGGCCTGGGGTTGGGGCGATGAGCACCGGGCCCAGCCGCTGGCAGTGTCCATCACCCAGACCACGGAACTGGGAACCTGCTACACGCCGGAAGAAGTGCGCGCCATTGCCGACCACGCGCACGCCAAAGGCATGAAGCTGCACATGGACGGCGCCCGGCTGGCCAACGCGGCCGCCCACCTCGGCGTGCCCCTGCGCGCCTTCACCAGGGATGCCGGGGTGGACATCCTCTCCTTCGGCGGCACCAAGAACGGGCTGCTCTTCGGCGAAGTGGTGGTGGCGCTGAACCCTGAGGCAGCCCACGGCCTGCTCTACCTGCGCAAGATGGACATGCAGCTTGCCTCCAAGATGCGGTTCATGTCCGCCCAGTTCATCGCATTGCTGGAAGGCGACCTCTGGCTCCGCTCGGCCTCGCGCGCCAACGCCATGGCCGCCCGGCTCCGCGCCGCCGTCGACACGATCGACGGCGTGCGGCCAACCCAGGCGACCGAATCCAACGGCGTCTTCGCCATCCTGCCTCCCGGCGTGGCGGACAGGCTACGCAACTCATTCCGGTTCTACGACTGGGACGAAGCCAAGGGAGAAGTCAGGTGGATGTGTTCCTTTGACACCACGGAGGAAGACGTTGATGCCTTTGCCGCCTCGATCCGCCATGAACTCCGGGACTACCGGGACGCACAGGCCGGCTGACCGTCCGCTGACGGCGAGCCTTCCTCCCCTGCCCGGTCCCACACCGTAATCTGCCAAGGTGAACGCACTTGACCAGGTTCCCCCGGATTTTCTCCATGCCTTGGGAACCCTCAGGAAAGCCCGGTGCCGCAAGGAACTGCGGCTCGCGGAGATCCCTGCCCCTGCGCGCCTGGCACCCTTCGCCGTCGCCCTGGGCGCCGAAGTGATGGTGCCCGGCGCCGGAGCCCCTTCAACGCCTATGCACGGACCGGCGGCGCTGGCCTTCGCCGCCGCCTCCGGAACAGCGGGCCCGGCGGCGGATGAGGATGAAACGGAGCTTGCCACGGGGCGCTTCATCCTGCTGCATGACCCGGAGGGCTCGGCGGTGTGGGACGGGGAATTCCGCATCGTTACCTACATCCGGGCCGAGCTGGAACCGGAGATGGGCAACGACCAGATGCTGGGAACCGTGGCGTGGACCTGGCTGGTGGAGGCGCTGGAGAACCACAAGGCCGGCTACCGGGCAGCGGGCGGAACCGCCACCCGGGTCCTCTCTGAGAGCTTCGGCACCTTGTCGGAGCGCCCGGGATCGATCGATATTGAGCTTCGGGCCTCCTGGACGCCCGATTCCTCGGACGTCCAGGCCCATCTTGAGGCCTGGTCCGACATGGTGTGCACGTTCGCCGGCCTGCCGCCGCTGCCCGACGGCGTCACCGCGCTGCCGCCCCGGCGCCGAAGCCAACAGAACGGTTATGGAACCGCCCGGTAAACTGGGGGCATCATGACCCTAAACACTCCGGAAAACACCACAGCCGGCGTCCCGGCTGCTGCTGCCGCACCCCACATCACGGTGGAGGGCTTTGACAGCCCCATCCCCGAAATCATCGACCTTGACGCCCCACGGGAGGGCGTCCCGCTGGTCATCGAAACGCAGTCTGGCCTGGAGCGCTGCGCAGCCGCCCTCGCCGCCGGGACCGGACCTGCGGGTGTGGACGCCGAGCGCGCTTCCGGCTTCCGCTACGGGCAACGCGCGTTCCTGGTGCAGATCCGGCGCGAGGGCGCCGGTACGTGGCTGATCGACCCGGAGCCGTTCGGGAGCCTGAAGATCATCAACGACGCCCTGCGCGGCGTCGAGTGGATCCTGCACGCTGCCAGCCAGGACCTGCCCTGCCTGTCCGAGCTGGGCATGTGGCCGGACAAGCTCTTCGACACCGAACTCGCCGCACGGCTTGCAGGGTTGCCCCGCGTGGGCCTGGCCGCGGTCATCGAACAGCTGCTCGGGTTCGGGTTGGCCAAGGAGCACTCCGCGGCTGACTGGTCCACCCGCCCGCTGCCCGAGCCTTGGCTGCGCTACGCCGCACTTGACGTCGAAGTCCTGGCCGAGCTGCGCGAGGAACTCATCGAGCTGTTGCAGGCCAACGGGAAACTGGAGTACGCCGAGCAGGAATTCGCAGCCATCCTGGCGGCTGGCATCGCTCCCCCGCGCGTGGACCCGTGGCGCAAGACCTCCGGCCTGCACCAGATCCGGGACCGCCGCCAGCTCGCCGCGGTCCGCGAGCTCTGGCTGGAACGCGATTCACTGGCGCAAAAACGCGATGTTGCCCCAGGCAGGCTGCTTCCCGATTCCGCCCTTGTGGCGGCGGCGAAGGCCATGCCCGCCACCGTCCCGCAACTGCTCACCACCAAGGGGTTCCACGGCCGCGCCGCACAGCGCGAAGCCCCCCGCTGGCTGCGCTGCATCTCGGCGGCCCGCGCCCTGGAGGAACTGCCGCCGCTGCACCTGGCCACCAACGCTCCGCCGCCGCCCCGGGTCTGGGCCGACCGGGATCCGGAAGCCGCCGCCCGCCTGGCCACGGCGCGGCCCCTGCTGCAGGCGAAGGCCGAAGAGCTGGACCTGCCCCTGGAAAACCTTTTGACGCCGGACTACCTCCGGCGGGTGGCGTGGCGGCCGCCGGCGGAAGTCACGGAGGAGTCAATCTCCGCCGAACTGCTGGAGCTCGGTGCCCGGAAATGGCAGGTGGAACTTACCGCTCCCCTGATCGCCGGTGCGTTCCTGAACCCGCAGCCGCTGCCGCCCAAGGAGTCGAAGGCGCCCGCAGCAGCGGTTGGCCAATAACACGCACGATTCCAGCCCTTGCAGGCTAAGTTACTCGCGAGTAACATCGATGTGACCCACGTCAGGCTGCTGCCGCCCTCCGGCATGCACCGGCGCGTTACGTCTCGATGAGGAGTTACACGTGAGCCAGCACGGAAGCGGCGCATCCCAGCGCACTGTCCGCGACGTCGTCTTTGTGGACGGCATCCGCACACCCTTCGGCAGGGCCGGCGAGAAAGGAATCTACGCCGGAACCCGGGCCGACGACCTGATCGTGAAATGCATCCGCGGCCTGCTGCGCCGCAACCCATCCCTGCCGCCCGAGCGGATCGACGAGGTGGCCATCGCCGCCACCACCCAGACCGGCGACCAGGGCCTCACCCTGGGCCGGACCGCCGCCCTGCTGGCAGGGCTTCCGCGCACGGTCCCGGGTTTCGCCATCGACCGCATGTGCGCCGGTGCCATGACTGCTGTCACGACGACGGCAGGCGGCATCGGCTTCGGCGCCTATGACGTGGTGATTGCCGGCGGCGTGGAGCACATGGGCCACCATCCGATGGGCTCCGGGGCGGACCCCAACCCGCGGTTCATGTCCGAACGCCTGGTGGACCCGGCCGCCCTGAACATGGGCAACACGGCAGAAAACCTGCACGACCGCTTCCCCGCCATCACCAAGCAGCGCACCGACGCGTACGCAGTGGCTTCCCAGGACAAGCTGGCAGCCGCATACCAGGACGGGCAGATCCAGCCCGACCTGGTTCCCGTCGCTGCCCGCAAGCCCGGCGAGGGCTGGACCGTGCACAGCAAGGATGAGCCTCCCCGGCCCGGCACCACCATGGAGGACCTCGCCGCGCTTCGCACGCCGTTCCGCGCACACGGCCGGGTCACGGCCGGAAACGCAGCCGGCCTCAATGACGGCGCCACCGCAGCGGTCCTGGCATCCTCCGACGCCGCCGCAGAACTGGGGCTGCCGGTGAAAATGCGGCTGGTCAGCTACGCCTACGCCGGCGTGGAGCCGGAGGTCATGGGCATCGGCCCCGTACCCGCCACCGAAAAGGCGCTGCAGAACGCAGGACTGACCATCGATGACATCGGCCTGTTCGAAATCAACGAGGCGTTCGCCGTCCAGGTCCTGAGCTTCCTGGACCACTACGGCATTGCCGACGACGATCCCCGGGTCAACCGGTTCGGCGGCGCCATCGCGGTGGGCCACCCGCTCGCCTCCTCCGGTGTCCGGCTGATGATCCAGCTGGCCCGCCAGTTCGAGGAAGACCCGTCGGTGCGCTACGGGATCACCACCATGTGCGTAGGCCTGGGCATGGGCGGCACCGTGATCTGGGAAAACCCGCACCACCCCGACTACAGTGGAACCCCCTCCGGCGAGACCGCCGCTACCGTTTCCGAAGGAGCCCTGGCATGAGCGCCGCAGATTTCAGCAAGTTGGCCGACCTCTTCCCCAACGAAACCGTGACCCACTCCTACGTGCAGGACATCGCCCTGCCGGGCACGGCCGGGAAACCAAGCCCGGGCGTCTTTGCCCTGGTCACCCTCGACAACGACCTGGACCACACCAAGCCCACCACTTTAGGACCCAACACCCTGGTGGAGCTGGGCACCGTGCTGGAAGGCCTGCGGGACCGCGCAGCCCGCGGCGAAATCGTGGGCGTCGGCGTGACCGGCAAGCCGCACTACCTGGTGGCCGGGGCGGATCTTTCCGCTGTGAAGTCCCTGGAGCAGCGCGAGCACGGGCTGTGGATGGCACAGCTGGGCCACGACGTCTACGCCACCCTGGCAAACCTGGGCGTCCCCAGCTTCGCGTTCATCAACGGCGCTGCCCTGGGCGGCGGCCTGGAGATCGCCCTTCAGTCCACCTACCGGACGGTGTCCACCGGCGCGGGCGCCCTGGCCCTGCCCGAAGGATTCCTGGGCCTGGTGCCCGGCTGGGGCGGCGTCTACATCCTCCCCCGCCTGGTGGGCCCGGAGAATGCGGTCAAGGTCATGATCGAGAACCCGCTCAGCAACAACCGGACCCTTTCAGGCACGCAGGCTTTCAAGCTGGGTATCGCCGATGCCCTCTTCGAACCTGCCGATTTCCTGGAACAGTCGCTCGCCTGGGCCGCGGGAGTCATCTCCGGCGACGTGGTCCCGGAGCGGCCCAACGCCGTCGACCCCTCCTCCCCTGATGCTGCGGCCCGCTGGACCGCGGCAGTTGACGCCGGCCGGAAGTTCGTCGAGGGCAAGACCTCCAACGCCTCCCCCGCCCCGGCCAAGGTCCTGGAACTCCTCGAGGCCAACCGGACCATGACGGCCGCGGAATCCGCCGCGCTGGAATGCGAAACCCTGGCAGAGCTCATGCAGACGGACGAGTTCCGCTCCACGGTCTACGCCTTCCTGGACCTGGTGCAGAAGCGTGCCAAGCGCCCGGCCGGCGCCCCCGACCGCAAGCTGGCCCGCCCCGTCACCAAGGTGGGCGTGGTGGGCGCCGGGCTGATGGCCGGCCAGCTGGCACTGGTCTTTGCCCGCCAGCTGAAGGTTCCGGTGGTCCTGACCGACATCGACCAGGCGCGCGTGGACAAGGGCGTTGCCTACGTCCATGCCGAGGTGGACAAGCTCCTGGCCAAGGGGCGCGTCAGCCAGGACGCAGCCAACCGCACCAAGGCCCTGGTGACGGGTTCGGTATCCAAGGAAGCGTTTGCCGACGCCGACTTCGTCATCGAGGCCGTGTTTGAGGAACTGCACATCAAGAAGCAGGTCTTCGCCGAACTCGAAGGGATCGTATCGCCGGAGTGCATCCTGGCCACCAACACGTCCTCCCTCTCGGTCACGGCGATGGCTGCCGACCTGCAGCACCCGGAACGGCTGGTGGGCTTCCACTTCTTCAACCCCGTGGCTGTCATGCCGCTGCTGGAGATCGTGCGCGCCCCGCGGACCGATGACGCCGTACTGGCCACCGCTTTCGAACTGGCCAAGGCCCTGAAGAAGACCGGTGTGTTGGTCAAGGACGCTGCCGCCTTCGTGGTCAACCGCATCCTGCTCCGGCTTATGGGCGAAGTCACGGCCGTATTCGACGAAGGCACCCCGGCAGAGGTGGCAGACACCGCGCTGCGTCCCATGGGCCTGCCCATGACGCCGTTCACGCTGCTGGCCATGGTCGGCTTGCCGGTGGCCCAGCACGTCCAGGAATCGCTGCACGCTGCCTTTGGGGACCGCTTCCCGGTGTCCACCAACCTGAAGAAGCTCATCGACAACAACGTCAAGGCGTTGTGGGAGACCACGCCGGACGGCTCGCGGGCCATCCCGGCCTCCACCCTGGAACTGATGTCTTTCGGTACCACTCCCTCCACCGGAGATCAGGTGCTGCACCGCGTCCAGGATGCCCTGGCCGAGGAAATCGGCCTGATGCTGGACGAGGGCGTCGTGGCGGGGCCGGAGGACATCGACCTCTGCATGATCCTGGGCGCCGGCTGGCCGATGTTCCTTGGCGGCATCACCCCTTACCTGGACCGCGTGGGCGCCTCGGAGCGGGTCAACGGCAAGCGCTTCCTGGCCCCCGGCGTCGCCTCACCGGCGCAAGGCTAGGCAGCGCCGGGCTGTCTGGCCACACGGGCGAGGCGGCACGGACGGTCAGGCCGGCACCAGCCGGCCGCCGTCCAGCGCCACACTGCGGTGCGCTGCCGATCGTGCATAGCCCAGGTCATGGGTGACCAGCACGACGGCGGCGCCCTCCGCCGCTGCCGACCGTACGGCGGCGTCGAGCAGGTCCAGCCCGTCCCCGTCCAGCGCCCCGGTGGGCTCGTCCAGTGCCAGGACGGCGGGCTTGCGTGCCAGGACGGTTGCCAGGGCCAAAAGCCGCTGGGCGGACGCCGGCAGCTCGGCCGGATGATCGTGGGCCGCATCCGCCAGGCCCACCGCCCGCAGCGCTGCGGCGGCACGGTTCCTCGCGGTCGCCGGGCCCACCAGGCGGTCCAGCCCAAAGCTGACCTCCCGGAGCACGGTCCGCTCAAACAACTGGTCGCGCGGCTGCTGGAACAGCAGGCCCACCGAGGCTGCGGTCCGCCCCACGGGCGCTCCGGCTATGTCAGTACCCCCAACTGCCACGCTGCCCGAAGTGGGACGCAGCAGGCCGTTGAAGTGCCGCAGGAGGGTTGATTTGCCGGCGCCGTTGCGGCCGGTCACGGCAACGATTTCACCCGGATTGACTGCCAGTTCGATGTCGCGCAGCACCAGGGCGGGATGCTTCGGCTCGCCTGCCTGGGCAGATTTCCTCTTTCGCCTGCCGCGGGCTGGTGCTTCCGGGTACCCGAAGGACACATTCCGGAGCTGGAGCGCAGGCCGCCCTGGCTCTGTTCCGGCGGCCTGTGGCAGGGCGCGCGCCGCAGCCTGCATGGGGACGGGGTGCCGGATCGATGCCGGCAGCGCCCCTGGACTGCTCTCCAAGCCGGCAGGCGCCCCGCTCGCGGTGACCGTTCCCTCTGACAGCACCACCCAGGTGCCGGCTTCCCGGAGCAACGGATCAATGGTTTGGCTGAGGATCACGACGGCGGTGCCGCGGTCCTGGAGGTCGCGCACCAGGGCTGCAAGCTCCGCAGCCCCTGCCGCGTCCAGGGAGGCGAAGGGCTCGTCCATGACCAGTACCGGGGGGCCCACGATCATCGCGCAGCCGATGGCCAGGCGGCGCAGCTGGCCACCAGAGAGGTGCGCCGGGTCCTGGTCCAGCTTGCTGCGCAGTCCCAGCAGAGCGGCGGTGTGCTCCACGGCCGCCACCATCGCTCCGCGGTCGATCCCGGTGTTTTCCAATCCGAACGCCAGCTCCTCGGCCACCGTCGCCCGGACGGTGGACAGGACGGTGGCGGGGTCCTGCGGGACGAAGCCCACGTGTCTGCCCCACTCGGCGGGGTTGATCCGCGGATCCCCCGGGCCGCCGTCGAACTCCAACCGGGTGCCGGACAGCTCAAGGAACCCTGACAGGGCTCCGTGGGCGCCCGGTGGCAGCCAGCCTGCCAGGAGGCGGCCCACGGTGGATTTGCCGCTTCCCGAGGCGCCCAGGATGGCTGTGAAGGACCCGGGCGGAAAGGAAACAGCCACCTCCCGGAGTGCAGGTGCGTGCGCGTCGTGAAAGGTGAATTGCCGGATCCCGGCAGCGAGCACGGGCACGGGTGCATTACTGTCATTGCCGGTATTGCCTGCACCGTTCTGTGGGCCGCCCGTGACCATGCGCTCAGCCACCCGAGCCTGCCTGCACCAGACGGAGCACCACCGCTGCCACGGCCAGCAGCACCAGGACCGCGCGTGCCGTCCGCTGCAGGCTGGAATCGGGAACCTCCCGGTAACTGGTGCGCGGACCGGTGCTGCTCAATCCCCTCGCCTCCAGAGCGGCCGCCCTGGTGCCGGCGTCCTCGATCAGGGACAGGACCAGGGGGACGGCTTGCAGTCTGAACGCGCCAGCCCGGGACACCAGGCTGCGGGTGACCACCAGGCCGCGTGATTCCTGGGCCTGGCGGATCCGTTGTGCCCGTGCCGCGATGGCGGGCAGCAGGGTCAGGGTGGACGCCAGCACGAAGGCGAACCGGCCCTGCACGCCGCGGGCGGACAACGCGGCCACCAGGTCAGGAACATTGACGCTGAAGGAGAACAGCAGCAGGGCCATGACGACGGCGGCCAGCTGCAGGATCCGCTGGCCTGCGAACTCCAGGCCCTCTGCCGTGACCCGGGAGGGTCCCCACTCCGCCAGCACAGTTCGGCCTTCAGGGAAAAACAACCCGTGCAGCACCAGCAGCGACAGGCCCAGCGGGACCAGGACTGCTGCGGCCGCCGGCACCACGCGGCGGCCTGTGCCGCCCGCCAGGGACAGGCCCAGGCACGCGGCAACCACGGCGACTGACAGCTGCCAGCTTGCGGCCGCCGTCGTAATGGCCGCCGTGCTGCCGGCAGCGGCCAGCCAGGTCAGGGGATTAAACTTTGTCCGCCTGGTGCACGCCGCAGTCCTGCCTGCCGGGGATGCTGTCACCGGGGCCGGTCAGCCCTTCGGGGTTGAATCGCGGGCAGTGCCCGGGACCGGAGCCTGGGCAGTGCCTTGGGCTGGGGCCTGCACCGTACCCTCGGCCGGGGCGTCCACGCGGGCGTCGGCTGCCGGGGTGTTGCCGGCCAGGACCCGGTGGCGCCGGATGAAGGGGAACTGCTGGCGTGCCCGGCGGGGCAGCGCGTAGACCAGGATGGCCACGATGGTGAACACGATCGCCTTATCCATGGGATCGGAAATCAGCGCCTGCTTGGTGATGGCGGCCAGGAGGGTATCGCCCATGGCCCGGAAGGCGCTGACGATGGCGCCGGTCGCTACACCGGAGGTTCCGCCGAAGACGAAGGCAGCCACGGGTGCGGAGACAACGCCTGCGATGATCCCGGTGACGAAGCCGGCGACCGGAGCCAGGTAGAAACGGCGGAAGAGGCCGTAGCGTGCTGCCAGTCCCGCCAGGCATCCGATGAGCGCGGCGCCGGCGGCAAACGGAAGGACTGTGGGGTTGAAGAAGGACCAGACGATGCTGCTGAGGGCCCCGGTGGCTGCGCCGGCTGCCGGTCCGGCCAGGACGGCGATCAGCACTGTGCCGATGGCATCGAGGTAGAAGGGCACCAGGGTGCTGCCGACGAACTGGCCCAGCACGATGTTCAGGACCAAGGCCACCGGGATCAGTACCAGGGTGGACGCGGGCAGGGTGGGCAGGACGGCGACGATCAGCAGGACGGCCCCCGCCAGGAAGCCGGTGAGGGCAATCAGGGCCGACGCGCTGCCGGGGCCGCCGGTGATGTCGGCCGGCTGGTTGAGCACCAGGTAGATGTAGGTTGCCGCGATGGCCAGGGCGCCGAGGATCTCCAGCAGCCGGCGCCGGGCCGGGAAGCGTTCCTGTGACGGGAGCGTCAAAGAGGGCGATGACATGGGGAATGTTCCTTTGGGGTGCAGGCAGTGGCCCGGCAGTACCGGGCCGGAGTGTGGCTGCCTATGTCACCTCGGCAGCAGCCGGCGGCAACTGCGCCGGTCCGGTCCGGAACCTATTCTACCGGCCATTCCGCGGTGCGGGACCTGCTATCCCACGCGCCGGGCCAACATCCCGACGGCGGACACGAGCTCACCGAAGGCCTGCCGGGGGTTGTTCCCGGACACGACCCGGGCGTTGGGGGGCGCGCCCCAGAGTCCGCGGAAGTCGGCCACCGTTGTTCCCATCAGGAGCGGGGAGTCGGTTTCGACGTCCACGGTGGCGGGCCGGGCGGTGTACTCGAGCGTGCCGGCGGCGACTCCGGCGGCGAAAAAGTCGTGGACGTGGGCCAGGTACCCCTGGTCGTAGTGCCGGTGGAATTCAAAGTAGAAACGAAGGGCATCGGACAGGTGCCTGACCAGCGTGTTGTCGGAAGTGCTGCGCCGGCCTTCGGGGTCCCCGGAGAGCACCAGTTCAGGGACGGAGGCCCCGGCGGCCTCGGCCAGCGCCTGGACGTGGGCAGGGTGCAGCTCCATGCGTTCTGTGGTGTCCAGGGAGCAGACGATGGGCAGTTTCTCCTCCGGCCGGCCCCGGTACGCGGCGTAGACCTCCTTGGCGGCGTGGGGATCCACGTGCGTGTTCCATTCGGCCGTGGGCGTGGTGTTGCCCTGGTGGTAGAAGGCACCGCCCATGATGACCACCTTGGCCAGGAGGTCGGGAAGCTCCGGTTCCTTCCGCAGGGCCAGGGCGAAGTTGGTCAGCGGGGCCGTGATAAGCGCGGTGAGCTCCCCCGGCTTGGCCCTGGCGTACTCGATCCAGAGGTCCACCGCGTCCCGCGGGCTAAGCTGGCCGGTTGGTTCAGGCAGGACGGCATAGCCGATGCCCTGGGGTCCGTGGGTTTCCGGCGTGGTGAGCAGCGGGATGGACAGCGGCTTGCGGGCACCGACTGCCACCTGCACTCCGGGCCGGCCGCACAATTCCAGCAGCGCCAGGGTGTTGCGGGCCACCTGGTCCGCGTCCACGTTCCCCGGCGTGGCCGTCACCGCCACGAACTCGGTATCCGGAAGGGCGGCAAGGTAGGCAAGCGCCAGGGCGTCGTCGATGCCGGTATCAACGTCCAGCAGGTAGGCGGGCACGGCTGCCTAGAAGAGTGCCACCTTGGGCACTGCGGGGAAGATCCCGTCCAGTTCGGCGAGGTCCTCGGGCGTGGGGACCCAGTTGGCCGCTTCCGCGTTCTGCCTGACCTGCTCCGGCCTGGTGGCGCCGGCGATGACGCTGGCCACCGAAGGCTGGGCGGCGAGCCAGGAAAAGGCCACCTCGATCTCCGTCAGGCCGCGTTCCTTGGCGAAGGCGCTGAAACTGGCCAACTGGTCCCAGTCGGCGTCGTTCACCAGGTTGGTGCGGGTGTGGCTGAGCCGGGACCCCTCGGGCGCGTGGCCGGGCGCGTACTTGCCGGTGAGCAGCCCGTTGGCGAGCGGGAAGTACGGCAGCACGCCCAGGCCGAACTCCTCGGCGGCCGGGGTCACTTCGAGTTCGGCACGCCGGTCCAGGAGGTTGTAATGATTTTGCGACGAGATGAACCGCTCGGTGCCCAGTTCGCGGGCCACGTACTCCGCTTGGGCGATCTGCCACCCGGAGCGGTTGGAGTGACCGATGTAGCGGACCTTTCCGCTGCGGACCAGGGTGTCCAGCGCCGCCAGGGTCTCGTCAATGGGCGTCAGCGGGTCCGGGGTGTGGAACTGGTACAGGTCGATCCAGTCGGTGCCCAGCCGGCGCAGCGAGGCCTCCACCGCCTGCACGATGTAACGCCGGGAGCCGCGGGCGCCGAAGTCCGGGCCGTTGGCGCCCTTGGCGTCCATCCCGAACTTGGTGGCCAGGACCACATCACCACGGCGGGCGCCGAGTGCCTTGCCGAGCATGGTCTCGCTGAGGCCCGGTTCCCGGCCATAGGTGTCTGCGACGTCGAACAGGGTGATGCCGGCGTCGATCGCGGCATGGACGACGGCGTCTGTTGCGTCCTGCGACTCCGTGGCGGTGTTCGCCCGGCCCAGGTTGTTGCAGCCAAGTCCGACGGTGGAGACGGTGAGGCCTGATTTTCCGAGGCGGCGGTAACTGGTCAACGTTGTCTCCTAAAGGCTGAAGCTGGCGGCGGGCTTGGCTGAGTGCTTGAGTTTGAAATGGTCCGGGTCTTTGTAGGGCGCAGCGCCTATGCTGAGCTTGGTGAAGTCCAGGTCCTCGCCCCGGATGCAGACCTTGATTGCGTTGACCGCCTTGTTCACGTCCGGGCACAGGCAGAAGATGTTGAGCTTGTAGTCGCTGAACTCCGAGCGCTCTACCGTGCCCAGGCCGCGCCATGCCAGGTGGCTGATCAGCGCGTCCTTGGCCTTCTGCTCCAGGTAACGGTCCCGGTCCGTGCCTTCCCTGGTCTTGAGGGCGAACTGGGCCACCACCCAGAACTGCTCCTCAGTGGGGATCTCGGCGTAGCCGTCCTCCGCGCACTGCGCCGCAAAGGCGTCCAGGAGCCCGTCGGCAGCAGCGGCGTCGGGAACGTCGGTCTCCTCCGTCTTGCTCTGGTGCCCCACGGCCCCGAAATTCATCACGAACTGGGAATAGTCCTCGTCAAACCAGGCTTCCCTGAACTGGAGGGCGCCCTCGTCGTCGCGCTTGTAGACCCTGACAATGCCGCTCATGTGGTGCGTCCTTTGGTAAACCATTCGACGTCGGTGCCGTCGAACGGCGCGTGCTGTGCCTTCACGGCGTGGTAAAGCCCGTCCGCGGCAGCCTGGATGTCCTCGATCAGCCGCTGGGGGTAATGCATGGAGACGCTGTGCTCCGCGAACTCGTCCTGGTCGTCGATGAAGACGCCGCGCGCCTCGGTCCGGATGACGTCCAGGTCCATGTCGATCACATGGAACTCGGTCACCTCGGGCCGGATGTGTGTCCACTCGTGGCCGACCGCCAGGTCGATGTACACGCGCACGCCGCCGGGGTGGGCGGAGTCGTAGAACGTGGCCACCCAGTCACCCTCGCGCGGCACCAGCAGCACCGCGTCGGAGCGCGTGTAGAAGGCGGCGCCGGGGCGGGAGCAGAACTCGTTGGTGCCCTGGAAAATCCACCAGCCGTGCTGGTCTTCGCCGACGTACCGGCCGGGCACAACCCAGTGGGCCTTGCCATTCCACTTGCGGTTGCGGGAAACCACCAGTTGGCCCGGCTCCAGCCCGTTGGGGACGCGTGTGGTTGTGGTGTGCAGAACCGGTCCGGACTCCCCGGCAGGCCCGGGGTACTTCAGTTCATCCTCGTCCCTCACAGGATCGGAAGGCTGCCGGTGGTGGGGTGCTGCTGCCCGGGCAGGGGCCGCGCAAACGGAACCTTCGTGCCGAGGACCTGGGCCACGACGTCGTGCGTGATCTGCTGGGCGGTAAGCCCGACGCGCTCCAGCACCTGGTTGCGGGTGCCATGCTCCAGGAACTCAACGGGCAGGCCCACCTCGTTCAGTGCGGTGTCCACGCCTGCCGCCCGCATTTCCTGCCGGATGCGCGAGCCCACGCCGCCGGCGCGGACGCCGTCCTCGATGCAGATCACCAGCCGGTGGTGCGATGCCAGCGCAATGATGGACTTGCGGACCGGAAGAACCCAGCGCGGATCGACCACTGTGGTGCTGATGCCCTGCGCACCGAGCCGGTTGGAAACGTCAAGGGCCAGCTCGGACATGGCGCCGACGCTGACGATGAGTACGTCGTTTTCAGTGGAGCCGGAGGGGCGGCGGGCAAGGACGTCCACGCCGTCGCTCAGCCGTTCCAATGCCTCAACTGCCGGGCCAACAGATCCCTTGGAGAAACGCACCACGCTGGGGGCGTCGCTGATGGCCACGGCCTCGCGAAGCTCCTCCCGAAGCCGGGTGGCGTCACGGGGCGCCGCCAGGTGAAGGCCGGGAACGATCTGCACCATGGCCATGTCCCACATGCCGTGGTGGCTGGCACCGTCGGGGCCGGTGACCCCTGCGCGGTCCAGGACGATGGTGACGCCGGCTTTGTGGAGGGCGACGTCCATCAGCAGCTGGTCGAAGGCCCGGTTCAGGAACGTGGCGTAGACGGCCACCACAGGGTGCAGCCCACCGAAGGCCATGCCCGCGGCGGCGGTCAGCGCATGCTGTTCGGCGATCCCGACGTCGATGACCCGTTTGGGGTGTTTGGCCGCAAACTTGTGCAGGCCCACCGGGATCAGCATGGCGCCGGTGACACCGACAATGTCGTCGCGTTCGTCGGCGATGGCGGCGATCTCGTCCGCAAATACGGAGGTCCAGGACTGCGCGCCGCCGCTGCCGGTGGGCTCGCCCGTCTCCGGATCGATGATGCCAACGGCGTGGAATTGGTCGGCTTCGTGGGCGCGGGCCGGAGCGTAGCCGTGGCCTTTTTCGGTCATGGCATGGACGATGACGGGGCCACCGTAATTCTTGGCGGTGGAAAGTGCGTTCTCCATTGCCTGGAGGTTGTGGCCGTCCACCGGGCCGATGTATTTCATGCCGAGGTCCTCGAACATGCCCTGCGGTGCCCACCAGTCCTTAATGCCCTTTTTCATGGCGTGCAGGCTCTTGTAGGTGAACTGGCCCACGGGGCCGCCGTTTTGCAGCCTCTTCTTCCACCAGTCCAGGGCGCCCTCGTAGGCAGGGGCGGCTCGGAAGGAGTCGATGGTAGGGCGCAGTGAGGCAAGGTAGTCGGCAAATCCGCCCACGGTGGGGGCATAGGAGCGGCCATTGTCGTTGACCACGATCACCACGCGGCGCTTCTTGTCAGCCGCGATGTTGTTGATGGCCTCCCAGGCCATGCCGCCGGTGAGTGCGCCGTCACCCACGATGGCCACCACATGCCGGTCGCCTTCGCCGGTGAGCTGACGGGCACGGGAGATTCCGTCGGCCCAGGACAGGGACGACGACGCGTGGGAGCTTTCCACGATGTCGTGTTCGGATTCAGCGCGGGCCGGGTAGCCGGAGAGGCCGCCTTCCTGGCGGAGCGTGCTGAAGTCCTGGCGCCCGGTGAGGAGCTTGTGGACGTAGGACTGGTGGCCCGTGTCGAAGACGATGCTGTCACGGGGAGATTCGAAAATGCGGTGCACGGCCAGCGTCAGTTCCACGACGCCGAGGTTGGGCCCGAGGTGGCCGCCCGTCTGGGAGACGTTCGTGATCAGGAATTCCCTGATCTCCGAAGCCAGCTGTTCCAGCTGTTCCTCGGTCAACTCGTTCAGGTCCTGCGGATTCCGGATGGTGTCCAAGATTCCCAATGACCCCTCCTTTGGATGGTAGACGTGCCGTTTAACTCTAACGCCTCGGTTCGCAGGGCCGGACGTGGTTGAAAAGCCGAAGCCCCGGCTGGTCGGTGACCGGCCGGGGCTTCGGGGAGGATGGTGCCTGCTGGCAGAGCCCGCTAGTTGGCGGAGATCTGGCGCAGCACGTACTGCAGGATGCCGCCGTTGCGGTAGTAGTCCGCTTCACCCGGGGTATCGATGCGCAGGACGGCGTCGAAGGACTTGGAGGAGCCGTCCTCTGCCGTGGCGGTGACCTTCAGGGTCTTGGGCGTGGTGCCCTCGTTCAGGGCGGTGACGCCCTCAACCGAGAAGGTTTCCGTGCCGGTCAAGCCCAGGCTGGCAGCGTTCTCGCCGGCCGGGTACTGCAGCGGCAGGACGCCCATCCCGATGAGGTTGGAGCGGTGGATGCGCTCGTAGCTCTCGGCGATGACGGCCTTGACGCCCAGCAGCGCGGTGCCCTTGGCGGCCCAGTCGCGGGACGAACCGGAACCGTACTCCTTGCCTGCCAGGACAACCAGCGGGGTGCCGGCTGCCTGGTAGTTCTGGGCGGCGTCGTAGACGTAGGCCTGCGGGCCGTCTGCCTGGGTGAAGTCGCGGGTGAAGCCACCCTCAACGCCGTCAAGGAGCTGGTTCTTGATGCGGATGTTCGCGAATGTTCCGCGGATCATCACTTCGTGGTTGCCACGGCGCGAGCCGTAGGAGTTGAAGTCCTTGCGCTCCACACCGTTGGCCAGCAGGTACTGGCCGGCAGGGGTGTCGGACTTGAAGGAACCGGCCGGGGAGATGTGGTCGGTGGTGACGGAGTCGCCGAGCTTCAGGAGCACGCGGGCGCCGGAGATGTCCTTGACGGGCTCCGGCTGCGCCTGCATGCCTTCGAAGTACGGGGGCTTCCGGACGTAGGTGGACTTCTCGTCCCAGGCGAAGGTGTCGCCGGCGGGGGTGTCGAGCGCCTTCCAGCGGTCGTCGCCCTCGAAGACTCCCTCGTAGCCCTTGGCGAACATGTCCTTGTCGATCGAGGAATCGATGACCTGCTGCACCTCGACCGGGTTGGGCCAGATGTCCTTCAGGAAGACGTCGTTGCCAGCTTCGTCCTGGCCCAGCGCGTCGTTCTCGAAGTCGAAGTCCATGGTTCCGGCCAAGGCGTAGGCGATGACCAGCGGCGGGGAGGCCAGGTAGTTCATCTTGACGTCCGGGTTGATGCGGCCTTCGAAGTTGCGGTTGCCGGAGAGGACTGCGGTGACGGAGAGGTCGTTGGCCTGGATGGCCTCGGAGATCTCAGCGTCCAGCGGGCCGGAGTTGCCGATGCAGGTGGCGCAGCCATAGCCCACGATGTAGAAGCCAAGCTTCTCCAGGTAGGGGGTCAGGCCCGACTTGTTGTAGTAGTCGGTGACAACCTTGGAACCGGGAGCCACGGAGGTCTTGACCCACGGCTTGGCGGCGAGGCCCTTTTCCACCGCGTTGCGGGCCAGCAGTGCGGCGGCCAGCATCACGGACGGGTTGGACGTGTTGGTGCAGGACGTGATCGAGGCGATCGACACCGCGCCGTGGTCCAGTTCGAATTCGCGGCCATCGGCGGTCTTGACCGCAACCTTCTTGGACGGGCGGCCGTTGGACTTCGGTCCATGGGCGTGCGGAGCTTCCTCGGAGAGGTGCGTTGCCGTTGCCGTGAACGACGGCGAGTCGGACGCCGGGAAGCTCTCATCGATTGCTTCGTCCAGGCTGCCGTCGGCGAGGTCAAGCTTGACGTAGTTGCGGAGGTCCTCGCGGAACTGGGCCTTGGACTCGGAGAGGATGATGCGGTCCTGCGGGCGCTTGGGGCCGGAAATCGACGGGACAACCGTGGACAGATCCAGTTCCAGGTACTCGGAGAACTTGATGTCGCGGGAAGGATCGTGCCAGAGGCCCTGTTCCTTGGCGTATGCCTCGACGAGGGCCACGTTCTGGTCTGCGCGGCCGGTGAGGCGCAGGTAGTCCAGGGTGACGTCGTCGATGGGGAACATCGCGGCGGTGGAACCGAATTCGGGACTCATGTTGCCGATGGTGGCGCGGTTTGCCAGCGGCACCGCGGCCACGCCTTCGCCGTAGAACTCAACGAACTTGCCCACGACACCGTGCTGGCGGAGCATCTCGGTGATGGTCAGCACCACGTCGGTGGCGGTGGCGCCGGCGGGGATGCTGCCGCTGAGCTTGAAGCCGACAACCCGCGGGATCAGCATGGAGACAGGCTGTCCCAGCATGGCTGCCTCGGCTTCGATGCCGCCAACGCCCCAGCCCAGGACGCCCAGGCCGTTGACCATGGTGGTGTGCGAGTCGGTGCCCACGCAGGTGTCAGGGTAGGCGCGGAGCGCACCGTCCACTTCGCGGGTCATGACGGTGCGGGCCAGGTATTCGATGTTGACCTGGTGCACGATGCCGGTTCCCGGAGGAACCACCTTGAAGTCGTCGAACGCGGTCTGGCCCCAGCGCAGGAACTGGTAACGCTCACCGTTGCGCTGGTACTCGATCTCCATGTTGCGCTCCAGCGCGCCGGAGTTGCCGAAGGCATCGATCTGCACGGAGTGGTCAATGACCATTTCGGCCGGTGCAAGGGGGTTCACCCTCTTGGGGTCACCGCCCAGGTCCTTGACGGCCTCACGCATGGTGGCGAGGTCGACCACGCAGGGAACGCCGGTGAAGTCCTGCATGATCACGCGCGCCGGCGTGAACTGGATTTCTGTATCGGGCTCCGCATTGGGATCCCAGCCTGCCAAAGCGCGAACGTGATCGGCAGTGATGTTCGCGCCGTCCTCGGTCCTCAACAGGTTTTCAAGCAATACCTTGAGGCTGAACGGAAGGTTTTCTGCACCTTCAACGGAGTTCAGCCGGAAAATCTCGTATTCGGTTCCGGCTACATTAAGTTTGCCTTTTGAACCGAAACTGTCCACAGTGCTCATCGCAGGACTCCTCTCGCAACAGTTTCATCTTTGTCGCGCGGTTGACCGCCTGCTAGTTAGGACGCCCTAAGTAGCTCCAGGGCCCGAAAATTGCACACGGCCGGCCGAGAATTCGGGCGCGACGTGGGACTACTACCGCCATCGTAGTCCAAAACCCCGGACGCATCACGGACCCGGAGTCAGCAATGCCACCGTCTCAAGGTGGTGGGTATGGGGGTAGAGATCGAAGGCGCGGAGGCCTGTGAGTTGCCATCCTGAGCGGCGGAAGTAACCGAGGTCACGGGCGAACGACGCCGGGTCGCAGGATACGTAGGCGATGGCCCGGGGCTGCGATTCGACCAGTTGGCCGACAACGGCTTTCCCGGCACCTGCCCGGGGCGGGTCCAGGAGCAGGGCATCGAAATTCCGCGGCTTTTGGCGCAGGACCCGCTCCACCCGGCCCTGGGCCACCTCCACCTGGGCAGCGGAGTGAAGGTTCTTCCGGGCGTCGCGGCTGGTTCCGGGCGCCCCTTCCACGGAGAGCACGGAGCCCGTCTCCCCTACTGCATCGGCCAGGACCGCGGTGAAGAGCCCGGCACCGGCGTAGAGGTCTGCAACCACCGCGCCGGGATGCAGGAAGTCCCCTTGCTCCAGGAATTCCGTGACAGCCCCCACAAGGGTCCCGGGCGCGTCGCGGTGAATCTGCCAGAAGCCCTCGCCGGTCACGCGGTATTCGTGGCCGACGGCGGATTCCTGCACCCAGGTGCGTCCCCGGAGCTGGGTTACCTGCCCGGTCAGCGGATCAAAGGCGGCGACGGACGCCTCCGCCGGCACGTCGGCGGCGATGGCGCGCAACCGTTTTTCCTTCGTTCCGGGAGCCGGGGCCAGCAGCACCAGGGGGCGCGATCCGTTGGCGGGCGCGGCCACCTCAACGCGCTCCACCCCCTGCAGGTCCAGGTCCCACAGGCGCAGGGCGTTGATCGCTTCGCTGGCCAGGGGCATTTCCCGCACCGGGATGATGTGGTCGGAGCGGTGGGCGTGCATTCCCAGCCTGCCGGCGGGGGTGACCGAGAAGCTGGCGCGTGTGCGCCACCCAAGGCCGGTGCCGCCGTCGCCCGTCTCCCCTACTGCTTCCACGCCGCCGGTCCACACGGAGGGCACCTGTTCGAAGCCGGCCAGCCGGGTGAGCTGCTCGGCCAGCACGTCCGCCTTCAGGCTGCGCTGCCGGGCCAGGGTGATGTGGCCAAACTCGGCGCCGCCAACCGGCGGGTGGCCGTGGCTCCAGGCGCGCAGGGAATCGGCCGGGCGCCAGAAGTGCTCCACCCGGTCCGGGGAAGCCTCCAGCACTTCAACGACATCCGCCCGCCAGAACTTGGCGCCGTCACCCGCATCGGTCAGCCGGGCACGCACCTTCTCGCCCGGGATGGCATGGCGGACAAAGACCACGCGGCCTTCATGCCGCGCCACGCAGTGCCCGCCGTGGGCGACGGGCCCGACGTCCAGCACCGCCTCTTCGCCGGTGTGGCCGGCTTCTCCGGTTTGGGGCTGGGTGGCGGTGGGGGTCCTGCTGGTCACTGCACGTCCTGGAGGTTCTTTGCTTCTTCGGATGATTTGAGCTGCCAAGGCACGCTGGCCACCATGACCCCGGGCTCGAAGTGGAGGCGGGTCTTGATGCGCAGGGCCGTCTGGTTGTGCACCAACTGCTCCCACCACTTGCCCACCACGTATTCGGGGATGTACACCACGATGAGGTCCCGCGGGGAGTCCATGCGCATCTGCTTGACGTAGTCCATGATGGGCGTGACTGTTTCCCGGTAGGGGCTGGCGAGGACGGTCAGCGGGACCGGAATTTCGAGCTTGTCCCAGTCGGCAATGGTGTGCGCCGTTTCCTCCGGGTCGATGTCCACGGTGATGGCGTCAAGCCGCGAGGGCCGGGAGGCGCGGGCGTAGGCGAGGGCCCGCAGGACCGGCTTGCGCACGTGCGAGACCAGCAGCACCGCGTGCACCCGGGTGGGGAGCGCCCGGGGGGAGGAATCCTCGTCCACCGCCAGTTCCTTCGCCACGTTGTCGTAGTGCGCCCGGATGCTCCACATGATCAGGAACAGGATGAACATGGCCAGCAGGGCGATCCATGCGCCCTGCTCGAACTTGGTGATGAGGACGATCACCAGCACCAGGCCGGTCATGCCGAAACCGATGGTGTTGATGGTGCGCGACTTCATCATCCGGCGCCGCACGGCCTTGTCCTTGGCGAGTTTCAGTTCCCGCCCCCAGTGCCGGATCATGCCCAGCTGGCTGAGGGTGAAGGAGATGAAGACGCCCACGATGTACAGCTGGATGAGCTTGGTCACGTCGGCGTCGAACGAAATGATGAGCACCAGGGCGCCGGCGGCGAGGGCCAGAACGCCGTTGCTGAACGCGAGCCGGTCACCTCGGGTGCGGAGCTGGCGGGGCAGGTAGCCGTCCTGGGCCAGGATGGAGCCCAGCACCGGGAAGCCGTTAAAGGCGGTGTTGGACGCGAACACCAGGATGACGCCGGTGGCGGCAACCACGATGTAGAAGGGGATGCTGCCCGCGCCGAAAATGGTCTGCGCGATCTGGGAGATGGCCGGGTTCTGGACGTAGCCCTCCGGCAGCGGCTTCCCGTCCAGCAGGAACTCCTTGGCGGGGTCCAGCACGATGTGGACCTTGGTGACGTTGGCCAGGTAGATGATGCCGGCCAGCATGGCGGCGCCGATCACGCCGAGGAGCAGCAGCGTGGTGGCCGCGTTCTTGCTCTTGGGGTGCCTGAAGTTGGGAACGCCGTTGCTGATCGCCTCCACGCCCGTGAGCGCCGCAGCACCTGAGGAGAAAGCCCGCAGCAGCAGGAACGCACCGGCCAGGCCCACCAGGCCCTGGTCGAAGCCCTCCGACGGGACAATCGTGAACGCGGCCGACGGCGCCTGCCCCAGCTGCCCCGTGGCGGCCTGGAACATGCCCACGGCGGTCATGCCGAGGATGGACGCCATAAAGATATAGGTAGGGACGGCGAAGACACTGCCGGCTTCCTTGATGCCGCGCAGGTTCACCAAGGCAAGGATGACGACGCCGATGGTGGCGATGACGGCCTGCTCACCGTGCAGCGACGGCACAGCCGTGGTGAGGTAGGCGGCGGCCGAGGACATGGACACGGCCACCGTCAGCACGTAGTCCACCAGGAGGGCCGACGCCACCGTCAGGCCCGCGTACTTGCCCAGGTTCTCGTTGGCGATCTCGTAATCGCCGCCGCCCGAGGGGTACGCGTGCACATTCTGCCGGTAGGACGCCACCACCGTAAGCAGCACCACCATGACGGCCAGGCCCACCAGCGGCGAGATGGCCACGGCGCTGACACCGGCCAGGGCCAGGGTCAGCAGGATCTCGTCCGGAGCGTAGGCCACGGAGGACAATGCGTCGGATGCGAAGATCGGGAGTGCGATCTTCTTCGGGAGCAGGGTATGGGACAGGCGGTCATTCCTGAAGGGACGGCCCACCAGCACGCGTTTGACGGCGTTCAGTATTGTCAACACCCCACAAAGCTAGTCTGATTCGGGAGCGATGTCATGACGGGCCCCGGCCGGGCCGAACCAGGACCATGCCGGTAGAGTTCTAGCTGCACGATCCTGACATACATAAAGAGGAGATACGGTGGCGCATTTCGTGATCATGGGATGTGGCCGGGTGGGGGCAACGCTGGCGCACACGCTGGAGGATGCCGGGCATTCCGTGGCCATCATCGACCAGGACGACCGCGCTTTCCGCCGGCTCCGCCAGGGCTTCACCGGCCGGAAGGTCACCGGGGTGGGCTTTGACCGTGAAACCCTCAAACAGGCAGGAGTGGGCGAGGCCTACGCCTTCGCTGCCGTTTCCAGCGGTGACAACTCCAATATCCTGGCGACGCGGGTTGCCCGCGAAACCTTCCACGTGCCGCATGTCGTCGCGCGCATCTACGATCCCGGACGCGCGGAGATCTACCAGCGCCTGGGCATCCCCACGGTGGCCGCCGTCCGCTGGAGCGCGGACCAGGTGCTGCGGCGCATCCTCCCCGAACAGCACCTCGCGGGCGACTTCCGCGAACCGTCCGGACGCCTGGTCCTGGCCGAGCTGGACCTCGACGCCGGCTGGATCGGGCACCGGATCAGCAGCATCGAAAAGGCCGCGGATGTCCGCGTGGCCTATCTCACCCGCTTTGGCGAGGGCATCCTTCCCGATGCCGGTACCGCATACCAGGACGGCGACACCGTGCACGCCATGCTGCAGGTGGACCGCAGCGCCCAGATCGCCCAGGTCCTCGCCAAAGCCCCCGCCAAGGAGTACCAGTGAAAGTCGTTATCGTCGGCGCAGGCAGCGTCGGGTCATCCATCGCCCGGGAACTACTGGCGCACAAGCACGAGATCCTGCTGATCGACCTCAAGCCCGAGGTGATCGGCCGCAGCGGCCTGCGGGGCGCCCACTGGCTGGTGGGCGACGCCTGCGAGCTTTCCACCCTGCAGGGCGCCAAGGTGGAGGACGCCGATGTGGTGGTTTCCGCCACAGGCGATGACAAGGTCAACCTGGTGGTGTCCCTGCTGGCGAAAACGGAGTTCGGTGTTGGCCGCACCGTGGGCCGGGTGAACAATCCGAAGAACGACTGGATGTTCAACGACTCCTGGGGCGTCGACGTCGCCGTCAACACCCCGCAGCTCATGACCGCCCTGGTGGAGGAAGCGGTGGAGATCGGTGACCTGGTCCGGCTCCTGACCCTGCAGACGGGGGTGGCGTCGCTGGTGGAATTCACCGTCCCGCATGACTCGCACGTCATCGGCATGACCGTGGGAGACATTCATTGGCCCGAGGACGCCACCCTGGTGGCCATCCTGCGGGACCAGGCACCCATCACCCCCAGCAGGGACGACGTGATCGACGGCGGCGATGAGCTCTTCTTCGTCACAACCATCGCCGCTGAGGACGGGCTCCGGGAACTGCTCTCCTCCGCGCCCGGCAGCATCGACGCCGGCCACGGGACGGCGGGCAGCAGCACGCCCGCCGGCGCCGGCCACGGGCATGCCACGGACGACGACGGCTTCGACGGCTAGGTTCGCCGGCGCACCGTTGATGCATGGCAGCCGGGCATCAGGCAGCTTGGGCGCCGGGTATCCCGTACGTCCAGAGGTGCCGGTTTGTTGGCGGCGTCAGCCCGCCTGGCCGGCTTCGGTTTCGGCTGGAGCCGGCCGGGTCACAAGCCAGGCCACCCAGATTCCGAGGATGTACAGGGGTGCGCCCATGATCAAGCGGGTGGTGGCGAGGGCGGCCAGGCCGTCAGTGCCCATGAGGTACAGGGGCACCTGCACGATGAGCCGGAGGGCCAGGACCGCGACGATGATCCAGGTGCCCAGGCGGTAGGCCTTGACCCGGTCCGGCTCCTTGCGCCAATCCACGCCTTCATTCCGGATGAAGCCGAAGAGGAGCCCTGCCACAGGCCACTTGACGGCGATCGAGATGACCAGCGCCAGGATGTAGGCGGCATTGGTAAAGAATCCGGGGAGGTAGAAGTCTTCGGCCTTGCCGGTGGTGTTGGCCAGCCAGGCCGAAATGCCGACGCCTGCCACGCCCGCCAAGGCCTGGGTGAGGGGCCGGCGCTGCACCAGGCGGACAACAGTGAACACGGCCGACGACGCCAGGGCCGCCACCAGGGACAGCGGAAGTTCGCGGGTGACGGTGAAGGCCACCAGGAACACCAGGCCGGGAACGATGCTTTCGGCAATGCCCTGCACTCCCCCGGCGCTGCGCAGGACGTCCACGCGGCCGTCGTGGGTGCGGTGGAGGCCTGCCTTGGCGGCATATTCTGCGGCGAGGCCGGCAACCGGGGACTGTCCTGCGGCCTGCGGCCTGCCCTCCTGCGGCCCCCCGGCGCGGTGTGCAGCGCCGGATGGCTGATCGGGCTGGTGCTCAGTCATTCGTTCTCCTGGCGGGACAGTATCTCGTAACGCGGATTGAAGATGGTGGGCATATCCTTGCCGCGGGCCAGCATTCCCTCCACCCGGATCTCGGCACCCGCTTGGATGCCCGGCACGCGCCGCCGGCCCAGCCAGACAACGCGGAGCCTTGCGGGCCTGCCCCGGCCCGACCCTGTTGCGGGACGGTCGGCGTCGTCCTCAGTAACGATGGCGCTGTACTCAGGGGTGCGGTCGGCCGGAACGAACGTCACCGATTCGATGTGCCCCTGGCACAGGACACGTCCCCGGTCCGGAAGCTGCCCCAACGGCGTAATGCCGCCAAGGCCCGTCGCCGCCTCGTCACTGTGGGGCTCAGCCGATCTGGGTGATTTCCGGACCACGTTCGGGCTCCTCCAGGGTGGGCGCGGCGGGCGGAGGAGTGGCGGAGGCGTCCTTGGGCAGCCGCAGCTGCAAAAGATCACGCGGCGGCATGGGGCTGTCACCACGGACCACCACGACCTGCCGGAACAGGGCCTCAAGCGCTTCCGCGGCGGGGCGCTCCAGTGCCGCGGGTCCGCCCAGGACGCCGCGCAGGAACCAGCGGGGGCCGTCGACGCCGATGAAGCGGGCCACGCGGTAGCCCTGGCTGCCGTCCGGGAGCCCGGCGGGCAGCTTGGCCACCAGTTCCGTACCGAAGGCGCCTTCCACCTCTTCAACCTGGCCGCCCTGGGCGCCTACGGACTGGCCGATCTGTTCGCGGATCTCGTCCCAGAGCGTCTCTGTCTTGGGAGCGGCGAAAGCCTGCAGCTGAAGGCTGGAGCCGTTCAGGTCAAGGGTCACTGCCACCACCCGCTGTGTGGCCTCTTCCACTTCGAGCCGGAGCTGGAGGCCCTCGCTCGGCGTGATGAGCAGGGCGCCCAGGTCCACAAAGCCGTCGGTGCTGGTGATTTCGGACTCATCAAACGGCCCGTGCTGGCGACGGGCGTCCGGAGAGGGGGCATCTTCGCCGGCCTCCGCGAGCGTAAGCTCTTCCACCGGCTCCGCCGGTTCGTCCTTCTTTGCTTTCCTGCCGAACCCAAAGACCATGGGTGACTCCTTAATTCTTCAATGTGCCAGTTATGAAACCTGCCGGCCGGATCCCTGGAGGTTCCGCCGTCGTGCATGCTGGCGTGGCAGCGGGCGCAGCCGCGGTCAGGCTCCGGGGGCGTTGAACCCGCCGGTGGAGCCAAAGCCTCCGGTGCCGCGCACGGATCCGCTCAATTCACTGACAGGAATGAACTGGGCATGCTCCACCCGCTGAATGACCATTTGGGCAATTCTATCGCCGCGCCGAAGCTCTATCGGCCGGGCCGAATCGGTGTTGAGCAGGGTTACCGAAATCTCGCCACGGTAGCCTGCGTCCACGGTGCCGGGAGCATTGACGATCGTAAGGCCGTGCTTGGTGGCCAGGCCGGACCGGGGGTGGATCAGCGCCACGAACCCGTCAGGCAGTGCAATGGCCACGCCGGTGGGAACCAGCTTGCGCTCCCCCGGCAACAGGACCACGTCCTCCCGGGCACGAAGGTCGGCACCGGCGTCGCCGGGATGCGCGTAGGAGGGCGCTTCCAGCTCCGGATCCAGCATCTTCAACTGCACCTGCAGGGTGGGGGCAGCAGCAGCGGGCGATGCTGCGTCCGGGACAAGGTCTACCGTTGCGGGATGATCAGTCACAGTCACTCACTCTAACCCGCGCCCCCAAATCGAGCCTAGGCAGCCCGTGGCCCCGCGGCTGGCCGGAGCGGCCGGACCAGGGGTGGCCCAAGGTGAAATACCCAGCCAAAGGTGGAAAGCTTGGGCTATGCCCGAATCAAGCCCGCACGCATCCGTTCCCAGCACGCCCTCAGCCGGCGCACCCGTGGTCTACAGGGAAAAGCTGTGGCCCAACGCCTGGATCTGGATCATCGCAGCCGGCGTCTCGGCGGCGGGCATCCTGGTCTTCGCGCCCATCAGCATGGCGGCGGGTTACACAGCGGCGCTGGTGCTCTTCGCGATCATCACAGTCCTCCTGGTTGTCTCGACCCCCGCCATCACGGTGACCGGGGACGCACTCAACGTCGGTAGGGCCACCATTGAGCGCCGGTTTGTGGGCAGCGTGCAGCAATTCACTGCCGGTGAGGCGACGGCGGAGCGCGGCACCCGGCTGAACGGTCTCGCCTACCTGTGCATCCGCGGCTGGATTGATCCCGTGGTGAAGATCGAGATCACTGATCCGGCCGACCGGACCCCGTACTGGCTCGCTTCCACCCGCCATCCGGATCAACTGACAGCGGCCCTGACCCGGCGCTGACGCTCGCAGGATTCCGCCCCAGGCGCTTCGCCCGCTTGTGAACCTTCCCTTCAACCCAGGGAATCCAGCGGAAAATCACGGCGCGCCCTGCTCCTTGAGCCAAATCCACGCCGCCGGGTGGCAGAGTTTCGGTTGATAGTAATGCCAGGGTGGAGGATTTGTATGCAGGATCTACGGCTTGTAGGCGTGCACGACGACGGGACACATCTCCTGTTGAGCGGGGCCGGCGGCGAGATGTTCCAGCTGCCGATCGATGAGGCACTCAGGACAGCCAGCCGGTCTACGGCCAAACCGCGCGTGGAACGGCCCGCTGTTCCCATGTCCCCCAGGGACATCCAGGCCCGCATCCGCGCCGGTGCAACTGCTGCGGACGTCGCGGAGTTGTCCGGGATGCCGCTGGCCAAGGTGGAGCGCTATGAAGGCCCCGTCCTGGCGGAGCGCGAATATGTTGCCCAGCAGGCGCGGAAAGTTGAAGTCGCGGCGCCCTCCCCCGGCCACGACATTTACCGGTCCGCGTTCGGCGACAACCCCGCAACCCTCGACGACATGGTGGCCCACCGGCTCTCAGCGCATGGCATTGACCCCGCCACCGTGGAATGGGATTCGTGGCGGCGCCAGGACGGTACGTGGACCGTCTCGGCAAGCTTCGAGGCCAAGGCAGGCGGGACATCCGGAATCGGTGAGGAACCTCCGGCGCTCTGGACGTTCAACCCGGCCCGGAAGTCGCTGCAAAACACCAACCGCTGGGCGCAGCAGCTGAGTGAGCTCGAGCCGCTGGATGGCCCTGTTCCCGCCCGCCGCCTCACTGCGGTTTCCGACCGCCCCTTCGATTTCGAGACCGACGCGGATTCTTCCAAAGCCTCTCCCGGGGGCCAGGCCGGCCCTGCCCAGGATGCCGGCAAGGAATCCGATGGCCTGCTGGACATGCTCAGGTCACGGCGTGGGCAGCGGCTGGGTGTGGACGAAGATTCCGATGATGCACTGGCAATGCTCCTCACCCATGGTGTGCCGGCCGCGCATCCCCGCCCTTCAGAGGTGGCCACCGACCCTGAGGCAGAGGAACCCGAGCCCCAGGACGACCAACGGGACGCGCCTGCCGCCCAAGGCGATTCCTTCATCCGGCGCAGGGACACCAGGCCGTCGATGCTTTCGAGGCTTAGCCTTCTTCCGCCGCACCGCGACGGCCAGGACGACGGCCTGCGGCTTCACGACGGCGTCAGCACGGATACCAGGGAAATCACCATTGCGGCGTCCCCGCAGAAACCCTCCGGTTCCACGACCGAAGCAGGCTCCGGAAGCTCCGGTGGGGCCGGGCTGGATGAACTCCTGGGCAGCAATCCCCGTCGTTCCGCCAAACAGGACGACGCGTCACCTGCCACCGGGCAGCTGCCGGAGACCGAGGCGCCGGAACGGCCTGCCCGCCCAAAGCGGTCCAGCGTGCCGTCCTGGGATGAAATCGTCTTCGGCACCCGGAGCGACTAAGGGCTTTTCTTCCTTCCGTCTTCCTTCCGTACGGGGTCGTTCCTGCCTGCGCTGCATGCTAGGATCCCGGCACGCCATCAGTCAGACGCTGTAATTACGGAGGTTTCCCGTGCCGGACACTACCTGCCACATGTCCATGTCGCTGGACGGCTTCGTCGCCGGGCCTGACCAGAGCCGCGAGAACCCGTTGGGCAAGCGCGGGCTGGAACTGCATGGCTGGCACATCGGCGATCCCCGGGCCAACGATGCCGACAAGACTGCGACCGAATGGCTGATGCGCCCACGGGGAGCATACGTGATGGGGCGAAATATGTACGGCCCTATCCGCGGCGAGTGGGATGCTGACTGGTCCGGCTGGTGGGGGCCGGAACCGCCGTACCACGCTCCCGTTTTCGTGCTGACGCATTATCCCCATGACCCCATCCAGATGGAGGGCGGGACGACTTTCCACTTTGTTACCAGCGGCTTCGACGCTGCTTATGCGGCAGCACTGGATGCCGCCGGCGGCAAAGGGGTGGATATCGCAGGCGGAGCCTCCACTGTCAGGCAGGCGTTGCAAGCAGGGGTGATTGATGAACTCACCCTCGACATCGCGCCGGTCTTGCTGGGATCCGGCGAGCGAATGTTCGATGGCATTGAGTCCTTCGGCTTCGAACCCGTCGAGGTACTGCACTCACCGCTTGCTACGCACATCCGCTACCGCCGTATCAGCTGACGTCACACAGGACAACGGCACTCGAAGCCGGTCAGGCATGGGCGCGCAGGAACTGCTCCAGGGTATCTTCCCAAGGGGACCCGGTCTGCCGAACGATGTCGACGCTGCCCGTTCCCAATCCACCTGGCCAGTGGGGTGGTTCCCAGTCCTGGTGCTCGCTCGGGTAATGCCGGCCGGTGGGTGAAATCCAGCCGGGCGGCTCGTTCTTCGCGGCCGGACTGGGTTTCCAGCCGGTGGCGTGCCGGAGCTTGTGGTGTTTCGGGCAGGGCTGCCCCAGGTTGCTGATCCCGGTGGTGCCGCCTTTTGCCCAGGCGAGGATGTGGTCGGCGTCGTTGTCCAGGGAGTTGTTGCTGCAGCCCGGGAACGGGCACTTACCGTCCCGCATCCGCAACCAAGCCCGCATCGCCCCGGTCACCCGGTAACTCGTCCGCCCGATCTCCAGCGGCGCCCCGTCCCGCGGATCCACCAACACCCGGTAAAACGACGTTGCCCCGTTCGCGACCAGGTCCCGGGCCATCGACGGCGGGATCGGCCCGTACCCGTCCAGCACGGCCGGCTCGTCAGTCACGCCCATCAGGGAGAACACCGGAACCGTGACCAGGACTTGCGCGCGGATCGGTGATGACCACGACTCCCGTCCGGCAGCGGCGCCTGCACTACCGCTGGCACGTCCAGTGGACTGGGTAGCGGTTCCGTAACCGGCAGCCGCCCTGTCCCCGTCAGCTACAGGAGCATCAGATGCACCGGAGATACTCAAAGCGGCGCAGACACTCAAGACGCCGTTACCGTTCCCTTCTGTGAAGACGGGGCTGCCGAGGATCGCCTCGGCGAACTCGTCCGCCCGCAGCTGCGGCATGGTCCGGCACTCGTCCGGGCCCTGCATGCTGCGGGCAATCGCGGTGAGCCGGTTCCACCCGGCCAACGCCTCAGCCGCCGGCAGGCACGCGGACAGCCAGGCCATCCCGTCCTGGTCCGGACGGAACTCCACCCGCCGATCCGCGATCCCCTTGGCATGGCGTACTTCGATGCTCTCGGCGTGGTGGCGTTCCCGCCACGTCCTGGCCTTGACCCGAAACCGATGCGCCGGCATCTGCCCCACGGACACCCCCGAGCAGGGTCCTGGGCGTCAGGGTCAAGGAAATGGGCTTCCAACGCCGCCGCCCCCGCAGCATCCAGACACGCGGCCTCGTCCGCCATCACCACCGCGTGCTGCCACGACAGGGTCCCGGTCTGCAGCCCCGCCAACGTTCGCGGCAACGAGGAAACAACGGCGTGCGAAGTCGCCAGGAACGAGGACGCCGCCCGCGGCCCCAACGCCAGCACACACCCGATCTCCGCCGTGACCGCCATCTCCTGCGCCTGCACCGGCACACCCGGACCGGCAACAGCACCGGCACTCTCTCCGTAAGCCACGGCAGTCTTCGCCTTCAGCCCCGCCAACCCGGCTTCAACCTCACGGGCACCGGCCAAAATATCCAGGCACCCATCCGCCAGCCCCGCCAACGGATCAGCCACCGAAAACGGCTCCAACCCGAACCCATCCACCTCCGCATTCAACACAGCAAGGGCAGCCCGGATGTCCGCATAAGCCCTGCTTACCGCTGCCTTCCCCATAAGCCAATAATGGCAAGGGGGTCTGACAATCACGTTGAACGAGGAGTTGGCTGCCATCAAGGGCGCTCAACTCCTGCCGCAGCGTATTAGACGTATGGCAGCCGAATCAACTGACAACGACACGCACAAAGCGTGCCCGGGTGTCACCAAGGTTTGCGTACGCGTACTGCTGCGAGGTGGGGAAGGCGAGGTGGTCACCTGTATTGAGTTCGGTGGGACCGTCTTCTTGTTCAACCCGAATTGATCCTTCGGAGACGAAGATCATTTCAGACCAACCCACCGGATCAGGCTCCGCGTCGTAGCGGTCGCCCGGTTCCAGGGTCCAGGCCCACAGCTGGGCATCCTTGGTAGCGGGAACCGATGCCAGCAGCACCGCGATGCTGCCTTGCCGGTTTCCTCGCCATGCAACTTCGCTGATGTTTGCATGGTGCGCGGCCGGTGCGGCAACGAGATCGACGAAGGTGACACCCAGCGCGTCAGCGAGATGATCAAGACCTGTCAGGCTGATGTTCGCCTCACCAGCCTCGAGCTTGACCACCGTGCGTCGACTGACGCCGGCGCGATCAGCCAAGGCGACTTGGCTGAGTTGTGCCGCCGCGCGAAACCGCCGTACGTTCGCACTGACGTGGTCCAGGACCCTGGCTGCTCCCTCATTTTGCATGTGCACTATTCTGCACCATAAGGTGAGCATTATGTTGCACACTGCCCCTCGGAACCAGTTCTCCCGACAGGAACTTGCCCTCGTCCTCATCACTGCAGTGTGGGGGGCGACCTTCCTGATCGTTCACGTCGCCGTACAGTACAGCGGACCGTGGTTTTTTGTTGGCATGCGGTTTTTGACCGCAGGCCTCATCAGCGCCGTCATTTTCGCACGTGTCCTTTGTGGCATTACCTTGAAGGAGATTGCGGCAGGCTCAGCCATCGGCGTCATGATCTTCCTGGGCTACGGACTTCAAACCGTTGGTCTTCAAACGATCGACAGCAGCACTTCCGCGTTCATTACGGCTCTCTACGTTCCGCTTGTACCGGTCCTGCAGTGGATGGTGTTCAGGAAACCGCCAGGGCTTTCAGCATGGATCGGTGTCGGGCTGGCCTTCGTCGGTCTCGTGCTGCTCGCCGACCCAGCGAGCGTCGGCTTCACCTTCAGCTCCGGGGAGATCGCGACTGTCGCCAGCACCCTTCCGATCGCAGCGGAGATCATCCTCATCGGTTGGTTCGCAGGCAAAGTGCACCTCGGCCGGGTGACCGTGGTGCAGTTGCTCGTTGCGGGATCACTGGGCTTCGTGGCCGTGCCTATGGTCGGAGAGGAATTGCCTGCGTTCTCATGGGTGTGGGTGGGAGCGGCGGTCGCCCTAGGGACTTTTAGCTGCGTCATCCAGCTCACCATGAACTGGGCCCAGCGATCGGTTTCGCCGACAAGAGCAACGATCATCTACGCTGGCGAGCCCGTTTGGGCTGCGATCATCGGCCGGATTGCGGGCGACCGGCTTCCTCCGGTCGCGGTGGCCGGCGCCATCTTCATTGTGGTTGGCGCGCTTGTCAGCGAACTCAAACTGCGCACTGGCAAGGACGGCGCTGTCCCACCCGAGCCACCACTGGGTGCCGGCGGTCCAGCCTCCGTCGTGCACCAACTGGATCCAACGGACTAACTCAAGCCCGGAACCCTGGACTGCCATTTCGGTCAAGGCAGGCGCGGGCCCACGGAATCAGCCTTCCCCGTCGCCCCCGTGCTTCTCCCCCAGGCCGCCGGAGCCGCGCCACAGGCACGCGTCCACGTCGAACGGCAGCAGCTGGTCCTGCTGGGCCATTAAAGAAGCACCGTGCGCCGTGACCCGCCGCATGAAGTGGCGCCTGCACAGCGTCTCGTATCCCACCACGGGAACATGCCCGGCCTCCGGGGCGGCGGCCTCGACCACCATGTCCACGTCGCCCACCACCACCTGCGCCCCTTCGGTGACCATGACGCCGTCGACCGTCCTGGCGTTGTGCGTGGCCCGGCGCCCGCACCAGCACAGCGCCTCCACCTGGAGTACTTGCACGCGGTCGGCGAGCTCGATCAGGCGCTGCGAACCGGGGAACAACCGGGTGCGGAAGTCGGCAGTAATGCCGAACGCGAAGACGTCCACGTCAATTTCGTCCACCACCTTGGCCAGTTGCTCCACCTGCTCAGGGGTATAGAACTGCGCTTCGTCGCAGATCAGGTAGTCCACCCGCCGGCCCTGGGTACGCCGGATCATCACTTCCTCCCAGAAGTCCGTGCTGTCCAGCACCTCCACCGCATCCGTTTCCAGGCCCAGGCGGCTTGAGATCCGGGACTCGCCGGCGCGGTCATTGCGGCTGAACCGTACGCCGCCGCGCCCGCGGGCCCGGTGGTTATAGTCCATCTGCAGGGCCAGCGTTGATTTGCCGCAGTCCATGGTGCCGGAGAAGAAGATGAGCTCAGCCACGGCGGCGGCCCTTTCCTTCAGCGGCAAAGCAGAGCAGCGGGACCTCCCGCTCAGCCTTGGTCAGTGAGCCGTGCTGGCCCACCACTTCCATGGCCGTGGGCCGCATGCGCCGGCCGTCGTAAAGCGCGACGGCGTCACGCGCCGCGATCATCACGTCACCGATCCTGCCTTCAACAGCGGGACGTACGTCACCAAAGAGCCCACCGGCAACGGCCTCCTCCCGGGTGAAGGCCCACACTCGGTCACCGAACCGGGCTTTCCAGGCGCCCAGCAGCCGGTCGCGGGCGCCGGCAGCGGACTCCAGGTGCGCCTCATCCAGGTACAGGTGCACCATGCGCGGTTCACCGGCGGTGTGGCGGACGCCGTCCACCAACTCCGGGTCCTTGGAAAAATCAAGGCGCTGCGACTCGGGGATGTCCAGCATCCCGTGGTCGGCGGTGAGCAGGATGGTGGTGCCGGACGGAAGGGAGGAGTTGAGCCGCTTGACCGTGGCGTCGAGCTCTTCCAGCTGGTGTTCCCACTGTTCGGACCTGCTGCCGTAGCGGTGCCCTGCCTTGTCCAGTTCATTGACGTAGAAATACATCAGGGACCGGCCGGAGGCAGCCATGGCCTCGGCAGCGGCGGCAGTTCGCGCGTGGGAGGTTGTCCCGGAGATGAACCTGCCACCCCGCAGCGCTGCCCGGGTCATGGGCGAGCTGTCGAACTGGGCGAGGCTGACGGTGCTGACATCCACCTCCCCGGCAATCCGTTCAAAGACCGTGGGGAACGGCTGCCAAGTGGAGGGGTCGACGCCGGGATCCCAGTTTCCAAGCAGGTTGACCACTTTGTCCTGGTCCGGGTCCAGGACGTCGTAGCCCACCATGCCGTGCTGCCCGGCCGGAAGTCCGGTTCCGAAGCTGGACAGTGCTGCAGCGGTGGTGGACGGAAAGGCTGAGTCCAGCCACACCGGGACCTCCGCCTGGCCTGCCTGCATCACCGAGCGCAGGAAGGGCGTGTGGGCGGCCTTTTGCTTCAGGAGGTTCCGGCCCAGGCCGTCCGCGAGCACGATACAGATTTTTTGGGCGGCCGGAAGCCCCAGAGTATTCGTGAAGCCTTCCACGCCAAGGCTGGCGGCACCGCTGGTCAGGACTTCCGCGATGGAGCGGTGCCCATAGGCGGGAGCGGGCGGAAGGTCGGGGGTGCGTCCGGGAGCTTGTCCTGCGTGGTGGCGGTCTTCCGGCATCTCAGCGCTGCTGGTGCCCGCGGCTGAGCCGGTTGCCGAACACTCCCGAACGCGGCCGGGGCGCCATGGACTGGGCGTGGGAAACCGGTGCGGCGGAACCGGTGTTGACCGCGCGCAGGGCCCGGGCGAACAGTTTGGCGTCCTGCACGGCCTGCAGCCCGTCAGCCTCGGCGCTGATGCGGAGCACGATGTCTTCCTGCGCGATGGTTCCGGTGTAGCCGTGGTCGGCTTCGCACTGAGGATCCCCGCAACTGGCAGGGCCCATGTCCAGCCGCTGCCCCCCGGACCAGGCAATGGACAGGGTGAGTTCCCGGACCGGGTCCGACGGCTTGTAGTTCTGCGGCTGCGCGTACATGTAGCTCAGGACCACAGACCGGATCTGGGCCACGGGAACGGACTCGGTGGAGATCTGGGCGACGATCTGCTCCCCCGCCTCGTCCAGCTGCTGGTCGTCGACGTGGGTGATCACCAGCATGTCGGCAGTCAGCACCAGCACGGTAATGTGGCGGCGGACTTCGGCGCGGTCGAAGTGGGTTTCCAGGTGCACCAGGTGGGCCACGCAGTCCCGGCCGTCCAGTGCGTCGTCGACGACGTCCGAGACAAGGCGCGGGTAGAACCCCGCCTTCTGCAGTGCGTCTTCCAGGCTCTGGCCCTGCACTCCGTGGTTGTGTGAGCTGTGGTGGCGGACGGCCTGGTTTTCATTGCCGGGCGTTTCGGGCGCCGACGCGGGAGGCTGGAAGCTCATGCCCCCATTTTCACAGATCGCCCGGTCACTTGCTAACCGCGTCAGCCCAGCATGGCCCGTCGCGCGCTGTCCGTGCGCTGCGCGGCGTTGCCGATCCGCACGTCGGCGGCGAGGATGGTCACCCCGGTGGTGCCGCACAAAACCGGGTTGAACTCCACCAGCGCGATCTCCGGATGGTTGTCCTTCATCCAGGCCAGCCGCCCGGCAAGGTCCTCAAGGGCAGCGACATCAACGGCCGGCAGGCCCTGGTAGCCGAAGAGCTTTCGGGACGCCCGCGGGGCCCGAATAAAATCGTGCACGTCAGCGGCGGAGAGCGGCGGCACCCGGTGCGACCAGTCATCGAGCAGGTTGACGGCGTCACCGGCCAGGCCGAACGAGATGACCGGGCCCAGCAGCGGATCCTCGATGGCACGGAAGGTGCAGGCCTGCCCCACCGGCGCCATCGCCTGCACTTCGAGCGCAGGGTCGCCATAGGCTGCGAGCGCCCGCCGCATTTGCTGCACATTGAGCCGCAGCGACTCCGCGTCCTCGATGCCCAGGCGCACCCCGCCAAGGTCCAGCCGGTGGCGAAGGGCCGGGGCGGTGGTCTTCAGCACCACGGGCCAGCCCAGGGCGTCAGCGGCCGCTACGGCCTCATCAGGGGCAGTGAACGGCCGGGACGGCAGGACGGAGATGCCGTAGTGCCCCAGCAGCGAAGCAGTTGCCGCCGGGTCCAGCTGCTTGAGCTGGTCACCGGTGACGTCCCGCAGCAGTTCGTCGAGCTCTGCTTCCGCCTGCCGCGGGTCGCAGCCCGCGGGTTCCACAAACTGCCCCTGGTCGCGGGCGGCCCACTCGGCGTACCGCACCACTGCGGCGAGCGCGGCGACGGCGGCGCCGGGGTTGGAATAGCAGGGAACGGTGCATCCCTCAGCCCCCACCAGGCCCTCCACATTGATGGCGGGGTCCAGGATGCCGGTGAACGCGGCCACCACCGGTTTGCCGGCGCTGGCTGAACATTCGGCCAGGACCTGCGCCACGGCATCGACCGTGAGGCCGCGTGCGGGCAGCAGGGCGGCGACGGCGGCGTGCACGGCATCAGAAGCGAGGGCGTCAAGGAGGGCGTTCCGCAGCGCGGGGAGTGCCACCGACTGGCCGGCATCGAGGTCCAGTCCGGAGACCACCTGCGCCACCCCCAGCCCGTGCGCCACGGCACTGTCGGCCACCACGTTGCCCAGCGCCTCCGAGTTGCTGAAAATGGCAACATCCGGTCCGGCGGGAAGCGGCCTGCCGGAGACCACCTGGGCCACGTCGACCAGCTGCTCCACGGTTTCCACCCGGATCACGCCCGACTGCCGGAGCATGGCATCCAGCGCCCCGGCCGGCGCCTGGGTGGTGCGGACCGCATGCCCGGGCGGCAGCCGCAGGCCCATGGTGTCCGACTTGGCCACGATCACGGGCTTGGTGCGGGCCAGCCGGCGGGCGATGCGGGAGAACTTGCGGGGGTTGCCGATCGACTCAAGGTACAGGCCCACGGCGGAGGTGTCGGTGTCGTCCTCCCAGTACTGCATCATGTCATTGCCCGAAACGTCTGCCCTGTTGCCCGCCGAGAGGAGACTGGACACTCCCACCCGGCGCCGGCTGGAGGCGGCATAGAGCGAGACGCCGATTGCCGCGGACTGGCTGAACAGGCCCAGGCCGCCGCGCAGCGGCATGGTGGGGGCCATGGAGGCGTTCAGTGCCACGTCCGGGTGCGTGTTGGCGATGCCCAGCGACGCCGGGCCGATCACCCGCATGCCGTTCGCCCGGGCCTGGCGCACTAGGGCGCGCTGCCGCAGCAGGCCGCGTTCGCCGTCGTCCGCGAAGCCTGCCGAGGCGATCACGACGCCCTTGACACCCGCCGCAGCGCACTCCGCCACGACCCCGGCCACCTCCTCGTAGGGGACAGCGATGATGGCCAGCTGGACGGGTTCGGGGACCTCGGAGAGCTTGCCGTACGACATCATGCCCGCGAGCTCCAGTGCTTCCGGATTGATGGCGTAGACGGAGCCGTGGAAGCCGCCCTCGATGATGTGCTCCAGCAGCTGGTACCCCACGGTCCCCCACCGGCGGCTGGCACCGATCACGGCAACGGACGACGGCGCCAGCAGCTCCCGGACGCTTCTCGCCTCGGCGCGGTGCTCGCGGGATTCCATCACGGCACGGGATTTCTCGGTGGGGTCGATGTTGAACTCGAGGCTGACGACGCCGTCGTCGAAGTGGCGCTTGACGTCGTAGCCGGCGTCGGAGAAGACCATCAGCATCTTCCGGTTTTCCGGCAGCACCTCCGCGGTGAACTTCCGGATCCCGTTCTCGTGCGCGGCGGCCGCCAGGTGTTCCAGCAGGATGGAGCCGATGCCCCTCCCCTGATGGGAATCGGCGATGTTGAAGGCGACCTCGGCCTCGGTGGGGTTGGGGAGGCGGTCGTAGCGGCCGATGCCGATGATTTCCCCGTGGATGGTGATGACGAACGCCACCCGGTCCTTGTAATCCACCTCGGTGAAGCGCTTGAGTTCCTTGGCGGACAGCCTGGCCTTGAATGCGAAGAAGCGCATGTAGATTGAATTCTGCGACTGCCCGGTATGGAAGGCCTGGACAGCCTCCGCGTCCGACGGATGGATGGGCCGCAGATGCGCTGTTCCGCCGTCCCGCAGGACGACATCGGCTTCCCAATGTTCCGGATATTCGCCGTCCCCGGGCTGATCCACCATAGGCTTAGCCTAGCCAAAAACTCCCGCAGCACACCCCAATGGCTGCGCAGTAACCCCAGAAGGATTCACCACACCCCATGGCCCGCCGCCAAAGTCCAGCCCCGATCGCAGACGAGAACTACACGGAAAACATCGTCGACATCGATGTCACCTCCGAGATGCAGGGCTCGTTCCTGGAGTACGCGTACTCGGTGATCTACTCGCGCGCGCTCCCCGACGCCCGGGACGGGCTCAAGCCGGTGCAGCGCCGCATCCTCTACATGATGAGCGACATGGGCCTGCGGCCGGACCGCGGCCACGTCAAGAGCGCCCGCGTGGTGGGCGAGGTCATGGGCAAGCTGCACCCGCACGGCGACGCCGCCATCTACGACGCCATGGTGCGCATGGCGCAGGACTTTTCCCTGCGCCTGCCGCTGATCGACGGGCACGGCAACTTCGGCTCGCTCGACGACGGCCCTGCAGCACCGCGGTACACGGAGGCCAGGCTGGCGGCCGCCGCCCTCACGCTCACCAACCACCTCGACGAAGACGTGGTGGACTTCATCCCCAACTACGACAACCAGCTCACCCAGCCGGACGTCCTGCCTGCCGCCTTCCCCAACCTGCTGGTCAACGGCGCCACCGGCATCGCCGTCGGCATGGCCACTAACATGGCCCCACATAACCTGGTGGAGGTCATCTCCGCCGCCCGGCACCTGATCGCGAACCCCGATGCCACCCTGGACGACCTGATGCGGTTCGTCCCGGGCCCGGACCTGCCCAGCGGTGGCCGGATCGTAGGGCTGGACGGCATCCGGGACGCGTACGCCACCGGCCGCGGTTCCTTCAAGACCCGAGCCAAGGTGGAAATCGAACAGCTCTCCGCGCGCCGCACTGGCCTGGTGGTCACCGAACTGCCGTACATGGTGGGCCCGGAGAAGGTGATCGAGAAGATCAAGGACGCGGTCAACGCCAAGAAGCTGACCGGCATCAGCGACATCGTTGACCTGACCGACCGCAAGCATGGGCTGCGGCTGGTCATCGAGCTCAAGAACGGCTTCAACCCCAACGCCGTGCTGCAGCAGCTTTACCGGTACACGCCGATGGAGGACTCCTTCGGCATCAACAACGTCACCCTGGTGGACGGCCAGCCCCAGACCCTGGGCCTGGTGGACCTGCTGTCCGTCTACGTCAACCACCGCATCGACGTGGTGCGCCGCCGCACGGTGTTCAGGCTCGGAAAGAAGAAGGACCGGCTGCACCTGGTGGAGGGCCTCCTCATCGCCATTGTGGACATCGACGAGGTCATCCAGATCATCAGGTCCTCGGATGAGGCTGCGGCAGCGCGCGAGCGGCTGATGTCCATCTATGACCTCACCGAGGTCCAGGCCAACTACATCCTGGAACTGCGCCTGCGCCAGCTCACCAAGTACTCCCGGATCGAGCTGGAAAAGGAGCAGGACGAACTGCGCCGCGAGATCGCCGAGCTGCAGGCCATCCTGGACTCCGAGGAATTGCTGCGCACGGTGGTCTCGGACGAACTCGGCGCCATCGCCGAAGAACACGGCACGCCCCGCCGCACCGTCCTGCTGGAATCCGAGGCCGTCTCCCCCACCGTGGCGGCCGAACTTGCCGGGGCCAACGGCAAGAAGGGCAAGGCCGCCCCGCTGTCCCTGGAGATCGCAGATGACCCCTGCTGGGCGATCCTCACAGCCTCCGGTCAGGTGGCGCGGACCAGCACCCAGGAGCCGCTGGCCGAGGCAGGGCCCCGAAGCAAGCACGACGTGTACACCTCCGTGGTGAAGACGTCGGCCCGCGGTGAAATCGCGGCCGTCACCTCGCTGGGCCGCATGCTCCGGCTGCAGGTCATGGACATGCCGGTGCTGGCGCCCATGGCAGGGCTGCCCAACCTCGCCGGCGGCGTTCCAGCCAAGGAGTTCCTCACGCTGGTGAAGGGTGAATCCCTGGTGGCGTTCGTGCGCCTGGACGAGGTCCTGGCCATCGGCACGGCCCAGGGCGTGGTCAAGCGCGTCCAGCCGGACTACCCCCTCAACCGCGAAGACTGGGAAGTCATCACGCTCAAGGACAAGGACGTTGTGGTTGGCGTGGCTCCGGCCGGCGCAGACGACGCCGACCTGGTGTTCCTCACCCGGGAAGCCCAGCTGCTGAAGTTCCCCGCATCCGCCGTCCGTCCCCAGGGGCGTACCGCCGGCGGCATGGCGGGAATCAAGCTTGCCGCGGGTGACCAGGTGATCTTCTTCGGTGCCGTGCAGCCCAAGGACGAGGCCGCCGTGGTGGTGACCATCGCCGGCACCAACGGCGCCCTTCCCGGCACCGCTCCGGGCACGGCCAAGGTCACCGCCTTCTCCGAATACCCTGCCAAGGGACGCGCCACGGCGGGCGTCCGGTCGCACCGGTTCCTGAAGGGCGAGGACATGCTGCTGCTTGCCTGGGCAGGGCACGGCCCCGCGAAGGCGTCGTCTGCCGCCGGCGTGGCCAGATCACTGCCCCAGGAGCATGGCCGGCGTGACGGATCGGGCGTCCCGCTCTCCCAGGCCGTGGAAGCGGTGGGGCCGGCCATGGCTTGGCCTGATGGGGAATCCGCGGAGACCTAGAAAGGGGCGCCAGGCTGGGACAGTGGCGCAGCCCGCACCGCTTAGACTGCTCCCATGCCTATCGTTCCTGATGCCAAGGACTGGACCTGGGTCCTGTCCCGCCCCTGCCCGGAATGCTCCTTCGACGCCTCCTCCGCCACACCGGCAACGGTCCCGGGCAGCATCGAAAGCATGATCCCGCGTTGGCTGGCCGTCCTGCGCCGGCCGGATGCGGCGGAGCGCCCCAACGACGACACCTGGTCGGCGGTTGAGTACGCCTGCCACGTGCGGGACGTTTTCACCCTTTTCGGCCAGCGGCTGAACCTGATGCTCACGGCGGATGACGCCCGCTTCGCGGACTGGGACCAGGACCTGACAGCGCTCGAAAAAGACTACGCCAACGCCGACCCGTCGGAAGTGGGCCCAGAACTGGCGGCAGAAGGACATGAGGCGGCCGAGTCCTTCGCCGGTGTCCCCGAAGAGGACTGGGGACGCAAGGGGCTGCGCAGCAACGGCTCCGAGTTCACCGTCCTGACACTCTCCCAATACTTCCTGCACGACGTCGTCCATCACCTGCACGACGTCAACGGCTAGGCGCACGGCCTTCCCGGCGCCTTCCGGGCTTGAGCGGTAGAGGTCAGCGGGAACGCGCCAGGGATGCGCGCGCCTGTCCGGAGAATGCTGACAGGTCAAGGCGTCCATCCCCGGCCTGGATATCAGCCGCATTGTGGGTCACCAGCACCACCGTGCGGTCCCGCAGGCCCGAACGCAGGTCCGCGAGCATGGCGGCCGCGGATTCGGCATCAAGGTGGGTGGTGGGCTCATCCAGCAGGACCACCTCCGCGCCGGTCAGCAGGGTCCGCGCCACGGCCAGGCGCTGGCGCTCGCCGCCGCTGAGGAACGCACCGCCGGGCCCGATTCGGGTGTCCAGCCCCGCCGGCAGCCGGCGTACCAGCCCGGAAAGTCCGACGGCGGCCAGGACGGCTTCCAGCTCTTCGTCACGTGCCGCGGCGGCACCGTCGGTGGACGGCCTGCCCAGCAGCAGGTTTCCGCGGATGGTGGAATCGAACAGGTGTGCTTCCTGCGGGCACCACGCCGCCCGGCCGGTGACCCGCACCTGGCCTGCAGCGGGCGGCAGGAAGCCCAGCAGCACCGAGAGCAGCGTCGATTTTCCGGACCCTGACGGCCCGGTGACCGCCAGCCAGCGCCCCGGCGCTGCCGACGCGTCCACGCCCGAGAAGACCGGTGAGCCTCCCGGCCAGGCCGCGGCCAGGTCCACCAACTCGACGCCTGGCGCACCGCCGGCCCTGGCAGGAACGGACTGCAGCCCGTCAGTCGCCTCGCCGCCTCCGGCAAGGGCCCCCGACTCCCCCACGCGACGCATAACCGCACGCAGCGCCGGGAACTGGCGCACCGCCGTCGTCATCGCAGCGTAAGGCTCCACCAGCGCCAGCAGCAGCAGGACCACCACGGCCGCGGTAGCCGGGGCAACGCGGGCTGCGAGGACCTCCGGCCCTGCCAGCAAGGCCGCAGCCAGGGCAGCGGCACCGCAGGCGGCGGTGGCGACGGCGTGCCCCAGCCCGTCGGCCCAGGCGGACCGCTGGGAGGCGCGGGTGGCATCCCGGTCCTCAGCCAGCAGCGCGTCAAGGACGCGGGGCGCCACACCGTTGGCATGCAGTTCGGCCCGCGCATCCAGGGCGGCCGTGACGCGGCGCAGGACGCCGGAGCGCAGGGCCTGCTCGGCAGCGGCGGACTTCCGGTCACCCCACACGGCGGCCGCGGGCGCCAGCAGCAGGCCGCTGACGGCTGCCCCAAGCACTGCGGGAAGGGCGGCCGGCACCAAGGCTCCGGTGGCGGCCACGGCCAGGACGGACACCGCAAGCGCCGTGACAGGCGGCAGGACCACGCGCGGCAGGAGGTCCCGGACGGTGTCGACGTCGTCGATGACCGTGCCCAGCACATTGCCGCCCTGCAGGAGCCGGCGCAGTGACAGCGCCCGGCGGCTCAGGGACTCCCACAGCCTGCCGCGGAGCCGGGTCAAGGCGGCGAATACGGCATCATGCAGCAGCAGGCGCTCCCAATAGCGGAACACCGCGCGGCCGATGCCGAAGAACCGGACGCCGACAATGGCCGTCAGGAGGTAGAGGATAGGCGGCTGCTCGCTGGCGCGGATAATGAGCCAGCCGGACAGGCCGGAAAGCGCGACGGCGAAGACGGCCGCCAGCGTGCCGACAAAGGCCGCTGCCGCGAACTTCCCACGGACCGGTGCGAGGAGGGCGGCCAGGAGGCGGCCGGCGCCGGGAGCGGCACTGGGAGCGGGGCCGACGACCCTGGGATGCCTGGCTTCCGTTCCGTCGTCGACACCAGCCTCTGTGACGGGCGTGTCCATGGACCTTGCGCTCGCCGTGGTGTCGGCGCGGCCCGGCGGGAACACAGCAACGCCCGCATCCGGCGTCGGCGTTGCCGTGCCCGCGGGCCGCACCGGCACCAAGAGGTCTGCCAACTGCCGGGTGCGCCGGTTGTGGGCCACCAGGATTACGGTGGCCTGGCCGCGGAGCCGCCGGATGGCGTTCTCGACGATGACGGCCGAGGCGTCGTCCAGGTGCGCCGTGGGCTCGTCCAGGAGCAGGAGGGTGGCACCGGCGTCGATCCTGGCCAGGCCGCGGGCCAGGGCCACGCGCCGCAGCTCGCCCGGGCTCAGCTCCGCCGGGTGCTTGCCGGCCAGGTGCCCGGCTCCTGCGCGCTCCAGGCAACGGCGGGCTGCGTCTTCGGCGGCGAAGCGGTCCGGGCCATGGGTGGAATCCGGCGAGAGGTACAGCAGCACCTCGTCCAGGACGGTGTTGGCCACCATGACGGGATGCTGGGGTACCCAGGCCACGGCACGGCGGTCCAGCCCCCTGATGGACCCGGTGATGCTGGTTCCTGCGCTGGTTCCTGTCCTGGCCGTTCCGCCGGCGTTGCCGATGGTGCCTGCCAGTACGCCAAGGACAGTGCTCTTGCCGGCGCCGCTGGGACCGTCCAGGGCGGTGATCCTGTCCTGTGGTGCGGTGAAGGTGAGGGGGCCGACGGCGGCTCCGGCCCGTCCGGGATAGGTCACCGTGAGTGCGGTGACCTCCAGTGGAGCGCCCGGCCTGCCGGCCTTGGCAGCCGGCAGGGGCGTAGGCTCCGGCGCACCGGTCACGGCTGCGGTTTCCGCGAGCGCCACCCGGCCGTCGTCGCTGGCGTGGTGGGCGGTGCCCAGTTCCCGCAGCGGAAGGTAGCAGTCCGGGGCCAGGAGGAGTGCCAGCAGGCCCGCCTCCAGCGGCATGCCGCCATGGACCAGCCGGACGCCAATGAAGACCGCCACCACGGCCACCGAGATGGTGGCGATGAGTTCCAGGGCCAGGGCGGACAGGAACGCGGTCCGGAGGGTGCCCATGGTGCGCGAGCGGTATTCCTCGGAGATCTCCTCCAGAGCCTTGCGCTGGGCCGTGGCCCTGCCCAGCCCCACCAGGACCGGCAGGCCCTTGGCGAGCTCCAGCATGTGACCAGACAACCGTGCCAGCGAGGCCTGGGCCTGCCGCACGCTGTCCTCGGTGTACCGGCCGATCAGCACCATGAACACCGGGATCAACGGGACTGTCAGCACAATGACCAGCGCGCTGACCCAGTCCGCAAAGAGGATCCGGGCCCCCAGCAGCAGCGGAACGGCAGCGCAGTTGACCAGCGCAGGCAGGAACTGCGTGTAGTAGCTGTCCAGCGCATCCAGGCCGCGGGTGGCCAGGACGGCCAGGCCACCGTCGCCGGGGCCGGTCCCCCGCACCCCGCCGCGCAGGGCCCGCTCCAGCAGCTCCGCGCGGAGCTCCTCCTTGACCCCGAGGGCCGCGCGGCGGGCGGCGACAGCCTGCCCCCAGACGGTCAGGGAGCGCAGGACGACGCCGGCCAGGCCGGCGGTGAGCTGCTCCGACCAGGCAGGGTTCCCGGCGGCGAGCCCCGCAAGGACGGAGGCCACCGCCTGGCCGATGAGGACCAGGGACAGGGCCTTGAGCGCGGCCAGCAGTCCCAGCCAGTAAATTGCGGACCGGGTGGCCGGCCCCGTGGGGAAGGTCGGCCGCACGTCAGCCCTTTGTGGTGAAGGCCTTGGCGGCGATGGCAGGGAGGAAGCTGTGCGCTTCGGGAATGTGGGCGGCACTGACGCGGCGGCGGAACACCCAGTAGGTCCAGGCCTGGTAGGCAATCACCAGGGGAAGCCCAAAGGCCGCCACGATGCTCATCAGGCCCAGTGTGTAGTCCGAGGATGAGGCGTTGGAGATGGTGAGGTCAAAGGCGCCGTCCAGCGTGGAAGGCAGCACCACCGGGAACACGGCCCCGAAGATGGATGCGGTGCCCAGGACCAGGAAGGCACCAAGGGCCAGGAAGGCCCTGCCTTCGGAACCGTTCCGGGCCAGCCACCAGGCGGTGGCGGCAGCGCCAACGGCCAGCACGACGGCGGCCCAGGTCCACGGCTTGCCGTCCAGGAACTGGATGGCAAGGGCCCATGCCGCGATGGGCAGGAGCAGGACCGGCAGGAGCCGCACGACCCACTGGCGGGCACGGTGCCGGACCTCGCCGTCGGTCTTGAGGGCCAGGAAGGCCAGGGCGTGGAGGAGTGAGAAACCCACGACGGCGAGTCCGCCCAGCAGTGCGTAACCGCTGAACCAGGCCATGGGGCCGCCTTCCCGGTCGCCGTTGGCGTTCAGCGGAAGGCCGGTGGTGGTGAGGGCCAGGGCGGCGCCCACGCCGAAAGCCGCGAAGAAGGATCCCAGCGCGATGGCCCAGTCCCACCGGTTCCGCCAGCTGTCAGTGTCCACCTTGCCCCGGTACTCGAACGCGACCGCACGGAAGATCAGCGCCAGCAGGACCACCAGCAGCGGCAGGTAGAGCGCGGAGAACAGCGACGCGTACCAGAGGGGGAAGGCGGCGAAGGTGGCGCCGCCGGCGGTCAGCAGCCAAACCTCGTTGCCGTCCCAGACGGGTCCGATGGTGTTCAGCAGTACGCGGCGCTCCGTATTGTTACGGGCGAAGAGCTTCATCAGCATCCCGACCCCCAGGTCGAAGCCCTCCAGGAAGAGGTAGCCGGTCCACAGCACCGCGATGGCGATGAACCATATGGTGGGAAGCAGTTCCATTGTTTGTTTCCTCTGCTAGTAGGCGAAGGCCAGGACGTCGTCGGCGGGTTTGGATTCACCGTTGCCGCCGGGGTTGGGCGTCTGGTCCTCGTTCTCGTCCGCAGGTGCGTGCGCGAGTTCCGGCATCGCGGAAACCACGCCGCCGCGGATGTACTTGACCAGGAGTTTCACTTCCACCACCAGCAGGACGGCGTACACGGCGGTCAGCGCCACCAGCGAGGCAATGAGTTCCCCTGCGGAGACACCCGGGGATACGGCGGCGGCGGTAAACATGAAGACCTGGTCGATGCCGCTGGGATCCGGGTTAGGCGCCACGACGAACGGCTGGCGACCCATTTCGGTAAAGATCCAGCCGGCTGCGTTGGCGCCGAAGGGAGCCAGGATGCCGAAGACTGCCAGCCGCATCAGCCACCGTGACTCAGGCACCGTCCCCTTGCGGGTGAGCCAGAGGGCCACCAGTGCAGCCAGGGCGGCAAGGCCGCCGAAGCCGATCATCATCCGAAAGCCCCAGTAGGTGACCTCCATGACGGGCACGTACTGGATCTCCTGGCCGGCGCGGTCCCCGTAGATCGGATTGTCGGGGAGGTTGGTGCCGTACTTCTCCTTGTACTCGGGGAGCAGGCTGTTCACGCCCTTAACCTCAGTGGTGAAATCGCCCTTGGCCAGGAAGGAGAGGATGCCGGGGACCTCGATCACGGCCACGACGTCGTCGCAGTTCTTCGAGCCCACGTTGCCGACGCTCAGGACGGAGAAGCCGGTGCCGTCGTGGCACGCCGCCTCCGCGGCGGCCATCTTCATAGGCTGCTGCTGGAACATCAGCTTGCCCTGGAGGTCGCCTGTGACGGCGGTGCCGGCAAAGGAGATCATGGCCACCACGGCGCCGATGCGCAGGGACCGGATCCATACGTTGTGGTCGGCCCGGTCACGGCCGGGGATGCGGATGTCTTCACCCGGCACCACCCGGCCGTCGGCGCCCACGGTGTCCACGCCGTCCTGCCGCCGCCGCCACAGGTGGTACCAGGCGATGCCCAGGAGGAAGCCGCCGGCAACGGCGAGGGCGCCGAACAGGGTGTGCGGGACGGCCACGAGCGCGGTGTTGTTGGTGAAGACAGCCCAGGCGTCGGTCATGACGGGCCGGCCGTTAATCATCTCCACCCCCACCGGGTGCTGCATCCAGCTGTTGGCCACGATGATGAAGTAGGCGGAGAGCGCTGATCCGATGACCGCCACCCAGAGGCAGGCGAGGTGGATGGCCGGCTTGAGCTGCTTCCAGCCGAAGATCCACAGGCCCAGGAAGGTGGACTCGACGAAGAAGGCCAGGAGCGCCTCAAGGGCCAGGGGCGCACCGAAGACGTCCCCCACGAAGCGGCTGTACTCGCTCCAGGCCATGCCGAACTGGAACTCCTGGACGATGCCCGTGGCCACGCCCATGATGAAGTTGATGAGGAACAGCTTTCCCCAGAACTTGGTCATGCGCAGGTATTCGGGCTTCCCGGTGCGGTACCAGGCTGTCTGGATGACGGCCACCACCAGCCCCAGGCCGATGGTCAGCGGCACCATCATGAAGTGGTAGACGGTGGTGATGCCGAATTGCCAGCGTGCGATTTCCAAGGCGTCCATGGCGGTCCCTACTGTTAGCAACTGCAGTTTTCTACGCTTCGTAGAACTCCAACTTCTACAAAGTGTAGAACATCCTCGACGACGGACGGAAACTTCCCGCCCTCCCCTAGGATCGCGCGTCGGGGCGCGGCGCGCCAGATGTTCTACCCCATGTAGAAGGTTGGGAGTTTTCGGGGTAAATTTAGTTGTGTAGTTGAACAACCGCGTGACGTCACCGGGTGCCCTACGGCGCACGGTGCGGGGAAATAAAGGAAAAGTGACATGGCGAGTCTTGGTGAACTGGAACGGGCAGTGATGGACCTGCTCTGGGCGGGCCAGGAAGCGGCTACGGCCAATACCCTGAGGGATCAGTTGGCGCGCACGTCGGCGGCGCAGGGCGGCTCTGGCCACGAAGGCAAGGAACTGGCCGTCACCACGGTGCTCACCGTACTTTCCCGCCTGGAGAAGAAGGGCCTGGTTGAGCGCGAACGCGGCACCCGCCCCCACCGCTACCAGGCTGTGTCCAGCCGTGCAGACCACACCGCGGAACTCATGCACGAGGTCCTTGGATCCGCCCCGGACCGCGAGGCCGTCCTGGCCCGGTTCATCGGGTCGGTGTCCGAAGGTGAAGCCGAGACGCTGCGCAAACTTCTGGGCCGCGTCTAACACACCATGTTCTGGGCCTCATACCTGCTGGCGGTCCTTGCGATAGTCCTGGCGTGGCCGGTGCCGATCCTCCTGTCACGGGCGCAATGGCCGGCCAGGTCGCCGTTCACGGCCATGCTGCTGTGGCAGGCGATCGCGCTAGCAGGCGGGCTGTCCATGATCGGCGCCATGTTGGTCTACGGCCTGGAGCCCATCGGCGACAACCTCATCGCAGGCCTCCGCGGCCTTGCCGGCATGGTGCTTTTCAACGCCCCCACTACAGCCCTGGGGTTCTGGCACATCTTTGCCCTGTCCACTGCCGCCCTGCTCACCGTCCACCTGGTGTTCACCCTGCTGCTGACGTACTACAAGATCCAGCGGCAGCGGCGGCGGCACCGCGAAATGCTTGCCCTGCTGGCGTCGCCCTCCGGCCAGGACGCCGGGACCCTGGTCATCAGCCACGACTCCCCCGTGGCGTACTGCCTTCCCGGCGGCGCGCGTTCCGTGACAGTCCTGTCGGACGGCCTGATGGCGGCGCTCGAACCGGCAGAACTTCGGGCCGTGCTGATTCACGAGAACGCCCACCTGAGCCAGCGGCACCACCTCCTGCTCTGGGCCTTCGCCGCGTGGCGGCAGGCCCTTCCGTGGCTGCCCACCACCCGGCTTGCCCAGGAATCCGTGAACTCCCTCATCGAGATGCTGGCCGATGATGTCGCCCTGCGGACCGAGAGCAAAGCCACCCTCATCAAGGCCATCGCCATCGTGGCCAGCGGTTCCGCCACGGAGGCCGGCGCCGGAAGCGTCCGGCCATCCTCGCCCACGCTGGCCCTGTCCGGGCTTGAGGCGGCGTCGGGCGGATCCGGTTCGGATGCGGTCCGCACCGCAGCTTCCCGTGTCAGCCGGCTCCTGACGCCCCAGCCTCCGCTTCCTTCCGCCCTCCGCAGCGCCGTTATGGCAGGCAGCGTCCTGCTGCTCGCGCTGCCCACCGCGCTCCTGGTGGTTCCCGGACTGCTCGGCTGACCCGCCGCCGTCAGGCGTCGATGCGCTCCCGGTCCAGGCTTGAGGCGCCGGCGATGATAAAGTCCTTGCGCGGCGACACGTCCGAGCCCATCAGCAGGTCGAAAATCTCCTCAGCCTGTTGCGCGTTTTCGATCCCCACCTTGCGCAGGGTGCGGTGCCGGGGATCCATGGTGGTTTCGGCCAGCTGCTCGGCGTCCATCTCCCCCAGGCCCTTGTAGCGCTGGATCGGTTCCTTGTACCGCTTGCCTTCCTTGGCCAGGCGGGCCAGCAGCACGTGCAGTTCGGCTTCGGAGTAGGTGTAGATCATCTCGTTGGCCTTTTGGCCGGCGTTGATCACCTCCACGCGGTGCAGCGGGGGCACCGCGGCGAACACCCTGCCTTCAAGGATCATGGGCCGCATGTAGCGGAAGAACAAGGTCAGCAGCAGGGTCCGGATGTGGGCGCCGTCAACGTCGGCGTCCGTCATCAGGATCACCTTGCCGTAGCGGGCGGCGCTGATGTCGAAGCTGCGGCCGGAGCCTGCGCCCACTACCTGGATGAGGGCTGCGCATTCGGCGTTGGAGAGCATGTCCCCCACCGATGCCTTCTGGACGTTGAGGATTTTGCCGCGGATGGGCAGCAGGGCCTGGAAGTCGGAGGAGCGGGCCAGCTTGGCGGTGCCCAGCGCGGAATCACCTTCCACGATGAACAGTTCGGAACGTTCGACGTCGTCCGTCCGGCAGTCGGCGAGCTTGGTGGGCATGGAGGAGGTTTCCAGCGCATTCTTGCGCCGTTGGGTCTCCTTGTGCACACGCGCCGAGATGCGGGACTTCATCTCGTTGACGATCTTTTCCAGCAACAGCGCGGACTGGGCCTTGTCATTCCGGTTGCTGGCGGACAGCTTGGCGGAGATCTCCTTTTCCACCACGCGGGCCACGATGGCGCGGACGGCGCTGGTACCCAGGATTTCCTTGGTCTGGCCCTCGAACTGCGGCTCAGCGAGCCGGACGGTCAGCACTGCCGTCAGGCCGGCGAAGATGTCGTCCTTTTCGATCTTGTCGTTGCCGGCCTTCAGTTTGCGGGCGTTGGCTTCCACCGCCTTGCGGAAGGTCTTGATCAGCGCCTGTTCAAACCCCGATTGGTGCGTGCCGCCCTTGGGGGTGGCGATGATGTTCACGAAGCTCCGCACAGTGCTGTCGTAGCCGATTCCCCAGCGGAGCGCCACGTCCACCTCGCAGTCACGCTCAACTTCGGCCAACTGGCTGTGGCCACGTTCGTCGAGGACCGGGACGGTCTCCTTGAACTTCCCTGAGCCATGCAGCCGCCACACATCGGTGACGGCGGGATCGGCGGCGAGGAACTCGACGAACTCGGAGATGCCGCCGTCGTGGTGGAAGACCTCCTCGTGGGGGCCCGCTTCACCGGGAGTCCCGGCCAGCCTGCGCTCGTCCCGCACCGTGAGCTTGAGGCCGGGCACCAGGAAGGAGGTCTGGCGGGCCCGGGCCACGAGATCCTCGTAGGAGAACTTGGCATCGGGCGTGAAGATCTGCCGGTCCGCCCAGTAGCGGATCCTGGTGCCGGTGACGCCGCGCTTGGCCTTGCCCACCACGTCCAGGACGGAGTCGTTGACGAACGGCGTGAATGGCGCGGCCGGGTCCAGCCGGGAACCGGTGTCCTTAAAGCGGCCGGGTTCACCACGGCGGAAGGACATCCGATAGGTCTTGCCGCCGCGGTCCACCTCGACGTCCAGGCGCGAGGACAGGGCGTTAACCACCGAGGCGCCCACGCCGTGCAGGCCGCCCGAGGCGGTGTAGGACCCGCCGCCGAACTTTCCGCCCGCGTGCAGCTTGGTGAAGACCACCTCGACGCCGGTAAGTCCCGTCTTGGGCTCCTTGTCGATCGGGATGCCGCGGCCGTCGTCGTGGATTTCCACGGAGTTGTCCGCATGCAGGATGATGCGGATGTCGTGACCAAATCCGGCCAGGGCCTCGTCCACGGAGTTGTCGATGATTTCCCAGAGGCAGTGCATAAGGCCGCGCGAGTCGGTTGAGCCGATGTACATGCCCGGGCGCTTGCGAACGGCCTCGAGGCCCTCCAGGACGGAGAGGTGCCGGGCGGTGTACTCAGAGCTAGGTGCCACTGGTAAAGAACTCCTTCAGGAACGTGGACGCGGCACTGGGACCGCACCTTCTAGGGTAATCGGCAGCGGCGGCTGGAGCCGTTTGCCACACCCGCCGGCGGCTGTGCGCCGTGCCACCAGTGTCCGTGACGGGCGGAACTTGGCCTTTCTTGACCGAACCTTGCGGATACGCGCACAGCGAACTTGCCCCATCCTTGCGATGGTTTGGATACGAATGCTGGTTATATAGATGTACTGATCTACTAAGGAGGCCGATATGACAACAGCAGTGGCAGATCGCACACTCAACGCACTCGACCGGTGCGACCGTTGCGGAGCCCAGGCATATGTGCGGGTTGTACTCGAGTCCTCCGGCGGTGAACTGCTGTTCTGCGGCCACCACGCCCGTGCAGTCGAGGCAACGCTCAAGCCCTTGAGCTCCGACTGGCACGATGAGACGGGAAAGCTTCATGAGAAAGCTGCCGTGGAAATCGACTAGATGAGGCATCGGTAACAACGAACCCTGCGGGGCCCTTCCAGAACGGAAGGGCCCCGCAGGCGTTTAACGGCACGCCACCGGAATTTTCCTGTGAAAGTACAAGCAGAAAAGCAGGGGCCGGGCGGGAGCCACCAGAAGGTGGGTCCGGCCCGGCCCCTGCCGGTTCGTACGGTTTGAGTCGTCCGGTGGACCTAGTCCAGGTAGTCCCGCAGGACCTGCGACCTGGAGGGGTGGCGCAGCTTGGACATGGTCTTTGATTCGATCTGGCGGATCCGCTCGCGGGTGACGCCATAGACCTTGCCGATTTCGTCTAAAGTCTTCGGCTGTCCGTCAGTCAGGCCGAACCGCATGGCAACCACGCCGGCCTCGCGTTCGGAGAGGGTGTCCAGCACGGAGTGCAGCTGCTCCTGCAGGAGGGTGAAGCTCACGGCGTCAGCCGGAACAACGGCCTCGGAGTCCTCGATCAGGTCACCGAACTCTGAATCGCCGTCCTCGCCCAGGGGCGTGTGCAGCGAAATGGGTTCGCGGCCGTACTTCTGGACCTCGACCACCTTCTCGGGGGTCATGTCCAGTTCCAGTGCCAGTTCTTCAGGCGTGGGTTCACGGCCCAGGTCCTGCAGCATCTGGCGCTGAACACGTGCCAGCTTGTTGATGACTTCAACCATGTGCACCGGGATACGAATGGTGCGGGCCTGGTCAGCCATGGCGCGGGTGATGGCCTGGCGGATCCACCAGGTGGCGTACGTGGAGAACTTGAAGCCCTTGGTGTAGTCGAACTTCTCCACGGCGCGGATCAGGCCCAGGTTGCCTTCCTGGATCAGGTCCAGGAACAGCATGCCGCGGCCGGTGTAGCGCTTGGCCAGTGAGACCACCAGGCGGAGGTTGGCTTCCAGCAGGTGGTTCTTGGCGCGCTTGCCGTCGTGGATGATGAATTCGAGTTCACGCTTGTACTTCGGATCCATGGAGCCGTCGTCAGCGGCGATCTTTTCCTCGGCGAACAGCCCGGCTTCGATCCGCAGCGCAAGGTCAACTTCCTGCTCGGCGTTGAGCAGTGCCACCTTACCGATCTGCTTCAAATAGTCCTTGACGGGGTCGGCCGTTGCGCCGGCAGACATGACCTGCTGCACGGGGGCATCGTCATCATCTGCGTCGGAGTAGACAAAGCCCTTGCCGCTGCCCACTGCACCCTTGACGGGATCGGCGTCGGTATCAGCATCCTCTACTGCGTCCGGGCCTTCGAGGACGTCGAGGTCTTCCTCAGCGTCCTCGACCTCGTCCGCATCAACGGCGGACTTTCCTGCAGCCTCTGCTGCAGCCTTGGCGCCAGGCTTGGGCCCACGCTTCTTGGGCTCGCGCTTGCCGTCCGCTGGAGCCGCGCCGGCCGAAGCCTTGTTGGCTGCCCGCGTAGCTGCCCGCTTGGCATTGGTCGCGGCCTGCTTCTCCTCAGGGGACAAGACATCCTGGGCGGCGGAATCCTTCTTCGTGGAAGACGGGGTCACAGAAAACCTTTCTAGCGGTGGTCTGTGGAATCACCATACGGGCAACACCACTATGACCCTGTCAAGTCCGTGATGAAAACCAAGCGCCACCACGGCCGGCAGAGTCACTTAAGACAACTCCCGGAGCAGCTGTATTGTTCCCTGGCGGGGACCGCTACAAGCACTCGATACACGGACCCAACCGGGTCTCGGCATCCATTGTCTCATGATTTGCCTGGATCCGGCTTCCCCTGCTTCCATCCGGTCCCGCCACTTGCTGAAGGTCTTGCCCATGCCGGCCGGTATATCCCGCTCCTGACTCCGGCCGCCCGCCCCTCACAGCGCCCGGCTTTCACCCGGCAGTGTCTTCCCCGAACTTCTGCCAGGCCGCCTCCTTGCGCGCCGCCCAGCCACAAAGCGTTCCCCTGCCCACGAGATCCAGCAGAAGTTCGGCGAGCCGGTATTCCGGCTCCAGCTCGAGGGCCTGCTCCAGGTGGGCGGCAGCGTAGGAACCGCGGCCCCGGCACCACGCCACCCAGCCGCGCATGGTCAGCGCCGCGGCAGCAGCCTGCCCTCCCAGCACAGCCAATTGCCCGAGGACCCGGTCCAGTGCTTCCAGGCCTGCCCAGTCGGGAACGTCGGGCGCAACACCCATGAGCACCTCGCCGTAGCCGGCTGGAACGGAACCGGAGCGGGCCACGCCTTCCGTAGTCCGGCGCGGCGGGCGAAAGGCAGCTGCCCGTCCTCCTGCCGTTTCCGTCCGCGGTTTGCCCACTGGCAAGGCCCGGAGGGGGAAATCGGCCGGCATCAGCAGCGGCAGCAACACCACGGACTCGTCGGCGCCGCCCCCGTCATCTCCTTCCGCAAAGACGTTGAACTGTTCGGCGCCGGCTTCGGCAGCGCTCCTGCCCGCGGCGGCCATCACCATCACGGCATCCCGCCACGTGGGGACCAGGAGCGTGGCACGAAGAAAGGCATCCCGCTCGATATCAGGCACCCCGGCATCCGCCGGGGCCCGGTCCAGCAGCATCTGCCAAAAGCCGAGCACGGCCTTGAACTGCGCACGGCTTCGGGACCGCCATCCCAACTCCTCTTGCCAGCCGGCCTGGGCTTCAAGGACCGCGGCCAGGTGCATGGCAGGCACCGCCGCTTCAGGTGCGCTGCCGGCCCTTGGTGCCGGGCCGACGCTGCTCCCCCGGTAGACCATTTCCGTATTCAGCATGCTGTCCCGGATCTCCTGCACCGGACGCCCCGGAAGCGGGCAACATGAACCATCGCTGCACAGGGCGTCCCGCCAATAGTCATCGCCCACAAACCAGGCAGCACGGACCGGCATCCCGCCTTCGTCAAGGGAACACTGCACTGTGGAGATAAGGAGGTCGTAGGCGCTCGGCGGGACCATTCCGGCGTCAGTGGTGAAGACGGCCAGCAGCGCGCCGTCGGCATCCTGGTCTGACTCAAGGTAGCGCCGGACGGCGCCGGCAAACCCGAAAGGATCGCCTGGCCCGTCGGGTGACGGAAGATCAAGCCGCAGCGTGGCGCCAAGCCTGGTGCCGTGCAGCGTCATGGCCACCAGGCTGGAAGCGGGCCAGTACCCCAGGCTGTGTGGAATGAAGCCAAGAATGTCTTCCGGCCCGCGGATTGTTAATCGTTCTGGAGCTGTCATGGCTCCAGCTTTCGCCGCCGGCGCTGCCGCGGGCAGGGGCAAGTTCAGCTATGTGGGCAAACGGCCCGGTGGAGGAACAGTGACAGAAGGAGGATCTGCGGCAAAGGAAGGAACGAAAACGCCTCAGTCGTCGGTGCGCGCCGGCTGGCGGCGGCGCGCCAGGCTTTCCCGGCGCTGCCGGGCCAGGGCGCTGCGCAACGGCGGCACTACAATCCCCTGGGCCGCCATCTGCCGGCGCACTTTCCGCCGCGAGGCCACAATGGCGGCGGCGCCGAGAGCCAGCAGCAGGAACTGGACGCTCAGGGCCAGGCGGAAGGGCTCCAAACCGTACAGCACCCCCTGCGAGAACCCGGTGGCGTAGAGGACATCGAGCACCAGGCCGATCAGGAAGATGGACACCAGGGCAGCGATGAAGCCGCCGACGTTCACGATCCCGGTGGCAGTGCCGATTCGATGCGCCGGGTTGAAGGTCCGGGCGAAGTCGAAGCCGATCATCGAACCAGGACCCCCGATGGCCAGCACCACCACAAGTCCGGCCAGCAACCACAGCGGAGCCCGCCCGGGCAGCAGCAGTACGGCCGCCCATGCTGCTGCCGTGGCGCCGGCAATCAGCAGCACCATGGTGGAGCGGCGCAGTGGGTGGCGCGAAACGAAACGCCCAATGAAGGGGCCCGCCGCCATGGCCGCGGCGACATAGAGCGCCATCAGTGCGGCAACAGTGCCTGCGTCCAGGCCCTGCCCGGAAATCAGGAACGGGTAGCCCCAGGTCATGGCAAAGACGGTTCCGCTGAACTGGATGGTGAAGTGGCTCCACATCCCCAGCCGCGTGCCGGGCTGGCTCCAGGCGCGGGCCAGCGAGGCCCCGGTTGCCCGAAGCCCCTGCCGGGCGTGCGGCCGCTCGGTGCCGGGGGGAGCGTCCTGCAGCAGCAGGACGACCAGTACGACGGCGACTCCGGACATTCCCGCCAGCATCAGGAAAGCGGGGGTCCAGCCGGACAGGTGCAGGACCGTTGCGAAGGGCAGGACGCTGAACAATTGCCCCAACTGGCCGGACATGCCGGTCAGTTGGGTTACCAGCGGGACGCGGGCGGGAGCGAACCAGAGCGGTATGAGCCGGATGACCGAGATGAAGGTCATCGCGTCGCCGGCACCCACCAGGACGCGGCCCAGGACTCCCCCGGGGATGCTGTCGGCAAACGCCAACTGCAGCTGTCCCAGCCCCATCAGGACCGCACCGCCGGCGATCATGACGCGCGAACCAAGCCTGTCCACCAGCAGGCCCACGGGAATCTGGAGTCCCGCGTAGACCAGCAGTTGCAGGACAGTGAAGAAGGAGATGGCCGACGCCGTGGCGTGGAAGCGTTCGGTAGCTTCAAGGCCCACCACGCCGAACGAGGTCCGCTGCGCCACGGCCACCAGGTACCCAAAAATTCCGATGGTCCAGATAAGCCAGGCGCGGGGTGCAGTCACCACTTCATTATGCCCGGCGGGACGCCGCTTTCCGGGGCGTTGTGACCAGCGCTACTGCCCCGGGTTCTCCCTGGCCAGGTAGGCCTCCACGGCTGCGCCCAGGTCATCGGCGTCCGGAAGCTCATCATTCTCGTTGGCCAGCAGCGACCTGCGCACGATGCCGTCGGATTTTTCGTCGTACCGGGTTTCGAGGCGGGACACCACCTGCTGGACTTCCTCCGACGCTTCGATCTGCTCGGCGATCTGGCGGCTGACCTCGCGGCCTGACTCGCGAAGCCGGTCGGTGGGCAGCATCAGGGACGTGGCGGCGCCCAGGTATTCCAGCCCGGCGACGGCGGCGGTGGGGTACTCGGCTTCGGCAAGGTAGTGCGGCGCGTGGATGACGTAGCCGGCGACATTCCGTCCGGCTTCCACGAGGCGCAGCTCCAGGATGTGCCCGACGGCGGCGGGAACTTCGACCGTGGGTTTCCACACCGAGATGCCCTCGATGAGTTCCGGCCGGTTCCCGTGCACCGTCACCCCCACGGGGCGGGTGTGCGGCACGGGCATGGGAATGGAGTGGATCCAGGTGACGAGGTTGACGTCCAGCTTCTCCACGATGTTCACCACGGCGCGGGCGAACCGTTCCCACTGCAGGTCGGGTTCGAAGCCGGCCAGGAGGAGGAACGGCTTTCCCAGTCCATCCACCAGCCGGTAAAGGGCCAGCCGAGGCTCCTGGTAGTCCTGGATATGGTCTTCGACGAAGCTCAGGTGTGGGCGCCGTGACCTGTAGTCGATCAGTTGGTCGGCGTCGAAGACGGCAACGGGCTGGGCATCGAGGGAGTCCAGCAGTTCTGCGTTGATCTGCTTCACCACGTGGCCTGCGTCGGCGAATCCGGTGAAACCCATCACCAGGTTCAGCCCCTGGAGTTCGGGGCTGTGGAACAGCTCGATGTTGCTGGCATAAAGCGCGTCGGGGTCCAGCAGGGAGCCGGAAATCCGTTCAAGCACGGCATGTTCCTTTCAGGGGTGCGGGTGGACATCATTCATAACGCGGCGGGGCCACCCGGCATTCCATCAGCCGGTGTGGCGCACCTCTCAGGAAATTCTCCTGCGGCGCCGGGGAAGGGCTACGATCGGAACTGGCCTGCCAGGCGGGCTTGCACGCACCCCGGGGACCGTCCAGAACGGCCGGATCCGGGCCACCATGGCAGAGCGCCCAACATGCATCCCTGCCCGAACGTTTCGAGAATTGAGGACTCATCCCTGTGGTCAAGAATACTGAAGTCAACCTTAGTACCGTCGCGCGGGACCTGAAGAAGAACCCCAGTGATGCAGTGGTCATCGGGGTGGGCCAGGGAACTGACGGGCCGGTCCTGTTGGATAACCCCCTGACCGCAAAGTCCGCCGAGGCCCTCGCGGACTCCCTCAAGGCACTGGGTGTCACCGGCGCCGCGGACCAGCTGGTCCGCCTGCCCGGCCTGCCCGAGACCGGGGCCGGCATCCTGGTCCTGGCCGGCGTCGGCAAGGTTCCCGCCAACGGGCCGCTCACGGGCGAGTCGCTCCGCCGGGCAGCTGGATCGGCCGTCCGGCAGCTGGCCGGCCTGGCCACGGTCACCCTGGCATTCCCGACGGCGACGGTACAGGACGTCACGGCCGTCGCCGAGGGTGCCGCCCTGGGCGCCTACTCCTTCACCGAGTTCCGGTCCTCCTCCGACGGACTTAAGGACCCGGTGCGCAATGCCGTCATCTTCAACGAGCTGGCCGGCACGCCGGAGCTGGAGGCGGCACTGAAGCGGGCCGGCCTGGTGGCCAAGGCCGTTAATGCCACCCGGTCCCTGGTCAACACCCCGCCGAGCCACCTTTACCCCGAATCGTTCGCCGAGGCCGCCAAGGACCTGGCCAAGGGCCTGCCCGTCAAGGTCACGGTCTGGGACGAGAAGCGCCTTGAAAAGGAAGGCTTCGGCGGCATCATGGGCGTGGGCAAGGGCTCCACGCGGCAGCCGCGGCTGGTCAAGGTTGAGTACTCCCCCGCGAAGGCCACCGCCAAGGTTGCCCTGGTGGGCAAGGGGATCACCTTCGACACCGGCGGAATCTCCCTCAAGCCGGCCCTCAACATGGGCGACATGAAGAGCGACATGGCCGGTGCCGCCGTCGTCCTTAACACTGTCCTGGCCCTCGCCGGCCTGGGCCTGCCGGTCAAGGCGACCGCCTGGCTCTGCATCGCAGAGAACATGCCCGGTGGCGGAGCGTCACGTCCTGCCGACGTCCTGACCATGTTCGGCGGCAAGACGGTGGAGGTCCTCAATACCGACGCCGAGGGCCGCCTGGTCATGGCGGACGGCATCGTCGCCGCCAGCCGCGAATACCCGGATGCCATCATCGACGTCGCAACCCTCACCGGCGCGCAGCTGATCGCACTGGGCAACCGTACCGCCGGCGTCATGGGCTCGGACAGCGTCACGGGCGCGCTCAAGGCCGCGGCGGACCGCGCCGGCGAGCTGGTGTGGCCCATGCCCCTGCCGGAGGAACTGCGCCCCACCCTGGACTCCCAGGTTGCCGACCTAGCCAACATCGGCGAACGGCACGGCGGAATGATGACCGCTGCCGTGTTCCTGCGCGAGTTCGTGGGTAAGGACAAAGCGGGCGAACAGATCCCCTGGGCGCACATCGATATTGCAGGACCGTCCTTTAATAACGGCAGCCCGTACGGCTACACGCACAAGCAGGGCACCGGATGCACCGTCCGTACCCTCATTGCGTACGTGGAGGACATCCTGGCCGCGGCTTAGGCAAGGCTGCCGGCCAGGTGTCACGCGGCCCTGCGGCGCAGGTGATTCCTGTGCCACAGGGCCGCGTGACACTGGACACAAGCGCTCCACAAACGCAGCGCCAAGGTGGAGCATGGATAGGTGGTTCGCTAAGGTGAACCACGGTAGTCACAAATGCAAGAGAGTTGCCCTGCTGACATAATCACGGCAGTGCAAGTTCCAAGACCAGATGATGCGCGCTGATCGCGTCATCGTTCACGCGAGGGAGCGTTTTAGTGGCCGATCAGGCAACTGCGCAAGAATTCGACATCCTGGTACTCGGTGGCGGCAGCGGCGGGTACGCTGCAGCGCTGCGTGCGGTACAGCTCGGCCTCACCGTCGGCCTCGTGGAGAAGGCCAAGCTGGGCGGCACCTGCCTCCACAACGGCTGCATCCCCACCAAGGCCCTGCTGCACTCCGCAGAGCTGGCCGACCACGCCCGTGACTCCGCCAAGTACGGCGTGAACGTCACCCTCGACGGCATCGACATCAACGCCGTCAACGCGTACAAGGACGGCATCATCGCCGGCAAGTACAAGGGCCTGCAGGGTCTGATCAAGTCCAAGAAGGGCATCACCGTCATCGAGGGTGAAGGCAAGCTGCAGGGCACCGACACAATCGTGGTGAACGGCACCGCCTACAAGGGCAAGAACATCGTCCTGGCCACCGGCTCCTACTCGCGCACCCTTCCCGGCCTGGAAATCGGCGGCAAGGTCATCACCTCCGACCAGGCCCTCACCATGGACACCATCCCCAAGAGCGCCATCATCCTGGGCGGCGGCGTCATCGGCGTCGAGTTCGCCTCGGTCTGGAAGTCGTTCGGCGTGGACGTGACCATCGTCGAAGGACTGCCCTCCCTCGTTCCCAACGAGGACGCCACGATCATCAAGAACTTCGAGCGTGCCTTCAAGAAGCGCGGCATCAAGTTCTCCACCGGCGTTTTCTTCCAGGGCGTCGAGCAGAATGACGACGGCGTCAAGGTCACCCTGGTGGACGGCAAGACGTTCGAAGCGGACCTGCTGCTGGTCGCCGTCGGCCGTGGCCCCGTCACGGCCAACCTGGGCTACGAGGAAGCTGGCGTCACCATCGACCGCGGCTTCGTCATCACCAACGAGCGCCTGCACACCGGCGTAGGCAACATCTACGCCGTGGGTGACATCGTCCCCGGTGTGCAGCTGGCCCACCGCGGCTACCAGCAGGGCATCTTCGTGGCCGAGGAAATTGCCGGCCTGAAGCCTGTAGTGGTCGAGGACATCAACATCCCCAAGGTCACCTATTCCGAGCCCGAAATCGCCACCGTCGGCTACACCGAGAAGGCTGCCAAGGAAAAGTTCGGCGAGGACCAGGTGCAGACCCAGGAGTACAACCTGGCCGGCAACGGCAAGAGCTCCATCCTTGGCACCTCGGGCCTGATCAAGCTGGTCCGCCAGAAGGACGGCCCCGTGGTGGGCGTCCACATGATCGGCGCCCGCATGGGCGAGCAGGTGGGCGAGGCCCAGCTGATCGTGAACTGGGAAGCCTACCCGGAGGATGTGGCACAGCTGGTGCACGCGCACCCCACCCAGAACGAAGCCCTCGGCGAAGCCCACCTGGCACTGGCCGGCAAGCCGCTCCACGGCTGATTTTCGCCGGCATTACCAGGCCCGGTGCACCCGGTCGCGCAGACCGGGTGCACTAGGCTTCCAACAAGGCAGCAACCATTCGCACTAAAGATCAATAAGGAGAACGGGGACGACATGTCTGAATCCGTTAACTTGCCCGCCCTCGGTGAGAGTGTCACCGAAGGAACCGTCACCCGCTGGCTCAAGCAGGTAGGTGACCGGGTAGAGGTGGACGAGCCGCTGCTCGAAGTCTCCACCGACAAAGTAGACACTGAAATCCCCTCTCCTGTAGCTGGCGTGATTGAAGAAATCCTGGTCGCTGAAGATGAGACCGCCGAGGTAGGTGCACCGCTGGTGCGCATCGGTGACGGCTCCGGCGGCGGTTCTGCCCCCGCAGAAGAAGCCCCCGCTGCTGCTCCCGCCGAAGAGGCACCTGCAGCCGCTCCCGCACAGGAAGCACCGGCTGAAGCAGCTCCCGCGCAGGAGGCACCTGCCGCAGAAGCACCCGCTGCCGGCGGCGGCGAAAGCCACGAGGTCACCCTCCCCGCACTTGGTGAAAGCGTCACCGAAGGCACCGTCACCCGCTGGCTCAAGGCCGTCGGCGACTCCGTCGAGGTGGACGAGCCGTTGCTGGAAGTTTCCACCGACAAGGTAGACACCGAGATCCCGTCTCCCGTCGCCGGCACCCTGCAGGAAATCCGCGTCAACGAGGACGAGACCGCCGAGGTTGGCTCCGTACTCGCCGTCATTGGCTCGGGCGCTCCCGCTGCCGCAGCTCCGCAGGCTGCACCCGCCGCTCCCCAGCAGGAAGCCCCCAAGCCCGCTCCGGCAGAGTCCGCTCCTGCGCAGACCGCTCCCGCCCAGGCCGTTCCTGCCCAGCAGGCCCCCGAGCAGGCTGCACCCCAGGCTGCCCCGGCTCCCGCCGCCCAGGCTCCTGCTGCTCCGGCAGCCCAGGAAGCAGCACCGGCCGGCGGATCCGAGTCCGGCTACGTCACTCCCCTGGTCCGCAAGCTGGCCAACCAGCACGGCGTGGACATCTCCAGCCTCTCCGGCACCGGTGTTGGTGGCCGCATCCGCAAGCAGGATGTCATCGCCGCCGCCGAGGCCAAGGCCGCACCCGCTGCGGCTCCGGCAGCAGCCCCTGCCGCCTCCGCCCCGGCTCCATCCGGCGCAGCAGCCTCGTCGCTGCGCGGCACCACCCAAAAGGCTCCCCGCATCCGCCAGGTCATCGCCCGGCGCATGCGCGAGTCGCTGGAAATCTCCACCCAGCTGACCCAGGTCCACGAAGTGGACATGACCAAGGTCGCCAAGCTGCGTGCCCGTGCCAAGAACTCGTTCCAGGCCCAGAATGGCACCAAGCTGACCTTCCTGCCCTTCATCGCCAAGGCCGTTGCCGAGGCCCTCAAGCAGCACCCCAAGCTCAACGCTGCCTACGACGAGGAAAAGCAGGAGATCACCTACCACAACGCCGAGCACCTGGCGATCGCTGTCGACACGGACAAGGGCCTCCTTGTTCCGGTCATCGCGGACGCCGGCAACCTGAACCTTGCCGGCCTGGCCGGCAAGATCGCCGACGTTGCTTCCCGCACCCGCGACGGCAAGATCGGTCCGGACGAACTGTCCGGCGGCACGTTCAGCATCACCAACATCGGTTCGGTGGGCGCGCTGTTCGACACCCCGATCATCAACCAGCCGCAGGTTGGCATCCTGGGCACCGGCGCCATCGTCAAGCGCCCCGTGGTGGTTGCTGACGAAAACGGTGACGACTCGATCGCCATCCGCTCCATGATGTACCTGTCCCTGACGTACGACCACCGCCTGGTGGACGGCGCGGACGCAGGCCGGTTCCTCCAGACCCTGAAGGCACGCCTCGAAGAAGGCGCGTTCGAAGCGGACCTGGGACTCTAGCAGCCAGCCACGAACGACGGCGGCGGGCGCCAACGGTGGGACGACCACCTGCGGTGCGCGCCGCCGTCGCAGTTTAACAGGCAGCCGGCTATGCGCCGGCCTGCGCGGCTTTGCTACAGACGGTAGAAATGACTGGCTAAGCTGGAGCCATGACTATTCTCTTCAACATCCTGGTTTTCCTGCATGTGGTGGGCGCGGCCATGATCGTGGGCTACTGGATCGCCACGATGCGGACCCCCACCGTGCACCCGCGCCAGCGTGACGGCGCCTTCCTGCAACTGCTCACCGGCATCGCCATGATGGGCATCCTTCCGTTCCTGCCGGACAAGGACCCCAACTACGCCAAGCTGGGCATCAAGTTCGTCATCGCCATCGTGGTTGCCGTCCTGGCCATCATCGGCTCGCGCAAGGTCAAGAACGGGCAGCCCGTTTCCACCGGACTCGCCCACGGCGTCGGCGGCCTGGCCCTGCTCAACATCGCCATCGCCACCATCTGGCAGTAACACCGACGCCGGGGTGCCGGTCATAATCCTCTGAGAGCGGACAATCCGTGCACCGGGGGAACCTGATCCCTAGGATGGGAAACGGTGGGCCGGCCACGCTGCCGGACCCGGATCGAACCGACGTTGAGGAGAGACATGGCTACAACACGCAACGCCCACACCGTATGGACCGGAAGCCTGACCGAGGGCTCGGGCAACACCACCCTGGACAGCTCGGGCCTGGGCACCTTCGATGTCACCTGGAAGGCGCGCACCGAGGCCGCCGGCGGAAAGACCAGCCCGGAAGAGCTGATCGCAGCCGCCCACTCGGCATGTTTCTCCATGGCCTTCAGCCACGAACTGAGCCAGGCGGGCTTCACGCCGGATGAGGTCAACACCAAGTCGGAGGTTGGCTTCCAGCCCGGCACCGGCATCACGGGCAGCCACCTGACCCTCGTCGCGCGCATCCCCGGCATCTCCGAGAAAGACTTCCAGCGCATTGCCGAGGCCGCCAAGAAGGGCTGCCCGGTGTCACAGGCCCTGGCCGGCATCGAGATCACCCTCGACGCCACGCTGCAGTCCTAGCAGTCCCGGGCCCACCCGGCCCAGAGCAACGCAAAAGGCCCTGTCCTTCCGGAAACCGGAAGGACAGGGCCTTTGTTGTTCCTAGCGTCCCTGCGGGCGGGCCGGCAGCGGCGAAGGCAACAGCTTGCGGTAGCCCGAGCGGGCCGGCGGCCGGTCCGTGGGCAGTTCCTGGATCATCTCCTTGAGCGCCCCAATGCCGTATTCCAGCTGCGGATCGCGGCCGGCTGCGTAGGCGTGAGGCGGGTAGGTCACCTCGATGTCCGGGTCAACGCCGTAGTTCTCCACGCTCCAGCCAACGCCGCCGCTGAACCAGTTGGCATAGCGCGGCTGGGTGACTCCGGTGCCGTCCGCCAGCGCAAACCTGTTGTCGATGCCCACCACACCGCCCCAGGTGCGCGTGCCAATGACCGGCCCGATGCCCCTCAGCTTTGACACCTGGGTGATGATGTCGCCGTCGGATCCGGCAAACTCGTCCGCAAGGATGATCACCGGCCCCCTCGGCGCATGGTGCGGGTACGTGCGCGGCTTCTCCCCGCGCGGCATGCTCCACCCGGTTACCTTGCGGCCGATCAGTTCCGCGACAAGCTGCGACGTGTGGCCGCCACGGTTGCGGCGCACGTCGACGATCAGGCCGTCCAGCGCTGTTTCGGTGTCGAGGTCGCGGTGCAGCTGCGCCCAGCCGTTGGCCATCATGTCCGGGATGTGCAGGTAGCCGAAGGTTCCGTTGGAGGCCTCGCGGACGGTCCGCCGGTTGCCGGCAACCCATTCCTGGTAGCGCAGGCGCTCTTCATCCTTGACGGGCACGACGGCGACGCGGCGCTGGGTGCCCTCAGCACCACCGTGCCCCGGACCGTTGAGGAGGGTCAACTCCACCGCGCGGCCCGCCGCTCCCACCAGCTGCATGGCGGGGGTGGTGCTTTCGGACAGCGGGACACCATCGATGGCCAGCAGGATGTCCCCTGCTTTGGCGCCGACGCCGGGCCTGGTGAGCGGTGAGGTGGCCAGCGGATCGGAGGACTCGCCCGCCAGGATCCGGGTAATTTCCCAGCCGTTGGCGGTGTGCGCGAGGTCGGCGCCGAGCCGGCCCTGTCCGCGGCTGCCGCGCTCGGTCACGGCAGCGGGGCGCACGTAGGCGTGGGATGTCCCCAGCTCGCCGTGCAGTTCCCACAGCAGGTCAACCAGGTCGTCATGCGAACCCAGCCGTTCCACGATGGGGCGGTAGCGGGCGTGGATGGATTCCCAGTCCTGCCCGGCCATGTCCTCGGTCCAGAAGAAGTCGCGCTGCAGCCGCCAGGCTTCATCAAATGCCTGTCCCCAAACGCTGAGCGGATTCAGCAGGACGCGGATCCGGCCCAGGTCGACCTTGACCAGCTTGCCCGACTCTTCGTCGGCCTTGGCGTCCGAAGGGACCACTGTCACCTGCTTGTCGGAAACCAGCACCACCTTGCTGCGGTCCCCGGTCAGCCGGTAGCTGTCCACGGCATCCACCAGCGTGGTCTGCTTGCGCCTGGCAATGTCGTAGCGGACCAGGCTGGGACGGGCGTCCTTGTCCTCCTGGCTGGCCTTTCCATCACCGGTGACACCGGACAGGACGGAGTCGAGCCAGAGGAGCGCGCCGTCAACAGCGTCCAGCGAGCTGTAGTTGCCCTGCGGAACCGGAACGCCAATCACGCGGTGCGCCAGGCCCTCCGCATCCACCTGGACGGCAGGTACCGTGCTGTCGCCCGCTTCGTTCTTGTCCGTGCCCTGCGCGTCCGCCTCCTGCTCCCCGCCCGCAGGATCAACCGAAGGGCCAAAGGGCGACGGCGTCTCAGCGGCGAGTGCCACCAGGTACGGCTTGATGGGGCTGGGGAAGGAAAGGTCAAAGGAATGCCCGTCGTACACCGGATCGAAGCTGCGGTTGGACAGGAAGGCAAGGAATTTGCCGTCCGGAGTGAAGGCCGGTGAGGCGTCGCGGAAACGCCCGTCGGTGACGTCCACCGGGTCGGCGTCGAGCTGCTCCACCGTGGCCAGGCGCAGCCGGCTGCGCGAGCCAAAGGACGTGACGGGTTCGGACCACGCCAGCCAGCGGGAGTCCGCCGACCATGCCAGCTCGGAAATACTGCCTTCCCCGATGCTCGCCACCTGGCTGAGGTCGCCGCTGCGGGTGTCCACCACGTACACGTCGCCGAAGGATGTACCGAGGGCGATCCACCGGCCGTCCGGGCTGGGCTCAAGGGAGCTGGCGCGCGACGGTGTGGGAACAGTGATGCCCGCCTCCGTCGCGGGTGACTCGGCCTCCGCGGCAGGGGCCGTGTCCTGGGGCGCAACATCGGCCTGCTGCTCATCGTCCGCGGGAACATGCGCAGAGCTCCCCGCCAGCACCGCGGCCCCTGATGCCGGAACGGGCTGGGGCAGGCTGACAGCTTCCGCTCCCTCAGCGCCCGCCTGTTCCGTGTCCGGGGAATCGGAGGTTTCGGAGGCGGCAGCGCTTCCGCCGTTGCCGCTCCCTGCCGTCACCTGCGCAGCGGTGTGCGGGACGGGCGCGGCAATGTCCTTGATGTGGATGGCCTCAACACCGCCATGATCGGCGATGTAGGCGATCCGGCCGTCACCGAGGGGCCTGGGCAGCCGGCCCCGGACTCCCGGCGTGGCCTCAATGATCCGGGACGGCCCGTCCTTGTGCCGCAGCCAGGAAATCGTCCCATGCGATTCCACCGCGCTGGCGGCGCCCGTGGTATCCGGCGCTACCGCGCCCAGGTGCTTGACTGCGTCGAGGAGGGCAGGACGCCTGGTCTGGGAGGCGGAGCCGAGCGTGATGTCCAGCTTTTCCGCTTCCGAATCCAGGTCCCGGAGCACCCAGAGTTCACCGGCGGACTCGAAGATGACCCGCTTGCCGTCGGTGGCGGCGTGCCGGACGTAGAAGTCCTGGTGGTCGGTGTGCCGGCGCAGGTCTTTTCCGTCGGGAAGCACCGAATACAGATTGCCGTAGCCCTCGTGGTCGGACAGGAAGGCGATCCGGCCGTCGATCCAAAGCGGGTCGGTGAGGTTGCCGTCGAGGTCGGGCAGGAGGCGCTCGAACTCACCGTTGCCGTCGCGGTCGATCCACAGCTTCCCGGCCGTGCCGCCGCGGTAGCGCTTCCACCATGCCGGTTCCCGGGACAGCACACTTGCCAGCACCACCGGGCGTTCATCGCCTACTTCAGGTCCGTACGCCACTGACTCCACGGGGCCGTAGGGAAGTTCCTGCGCCCAGCCGCCCTCGAGGGGAACGCTGTAGGCGTGGGTGTGCCGGCTTTCAGCCTGGCGGAATGCGCTGGTGACCACCACGGCGCCGCCGGTGGTGAATCCCTTGACCTTTGTGGTGCTGTGGCCAAAGTACGTGAGCTGCCGGTACCCGCCGCCGTCGACCTCTGCCGACACCACCTCCGGGGCCGTTCCCTGCACTACGGTCCACACCAGCCGCTTGCCGTCGGGGGTGAAGCGCGGGTTGCGGGCAGGCAGCTGGAGCGATGAGACGCGCCAGGCACGGCCGCCGTCCAGGGGCGCAATCCACACGTCGTCCTCGGCCACGAAAGTGACCAGATCGCCGTGCAAATGCGGGAAACGGAAGTAGCTCGAAGAGGTCATCGTTTGATCATAGTCAACCCCTCCCCTGCCGAGCGGGAGGTACACAACCCGCGCTGGCGTGGTGTGATGGACCATGCACATTGTCATCGCCGGCGCCTCCGGGCTCATCGGCACCTCCATGTCCGCAGCCTTCCGCGATGCCGGCCACTCCGTAGTGGCCCTGGTCCGGCGGCCACCTGCCGGTGCAGGCGAAGTCCGCTGGGATCCGGCGGCCGGTGTCCTGGACCCCTCGGCGCTTGCCGGTGCTGACGCCGTGGTCAACCTGTCCGGTGCCGGCATCGGCGACAGGCCCTGGACGCGGAAGCGGGTGGAGGAGCTGTTCAGCTCCCGTTTGGGCCCCACGAGGACTTTGGTGCAGGCCATGGCGCAAATGGATACGCCACCGGCAACCTTCATCAGCCAGTCGGCGTCCGGCTACTATGGCGACGCCGGCAACACGGTCCTGCGCGAGGACGCGCCTGCAGGTTCCAGCACCTTGGCCCAAATCTGCGTCGAGTGGGAGCAGGCGGCACTGGCGGCACCTGCAGGCGTGCGCGTGGTGCTGCCCCGCACGGGAGTGGTCTTCAGCCGTTCCGGCGGAGCGCTGGGAAAGCTGCTCCCGTTGCTGCGGCTGGGCCTTGGCGGTCCCTTCGGCAACGGACACCAGTTCTGGCCCTGGGTCACCCTTCCTGATGTTTGCGCCGCCTTCCTCTTCCTCCTGGACTCTCCGGTCTCCGGTCCGGTCAATGTGACCGCCCCTGAGCAGGCCGACGTCAACACGATCGTCGCGGCGCTGGCCCGTGCCCTGCACCGGCCGGCCATGCTGCGGGTTCCCGCCCCTGTGCTGCGCACGGTGATGCCGGGGCTGGGCGAGGAGCTCCTGCTGCACAGCCAGCGGATGGAACCGGCAGTGCTGGCATCCGCAGGCTTCCGGTGGCAGCACGGGAGCCTCGAGGATGCTGCGCGCTGGGTAGTCGCCAAGGACGGCTCCGCCTAGCTGCATCTACCGGCGGCCGGAAATCGCCGGGACTCCTTCCGCCACACATTGTCTTATCCGGGCTGCGTTCCGCTGCTGGTGCAGGTCCGCCGCTCCTGCTTCACTCTGCGGCAAGGATGTCGCTGACCCGCCACTGGCCGTCCACGGAGACAAGGACCAACCGAAGCGGCTGCGGCGGGCTGGGCGCCCCCGTGGCAAGCACCGTGTTCTCTTCATTGACGGTGCTGTAGCCGGAGGTGGCGGCTACCACCTTGACGACAGCATGGTCCTGGGTCGCACCCACTTCCGCCGCCACCTCGGCGAGGGTGCTGGTGAAGCCGGCCAGGCGGTCCCCCGTTGGCCGGAGCTGCGCTGCGATGCGCTCATCGGCGGCAGCTGCTGCGGAACCTGGCGCGTTCACCTCCGCAAGCAGCTCAAGCCGGCCGCTGCTGAATGCGTGGTCCCGCAGCGCGGCGAGGCCCTGCACAGCAACGGCGGGATCAGCCGCAAGGGCATCCTGTCTGGCGCCATCAACCGGTGCAAGGGCTCGTGTTCCGCCGTCCCCAGCAGCTTCGGCTGGACGTGCAGCTGCCGGCAGCGAACCGGCTGTGGCGGCTCCTGGCCACGGCGGATGTCCGGCGGCTGACAGCCACCACATTGCGGCGGCCGCTGCGGCAATGGCGGGCAGGAGGGCACGCGCCAGTATCCCCGCCCTCCGGCCGGCTACGGGTCCGCCGGCATGTTTGCCTTGCCGGACGGCGGGTGCGACAGCACGCTTCCCGGGCGGGGTGACGGACCCGGCAGTAGGTTTCGAGTGCGCGACAAGGGCGGCTTTCTTTTGGGCCAACGGCAGCTGTTGCCACATGGATCCCCGTTTGGACCGGCCAGCAGGCGGCTTGGCGGATGACTGGGTGAAGGACAAGGCGCTCCAGCGGGTCGTCGCCAGGCGGCGGCGAAGAGCCCGGAGTTTCGTCCGGAGACCGGCGCCCTTTGTTTCAGGGGCGGCGCGGCGCCGTGTGAGCAGCTCGGGCAGGACGGTGGGGTGGACAGCGTCGGAGAGGTCCACCGGCTGCGGGTCTGCACTGCGGTACACAGCCGTGGCCAATGCCAGTGCGTTGGGGCGCAGCCGCCGGTCCTCGTTCAGCCCTGCTTCCAGGGCTGCTGCCAGTTCCCTTGGGACGCCGGGAACAAGGAGTGACAGCGGCGGGCGGTCGGCGGTGCGTCCCGGTGCAGCACCTGTCAGGCAGTACCACCCAAGTGCGGCAGCGGAGTAAACGTCGCGTTCAGGCTGCAGCCCGGCACGCACGGCATCGACCGGGGACGGGTCAAGGAAACCGGCCGTTCCTGCCGTTCCTGGACAGCCAGGATCGCCCAGCATTCGGGCAACGCCGACGTCTGACAGCATGGGCTTTCCCTGCCCGGTGAACAGCACGTTCCCCGGAGATACGTCCGAGTGGGTAAACCCTTTGCCGTGAAGGTAGCCCAAAGCCTGCGCGATGGGAGTCAGTACGGTGACGGTCTCCCCCACAGTGAGCCTGCCGCGGGCGGCGACCAGCTGTGCCAGGGAACCGCCGGCAGCGTAGTCCATGGTTAACGCCGTGCCTCCACCGGGCTCCCCGAGGCGGACGGCATCGCGGGCCCTGATCAGGTGCTGGTGGTCCAGGACCGAAAGGATGCGAATCTCCCGCCGCATCTCCTCCTCCGTGTTGGCCACGCTGCCCCGCATCCTGCTGCCGGCAGTGCGGAAGCACTTGAGCGCGACGTCCCTCCCGGTCCGCTGTTGCCTGGCCAGCCACACGTCCGCGCTGCTCCCCCGCCCCAGCAGCCGGCCGACGTCGTAACCGGGGACCTCAGGCGCCTGTGCATCATCCATGGTCCATGTCTAGCCGAGTTCCCGGCCGGCTGCAGAAGTTATCCACAGCCCTGGTAGCGCAGTCACAATGGGGACGACGGTGAGCTTGGACACTAAAGCCGGCCCGCGCGGCTACGGGGTCTAAGCTGGATGCCATGACTCTTGAGTTTTCACAGCTGGGTCTTGCCCCCGACTTCGTTGATTACATGGAAGGCTGGGATGCCCAGCGCGAACTCCATGACAACGTAGTCGCCGGAGTTGCCCCCAGCACAGTCCTGCTTTTGGAGCACGCCGCCGTCTACACGGCCGGCAAGCTGACAGAGGACCATGAGCGCCCGTTTGACGGCACACCGGTGGTTCCGGTGGACCGCGGCGGCAAGCTCACCTGGCATGGGCCGGGACAACTGGTCGCCTACCCCATCCTGAAGCTGAAAAACCGCTCCGGCATCCGGGATTACGTGGAGCGCCTTGAAGAGATCATGATCACCGTCATGGCGGACTACGGCATCAAGGCCGAGCGCATCAAGGGGCGGGCCGGTGTGTGGATCAAGGCCGACGCCAAGGGCCCGGACCGCAAGATCGCGGCCATCGGCATCCGCGTGCTCAACGGAGTCACCATGCACGGCGTGGCGATCAACTGCAGCAATGACCTGGCACCATACGGGCAGATCATTGCCTGCGGCATCACCGACGCCGGGGTGACCACCATGTCCCTGGAAACGGGCCGGGAAATCACTCCCGCCGATATTGCGGACCGGTTCGTAGCGGAATTCCGCAAACATGAAGAAGCATTGGTTTCGAGCCCTGAAGGAGCTCTACTGTGACATTGGCACCTGAAGGCCGGAAGATGCTGCGGATCGAGCAGCGCAATGCTGCGGTTCCGGTGGAGCGCAAGCCGGAGTGGATCAAGGCCAAGGTCCAGATGGGCCCGGAGTTCGTCGGGCTGAAGAACCTGGTGAAAAAGGAAGGCCTGCACACCGTCTGCGAGGAAGCCGGCTGCCCCAACATCTTCGAATGCTGGGAAGACAAGGAAGCCACGTTCCTGATTGGCGGGTCCGAGTGCACCCGCCGCTGCGACTTCTGCCAGATCGACACCGGCAAACCCTCACCCCTGGACCGGTTCGAACCCACCAAGGTGGCCCGCTCCGTCCAGTCCATGCAGCTGCGCTACGCCACCGTCACCGGCGTGGCCCGCGATGACCTCGAGGACGAAGGCGTCTGGCTCTACGCCGAAACCGTCCGCAAGATCCACGAACTGAACCCCGGCACCGGCGTCGAACTGCTCATCCCCGACTTCTCCGGCAACCCCGACCACATCAAAGCGATCTGCGACTCCAAACCCGAAGTCTTCGCCCACAACGTCGAAACCGTCCCCCGGATCTTCAAGCGCATCCGCCCCGCGTTCCGCTACGACCGCTCCCTGGACGTCATCACCCAGGGCCGCAACCACGGGATGGTCACCAAATCCAACCTCATCCTTGGCATGGGCGAAACCCGCGAGGAAATCTCCGAAGCCCTCCGAGACCTCCACCAGGCAGGGTGCGACCTGATCACCATCACCCAATACCTGCGCCCCAGTGAGCGGCACCTGCCCGTGGACCGCTGGGTCAAACCCCAGGAATTCGTCGACCTGCAGCACGAAGCCGAAGAAATCGGCTTCCTCGGCGTCATGTCCGGCCCCCTGGTCCGATCCTCCTACCGCGCCGGACGCCTCTGGGCCACCGCCATGCGCAAAAAAGGCCGCGACATCCCCGCCGAACTCGCCCACATCGCCGAAGGCATCCAGGACTCCGGCACCACCCGCCAGGAAGCCGCAACCCTCCTGGCAGCGCACTCCTGACCTCGGATTCGTGAAGCCGCCAAGGGCCGGACGCCGGAAGTTCCCAGCGTCCGGCCCTCGCGTTTAAGTCACGTAGAATTGAGGCACTATGGCGAAATCCCCTGACTCCAGCAACTCCACCTCCGCGGGCTCAAGCGCGGTGAAGCGCAGCATCTTCTCGCGCAAGCCGAAGGAAGCAAAGGCCAAGAAGCCCAGCAGGCTCAAGCAGATCGGCGAGGTCTTCACCATGACCCGCCGCCACGACCCCATGGTTCCGTGGCTGATGCTCGCAGTCTTCCTGGGTGTTGTGGCCGTGAGCTTCCTGGTGGGATTCTGGCTGGATAACTGGATCACCGGCCTGATCATCGGCATTCCGCTCGGCCTGCTGGCCGCCACCTTCATCCTGTCCCGCCGCGCCGAACGTGCGGCGTTCGCGCAGATCGAAAACCAGCCCGGTGCCTCCGGTGCCGCTCTGGGGACCCTCCGCCGTGGCTGGATTACCGAAGAACAGCCGGTGGCTGTCAACCCCCGCACGCAGGATGCCGTCTTCCGCGCGGTAGGACGTCCCGGCGTCGTCCTTGTCAGCGAAGGCCCCACCCACCGGGTGAAGCCGCTGCTCGATGCTGAGCGGAAGCGCCTGGCGCGCATCCTGCCCAACGTCCCCGTGCACACCATCCAGACGGGACGCGGCGAGGGCCAGGTGCCGCTGAGCCAGGTGGCCAAGCAGATGGGCAAGATGAAGAACGAACTGACCAAACTGGAAGTCAGCACCGTGTCCAAGCGCATCGCCTCCATGGGCAACAGGCTTCCAATCCCCAAGGGCATCGATCCCTACAAAGCCCGCCCCAACCGCGGGCGCTAGCCAAGAGGACGCCCCGGTACCGGCACAGCCGGCCGCCGGGGCGTTTTTTCTTGCGCCCGGACCGGCCCGCGCTTCCAGCTATGACAAGGACTTGACCATGCCCCTCAGGACAACAGTGATCCGTGCCTTCCGTATTCTCGCAGTGGCCGAGGCCTGCAGTTGGGCTGCACTCCTGGCCGGGATGTACTTCAAATGGATTGCCGGCACCACGGAGGTTGGCGTGGAGATTGCCGGGCCTGTCCACGGTGCGTTGTTCATCGGCTACGGGGTGGCTGCGCTTACGCTGTGGCGCCTGCAGCGCTGGCCGTTCCTGGTGGCTGTACTGGCCGGTGTCTCCGCTGTCTTCCCGTTCGCCACCATCCTCTTTGAGCGCTGGGCCGGGCGGCGCGGCTACCTCACTGCTTCCCGGGCAGACCAGGCCGACGCCACCCTCGAACCCAGCCGGGCTTAGCTGATCAGGACCCCTGACGTGAAGTCAGTTGAGGCAGGGACTGCGCCGGTGAAGGGCACCCAGGGCCGGCGGCGGGTGGTGGCAGTCCTCTCCCTGCTCGGGGCAACGCTCTTTTGGGCCGGCAACTATGTCGTGGGCGCAGGCGCGGTCCAAAGCATCGACCCCCTGAGCCTGGTGTTCCTGCGGTGGGCCATCGCGCTGGTGCCGCTGCTGGTGATTGCCCAAGTGGTTGAGCGGCCGTCCTGGCGGTCCGTCCTGGCCGCCTGGCCCTGGTTGCTCGCGTTGAGCGTCTGCGGCCTGCTCGGCTACAACCTCCTCCTGTACTTCGCCCTGAAGCACACGGACGCGTTCAACGCATCGCTGATCAACGCGTTCAATCCTGCGCTGATCACGCTTGCCGCTGCGGTCTTCCTGCGTGAGCGGCTCACACCGCTGGCGGTGGCAGGCGTCCTGATGGCCCTGGCCGGCGTCCTGATCGTCATCAGTGGAGGAAATATTGGGCGCCTGGTGTCCACCGGTTTCGGCCCCGGTGAGGTGATCATGGTGGGCGCCATCGTGGTCTGGACGGCGTACACCATCATCGGCCGGTTGGCGCCGAAGATCCCGCCTATCACCGCAACGGCGGTCCAGGCAGCGGTGGTCGTGGCTATTCTGGGCCCGGTCCGCTTCGCCACGGGCGGCGTGGCGCTTCCCTCAACGGGCACCGTGCTGGCATCACTGCTGTTTATCGCCATCTTCCCGTCAGTGCTGTCCTACCTGCTGTGGAACCGCGCACTGACGGTCCTGCCTGCGGGCGGTGCAGGAGTGTTCCTCAACCTCATCACCGTCTTCACCGCGATCCTGACCGTCCTTGCCGGACAGGTGCACACCACCGCCCAACTGGTGGGCGGCGCCGTCGTCATTGCGGGCGTGGTGGTGACCAACGCCCCGGCGTTCCGGCGGCAGAAACGGATCAGGGAACTGCCGGGAGCATAAGCGGGACCAGCTAGCGCCGGATCAGGAGCGTATTCATGGCCTTGTCGTGGAGGCCGCGCTGGTCCGGGTCGAAAATCACGGCGGGGATCACCAGGCACAGCAGCACTGTCCTGACCAGGGCGGCCAGCGGGCCGGGGGTACCGCCGCCCGGTTTGATCACGGCAATGCCCATGATGCGGTGGCCGATGCTGTAGCCGAGGGTTCCCACCAGCAGGATCTGTTCAATGGCGAATACCGCCAGGGTGGCCCAGGAGTCGCCGCCGAAAGCGAAGTTGCTGATCAGCAGCGCGATGCCCCAGTCGATGCAGAGGGCCGCGATGCGCCGGCCCGCCCGGGCGATGGACCCGGGGCCGGACTCCGGCAGGCCCAGGCGCTCCCCCGGATACTTCGAGATGCCGGAGGTGTCTGGTCCGCTGAGCCAGGAGCCAATGTCTTTGCGATCTACCACCACCCAAGTTTACCGGGCATGGCAGGTCCACCACGCCCACAGTGTGGATGGGGCTCGACCACAGTGTGGACGGACGATAGCGTGGTCATAGCAGGGCATTCTGTAACCTGCCCGAAACAATGCGGACACGGACGGGAAATGCCGTATCCATAGGCTGTTAGCAGTTTCAAGCAATCCCCCGGCAGGTAAGCGCAGCAGGGAAAACCCCGCGTTCTCCCTGCTTTTGGATTGCGCTGGGTCGTATGGCTTGCATGCCAGATATTTACATATGCGTTAGGAGCATAGATGTTCAAAACTGCGGACGAAGTCCTCAAGTTCATCAAGGACGAAGATGTAAAGTTCGTCGATATCCGCTTCACCGATCTTCCGGGCGTCCAGCAGCACTTCAACGTCCCCGCCAAGAGCGTCGACGCGGACTTCTTCGTCAACGGCCAGCTCTTCGACGGTTCCTCCATCCGCGGCTTCCAGGGCATCGCCGAGTCTGACATGCAGCTGATCCCGGACGTCACCACCGCGTTCCTGGACACCTTCCGCATGGAGAAGACCCTCGCGCTGAACTTCTCGATCGTGAACCCCCGCACGGGCGATCCCTACCACCGCGACCCCCGCGGCGTGGCCGAGAAGGCTGAAGCCTACCTGGCCTCCACCGGCATCGCCGACACCGCATTTTTCGCTCCCGAAGCCGAGTTCTTCGTGTTCGACAACGTCCAGTACCAGTCCTCGCCGCAGGGCAGCTTCTACAAGATCGACTCCGAGGAAGCCCACTGGAACACCGGCCGCGAGGAAGAGGGCGGCAACCTGGGTTACAAGACCCCCGTCAAGGGCGGTTACTTCCCGGTCTCCCCCACCGACAAGCAGGCTGACCTGCGTGACGCCATGTGTGTTGCCCTGGACGAAGCCGGCCTCGAGGTCGAGCGCAGCCACCACGAAGTTGGATCCGCCGGCCAGGCCGAGATCAACTACAAGTTCACCACCCTGACCCACGCCGCCGATGACCTCCAGAAGTTCAAGTACGTCATCAAGAACACCGCTGACGCCTGGGGCAAGTCCGTCACCTTCATGCCCAAGCCGGTCTTCGGCGACAACGGCTCCGGCATGCACTGCCACCAGTCGCTGTGGAACGGTGGCGAGCCGCTGTTCTACGACGAGAAGGGCTACGCCGGCCTGTCCGACACCGCCCGCTGGTACATCGGCGGCCTGCTGAAGCACGCTTCCGCCGTCCTGGCCTTCACCAACCCCACGGTGAACTCCTACCGCCGCCTGGTCAAGGGCTTCGAGGCTCCGGTCAACATGGTCTACTCGCAGGGCAACCGCTCCGCCGGTATCCGCATCCCCATCACCGGTTCCAACCCGAAGGCCAAGCGCATCGAGTTCCGCGCTCCGGACCCCTCCTCCAACCCGTACCTGGCGTTCGCTGCCCAGCTGATGGCCGGCATCGACGGCATCCGCAACCGCATCGAGCCCCCGGCTCCGATCGACAAGGACCTCTACGAGCTGCCCGCCGAGGAAGCCAAGGACATCCCCAAGGCTCCGGGCTCGCTTGAGGAAGCCCTCGAGGCACTGCGCGAGGACAACGAGTTCCTGCAGGCCGGCGGCGTCTTCACCCAGGACTTGATCGACACCTGGATCGAGTACAAGTACGAGAACGAGATCCGCCCGCTGTCCCTGCGCCCGAACCCCTACGAGTTCGAGCTCTACTACGGCGTCTAGTCAGCAGCCTGCCCTGCAGGACAGCTGATACAGCAAAGGCGGCCACCGGTGTTCAACCGGTGGCCGCCTTTCGTTGTGTCCGGGGGCGTCGCGGCCGCGGACGGAGACCATAAGGTGGGGGCCCGCCTCCAGACGTGCTGAGACCGGGAGCCGGACCCCCTGACGAATGCCCCCCGAGACGAAGACTATCCAGCCTTCCCCCCAACAAGGTTGGAGAACACCGCCAATCCACATAATCGGGCAAACGCTTGCTAAGCGCAATGCCGGCACGGCGGGTTACGTCAAACGCCTTACGGATGCAGGTTTTCGGCGAAGCTGTGGAACATGGTCCGCTGCGGCCCCGCCGGGCCGCCCAGGTAGGGCCCTGCATCGACAAAACCGGCACGGCGGTAAGCGGACAGTCCCGCCGGGTTCTCGTCGTTGACGGAGAGTACGACGCCGGTCTCGCAGCTTTGGTGCCGGTCGGTAAGTTTGCGGGCTGCCTCCACGGCCGCGGCCGCTGCCAGGGTCCCAAGCCCTTTGCCCTGGTGCCGCCGGTCGATGAGGAACCCGCGCAGCAGCCAGGCCGACTGGTCGTCGGGCCAGCCGGCGAGCCCCGCCGCCCCTGCCTGCAAAGTCAACAGCCCAACGGCGGCACCGCCGGCCTCCACGACGTACGGCCGGCGTGATGCTTCGGCCAGTCCTGCCAGGGCCATCCGCAGCGGGTCGCCCACGAAGCGGTCCTGGCCCGGCAGCAGCGACATCCCCGCAATGGCTCCGAACTGTATGGCGCGGGCATCGTTGTCCAGGTCCCGCAGCGGGATGAGCCAGACCCAGTCAGTGCCCATAAAAGACACGCTCGAAAACAGCACGTGCCCGCCGGCTCACCCGCAGGTAGTCCTCCTCCAGGGCGGCAGCGTTTCCGGGCTCGTAGCCGCACCAGCGCGCCACGGCCTCCAGGTCCCGGCGGGAGGAAGGGAGAAGGTCGGAGGCCTTGCCATTCCAGATGACGTTGGCGGACCGGATGCGGCTCGCCAGCCGCCAGGCCTCCGCCAGCAGCTTGGCATCCGCAGCATCAAGCAGGCCAAGTTCCGCGGCAGCGAACAGGGCCTCCAGCGTGGACGTGGTCCGGAGCTCCGGATGTTTCCCGGCATGCTGGAGCTGGAGCAGCTGGACCAGCCACTCGACGTCGCTGAGGCCACCGCGTCCCAGTTTGAGGTGGCGCGCGGGGTCGGCGCCGCGCGGCAGCCGTTCTGATTCCACCCTTGCCTTGATGCGCCTGATCTCACGCACGTCCTGCTCCGCCACGGTTTCCGGGTACCGGATGGGGTCGATGAGGGAGAGGAAGTCGGCTGCCAGGGTGTCGTCGCCTGCCATGGGCCGTGCCCGCAGCAGGGCCTGGGCTTCCCAGATGAGGGACCAGCGGCGGTAGTACTCGGCGAAGGAGTCCAGGGAGCGCACCATTGCGCCGTTCTTGCCCTCGGGCCGTAAGTCGGCGTCCATCTGGAGGACCCGCTCTGCCATGATGGCCGGCTTCAGCGGCTGGGTGAGCAGGCTGGACACCTTCGCCACGATGCGGGCGGCCTGTTCCTGGGCCTCAGCGTCGGAGAAGCCGGGAAGGGCGCGGTGAACGTACATGACATCAGCATCGGATCCATAGCCGATCTCGCGGCCGCCCTGGCGGCCCATGGCCACCACCAGGACCGTGGTCTTGAGCGGCCCGCCGGCGGAGACGATGCCTTCCGCTACGCGCAGGGCGCCCAGGACGGCCGCCCGGTCCGTGTCCGCCAGGGCCCTGCCTACCTGGTCCTGGTCAAGGAGGCCGGCTGAGTCAGCAATGGCGATGCGGAGGATCTCCCGCCGCCGGATCAGCCGGATAAGCCGCATGGCGCTTTCCGGGTCCGAGTGCCGGGACATCTTGGCGGTGATCTCCTGCCACTGGGCTTCGAAGCCCACGGGCACCAGGTCCTTGTCCTGTCCCAGCCATGCCACGGACTCCGGCGAGACTTCCAACAGGTCCGCGATCAGCCGGGAGTTGGAGAGCATGTGGCACAGGCGTTCGGCGGCGGCATTGGAGTCGCGCAGCAGGCCGAGGTACCAGTGGGTGGTGCCCAGCGCCTCGCTGACGCGGCGGAAGGCGAGCAGCCCCGCATCAGGGTCCACACCTTCGGCGAGCCAGTCGAGCAGGATGGGCAGAAGCTGGCGCTGCAGGGCGGCGCGGCGGCTCACCCCGGCCGTCAGGGCCTCGATGTGGCGCATCGCTCCCTGCGGATCCCGGTATCCTAGGGCGGCAAGCCGGCCCTGCGCCGCTTCGGGAGTCAGCCTGGCGTCCTCGCTGCTGAGCTTGGCCGCCGAATTCAGCAGTGGCCGGTAAAAGATGCGCTCGTGCAGTTCGCGGACCGAGCGCTTGGTGCGCTGCCAGGCGGAAAGCAATGAGTCCGGGGTGGGCCGCTCATTGGAGAACGGCCCCAGCACGGCCTTGGCCAGGGAGCGCAGCGCCGGCTCAGCCACCGGCATGAGATGGGTGCGGCGCAGCTGGAACAGCTGGATCCGGTGTTCCAGCAGCCGCAGGTAGCGGTAGGCGTTGTCGAAGGCTGCGGCGTCGGAGCGGCCGATGTAACCCCCGGCGGACAGTGCGGCGATCGCGGAAGTAGTGTCCCGCCGTCGTAATGACTCGTCCGCCTTGCCGTGCACCAGCTGGAGCAGCTGCACGGTGAACTCGACGTCGCGCAGTCCGCCGCGGCCTAGCTTGATCTGGCGCTGCTCCTCGGCGACCGGGATGTGCTCGGTCACCCTGCGCCGCATCGCCTGGACGGATTCAACGAAGCCCTCGCGCCCCGCGGAGTTCCAGATCAGCGGCGCCACGGCGTCCTCGTAGGCCTGGCCCAGTGCGGCGTCGCCGGCGATGGCTCGGGCCTTGAGCAGCGCCTGGAATTCCCAGCTTTCCGCCCACCTGGCGTAGTACGTCTCGTGGGAGGCGAGGGTGCGGACCAGGGGCCCGGACTTGCCCTCGGGCCGCAGGTTGGCGTCCACCTCCCAGAGGCCGGGTTCCCGGGCCACGGAGGAAATGGCACGGGAGATGCCGCTGGCCAGGGCCGTGCCGATGGTGTTGGCGTGGGCGTCCTCCAGGCTGCCCGGGTCCACCACGTAGATGACGTCGACGTCGGAGATGTAGTTTAGTTCCCGGGCTCCGCACTTGCCCATGCCGATCACTGCCAGGCCGACGTCGGCAACCTCCGCAGGGCTGTGCTGCTCCGCCGCTTCCGCGCGGGAGACTGCCAGGGCGGCCTCGATGGCGGCTGCGGCCAGGTCGGCGAGTTCCCCGCCCACGGCCGGCAGGAAGTCCAGCGGATCCGCGGCGCACAGGTCCTTGACGGCGAGGTCCACCAGGCCGCGGCGGTAGGCCGTGCGCAGGGCTGCGTAGGCGTCCACACCGGTGACGGAAGCAACGGGCCGGGCGGCGCGGGGGTCCGCGCCGACGGACTGCAGGAGCGTGGCGCGCAGCCGGCCCGGGTCGGCGGGCAGGGGTTCGGGACTGGCCCGGACCCGGAAAGCTTCCAGGTGCTCAGGGTGCCGGATGAGGAACTCCCCCAGCGCTTCCGAGGCGCCGAGGACCCGGTACATCGGCTCGCTGGCCTCCGGCTCGGCGGCGGCCAGGTCGCGCAGCTGCGGGTGCTTTTCGATCAGCCGGACCAGGGACTGCAGGGCGGTGTCCGGGCTGGCGGCAAGCTGCAGCCCGGCAAAGAGCCTGTCCTGGTCCAACCCCTCGAGTTCGCGCGCGGCAAGGAACCGCTCGCCCTTTTCCAGGTCGCTGAATCCGGCCGCGATGAGGCGGCGGGCCAGGCTCACGCCGGGCACCTAGAGGATGCCGAGGTTGCGCTGCAGCTCGTAGGGCGTCACCTGCAGCCGGTAGTCCTGCCATTCGGCGCGCTTGTTGCGCAGGAAGTGCTCGTAGACCTGTTCACCCAGGATCTGCGGCATCAGCTCCGAATCCTCCATGGAGCGGATGGCGTCGTGCAGGCTTGCCGGCAGTGGATCGTGGCCCATGGCGCGGCGTTCGGCCGAGCTCAGCGACCAGACGTCGTCCTCGGCAGCGGCGGGCAGGTCGTAGCCTTCCTCGATCCCCTTGAGGCCGGCGCCGAGGAGGACGGCGTAGGCCAGGTAGGGGTTGGCGGCGGAGTCGATGCCGCGGTACTCGATCCGGGCTGACTGGCCCTTGCCGGGCTTGTACAGCGGCACGCGGACCAGCGCGGAGCGGTTGTTGTGGCCCCAGCTCAGGTAGCTCGGGGCCTCGCCTCCACCCCACAGCCGCTTGTAGGAGTTCACGAACTGGTTGGTGACGGCGGTGAACTCCGGGGCGTGCTTGAGGATGCCCGCGATGAACTGGCGGGCGGTCTTGGACAGCTGGAACTCGGCACCGGCCTCATAGAACGCGTTGCTGTCGCCCTCGAACAGGGAAAAGTGCGTATGCATGCCGGAACCGGGGTGGTCGGTGAACGGCTTGGGCATGAAAGTCGCGTAAGTGCCCTGCTGGAGCGCCACTTCCTTGATGACGGTGCGGAACGTCATGATGTTGTCTGCCGTCTGCAGCGCATCCGCGTAGCGGAGGTCAATCTCGTTCTGGCCCGGGCCGGCCTCGTGGTGGCTGAACTCCACGGAGATGCCCACTGATTCCAGCATGGTCACCGCGGTGCGACGGAAGTCCTGCGCCACCCCACCGGGGACGTGGTCAAAGTAGCCGCCTTCATCCACCGGAACCGGAGCGCCGTTGGGGCCCGGCTCATGCGACTTGAGCAGGTAGAACTCGATCTCCGGATGGGTGTAGCAGGTGAACCCCATGTCAGCGGCCTTGGCCAGGGTCCGCTTCAGCACGTTGCGCGGGTCAGCGGCGGAGGGCTCGCCGTCAGGGGTGAGGATGTCGCAGAACATGCGCGACGTCTGTTCAGTCTCGCCGCGCCACGGGAGGATCTGGAAGGTGGCAGGATCGGGCTGGGCCAGCATGTCCGATTCGAAGACCCGGGCCAGGCCTTCAATGGAGGAGCCGTCGAAGCCCAGCCCTTCCTCGAACGCGCCCTCGACTTCCGCCGGGGCCAGTGCCACGGACTTCAGCGATCCCACGACGTCGGTGAACCACAGGCGTACGAAACGTACGTCGCGCTCTTCGATTGTGCGCAGGACAAACTCTTGCTGGCGGTCCATGATGGCCTCTTCTCCGGTCAACGTCCATGCTCCGGGCCCATGCAAGGGGAAAGCCGGCAGCAGTTCATCAACACTGTACTAATCATTCTGCGCCGATGCCGAAGCCTGCGCCGTGCGTAACACAGCATTAACCTCCCAGTCCCATAATCCTGCCTCCAGGCCACCCCCGGGTCCCGTTTCCGGCGCCCGCTGCCATGCGCAACCGACCACGCCATGACGCATATCACTGCTCCCGGGAGGATGGGCGCGGTAGCTAGGACGCCCGGTACCGCATTACGCTCATCCCATGGCCTCCAACAGCTCCGACTCCAGCGCGTCCGCAGAAGTACCCGCCCCCTACGGCAGTGGCCCCGGCGTGCCGGCCCCGGCCGAACGGAAGCCGGCAAAGGTCCGTCTCCACCACCTCCAGCAGGCAAAGCGGGACGGCACCAGGTTCGCCATGCTGACCGCGTATGAGCAATACACGGCCGAGATTTTTGATTCCGCCGGCATCGAAGTGCTCCTGGTGGGAGATTCGGCCTCCAACAATGTCTTCGGCAACGAGACCAGCCTCCCTGTCACCGTGGACGAACTGCTGCCCCTGTGCCGTGCCGTGGCACGCTCGGCACGACGCGCCCTGGTGGTGGCGGACCTGCCCTTCGGCAGCTACGAGGTCAGCGCCGAACAGGCCGTGGCAACCGGTGTGCGGTTCCTGAAGGAAGGCCTGGCGCACGCGGTCAAAATGGAGGGCGGGAAGTACTACGCACCCACGGTCCGGGCCATGGTGCAGGCGGGCATTCCCGTCATGGCGCACATCGGCTTCACACCGCAGAGCGAGCACGCACTGGGTGGCTACCGCGTGCAGGGCCGTGGCGACGACGCCCAGCGGCTGATTGACGACGCCCGCGCACTCGCCGATGCCGGGGCGTTCTGCGTGCTGATGGAAATGGTGCCTGCAGAGACGGCAGCGGCCGTGGACGCAGCTGTCAGTGTTCCCACCGTAGGAATCGGTGCGGGGAATGCAACTACCGGACAAGTCCTGGTGTGGCAGGACATGGCCGGACTGCGGGGCGGCCGGATGGCAAAGTTCGTGAAGCAGTACGCGGACCTGCGCAAAACACTGCTCGACGCCGCCACCGCCTATGGCGACGACGTCAGGTCAGGCGAGTTTCCCGGCCCGGAGCACTCCTTTTAGGCCGGCACCCACCCGACTGTTCAGTCGTCGTCGCCCTTTTCCCAGGCCTCGTTGCGCGCCCTGACCTTTTCGATGGCGTGCTCCGCTTCTTCGCGGGTCTTGTACGGCCCAATGAGCTGGCTCCAGTCCGAGAGCCGGTCTTCTTCCACTTCGTGGGTGTTGATGTTGAACCAGTACTCAGTCATCGTTGCTCCTCGTTCCGTCGACAGGGGAAGCGGGAGGTGATCCACGTAACACAAACACTTACGCGTCCCTCCGCCGCTTGTCGGTTGTTAGGCCTTCTGTGGTGCCTTATATGATCAATCTATGCCTTCCCTTGCCTCGACTGCACCCATTGGCACCCTCACCCCGGGTACCCTGAGCCCGCAGCGTCCCGTACCGGCGTCCATCCCCCGTCCCGAGTACGTCGGCAAGCCTGCCCCGGCCAAGTTCACCGGTTCGGAGGTCAAGTCCGCCGAGACCATCGAAAAAATCCGGATCGCCGGAAAGATCGCAGCGCAGGCCATCGTGGAGGTGGGCAAGCACATCCAGCCCGGTGTCACCACGGATGAGCTGGACGAGGTGGGCCACGAATTCCTGCTGGACCACCGCGCCTACCCGTCCACCCTCGGCTACCGGGGCTTCCCCAAATCGCTGTGCTCGTCGCTTAACGAGGTCATCTGCCACGGCATCCCGGACAGCACGGTGGTCCAGGACGGCGACATCCTCAATATCGACATCACCGCGTTCATTAATGGCGTCCACGGCGACACCAACTACACCTTCCTGGTGGGTGACGTGGACGAGGAATCGCGGCTGCTGGTGGAGCGCACCCAGGAGTCGCTGAACCGTGCCATAAAGGCGGTGGCGCCGGGCCGTGAAATCAACGTCATCGGCCGGGCCATACAGTCCTACGCCAAGCGCTTCGGCTACGGCGTGGTGCGCGACTTCACCGGCCACGGTGTTGGCGAGGCCTTCCACACCGGCCTGATCATCCCGCACTATGATGCCGCCCCCGCCTACAACACGGTAATCGAAACCGGCATGGTGTTCACGATCGAACCGATGCTCACCCTGGGCACCGTGGAGTGGGACATGTGGAGCGACGACTGGACCGTTGTCACCCGGGACCACAAGCGCACCGCCCAGTTCGAGCACACCCTGCTGGTCACCGAGACCGGCGCCGAGGTCCTCACCCTGCCGTAGCCTGTCCCATGCCCGCAGGGCATGGCTGCCGGTGCAGACCGGACACCTGTTATGGGCCCCTACCGGCCCCTTTATCCCGCCCGCCCCTGTCAAGAACGGAATCCCATTGGCCAAGAAGGACGAGAAGTCGCACAAGAACGCACCGCTGATCGGAATCGACATCGGTGGTACGGGCATCAAGGGCGGCATTGTCGACCTGAAGAAGGGCAAGCTCCTGGGTGAACGCTTCCGCGTGCCCACTCCCCAGCCTGCTACCCCGGAGGCCGTTGCCGAGGCCGTGGCCCTGGTGGTGGCCGAACTCTCGGCCCGCCCTGAGGCCCCGGAAGCCGGCTCCCCCGTGGGCGTGACCTTCCCCGGGATCATCCAGCACGGCGTGGTCCACTCGGCCGCCAACGTGGACAAGAGCTGGCTGGATACCGACATCGACGCCCTCCTGACGGCACGGCTGGGCCGCCCCGTGGAGGTCATCAACGACGCCGACGCCGCCGGCCTGGCCGAGGCCCGCTACGGCGCAGGCGCCGGAGTGTCCGGCACCGTCCTGGTGATCACGCTGGGCACCGGCATCGGTTCAGCGTTCATCTTCGACGGCAAGCTCGTGCCCAACGCGGAGCTGGGCCACCTGGAAGTTGACGGCTTCGACGCCGAATCCAAGGCGTCCGCCGTGGCCCGTGAACGGGATGGCCTGTCCTGGGACGAGTACAGCGTCCTGCTGCAGCGCTACTTCTCGCACGTGGAGTTCCTGTTCTCGCCGGAACTGTTCATCGTGGGCGGCGGCATCTCCAAGCGCGCCGACGAGTATCTTCCCAACCTCAAGCTGCGCACGCCGATTGTTCCGGCCGTCCTGCGCAACGAAGCGGGAATTGTGGGTGCGGCGCTGGAAATAGCCATCAAGCACCAGCTGTCCAAATAGGAGTGGTGCCGGTGGCGGCTGCGGCTTCCCCTCCGCTGCCGCCACCGGAGTCTAGAGGGGGCTCTTCTCGGAGCTCTTGGCGCCTGCCGTGCCCTTGGCTTCTTCCTCCGCCTCGTGGCGCAGCAGGGCAATAGCAGTTTCAAAATCCTCAAGGGATTCGAACGCCTGGTAGACACTGGCGAAGCGCAGGTACGCAACCTTGTCGAGCTTCTGCAGCGGCCCGAGGATCACCAGCCCAACCTCGTGGGCGTCAATCTCGGCGGCACCGGATGCGCGGATCTGCTCTTCCACTTCCTGCGCCAGCATGGCGAGGTCGTCCTCGCTGACCGGGCGGCCCTGGCAGGCCTTGCGCACACCGTTGATCACCTTGCTGCGGCTGAAGGGTTCACCCACGCCGGACCGCTTGATGACGGACAGGCTGGTGGTTTCCACGGTGGTGAACCGGCGGCCGCATTCAGGGCACTGCCGGCGGCGCCGGATGGCGGAGCCGTCATCCGCCATGCGGCTGTCAACAACACGGGAATCGGGGTTGCGGCAGAACGGGCAGTACATGGCGTTCCCCCTTTTCGCTTGTGGTGTGCAACGTCTGTGAAAGCCATCAGCACCGCCGGGGGGCGATGCCGTGGCGTCTTTCAGTTTACGGGCAGATGTGGGGTAATAACAATCCTGTAATTACTACATGTAGTGGTGTCATCCAAGGCCCGGGAAACGCGCTGTGACCGCGTCGCCGTGGGCGGGAAGGTCCTCCGCCCGGGACAGGCTCACGATGTGCCCGCTGACCTCGGCGAGGGCCTCCCTGTTGTAGTTGATCACCTGGATGGCCCGCAGGAAGGTAGTGACGTTCAGCCCTGACGAGAAGGCTGCGGTGCCGCTGGTGGGCAGGACGTGGTTGGAGCCCGCGCAGTAGTCGCCCAGGCTGACAGGGCTGTAGTCGCCCACGAAAATCGCGCCGGCGTTGCGGATGCGCGCGGCCACGGCTGCTGCGTCCCGGGTCATGATTTCCAGGTGTTCGGCTGCGTAGGCGTCACAGGCTGCGATGCCCTGCTCCAAACCGTCCACCAGCACCACGCCGGATTGGGGGCCGGACAGCGCCTCCTGCACCCTGGCCGAGTGCTTGGTGGCTGCCGCCTGGAGCGCCAGTTCCGCGCGCACCGCCGCGGCCAGCTCCTCGGAATCGGTAATGAGGACCGATGCCGCCTTGGGGTCGTGCTCGGCTTGGCTGAGAAGGTCCGCGGCTACCAGCGCCGGCTGGGCGGAGTCGTCGGCCAGGATGGCGATTTCCGTGGTTCCAGCCTCCGAATCGATGCCCACGACGCCCTTGACCAGCCGCTTGGCCGTGGCCACGAAGATGTTGCCCGGCCCGGTAACCACGTCCACCGGCTCCAGTGCCGGGCCGGCGTCCGTGGCTTCAACGCCGTAGGCGAAGGCGGCGATAGCCTGGGCCCCGCCGATGGCGTAGACCTCGGTGATGCCCAGCAGGGCCGCGGCGGCCAGGATGGTGGGGTGCGGCAGGCCCCCGAACTCCTTCTGCGGCGGCGAGGCCAGGGCGATGGATTCCACGCCCGCCGCCAGGGCGGGCACCACGTTCATGATCACCGACGACGGGTACACGGCAAGGCCGCCCGGAACGTACAGTCCCACGCGGGCCACGGGCACCCAGTTCTGGCTCACCACAGCGCCGTCGCCCAGTTCGACATCGACGTTGCGTGGCCGCTGCCCGTCGGCGAACTTCCGTGCCCGGCTGATGGACTCCTCCAGGGCAGCCCGCACGGCCGGGTCCAGCTGGTCCAGGGCCTCGGCGATGGCCTCCTGCGGTACCAGCGGGTGTTCCTGTGCCACACTGTCGAACCTCGCGGCAAGCTCGGCCAGGGCAGCAAAGCCGCGCTGCCGGACGGCCGAGATGATCTGCAGGACCTTGTCCTCGGCGTCCGCCACGGTCTGGCCCTTGGCGCGGGGAACAGCCGCGCGCAGGGCCGCGAGGGTGAGGTTGCGGCCCCGGAGATCGATGGTGCGGAAGTCGACGGCGGCTGTCACGGGGGCGGGAAGGTCCGGGGAAGTGGTCACCCGTCTATTTTACGGGGCTGATGGTGCCGCCGGTTCCGGGACCGCCGGCGTGCGGCTTCCTGCCCGCCGTGCCCACCAGTTCCAGGACGAAGACCGACACGGCCGCGGCGGCCGGCCACAGCAGCAGCACCGGCCACGCCCGCAGCGAGAAGGCAATGCTCGCGTTGGCGGAGGCATCCACTGCCGGGCCCCACAGCCGGGCTGCCAGGATGCCTGTCCCCCAGGCCACCAGGCTGCCGGCCGCGGCTCCCAGCAGGCCGGCCAGCAGCGCTGCCTGCGGGTCAGGGCGTTTGCCGTCGGCCAGGAACACGGCCAGCAGGCAGCCGGCCAGCACCAGGATGCCGGCGAGGGTAAGGTCGCGCGGCAGCCAGACAAGGGGGGCGTTGCCGGAGGCCAAAGCTGGATCGCGCGTGATCAGGTTCAAGCCGCCCGGCGCCAGAAGCCACCACAGGAGGCCGGCCGGAATTCCCGCCGCCGCCGGGACCAGCAGCAGGGACCATGGCAGCAGCCGCCTGGCGGGGCGGGCGAAGTTTGTCATGCAACACACCTTAACAAAGCTTCCTGGGACGCCATCCTGCGTGCTGACGGCGCGGCCGGTTTTCCCGCCGTGACCGCGGGCCAATACGCTTGGAGAAAGAGATTCGCCCCCTAGTACAGGAGTCCCGGTGACCGACAACAGCGAGCCGTTCGAGCAGACCTTCAGGGAGATGTTCCGCCGGCACGCTGCGGGCGTCGCCATCATCACCGTGAACTACCAGGACGAGCCCTACGGTTTCACCGCCACCTCCGTGGCCTCACTGTCCGCCAAGCCGCCGAGGTTCACCTTCAACATGGCGCGCAGTTCCAGGTCCTGGCCCGCGGTGGCCAACACCCAGTACCTGGGCGTGCACATGCTCGGGCTGGAGAACCAGGAGTTGGCAGCGCGCTTTGCCCGGCCCGGCAACCGGTTCGAGGGCAACCACTGGGAGACCGGCCCGCACGGGGTGCCCATCCTCAAGGACGTCGCCGGGTGGCTGATCGGCGAGGTGCAGATGCGCCTCTCCTTCGAGAACAACGCAGTGGTGGTGGTCCAGGTGGTGGACGGCCAGGTGGGCGGCGAAGGGTCACCCCTGCTGTACCACGGCGGCGCCTACGGGCAGCCGGTGCCACTCGACTACGAAATCTAGCCCCGGGTAAAGCGTCCCGGACCAAAAGACGCGGACGACGGCGGGAGGTGCTTCCCGCCGTCGTCCGCGTCTTTGTCAGGCGCCTGGTCTGTCAGGCGTCCAGGCAGGCCGGACCCAGCAGGACCTTCAGGTCACCGAACAACGACGGGCTGGGGTTGACCCGGAGGTGGACGGGAAGGCCCATGATTTCCGTGCGGGTGTCGCCCTGGAGGTGCAGCCTGACCTCCGAGTTGCCCCGGTGGGTGCGCAGCACGTCGCCCAGCTCGGTGACCACCGCTTCGGTGGCCTTGTGCGTGGGCATGGTGATCACCAGCGGCCCGTGCAGCCCTTCACTGAGGTCCGGCACGGACAGCTCCATGCAGTTCAAGGTGATGGCGCCGTCGTCGCGCTTTTGCAGCCTGCCTTTGACCACCACGATCAGGTCCTCGGCCAGCACGGATGCGATGGGCCCGTAGACCTGGCCGAAGAACATGACCTCGATGGAACCGCCCAGGTCCTCCACCTCGGCCCGTGCGTACGCGTTGCCGCTGGCCTTGGCGATGCGCCTGCTCAGCGAGGTGATCATGCCGGCGATGGTGATGATCGCACCGTCCTGCGGCCCGTCCTCACCCAGGATGGTGGTGATGCTCATTTCGGCGTGCTGGCTGAGCAGCCCCTCCAGGCCCTGCAGCGGGTGGTCCGACACGTACAGGCCCAGCATGTCCCGTTCGAAGGAGAGCTTGTCCTTTTTCTCCCACTCGGGCAGGTCCGGGATTTCGATGCTCAGCGAGGCCTCCGATTCGGCCTCCTCGAAACCGGCGAAAAGGTCGAACTGGCCAATCGCCTCGTTGCGCTTCAGGGTGATGACGGAGTCGATCGCTTCTTCATGGATCATCGCCAGGGCGCGGCGTTGGTGGCCCAGCGAGTCGAAGGCACCCGACTTGATGAGGGACTCGATGGTCCGCTTGTTGCAGACCACGGCGGGAACCTTCATCAAGTAGTCCTTGAAGGAGGTGAACGCGCCTTCGCTTTCCCGGGTAGCCACCATGGCTTCTACGGCGTTGACGCCCACGTTGCGGATGGCGCCCATGCCGAAGCGGATGTCGTTGCCCACCGGGGTGAAGTTCAGCGCGGACTCGTTGACGTCCGGCGGAAGCACCGTGATGCCCATGCGCCGGCATTCGTTGAGGTAGATCGCGGACTTGTCCTTGTCGTCGCCCACCGAGGTCAGCAAGGCGGCCATGTACTCCGGGGCGTAGTGCGCCTTGAGGTACGCGGTCCAGTAGGAGATCACGCCGTACGCTGCCGAGTGGGCCTTGTTGAAGGCGTAGTCGGAGAACGGCAGCAGGATGTCCCAGAGGGTCTTCACGGCCTCCATGGAGTACCCGTTGTCCTGCATGCCCTGGGAGAAGCCGGCAAACTGCTTGTCCAGTTCGGACTTCTTCTTCTTGCCCATGGCGCGGCGCAGAATGTCTGCCTGGCCCAGCGAGTAGCCGGCGAGCTTCTGTGCCACGGCCATGACCTGCTCCTGGTACACGATCAGGCCGTAGGTACCCCCGAGGATCTCCTTGAGCGGCTCCTCCAGCTCAGGGTGGATGGGGATGACTTCCTGGATGCCGTTCTTGCGCAGCGCGTAGTCGGTGTGCGCGTTGGCGCCCATGGGGCCGGGCCGGTAGAGCGCCAGGACGGCGGAGATATCTTCGAAGTTGTCAGGCTTCATCAGCTTGAGCAGCGACCGCATGGGACCGCCGTCGAGCTGGAACACGCCCAGGGTGTCGCCGCGGGCCAGGAGCTCGTAGGACGGGGCGTCGTCCAGCTCAAGGTTCTCCAGGTCCAGGTCGATGCCCCGGTTCATCTTGATGTTCTCAAGGGCGTCGGAAATGATCGTCAGGTTCCGCAGGCCCAGGAAGTCCATCTTGATCAGGCCCAGGCCCTCGGACGTGGGGTAGTCGAACTGGGTGATCACCTGGCCGTCCTGGAAACGGCGCATGATGGGGATGACGTCGATGATCGGGTCCGAGGACATGATGACACCGGCGGCATGGACGCCCCACTGGCGCTTCAGCCCTTCGATGCCCAATGCGGTCTCGAAGACTTTGGCAGCCTCGGGGTCGGTGGCAATCAGCTGCCGGAAGTCCCCCGCTTCGCCGTAGCGCTTGGCTTCGGGGTTCTGGATGTCCGCCAGCGGAATGTCCTTGGCCATGACGGCCGGCGGCAGTGCCTTGGTGAGCTGCTCGCCCATGCTGAAGGGGTAGCCCAGCACGCGGGAGGAGTCCTTGAGGGCCTGCTTGGTCTTGATGGTGCCGTAGGTGACGATCATCGCCACGCGCTCGTCGCCGTACTTGCGGGTGACGTAGTCGATGACCTCGGAACGGCGCCGGTCATCGAAGTCGACGTCGAAGTCGGGCATGGAGACGCGGTCCGGGTTCAGGAACCGTTCGAAGATCAGGCCGTGGCGCAGGGGGTCCAGGTCGGTGATGCGCATGGCGTACGCCACCATGGACCCTGCACCCGAGCCACGCCCGGGACCTACGCGGATGCCGTTGTTCTTGGCCCAGTTGATGAAGTCTGCAACCACCAGGAAGTAGCCCGGGAACCCCATGGAGGTGATGACGCCAAGTTCGTAGTCCGCCTGCTTGCGGACCGCGTCCGGGACGCCGCCGGGGTAGCGATACTGCAGGCCCTTGTCCACTTCCTTGACCAGCCATGAGGTCTCGTCCTCACCGGGCGGGCAGGGGAACCGCGGCATGAAGTTGGCGTCGGTGTTGAAGGACACCTCGCAGCGCTCGGCGATCAGCAGGGTGTTGTCGCAGGCATCGGGGTGGTCGCGGAACAGCTCGCGCATCTCCCGCGGGGACTTGAGGTAGTAGCCGCTGCCGGAGAAGGCGAACCGGGACCCGCCGTTGTCATAGGTGGGTTCCAGCAGCGTCGAGCCTGACTGGATGGCCAGCAGCGCCTCGTGTGCCTTCGCGTCATGTTCGTGGGTGTAGTGGAGGTCGTTGGTGGCCACCAGTGGCAGGTTCAGGTCCTTGGCCAGCCGCAGCAGGTCGCCGGTGACCCGCCGTTCAATGTCCAGCCCGTGGTCCATCAGTTCGCAGAAGTAGTTCTCCGCACCGAAGATGTCCCGGAATTCTGCCGCGGCTTCCAATGCTTCGCGGTACTGGCCCAGCCGGAGCCGGGTCTGGACTTCGCCGGAGGGGCAGCCCGTGGTGGCGATAAGTCCCTCGGAGTAGGTGTTCAGCAGCTCCCGGTCCAGCCGTGGCCACTTGCCGAAGACGGAGTCCAGGGAGGCGATGGATGAGGCGCGGAAGAGGTTCCGCATGCCCACGTTGTTGTAGCTCAGGAGCGTCATGTGGGTGTAGGAGCCACCGCCGGACACGTCGTCCTTGCGCTGGGATTCATCGCCCCAGCGCACACGTTCCTTGTCCGTACGGGCGGTTCCGGGCGTCACATAGGCTTCGACGCCGATGATCGGCTTGATGCCCTTGTCCGTGGCTTTGCGCCAGAAGTCGAACGCGCCGAACAGGTAGCCGTGGTCGGTGGTTGCCAGCGCCGGCATGCCCAGCCGCTCGGTTTCATCGAACAGCTCCCCCAGGCGGGCAGCTCCATCCAGCATGGAATATTCGGTGTGGGTGTGCAGGTGGACAAACGAATCATTGCTGGAACTCACCGCACTATTCTAAGCGCTGCCCCGGTGCAGTTTTGCCAGGCAGTCCGTGTCAGGCCTGGCCCGATTCCAGCACTTCCAGGGCGTAGGAAAGGTCCTGCGGGTACTCGCTGGTGACCGTAACCCGCTCCCCCGTCACGGGGTGGTCAAAGGCCAGTTGACGGGCATGCAGCCACTGCCGCGTGAGCCCCAGGTTGGCAGCCAGGCGGGGATCGGCGCCGTAGGTGAGGTCGCCGGCGCAGGGGTGGCGGAGGGCGGAAAAGTGCACCCGGATCTGGTGCGTCCGCCCGGTTTCAAGGTGGACCTCCACCAGGCTGGCCTTGCCGAAGGCTTCCAGGACTTCGTAATGGGTCACGGAGGGCCGCCCGTCCTCGATGACGGCGAAACGCCAGTCGTGGCCGGGGTGGCGGCCGATGGGGGCGTCGATGGTACCGGTCAGGGGGTCGGGCAGGCCCTGCACCACCGCGTGGTACACCTTGTCCACGGTGCGCTCCTTGAACGCCCGCTTGAGGGCTGTGTAGGCCCGCTCTGACTTGGCCACCACCATCACACCCGAAGTTCCGACGTCGAGCCGGTGGACGATGCCCGCCCGCTCGGGGGCTCCCGAGGTGGAGATCCGGTAGCCGGCAGCGGCGAGCCCGCCAACCACGGTGGGGCCCACCCAGCCCGGCGAGGGGTGGGCTGCCACACCGACGGGCTTGTCGACGACGACGAAATCGTCATCGTCGAGCAGGATGTTCAGGCCTTCCACAGCTTCCTCCACGACTTCCAGCGGGTCCCGGCGCTCCGGCACGGTGACGTCCAGGATTTCCCCTGCCACGAGTTTTGCCGACTTCGGCAACGCCTTGCCCTTGTTCAGCACGTGACCTTCCGCCAGCAGGGTCGCGGCAACGGAACGGGACACACCCAGGATGCCGGCCAGACCGGCGTCGGCCCGTGTGCCGCCAAACTCTTCGGCGACGACAATGCGCTCACTCATGGTCGGGCTTGTCCCTGTGTCCGCTCCCCAGCCGCGTTCCGTCGAGGGCGATCCCCCGCAGGGTCAGGATGCAGATGATGGCGACAGCGGACACCACGGCGGAATCAGCGATATTGAAGATGGCGAAGTTGGGGAGTTGGATGAAGTCCACCACGTGCCCCATGCCAAAGGACGGCTCACGGAAAAGCCGGTCCGTGAGGTTGCCCAGGGCGCCGCCAAGCAGCAGGCCCAATGCCAGCGACCACCAGGCCGAGCCCAGCCTGCGCACCTGGAACAGGATGGCGATGGCAACGCCTGCCATGATGATGGAAAAGACCCAGGTGACGTTCTCGCCAATGGAAAAGGCCGCACCTGAATTGCGGATGAAATACCAGTGGAGCAGGGGTGGCAGCACGGGGATCCGCTCACCTTCCACCATGGTGGAGGTCACCCAGAGTTTGGTCAGCTGGTCCAGGACATAGGCGAAAACCGCGAAGCCGGCAAACAGGGACAGCAGGACTGCCCGGCGGGGGCGGGGCGAGGGAGGGACAGGGCGTGCCGCGCCTGCGGCAATTTCGTCAGTCATGGTGCTTTCAATTCGGGGAACTGGGCGTCAATGCCAAAAGCCGGCGGCCGAGGAATCCTCAGCCACCGGCTTTCAGAATACGTGCTGCCAGACTTAGTTCGCTTCGCTGACTTCCGGCGTCGCAACGGAGCCACGGGCATCCAGGTCGCGGAGCTGGCCTTCGATGTAGGCCTTCAGGCGTGAACGGTAATCGCGTTCGAAGCCGCGGAGCTGTTCCACCTTGCGCTCCAGGACCGAGCGCTGCTGCTCGAGTGCGCCGAGGATCTTGCGGGACTTTTCCTGGGCGTCGTTGACGAGGCTGCTGGCTTCGATCTGCGCCTCGGCGATGATCTTGTCCTTCTGCGCCTGGCCGTCGGCGACATGGCGGTCGTGCATCTGCTGTGCCATGGCGAGCAGACCTGCGGCGGATTCGGCGGAGGGGGTAGCGACAGCTGCGGGCGCGGCCGGTGCGGCAGCAGCCGGGGAAGCGGGCTCGACGTCCTTCTTCTTGGCTTCGGCGGCCTTGGCTTCCGCTTCTGCCTTCTCGCGGGCCTCGTCCTTGTCGGCCTTGACCGGCGCGGGGACCTTCTCCACCACAGGTGCGGCAGCGGAGCTTGCCGGCACGCTGGAACCGGCTTCGGCGAGCTTCTTGCGGAGCTCGTCATTTTCCTGGTTCAGGCGGCGGAGTTCAACGACGATTTCGTCCAGGAAGTCGTCAACCTCGTCCTGGTCATAGCCCTCACGGAACTTGGTGGGCTGAAAGCGCTTGTTGACAACGTCTTCTGGCGTCAAAGCCATCTGGTCACCTCACTGGTCTGGTTAGTCAGTAGGCCTTCCGGCCGTCAAAACTACGGTACCTAAATTTGGTCTGCTTACTCTAATTCAACACTGCAGTGTCAAACCGGAGGTTTCTTCGCTTTACAGTAGCCGCTCATTAGCGGAACAACCTGCATTGCCGGTCTAATTGCTGGCTCAGGCCAGGCTCCTGGTGACGCTCATCGCAATGCTGACGCCGATGAACAGGATCAGGAAGCCCAGGTCCAGGGAAATGCCGCCCAGCCGGAGCGGCGGTATGAGCCGCCGCAGTCCCTTGAGCGGAGGGTCCGTGATGGAGTACACGGCATGTGCCACCACCAGGGCCGCGCCCCGCGGGCGCCATTCCCTGGCGAACATCTGTACCCAGTCGAACACCAGGCGGATGATGAGGGCAACAAAGAACAGCAGCAGGGCGAGATAGAGAAGTCCGAAAACAATTCCCATGACTTATTTCATATCTCCATATTCGTGCGGCACGTCCATGATGGATGCCGCTGTTGTGCTGCCGGTGTCTTGTCTATTTCAGCACAGATGCCAGACAGGTGTCCCTGCCTGGCATCTGACGAGCCCTGATGTTCAGCTTTGGTTGAAGAAGCTGGCCTGGGTATCACTGGCCTTCTTGTCGTCACCGATCACTTCGACATAGGACGGTGAGAGCAGGAACACCTTGTTGGTCACCCGCTCGATGCTGCCCCGGAGGCCAAAGACGAGGCCGGCGGAGAAATCCACCAGGCGCTTGGCGTCAGCCTCACCCATGTCCGTGACATTCATGATTACCGGAATGCCGTCCCGGAAGCTCTCACCGATGAGCTTGGCATCGTTGTAGGAGCGCGGGTGGATGGTAGTGATCTGGCGCAGACCGGTGTTCTCTTCGCGGCTCGAGGCCGCACGCTTAATCGGGGTCACAGGGGCGCGGTATTCCTCTTCAGGGGCGTAGGACGCCTCGCGGCTGACTTCGCGGACCGGTGCCGGGGCACGGCGTTCCTCGCGGTCAACTTCCATCGGTTCGTCCTCATCCTTACGTGTGGTCTGTTGCTCGGGCTCGTAATGCTCGTCGCCGTCGGCGAGCCCAAGATAGATCATTGTCTTGCGCAGAGCGCCGGCCATGGTCGACTCCTAATCGTGTCCCGTAAGCGGGCCGCCCAATGATTTGACAGCACTGGAGTCCCCCGCCCATCACTTCCAATAGGTCCGACGCTACCCCACGGCGGGACGGGAACCGAGAATATCGGAACCGATTCGCAGGTGTGTCGCCCCGAACTTGATGGCAGCTTCCAGGTCCTGGCTCATGCCTGCGGAAATGGCCGTCGCGGCGGGGTAAGCCGCTGCGAGCCGGGCGGAAATCCCGGCAAGCTTTTGGAACGCCGGCTCCGGCGGCATCCCCAGCGGGGCAACTGCCATCACGCCGGCCAGGCTAAGGGCTTTCGAGGCGGCGATACGTTCTGCGATGACCGGCACATCGGTGGGGGCAGCCCCGCCGCGGTGCGTGCCGGCGTCGTCCGTCTGATCATCCAGGTTGACCTGGATGAAGCAGTCCAGCGGGGCGCGGCCGCTGGACTCCATCTCGTTCCCCACCGCCTTTGCCAGCGCATCCACGAGCGGCGTCCGGTCCACCGAGTGGACCGCGGAGGCATAGCGTGCCACGGACTTGGCCTTCTTGGTCTGCAGTTGGCCCACGAAATGCCAGGTGAGGGCAAGGTCGGCCAGCTCCAGGGCTTTGGCGGCTGCTTCCTGGTCGCGGTTCTCACCGACGTCCTTGATCCCCAAGGCTGCAAGCCGCCGGATATCCTCTGCCGGGTGGAACTTGGTGACCACGATCAGGGCGGGCAGCCGGTCGCTGCGGCCCGCCCTGTCAGCCGCCTTCACGATCCGGGACCGTACCGCGGAGATCCGCTGGGCAAGTTCTGCGGTGCGGGTGTCTTCACCCTGGCCCTGCCCTGGCGCCGACAGCTCAGTCATGGCACCAGACCAGCCCGGCGAAACGGCCCGTATGGCGGTCCCGGCGGTATGAATAGAGGGTTTCCGTCTCAAGCGTGCAGGCGCCTGTGTATTCCACGTCCACCCCAACGGCCTCCAGCTGGCTCCGCGCCCCGGCTGGAAGGTCAAGGGCGGGGGTGTCCCAGGACGTGGTGCTCCGGGTTGCGGGAACCAGGGCGGCCACGTCATCGCGCAAGGCAGCGGGAACTTCGTAGCAGGCCCCGCAAATCGACGGTCCCAGCCAGGCACGGATCCGGGTAGCGCCAAGGGACTCCATGCGCTCCACCGCGGCAGGCAGGATGCCGTTTGCGACACCGGGGCGGCCGGCATGAACGGCCGCAAGGACAGGGCCGTCGCCGGACTCCCCCGCCAGCAGCACCGGAATGCAGTCCGCCACCATGACCGCCAGGGGCAGGCGGCGGGACACCATGGCGTCGGCTTCAGGCGCCGCCGACTCGGTATCCATCAGCGCCACCGTGGTGCCGTGGACTTGGTTCATGAAACGCAGAGACTGCGGTGCCACGCCGATGGACTGCTCCAAACGTGCGCGGCGCCCCTGGACCGCAGCGGGATCATCCCCCACGTGCAGTGCCAGGTTCCCGGCATCCACATTGGTGAATGCGGCCGACACCCCGGGCAGGATGTCGGCACGCCAATGGAACAAGCCGCCGCCTACTTCAGGAAGTCGGGGACATCCAGGTCATCCGGGTGGTTGCCGGTCAGGTCCGGCTCCACCACGGAAGGCAGGTCGACGTCGAAGCCGGAGTCCGCGGGGACAGCCGAGGGACGCTGCTGGCCCCAGTTGCTGAGTCCCGCGGCGCCAATGCCGGCGTGGAGCGGCTGGACGTTCTGCTGGTGGTTTCCGTTGCCCTGGTGGTTTCCGTTTTGCGGGGCCGAGGCCGGAGCGGCGGCAGGGGCAGCGGGCCGCTGCGGGGCGGCCTGCGGCTGGGACTGGTCCATGGAGGGCGAGGTGGCCTTGACGTCGTCGAACCCTGCCGCGATCACGGTCACGCGTGCTTCATCGCCAAGGGCGTCATCGATAACGGCGCCGAAGATGATGTTGGCTTCGGGGTGGGCCACTTCCTGGACCAGCCGTGCGGCCTCATTGATTTCGAACAGGCCGAGGTCGGAGCCGCCCTGGATGGACAGCAGCACGCCGTGCGCGCCGTCGATGGATGCTTCCAGCAGCGGCGAGGCGATGGCCAGTTCGGCTGCCTTGACTGCGCGGTCCTCGCCGCGGGCGGAGCCGATGCCCATGAGGGCTGAGCCGGCGCCCTGCATAACGGACTTAACGTCCGCGAAGTCGAGGTTGATCAGGCCCGGCGTGGTGATGAGGTCCGTGATGCCCTGGACGCCCGAGAGCAGGACCTGGTCAGCGGAGCGGAACGCGTCAAGGACGGACACATTGCGGTCGCTGATGGACAACAGGCGGTCGTTGGGGATCACGATCAGCGTGTCCACCTCGTCGCGCAGGGCATCGATGCCCGCCTCGGCCGAACCGGCACGGCGGCGGCCCTCGAAGGTGAAGGGGCGGGTGACCACACCGATGGTCAGGGCTCCAAGCGAGCGGGCGATGCGGGCAACGACCGGCGCGCCGCCGGTGCCCGTGCCGCCGCCCTCGCCGGCGGTGACGAAGACCATGTCGGCGCCGCGGAGCACTTCCTCGATTTCGTCCGCGTGGTCCTCGGCGGCCTGCTTGCCCACCTCGGGGTTGGCGCCTGCACCCAGGCCGCGGGTCAGCTCGCGTCCGACGTCGAGCTTCACGTCCGCGTCGCTCATCAGCAAGGCCTGGGCGTCGGTGTTGATGGCGATGAACTCAACACCCCTGAGGCCGACCTCGATCATGCGGTTGACTGCGTTCACGCCACCGCCGCCGATGCCGACGACTTTGATGACGGCCAAGTAATTCTGCGGAGCTGCCACGTTACGTGTCCCTTGTTCGTGTCTTATTGCGAAAACTGATGGTGAGCTTGAAACCCTCAACCCTAACCCTCCACTTGAAGGTTAGAGTTATGTCAAGTAACTCTTGTCTGTGACGGTATTTCCTCTGGAAGACACATTCAATAACCGGGTCCGCGTGTCGGATTAATACCGGGAAAGAAAGCGCTCAGCGCGTCACGGGGTGCCGGGGCACACTGACATCGTAGACCTTGACCGGGTTCTTGGGATCTGCCGGAGCCTTGAGGAGCGCGGCCAGGACCTTGGCTTTGAGTTCCTTCTCCGAAGCGTTGCCCCACACGATGGTCTGGCCGTCCACCAGCTTGAGTTCCACGGCGTCCACGGACTGCGCTGAGGCATTGGACAGCTTGGCCAGCACGTCTGCGGGCAGCGCCCCCAGGACCGCCGCGGTGGCCCGGAACAGGTCCTGGCCAATCGCCCCGGCGCCGCCGTCGATCACGGGAAGGGAGGCCGCCGAGGGATCATCAGTGGTGCCCAACTGCACGCCATCGACGTCGACCAGCTGGTACTGCTCCCCCTGCTTGACCAAAGCCACGGGTACCCGCTCGTGCACGGCGACGGCAAGGGTGGATGGCGGGCGCGCCTCAACGGAAACGGATTTCACCTGGATCAGTGAACCAAGCAGGCCGCGCACGTCGTCGTCGCTGATTTGCGGCAACGGTTTTCCGCGCAGGGGCTCCAGCGCGGCCTGCACCTGCTCCGGGGTGACCAGCCGGGTGCCGGAGACCGAGACGGTCTTGAGGGCAAGGACAGGTGAGTAGACGGCGGCGGCCAGCAGGGCGGCCACCAGCGCAATCACGGTTCCGACGGCGAGCAGGACTTTCTTCCGGCGCCGCCGGCCCTTCGGCTCGGGGAACGCCAGGACGGTTGCCCCGGCCGGTTTCTGCTCCTGCGCCGGCTTCCGGGCGGGTTTCTGTGCCGCCTGCTCCGGAATGCTGCGCGATGCGGTAATCACGTCCCCGCCGGCGCCGCCGGTCGCCTCATTCGGCGTGCCGGTCCCCTGCCCGGGAGCCGGGCGGGTGTTCCGTTTGGGCGGGGCGTAAGTGGGACGCCGGGAGCTAGGCACGCAGCGCCTCCACGATCCGGGGCCCGTAAGCCGTGACGTCGCCCGCGCCAACGGTGAGGACAACGTCCCCTTCCCCTGCCACTCCGGCGAGCGTCTTCACCGCGTCCTCTGCGCTGACCAACCGGCCACCCTCCGTGAGGTGGTCGGCAATGAGCTGGCTGGTGACGCCGGGAATGGGGTCTTCCCTTGCGGGGTAGATGTCCAGGACCAGGGCGGTGTCTGCGAGGTTGAGGGCATCGGCAAACTCTGCGGCGAACTCGCGGGTGCGGGAGAACAGGTGCGGCTGGAACAGGACATGCACCTTGTTGCCCCCTGCCACCGAACGGGCTGCGGTCAGGGCCGCACGGACTTCAGTGGGATGGTGGGCATAGTCGTCAAACACCCGCACCCCCCGCTCCGCGCCCTTCAGCTCGAAGCGGCGGGAGGCACCGGAGAAGCTGGCCAGGCCCTCGGCCGCTGCGGCCGGGTCCACGCCCAGTTCAAGGGCAACGGCAAAGGCGGCAGCGGCGTTCAGGGCGTTGTGCCTGCCGGGAACCTGCAGCGACAGACCGTACCGGGCACCGCCTGTTGCCACCGCAACCTGGCCGGGGCCGCCGTCGTCCAGCCTGATGTCCGCAGCCTCGCCGGTACCGTACAGGACCACCCGCGTGTTGCCCCGCGCCTTGGTCCGGTCCGCGAGGGCCAGGGCGCCGGCATCGTCCGCGCAGGCCACCAGCAGGCCGTCCGCGGGCAGCAGCTCAGTGAAGCGGTCAAAGGACTGGTAAACGGCTTCAGCGGTGCCGTAGTAGTCCAGGTGGTCAGGCTCCACGTTGGTGACGACGGCGATGCGGGGCCGGTAGTTCAGGAAGGAGCCGTCGGACTCGTCTGCCTCGGCGACGAAGATTCCCGAGGCCCCGTGCGCAGCGTTGACGCCAAGCGCGGGAATGTTGGCTCCCACGGCGAAGCTGGGATCCAGGCCCGCTGCCCGCAGCAGGACGGTGATCATCGACGTCGTGGTGGACTTGCCATGCGTTCCGGCCACGGTCACCACAACGTCGTCGCCCATGGTGGCCGCCAGCGCCTGCGAACGGTGCAGCACCGGCAGCCCCGCTTGCCGCGCTGCCGCCAGTTCAGGATTGTCTTCACGGATTGCCGATCCGGCCACGACGGTCTGCGCGTCGCCCAGGTTGCCGGCCGCGTAGCCCACCGCTATGCGCGCTCCGGCAGCGGCGAGGTCCGCCATGACCGGCAGGTCCTTGGCATCGGAGCCGCTGACGGGGACGCCCCGTGCCACCATGATGCGGGCCACGGCGGACATGCCTACTCCCCCGATGCCAATGAAGTGCACCTTTCCAAGGGAGTCCAGGCCGGGCGTGTTGTGGGAGGTCATGCTGATACCGCTTCCAGGACAAGACCAGCCATTCGCTGGTCGGCGTTTCGGATGCCGAGCCGGTAGGACTTGGCTTCCATGGCGGCGAGCCGTGCTTTATCGGTGATCAACGGAAGCAGCTCGCGCTCAACCCATGCAGCCGTGAAGTCGCGGTCAGCCACCAGCAGTGCGCCTCCGGCCGCTACCAGGCCCTTTGCGTTCAGCGCCTGTTCGCCGTTGCCGATGGGCAGGGGTACCAGGACAGCCGGAACCCCCACGGCGGCAACCTCGGACACTGTGGCGGCCCCGGACCGTGCCAGAAGCAGGTCCGCGGCAGCATAGGCAAGTTCCATTCCGTCGATGTACTCCACCTGCCGGTACCCCTTGGCAGTGAGGGGTTGCCCGGCCTGGTCCAGGACGGTTTTGCCGCGGCCGGTGATGTGCAGGGTCTGGACGCCGGCATCGGCAAGCAGGTCCACGGCGGCGGCAATGGTCCGGTTGATGCTCTGCGCCCCGGATGATCCGCCGGTGACAATCAAGGTTGGCTGCTGGGGATCAAGCCCCAGCGCCTCCCGCGCGGCAGTACGGGCGGTCTTCCGGTCAAGGCCGGAGATCTCCTTGCGCATGGGCATCCCCACGTGCGCCGCGTTGCGGAGTGGTGTGCCGTCGAAAGCCACAGCTACCCGTCCGCCAAGGAAGGCTCCCACCCGGTTGGCCAGTCCGGGGCGCGCATTCGCCTCATGGATCACGATGGGCGTGCCGCGCTTCCTCGCCGCCAGGTACATCGGGGTGCAGACGTATCCGCCCACGCCCACCAGCACGTCAGCCTGAGCCCGGTCCAGGATGGCTCCGGCCTGGCGGACCGCGCCGGCCAGCCTTCCGGGCAGCCGGAGCAGGTCCGCGGACGGCTTCCGCGGAAAAGGCACGCGGTCGATCGTGGCAAGGTCCACGCCGGCGGCGGGAACCAGACGGGTTTCCATTCCGGCGGGCGTTCCGACGGCCAGGACGGCGGCATCGGGGGCTTCGCTGCGAATGGCGGCGGCGATTGCGAGCAGGGGGCTGATATGGCCGGCGGTTCCGCCGCCCGCAAGGACGATAGAGGGTTTTGTCGAAGTCATCTGGGGTAGGCACGCTTTCTGGAATTCTTTGGTTGGCTCTTGTCCCGCCCCGGCCGGATCCTGAACTTAAGGATCCGCTTGGGGCGCATGGCCGGGGCCATCTGCTCCCGGGCCAGCGAGAGGACCACCCCCACGGCGCACAGCGACATCAGCAGGGCCGAGCCGCCATAGGAAATAAACGGCAGCGGCACGCCGATGACGGGCATGAGGCCGGTGACCACGGACATGTTCACCGTGGCCTGGCCCAGCAGCCACACCATGATGGTGCCCGCAAGGACCCGGTGGAACATGTCCTCCTGTGCCACCACCACGCGGTAGATCGCAGCGCCGAGGATCGCGAAGAGAACCAGGACGACGACGGTCCCCACCAGGCCAAGTTCCTCGCCGATGATGGCAAAGATGAAGTCGTTGTGGGCTTCGGGAATCCAGCTGTACTTCTGCCGGCTCTGTCCCAGGCCCACTCCCAGCCAGCCCCCTGAGGCAAGGCCATACATGCCGTTGGTGGCCTGGTAGTTGGCGTCGATGCCGTCGGCGCAGGACTGGCCGGTCCACCATGAGGTGATGCGGCACATGCGGTTCGAACTGGTGACCGCCATGACCGCCGTGCCGGCAGCGGCGATAAGGCCCGCGATGCCGAAGAGGTAGAGGGGAACGCCTGCGAAGAAGAGTGCGGCTGCCATGATCATCATGATGATCATGGCAGTGCCCAGGTCGTTCCCCACCAGGATCAGCACGACGATGATGGCCGCCATGGGGACGGCGGGGACCAGCACGTGCTGCCAACGGTTGAGCAGCTTGCCTTTCCTGGCCAGCACCGTGGCAAGCCACAGCGCCAGGGCGAGTTTTGCCGCCTCGGAAGGCTGGAACGTGATGCCGCCCAGGTCAACCCAGTTCCGGTTGCCGTTGATCTCCGTGCCAACCAACTGCACCACGACAAGGAGCACCACGGCCAACCCGACAGCGGGCCACGCGAGCCGCTTCAGCCAGGTGACGTTGATGCGCGACAACACGAACATGGTGAAGATGCCGATGGCGGCGAAGACGCCCTGCTTCAGCGCGTCCCCGTAGGGCGACTTTCCGGCGGCGATCGATTCGACGCTGGAGGCAGAGAGGACCATCATGATCCCGATGGCAGTCAACGCAAGCGTGGCGCCAAGGATGAGGTAGTACGTGGAGCCGTTCCGGGACGTGCCCGTTCCCTCCAGGGCGGCCCAGAAGCGCCGGTACAGAGTGCGCAGTTTCCTGCCTGCAGAGGCTGGCTGCCGGGAGGCGGAAGCAGTGGAGCCAAGGCGCGGCCTGCCGGCCTGGGGCCGGGTGGGCGTACTGGCCATCGTTACTCCTCGCCGGTGTGGGCCTGCCCTTCCACCAGCTCGCGGACAGCGTCGATGAAAGTACCACCACGGTGAGCGTAGGAAGAGAACTGATCCATGGAAGCAGCTGCCGGAGCCATCAGCACGGTGTCCCCGGTCTCGGCGATCCGTGCTGCTGACTCAACGGCCCAGGACATCACCCGTTCTCCCTTTGCGGGGGAACCGCCGGAGGTGCCACCGGACGCGGAAGCAGTCTGCACCCCTTCAGTCTCACCTGCCCCCGGTTCGATCACCGGGACATCGGGCGCGTGTCGCTGGAGGGCTTCCCGGAGGTGGGCGGTGTCCGTCCCGATCAGTACCACGGCCTTGAGGCGCGCGGCGTGGTCCCTTACAAGCTCGTCGTAGCTCACGCCCTTGGACAAGCCACCGGCGATCCAGACAACGTTGCTGAAAGCCGACAGGGATGCTGAAGCTGCGTGCGGATTGGTGGCCTTGGAGTCGTTGACCCAGAGGACGCCATTCATGCGGGCGACCGGCTGGATGCGGTGGTCGCCCGGGACGTAGTCGAGGATGCCCTGGCGGACTGCCTTGGCGTCCACGCCATAGGCGCGCACCAGGCCGGCTGCGGCAAGGGCATTGGCCACCATATGGCGTGGGGCCAGCGGTCCCAGGTCTGCCATGGAGGCCAGTTCAGCCGCGCTGTTCCTGCGCTCCTCGATGAAGGCGCGGTCCACCAGCAGCCCCTCCACCACTCCGAGCATGCTGATTGCCGGCGTGACAGTGGTGAAGCCCACCGCACGGCAGCCTTCCACGACGTCGGCGTTTTCCACCATGCGCTCGGTTTCAATCTGCTCGGCGTTGTAGATGCAGGCCTTCTGGGTCCGCTCGTACACCTTCGCTTTGTCCGCGAGGTAGGAATCATAGGAGCCGTGCCAGTCGACGTGGTCTTCGGCTACGTTCAGGCAGACGCTGGCCACCGGCGAAACGGATTCCGCCCAGTGCAGCTGGAAGCTGGAGAGTTCGACGGCGAAGACGTCGTACTCGACGGGGTCGCGGAGGGCATCCAAGATGGGGGTGCCCACGTTGCCGACGGCGACGGCTTTGAGGCCCGCTGCCCGCAGCATGGATTCGGTCAGTCCCACCGTGGTGGTCTTGCCGTTGGTGCCGGTGATTGCCAGCCAGTCGGCCGTCTTCCGGCCTTCCCTGGTCCGCACCCGCCACGCGAGTTCGACGTCGCCCCACACCGGAATGTGTGCCCGTGCCGCTGCGGCGAGCAGCGCCTGGTCCGGGCGCCATCCCGGCGAGGTCACAATCAGTTCCGGAAGCTCGCCGTCGATGCGCGGGATGTGCGTCACGGCGTCGGGGCCGAGCAGCACGTCGGCGGCGCCCACGATCTTCAGGGTGTCCGCGTGGGCGCGGGCTGTGTCACTGGTGGCGGCGTCGACCACGACGACGCGTGCACCGAGTTCGATCAGGGTGTCCGCAGCGGCGAAACCGGATACCCCGATGCCGGTGACGACGACGCGCAGGCCGGCCCAGTCGGAGTCCCAGGAGACGAGGTTTGCCAGGCGTGGGGAAACGGTCACAGCAGTACAACCCATTCAGCGTAGAAGATGCCCAACCCGACGGCGACGAAGAGTCCGCCCAGGATCCAGAACCGGACCACGACGGTCACTTCGGCCCATCCCTTTAGCTCGAAGTGGTGCTGCAGCGGTGCCATCTTGAACACGCGCTTCCCGCCGGTGGCTTTGAAGTAGCCCACCTGGATGATGACGGACAGGGTGATCAGCACGAAGAGGCCGCCCACGATGCCCAGCAGGAGTTCGGTCCGGGACAGGATGGCGAAACCAGCCACCGCGCCGCCGATGGCCAGCGAACCGGTGTCGCCCATGAAGATCTTGGCCGGCGATGTGTTCCACCAGAGGAACCCCACCAGCGCGGCGCTGAGGATCGCGGCCAGGAGCGCCAGGTCCAGGGGGTCCCTGACCAGGTAGCAGCCGCTGCCGGCCTCCCTGGGGGATCCGCAGGCCTGGTTGCTCTGCCATATGCCCATCAGCGTATAAGCGCCGAAAACCATGATTGACGCACCGGCGGCCAGGCCGTCCAGGCCATCGGTGAGGTTCACGCCGTTCGTGGCCGCGGTGACGATCAGGTTCGACCAGATGACGAAGAGGATGGCACCAAGGACCGTCCCGCCGAAGGCAAGGTCGAGCCAGGGCAGGTCGCGGACCAGGGAGATCTTTGTGGACGCGGGCGTCAGGCCTGCGCCGTTGGGGAAGTTCAGCGCCAGGATGGCGAAGATGATGCCTACGGCGGCCTGGAGGATGAGTTTGGCCTTGGCGTTGAGGCCAAGGCTGCGCTGCCGGGAAATCTTGATGAAGTCGTCCAGGAAGCCCACCAGGCCCATGCCCACCATGAGGAACAACAGGATCAGGGCCGAGGCCGATGGTCCAGGCGAGTCAGGGTTCATCATGAGCATGATGAGATGCGTAAGGCCGTAACTGAGCAGCACGGAGGCCACCACCACGGTTCCGCCCATGGTGGGGGTACCGCGCTTGGTGTGGTGCGATGTGGGCCCGTCGTCACGGATGAACTGGCCGTAGCCGCGACGCACCAGGAGACGGATGAAAAGCGGGGTGCCCACCAGGGAGCACAGCAGGGCCAGGCCTGCGCCGATCAACAGGGCAATCACAGCAGAGTGCTCCTTTCGTCGGCAGGGGTGGAGGTTGGGGGTAATGCTATCCGATCGCCCAAATGGCGAAGTCCCACGCTGTTGGAGGACTTGAACAACACCAGGTCGCCGGACTGGAGCTCGGCGTCCAGGACTTCAAAGGCCTCATCCACCGTCTCGGCAAAGAGGCACTCGTCCCCCCAGGACCCTTCCTGCACGGCCGAAACGTAGAGGGCCCTGGCTTCCCGGCCCACCACCAGCAGCCTGGAGATGTTGAGCCGCACCACCTGGGTGCCGACGGCGGTGTGCTCGCGGATGGAGTCTTCGCCCAGTTCCAGCATGGCACCCAGGACAGCCCAGGTGCGGCGGCCGCGGCCAAGGTCGGCAAGGGTTCGAAGGGCTGCCCGCATGGACTCCGGGTTGGCGTTGTACGCATCGTTGATGATGGTGACGCCGTCCGCCCGCTCCGTGCGCTCCATGCGCCAGCGGCTCGCGGCCGCCTGGTTGCTTAGCGAATCCGCGATGTGGTCTCCGGGTACGCCGGCAGCCCACGCGGCTGCAGCGGCTGCGAGCAGGTTTCCCACGTGGTGCGCACCGATGAGCCGGCTGCTTACATGCCGGGGAGGGGCACCATCCGGAAGTTGGAGGTCGAATTCGGGGCTGCCCCCGGCGTTGGTATCGGAGTTGAGCGCCTGGACCTGCGCGTCCGCCCGTCCTTCTGCGGAAAAGCCGAGGACGGCAGCGGAGGTACGGCTGCGCATGGCGGCCACACGCTCGTCGTCGAGGTTGATGACCGCGGTCCCGCCGGCGGTCAGGCCTTCGACCATCTCACCCTTGGCAAGCGCAATGTTTTCCACTCCCCCGAACTCGCCGGCGTGCGCGGTGCCCACTGCCAGGACCACGCCGATGTCCGGCTTGACCATCTCTGCGAGGTAGCGGATGTGGCCAATGCCGGTGGCCCCCATCTCGATGACCAGGTAGCGGGTATCGGTGCCGGCCCGGAAGACCGTGAGCGGCACGCCCACCTCGCCGTTGTAGGAGCCTTGCGGCGCCACCGTGTTGCCTTGCGTGGCCAGGATTCCGGCCAGGAGGTCCTTGGTGGTGGTCTTGCCGGCTGAGCCGGTAATTCCGACCACTGTCAGCTGGTCTCCTGCTGCCGCACGTGCGGCCCGGATGCGGCGGACGGCTTCGGCGGCAAGGGCGCCCATGGCCAGGACGGCGTCGGCCACCACGATCGACGGGTACGCGTCGCCGTCCGGTGCCGGCACGGGGCGCTCGACGAGCGCCAGCACCGCACCCGCGGCAAAGGCGGCGTCGATGAAGTCATGGCCGTCGGCGTGCTCGCCTGGCTTCGCGACGTAAAGCGAACCCGGGGTGGCTTCGCGTGAATCCGTCACCACCGAGAGGGGCGTAAGTCCGGGATCGGCGTCCAGGCGCCCGTTGGTGATTTCGGCGATTTCCGCCGCAGTAAATGCAATCATCTCGGTCTAGGACTCTATCCGGTCGTCATGGAGAACGTTGAATCCCCTGGCTGTCAAGGCGTTGCGCAGTTCCACCCTGTCGTCCAGGGCGAGATTGACGCCCTTCACTTCCTGCCAGACCTCGTGCCCCCGGCCGGCCACCAGGATGGTGTCCTGTGGGCGCGCCAGGGACACGGCGTGGTGGATGGCTTCGTCGCGGGGGAAGACCTCCAGCAGCTCGGCCCCCAATGACCCGCTGTCCAGGGCTTCGCGTGCCCCGGCCATCACGTCGGAGCGGATCGCTGCCGCGTCCTCGTCGTGGGGGTCGTCGTCGGTGATGATCACGGTGTCGGCAAGCCGGGCCGCGATGGCACCCATTGCGGGTCGTTTGCCCTGGTCCCGCTGTCCGGTGGCACCGAACACCACGATCAGCCGGGAGTCCGGTTGGGGCGGGCGGACTGCTTCCAGGGCCCGGGCCAGGGCGTCGGTGTTGTGGGCGAAGTCCACCACGGCGGCGGGCTGCTCGGCGATCAGCTGCATGCGTCCGGGCACGGCCACCGTGAAGGGGTCGGCACTGTCCAGGGCGGCCTGCAGGTCGGCCAGGTCCACGCCGGAGGCGAGGACCATCAGCGCAGCCAGGGCAGCGTTGGCAACGTTGAAGCTTCCGGGCAAACCTGTGTGGATTTTCAGGGTGGCGCCAGCGGGACCGGCAAGGGTGAAGTCGGTACCCAGCCCCCGTGGCGCCGTCGCTGCCATCGTCCAGTCCGCCTGGTTGCTGCCGTCCGTGCTGAGCGTGGTGACCGGCACCCGGGTGCTGCCGGCCAGCCGGCGTCCCCACTCGTCGTCGACCGTCACCACCGCCCGGCGCGCGCGCCCGGGCGTGAAGAGTTCCGCCTTGGTGGCGAAGTACTCCTCCATGGTGTTGTGCAGGTCCAGGTGGTCCTGGGTGAGGTTGGTGAAACCCGCGACGTCGAAGAGCAGGCCGTCGACGCGCTGGTAGGAGATGGCGTGGGAGGAGACCTCCATGGCGGCGGCGTCAAGCCCGCGTTCGCGCATGAGCGCCACGAGCCCGTGGACCTCGGTGGATTCCGGCGTGGTCAGGAGGCTGGGGATCGGCTTCCCGCCGGCCAGGATCTCGATGGTTCCGATCAGACCGGTCTTCTGCCGCAGGGCACGCAGCAGGGAGGTGATGAAGTAGGTGGTGGTGGTCTTCCCGTTGGTTCCGGTGACACCGAACAGCCGCAGTGGCTGCCCGTCATCGGCCTGGCTGCGGTAAATCATGGCGGAAAGCGGTCCCACCTCGTTGCGGGGATTCCCGACGACGAGCACCGGGACCGGTGTGTCCGCGGACAGGGCGAGCAGCCGTGCCCCGGCGTCGTCGGTGAGGACGGCCACTGCCCCTGCACCGATGGCGTCGGAGGCGAAGTCCGCCCCGTGCCTGGTGGCTCCGGGGAGCGCCACGTACAGGTCGCCAGGCTCCACAGTGCGCGAGTTGAGCGATATGCCGGTGATCTCCGCGTCAGCGGCAGGTTCGGGCACGGCTACGCCAAGGGCCTGCCCGACGGCGGCCAGCGGGACGGCAGCTACGGCTGCGGGCCGGAAGCGGCCTGGACTTTCGTCCCGGCCAGCGTCGCTGCCGGGCGTGGTGAACTCTGACAAGGGGATCTCCGATGGTGCTAGTGCGTGCCCGGCATGGTTCGCCCCGGGCACTGTGATGCGCTGGATGCTGCTGGTACTTCCGGCCCCGCGCGGCGGCTATTTGGCGTACTGGGGCATCCTGGCCGGCGTACCGGTTGAAGGCTGGACGTTGTAGGTCCGCAGCGCCTGGCTCATGACGGACCGGAACACCGGCCCGTTGGTGATGCCGTAGATGCTGCCCTTCGGCCGCTGGAGCACCACCTCCACAATAAACCGCGGATCATCCATCGGCGCCATTCCCACGATGGAGGCCGTGTAGCCGCAGTAGCCCGACTTGCCGTCGTCGCATGGCGACTCGGACGTGCCGGTCTTGGCTCCCACCCGGTAACCGTCGATCCCGGCGTCCTTGATTTCGCCCTCGGTGACGGCGCTTTCCAGGATATCCTTGACCTGCTGGGCCGTACTGCCGGAGACAACCTGCCGCGACGGCTGGGCCGGCACCTTCTCCTCGGTGCCGTCAGGCGAAATGTAGGAATCGATCAGCCGTGGCTGCAGCATGACGCCGTTGTTGGCGATGCTTTGGTAGGCACGGACGGTCTGCAGCGTGGACTGGGAAACGCCCTGCCCGAACAGCACGGTGTACTGCTGGCGTCCATCCCACTGGTCCGGCGGTGTGAGGATGCCCGAAGCGGTCGCCGGCAGTCCGATGTCCGGCGCCTCGCCAATGCCGAACTTCTTCAGCCAGTCATACCGCTGTTCCTTGCTGAGCCGCTGGCCGGCCATGACAGTTCCGGTGTTCATGGAGTACCCGATGATGCCCGCAAGCGTCCGTTCCTCGGTTCCGTGGGTGAACGCGTCGCTGAACGTCTGGCCATCAACCGTGTAGGTGGGCGGGATAGTGAAGGTGTCCAGCGGTTTTGCAAGTCCCTCGTCGATCACAGCTGCCGCAGTCATCATCTTCTCCACGGAGCCGGGCTCGTAGGCTGCGGTCACGGAGCGGACACCGCGGTCCTTGGCAGCCACGAGTCCGGGGTTGTTCGGGTCCGGTGAGTTCGTGTCTGCCAAGGCCAGGAGGTTCCCGGTCTTGGCGTCCATCACGATGATGACGCCCCATTCGGCGCTGAGCTTGTCCGCCTGGCTCTGGATGGCCTGCTGGGCAAAGTACTGAAGATCGGAGTTGAGCGTGAGCTTGACGTCCTTGCCGTTCTGGGGCGGGGTCAGCTCGTCAAGGCCCACCGGAATGCGCAAGCCATCGGCGCCAATCTCGAACAGGCGCTTGCCGTCCTTGCCCTTGAGTTGGTCGTCCTGGGTTTGCTCAATACCGGCCAGGCCGGTGGTGCCGTCCTGGAGGAAACCCACCACTCCCCCGGCCACGGCACCGTTCGGGTAGACGCGCTTGCTCACGCCCTCGGCAACGATGCCGGGCACCTGGAGTTTGGAGATGCGGTCCTCGACGTCAGGCTTCACGTCCTTGGCCACGATGTAGTAGGGCTGCTGGCCGGTGACGGCATCCCGGACAGCATTCGTGTCCATGCCAAGGGCGGCCGCAAGCTCGGAAATTGCCTGGTCGCGGCTGACGTCCACCAGCTTTTCATGGCCGTCCGTCTGGTCCAGCCGCTTGTAGGATTCCGTCTTGGTGTTGACCCGCTGGTCCACCACGATGTTGTAGCGGATCACGCTGTTGGCCAGGACGGTGCCGCGGGAGTCCAGGATGCTGCCACGCTCCGCAGGCAGGATGGCGGAGGTCATCCGGCTGTTCAACGCCGCTTCAGCCATGCCCCCGACGTCCAGCCCCTGGACCAGGAAAAGCTTCCCGCCCACCACCAGCAGGAGCGTGAGCATGACGCCCAGTCCCAGTCGCAAGCGTTTCGTGGCGTTGGGTGCCTTGCCTTGTCCTGCCTTGCCGGTCTTCTCCGCCACCGTGATATTCCTTGCTGCTCGACGCTGCTGCCTGACCTGCCCCTTGGCCTAGTGTCCGGGGACCTTCTGCTGGGGCGCCGGAACGGAGCCGCCGTGAAGCGCGGGTGCCGGAGCCGCCGCAGCAGCCTTGGCGGCGGCTGCCGCCTGGGCTGCGGCTGCCGGCTGGGCCACATTGGCCGGTGCCGTGCCCGTAGCTGGGGCCGGGCCTGCCGACGGAGCGGGGGCCGCTTTGCCCGCGTCCGGCGTCGTGGCCTTGTCCGCTGTTGCACCCGTGGGAGCCGGTGGAACAATGAGCTGCCCGGCCACGGCCGGCGCCGGAATCACCGCTCCTCCTGCCGCACCCTTGACTGCAGGGGTGGCTTTTCCGGTGACTGAGAGGGTGGACAGGTCAATCTGGCCCTTCACCGTGGAGGCCACCATGCCAAGCTCGGTGGCTTTGGCCGCCAGGTTCTGCGGGGCCTCGTAGTTCTGCACCTGCTGGGTGAGGTCCTGGTTCGTCTTGGTCAATGAGCTCTGCTTGGCGCGCAGCTCCACCAGCTGGTACTGGGCGGTGGATACAGAGATGTTCAGGACCAGTACAGCGACCAAGGCGACGGCGAGCATGGCAAAGCAGAGCACGACGAAGGGGGCCCGGCGCCTTTTGGGCGCCGTGCGGACCACGGAAAGCGGTGTACGCCCCTTCCGGCCGCCGCCGGGTTCACCTGCAGGCTTGGCATCTGCCGCCGAACTACCGGAAACGATGGGAAAGTTCTTGACGGCGGCGGTGCTCATGCAGCTCTCCTGGCTCTGATTCGTTCTGCCGCGCGGAGCCTGGCGGAGGCAGCGCGCGGGTTTTCAGCAATTTCGACGGCGGTAGGCACCTCAGTGCCTTTGGTCAGGGTCTTAAGTTCAGGCTTGTGTTCTTCCAGCTCGACGGGGAAGCCAAGCGGAGCTGAAGACTTGGAACGGGCCTGGAGGACACCCTTGACGATCTTGTCCTCCAGGGAGTGGTAGGACATGATCACGATGCGCCCGCCCAGAGCCAGTGAGTCGACGGCGGCGGGGACGGCCCGTTCCAGGACGTCGAGTTCTTCGTTGACCTCGATCCGCAGGGCCTGGAAAGTCCGCTTGGCAGGGTGTCCGCCGGACTTCGCCGCAGAGGCGGGAACCACGGACCGGATCTGCTCGACGAGCTCGCCGGTGGTGGTGAACTCCTTCACCGCACGTGCTGCAACGATCCTGTTGGCGATCCGTCCGGCGAACTTCTCCTCGCCCCACTTGCGGATGATCCGGACCAGGTCCGCTTCGCTGTAGGTATTGACCACATCCGCTGCCGTTTGGCCGCGGCTGGTGTCCATCCGCATGTCCAGCGGGGCGTCGAACGAGTAGGCGAAGCCGCGCTCCCGTTCATCGAGCTGCAGCGAAGAGACACCAAGGTCCATCAGGATGCCGTGCACTTCGGCCACGCCGAGGTCTGCCAGAACGTCCTGGATTTCGTCGTAGACCGCGTGGACCAGGTCGGTCCGGGCGGCGAAAGGAGCCAGCCGCTCCCCCGCGAGGGCCAGCGCTTCCTCGTCACGGTCGATGCCGATGAGGTGGAGGTCGGGGAACCTCTGGAGCATGGCCTCCGAGTGGCCGCCCATCCCCAGGGTTGCGTCTACGGCGATGGGGGTTTCGCCGCGGAGCCTCGCCGCTTCGAACCCCGGTGCCAACAAATTGATGCACCGGTCGCGGAGGACCGGCACATGGCGTTCGGACGTGGGCTTGGGTTGATCGGTCATGCCTGGTCCTTTCCCGCCGTCGTTGTCACCTGCTGCTTCTGGGACCAGATCCCCATCCGCGCCTACCGTTCCGCCCGCCTGGCTCCGGGGAAGGTGAGCCAGGTTGGCAGCCGGTGGGCCGGCTGGAGATCTCATCCAAGAAACCACCTGCTGCCCCGCTCCGGGATTCAGAGAATGCCTGGAATGGGATCGTCAGTTTCGGAAAAGGCCGTCTCCTTCTCCGCGAGGTACTCATTCCAAGCCTGGGCGTCCCAGATCTCGGCGCGGGTACCGGCGCCGATGACGGCAAGTTCCCTTCCGAGTCCTGCATACTCCCGGAGCGCCGGTGGAATGGTCACGCGCCCCTGCTTGTCAGGTACCTCGTCAGAGGCTCCAGAGAGAAATACGCGGATGTAGTCACGTGCCTGCTTGGAGGAAATTGGCGCCTCCCGCATTTGCTCGTGAACCCGTGCAAATTCCTTCTCACTGAAGACGTAGATGCAACGTTCCTGGCCCCTTGTGAGCACCAGGCCGCTGGCAAGCTCCTCGCGGAACTTAGCGGGGAGAATGATCCGCCCCTTTTCATCCAGACGCGGCGAGTGAGTGCCCAGAAACACTGGCCCACCGCCTGTCCGCTGTCAGGAACTGCACATCCCCTATGTTGCAACCACCCTCTTATGTCCTCCACATTACTCCACTTTCCACCACAGTCAACGCAAAACGGCTCCTGCGGCGCTGTAATTATGGGATGAAAGGCCTGAAATGGCGGGAAATACGCGTGGTGGTGGAAAGTGGAGGGCTTTTGGCCTTGCTGGGCCCAAGCGAATCCCTCAGTGGCCGGGCACCGGCAGAATGCGTGGACTGTGTTCCTTAAACGCGAAAAGACCCGCCGTAGCGGGTCTTCACGGGCGCTCCCCCTGTATCAGGGGAGCGGAATGGAGGGACGTGGGACGCGGAGTCCCAAGGTGGTTACGGCTCCCCCCTGCGGCGCTCGTCCCAGCGCTCTTCCAGGCTGCTCATGAATGAACTCCGTTGCTTGCCTGGCTTTGTTCCCCCGCCCTTGGCGGCAGAACCCCCACGGGAACTTCGCATTGTGGCGAAGTACACTCCGCCGCCCATGACCACGAAGCCCAGGACCCCGACGAAGATGTTCTGGAGGGTGACACCGACCAGCAAGAGGAAGACACCTGCCAGCGCGCACAGGACCCCAATAACAACATGCCTCGTGGACCATGAACGCCCGGGGTCCGAACCCATTGAGTTCGCGAACTTCGGGTCGTCCTCGTGAAGCTGCTTCTCAAGCTGCTCAAGCAGCTTCTGTTCGTGCTCCGACAGCGGCATCACGACCTCCTTTTGTAGGCCAACGTCCGGGCTGATCCCAGCCACTACTTCTACTCCGTAGAACGCCTGCCGTTGCTGGTAAGTTCCCCGTTTTGCCGGCCGTGGCAAAACGGGAATTCAGCATGCGGTCGCGGGAGCGGGAGCATGTCCAAGAGGGTCCGGCAGTAAGTCCATTCACTCGAAACTATGTATCTATAAGGATAGATTGTTGAGGGCTGATCTGAAAGACGGCAATGACTTCGGCGAACCCGTCAGGCAGGCCGTTGCGTGCCGTCTCCGGGCCGGTTTTCCGGCTCCATCAGACGTGCGGGCAGGACAGACTTGCTGCCAAACCTCCGGGTCACCTCATCAAGGGCCTGCTCGGCCGCCCTCCAGTTCTCGTCCCGGCGGTCGATGCTTAGCTGGAGCGACGTGCGCGCTGCCTCCTCGAGCTGCTCCGCCCGGACTCCAACGAGCCTTACGGCCATGGCCCTGGTTCCGAGCGACTCCAGGAGCTGCAGCGCCACTGCGTAGATCAGCTGGGCGCTGTCCACCGGAGTATGCACCGTCCTGCTGCGGGTTACCGTGGAAAAATCGGCGAAGCGCAGCTTCAGCGCCACTGTCCTGGCCACCATTCCGGAGCTCCGCAACCGGGCGGCGGTGCGGTGCGAGAGCCGCAGGAGTTCACGGCGAAGGAGTGCCTCGTCGTCGGTATCCGTGGCAAAGGTCTCTTCGGCTCCGATGCTCTTCTCCAGCCGCACCGGGGTAACCGGTCGGGGGTCGATGCCCCAGGCAAGCTGGTGCACATGCTCCCCGGTGGCCCCCAGGACCTTCTTGAGCGAGGACACCGGTGTTGCGGCAACGTCCGCCACCGTCCTGATTCCCATCTTCGCCAGGACCTCCCCGGTCTTGGCGCCCACACCCCACAGTGCACCCACGGGGAGGCTGTGCAGATACGGCACGGTTTCATCCGGTCCGATAAGCAGGAGCCCGTCGGGCTTGCATCGGGTGGAGGCAATCTTCGCTACGAATTTGGTCTCTGCGATCCCCACGGAGGCAGTGATGCCCAGCTCCGCGGCGACCCGACGGCGGATCAGCTCACCGATTCCCCTGGGCGGCCCCAGCCGGCGGAGTGCGCCGGTGACGTCCAGGAACGCCTCGTCCACGCTAAGCGGCTCCACGAGCCCGGTGATGGATTCGAAGATGGCCATCAGCTGCCCCGACACCTCGTAATAGAGCTTGTGCCGGGGTTCAATGACCACCGCCTGCGGGCACATGCGCATGGCCACGGCCATGGGCATTGCGGATTTCACCCCGAAGGCGCGGGCCTCGTAGGAGCCGGAGAGGACAACTGAGCGCTCTCCCGGGAAGCCCACTATCACGGGCTTGCCGCGAAGTTCGGGGCGCGTCCTGAGCTCCACGGAAACGAAGAAAGCATCCATGTCCACGTGCATGATGCATGTGCGCCTGCGCCCCTGGGGGCGCGCGGCTGATGGCTGGTTCATACCTGCGGGCCCCACGGCTGCAATCCTATCGGCTTGTGGCGGCTTTGCTGTTTGTCAGGGGCGCAGCGCAGGCTGGCTAAACTGGAGGCTGGTTTTGCCAACAACACCAGGAGGAAAGTCTCTGTGACGGCTATTGGAATCTCTAAGCCAGCAGGCTTGGCCGCGCTTGCCGCTGCGGCGGTGCTGGCCCTGGCCGCCTGCAGCCAGACCCCATCCGGACAGGCAGAGCCATCCCAGTCCGCGTCCGTTGCTGCCACCCAGTCCACCCTCACGGCCGCTCCCAGCCCGTCGGCGTCACCGAATACCTCCGCGACGGTCGGCGCGGTGGTGGCGGGCTTTCCGCAGCAGCTCCTCCCCCTGATGACCGGGGCAACAGTCGTGTCCAGCAGCTTCGACAAGGCCTCCGCCCCGGCCACGGCCGCCCTTGTCGGGACCGTCACGGCCCCCACCGCCTCCGTCCTTGACTTCTATACAAAAGCCTTGGAAGGCCAAGGCTTCAAGGCCGTCCCCGGGGACAAGGTGGGCGGAGTCGCTTCCAAGGATTTCGTCCGCGGTGACAACGAGACCGTCAACCTCTCAGTGGTTGAAGCCGCCGGCGTTTCCACGTTCACCATCGGCGCCAACGTGGCAGCTGAGTCAGCCAAGTGACCGGGGCAGAGCAGCTACGGAATGAACAAGCCGACTTCGTGGCGGGTGTGGCAGGCGAACTGACTGGGTTCCTGACCGAGAGGCAGTCAGTAATGTCCGGCATCTCCCCGGATATCGAACCAATCATGGGTTCCATCTCGAACCTGGTCACCGGCGGCAAGCGCCTCCGTGCCCTGATGTGCTACTGGGGCTGGCGCGGCGCAGGGGGCGAGGCCGGAGCCAGCCAGGTGGTCACAGCCGGCGCTGCGCTTGAGCTGTTCCAGGCCGCCGCATTGATCCACGACGACATCATCGACCGCTCCGACACCCGGCGCGGTGGTCCCAGCGTGCATCGGCGCTTCAGCCAGCTGCATACCTCCCAGGGCTGGGCCCTGGACAGCGAACGGTTTGGCCAGGCGGCAGCCATCCTTGCGGGCGATCTTTGCCTGTCCTTCAGCGAGGAGGCGTTTACCGATATCGGCGAACGGGCTGCGTCGGGAAGCAGGGCGAGGCTGATTTTCAACCTGATGCGCGCAGAGGTCATGGCCGGCCAGTACCTGGACATCCTGGAGGAAGTGGCGGGACCTGTCCGGGACCGGGCGGGGGCGGTCGGAAGGGCGCAGTCCATCATCCGGTTCAAGAGCGCCAAATACTCCACCGAGCACCCCCTGGCCCTGGGCGGAGCCCTCGCCGGAGCAACGAATGAATTGCTCCGCGGCTATTCCGCCTTCGCCCTTCCACTCGGCGAAGCCTTCCAGCTCCGCGATGACGTCCTTGGCGTGTTTGGCGATCCTGTCACCACCGGCAAACCGGCAGGCGACGATTTGCGCGAAGGAAAGCGCACTGTCCTGGTGGCCCTCGCCCTGGCCCAGGCTTCCCCTGAAGAGTCCGCATTCATTGATGCGAGCCTGGGCAGCCCCGGGCTTTCGGACGATGACATCGTGGAAATCCGGCGCATCATCGAGGATTCCGGAGCGTTGCAGGCCACCGAGGTCCTTATTAGTGAATTCGGCGCTGCGGCCTTCGAGGCACTTGACGGGCTCCCCTTGGAGGAGTTGCCCAAAACCGCGCTGCGGAAGCTGGCTGAAGCGGCCGTCAGCCGAGCCTCCTGAGGCGGACGTTTACCAGGCCAGGGTCTGGGCCCTGCGCCTGATTTCGGTCTTGCGGCCTTCGCGCAGGGCATCTATAGGGCGGCCGCGCAGTGACTCGTCGGCAGTAAACAGCCAGACAATAAGGTCCTCGTCCGAGTAACCGGCGTCAGCCAACACCACAATGGTGCCCTTCAGGCTGTCCACCACCTGGCCGTCCTGGATGAATTCGGCCGGAACGGACCGGATTTTTCGTTCCCCCACCCGCAGCGCCGCCAGCGCACGTTCATCAATAAGGCTGTGGACCTTGGTGATGGAAACATCCAATAAACGGGCGACATCGGGCAGTGGCAACCACTCGCCCACCAGGTTTTCTACATTACTCACGGATCAAGGTTGCCATGTGGCCCGCCCCGGCGCCTAGTCGGGGCAATTCATTCCGGCCCTGGCCTGCGGACACTCCCGAAAAGAAGGCATTACACGGAATCAGGAATTTCTTGTGCTAATCGCAAATTCATGAGAGATTCACATTCATCACAGTTGTAACACGAATAACTTAAGTCACAGTAGTATCAAGATTGACAGCGGCATCCCCGTCCGCGTCCGCACCCGCAGTTGAGAAGAGGATTCTTTCCGATGACGATGTCCCGCTCGCCCAAGCAGCCCCCCAAGCCGAGTCTGCCGATGATTGCCGCCACCACCGCGGCACTGCCAGCGGTCGTCCTGTCATCCCTGGCCCTTGCCCAGCCCGCTGCAGCGCAGCAGCCCGCGCGGAGCATCCCCAGCAGCCTCGCAGCTGCAATGAAGGCCCAAGCCGACGCGAAGGCAGCCGGCGCTGTGATCCCGGCTTCTGTAGTCTCCACCACCATTCCGGCAGCATTCCAGCCGGCCCAGCCGGCGGCCCCCGCCGAGTACACGATCGTCCGCGGCGATACGGTCAGCGCTATCGCGGGCCGTTTCGGCCTGGACACGGGTGAGATCCTCAAGCTGAACAACCTGCAGGCCAACACCATCATTTACCCTGGCCAGAAGCTCAAGCTGTCCGGTTCGCCTGCTCCCGCCGCACCCGCGCCTGCGCCCGCCGCTGCCCCTGCAGCCCCGGCGCCCGGCACCGGGGCAACCTATACAGTGAAGTCCGGCGACACCCTGGGCGCCATCGCGGCCAGGCACAACGTGGCGCTGTCGGATGTCTTCACATGGAACAACCTCTCCATGCGTTCCATCATCTATCCCGGACAGAAGATCAAGGTGGGCGGCGGGTCCGCCCCTGCTCCGGCCGCACCCGCGCCGGCGGCTCCAGCACCCGCACCCGCCGCCCTGGCCAGCACCTCGGCACCGGCAACAGGGTCCTACACGATCAAAGCCGGCGACACACTCTCGGCCATTGCATCCCGCAACGGCGTAAAGCTGTCGGACCTGCTGTCTGCCAACAAGCTGAGCATGAGCACCATCATTTATCCAGGCAGCAAACTGGTCATCCCCGGTGGCTCCGGCCAGCCGGCAGCGCAGCCCGCGGCACCCCAGCCGGCTGCTGCTCCCCTGGTGCCCAGCTCGTTCCTCGGATTCAGCTACCCGGCTGCTGTTGTCAGCTCGGCCAATGAGAACAAAGCTTTGCTGAACGCTTCACCCGTTCCCTCGCGGGAGGAGATGAAGAACATCGTTGCCGACACGGCGCGCCGCATGGGTGTGGATACTTCCCTGGCCCTTGCCTTTGCCTTCCAGGAGTCCGGTTTCAACCAGCGCGCCGTATCACCGGCGAACGCAATCGGCACCATGCAGGTCATTCCCAGCTCCGGTCAGTGGGCGTCGGACCTGGTGGGACGGAAGCTGAACCTGCTGGACCCTTACGACAACGCCGCAGCCGGCGTGGCCATCATCCGGCAGCTGCTGGCCACCAGCAAGGACCAGGACACTGCGATCGCCGGTTACTACCAGGGCCAGTACTCGGTGAGCAAGTACGGCATGTACGACGACACCAAGGCATACCTTGCAGCGATCAAGGCCCACCAGAAGAACTTCAGGTGAGCTCCTGACACTGACCAGTGCAGTAGTGCGGGTCCGAACCGTTACCGGTTCGGACCCGCTTTCGTTTCGGGCGCGTTTTGCTGCGGGATTAGGATCATAAGGTGCAGGAACACGTGTCGGACCCCGTTGCAGGGACGCTGGTGGACAACCGCTACGCAGTCATCTCCAGGCTTGCCCGCGGCGGCATGTCAACTGTCTATCTCGCCGTGGACCAGAGGCTGGACCGCGAAGTGGCGCTCAAGGTGCTGCATCCGCACCTTGCTGCTGACGAGAACTTCCTTGGCAGGCTGGGCCGGGAAGCAAAGGCAGCTGCCCGGCTGTCGCATCCCCACGTGGTGGGCGTCCTGGACCAAGGCAATGACGGCACCACGGCCTACCTTGTCATGGAGTACATCAAGGGCCACACGCTCAGGGATGTCATCCGGGACCGGGGCGCCCTGCCGCCCAGGCTGGCGCTGGCACTGATTGATCCCGTGGTGGAGGGTTTGGGCGCGGCGCACGCAGCGGGTTTCATCCATCGTGATGTGAAGCCCGAAAATGTCCTGATCGCCGATGACGGCAGGATCAAGATCGGTGATTTTGGCCTGGCCCGTGCCGTCACCAGTTCAACCAGCACCGGAGCGCTGATCGGGACGGTGGCCTACATCTCACCGGAGCTGGTTTTGGGCAAGCCGGCAGACGCGCGCAGCGATGTCTATTCCGTGGGGATCATGCTGTATGAAATGCTGACCGGCCGGCAGCCGTTCGAGGGCGAGGTTCCCATCCAGGTGGCCTACCAGCACGTCAACGGGACGGTTGGGCCGCCGTCGGACCAGGTGCCCGGTCTGGCGGGAGAGGTGGACGAGCTGGTGCAGTGGTGCACGGCCAATGATCCCGAGAACCGGCCGGTGGACGGCAACGCGCTGCTTCAGGAACTGCGGCATATCCGGACCCACCTCACGGACGCCGAACTCGACCTGCTGCCGCCCGCAGCGGTTGGTCCCGCGTCGCAGCACCACACCGAGGTCCTGGCGCGCGCCAGCAACCCGACAACGTTGCTGCCGCCTTCGCGGCCTGCTGCGCCGCCGCACCCGCCCGGGCACTTAACGCCCGGACAGCACACGGTGGACGAAGGACAGGCTCACACCGCCCGCGTGGCCTACCACCAGCGCCCCGGGCTGGCACTGCCCGACGACGACGATTCGGACGGCGAGTGGTCTCCCCCGCCGCCCCGGCTGGGCAAACGGGCCCAGCGCCGTGCCGACAAGGAAGACGAAAAACTCCGGGCCGTGGCCGCTGCCACCCCGGTGCGTACGCTGCGGGAGGGAAACCCACGGCGACGCGGCGTCCTCTGGGTCCTGGTCCTGATCCTCGCCGCATTGCTGGCCACCGGCGCGGGATGGTTTTTCGGCATGGGGCCCGGCGCGGCCGCCGCCGTACCCGCCGTAGCCAACAAGACAGTGGCCCAGGCCCAGCAGGTCCTGAGCGGGGTGGGTTTCCGTTCCACGACGAGCGATGTGTTCGACGACGAGGTGCCCTCCGGACTGGTGGTGGGCAGTGAGCCGGCTGCGGGGACCGAGATCCGGAAGTTCCAGCCCGTCTCCCTGCTGGTCTCCAAGGGTCCTCAGCTGTTTCCCTTGCCGAACCTCACCGGTGGCACGCTGGACCAAGCAAAGAGTTCCCTGAACGCGGCGCAGATGGCCCTGGGGACCGTGGCCGAAAAGTTCGATGAAGACGCGGAGGCGGGCATCGTCCTGTCGCAGGACCCGGCAGCCGGCACCCCCGCACGTCATGGCACCCCCGTGGCACTTGCGGTTTCCAAGGGTCCACAGCCGATTGCAGTTCCCTCCGTCATAGGTAAGTCCGAGGATGACGCCGTGGCGGCAATCGAGGCCGCGGGCCTTACAGCCCGGGTGGCCCCGGATGAGGTGTTCGACCGGAACGTCCCGGAGGGCGACGTGGCCAGCCAGTCCCCGGCCAACGGGACACTGACCAGGGGCGGGACGGTGACCTTGACCATCTCCAAGGGCCCCAGAATGGTGAACGTCCCCAGCTACATTGGCAAGCAGGCCTCCGAGGCGCGCAAGGCGCTGGAGGCACTGGGTTTCCAGGTCCGGGTAAATAACATCCTCGGTGGTTTCTTCGGCACCGTGCGGGACCAGTCGCCGGTGGACCGGGAGGTCCCGGAGGGCTCGGTCGTCACCATCACCGTGGTATAGCAAAGGTGGGCCGGCACCGCCGGCCCACCTTTGGCAGTGGTGTCCCTAGTGCTTGGCGAGGGCGCCGGCCACCAGGAAGGCCATTTCGAGGGACTGCATGTGGTTCAGTCGCGGATCGCAGACAGACTCGTAACGGTCCAGGAACGCATCCTGGTCGATCGGGTCCGCGCCGCCCAGGCATTCGGCCACGTCGTCGCCGGTCATCTCCACGTGGAGGCCACCCGGCACCGTCCCCAAGCCGTGGTGTACCTCGAAGAACCCGCGCACTTCGTCGATGACGTCGTCGAAATTTCGTGTCTTGTAGCCGTTGGGCGAGGTGACCGTGTTGCCGTGCATGGGGTCGGTGACCCACAGGACCTGCGCGCCCGAGGCGGTGACCTTCTCGACGACGGCGGGCAGCTTTTCACGGATGTTGCCGGCGCCCATGCGGGTGATGAACGTCAGGCGGCCGGGCTCGCGGTCCGGGTCCAGCTTGTCGATCAGGCGCAGGGCGTCATCGCCGGTGGTGGAAGGGCCGAGCTTGACGCCGATGGGGTTGCGCACGCGTGACAGGAAGTCGACGTGGGCGTGGTCCAGTTCGCGGGTGCGTTCCCCGATCCACAGGAAGTGCGCGGAGGTGTCGTAGGGGAAGCCGGTGCGGGAGTCGATGCGGGTCAGGGCCCGTTCGTAATCCAGCAGCAGGGCCTCGTGGCTTGCGAAGAACTCGACCCGCTTGAGTGCCTCGAAGTCGGCGCCGCAGGAGTCCATGAACTTGATGGCACGGTCGATGTCCCTGGCCAGCGACTCGTAACGGGCGTGCGCGGGATTCTCGGTGAACCCCTTGTTCCACTGGTGGACGGAGCGAAGGTCCGCGAAGCCGCCCTGTGTGAAGGCCCGGATGAGGTTCAGGGTGGACGCGGAGGTGTGGTACGCGCGCAGCATACGGGAGGCGTCGTGTCCGCGGGATTCCGGGGTGAACTCGTAGCCGTTGACGATGTCGCCGCGGTAGGCCGGCAGGGTGACGCCGTCGCGGGTTTCGTCGTTGGAGGAACGGGGTTTGGCGAATTGGCCTGCCATCCGGCCCATCTTGATTACGGGCATGGCCGCACCGTAGGTGAGCACCACGGCCATCTGGAGGATGGTCTTGACGCGGGCGCTGATCTTGTCCGCCGTAGCGGCTTCGAAGGTTTCCGCGCAGTCGCCGCCCTGCAGCAGGAACGCCTTGCCCTGGGCCGCAGCGGCCAGCCGCTCACGAAGCACGTCCACTTCGCCTGCGAATACCAGCGGCGGAAGGACGGACAACTCCTTCACAGACGCATCAAAGACTTCCCGGTCCTGCCAGCTGGGCTGCTGGGAAATGGGGAGGTCCCGCCAGTGGTCCAGTCCGGGATAGTTGGCCGCTCCGCTCTGGGCGGTGCTGGACAGCGAAAAGGCGGGTTTTGCAGATAGCTCAGTCACCCTCTAAGACTAGCGGCAGGGGGACGCCGGAGGGCACCGGGGCGTCACGCTGCCGGCTCTGCCCGTCACAACTGCGGTGTGTCCCCCGCGAAGGTTCCCCTATCCCGCCGCTGTTCTGCCGGCGTCGTCCTCCACGTCAGGAGGCCCGGCGGCCGGACTGCCGGCACCGGTGTCCAGCACGAACTCTCCCTCGGCTGCCACCGGGGCGGCCAGGGGCTCGGCTGCCGCCTTTGCTTCCCCGGGCTTGCCGGCCAGCCGAAGTTTCACCACGGCCGCATATTCGTCCACGTACTCCTGCCCCGAGAGCCGCAGCAGGCTGGACATGATCTCGTCCGTGACCGTGCGCTGGACCGTCCTGTCCTCGGCCTGCTCCCGGTACTGGCTGAAGTCCAGGGGTTCACCGAAGATCATGCCGATCCTTCGGATGTTGGGCAGCCTTTTGCCAATGGGCTGCACTTTGTCGGTGCCGATCATGGCAACGGGGATGACGGGGACGCCCGCCTGCAGTGCCAGCCTGGCCACGCCCACCTTTCCGCGGTACATCCGCCCATCGGGGCTCCGCGTGCCCTCGGGGTAGATGCCCAGCAGGCCGCCTGCGTTGAGCACTTCCATTCCCGCATTCAAGGATGCGGCGGAAGCCGCGCCGCCGGACCTGTCCATGGGCAGCTGGTTGGTGAGGCGGAAGAACGCGGCTGTCAGCCTGCCCTTGATGCCCGTCCCGGTGAAGTACTCCGATTTTGCCAGGAAGACCACGGGCCGGCGCACCATGAGGGGCATGAAGATCGAATCGGAAAACGAGAGGTGGTTAGAAGCGATGATGGCCGCCCCCTGCGCCGGGATGTTGTCCAGGCCTTTGACCCAGGGCCGAAAAAGCAGCTTGATCACCGGACCGAGGAAGATCCTTTTCATGACCCAATAGAACACGTGGTGAACCTCTCCGGAAGGCAGCTTCCAGTCCCCGCATCGGGCCTGGCCAGCGATTCAATGCAACCCTACTCTAGTGAGATTTGGGTGGAACAGTGACACGATGGAGTCATGACTGAAAGCAGCATTCCGCCCCGTCCGGCCGCTTTCAGCTATCCAGGCCACGGCGCCAATGCCCGCATCGGGGTGGCCTTATGCCATGGATTTACGGGCAGCCCGCTGAGCATCATGCCGTGGGCGCAGCACCTTGCGGACCTCGGGTACGCGGTGACCGTACCCCTCCTCCCCGGGCACGGGACAGACTGGCGCCAACTCGCACTGACCGGCTGGAAGGACTGGTACCGCAGCTACGAAAAGGCTTACCTTGACCTTGCTGCGCGGACGGACGCCTGCTTCACCGCGGGCCTGTCGATGGGCGGTGCCATCGCACTCCTTGCTGCTGCCCGCCATCCGGTGGCGGGGGTCAGCGTGGTCAACCCGGGCCTGAGCTTCTACGACTGGCGCGTCCGGATCATCGGCCTCCTTAAATACGTCCAGCGCACCACCGTCCCCCTCCAGGAGGACCAGACCGGCGCCCCCGCAACCGACGACGGCGACTACGCGCTGACTCCCCTGTCTGCGGTGCACGAGCTGAAGAAACTGTTCCGTGCAGCCGTGCGCGGCCTGCCCAGCGTGGACGCTCCCGTCCAGGTTTTCAAGTCCCGCACGGACGCCGTGGTGCCGCCCACCTCCCTGGCCCTGCTGCGGAAAGGGCTGGGCGCGAACCTCGTGGAGGTGGAGGAGCTTGCCAGCAGCGGACATGTGGCTACTCTGGACGTTGACGCGCCCGCCATCTTCGCCGGATCGGGCGAATTTATCGCCGGGCACGCCCGCCGCACCACTACCTTGGAGACGCCATGACGTCCGGTCCGGACCACAGCCCGTTCAGCAGCGCCTTCAGCGGCGAAGGGCCGCGCACGGGAGTGGTGCTGTCCCACGGCTTCACGGGGAGCCCGCATGGCCTTCGCGCCTGGGCCCAGGCATTCGCGGCGGCCGGTTTCGCCGTCCGGATGCCTCTGCTGCCGGGGCATGGGACCACGTGGCAGGAGCTTGCCCGCACCCGCTGGCAGCAATGGCACGGCGCCCTGGATGATGCCTTCCTGGAATTGGACACCGAATGCGACCAGGTTTTCGCAGCCGGCCTGAGCATGGGCGGGGCCCTCGCCCTGCGCGTCGCCGCCACCCGCCCCGTGGCTGGTGTGCTGCTGGTGAACCCCGGCCTGGTGATTGACGATCCGAGGGCGCCGCTGGCCGGACTCCTCAAGCTGGTTTTGAAGAGCACCCCATCGATTGGCAACGACATCCTTAAAGCGGGGGTGGATGAGGGCGCCTATGCCCGCACGCCCGTGGCCGCGGCCCACGAATTGAACAAGATGTTCAAGGACACGGTCCGGCTCCTTCCCCGGGTCACAGCCCCCGTCCAGGTTTACCGCTCCACCGTGGACCACGTGGTGTCTGATGCGAGCATGGACGTCCTGCGGCGCGGCCTGTCGCATGCCCAACTGGAAGTGGTCCGGCTTGAGAACAGCTACCACGTGGCCACCCTGGACAACGACGCCGACCGCATCTTCGAGGGTTCAGTGGACTTTATCCGGCGCGTGCTGCAGATAACGGCGGCCAGCCCTGCACGGTCAGGACAGGAGGTGCGCGGTGAACAGGCCTGACTCGGAACAGCCTGACCAGGGGGCCAACCAGGACGACGCCGTATGGCTGGACCTGGTGGCACGGCTTGAGTCGGACGCGGTGGCGATACGCCCCGATTCCCCCGGAGCCGGGGAACAGCCGCCCGCCGGGACGGAAACCGCCCCGGAAACGCCGGTGGCGCCCTCCTTCCGCGACTTCGATCCGCTGGGCCTGGCTGGGACTGCCCCTGCCGAACTGTCCGCGGCGGAACGCCAGGCGGAGGCAGGAGGGCAGGGCGCAAGCGCCGCCCCGGAGGGTCCCAGGGACTATGAACTGGACGACGGCGACGAAGAGTTCGTGCCGGAGGAACCGCCCAGCCTGGCCGGCACCGAGCCGCTGACCATGCTGGCCTGGCTCGGTGCCGTGGGTGGCCCCGTGGCACTGCTGTTGTCGGCGATGTTCTGGCGCTCGGCGCCCCTGCTGGCCATTGTCGGCATCGTTGCCGCGTTCGTCCTTGGGACGGTGTACCTGATCATGAAGCTGCCGCAGGAAAAGAACGGGGACGACGACGGCGCCAGGGTGTAGCGCGCCCCGGCCCGCCGTCGTCGTCAGCTAAGTTGTAGCCAACAAGCCCCGCGGTCAGCTGCGGACGCGGCTGCTGACTCGCGAAAGGTCCGCGGCGCCGATGAGCCCCGCGTTGGGACCCAGGGCCGCAAGCTCGATGCCCGCGGCCGGGCGGAAGCCCCGGCCCGTCAGGTTACGGGCGAAGGCTTTGCGGGCGGGCTCCACCAGCAGGTCGCCGGCCGAGCAGAGGCCGCCGCCGATCACGAAGAGGCCCGGGTCCAGGGCTGCCGCCAGGTTGGCCAGACCAAGTCCAAGCCATTCCCCGACTTCCTCGATCAGCTCGCGGGAAGCGCGGTCGCCGGCCAATGCCAATTCGGTCACGATGGCGCCGGTGATAGCTTCGGGATGTCCGTGCACGGCTGCCAGCAGGTCCTGCGCCACCGGCGAGTTGGACCGGGCCAGCAGCCTCGCTTCCCGCCCCAGGGCGTTGCCGGACGCATACTGTTCCCAGCATCCACGGTTGCCGCATTCGCACCGGTGGCCGCCGGGCATGATGATCTGGTGGCCGAACTCCCCTGCCACGCCGAACCGGCCGCGCTCCACCCTGCCGTCCATCACCATGGCACCGCCAATACCGGTGCCCAGCGTGATGCAGACCAGCCGGGCCTCCCCCTGGCCGGCACCGAAGCGCCACTCGGCCCATGCTGCCGCGTCGGCGTCGTTGGTCAGGAGTACCGGCCGTCGGAGCAGCCGCTGGAGGTTCCCACGCAACGGCTCGTTGCGCCAGGCGAGGTGTGGGCTGAAGAGGACGGTTCCGCCGGCCAGGTCCATCCACCCGGCAGCGCCGATGCCCACAGACCAGATTCGGTGCCCCTGGCTGAGCTCCTCCACCAGTTCCACGATGACCTGCTCCACCGCGCGGGGATCCGTTCCGGGAGTGGAGCGGCGGGCCTCGCTGAGGATGCGCCCCTCTGCATCCACCACACCCGCGGCTACCTTCGTTCCACCGATATCTATCCCGATGGCCAGTCCCTTGCGGCCCAGGCGGAGATGTCCACCGGATCCGCCATGGAGCTGTCCGGCGCGGTAGGTGGCGGGACGGCGGCGCCAGGGGGCTGGTCTTTTCAGGGGGCCGGCCTGATCGCCGGGCAACGGTCCGTACATAGTCCACCATTCTAGGCGGGCGGCAAGATTGTCTTGACATATCAGGCCGCACGCCGCGTCCATTGACGGCTAAGTTACTCGCCAGTAGGTTTATGTACTGCACTGTTCCGCCCGGGGTACTAGTCTTTAGGCAACCCCCTGCGCGGGACTTCAGATATCAAAGGAGCTATAGTGCGCGAATTCAGTGTTCCGCCCCTGGTTGTTGTCCCGCCGGAAACCAACATCACCGACCTGGTGTTGCGGCAGGCGGAGAAGCCCAGCAATCCGGCACTGTTTTCCCGCCTGGACCCGGCAGGTTCCTGGCGCGACGTCCCAGCCTCCGAGTTCCTCGCTGACGTCAAGGCGCTGGCCAAAGGCCTGATCGCCAGCGGAGTGGGCGCCGGGGACCGTGTGGGCATCATGTCCCGTACCCGCTACGAGTGGTCCCTGGTGGACTTCTCCATCTGGTTCGCCGGCGCAGTTTCCGTTCCAATCTATGAGACCTCATCCCCCTCCCAGGTCGCCTGGAATCTCGGGGACTCCGGCGCCGTTGCCGCTTTCGGCGAATCCGCCCACCACGAGAACGTCATCCGCCAGGCCGTCACCGCCGAAGGGCTCACAGCGGTCCAGCACGTGTGGCAGCTCGAGGGCAACGGCTTGGACAGCCTCCGGGAGGCGGGCCGGGACGTCAGTGATGACCAGCTGGAATCCCGCCGCAGCGCAGCCGGGCTCCACGATGTGGCCACCATCATCTACACCTCCGGAACCACCGGACGTCCCAAAGGCTGCGAGCTCACGCACGGCAACTTCGTGGAACTCTCGGACAACGCCCTGGCCATCATCGGCGAGATCGTCCATGAGAAGGCCAAGACCATCATGTTCCTGCCTCTGGCCCATGTGTTCGCCCGCTACATCTCGGTCCTGGCCATGGCCGCCGGAACCACGGTGGCCCACACCCCTGATATCAAGAACCTGCTGGCCGACCTGCAGAGCTACGAACCGACCTTCATCCTGGCCGTGCCCAGGGTCTTCGAGAAGGTTTACAACTCCGCGCTGACCAAGGCAGAGGACGGCGGCAAGGGCGCCATCTTCCACCGCGCCGCCGAAACCGCCATCGCCTTCTCGAAGGCCCGGCAGGACGGACGGGTGGGGCTGGGCCTGAAGCTGCGGCACGCTTTGTTCGACAAGCTGGTCTACGGCAAGCTGCGGGCGGCCATGGGTGGACACGTGGCCCACGCGGTGTCCGGCGGCGGCCCCCTGGGCGAGCGGCTGGGGCACTTCTTCCAGGGCATCGGCCTGCAGGTGCTGGAGGGCTACGGCCTCACCGAGACCACCGCCCCCATCACGGTGAATACGCCGTCGCGGATCAAGATCGGCTCGGTGGGCAAGCCGCTGCCGGGCAACGCGGTGAAGATTGCCGACGACGGCGAGATCCTGGCCAAGGGCGTCTGCGTCATGCGGGGCTACTACCAGCGGGATGACCTCACCGCAGAAGCCTTCACTGACGGCTGGTTCCACACCGGGGACATCGGCCGACTGGATGACGAGGGCTTCGTCTGGATTACCGGCCGCAAGAAGGAAATCATCGTCACCGCCGGCGGCAAGAACGTCATACCTGCCCTGCTCGAAGACCAGATCCGGGCCGACGCCCTGGTGTCACAGGTGCTCGTGGTGGGCGACAACAGGCCCTTCATCGGGGCCCTCGTAACCCTGGACCAGGAAGCCCTGCCGGGCTGGCTCCAGCGCCACAACCTCCCCGCAGACACCACGCTGGAGCAGGCAGCCGCCAACCCCGTGGTGAAGGCGGCAGTCCAGGACCTGATCACCGCAGCCAACACATCAGTTTCCCAGGCCGAGGCCATCAAGTCCTTCCGCATTGTCCCGGCCGACTTCACCGAAGCGTCCGGCCACCTGACCCCGTCCATGAAGGTGAAAAGGGCACAGGTCATGAAGGACTTCGAAACCGTCATCGAAGAGATGTACTCAGCCCCGCGCCCCTGACGCCTACAACAACGAAAGGGTCCTCCCGCCTTGGGAGGACCCTTTCGTTGTGCCTGGAACTTCCTACTGCTCGATGACCAGTATCAGGTCTCCGCCCTGGACCTGCTCGACGGCGGAGATGGCGAGGCGGGAGACCTTGCCGGCCACCGGCGTCGTGATGGATGCTTCCATCTTCATGGCCTCGATGGTGGCCACGGTGTCTCCTGCCTTGACCGTATCGCCGGGCTTGACCGTGACGGTAACGGCGCCGGCGAACGGTGCGGCCACCTGGCCGGGCTGGGCGGGATCGGCCTTTTCGGCGGCCTTGACGTTGCTCACCACGGAACGGTCACGCACCACCACGGGACGGGACTGGCCGTTGAGGGTGCACATGACGGTGCGCATCCCCTTCTCGTCCGGCTCCGAGACGGCTTCCAAGGAGGCGATGAGGCGGACGCCGCGCTCCAGCTGGATCTCGTGCTCGGTGCCGCGCTGGAGGCCGTAGAGGTAGTCGCGGGTGTCCAGGACGGAAATGTTGCCGTACGTCTCCACGCTCTTCAGGTAGTCCTTCGTGGGGCCATCGAAGAGCAGCCGGTTCAGCGTATGCTGGCGGGTCTTCGAGTCGGACTTCAAGGCGGCGCTGTCCTCGGAGCTCAGTTCGACGTCGCGGACCTTCACGCTCCTGCCCTGCAGGGCCTTGGTGCGGAAGGGCTCGGGCCAGCCCCCGGGAGGATCACCGAGCTCGCCGGACAGGAAGCCGATGACGGAGTCGGGGATGTCGTAGTTCTGCGGGTTCGCTTCGAAGTCCGCCGGATCGGCGTTAAGGCCCACCAGGTGCAGGGCGAGGTCGCCCACCACCTTGGAGGACGGCGTGACCTTCACCAGGTGGCCCAGGATGCGGTCGGCGGCGGTGTACATATCCTCGATCGCTTCGAACCGCTCCCCCAGGCCCAGGGCCATGGCCTGCTGGCGCAGGTTGGACAGCTGGCCGCCGGGGATCTCATGCTTGTACACCCGGCCGGTGGGCCCGGGCAGCCCCGATTCGAAGGGGGCGTAGACGCGGCGGACCGCTTCCCAGTACGGCTCGAGTGAGCTGACGGCGTCCAGGCTGAGGCCGGTGTCCCGCGGTGTGTGGGCCAGGGCAGCTACAAGGGCCGACGCCGACACCTGGCTGGTGGTGCCGGCCAGCGACGCGGACGCCACGTCCACGGCATCCACACCGGCGTCGACAGCCGACAGGAGCGTAGCCAGCTGCCCACCTGCGGTGTCATGGGTGTGCAGGTGGACCGGCAGGTCGAAGCGATCCCGGAGCGCCGCGACGAGCTTCGCGGCAGCGGCGGGCCGCAGCAGCCCGGCCATGTCCTTGATGGCCAGGATGTGGGCCCCGGCGTCGACGATCTTCTGCGCCAGCCCCAGGTAGTAGTCCAGGGTGTAGAGCTTCTCTTCCGGGTCCAGCATGTCGCCGGTGTAGCAGAGTGCCACCTCTGCCACGGCGGTGCCGGTGGCCCGGACTGCGCGGATGGCCGGAGCCATCTGGTTGACGTCGTTCAGGGCGTCGAAGATGCGGAAGATGTCGATGCCGGTGGCGGCGGCCTCGTTGACGAAGGCTTCGGTGACCTCTTCCGGGTAGGGCGTGTACCCCACCGTATTGCGGCCGCGCAGCAGCATCTGGATGCAGACGTTGGGCATGGCCTTGCGCAGGGCCGCCAGCCGGTCCCAGGGGTCCTCGCCCAGGAAGCGCAGCGCCACATCGTAGGTGGCGCCACCCCACGCCTCAACGGACAGCAGCTGCGGCATCAGGGCTGTAACGGCGGGGCCCGCGGCTACGAGGTCGCGGGTGCGGACGCGGGTGGCCAGCAAGGACTGGTGCGCGTCGCGGAAGGTGGTGTCGGTGACGGCAACGGCATTCTGCTCACGCAGCGCCTTCGCAAAGGCTTCCGGGCCAAGCTCAAGGAGCTTCTGCCGTGAACCGGGTACTGCCTGCCTGTCCTTCACATCGGGCAGCTTGTGGGCAGGGTCCGAGTGAACGGCCAGCTCACCGTTGGGCTTGTTGACGGTGACGTCGGCCAACCAGGTGAGGAGCTTGGTGCCGCGGTCGGCCGAGACACGGGCCTTGAGCAGCTCCGGGCGCTGGTCGATGAAGTTGGTGGCCACATCCCCGGCGATGAAGTCGGGATCGTCCAGTACGGCCTGGAGGAAGGGGATGTTCGTGGAGACACCGCGGATGCGGAACTCAGCCAGGGCACGGCGGGCGCGGGCGACCGCAGTGGGATAGTCCCTGCCGCGGCAGGTGAGCTTGACCAGCATGGAGTCGAAGTGGGGGCTGATTTCGGCGCCGGAGTACACCGTGCCGCCGTCCAGGCGGACACCGGCGCCGCCGGCCGAGCGGTACCCGGTGATCTTTCCGACGTCGGGACGGAAACCGTTGGCCGGATCCTCCGTGGTGATCCGGCTCTGGAGGGCTGCGCCGCGAAGCTTGACCGTGTCCTGGGAGAGGCCAAGGTCGGCGAGCGTCTCGCCGGCGGCAATCCGCATCTGGGCCTGGACCAGGTCCACGTCCGTGACTTCCTCGGTAACCGTGTGCTCCACCTGGATGCGCGGGTTCATTTCGATGAACACGTGCTGGCCTGCCCGCTCACCCTCGGTGTCCACCAGGAACTCCACCGTTCCGGCGTTGACGTACTTCAATGCCTGGGCAAACTTCACGGCGTCCCGGTAGAGGGCCTGCCGGATGTTGTCGTCCAGGTTGGGGGCAGGAGCGATCTCGATGACCTTCTGGTGCCGCCGCTGGATGGAACAGTCACGCTCGAACAGGTGCATGACGTTGCCCTCGGCGTCCGCCAGGATCTGCACTTCGATATGCCGCGGGCGGAGGACAGCCTGCTCAAGGAACATGGTGGGGTCGCCGAATGCGGCATCAGCTTCCCGCATGGCCGACTTCAGGGCCTCGGGCAGGGCTTCGCGGGTATCAACCCGGCGCATGCCGCGGCCGCCGCCGCCGGCAACAGCCTTGGCGAAGATGGGGAATCCGATCTCATCGGCCGCTGCCAGGAGCTCATCGAGGTCCTTGGACGGCTCGCTGGACTTGAGGACCGGCACGCCGGCCTCGCGGGCGGCCTTCAGGGCCGCCACCTTGTTGCCCGCAAGCTCCAGCACTTCGGCGGGCGGCCCCACGAAGGTGATGCCCGCTTGCTTTGCCGCACGTGCCAGCTCCGGGTTCTCCGAAAGGAAGCCGTAGCCCGGGTAGATGGCGTCAGCTCCAGACTCCTTGGCGACCCGCACCACCTCCGCCACATCGAGGTATGCCCGGACGGGGTGTCCCTCCTCGCCAATCAGGTAGGCCTCGTCCGCTTTCTGGCGGTGGATTGAGTTTCGGTCCTCTTGGGGAAAAACGGCAACGGTCTTGGCGCCCAGCTCGTAGCCTGCGCGGAAGGCCCTGATCGCGATTTCACCGCGGTTGGCCACCAGAACTTTGGAAAACATACTTCTCCTGCATCATTGCTGGGTGGATCGATGAGTGGTCACAGTGTCTAGGACCTCCAAGGACAAACACAAATCTTTGTGGTCACGGTCACAGATTTTCCCGTCATGTCCCGAACGCTTTCAGCCCGGCTGGCCGAAACCGCCCCGGCAGCACAGTCGCTGGCATGCCGACGCCCGATAAAGCAGGATTCGCCGACGCATCAACATATGATGAGTAGGGCGGCAGGACCGTCCGGCTTCGGCTCTGCCGAGGCAAACATTACTCCCAACACGGCATCCGGCGTTAGGTTTTGGTCTCTCAAGTGCAAGTAGTCAGCATCAGCAGCCTCAAGGGTGGAGTCGGCAAGACTTCCGTCACCACAGGATTGGCATCTGCGGCGCTGGCCGCGGGAGTACGCACGCTGGTGGTGGACCTCGATCCGCATGCCGACGCCACCACCGCCCTGGGCGTCCAACCCGGCGACCAGTTGGACATTGGCAGGATGCTCAAGAGCCCCCGCAGGGCAAAAATCGCGGAGAACGTGGTCCGCAGCAGCTGGGCTGACCGCACTCCCCCGAACGGTTCCGGGCCCGCCGTCCTGGATGTCGCCGTCGGCTCCGCCTACACCGGGATCTACGACCGGCCGGACCTGGGCCGCCGCGACCTCCGACGGCTTTCCGCCGTGCTTGCAGGTGCCAACGACTACCAACTGGTGCTGATCGACTGCCCGCCGTCCCTCAACGGCCTGACGCGCATGGCCTGGGCCGCCAGCGACAAGGTTGCCCTGGTTGCCGAACCCGGCCTGTTCTCGGTGGCCGGCACGGAACGCACCATGCGGGCCATTCAGCTGTTCAAGCAGGAGTTCGCTCCCAATCTGTCTCCGGCCGGGATTGTGGCAAACCGTGTCCGGAGCGGCTCATCGGAGCACACGTACCGGCTGGCCGAAATGGAGTCCATGTTCGGGGAACTCCTGCTGAGCCCCCGCATTCCGGAACAGGCCAACTGGCAGCAGATCCAGGGCGCCGCCCATCCCGTCCACCACTGGCCCGGGGACTCGGCCAAGTCCGCGGCCGGCCTGTTTGACGACCTTCTGTCCAACCTCATGGCCTCCCGCAGCGGCCTGCGGAGCCGGGCCCGCTAGACGGACGGCCGGTCAGCCCCGCAGCGCGCCCACGCTTAAACGTCCAGGGGCCGCCCTCCAGCCGGAGGGCGGCCCCTGATTCGTTGATCTACGGGTCAGCTGATCTTCCGCGCGGCGCGGCGCTTGCTGAGTTCGTCGTCGGGAAAGGACTGCTCGGCGGCGTGTTCGCTGGGCAGCGAAGCCAGGCTGCCTTCCACCTCGCGCCATACCCGGCCAACGGCAATGCCGAAGACGCCCTGGCCGCCCTGGACCAGGTCAATAACCTCATCCGCCGACGTGCATTCGTAGACGCTGGCGCCGTCGCTCATAAGCGTGATCTGCGCCAGGTCCTCAACCCCACGCTCGCGCAGGTGTTCCACGGCGGTGCGGATCTGCTGCAGGGACACGCCGGTATCGAGGAGCCGCTTGACCACCTTGAGCACCAGGATGTCGCGGAATCCGTACAGCCGCTGGGACCCGGATCCTGCAGCGCCACGGACGGCCGGTTCGACAAGACCGGTACGGGCCCAGTAATCGAGTTGGCGGTAGGTGATGCCCGCAGCCTTGCAGGCGGTGGGCCCGCGGTAGCCGGCGTCTTCGTCCAGCACGGGAAGGTCCTCGGTGAACAGGAGGCCCTGGGCACCACTTACGGGCACAGCAACACCAGCCTTGGGCTGCTTTAGCCCGCCTGCTTCGCCTTTGGGACTCACCTGGATCCTCCTTGTCGTACGCTCCCTTGGTACTGATACGGCTGCCTGGCATGAAGACCATGCGTGTAATTTTTCCGCGGGGCGCACTTTCCAGTGTGACTTGCGCGGCTGCCGTAAGCAAGGAAACTTGATACTTCGACGTTAGGCCCGGCGGGTCCCGAGGTCAAAGACCTTCGGGGCTTGAAAGAGGCGTGTCGAAACTTTCAGCCTTAACTTTAACCTTAACGTGACCTTAGCCGTCGAAATCCTCGGGTTCCACGTCGTCCAGGAACTCTCGGAAGCGGCGTAGTTCGCGCTCCTCGTCGACGGTGGGGCCAGGCTCGGCGTCCTCCCCCTCGTCGTGCTCGGTAATCCGGACGCCGGCCTCGTCCATCACCGAATCGGCGCACCAGATCCGGCACTTGGCGCGCAGTGCCACCGCCAGCGCGTCCGAAGCGCGCGAGCTGACCGTGGTTCCGTTTTCGAACTGCAACTGCCCGTAGAAGATGTTGTCCTCCACGGCCACGATGTTGACGCTGACCACGGAGTGGCCAAGTGACTCCACGACGTCCACGAGCAGGTCATGGGTCATGGGCCGGGGCGGGACCACGCCCTGCTGGGCCAGGGCGATGGCGCTGGCTTCCGGGGTGCCGATCCAAATGGGCACGTGGCGTTCGCCGTGCATCTCCTTGAGCAGGACCAGCGGCTGGTTGGAAGGCAGTTCGATGCGAACGCCTACAATCTCGACTTCGATCATCAGATGTCCATGCGTGAGATGTGGTCCTGCACCAGGGCCCTGTGCAGGGTGAGGCAGAGGTCGCTGATCTCGCGGGCGGCCTCCGCTGCCCGCGCCTGCGATGCCGAGTCCTTGCGGGAGGCAAGCGGCGCGACCGCACGTTCCACCAGGCCGAATTCCCGTTCGGCCGCTGCCTGGAAGGGCCTCAGGTGCCGGGGTTCCAGGCCGTGGCTTTCCAGCTGGACGCAGGCGCGGGCAACCTGGAGGGCGTGCTCGTCGAACTGTCCGTTGCTGTGGCTGATGAGGCCGAAGCTCAAGAGTGACTGCAGGAGGGGAACGCTGGCGCCGGATTCGGTGCGGAGCTGTTCCTCGCTGAGCTTCCGGCCGCGGTTCTGCAGCTCCGCGGCCAGCTCGTCGGAGACGATGCGTGGGGAAACCACGACGCCGGGCGGCAGGTTCTCCGGGCGCTCTCCCCTGTCAATGGCATCAAGATAGTCCTTGATGACTTTCAGGGGCAGGTACTGGTCCCGCTGCAGGGCCAGCACAAAGCGCAGCCGCTCCACGTCGCCGTCCGAATACTGCCGGTATCCAGCAGGGGTGCGCCGCGGGTTGATGAGTCCCTTTTCCTCGAGGAAGCGGATCTTCGACGCGGTCATGCCCGGGAAGTCGGCGCTCAGCTGGGCGAGGACTTCGCCGATATTCAGGACCTGGGGGCCCCGGCGTTCCGGTTGTGCCATTGCCACAGGCAGCGGTCCCCGGGTCAGCTGCGGCCTGCAGCCGTGGCAGGGCTCAGGTAGAAGGTGAGGCGGAACTTGCCGATCTGGACTTCGCTGCCGGACTTCAGCTCGACGCGGTCCACGCGGTCATGGTTGACGTAGGTGCCGTTGAGGCTGTTCTTGTCCACCACTTCGAAGCTGCGCGCGGTGCGCCGGAATTCGACGTGGCGGCGCGACACCGTGACGTCGTCCAGGAAGATGTCCGCGTCCGGGTGGCGGCCCGCGGTGGTCACGTCCGAGTCCAGCAGGAACCGGGCACCGGCATTCGGGCCGCTGTGGGCTACGAGCAGCGCCGATCCCGCGGGCAGCGCCTCAACCGAGTTGCGCTCATCCGAGGACAGCTTGGGGGCGATGGTGGGTTCGTCGGTGACGGGGGTGAGATGGATCGAGGTGGTCTCCGACGCCCTAGCCGCACCCGTGCCGTAATCCCCATCGGCAGGGTTGTGTCTGTGGCCAGCCATGGATTCCTCCTCTTAGACGTTGCGGGCACCAAACCCACAACCAACGTTTGCTCTACCGGCCCTGCCAGCAGGTCCGGCGCCGGCTCCCGTTCCCGGCTTGACGTGCGAAGACGCATTGCCTGCGGCGCGGGGCCGGACCGGAATTACCGGTTAGCTTTAGCCTACCTGTTGTTCGTACTCGGATGCACTGAGCAGGGACTCAACGGCGTCAGGTTCGGCGAGTTTGACCTCGATGAGCCAGCCGTCACCGTAGGGATCGGTGTTGATCAGGGCCGAATCGCTGTCCAGGGAGTCGTTGCGGCCCACGACTTCTCCGGAAACGGGCGCGTAGATGTCGCTCACGCTCTTGGTGGACTCGACTTCGCCCACCACTTCGTTTGCCGTAATCTTCGTGCCCACTTCGGGCATCTGGGCGTAAACGACATCTCCAAGGGCGTCTTGGGCAAAATCGGTGATTCCCACGCGGACCACGCCATCGGCATTGGGGGCGGTGACCCACTCATGTTCCGCGGTGTAGGACAGGTCTTCGGGAATGTTGCTCATGGGGGGCCTTTCATCGGGGTACACGCCAATGTCAAAAGGGGCCCGCAGAACGGGCCGCCGCTGAAAGTATAGGCATAACTGCCGGGGCCGGCACGGGGGCTTTCTGACAAGATGGGGCCATGAATGCAAGCATCGGTGCAGCGTCCCTGGAACTGGGCGGGTAGGCCATGCCGGAACTGCCTGAAGTCGCCGGCCTCGCCGGGTTCCTGGATGAACAGCTGCGGGGCTGCCTGGTCACCAAACTGCAGATCGTCTCCTTTGCCGTACTCAAGACGGCGGATCCGCCCTTCAACGCCATAGAGGGACGCATGGTGTCAGGCGTACGCAGGTTCGGAAAGTTCATCAGCATCGACACGGACGGCGTGTCGCTGGTGTTCCACCTGGCGAGGGCAGGCTGGGTGCGTTTCACCGACTCCCCTGCCGACAGCCAGCTCCGGATGGGCAAGGGCCTCATCGCGGTCCGGTGCGCATTCTCGGGTCCGGATGGGCCCCGCGGGCTGGACCTGACGGAGGCGGGCACCAAGAAGAGCCTGGCCGTCTACGTGGTGCGGGATCCGCAGGAGGTGCCGGGCATCGCCACGCTGGGCCCCGATCCTTTTACCGAAGCGTTCGACGCCGACATGCTGGCTGAAATCCTGGCCGGCAGTTCACAGCAGATCAAGGGACTCCTGCGCAGCCAGAGCGTCATTGCAGGCATTGGGAATGCCTACAGCGACGAAATCCTGCATGCCGCCCGGATCTCGCCGTTCGCAATCGCAAAGTCCCTGGACCGGGACACCGTGCAGGTGCTGTACGACGCCATCCACAGCGTGTTGGGCGAGGCGCTGGCGGAGGCCAGCGGCAAGCCTCCAAAGGACCTGAAGGACGTTAAGCGCAGCCACATGCGCGTGCACGCCCGGACCGGCCAGCCCTGCCCTGTCTGCGGCGACACTGTCCGGGAGGTGTCGTTCGCGGACACGGCCCTGCAGTACTGCCCCACGTGCCAGACCAAGGGCAAGATCCTGGCTGACCGCAGGACCTCGAAGTTCCTGAAGTAGGATGATCCGGCACCGAAGTCTGCAATTCGGGACTTCCGGTCCTGCCCGCGCAGGCCCCTGCGGCGTAACGTCCTGATCAAGGCTCGCAAGTCTCGATCAGTTCTAAGGGGCCACCATGCGCCGGTCTCGATTCGCCGTCCTCGGAATAGCCTTGGCCCTCGCCCTCGGCGGTGGTCCCGGGGGCACTGCCTTGGCGCCGCCCGCGGCTACAGCGGCGGCAGCCTCGCAGCAGAGCGTTCCGGCGTCGATGGCGGTCCTGCAGGCTGGCGACGACGCCATCATCCAGCACTATGAGCAGCTCGGGGGCAGCGCATCATTCCTCGGCACGCCAGTCGGCGGCGCGTATGACATCGCTGGAGGCCGCGCCCAGGACTACACCGCCGGCACGATCTACTGGAGCCCCGGCACCGGGGCGCGCGAGGTGCACGGGGCGATCCGCGGACGCTATCTCGCGCTGGGCGGCCCGGCCGGGTTCTTTGGCTTCCCCTTAACGGACGAGACCGCCACCCCGGGCGCCCCCGGCCGGTACAACGACTTTGCCCGTGGCACGATCTACTGGAGCCCCGGCACCGGAGCCCACGAGGTGCACGGGGCCATCCGCGGACGCTATCTGGCGTTCGGCGGACCGGGCGGCTACCTGGGCTTCCCGCTCACCGACGAGGCCGCCACTTCCGGCGGTGGCGGCCAGTACAACGACTTCGAGCGCGGCACAATCTACTGGAGCCCCGGCACCGGAGCCCACGAGGTGCACGGGGCCATCCGCGGCACCTATCTGGCACTGGGCGGGCCCGCGGGGTTCTTTGGCTTCCCGGTGACGGACGAGACCGCGACTCCGGGCGGTGGCGGCCAGTACAACGACTTCGAGCGCGGCACAATCTACTGGAGCCCCGGCACCGGAGCCCACGAGGTGCACGGGGCCATCCGCGGACGCTATTTGGAGCTAGGGGGGCCGGCCGGCTTGCTCGGATTCCCAGTGACGGACGAGACTGGCGCCCCCGACGGGACCGGCAGGTACAACCACTTCAGCGGCACGAACGCCGGCTCGTCGATCTACTGGTCGCCGGCCACTGGAGCCCACGAGGTGTATGGGGCCATCCGGGCCCAGTGGGCGGCCCTCGGTTGGGAGCGCAGCCGGCTCGGTTACCCGGTCAGCGGCGAGTACGGCATCACGGGCGGGCGCCGCAACGACTTCCAGCACGGATCGATCCTGTGGCACGCTGCCAGCGGCAGGACCGAGGTCGTCTACACGAGCGTCCCGTCAGCGCTCCTGGGCGTAGACCTTGAGCGCATTCCGACTACACAGAAGGTTGTCGCGCTTACGTTCGACGCCGGCGCCAACGACGCCGCCCTCCGTTCGGTCCTCGCCACCCTCGCCGCCAACGGCGTCCCTGGTACGTTCTTCCTCACCGGAGACTGGGTCAACCAGTTCCCCGCAGACCCGGCGCTGATCTACAACGCGGGGCATCGGATCGGCAACCATTCGATGACCCACCCGGATTTCACCACCCTGACCGACGCCCAGATCGCAGCCGAGATCAACAGCGCGCAGAGGACCATCGAGGCCGCTGGAGCCGACCCGCTCCCGTTCTTCCGCTTCCCCTTCGGCGCCCGCGATTCCCGTACGGTCGCAGACGCCAACTCCGCCGGCTACGCGGCGATTCGGTGGACCGTTGACACCCTGGGCTGGGCAGGCACCATGAACGGAACGCGCGGCCCGGGCTTCATCGTCCAGCGCGTCATGGCTTCCGCGCAGCCCGGGGAGATCGTCCTGATGCACCTCGGCTCGAACCCCGACGACGGTTCAACGCTCGACGCCGCTGCACTCCCCGAGGTGATTTCCCAGCTCCGGGCGGCGGGTTACGGCTTCGTCACCCTCGACGCCGCCCTCGGCTAGCCGGCCCGCTGTGATGGCGCGTCCCGCCCAGGACACCCCCATCCGGACAAACCACCCCCGGCCTCCGGGGTGATTTGTCCGGAGGAAGGTGCGGGGCCACTCATGGCCACGACGCCAAAAAAGCGGAAAGCGCCGGAGAAATTCTCCGGCGCTTTCCGCTTTTCGGTCGGGCTGACAGGATTTGAACCTGCGACCCCTTGACCCCCAGTCAAGTGCGCTACCAAGCTGCGCTACAGCCCGCTGGTTCCGCCGTTCTCCGCTGAACTCAACCCGAAGGTTTTCATCAGCAGTCCGGCCGAACCACCTAGAAGAGCTTACACGATCCGGAAGGGTGCCTGTGACACTTTCCGGCGATCGGCTCGAAGGTGTGTCGCAATTAACGCTTCCGGCCGCGCTTCTCGCGCACGCGCATGCTGACCTCAATTGGCGTGCCCTCGAATCCGAAGGTTTCGCGCAGCCGGCGCGTGATGAACCGGCGGTACCCGGGGTCCAGGAATCCGGTAGTGAACAGCACGAACTTCGGCGGCCGGCTGGACGCCTGGGTGCCAAAGAGGATGCGCGGCTGCTTGCCACCGCGGACCGGGTGCGGATGCGCGGCCACGAGCTCCCCGAGGAAGGCATTCAGGCGCCCGGTGGCAATGCGCCGGTCCCAGTTCTCCAGGGCCAGGTCCAGCGCAGGAACCAGGCGGTCCTTGTGCCAGCCGGTCTTTGCCGAGATGTTGACGCGCGGCGCCCAGTCGACGTGTGCCAGGTCCTGCTCGATCTCGCGCTCCAGGTAGCGGCGGCGTTCGTCATCGAGCAGGTCCCACTTGTTGAAGGCCAGGACCAGGGCGCGCCCGGACTCGATGGCCAGCTGAAGGATGCGCACGTCCTGTTCGCTGAGGACCTCGTCCACTGCGAGGAGCACGACGGCGACCTCCGCCTTCTCGAGCGCGGCCTGCGTCCGGAGGGAGGCATAGTAGTCCGCACCCTGCGCCATGTGCTGGCGGCGACGGATGCCGGCGGTGTCCACGAAACGCCAGGTGCGGCCACCGAGCTCGATAAATTCGTCCACGGGGTCGCGGGTGGTGCCTGCGGTGTTGTCCACCACCACGCGTTCGGATCCCGCGAGCTTGTTCAGCAGCGAGGACTTGCCTACGTTCGGGCGTCCAATCAGGGCGATGCGGCGCGGACCGCCGGAGCGTTCCACACCCTCAACGGTGGAGAACTCGGGCAGGACGTCCATGACGTGGTCCAGGAGGTCGGCCACGCCGCGGCCGTGGAGGGCCGACACCGGGTAAGGCTCGCCGAAGCCAAGGCCCCAGAGTGCTGCGCTGTCGGCTTCCTGGGCAAAGTCGTCCACTTTGTTGGCCACCATGATGACCGGCTTCTTGCTGCGGCGCAGCATCTTCATGACGCCTTCATCCGTGGCCGTAGCACCGACGGCGGAGTCCACCACGAACAGCACGGCGTCGGCGAGTTCCACTGCCATCTCGGCCTGTTCGGCAACGCGGGCGTGGATGCCGCGGGCGTCATGCTCCCACCCGCCGGTGTCCACCAGGGTGAAGTTGCGGCCGTTCCAGTGCGCCGAGTACATGACGCGGTCGCGGGTAACGCCCGGGGTGTCCTCCACCACTGCTTCCCGGCGGCCCAGAATGCGGTTTACCAGGGTGGACTTGCCCACGTTCGGCCGGCCGATGATGGCCAGGACGGGATCCAGCTTGAGGGGGCCCTCAAAGTCCTCGTCGCCGTACTCGCCGCTCAGCAGGGCGGCGTCGTCCTCGTCAAGCTCGTAATCCTCCAGGCCGGCCCGGAGGGAAGCGGCACGCAACTCCGCTTCGTCGTCGTCAATGGCTGCCAGCCGCTCGGCAACCTGGTCGGTGCCTGTGGGCCTGTAGTCGTCGTCGGCGCCGGAATGCCCGGAAGTCTGGGTGGTGTCGCTCATTGCAAGTCCTTTGTGGTCATCTGCCGGCGTCCCCGGCTACTGCTGTCAAGTCTTTGTGGTCAGCATTGGGCAGTGGCTGCCCGCTGACCTGGATCGTGTCCTGGACGTGCCCTGCCAGCGCTGCACGGATCTCCTGCGCCGCCCTGTCCATTGAAGCACGCCCGGTTTCGCCGGCCCGGCGGGCCAGGGTGAGGGCGGAGCCGAAGCTGACGTGGAAGCGCCGCCCGGGCCGCGGAACGAAGTCCAGGTGTTCATCGCCCTGGCGTGTTCCCAGGATGGCGACCGGCACTACTGGCGCCCCGCTGTTCAATGCCAGCCAGGCCACGCCGCCGTTGATGTCCGCGGCTGCCCCGCTCCCCCGCGTCCCTTCAGGAAGGATTCCGACGCAGCGCCCGGCGTCGAGCACGTCCCTGCAGCGCTGCAGCGCTGCGCGGTCGCCGCGCCGGTCCACCGGAAGCTGCCCGGAGGCGGTGAGCACCCGGCCCAGGAATCCTTTGAACATCTCCTGTTTAACCAGGATATGCATGGGGCGCGGCGCCGCGCCGAACATCACGGGCCCGTCAAGGAAGCTGATGTGGTTGGCCGCGAAGATCACCGGCCCGCCGGTGGGTACGTTGCTCCTGCCGGTCACGGTGGTCCGGTAGACCAGATGGTCGAGGATCCACCCCACCGGCCTGCTCCACGCCATGGTCAGGCCGGATGGAAGGGCGGCCGCGGGCTCAGTCACGGTTGAGGACCTTGGTGACGATCACCAGGGCGGCGTCCACGGTCTGCTCGAAATCCAGGTCCGAGGAGTCCAGGGTGACCACGCCGTCGGCCGCCTTGGTGAAATTCACCACGGTCGAGTCCTTGGCGTCCCTGCGGGTTACCTGGGCCGCGAGCTGCTCGGCGTTTTGCGTGCCGCCCAGCTGGATGCCCCGCCGGCGCAGCCGTGCTTCCTCGCTGGCCGTGAGGAGCATTCGTACCTCAGCCCCGGGCGCGACGACGGTGGTGATGTCCCTGCCTTCCACCACCATGCGGCGGTGGTGCTTTTCGATGAGTTCGCGCTGCCGGCGGATCAGTTCAGTCCGGGCACCGAGGGTGGTGGCAACGGCACTGACGGCGGACGAGATGGCCGGCTCACGGATGGCATCCGTAACGTCCACGCCACCCACCCGGACGTACTCATCCTGCGGGCTGGTGCTCACTTCCAGGACGAAGTCCCTGGATGCCTGCTCGACGGCGGGTGTGTCGTCAAGGTCGATGCCTTCGGTCACGCAGTACCAGGTCAGGGCACGGTACATCGCGCCGGTGTCCAGGTATGCCAGCCGGAGCCGGCGGGCAACTTCCTTGCTCACGCTGGATTTGCCGGAGCCGGAAGGCCCGTCGATGGCGACCACCAGGGGCCGCCCAATGCGCAACGCGCGCATGGTTTCGAGGAGTTCCTGTGTCATTACTGAAGTACCCGCCATCCGCGGTCGTTGAGAGCTTCGATCAGGTGGTCGTGCTTGTTCGGCAATACAGACAATTCCACCATGCCCACGTTCTGTCCGGAGGAATGGTCCAGCCGAAGGTCTTCGACGTTGACGCCGATTTCACCGATTTCGGTGAGCAGCTGCGCGATCTGGCCGGGCTTGTCGTCCACCAGGACGGTGAGCCAGGAGTATGCCTGCGGCGGGCCGCCGTGCTTGCCGGGGATCCGGGCCTGGCCTGCGTTGCCCTCGCTGATCAGCTGCGCCAGGTCCAGCCTGGCGCCCGGTGCGGAGGGGTGCTCCAGTGTGCCGATCAGGCGGTTCAAGTCCTCGCGGACGCCGTAGAGGATCTGGACCACTTTGGCCGCGTTGCCGCCCAGGATCTGCACCCATAGCGTGGGATCGCTGGCCGCGATCCGCGTGACATCGCGCAGGCCGTTGCCGGCCAGCGACAGCGCATGCAGCGGCGTCCCCTGCAGGCGGCTGGCCAGCAGGGATGACATGACCTGCGGCAGGTGCGACACCAGTGCCACGGCTTCATCGTGTTCGTCCGCGCTGAACTGCGACACTACCGCGCCCAAATCGGAGGCAAGCGAACGGGCCACCTGCAGGGCACTGCCTGAGGTTTCCTCCGAGGGGCAGAGCACCCACGGCATGGACGTGAACAGCTCGCCGCGCGCCGCCACGGGCCCTGACTTTTCCCGGCCGGCCATCGGGTGGGTGCCCACGTACCGCGAGAGGTCGGCGCCGAGGCTGCGAAGCCGCGACTGGATATCCGCCTTGACGCTGGCAATGTCCACCACGACGGACTCGGGGTAGTCAGCCAGTGCCCGGCAGACGACGTCGGCCGTCACGTCCGGCGGGGCAGCAACCACCACCAGTTGGGGCGTGCCGCCCAGCTCCGCCAAGGGGCGGCCCGCACCGATGTCCACAGCCACGGCCTGGTTGGTGGGCGACGGGTCGGAAAGGAACACGGGCACGCCGCGCCCCCGGAGGCCCAGCCCGATGCTGGTGCCCAGCAGTCCGGTACCAATGACCACCACCGGGCCATCCAGGTGGCCGCGGCCCTGGCTTTTGAACGCGGACATGCGTCAGAGCCCTACGGATGCCAGCAGGTGGCCGACTTCCTGCTTGCCGAGGTTGCGGATGCTGCCCTGGCGCTGGTCGCCGAGGCCGATCGGGCCCACCTTGACCCGCACGAGCCGCTGGACCGGGAAGCCGACCGCATCGAACATGCGGCGCACGATGCGGTTCTTGCCGGAGTGGAGCACAACTTCGATCAGCACGTGGCCGGGGGTGGAATCCACCAGGCGGAAGGAGTCGACGGCGGCCATGCCGTCTTCCAGTTCGACGCCGGACTTCAGCTGGGCGCCGACGCCCTGCGGGAACGGCCCCCGAACCTGCACCAGGTAGGTCTTGGGCACCTCGTAGGACGGGTGGGTCAGCCGGTTGGCCAGTTCGCCGTCGTTGGTCAGCAGCAGCAGGCCCTCGGTGGCGACGTCGAGCCGACCCACGTGGAAGAGACGTTCACCCGTGTTCTTGTTGTTCTTGAGGAAATCGCTGATGCAGGGCCGGCCCTCGGGGTCCTCCATGGTAGACACCACGCCCTTGGGCTTGTTGAACACCATGTACACCAGGTTTTCGTCCAGCTGGATCCGCAGGCCGTCAACGTGGATCACTGCGGTCTTGGGATCAACGCGGACACCGAGTTCGGTGACAACCTGGCCGTCTACCTCAACGCGGCCCTCGGCGATCATTTCCTCGCAGACGCGCCGGGAGGCGACTCCTGCGGAGGCCATGACCTTCTGCAGGCGCACGCCGTCGGCGTCGTGGAGTTCGGACTGGGGAACATTGCCGCGGGGGTGCTTCTTCCGGGCCGGCTTACGGACCGGGCCAAGGTTCTGGCCGAAGCGTTCGCTGCCGAACGCGCGGGAAGCTGCCGCTCCGGGCGCGCCGGTGCGCGGCTTGGGCTTGGGCGCGCCGGGAGTTCCGGGAGCCTTTTTGGCGCCGGGCTTCCTGGCGGCAGGCTTGCGCGACGACGGCTTGGCACTCCTGGCGCCCTCGGCGCCGCGTTCGGGCTGGTTCCCGGCGAGGTCGGGGTCGATGAAGCGTTCCTCGCGCGGTTTTGGAGCGCGGTGCGGACGGTCGCCGCCGAACCCTGCAGCACGTTTTCCTGTGCCGCCGCGGGAGCCCCCGCTGAAGCTGCCTCCCTGTGAGTTGCGCTGCTGGGAATTGCTGCGTTCGTTCCCGCCGCGTCCCGAACCGTTACGTGGTGAACCCTGGCGTCCCGCCTGTGTCATGACCCGTCCTTCAATGTGTTTTGGCCGGCAGCGATGTCCAAGGACAACCCTAGCCAGCCGTGCAGACTTCGTCTGCCCTGATAACTAAACCTGTAAATAATTGTTGCGGGCAGGGTGCCCTGCCTACATGGTTTCGGCGTCGTAGAACTCGGCGATTCCGTCGAGCCCCGGAAGGTGCGGCGAGAGCTGGGGCAAGTCCTCAACCGAACTGATTCCCATCCGCTCGAGGAAATAGGAGGTAGTCCGGTACAGGATTGCGCCGGACTCGGGATCCGTTCCCGAGTCCTCAATCAGCCCGCGCTGGGTGAGCGTCCGTACGACGGAGTCAACATTGACGCCGCGAATTGCAGACACACGTGCACGGGAGACAGGCTGCCGGTATGCGATGACTGCCAGTGTTTCCAACGCCGCCTGGGTGAGCCTGGCTGTCTGTCCTTCCAGCACATATTTGCCAACAATGTCGGCAAATTCAGTACGGGAGTAGATCCGCCAGCCACCAGCGATGTTCCGCAATTCAAAACCCCGGGGGCTGGAACCGATACCAGCGTGGCTGGCACTATCCATCTCCGGGGCTTTAACAGTATAGCCGTCATACTCACGCTGCAGTTCGGCCAGAAGAGAACGGACTGACTGGACCGTCAAGCCAAGCCCTGCTGCCAGTTCTTCCTCGTTGGCGGGTTGGTCCAGGACCATGAGCACCGCCTCGAGGGCGGCCTTGGCACCGCCGGGAAGATGGTCAAAGTCCGTGCCGTGGCCGGGGTCCTCCTGCTGCTCCGACTCCTGTGGCTGCCTGTCCTGCCATGGCGGGTTCACGGTTGCTCCTCATATTCTTCGCTTAGATTGTCCGCTGACCAGTCCCGGCCTTCGGCCGTCCAGTGGATGGCAAGCTCCGCCAGCGGTGACAACTGGTCGAATGCGACTGCCCGGTCCCGGAACAGTTCCAGGAGGGCCAGGAACCGGGCCACCACCACCAGGGTGGAGCCGGCGTCGGCAATCAGCGACCGGAACGTCATCGGTGACTCCTGCTGGAGCCTGAGCCCCAGCAGTTCCGCCTGCTCCTTGACGCTGACGTTGCTGCCATGCAGGTGGCCAAGTCCCACCTGCGGTGGCTGCGCCGGCGCCTTGGGCCGGAGCGCGGCTTCAGCCAGCGCCGCAAACTGCTGGGGCGTGTGTTTCCAGACCAGTTCGGGCAGCATCGCCGCGAAGTGTTCTTCCAGTGCCACTTGCCGGGGAAAACGGCTGCCTTCCTGGTCCAGGGTCTCACCGAGGATGCCTGCCACCTGCTTGAAGGCCTTGTACTGAAGCAACCGGGCGAACAGGAGGTCCCGAGCCTCCAGCAGGGCGATATCCTCGTCGTCCTCGACTTCACCTGCAGGGAGGAGCCGCGCCGCTTTGAGGTCAAGCAGGGTGGCGGCAATCACCAGGAACTCGCTTGCCTCGTCCAGGGCCCATTCTTCACCGAGCTGCTGCAGCTTCCGGATGTACTTGATGAACTCATCGGTGACCGTGGCGATGGCCACTTCGGTGATGTCCAGCTGGTGCTTGGCAATCAGTCCCAGGAGGAGATCGAAGGGACCCGTGAAGTTGGCCAGCCGCACCTCAAAGCCGGGCTTGGATTCGGCCACGGCGTGGTTAGGGTGCGCCGCCGCGGGAGATCAGCTCCTTGGCGAGCCGGCGGTAGGCGTCAGCCCCCACGTGGTTTCCGGCATAGCTGGTGATGGGCTCGGCAGCCACGGTGGCATCCGCGAACTTGATGGAGCGCTTGATCACGGTCTCGAAGACCTTGTCACCGAACGCCTCCACCAGCCGGGTAATCACTTCGCGGCTGTGCAGGGTCCGGGCGTCGTACATGGTGGCCAGCACGCCGTCCACTTGCAGCCGCGGGTTCAGGCGGTCCTGCACCTTGTCGATGGTTTCCACGAGGAGTGCCACGGCGCGGAGGGCAAAGAACTCGCAAATGAGCGGGATGATCACGCCGTGGGCTGCTGTCAGTGCGTTGACCGTCAGGAGCCCCAGGGACGGCTGGCAGTCGATCAGGACGACGTCGTAATCGTCTTCGACTTTCTTCAGCGCACGGTCCAGGACCTGTTCACGCGCCACCTCGTTGACCAGCTGCACTTCGGCGGCCGAGAGGTCGATGTTGGCCGGCAGCAGGTCGACGTTATCGACGCCGGTCTGGTGGATGGCGTCGCGGATGTCCACCTTGCGGTCCATGAGCACGTTGTACACGGTGAGGTCCAGCTCATGCGGGTTGACGCCCAGGCCGGCGGACAGCGCGCCCTGGGGGTCGAAGTCCACCAGCAGGACACGGCGGCCGTACTCCGCAAGGGCCGCAGCGAGATTGATGGTGGAGGTGGTCTTCCCCACGCCGCCCTTCTGGTTAACCATGGCGATGACACGGGCCGGACCGTGGGAGGACAGCGGCGCGGGTTCCGGGAACTCGCGGTATGGGCGCCCGGTGGGCCCCATCACCGCGTTCTCGAGGTCGAATTCCGTGCCCTCCAGAGTTGCTGAACCCTGTTCGCTGCTCACGTATCTGTCCACACTTTCGATGACGGTGATTTCCTGCCGCCGGCTTGCCGGCGGCGTTCGTTCTGCTCCCTACGTTACAGCGCCCGACACGGTATTCGAGGGAACTTGACTTTCTGCGAATGTTGAGCCTTGACCCTCTAGCTGAGGTCGAAGGTTGAGTCCGCAGCGAACGAAAAACCGCCCCCGCAGGCAGGCTGCGGGGGCGGTTTCGCGTGGGTGTCGGGCCGGAGGCTAGGCCTTGGCTGCCTCGCGGGCGCCTTCTTCCTTCGGCGCCATTTCGCCGTGTCCGGCGATCATGGTCTGCTCGTCGAAGGGTACTTCGCCGGAGAGGACCCGGGAGACCTGTCCCCCGTCGATCTCCTTGACCCAGGTGCCCACCAGGACCGTGGCCACGGCGTTGCCGGTGAAGTTGGTCAAGGCGCGGGCCTCGGACATGAAGCGGTCGATGCCTACGATCATGCCCACGCCGCCCAGCAGTTCCGGCCGGTGGGCCTGCAGGCCTGCGGCCAGGGTGGCGAGGCCGGCGCCGGTGACACCGGCGGCGCCCTTGGAGGCGATGATCATAAAGACCAGCAGCGAGATCTGGGCGCCGAGGTCCAGCGGGGTGCCCATGGCGTTGGCCACGAAGAGGGAGGCCATGGTCAGGTAGATGGCCGTGCCGTCAAGGTTGAAGGAGTAGCCGGTGGGAACGGTGACGCCGACGACGGGCTTGGAGACACCCAGGTGCTCCATCTTGGCGATCAGCCGCGGGAGGGCGGCCTCGGAGGACGAGGTGGAGAAGATGATGAGGTATTCACGGGCCAGGTACTTCATGAGCTTGAAGATGTTCACTCCGGCAACCACCTGGAGCAGGCCGCCCAGGATGACCACGATGAACAGCGCGCAGGTGATGTAGAAGGCGACCATCAGGGTGAACATGCTCACGATGGCCTGGACGCCGGTTGCACCGACGACGGCGGCGATGGCACCGAAGGCGCCGACCGGGGCGAGCCACATGATCATGATGAGGATGCGGAACACCAGTGCCTGGCCGTGGCCGATCGCCTTGAGGATCGGAGCGCCCTGGGCGCCCATCTTCTGCAGCGCGAAGCCAACCAGGATTGCTGCCAGCAGCGTCGGCAGCACGGGGATATCGCCGGGAATGATGCCCAGCAGGAAGTCAACGGTGCTGTCCGTGGCAGCCTTCTTGTTGGGATCGTAGGGCGTGAGCTTCAGGCCCTCACCCGGGTGGATCAGGTTGCCCACCACCAGGCCGATGGCCAGGGCGAAAGTGGACATGATGATGAAGTAGCCCAGCGCCAGGCCGCCTACTTTGCCGACGGTCGCTGCCTTGGCAATTGAGCCGATGCCCAGGACGATGGTGCAGAAGATGACCGGAGCGATCATCATCTTGATGAGCTTGACGAAGCCGTCGCCCAGGGGCTTGAGGGACTTGCCCACCTCCGGGAAGATCAAGCCGACCAGCGCGCCCAGAATGACGGCGGCGATGACGGCGATGTAGAGGTAATGGGACTTGTCCAGTCCCTTGCGCCGCGGTGTCGCGGTCTCGAGCGACTCTCCTCGTTGAGAAGCCATGTGTGTCTCCTTGTGGATATTCTGATAGACGCTGCGGCGCAGTCTCTGGGCTCAACACGTCCTTGCAATGTGATACCCATCATTCGGCACCCCGTGATCCAGCTCACCGTTGCGTTCATATTGGTCGCGCACCCGCAAAGGTCGGATGGGAGGTCCGCATGATCCACCGCTGGAGCATTGCCCGCCGGCTTTTCCTGGCGAACCTGCTGATTGTCGTCTCGTTCATCGCCATTGTCGGGACGGCAGCCTATGTCGACGCGCGGGACCGCACGTATGACGAAGCGGGCCGCCGCATGGAAGGGGTGGCCGCGTCCATCGCAGCCAATCCCCTGGTGCTGCAGGCCGCGGCGACGCCGGACCCGTCCATCCTCCTGCAGCCCTACGCCAGGGATGTGTCTTCCGCTGCCCACGTCGACTTCATCACCATCATGTCTCCTGACCGGACCCGTTGGACGCACCCGCGGGATGAGGAACTGGGCCGCCCCTACATCGGCTCCATCGACGCCGCCCTGCGCGGCCAGGCGTTTACCGAGGTCACAGCAGGGACCCTGGGTCCCTCCGTCCGGACCATCGTTCCGGTCAAGGACTCCGCGGGCGCGGTCAAGGCGCTGGTGGCTGCAGGGGTTACCGTCCGCAACGTCGACGTCGCCCTCGCCGGCCGCCTGCCGGTCCTGCTGGCCGTGGGCATTGCCCTCCTGTTGGGCGGTTCGCTGGCATCCTGGCTGCTGGGCCGGTACCTGCGGCAGGTGACCCGCGGCTGGGGACCTGAACAGCTGGCGCAACTGTTCGCCTACTACGAATCGGTCCTGCACTCAGTCCGCGAGGGCCTCATTCTGGTTGACGCCAGGAAGCGTGTGGTGATGTACAACGACCAGGCTGCCGAATTGCTGGGCCTGCCGGAAACCGGCAGCAATGATCCCACCCAGCCTCCCTCGCTGGCGGACCTGCCCCTGGACGCCGAACTGCGCAGCCTGTTCGAATCCGGACGCGCTACCAAGGACGAGATGGTCCTGACCGGCTCCCGGGTGCTGGTGGTGAACCAGGGCAAGGCACGGGGCCCCGAATCCCGCGGCTCACGGGGGAAAGTTCCGGTATACGGAACAGTGGCCACCCTTCGGGACCGGACCGAGATCGAAGCGCTGGGCAACGAACTGCAAACCATGCGGACCCTTTCCGACGCTCTCCGGGCGCAAACCCATGAGCACGCCAACAGGCTCCACACCATGGTTTCGCTCCTGGAACTTGGCCGTACCGGGGAGGCCCTGGACTTCGCCACCCAGGACCTGGCACTGAGCCAGCAGTTGACGGATGACATGGTGAGCTCCATCGATGAACCCGTGGTGGCGGCACTGGTCATGGGCAAGGTGGCCGAGGCCCACGAGCGCGGCGTCCAGCTGGAACTGTCCACCCTCGGTTCGGGCGCTGCCGCAGGCATTGCCGTGCAGGACCTGGTGACTATCTTGGGCAACCTGCTGGACAACGCGATTGACGCTGCCGCGGATGCACCGCCGCCGCGGCGTGTGGTGCTGACCCTGGAGGCGGACGACGAGGGACTCGACGTCGCCGTCAACGATTCGGGGACACCGATCAGCGGTGAGGATGCAGAGAAGATTTTCCGGCACGGATTCAGCACGAAGCCGGCGGGAACCGGCGGCCGGGGCATCGGCCTGGCACTGGTCCGGCAGGCTGTGCAGCGCTTGGGCGGTACGCTGGCCATCAACGGCCGGCGTGGCGCCAAGTTCGAAGTATTCCTGCCCGCAGCGGTTCCCGCGGAGAAGGAGCACAGACAGTGAGCAATATCCGGGTCCTCGTCGTCGAAGACGAGGCCATCGCGTCGGCAGCACATGCAGCATATGTGGGCCGGCTGGAAGGATTCGAGCTCGCCGGAACGGCCCCGGACGGACAGTCCGCCCTGCGGCTTCTGACCGAATTCGTGGCGGCCGGCGAGCCGGTGGAGCTGGTCCTGCTGGACATGAACCTGCCCGACCTGCACGGCCTGGACATTGCCCGGCGGATGCGTTCAGCGGGAATCCTCGCGGACATTATTGCCATTACCGCTGTCCGTGAGCTGGCGATTGTCCGCAGCGCCGTGGCCATCGGTGTGGTCCAGTACCTGATCAAGCCCTTCACGTTCGCCACGTTCTCCGACAAGCTGGAGAACTACCGCCAGTTCCGCATGCAGCTGGCCGGTTCCAGTGCGGGCGCCGGCAAGGGCGGCACTTCCCAGAGCGAGGTTGACCGGGCTTTTGCCAGCCTCCGGGCTCCGTCTGAACTCCCGCTTCCCAAGGGCCTCTCCACCTCGACCCTCGGCTCGGTGCAGGAGTTCCTCCGCCAACAGCCGGAGGCAGTGTCTGCCACCGAAGTCATGGATGCCCTGGGCATGTCCCGCGTAACCGCCCGGCGCTACCTTGAGTACCTCGCCGACGCCGGCACCGTTTCCCGGACCGCCCGCTACGGAACGCCGGGCAGGCCGGAAAACGAGTACCGCTGGAACGCCCGCTGACGTGCCCGTGGCTGGACGTTCCAGCCACAAGTGTCAGCCGGCCTGGGCCCTGCCGACCCGAAGCACTCCGGCCAGCTGGTCAATGACCCCTGGATCTTCAATGGTGGAGGGCACCGTGTATTCCTCGCCATCGGCTATCTGGCGCATGGTCTTGCGCAGGATCTTCCCGGAGCGCGTCTTGGGCAGGGCGTCCACCACCGTCACGTGCTTGAAGTCCGCGACAGCGCCGATATCCCGGCGGACCAGTGCCACCAGGTCCTTGGCCAGAACCTCTTCAGGGATGTCGACCCCGGATTTGAGCACCACGTAGCCACTGGGCCGCTGGCCCTTCAGAGGGTCCGCGAGGCCGATGACGGCACATTCGGCAACCGCCGGGTGCTGCCCGATGACTTGTTCCATGGCGCCGGTGGACAGCCGGTGGCCGGCGACGTTGATGATGTCGTCGGTGCGGCCCATGACGAACAGGTAGCCGTCCTCATCGCGATATCCGGAGTCGCCCGTCGCGTAGCAGCCCTCAAAGGCCTGCAGGTAGGAGGAGACGAACCGTTCATCGTTCCCCCACAGAGTGGTTAGTGTTCCCGGTGGCAGCGGCAGGCCCAGCACGATGTTGCCCTCGGTCCCGGACTCCACCTCCCCGCCCGCGCCGTCGAGGATCTGCAGCCGGAAACCAGGCATCGGAACGCTTGGGGAGCCGGCCTTGATGGGAAGCCGCTCCAGCCCGCGCGGGTTGGCACAGATGGCCCAGCCGGTTTCGGTCTGCCACCAGTGGTCCACCACCGGCACGCCGAGGACCCGGGATGCCCAGTGGAAGGTGTCCGTGTCCAGCCGCTCACCGGCCGTGAAAAGCGTCCGCAGGCTGGAGACGTCATAGTCCGCCAGCAGCGACGCTTCCGGATCGGCCTTGCGGATGGCCCGCAGTGCCGTGGGGGCGGTAAAGAGCACGTTGACCTTGTGGTCCTGGACCACCCGCCAGAATGCACCGGCGTCCGGCGTTCCCACCGGCTTGCCTTCGTACATCACGGTGGTGGCACCGGCCAGCAGCGGGCCATACACGATGTACGAGTGCCCCACCACCCAGCCGACATCGGAGGCGGTCCACATCACGTCCCCGGGACCGACGTCGTAGATATTTTCCAGCGTCCAGCGCAGGGCGACGGCGTGGCCACCGTTGTCCCGCACCACCCCCTTGGGCGTGCCGGTGGTGCCGGAAGTGTAAAGGATGTAGAGCGGGTCCGTGGCTTTCACATCGACAGGGCCAGCCGGCTGGGCGGATGCCATTGCTGCGTCCCAGTCCAGCCAGCCGGCGTGGTCCGCCGCCGTTGACGCAAATCCGTCGCGCGCTTTGACCAGTACGGGAAGGTCCCCCGCGCCCGCCAGCTCAAGTGCCTCGGCGACGGCCGGGAGGTACTCGATGCGTCGGGAGGGTTCGATCCCGCCCGAAGCGGTGACCACTGCCGCAGGTGCCGCATCCCTGATCCGGGCCGCAAGCTCCTTGGGCGCAAAGCCGCCGAACACCACGGAGTGGACCGCGCCCAGCCTGGCGGTGGCGAGCATGGCAATGGCCGCTTCCGGGATCATCGGCATATAGATCACCACCCGGTCACCCTTGCCTACGCCATTGCCGCGCAGCACACCGGCAAATCGCGCCACGAGGTCCGTGAGTTCTGAGTAGGTATAGCGCTGCTGTGTTCCCAGCATGGCGGAGTCATGGATCAGGGCGTCCTGCCCTCCGCGGCCCTCGGCAACATGCCGGTCCAGCGCGTTGTAGCAGGTGTTCAGGACGCCGTCCGGAAACCAGCTGTACAGCGGCGCCCGGCCGGCGTCCAGTGCTTGGCTTGGAGGAGAAGTCCAGGAGATCTTTTGCGCTGCCTCCAGCCAGAAATCTTCGGGCTGTTCAACGCTGCGCCGGTAGCTGTCCCGGTAGCTGTTGGTGACCATGAGGTAATCCCGTCCACGACGTTGTGATGCAGCTCATGCTAGTGGCAATGCAGGCCAGCCTACAAGGGCCTTGTATACATAGGTACTGTTTTTTGGCGATGAACGGAAAGAACGCTGTTATTCCCCCGCCGTTCTGTATACACTGATCCAGTTATCGAGGAAGGAGGACGCCATGCGCGCCAGCGACAAGGCGTACGCCGCCCTGCGCGACGACATCATCGAATGGCGCCTGGCGCCCGGAACCGTCCTTGCCGAAGTGGAACAGTCCGAACGCCTGGGCGTCTCGCGCACACCGCTGCGGGAAGCGCTGGGGCGCCTCACAGCGGAAGGGCTGACGACGGCGGGCGGCCGCGGCGTCGTCGTTACGGACATTTCCCTGGAGGACATCGATGAGCTCTTCGAACTCCGCGAAACACTTGAGGGCAGGGCCGCAGCGTTGGCCGCCCGGCGCGGCGACGCCGCAACGTTCCAGCGCCTGCAGCACGAGCTGCTCCGGGCCCCCGAGTTGATCAGCGGCGGCGAGCCCGGCCTCCATGACTACTACCAATTGGTGGGGCGGCTGGACACCGCCATCGACGCAGCCATCTCCAATTCCTACCTGGCCCAGGCCATGCGCAGCCTGCGCGTCCACCTGGTCCGGATCCGGCGGCTGGCAGCCGACGACGCTCGCCGCCTCACCGCCGCAGCCGCAGAACACGCGGCCATCGCTGAGGCCATTGCGGCCGGCAACCCGAAGCTCGCCGAGGCGGCCACCATCGTCCATCTGCACCGAAGCCTCTCCCACGTCAAAGCAACCCACGCATCCCACCCAAAGGAGCATCATGGTTAAGGAACACCACGTCCGCGTCTACAAGAGCGAAGAGAACCTCCCCCGCGAGGACCAGCTCGCCTACAAGATCGCCCAGGTGGCAGCGGACCCCGTCGCCGTCTCCGATGAGGTGACTGACATGGTGATCAACCGCATCATCGACAACGCCTCGGTTGCCATCGCCTCCCTGAACCGGGCTCCCATCGTCGCGGCCCGTGCACAGGCACTCACCCACGGCCCAAGCACCGGTGGCCAGGGCTCCAAGGTGTTCGGCATCGAGGAGCGGGTGGCACCGGAATGGGCTGCCTGGGCCAACGGCGTGGCCGTCCGCGAGCTGGACTACCACGACACCTTCCTCGCCGCCGAGTACTCCCACCCGGGCGACAACATCCCGCCGATCCTGGCCGTCGCCCAGCACGTTGGCTCCAGCGGCCACGATCTGATCCGCGGCATCGCCACCGGCTACGAAATCCAGGTCAACCTGGTCAAGGCCATCTGCCTGCACAAGCACAAGATCGACCACGTCGCCCACCTGGGCCCCTCCGCCGCCGCCGGCATCGGCACCCTGCTGGGCCTCGATGTGGAAACCATTTTCCAGTCGGTGGGCCAGGCGCTGCACACCACCACCGCCACCCGGCAGTCCCGCAAGGGCGAAATCTCCACCTGGAAGGCCCATGCCCCGGCCTTTGCCGGAAAGATGGCCATCGAATCCGCGGACCGGGCCATGCGCGGCCAGACCTCCCCCGTGCCCATCTACGAGGGCGAAGACGGCGTTATCGCGTGGATGCTGGACGGGCCGGACGCGTCCTACATGGTCCCGCTCCCCACCCCCGGCGAAGCCAAGCGCGCCATCCTGGACACCTACACCAAGGAACACTCCGCCGAATACCAGGCCCAGGCCTGGATCGACCTGGCCCGCAAGCTGCACCGTGAGCACCCGGAGGTGACCGACCCCGCCAACGTGGAATCCGTGCTGATCAAGACCAGCCACCACACGCATTACGTGATCGGCTCCGGCGCCAACGACCCCCAGAAATACAGCCCCACCGTCAGCCGGGAAACGCTGGACCACTCCATCCCCTACATCTTCACCGTCGCTCTGCAGGACGGGGCCTGGCACCACGTGGACTCCTACGCGCCGGCACGCGCTGCACGGCCGGACACCGTGGAGCTGTGGCACAAGGTCACCACCGTGGAAGACCCCGAATGGACCCGCCGCTACCACTCCCTGGACATCTCCGAGAAGGCTTTCGGCGGCTCCGTGGAGATCACGCTCAAGGACGGCACCGTCATCACGGACCAGATCGCAGTGGCCGACGCCCACCCGCTGGGTGCCCGCCCCTTCGCACGCGGGCAGTACGTCAACAAGTTCCGCACCCTCGCCGCAGACCTGGTGGAGGAGGCCGAAATCGAAAGGTTCCTTACCGCCGTCGAACGCCTCCCCGAACTCGCAGCCGGCGAACTGGACCAGCTGAACATCACCGCCGCCCCGGGCGTCATCGACCTGGCCGCGGCACCGAAGGGACTCTTCTGATGCTGTACTCCAAGACCACACCGGAGCAGAAGCGAATCCGCTTCCGCGAGCTGCTGTCCTCCGGCACCATCCAGCAGTTCCCCGGCGCGTTCAACCCGCTCTCCGCCCGCTTGATCGAGGAGAAGGGCTTCGCCGGGGTCTACATCTCCGGTGCCGTCCTGGCCAACGACCTGGGCCTGCCGGACATCGGACTGACCACGCTGACCGAGGTGGCCACCCGCGCCGGGCAGATCGCCCGCATGACGGACCTGCCCTCGATCGTGGACGCCGACACCGGCTTCGGTGAGCCCATGAACGTGGCCCGCACCGTGCAGGAACTCGAGAATGCAGGCCTTGCCGGCTGCCACATCGAGGACCAGTTCAACCCGAAGCGCTGCGGCCACCTGGATGGCAAGAACGTGGTGGACCTGGACACCGCCACCAAACGGATCCGTGCCGCCGCAGACGCACGCAGGGACCCGAACTTCCTGATCATGGCCCGGACCGACATCCGTGCCACCGACGGGCTGGAAGCGGCCCAGGACCGGGCAAAGGCCCTGGTTGAGGCCGGAGCGGACGCCATCTTCCCGGAGGCCATGAAGGATCTCAGCGAGTTCCAGGCCATCCGGGACGCCGTGGACGTGCCGATCCTGGCCAACATGACGGAGTTCGGCAAAAGCGACCTGTTCACCGTGGACCAGCTGGCCGGCGTCGGCGTCAACATGATCATCTATCCGGTGACACTGCTCCGTAGTGCCATGGGCGCTGCTGAGCGTACTCTGGAATCGATCAAGTCCGACGGCACCCAGGAGGCACAGGTCCCAAACATGCTGACCCGTGCCCGGCTCTACGACCTCGTCGACTATGAGGCCTACAACCGCTTTGACACCGGGGTGTTCAACTTCCAGATCCCCGGCATCTGACACCCAACCCTGACACCCACCGGAATGCCGGCAGCAGCCGGCCAACGGCTCCAGGAACACAGGCTTTAGGAACAAAGGAGTTTCAGCATGGCTGAAAATGAGATCAAAAAGGGCCTTGCCGGCGTCGTGGTGGACTACACCGCGGTTTCCAAGGTCAACCCGGACACGAACTCGCTGCTGTACCGGGGCTACCCGGTCCAGGAACTGGCCGCCAAGTGCAGCTTCGAGGAAGTGGCCTACCTGCTTTGGAATGGTGAACTTCCCACGCAGGAGCAGTTGGCGGAGTTCACGGCCAGGGAACGCGCCGGCCGCGCCCTGGACCCCGTAGTCAAGCAGGTCATCGACGCCTTGCCGGTCACCTCCCACCCGATGGACGTCTGCCGGACCGCGGCTTCCGTGATGGGCGCCCGGCACCCGCTGGCCGAGGACTCCTCCCGCGACGCGAACATGGCCAAGGCCGTGGACCTGTTCGCGGCCATGCCCGCGGTGGTGGCCTATGACCAGCGCCGCCGCCACGGGCAGGACGTCGTGGAACCCCGGGACGACCTGGGTTACTCCGCGAACTTCCTGTGGATGGCCTTCGGCGAGGAACAGGTCCCGGAAGTGGTGGAGGCCTTCAACGTCTCGATGATCCTGTACGCGGAGCACTCGTTCAACGCTTCCACGTTCACCGCCCGGGTGATTACGTCCACGCTCTCCGATCTTCACTCCGCAGTGACCGGAGCCATTGGTGCCCTCAAGGGTCCGCTGCATGGCGGAGCGAACGAAGCCGTGATGCACACGTTCGACGAGATCGGCATCCGGCAAGAGGAGTCGCTGGAGGAGGCCGCCGCCCGGGCCAAGGCCTGGATGGAAGATGCCCTTGCACAGAAGAAGAAGGTCATGGGCTTCGGCCACCGCGTCTATAAGCACGGCGATTCCCGGGTTCCCACCATGAAGGCGGCCCTGGACAAGATGATTGCCCACTATGGCCGCCCCGAGCTGCTGGGTCTGTACAACGGCCTGGAAACGGCGATGGACGAGGCCAAGGCCATCAAGCCGAACCTCGACTACCCGGCGGGGCCCACGTACCACCTGATGGGTTTCGACACCCCCACGTTCACTCCCCTGTTCGTGGCCAGCCGGATCACGGGCTGGACCGCGCACATCATGGAGCAGCTTGATGCCAACTCGCTGATCAGGCCGCTGAGCGAATACAACGGCGTGGAGGAACGGCACCTTCCATAGCTCCTGGCAGGAAGATTACGACGGCGGGTGGGCACTTTGGTGGCCACCCGCCGTCGGACGTTTAACAGCACGGGCGCTGCCGGACTTACTCCAGGCGGCTTTCGGACGAGGCAACCGACTCGTTGTCGGTGTGCATGGTGACCACCACGTTGATCCGGCCACCTTCCAGCACCACCGGCAGCCAATGGTCCGCGTCCTGCCACATGCGCTCCACCGGCAGGGCCGCAACGCTGAACCATTCGGGCAGGATTTCTTCGCTGGGCTCCGGATCACCCTGCCAGGTGCGCGCCGTGAAAAGCGTGGTCTTCATGTCCCAGTCGGGTCTGGCCGGGAACACGAAGTGCACCGCGCCGGCGTCGGCCAGGGCCGCTTCCTCCAGCACCACCCCGGTTTCCTCCAGGACTTCCCGGATGACGGCCTGGGCGGAGGTCTCCCCCGGCTCCACGTGGCCGCCGATGCCTACAATCTTGCCCCTGCCGAAGCCTGTCTGCTTCAGCCCCAGGAGCACCTCCGTGCCGTTCTCCCCCTCCCGCAGGAGGAAGCAAAGGGTTACTGCCGCTGCAGCCACGCCTATCCCCTAGCCCAGGGCCCGGGGATGGGCGGCGGCGTAAACCTCGCGCAGGGTGTCGGCCGTAACCAGGGTGTACACCTGGGTGGTGGTCACGGACGCGTGGCCCAGCAGTTCCTGCACCACGCGCACGTCGGCGCCCCCTTCGAGCAGGTGGGTGGCAAAGGAGTGCCGCAGCGTGTGCGGCGAGACGTCCCGGGTGATGTTCGCTTTCTCCGCCGCCGCCTTCAGGATGGTCCAGGCGCTTTGCCGGCTGATCCTGCCGCCGCGGGCATTCAGGAACAGCGCCGGGGTGCCCTTTCCCTTGGCGGCGAGCAGTGGCCGGCCGCGGACCAGGTAGGCATCCAGCGCACGTGCGCCGTAGGAGCCCAGCGGAACTATCCGTTCCTTCGATCCCTTGCCGAACAGGCGGACAACGGCCGGTCCGGATTCGGGTTCCGCCAGGGAGATATCGTCCACGTCCAGGCCTACGGCTTCGCTGATCCTCGCGCCGGTGGAGTAGAGGAATTCAAGGAGGGCGCGGTCCCGCAACCCCGTGGCGGTGTCGGTTCCCGCGGCCTCGAGGATACGGGTCACCTCATCGACGCTGATGGCTTTGGGCAGCCGCTTGCCGGCCATCGGCGGGTGGACCTCGCTGGCTGGGTCCGCGGGCGTGTACCCCTCAAGGGCCCAGAACTTGTGCAACCCCCGGACGGCCACCACCGTCCGGGCTGCCGAACGCACTCCAAGGGTGGAACCGCCGTCGGACCCGTCGGAGAGAGCACGGACGTAGCCGGTGACATGCTGCCGGGTGATCTCCTCCGGCCGACTGCACCCGGCAGCGGCCAGGTAGCGGGCGTAGCGGGCCAGGTCGCGGCGGTAGGCCGCCAGGGTGTTCACTGCCAGCCCCCGTTCCACGCCCATGTGCTGGAGGTAGTCAGTGATTCCGCGGTCGATTGCGGGAGGAATGGCCGCCGGGGCCGCATCGGAGGCCGGCGCCGCGGCCGGCGGGACGGACGGTAGTGCTTCAGCCGAAGGACCCGGGACCATCAGCGCTGGCTGGGGTGTGCGGGCCAGGGGGCGTCGGCGGGCCGGAGGTCTTCATAGTTGGCGGCCCGGGCGGCTGCGGCGGCAAGGATCCCGACGACGGCGGACGGGTTGTGCAGGCGGCCGGCCAGTACGGAGGCCACGGCGTCGTCCAGGTTGATCCAGTGGAACTCGATCTCCGCTTCCTCGTCCGTCCGCTCATGGCGTTCGTGGTGCGGCACCTCGGTGAGGTCCCGGGCAAGGTAGATCCGGATGGCCTCGCTGGAGGATCCCGGGGAGTTGAAGACATCAGCCAGCACGTTCCAGGTCCCTGCGGCCAGGTCTGCTTCCTCGGCAAGTTCGCGTGCCGCCCCCACCACGAAGTCTTCGCCTTCGACGTCCAGCAGGCCCGCGGGGACCTCCCAGAGGTCCATTCCCACCGGGTGCCGGTACTGCTTCAGGAGGAGGATCTGGCCTTCGTCGTTCATGGGCAGGATCGCTACAGCGCCGGGATGGTCAATGTAGTCGCGGGTAAGGGGGTCCCCGGACTCCGAGAGCTGGAAGGTGTCGCTGACGACGTCCCAAATCCGGCCCTCATAGACCTTCTCGGAAGACAAGAGACGGCGCGGGCTTGGTGCATCCGAAACCTGCTTGGCAGGGGTGGCTTCAGGTGTACCAGGCATCGCGCCGTCCTTTGTGTTCTCTTGACTACTTAGCGGTAACGCTACCCGATGCTGCAGGCTCGCCGTCCGCGGGCGCCGCCGTGTCGGCAGCGTCCTGGTGGTTCGCGTTCTGGTGGTCCAGCGCAGCCTTGACCAGGCCGGCGAACAGCGGGTGCGGGCGCGTGGGCCGCGAGCTCAGCTCGGGGTGCGCCTGGGTGGCAACGTAGTACGGGTGGACATCGGCGGGCAGCTCGACGAATTCCACCAGCTTGCCGTCCGGGGAGGTGCCGGAGAAGACCAGGCCCTTGTCCGCGATTTGCTCGCGGTACTTGTTGTTGACCTCGTAGCGGTGCCGGTGGCGTTCGCTGACGGTGGTCTTGCCGTAGGTTCCGGCGATGACAGAGCCTTCGTCGAGCTTGGCTTCGTACAGGCCCAGGCGCATGGTGCCGCCCAGGTCGCCGCGGCCCTCGACGTACTCCAGCTGCTCTTCCATGGTGGCGATGACCGGGTACTTGGAGTCCGGCTCGAACTCGCTGGAGGAGGCGCCTTCCAGCCCCACCACATTGCGGGCGTACTCGATCACCATGCACTGCAGGCCAAGGCAGAGGCCCAGGACCGGCAGCTTGGTTTCGCGGGCGAACTTCAGCGCGCCCAGCTTGCCTTCGAGGCCGCGGATGCCGAAACCGCCCGGAACGCAGATGGCGTCCACGCCGTCGAGGGCCTTTATGGCCCCTTCGCGGGTCTCGCACTCATCCGACGGGACCCAGCGGATCTTGACCTTGGCCTCGTTGGCGAAGCCGCCGGCCCGCAGCGCCTCGGTGACCGAAAGGTAGGCGTCCGGCAGGTCGATGTACTTGCCCACCAGGGCGATCTCGACGTGGTGCTTGGGGTTGTGCACGGCCTCGAGGAGGCGGTCCCAGCTGGTCCAGTCGACGTCCTTGAACGGCAGGTCCAGGGCGCGGACGATGTAGGAGTCCAGTCCCTGGCCGTGCAGGGTCTTGGGGATGTCGTAGATGCTGGGGGCATCGGCGGCGTTCACCACGGCGTCGATGTCGACGTCGCACATGCGGCCGATCTTTTCCCGCATGGCCTCAGGCACTTCGCGGTCCGACCGGATCACGATGGCCTCGGGCTGGATGCCGATGGAGCGCAACGCGGCCACGGAGTGCTGCGTGGGCTTGGTCTTCAGTTCCTGGGAAGGCCCGATGTAGGGCACCAAGGAGACGTGGAGGAAGAACACGTTGTTCCGGCCGATGTCCTGGCGGACCTGGCGGGCCGATTCCAGGAAGGGCTGGGACTCGATATCGCCAACGGTGCCGCCGATTTCGGTGATGATCACGTCCGGGGCGTTCTTGCCCTCGGCGGGCAGCCGCATGCGGCGCTTGATCTCATCGGTGATGTGCGGGATGACCTGAACGGTGTCCCCGAGGTATTCGCCCCGGCGTTCCTTGGCGATAACGGTGGAGTACACCTGCCCCGTGGTCACGTTCGCAGAACCTTCGAGGTTCTCGTCGAGGAAGCGTTCGTAGTGCCCGATGTCCAGGTCCGTCTCGGCGCCGTCGTCCGTGACGAAGACCTCACCGTGCTGGAAGGGGTTCATCGTGCCCGGATCCACGTTCAGATAGGGATCGAGCTTCTGCATCGTGACCGACAGGCCGCGTGCCCGCAGTAGATGACCAAGGCTGGAGGCCGTCAGTCCCTTACCGAGCGAGGACGCCACACCGCCAGTGACGAAAATATGCTTGGTCGTCTTGGAGGAGCCCGGGAACCGGGAATTTACACGGGAATTTGATCGCTGCACCACGGAATTCGAGCCTATCATCATTTGCGCCTTCCCGTGGGTGGCCAGAGCCGTCCCGCTCAGGCCCGCTGCGGCAGGAGTTTGGCGTCGTCCAGCAGTTCCTGGGCGTGCGCCTGCGCCGATTCCGAGTCCTCCTGGCCCGCCAGCATGCGCGCAAGCTCACGCACCCGCTCCGGTCCGTCAAGCAGCCGGACGTCACTGGAGGTGAACCCGGTGGCGGTGCCGCCGTCGGCTCCCCTGACCGATGTCTTGGTCACGGTGATGTGCTGGTCCGCGAAGGCGGCCACCTGCGGAAGGTGCGTGACCACCAGCACCTGCACGTGGCGTGCCAACATGGCCAGCCGCCGGCCGATCTCGACGGCGGCGCGCCCACCCACGCCCGCGTCCACTTCGTCGAAGACAAATGTGGGGACGGGATCGACGGCCGCCAGCACCACTTCGATGGCCAGCATCACGCGGGAGAGCTCACCACCGGAGGCACCCTTGCCCAGCGGCCGGGCCGGGGCGCCCGAGTGCGGCTGCAGCAGGAAGCTGATCTCGTCCGCGCCGTAAGGGCCCAGCTGCGCGGCGGGGTCGAGGTTGATCACCAGGGTGGCGTCGGCCATGGCCAGGGCCTTCAATTCGGCGCTGACCCGGGCGGAGAGGTCCTTGGCGGCCTTGGCCCGGATCTTGCTGATGGCCGCCGACTGCTTCTTCAGGTCCGCTTCGGCGCGGACCACTTCCCCGTCCAGGGCCTCGATGCGGGAGGAATCGTCCTGCAGCTCGTCGAACCGGACGCGTGCCTTCTCCGCCCACTCCAGCACCTCATCGATGGTGGGGGCGTATTTGCGGACCAGCTTGGCCAGGGCGGCGCGCCGGTCTTCGATCTCGGCGAGCCGTTCCGGGCCCTCGGAGTCCAGGCCCGCCTGGTAGCTGGCCAGCTCGGTGGCGATGTCGTTGAGCAGAAAGCCCACCTCGGCCAGGCGCGCGGCCGCAGATCCCAGCTCGGCGTCGTGCTCGGCCACGTGTTCAAGGGTCCGTTTGGCCGAGTCCACCAGGGTGGTGGCGTCACCCGCTTCGCCGAAGTCCTCGGCAATGAGGGCTTGGTGCGCTGTGCTGGCGGCAATTCGCAGTTCCTCAACATTGGCAAGCTTCACGGCCTCGGCCTTGAGCAGCTCGTCCTCCCCCGGCTGTGGGTCCACCTCATCGATCTCCGCCAGGGCCGCCTCCAGGGATTCAGCTTCGCGGAGCCTGTCACGGGCGGCGCTGCGCAGGGCATGCAGTTCCGCCTGGCTGGCCTTCCACCGGCTGTACAGGTCCTGGTAGGCGACCAGGGGTTTGGCCAGTGCCTCGCCGGCGAACTTGTCCAGGGCTTCGCGCTGGGCCGTGGCGCCCTTGAGCCGGATCTGGTCCGTCTGGCCGTGCACCACCACCAACGATTCGCCGATCTCGGCCAGGACGCCCACGGGTGCGGCGCGGCCGCCAAGGAACGCGCGGCTCCGTCCGTCCGCACCCAGCCGGCGGGCCAGGATCAGTTCAGTGCCTCCGTCGAACTCCTCAGCGTCGGCGCCGGCTTCGAGGGCACGGGCGACGGCGGGATGTCCGGTCTCAAGCTTGAGCACGGCTTCGGCGGTGGCGCTCTTCGCACCGCTGCGGACGGCCCCTGCGTCCGAGCGGGCGCCCAGCAGCAGTCCGACGGCGGTGACCACCATGGTCTTTCCGGCGCCGGTTTCACCGGTCACCACGCTCAGTCCCGGGCCGAGCGGAAGCGTTGCGTCGGTGATGACGCCCAGATCGCGGATTCTCAGTTCTTCAAGCATGGATTCACTTTGCAGTCGACGGATCGGGATCGCTGTCCGGGTTCTCAACGTGCGGTACGGGCAGCGGCGGCATGGGCCGGGGCGTGCGCACCACGGGGATGGGGCCGGTGTGTACGGCGTCGGACTTGGGCAGTGGCCCGCGCCAGCCGTGGATGGGCAGCTCGAACTTGCGGACCAGGCGTGCCGAGAACGGGGTCTGGTGGGTGCGGGCCAGCCGGACCGGGGTGGCTGACTTGGTCACTTCCACGCGGGCGCCGGGCGGCAGGTCCACCGAGCGCCGCCCGTCGCACCACAGGACCCCCTGGGCGTCGGTCCGGCCCAGCACCTCAACCGCCAGCCTGGACCGGGGCGATACGACGAGCGGCTTGGCGAAGAGCGCATGGGCACTGATGGGCACGATCACCAGCGCCTCCACTTCCGGCCACACGACGGGTCCGCCGGCGGAGAACGCGTACGCCGTGGATCCGGTGGGAGTGGCCAGGACAATGCCGTCGGAGCCAAAGGACGTCAGCGGACGTTCGTCCACCTCGGTCACCACTTCCAGCATCCGTTCACGGTTGGCTTTCTCGATGGCGGCCTCGTTTAAAGCCCAGGTGTGCCAAATCTTTTGGCCACGGACCCAGACCTGAACGTCGATGGTCATGCGCTCTTCCACCGTGTACTCGCGGCTGGCGATCCACTCGACGGTTTGGGCCAGGTCCGCCCGTTCACTTTCGGCCAGGAACCCCACGTGGCCCAGGTTAACGCCCAGCAGCGGGACATCCACCTCGCGGACCAGTTCGGCGGCCCGCAGGATGGTCCCGTCGCCGCCGAGGACCATGACTAGTTCAACATCGGGCAGCTGCACGTGGTCGTGGAGCACTTCCACCGGCTGGGCCAGGTGCCCGAAGAACCGCTCCATGTCCCCCAGCTCGGACTCCTGCATCACGGGGACCATGCCCGAGGCGTGCAGCAGGGCGCAGGCTTCCCAGGCGGCTTTCAGTGACTCCTCGCGGCCGGTGTGGGCAAGGACCAGTACACGCCTGCTCATCAGGTTCCGCTCTCTAGTGGTTCGGCCAGATTTGTCCGAGCAACGCAGCGGCTGCTGCCTCTCGCTCTTCGATCTTAGGCAAGTCTTTGCTGATCCTGCGTTTTATCCACAGGAAGTATTCGACGTTTCCGTCCTGTCCGGGCAACGGACTGGGCGCCAGGCCGCAGAGGTCCAGCCTTGCGTCGAGCGCTGCCTTGGCAACCTTTTCGACCGCCATCCGCCGCTCACGCTCCGAGGTGACCACCCCGGTGCGGGCCAGCCGGTCCTTGCCGATCTCGAACTGCGGCTTGACCATCAGCACCAGGTCACCGCCCGGTTCGGTGCAGTCCGCCAGCGGCTGCACCACCAGGGTGAGGGAGATGAAGGACAGGTCCGCCACGGTCAGGGCGGCGGGGCCGCCAATGTCGGCCGGGGCCATGTACCTGACGTTCATCCCCTCGTGGACGTCCACGCGGGGATCGTTGCGGAGGTGTGGCACCAACTGGCCGTGCCCGACGTCGACCGCCACCACGTGCGCGGCGCCGCGCCGAAGCAGGACGTCGGTGAAACCTCCGGTCGAGGCACCCGCGTCGAGGCACCTTTTGCCCTGCGGCAACACCTCGGGGAAGGCATCGAGGGCACCGGCCAGCTTGTGGGCGGCCCGGCTGGCGTAGGTGTCCTGGTCATCAAGTTCAACGGCGAGGTCCCGGCTTTCGTCAACCTGCAGGGAGGCTTTGACGAGGACCTGGCCTCCCGAGCTGACCTTGCCTTCGGCGATCAGAGAGGCTGCATGCGTTCGCGACCTCGCCAGGCCGCGGGCCACCAGGGCCTGGTCGAGGCGGACCGGCATCAGGCTGCCCCGCCGGCACGGTCGGCCGCCGCCCTGACCTGGTCGATGGGATCGCTGTTCAGGGCCGCCAGCAGTTCGTCGTGGAGTCCGTTGTATACAGCTTCGTGATCTGCCGCAGGGAGGCCGGGTATGTCGGAAAGCCTGGCCACGGCCCGCGCCACCTGCGGATCGCTGATCTCCTGCCCGCTGTCCCGGGAGGCCGCCTGCGGCCACTCCGGGGTGGGCTGGGCTGTCGAGTCGTCCGGTTCGGTCAGCTCAGTCATTGAACCAGTCTAGTGATTGAGCCACACCAGCTTGGGTGCCTGCGGGGTTGCGGCGTCCGGCGTCTCCGCCCACCAGGCGGCGCACGCCGCCCGCCAGGAGTTCAAGTCGTCCTGGCTGCCGATGATGCCCACCGCTCCGTTGGCCACCCGTGCCGTCGCGTCCCCGCACGCGTACGTGCCGTCGTCGTGCGTCACGTCCGGGTAGGGGCGGTGCAGGTCCGCCAGGTTCCCGATGACGTAGTTGGGCCGTTCAGCGGAACGGGCCGCAAGGATCGTCTCTCGCGTGTCGACGCCGGTCAGCACCGCCACGGTGGCGAAGCCGGCGTTGTTGCCGCCCAGGATGTCCGTGTCCAGCCGGTCCCCCACCACCAGGGGGCGCTCGGCCCCAAGGCGTTTGGCAGCGGAGTGGAACAGCGGAGCCTCCGGTTTACCCGCGACTCTGGGCTGCTGCGCGGTAGCGGCGGCAACGGCTGCAACCAGCGTGCCGTTCCCCGGGGCGATCCCGCGCGCCTGCGGAATCGTCATGTCCGTGTTGGTGGCCACCCAGAGGGCGCCGGCGTTCACCACATAGGTGGCTTCCGCCAGCTCCTTCCAGCCAATGCCGGGGCTGAAGCCCTGCACCACCGCCACCGGTTCCTCGTCCTGGCTGCCCACCGGCACCAGACCGGCCAGCTCGATTTCCCGGGCCAGCGCCGGGCTGCCCGTGATGAGGATCCGTGACCCGGGTGCCAGCAGCGAAGCAAGCAGGTCCGCCGCTGCCTGTGAGGAGCTGACCACCTGGTTGTCCTCGGCGGGTGCACCGAGTTCACGCAGGTGGGCTGCCACCTCTGCCGGCGAACGGGAGGCGTTGTTCGTCACATAGCCCAAACCGATGCCCAGCCCGGCGAGCTGCTTCAGCGATTCCACTGCGCCGGGGATGGCGTGCGGCCCTGCGTACACCACGCCATCCAGGTCGGCCAGCAGGGCATCGAAGCGGGAAACCAGGGAAACGTCAGCCATGGGTGGTCAGTCCCGCCGTTCTTCATTCGCAAAGGTGTCGGCGCTGTCATGGTGTTCCACGGGGCCTTCGTCTTCCGCGGCGTCCTCGTTGCCGGGCTCGTCCGCGGATGCGGAGTCGAGCTCAATCTCGTCGTGTTCCACCGAGTCCTGATCAGACTCGGCGTCGTCAGAGACGAAGTAGTCAGCGTCCTGGTCGTCGATGCTGCTGTCCTGGACAGCCTTCGCTTCGGAGGCGCGGCTGCTCTCCGGGGTGGAGGAGTCCGGGCCCGTCGCCGAAGCCTCGGGAGCAGCCCCGGTGCCTGCGGCCTGCGACGCGCGCTCCAGCATCCTGCGGCGCTCAGCCTCCTGGCGGGCTTCTTCTTCCTCATCCCAGCCGAGGTCGATGATCTCGGGCTCCTCATCCATACCTTGGCCCAGGGCATTTTCCGCCACCACGGCCTGCCGGCTCCACTTATGCGACTCTTCATCGCGCCCGACCGCGGCAAGTGCGTCGGCGTAGGCGCGGAAGAGACGCGGGCTGTAGGAGAACGCACGGTTGATGTCCAGCTGCGGAATCTCAAGTTCCGCCACTGCGGCATCCAGTTGACCGAGGTCGGTGCGGGCGCCGGCGGCAACAATGGCCAGTTCAACCTTGCCCGGGGCGTCCAGATCCTGGGCTTCCTCGGAACGGGCAACGTCAAGGGCCCGGTCCGGCCGGCCCAGGCCACGCTCGCAGTCGGCCATCACGGGCAGGTGCACGTTGGAGCCGCTGATGCGCCGGAAGGTGCGGAACTCACGCAGTGCTTCGCCGTAGTGGCCTGCGGCGTAGGCAGTCAGCCCGACGGCTTCACGGACGGCCGCGAGCCTTCCGCCGCGGCGGCTGGCGGCAAGGGCGTGCTGGAAGGCCAGCTCGGGCTCGTCGTCAATCAGGCGGCCGGCCATGACCAGGTGGCGGGCCACCCATTCCGCGCTCTTGGACTCGAGCGTCTTGATCTGGTGCTGCGTGGCGCGGTCGAGCTCCTTGCCCGTGACGTCCTCGTCGATTTCGGGTGAGCGTTCCCGGTCCGGCCGGTTGGCGCTGCGAAGATCGGCAGCGTTGGGTACGCGTGCCGGGCGCTCTTCCTGGCGGTCGCGGCCGAAGCCGCGGGGGCCGGAGCCGCGGCCGGACTCAGCACGGGCGTCGCCGCGGTCAAAGCTGCGGGGCGCACGATCCGGCCGGTCGCCAAACGGCTTGCGGTTTTCGCCGCCGAAACCGCGGCGCTCACCCTCACCATCACGACGCGGCCGGTCACCGAACGGCTTACGGTCACGGTAGGGCTTACGATCGCGATCACCGGTCCCGCCGCCGAAACCACGCCGGTCACCTTCACCATCGCGACGCGGCCGGTCACCAAACGGCTTACGGTCACGGTCACCGTAGGGCTTACGATCGCGATCACCGGTCCCGCCGCCGAAACCACGCCGGTCACCTTCACCATCGCGACGCGGCCGGTCACCAAACGGCTTACGGTCACGGTCACCGAACTGACGGCGCTCACCCTCACCATCACGACGGGGACGATCACCAAACGGCTTACGGTCACGATCACCGGCACCACCGCCGAAACCACGCCGGTCACCCTCGCCATCACGACGCGGCCGATCACCAAACGGCTTACGGTCACGGTCACCAAACTGACGGCGCTCACCCTCACCATCACGACGGGGACGATCACCAAACGGCTTACGGTCACGATCACCGGCACCACCGCCGAAACCACGCCGGTCACCTTCACCATCCCGACGCGGCCGATCACCGTAGGACTTACGCTCCCCGCCACCGGTAGCTCCACCGCGGGAGAAGTTGTTGCCGTCACGGTCGGACCGCGACCTGAAGCCGCGGGGCTCACCGCCGGAGTTGTTGTTGCCGCGGAACGCGCCGCGGTCGTTGCCGCGGTTGCCACCGTTGTGCTCGGCCATATGGATTCCTCCTGTTGTGAGCCGACCACTGGCGCAACTGCAGCCGCTCGTTTCGTTTCCTACGCAACCCGAAATCAAGCGCTTCGAAGTCCGTACATCTTCATCAATTCTAGTGGAGCCGCAAAATTCCCCGGAACGGTAGGAGCCCTGGCAGCGGTATCGTGGCCATCTTCACACAACGAGGGATGCCCGCTCACGTCTGGCAGCCTCTCCCTCAACGCCCGCTCACGTCTGGCAGCTCCTCCCCGAACGCGCGCTCACACGGGATCGGGGCGGCCCATGTGCCTGTCCTCGGTGCGGAGCGGGGGTTCCTGTCCTGGGTGTCAGAGGTGAGCTGGGGTTGCTCGTTTACCTGTCAAAACTGAGCGGGGGTTCCTGTCCTGGGTGTCAGAGGTGAGCGGGGGTTTTCGGGGTGGGCCAGGTGGTTTGTTTGTTTAAATGTGGGAGGCCCCGAACCGTGTGGTTCGGGGCCTCGACCTAATAGTTGTTCCGGCGGTGACCTACTCTCCCACACCCTCCCGGGTGCAGTACCATCGGCGCTGTGGGTCTTAGCTTCCGGGTTCGGAATGGGACCGGGCGTTTCCCCCACGCTATGACCGCCGTAACCCTTTCACCCGCTCCCCCGCGGTAACGCTGCGGGGGTGGGAAGATTAGTGGTTACAACATCCCTGCCCGTGAGGGCAGGTAGTGGTGTTATTCAATTGTTGGTTCCGCCAATAAGCCCGGTGTTTGGGGGTTGTTGGTTGGGAACCACATAGTGGACGCAAGCAGAATATGTATGTTTCTGTGTGGTGTAAGTTGTTGGCCTATTAGTACCGGTCAGCTTCACGAGTCGTTAGTCCTCGCTTCCACATCCGGCCTATCAACCCAGTGGTCTGGCTGGGGGCCTCTCACACATAAATGTGTATGGAAATCTCATCTTGAAGCGAGCTTCCCGCTTAGATGCTTTCAGCGGTTATCCCATCCGAACGTAGCTAATCAGCGGTGCACTTGGCAGTACAACTGACACACCAGAGGTTCGTCCGTCCCGGTCCTCTCGTACTAAGGACAGCCCTTCTCAAATTTCCTGCGCGCGCAGCGGATAGGGACCGAACTGTCTCACGACGTTCTAAACCCAGCTCGCGTACCGCTTTAATGGGCGAACAGCCCAACCCTTGGGACCTACTCCAGCCCCAGGATGCGACGAGCCGACATCGAGGTGCCAAACCATGCCGTCGATATGGACTCTTGGGCAAGATCAGCCTGTTATCCCCGAGGTACCTTTTATCCGTTGAGCGACGGCCATTCCACAATGTACCGCCGGATCACTAGTCCCGACTTTCGTCCCTGCTCGAGATGTCTCTCTCACAGTCAAGCTCCCTTGTGCACTTACACTCGACACCTGATTGCCAACCAGGCTGAGGGAACCTTTGGGCGCCTCCGTTACTTTTTAGGAGGCAACCGCCCCAGTTAAACTACCCATCAGGCACTGTCCCTGACCCGGATTACGGGCCGAAGTTAGATGTCCAAAGTGACCAGAGTGGTATTTCAACGATGACTCCACCCGAACTGGCGTCCGGGCTTCAACGTCTCCCACCTATCCTACACAAGCCACTCCGAACACCAATACCAAACTATAGTAAAGGTCTCGGGGTCTTTCCGTCCTGCTGCGCGTAACGAGCATCTTTACTCGTACTGCAATTTCGCCGAGTTTATGGTTGAGACAGCGGGGAAGTCGTTACTCCATTCGTGCAGGTCGGAACTTACCCGACAAGGAATTTCGCTACCTTAGGATGGTTATAGTTACCACCGCCGTTTACTGGGGCTTAAATTCTCAGCTTCGCCTTGCGGCTAACCGGTCCTCTTAACCTTCCAGCACCGGGCAGGAGTCAGTCCGTATACATCGTCTTGCGACTTCGCACGGACCTGTGTTTTTAGTAAACAGTCGCTTCCCCCTGGTCTCTGCGGCCCCGATCCCCTCCCACCAGCAAGTGGTGTTCAAGGTTGGGGCCCCCCTTCTCCCGAAGTTACGGGGGCATTTTGCCGAGTTCCTTAACCATAATTCTCTCGATCGCCTTGGTATTCTCTACCTGATCACCTGTGTCGGTTTGGGGTACGGGCGGCTAAAACCTCGCGTCGATGCTTTTCTCGGCAGCATAGGATCACCAAATCCCCCCATACGGGGGTCCCATCAGATCTCAGGCACATGAACGGCGGATTTGCCTACCATTCGCCCTACATCCTTAGACCGGGACAACCATCGCCCGGCTCGGCTACCTTCCTGCGTCACACCTGTTAATACGCTTGCCTCCCGGGATCAGGTCCTGCGCTCCACCAAAACCCTCACACCACAAGGGTGATCGGGCAGGTTTCGGGCAGTTAGTATCCCCCGCTCAGCATGGGCGGTTTTTCGCCGGTACGGGAATATCAACCCGTTGTCCATCGACTACGCCTGTCGGCCTCGCCTTAGGTCCCGACTTACCCAGGGCAGATTAGCTTGACCCTGGAACCCTTGATCATTCGGCGGACGGGTTTCTCACCCGTCTTTCGCTACTCATGCCTGCATTCTCACTCGTGTAGGCTCCACCACTGGTTTACACCGCAGCTTCACCGCCCACACGACGCTCCCCTACCCATCCACACTCCTGAACCACGAAGGCTAGGACAATATGTGAATGCCACAACTTCGGCGGTGTACTTGAGCCCCGCTACATTGTCGGCGCGGAATCACTTGACCAGTGAGCTATTACGCACTCTTTTAAGGGTGGCTGCTTCTAAGCCAACCTCCTGGTTGTCTGGGCAACTCCACATCCTTTCCCACTTAGCACACGCTTAGGGGCCTTAGTTGGTGGTCTGGGCTGTTTCCCTCTCGACTATGAAGCTTATCCCCCACAGTCTCACTGCTGCGCTCTCACTTACCGGCATTCGGAGTTTGGCTGACGTCAGTAACCTTGTAGGGCCCATTAGCCATCCAGTAGCTCTACCTCCAGCAAGAAACACGCAACGCTGCACCTAAATGCATTTCGGGGAGAACCAGCTATCACGAAGTTTGATTGGCCTTTCACCCCTACCCACAGCTCATCCCCTCCATTTTCAACTGAAGTGGGTTCGGTCCTCCACGACGTCTTACCGTCGCTTCAACCTGGCCATGGGTAGATCACTTCGCTTCGGGTCTAGATCACGCCACTCACACGCCCTATTCAGACTCGCTTTCGCTACGGCTGCCCCACACGGGTTAACCTCGCGACGTAACACTAACTCGCAGGCTCATTCTTCAAAAGGCACGCCGTCACAACTACAAGGCTGCTCCGACGGATTGTAAGCACACGGTTTCAGGTACTGTTTCACTCCCCTCCCGGGGTACTTTTCACCTTTCCCTCACGGTACTGGTCCGCTATCGGTCATTAGGGAGTATTTAGGCTTATCAGGTGGTCCTGACAGATTCGCACGGGATTTCTCGGGCCCCGTACTACTTGGGATACTCTCACAGGCGGTACAAACACATTACGGTTACGGGACTAACACCCTCTCTGGCCGGCCTTTCAAAACCGTTCACCTATGCGCGCACATCACACCCCACCAGCCCGGCAGAACTGGTATGGAAAGTCCCACAACCCCGACCATGCAACGCCCGCCGGCTATCACACATGGAACGGTTTAGCCTGATCCGCGTTCGCTCGCCACTACTAACGGAATCACTATTGTTTTCTCTTCCTGCGGGTACTGAGATGTTTCACTTCCCCGCGTTCCCCCCACGCACCCTATGTGTTCAGGTACGGGTCACCAAGTCACTCGCGCGCTTGGCGGGGTTTCCCCATTCGGACACCCTGGGATCACAGTCCGGTTATCGACTCCCCCAGGCTTATCGCAGATTCCTACGTCCTTCTTCGGCTCCTAATGCCAAGGCATCCACCGTGTGCTCTTAAAAACTTGACCACAAAGATCAAAAACAAGCTCACTCGAGAGAACCACAGAAACTGTCCCGCGCACCCAAAAGCACACGAACCAGATCCAGGTTCTAATATCTTGGAAATTGCTTCTTATACAAGATGCTCGCGTCCACTATGTAGTTCTCAAACAACAACCCCACACCACACACCCCACACACAAACACGTGCGCGGAACGTCATGGCAGGGAAACCAGAAACAAACAAACCCACCCAGCAACCCCCACAAAGGAGAGCCACCACATGGTCCTGTTGTCTCAGGACCCAACAGTGTGCCAAACACTAAACCATCCCCACCCCGCACCCCACCGTTCCAGAACCACCACCCGAAGGCAGGGTTCGTACTAGAGAAAGAGCGCAGGAGGAAACAGCCGCTATTTGTTGATATTCCACCCATGAGCACCCGCCACGAAACGAACGTCCGTGCAACGGGCTTGCTTCCTGACAACCCCCACCACCAGACATACATCCAGGGCAGTTGTTGTAGGTGCTCCTTAGAAAGGAGGTGATCCAGCCGCACCTTCCGGTACGGCTACCTTGTTACGACTTAGTCCCAATCGCCAGTCCCACCTTCGACAGCTCCCTCCCACAAGGGGTTAGGCCACCGGCTTCGGGTGTTACCAACTTTCGTGACTTGACGGGCGGTGTGTACAAGGCCCGGGAACGTATTCACCGCAGCGTTGCTGATCTGCGATTACTAGCGACTCCGACTTCATGGGGTCGAGTTGCAGACCCCAATCCGAACTGAGACCGGCTTTTTGGGATTAGCTCCACCTCACAGTATCGCAACCCTTTGTACCGGCCATTGTAGCATGCGTGAAGCCCAAGACATAAGGGGCATGATGATTTGACGTCGTCCCCACCTTCCTCCGAGTTGACCCCGGCAGTCTCCCATGAGTCCCCGGCACTACCCGCTGGCAACATGGAACGAGGGTTGCGCTCGTTGCGGGACTTAACCCAACATCTCACGACACGAGCTGACGACAACCATGCACCACCTGTAAACCAACCCCAAAGGGGAAGAACTGTTTCCAGCCCGGTCTGGTTCATGTCAAGCCTTGGTAAGGTTCTTCGCGTTGCATCGAATTAATCCGCATGCTCCGCCGCTTGTGCGGGCCCCCGTCAATTCCTTTGAGTTTTAGCCTTGCGGCCGTACTCCCCAGGCGGGGCACTTAATGCGTTAGCTACGGCGCGGAAAACGTGGAATGTCCCCCACACCTAGTGCCCAACGTTTACGGCATGGACTACCAGGGTATCTAATCCTGTTCGCTCCCCATGCTTTCGCTCCTCAGCGTCAGTTAATGCCCAGAGACCTGCCTTCGCCATCGGTGTTCCTCCTGATATCTGCGCATTTCACCGCTACACCAGGAATTCCAGTCTCCCCTACATCACTCTAGTCTGCCCGTACCCACCGCAGATCCGGAGTTGAGCCCCGGACTTTCACGGCAGACGCGACAAACCGCCTACGAGCTCTTTACGCCCAATAATTCCGGATAACGCTTGCGCCCTACGTATTACCGCGGCTGCTGGCACGTAGTTAGCCGGCGCTTCTTCTGCAGGTACCGTCACCTTACGGCTTCTTCCCTACTGAAAGAGGTTTACAACCCGAAGGCCGTCATCCCTCACGCGGCGTCGCTGCATCAGGCTTGCGCCCATTGTGCAATATTCCCCACTGCTGCCTCCCGTAGGAGTCTGGGCCGTGTCTCAGTCCCAGTGTGGCCGGTCACCCTCTCAGGCCGGCTACCCGTCGTCGCCTTGGTAGGCCATTACCCCACCAACAAGCTGATAGGCCGCGAGTCCATCCAAAACCACAAAAGCTTTCCACCAACCACCATGCGATAGTCAGTCATATCCGGTATTAGACCCAGTTTCCCAGGCTTATCCCAGAGTCAAGGGCAGGTTACTCACGTGTTACTCACCCGTTCGCCACTAATCCACCAGCAAGCTGGCATCATCGTTCGACTTGCATGTGTTAAGCACGCCGCCAGCGTTCATCCTGAGCCAGGATCAAACTCTCCGTTGAAAACAAACAGACACAACCAAAACCACCGGAAATAACGACAATCATTGGCTGCACAAAATTTGAAACCAGCTAAAAACACCAAACCAATACCACAGGGGCGGCACGATTCGGCAAATTCAACCAATTACATACATAATCGGTATCAACAAACTTGGCACACTATTGAGTTCTCAAACAACAGACACATTTCGAATACTCGCGGAAACAATTCAAAGAATTTTTATTCCGCATTTCTTCGCTGCGATGTTTTTATCTTATTTCATTCATATTCACTTTTGCAAATCCGGTGATTTTCCCGGAATTCACTCGGTGGAATGAATCCGCCCAGCAGAATAAGAAGCAATTTCTCCAAGTCCGCGTGCTCCGCGGCAAGAATTGCTTCTCATTAATTGGGGGTTTGTCACCACTCAGTGGCGGCGACTCAGAAAACAATACACGCCCCCCAGCAGCCGTGCAAATCGGCTGCCGAAGGGCGTGCATACACGTCGGGAAGGTGCTAGGGAACCAGCACCTCAACAGTGGCCAGGTTCTTCTTGCCCCGGCGCAGCAACAGGTACTGGCCGTGCAGAAGTTCGGACTCCGAAATCACTGCTTCAGGATCGGATACCTTCTCGTTGTTCACGTAGGCGCCGCCCTCCCCCACAGTTCGGCGTGCAGCAGACTTGCTCTCGGAAAGTCCGGACGCGACCAACAGGTCCACGATCCCCATTTCATCCACCTGCACGGTGGCGGTAGGAAGTTCGGAAGTGGCGGCCTGGAGGGTTGCCTTGTCCAGCGCGCCCAGGTCCCCGTTGCCAAACAAGGCTGCCGAGGCGGCAATCACCTTCTCGGTGGCTTCCACGCCGTGCACCAGCGAGGTCACCTCGAAAGCGAGCTTCCGCTGTCCTTCGCGGGCGAAGGGGCGCTCCGCCACGGACACTGCGATCTCTTCAATCTCGGCCCGCGTCAGGAAGGTGAACACCTTGAGCCGGTCCACCACATCGGCATCAGCCGTATTGAGCCAGAACTGGTAAAAGGCGTACGGGCTGCACATGCCGGCATCGAGCCAGATGGCATTGCCCTCGCTCTTGCCGAACTTGGTTCCGTCCGAGTTGGTGATCAGCGGCGTTCCCAGTGCGTGGACACTCTTGCCCTCCACCTTCCGGATCAGTTCCGTACCGCTGGTCAGGTTGCCCCACTGGTCCGAACCGCCGGTCTGCAGCACGCAGCCATAGTCACGGTAGAGCTGCAGGTAGTCCATGCCCTGCAGGATCTGGTAGCTGAACTCCGTGTAGCTGATGCCCTCGTCCGAGTTCAGGCGGGATGCCACAGCGTCCTTGCGCAGCATGGTTCCCACGCGGAAGTGCTTGCCCACTTCGCGCAGGAAGTCGATGGCGCTCAAGGGCGCCGTCCAGTCCAGGTTGTTCACCATCCTGGCAGCGTTGTCCCCCTCGAAGCTGAGGAAGCGCTGCACCTGGGCCTGGAGGTAGCCGACCCATTCCGCCACCGTGTCCTTGGTGTTCAAGGTGCGTTCCGCCGTCGGACGCGGATCCCCGATCATGCCGGTCGAGCCGCCCACCAGTCCCAGTGGCTTGTGGCCTGCCAGCTGGAGCCGCCGCATGACCAGCAACTGGACCAGGTTGCCCAGGTGCAGGCTCGGCGCGGTGGGGTCGAAGCCGCAATAGTAGGTGACCGGCCCATTGGCGAGGAGCTTTTCCAGCTCCGCTTCGTCGGTGGAGACATGGACCAGCCCACGCCACTTCAGTTCCTGCCAAACGTTGGCAAAAGTGGGGTCGTTGCGCTGCGGTTCGAGGTTGTTCAGTTCTGGCACGCTTCCTAAGTTAGCAGTAACGCCGAAGGCCCTGTCAGCCGGCAATCCCTGCAGGTACCGGCTGGGCCGCAATCAACCGCAACCGCTGTGTTGCGCGGGTCATGGCCACGTAAAGATCCCCCACCTTGCCGTGCTCGTGGTTGAGCATCACTGACGGTTCCAGGACCACCACGCCGTCGAACTCCAGGCCCTTCGCCTCACGGGGGCTGATGACCACGATGTCCTGCTCGTAGCTGCCCGCCCCGCTGCCGATCCGGCGCCCGTACACGGCACGGAGGGCTGAGGTGGCCTGGGGCAGGAGGTCACCGTCGGCAATCACGGCGAGCAGGCCGCCGTCGAGCGCTTCAAGCTCCTCCGGAAGCACCTCGACCAGCCGGTCCACCACGGCACCCGCGGAGACTTCGTCGATGATGGGCTCCCAGCGGCCCTCCCGGACGGCCTTCGGGGCGGAAACCACCAGCCCGGCAGCATTGGCCATGCGGACAGCTGCCTCAGCGATCTGCGAGGGCGTGCGGTAGTTGACCGTCAGCTCCTCCAGCTGCCACCGGTCACCGAACATGGGAGCCAGCGCGCCCTGCCAGGAGTTGGCACCGGCAACGGAGCTGGTCTGGGCAATGTCACCGACGATGGTGAAGGACTTCAGCGGGCACCGGCGCACCAAAAGCCGCCACTGCATGGGCGAGAGCTCCTGGGCCTCATCCACCACAATGTGCCCGAAGGCCCAGGTGCGGTCGCTGGTTGCCCGCTCGGCGGCTGTCTGCCGTGCTTCCTGCTCCCGGTTCTGCTCGGCCAGCTCTTCCGCGGACATGAGCGGGTCCACCCCCGCGGCCTCCATGTTCACCAGGGTCTGCTTGGCGTTGGCCAGGTCCCGGGCACGGTCGTGCTCCTGCTGCGCCAGCCCGCGCCCTGCCGCAGGGTCCAGCTCGCCGAGCAGTTCGGCGGCCTCGTCCAATAGCGGGACATCGGACTCGGTCCAGGGGGCACCGGCCGGGCGCTGCAGCAGCGCGCGCTCGGCAGGGGTGAGGTTCGGGGTGCAGAACTCCAGAATTTCCGGCTTGCTGAAGAGATCCGAGATGAGTTTCTCCGGCGTCATGGGCATCCAGCAGAGGTTCAGCGCGATCCGCACGTCCCGGGCGGTCCGGACGTCCTCGGCAAGGTACGAGCGGTCCGCGTTATTGCCGATGTTCCCGGCTTCCACGAGCTCGGTCATCTGCTCCGTCAGTTCGCGCAGCAGGATCTTCACGAACGTCACGCGTGCCTCGTTGTACGGCTTACCGGTGGCGCGCGCACGTTCCCGGGCGCGACGGACCTGCCGCGGCGTCAGCGTGAGCTTGCGCCCGTCCACCTCCAGGATCCGGTTCTGCGGCGGTACCCGCATGCGGTTGGACACGGCATTGGCCACGATGGCGGCCATGTCCAGGCGCCCCTTGATGGCGGCAACGTCCGCGTTTGTTTCGGGAACCGCGTTGATGCCGGGCATCAGGCGGCCCAGGCTCGCCATGACTACGCCGGTCTCGCCGAGCGAAGGCAGCACCCGTTCGATGTACTTCATGAACGACGACGACGGGCCAACCAGCAGCACGCCTGCACTTTTGAGCCGGTCGCGGTGGGTGTAGAGCAGGTAGGCGGCGCGGTGCAGGGCCACGGCGGTTTTGCCCGTGCCCGGCCCGCCCTGGACCACCACGGCGCCGGAGATGGAGGACCGGATGATGCGGTCCTGCTCGGACTGGATGGTGCTGACGATGTCCGACATGCGGCCCGTCCGCTTGGAGTTCAGGGCCGCCAGCAGGGCCCCTTCGCCCTGGAGGGTATCGGCGTCCGTGAGCATGGAGGCGTCCAGCACATCGTCCTCGATGGCCTTGACGTCGCGTCCCTGCAGGATCAGGTGCCGGCGGCGCCGCACGCCCTGCCGGTCAAAGGCCGTGGCCTGGTAGAAGTGCCCGGCCTCGGGGGCGCGCCAGTCCACCATGAGCCGCTGCAGGTCCTCTGTGGTGAGGCCAATGCGGCCGATGTACTGCGCCTCCCCGGAGTCCAAATCCAGTCGGCCGAAGACCAGCCGGTCATCCACCGCATCCAGCTGCGCCAGGCGGTCCTCATACAGTGCGGCGAACGCGTCACGTTCCGAAACGTTCTGCATGGTGCCCACGGCTCCGGCACGACGGACCTGCGCCAGTTGGCGGCGCTTTTCCTCCCGGAGTTCCTCCAGCCGGGCGTACAGGCCGGCTACATACTCCCGTTCGTGGGCCAATTCGGCGTCGAGCATTAACGTTCCCCTATCGCGAAAGACAGACCGTCCATTCTACTACCATTTCGATTAACGCTTGTGAAACGTTGCGCCGGGCGGCGCATCTGCCATTCGCTTCAGGTTCCGGGGCTTCGCCGCCTTGTACTGGGAGACGGTGGGATCTCCGGTGAGCCAGAACCGCCACGCGTATTCGTCGGATCCGCCGGCGCCTGCCACGCCCACCCGCGGACCCGAACTCACGGGGCCTCGGGGGCCGGACGGAAGCTCCAGGCCGAAAGGCGGAGCCAGCGCATCCCGGCCGCTGTCCGCCGTCGTCAATCCCAGCGCCTTGGCGAGACGCGCCGGGCCGCTGGCGAGGTCGGCGGGACTTTTCGACGTCGGGCGGCGAAGCCGCGCCAGCTCCACCCCGTCCACGATTTCCCCCGCCCGGAGCAGCAGGGCGGAGGCCACGCCTGCGGGACCGCAGACAATGTTGGTGCAGTGGTGCATCCCGTAGGTGAAGTAAACGTAGAGGTGCCCGGCGGGACCGAACATGGGGGCGTTGCGGGGCGTCGGACCACGGTAGGTGTGTGAGCCGGGATCGGGGTGCAGGGAGTCTTCGGGGCCCATGTAGGCCTCCACCTCCGTGAGCCGGATGGACACGGCGCCGTCGCGGGACTCATGGGTCAGCACAGCGCCCAGCAGCTGCGGGGCGAGCTCGCGGGCGTCGGCGGACAGGAAGTTCCGCAGCCCTTCCGCGCCCAAAGTGCTTTCATCCATTTCTTGACCTTACCCAGTTGCTACGGATTTCATCCCCGTTGAAGCGCGGCCCGGCGGACTTTTGCCCCCTCCACGGCCATGTCCGATTTCCGCTAGTAGCACTGGGCGCCGACTGGCAGGATGGAGGAATGGACTTCTGGCAGCGCTACCGGGCAATCGATGCGCGCGACCCCCGCTTCGACGGCCAGTTCTTCACCGCCGTCCGCAGCACCGGGATCTACTGCCGCCCCTCCTGCCCCGCCCGGACTCCCAAGGCCGCCAATGTGACGTTCTATGAAACGTCCGCAGCGGCCCACGAGGCAGGGTACCGGGCGTGCAAGCGCTGCCTGCCGGAGGCGGTGCCGGGCACCCCGGCCTGGAATGTGCGGCAGGATGTTGCGGGCCGGGCGATGCGGCTGATCAACGACGGCGTGATCAACCGGGACGGGGTGGCAGGCCTTGCCGCCCGACTGGGTTATTCGCCCCGGCAGCTTAACCGGATCCTGGCCCAGGAACTGGGCGCCGGGCCCCTGTCCCTGGCCCGGGCGGCGAGGGCCCAGACGGCACGCACCCTGCTGGTGTCCACCTCCATGAAGCTCGCCGACGTGGCGTTTGCGGCGGGCTTCAGCAGCGTCCGGCAGTTCAACGAAACCATCGCCGAAGTGTTCGCGATGACGCCCACCGCCTTGCGTCAAACGTCCCGGCACCCGGCAACCGCCGGAGGCACGACCGCCCTGACCCTGGGCCTGCCCTTCCGGCCGCCCTTCGACCCGGGCATCTTCTCCTTCCTGGCGGTCCGAGCCATCCCCGGAATCGAGGAGGGGACGCCCACCTCCTACGCCCGGACCCTGCGGCTCCCCCATGGTGACGCCAGGTTCCGGGTGGAGTACGACGGCGGCGCCCGGGGACGGCCGCTGACGCTCACCGTCGGCGCGGTGGACCTGCGCGACCTTCCTGCACTGCTCAGCCGCGTGCGCCGGCTTTTCGACCTCGACGCGGACCCGGAAGCGATCGACGGCGCCCTTGCCGCAGACCCGCGGCTGGCCACCTCCGTCGCCCAGGCACCGGGGATGCGGATGCCCGGAGCGCTGGATCCCCAGGAACTGCTGGTCCGGGCCATGGTGGGCCAGCAGATTACGGTAGCGGCAGCCCGGACCGCGTTGACCCAGTTGTCGGCTGCCGGGAGTCCCACCGCCGCACCCGGCGAAGGCCTGGACCGGCTGTTCCCTACCCCTGCGCAGATCGCGGCGGCCGGACATCTGTTGCGCGGTCCGCGGCGCAGGATCGAGTCGCTGGTGCACGCCGCGACAGCGATGGCTGACGGACGCCTTGAGTTCGGGTACGGGGACGACGTGGCCGGCCTCCGCGCGAAACTGCTGCCCTTGCCCGGGGTGGGGCCGTGGACCGTGGGGTACGTGGCAATGCGCGTCCTGGGCGCCCCGGACATCTTCCTTGCCAATGACGCCGCGGTCCGGAACGGGATCCGCGCCCTCCATAATGGGAACAGCGCCAACGGGAACAGCGTCCTGAGCCCTGACTTCCGCGAGTCCAGCCCCTGGCGTTCCTACGCCACCATGCACCTTTGGCGTGCTGCCGCCCGGCCCGCCCTGACAACCAACGCTCCTGCGAAAGGGATGCCATGAAAGCCCAACTGCTGCAGCTGTCCACGCCGGACGGACCGTTCACCGTCCTTGCCCGGGACGGCGTGGTCCTTGCCTCGGGCTGGACTCCCGGCCTTGCCGAGCTGACAGGGCAGGTTCATCCCGCCCTCCGCCCCGACACCGTGGAGGAGGTGACGGACCTCGGAGACATCTCAGCCGCCGTCGAGGCCTTTTACGACGGCGAGCCCGCCCCTGCCATGGCCGTCCCCGTCCTTCAGCAGTCGGGCCCGTTCCGCGCCCACGCGTGGGACGTCCTGCGCCAGGTCAAACCTGGTTCACCGGTCACGTACACCGAGTACGCAGCCCTGGCCGGCAACCCGCGGGCCGTCCGCGCCGCCGCCAGCGCGTGCGCGTTCAACGCCGCCGCACTGTTCGTTCCCTGCCACCGCGTGATCCGGACGGACGGCTCGCTGGGCGGCTTCCGCTGGGGCCTGCGCGTCAAGGAAAGCCTGCTGGCCCGGGAAGCCGCCTGACCGCTCCCCGGGTTGCTCCATCACTTATGGTTCCTAAAACCCCGGTTTAGGGACCATAAGTGATGGAGCAACGGTGTGCTATTTGGGGTCCGGCATTGCCGACGGCCACGGGAGCAGGCTGGGAAGGTCCGTACTGTCGCCGGCGGCAGTGGCGCGCAGGCTGTCCAGGGACGGCGTCCGTCCGGCCAGCCAGGCGGCGATGTCGGTGACCATGCCGCTGACGACGACGGTGCTGCCGCCGGCACCGAGTGCCAGCGGCGGAAGTGCCACGGGCTGAAGGACCAACCGCTTGTCGGCCGGCACGCGGGCGGCCAGGAAATCGAACAGGTGGGAGCAGAATTCCTTGTTCCAGGTTTCGGGGCCCGTTCCGGTGTCCAGGTCCGCGGTGTGGATGACCAGTTCCCGCCAGAGCGCCAGGCCGGCGTCGAAAATCACGCCGTCGCGGAAGGCGATACGGGTCTGCCACTCATCCCCGCTCAGGGCGTCGAAGCCGGTGAGCGCCCGTTGCATGGCCGCGGCCACGTCGTCCCGGTGCTCCTGAAGGCTGTGCCCGGCGGCGAGTTCGATCGCCCGGTTGCGGCCGTCCACGCCGCCGTCGTAAAGCTCCACGGTTTCACCGCGCCGGCCGTATTCCACTTGGCGGGCCAACGCACTGCAGATACCGGCGATGTGGGCCAGGAGGTGGCCGCGGCTCCAGCCGGGAAGGGTGGACGGTGCGCGTTCGCCGCCGTCGGGGATTCGGTCCATGGCCGCGGTCAGCGCCGAGGCGGCCTTGTGCAGCTCAGCCAGGAGGCCGGCAGGAGAAGGAGAGGTCATGCGGCCAGCCTAGCGGAGCGCTTAGCCGAGCGGCCGTCCGTCTGCGCTGACACGGTGGCGGACGTGTCGGCGGTCGTTGCTGGCCTGCCAGAACTCGATTTCGGCCGGCTGGAGGGCGTAGAGCTGCCAGTCCGGGTTGTCGCTGCCATCGGCCCGGGGCCGCTCGTGCCAATCGACGGAGGATGACTCCGCGGACAGCTCCGTCACCGCCCCCACCACACGGACCTGCCGGCCCAGTCCGGGCCAGTAGAAGTTCATCGCGGCGCGAGGTGACTCCGCCAGTTCCCGGCCCTTCCGGGAGGTGCGGGACGTGGCGAAGTGCCAGCCGTCGTCGTCAATGTTTTTCAGGATCAGCATCCGGGAGGACGGCTGCGCCCCGCCGTCGGACGCGGCGCCCACCGTGGCAAGACTGAAAGCGTGCGGCTGCCGCTCCCCCGCGTCCAGCGCCTCGTCCAGCCACTGCTTGAAGAGCAGCGCCGGGTCCTGCGGGGCGTTCTCCGGGTCGAAACCGGGCAGGTCGGACGGAAAGTCGGGCAGGGTGCGAAGAAACTTGCGGAAGGTTTCGCTCATGGCCCCAGCCTAGCCGCGGGTCAACGCCCCTCAACCCCCAACGCCCGCTCACGTTTTGCAGCTTAACCGGCGACGCCCGCTCAGGTTCTGCAGGTTAAAGAGCAAGGCCCGCTCACTTTCCTAAGGAAAGTGAGCGGGCGTCGGCCCAAAACATGCAGGAAGTGAGCGGGCGTTTAGCCTGCGTACTCGCGCACGCCGGCAAGCTCTGCCTCCAGCGCCGACAGCTGGCGTTCGACGGCGGCCGGCGCCGTTCCGCCCTGGGAGTTACGGCTGTTGAGCGACCCCTCGGTGGAAAGGACCGTGCGGACCTCCGGCGTGAGGTGCTCCGAGATGGCCGCGTACTCTTCATCCGTCAGGTCCCACAGCTCCACGCCGCGGGACTCGGCCTGCTTGACGGCGGCGCCGGACAGCTCGTGCGCCTCGCGGAACGGGACACCCTGGCGGACCAGCCATTCGGCGATGTCGGTGGCCAGCGCAAAGCCCTGGGGTGCCAGGGACTCCATCCGCTCCGTGTTGAACTTCAGCGTGGCGATCATGCCGGACACGGCCGGGAGCAACAGCTCCAGGGTGTCTGCGGCGTCGAAGACCGGCTCCTTGTCCTCCTGCAGGTCGCGGTTGTACGCCAGCGGCAGACCCTTGAGCGTGGCCAGCAGGCCGGTCAGGTTGCCGATGAGGCGTCCCGCCTTGCCGCGGGCCAGTTCCGCCACGTCCGGGTTCTTCTTCTGCGGCATGATCGACGACCCCGTGGAGTAGGAGTCATGCAGCGTGACAAAGGAGAACTCCTTGGTGGCCCAGAAGATGACTTCCTCGGAGATCCGCGACAGGTCAACGCCGATCATCGAGCAGACCCACGCGAACTCGGCGAAGACGTCGCGCGAAGCGGTGCCGTCGATCGAGTTGTGTACGGCGGAGAAGAACCCGAGGTCGGCAGCCACCGCCTCCGGATCCAGACCCAGCGATGAGCCGGCCAACGCGCCTGAACCGTAGGGTGAAACGCCGGCGCGTTTGTCCCAGTCCTGGAGCCGCTGCACGTCGCGCAGCAGGGCCCAGGCGTGGGCCAGGAGGTGGTGGCTGAGCAGGACGGGCTGGGCATGTTGCAGGTGGGTGCGGCCCGGCATGGCCACACCGTGGTGCGCCCTGGCCTGCTCCACGAGCGCGTCCACCGTAGCCAGCACGCCGCGGGCGATGATCCGGGCGTGGTCGCGCAGGAACATCCGGCCCAGGGTGGCCACCTGGTCGTTGCGGGACCGGCCCGCGCGGAGCTTGCCGCCCAACTGGGCACCGGCACGCTCAATCAGGCCGCGTTCCAGGGAACCGTGCACGTCCTCATCCGACTCAGCGGGCAAGTAGGCACCGGATGCCACGTCCCCGTCCAGCTGCGTCAGGGCCGCGAGCATGCCTTCCAGCTCGGCGTCGTCCAACAGACCGGCCTTGTGGAGCACGCGGGCGTGCGCCTTGGAGCCGGCGATGTCGTACCGCGCCAGCCGCCAGTCGAAATGGGTGGACTTGCTCAGCGCCGCGAGGGCGTCCGCGGGGCCACCGGCAAACCGGCCGCCCCACAGCGCACCTGCGTTCGTCGCCTCAGTCTTCGTCCCCGGGCGCACCCCAGCCTCGCTTCGCTCGGCCGGGGCCCCCTGCGCCCGTGGGCCCTGCTGCTGACTCACTTCCCTGCGACGCGAATGTCGCGGCCGGAGGCAACCTTGGCGGACATGCCCCACAGCTCGATGAAGCCCTTGGCCTGGGACTGGTCGAAGGTGTCGCCGGTGTCGTAGGTGGCCAGCGAGAAGTCGTAGAGCGAGGTGTCGGAGCGGCGGCCGTTGACGATGGCCTGGCCACCGTGCAGGGTCATGCGGATATCGCCGGAGACGTACTTCTGGGTGTCCTCGATGAAGGCGTCCAGGGAGCGCTTTAGCGGGGAGAACCACTGGCCGTCGTAGACCAGCTCTGCCCAGCGCTGGCCAACGGTGGCCTTGAAGCGGGCCTGCTCGCGCTCAATAGTGATGTCCTCGAGGTGCTTGTGCGCGGTGATCAGAGCCATGGCGCCCGGGGCTTCGTAGATTTCGCGGGACTTGATGCCCACCAAACGGTCCTCGACGACGTCGATGCGGCCCACACCCTGTGCACCGGCGCGGCGGTTGAGTTCCTTGATGGCCTGCAGCGGGGTGACCTTGACGCCGTCGATCGCCACGGGCACGCCTGCCTCGAAGGAGATGGTGACCTCATCCGGTGCCGGCGGGAACTCCGGGGTGGCGGTGTAGTCGTAGATGTCCTTGGTGGGGGCGTTCCAGATGTCCTCAAGGTAGCCGGTTTCCACGGCGCGGCCCCAGACGTTCTGGTCGATGGAGTACGGGTTCTTCTTGGTGGTCTCGATGGGCAGTCCCTTTTCCTCGGCGAAGGCGATGGCCTTGTCGCGGGTCAGGGCGAGGTCGCGGACCGGTGCGATGCACTTCAGGTCCGGGCCCAGGGTCTGGATGCCCACTTCGAAGCGGACCTGGTCGTTGCCCTTGCCGGTGCAGCCGTGGGCCACGGTGGTGGCGCCGAATTCGCGGGCGGCCTTCACCAGGTGCTTGACGATCACCGGGCGGGAGATGGCGGAGACCAGCGGGTAGTGGCCCTGGTAGAGGGCGTTGGCCTTCAGGGTGGGCACGCAGTATTCGTTGGCGAACTCGTCCGATGCGTCGGCCACGTAGGCCTCCACGGCACCGCAGCCCAGGGCGCGCTGGCGGATGGTTTCCAGCGATTCGCCGCCCTGTCCGACGTCGACCGCCACAGCGATGACCTCGGCACCGGTGGCTTCACCGATCCAGCCGATGGCGACAGACGTGTCAAGGCCGCCGGAGTAGGCCAGCACAATGCGTTCAGTCACTTTTGATGCTCCTTGTTGGGGTTGGTTGGTTCTTTGTCTTCAAGCTTATTGCCCGGCTTCCTCGGCCAGTTGCAGGAAGCGGGCGGCGAGGTCCTGGCCCCCCAGCGGATCGCGGGAGACCAGCAGGACGGTATCGTCGCCGGCAATGGTGCCCAGGATGGACGGCATCACCGAGTGGTCGATGGCCAGGGCCAGAAAGTTGGCGGCTCCCGGCGGCGTCCGGAGGACGGCGATGTTGGCCGATGCCTCTGCGGTGACCAGCAGTTCGCTGCACAGCCGGGCCAGCCGGGCGTCCAGGATTTCCTGAGTCACGCCGCTCTTGGCGCCGCGTTCGCCGCCTTCGCCGGGGACCGCGTACACCAGCACGCCTTCCTTGCCGCGCACCCGGACGGCCCCGAGTTCCACGAGGTCGCGGGACAGCGTGGCCTGGGTGACCTGTACGCCGTCGTCCGCCAGCAATGCCGCCAGTTCCGCCTGGGAACGCACGGACTGCCCGGTGAGGATGGCGGTGATGCGCGCCTGCCTGGCGGTCTTGGTGGCCGGGCTGGTGCCCGGGGAGGACGGTTGGGCGGACACTAGAACGTGCTTTCTCCGGTGCCTTCGACCGGAGAAAGGCCGTCGACGAACGCCAGGCCCGAACGGTGCATCAGCCAGGCCATCAGGGCCTTCTGGGCGTGGAGGCGGTTTTCCGCCTCGTCCCACACGATGGACTGCGGGCCGTCGATGACGTCGGCCGAGATTTCGTAGCCGCGGTAGGCGGGCAGGCAGTGAAGCACGACGGCGTCATCCGCGGCGAGTGCCATGGCGTCCGAGTCCACGGAGTAGTCCCGGAACAGCTGCATCCGGGCTTCCTTTTCGGCCTCCTGGCCCATGGACACCCAGGTGTCGGTGGCCACCACGTCTGCCCCCTGCAGCGCTTCCTTGGCATCGGTGGTGATGAGCACGGAGCCGCCGGTTTCCGCCGCACGCTCCCGGGCTGCCGCGACGATGTCCTCCGCCGGCAGGTAGCCCGCCGGCCCGGCGATGCGGACGTGCATCCCGGCCGTGACGCCGGCCAGCAGGTAGGAGTTGGCCATGTTGTTGGCGGCGTCGCCGAGGTAGCTCATGGTCAGCCCCGTGAGTTCGCCCTTGTGTTCCTTCACTGCCAGCAGGTCCGCCAGGAGCTGGCATGGGTGGTAGTCGTCGCAGAGGGCGTTGATGACCGGAACCTTTGAGTTCTCCGCCATGGCCACCAGGCCGGCGTGCGCACCGGTGCGCCACACGATGGTGGAAACCATCCGTTCCAGCACCTTTGCCGTGTCCTCTACGGATTCCTTGTGCCCGATCTGTGCTTCGCCGGGGTTGATGATCAGGGCATTGCCGCCCATGTCGGCGATGCCGGTGGCGAAGGAGACGCGGGTCCGGGTGGAGGTCTTGTCGAAGATCACGGCCACGGTCTTTCGGCCGCTGCCTTCCGCGGCATACGGCTGGACGCTGTAGGGGGCGGCCTTCATGCGGGCGGCCAGCTCCAGGACTTCCGCCTGTTCGGCCGGGGAAAGGTCGGTGTCCTTGAGGAAGTGCCGGGTTGCGGTTGTCACTGGGCGTCCTTAGCTGCTTGGAGGATTGCCGGGAAAGCGGCGAGGAAGGTGTCTGCCTGCGCCGTGGTGAGGATCAGTGGCGGGGCCAGGCGGATGGTGCGCGGGCCGGGGCTGTTGACGATGAACCCGGCATCGAGGGCGGCCTGCACCACCGCCGGTGCCACGTCGGCGTCCAGGTCGAAGCCGATCAGGAGCCCTTCGCCACGGACCTCGGTGACGCCCGGGATGGCCGCCAGTGCGGAGCGCAGGTGCTCCCCCACCGCCGCGGCGTTGGCCAGCACGTTCTGGCTTTCCAGGGCGTGGAGGGTGGCCAGGGCCGCCGCGGTGGCTACCGGGTTTCCGCCAAAGGTGGTGCCGTGCTGGCCGGCGGACAACAGCGACGACGTTGCCTCACCGAACGTGATCAGGGCACCGATGGGGAATCCACCGCCCAGCCCCTTGGCCAGGGTGACGGCATCGGGGACAATCCCGGCATCCTCGCTGGCCAGCCACTTGCCGGTCCGGCCGATGCCGGTCTGGACCTCATCCAGGATCAGCAGGGCACCGGCTTTGCTGGTGGCTTCGCGCGCGGCCTTGAGGTAGCCGGGGGGCAGCGGCCGGACACCGGCCTCGCCCTGTATGGGCTCCAGGAAGACCGCGGCCACGGTGTCGTCTACCGCCGCCTCCAGCGCGGCGATGTCGCCGAACGGAATGTGCACCACACCGCCGGGAAGCGGCTCGAAGGGTGCCCGGTAGGCCTCCTTCGCCGTGAGCGCCAGGGCTCCCATGGTCCGGCCATGGAACGCGCCCTCAAGGGCAATAATCTTCGTGCGTTTCGTGTCCGCGTTGCCCGTGTTGCGGCGGGCCAGCTTGAAGGCGGCCTCGTTCGCTTCGGTGCCGGAGTTGCTGAAGAACACCTTGGAACCGGCGGGGGCGTGGGCAAGTTCCAGGAGCTTCTCGGCCAGCGCCACCTGGGTGGGGCTGGTGAAGAAGTTTGAGACGTGGCCCAGGGTGGCCAGCTGGCTGGCGATGACCGAGGTCACGAAGGGGTGGGCGTGGCCCAGGGCGTTCACGGCGATGCCGCCCAGCAGGTCCAGGTACTCCTTGCCGTCGGCGTCCCACACCAGGCAGCCGGCCCCGCGGACCAGGACGCGCTGGGGCGTGCCAAATACGTTCATGAGCGAAGAGGAGTAGCGGGACAGCCACTCGGAGCCGGCGTGGCCCGTGGTCTCCACCAGCTCGGTCACTGATGCCTTCTCGATCGTGTTCATCCGTTGATCTCCTCGTCCGGGACTACCTGGGTGCCGATGCCCGCCGTCGTAAATGTTTCAAGAAGCATGGAGTGGGCCAGGCGGCCGTCCACGATGTGTGCCCGTTCCACTCCCTCGTCGACGGCCTTCAGGCACGCGGCCATCTTGGGGATCATGCCTGACTCAAGCCTCGGCAGCATCTTCCGCAGTTCCGACGCGGTGAGGGACGAAATCAGGGAGGATTTGTCCGGCCAGTTGGCGTAGAGTCCTTCCACATCGGTCAGGATCACCAGCTTGGAGGCGCCCAGCGCCGAGGCGACGGCGGCCGCCGCGGTGTCCGCGTTGACGTTCAGGACTTGGCCGGTGGGCTGGAACCGCGCGGTTCCCACCACGCCCTCCCCGCCGTCGACGATTTCCGGGGCGACGGTGGAGATGACGGGGATGCGTCCGGCGTCGAGGATGTCCACGATGCCGGCGGGGTCGACGCCCACCACCTCGCCCACCAGGCCAAGGTCCACCTCTTCCCCGTCCACTACGGTGCCGGTGCGGACGGCGCGGAGCAGGCCGCCGTCTTCGCCGGACATGCCCACGGCGTAGGGGCCGTGGGAGTTGATCAGGCCCACCAGTTCGCGGCCCACCTGGCCGGTGAGGACCATGCGGACCACCTCCATGGCCTCTGGAGTGGTGACGCGCAGGCCGCCCTTGAACTCGGATTCGATGCCCAGCCGGCCCAGCATGGAGTTGATCTGCGGGCCGCCGCCGTGGACCACCACGGGGTGGATGCCCACATGATGGAGGAAGACGATGTCCTCGGCGAAGGCGCGCCGGAGTTCGTCGTTAACCATGGCGTTGCCGCCGTATTTGACCACCATGATGCTGCCGGCGAACCGCTGGATCCAGGGCAGGGCCTCGATCAGGGTCTCAGCCTTGTCCTGCGCGGCGGACATGCTGGTGGTTTCACGCGTCTGGGTGTTCATGGTGTCACTTTCCACAGCAGTTGGGGCCCGGCGGGTTTTGCCCCGGGCGGTGCTCCTAGCTGGAGTAGGCGCTGTTTTCGTGGACGTAGTCGTGGGTGAGGTCGTTCGTCCAGATGGTGGCCTCGGCGTCGCCTGCCTGCAGGTCGATCTCCACCAGGACCTCGCGGGGCTCCAGGTCCACCAGGCTGCGGTCATCGCCGATGCTGCCGTTGCGGCAGATCTGGACGCCGTTCATGGCCACGTTGAGCTTGTCCGGCTCAAAGGCAGCATCCGTGGTGCCCACGGCCGAGAGCACACGGCCCCAGTTGGGGTCCTTGCCGAAGATGGCTGCCTTGAACAGGTTGGAGCGGGCAACCGAACGGCTGACCGTTTCGGCGTCTGCTTCGCTGGCTGCGTTGAAGGTGCGGATGGCGATGTCGTGGCTGGCGCCTTCGGCGTCCGCGATCAGTTTCCGGGCCAGCTCCGCGCAGACCTGGGTGAGGCCGGTACCGAAGTCCTCGGCCGAGGGCACGGCGCCGGACGCTCCTGAGGCGAGCAGGACAACGGTGTCGTTGGTGGACATGCAGCCGTCCGAGTCGGCGCGGTCAAAGGTGACGCGGGTGGCGTCGCGGAGGACGACGTCGAGCATTTCCGGCTGCACCACGGCATCCGTAGTGAGCACCACCAGCATCGTCGCCAGCCCGGGGGCCAGCATGCCGGCGCCCTTGGCAATCCCGCCGATGCTGAATTCCTGGCCGTCGGCGTCAGTGCCGATGAAAAGCGCGGACTTGGGCACGCTGTCAGTGGTCATGATGGCGGTGCCGGCAGCCGGGCCGCCTTCCGTGCTGAGCTCAGCAGCGGCAGCTTCAACGCCCGGCAGGATCTTGTCCATGGGCAGCTGCTCGCCGATCAGGCCGGTGGAGCAGACGAACACATCGGTGGCAGAGATCCCCAGGACCTCGGCGACTTTTTCGGCCGTGCTGTGGGTGTTCTGGAAACCGGTGGGGCCGGTGCAGGCATTGGCTCCGCCGGAGTTCAGGATGACGGCGTCCACGCGGCCATCTGAGACAACCTGGCGGGACCAGTGCACGGGGGCCGCTGCCACCCTGTTGCTGGTGAAGACGGCGGCAGCAGCCTTGGACGGCCCGTCATTGACGACCAAAGCGAGATCCGGCTTGCCGGAGGCCTTGAGGCCGGCGGTGACGCCGGCTGCCCGGAATCCCTGGGGTGCGGTGATGGTCACGGGGCTACTCCCTGCAGGTTGAGGCCGGCGGTTTCCGGCAGGCCGAGTGCGATGTTCATGGACTGCACGGCGCCGCCGGCAGTGCCCTTGGTCAGGTTGTCAATCACGCAGGTGACGACGACACGCCCTGCGTGGGGGTCGAATGCCACCTGCATGGCCGCGTGGTTGGAGCCCTGCACGGACTTGGTGGCGGGCCACTGGCCTTCCGGAAGCACGTGGACGAACGGCTCGTCCTCATACGCTTCGATCCAGGCCAGGCGCAGCTGCGCGGCGGTGGTGCCGGCCTTGACCTTGGCCGTGGCGGTGGTCAGGATGCCGCGGCTCATGGGGGCCAGCGTGGGCGTGAAGGAAACGGTGACCTTCTCCCCTGCCGCATTCGACAGGCCCTGCTCGATTTCCGGGGTGTGCCGGTGGCCGCCACCCACGCCGTAGGGGCTCATCGAGCCCATGACCTCGGACCCGATCAGGTTGACCTTGGCGGCCTTGCCCGCGCCCGAGGTGCCGGAGGCGGAAACGATCACGACGTCGTCGGGCTCCAGCAGGTGGGCAGCGAACCCGGGGGTCAGCGCCAGCAGGGCCGACGTCGGGTAGCACCCGGGAACGGCAATGCGCTTGGCGCCCTTCAAGGCCTCGCGCTGGCCGGGCAGTTCCGGAAGCCCGTAGGGCCAGGTGCCGGCGTGCGCGGAGCCGTAAAACTTTTCCCACGCCGCAGGGTCCTCGAGGCGGTGATCGGCGCCGGCGTCGATCACCACTGTGCCCTCCGGCAGCTGGGCGGCGATTTCAGCGGATGCACCATGCGGCAGCGCGAGGAAGACGACGTCATGGCCGGAAAGGTTTGCCACCGTGGTGTCTTCAAGGATGCGGCTGGCGAGACCATGCAGGTGCGGCTGCAGTTCACCCAGGCGGGAACCGGCGTTGCTGTGGGCTGTGATGGCACCGATGGTCACACCCGGATGCCCGGCCAGGAGTCGGAGGACCTCTCCCCCGGCGTAGCCGCTGGCTCCGGAAACCGCAACAGAAATAGTCATGCTCCGACTATACAGCAATAGTTATGCATTGGTACCGATAATTATGCATAGGCATTGGCTGCAAGAGGCGTGCCGTACTTGTCCTCCCGGACACCCCTGTCCCTAGGATGGTTTCGGCAGCCGGGTCCGGAAACGCCGGGACCCGCGAAAGGAGAGCCATGACGCACGCAATCGTCGCACGGCAGGCAGGCGGTCCGGAAGTCCTTGACTACGTTGAAGTTGAACCTCCCACTCCAGGTCCCGGACAATTGCTGATCCACGTCGGGGCGGCGGGCGTCAACTTCATCGACACCTACAAGCGCAGCGGCATCTACAAGGTGCCCTACCCCTTCATCCCCGGTTCGGAGGCCGCGGGCACGGTGGAAGCAGTAGGCGACGGTGTGACCGGTTTCGCCGTGGGTGATCGGGTAGCTACCGCGGAAGGCGTCAGCTGCTACGCGGACTACGCGCTGGTGGATGAGGATGCCGCACTGCCGGTCCCCAAGGGCCTGGACGTATTCACTGCCGCAGCGCTCCCCCTGCAGGGTGTCACAGCGCATTACCTGATGAATTCGACGTTCAAGGTGGAGCCGGGGCACAAGGTCCTGCTGCATGCCGGGGCCGGCGGCGTGGGGCTGCTGCTGATCCAGCTGCTCAAGGCGCGCGGGGCGGAAGTCATCACCACGGTCTCCACCGACGAAAAGGAACAGCTTGCGCTCGACGCCGGCGCGGACCACGTGCTGCGCTACGGCGACTTCTCCGGGCGGGTCAGGGACATCACCAGCGGGACCGGCGTGGACGTCGTTTATGACGGCGTGGGCAAGGATACTTTCGACGGTTCGCTGGCGTCATTGCGGGTCCGCGGAATGCTGGTGCTGTTCGGTGCCGCCTCGGGCCCCGTTCCACCCGTTGACCCGCAACGCCTCAATGCCGGCGGTTCCCTTTTCCTGACGCGCCCCACCATGGGCCATTACCTGCGGGATGCGGCGGAGCGGCGCTGGCGCTCGGACGAAATTTTTGCCGCCGCCGCGGACGGCAGCCTGAAGGTCCGCATCGGCGCCCGCTATCCGTTGAGCCAGGCCGGGCAGGCGCACCGCGACCTCGAGGGCCGCAAGACAACCGGCAAGGTCCTCCTGGTGCCCTGACATATGGTCGTCGGCCAAAACACGCCGCCAGCAGAAAGTCCCCGCAACCCATGAGGATTGCGGGGACTTTCGGATTTGTTGGGGCTGCCGTTAGCGCTGGACAGCTCCGAAGCGCTCGGCCGCGAGGGCCACGGCGCTTTCGCGGGCTGCCGAGGCTTCATCGGCGGTCAGGGTGCGGTCAGCGGCACGGAAACGGAGTCCGAAGGCCAGCGACTTCCTGCCTTCCTCGATGCCCTTGCCTGCATAGACGTCGAACAGCGCCACGTCCTCCAGCAGCTCACCGGCCCCTTCGCGGAGTGCGGCGAGAACCTCGTCTGCCGGCACGTCGGCCGGAACCACCAGGGCCACATCCTGGGTTGCCACGGGGAACGTGGAGATATGGCGGGCCACGATCACGTCCGGAGCCGCCTCAAACAGGGCGTCGGCGTTGATTTCCAGTGCAACGGAACGGGCCGGCATGTCCGAGGCTGCCAGCAGCTTGGGATGCAGTTCGCCCGCGTACCCCACGGTTTCCCCCGTCCGCAGTGCAAGCCTGGCGGTGCGGCCGGGATGGAATGCCTGGTGGCTGCCCTGGCTGACCACAAGGTCCACGCCGAGGACATCGCCGGCAAGGCGGGCAACGTCCAGCGCATCGGCCCAGTCCCACGCCCGGGGGGTGTGGGACGCGGCTGCCGGGGAATCGTGGCCGGTGAGGACCGCGGCGAGGTGGAACGGCTGCTCCGGGACGCCGTCGAACAGGTCGTCCAGCACCTCGTCGGAGGGCTTGATTCCCAGCGGCGGGATGGAGGCTGTGCCCACGCTTTCACCGGGCAGGAACACCAGGCCGGATTCGAAGAGGGCCAGGTCACGGAAGCCGCGCGAGTGGTTCCGCTTGGCCACCTCGATCAACCCGGGCAGGATGGAGGTGCGCAGGTAGCCGTGCTCCTCGCTGATGGGGTTGGCGAGCTTGACGGCGCTCCGCTCCGCACCCTGCTCCGCCACCCCGAAGGTGTCATTGGCGGCCTTGGACACGAACGGGTACGCCAGGACCTCGGTAAGCCCGAAGTCCGCCAGGGCCTGGATCAGGCGCCGGCGCTGCTGCTGGACCCTGGTGAGGCCGCGGCCGGGAGGGGCCACCGGAAGCGTGGCGGGGATCTTGTCGTAACCCACCAGCCGGGCGATCTCCTCGGTCAGGTCTTCCTTGGTCTCCAGGTCGCTGCGCCAACTGGGCGGCGTAACGGTCCAGCCGCCGTCGTTCTTCACCACTGCAGCACCCAGGTCCTCAAGGGAGGTGACGATCTGGTCCTCGGTGAAGTCGATGCCGATCCGCGCGGCGGCGAAGCCTGCGGGCAGCTCGATGGTGACGGTTTCGGGAGCGGTGCCGACGTCGGTGCCGGTCTCATCTGCCGTGCCGCCGGCCAGTTCCACCAGGAGGTCCACCACGCGCTGGGCGGCGATGCCGGCCACTTGCCAGTCCACGCCGCGCTCGAAGCGCTTGGAAGCCTCGGACGGCAGCTTGTGCCGGCGCCGCGAGCGCCCGATGGACACCTCGTCGAAGTGCGCCGACTCCACCAGGACGTTCGACGTCGAATCGCTCACCTCAGTCGCCGCGCCGCCCATGACGCCGGCGATCCCGATGGCGCCGGAGTCGTCGGTGATCAGCAGGTCCTCGGCATCAAGGGTGCGTTCCTTGCCGTCCAACGTGGTGATCTTCTCGCCGGCGGAAGCGCGCCGCACCACGATGTCCCCGGACAGCTTGTCCAAGTCGTAGCAGTGGGTGGGCTGGCCCAGCTCGAGCATGACGTAGTTGGAAATGTCCACCGGCAGCGAGATGGAACGGATGCCGGCCAGCCGGAGCCGGGACACCATCCACTGGGGCGTCGGCTTCGTTGCATCCACTCCACGAACGGTGCGTGCTACGAAGCGGTCGCAGCCGGGCTTGCCGTAGATGGGGGCATCGTCATTGAGCTTGATGCCGTAGCCGCCGGAAAGCTCGGCCGGGGCCTGCACCCTGGATGCGGGATCCGTGAAGGAGGTTCCGGTGGCGTGCGCGTATTCGCGGGCCACGCCGCGGATGGAGAAGGCGTAGCCGCGGTCCGGGGTGACGTTGATTTCCGCCGCCTGGTCGTAGAGGCCCAGCAGCTCCATGGCGTCGGTGCCCACTTCCGGGTCAAGCCCGATGCGGGACAGCACCAGGATGCCGTCGTGGTCCTCGCCGATCCCCAGTTCGCGGACGGAGGCGATCATGCCGGCGGAGAGGTGGCCATAGGTCTTGCGGGCGGAGATGTGGAAGTCGCCGGGCAGCACGGCACCCGGGAGGGTGACCACCACCTTGTCTCCTTCCACGAAGTTGTGGGCGCCACAGATGATGCCCTGCACACCGGAGGGGTCGATGCCGTCCCCCGTGAGGGTCTGTTCCTTGCCTTCGGGGACAACGCGGACCTGGCACCAGTTGATGGTCTTGCCGTTGCTCTGCGGTTCCTTGACCAGGCTCAGGACCTGGCCCACCACTATGGGGCCGCGCAGGGTTTCCGTGGGGCGGTGGACCGCCTCCTCCTCGAAGCCGACCTTGACCAGCTCTGCCATGACGTCTTCGGCCGTTGCTTCGGCCGGTACTGCCGCGAATTCACGCAGCCAGGAAAGTGGGATACGCACTGTTAAATCTCCATCCCGAAGTGCTCGCTGAACCGTACATCGCCTTCGATCATGTCGCGCATGTCCCCCACCTCATTGCGGAACATGAGGGCACGCTCGATGCCCATGCCGAAGGCAAAACCTGAATAGACCTCCGGATCGATGCCGGCGGCGCGCAGGACGTTGGGGTTGACCATGCCGCAGCCGCCCCACTCGATCCAGCGGGGTCCGCCCTTGGCGCCGGGGTGGAAGATGTCCAGCTCGGCGGAGGGCTCGGTGAACGGGAAGTAGTTGGGCCGCAGCCGTACCTTCGCCTCGTCGCCGAACATCTGCCGGGTGAAATGCTCCAGGGTTCCGAGCAGGTCGGCCATCGTCAGGCCCTTGTCGATGGCCAGGCCTTCGAACTGGTGGAACACCGGCGTGTGCGTGGCATCGAGCTCATCGGTGCGGAACACCTTGCCCGGGCACAGCACGTAGATGGGCACCTCGCGCTCCAGCATGGACCGCACCTGCACCGGGGAAGTGTGGGTGCGCATGACCAGGTGCGCCTCCGGAGGTTCCACGAAGAAGGTGTCCTGCATTTCGCGGGCAGGGTGGTCCGGCTTGAAGTTCAGGGCATCGAAGTTGAACCACTCCGACTCCACCTCCGGGCCCTCGGCGATTTCCCAGCCCATGCCCACGAAGATGTCCGCCACGCGGTCCTGCAGCGTGGAGAGCGGGTGGCGGGCACCGGCACGGCGGCGGCGCGGAGCGGCCGTGACATCCACGGTTTCCTCCACCAGGATCCGGGCGTCGTTCTCAGCCTCCAGCACTTCGGCGCGCTCGGCGAGCGCCTTGTTGACCTTCCCGCGGGAGGCACCCATCAGCTTTCCGGCGAGCGCCTTCTGGTCCTTGGGCAACCGGCCGATCTCACGGTTGGCAAGGCTGAGCGGGGACTTCTCGCCACTGTGGGCAAGGCGCACCGCCTTCAGCTCGTCAAGGGTGGCCGCACCGGCAATGGCGGTGATGGCCTGGTCTACAGCGGCGTTGATGGCGGCCTCATCCGTGGGGTTCGGAATGGCGGCGCCCGGCAAAGTTTCAGTCATCTACTGTTCTTAGCTACGAGTCGTGGCTGCCGGCGGGCGGGGCAGCCGCGCGCGGTTTCCCGCCCGGCGTGTCCGTCGCTGGCAGGTCATGGATGAATGCTGAACGTCAGTGGCATTCAATGACCAGGTCAGGGCTCGCCGGCAGGACCGGCGGCCACTGCCCTCCAGTCTAGTAGAACCCTCCGGCTACCATGGCCTCATGACTTTGCGGCAGCGCAGGGGTTCCCTTGAGGGCCCGACGACGGCCCAGCGGCTCAGGCGGGCAGCCAACCTCCTTAACGGAAGCACCCTGGCCGGGCTCGCCGTCGCCCTCGCCGCCCGGACGCGCATCAGCCGCGGCCCCCGGGGCCTGGTCATCGCCGCGGGTTACCGCTGGCGGGTGCCCTTTGCGCACGCCTACACCCTGGGCAATGTGGTGCTGTGCCGCAGCACAGCCGAGGAGCTGGCGTCCCGGCCGGCGCTCCTGGGACATGAGGAACGGCACTGCAGCCAGTACGCGTGGTGCCTGGGGCTGCCGTTTATCCCGTTGTACCTCGCAGCCGCCGGCTGGTCCGTGCTGCGCACGGGAAATCCGGGGACGGCGAACATCTTTGAACGGCAGGCGGGGCTGGCCGCGGGCGGTTACCCCCTTACGGGGAGGCGGATGTAATGGTTGAGGACCCCCATGTGCAGGTTGGAGCAGGCACGGTCACCGTGACGGGAACGGGCTCCGCGGAGGCGGCCCCGGATCTGATGCTGGTTTCAGTAGGCGTGGAGTGCCGGGCAGGGTCGGTGCAGGAAGCGTATGCGGCAGCGGGCGGGGCCCTGGCTGCTGTGGGATCCGCGCTCCGCGGCCGCGGCGTTGCCCCGGCCGATCTCCGGACCGCTGGGCTGAGCGTCCGGGCCGACCTCGCCTGGCGGGACGGGGAAGGACAAAAACTCGTGGGCTACGTGGCAGCCGGCAGTCTTCTGGTGAGGTTGAAGGATCTCAGCAGCGCATCGGGCACGGTTTCGGAAGCCGTCCGCGCGGCCGGGGACGCTGCCCGGCTCAACAGCCTGCAGCTGGTCCTGTCCGATGATTCCGCCATCCGGGCACAGGCACGGGATGCCGCGTGGGAGGACGCGTTCCACACTGCCGGGCAGTACGCCGCCCTGGCCTCGGCCACCCTGGGGCGGGTGTTGTCCGTGACGGACCAGCGCCCGGCTTCAGGCCCCGTACCGCTTGCCGGGCTGCAGCGGACATCCGCCACCGAGTCCCTGGCGGTGGAGCCCGGGGAAAACCGGGTGGACGCGGCCGTGACCGTCACGTGGGAACTGCAGCGCTGACACTCTTTCAGCAGGGATGGGGCCGACGGGAGGTGTTGCGGCCTTGACTTACATTCGAACATGTTTTCGAATGGAGGCATGAGATGGGAAGCGCAAGCACTGGTGCCCACACCCAACCCCGCAGGCGCGGCCGCTCCCGCCTTGCTTCCGCTGGCGGGCCTGGTCCGCTCCGTCACCACGCCTGAGTTCGCCGGCATCACATTCCACGAGGTCACTGCCAAAACGGTGCTCAACAGGGTGCCGGCGGGGTCGAAGATGCCGTTCGAATGGACCGTCAATCCCTATCGCGGCTGCAGCCACGCCTGCGTCTACTGCTTTGCCCGCAAGACGCACACGTACCTGGATTTCGACGCCGGCATGGACTTCGACAGCCAGGTAGTGGTGAAGGTGAACGCGGCGGAGGTCCTGCGCAAGGAACTGAACAAGGCTTCCTGGACCCGCCAGCAGGTGGCGCTGGGCACCAACACCGACCCCTACCAGCGGGCCGAGGGCCGGTACCGCCTCATGCCGGGAATCATTAACGCCCTGGCGGAGTCCGGCACTCCCCTGTCCATCCTCACCAAGGGAACCCTGCTGGCGAGGGACATCCCGCTGCTCAAGAGCGCCGCCACGCAGGTCCCCGTAGGGCTCGGCATTTCGCTGGCCATGACCAACGAAGCCCTGTCCGAGGCGATCGAACCCGGGACGCCCGGACCCAGGGCCCGGCTCCGGCTGGTGTCCCGGCTCCGCGAAGCGGGACTGCCCTGCGGGGTGATGGCCATGCCCATCCTGCCGTGGTTGTCCGACAGCGACGAAGCACTCGATTCGCTGTTCGGCTCGTTGGCGGCGGCGGGCGCAACCGGCGTCACCGCGGGTGCCCTGTACCTGAAGCCCGGCACCAGGGAGTGGTTCATGAAGTGGATCGCGGCCAACCACCCCGAACTGGCCGGCCGCTACCGGCGGCTGTACGGCACCGGCTCCTACGCGTCCAAGGAATACCGGACGTGGCTCGCCGGCAGGGTCCGATACTTCAAGGCACGCCACGGTTTTTCGCATTCATCAGGCTTCAGCCACCGGGACCTGGACAAGCCGGACCTGGACGACCCGCGCGTGGAAGAGGCGCAGTACCCCGCAGGCAGCATCCCCGTCGCCGTTCCGGGTGGCTCCCCTGCTGATTCAGCAGCCTCCGGGCCCGGAGTGCAGGACTCACTGTTCTGAATTTCTTGGGGGTCTGGGGGTCAGTCGCAGGAGTTCAATCCTTTGCCAGGGGCTCCTGCACCGGCACCGCCACAGAGTCCAGGAGGGCACTGACAATCGGATAATCCGCCGGAATCCACGGCAGGCCAAGGACGGCTTGCCGGTTCCGCAGGTCCACCCACCGCAGTTCGTCATGCTCTTCGAGGGGCATCGCCTCGCCCCTGGTCACTTCGGCGAACCAGACCCGCATGCTGGCGCGCTCATTGAGGGGCCAGCCCTGGGGTTCCTCCGCGGGCAGCTCCGAACCCAGGCGGACATCGATACCCAGTTCCTCGGCAAGTTCGCGCACCAGCGCTGTTTCGGGTTCCTCGCCGGGTTCCACCTTGCCTCCTGGAAACTCCCACAGCCCGGCCAGGTGCTCCGGGGCGCTCCTCCGCGCCACCAGCATTGCCGCCGGCTGGGCCAGGTTGTCCACCACGGCTCCGCCCACTACCTGTATCAGTCCAGTCACCGGCCCATTCTATGGGCCACAATGGGAAGGTCCGGAACAGCATCCGGCAGTCCACCGACGCCACAGGAATAGCTCCTGCCCGCCCGGGGTTTGCCACATTGTCCGGATCTTCCTGCCCCATTGCCGTGGCACCGTCCATTCCATGTTCCACCTTCGAAAAGCAGGCATATGAGCAGCGTTCTTTCCCCGTCCACGGCAGCCGGCACCAAGGCCCCCAATATCGGCATGGCCATCTTTGCCCTGGCCATGGGCGGTGTGGGCATTGGTGTCACCGAGTTCACCATGATGGGCCTGCTGAAGGAAGTGGAACAGGGACTGGGGATCAGCACGCCCGAGGCCGGCCACCTGATCTCCGCCTACGCGCTGGGAGTGGTAGTCGGCGCTCCCCTGCTGGCCGCCGTCGGAGCCAAGCTCCCCCGCAAGAAACTGGCGCTCGGCCTCCTGCTGCTCTTCACGGTGGCCAATCTGAGTTCTTTCATCGCCCCTGACTACGGGTCGATGCTCCTATCCCGCTTTGCCGCCGGCCTCCCGCACGGGGCCTTCTTCGGAGTTGCTGCCGTCATCGCCGCCTCCCTGGTCCCTGCCACCCGGCGCGGCTGGGCCATCTCGATGGTCATGGCCGGGCTCAGCGTCTCCAACGTGGTGGGCGTACCGTTTGCCACGTGGCTGGGCCAGACCTTCGGCTGGCGGCTCCTGTTTGTCCTGGTGGGTGCCATCGGACTGCTGGCGTTGGCCATGGTGTGGAAGTTCGTCCCCTTCCAGGCCACCCATCCCGATGCGAGCATCCGGCGTGAGCTTGGCGCCCTCAAGCGGCTGCAGGTGTGGCTGGCCCTCCTGGTGGGCATCGTGGGTTTCGGCGGCTTCTTCGCCACCTACACCTACATCGCGCACACCATGACCGCCGTGGCCGGCATCCCGTCCGCACTGATCCCCCTGGTGGTGGCGCTGTATGGGCTGGGCATGGTGGCCGGGAACATCGTAGGCGGCCGGCTGGCCGACAAGTCCGTCATGGGCACCCTGTACCGGGTCCTTCCGGCTGTTGCCGTAGCCCTGGTGGTCTACGCCGTGGCAGCGCACTGGCCGTGGAGCGCCATGGTCATGGTGTTCGTGGTGGGTGCCTCTGGATCCATGCTGATTCCGGCGCTGCAGACCCGGCTGCTGGACGCCTCGCCGGATGCACCGTCACTGGCATCCTCGCTGAACCATGCCGCGCTGAACGTCGCCAATGCGTTGGGAGCGTTTCTCGGCGGTCTGGTCATTGCCCTGGGATGGGGCTTCACCGCCCCGGCGCTTGTCGGCGCCGTCCTGGCGCTCCTCGGTTTCGGCGTTGCCCTCTTCAGCGGCCTGATGGAACGCAAACGGCCGCTGGCTGCCTGAGTTGCGCGGGCCAGCCCTCTTTTGAGTGGCCTGCCGACAGGGGGCCTAACGATGCTGCAACGCCGCCCCTGGGGCTACTGACTTTAGGGGGTGCTTATGTTAGCTTGAGCCTCATCGGGACTATTAATCCCGGTCACAATGAGGAGGAGACATGGGTTTTCTTGCTTGGATTATTTTGGGCCTGATTGTTGGGGCCATCGTTAAAGCCGTAATGCCCGGACGGGTTGGCGGCGGCTGGGTGACCAGCCTCATCCTGGGTGTCGTCGGAGCCATTGTTGGCGGCTGGATTGGCAGCCTCCTGTTCAACAAGGGCGATCTTGCCTTCTTCGACCTCGGCACCTGGATTCTCGCTATCGTCGGCGGCCTGGTTGTCGCCGGCATCTACGGAGCAGTCACCGGACGTGGAAAAGCCAGCCGCGCACCCTGATCGCTTTGTCAATCAATAAACCCACGGGCCCCGGAATTCCGGGGCCTTTCTTTGTGCGCCGGCCCGCCGCCGTCGTCCGTGCTTGTGTCCAGACCTGCCTTTGTGCCCGCTCCTGCCCCGGGCGTCCTATCCGGCGCTTCCGGTCCCCGCCGCGGCTTCCACCCTGCGCTGGGACCGGGCGCTGGCGTACAGGCAGACGGTGGCTGCGGTCCCAAGGTTGAGGCTTTCGGCGGCGCCATAGACGGGGACGGCCACCCGGTGGTCCGCGAGTCCCAATTCCTCCTCGGAGAGGCCCTGCGCCTCGTTCCCAAAAAACCAGGCGGTAGCCCCAGCGAGATCGTAGACGGATTCCGGGCCGGTGCCGGTGAGCCTGCGGCGGGCGCTCTCGTCCTGCAGGACGTCCAGGTCCAGCTGGCCATAACCGTCCGCCGCGAGGACGCCGATGCCCCGGGCCTTGCATTCCGCCGCCAGTTCCGCAGGGTCCGCGGCCAGGACCACCGGAAGGTGGAACAGTGAGCCCGCGGTGGACCGGACCGCCTTGGGGTTATAGATGTCGACGCTAGAGGCTGTGAAGACCACCGCGTCTGCACCGGCGGAGTCGGCCGCCCGCAATACAGTTCCAGCGTTGCCCGGGTCCCTGACCTGGCACAGGACCGCAATCAAACGGGGGCCGGCATCCAGCACCTCCGCCAGGGAAACGTCCACGAAACGGCAAACGGCGACGATCCCCTGCGGATTGACGGTGTCCGCCATGGCGGCCAGGACGTCATCGGTGGCCAACCTGGCATTGGTGCCGTGGGCCAGCTCTTCAAACTCGGGAAAACGGTCAAGGCAACTTTCGCTGGCAAAAACTTCCGTGACCACTCCGGGAGCGCCAGCTGCAAGGCGCTGCTGGTGGAGCTTGAGGGCCTCCCGGACAGCCTGCGGACCTTCAGCAAGGAACTGGCCGCGCTTTAAACGGGCCGGGCGCCCTGCAAGTTTCGCCACGTCCCTGACCCGATCGGCTCGGGGGTTGGACAGTGGAAGATCTTGCGGGCGCCCGGTTTCGTTCATACAAGAACTGTAGTAGCTGCTGCCACCTGTTCCTGAATGGGCCCCTCAGGCGAGGGGCGGCAGCAATGGCTAGGCTGCGGCAACCTTCTTGGCGGAGGTGTCTGCCGGCAGGGAGTCCTTGGCAACCTGGACCAGTGCGGCGAAGGCGTTGGCGTCGGAGACGGCAAGCTCGGCCAGCATACGGCGGTCAACCTCGACCTCCGCGGCCTTCAGGCCCTGGATGAGGCGGTTGTAGGTGAGGCCGTTGGCGCGGGAAGCAGCGTTGATGCGCTGGATCCACAGGCGGCGGAAGTCGCCCTTCTTCTTCTTGCGGTCGCCGTAGCTGTACACAAACGAGTGCAGCAGCTGCTCTTTGGCCTTGCGGTACAGGCGCGAACGCTGTCCGCGGTAACCCTTTGCCCGTTCAAGGACAACCCGGCGCTTCTTGTGGGCGTTAACCGCCCTCTTCACACGTGCCACGTGCGTACTCCTTCGAAAATCTGATCCCAAGCATCTGTTGCCGGTAATCCGGCGGCGGCCTGAGAAGGCTGTTTGGCAGGTGACCGGCCACCAGGGGGCGGCCCGTCAGTAAAACTTGGGAACTAGATGCCGAGCATCTTCCGGATGACCTTGGCGTCGCCCTTGAAGACGATCTTGTCGCCGGCGAGGCGACGGGTCAGGCGGGAGGACTTGTGCTCCAGGTAGTGGCGGCGGTTGGCCTGCTGGCGGCGCAGCTTGCCGCTGCCGGTCAGCTTGAAGCGCTTCTTAGCACCACTGTGGGTCTTCATCTTCGGCATGGGAACCGATCTCCTTACGTTTCTGCAGGCCCGGGGGCCGCAGTTCTATCGCGCAGCCGCCCCTGCGGGCAGCATGCTGGTTGCTGACTGCCGGAGGGCGTACCCCGGCAGCTGTGAACTAGTTGGTCTTCTTGCCGGCCGGCTTCGGCACTGCCTTGGGGGCAGGGCGGGCAGCAGGCTTGGGCGCGGCAGGCCTGGCCACCGGCTTCGGCGGGGCAGGCACGGCAGCCGGCTTGGGCGCCGTCGGTGCTGCAGCTTCCGGCTTGGCAGCCGCAGGCTTGGGCGCCGGAGCGGACTTCGGCGCAGCCGCCTTGGGAGCCTCCTGCTTCGGAGCGGCAACCTTGGGGGCTTCCTGCTTGGGCGCCGCAGCCTTGGGGGCCTCCTGTTTGGGGGCTTCCTGCTTCGGAGCCTCGGCCTTAGGGGCCTCCTGCTTTGCAGCGTCGGCCTCGGGGGCTTCCTGCTTCGGCGCGGCAGCCTCGGGCTCGGTGGACACGGTGAAGCCTTCCGGCAGGAGGTCCGCCAATGACTGCGTCATGGGGGCCTGGTCCTGGCCGGAGGTGTCGACGCGTCCGGAAGCCTTGGCTTCGTTCTGTGCCTTGGCCTCGGCGCGCTGTGTGGCGCGCCGTGCTTCAGCCTTGGCCTCAGCCTTGTTCTTCAGCGGGCCAACCACCATGACCATGTTGCGTCCGTCGATGCGGGGGCTGGACTCCACCACGCCAACTTCGGCCACGTCGTCCGCGAAACGCTGGAGCAGGCGGATGCCCATCTCCGGACGCTGCTGCTCACGGCCACGGAACTGGATCATGGCCTTGACCTTGTCCCCGGCACCGAGGAAGCGAAGGGCGTGCCCGCGCTTGGTCTCGTAGTCGTGGGTGTCGATCTTCAGGCGGAAGCGGATTTCCTTCAGAACGGTGTTCGTCTGGTTCTTCCGGGCCTCACGTGCCTTGACCGCGGCCTCGTACTTGTACTTGCCGAAGTCCATCAGCTTGCACACCGGAGGCTTCGCCTGAGGTGCAACTTCAACGAGATCAAGGTCGGATTCGGCAGCCAGGCGCAGGGCATCCTCAATACGGACGATTCCTACCTGTTCACCTGCAGGTCCGACCAGCCGCACCTCGGGGACGCGGATACGCTCATTGATTCTTGGCTCGCTAATGTTAAAGCTCCTGTGTTTGTTGTTGTTTCCGGCAAATAGAGAAGGCCCCCAATTGCCGGAGCAATCGAAGGCCTCAAAGAGGTTGGCTCAGCAACCCCGCGAAGGGCTGCACGTGCACAGTCCCGGAAAATACCGGCCCATGCCCAACCAGGTACCCGGCAACCTTGCGCCCCTGCAGGTTCCAAAGGAACGGGCGGGACAGCGGCTGACGCGGGTGGGAGAGAACTCCGCTTGCAAACTGGAAGCCATTCTACAGAAAAAATTCCCGTCAACGCCGCGAAGCGCTGTTGGGAACCTGGTCGTTTGGGACAATCTCTGAAATAACGACATCCAGTCGGTCTGTGTCAAGCTTACCAGTATGAGCACCTCAGACAGTAATTCGTACGTCTTCGAGCCCGGCGAAGCAGGCGCAGACGTTTCACAACAGATCCGCGACATCTCCGAAGTTCCCTCCATCGAGGTCATCACCACGGCCGCCGTGCACCTGATGAGCGCGGCCGCGGTAAAGCTTGGCCTGGCCGCGGAAGACAACGCAGCCGAGCTGAAGGACCTGGACGAGGCCCGGAAACTGATCACGGCACTGGCCGGCCTGGTCACCGCCGCCGCCCCTGAGATCGGTTCCCAGCACGCCGGTCCCTTGCGCGACGGCCTGCGTTCCCTCCAGCTGGCCTTCCGTGAAGAGTCACTGATTCCGGACGCTCCGGGGAAGGGCCCGGGCGAAAAGTACACCGGGGCAGTGAACTAAGGAAGAACTCCCCCAAGCAACGTCCGACGGCGGGACGGCCTTTTGAAGGTCGTCCCGCCGTCGTTTTTAACATCATCCATTGCTCCGTAACTGCCGTTTAGCGGGGCCATAAGGACAACTACGCAGCAATCGATGGATGGGCAGGGCTTAGGCAGCAGCCCGGCGGCGGCGCTGCTGGAGCACCAGACCCACGAGGCAAAGCACTACGCCGGCGGCGCCGACGGACACGAAGCCGCCGGAGGGGCCCATCACGTCGATGAACACACCGGCCAGCGGGGAACCCAGGGCAACGCCGGCGGTGAGGGCCGATCCGTACCACCCCATCGCCTCCCCGCGCCGCTCCTCGGACACGAGATCCGCGACTTTTTCGGAGGCTGCCGAAAGCACGGGGGCGCACAGCAGGCCCGGCAGGACGGAGACGAAGGCCAGCGTCCAGGTGTCGTGGGCGAGGGCCATGGGCAGGGTCAGGGCAGCCATGCCCAGCAGCAGGAAGATCGGCGGGATGGGCCGGTGCATGGCGCCGTAAATCAAGCCGCCCACCACCGAAGCGGCACACCAGAAGACGAAGACGATGCCGATTTCGCTTTGGTGTCCGCCGACCTGCAGGGCTGCGACGATGCCGACGTCGGTTCCGCTGAGGACCATGCCGGCGCCGGCGGCCACGGCGAAGAGTGCGGCGACCGTGGCGGTGAACCACGAAAAGCCACCTGCCAGTTTCCCCCTCAGGCCCTGCGCGGCGCTGGTGGCGGCCCCGGCGGGTGCCAGTTCCGCGGCGGCTTCCTGCACATGGGCCGGAGCCGTGGAGACGACGGCGGCTTCCGCGGCATGCTGCTCATCCTCCGCGCATTCGACCGTCAGGCCCTCGCTGCGCGTGGGTGGGTTAAACCACATGAGGAACAGCCCGGAGAGGGAGGTGGCCACGCCCACCACCGTCAGGCCGGCAACGGTGAAGCCGCTGGTGGCTACGACGGCACCGGCGGCCGGTCCGATCATGAACACCACTTCCGTGGTGATGGCGTCGAGGGCGAACGCGGTCCGGCGCTGGTCGCCCTCGGCCAGCACACCCAGGGACTGCCGGACAACGCTGAAGATGGGAAGCGTGAGGAGGCCGCCCACGAAGACCAGCGGAAGGAGCCACTGGTAGGACACGTGCGGCACCACGGACCAGATCACCGTTTCGGAGACCACCGACGGGATGAGCGCGGTCCGAAGGCCCACTGTGTCCACGCGCCGCCCGCGCCACGGCGCACCAAGCGCGATGCCGATGGTCATGACAGCCGCGGCCGCACCCGCCGCAGCATAGCCCTGGCCCAGGGTGAGGACGATGTGCAGGGTGAGCAGAACGCCGGCGGCCGAGTGCGGGATCCGGGCAACCATGCCCACCAGCAGCAGCCGGCGGATGGGCCGGACGGCGAGCAACTCCCGGTAGAGAGCGAAATTCACGAAAGCGGTCCTTCAGGATGCGCCGCAGGCTGGCGGGGATCACCCATCCGGCTGGCGGCTAGTCGGGAGCGCGCCTCAGTTTGATTTCAAGGGAATCGACGCGCTCCCCAAACAATACATTCCGGGACCACTCCGCCTGCAGGCCGGCTACCAGTTGCTGGACACCGGCGGCGTCCAGGCCGTCCTCGAGGTACAGCACCACCTGCAGTTCCGGCCCGGCACCGCCACCGGGGACTACTGATCCGTCGGCGGCCCTGGCGGCCACTCCCCTGCCGGGCAGGAGTTCGAGCCGGCGGATGGCGGCGAAGCCTGACGCCGCGCGGCCCATTTCAGCGGCCAGTTCGTCGTCATTGTAGGAGGGGATCCAGCCATGCTGCTGGGCGAGGGCCCACACGCCGGGCCTGCGGACCACGAACGTCACATCGGCGCCCGGGTCCAGGACCAGAAGTTCGGCTCCTTCGGCCACTGCCGAAAGCGCCGCCCGGGCGGCGTAGACGGCTACCGGCCTGGCCTCGGGATGCCATGCCGACAGCGCAGCGGCCGAGGTGAACGCCGGCAGCGCGGTCCTCCCGTCGGCTGCCTTCAGTGTCACCAGGGCCATGTCCGCCTGCTTGTCGGCGTGCAGCCCGTGGGCGGTTTCTTCCTCCTCGGCCAGCTGCGCCACGATCGGGATGAAGACCCGCGCAGTTGCCATCGAGGCAACCACCGCCTCTTCACCGCCCCGTCCCTCACGGAGGGACGCAACCGCGGCGACATACCCGGCGTCGGCCGTGCCGTCGTCGTCCTCGAAATTATGGATCTTGGCGTCGCCGCCGGCGAGGCTCCGCCCTGCCCACGGCTGGCCCGCGGAGTCCGTGGCACCACCGGCACCGGCCAGCGCTGCTGCAATATGTCCGGGCAGCTGGCGGGCTGCGGGGGGTTGCGGTTCCTCGACGTTGGACATGGGTTTAATGCGCCCGGCCCTAGCGCCGGCCGGCGACATCGAGGGCTTCAGGCAGCGTGAAGGCTCCGGAGTACAGGGCTTTGCCCACAATGGCGCCTTCCACGCCCAACGGGACCAGCGAGCGGAGGACCTTGAGGTCGTCCAGGCTGGAAATTCCGCCCGACGCCACCACCGGCTTGCCTGTCTTCTCCACCATCTGGCGCAGGAGTTCAACGTTCGGTCCCTGCAGCGTGCCGTCCTTGGTTACGTCGGTCACCACGTAGCGGGCGCAGCCGGCCTCTTCCAGGCGGCCCAGGACGTCCCACAGGTCTCCGCCCTCCTTGGTCCATCCGCGGCCGGCAAGGGTGGTGCCACGGACGTCGAGTCCGACGGCGATTTTGTCGCCGAAGCGGTCGATGGCCCGGGCGGTCCACTCGGGATTCTCCAGGGCTGCGGTGCCCAGGTTGACCCGGGCAACTCCCAGGTCAAGCGCCGCTTCGAGGGTCTCATCGTCGCGGAGCCCGCCGGAGAGCTCCACCTTGATGTCCAGCCGGCCCACCACCTCGCGGAGCAGGTCCGCGTTGGATCCCCGCCCGAAAGCGGCGTCCAGGTCCACCAGGTGCACCCACTCGGCGCCCTGCTGCTGCCAGTTCAAAGCTGCTTCGAGCGGGGTGCCGTAGCTGGTCTCGCTGCCGGCCTCGCCCTGGACCAGCCGCACGGCCTGGCCGTTAACGACGTCGACGGCGGGCAGCAGTTCAAGTACCGGCAGGTCATGTGCGGTGGTCATACTCATCCTCGGTGTTGGTCCTGGGGCTCAGGGCGATTGGCTGGAATTAAGGCGGTGTCGGGGCGTGCCGTTGCGAATGTGCCGGGCGGGCTGCCCACAGCCAACCTGGCCACCGTCCGGTGGCGGGTCACCCGGCCGGCAGCGTGAGCAGGTAGGCGGCGAGCAGCGACATGGCCGCCAGGACATAGAAGGCTACCTGGGTCCACAGTGGCTTGCGCTGCTGACGGAAGGAGATGCCGCCGCCAATCAGGATGCCGGCGAGCCCCGTCAGCAGTACGGACCACATCTAGGCGCCACTGCCGGTGTCGGTTGATGCGCCGGGTCCGGGGTCGCCGCCGGCCGGCTTGCGCAGCCCTTCCACCCAGTTGCGCAGGAGACGCGCGCCGGCGTCTCCTGATTTTTCAGGGTGGAACTGGGTGGCGCAGAGGGGGCCATTTTCCACGGCCGCAATGAACGGGGCGCCGTGCTCGGACCAGGTAACCATCGGCGGAGCCATCCGCGGCTGGATGACGTCGAAGTTCCATTCCTGCACGCCGTACGAGTGCACGAAGTAGAAGCGCTCGTTTTCGACGCCGGCAAAGAGTTTGGAACCTTCAGGAACCTTGACGGTGTTCCAGCCCATGTGCGGGACAACTTCCGCGGGAAGGGCTTCCACCTTTCCGGGCCATTCCCCGATGCCTTCGGCTTCGGTGCCATGCTCCACGCCGGCCTCGAACAGGACCTGGAGGCCCACGCAAATGCCCAGCACGGGGCGGCCACCGGCAACGCGCCTGCCGATGAGCCGGATGCCGTCCACGGCCTTGAGTTCGCGCATCACGGTCTCGAAAGCGCCGACGCCGGGCACCACCAGTCCGTCCGCGTTCAGGACGTCCTCCGGCTTGGAGCTCAGGATCACCTCCGCGCCGGCACGTTCCAGTGCGCGCACGGCTGACCGCACGTTCCCGGAACCGTAGTCCAGCACGGTGACGGTCGGCTTACCCTCGGGTGAAGGCAGCTTGCGTGATGCGGAGGGGTCGATGATGGCCCCGTCTTTGAGAACCTGGCCGCTCACAGCGCGCCCTTGGTGGACGGGATGCCCTCAACGCGGGGATCCGGTTCGACGGCGGCGCGCAGGGCACGGGCGAAGGCTTTGAACTGTGCCTCGACGATGTGGTGCGGGTCCCGGCCGGCCAACACGTTCATGTGCAGGCAGATGCCGGCGTGCAGCGTGATGGCTTCGAAGACGTGGCGGGTCAGGGAGCCAGTGAAGTGGCCGCCGATCAGGTGGTACTCCTGGCCCGCCGGCTCGCCGCCGTGGACCAGGTAAGGGCGCCCGGATACATCGACCACTGCGTTGGCAAGCGCTTCGTCCAGCGGCACGGTGGCCTCGCCAAAACGGCGGATTCCCGCTTTGTTGCCCAGGGCAGTGCGCAGGACCTCGCCGAAGGTAATGGCAACGTCCTCCACGGTGTGGTGGACGTCGATGTGCGTGTCACCGGTGGCCTTGACCGTCATGTCGATCAGGGAGTGCTTGCACAGGGCGGTCAGCATGTGGTCGTAGAACGGCACTGAGGTATCGATGTCCGACACCCCGGTTCCGTCGAGGTTGATCTCCACGAGTACGGAGGACTCGCTGGTGGCACGCTCCATGCGGGCGGTCCGGGCCGCGGCCGTATTCGATCCGATTGGACTCATGGTGAAGGGATCCTTAGTGGGAGAAGAAGTGGTTCAAGGCGTCCAGCGCCGCACTACAAGTCTAGGCGGGAAGCGCGGCGTGGCCCGCAAGGATGCGTTCCAGGGACGTGAGGAAGGCTGTGGTCTCCGCCTCAGTGCCTGCGGTGACCCGAAGATGACCGGGAATTCCGACGTCGCGGATCAGGACACCGGCGTCCAGCAGTTCCTGCCAGACCTGGTGGGGGTTTTCCAGGCCGCCGAAGAACACGTAGTTGGAGTCGGAGGCCGCGGGCGTCAGGCCCATCCGGGTCAGTTCCGCCACGATCCGGTCCCGCTGGGCCTTGATGTCCTGGACATCCGCCATCAGCGCCTCGCGGTGTTCGAGGGCGGCAAGCGCGGTGGCCTGCGTGATGGCTGAGAGGTGGTAGGGCAGGCGCACCAGCCGCAGGGCGTCGGTGACTTCCGGCGCGGCAGCCATGTAGCCAAGGCGGGCGCCTGCCAGGGCGAACGCCTTGCTCATGGTGCGGGACACGATGAGCCGCTCCCGGCCGGGAAGCAGGGTCAGCGCGCTGGGCGTGCCGTCGTGCGCGAACTCATGGTAGGCCTCGTCCACGATGACAATGGCCTGGCTGTCCTCCCCGGCCTCGTAGACAGCCTCCACGACATCCAGGCCGAGCCCGGTCCCGGTGGGATTGTTGGGCGAGCAGAGGAACACGATGTTCGGTTGCAGTTCCTTGACCTGGCGCGCGGCTGACTCTGCGCTCAGGTCGTATCCTTCGGCGCGCTCTCCGGTGATGTACTGCGTGTCGGTCCCGCTGGCCAGCAGGGGGTACATGGAGTACGTGGGAGGGAAGCCCAAGGCTGTGCGTCCGGGGCCGCCGAAGGCCTGGAGGATCTGCTGCAGGACCTCGTTGGAGCCGTTGGCTGCCCATAGGTTGGTCTCGTCGAGGCCATGCCCGAGGTACTCCGCCAGGGCTTTCCGAAGTTCGGTGAACTCCCGGTCCGGGTAGCGGTTCAGGCCTGCGGCCGCTTCAGTTACGGCGGCGCTGATGGCTGCCCGCACGTCGGCGGGGACACCATGGGTGTTTTCATTGACGTTCAGAAGGATGGGGACGTCCAGTTGGGGCGCCCCGTAAGGGGTGAGCCCGCGAAGGTTGCTGCGAAGGGGAAGCCGGTTCAGACGCTCTAGCTGGTCGTTCACCTGAACAGTTTAGTTGCCGCGGCAACGACCGGAAAATGTGACGGGTCTTGTTCGCCCTCGGCGTGTGCCTCGACAGCCTGGCGCCGGGCGGAGAGCGAGCTTCAGTGTGTTGGGACGAACAGCTGCTGCCCCGGCAGGACGGATCCGGCGCTGAGGTTGTTGAGCTGAACGATATCCGCGACCACGTCGCGGGCATCGCGGTCCGGATCAACCGCACCGGCGATGGTCCACAGCGACTGGCCCGGCTGCACCGTTACGGTGACCGTGGGTGTCACCGCCAGGTCCGCCGCGGAGTCGGAGGCCTTGGCCGGCGAGTTGAAGAACCCCGACAGCGACAGCAGGAGAACCGCGAGGAGTACCAGCGGAACTCCGATCAGGACGATCCGTCCCCGCCGGGTGAGCCGAAGGGGCGCGGGTGAAGCTGAAACCTGGTGACGAGATGAAGCTGACATGAACTGAGCCCTCCTGGACCTGCCGTGCTGCCCGGGTGTCCACCCGCGGCTGCCCCGACCATTCAGACCGCGGTCCGGAACTTCCTCCGGCCACGTTTTCGAATAGGGCATGCGCTGGTTAGAACACATGTTCGACCTTTGCTTGTTAAGTTTTAGCACTTATCAACGAACAATGTCGAGACTCGCTAGAACAAATGTTTGAAAAAGCAATGCGGCTGGCCTAGCTTTGAAACCAAAGAACAACCACCCCTGAAGTTGAACAGCAGGGTCTGACAATGACAGTGGGAGTCCTTCCGGCGGTGCATGCAGACCAGCACCGGGGTGGAAGATCCGGCGGCAAGCGAAAGGCATTGGCGAATATGGCAGCAGCAGCCGCCGGGGGCAGGACCGCCCCGCAAAGCAAGAGGACTGCCAAGGGCCTGACCCCCCGGCAAAAGAAGATTCTCGAAACCATCCAGCGCTCGGTCAATGAGAACGGGTATCCGCCCTCCATGCGCGAAATCGGCGATACCGTGGGGCTGGCAAGCCTGTCCAGCGTGACGCACCAGCTCTCCCAGCTGGAGAAACTGGGTTACCTGCGCCGCGATCCCAAACGGCCGCGCGCCATGGAAGTGCTGATGCCCCTCACGCTGGACGGCGGTTCCGGCAAGGCAGCAGGCAACTCTCCTGCACCGCAGCCAGCCGGTGCGGGTGCATCGGTCACCGAACTGCCCACCGCGCTCGATACCGCAATGGTTCCGCTTGTGGGCCGGATTGCTGCCGGCGGTCCCATCCTGGCCGAACAGCTGGTCGAGGATGTCATGCCGCTCCCCCGCCAGCTCGTGGGCCAGGGCGAACTCTTCATGCTGCGGGTGGCCGGCGATTCCATGGTGGACGCCGCCATTTGCGACGGCGACTGGGTGGTGGTCCGGCGCCAGGCCGACGCCGCCAACGGGGATATCGTTGCTGCGCTGCTCGACGACGAAGCAACGGTCAAAACTTTCCGCCAGCGCGACGGCCACACCTGGCTGCTCCCCCAGAACACACAGTACGAACCCATCCTGGGCGACCACGCCACCATCATGGGCAAAGTCGTCTCGGTCCTGCGTTCGCTCTAGCGCGTTGCCCCCGGCGCGTACTGGCCGGCCCAAACCCACATCCGAAAAGTGCCTTAATCTGCCCCAGGTCCGCCCCTGTTTTACCGCGGCGGGCCTGGGGCACTTCCGGGTCTATCGGAGCGCGTCCGCGCCCAGCCTGGTGAGGGCTGCCAGCGCCTTGCTGCGGTCAGTGGTGGCCCAGAACGGAGGCAGGGCGCCCCGCAGGAATCCGGCGTAGCGCTCGGTAGCCAGCCGCGAGTCGAGTACGGCCACCACACCTTTGTCTCCCGTTGACCTGATCAGCCGCCCGGCACCCTGGGCCAGCCGGATCGCGGCGTGGGTGGCTGAAACGGACATGAAACCATTGCCGCCCGCCTGCGCCACGGCACGCGACCGCGCCGTCATCAGCGGATCGTCGGGTCGCGGGAACGGGATCCGGTCAATCACCACCAGCCGGCAGGAACCGCCCGGGACGTCGACTCCCTGCCACAGGGACATGGTTCCGAAAAGGCAGGTGTCCGGTTCATCGGCGAACTGCTTAACCAGGGCAGTCATGGTCGATTCCCCTTGGCAGAGGACGGTCATGTCCAGCTTGGGCCGGAGGGCGTCGGCAGCTTCCTCGGCCGCGCGGCGTGAGGAGAACAGGCACAGGGCTCCCCCGCCGGACGCCTTGATCAGTGCTTCCAGTTCCTCCAGCGCCTCCGGGGACACGCCGCGGCCGGGCTTGGGCAGGTGTCCGGCGACGTAGAGGATGCCCTGCTTGGGGTAGTCGAAGGGTGAGCCGACGTCCACGCCGGTCCAGCTGGGAGCGCCGTCGCCGAGAAGGCCCAGCCCTCCTGCAGCGGGTTCGAAAGCGGAACCGATGGCCAAGGTGGCGGAAGTCAGCACCACCGTATGGTCGGCAAAGAGCCCTTCCCGCAGCCGCCCGGCGACGGACAGCGGGGCAATGTTGATCAGCACCGGTGCATTCTCATCCGGCTGCGAGTAGCCCTGGCCGGGGTCGAAGGTGCTGGCGCGGGAGAACCACACCACTTCCCGGTTCTCCCGGGCGGCTACCAGACGCTCGCATAGTTCCAGGATGAGCATGAGGCGGGACCTGGCCAGCTGCCGGCCGCCGTCGGCCGTGGTGTTGCTGTCCCCCTTGGAATCGGACAGTGCAGCCCGGCAGGCCTCACGCAGCTGGTCCACACAGTCCAGCTGTTCATCGTTCAGGCCATTGGGAAGCAAGCCATTCGGTGCGCCGGCGAGGGCCAGCTCAAGGTTGGCGGCGGCGGCGTTGAGGGCATCAACGGTGATGGCGGTGTGTTTCCGTGCACCGGCAGCGGCGGCGTGCACCATCGCGACGGACAGTTGCCCCGACACGGCTCCGGTGACCCGGTCCTGGAGTTCGTGCGCTTCGTCCACCACCACGACGTCGTATTCAGGCAGGACGGCAAGTCCTTCGAAGGCGCTGACGGCGAGCATGGCGTGGTTGGTCACCACGACGTCCGCTTCGGCAGCGTCCTGCCGGGCGAGTTCGCTGAAGCACTCTGCAGCCATGGGGCATTTCTGGGCGCCCAGGCACTCCATGGACGTTACGGAGACCTGCCGCCAGGCGCGGTCGGTCACGCCCGGGAGCAATTCGTCCCGGTCCCCTGTAGCCGTTTTCTCCGCCCACTCGCGGAGCCGGACCACTTCCTTCCCAAGCTGCGAGGAGGGTCCGCCCACGGACGCAGCAAAGTGCGGCACGCTGGTGTCCTCGCCAAGCGAGAAGAGCTGCCCTTCGGAGGGCTCCTCGGAGGGAAAACCGCCTTCGAGCTTGTGGCGGCAGACGTAGTTGGAACGGCCTTTGACCAAGGCGACCTTGACCGGACGTTCCAGTGCCGGGGTGATGTTCTTCAGGAGCCGGGGCAGGTCCCTGCCCACGATCTGGGTCTGCAGGGCAAGCGTGGCCGTGGAGACCAGCGCAGGCTTGTTGCTTTCCAGGGCATGGGCGATCAGCGGCACGAGGTAGGCAAGCGATTTGCCGGTGCCGGTGCCCGCCTGGACCAGCAGGTGGTTGCCCGTTTCGATGGCGCGGGCCACCTGCAGGGCCATTTCGTGCTGTCCAGTGCGGCTTTGTCCACCCATGCCTGCGACGGCCCGGTCGAGCAGTTCGATGACGAACTGCTCGCCGGCCGTCTGCGCGGCTTCGTCCGCCGCGGTGTCAGTCATTGACGGTGAAGGGTTCCAGTTCGGACGCCAGGCCCTCCCGGACCATGACGGCAGCCCTGGTGCCGGCCTCCACGTGGTCCATGCTGAGGATCTCGGCGTCGGACTCGTGAAGCTTGCTGATCAGGTCGCCGCGGTCGTACGGGATGAGCAGCTGCATCTTCACCGACGGCCGGGGAATGGATTCGCTGATGACTTTCAGCAGTTCCGGGATCCCTTCGCCCGTGCGGGCTGAGACCACCACATGGCGCGGTTCGCGCTGCCTCAGCCGCTCCACCACGAAGGGGTCGGCGGCGTCAGCCTTGTTCAGCACGATGATCTCCGGCACCTTCCGGGCGTCGACTTCGCTGAAGACCTTCCGGACGGCAGCAATCTGGCCTTCCGGATCGGGGTGCGAGACGTCCACCACGTGCAGGATCAGGTCCGCGTCCGCCACTTCCTCGAGCGTGGAGCGGAAAGCCTCCACCAGCTGGGTTGGCAGCGAACGGACGAATCCCACGGTATCGGCCAGGGTGTAGCCCAGGCCGTCGGCGGTTTCCGCCTTGCGGACCGTGGGATCCAGCGTGGCAAACAGCGCGTTCTCCACGAGGACCCCGGCGTCGGTGAGGCGGTTGAGCAGGGAGGACTTGCCGGCGTTGGTGTATCCGGCGATGGCCACGGAGGGCACTTCATTACGACGGCGGTTGGCCCGCTTGGTTTCGCGCGCGGGCTTCATCGCGGCGATTTCACGCCGCAGCTTGGCCATGCGGGTACGGATGCGGCGCCGGTCCAGTTCGATCTTGGTTTCACCGGGGCCACGGGAGCCCATGCCGGCGGCGGCGCCACCGACCTGGCCACCGGCCTGGCGGGACATCGACTCACCCCAGCCGCGCAGGCGCGGAAGCAGGTATTCCAGCTGGGCGAGTTCCACCTGCGCCTTGCCCTCGCGGCTCTTGGCGTGCTGGGCGAAGATATCCAGGATCAGGGCAGTCCGGTCGATGACCTTGACCTTGACGATGTCTTCAAGAGCACGCCGCTGCGAAGGTGCCAGTTCGGCGTCCACCACCACGGTATCCGCTCCCGTGGACATCACGATGTCCTTGAGTTCCTGTGCCTTGCCCGAGCCCAGGAAGGTTCCGGGGTCCGGCTTGTCGCGGCGCTGCACCAGCCCGTCGAGGACTTCCGAACCCGCGGTCTCGGCGAGGGCGGCCAGCTCACGCAGCGAGTTTTCGGCGTCGGCAAGGGTTCCCTCGGACCAGAGACCGGCAAGGACCACCCGCTCAAGGCGCAGCTGGCGGTATTCGACTTCGGTGACGTCTTCCAGTTCGGTGGACAGGCCGGCCCTGCGGCGCAGCGCGCGACGTTCCTCAAGGTCCTGCTGGTCGCCGTCGTACGTTGAATGTTCTTCGTCGAGGCGGGAAATAGCCTGGGCCCTGCCAAGCACCGCTTTTCCATCACCGCTGCCCTCACCCCGGGGCGTGCTGACATTCTTGGCCGGTACGTCCTTGGCGAGGATCCGGTCGATAACAGCCTGGATTTCCTGCGGACTCATGTCCTGGGCGGCTGGATCGGAACCGGTGTTGGGCTGGCTGGTCATGGTCTCCTTTGAAGATTCGGCAATTCCAGAATAGTGCTGATTGGGTGGAAGTTGGAAAGTATTCGCGCTGGGCTGACGGCCTGCGGTCATGGTTCTCCTGATGGTCTGCGCCGGCTGCGATGCCGGGCTGGGAATGCCGCCTTAAAACGGCGGCACGGCGGGAAAGGGCCGGAGAATGGCGGGACGTGCAGCAGGAGGCTGACGTTCGAGTGTTGTCCGGCGGCCGGGCAGACTGGGTGGTCTGGCCGGTGCGCAAGCGGAAGGCGTGGAACCTGCGTCGCTGCGGGACGGACTGTCGCAAGAGGACAGGCTGCGGGACGGGCGTGGCCCGTGCCGGCTACTCGAAGATCAGGAACATGCGTTCCAGCGTAGCAGAGGGGCTGCAGCGCGGTTTCCCTTTACGCTGCAAGGGGAACTACTCTGGCGAGTTATGGAGTCAGCACACTATTTCAGCACGTCCCCCGCCGGCCCCTTCACCCGTAAGCCACTCAAGGTGGAGTTGGCGGGCAAGCCGCGCAGCCTCCACACCTCCACCGGCATCTTCAGTCCGGATGGGATCGACAAAGGCACTGCCGTGCTTCTGGCCGAGGTTCCTGATCCGAACCCCCAAGGCAACCTCCTGGACATCGGCTGCGGCTGGGGTCCCGTTGCGCTGACCATGGCCCTGCTGGCCCCCGGGTCCAAGGTCTACGCCGTGGACGTCAATGAACGCTGTATCGCCCTGACCAACGAAAACGCCGCCGCGCTGGGACTGTCCAACGTCGTTGCCAGCACGCCCCAGGAGGTGGACCCGGGCGTACGCTTCGACACCATCTGGTCCAACCCGCCGATCCGGATCGGCAAGGACGAGCTGCACGCCCTGCTCAAGCTCTGGCTGCCGCGCCTGGCCGACGGCGGGACGGCATGGCTGGTGGTGCAGAAGAACCTGGGTTCGGATTCGCTTCAGCGCTGGCTGGCTGCGGAACTGGATGATTCGTTCACCGTGACCCGGGAGTCAACGTCCAAGTCCTTCCGGATCCTGAAGGTTACGAGAGCGTCCCGCTCGCCACAATGACGGCGGGGCCGCTGAGTTCGACATGCTCGTGGCCGCCGGGACCGGCGAAGAACTTCACGCCCACCACGCCCCCGGGAACGTGGACCCGCCAGGCATCCGGGGCTTCCGCTCCGGCCCAGTGCCGGATGGCGACGGCGGCAGCACAGGCTCCCGTTCCGCAGGACTGCGTCTCCCCCACCCCGCGCTCATGCACCCTCATGGTCACCGAACCTACGCCGTCATGGACCAGCGGCTCCGCGGGAACCACGAACTCCACGTTGGTCCCGTTCGCCGGCACGGGGTCCACCTTGGGCGCGGTGAAGAGCCGGGTGCCGGCCAGTTCGGAAAGTTCGGCGAGGGCCACCACTGTGTGCGGATTCCCCATGCTCACGGAGAGCGCAGGCCGGGCAACTTCCAGCCCGTCGGCGGTGACCAGTGAATCCATGGCCTTGGCACTTGCCTCGCCGGGGAAAATGAACTCCCACGGCCCCATGTCCACCGCATAGCCGTCGCCGGTGCGGACCACGGTCTTCACCCCGCCGCGCGTGCCAATGGTGAGCGAGCCGCCGTCGGGCAGGTCGATCAGGCCCTGGGTGCGCAGGAAGTGGACGAACACCCGCACCCCGTTGCCGCACATTTCGGACAATGAGCCGTCCGCGTTGCGGTAGTCCATGAACCATTCGGCGTTCGGGGCACCGGCCAGCAGTTCACGGCCTTCGGGCAGGAACCGGGAAGGCACGGCCCTGATCAGGCCATCCCCCCCGATGCCGCGGTGGCGGTCGCAGAGCGCAGCGGCCTGGTCCGCACCAATGGCGTGCGTGCCGTCGGGATCGGCTACCAGGACGAAGTCGTTGCCGGTGCCGTGCCCCTTGGAAAAGCGGAGCCCGCTCAGTGTGCGCAGGGCGGGTCCGGTGGTTTCTGCGGGGGTTGCATTCATGGTCCCAAGCGTAGCGGCGGACCCGTCCGGCGCTGAAACCAAGGTCCTGAAACCGCAGTTGGCGGGACGCACTTCAGTCCGCGGGCCGCCATGTCTTTCCTATCTGCCCAGCTCCGCTGCCTTGCCCACGAGCTCCGGATCCTGCCAGTCCAGCCACATGATGCGGGGATCGGCGCGGAACCAGGTCAGCTGCCGCCGGGCGAACTGCCGGGTGGCCACGATGGTTTCCTCCGCGGCATCCTCGACGGTGGAGGTGCCATCAATGACCCGCAGGAACTGCGAGTAGCCCAGTGCGCGGGAGGCGGTCTTGCCCTGCCGCAGGCCCAAAGCGTCGAGCCGCCGGACCTCCTCGGGCAGGCCGGCGGCCACCATGCGGTGAACCCGTGCTGCCAGGCGCTCACGAAGTACCTCCCGGTCTACGCCAAGGCCAACCTGGATGGCAGGCTGGCAGTACTCCCGGCGGGGCATGAAGGAACTGAAAGGCCGCCCGGTGAGTTCATGTACCTCCAGCGCGCGGATGATCCGCCGGGCGTCGGAGACCCTTTCCGCGGAGACTGGATCCACGCTCTTCAGCCGGGCCAGGAGCTCCTGGGTGCCGACCTCGGCGTGCTCTGCCTCCAGGCGGGCGCGCACGGCGGGGTCGGTGCCCGGGAACTCCAGGACGTCGAGGGCGGCGCGCACGTACAGCCCCGAGCCCCCGGCCAGAATGGCGCGCTTGCCGCGGGCGTGGATGTCCGCGATGGCCGCCCGGGCCTGTTGCTGGAAGTCGGAGACGCTGGCCTCCTGGGTCACGTCCAGGATGTCCAGGAGATGGTGCGGAACGCCTCTGCGCTCAGCCGGCGTGATCTTGGCCGTGCCGATGTCCATGCCGCGGTAGAACTGCATGGCGTCGGCGTTGATAACCTCGCCGTCCAGTTCCAGGGCAAGGCTGACGGCAAGGTCGGACTTGCCGGAGCCGGTGGGACCGACGACGGCGATGACGGGCGGGGCAGCCACCTGTCAGCGGGTGCGCAGCGGCAGCGAGGGCATGCCGAGGGCGACGCCCTTTTGTCCTGGCGCGGAACCGGGAGCGGGCGCTCCGCAGGAGTCTGCCTGCGACCTGTCCCAGGCGTCCCCTGCCCGTGACCGGCGCAGGCTGTAGTCCTCGAGCGTTGGATCGGACACCAGGTGGAAGGCGGCGGCCTCGGTGATGGTGACGGTGACCAAGTCCCCCGGTCGGGGGGTGGGTGCGCCCTCGGGAACCGAGAAGTGCACCAGCCGCTGGTCCTGGGAGCGGCCGGACAACCTGTGGGTCTCCTCCGATTTCCGGCCGGACTGCGCGGTGACCATGACCTCGAGCCTCCGGCCCAGCTGCTTCCGGTTCTCCTCCGCGGCGATGCGGTCCTGCAGGGCGGTGAGCCGTTCAAAGCGCTCCTGGACCACGGCCTTGGGCAGCTGGTCGGGGAGCTCGGCGGCGGGGGTTCCGGGGCGTTTTGAATACTGGAACGTAAAGGCCGTTGCGAACCGCGACTTTTCCACAATGTCCAGCGTCGCCTGGAAGTCCTCTTCAGTTTCGCCGGGGAACCCCACGATGATGTCCGTGGAGATGGCGGCGTGCGGGATCCTCTCCCGGACCTTGTCCAGGATGCCCAGGAACTTCGTGGACCGGTAGGAGCGCTTCATGGCTTTGAGGATGCGGTCCGAGCCGGACTGCAGCGGCATGTGCAACTGCGGCATGACGTTGTGCGTCTCAGCCATGGCGTCGATGACGTCGTCGGTGAAGGCCGCCGGGTGCGGGCTGGTGAAGCGGACCCGTTCAAGGCCCTCGATCTCACCGCAGGCGCGCAGCAGCTTGGAGAAGGCCTGGCGGTCGCCGAACTCCACACCGTAGGAGTTGACGTTCTGGCCGAGCAGGGTCACCTCGATGGCGCCGTCGTCCACCAGCGCCTGGATTTCAGCGAGGATGTCCCCGGGGCGCCGGTCTTTTTCCTTCCCGCGGAGCGCCGGCACGATGCAGAAGGTGCAGGTGTTGTTGCAACCCACGGAGATGGACACCCAGCCGGAGTAGACCGAGTCCCGCTTGGTTGGCAGTGTGGACGGGAAGACGTCCAGGGATTCGAGGATCTCCAGCTGGGCCTCGTTGTTGTGCCGCGCCCGGTCCAGGAGGGCCGGCAGGGCGCCGACGTTATGGGTGCCAAAAACCGCGTCCACCCATGGCGCCTTTTTCAGGATGGTTTCGCGGTCCTTCTGGGCAAGGCATCCGCCCACGGCGATCTGCATGCCCGGGTTGGCTGCCTTGACCGGGGCAAGAATGCCGAGGTTCCCATAGAGCTTGTTGTCGGCGTTTTCCCGAACCGCGCACGTGTTGAACACCACGACGTCGGCATGGTCGCCTTCCGCCGGGACGTAGCCGGCGTCCTCGAGCATGCCCGCCATCCGCTCCGAATCATGGACGTTCATCTGGCAGCCGAAGGTGCGGACCTGGTAGGTGCGCGGCGGCAGGGCACCGGATTGCGGAACAGCCCCGGCTTCGACGGAAGGGGTGGCGTCGGATTGGGGGGAAGGAATGGTCAAACTCACCCGTTAAGGGTACCGGCTTTGGACCGGACCATGGGCAGGCCCCTGCCGGGCATCGAGGACCTCGTTGACGATCCGGAACGCCTGGGACGGCTGGTAGCCCTTTCTGGCCAACATCGAGGCCAGCCGCCGGACAGCCTTGTCCCGTTCCCCCGGACCGGACACGTCCGTCCCGGGCCGGAGCTTGCGCTCCACCAGGGCGCGGGCCGCGGCTTCCTCGTCATCGTCGGTCAGTTGCTCCAGGGCCGAGGCCGCCGTTTCCTGATCGATGCCTTTTTCCGCGAGCTCACGCCGCAGCGCGCCCTTGCCCAGTTTGCGGGACTGGGCACGGCTCCGAACCCACATGTCGGCAAATTCGGCATCGTTGATCAGCCGCACTTCCTGGAACTTGTCCAGCACCGCTTCGGCAACATGCTCGGGGATGTTCCGTTCTGCCAACTTCCGGGCGAGCTGCAGCCTGCTCTTGGGCGCTGCAGTCAGCTGCCGGTACACGATGGCCTGTGCCACAGAGAAGGGGTCCGGTTCGGCGTCTACGGACTGGGGGTCCTCAGGGACATCGAAGTCGTCCGGCGGCCCAGGGAAGGGGCCGCCGGACGTGGACCGCCGTGAGCGTGATCCAGCCAAGGGCTAGAACCCGTCGACGGCTTTCAGCTTGGGTGCATCCTTGGAGTCATCTTCGGCGGGCTTGACCCCGACACCAAGCTTTTCCTTGATGAGGCGTTCCAGCTCGGCAGCGAGTTCAGGATTGTCGCGCAGGAACCGGCGCGAGTTCTCCATGCCCTGCCCCAGCTGGTCGCCATCGTAGGTGAACCAGGAGCCGGACTTCTTGATGATGCCGTGCTCCACGCCCATGTCAATGATGCCGCCCTCGCGGGAAATGCCCTGGCCGTAGATGATGTCGAACTCGGCAACCTTAAACGGCGGGGCCATCTTGTTCTTGACGATCTTGGCCTTGGTCCGGTTGCCCACGGAATCGGCGCCCTCCTTGAGGGTCTGAATCCTGCGGACGTCGATGCGGACCGAAGCGTAGAACTTCAGTGCCTTACCACCGGTGGTGGTTTCGGGCGAACCGAAGAAGACGCCGATCTTCTCACGCAGCTGGTTGATGAAGATGGCGGTGGTCTTGGTCTGGCTCAGGCGGCCGGTGATCTTACGCAGGGCCTGGCTCATGAGGCGTGCCTGGAGGCCTACGTGGCTGTCGCCCATGTCGCCTTCGATTTCGGCACGCGGCACCAGGGCGGCAACGGAGTCGATGACGATGACGTCCAGCGAGCCGGAGCCCACCAGCATGTCCATGATTTCCAGGGCCTGTTCACCGGTGTCCGGCTGCGAGACGAGGAGGGCGTCCGTGTCCACCCCAAGCTTGGCGGCGTAATCGGGATCCAGGGCGTGCTCGGCGTCGATGAATGCCGCGATGCCGCCGGCGCGCTGCGCGTTGGCCACGGCGTGCAGGGCGACAGTGGTCTTACCCGAGGATTCAGGCCCGTAGATTTCGATAACGCGGCCGCGCGGCAGGCCGCCAATGCCCAGGGCGACGTCCAGCGCGATGGAGCCGGTGGGAATGACTTCGATGGGGGCACGGACTTCGTCGCCCAGGCGCATGACCGAGCCCTTGCCGAACTGCTTGTCAATCTGGGCAAGCGCTGCTTCCAGCGCTTTTGCACGATCCGGGGCTGCCGCCATGGTTGACACCTCTAATGCTTTCTCGATGGTGGCCTACGCGGCCGATGTATTGGTCATCTCTGACGCTAAGGGGACCCACTGACATTCCGGCCGGAGGACGACGGCTATGTGGATAAACCCAATAGAAAAAGCATAGCGTTATCCGAACAGGTATTCGAAGAGTGCGATTCCTCCGGCGTGTCCGGCGGAAGGGGCGGGCTAGTCCCGCCGCGGCGCGATATCCCGTCCCAGCCGCCGTTCCGCCGGTACGTCCTGGACATCGCAGACGGCAAGCCAAACCTTCCGGGGCTCCACGCCGGCAGCGAGGGCCTGGTCGGCGGTACGGCCACCTACGCCGGCAAGGACCAGGCTGCTGCTCAGCATGCGGGAGTAGCCCGCGCCGAACTCGTCATCCATGAGACGCCAGTACTCGCTGATTCGCATCGGTAAATCCTCTCATGATTGTGGACCATAGAATTATTGCCATGAGCACCTCCCCCGATGTCCCGCCGCGACACGACGCTGGCCAAGAAGCCGCCGACTCCGCGCTGCAGAATGTCGAACACCAGATCAGCCTGTTTTGGCGGCGGGCCCGGGCCATTTCAAACCAACTTTCACGCGAAGTCCACCCCGACATGGAGCCTGCCGCGTACGGGCTGTTGACGGTAATCCGCCGGGAGGGACCCATCCGGCTCACCGAGCTTGCCATGACCATCGGGGTGGGCAAGCCGTCAGTCAGCCGGCAGATCGCGTTCCTGGAAAGCCTGGGACTGGTATCCAAGGAGGCTGATCCACTGGACCGGCGGGCGCAGTCCATCCGCCTGACACCCAAGGGTGAGGAGAAGATGCACCAGGTCCAGGACGCGCGGCGCCAGGTCTTCCAGGAACGGCTGCGCGAGTGGCCGGTGGAAGACCTGCAGGAACTCGGCCGCTACATGGCCAAGCTGAACTCCACGTATGAGCGTGACGGCTTTCCCGGGGAAGCCGCAGGCGCAGCATCGGCCCAGGACCAATAGCCCAACCGGACAAGCATGCGGGGACCGGCACGAAAAGATACAGCAGGAAGCCCCCGGCCAGGCCGGGGGCTTCCTGCTGTTCGTCGGGCCCGCTGCGGGCGCCGGCTGCCTTTAGCGGGCGCCGGAGAGAAGGCCCGTGGAGAGTTCGTCGTCCAGTTCAGTGTTGAGGTCACGGCCGTAACGCTGGGAGAATTCCTGCGGAACGGTGTCCGGAACGGCGACACCTTCGGCTACTGCCACGCGGTCGCTGACCTCGCGGAGCATGCTTGACAGCGGAACATCCAGTGCCGAGCAAATCGAGGACAGGAGCTCTGACGATGCTTCCTTCTGGCCGCGCTCCACTTCGCTGAGGTATCCCAGGGAGACGCGGGCGCTGTGCGAAACTTCACGGAGCGTACGCCCCTGACGCTGGCGGACATCGCGCAGGACATCACCAATTTCGTGACGAAGTACTACCATCTTGCGCTCCTTCTGTTCGCTCTTAGCCTGTTCGGCGAGGCCCACATCCTTCCAGCGGACAACGCCGTTTACGGATACGGGCTGCTTTACCATCTGTATCGCCTTGCTCCCTCATTGGTCAGGTCCGCCGCCTGGCGGACCGTCGTGGTCATTTCATCCTAGGCGCCTCCGCTCTCCGGAAGCGACACAATGTAATAACTAATCGGTACCGGCTTTTGTTCCCGCCAACTTTACGCGCGGTAACTTAGGCGGCAACAGCCTCAGGCGGACAGCGCCTCCCCGAGCCTTTCCAGGGCGGCAGCGCAGGCTGCGGCGCGGATGTCCGGCCGGCTGCCGGTGAAGGAATACTCGAAGGCGGCGGTTCCGGCGGCGGTTGAGATCCCGATGTAGACCCGCCCCACGGGCTTGCCGTCGTGGGCATCGGGACCTGCCACCCCGGTGGTGGAAAGTCCGACGTCGGCGCCGAGCTCAGCGCGCGCACCGGCTGCCATGGCCCGGGCGACGTCCGGGTCGACCGACCCGACGCGGGCCAGAAGATCGGCGGGGACGTGCAGCACCCTGTCCTTCACGGAGTTCTGGTAGGCCACCACCCCGCCCTGCAGCATTCCTGACGCTCCGGGCGTGTCGGCGAGAACCGCTGACACCATGCCCGCTGTCAGGGATTCGGCGGTGGCAACGGTCTGCCCGGACTCAAGCGCCTGGCGGACCGCCTGCGCTGCCAGCTGGTGAAGATTGCTCATGCCTGCTCCTGCCCCTGCACGGTCCCGGCCTGGCGCTTGCCCTTCGCACGGAGGCGCAGGGCCTCAACAACATACTCGACGCCGGTCCACAGCGTGATGGCCACGGCCGCCATCATGACCGCGAACGCCACCCAGGACATCCACGGTGCGAACGACCCGAACGGCAGGAGGTACAGGAAGATCGCCGCCGTCTGCACCACGGTTTTGAGCTTGCCTCCGCGGGAGGCAGGGATGACGCCGTACCGGATCACGAAGAAGCGCAGCGCCGTAATGCCCCACTCCCGGACCAGGATCACAAGGGTGGCCCACCAGGGCAGCTCCCCCAGCAGGGACAGCATCACCAGCGCGGAACCGATGAGGAGCTTGTCAGCGATGGGGTCGGCAATCTTGCCGAAGTCGGTGACGAGGTTCCGGCTCCTGGCGATGTCGCCGTCGAGCTTGTCCGTGTAGATGGCGACGGCGAACGCCGCCACCGCTGCCCAGCGCCACGGTCCGGATTCGCTGTGCAGCCCGGGCGCGTCCGCTACGAGGAACCACACGAAGAACGGGACCAGCGCGATGCGGATCATGGTCAGGACATTGGGGAGGTTCCAGACCCCGGCACGGCCCTGGCCGGCGGCGGTTGCATCGGTGCTAGTCACGTTTCTAGGCTACCGGCCTAACGCCCGGTGAGGGACCATGCGTCTTCGGACCCGTCGTCGTCATCGCCGTAGCCGCCGGGCACGGAATCGGAGCCGTCGTAGTATTCGACGCTCTGTTTCCTGTTGTCCAGGTCAGCAGCCACCAGGTCCTCGGCGTAACCGCCCTGGGCAATGTTGGCGTTGGCGTTGTCGCTGAGGGCGGCGGTCTGCGAGTCCGGCGCTGCAGGAGCTTCCTGGCCCTTCATGGCGGCGAGGACTGCGGCGAGGTCGTCCGGCTTGACCAGCACGTCGCGCGCCTTGGAACCCTCCGAGGGTCCCACCACTCCCCTGGATTCAAGCAGGTCCATGAGGCGGCCGGCCTTCGCGAATCCGACGCGGAGCTTGCGCTGCAGCATGGAGGTGGACCCAAACTGCGTGGTGACCACCAGTTCGGTGGCCTGCAGCAGCACTTCGAGGTCGTCCCCGATGTCGTCGTCGATCTGCTTCTTTTCCGCTTCAGGGGCAACGTCGTCGCGGTAGACGGCCTGCAGCTGTCCCTTGACGTGCTCCACCACCTTGTGGATCTCCGACTCCGTGACCCAGGCGCCCTGGACACGCATCGCCTTGGAGGCACCCATGGGCAGGAAGAGCGCGTCACCCTGGCCGATGAGCTTTTCGGCACCGGGCTGGTCCAGGACCACGCGGGAGTCCGTGACGGAGGACGTGGCAAAGGCCATGCGCGAGGGGACGTTGGCCTTGATGAGGCCGGTGACCACGTCCACAGAGGGGCGCTGGGTGGCCAGCACCAGGTGGATGCCGGCGGCACGCGCGAGCTGGGTTATGCGGACGATCGAGTCTTCGACGTCGCGCGGGGCGACCATCATGAGGTCGGCGAGTTCGTCGACGATCACCAGCAGGTACGGGTAGGGCCGGATGACGCGCTTGGAGTCCACCGGCGGCTGGACCTTGCCGGCCCGGACGGCCTTGTTGAAATCATCGATGTGCTTGAAGCCGTAGTTGGCGAGGTCGTCGTAGCGGGCGTCCATCTCACGGACCACCCACTGCAGGGCTTCGGCGGCCTTCTTGGGGTTGGTGATGATGGGCGTGATCAGGTGCGGGACACCCTCGTAGGCGGTCAGTTCCACGCGCTTGGGGTCCACCATGACCATGCGGACCTCGTCGGGAGTGGCGCGCATCAGGATGGACGTGATCATCGAGTTCACGAACGAGGACTTACCGGCACCGGTGGCGCCGGCCACCAGGAGGTGCGGCATCTTGGCCAGGTTGGCTACCACGTAGCCGCCTTCCACGTCCTTGCCCACGCCCATCACCATCGGGTGGTCGGTGCGTCGTGCGTTCTGGCTGCGGAGGACGTCGCCCAGGGAGACGGTTTCGCGGTCGGTGTTGGGGATTTCGATGCCGATGGCGGACTTGCCGGGGATGGGGCTGAGGATGCGGACATCGCTGGAGGCAACGGCGTAGGAGATGTTCTTGGACAGGGCGGTGACGCGCTCCACCTTGGTGCCGGGCGAGAGTTCGATCTCGTACCGGGTGACGGTGGGGCCGCGGCTGAAGCCGGTGACGGTGGCGTCGACGTTGAACTGCTGCAGGGTATCGGTCAGGGCAGCGACGACGGCGTCGTTGGCTTCGGTGCGCTCCTTGGGGATGGACCCGGGGGTCAGGAAGTCCGAGGCCGGAAGGGTGTAGGTGACGTCGCCCGCGAGCGAGAGCTGCTCGGTGCGTTGCGGGATCGGGACGGGCGGCGGCGCGGGCGCAACAGGGTTGGAAGGCACGGTGGGCGCGGCGGCAGGCTTGCCGACGGCAGCGGGAATGACCAGCGGGATGGCCTCGGTGGCGTTTTCGGCCGGCGCCCCGGCGCCCAGGCCCTGGGCTGCCTTGATCTTCTCGACGGCGATTTCCGCCTGGGTGGGCCGCCGCACGCCGGGCGCAGGCCGGGCAGGTTCGCCCTCGTCGTCGTCAATGACTGCGTGTTCAAAGGCTTCGTCGCCCACGTAGCCCTCAAGGCCGGCGTCGGGCTCCTCATCCTTGCCGAAAAGCTTGCGCTTCTTTTTCTTCGGGGCGGCAGGCCGCGTCCGTTCCAGGTAGCTGCGGTCGTGCGTGTCGCCGGGGCTTTCCTGGTCCATCAGGTCGATGCCCATGAGGTGTTCGTAGGCTCCCCGAAGGCGCCGTGGAATGGCCGTGAACGGTGTGGCGGTGAGGATCAGCAGCGAAATGAAAGCCAGCAGCCCATAGAGGAGCACGGGGACGGCCGGGTGGATGGCGGCCAGCGGCGCGGCAGCCAGGAAGCCAAGCATGCCGCCGGCTTTGCGCAGGCCGTCGAAGCCGTCCGCGACCGTTGGCTGGCCGCCCAGGATGTGCGCCAGGCCGCAGCCGGCGAACGCCATGATCAGGAAGCCGATGCCCACCCGGTTGTTGCCCCGGCCGTCGGAGGGCTGGCGGAACAGCCGGAACGCGCACACGAAAAGCATGAGCGGAAGCAGCAGGGAGATCCAGCCGAACGTACCGTTGACCACGGCGTAGACGGCGTCCGGGAACCAGCCTGTCAGGCCCCACCAAGCGAAGGTGGCAATGAAGATGCCCAGTGCCAGATTGAACAGGGCGGCGCCGTCGCGGCGCTCGTCGGCAGGGAGATCACTGACGTCATGGCCGATGCGGCGCACTCCCCCGCCCACCAGATGCCCCACGCCCAGCCAGGCTCCACCCACCACGCGCAGCAGCCAGGGCTGGTGGTGTTCGACGGCGGGAAGCTGGCGGGTACGGGCGGTGCTGGAGGAGCCGCCGCGTCCTGCCTTGCTGGCGGTGGAGCCGGTTCCGCGGCCTGTGGAGCTCCCGGATTTGCTGCCGGAGCTGCCCCTGCCGGTACCTTTGGGCGCGGAAGTAGTACGTGTGGCCATAGTAGCCACGCTACCGGAAGCATGCTGTGATTCCGGGGATATCGGGGCCGGGCAGGTGCCCGGCCCCATTGGTTAAACCGCTCCGGCCCGCACTCCTGCTGCCAGCGGGAGTGCGGGCCGGAGCCAGTGTGCGGGTGTTGTCAGGCTTCGAGCACCACGGGGATGATCATGGGCTTGCGGCGGAGCTTCCGGTTGACCCACGTTCCGACAACCCGGCGGACAACCTGCTGGAGCTGGTGGCTGGTGTGGTCGGCGTGGTTCTGGACTGCTTCCTCCAGGGCCGCGTTGATCTTGGGGATGATGTCGTCGAAAACCGAGTCGTCCTCAGCCACGCCGCGGGCGTGGATCTCCGGACCGGATACCACCTTGCCGGTGGCGCGGTGGATGACCGTGATGATGGAGATGAAGCCTTCGTCACCGAGGATGCGGCGGTCCTTGAGGTCGGCGTCGGTGATCTCGCCCACGCTGGAGCCGTCCACGTAGACGAAGCCAACCTCCACCTGGCCGACAATGTCTGCCTGATGGTCGCGAAGGTCGATGACGCTGCCGTTGTCCGCGAGGATGACGCTGGCCTCCGGCACGCCGGACTCGATGGCGATCTTGCCGTTGGCGAGCAGGTGGCGGGTTTCGCCGTGCACGGGCATGGCGTTGAGCGGTTCCAGGATGTTGTAGCAGTACAGCAGCTCGCCGGCGGCAGCGTGGCCGGAGACGTGGACCTTGGCGTTGCCCTTGTGGATCACATCGGCGCCGAGCTTGAGCAGGCCATTGATGATCCGGAACACGGCGTTCTCGTTGCCCGGGATGAGGCTGGAGGCCAGGATGACGGTATCGCCGTCGCCCACCACCACCCGGTGGTCGCCGTTTGCCATGCGGGACAGGGCGGCCATCGGCTCACCCTGCGAACCGGTGGACATGAGCACCACGCGGTTGTCGGGAAGGTTGTCGATGTTCTTGATGTCGACAATCAAACCTGCGGGAACGTCCAGGTAGCCCAGTTTTTCGGCGATGGCCATATTGCGGACCATGGACCGGCCCACGAAGGCCACCTTGCGGTTGTGCTTGGCTGCCGCGTCCAGCACCTGCTGCACGCGGTGGACGTGGGAGGAGAAGGACGCCACGATGATGCGCTTGGTGGCCTGGCCGAACAGCCGCTCCAGCGTGGGGCCGATTTCCTTCTCGGCCGTGGTGAATCCGGGGACGTCGGCGTTGGTGGAATCGGACATGAAGAGGTCCACGCCCTCTTCGCCGAGCTTGGCGAAGTGCCGGAGGTCGGTAATGCGCCCGTCCAGCGGCAGCTGGTCCATCTTGAAGTCGCCGGTGTGCAGGACGGTGCCGCCCGCAGTGCGGATGAACACGGCCAGGGCGTCCGGGATGGAGTGGTTCACGGCCACGAACTCGCATTCGAAGGGCCCGAACTTTTCCACCTGGCCTTCTTCGACGGTCAGCGTGTAGGGCCGGATGCGGTGTTCCTGCAGCTTGGCCTCGATGAGTGCGAGGGTCAGCTGCGATCCCACCAGCGGGATGTCGTTGCGCAGTTTCAGCAGGTACGGCACCGCGCCGATGTGGTCCTCGTGGCCATGCGTGAGGATCACGGCCACGACGTCGTCCAGCCGGTCCTCAATGTAGGAGAAGTCCGGCAGGATCAGGTCAACACCGGGTTGGGTTTCCTCGGGAAAGAGGACGCCGCAGTCCACGATCAGCAGTTTGCCGTCGATTTCGAACACGGCCATGTTCCGGCCGATCTCCCCCAGCCCGCCAAGCGGGACGATCCGCAGCGTGCCCTGGGGCAGGCGCGGAGGGGTGACAAGGCCGGTAAGGGCAGTTTGGGTCATAGTGCACTACTTTCCAGGCGGAAGGGTGCCGGTCTTAGCCTTAGGAGAAGACCAGCCCCGCTTCCGCCAAATCCCCGCGGATGGTTTCGATCTCGGTTTCGTCCGGCTCCACGAGGGGCAAACGGACAATCGAGTTGGGCAGGACTCCCTGCCATTTAAGAATCTGTTTGGCCGCCACGGCCCCCTGGACGCGGGTCATGGTGGCGCGGACCACGGGCTGCAGCTCGAAGTTGATCTTGCGGGCGGTCCCAAGGTCGTTGGCGTTGACGGCGTCAATCATTTCGCGGAAGCGGCGGGTGGCGACGTGCGTGGTGACACCCACCAGCCCGACGGCGCCCAGCGCCATCCAGGGAAGGGTCAGTCCGTCGTCGCCCGAGTAGAACAGGAGGTCGGTTTCCGCCATGACGCGCGTGGCGGCGGTGAGGTCCGCCTTGGCGTCCTTGACGGCGACGATGTTGGGGTGCTGCGCCAGCCGGATCATGGTGTCCGGTTCGATGGCGATGGAGGACCGGCCAGGGATGTCATAAAGCATGACGGGGACGTCCACGGCGGACGCGATGGTCTCGAAGTGGGCACGGACGCCGGCCTGGCTGGGCTTGTTGTAGTAAGGGGTCACCAGGAGGAGGCCGTCGACGCCGAGGGCTGCCGCCTGCTGGGAAAGGTGCACCGAGTGCGCGGTGTCGTTGGTGCCCGTACCGGCGATGATCGCAGCGCGGCCGCCGACGGCATCCTTCACGGCGCGGAACATACCGAGGTTCTCTTCGTCCGTCAGGGTGGAGGTTTCACCCGTGGTTCCGGTGACCACCAGCCCGTCACAGCCGTCGTCGACCAGCTTGCTGGCAAGCGCTGCCGCCTGGTCGTAATCCACTGCGCCGTCCTTGGTGAACGGCGTGACCATGGCGGTCAGGAGGGTACCGAGGGCAGGGATGTGCGCGGAAGAGTCAGCCATGGAAAAAACGTTACCCTGTCCCCGGCTGGTTAGGACAATGCCACGGGCGTGACGAACGTCAAATACTCTGGCCGCCGGGCCGTGGCGCGTTTGTTCCGGCATGGCAATAGCGTCCGACGGCGGCCTGCCGGAGGTCCTCAGCCCAGGACGCAAGCCGCTGCGCAGCCCGCACATAGTGGAACAGCTCCGTTGGCGTCAGGGCATCAATGTCGGTCTCCGCCAGCCGCCGGGCCAGCTCGGCCCCTTCCGGCTGGGCAGCAAGGCTGATGCCCTCCCGCTCCCACTGGACATCCTCGGCCGGACGACCCGAGACGAGTTGCCGGAAAAGATAGTCCACCACCCCGGGGCTCATTGCCTTCAGCGGGCCATCCCCGGCTGCGGCGTCGTCAGACGACGGACCGGCCGGCCGGAAACCTGCCGGTAATTCCCCTGACCGACAGTTCCCGGACTGCAACTGTCCCGTGCGCAGATTCCCCGGCTGGCTGGATCCCCGCGGGGCAGGGGCTCCGGATGATGGCGTCTTCATGCAGCCATGCTATTCGAACATATATTCGAATACAAGGGGGTCCCGTACCGCCGCGACCCCTTCACCGCTTGGGGGTCACCTGCTTGACAGCAAGGCCGCCAGTGCATGTGAGACGATCTGGTCATGACGTCCCGAACCCCGGCCACCCGGTCCCGGAAGACCCCAGGCCGGCCACAACCGGGGCGCCTTCGGGGCATCGACGCCGCCCGCGGCCTGGCGCTGCTGGGCATGATGGCCACGCACCTGCTGCCGACATTCGAATCGAATGCCAACCTCACCCCAACCTGGATCGGCCTGACATTCTCCGGGCGGGCCGCGGCACTCTTCGCCGTCCTGGCCGGCGTGGGGCTTGCCCTCTCCACCGGCAGGGACAAGCCCCTGGAGGGCGCCGAACTGTCCGGTGCCCGGCGAGGAGTGGCGCTGCGCGCCCTGGTGATAGCCGCCGTCGGACTCACCCTGGGCGGTCTGGAAGTGAACGTGGCCATCATCCTGGTCCACTACGCCGTGCTGTTCCTGTGCATCCTGCCGTTCCTGGGACTCGGCGTAAAGCGCCTGTGTGCGTGGGCTGCAGGCTGGATCCTGGTATCACCGGTGCTGGCTTACCTGCTGCGGCCCTGGCTCCTTGCCCCCGAGCCGCCCCTGAAGCTGGGCCACAACCCAAACTGGGAGGACCTGGGAACCCCTTCGAGGCTGCTCGCGGACGTGTTCTTCACCGGGTATTACCCGGTGGTGCAGTGGCTGTCCTACCTGCTGGTGGGCCTGGCCATCGGCCGTCTGGTCCTCACCAAGGCGCTGGTTCCCGTCCTGCTGCTGGTGGGCGGAACCGTGGTGGCCGTGGCCGCCAAGACCCTGGGCACAGCCGCCATGGAGGACTGGGGCGGCCGGGCGGCACTGGAGAAGGTCCTCGACTCGCCGGGCTATCCGCTGGGCAGCGTGCTGCAGGTCAACCTGGCGGGACTGCCGCAGGAGGGCTCGTGGTGGTGGCTGGCATCCGCCGCACCACACTCCGGCACCCCGCTTGACCTCCTGCACACCTCGGCCGTGGCGGCGGCCGCCATCGGGGCCTGCCTGCTCCTGGGACGGCTCGCAGAATGGGTGGACCTGGACCTGCTGCTGCCGCTGCGGGGAGCCGGCGCCATGACGCTGACCCTGTATACCGTGCACGTGTGGGTGGTCTCCGGCTTCTACCTCAAACCCCTGCCCGCGGGCTGGACCGAAGACGGCATGTACTTTGCCCATGCAGCGGCCGCCATCGTCATTGGCATGGTGTTTGCCGTGCTGGGGTGGCGCGGTCCGCTGGAATGGGTCGGCCACGCGGCGAGCCGCGTGGGCCGGGGCGGCCTCAAAGCCCTGCAGTGAACGGCAGCCATCAAAGGACGGGCGGCCAGCCAGAGACGAGCGGCCATCCAAAGACCGGCTTCCACCTGACGATCCGTTTGTCGGTTAACGGAAAGGAACCCGCGGCCCACCACAAGATGGGGCCGCGGGTTCCTTTTTGAACACCTGCCGGGAGTTGGCTGCTTACTGGGCGGTCAGGTTGAAGGTGGCCGCCTTGTCGCCATAGTCATCAAAGACCACTACCTGGACCGGACCCTTTTTCACGTCGAACGCAATAATCCCCTTGCGGGCATCGCCGGCACCTACCTCATCGGTGGGCAGCGGTCCCAGCTTCTCGTCCAGGTACACCATCTCGCCCTCCTTGCCGTCGGCATCAAGGACGCTGAAGTTGGAGGGGCTGGAGAAGCTGCTGCCGGTTTGCGTCTCCCAGGAAACCTCTACGGCAAAGAAGCCACCGTTCTTTGCAGTCATGTAGTCCATGCCGGGAATCTTGTCCGTGTAGATGGAGTCGAGAACGCTGACCTTCACGGTGTTTCCTTCGGACACGGTGGCCACCGTGGAGTTCGCTCCGGCCGCGCTGCCGCCGGTCTGGCTTCCGCCGGAGGGGGCAGGCGCGGCCTGGGACGCCGAAGGAAGTTCAGGTGCCACGGGTACCTTCCGGGCATCGATGGCCGCACCAACCATGGCGATGGACGCGATAGCCAACAGAATCCCGGTAATAATGCTGACCAGCCAGACGACGGCAGTGATGATCCACGCCTTCTTCTTGTTTTCCTGGTAGCCCTCCAGCGGACGGCCGTCCTTGTCCCGCGTGTTTCCGGTCAGGGTCATGATCAGGTCCACAATCGACCAGATGCCCGCACCGCCGGCCGTGAGCAGCTTCGCCACGCCGGTGCCGGTCTTGCCCAGGTAGAAGCGGTCCACACCGAAGGTACCCAGCAGGAGGGAAAGGAGCCACGTGACCATGAAGGACTTCCGCGGCGCATCGGAGTAGGGACCCTGGCCGTAGGGCGCGGACTGGTATTCCCCCTGCGGACCTGCCGGATACTGCCCCTCGAAAGCGGGCTGCGCGCCAAAGGAGGAAGGCGGCGGCGGAATGGGGGGCGCCGACGGTCCGTTCTGCTGCGGGTGGGGGTAATTCGGGTGGCTCATTGATGGTCCTTCTGTGCGGTAACAGGGGTGCGGTGATAAGGGTGCAGTGGTCAGGATGCAGCGTCAGGCCTCCGGCGTCCGGGCACGCGGAACGACGGCGTCTGCGGGAAAGGGGTGGAGCTGCTGGGGCCGCGCCGGCGATATGTTGCCGCACCAGTGGAGCGGACAGTGCCGACGGTAGTGGCCATCCTCATGCTTTCCCCCAAAGCTAAAGAGTGTGTACTAAGTCAACCTACCGTGGACGGTAAAAAGCCGCGATGGGCAGAAATGCCCATCGCGGCGGGAAGCACCCCGGAAGCTAGGACGCGGCGGTGAAAAGCTTCACGGCGTCGCGCATGGATGCCCGGGCACGTTTACGGTCCCCGGCGGCGTCGTAGGCGCAGCTCAACCGGAACCAGGAACGCCAGTCGTCGGGAGCGGCCTCAGCCTCGGCCCGGTACTTTTCGAATTCGGCATCTGCAGCGGCCCGGACGATCCGGCCACCGGGCGTGCGCGGAAGCTCGTCCACCGGCAGGCCGCCTTCGGCCTCCAGGACCTTGGCCATCTGTTCGGTACGGGCCCCGAACATCAGCTCGCGGATCAGGGCCCAGGCGCCAACAATGGGCAGCACCAGGTAGGCGGCGCCGATGGCCTTGGCGGTCAGGTTGGCGTCCGACAAGAGCAGGAGGGAGCGCTGGAAGGACACCACCAGGTAGAACACCAGCAACAGCGTCACCGCTGCCACCCAGATCTTGGTGCGGTTCTTCCGGAAGCCGGCTGCGAGCCCGTTCACGGCCTAGAGTCCCAGGTCCAGGTAACCGTCCAGGCCCACGGTCAGGCCGGGGTGCGCAGCAACGTTGCGGACGCCCAGGAGCACGCCCGGCATGAAGGAGGCACGGTCAAAGGAGTCGTGGCGGAGGGTCAGCTGCTCACCGGGACCGCCCAGCAGCACTTCCTGGTGTGCCACGAGCCCGCGGAGGCGCACGCTGTGCACGCGGACGCCATCCACTTCGCAGCCGCGGGCACCGGGGCGTTCACTGGTGGTGGCATCGGGGCTGGGCGGCAGCTGGGCGGCAGCACGTTCGGCGGCGATCAGCTGTGCAGTGCGGACGGCGGTGCCGGAAGGCGCATCCACCTTGTCCGGGTGGTGCAGTTCGATGATCTCCACCGATTCGAAGTACCTGGACGCCTTCGCGGCGAACGCGGAGGCCAGCACAGAGCCCAGGGCGAAGTTCGGTGCGATGAGGACGCCCGCCTCAGGGTGCTCCGCCAGCAAAGATTCCAGCGCGGACAGGCGGTCCGCGTCCCAGCCGGTGGTGCCCACCACAGCGTGGATTCCGTGCTCGACGGCGAAGCGGACGTTCGCTTCGGTGCTTTCGGGGACCGTGAGGTCCACCAGGTATTGGGCACCTGAGGCGGTCAGCTGCTCCAGTGCGTCACCCCGTCCCAGGGCTGCGACGAGCTTCATGTCGGGAGCGGCGTCGATGGCCTTGACGGCCTCGGCACCCATGCGTCCGTTGGCGCCGAGGACGGCCACCAGCTTGGGAACGGAGTGTTGTTCGGTCATGGCATTAACCCTACCGGCGCCGGTGGTTGGTGCAGGAACCGGGCGGCGTGCGTTACCTCGCAGTCGGGATCAGTGGTGGGGGTCAGCCGCCGGCGCCGACCCATTCCACGGTGCCGTCGGAGAAAAACTGTTCCTTCCAGATGGGCACCTGTTCCTTGATGCGGTCCACGAGTTCGGAGCAGACGGCGAAGGCCTGGCCGCGGTGTGCGGCGGAGACGGCGCACACCAGCGCGGGGTCGCCGATTTCCAGCATGCCGATCCGGTGCGCTGCCCAGATCCGGACAGGCTGTTCAGCCCCGGCGTCCCCTTCAGCGCCCTGTTCGGCTACAAGGCGCGCGACGACGTCGGCCATCACCTGGTGTGCCGTGGGGTGCGCGCTGTAGCTGAGGCGCTGAACGGCCTTGCCGCCGTCGTGGTTCCGCACCACGCCGCTGAAGCTGACCACGGCGCCGGCCGTATCGCTTTCCACCGCGGCAATCGCCTGGTCCACGGAGATGGGATCCGCACTCAGGACTGCCCTAACCACTTCGTATGCTTCAGTGCCCATGTCCGCCTTCCAGCTGGTCGCAAAGGTGCCCGATCAGCGGGTCCAGGACGGTGAGCCCGTCCATGACGCCCTTCGGTGATCCGGGCAGGTTGACGATGAACGTGTGCCCGGCGGCACCGGCGTAGCCACGGCTCAGGGCGGCGAGCGGGGTTTTGGCAGCGCCCGCGCGCCTGATCGCCTCCATGATCCCGGGAATTTCGCGGTCCAGGAGCGGCAGGGTGACGTCCGGCGTGCGGTCGTCGGGGCTAAGCCCGGTGCCGCCGCTGGTGATGATGACGGCGGGGTGCTGGGTTAGGAGCGCCCTGATGGCGGCACCGGCCGGGTCACCGTCGGGGACAACCATGGCCGGGAACACGTCGAAGCCGTGCTCGGCGAGCCAGTCAGTGACCACGGGGCCGGTTTCGTCGTCGTAGATGCCGGCAGCCGCACGGGTGGAGGCGATGACGACGCCGGCCTTCCGCCCCTGCACCTCGCCGTGCACGTGCGGGGCCGCCGCGCTGAAGGGTGAGGTCACAGTGCCCAGTCTCCGCTCTTGCCGCCACTCTTGGCCAGCACCTTGATGTCAGTCAGCACGGCGTGCTTGTCTACGGCCTTGATCATGTCGTAAACGCTCAGGGCGGCCACAGACACCGCGGTCAGGGCCTCCATCTCCACGCCGGTGACACCCCTGGTCTTGACGGTGGCGCCGATGGTGACCGCATCAGCGCCAAGGTCAAGGTCAATCGTGACCTTGGACAGCGGCAGCGGATGGCAGAGCGGGATCAGGTCCGGCGTCCTTTTGGCGGCCATGATGCCGGCCACGCGGGCAACGGCCAGGGCGTCCCCCTTGGGGAGCCCGCCGGTGCCCAGGAGCTGCATCACTTCGGCGGTGGTCCGGACCGTGGCGGTGGCCGTCGCTTCCCGGGTGGTCTCTGCCTTGGCGGAAACATCCACCATCTGGGCGCTGCCGTCCTGGCGCAGGTGCGTCAGCGCGGGAGTCTGTTCTGCATTCACAGCATCCATACTTCCACCTCCTCCCCGGCAGCGAGTTCCGTTACGCCGGCAGGAATGTGGACCAGGACATTCGAGCCCGCGAGCGCGTGCATCAGATGGGAGCTCTCGCCGCCTTCCAGCCGTACCGTCCCGTCCGGCTGGAGGCTCCCCCGCCGGACCTGGTGTTTGGAGCCGGGGGACGTGAGCTGCCGGGCTTGCCCCTCAAGATCAAGGCGGGCGCGCAGGGGCAGCCGGGGCGCCGGCGCCCCCAGCAAGGCCGACAGGGCGGGGCGGAGGAACATCTCGAAGGACACCAGGCAGCTGACCGGATTGCCGGGAAACCCAAGGAAGGGGACGCCGTCGAACGTTCCGATTCCCTGGGGGCCGCCGGGCTGCATGGCGACGTGCAGGAAGTCGACCGGTTGTTCGGCCATGGCCTGCCGCACCACCTCGTAGGCTCCCTTGCTGACGCCGCCGGTGGTGACGATCAGGTCCGTGTCCCGGCCTTCGGTCCGCAGCAGCGCCTGGAGTTCCGCAGGGCTGTCCGTGGAGATCCCGGCTCGGCGGACGCGGAGGCCTGCCTGCGTCATGGCCGCTTCCAGGAGGGTTCCGTTGGAGTCGTAGATCTTGCCCTCCGGAAGCGCCTGCCCGGGTTCCACGACTTCGTCCCCCGTGGTGACGAGCAGGACGGTCACCGCCCGGTACACCTCCACCTCCGCCATGCCAAGGGCGGCGAGCAGTCCCAGCTGCGCCGGCCCCAGGCAGGTTCGGGCGGCGAGCGCCCGCTCCCCCGCCGCAATGTCGCTTCCGGCGGCGCGCACGTATGTTCCGGGGGCCGTGGCAGGCAGCGTCACAACAGTGCCGTCTTGTTCCGGAAGGAAGTGGTCGGGCACCGCTTTTTCAATAGGTACGACGGCGTCAGCCCCCGCCGGGATCATCGCACCTGTCATGATGGGCGCCGCAGCCCCCGGGCCAAGCGGCTGCGGGCTCGACCCGGCGGGAATGGGAGGCATGATGCGCAGCTCAGCGCCGCCGTCGGGGATGTCCGCGGAACGGACAGCATACCCGTCCATCTGGGAGTTGGCGAAGGGGGGAAGATTGAGCGGAGCAAGGATTCCGTGCACCACCGCCCGGCCCAGGGCATCAGGCAGGAGAACAACTTCAGCGCGGGATTCTGCCGCCAGCGGGGCGAGGAGGTCAGTGACTGCGGCCAGATGCGCGGCGACGGAGCGGGCGTTGTGGGCCTTGCCCGCAGGGGCGTGATGCGCAGTGGTCATGGGTACGCCTTTGGTCGCGGCCGTCAGGATTTCACGTCCACTCTAACCGTGTGGAATCCGGTGGCCCCGTCAGGCGCGGGCGGCCGTGATGTTTCATCCTGGGGCCGGCCGTTCATGTCGCTGGCGCGGACCTGGACTTCGTACTGCCCCGGTGAGAGGTCGACCGCCAGCTTCCACTGGTACCAGGTGTCCGCGGAGATGCCGGGCGCCAGCTCAGCTTCCCGCCAGGGCCCCCGGTTGAGCCGCACTTCCACCTTCCCGATGCCGGTGTGCTGGGCCCAGGCGACGCCGGCAAATACAACGGTTCCCGGGCTGACCGGGCGCCCGCTGCGCGGCACGTCGATGCGCGACGACGTCTTGATGGGTCCGCGCTCGGACCAGCCCCGCGGGGTCCAGTACCCGGCGTCGTCGGCAAACCTCGTGACCTTGAGTTCCGTCAGCCACTTGGTTGCCGAGACATAACCGTAAAGGCCGGGGACAACCAACCGGACGGGAAAGCCGTGCTCCAGCGGCAGCGGTTCACCGTTCATGCCGACGGCCAGCAGGGCATCCCGGTTATCCGTCAACACCTCCAAGGGCGTTCCGGCGGTCCAACCGTCGGTGCTGCGCGAGAGCACCATGTCGGATCCCGGCTGCGGTCCTGCCAGTGCCAGCAGGTCCCTGACCGGCCAGCCCAGCCAGCGGGCGTTGCCGATCAGGTCGCCGCCCACGTTGTTGGAGACGCAGGCGATGGTGATGTGGCGTTCGGTCAGGGGTTTGGCCATCAGGTCCGCGAAGGAGAGCTGGACCTCCCGGGCCACCATACCGGTGACTTTGAGCAGCCAGGTATCCGGGTTGACCGCCGGGACGGTGAGGGCTGTGTCGATCCGGTAGAAGTCACGGTTTGGCGTGACCAGCGGCGGCATTCCCGCCACGCCGGACTCCGCGGCCGCCGGGATTGGCGGCGCCGGAGATGCCGGCGTTGGAAGGGTGATGCGGGCCCTGGCTTCGCTGACCGCGTTGGCGGCACCGCGCCAGATGCCCGCCAGCAGCCCTGCAACCCCAGCGGCCGCTGCCGTGCCGGCAAGGGCCTGGAGGAAGCTGCGGCGTGAGCGCGCAGCTGTGGCATCCGGAGTGCTTTCCCCGTCTGGGGTTGAAGCAGTACCCTCCCACGCCGCCAGCCGCCCCACCAGGAGCCGCAACAGCACGACGGCGGCAGCCGCGGCCAGGAGCGGCAGGACAACAGCGACCGGGGTCACCTGGGAACGCGTCAGCACGGCTGCCGCCCCGGCGAGGCCGAAGATGCCCACCAGGACGGCCCCAGTGAACCGCCTCCGGAACTCAAGCACTCCAGCCAGTCCCGCCAGCCCGGCGATGACCAGCGCCATGCCCGTCAGCAGGGCAGCCTTATCGGCCGTACCGAAAAGGGAGATGGCCCAGTCCTTCACACCGGGAGGAACGGCATCGATCACCACTCCGCCGACGGCGAACAACGGGGACAGGGACGGGCTGGCGAATCCTGCCAGCAACTCCCCCGCGGCGACCCCGCCGGCGACGGCCACCATCCCGGCGGCAGCGGCCCAACGCCCCCTTGTGTCCCGCACCCTAGCGCGCGGGACTCCCGGTTGCCGGACGGAACGTTCCGGCCGCCCCTGAAGGCCGCCGCCGTCGTCGTCCGCCCCGTACCTGCGCCCGGAACTCTTCACAACTCCCAGCATAGGTTCGTGGCACCTGGATGACGCCGGGCCTCTGATGGTGTGATGCGCGGCTCAAGGTGGCGTAGCCTGAATTCATGAGTGTCCAGCTAGGCATGCCCCAGCCGCCGGAGGAAGCAGCATCGGCTGTGCCCGGACGCCGCCCCGCGGATGCACCGGCCGGCCTGGCGGACCGGTACGGCCGCCGCGCCACGGACATGAGGCTGTCCCTGACCGACAAATGCAACCTCCGCTGCACCTACTGCATGCCTGCCGAAGGCCTCGAGTGGTTGGCCAAGCAGGCAGTCATGACCGGCGAAGAAATCGTGCGGATCGTCAAGGTGGGCGTAGAACAGCTGGGCGTCCGGGAGCTGCGGCTGACGGGCGGCGAGCCGCTGGTCCGGCACGACTTGGTGGACATCATCGCAGCCCTGCGGCGCAACCACCCCGGCCTTCCGATCTCCATGACCACCAACGGCGTTGGCCTGGCCAGGAAGGCCGCCGCCCTGAAAGACGCCGGGCTGACGCGCATCAACGTGTCGCTGGATTCCCTGCATGAAGAAACGTTCACCAAGCTGACCCGCCGCCCCTTCCTCGACCAGGTCCTGGCCGGTGTGGACGCCGCGTGGGCTGCCGGGCTGGGACCCGTCAAACTGAACGCCGTCCTGATGCGCGGGATCAACGATGCCGAGTCACCGCAACTGCTGGCCTGGGCCCTGGAGCGCGGATACGAACTGCGGTTCATCGAGCAGATGCCCCTTGATGCGGACCACGGCTGGACGCGCCGCAACATGATTACTGCCGCAGAAATCCGCGGGCTGCTGTCCAGGGATTTCGTCCTCAGTCCCGATCCCCGGGAACGCGACGGCGCCCCTGCGGAACGCTTTGAAGTACGACGCCGGGTGGCCGGCACTGCGGATCCGGAGGGTCCCGTTCTGGGAACCGTGGGGATTATCGCCTCCGTCACCGAGCCGTTCTGCTCCGACTGCCGGCGCACCAGGATCACCGCCGAAGGCAAGATCATGAGCTGCCTGTTCTCGCGCGAGGAATACGACCTGCTGGGCCTGCTGCGTGCGGGCGCAGGCGACGCGGAGCTGGCGCAGCGGTGGCAGGACGCAATGTGGATCAAACCAAAGGCCCACGGTATGGACCACGTGGGACTGGACGCCCCGGACTTCGTCCAGCCGGACCGCAGCATGAGTGCCATCGGGGGCTGACTGGAATGCTTGTACGTTACTTTGCTGCCGCACGCGCCGCCGCGGGTTTCGAGGAAGAAAAGTTCAACCTGCCCGACGGCGCTACAGTTGCGGATCTGGTGAAAGCTGTAGCGGCCGTGGAGCGGCCGGAGCCCCCAACGGGAACCCCGCCGCTTCCCCGGATCCTTTCCCGCAGCAGCTTCCTGCTCAATGAGGTGGCCGTGCGGGACCATGCAACCGTGCTGGGTCCCGACGACGTGGTGGACGTGCTGCCGCCCTTCGCGGGGGGCTAGCGGGCCTGGTTCGGCGGTTTTAGCCGCCGCTCACTTTCCGGCCAAGGCAGCGCGGACGCTCCCGGCAACGGCAGCGGCCCCCGTCTGGCCCATGATGATTGTGTAGTGGTTGACGTCCGGCACCTGCGTGAGCCGCAGCGTGGGAAGCTTTGCTGCCCAAGACTCCAAATATCCCGGGGCGTAAAGGGCTGCCGGTTCGTTCAGCAGTCCCCGGGGCGCCCGGAGGACCTCGGCCTCGACGGTAAGGCGGTCCAGTGCAGCCAGCAGCGAAGCGCCGCGGTGCAGGTCCGCCGTATCCTCCGCCATTGCCTCATACCGTGTGGCGGGCCGAAGTTCCGGCTCCTCGCCGGTGAGGTCGTAGTCCACATAGGCATCCACCAGCGGACCCCAGTCCGCGCTGAAGGCCGGGTGCTGCCGCCAGAAGGAGCGGTACACCTCCCGGCTTGGGAAGGTGGCATTGAGCCGCTCGGCGGCTGGACCCAGGACCGAGGAGATGATTTCCTCGTCCGAAAGGCCTGCCGGCACCTGCAGCGGCAGGCCCCCATCCACCAGTATCAGCGAACGGACTCGCTCCGGGAACAGGTCTGCAAGGACCAGCGAGGCGAAGCCGCCCATGGAGTGCCCCACCACGACGACGGGCCCCTCGGCCAGTTCCTCCAGGACGGCGGCCAGGTCCTGCGCGTGCGAGGTCATCCCGTACGGTGCCGGCAGTTGGTTGCTGCGGCCGCGGCCGCGCAGGTCCGGAGCGATGATCCGGACCTCGGGCAGTGCCGCGGCGAGATAGGCCCATGACTTGTGTGACGCCGTGACGCCGTGGACGGCAAGGATAGTGGGAGCGGCAGGATCATCCGGTCCCCAGACGGCGGTGTGGAGTGTTCCGCCGCGCACCGCCACTTCCGCTGTGCGGTACGTTTCCTGGCTGGCTGTCTGGGTCATGGCAATGTCCCTTCCTGGGGCGGGGTGGTTTTAGCAGCGGAGTCAGGCGCAAGGCCACGCTCGATGAACTGCATCATTTCTTCAAAAACTTCTTCGGGAACCTCGGGCCTGGCTCCCTCGACCGGCGGTGCGCCTTCCGCGTCCCACAGGACCCAGCGCATGCCGATCAGTTCACCGATGCCCATAAGGGCCCAGGCTGCGACCGTGGGGTCCATCTCCCTGACCTCGCCGCTGGCCTGCGCCGTCTTCAACCCTTCGATGTAGCCGTTCACGATGCGGGTGTAGTGCAACCGCAAGGCGCCCGGGGAAACGAACTCGGCCTGCCGGATGATCCGGTACAGCGCAGGGTGCTGGGCGGTGAAGCGGAAGAAGGCGCGGAATCCTGCCCGTTCCGCTTCCATCCGGTTGGGGGCGTTCCGTGCCGCGTCGGTCATGGCGTGCCGGACCCTGCGGTTGAGGTCCTCCACCACCTCGTCGAAGATGGCCTGCTTGCCGTCAAAGTACAGGTAGAACGTCCCCAGACCCACGCCGGCGGACTCGGTGATCTTCACAATCGAGGCCTCGTGGTAGCCCACCGAGGCGAACACCGACTCGGCCGCCTCAAGCAGCTTGGCCCGGGTGCGGTTGCCCCTGGCGGTGCGCGGTGCCGTGCTCATGCCTGTCCTCCTGCCGCGGGTGCTGGTCCTGGGGCGGGTGCCGCTCCCGGGGCGGTACGGCGGGACAGGTCCTCGCGCAGCTTGGCCCGCAGGACCTTATTCAGGGCTGTCCGCGGCAGGCCGGCAACCATTTCGATCCGTCCCGGGACCTTGAACCGGGCCAGCTGTGAGCTGCAGTGTTCCAGCAGATCCTGTTCGTCGGTGACCACGCCCGGGCGGAGCACGACGAACGCCAGACCGCTTTCACCCCAGCGGGGGTCCTCCACGCCCACCACCGCGGCCTGTGCCACGGCCGGGTGGCCCAGCAGGACCGCTTCCACTTCGGACGGAGACACATTCTCCCCGCCGGAGATGTAGATGTCCTTGAGCCGGTCCACCACCCGGATGTAGCCCTCGGCGTCCCGTTCCACCAGGTCGCCTGTATGGAGCCAGCCGCCTGCCAGGGCAGCCGCCGTGGCCGCGGGATCCCGGAAGTAGCCGGCGAACACGCCCGGGCCGCCCACCAGCAGTTCGCCGCTGGCCGCGCCCTCGAGGATTTCGCCGGTGGCCGGATCCGCCACTGCCACGGAAACATGGGGATACGGTTTGCCGGAGTAGCCCACCATCCGCTCGGCGTCCTCATTGGGCAGGCAGAGCACGTTGGGGGACGCCTCGGTCAGTCCATACCCCTGGCTCAGGGCCACTCCCCTGCGGTGCCAGATCCGCAGCAGCGGCGCCGGCATGGGGGCCCCGCCCACCACGGCGTGCCGCAGGCTGCCCAGTTCGGCAGTGGCGAAGTCCGGATGTTCGGCAAGCATGAGGTACTGCGTGGGCACCCCCATCAACATCGTGACGCGCCGTTCGGGGATTAACTGCAGGACCCGGCCCGGGTCGAATCCGCGTTCCAGCACCACGGTGGCCCCCACCCACCACGCCAACAGGGGCTGGATGTTCCAGCCGCCCACGTGGAACTGCGGCAGCACGGCCAGGACCACATCGCTGCTGCCCATGTCGAGGGTGCGCGACAGCGAAAGGTTGTTCCAGAAGCAGTTGGCGTGCGTGAGCACTGCGGCTTTGCCGGCCCCCTCGGTTCCGGAGGTGAAGATCATCATCAGGGCATCGTCGTCGTGCACGTCCTGGCGTGCCGAGGGTTCGGGCACCGGTGTTACCCGTGTAGGCGGCGGCACGGATTTCTCCACGCCGCCGGGCCCCAGCGAGGAGCCACGCAGCCGGTGCGGAAGCAGGGCGCAGGCTGCCGCACCGAGTGCTTCCAGGTCGTCTTCCATGAGCAGCAGCTGCGGCTCGGCGAGTTCCAGTTGCAGGGCCAGCTCCCGGGGCGCGAGCCGCCAGGACAGGGGCACCAGCACCAGCCCGGCCTTGGCGCAGGCGAAGAAGGCCACCACGTGGTCCGAGCTATTGCCGGTGAGAGTGGCGATCCGGTCGCCCACCACGTACCCGGCGGCCCGGAACCCCGCGGCGAGGGCAGCGGCCCGGCGCTCCAGTTCCCGGTAGGTCAGGGTGCAGCCGCGGTCGTCAATGGCAATCCGGTGGGGCGTGGCCTGGCTGCGGTCCGTGGTCCATCGGCCCAGGGTGTGCAGCCCGTCGCCGGTGGGTCCGTTGGTGCCGGTCATGCAGCGTCCTCCAAAATCTCGCGGGGTGTTTCGGCGCCGCCGTTCCCCGCCCGCCCGCGGCGCCTGCGGCCCAGCCGTTCGGCGGTACCAGCGAGGCCGCCGGGAAGGAAGAGCACCACGAGGATGAAGAGCGTGCCAAGGATGAACAACGGTTCAGACAACGGTACCCGCAGGATGTCCGGGAGGGACGTGACGGCCTCGGAGTTGGCGAGGGCGGTGAGGCGCTGGTCGAGGATGGTGTAGAAGACGCCGCCGATCACGGCGCCCCAGCGGGACCCGACGCCGCCCAGCACCACCATCACCAGCAGCGTTATGGTCAGGTCCGAGGAGATCGCCCGCGGGATAGCGCCGCTTTGCAGCAGCAGGAAGACCATGCCGATCACGCTGACCAGGATCGCAGAGAGCACAAAGATCAGCAGTTTGACCAGATAGGGCTGCAGGCCAAGGACGCGGACCCGCAGTTCGTTTTCCCGGACGGCGGCGGCCGCGTGCCCGGCCCGCGAGGACTGCACCCAGGTGACGATCACGAACACGGCCACCAGCACGGCCAGCGCCAGCCAGTACAGGTTGCGGGTGTTGACAACCCCGACCAGGAAGTCGGGCAGGTTGTCCGTGCGCAGCGTCAAGCCCTCGTCCCCGCCGGTTTTGCCGTCGGGGTTCCGTCCCACAATCACCGAACCGGCCTGGGCAAAGGCGAGGGTAACCATGGCGAACGGGATGCCGCTGACACGCAGGCTGATGCTGCCCACCACGTGGGCCAGCACAATCACGACCAGCAGGGTGAGCCCCATGGCCGGCAGCAGCGGGATGTCCAGGTTCTGCAGGATGATGGCCAGCCCATAGACGCCGGCGCCAAAGTAGAGCGCATGCCCGAAGGAGAGCAGGCCGGCAACGCCGAGAAGCAGGTGGTAGGTAAGGGCCGCGGCGGCCATCAGCATGCACATGGCCAGCAGTTGCAGGGATCCCGGGGTGTAGCTGGGACCGGGCAGCACGCCGGGCAGCGAGATGTTCAGCAGCGGGAGCAGGACCAGGAGCAGCACGCCGGCCAGCCCGGCAGCCCACGCCGCAAGGCGGCGGCCGGTGATGCCAGGACGGCCGGTGTCCGGGGCGCCGCCCGGCGCTCCCCCTGCCCCGCGCCTGCCGGTCCGGCGTTTCCCCGTCGGGAGGGTGGCGCCGCTGCCGACCGCGGGCCGGCCGGTGCTGTTGGTATCGGTGTCGGTGGTCATGCGGTTCTCCCGAGCAGGCCGGAGGGACGGAACAGCAGCACGAGCGCCAGCGCCAGTACAACGACGAAGTCGCCGGTGCCGCCGAGGTAGAAGTTCGCGAACTGCTGCAGGACGGCGACGGCGACGGCGGCGATGGCCGCGCCGGTCAGCGAGCCGAGCCCACCGATCACCGTGACGATGAAAGCGAAGATCAGCAACGATCCGCCGAGCATCGGTGAAACGTAGCCGAAATAGTGCGAGGCAAGGACGCCGCCGAGTCCCGCCGCCGCCCCGCCGATGGTGAAGACGAGGGTGAAGGCCTTCCGGACGTCGATACCGAGGGCGGTGACCATGGACCGGTTTTCGACGCCGGCGCGAATGATCATGCCGTAGCGGGTCTTCTTCAGGAAGTACACCAGGGCCAGCAGCACCATGACGGCGGCAACGATGCAGACGAAGCGGTCATTGGGAATCCGGGCACCGAGGATGTCTGTCGTGTCCTTGAACCAGGCGGGGCCCTGGATGTAGACCGGGTCGGTGCCCCAGATGCCATCGAAGAGGGCCACCGTGGCGAGCGAGAGGCCCAGGGTGATGAGCACCTGCTCGATGTGGCGCTGGTACAGCCGGCGGATCAGGACGAACTCGGTGAAGGCGGCGAAAGCAGCCCCGGCCGCCGCCCCGATAATGAGGGACAGCAGGAAGATACCCCAGTTGTCGGAGCCCGCGCGGCGGGCAATCTCCCACCCGGTGAAGGCTCCCAGGGTCAGGAACGCCCCGTGCGCGAAATTGAGCACACCCATCAGCCCGTAGATCAGGGACAGCCCGGCGGCAACGAGGAAGTACAGCGCACCCAGGCCAAGGCCGGTGAACAGCAGCAGGATGACGGTGCTCACAGGGCAGCGCCTTTCTCGACCGGGTCCCCGTGGGACGCCGCGTCGGTGGAGACACCGAGATGCCTGTGGATCAGGCCGGCGTCATCAAGGAAGTCGAGGGCACGGCCGGTGTGGACCACGCGTCCGCCGGAGAGCACGACGGCTCCCTCCGCGAGCTGGCGGACCACGTGCAGGTTCTGTTCAACGAGCAGGATCGGCACCGTCTTGGCTGCTTCGGCCAGGGTGTCGGCCACCTCGCCGACGATCTTGGGTGCAAGGCCCTTGGTGGGCTCGTCGACCAGCAGGATTTTATTGGTGTTGAGCAGGGCCCGGGCCAGCGAGACCATCTGCTGCTGTCCGCCGGAAAGGGTGCCGGCCATCTGGCCCGCACGGGCCAGCAGGTCCGGGAAGAGCTCCTCGACCAGCTGCCGGCGCGGGCTGGCGTCCCGTTCGGCGAGCCGGAGGTTCTCCGCCACGGTCAGCCCGGAAAAGACCTCGCGGTCTTCCGGGACGTAGCCGACGCCGCGCTGGATGATCTTGAAGGTGGCTTCCTTTTCGATCCTTTCACCGGCCAGTTCCACGACGCCGGTGCGGTCGATCAGCCCGATAATGGCCTTGATGGTGCTGGTCTTCCCGACGCCGTTGCGGCCCAGCAGTGCCGTGATGCCCGTGGCCGGCACCGTGAAGGACACGTCCTCGACGACCTGCTGCCCGGCGATCCTGGCGCTGAGGCCCTCGACCCTGAGGATGGGAGCGGCCTCGGCGGGGCGGTGTTCGGCTGCGGTGCTCATACTGGTTCTCCGAGATAGGCGCTTTGCACGGTGGGGTCGGCCATGACGGCGTCGGGGCTGTCCAGGGCCAGCAGGCTGCCGTGGTGCATTACGGCCACCCGGTCCACCAGGCCCAGCACGACGTCCATGTGGTGCTCGACCATCATGACGGTGCAGCCGCGGTCCCGGTGCATGCCGCGGATGATGGCGGTGAGGGACGGGACGTCTCCCGACGCCACGCCGGCCATCGGTTCGTCGAGCAGGACGACGGCGGGATCAGTGGCCAGCAGCACGGCGATTTCCACCTTGCGCTTCTCGCCGTGCGAGAGGTCCCCCGCCGCCGTCGTCAGCTTGCCGGTGAGGCCTACCTCGGCGATGGTGCCCTTGGCGATCCGCGAAGCCTCGTCCGAGGCCGAGGGGAAGCGCAGAATGCTGAAGCTGCCACCCAGTTTCGCCTGGGCGGCCAGCCTGACATTCTCCAACACGCTGAGCCGCGGGAACAGGTTGGAGGTCTGGAAGGTCCGTCCCAGCCCTGCCGACGCCCGGCGGTGGATCGGCGCTGCCGTAATCTCCCTGCCGTTCAGCGTGATGCTGCCCGCGGTGGGCCGCAAGACGCCGGAAATCAGGTTGAACAAGGTGGTCTTGCCGGCCCCGTTGGGGCCGATGACGCCGATCATTTCGCCGGCGGCGACCGCGAAGCCCACATCCTGCAGGATGCGTGCACCGCCGATCTGCAGACCGAGGCCGTCCACCGCGAGGGCGGGCAGGGCTGGGGTTGTCATACGGGTCCTACTTCTTTTCCGGCGGGGCGACGGTGTCGCCGGGGACGGCCTTGACCAGTTGCGGGGCCCACGTGTCACCCTTCTGGACCAGCTTTGCCTGGTACATGTCCTGAATCAGGGCGTGGTCCGAGGCGCGGACGGTTTCCTTGCCCTTGGGGCCGTCAAAGCTGAAGCCTTCGAGGGACTTGACCATGGCGTCCGGGTCGGTTCCGCCGCCTTCCTTGATGGCCTGGGCGATCAGCTGGCCCGCGACGAACCCGTCCGGGGTGAAGAGGTCCGCCTTGCCGCCGGCCTTTTCGACGCCGGCAATCATTTTCTTTTCCACCTCGGTACCGGAGGCGCCCGGGAAGTAGTGGCTCAGGAAGCTGATCTTGGAGCTTGCCGGGCCGTAGGCGCCGAAGCTGGACGCGTCGCCCAAGCCGGTGACGACGGGAGCGGCGTCAAACACTCCCTGTTGGCTAAGCGACTGCCACATGGTGCCGGTGGTGGCACCCGCCCAAGCCACGAAAACCATGTCCGGCTTGGCGTCCAGAAGCTGCCGCGCGAAGGGGGTGAGCTCCTGGTTTTCCGGGACGAGCACGGAGCTCACCGTGGCGCCCTTGGCTCCCAGCACGGCCTTGACCGCGGCGACGTTGCCTTGGCCGAAGGCGTTGTCCTGCGCGAACACGACGACCTTCTTGCCGTTGGGGTCGATGAAGGTACCTGCGGTGGCGACGTCCTGCAGGCTCTGGCGGCCGGAACGGAAAGTGTACTTGTTGACGCCCTGGATCGCGTCGGTGGCGGCAGCACCGGAAATGTAGAGGATCTTGTTCTGCTGCGCCTGCTCAGCAAGCTTGACGGCGATGCCGGAGGACGCGGTGCCGCCGATGATCTTGTAGCCCTTGCCGATCATGTCCTTGGCGGCGGTGACCGCCTTGTCGGGGTCGCCTGCGTCGTCGGCGTAGGTCAGGTTGATCTTGGCGCCGTTGATCTCGCCGGTGCCGTTCGTGGCGTAATCGATGCCGGCCTGCAGGCCCTGGTAGTAGGTTTCGCCATAGGCAGCGAGGGCACCGGTCTTTGAGTAGATGATGCCAACGTTGACCGGCGCGGCCGCACTGCCGGAGCCGGACGGAGCACCTGCACCCGCCGTTGGTGCGCAGGCGCTCAGGGCCAGCCCGGACGCCATAACGGCGGCCATCAAAAACTTCTTTGTTTCCTTCACGGGATGCCTTTCGGTGAAGATCCGCGGGTGTGGTGTGGGAGGGAAGAACCCCGTACCTGAAAGGTGATTCAGATTACAGCAAATGTAGAGTCAACCCTCGGTTCTGTCAACGGTAAAAGCGCAGGTGAGTCGGCCGTCAGGCCTCTCGGTGGCAGGGGTGCACCGACCCCGCGGGAAGGTCCCGGCTAATCACGCGGCGCGGAGGGCACCCTTTGGCACACGGTGGTCATCAGGGGGACCAGTTCATTGCGATGACGGCGCCACAGGCCGGCAGAGTGCGTCAGCACGCCATCGCGCGCGTTAAGCACGTGCCTGACGGTGGCGGAGCCCCGGCGGCGCTCCACGGTCAGGGTGCCGTCGCGCCACGTGGCGCGGTCACGGCTTTCGAGCGGCATGCCGGCAGCGGTTGTGTGGTACCAGAAAGTGTTGGCGTGGATGGGGTCGGCGGCGAAGATCCCAACACCCTCGGAGCAGGAACCGTCGGGCTCCGTGTGGCGGTAGGTCATGGCGACCGCGTGGCCGCCGGCGGCCGTGGCGAAGGCGACTTCCACCGCGTCTGTATGTGCCGGGCTCCAGGCGGTGGCTTCCCAGTGCGTGGTGCCGCTCCAGTGGCCCAGGAAGGCTCCCAGCGCTTCCGGTACCGGGCCCGGCGGCAACGGTCGGTCCATGCTTCCTCCGCGCTGCTTCCCGTTTCAGACCACCATCATCACGCCCGCTCCTGCGGCTGTAAAGAAGTCCCTGACGCGGGCGCCGGCCCGCGGTTCGGGTCCTGCGGCCGGGTTACTGGAGCCGGTTCCTACAGCCCGAAGGTTTCCGTCTCCTCGAAGGGTCCCACCACGGTAATGGTCCGAGGCGCGGCAGCGAGTTCGGCGGCCAGTTCCTGGACCTGTTCGGCGGTGACTGCCTTGATCAGGCGCAGGGTCTCGTCGATGTCCTGGTATTCGCCGGAGACCAGCTCGGCCCGGCCAAGCCGGGACATACGGGAGCCGGTGTCCTCCAGGGCCAGGACGATTCCGCCGCCGAGCTGTCCCACTGCCTTGCGGAGTTCATCCTCGGAAATGCCGTGTTCGGCGAGCTTGTCCAGCTCCACGCCGAGCAGGTCCACCACCTGCCGGACCTTGGACGGAGTGCACCCGGCGTACATGCCGAAGTAGCCGGCGTCGGCGTAGGACGATGCAAAGGAGTAGGTGGAGTACACCAGGCCACGCTTCTCGCGGACTTCCTGGAACAGCCGGGAGGACATGCCGCCGCCGAGGACTGCGTTCAGGACGCTCATGACGTAGCGGCGTTCATCGGTGGCGACGATCGTGGGGCATCCCATGATGATGTTTGCCTGCTCCACGGCGCGCTTGACCACGTGCAGCCCGGCTGTCCCGGTGATCAGGGCGCGTTCGGTGGAGCGGCGCTGCACGGGCGCCGCGTCGGACTGCAGCGACCACCCCGCGGACTCGAGGGCATCCACCACAAGTCCGCATACGACGTCGTGGTCCAAACCGCCCGCGGCGGTGATAACCAGCTCCTCCGGCTTGTAATACCTGCGGTAGTGCTCCCACACCGCATCCCGGGCCACCGCCCTGATCGCCGCGGGGGTGCCGCCGATGGGGCGGCCCAGCGGGTGGCTGCCAAGGACCTTGGCCACGAAGTGCTCGTGGGCGACATCGGTGGGGTCATCGCTGTCCATGGCGATTTCTTCCAGGATGACGTCGCGTTCCTGCTCCATCTCGTCAGGGTCCAGCACGGCCCCGGTGATCATGTCCGCAATAACGTCGATGGCCATGGGCAGGTCCGTGTCCAGGACCCGGGCGAAGTAGCAGGTGCTTTCCTTGGCTGTTGCCGCGTTGGATTCCCCGCCCACCTCGTCGAAGGCCGAGGCGATCTCCAGGGCGGTGCGCCGCTTGGTTCCCTTGAAGAGCAGGTGCTCCAGGAAGTGGGTGGACCCGTGCTGGCCTGGGGCCTCGTCGCGGGACCCGACGCCCACCCAGAACCCGATGGTGGCTGACCGCTGGCCCGGCATCGCCTCCGTCAGTACCCGCACGCCTCCTGGCAGCACTGAACGGCGGACCTCGGACCCGCCGTCGGAGCCGTGGACCAGGGTGTCGCCGGCGTGGTTCTGCTCAAGCGGCAGGGGTACAACAGTCATTGATGCCTTTCAGGAGGGGCAGCCGGATCTGGCTGCCATCGTAACAGCGGCGGGACCGGTGGATCATCCACCGGTCCCGCCGATTCATGCTTGTGCCGGAAAGCCCGGGCTGTTAGACGTCAGCGCCTTCAGCGGGCTCCGTGGTGTGGGCGCGCTCGGTGTCGGCCGGAGCTTCTTCCTCGGCAACCACCGGGGCGAGCGAGAGCTTTCCGCGGTCGTCGATCTTGGTGATTTCCACCTGGATCTTCTGGCCAACGGAAACCACGTCCTCCACGTTGTCCACGCGCTTGCCGTTGGCCAGCTTGCGGAGCTCGGAGATGTGAAGGAGGCCGTCCTTGCCCGGGGTCAGCGACACGAAGGCACCGAAGGTGGTGGTCTTGACGACCGTACCCAGGTAGCGCTCGCCGATCTCCGGGACCTGCGGGTTCGCGATGGCGTTGATGGCGGAGCGTGCTGCGTCGGCAGACGGACCGTTCGTGGCGCCAATGTAGACGGTGCCGTCGTCCTCGATGGAGATGTCGGCGCCGGTGTCCTCCTGGATCTGGTTGATCATCTTGCCCTTGGGGCCAATGACCTCGCCGATCTTGTCCACGGGGATCTTCACGGCGATGACGCGCGGCGCGAACTCGGAGAGCTCGTCCGGGGTGTCGATGGCCGAGTTGATGACCTCGAGGATGTGCAGGCGTGCTTCGCGGGCCTGCTTCAGTGCTGCTGCCAGCACGGAGGCGGGGATACCGTCGAGCTTGGTGTCCAGCTGGATGGCTGTGACGAACTCCGAGGTACCGGCAACCTTGAAGTCCATGTCACCGAAGGCGTCTTCGGCGCCGAGGATGTCGGTCAGGGCTGCGTAGCGGGTCTGACCGTCCACCTGGTCGGAAACCAGGCCCATGGCGATGCCGGCGACGGCGGCCTTCAGGGGCACACCGGCGTTCAGCAGGGACAGGGTGGAGGCGCAGACGGAACCCATCGACGTCGAACCGTTGGAACCGAGGGCCTCGGACACCTGGCGGATGGCGTACGGGAATTCCTCGCGGGACGGCAGGACGGGCACGAGTGCACGTTCGGCCAGGGCGCCGTGGCCGATTTCGCGGCGCTTGGGCGAGCCCACGCGGCCGGTTTCACCGGTGGAGTACGGCGGGAAGTTGTAGTTGTGCATGTAGCGCTTGCGCGTCACCGGCGACAGCGAGTCGATCTGCTGTTCCATCTTGAGCATGTTCAGCGTGGTGACACCCATGATCTGGGTCTCGCCGCGCTCGAAGATGGCGGAGCCGTGGACGCGGGGCAGGACCTCGACCTCGGCGGTGAGCTGGCGGATGTCCGTCAGGCCTCGGCCGTCGATGCGGATCTGGTCCTTCAGGATGCGCTGGCGCACCACGTGCTTGGTGACGGAGCGGAAGGCTGCGGACAGTTCCTTCTCGCGGCCTTCGAACTGGCCGGCCAGCGAAGTGAGGACCTCGTCCTTGAGCGCGTCGGAGGCGTTGTCGCGTTCCTGCTTGTCCGCGATCTGGAAGACCGCGGCGAGCTTGTCGGCTGCGGCGGACTCGACAGCGGCGTAAGCGTCGTCCTCGTAATCCAGGAAGACCGGGAACTCGACCGTGGGCTTGGCAGCGCGGGCGGCGAGATCGGCCTGGGCGTCGCAGAGTGCCTTGATGAACGGCTTTGCAGCCTCCAGGCCCTCGGCCACAACCTCTTCGGTGGGGGCGGTGGCGCCCTGTTCCTTGATGAGGTTCCAGGAGTTGTCGGTGGCTTCGGCCTCGACCATCATGATGGCGACATCGTCACCGGCGACGCGGCCGGCAACCACCATGTTGAACACGGAGTTCTCGAGCTGTGAGTGCTTGGGGAAGGCAACCCACTGGGATCCGTTTTCGTCGTTCACCAGGGCAACGCGGACGCCGCCGATGGGGCCCGAGAACGGCAGGCCGGACAGCTGGGTGGACATCGAGGAAGCGTTGATGGCCACGACGTCGTACAGCTCGTCGGGGTTGATGGCCAGGACGGTCACCACGATCTGGACTTCGTTCCGCAGGCCCTTGATGAAGGCGGGGCGCAGCGGGCGGTCCATCAGGCGGCAGGCCAGGATGGCTTCGGTGGACGGGCGGCCTTCGCGGCGGAAGAACGAGCCCGGGATGCGGCCGGCGGCGTACATGCGCTCTTCGACGTCGACGGTCAGCGGGAAGAAGTCGAAGCCCTCACGCGGGTGCTTGCCGGCGGTGGTGGCGGACAGCAGCGCGGTGTCATCGTCGATGTACACCATGGCTGCGCCGGCGGCCTGCTTGGCGAGGCGGCCGGTTTCGAAGCGGATTACACGCTTGCCGAAGCGGCCATTGTCAATGACTGCCTCTGAGAACTGGATTTCGGGACCCTCCAAGAGAGTCACCTCCGTTTCTGTTTCACGGAAGTCCAGCCGCATCAACCCAGCCCAGCATCTGTCTACTGGCCCTGCACCCGGTCATCGATCGAGACCCACGGGCCGGCGGCTTCTGTCAACGAAGCCGTTCCCGGAGATCACTACCGAGGACCGCGAATGCGTGATGCGGTTGATCCTCCTGTTTAGTTTTTCATTTGAAGAAGGCGGCCCGATCCGGAGGGAAAGGGCCGCCCCAAAGCCAGACTAGCGGCGCAGGCCGAGGCGCTCGATGAGCGAACGGTAGCGGGCGATGTCAGTCTTCTTGAGGTAGCTCAGCATGCGCTTGCGGCGACCAACCATTGCCAGCAGACCGCGCTGGGTGTGGTAGTCGTGCTTGTGCTCCTTCATGTGCTCAGTCAGATCCTTGATCCGCTGGGTCAGGACGGCAACCTGGACCTCGGGTGAACCGGTGTCGCCTTCGGCGGTTGCGTATTCCTTGATGATGGACTGCTTTACAGCGGCGTCAAGTGCCACAATAACTCCTTGGGAATGTGCCGTGAGGGCCCAGGTCAGTAACTCACTGCCGGGTCTGCCGCCAGCGTCCTGATCCGGAAAACCGGAGGAGGCGCCAACAACAGGAGCCAGCCGCCACGGACTGCAGCCGGATCCATCGTCCAGTTTACCGGCCCCGGCCTAACCTTGTCGAAACAGTGCGCCCGAAACGGGGCAGCGGTGACAGCGGGGGCGCTCAGCGCTGCAGCCGGTCCCGGATGGCCGCCATGCCCTGCAGGACTTCGGCGAAGCTGGTGCTCAGCGGGGACAGCCCCACCCGGATGCCGTGCGGTGAGCGGAAGTCCGGAATCACGTCCCCGTCCCAAAGCGCCTCGACGGTGGCCTTGGTGAAGTCCGGGTGGTCCACGGTGATGTGGCCCCCGCGCTCCCCCGGTTCCCGGGGCGATGCCAGTTCGGCGCCCAGGGGTGCCAGCCAGGCGTCGAAGACGTCCACCGCGAAGCCGGTCAGCGCCACGGACTTCTCCCGGATGGCGGCCATGGATGCTTCCTCGATGAGGTCCAGGGTGCCCTGCATGGCGATCATGCCGAAGATGGCGGGGGTGCCGCTGAGGAAGCCCCGGATGCCCGCGGCCGGTTCATAGCCCGCCGCCATTTCGAAGGCGTCCTTGCGGCCCATCCAGCCCCAGATCGGCTGGTTCAGCGACGGCAGGTGCCGGGCGTTGACGTAGGCGAACGCCGGCGACCCCGGCCCTCCGTTGAGGTACTTGTACGTGCACCCGGCGGCGAAGTCCACGTCCGCGCCGTCCAGGTCGATCTCCACCGACCCCGCCGAATGGCAAAGGTCCCACACCACCACAGCGCCTGCGTCGTGCACTGCAGCGGTGATGCCCGCCAGGTCGGCGAGGTGGCCGGAGCGGTAGGCGATCTGGCTGAGGAGTACGACGGCGGTGCGCGGCCCGGTGGCCTGGCGCACCTGTTCAACGGTCACCCCGGCGGCGGGATCCGGCTGGATCCAGCGCAGGGTCAGGCCCTCCTCGAGGGCGATGCCCTCCACCAGGTACCGGTCCGTGGGGAAGTTTTCCGTGTCCAGCACCAGCTCGTTGCGGTCCGGGTCCTGCACCGCGGCAAGGGCTGCCCGGATCAGCTTATAGAGCACCACGGTGGTGGAGTCGGCGATGATGGTCTGCCCCGGAGCGGCGCCAAGGACCGCGCGGCCCAGCTGGTCGCCGATGCCATGGGGCAGGGCCAGCCACTTCTCGTCCCAGCCGCGGATGAGCCGGCCTCCCCATTCGTCCCGGATAAAGGCGGCCACATCGTCGGCAGTCCGCTTCAGGGGGCGGCCCAGGGAGTTGCCGTCAAGGTAGGACAACGCAGTTTCCGTGCCGATGAAGAGGTCCCGGTAACGCGCCAGGGCGTCCTTGCCATCCAGTTCTTCGGCCCGCCGGCGGAGGTCCTCGTCGGTCACGCCTGCGCGGTTTTCCTGGTGGATGCTCATTGTCCGATCTCCGTCCTGACAGCGAATAGTTCCGGGAAGAACGTCAGTTCCAGGGCCTTCTGCAGGAAGGTCACACCGCTGGATCCCCCGGTGCCGGTCTTCATGCCGATGGTCCGCTGGACGGTGCGCAGGTGCCGGAACCGCCAGAGCTGGAAGTTGTCCTCCAGGTCCACGAGTTCCTCGCACGCCTCGTAGGCGGCCCAGTTGTCCGCGGCGTTTTCGTAGATGTGCTTGAAGAGCGGGACAAGTTCCGGGGCGAACTCGTGGGCCAGCGTTACATCGCGGTCCATGACGGAACGGGGCACGTCGAACCCCTGCCGGGACAGGTAGGCCAGGAATTCGTCGTAGATGCTGGGGGCGGCCAGCAGCTCCGCCAGCATCCCGTGGGCCTGCGGGTCGGACTCGAAGATGGGCAGCATTTTGCTGTTCTTGTTGCCCAGGACAAACTCCACCGCGCGGTACTGGGCGGACTGGAAACCGGAGGAGTTGCCCAGGAAGCCGCGGAACTGCGAGTACTCGGTTGGTGTGAGGGTGGCCAGGACGGACCACTGCTCGGTGAGGGTCTTCTGGATGTGCTTGACCCGGGCGATGCCCTTGAGCGCCGAGCCCAGGTCGTCCTCCCGGAGCCAGGCGGCGGCGCTGCGCAGTTCGTGCAGGACCAGTTTCAGCCACAGCTCCGTGGTCTGGTGCTGGATGATGAACAGCAGCTCGTCGTGGTGTTCAGGCTGGCTGACCGGCTGCTGGGCGCTGAGCAGCGTGGGAAGCTGCAGGTAGGAGGCGTAGCTCATCCGTGAGCTGAAGTCGCGGACAATCCCCTTATCCAGCTTGCGGGTGTTCTTCTCGACGGACACGCACTGCCTTTCGTTGTTTTCACCCCGGGCAAATGAGGCCGGAGTCAGGGGCCGGCCAGGATCTGGTGGGCCTGGGCCACGTCCAGCCGCATTTGTTCCACCAGGGCCTCAGGGCCACGGTAGGCCACCATGCCGCGGAGGCGCTGCACGAATTCCACGATGACTGTCTGGTCGTACAGATCGAAGTCCTCCACGGCTTCCTCCGGCCTGTCGATCACATGCGCCTCCACCTGGCGGCTGACGCCGTCGAAGGTGGGGTTGGAGCCTACCGAAATTGCCGCCGGCCAGCGCTTGCCCGCCTGGTCCACCAGCCAGCCTGCGTAAATGCCGTCAGCAGGGATCAGGCCCGTGGCATTCGAGGAAAGGTTGGCCGTGGGGAAACCAAGCGCCCTGCCCCGGGCGGCGCCGTGGACCACTTCGCCGCGCATCCGGTGCGGTCGTCCCAGGACGGACGCGGCGGTGGCGACATCGCCCTCCTGCAGCGCCTCACGCACCCAGGTGGAGGAGCAGCGGCGGTCCGTGCCGTCGTCGTCATGCAACGGGTAGCCCTCGGACCCAAACTCGCTGATGACCTGGACGTCGAAGCCGAACTTGTCGCCCAGGGCCTTCATGATCTCAAGGTCGCCGGAGTTATTGCGACCGAAGCGTGCGTCGTGGCCGATGACCACGTGGCTGGCGTGCAGGCAGTCCACCAGGTACTGCTCCACGAACTCCTCGGCCGTGAGGCTGGCAAGGTCCAGCGAGTACTTGACCACCAGGATCGCGTCCAGGCCAAGCTCCCCCAGCGCCTCCAGCTTGTCATCCAGTCCCATGATCAGCTCCGGCGCCGCTTCGGGCCGGTGGATGACTGCCGGGTGGGGGTCGAAGGTGATGGCTACGGCCTTGGCCTGGGAGAGCCTGGCCGAACGGATCAGCTGGGACAGCACCTGCTGGTGGCCGCGGTGAACGCCGTCGAAGTTGCCGAAAGTGACAACAGATGGGCCGAAGTCCGCCGGGACATCGGACGGATCGTTCCAGATGTAGACCATCACCCTCGCCTTAAGCTGCGTGCAAGCATCGACGTTCCGCCGGCCGGGCGGCTGCGGAACTCTTCAAGGTTACCCGGATTCGCTGCGCGGCTTTCGCCGTCACTCCGCAGCCTTGGCAGAAGCTGCCGCAGCCGCGGAGGGGCGGCGGCGGTACAGCCACACCAGGCCAAGGATGGGCAGCAGCAGGGGGATGAAGCCGTAGCCACGGCCGAACAGGGACCAGACAGTCTCATGCGGGAACTGAACCGAGTCCAGGATGCTCAGCGTCCCAACCACCAGGACCCCCGCGAGCTCGACCAGCACGGCGGCAACAGAGATTTTGAACCAGGTGGTCCCTGCCTTGGCCAGCGACACCGTAGCCAGGATGTACACCACGGCAGCGAAGGCGGAGAGCAGGTATGCCAGCGGGGCCTCGGAAAATTTGGTGAGGATCTGGTAGCCGGCACGGGCGGTGGCCGAGATGGCGAAGACTCCGTAGACCGCGATCAGCAGCCGGCCTGGACCGGTGTTGCGGGTGTTGCGGACGGGTGCGTCACCGGTGGCCCCGGGGGCCTGCTGCTCTTTCATGCTTGCTGCTTCTTCCACTTCAGTACCAGATCTGGTTCATTCGGGCAGCCATCACCAGTGCAGTGACACCGACCGCGGCCAGGACAAAGTTGCTCCACCGCGTCCGCTCCAGGATGGCCCAGTAGATAGCCGCGGGCGGCAGGAGCATGGCGGTGGCCATGTAGCCCCAAAATTCCCACGCTTCGCCGGCGATCGGTTCGCCGGCGATGACGCGGACGATCGAACCCACCAGGTAGACCACCAGGGCCACTTCCACGGCCACGACGGACAGGAGGGTGACGTCGTTCGGCGCCTTCTTAAGGATTCCCGCCCCCAGGCAGAGCACCGTGGACACCAGGCCGACGACCAGGATGATCCAAAAATACGCATCCACGCTTATGCCTCCGCAGCCGCGGTGGCGGCCGCCCCGTTGCCGGGCGCGAAGACCAGGACCGGTTTGGCGTAGCTGCCCGCATCGGCGAGGAGCGCCACCAGGCTGCCGTCGGGGGCGAAGCCTGCCGCAGGGTGCTCAGCGGTGGCGGCGCCGGGGGTACCGGGAGCCGTACCGGCAGTGATCCGCCGGCCGAACGAGATTTCTGCGGTTTCCTCGGCGGTGAGTTCGCGGTTGGGCATCAGGGCACGCGCGGCCAGGGACATGTCCAGGACGTTGAGCTCTTCGGCGAGCTGTTCCAGAGTGCGGGCCTGGTCAAGGGTGTAGGGACCCACCTGGGTCCGGCGGAGGGCGGTGAGGTGGCCGCCGACACCAAGGGCATTGCCCAGGTCCCGGGCCAGGGCACGGATGTACGTACCGGAGGAGCACTCCACCGTCACGTCCAGGTCCACGACGCTGGCCGCGGCGTCCCTGCGGATGGCGTGGACGTCGAAGCGGTGGATGGTGACCGGGCGCGCGGCGAGCTTGACGTCCTCGCCGGACCGCACGCGTGCGTAGGCGCGTTCGCCGTTCACCTTGATGGCGCTGACGCTGCTGGGCACCTGCTGCAGCTCCCCCGTTAGCGCCGCGACGCCGTCGTAAATTTCCTGCTCCGTGATGCCGGCGGCGCTGGTGGTGTACGTGACCTCGCCCTCAGCGTCATCCGTCACCGTGGACTGTCCCAGCCGGATGGTGGCGGTGTAGGTCTTGGAGGTGCCCACGATGTAGGTCAGCAGGCGGGTGGCTTTGTTGATGCCGAGCACCAGCACGCCTGTGGCCATGGGATCGAGTGTTCCAGCGTGCCCTACTTTCCGGGTCCCTGCGAGGCGCCGCATCCTGCCAACCACATCATGGCTGGTCCATCCCTGCGGCTTGTCCACTATCACCAGTCCAGAAAGCACGCCTCCCAGTATATCGGCGCAGGTTGGGGGCGCCGTACGGACCACCGGGACAGCTAGGATGACTGGCATGCCCCAGCTTGCCGCCCATGTCCGCGACGTGCCCGTGAACCAGATCCGGGAGATCACCGAGGCCGCATGGCGGACTCCCGGAGCCATCGTGCTGAGCATCGGGGAGCCCGGCTTCCCGCTCCCCCGTCACGTCCTGGACGCGGGTATGGCCTGCCTGGACCGGGACGAGACCAACTACACCCCCAACGCCGGAATCCCGGCCCTGCGCGAGGCGTTCGCCGCCAGGTTCCGGGAGGAACAGGGTGTGGACGTCGGCGCCGAGCGGCTGTATGTGGTGTCCGGCGCCCAGCAGGGCCTGCACTTCGCCATGAGCATGCTGCTCTCCCCCGGTGACGAGATCCTGATCCCCAATCCCGGCTACCCCACTTTCGCCATGACCAGCCGGCTGCTGAACGCCGTTCCAGTGGGCTATCCGCTGCATCCGGAGCACGGCTTCCAACCGCGCGTTGCCGACGTGGAGGCCCTCATCACCAGCCGCACCCGGGTGCTGGTGCTCAACTCGCCCTCCAACCCGCTGGGTGCCGTGCTCAACGGTGAACTGGTGCAGGAGCTGGTGGAGCTGGCCCGCCGGCATGACATCTGGGTCATCTCGGACGAGTGCTACGAGGCGTTCACCTACGACGTCCCGCACGTCAGTCCCGCGAGGTTCGACGGCGGCACGGAGGCTGATGCGCGCGTGTTCACTTCGCTGACACTGTCCAAGACCTACGGGCTGACCGGGCTGCGGATCGGCGCGCTGGTCTGCCCGCCCGGGCTGGAAAAGAAGATGGACAACGTCATGGAATCGATCGTCTCCTGCGTGGCGTCCGCCCCACAGTACGCGGCGCTGGCGGCGCTTACTGGGCCGCAGGACTACGTCCGGCACGCACACCGGCACTACCGCGAGAACCGGGATGCGGCGTCGTCGGTCCTGGCCGCAAAGGGGATCCGCTACCTGCCTGCGCAGGGCGCGTTTTACTTATGGGCCGATATGTCCCACGTCACCGGCGGCGATGTCCGTGCCTGGGTCCGGCGCTTCCTCGCTGACTCCGGCGTGGCGCTGGCTCCGGGAACGGCGTTCGGCTCCATTGGCGAGGGCTGGGTCCGGATCGCGCTGTGCGGACGGCAAGAGGACCTGCTGGAGGGACTGTCCCGGCTGCCGGGCGCCCGGCAGTAGGTCCGCCGGGTCTCAGCTGCAGCCGCCCGGAAGGGTACCTTAGCTGCGGGCGCCGGCGAGGGCCTTGTCCAGCCACGACCGAAGGACCTCTGCAGGCGCCGCACCCGCCTGGCGCGCGGCTACTTTCCCATCAATGAGCACCATCAGCGTGGGAATGGCCTGGACGTCGAACCGCCGCGAGAGCCCCGGGGACTTGTCCACGTCCACCTTCACCAGCTTGATCTTCCCGGGGCATTCCCGCGCCAGCTTGTCCAGGACCGGGCTGACCATCCGGCAGGGTCCGCACCAGGCGGCCCAGAAATCGACCAGCACCGGCACGGCGGATTGCTCCGCCACGGCAGCGAAGTCGTTGTCGCCCGCGGCCACGATCCACGGCAGGTCCGCCTTGCAGTTGCCGCAGCGGGGGTGGCCGGAGGCCTGGGCGGGCACGCGGTTGGTCTTCCCGCAGGAAGGGCAGCTCAGCAGCGTCGTTTCCATGGTCAGTATTCCTTCCTGCTGTCAAAGGCGCGCCAGGTCTGGAAGGGGACGTCCGACGTCGGGATGTCGCCCCGGGTGACCGGCATCAGTTCCGGTGCGGCGCCGCTGAAATAGTCGTAAAAGAGGGCGTCGTCGAAGCCGGCGGCTGCGGCGCCATGGCGGTCCGCGGCGAAATAGACGTGCCCGATTCGAGCCCACAAAGCTGAAGCCAGGCACATGGGGCAGGGCTCGCAGCTGGCGTAGAGAACCGATCCGGTGAGGTCGAAATCAGCTGTGGCGGCCGCGGCGGCGCGGATGGCCACCACCTCCGCATGGGCGGTTGGATCGTTGTCCCGGGTCACCCTGTTGACGCCGGAGTGGACCCGTCCGTCGGGGGTCACCACCACCGCACCAAACGGTCCGCCGCCCTGGCCCACGTTCGCGGTGGCAAGGTCCACTGCCTGTTCGAGGTACCGGGCGCCTTCAAGGTGCTGGGCCCGTTCGAAGTGTTCCAGGGAACTGTTTCCATGCTCTGCGGCGCTCATAGCACGATCCTAGCCACCGGTGACCCTAGGGGGGATGGAAAGGGGGCCAGGAAGGGGGGATACCCCCAACACTACCCGCCGGTAGGGGCCTACTCTTGCGCCGGGGGATACATATTTTGCCTCAGCCGAGGCTTCCATATCCAGCCCGCAAGGGCCCCGCACCCCGGAGTACCCAATGAAGAAAAGACTCGCACTCTTAGCTTGTATCACCGCCTCGGCCGCTGCCATAGCGTCCGCAGGCCCGGCCGCCGCTTCCACCAAGGCGCCGGACTACGAGGTACTTGCAGGCGGCCTGGTCTCGCCGCTGCATGTGGCCGCAGGAACCGGCAAGGCCGTCCTGGTGTCCCAGGATTTTGCCGGGAAACTCACGCGCATCAGCCGTGACGGATCAGCCGAAGACCTGGATACGGCCACGCCCAAGGGCTGGGAAGTAGCCGGTTCCGATACCCGCGGCAGCACAACCTACTTCCTTGAAAGCGTGGGCGCCGGGCAAGGGGACCCCGCCGGGCTGCACGGATACCTGAAGTCGATTGACTCCAAGGGCACCGTGGACACCATCGCTAACTTTGCCGATTACGAGCGGCGCCACAACCCGGATGGCGACCAAAGTTACGGCTTCGGGGATGACGTCAGCGCCCAGTGCCTGGCCAACTGGCCAAACTTCCCGCCTGCCACCTACAAGGGCACCGTGGATTCCCACCCATACGCCCTGGCCGTCAGGGACAACACCGCGTACGTTGCGGACGCCGGCATGAACGCTGTCCTGAAGGTCAACCTGAAGAGTGGCGACATCGATACCGTCGCCGTCCTGCCGCCACGGCCGGCGGTGATTCCGGCGGGTCTGCGGATCCCTACAGATATGCAGGGGAACACGGTGGAGGTGCCGGCCTGCGTGGTGGGGCATGAATATGCCTTCGAACCCGTCCCCACGGACGTCGCGATCGGACCTGACGGCATGCTGTACGTAACGTCACTGCCCGGCGGACCGGAAGGACCCGAATTGGGGGCCCGCGGTGCCATCTTCAAGGTAAATCCGTGGAACGGTGACACCGACGTGTGGGCGGACGACATCCTGAGCCCCACGGGACTTGCTGTGGCCGGCAACGGTGACGTGTACGTTGCGTCGCTGTTCGGCGGCGAGATCCTGACGTTCACCTGCAACGGTGACCGTTCGACGTTCCTGAAGGTGAACATGCCGGCTGACGTCGACATCAAGGGGAACAACCTCTACGCCACGATCGACGTCCTGGGTGACCCGATGCAGCCGCCCGCAGGAAAGGTCATCAAGGCAGACCTGCCGTAGCCGGCGGCGAGGAGCCCCGGGTAAGGACGGGGTGGGTTAAAAGCAGCCAGGGCCCGGGATAAGCTCCCGGGCCCTGGTGTGCGTCTTACTTGTTGCGGTCCTCGTCGAGGTCTTCATCGTCGTTGAGGTCCAGGTCCTCTTCGTCGAAGTCGTCCTCGTCGATGTCCACGTCACCGGACGCATCGGACTTGTACGGGTCGGCGTCCCCGGCGTGGCGGGCGTTGGCAGCAAGGGCTGCCACCTCGGCGTCCCGCTTGCGGGCTTCCCGCAGCAGTTCCTCCAGGTTGGAAGCGTTGACCGGGATCTGGTCGGCGACAAATTCCAGCGTGGGGGTCAGGCGGGCGGTGATGTTCCGGCCCACCTCCTGCCGAAGCACACCCTTGGCCTTCTCAAGCCCCTTGGCAGCATCAGCCTGGACAGCCTGGTCCCCGAAGACGGTGTAGTAAACAGTGGCGTGCTGCAGGTCGTTGGTCACGCGGGCATCGGTGACAGTAACGCCTTCAACCCGCGGATCCTTGATCCTCCGGCCCAGGGCCTCAGCAACAACAACCTTAATCCGCTGCGCCAACTTGGCAGCACGTGCCGGATCAGCCATGAACAACTCCTATGAGAAGAAAAAATTAGGGACGTACGACGGCGACGCAGAGGCTGCCAGCACACGTTTCAGTTTTGTGCCGCACACTAAAGGCGAGCCAACGACGATGCCGAAGAGTCTTGGGGGCCGGCGCTTTGGAGCCGTGAAGGGGGCCCGGGAGTGGCATCGGGCCTGCCGGAGACGGGTGGCTGACGATCGCAGATCGTCAGCCACCCGTCGAAGGGGCGGGGCCCCCTTCACGGTGGAAAAGCGAGGGGCAGGGCCGCCGGAAAAATTCCGACGGCCCCACAACAGACAGACTAGACGCGCGGCTTCTCGCGCATCTCGAAGGTCTCGATGATGTCACCTTCGATGATGTCGTTGTACGACCCGAGGCCGATACCACATTCGAAGTCCGTGCGGACCTCGGTGGCGTCGTCCTTGAAGCGCTTGAGCGACTCAACGGTGAGGTTGTCACCGATGATCTTGCCGTCGCGGCTGACGCGTGCCTTGGCGTTGCGTCGGATGATGCCCGAGCGGACGATCGAGCCGGCGATGTTTCCGAACTTGGAGGAGCGGAAGACTTCGCGGACCTCGGCGGTACCGAGCTGGACTTCTTCGTATTCCGGCTTGAGCATGCCCTTGAGCGCTGCTTCGATGTCATCGATTGCTGCGTAGATGACGGAGTAGAAGCGCATGTCCACGCCTTCGCGGTCTGCCAGTTCGGCAACCCGCTCGGCGGGCTTGACGTTGAAGCCGATGATGACGGCGGAGTCGACCGTTGCCAGGTTGACGTCGTTCTGGGTGATGGCACCCACACCGCGGTGGATGACGCGCAGCTGCACGCCTTCGCCGACGTCGATCTTGAGCAGCGCGTCTTCGAGGGCTTCGACGGCACCGGACACGTCACCCTTGAGGATGAGGTTGAGGGTGTCGATCTTGCCTTCGGCGACGGCCTGGTCGAAGTCTTCCAGGCTGATGCGCTTGCGGCGCTTGGCCAGGGCGGCGTTGCGGTCGGCGGCTTCGCGCTTCTCGGCGATCTGGCGGGCGGTTCGCTCGTCAGCGGTCACGAAGAAGGTGTCACCGGCGCGCGGCACGTTGGACAGGCCCAGCACCTGAACGGGGCGGGACGGGCCTGCCTCGGTCAGCGCGCTGCCGTCGTCGTCGAACATCGCACGGACGCGGCCGTGGGCCGTGCCTGCCACGATGGTGTCGCCGACGCGCAGGGTACCGGACTGCACCAGGACGGTGGCAACCGCACCGCGGCCCTTGTCCAGGTTGGCTTCGATCGCGATGCCACGGGCGTCCTTGTTCGGGTTGGCGCGCATGTCCAGGGCAGCGTCTGCGGTGAGCAGGACGGCCTCGAGCAGCTCGTCGATGTGCAGGTTCTGGCGGGCAGAGACCTCCACGAACATGGTGTCGCCACCGTATTCCTCGGGAACCAGGCCGTACTCGGTCAGCTGGCCGCGGACCTTCTCCGGATTGGCGCCTTCCTTGTCGATCTTGTTCACGGCCACGACGATCGGCACGTTGGCCGCCTGGGCGTGGTTGAGGGCTTCAACGGTCTGCGGCATAACGCCGTCGTCCGCTGCGACCACCAGGATGGCGATGTCGGTGACCTTGGCACCACGGGCACGCATGGCGGTGAACGCCTCGTGTCCCGGGGTGTCGATGAAGGTGATCTTGCGATCGTCGCCTTCGTGGTTGTGCGTGACCTGGTAGGCACCGATGTGCTGGGTGATACCGCCGTGCTCGCCCGCCATGACGTCGGACTTGCGGATGGCATCCAGCAACCGGGTTTTACCGTGGTCAACGTGGCCCATGACGGTGACTACCGGCGGACGTGCCTCGAGTTCCTCGTCGCCTTCGGCTTCGAGTTCGGCTTCAAAGTCGATGTCGAAGCTGGAGAGCAGCTCGCGCTCCTCGTCCTCCGGGGAGACGACCTGGAGCTTGTAGCCCAGTTCCTCGCCGAGCAGGGCGAAGGTGTCCTCGTCCAACGACTGGGTGGCGGTGGCCATTTCACCAAGGTGGAACAGCACGGTGACCAGCGCGGCGGGGTTTGCCTCGATCTTGTCGGCGAAGTCCGTGATGGACGAACCACGGCGAAGCCGGATGACGGTGTTGCCGTCGCCGCGGGGTACGCTCACGCCACCCAGCGACGGGGCACTCATCTGCTCAAGTTCCTGGCGCTTTGCGCGCTTGGACTTGCGCTGCTTGCCACGGCCTGCGCCGCCCTTGCCGAAGGCACCCTGGGTGCCGCCGCGGCCGCGGCCGCCCTTGCCGAAGCCACCGCCGGCGGGAGCACCGCCGCCACCGGGACCACCGGTGCCGGGAGCGCCACCGGGGCGTCCGGGACCGCGGCCGCCACCGGGACGGCCTGCACCTGCGGGTGCGGGACGCTCGGTGCGGTTGGGCATCATGCCGGGAGTAGGACGGGGACCACCGGGGCGGGGTGCGCCCGGACGGGGACCACCGGCGCCTGCTGCGGGGCGGGGACCGCCGGCACCTGCTGCGGGACGCGGCCCACCGGGGCGCGGTCCGCCGGCACCCGCTGCGGGGCGGGGACCACCGGGGCGGTCGCCGTCGGTGCGGCTGCCGCCCGGACGGGGCATGCCCTGGGAGGTGGCAAACGGGTTGTTGCCCGGACGGGGTGCACGGTCACCGTCTCCACCACGGCCGCGGGGCATGCCCTGCGAGGTGGCGAACGGGTTGTTGCCCGGACGGGGACCGCCGGGGCGGGGCCCTGAGCCACCCGGACGGGCGGAGGGAGCCGGGGCGTCAGCCTTGGGCGCCGGACGTGCACCCGGCTTGGCACCGGTGGACGGGGCACCAACGGACGGGGCACTGGAGGCCGGCGCACCGGAAGCCGGAGCCGCGGGGGCCGCAGGCGCGGCGGGGGCTGCCGGGGCTGCTGCCTGTGCAGGAGCAGCAGGAGCGGCCGGAGCCGGTGCCTGGGCCCTGGCAGCCGGAGCCTTGGGCGCAGCCGGGCCGGGAGCCGGTGCTGAGGGGCGTGTTCCTGCCGCGGGAGCGGGTGCCTTGGGCGCAGCGGCTGGCGCTGCGGCCGGAGCCGGCGACTTTGCGGCGGCGTCGGGGAAGGCGTTGCGCAGTTTACGCACAACGGGGGCCTCAATGGTTGAAGAGGCAGAGCGAACGAATTCGCCCAGTTCCTGCAGTTTTGTCACTGCATCTTTGGAAGTTATACCGAGCTCTTTAGCGAGCTCATGTACGCGGACCTTGGCCACATTTCTCCTGTCTCGGTCCGCACCGAGCCAGGCACGAACCGTCTACTTCTTACTGCGGACCCCAGCCGCTGTTGATGCGAAGGGGCCCATTGCAGAGCGCAACAAAGTTGTCATCGTTACGCACTCATCGCTGGGAACTCATCGGGTTTCCATCAGATTTCTGACCCGCTTTCAGGTTGGACGGTTGGTGTTGCAGCCACCGGGGCGGCGTCAACGTTCGGGCCTGACGTGATCCAGCGTTCGACGGCGGTTGCTTCAGTTGCGCCCGGAAGGGCACGTCCGAATGCTCGCCGCTTGACCGCCAGGGCCAGGCACGATGCGCTGGGGTGCAGCCATGCACCCCGGCCAGCCATCCGGCGTCGTTCATCCACCAGGACAGCGGTTGACCCGCTGCCTTCGGCGACGAGCCGGAGCAACTGCGACCGCGGCCCCTTCTTCCGGCATCCGATGCAGGTACGCTCGGGCTGATTCCCGGTGGAAAGCATTTCTGCCACGGTCATCGTCCTGACGTTCTTTCTGCTGGCCGCAGGTTTTACTGCCTCCGCAGTTGCGGAAACGAGCACGCCCAAAGCACACGGCTACCGGCTCTTAGGCGCGGTCTTATCCATTCTAGCCCCTCGGGGCCATTCTGCCCGAAACGGGTGGCTGCCGCGGTGCGCCAGCCACCCCCATCCCGGTAGTTACTTGTCGCGGGCCACCGCGGCGTCGGAGACGATGTCGATGCGCCATCCGGTCAGCTTTGCCGCGAGGCGGGCATTCTGACCCTCCTTGCCGATGGCCAGGGACAGCTGGTAGTCCGGGACCACCACCCGCGCGGAGCGGGTGGCCTCGTCCGTGATGGTGACCGAATTCACCCGCGACGGCGACAACGCACTGGCGATGAAGGTCGCCGGGTTCTCGCTGTAGTCGACAATGTCGATCTTTTCGTCGTTCAGCTCGGTCATGACGGCACGGACGCGGGAACCCATCTCACCGATGCAGGCACCCTTCGCATTGATCCCGGGGGTGTTCGCCTTAACGGCGATCTTGGTGCGGTGGCCGGCCTCGCGGGCCAGCGCCACAATCTCCACGGAGTGGTCGGCGATTTCCGGGACTTCCAGTTCGAAGAGCTTCCGGACCAGGCCCGGGTGTGACCGGGACAGTGTCACAGAGGGGCCCTTGGTGCCGCGGTGTACGTCGATGACAAGGGCGCGCAGGCGGTTTCCGTGAATGTACTTCTCGCCGGGAACCTGCTCGGGCGGCGGAAGCAGGGCCTCGAGCGAGCCGAGGTTGACCTGGATCATGTGCGGGTTGTTGCCCTGCTGGATGGTGCCGGACACCAGCTCGCCTTCGCGGCCCTTGAACTCGCCCAGGACGTTGTCGTCCTCAACGTCGCGGAGCCGCTGCAGGATGATCTGGCGCGCGGTGCTGGCAGCGATGCGGCCGAAGCCTTCGGGGGTGTGCTCGAATTCGCCGATGGGGGCGCCGTCGTCGTCAATCTCCACAGCCCAGATAGTCACGTGGCCGCTCTTGCGGTCCAGCTCGGCACGCGCTTTTTCGAAGGCGCCGGGCGACTTGTGGTAGGCCACCAGGAGCGCCTGCTCGATGGTGGGGATCAGGAGGTCCAGCGGGATTTCACGCTCACGCTCCAAAAGTCTCAGTGCGCTCATGTCAATATCCATCAGGCCTCCTCAGAAGGTCCATTGTGTTCAGGTTCCAGACCGTCCTCCGGGAGGTGGCTGAATTCGATCTCGACTTTTCCGTTGCGGATCCTGTCGAAAGGAAGCTTTACGGGTTCGCCCTGCCGGGGCTTCATGCCCTTCTTGACGGCGATCTCCGGAACGAGGGTGACTCCCCCGTCATCCACGGACTTGATGCGGCCGGTCATGTTGTCGCCCTGGATGACGTTGACCTTGACCATCCGGCCCCGGGCACGGTGCCAGTGCCGCGGTTCGGTCAGGGGACGGCCGACGCCGGGCGAGGACACTTCGAGGTCATAGGGACGGCCGTCGTCGTTGGGATCGTTGTCCAGCACGTCCGAAAGCACCTTGGAGATGTCCGCGATGACGTCCAGGCTGACGCCGCCCGTTTCCTCCTGCGGCAGGTCCACCACGACGTGGACCACGCGGTGGGAGCCGGGGATGATGGCCACGTCCTCGAGGTACAGGCGGTTGGCGTGAACGGCGGGTTCCAGGAGGGCCCGGAGCCGCGCAGCCTCGGGGTTGTGGGCCGGAGCGGTTCCGCGTCCCGTGCCGGTGTGGTCTGGTGAAGCCGTAGCTTCTGCGTTGCTCACGATGCCGGCCGCCTCCCTATAGATGATGTGGTGTTTACTAGCGTAGCTATTTTACCGGCCCAGTGGTGCAACCGGGTGCCCCCTCAGCGTGACACCATGGTCTGTTGTGAAAGACCCCCTCAAGGATCCCCACCCGCGCGTGCGCCCGTTCCGATTTGCCGTCTTTGCCCTTGCGGCTCTGGTGGTCCTGAGCCTTGGTTTCGCCTTGATTCCCGCGGAAAAGCCGGCCCCAGCCGAGCCGCCGTTCACGGAACGGGCCAGGGCGGCGGCGCTCACTGCTGCCATGGACCTGCGTGCTTCCGGGATGGAGCTGGCTTCCGCCGGCGCAGCGGATTCCACCCTCCTGGACCCCGTTGTGACCTTGCTGACCATCCAGGCCAGGGCGTTGAGGGGCCCTGCGCCGGAAACCGCGCCCGCCATGCCGGCAGCCTCTGTCCGGCCGTCTTCCACCGCCGGTCCCGCCGGTGTTGCCGGGCTGGTCCAGGCGCTGGCCGGCAGCGGGACCGCCCGCCTCAAGGACGCAGAAACAGCCGACGGCGGCATGGCGCGCCTCCTCGCGGGCGCCGGCACCGCGCAGCTACTGGCCGCCGGACGCCTGGCCGCCGCCACAGGAGTACCCGCCCCTGAGGGAACGGCCGCCGCAACGGTGGAAAAGACGTCCGGCCCGGCAACCGCGTCCCCGTGCCCGTCGCCTTCCCCGGCTGCCTCCGAGGAGGGCGGGGGCCCGGGTACTGCTGCCGGTGTGCGCCAGGCCCTGGCCGCTGCCATCACCGCGGAGCAGGAGGCTGCCTACGGATACCAGGCGGCACTCCCCCGCCTTGGTCCCGCCGAGGCCGGGCCGGCGTCGGAATTCCTGGCCCGGCACCGGGAACTGGCCGCCGCCGCGGAGGAACGCCTCAGGCTCGCGTGTGGAACTGCCGTACCGCAGCAGCCCGGCTATGTCCTTGATCCGGGCTTCCTGGCCGCACCGCCGGCAGGCCTGGGCAGGCTTGAGGCAGCGACGCTCGCCTCCTACGGCGACCTGGTGGCGCTGTCCCAGGGCCAGGACCGGATGTGGGCACTGTCAGCGCTCCAGGCTGCCGCGGGAAGGGCGCTTCGCTGGGGCGCTGACCCTGGACCCGTTCCGGGCCTCGCCCTGGACGTTGGCCAACTGCCTGCCCTTCCCGCTGGTACTGGACTTCCTGCCGATACCAGCACGGCGCCGTCGTCCCCGGGGTCCTGAACCGCAGTCAGCCTTCCTGGATGTCCGGGCGCAAAGAAGGCCACGCAGAGGGTGGCACTGGGAAGGCAGGGGTGGTTTGCTGAAGGCATGAACGCCGATGATCCAGCCGATGTCCCGGGAACCGGTGCCGCAGGCCCGGAGTTGGGCAGCCACCTTGAGACGGAACCGCACGGCAATGACATTGCCCACCGGCTGAACTGGCTGCGCGCCGGCGTCCTCGGAGCGAATGACGGCATCGTCTCCGTGGCCGCCATCGTGGTGGGCGTCGCAGGCGCCACAGCTGAGCTGGGCCCAATCCTCACGGCTGGGGTGGCCGGGGTGGTGGGCGGTGCGGTGTCGATGGCGTTGGGCGAATATGTCTCGGTCAGCAGCCAAAGCGACAGCCAGCGGGCCCTGATCGAGAAGGAACGCCGCGAACTGGAGGAAGAACCGGAAGCGGAGCTCGCCGAACTGACCGCCATCTACCTGGCCAAGGGGCTGCCCCCCGAGACCGCGGCCAAGGTCGCCCGGGAACTGACCGCCCACGATGTCCTGGCCGCGCACCTGTCCGCCGAGCTCAACATCGCCGAGGAGGACATCGTAAGCCCCTGGCACGCAGCATTCGCCTCCGCCATTGCGTTCACTATCGGCGCGATCCTGCCAATGCTCGCCATTCTGCTGCCTCCGCCCGACCTCCGGGTGCCGCTGACGTTTGCGTCAGTCCTGGTGGCCTTGGCGTTGACGGGCGCCCTGGGGGCATGGATCGGAGGCGGCTCAAAGATGCGGGCGGCTGTGCGCGTGGTGGTGGGTGGCGCGTTGGCGCTGGTGGCGACGTTTGTGATCGGCAACCTGCTGGGCGCCTCGGGTGTTGTCTGACCCCGTGGTGCCGGCGCCGCCCATCCCGCCGGACCTCATGGCGCGTTACATGCGCGACAGAGCGGGACGGACCTGGCTCGACAGTCTTCCGGGGCTGCTGGCTGACCGCCTGGAGCAGTGGCAGCTCGACGTTGACCTGGCGCCCGGCAGCCTGCCCTGGAGCGGACATGGCGGCATCGTAGTGCCGGTGCGGCGGGAAGACGGTTCACCCGCTGCCTTGAAGATTGCTTTCCCCCAAGATGAAGCCAGGGTGGAGCGGCATGCGCTGGCGCTTTGGGGCGGCCATGGCGCTGTTGCATTGCTGGCCTCGGACGCGGAATCATGCGCGATGCTCCTGGAACGCCTCGACGCAGGCCGGTCGCTGGCAGACGTACCGCTGGACGACGGTGCCGTGGTGTGGGGCGGGCTGGTGCGGCAACTGGGGCTGGCCCCGGACCACCGGCCCGAATGGCGGGAGTTCGCCCACATCGCCGCCCGCGCGGAACAGTGGAGCGACGAGCTGCCGGCGGACTGGGACCAGTTGGGCCGCCCGTTCCCCCGCTGGCTGCTGGAGGCAGCCCTGGAGGTATGCCAGACGCGCGGAACCGTGGGCCGCCGGTCAGCGCACGACCTGCTGGTTCACACGGACCTGCATTTCCTGAATGTCCTGGCGCGCCCGGGGATACCGCCCGCAGGTGCAGTACCGACGGCGGCGGGCTACGCGGCCATCGACCCCCAGCCCATGATTGGCGAACCCGAGTTCGCCGTGGCCCCGCTGCTGTGGAACCGCCTTGCGGACCTCCCGGCATCCCAGGCCGGCGCGGCGCTGCTCAGGCGCTGCCACGACTTCAGCTCCGCTGCCGGCCTGGACCCTGACGTGGCCCGGCAGTGGTGCATCGCCAGGGAAGTCGAAAACGCACTGGGGTACGCCGCTCAGGGCCGCAGGGGCGGTTTGGCCCGGTCTCTCTGGGTGTCCAGCACGCTGGCCGGCAAAACACTGGACGGCCTGCCGGATCCCCATGCGCTGCCGGAGCCAGGACACGACGGGTAGGGCTGGCGGCACGGGGCGCGGGAACGGTCAGAAGTTCCGTACTGCGGCCAGTGCTGACCCCACGGCCTCGACGGCGGTGCCCACGTCCTCCCCCGCCGTATGCCAGTTGCTCACCGAAACCCGGAGGATGTCCCGCTCCCGCCAGCGCGAGCCGGACATCCACACTTTCCCGTCCTCAATGATGCGGGCCGTGACCGCGCGGGTGGTGTCGTCGTCGCCGAAAGCCAGGCACACCTGGGTGTAGGCGACGTCGTTGAGCACCTCCACCCCATCCAGGGCGGCCATCCCCTCCGCGATGGCCGCGGCGGCACCCGCCAGGCCGCCGACCTGGGCTGCCACGCCCTCGCGGCCCAGGCTTTTCAGCGCGGCCCACACGGGTACTCCCCGTGCCCGGCGGGAGAGTTCCGGGACCTTCTCGAAGGGATCGCCCGGGCCGTCCGCGTCGTGCACCAGGTAGCTCGCGTGCAGTCCCATCGCTGCGCGCAGCGCCGAGGGGTCGCGGACGATGGCGATGCCGCAGTCGTAGGGCACGTTGAGGGTTTTATGGGCATCGGTGCCCCAGGAGTCTGCCTCTTCATAGCACCGGGTGAGGTGCTGCAGTTCCGGCGCCGCGGCAGCCCACAGGCCGAACGCGCCGTCGATATGTACCCAGGCGCCGTGTTTGCGTGCGACGGCGATGGCCTCGGCAAAGGGGTCGAAGGCGCCTGAGTGCAGGTTGCCTGCCTGGAGGCACACCAGGGCGGGCCCGGTGCCGCCGGCAAGCGCGGCGTCCAGGGCGGCGGGGAGCAGGCGGCCCTGCCCGTCGGCGTCGACTTCCGTTGGTTTTCCGAGGCCCAGGTAGCGCAGGCCCAGGTCTACGGTGTCGTGCCGTTCCCGTCCCACGAAGCACCGGATCCGGGGCGCGCCGAAGAGCCCGTCGCGGTCCAAGTCCCAGCCGGCGTCCGCGAGCAGCCGCCAGCGGGCGGCAGCCATTCCGGTGAAGTTAGCCATGGTGGCGCCGGTGACGAATCCGACGTCGGCGGTGGAGGGCAGGCCCAGCAGGTCCAGCAGCCAATGCCCGGCGGCTTCCTCAATGGCAGCGGTGGCCGGGGTGGCGTAGCGCAGGCCGGCGTTCTGGTCCCAGGCGCTGACCAGCCAGTCCGAAGCCAGCGCCGCGGGCAGGGTGCCGCCGATCACCCAGCCGAAGAACCGGCCAGAGGGCATGGCCATGAGGCCGGGCTCTGCCTGGGTGGCCAGGAAGTCGATGACGCCGGCCGCAGGCATTCCTGCTTCAGGCAGCGGCCCGCCGAAGACTGCGGCGAGCTCTGAGGCGTTCCGGCCGGGTCCAACGCGGCGGTGTGGAAGGCTGTCCAGCCAGGCCTGCGAATACCCTGCGGCGGCTGCCAGTGCCGCGGCAAACCCGTCATCGCCGTGTGCCATACCTGCATGCTACGCCGGGCTGGTCCACGCGACGAGGACCAGTTTCCCGGACTGCTCAGGAGAAGTTTTCCTGCCACACGTCGTAGCCGAGCTTGACGATCAGGGCCGCCACGACCACCAGGAAGACAACCCGGACGAATTTGCTGCCCTGCTTCACGGCAGTGCGGGCGCCGAGGTAGCCGCCGGCCATGTTGGCTCCCCCGAGCAGCAGACCGATCCCCCACAGGATGGACCCGTGCGGCAGGAAGAACAACAGGGCGCCGGCGTTGGTGGCCATGTTGACGATCTTCGCCTTGGCGCTTGCTTCCAGGAACGCATAGCCCATGGCGGACACCAGGGCGATGACCAGGAAGGAGCCCGTCCCCGGACCGATAAGCCCGTCATAGAAGCCGATCACAGCACCGATGAGGCAAGCTACGACGTAGTGCTTATGGCCTTCATGGCGCAGCGCCGTCAGCTCGCCCACGCTGGGCCTCAATGCCGTGAAAAGCGCGACGGCGACCAGGGCCACCACGATGATGGGCTTGAAAACCCCGGCCGGCAGGGTGGCGGCCAGGCTTGCCCCGCCGAAGCTGCCTGCCAGTGCTATCACCGCCATGGGCACCGCGGTCCGAAGGTCCGGCCCCACCCGCCGGTAATACGTGACAGCACTGGTGGCGGTGCCGAAGATGGAGCCCATCTTGTTCGTGGCCAAGGCCTGGACCGGCGCGATCCCGGGAACCAGGAGCAGCGCCGGAAGCTGGATGAGGCCTCCGCCTCCCACCACCGCATCCACCCAGCCAGCTGCGAATCCAGCCACCACGATCAGGATGATGGTGGTGAGCTGAATCGACTCGAAGCCGGAGGTCACTGGTTGCGGACGGCGTTGACCACGTAGTCGACGGCCTTGTCTACCGCCACGTTCTCGGCGGCGCCGCTGCGGCGGTCCTTGATCTCCACCACGCCGTCCACCAGGCCACGGCCCACGGCCAGGATAGTGGGGACACCCACCAGCTCGGCGTCGCCGAACTTCACGCCCGGCGAGACCTTGGGCCGGTCGTCGTAGATGACGGACAGGCCGGCTTCTTCGAGTTCCACCGACAGCTTTTCCGCCGTCTGGAAGATCTCGTCACCGCGGCCCACAGCGACCACATGCACATCGGCGGGAGCCACCGTCCGGGGCCAGACCAGTCCGCGGTCATCGTGATTGGCCTCCGCCAGGGCCGCCACGGCGCGGGTGACTCCGACGCCGTAGGAACCCATGGTGACCACCACCTGCTTGCCGTTCTGGTCCAGCACCTTGAGGTCCAGGGCTTCGGCGTATTTGCGGCCGAGCTGGAAGATATGGCCCATTTCGATGCCACGGGCGGTCTCCAGCGGGCCGGAGCCGTCCGGGGAGGGGTCCCCGGCACGGACTTCGGTGCACTCTATGACGCCGTCCCAGGTGAAGTCGCGGCCAGCCACCAAGCCGAAGACGTGCTTGCCGGCCTCGTTGGCGCCCGTAATCCACGCAGTTCCGCTGACCACCCGCGGGTCCACCAGGTAGAGCAGGTTGGTGGCGCTTTCGGCGCCCAGGAGCGGTTCGTCCAGGGACAGGCCGGGGCCAAGGTAGCCCTTGACGATCAGCGGCTGCTTCTTAAGGTCTTCCTCGCCTGCCTGCTCCAGGCCGATCTCTCCACCGATCGGCAGGAAGGCGCCAATGTTTGCCTCCACCCGCTTGAGGTCCACTGCGCGATCGCCGGGGACGCCGATGACCACGAGCTGCCGCTCACCGGTGGGCAGCGTGACGGCGAGGACCACGTTCTTGAGCGTGTCCGCTGCAGTCCAGGCGCCGCCGTCGGACTCTGCGCGCGGGGCAATCTGGTTTGAAGCGGCAACCAAGGTCTCGATGGTGGGAGTGTCCGGGGTGTCCAAAACCTCGGCGGCGGGGGCGCTGCTGAAGTCGATTTCGTCAGGGACCACCGTGGTGACGGCCTCGACGTTGGCCGCGTAGCCGCCGGCGGACCGGACAAAGGTGTCCTCGCCGATCTCGGTGGGGAAGAGGAATTCCTCGCTCTTGGAACCTCCCATGGCGCCAGCGGTGGCAGCCACGGGCACCACCTCGAGGCCCAGGCGTTCGAAGATCTTCAGGTAGGCGGCGCGGTGAGCTGCGTAGCTGGCATCGAGGCCGGCATCGTCCACGTCGAAGGAGTAGGAATCCTTCATGATGAACTCGCGGCCGCGGAGGAGCCCGGCGCGGGGACGGGCCTCATCGCGGTACTTGTTCTGGATCTGGTACAGGCTCAGCGGCAGGTCCTTGTAGGACGAGTACAGGTCCTTGACCAGGAGCGTGAACATCTCCTCATGCGTGGGGGCCAGCAGGTAGTCGGCGCCCTTGCGGTCCTGCAGCCGGAACAGGCCCTCGCCGTATTCGGTCCAGCGGTTGGTAGCCTCGTAGGGCTCGCGCGGCAGCAGGGCCGGGAAGTGGACTTCCTGGGCGCCAATGGCTGCCATTTCCTCGCGGATGATCTCCTCGACCTTGCGCAGGACGGTCAGTCCCAGCGGAAGCCAGGTGTAGATGCCGGGGGCAGCGCGGCGGATATAGCCGGCGCGGACCAGGAGTTTGTGGCTGGCGACCTCGGCATCGACGGGGTCTTCGCGCAGCGTGCGCAGGAAAAGCTGGGACAGTCGTAGGACCACGGGTGGTATCCGTTTCTGGGGAAGTGCTGGGTCAGCAGGGCCGGACAATTCGTCTGGATACTAATCTACCGGCACGGAACCTGCGGCAATTACGGGCCGCGGAAGCAAGCCGGGCCGACGTGCCCGGCAAGGGCCGGAAACAGTAGAGCCACGCCCGGGAATGCAAAGCCCCTGGCCCCCCAATGAGGCTGGTCATCGCATCCGGGCGTGGCTCAACGCCGTTATCGCCTGAGTACTGGTGAGGACTGGTGAGACCGCCCACCCCACTTCCAGCGCAGCTATAACGAATTTATGTGATCGTGCGCACGTTTGACAAGTGTTTTTATTTTCGGAATTCGTTTACCCGATATATGTCGCCGCGCATTACTTCCGGTGTTGTTTCTTGGCGAATTGTTGTTACGCGACACGGCTGTTGTTACTTAACCAGCGCGGCAGCGGAGTCCAGGAGGGCACCTGCCCGCCGCACGGCGTCGGCCTCGCTCCCGCCGCCCGACGCAACCGAGGTGAGTACCACGCCCTGCTTGACCACCTGGGCAGTGACGGTTGACTGCTTGCGGCCATCGGGCAGGGCGCTGTCGGTCCGGTACGCAACGGTGCCGGGAAGGCTGCCGGCCCCCTCCACCGGTTTTACGGTGACGGCAACCTCCACACCGGAGGCGGTCATGGTCATGGAGGAGCACTTGGCCAGCTGGTCCGGCTGGTCCTTGACCTTGGCGAGGAAACTTTGGTCCAGGCCGGCAATCAGCGATAGTGCTGTGACGGCCCCGGTGCCGGAGTCCGTGCTCATGCCCATCGCCATGGTTGCTCCGTCGACGGAAGGCACCGTGCTTGCCGCGGCGAGTTCCTTGCACTCTGCCGGCTTGACGTCGATGGACGCCATCATCGCCTTGGTTTGTTCCAGCGTGGTGTTGATGTCAGTACTGGGCAGGACGGACAGCCTTCGGTCGGCTGCGTCCCGGACCTGTCCCACGATGGCAGCGAGTTCGTCCGTGGTGTAGGCCTTGGCGGTTGGCGTGGGGGTTGCCGTTGGGGTGGGGGTATGTGTTGCTGGGGCCGCAGACGCGGCAGCTGTGGATTCCCCTGCCTGCGGCGCGGATGTCCCGCCGCACGCAGAAACACTAACGGCAAGAAGGGCGCAGGCCCCGAAAGTTCCAAGCACGGACGTCTTCAATTTTTCCCCCAATATTCAGCACGCGGCAGACAGCCGGCATTTACCGGCTAGAAGAGGACTGTAGCGAACGTCCCCACCTGGCGGAAGCCCACACGCTCGTAGGTGGACCTGGCCCTGGTGTTGAACCCGTTGACGTAGAGGCTGGTCATCGGCGCAATCTGCCGGGCTTTTTCAACCACTGCCGCCATGTACGCCGCGCTGAGCCCCTGGCCGCGGAAGGCAGGATTCATCCACACCCCCTGGACCTGGGTGACGTCCTCCGTTACTGCACCCAGCTCGGCTTTGAACACCACTTCGCGGGCTTCGTTGAGATGGACCAGGGAGTGTCCCTGCCTGATAAGGCCCTCCACCCGCCGGCTGTAGAACTCCCTGCCGCCCAGGTAGGGCGAGTACCCCACTTCTTCCTCGAACATGGCGGCGCAGGCGGGAAGGATGCGGTCGAAGTCGGCCAGGTCCCCATGCGCCAGGCCCGGGTGGGGCTGTACCCGGGGCGGTCCGTCGATGACCATCAGCGGCTGGTCCGCCCGGACCTCGTGGGCATGGTGCCCCAGTTCCGTGAGTTCGGCATTGAGTGCCAGCACGGCATCGGCGGGACCGAAAGCGGACGCGTACCTGCGACCGGAACTGTTGGCGGCCTCCGCTACCAGGGGGGCCAGGGCGGGGTCGAGCTGGACCGGAACAAGGTTGGCCCCGGCCCAGCACGCACCCGTCAGGATGCCGTCGTCGAAAACGCCGATGACGCCGGCCCCGCCGCTGGTGGGTGCCGCCGTCCCGGTGCCGCGAAGGTGGGCCAGGATGAATACGTTGGCCACCGGATCCTGCTGGGCCAGCGATGTCAGCGCGGGGGTGTCCTGGCCGTCGAGCGCACGGACAGAAAGCCCTGCCGGGTCTGGTGCGTCCCTACGAGACGCTAACCACGGGGCTACCTTTGACAGCATCTTCGCCATCGGCCTCCCCCATCTCTTCCGCGATACGCATAGCCTCTTCGATCAGTGTCTCAACAATTGCGCTCTCGGGAACAGTCTTGATGACCTCGCCCTTAACGAAGATCTGGCCCTTGCCGTTGCCTGATGCGACACCAAGGTCAGCCTCGCGCGCTTCGCCCGGGCCGTTCACCACGCAGCCCATGACCGCCACGCGCAGCGGAATTTCCATTCCCTCCAGCCCGGCGGTGACCTGTTCTGCCAGAGTGTACACGTCCACCTGGGCCCGGCCGCAGGAAGGGCACGACACGATTTCCAGCTTGCGGGGCCGCAGGTTCAGCGACTGGAGGATCTGGTTACCCACCTTGATCTCCTCCACCGGCGGCGCGGACAGGGACACGCGGATGGTGTCGCCGATCCCCCGCGACAGGAGTGCGCCGAACGCCGTGGCGGACTTAATGGTCCCCTGGAAGGCCGGGCCGGCTTCGGTGACGCCCAGGTGCAGGGGCCAGTCACCCTTTTCCGCGAGCATCTCGTATGCGGCCACCATGACCACGGGGTCGTTGTGCTTCACGGAAATCTTGAAGTCGTGGAAGCCGTGCTCCTCGAACAGCGAGGCTTCCCAAACCGCCGACTCGACCAGCGCCTCAGGCGTGGCCTTGCCGTACTTCTTGAGGATCCCCGGCTCCAGGGAACCTGCGTTCACGCCGATGCGGATGGAGGTGCCGTGGTCCTTCGCGGCGGCTGCGATCTCCTTGACCTGGTCGTCGAACTTGCGGATGTTTCCCGGGTTCACGCGCACGGCCGCGCAACCGGCTTCGATGGCCGCGAAGACGTACTTGGGCTGGAAGTGGATGTCCGCGATAACCGGGATCTGGGATTTCCGGGCAATGATGGGCAGCGCCTCGGCGTCGTCAGCGGACGGGCAGGCGACGCGCACGATGTCGCAGCCGGACGCCGTCAGTTCGGCGATCTGCTGCAGCGTGGCGTTGATGTCCGTGGTGGGCGTGGTGGTCATGGACTGCACGCTGATGGGGAAATCAGACCCTACGCCTACCGAGCCGACTTTGATCTGGCGCGTCTTGCGGCGGGGGGCAAGGACGGGCGGTGGTGCTGACGGCATTCCCAGGCTGACCGAGGTCACGTGGACTCCTTGAGTTGAAAGGGTAAAGAGGCGGCTACGCGGAAATCCCGGCCAGCATGCCGGTTACCGGTGACCATTCGGTGATGCGGGTACCGGCGATCACACCGGATCCGGCGAACGGGTCCTGTTTGAGGATCGAGTTGAGGGCGGCTTCATCCAGGGCCTTGAAGATCAGCAGGGCACCGGCACCGTCACCGTAAGGGCCGCTGGCTACGATGACGCCGTCCTGCGCCAGGTTCCCCGTCCATTCGCGGTGTGCGGGCCGGACCTCGTTGCGGGTTTCAGTGGAGCTGGCGGCATAAACGTACTCAACGGCAAAAACTGTCATACCGCTACCCTATCGCCATGGCTGGCTTGCTACCGTACACATCGCAGGCAGGGCCGGTGGTGGATGCAGCAAAGACCAGCGGTGCGGCAAAGACGGGGCGGCCGTGACCTCAGTGCAGGAAGAGGACTTTGACTGCGGCAGCGGTTCCGGCCGCCCAGAGCATCGATGTCAGCGTCCCGATGATGAAGCGCTCGGCTGCCACCGGGGTTTCCTTCAGCTCGGCGAACCTGCCCAAGCCCTTGATGGCAACGATGTAGGCGATGGCCACGGGCTGCCCGGTGAGGATGGCGAGGCAGACCCCCAGCCGCTCCAGTACGCCGATGATGGCGCCGCCGCGCAGGATGCGCTGGGTGGAGAGCGGCGGTGCGGCGGGAGCGTCCGACGGCGGCTGGACAGGCGGCGCGGTCAGCTCACCGTCAACCGTCTGGCCGGCTGCGCTGCCTGCTGTTTCAAGGGCAGCATCCGGGGCCGCAGCGGCGTCGTCCACGGTGACGTCGGCAGCGGGATCCTGCTCGGCCCTGCGGGCTGCGTCCGCTGCCTTCGCAGCATCGGCCCGGTCATCGATGGTCCGTGCGAGCTTGAACACCCACGCCGTGACCGGCCAGCCGGCGAAGCCGGCCACCACCAGGGCCACTGCCACCCACAGTGCAGTCACCTGTCTCCTTCGTTGGGGTCGTCTGCATTACGGTCGTCTTTGAAGGGGCCGCTGATCTGCGAGTCCGCGAAACCAAGAAGCATCGCCGCAGCGGGCCTTGCTGCCCATTCTTCCTGCCACCCGGACCGAAGCACGGTGCGGCTCACCGATTGTTCCGAGATGCCGAGTTCAAGCGCCACCTGTTTCTGGCTTCCATGCCGGCCCGGCCCCTGGCCGCGCGGGGCCTGGCGGCCCAAACCCGCACTGTCCGAACCCAGGCGGCGCAGGGCATCCACCACCCGCCACTGGGCCTCCGTGCGGTCCTGGACGAGCCGGCCGAGCAGCCGAAGCACCGCCTCTGCATTTGCACAGGCCTGGCTCCCTTCCCCGCCGGGGACACCCCCACCGGTCTTTGCCATGATGCCCGGCACCACTGACAGCGGCACCTGCGGCCCGGCGGCTTTGGCCAGCTCAACGGCCTTGCGGGCGGCAACAAACGCAGTACCGGTTCCTTCGCGGGGACTGGCGCCTGGAGCCAGGGAGACGGTTCCGACGCCGATCCCCACGTACCAGCGTCCGGCGCGGAGTGCATGGAGGGCAATCTCCACGACAGCCAAAGCGTCGGATACTACTCCCTGGACTTCGTCACCGACGGTACGTTCGAAGACCGGCTGCTCCGTTCGGGGAAGTTGCAGCGCTGCGATCCCGGCGAGAAGGTCCGGGACGAGGTCCTGGGCGCCGGTACTTCCCCGCTGGTCGATGGTCAGAACGAACATTCCTCAACCATAGGTGGCTGATGCCAGCGAATCAATCACATTTGGCTGATATTCCGGAATCAGCCGATATCGGCTCACGCCAGCGGAACGGAAGCCATCCGTGCCGGCCAACGACCCGGCCCGACAGAAGCCGCGGCTACCCGAAGAGATTGACCGGCTTGACGATGTCGGCGTAGATCAACAGCACGCTCATGCCCATAAGCAGCGCCGCGACCACGTAGGTGACGGGCAGCAGCTTGGCGATATCGAAGGCCCCGGGATCGGGCCGGCCGCGCAGCTTTGCCACCTTGCGCCGTACGCCCTCATAGAGCGCCCCGGCAACGTGGCCGCCGTCGAGTGGCAGGAGCGGGATCAGGTTGAACACCGCGAGTGCGAAGTTCAGGCCTGCCAGCAGGCCAACGAGGGTTGCCACCCGGGACTGCAGCGGCACGGCCTCCATGGCGGCCACTTCGCCTGCCACCCTGCCTACGCCCACCACGCTGATGGGCCCGTTGGGGTCGCGCGGCTCTTCGCTGAACGCGGCCTTGGCCACGCCCACCACGCGGGCAGGAAGGTTGAAGACCACCCCGGCCACCTGGCGGATGTTCTCCCCCGCCATCGGCAGGACGGACGACGCCGGCTGGGGCACCAGTGCCGTTTGCGCACCAATGCCAAGGAAACCGACGTCCTGGTACTGGAGGGTGCCGGCGGCGTCGGTGGCCTGGCGTCCATCGTTTCCCATCACCGGCCGGGCCGAAAGAACGGGAGTCACGGTGGTGGACACGGGGTTGCCGTCCCGCTGCACGGTGATGGCCACTTCCTTGCCTGCAGAAGCACGGATCCATTCCGTCAGCTGGCTCCAACTGGTCACGGCCTTGCCGTCGAAGGAGGTAATGGTGTCGTTCGGCTTGAGCCCGGCAGCAGCTGCCGGCGTCAGCTGGCAGTCAGCGGAATTGGGATCAACGGTTTGGCCGGCGGCCACCTGGCACTTGGACACGTCGGAGATGGTGGTGGTGGCTGTGGCAACCCCAAAGCCCATGAGCAGCACGGCCGTGAACAGCAGGCCGAGGATCATGTTCATGGCCGGGCCGCCAAGCATCACGATGATCTTTTTCCAAACCGGCAGCCGGTAGAACACCCGGTTTTCGTCGCCGGGGCCAACTTCCTCGTGCGCTTGGGAGCGCGCCTCGGTGGCAAGTGTCTGGAACATGCCGGTGCTGGAGGGCCGGACTGAGCCGTCTTCCTTGTTGGGCGGGTACATGCCGATCATGGAGACGTAGCCGCCCAGCGGTACGGCCTTGACGCCGTATTCGGTTTCGCCCCTCCGGCGGGACCACAGCGTAGGCCCGAAGCCGATCATGTACTTGGTGACGCGGACCTTGAACAATTTGGCGGGAACGAGGTGCCCCACTTCGTGAAGCGCAATGGACACGGCGATGCCCACCGCCACAAAGACGACGCCGAGGATGAAAAGTAAAACAGGGGTCATGGAGGTGCTGCTGCTTCCTAGAGACTGCTGACTGCTAAACGTTCGTGGGCGCGGGCGCGTGCCCAGCTTTCAGCATCCAGCACTGATTCCACCGTCAGCCCGGAGGAGCCTGAGTGTTCGCTGAGCACGGTGTCGATGGTATCCACGATGTCGGTGAACCGGATCCTGCCGGCATGGAACGCCGTGACAGCTTCCTCGTTGGCCGCATTGAACACGGCAGGGAACGTGCTGCCCTGCTTGGCCGCATCCTTGGCAAGGCCCACGGCGGGGAACGCCGAAGTGTCCAGCGGCTCGAAGGTCCAGGTGGCGGCCTTGGTCCAGTCGCACGCGCTGGCGGCTTTGGGCACCCTGGCCGGCCAGCCGAGCCCCAGCGCGATGGGCAGCCGCATGTCCGGCGGGGAAGCCTGGGCGATGGTGGAGCCGTCAACGAACTGCACCATGGAGTGCACCACGGACTGAGGATGGACCACGACGTCAATCCGGTCCAGTGGAATATCGAACAGCAGGTGCGCCTCGATGACTTCCAGGCCCTTGTTGACCAGCGTGGCCGAGTTGGTGGTAACCATGATGCCCATGTCCCAGGTGGGGTGGGCCAGGGCCTCCTGCGGCGTCACCCCGTGGAGTTCCGCCCGGCTCCTGCCACGGAACGGGCCGCCCGAAGCGGTCAGGATCAACTTGTCCACCTCGTCCGCAGTGCCGGAGCGCAGACACTGGGCAATGGCGGAGTGTTCGGAGTCGACCGGAACAATCTGGCCCTCCGCGGCCGCGGCTTTGACCAGGCTGCCGCCCACAATCAGCGACTCCTTGTTGGCCAGGGCAAGGGTGGCGCCGGACTTGAGCGCCGCCAGTGTGGGGGCCAGTCCGATCGATCCGGTGATGCCGTTGAGCACCACATCGGCTTCGACCGCCGCGATCTGCGCAGACGCATCCGGACCGGCCACGATTTGGGGCCGGTAGCCGGGGCGGCCTGCTGCGGCCGCGGCTTCACGGATCAGTGCTTCCAGCCGGGCGGGGTCTCCCCCTGCGATTCCCACGGCTGCGGCACCGGTGTGGACGGCCTGCCGGGCCAGGAGTTCCAGGTTGCCGCCCCCGGCACTCAGTGCCACCACCTCGAACAGGTGCGGGGCGCCGTCGACGACGTCAATCGCCTGGGTGCCGATGGAACCGGTGGATCCGAGGAGGACGACTCTGCGTGGCTGCATGGGTTAAGTATCCCGCACCCTCCGGGGCCGGCCGCGCGCCGTCCCGCGCCGCTGACCTGCTGCTGCGCCTTGACCCCGGGGTGGCCGGGCGTAACGTGGACTGCGTGGACTGGCTCTCATGGTTTGATGCGCCGGAGTACGAATTCGCCCGGCAGGTGCTGCAGCGGGGTGTGGCGGCACTGTACTTGGTGGCGTTCCTGTCCACGCTGAACCAGTTTCCCGCCCTGCTTGGCGAGCGCGGCCTGCTGCCGGTCCCGGAGTTCCTGGCCGGGTTTACCCGGATGCGCCGGCCCACGCTGTTCCGGTGGCGGTACTCGGACCGGCTGCTGCGCGGTGTCTGCGCCGCCGGCCTGGTGGTCTCGGCGCTGCTCGTGGCCGGAATTCCGCAGATGGGGCCGCCCTGGGTGCCGCTGATTGCCTTCCTGGCCCTGTGGCTCCTGTACATGTCGATCGTGAACGTGGGGCAGACGTTCTACGGGTTCGGCTGGGAGATGCTGCTCCTGGAGGCGGGCTTCACCGTGGCTTTCCTGGGTTCCAACCAGACCGAGCCGCCCCGGACCATCCTGATCCTGATCGTGTGGCTGGTGTTCCGGCTGGAGTTCGGGGCGGGCATGATCAAGATCCGCGGCGGCCGGGAGTGGCGGGACCTGACGGCGCTGTACTACCACCATGAAACCCAACCCATGCCGGGGCCGCTCAGCCGGCAGGCGCACCTGTTGCCCAAGCCGTTGCACCGCATCGAGGTGGTGGGGAACCACATCGCGCAGCTGGTGGTGCCGTTCCTGCTCTTTGCGCCGCAGCCCGTGGCCAGTGTTGCGGCCGCCGTCGTGGTGGTTACCCAGCTGTGGCTGGTGGCCAGCGGCAACTTCGCCTGGCTGAACTGGATGGCGATAGTGCTCGCGTTCGCCGCGATCAGCGATCCCGTGGCGCACGCAGTGATCCCGGCCATCCCGGCGGACTGGGACGCGGCCACCGGAATGCAGCGGGCCACCCCGCCGTGGTGGCTGGCCATCACCCTGGCTGCGTCCCTCCTGCTGCTTGCCCTGAGCTACTGGCCGTTGCGGAACCTTTTCTCCCGCCGGCAGCTGATGAACGCGAGCTTTAACCGGTGGCAGCTGGTCAACGCCTACGGCGCGTTTGGCTCCGTAACCAAGCAGCGCATCGAGATCGTGGTGGAGGGCACCCTGGACGAGGACCCCGGCGACAGCTCGGACTGGCGTGAGTACGGCTTCAAGGGCAAGCCTGGCGATGTCCGCAGGATCCCCCGGCAGTGGGCCCCGTACCACCTGCGCCTTGACTGGCTCATGTGGTTCCTGCCGCTGCGCAGCGTGCACGAGGAATGGTTTTATGCCTTCCTGGCAAAGCTGCTGGCGGCGGACCGGCAGATGCTGCGGCTGCTGCGGCGAGACCCGTTCGACGGCGCCGCGCCCCGTTGGGTGCGCGTGCGCAGCTTCCATTACCGTTTCGCCAGCCGCAAGGAGTTCCGCGGGACGGGGAACCGTTGGGTGCGGACCCTCCTGCACGAACCGATCCCGCCCACGTCCCTGCGTCGGCCGCAGGGACGGCAGCGCTAGCTAAACCTTCTGGGCAGCCCGCCGGATGATCTCCTGGGCATGTTTGAGGATGGGGCCGTCGATCATTTTCCCCTCGTACCGGAACACTCCGGACCCGGCTGACTCCGCGGCAGCCAGAAGGGCCTGGGCCGCGGCAACTTCGTCATCGGACGGCGCGTAGGCCTTGCGGACCACCCCGGCCTGGCTCGGGTGGATGCAGGCCTTCGAACTGAAGCCTGAGGCCACCGCGTCGGCCGCCTCCGCCCCAAGGCCCTCAAGGTCGGGAATGTTGGTGTAGACGGCATCCACGGCTTCCTTGCCGAACGCCCGGGCCGCCACAAGCACCGACGAGCGGGCGTGCAGCGCAACAGCCCGGTAGCCGCCGTCGTCCGTCCTGCTGGACGTACCGCCAAGCGTGGCCAGCAGGTCCTCCGCCCCCCACATGAGGCCCACCACGTTGGGGGCGGCGGCGATGGCCGGTGCGTTGAGCACGCCAAGGGCCGTCTCGCACAGCGCGATCACCTGGTACCCCTCAAGGGCCTTGAGCTGTTCTGCGGACTCGGCCTTGGCCAGCATCACGGTGCGGTAGGGCGTGTGGGCCAGGCAGTGCATGTCCTTTTCGAAGTCTTCCGTTCCTACCGGGTTGACCCTGACGATGGTGCAGCTGGGTTCCAGTTCCGGTTCCACCCCGGTGGTTCCCAACTGGGCCAGGATGGCGCCGCGGGCGCGCTGTTTGTCCGCCGGCGCCACCGCATCTTCCAGGTCAAGGATCACGGCATCGGCCCGGGCGGCGGCCTTTTGGTAGCGCTCCGGCCGGTCGGCGGGGCAGAACAGCAGGGCGGGGCCCATCACGAAAGTCATAAGGCTATTCTCCGATGTTTTGAACGTTTTGCGCGTCCTGGTACGCGTCCCGCGTCCACATCAGGCAGCTGCGCGTGGCCCGGGCCACCACGGTTCCATCCTGGTTGCGGCCGGTGTGTTCCATGGTCACGATCCCCTGGCCGGGGCGCGAGGCCGAAAGCCGCCTGCCGGTGATGACGGTCTCCGTGTAAAGCGTGTCGCCGTGAAAGAGCGGGTGCGGGAAGGACACGTCCGTCAGGCCCAGCTGGGCAATGATGGTCCCCTGGGTCAGCTGGGTTACGGACTGGCCCACCATGGTGGCAAGGGTGAACATCGAGTTCATCAGCCGCTGGCCGAAGGGCTGCCCCGCGCTCCAGGCGGCGTCCAGGTGGAGGGCCTGGGTGTTCATGGTGAGCGTGGTGAACAGGACGTTGTCGGCTTCGGTCACGGTGCGCCCCGGGCGGTGCGCGTACACCACGCCTTCCTCCAATTCGTCGAAGTACAGTCCGCGCTGTTCGACGACCCGCCTGCCGCCATCGCCCCCGGCGGTGGTTGGGCTGGCGGAATCCCTGCCCGGAAGGCTGTTGCCGGTCATACGGTAAGTTCCCGGTCTTCCTCGAACAGGTCGGCGCCGGTGGCGGCCACCACGTCCTCGACGGAGACGTTGGGGGCGAGTTCCTGCAGGACCAGCCGTGACGAACCGCCATCCTTGACGACGTCGATGACGGCCAGGTCCGTGATGATCCGGTCCACGCAGCCCTTGCCCGTCAGCGGCAGCGAGCATTGCTGGACGATCTTGGGGTTGCCGTTGCGGTCAACGTGCTCCATCATCACGATCACCCGCTTGGCCCCGAACACCAGGTCCATGGCCCCGCCCATGCCCTTAACCATCTTGCCCGGGATCATCCAGTTGGCCAGGTCGCCGTTGGCAGCCACCTCCATGGCGCCCAGCACGGCCACGTCCACGTGGCCGCCGCGGATCATGCCAAAGGACGTTGCGGAGTCGAAGAACGCCGCTCCCCTGTTGACGGTCACGGTTTCCTTGCCGGCGTTGATCAGGTCCGGGTCCAGCGCGTCTTCAGCGGGGTAGGGTCCGACGCCGAGGATTCCGTTCTCGGAGTGCAGCACCACTTCCACCCCGTCCGGGATGTAGTTGGGAATCAGGGTGGGCATGCCGATTCCCAGGTTCACGTACTGGCCGTTCCGGAGTTCCTTGGCCACCCGGGCGGCCAGTTCATTCCGGTTCCAGCCTTTCGTTTCAGCCGGCGATGTTGAGTCGCCTTGGCCGGCGTGCTGCTGGGAGCCTGCGCGCCGGTATTCCGGGCGTACGGCTTCCGGCCGCGGAGCTTCGGGGCTGTTGGGATCCATGGTCATGCTCCTGCCTCCTGGTTGCTGCCGGCTGTTCCCCTGGAAGACGGGGCGGTCAGTGCCACGGTCCGCTTCTCAATGCGCTTCTCCCCGTTCTGCACCAGGACGACGCGCTGGACGAAGATGCCGGGGGTGTGGATGTGTTCGGGGTCCAGTTCGCCCGGCTCCACGAGTTCCTCCACCTCCGCGATGGTGATCTTTCCGGCCATGGCACACAACGGGTTGAAGTTCATGGCCGTGGCGTGGAAGACGAGGTTGCCGTGGCGGTCGCCCTTCCACGCGTGCACCAGCCCGAAGTCCGGGGTGAGGGACTCTTCGAGGACGTAGTCGACGCCGCCGAACGGGCGAACTTCCTTCGGTGCCGAGGCAACCGCGATGCCTCCGTTGGCGTCGTACCTCTGCGGCAGGCCGCCGTCGGACACCTGTGTGCCCACCCCCGCCTTGGTGTAGAACGCCGGGATGCCCGCGCCGCCGGCGCGTAGTTTCTCTGCCAGCGTGCCCTGCGGGGTGAGCACCACCTCAAGCTCGCCGGCCAGGTACTGGCGGGCGAACTCCTTGTTTTCGCCTACATAGGAGCTGATGGTGCGGCGGATGCGTCCGTCCCGGAGCAGGATGCCAAGCCCCCAGTCGTCAACGCCGCAGTTGTTGCTGACGGTTTCCAGATCCGTTGTGCCGGCCCGGTGCAGGGCATCGATCAGGGCCACCGGGATCCCGCAGAGGCCGAACCCGCCCACGGCCAGGGAGGCGCCGTCGGGGATATCCGCCACGGCCTCGTCAGCGCTGGCAACAACCTTGTCAATCATCATTGATCCTTTCAGGCCGGCTTACGTACCCTGCGGCAGGCGCAAGGGCTAAAGTCCCAGTTCGCGGGCGATCAGCATCAGCTGGACCTCCGTGGTGCCCTCCCCCACTTCAAGGATCTTGGAGTCGCGGTAGTGGCGTGCCACAGTGAACTCGTTGATGAAGCCATAGCCGCCGAATACCTGGGTGGCATCCCGCGCGTTGTCCATGGCTGCCTCGCCTGCGACCATCTTAGCGATGGCCGCCTGGGTCTTGAACGGCTTGCCGGCCAGCATCCGGGCGGCCGCGTCGTAGTAGGCCAGCCGGGCGGTGTGGGCCCGCGCCTCCATGCGCGCGATCTTGAAGGAGACCGCCTGGTACTTGCCGATTTCGTGGCCAAAGGCCCGGCGCTCGCGGGCATACCTGACCGACAGGTCCACGCAGCCCTGCGCGGCGCCCGTTGCCAGGGCGGCGATGGCGATCCGGCCCTCGTCCAGGATGGAGAGGAAGTTCGCGTAGCCGCGCCCCTCGGCGCCCAGCAGGTTTTCTTCCGGCACCCGGACGTCCTTCAGGGTGAGCGGGTGGGTATCGGAGGCGTTCCAGCCCACCTTGTTGTAGGGCTTCTCCGCCTTGAAACCCGGCGTGTCCGTGGGAACCAGGATGGTGGAGATTTCCTTCTTGATGCTGCCGTCCCGGCGCTGCTGCTGTCCGGTGACAGCCGTGACGGTGACAAGGCGGGTGATGTCGGTTCCGGAGTTGGTGATGAACTCCTTGTTGCCGTTGATCACCCAGTTGCCGTCCTCGCGCCTGGCGTGGGTCTTGGTGCCGCCGGCGTCCGAGCCTGCCTCGGGCTCGGTGAGCCCGAACCCGGCGAGCGCCTGGCCGGATGCCAGCATGGGCAGCCACTCCTGCTTCTGCGCGTCTGTACCGAAGCGGTACACGGGCATGGCGCCGAGGGAAACGCCGGCTTCCAGGGTGATGGCCACCGACTGGTCAACGCGGCCCAACTGTTCCAGCGCGAGCGCAAGGGCGAAGTAGTCCCCGCCCATGCCGCCGTATTCTTCCGGGAACGGCAGTCCGAACAGGCCCATCTCCGCCATCTGCTTCACCACTTCATAGGGGAAGCTGTGCTCTTCGTCGTGCTTGGCGGATACGGGGGCCACCACGTTGTCCGCGAAGTCGCGCACGGTGTCGCTGAGGTCCTGGTATTCCTCGGTGAGTTCAAAACCGGTCATGGTCAGGCTCCTTCGCCTTGGTCTTTGTCTGTAGCTGTTTCTGCGTCCGTGGAAGCGGGTTCTGCAGCCGCGGGATGGGGGTGGACAGTGGCCAGCACCTGGTCGGCCTTCACCAGGTCACCGGTGCGGGCGGCAAGGTGGACCGTCCCTGCCTGCGGGGCCACCAGATGGTGCTCCATTTTCATGGCCTCCACGGACACCAGGACCTCCCCGGCCTGGACCTCGTCCCCGTCACTGACCGGGACGGCGACCACTGTTCCGGGCATCGGCGAGCGCACCTCGGGATCCGCGGCGCCTTCCTGCCGCTGGACGGCTGCCAGCACCCGTTCCAGCCGCGCCTCGCGGGTCAGGACGTCGAGCCGGCAGGACCAGCCGCCGTTGCCGAGGAAGAGCTGGGTGGGACGTCCGGGCAGTGGGTTGCTCCACGTCGGTTCCACCGGCCCCGTGAAGACCGGCGCAAGCCGGTAACTCCGGCGTTCGCCGTCAAGGTCGAGGTCGATGCTTTGCCGGCTGGACCAGTGCAGCGCCGCACGTCGCGTCGCGCCGCCGCCGACCGTTACCGTAGCGGTCTGTCCCCCGTTGGGGCTGCCGCTGACCAGCACGCTGGCCACCCCGCCGTCGGGCGTTCCCAGGCTGATGCGGCGCGGCGCCGGCGCGCCAAGGCGCCAGCCGCTCCTGCCCTGCCAGGGCCCGGCGTCCGGGGCGGGGTCGTTTTGCGCTTCCAGGGAGAGCGCGTAGAGCGCGGCAGCCACGAGTTCGGGCTCCCCGATACGGCGGAATTCGAGGGCGGGCAGCTTCCGTTCGATCAGGCCGGTGTCCAGTCGCCCGGCGCGGACGTCGGGATCATTGAGCAGGAGCCGCAGGTACTCGACGTTGGTCTCGATGCCCAGTGCCGTGTAACCAGCCAGTGCCGCGTCCAGGGATGCGAGTGCTGCTCCGCGGTCCGCGCCCCAGGCGATCACCTTCGAGATCATGGGATCGTAGTGTGCCGAGAGCTCCAGCCCTTCCACCAGGGAGGAATCCACCCGGACCCGGCCGTCCGGGTTCGGGGGCACCTCATCCAGCTGCAGCACCGTCCCGGTGGACGGCAGGAAGTTCTTCTCCGGCACCTCGGCGTAGACGCGCGCCTCCACCGCATGGCCGGACAGTTCGACGTCGGCCTGCCGCAGCGTCAGTTCCGCACCGGCGGCGATCCGCACCTGCCATTCCACCAGGTCGATGCCGGTGACCATTTCCGTTACCGGGTGTTCCACCTGCAGCCTGGTGTTCATCTCCATGAAGAAGAACTCGTCCGGGGCGTCGTCCGACACCAGGAATTCCACGGTTCCCGCCCCGGTGTAGTCCACGCTGCGGGCGGCATTGCATGCAGCTTCGCCGATCCGCGACCGAACCTCCGCACCATTTAGCAGGCCCTCCAGCAGGGGCGACGGGGCTTCCTCAATTACTTTCTGGTGCCGCCGCTGCAGGGAGCACTCGCGCTCGCCCAGGTGGATGACATTGCCGTGGTTGTCAGCCAGCACCTGCACTTCGATGTGCCGCGGTGTGGTCACCAGGCGCTCCAGGAACAGGGTGTCATCACCGAACGCCGCGCTGGCCACACGCCGCGCCGTGGCCAGCGCGGCGGGCAGGTCCGCCGGCCTTTCCACCACGTGCATGCCTTTGCCGCCGCCACCGGCGGAGGGCTTGATCAGGAGTGGATAGCCGACGGCGGCAGCGGACTCCGCCAGTTCGCTGTCCGTCATGCCGGGCCTGGCAACGCCGGGGACCACGGGCACGCCGTACCCCGCCACATGGTTCTTGGCGCGGATCTTGTCACCCATGACGTTGAGCGCTTCAACGCCCGGGCCAATAAAGGAGATGCCGGCTTTTTCGAGGGCACGGGCGAAGTCCACGTTCTCACTGAGGAAGCCGTAGCCCGGATGGACCGCCTCGGCGCCGGACTGCCGGCAGGCTTCGACGATCGCGTCGGCGTTCAGGTAGCTCTCGGCCGCGGCGGCGGGGCCGATCCGGACGGAAGTGTCGGCTTCGCGCACGTGGCGGGCGCCGGCGTCGGCATCGCTGTAGACGGCCACCGAGCGGATCCCCAGCTGGCGGAGGGTCCGGATCACGCGGCAGGCGATTTCGCCGCGGTTGGCTACCAGGACCGTGCTGAAGAGGGGCGTGGCGTCATTGGCGGCCGCCCCGCTCCCGGCGTCGGCAGTGGTATGCGTGGCGGTGTTGGTCTGCATGGTCATTGCTGGCTCACATCCGGAAGAGGCCGAAGGAGGTCTCCGGCAAGGGGGTGCGGGAGACGACGTCCAGGGCGAGACCCAGGACGGTGCGGGTATCGGCGGGATCGATGACGGCGTCGTCCCACAGCCGGGCGGTGGAGTAGTAGGGACTGCCCTGGTCCTCGTACTGCTGGCGGATAGGGGCCTTGAAGGCTTCCTCGTCGCCCGCCGGCCAGTCCTCCCCTGCCGCCTCATACTGGTCCCGCTTCACGGTGGCCAGCACGCTGGCCGCCTGGTTGCCGCCCATCACGGAGATCCGGGCCGCCGGCCACATCCACAGGAATCGCGGTGAATAGGCGCGGCCGCACATGGAGTAGTTCCCGGCACCAAAGGATCCGCCGATCACCACTGTCAGCTTGGGGACGCGGGCCGTGGCGACGGCGGTGACCATCTTGGCCCCGTTTTTGGCGATGCCGCCCTGTTCGGCGTCCCTGCCCACCATGAAGCCGGAGATGTTCTGCAGGAACAGCAGCGGGATGCCGCGCTGGTCGCACAGTTCGATGAAATGGGCTCCCTTGAGCGAGGACTCGCTGAACAGCACGCCGTTGTTGGCCACGATGCCCACCTGATGTCCGTTGATCCGGGCGAACCCTGTGACCAGGGTGGTGCCGTAGTCCTTCTTGAACTCGTGGAACCTGCTGCCGTCCACCAGCCGGGCGATGACTTCGCGGACGTCGTAGGGTGCGTTGACGTCCGTGGGCACGGCGCCGTAGAGCCCTTCCGGGTCAACGGCGGGTTCGACGGCGGGTTCCACCTGCCAGGCGGGCGCGGCGGGCGGCGGCAGGGTGGCAACGATGTCCCTGATGATCTGGAGGGCGTGTTCGTCGTTTTCGGCCAGGTGGTCCGTCACCCCTGAGATCCGGGAGTGCACCTCGCCGCCGCCAAGTTCCTCTGCGGTGACAATCTCCCCGATGGCGGCTTTCACCAGCGGCGGTCCGCCCAGGAAGATGGTGCCCTGGTTCCGGACGATGACGGTTTCGTCGCTCATGGCGGGGACGTAGGCGCCGCCTGCCGTGCAGGAGCCCATAACGGCGGCAATCTGGGGGATCTTGGCGGCGGAGAGCCGGGCCTGGTTGTAGAAGATCCGGCCAAAGTGTTCCTTGTCCGGGAACACCTCATCCTGCTTGGGGAGGAAGGCACCGCCGGAATCCACCAGGTAGACGCACGGCAGGCGGTTTTCCAGCGCGATTTCCTGGGCGCGCAGGTGCTTCTTGACGGTCATGGGGTAGTAGGTGCCGCCCTTGACGGTGGCGTCATTCGAGATGACCAGGACCTGCCGGCCGTGCACCAGGCCAATCCCGGCAATGACCCCGGCGCCCGGGGCATCGTCGTTGTACATGCCGTTGGCGGCAAGGGGCGCGATTTCCAGGAACGGGCTGCCGTCATCCAGGAGCTGGTCGATCCGGTCCCGCGGGAGCAGCTTGCCCCGGGCCACGTGCCGGTCCCGCGACTTCTGGGGACCGCCCAGCGCCGCATCCGCCAGCCTCTTCCGCAGGTCCTCCGCGAGCGCCAGCTGCGCTTCACGGTTGGCGCGGAAGGACTCGCTTGCCGGGTCGAGCCGGGTGGCCAGGGTCTCCATTGACGATCCGTCCTTGTGTGCACCGGCCGGCTCCACGCCAACTCGGTTAGTGACTAATAACTGAAATTCAGGTTAGTCTCGATTAACTGTGATGTCCAACACATGGGCTCTTGTTAGACTCTGCGTCGGCCCCAGGAGGAAAAGTGTCCAGCAATCCAGTGCAGCCGGTCCCTGCCACGCACGCCCCCACAACGCAGCGCGGCAAGGCCAAGGAGAACCGGCGGCAGGCGTTGCTTACTGCCGCGGCGTCGCTGTTCGCAGTCAACGGCTTCAACCGGGTATCCCTGGAGGACCTGGGCGCGGCCGCGGGAGTCAGCGGCCCCGCGGTGTACCGCCACTTTCCCGGCAAGCAGGCCGTCCTGGCCGACCTGCTGGTCACCGTGAGCCAGGAACTGCTCGACGGCGGGCGCCAGGTTGTGGAGCAGACCGCCGACCCCCTGGCGGCGCTGCGTCGACTGGTGGAGTTCCAGGTGGATTTCGCGCTCGGCAAGCCCGACGTGATCCGGGTGCAGGACCGGGACCTCAGCAACCTGTCGGAGCAGGACCAGTCCGCGGTGCGCGCGCTGCAGCGCAGCTACGTGGAGCTGTGGGTGGACGTCCTGGCAAAGGTCCACCCCGGTATCGATGCGGCAGAACTGCGCATGCGCGCCCACGCCACCTTTGGCCTGATCAACTCCACCCCGCACTCGGTCCGCAGCCACGGCCGGCGGATGGCTGCCAGCGTTGCCCGGCCCCTGCTGGAACGGATGGCGCTGGCAGCCCTGATGGTGGAGAGCACACCGCCGCGCGGCTAGACCATGGTGAGGACCATGCCCGGCTCGGCCAGGATGGCGCCGACGTCGGCAAGGAAACGGGAGCCCTGCTCGCCGTCCACCAGGCGGTGGTCGAAGGACAGGCTCAGTGTGAGCACCTGGCGCAGCGCCACCTCGCCCCGGTATTCCCATGGCATGGTCCGGACAGCCCCGAGGCCAAAGATCGCTGCCTCCCCCGGGTTGAGGATGGGGGTGCCGGCGTCGATGCCGAAGACACCGATGTTGGTGATGGAGATGGTGCCGCCGGAAAGGTCGGCAGGGGTGGTCTTGCCGGCCCGCGCGGTTTCGGCGAGCTCCGCCAAGGCCTGGGCGAGCTCCGGGAGCTGCAGGGCGTCAGCGTCCTTGATGTTGGGCACGGTGAGTCCCCTGGGCGTGGCCGCGGCGATGCCCAGGTTCACGTAATGGAACGTGACGATCTCCTGGTTTTCCTCATCCCAGCGCGAATTCAACGCCGGCTGCCGGCGCAGGGCGATGAGGACCGCCTTGGCGGCGAGGGTCAGGGGCGTGAGCTTGATGCCGGCGAATGCCCTGCTGTCCTTGAGCTTGGCCAGCAGCTCGAGGCTGGGCGTGACGTCCACGGTGAGGAACTCGGTGGCATGCGGCGCGGTAAAGGCGCTTTGCACCATCGCGGCCGCGGTGTGTTTCCGGACGCCCTTGATGGGGGTCCGGGTCTCCCGCTCCCCCGCGCCGGCCCGAGGCGTTACCGCCTGGCCAGCCATAGGGGCGGAGGGTTCTTCCGCCTGCCCGGCAAATTCCTGGACGTCTTGCCGCGTGATCAGACCGCCGGGACCGGTACCGCGGATCTGCACGAGGTCCAGTCCCAGGTCCTTGGCCAGCTTGCGGACAGGAGGAGTGGACCTGGGCCGTTCGGTGGGCCTGGTATCGGCAGGGCGGGTGCCTGCAGGCTCAACCACCTGCACTGCACTTTCTGCGGGCGTTGATTCGGCAGGCCCGGCCACGGGCGCGAAGTTCCGTGCCCGGCGCGTGGGGCGACCGGAACCTTCGACGACGGCACCGTACCCCACCAGGTTCGGTTCCCGTTTGGGCGTTTCCACCGCAGCTTCCCCGGATCCCTCGTTTCCGGCACCGGACGGAACGGTGCCGGACGGCACAGAAGGTGACCCGCCGGCGTCGTCCGCCACCTCGAAGGAGACGATGGGCTTGCCCACCTCCACCACGGAACCGGGCTGCTCGTGAAGTTCCTTGATGACCCCGGCAAAGGGCGACGGAAGCTCCACCACGGCCTTGGCCGTTTCCACCTCGGCGATGACCTGGTTCAGGCTGACGGTGTCGCCAACACCCACTTTCCAGCTGAGGATCTCGGACTCGGTGAGTCCCTCCCCCAGGTCCGGGAGCCGGAATTCCTTGATCATGGTGGCGCTCATCCTTCCAGCCCGCTCAGGGAATTGGGGCGGCCCAGGGCACGGTCAACGCCGTCCAGGATGCGGTCCAGGCCCGGCAGGTGGTGCATTTCCAGCTTGGAGTACGGGTAGGGAATGTCGAAGCCGGTCACCCGCACGGGTGCTGCTTCCAGGTGGTAGAAGCACCGCTCCGTAATGCTGGCAGCCACTTCCGCACCGAGGCCGCCGGATTGCCCGGCCTCGTGGGTCACCACCAGCCGCCCGGTCTTCCGCACGGAGGCCACCACGGGTTCGTAGTCCACGGGGGCCAGCGAGCGCAGGTCAACGACTTCAATCGAGATGCCTTCGTCCGCAGCGGCGGAGGCGGCGTCCAGGGCAGTTTTGACCAGGGGCCCGTAGGCCACCAGGGTGACGTCGCTGCCGTCTGTCAGAACCCGTGCCTTGTCCATGGGCAGGGCCTTGGCCGGATCCACGGACTCGTCCACCTCGCCTTTGTCGTGGTAGCGGCGCTTGGGCTCGAAGTACAGGACGGGATCGTCGCAGGAGATGGCCTGCTGGATCACGGTGTAGGCGTCCTGCGGGTTGGCCACTGTCACCACCCGCAACCCGGAGGTGTGGGTGAAGTAGGCTTCCGGGGATTCCGAGTGATGTTCGGGTGATCCGATGCCGCCGCCGAAGGGGACGCGGATGGTGATGGGCATCTTGACGGCCCCGCGGGTGCGATAGTGCAGCTTGGCCACCTGGCTGACAATCTGGTCGAACGCCGGGTAGATGAACCCATCGAACTGGATCTCCACCACCGGCCGGTAGCCCCGGTAGGCCAGGCCCACGGCGGTGCCCACGATGGCCGACTCGGCCAGCGGCGTGTCCACGACGCGGTGGGTCCCGAAGTCCTTTTGCAGGCCGTCCGTTACCCGGAACACCCCGCCCAGGGTGCCGATGTCCTCGCCGAGGAGGACCACCTTTGCGTCGTTTTCCAGCGACTTGCGCAGCCCGGCGTTAATGGCTCGGGCAAAGGTCAACTGCGTCATCAGCGTGCACCTTCCTCTGAAACGGCTCCTGCGGGATCGCCGAAGGACGCCAAATAACGGGCGTAGTGGTCCTGCTGGCGTTCCAGCCAGGAGTTGGGCGTGCTGTAGACGTGCTTGAAGATGTCCATCGGCTGGGGATCGGGCATGGTGGTGCAGCCCCGGCGCATCTCCGCCGCAACGGCGTCTGCCTTGTCCTTGACCTGTTTCTGCAGTTCCGGGCTGAGCAGGCCCTTACGGTCCAGGAGGCCGGCCAGCCGTGAGATGGGGTCCTTCGCCGCCCAGTCCTCCAGCTCATTCGCGTCGCGGTAGCGGGTGGGATCGTCCGCGGTGGTGTGCGGCCCCATGCGGTAGCTGACCGCCTCGATGAAGGTGGGACCCCCGCCGCGCCGTGCCCGGTCCAGTGCCAGCCGGGTAGCGGCCATGACCGCCAGGACGTCATTGCCGTCCACCCGCAGGCTGGGGATGCCGAAACCGGTGGCCCGGTCCGCGAGCTGGATATGGGACTGCAGTCGTACCGGCTCGGAGATGGCCCAGTGGTTGTTGGTGCAGAAGAACACCACGGGCACCTGGAAGCTGGCGGCAAACACCATGGCCTCGTTGACGTCGCCTTCGCTGGTGGCACCGTCGCCGAAGTAGGTGACGGCGGCCGCGTCGGCGCCGTCATTCTGGATCCCCATGGCATAGCCGGTGGCGTGCAGGGTCTGGGCACCGATGATGATCTGCGGCGTGGCCATGTTGATGGTGTACGGGTCCCAGCCGCCGGACGCATTGCCGCGCCATACCCGAAGGAGGTCGGTCAGATCCACGCCGCGGCAGTACGCCACGCCGTTCTCGCGGTAGCTGGAGAACACAAAGTCGTCCGCCCGCAGGGACCTGCCGGAGCCAATCTGGGCCGCCTCCTGGCCGAGCAGCGGGGGCCACAGGGCCAGCTCACCTTGCCGCTGCAGGGCGGTGGCTTCCACGTCGATCCGGCGGATGACGGTCATGTCCTCGAACAGGGAACACAACTGTTCGTCGGTGATATCCCTGACCCAGAAGTCGAATTCCGGGTGGCTGATGCGTTCGCCTGCCGGGGTGATCAGTTGAAGAAGTTCCTGCCCGGGCGTGCCCGGATTTCCTGCGCTTTGGGGGGTCTGTGCGCCGCCATGGCCCGTTTCGTCTGTAGACACGATTGCCGCAACCTTCGTACGTCGTTGACCCGTGGCCTCCGGGCTTTTGGCCCTGCCGCCACCGGCCTTCCGGGCGTCATTGCCCCAGATACTGTGACCCTACTCACAACAACCATGGGGTACAACCACTCGGGCATTTTTTGAGCAGAATGCCCTGTCCGGCCTATCGGCACCGTGCTAGCGTTGCGCATTATGCAAGCTTTGGATGGCACTGACACCCGCCTGCTCTCGGCGCTGGCGGAGGATCCGCGCCGGACGGTGGTGGCGCTCGCCCAGAAGCTGGGACTATCCCGCAACACCGTCCAGGCCCGCATGGCCCAGTTGGAAAAGAAGCACGCCTTCCTGTCCTTTCAACGGCGCATTAATCCGGCGGCGCTGGGGTACCCGCTCATGGCCTTCATCTCCGTGCATGTCCAGCAGCAGAAGCTTGGGAGGCTGGCGGAGGAGATCGCGGCCATTCCGGAGGTTCTGGAGGGATACGGGCTGACGGGATCGGCGGACCTGCTGCTGCGCGTGGTGGCCCGGGATGCCGAGGACCTGTTCCGCATCAACGGCAAGATCCTGGCCTGTGACGGCGTGGAGCGTGCGGACACCGCTTTGGCAATGGGCGAGCTGATCCCCTTCCGGGTGCAGCCCCTGCTGGACCGGGGCTCCGAGGGCTCGTAGCGGCAAAATTTCGAGGCGGCGCTGAAAGCACGACGGCGGCGGGCCGGGTTATAGGCTGGTTTTAGTCATGCGCGGGCCGGGGACCGGTCCGTCCGCCGCCGGCGCCAGAGCGCCTGTTCAATGAAAGGCTCCCCACTTGACTAGTCCCCAGGAAGCGGGCAGTCCCCAGGACCAGGGCAGCTCCCAGGATCCGTACCAGCAAGGCCCACACCAGCAAGGCCCACACCAGCAGGGCCCGGCGGGCTACACGCCGCAGCAGATTCCCCCGATGCCGCAGCAGCCGGCGCCGTTCGGCCTGCCCGGTGAGCCCCCTCTGCAGGGACGCCGGCAGCGGAGCCGGCGGAAGCTGTGGATCATCCTTGGCAGCATTGGCGGGGTGCTGCTGCTGGTGATCATCGGCGTCGTCATCCTGGTGAACATCGTGGGCAGTGCCACCAACCAGGCCAGGGGCCTTGCGGACGACTTCACCAAAAAGGTGATCGCCGGCGACACCTCCGGTGCGTACGACGAGTACCTTGACCCCGCCCTGCAGAAGCAGCTCTCCAAGGAGGCATTCATCTCCGGGGTGCAGAGCCTGGAAATGGACAGCTCCTGCCAGCCTTCCTACAACAACCTCAAGGTCGCCACGGACAACGGCGTCAAGTCGGCCGAGGTGGTGGGCCAGATCAGCTGCACCGGCAAAAAGGTGGACCTGGCCTACAAGTTCGAGGGAACCGACCAGCTCCGGATGACCAACATCAAACTGCGTCCCGCCTCCTAGGGACCACGTGGAGGGCTGAAATACCGGGAAAGTGGAAAGGGTACTGATCTTTTTACCCATCCACCTCCGGCCATGATCCGAATCGCTTCCGAGGGTCCCGCCCAGGGACCACACACGGCGGGTGGACACGCCCGCCCTATCGGAAGGATCCAGGCCATGCGCAACTCACCCAACCGCCTCGTCGCCACCATTTTCGGAGCCGTCTACCTGCTGGTGGGCCTCCTGGGCTTCGCTGTCACCTCCGGCATCGGTTTCGCCGCCACCGAGGGCGCCAACCTCATCATTTTTGAAGTCAACCCGCTGCACAACGTCATCCACCTGGCCATCGGCGCCGCGCTGCTGTTCGCCGGGCTCCGCGGAACGGCCAGCGCGCGCACAGTGAACGCCACCGTGGGCGGCGTCTACCTCCTGGTGGGCATCGTTGGCCTGTTCCTGCTGAACTCGCCGCTGAACATCATCGCGCTGAACGGTGCCGACAACGTCCTCCACCTGGCCAGCGCGGTACTCCTGCTCGGCGTGGGCCTGTCCCTGGACAAGTCCCCGGCCGCAGCCCGCGCCTAGCATGCCAGGACAGGACATGGCGGGCCAGCGCATGACAGCGCACGATGCAGCAGCCCTCCCGCTGTCAGCACGGGCGGACCGCCCGGCGCCGCGGCAAGAGGTGGTGCCCCAGAGGCACCCCTCGGTCCGCCTGGTCGCCGGGTTCGCGGGATTCGGCGCGGGGTCGGTCAACCTGGCCATCTCGTCGAGCATCTTTTCAGCTGGTTCCGGTGAGCCGGAAAGGGTCCTCGCCGGCGCGCTGGCCGGACTCTGGGGCGCGGCCCTGCTGGCCGGTGCCGTGGTATTCCTGGCCAAGGACAGGCCAGCGGGCGGCCGGTGGATGCGGTTTGTGCTGGCAGCCGCGGCCGTGGCCCACCTCGCCGCCATCGCTTTCCCCACCCCTGCGACCTCCGGGCTGGGCTTGACGCAGCTTTCGGCGCTGCTGCTGACGCTGATGATTCTTGCCTCGCTGGGTTGGCTGCGACGGGCAGCCGGGGAAAGGGCGGCAATGCGCCCGGGCAGGCTGCTGCTGGCAGCGTTCGCGGGCGCGCTCCTGGTGGCGGGCATTACGACGCCGGGGCTTGCCGCTTCAACCGCCGGCCAGTACGCCGTACCGCACGGTGGACACGGGAACCTGGCACCGGGCGGCCACCACCAGCGCTAAGCCGGCAGCGTTGAGCCACCCGCGGCAAGACCCTCCCGGCCCCAACGAAAGAGCCTCCGTGCCGCAGTTCAGTCTGCGGCAGGAGGCTCTTCGCGTTGCGCCGGAAAAGTCCCGGTGCTGGTTGGCAGTGGACCCTCTTCAGGGACCCTGCCTAGTGGTCCACGGCCTTTTCGGCTCCGATGCCCGTGAGCGACCGGACTTCCATCTCGGCCTGCTTGGCGGGATCCTCCTTCTGCTTGTCCAGGGTGGTGCCCAGCCAGCCCAGGAAGAAGGCCAGCGGGATGGACACGATGCCCGGGTTGCTGAGCGGGAAGAGGGCGAAGTTGGCGCCCGGGATCATCGAGGTCTTCAATCCCGAGACCACCGGGGAGAACACGATGAGCAGGATCGCGGAGGCCAGGCCGCCGTACATGCTCCACACGGCGCCCTGGGTGGTGAACTTCCGCCAGAACAGCGAGTAGATGATGGTGGGCAGGTTCGCAGATGCCGCGACGGCGAAGGCCAGCGCCACCAGGAAGGCCACGTTCTGGCCGTTGGCGAAGATGCCGCCGAGGATTGCCAGGATTCCGATCACCACCACGGTGCGGCGGGCTACCCGGACTTCGGTGGCGGCGTCGGCCTTGCCCTTGGCGATGACGTTGGCGTAGATGTCATGGGCAAAGGATGCCGCGGCCGTAATGGTCAGGCCGGCCACCACCGCCAGGATGGTGGCGAACGCGACCGCCGAGATGAACCCGAGCAGCAGCGGGCCGCCCAGGTGGAACGCCAGCAGCGGGGCGGCGGCGTTGACTCCGCCGGGTGCGGACTTGATGGTGTCCGCGCCCACCAGGGCTGCGGCCCCGTACCCCAGCACCAGGGTGAAGAGGTAGAACAGGCCGATCAGCCAAATGGACCAGACCACGGACTTGCGTGCTTCCTTGGCGGTAGGGACGGTGTAGAAGCGCATCAGCACGTGCGGCAGGGCTGCCGTACCCAGGACCAGGGCCAGGCCCAGGGACATGAAGTCCAGCTTGGAGGTTTCGGTCTTGCCGTACTGCAGGCCCGGGTTGAGAACTGCCGGGTTGTTGGCGGTCTCCACGGCGCCGCCCAGCAGGGCGGAGAGGTTGAAGCCGTAGATGGCCAGGACCCACAGCGTCATGACGGCGGCACCGGCGATGAGCAGCATGGCCTTGATGATCTGGACCCAGGTGGTGCCCTTCATGCCGCCGATCAGGACGTACATGATCATGAGGGCGCCGACGACGATGATCACCAGGGCCTGGCCGCCCCAGTCGCTGATGCCCAGCAGCAGGGAGATCAGGCTTCCCGCGCCGGCCATTTGGGCCAGCAGGTAGAAGAAGCAGACGGCGAGGGTGGAGATGGCGGCGGCGATCCGGACCGGGCGCTGCTTCAGCCGGAAGGACAGCACGTCAGCCATGGTGAACTTGCCGGTGTTGCGCAGCAGTTCAGCAACCAGCAGCAGCGCCACCAGCCAGGCCACCAGGAAGCCGATGGAGTACATGAACCCGTCGTAGCCGTTGATGGCGATGGCGCCCGTGATGCCCAGGAAGGATGCTGCGGACAGGTAGTCGCCGGCGATGGCGGTGCCGTTCTGTGATCCGGTGAACGACCGTCCTGCCGCGTAATAGTCGGCGGCGGTCTTGTTGTTGCGGCTGGCGCGGAACACAATCACCATGGTCACGGCCACGAACAGGCCGAAGATGCCCATATTCAGCAGGGTGGTGTCCTTGAGGGCGGCGACATCCACCGCTGCGGGAATTGCGATCATTTGTTGGCTCCGCCCACTCGGTTTCCGTTCCTATCGAATTCATGCCCCTCGATCTCGTGCCTGATCTCCGAAGCGATGGGGTCCAGCCGCTTGTTGGAGTAGTGCACGTACCAGCCGGTGATGGCGAAGGTGGAGACAAACTGGAGCAGGCCCAGGATCAGGCCGATGTTGATGTTGCCCCAGACCTTGGTGGACATGAATCCCACCGCGTAGTCGGCCAGCAGGACATAGGCGAAGTACCACAGCAGGAAGGCCACTGCCATGGGGAAGACAAAGCTGCGGTGACGCTTGCGCAATTCCTGGAACTGCCCGGTCGACTGGACTTGTTCAAAGTCCACGGACGCCGCTGCGTCCGGAGTATGGGCATCGTTACCCATCGTTCCTCCTCATTGAGTTGCCGGAACACACCGGGCGGCAGGCCCTGATCACGCAGGGGCACCGCAGATGTGACACCAATCACTTTGCCGTCCGGTCCCGCCCGTGTTCCAGCACATCATCCCCCACCGTCGCTCAACGGTCGCGATGCTGCGGCAAACGGCACCCGCCGCTACGCTGGGCACCATGCCGGACTCCCCCCTCCTCACCGCCGCGGCAGTGGCGGTGATCGCCATGGCCATTGCCGTCGTCGTCGGCGTGGGCCTCAAGGTGCTCCGTTCCTTCCGCGAGCTGGGCACTGATGCCGAACGCGCCACCTACCACACGCTCCATGCAGCCTCCCAGGCCGGGCAGCACCTGCGGCGCGGCCTGAACCCCGCCGGAGCCGCCAAGGCCAGCCGCCAGCTACGCGCCCTGCTTGCCTGCGACGCCCTGGCGATCACGGACACCTCGGGCGTGCTGGCCTGGGACGGCGGCGGCGAGGACATCAGGCCGCGCCTCATGGAACTCGCCGCGGAGGTCCTGGCTTCGGGCCGGACAGCCGTACTCCCCGCTGGAGGGGAAGGAACCGGCGGCCACCTCGCCGGCGTCATCGCCCCCGTCCGGGCGGGCACCCGGGTGGTGGGTGCCGTGGCCGCCTTCGCGCCTTCAGCTGGGGCAGGCCTGGTCAGGGCGACGGGGGAAGTGGCGGACTGGGTGGCCGTCCAGGTGGAACTGGCCGAACTGGACGCTTCCCGCACGCTGCTCATGGAAGCGGAGGTCCGGGCACTGCGCGCCCAGATCAGCCCGCACTTCATCTACAACTCCCTCAACGCCATCGCGTCCTTCATCAACACGGACCCGGAGCGGGCCCGGGAGCTGGTGGTGGAGTTTGCGGACTTCACCCGCTATTCGTTCCGGCGGCACGGCGACTTCACCACGCTTGCCGAGGAGCTGCGCTGCATCGACCGTTACCTGCTCCTGGAGCGGGCCAGGTTTGGCGACCGGGTCCAGGTCAGCCTGCGGGTGGCACCCGAAGTCCTCAGCACCGTCATCCCCTTCCTCAGCCTCCAGCCGCTGGTGGAAAACGCCGTCCGGCATGGGCTTGAAGCCAAGGCGGGGCCCGGCCACATCAGCATCACGGCGGAGGATGCGGGTGCCTTCGCTGAGGTAACCATCGAGGACGACGGCGTGGGGATGGATCCGGAGCAGCTCCGGTCGGTCCTGGCGGGCCACACCGACGGGGACCACGTGGGACTGCGGAACGTGGATGCCCGCCTGCGCCAGGTGTACGGCAACGACCACGGGCTGGTGGTGGAAACGGCGCCGGGCGAGGGAACGCTGATCACCATGCGGGTGCCCAAGTCCCAGCCCGGGCATGATGCATAAGGCCGGCCTCCCCCTGGAAGTACCCTAGGAGAATGATTAACGTCCTCGTCGTTGATGATGAGCTGCCCGCCGTTGAGGAACTGGCGTTCCTGCTGGGCAGGGACGAACGCATCGGAAAGGTGCTGCGGGCCACGTCCGGCGCGGAGGCACTTACAGCCCTGTCCGCCGGCGGCATCGACGCTGTCTTCCTGGACATCCACATGCCCGCCGTGTCCGGCCTGGAGATTGCCGGCGCCATCGCCCGGAGCAGCAACCCGCCCGCCGTCGTCTTTGTCACCGCCGACGAGGACCACGCCCTGGCCGCCTTCGAGCTCGCCGCCGTGGACTACCTGCTCAAGCCTGTGCGCTCCGAGCGCCTGGCCCGTTCCGTGGGGCGGATCAGTGAACTGCGCGACGGCGGGGCGGCACCGGAGATGATCACCGTGGACCAGGGCGGGACCACCAGGATGATCCGCCGCGACGATGTCACTTACGTCCAGGCCCAGGGGGACTATGCGCGGCTGCACACCGCCGACGCGAGCTACCTCATCCGGGTGCCGCTGGCCGACCTGGAACAGCAATGGGCCGATGCCGGTTTCATCCGCACCCACCGCTCCTACCTGGTGGCCCTGAAACATGTTTCCTCCATGAAGCTGGCGGCCGACGGGCCGCGCGTGACGGTGGCCGGCGCCGGCCTGCCCATCAGCCGCCGGCACCTGCCCATCGTGCGGGAGAAGCTGGAGGCCACCCGCATCAGGCCGCACGCATGACCCGGGTCCGGGTCACGGCCCCGCACGCTGCGCCGCTCATTCCGGTGCGCGGCGCAGCGAAGCCCCTGGAATCGCGCGAAGCGGCGCAGGAGTCCGACGTCGGACAGGTGTTCGTCCGCTCGCTGATCCGGTCCCAGCTGCGGCTGGCCCTGGTGGTGGCGGGTGGCTTCCTGCTGATCCTTGCCGCGTTCCCGCTGATCCTGGTGGTGGTGCCCGGCCTCGCCGACGCCCGCATCGCCGGCATCCCCTTTGGCTGGCTGCTCCTGGGCGCCGGAATCTACCCGGTGATCGGGCTGAGCGCGTGGCTGTACGTCAGGACGGCGGCCCGCAACGAGGCACGGTACCGGGACCTGGCAGGGGAACAGTGATGCAGGGGTGAATGCCGGCGTCGCCATCACTGCCGTCACCGTGGTGTCCCTCGCCACCGCCATCATCGGGTTCTATGGGCTGCGGATTTCGCGCACCACGGGGGACTTCTACGTTGCCTCGCGGACCGTCCGGCCCTGGTGGAATGCATCGGCGATCGGCGGTGAGTACCTGTCCGCGGCCAGCTTCCTGGGTGTGGCCGGACTCATCCTGCTGTCCGGCACCGACGCGCTCTGGTTCCCCGTGGGCTACACGGCCGGGTACCTGATGCTGCTGCTCTTCGTCGCCGCTCCGCTGCGCCGGTCGGGGGCCTACACCATCCCCGACTTCACCGAATCCCGGCTCGCTTCCCGCACGGTCCGCCGGGTCACCAGCCTCGTGGTGGTGATGGTGGGGTGGCTGTACATCGTGCCTCAGCTCCACGGCGCCGCACTGACCATCCATATCGCCACCGGCCTGCCGTCCTGGGTGGGCTCCGTGGCTGTCGTGGTGGTGGTGTGCCTGACGGTGGTGGCGGGCGGAATGCGCTCCATCACCTTTGTCCAGGCATTCCAGTACTGGCTCAAGCTGACGGCCCTGGCCGTACCCATCCTGTTCATCATCTTCGTGCTGGCCGGGACCGGCGTGGAGCCGCAATCCGCGCCGGCTGTCAACCCCACGGACCTGGCGCCGGCCGGGCCCTACCAGAACGTGTCCCTGCTGGTGGCGCTGCTGTTCGGCACCCTAGGCCTGCCGCACGTGCTGGTGCGTTTCTACACGAACCCGGACGGGCACTCAGCGCGGCGCACCACGCTGATCGTCCTGGGCCTGCTGTCCGTGTTCTACCTCTTCCCCAGCGCGTACGGCCTGGTGGCCCGCATGTTCGCCCCTGATCTTGCCCGGTCCGGCCAGCCGGACGCCATGGTCCTGCGGCTGCCGGGCGAACTCGTCGGCGGGGTGGCCGGCGACCTGCTCACCGCCCTGGTGGTGGCCGGGGCGTTCGCGGCCTTCCTGTCCACTACGTCAGGCCTGGTGGTGTCCCTGGCCGGCGTCATCAGCCAGGACGTCCTGGGCGGCAGCGTCCGGGGCTTCCGGCTCGCGGCCGTCGTGTCCGCCGTCGTCCCCCTTGGCTTTGCCTTCATGACGGGTTCCCTGGCACTGGCAGGCAGCGTCGGCCTGGTCTTCGCCTTCACTGCCTCCACCGTGTGCCCGGTCCTGCTGCTGGGCATCTGGTGGCGCGGCCTGACCGATGCCGGTGCCATTGCCGGAATGGTGACCGGCGGAGTGCTTTGCGGCGGGGCCATGATCGCCGGGGCCCTCCCCGGCTCGGGTCCCACGCCGGCCTGGCTGGCTCAGCCCGCGGCCTGGAGCGTTCCCGCCGCGTTCGCCGTGATGGTCATCGTGTCACGGGCCACTGCCAGCCGGATCCCGGCCACCATGCCAAGGGTCATGACCCGGCTGCACACTCCGGAACGGCCACTGGCAACCGAACGGTGATCGGGAGGACAATAGCGCCATGTCCATCGAGGACGGCGCGTCCCACCAGCACGGCGGGGTCCCGGCCTCCGTGCGGGCACAGCTGCTCGCTACGGAACACTGGGGCCTTCTGGCGTCCCGCAGCACGGCACAGGCGGAGGTGCTGACCCGCATCAGCATGTTCCTCACCTTCACCTCTGCCAGCGTGGTCAGTGTGGCGCTGGTGGGCCAGGCAACCGGATTCTCGGATGCGTTCGTCCTGCTGGCAGTGGTGGTGTTGTTCATCGACGCGGCGGTCGGGCTCCTGACCCAGCTCCGGGTAAACAACGTGGCCCACGAGGACCTCATGTACGTCACGGCCATGAACAGGCTGCGCGCCGCCTACGTGGACCTCGATCCGGGTGTGGCTCCGTACTTGATGGCGTCACACCACGACGACGAGGCCGGCTCCGTGCAGACCTACTACTTCTTCGGCAACCGCGGCAGCTTCAGCCATGTGGCGGGCAGCAGCATGATCTTCATGACGACGGCGAACGCTGCCTTGATTGCCATCCTGGCGGGCCTGCTGGTGACACTGGCAGGCGCCGGTACGGCACCGGCCGCAGTGACGGGTGCAGTGTGCGGGGCCGCGTTCCTGGCTGCCTCCGCGGTCCGCGGGTACCGGAGCTACCGCGATGTGTGGCGCCGTTTTACGCCCTTGTCCCCCACGCCGCCGTCCGGGGACTAGCGCTCGGGTGCAGGGCCTCCGGCAGGGGCAGGTCAGTCGATGGCTGCCATCAGCTCGACTACGCGGTCCAGGAAGGCGTCCACCTGGGATTCCTCGTATCCCTCCTGGCCCACGGCAGGACGGAAGACTGCGCGCCGCACACTGTCCACGCTCAGCGGCTTGTCCTGCTCAAGGTAGGCGATGAGCTCATGGCACAGCCGGTCGACGTCGTCCGTGTTGTAGCTGCGCCCCTTCTTCTTGCTGGGCCGGCGGAAGCGGTCGCCGTCCGGCCGGTGAAGCCGTCCCCGGAGGATGCCGGACAGGTTTCCGATTTCGCGCAGCCAGGCTTCCTCGCCCTGCGCTGCGATCAATTCGTCCCGCTCCCGGCGGGCGAAGGCGTCCTCGAGCCGGTCCAGCGCTGCGTCCACCACGGCAGCCGAGTAGCCGCCCTTGACGGGATCGAAGGACACTGCCCGCACGTCGGAGCTGTTGACCGGCTCGGTTGCAGCTTCAGGCGTTTCCAGGGAAACCCGCGCCCGCTGCAGGAACTGGTCCACCTGCTTGGCGTTGTAGCCGTACTCGGTGCGCTGCACGCGCTCAAAGGACGCAGGGATCTGCCGATGAATGTCCAATGCCACTTCGATTCCTTCAATGCTCTTCAGCCGTAGTGCTTCCGCACCAGTTTAGGGTGCCGGGCCTGGTAAGCCCGTCCGGACCCTGTTTGTATCAGTGCCCGGGTGCGCTGGCTTGAGGGGCCTAGGCGCCGGCCACAAGTCCGTACAGGATGAAGGCCACAGGCGCGGCGAACACGATGGAGTCCAGCCGGTCCATCACGCCTCCATGTCCGGGCAGGATGCTGCTCATGTCCTTGACGCCCAACTCACGTTTGACCATGGATTCAGCGAGGTCGCCGGCAGTGGAGGCTGCCACCGTTCCCACGGCCAGCACGGCGCCGACCCACCACGGCTTGTCCAGCACGAAAAGGGCTGCGAGGATGCCGATCAGCATGGCCCCCGCCACCGATCCCGCGAATCCTTCCCAGGACTTCTTCGGGCTGATCTTTGGCGCCATGGGGTGCTTGCCGATCGACGCGCCCACCAGGTAGCCGAAGGTGTCGTTGGAGACCACCAGCAGCAGCATCACCGCAATCTCCCACGCTCCGATGGGGGCCAGGCCGCCCGGCCAGAGTCCCAGCGGTGTCGTGCCGGCGGCATGCAGCGGCAGTGCTGCGAAGCTGATGAAGAACGGCACCCAGCCCAGGGTGAAGACGCCGGCGAAGATACTGTTCGCGGATCCGGCCGCACTTTCGATGGACCTCCACACCAGGACCGCTACGGCGCTGAGCAGGAGGGCAAAGAGCTGGCTCTCGATCCCGCCGAAGTAGGCGGCGAACGGCATGGCCAGGGTTCCGGTCATGACCGGAACAATGGGCATCCTTGTACCGTTGGCCTCCAGCGCCCGGTAGATCTCCCACACGCCGAACACAGCGAAGGCCGTGACGATGGCGACGAAAACCAGCGGGAGGAACAGCAGCCCGCCCAGGACGGCGATGAGCATGGCCAGCCCCACCACGACGGCGGCGGGCAGGTTGCGCCCGGCCTTTGGTGTCGGGTTGCTCCTGGGCTGCTTCCCCCGTGTGCGCGCCCTGGGTGTGGGGGCCTGATCTGCCTGGCCCATCAGACTTCGAGCAGCTCTGCTTCCTTGCGCTTGAGCAGCTCGTCGATGCCGTCCACGTGGGCCTTGGTGAGGCTGTCCAGTTCCTTCTCGGCGCGGTTGCCCTCGTCCTCGCCGGCTTCCCCGTCCTTGACCAGGCGGTCCAGCGTCTCCTTGGCCTTGCGGCGGATGTTGCGGATGGAGATCTTGGCGTCCTCGCCCTTGGTCTTGACGATCTTGACGTATTCCTTGCGGCGTTCCTTGGTCAGCTCGGGAATGGTGATCCTGATGACGTTGCCGTCGTTGGACGGGTTGGCGCCGACCTCGGAATCGCTCAGGGCACGCTCGATGTCCCGCATGGCGGACTTGTCGAACGGGGTGATCAGGATGGTCCGGGCGTCCGGGATGGCAAAGGAAGCCAGCTGCTGCAGCGGCGTGGGCGAACCGTAGTAGTCCACCAGGACCTTGTTGTACAGGCCGGGGTTGGCGCGGCCGGTGCGGACGGAAGCGAAGTCTTCCTTGGCTACCTCAACCGCCTTGTCCATCTTTTCTTCGGCTTCGAGCAAGGTTTCTTCGATCACGGTCTCTCCTGACGGTTCTGGTGCGGTCCGGGGCGCCGGTTATCTGCACGCACGTGGTTCTTGGTTGCTGTTTTCCGTCCCCGCCGGGAGGGGCGGGGACGGAACTGTCCTGAAATCATCCTAGCCGCAGCTAGGCGGTGACCAGGGTGCCCAGCTTTTCGCCAAGGATGGCGCGGGTGACATTGCCTTCACCCTCCATGCCAAAGACCACCATGGAAAGGTTATTGTCCTTGCACATGGTCATGGCGGTCTGGTCCATGACGCGGATGTCGCGGCGCAGGGCGTCGTCGTAGCTGAGGGTTTCCAGGCGCTCCGCGGTGGGGTCCTTCTTGGGATCTGCGGTGTAGACGGCGTCCACTCCGCTCTTGGCCATGAGGACCACGTCGGCATGCACTTCCAGGGCGCGCTGGGCGGCAACCGTGTCCGTGGAGAAGTATGGCAGGCCGGCGCCGGCGCCGAAGATGACCACACGGCCCTTTTCCATGTGCCGGATGGCGCGGCGCGGAATGTAGGCCTCGGCCACCTGTCCCATGGTGATGGCGCTCTGCACGCGGGTTTCAACGCCTGCCTGCTCCAGGAAGTCCTGCAGGGCCAGGCAGTTCATGACCGTACCCAGCATGCCCATGTAGTCGGCCCGGGAGCGGTCCATGCCGCTCTGGGAAAGTTCGGCGCCGCGGAAGAAGTTGCCGCCGCCCACCACGATGGCCACTTCCACCTGCGGGACAGCGGCTGCGATCTGTTTGGCAACGTCGCGGACGGTTTCGGGGTCGACACCCAGTTTTCCGCCGCCGAAGACCTCGCCGGAGAGCTTCAGGAGGACGCGCCGCCGGCTCTTCTCTGAATGCGTGACAGTGTTGACGGCTTCCATGATGCCTTCCCGTTGATGACTCTGAAAAAAGGGTATCCTGCCGGATCCGGTGGCCGGAACCGGCTGCGCTCCACATGGACTGGACTTCCAGTGGTTTGGGCGCATGCAAAAGGGGCGGCCACCGAAGTGGCCACCCCTTGCAGTTTCGACTAGGAGCCGACGCGGAAGCGCGTGAACGCGGTTCCCTTGACACCGGCCTCTTCGAGGACCTGTGCCACGGACTTCTTGGCGTCCTTGGCGAATGCCTGGTCAACCAGGACCTCACCCTTGTAGAAGCCCGTCACGCGGCCTTCCACAATCTTGGTGAGGGCGGCTTCGGGCTTGCCCTCGGCCTTGGCGGTCTCTTCGGCGATGCGGCGCTCGGACTCAACGAGCTCGGCCGGAACGTCCTCGCGGGTGAGGTAGTTCGGAGCCATGGCGGCGATGTGCACGGCGACGTCGTGGGCGGCGGTGGCAGCGGCTTCGCCTTGACCGTCGACTGCGAACAGCACGCCAACCTGGGCCGGGAGGTCCTTGGAGGTCTTGTGCAGGTAAGCGTCAACCGTGGCACCCTCAACGCGGGAGATGCGGCGGACAACAACCTTCTCGCCCAGGATGGCGCCCTCTTCGACGACGACCTCGGAGAGCGGCTTGCCGTCAACGTCGGTGGCCAGCAGGGTGTCAAGGTCGGCAGCGCCGGACTCGACAGCTACGGCCAGGACCTTGTCGGCCAGCTGGATGAACTTGTCAGCCTTGGCAACGAAGTCGGTCTCGCAGTTGACCTCGATCATGACGCCGACGCCATTGCTCACCTTTGCGGCCACGAGGCCTTCAGCGGTGGAGCGGCCTTCACGCTTGGTAGCGCCCTTGAGGCCCTTGATGCGGATGATCTCGATGGCCTTCTCGGCGTCACCGTTGGCTTCGTCAAGAGCCTTCTTGACGTCCATCATGCCGGCGCCGGTGCGCTCGCGCAGGGCCTTGATGTCCGCGGCAGTGTAGTTCGCCATGTGAACCCCTCTGTCTAGAAATGTGTGGTGGTGTACGGACCGACAGGACGGCAGCCCACGGGGGTGGGCTGCCATCCTGTCAGCGGCTCCGGCTGCGGACAGCGCGGAGAATCCGGATTTAAGTGACTTACTTGGCGTCTTCGGCGGGAGCCTCGGCGGCAGCCGGAGCTTCAGCGTTCTCTGCCGGAGCTTCAGCGTTCTCGGCCGGAGCGGCGGCGGCTTCTGCCTTGCTGCCTTCGAGGAGCTCGCGCTCCCACTCGGCCAGCGGCTCTTCCGGAGCCTCGGTGGTGCCGGTGCCGCGGTTGTTGCGGGCGATCAGGCCCTCGGCAACGGCGTCGGCAACAACGCGGGTCAGGAGGTTCACGGAGCGGATGGCGTCGTCGTTGCCCGGGATCGGGAAATCAACTTCGTCGGGATCGCAGTTGGTGTCCAGGATGGCCACAACCGGGATGTTCAGCTTCTTAGCCTCGTCAACGGCGAGGTGTTCCTTCTTGGTGTCGACAACCCAGAGCACGGAGGGTGCCTTGGTCAGGTTGCGGATACCGCCCAGGTTGGACTCCAGCTTGGTGAGCTCGCGCTTGAGGAGCAGCAGTTCCTTCTTGGTGTAAGCGGAACCGGCGACGTCGTCGAAGTCGATCTCTTCGAGTTCCTTCATGCGCTGGATGCGCTTGGCGACCGTCTGGAAGTTGGTCAGCATACCGCCGAGCCAGCGCTGGTTGACGTAGGGCTGGCCCACGCGGGTTGCCTGCTCGGCAATTGCTTCCTGGGCCTGCTTCTTGGTGCCGACGAAGAGCACGGTGCCGCCGTGGGCAACAGTGGCCTTGACGAACTCGTAAGCGCGGTCGATGTAGGACAGCGACTGCTGCAGGTCGATGATGTAGATGCCGTTGCGCTCGGTGAAGATGAAGCGCTTCATCTTCGGGTTCCAACGGCGGGTCTGGTGTCCAAAGTGGACGCCGCTGTCAAGCAGCTGGCGCATGGTTACGACGGGCATTCCGGTGCTCCTTATTTTCCGGCAGGTCATTCATGAGAAAACCCGGAGGCTTCTTACCCTGCCAATAGTTGACGGTTGATTAGCGTGGCCCGGTTGGGCCGTGCTCCTGGCATCCACCGTTCTTCCCATCAGGAACAAAGCCTGACCGCAGGAAGTGCGGTCCTCCATGGACGAACGCCGGGGCGTCGCCCGCCGGAGGGCAGGATGCGCGTAGTCAGCCGCTGCTCCCCCACACTCCTGAATGAGATGTGCCGACGCAATCCGGACAGGGCAATGCACCGCGAGGGTGGAGCACTGGGACGGGAAGCGTTGAGGGCGCAGCAAACTGCTCCATCAAGTGTACTACAGGCACCCCCGGCCGCCGGACAGGGAAGCACCCCGCCGGAGGCGTTGTCCACATAGCCGGAACAGGCCCTGCCCGGCCCGCACCGAGCCGGGCAGGCTGGTGGGATGAAACCACCAGTCCTCCTGGCCGCGCTCCTGCTGCTGCCGGCATCCGTGGCCTCCCCCGGTCCGGCCTTCCAGTACACCGCGGCCGACGGGCAGCCCTTCCGCACCCCGTCCACCATTACCCGGGAAGAAAGAACGACGGCGGCTGCCGGGGTGGGTGCCAGGCCTTCCTGGCGCTGGCCGCTGTCACCGCGTCCGCGGGTGTTGCGGGGCTTCGATCCCCCACCCAAGCCCTGGCTCAGCGGCCACCGCGGCGTGGACCTGGATTTCGCGGCAGGATCACAGGTTGTGTCACCGGCGGCCGGAACGGTCAGCTTCGTGGGAGTGGTGGTGGACCGCCCCGTGATCACCATCGACCATGGCGGCGGGCTGCGCAGCAGTTTCGAACCGGTGGACAGCACTCTGGTGGCGGGTTCCACCGTCGCGGCCGGCCAGGTGATCGGAACAGCCATCCCTGGGCACTGCCCCGCGGCGCAGTGCTTGCACTGGGGCGTGCGGGAAGGAGAGGACTACGTCAATCCCCTGCAGTTCGTCCTGGACCTTCGCCCGTCCATCCTGCTTCCACTGCCCGGGCCGCCATAGGCCGGGTGGAAGCGGCCGGGTAGAAGGAAGCTGGTTAGACGATGGCTGAGATGCCGGTGATGGCCCGGCCCGTCACCAGGGTGTTGATCTCGGCGGTGCCCTCGTACGAGTAGATGGCTTCGGCATCGGCGAAGATCTTGGCCATCTCATAGTCGGTCACGATGCCGTTGCCGCCCAGGATGCTGCGGCCCAGGGCCACACTGTCCCGCATGCGTCCCGTGGCGAAAGCCTTGGCCAGGGCGGACTGTTCGTCCTTGGCCGTGCCTTCGTCCTCCAGCTGGGAGAGGCGGACCATCATGCCCATGGAGCTCACGGTATTGCCCAGGATCCGGACCAGCTGGTCTTGGATGAGCTGGAAGGAGGCAAGCGGCCGGCCGAACTGGTGCCGCTCCACGGCATAGCGGCGGGCAACGTCGAACGCGGCCAGCTGGAGCCCAACGGCCTGCCAGGCAACGGACAGGCGGGTGGCCTTGAGTACCTTGTTGACGTCGCGGAAGCTGTTGGCGTTGGCCAGTTTGAAGTGGTCCGGGACTACAACGTCCGTGAGGACGATGTCGGCATTCTGGACGGTGCGCAGGGAGATCTTGTTTTCGATCTTTGTGGCGCTGAATCCAGCCAGCCTGGTGTCCACCAGGAAGCCCTTGACCTGGTTGTCGGCAACGTCGCGGGCATAGATGACCACCCAGTCGGAGAAGGTGGCGTTGCCGATCCATCGCTTCGCCCCGTTGAGGATCCAGTTGCCGCCGTCCCGGCGCGCCGTGGTGCGGGTTCCGCCGGCCACGTCACTGCCGCCCAGCGGCTCGGTCAGGCCGAAGGCGCCGATCTTCTTCAAGGCGTAGATGTCCGGCAGCCACTCGTCCTTCTGCTCCTGGGATGCCAGCAGCTCGATGGATCCGGTGAAGAGCCCGTCGTGCACGCCCAGGAAGGTGGCAATCGAGGCATCCGCGCGCGTGACCTCGGCGTGCAGTATGCCGGCGAAGAGGTTGGAGTATCCCTGCCGCCGGACCGGGCTGACCAGGTCCAGGTCGGCGCACTTGGGCACCAGGTCCATGGGGAACTCCCCCCGGTTCCAGCAGTCCACCGCAAGGGGCTTGACTTCGCGCGCCAGGAAATCGCGGACCTCGGCAAGCCTGTCCTGTTCCTTGCCGGACAGAAGCTGCTCGAAGGCGAAGAAGTCGCCGTCGGCGTAGGGAAGCTCGTGGGACTCGGCTGCGGAGGTTGCCATGGGTACCTTCTTTGGTGATCAGCGCTGGCCGTGCCGCGGAACCGGACACGGAATGTTACTGGGCAGTAACTTACCGCAGGGCCCCGGGTTAACCAAGAAGAACCGCGGCCGACGAAAACTGTCGGCCGCGGTTCTTCCTGGCTGTTCGGTAGGGCTACTCGGACTTGAACCGAGGACCTTAGGATTATGAGTCCCGCGCTCTAACCAGCTGAGCTATAGCCCCCAAACCCCGCGAAAACGTCGTGGAACACCACGCTCCAGCAGGGCAAAAACACTCTAGCAAACCCGGGAACGGGTTCAGACCACCTTGTCCTCGTACGTGGCGCCGCGGTACAGGTCCTCGAAGGTCTGCAGCGTTCCCTGGATGCTGTGCGGTTCCACCATGTGGCGGCTGGCCCGGCCCATGGCCTGCTGCTGGTCCTTGGGAAGCTCCAGGACCTGGGTGATCTTCTTGGCGAGGTCGTCACTGTCGTTGGGCGTGAAAAGGTAGCCGTTCTCGCCGTCGCGCACCAGATGCGGCAGGGCCATGGCGTCGGCCAGGACCACGGGGGTGGAGGCGGACATGGCTTCCAGGGTGACCAGGGACTGCAGCTCAGCCGTTCCGGGCATGCAGAACAGGTCCGCCCGGATATAGGCGGTGCGCAGTTCGTCGTCGCTGGCAAGGCCCAGGAATTTGACCCGGTTGGTGAGTCCCAGCCGCCGTACCAGGTCCTCCAGGGCAGGGCGCACCTCTCCCCCGCCCACGATCTCCAGATGAACGTTCAGCTCCGGCGGCGTCTTGCCGATGGCCTGGATGAGCACGTCCACGTGCTTTTCCTCCGCAAGCCGCCCGGCGAACAGGACGGTGGGGTGGGCATGCGGCTCGATGTGCTCGCCGGGCTGCAGCTCGTAGGCGGCGGAATCGATCCCGTTGGACAGCGGGAGCACCTTCCGCAGGAAAGCGTGTTCGTGCATGGCCCGGGCGGCAAGCGGCGTGGGGGTTGTCACCACGTCCGCCTGGCCCATGACCTTGCCCATGTCCTTCCAGGAGACCCGCCCGATGATGTCCTTGAACCACTGCGGGAACGGCAGGAAGGGGTTGAGGTTTTCGGGCATGAAGTGGTTGGTGGCGATGATCCGGACGCCGCGTTTCACGGCTTCGTAGAGCACGTGCTCGCCAATCATGTAGTGGCTCTGGATGTGCACGACGTCGGGCTTCACGCGGTCAAAGAGGAGGCTGATTTCCTTCTTGATTTCCCAAGGGAAGCAGAGGCGGAAGCTCTCATGGGTGAACGCCTTGTGCGAGCGGAGCCGGTGCACGGTTGCTTCCTCGCGGAACTCGGTGAAGCTCTTTCCCTTGCTGTCGCGGGAGGCCAGGACATGGACGTTGTGGCCGCGGGCAGTCATGCCCTTCGCCAGGCGGTATCCGAACTGGGCAGCACCATTGACGTCCGGCGGATAGGTGTCGGCGGCAATGAGGATGGTCAGGGGACGCTGGTCGGCTGGCGTGGTCATGGGAGTACTCCTGATGGTCACGGTGCGGACAGCATGGAACTGACAGCACGGTTGGCCGGTGGCGCAGGGGCTCGGGCCTCGTGGGTTTGCTGGGTCTGGAAGGAACTGGGCTAGTGGGACGGCCTGCCGGTGGCCTTCCGCGCATCCTTCTTGCGCTTGGTGACCTCCGGGTGGTGCCGGGAAAGGGCGATAACCCCAACGATAGCAAGGCACGCAGCCGTTCCCATCGCAATTGCCATGACCGCATGGACGTCTGGACGCAGTTCGCCCAGGATGATGATGCCGATGGCAATGCCCACCATCGGGTCCACCACAGTGAGTCCGGCGATGACCAGGTCGGGCGGCCCCGTGGAGTACGCGCTTTGCACGAACCACGAGCCCAGGCCGCCGGCCGCAATGATGGCCACCACGGAGTACCACTGGACATTGAGCAGGAAGAGGCCGTTGGGGTCCAGGAGGTGTTTGCCGATGATCCGGGTGAGGACCGCCACGAAGCCGAAGAGGATGCCGGCGCCCAGGATGTAGATGAAGGCGTTCATGCGGTGCTTGAACGTCACTGCCAGCGTGCCGAACAGCCCCACAGCCAGGGCCAGCAGCAGGACGATGGTGAGCTCGTCCTCGGGGCTGACATGGTGGCTTTCCTGCGTGACGTTGACCGCCAGGAGGACAAAGAGTGCCGAGCCGGTGACGCAGGCGCCGATGGAGACGGCGGTGGCGCGGTTGATGGTCAGGTCCTGGTCGCGGGCGTTGACCACGGTGGTGATCACCAGGGCGATGGCGCCGATGGGCTGGATCACCGTGAGCGGTGCGGACACCAAAGCCACGGCGTTCATGGCCATCCCGGTGCAGAGCAGCAGGAGTCCGAACATCCACCGGGGATTGCGGAGCAGGCGCAGGAAGCCGTTGGAACTCAGGGCAAGTCCGCCGGTGTCGGCTTTGACGGCGCTGCCCTGGCGCTGGGCACCCAGGGCGAGGCAGAACGCACCAAGCACCGCCAGGCCGACGGCAAGCCACACCATCAGCCGTTCCCGCCGTCGTGCTGTTTCAGTTCCCTGCCCTTTCGCAGGATGGCCCAGAAGTAGTTGTAGGCCGCAATCCAGTGGCCGATCAGGCCCAGGCCCAACACCACCCAGGCAGCGATAAGGAGTTGGTCCGAGACGCCGGTATCCAGGCGGGAGAGGACCAGCAGCGGGGTGCCCAGGAGCAGCAGCCCGGTGCGCACCTTGCCCACCACGCTGACAGGGAGGTCCGGGTGGCCATGGAAGAAGGAGAGCGTCAGGGCCAGCAACACGGCATCGGGCACCACAAGCGCGGCCAGGTAGAGCCAATGCACGACGCCGGCAATCACTAGGGTAAACGCCACGGCCAGCAGAGCCAGCCGGTCAGCGATGGGGTCGAGGACCCTGCCGAGCTTGGAGGCCTGGTCGAAGCGCCGGGCAATGTAGCCGTCGATCCAGTCCGTGCCTGCCATGACGGCCAGGACGATCACGCCGGCGCCGTATTCCTTTTGGGCCAGGACGAGCCACATGAAAAGCGGAACGCCCATGAACCGCACCACGGTGAGCAGGTTGGGGATGGTGGCCACGCGGTCATGGTCCACCTGGGGACGGCCGGGGCGGGCGCCTGCACCAATGAACTTCACCCGTCCCCCTCTCCTTCCTGCTGCGCCGGAGCGCGATGTTCAGTGCTGATGTGTGTACCGCGGCTTATGTGTACCGGGCAGTGCTTGCGGAGCAGCAGGCTAGTTGGCGCGGAAAAGCCTGCGCAGGAGGACCACCATGACCGTGCCTGCCGCGACGAAGGCGGCCAGCGGCTTCCATCGCCTGGACAGGTCCGCGGAGCCGGACAACGCCGCGAACCGTTCGCCCGCTGCGTCCACGCCGTGCTGCGCCAGCACCTGGCCTTCGCGCGCCTTGACTTGTGCGGCGGCCAGCAGGTAGCGGGCCTGGGTTTTGAAGTCCAGCTCGGTACCGAGGTCGTCGCGGACTTCGGTGAGGTGGTGCCTCCGCTGGCTCAGGCGGCGTGCCAGCTCGGGTTCGGACGCGTGCGGGAACTCCTGCTGCTCGCGGGCGGCCTTTGCTTCCTTTTCGGCCTTTGCCTTGGCAGCGGCCTCGGCTTTGGCCGCCTTCGCAGCCTTCGCCTCGGGACTCTCCGGGTCCAGGATGGCGGGGTTGAAGGCGGAGCCTTCCCGGGCAACGCCGATATCGTGCCTGATGCCACGGATGGTTTCCTCGGGCATCAGCGGCATGGCCTTCTTGAACCTCGCGAGGCCAATCAGCCCGCCGATGAGGGCTATCAGCAGGAAGGCTGCGGAGACCAGGAGGGCTGCCAGCCAGGCGGGCATGATGGTGGCCAGTCCCATGATTGCCGCCACGATCAGGCCGACCACCAGGAACGCCAGGAAGAGAAGCGCCACCGCGAAGAAGGCGGCGGCCACCCCCACCTGGATGCCCTTGCGCTTGAGTTCGATCTTGGCGAAGGCGATCTCGTCGTTGAGCTGGCGGGGGGCCAACCGGAAAAGGAGTCTTGCCGTTCCAGGCAGTGCAGTGATACGCAATCCCGGGCTGGTACGCCCGCTGTGACGTCCGCTCATCGGTTCCGCCTTACTGGTTTCATGGGTCGATACTGCTTCCGTTTATTGCGGAAATGTGCAGCCGCACAGTCCACGCCACCAAAACTACCATTCAGGTTCAGGGCGAACTTGGGGGCTTGCCGGACGGCGCGGCCTACAACGATGCAAAAACAGTCCCGGCGGGGCCTAGGATTGTTGTCCGTGACCAATCCCCCCAATCCGGGCGACTTGCTCAGCCGCCGCCGCAAGCTCCTCTACATCCTCCTCCTGGGCGCCTTGACGGCCCTTGGCCCATTCACCATCGACCTGTACCTGCCGGCCTTCCCCGCGCTGGAGGCAAGCCTGGGGGTGACCGAGGCGCAGGTCCAGCTCACCCTGGCGGGCACCACTGTCGGTTTTGCGTTCGGCCAGCTGGTGGTAGGGCCCTTCAGTGACAAGTTCGGGCGCCGAACCCCGCTGATCCTTGCCACCGCGTTGCACATTGCCGCGTCCCTGGGTGCCGCCCTGTCCACTGACATCGCCACACTGGGGGTGTTCCGTGTCCTGATGGGTGTGGGCGCAGCCGGCGGCGGCGTGGTGGCCATGGCCATGGTGCGCGACCTGTTCTCCGGGTATGCCATGGTGCGGATGTTCTCGCGGATGGCCCTGGTCAACGGCCTGGCTCCCATCCTGGCCCCGGTGATTGGCTCACAACTGCTCCTGGTGATGCCGTGGCCCGGCATCTTCGTGTTCCTGGCCGCGTACGGGACTCTGGTCATCGTGGCCGCCCTGCTCCTGGTGCGCGAAACGCTTCCGCCGGAGAAGCGGGGCCAGAGCGGCATGACGGCCAGGCAGCGCTACAAGGCGCTCTTCAGCGACCGGATCTTCGTGGGGCTGCTCATGGTGGCCGGCTTCAATTTCGGCGGCCTCTTCACGTACCTGTCGGCCTCCCCGTTCCTGTTCCAGGACGTCTTCGGGTTTTCGGCCCAGCAGTACGGACTGCTCTTCGGCATCAACTCCCTGGGCATCGTGGCAGGCGTGCAGACCAGTTCACGGCTGATCAGGATTGTCCCGCCGCAATGGATCCTGGCCGCCGCCACGGCATGGATGTTCCTGATGGCCCTGCTGATCGTGGTCTTCGACCAGCTGGGCCTGGGGCTGTGGGGTGTCATGGTGCCGCTCTGGTTCTACATCCTGGGCACCGGCTTCATGTTCCCCTGCGTCCAGGTGCTGGCCCTGGCAAGCCACGCCTCCCAGGCGGGAACCGCGGCATCCCTCCTCGGCGCGGCCACGTTCCTCATGGCCGGGCTGATCTCCCCCGTAGTGGGGTGGGTGGGCATCACCAGCGCCGCGCCCATGGGGGCCGTCCAGGCGGCATGCATCCTGGTGGCCATTGGCGCCCTGTGGCTGGTGGTCCGGCCGCGCACGGTACCCTCGATCCACTGAGTACCTACACCCCACTGACCGCACCCGCCAGGCACCAGGAAGGCAGCACATGACCCCCAGACCGCACCGTAATGGAAGGGGACTCTTCCTCGGGGCGGTGCTTGGCGCCGTCGTCGGCTATTTTGCCGGCCGTGCCGTGGGCAACCCCGCCTGGGGCATCATTCTGGGAACGCTGGCGGGTGCCGCGCTCCTGTACCGGGTGAATCCGGGCCGCCGCAACCGCCGCTGACTGCTCCTGCTGCCGGATACTGCTTGGCGCCGGCCGTTCCTGCCGTCCGACTCCACTGCACGATAAAGCTCAGCGCGATAAAATGGTCCCGTGTCCAGCTGGCAGAACCAACCGCCACTTCCGGCCACATGGCAACGGTGCGACGCCCGGATCCTGCCACTGTGGTGGGAGCGGCTGTGCGCGCAGGCAGGCCAGCAATCAGCGGCGCTGTACGCGGCAGGGCTGTTCACGGAGGACCGGCGCCGGCCCATCGCCCAGTGGTTCAATCCAGCCTTCAAGGCCGCCCTGCTGGTAGCGCCGGAAACCTCGCCGGAATGGCCCGTGCAGCGCTTCGGCATCTTCTACGCCCCGCCGGATGCCGGCTTTGTCCGCATCCACTCGGCTCCGCACGAATGGAATCCGCGCGAACCCCGGAAGTCCCCCACCGAGCGGGAGGCCTTCGAGTCTGCCATCGCCGAGGCCGAAAGGTTCCTGCAGGTGGAAATGGACTTCGTCTGAGCCCATCTCCCCGCCCCAGGCTTCCCACCCCGCGGAATGAAAAATCCCCGTTCCTCCAGCCGGAGGAACGGGGATTTTTCGTTGCGCTCCTCCTGCTGGACTTGAACCAGCAACCCTTCGATTAACAGTCGAATGCTCTGCCAATTGAGCTAAGGAGGAATGAAGCAGGTATGACATTAGCAAAGGTTTCCGGCCCAAGGGAAATCGGCGGTTTTCCGGGCCAAAACACGCCTCGTGCCGTTCAAAAGCGGAAACAAAAATCCCCGTTCCGGAAACCGGAACGGGGATTGGAAGCTCCTCCTGCTGGACTTGAACCAGCAACCCTTCGATTAACAGTCGAATGCTCTGCCAATTGAGCTAAGGAGGAATGAAGCGGGTACCAGCCTAGCAAACACCCGCTGCGGAAACGAAATCGGGAGTGCCGTGACCTCCCCCACTTCCTGGTTCCACCCAGCAGGCAGCCGCCTACGCCTCGGCCCGCAGGGCCCGGCGTTCCATTTCCAGCATCATGAGTTCGCGGTTGAGCCGCTGGTACGTCTCCGGGTCCGCTGTGGCGTCGAGGCGCTGCAGCTGGCCCATCTTGTCCGCCTTGACCCGGGTGATCTGGAGTTCGAACAGCCGGGACAGGATGTCGCGGCAGTACTTCAGCACCGCCTCCTCCGTATGGGCAGGAAGCGGCACCACCGACAGCTCCGACACCAGCGGCCGGAGCGGCTCCGGGACCTCGTGCATGACGTGTTCCACCCAGCGCACCGGATCACCCACCAGTCCCGGCCCAGTGGCGCGCATGGCGTCGTGCACCGCCTGGAAGGCAGGGGTGGAGAAGCGGGCGGCGGCGAACCGGTCCCAAACCTCGCCCGCCAGCAGGGCCGGCTGCTGCAGGGCCACCTCCAGCGCCTGCCGTTCCATGGAGGCCACGGGGTCGCGCGGGTCGGGACGGTGGAAGGAAGGAACAGCGCCCGACGACGGCCCGGCAGCTACGCCGGGTCCGCCGGCAGGTGCGGTGCCGGTTTGGCCCTCGTACCCCCTGCCCTCGTGGCCAGAGCCGCGCTGCTGCTGTCCACGGTTGGACGTGCCCTGGCCCGCGGGACCTCCCGCGTCCCCCCGCTTCGCTGCGTTTTTCACCTCGGCGTTGACCAGGCGCAGGACTTCGTTCGGGTCGGGCATGCCCAGCCAGCCGGTCAGGGCCTGGCAGTATCCGGTCCGGGTGGAGCCGTCGCGGATGGCCGCCACCACCGGCACGGAAGCCTTCAGGCCCTGGACGCGGCCTTCCACGGTGTCCAGGTTGAACTGCTTCAGGGTGGTGCGGATGGCGAACTCGAACAGGGGCCGCCGGGACTGGATCAGGGCGTGTACGGCCTCGTCCCCCCTGCTGAGCCGGAGGTCGCAGGGATCGGCTCCAGTGGGTTCCACGGCCACGAAGGTCTGGGCGGTGAACCGCTGGTCCTCTTCGAAGGCGCGCAGTGCTGCCTTCTGCCCGGCGGCGTCGCCGTCGAAGGTGAACACCACTTCTCCCCCGGTGCCGTCGTCGGACAAAAGCCGCCGGGCGATCTTGATGTGTTCGGTGCCGAACGCCGTGCCGCAGGTGGCCACCGCCGTCGTGATTCCTGCAAGGTGGCAGGCCATCACGTCCGTGTAGCCCTCCACCACCACCAGCTGGCGGTCCTTTGCGATGCTCTTCTTGGCCAGGTCGATGCCGTAAAGGACCTGGGACTTCTTGTAGAGCGTGGTCTCCGGGGTGTTGAGGTATTTGGGGCCCTGGTCGTCCTCGTAGAGCTTGCGGGCGCCGAAGCCGATGGTGTCGCCGGCCATGTCCTTGATGGGCCAGATGAGGCGGCCGCGGAAGCGGTCGTAGATGCCCCGGTTTCCTTCGCTGAACATGCCGGTGAGCTTGAGCTCGGCATCGGTGAAGCCACGGCCGCGAAGGTGCTTCAGGAGCGCGTCCCAGCCCTGCGGAGCGTAGCCGCAGCCAAAGTGTTCGGCGGCAGCCCTGTCGAAACCCCGGCCGAACAGGAAGTTCCGGGCCTCCGCCGCACCGGGGGTGAGCAGTTGGGCGCGGAAGAACTCGTCGGCGATCTTGTGCGCGTCAAGCAGCCGCTGGCGCCGGCCCACTTCCTCGCGGTTGGGTCCGGTCCCGCCATCCTCATACCGGAGCTCGTAGCCGATCCGGGCAGCGAGCTTTTCCACGGCTTCCTGGAAGGAGCTGTGGTCCTGCTTTTGCACGAAGGCGATGACGTCGCCGTCCTCGCCACAGCCGAAACAGTGGTACCGGCCCACCTGGGGACGGACGGTGAAGGACGGCGAGCGCTCGTCGTGGAAGGGGCACAGACCCTTGAAGGTGCCCAGCCCGGCGCCCTTGAGCGTCACGTAGCCGTCAACAACTTCCTTGATGTCCGTGCGCTGGCGTACTTCATCGATATCTTCACGTTTGATCAGCCCAGCCACACAGCAATCTTAGTGTCACTGGCTTGGTGCCACTGGCAGGGCTACCGGCCGGGCGTCCCGTCCGGCGTCCGCTGTCCCGCTGCGGGCGCCGCGCGCTCCACCAGGCTGAGGGCAAGCTTGGGACAAAGGAAGACGGCCTCCTGCGCGGCGTCCCGGTCGGCGTCCCGCAGCGGAATGTCCGTGCGGTCACGGCCCACCTTGCCGCGTGCCACCGGGTAGCCCCAGTCGTCCCTGTCGAGCACTCCGGGAAGCAGCTCTGAGCACAGGCCGCGGCCGTCGCAGCTGGTCCAGTCGATGTGCAGGTACGTTTTCATGCCGCCACGCCTCCCGGGACTGTGCAGTAGCCGGACAGATGGGCGCGGAAGTCAGCGGCGAAGACCTCCAGCGCGCTGCTGACCATTCCGGTGGTCCCTTCGGGATGGCGGCATGCGCCGCGCCCGGAAACCAGACGCCCCAGGCGGTCCAGCTCGGAGCTAAGCCGCGGATTTGTTTCGCCTCCGGCGATGCGGTTGAGGACGGACGCCATGGCCGGCAGCCCGAACATGCAGGGGCCGCACTGCCGGGCGGACTGGCCGGCCAGGTAGTTGAGGATCCGGGCCGTGGCCTGGATCCCGCAGGTCTGCAGGTCCAGGGCATGGATAACTCCCGCACCCGGGCGGACTGCCCGGCCCGGCGCTCCTGCGGGTGTGAGGGCGTGGTCCGCCGGCCGCACCCACCGGCCGTGGTACCCGCCCACCAGGACGGCGGATAAGGATCCCGGATCCATTCCGGCTTCCTTCAGGACGGCGGAAAGTTGCACCCCGCCCGGTACCTCCAGCACTACGTCCCTTGTGGGGGCTGGACCGGACACGGACACCAGCCTGGTGCCGGGATCGGTGGCGGTGCCCGCCTGCCGGAACCACTGCGCGCCGTAGCGGGCGATCAGGGCCACCTGGGCCAGGGTCTCGACATTGACCACCAGCGTGGGGCGGCCGTTCAGGCCTGACTCGCTGAGGCGCCGGCGCTGGTCCGTGGGCAGGGCGGTACCGTTCTCGATCATGTTGACGACGGCGCTCGACTCACCGGAGATGAACGTTTCGGGAGCCTGCACTACCCGTATCTTTTTGCCGCCCGGACGCTCCCCGAGGGCTTGCTTCACACGGGGCAGGCTGGCCGCCGGGGCGTAAACGTACATGCTTGTGCCGCCCGCGCTTGTCTGGCTGCTTGTCCTGCCGCCTGTCTGGCCCAGGGCGGCGGCGAGGGCGATCAACCCGTCAATGACAAGGTGGGGCGCGTGGGCGAGGAGTGTCCGGTCCTTGAAGCTGAGCGGTTCGCCCTCGGCGCCGTTGGCAATCACCACGGGCCGGGCGGCGAACAAACCCTTTCGCCCGGTACCGGCAGTTGCAGTGGCCTTGCGCCAGGTTTCGAATGCGGCTCCGCCGCGGCCGGTCAGCCCGGATTCAGCGAGCACTTCCAGGAGACCCGGACCTGCCGCCTGCGGCTCCCACTGGCCGAAAGTGTCCAGGTGCCGGGCCCAGCCTGCATCGGGGCCTGCCGCCAGGAGGCGCGGCTCCTGGCGGATACTGTCCTGGATGCCGTCCCGGTAACTTCCGCCCGGCCCCTGGCGGGGCACGGGAGTGTACGCGTCCTGGTGGCCGTTGTGCTGACGGCCCTGGTAGCTGTCCTGGTAGTTGTCCTGGGACGTCTGGGGGTAGCTGTCACGGGGTTGGCTCAAGGGAGGTTTCCTTGCCTGGCGCGGAAGGTTTCGAGGAAGGACGGGCTCAGCCGCCACATCAGGGCAGCGGCAACAGCCACTGCGGACGCCGCAGCCAGCAGGAGGAACCATCCGCTTGACACGTCAGTGCCGTTTCCGAGGGCGTGGGCCATGGCCACGGGCCAAACGCCATAGCTGAGCCAGTGGACGGCCCTGAAGGTGCGCTGCCCGATACGATGCCGCAGCAACGCCGTGACCACGACGGCCAGGACCAGGTCCAGGGCGACCGTGCCCAGCCCCTGCCAGAACGGCTGGTACGACCCCAGGAACGGCACCACCATATCCACGGGATTGAGCTTGGCAAAGGAGTCAAGGAGCAGGGATCCAACGTGCAGCCCCAGGAAAACCGTGGCGAGCAGGGCAATGTTCCGGTGCAGGAGGCTGATGGAGAACCGCGGCAACACCAGCAGTGGCCGGCCTGACCGGTTCAGGATGCCCAGCAGCACCGACGCGGTAAACAGCGCCAGTGACACGAAGCCACTGACGCGTCCGAAAGCCCACATTGCCTCATCCACGGCGCAGGCCTCCCCTGCTGGAGCTTTCGGCTGGGAGGTAGTTTTGGGCGGGCCAGTCTCCGGTTGCCGCCACCCTGCCGCGGCTGTCCACGAGCCGGGCGGATATGCCCTCGGCCCGGAACCACTCGAGGGCTTTGAAGCCCCGGACGATCGCCCCGGTGCTGAAGGCGTTCGCCTCCAGGCAGGTAGGCGCCGCCACGGTCACCGAGCGCCACACCGGTTCCGCGGGCAAGCCAAAACGGGGATCGAGGATGTGGTGCACCTGGGTGCCTTCGTGGAGCCAGCGGCGCTTTTGCGTGCTGGAGGTTGCCAGGGCAAATCCCGGAGCCAGCGAAATGTGCTGGGCGGGGTCGGCAGGAAGGTCCTGCACCAGGATCTGCCACTGGCCGGACTTGGCCTCCGACTGCTCGTCCTGCGGGCCGGGTCCTGCGCTGGCCAGGTCTCCACCCAGGCTTACCAGGACTCCGCAGCCCAGCCGCCGGTGCACTTCAGCAGCGGCGAGATCCGCTGCGACGGCCTTGGCCGTTGCACCCAGGTCGAGGCGAAGCCCGGCCGGGACGGTCAGCACGTCGCCGTCGACATGGACCTGCGGCCAGCCTGGCGCCCGCGGTGCCGGCGGCGGCACCGGGCCCGGGGGCGAAGGCACCGGCGATACGGGCACGCTCCGGATTCCCGGGCTGCCCGCTGTGTTTGGCGGGTCGGAGTGTTCACCCGGAATATCCGGACCGTGGCCCAGGGCGGCCAGATCCGCTCCGAGAGTGGGATCAACAGCGCCGCCGGTCATCCTGGCAGCGTCAAGGGCGCGCTCCACGAGCAGCCGGAACGTGGGACTCACCCTGACGCCAGATGCCATTCCGGGCTGAAGCGCCACCAGTTCCGAGTCGGCGCGGAAACGGCTGCAGGCATGGTCCACCGCCGCCAGCACCTGACGAACAATCTCTTCCGCATCATGCAGCAGGCCGGGCGCGGTCACCGTGACGGCTGCCTCGAGTTCCCATACGATCCAGTTGGATTGTGCTGTGGGAGCCAGTGCGGCTTCGTGTTCGGGGGCCGCTGCGGATTCCCGGGCCCCCATGCGATGGGTGGTGTCTGAAGCGGCCACGTCAGGACCCTGAGGACCTTCCGTGGATGGTGCCGCCCTTTCCGGGCTGGACCGGGCTGGTGCTGCCGTTGTTGCCGTAGCTCTTCGAGCGCCGCGAGCCACCATTCTGGGTGCCGCTGTTCTGGCCGGTGCCGCTGTCCTGCCGGGTGCCGTAACCGTCGTCATCCGAGCGGCCGGAGCCGGACTTTGGCGTGCTCCCCTGCGTACCGCCGTCCTGCCTGCTGCTGTCCGTACCCGCGGTTGTCCTGGCAATCACGGAAGGAGTCGCGGCATAGACAGCGGATGCGGCCACGCCTGCAGCAGCGAAGCTGCCAACGCCCACCGCTGCGGTGATTCCGGTGGCCAGCCGCTTGCCCCTGCTTCGAGTACTCATGACCTGCTCCCGTTCCTAGCGGCCTGCCTTTCCTCCCATGGTGCGCTTCCTTCCTGTGTAGATGCTTTAAGGAAGCTGTTGATCAGGAGGACGTCGAGGAGTTTCCCCGCACGGGGTACGGGCCGGTTCACCAGAGCGAGGGCAGGCTCCCCACCAGGCGCTCGTACATTGCCAGGGCCGACCCGTCGGTGAGCGAAGCCACCTGGTCGATGACCACGCGAAGGCGCTTGCCGTCGTCGTCCGCTGCCCGCCAGTCCGCTGCAAACATCGGCTCCAGGTGCCGGTCACCGGTGGCGCTGAGGGCCGTGACCAGGGCATGGAGCACTTCCCGCTGGCGCTCGTAGATGGGCTGCCGGTGTTCGGTGGTCATGACGAAGGTGGTGGCAAGGCCCTTCATGACCGCGATTTCCATGACGGTCTCGTCCGGAACAATGAGTTCGGCGTTGTAGCGCGTCAGGTTTTCCGGGCCGTAGACCGCGCGGGTGGTCTCCAGGGCGGACTGGCAGAACCTGCCGATCAGCTGGCTGGTCATGTTCTTCAGGGCAGCCATGGATTTGCGGCTGCCGTCGGCTTCGCGGACCCACACGTCGGTGGCCTCCAGCCGGGCCAGTGCGGCGTCGATGGCTGCGGGGTCGTTGTGCGGCAGGTACCACTGCTTGGCGTAGCCCACCACGCGGGCGCGGTGGTCCGGGTTGTCCATCCAGCGCAGCTGGAAGTGGCCGGCAACGATCGCGTCCTCCACGTCGTGTACGGAGTAGGAGATATCGTCCGCCAGGTCCATCACCTGCGCTTCCAGGCAGGTACGGCGTTCCGGGGCTCCTTCCCGGATCCAGTTGAAGATGGGGAGGTCATCCTCGTAGGCGCCGAACTTGCTGGTCCGCTGCCCGTGGATGACAGGTGCTTCCAGGGCTGACCAGGGATATTTCGACGCCGCGTCCAGGCTTGCCCGCGTCAGGTTCAGTCCGGCTGGGTGGCCGTCAGCCGTGAGCACCTTGGGTTCCAGGCGGGTGAGCAGGCGGAGTGTCTGGGCGTTGCCTTCAAAACCACCGATGGCATGCGCCACTTCATTCAGCGCCGATTCGCCGTTGTGGCCGAAGGGCGGGTGGCCCAGATCGTGGCTGAGGCAGGCCGTGTCCACCACGTCCGGGTCGCAGCCCAGGGCCCGGCCAAGCTCGCGGCCCACCTGCGCGACTTCCAGGCTGTGGGTGAGGCGGGTGCGGACAAAGTCGTCGGTGTCCGGTGCCACCACCTGGGTCTTGGCGCCAAGCCGCCGCAACGCCGAGGAGTGCAGCACCCGGGCACGGTCCCGTTCGAAGTCCGAGCGGTAGGTGCTCTTGGGCGGTTCCTCCACCCAGCGGGCGGAATCGTGCGTGTCGTAGCCGGGCAGGGCCAGGGCTGCGGTGGGAGTTCCGGCAGTCGGTGTTTCAGCCACCGGAAACGTCCAGTTCGGCGGCGGCGATATTGCGGGACTGGTCATCGTTCAGGGCACGGGAGTCCAGCCAGTCCTTGGGCAGGGCGGGCTTCTTGGGCGACCCTGCGCGGCCGCGCGGGCCTTCCGCATCCACCCCCGGATAGGGCGAGTCCAGGTCCAGCTCGGCGAGGGTGTCCCGGAGCACCTCGAGGCTGGTGACCAGGGCCAGCCGGGTGCGCAGCTCCCCGCCCACCACGTAGCCCTTGAAGTACCAGGCGATGTGCTTGCGGATCTCGCGCAGCGCCTTGCCTTCATCACCAAAGGTTTCCACCATCAGTTCGGCGTGCCGGTAAACACCTTCGGCCACCTGGCGGAGGTTGGGGCGGTGCCGGACCTCGCTGCCCTCGAACGCTGCCTGCAGGTCACCGAAGAGCCAGGGCCTGCCCTGGCAGCCGCGGCCCACCACCACGCCGTCCACGCCGGTCTCCCGGACCATCCGGACGGCATCCTCTGCGGACCAGATGTCGCCGTTGCCCAGCACGGGAATGTCGGGCAGCGCCTCGCGGAGCCGGGCGATGGCGGACCAGTCGGCCTGGCCCGAGTAGAACTGCGCGGCGGTGCGGCCGTGGAGGGCGACGGCGGCAACTCCGGAATCGCGGGCGATGCGCCCGGCGTCGAGGTACGTCAGGTGGTCCTCGTCGATGCCCTTCCGCATCTTGATGGTCAGCGGGACGTTGCCTTTGGACGCCTCCTTGACGGCGGTCTGCACGATGGACGTGAAGAGGTCGATCTTCCAGGGCAGCGCCGAGCCGCCGCCGCGCCGGGTCACTTTGGGGACGGGGCAGCCGAAGTTGAGGTCGATGTGGTCGGCCCGGTTCTCCTCCACGAGCATCCGCACCGCGGCGCCCACCGTGCCCGGGTCCACGCCGTAGAGCTGCACGGACCGGACTTTTTCGTCGTCGTCGTGCGAAATGATGCGGAGGGATTCGGGCGTCCGCTCCACCAGCGCACGGGAGGTCACCATCTCCGCCACGTACATGCCGCCGCCGTACTCCCGGCAGAGCCTGCGGAACGCGGAGTTGGTTATGCCGGCCATCGGGGCAAGGATCACCGGGGTGTCAACCGTGATGGGTCCCAGCTTCAGGGGCGGGAGTTCCAGCTTGGGGGCGGGAGGAGTTGCTGCAACAGTCACCTGTCCATTGTTGCAAAGCCGGGCAAATCGGGCTTTGCCGGTCCCCTCCGGCTCCGCCGCGGCAGCAGTCAGCCGCGGTCTGCCCGCCGTCCCCGGCGGGTGGCGGGCTCCGTGGCGGGTTCGACGGCGGGTTCGACGGCGATGCGCCGGCTGCGTTCCTCAAGCGCGGCTGCGGCGAGCGCCCCGGTGTCCGCAACGTCCTCCGCGTGGTGGTGCCCGCCGTCGTGCATTCCGTTCCGGCGTCCGGCGTCCAGCGACTGGGTGCCCGCTGCCTTAACTCCTGTGGCCTTGACCACCAGCACGGCGATCAGCGTGGTGACGGGGATAGCCAGGACCAGCCCGATGGAACCGACCAGTGTCCGGATGACTTCCTCTGAGAGTTCAGCGCTGGTGAGGGTGTCCATCAAGGGCCGGTCGTAGAGCATGACGATGATCAGGATGGGCAGCGCCGCGCCGGCGTAGGCAAAGGCGATGGTGTACACGGTGGAGGCGATGTGGTCCCGACCGATCCGCATGGCGGAAGTGAACAGCTTCCGGGCGCTGCTGGCTGGTGCCAGTTCGTAGAGCTCCCAGACGGCAGAGGACTGCGTGATGGTGACGTCGTTGAGGACACCCAGGCCGGAGATGATGAGCCCGCAAAGAATCACCCCGGAAATGGAGATGTTGGACGATGTGTTCACCAACGTGGCGGCGTCGTGGCTGCCCACACCCGCGAGGTTGGCGGCGTCCGTGGCCCAGGCTGCGAGCAGGGCGGTGATGGCTAGCCCGAAGATGGTGCCCAGGAGCGCGGTGGACGTGCGGGCAGAGAAGCCGTGGGCGAAGTACAGCACCCCGATCATGATCACCGTGGACCCCACCAGGGCCAGCAGCAGGGGCGGCTTGCCTTCCACCAGCCCAGGGAGCAGGAAGTTCGCGAGCACGAAATAGGCGCCCACCAGCCCGATCAGGGCGCGCAATCCGCGCCACCTGGCGACGGCGATGACCACCACGGCGTAGAGCACGGCCAGCAGGATGATCGGCATGGTGCGGACGAAGTCCATGAAGATGTAGGCTGGCGAACCCTGTGACCCGGTGGCGCCCTGGACATTGGAGAGGTTCAGGTAGCGGATCTGGTCCCCGGGCTTCACGCCATGGGAGGAGGCGACGTCCGGGTTGATGACCACCTTCACCGGGCTTCCGCCCTTGTCCGGCTCGGTGACGGCGAAGGTGCACTCGGAGCCCTGGCTTGGTGGTTGCTGTGTGGTGCGTGGCTGGCCGGACCCCTGTTGGTCTGAACCCTGCTGGCCGGACCCCTGTTGACCCGTGCCCTGTTGAGTTGGACCCTGTTGCCCGGATCCCTGCATGCAACTCCCGGTCAGCACGCTCTGGATCGTGCCCGTATCGAAGGTGACCCCGGGCGCGGTGGAGTACGGGTTGGCGAGCGAGATGCCCTCCTTGCTCCCGGAGGGCCAGAGGGCGGCCATCCCGGCCAGGGTCAGCAGCGCCACGGGAATCAGCACTAAGGCCAGGATGCGGTTCGCTTTGCTGCGGGCAGCCATCGCCTGGGGCGTCGGCTCCGAATGATCCAAGGAAGCGTGGGAGTGACCGGCGCCCATCAGCAGTACAACCTCATGGTTGAACTCTACGTGCGGCGCCATAGGGTTTGATAAATGGACCATCGGGATGGGGAGGAGCCAAGCATGGACAACCGTGGTGGGCATGGGGGCGGCAGCAATGGAGCACCTGGGAAGGGCGGTGTGCAGGCCGGGCAGGTGCCGGACGTTTCCGCCCACCAGCCCGTACTCAGCGTCCTGGATGCCTCCGGTGACACCAAGGGCGTGGTCCTGGTCCTGCACGGCGGCAAGGCCCACAGCCGGGATCCCGTGGAGGCGCGGCACCTGAGCCCGGCGCGTATGGTGCCCTTCGCCCGGCACCTGCACCGCGCGGGCCGTAAACACGGGCTGGCCGTATGGTCCCTGCGCAACAGTGTCCGCGGCTGGAACGGGCCCGACATGTCCCCCTTGCAGGACGCACGGTGGGCGCTGCGGCAGATCGCGGAACGCCACCCCGATGTTCCGGTGTTCCTGCTGGGCCACTCCATGGGCGGCCTGACCGCCGTGTGCGCCGCGGACCATCCGCAGGTGGAGGCTGTGGTGGCGCTGGCCCCTTGGCTGGACCCGCAAACCCCTGCGGACAGGGTTAGGGGCCGGAAGGTCCTGATCATCCACGGGACCACGGACCACATGACCAGCCCCACGCAGTCCCTTGCCTTCGCCCGGCGCGCCGCTTCGGACGCAGCCAGCATGCAGTACGTGTCCCTGAGGGGCGTGGGGCACTTCATGCTCCGCAAGGTCCGTATTTGGCACACCCTCGCCACCGGTTTTGTCATCAAGTCCTTCGCCGAGAGCACAGGGGCGGCGGTCCAACCGCCGCGGGCCTTCACCGAGCTGCTGCCGGACACCTCCGTCCAGGTCACCCTCTAGGCCGCCCGGCCATGCCCTGGCGTCCCCCATCCAGCGACCGCTTCTACCGGCTGATCGTCTGCACCGGGCTGTTCCTCCGCTGGGCCCTGCAGCTGGACATCCGCGCAGAGGGCCTGGAGCACCTCCCGGGGGCACCACCCCCGGCCGGCCCGTCCCGGCAGGTGCCCCCCGGCGGCGCGGTGTTCGCCGTCACGCACTTCAGCTACCTGGACTTCGCCGTCCTTGAGCTGCTCCTGTGGAACCGCAGCCGTGCCCAGCTGCGGTTCCTGGTCCACCAGGGCGCGGCGGACCATTGGCTGGCCGGCCCCGCCATCAGCGCCTCCGGCCAGGTGGTGGTGGGATACAACGACCGCTCCGACGCCTACGGCACCGCCGTGGCCAAGCTGCGCGCCGGCGAGTACCTGGCGGTATTCCCCGAAGCGGGAGTGAGCCGCAGCTTCACGGTCCGCGAGTGCCGAACGGGGGCTGTACGCATGGCGGCGGAGGCCGGTGTCCCGGTTATCCCGGTGGCTGTCTGGGGCGCACACCGGATCCTGACCCGCGGCCATGGCTTCTCCCTGCGGCGCAGCTGGCAGGCTCCCATCCAGGTCCGGGTTGGCGTGCCGATAGTGTATCCGCCGGACGTTGATGTGGACGCTGCCACGAAGAAGCTGCGCACCACGCTCCAGACGGGGATTGACCGCTGCATCGCCGGTTTTCCGCTTCAGCCCGGACCAGGGGCGTGGTGGATGCCCGCGCACTTGGGTGGAAGCGCCCCTACGGACGCCGAGCGGCAACTGCTGGACGTGGCCGACGCAGCCGCCGGCCGCCGTCGTGCTCCCCGCCCGAAGTAGCCTGCTTAAGCGGCAGTGCCACGCGCCGTCACAGGGACGGCGCGTGGCACGGTGCTGACGTGGACCGGCAGTCGCTAGTCCGAAACCACCAGGGTTTCGGCGCCCGCCAGCCGGGCTTTGCCGCTCTCCAGGAGGGGCTCGACGGCGGCGCGCAGGGCGGTCATGGAATCGTCCAGTTCCAGCATGACCGGGTGCTGGTAGGCGATCAGGGCGAGGATGTCGCGGACGGCTTCGGCGGCGTCGTCAGCGGCCAGGGATGGCTCATGGCCCACGAAAACGTCCGTGGGGGTGTCGGCGCCCGTTGCCTCTGCACCGGAGCTGTCAAGGTGGGCCGGCGCTGCATCCGGGTCCGCGGGTGCAGCGTAGCTGACCGCGAATGCGCGGATGCGGCCCTTTTTGCTGGGCGCTACTCCCTGGCCGAACGCGGATTCCGGCTGGGCCCGCAGGACGATGGCGCCGTGGGCTCCGGTGAGCTCGTCCAGGAACAGCCTCTGCACCTGTCCAACGGACAGCACACCCGGGGAGTCCCAGCCGTGGATGGAGGTGTAATACCGGCCCACCACGTCCGTCAGCTCCACGGAACCGGTGGCCAGGTCCATGACGACATCGGAACCGGCGTTTTCACCGTCAATGGGACGGCCGCCGTGGTCCTTGTCCGGGAAGACGGGCAGCTTCAGGGCTCCGGGTTCCACGATCACCAGCCGGGAGCGCTGGATCGGCGCCAGCCCGGACTCTTCAGCGAACGCGGCACCCGCCGTGCCGGGTTCCACCTTGGCGCGGAGTTTGGTGACGCCCGACGGCGCGTTTTCGGCTTCGCGCCGCAGCATGGTCAGGAGGCTGGCCCCGATGCCTGCGCGGCGATGGTCCTTCGCCACTTCGATGTACGTCCACAGGCGCTCGGGGTGCAGCGAGGCTTCATAGACGACGCCGGCGGCTACGGGAATGCCGACGCCGTCAACGACGTCTTCCGCCACGATGCAGCGGCGCCAGGGCATGCCGTCCCTGCCGTTGGAGGACACGGCGAGGGCGCCGCGGAACTGGCGGGCCTGGGCGGTGTCCGGGTCGCCCCAGATTTCCAGGAGCGCCAGGTCATCGCCGTCGCGCCATTCACGGTATTCGATGGCCATGCTCAGGCGCCGATCAGCCGTGCCGCCAGGTAGCCCTCCACCTTGTCCAGGGAGACACGCTCCTGGCTCATGGTGTCCCGCTCGCGGATGGTGACGGCCTGGTCCTCGAGGGTGTCGAAGTCCACCGTGATGCAGAACGGGGTGCCGATCTCGTCCTGGCGGCGGTAGCGGCGGCCGATGGCACCCGCGTCATCGAAGTCGATGTTCCAGTTCTTCCGCAGCTGGGCGCCCAAGGCCTTGGCCTTCGGGGACAGGTCCTCGTTGCGGCTCAGCGGCAGCACGGCGGCCTTGACCGGGGCCAGGCGCGGGTCCAGCTTCAGCACGGTGCGGACGTCCACGCCGCCCTTGGCGTTGGGGGCCTCGTCCTCGGTGTAGGCATCCACCAGGAACGCCATGAAGGAACGGGTCAGGCCGGCCGCGGGCTCGATCACGTACGGGGTGTAGCGCTCGTTGGTGGCCTGGTTGAAGTAGCTCAGGTCCGTGCCGGAGGCCTTGGCGTGGGTGGAAAGGTCGAAGTCGGTGCGGTTGGCGATGCCTTCCAGCTCGCCCCATTCCGAGCCCTGGAAACCGAAGCGGTACTCGATGTCCGTGGTGCCCTTGGAGTAGTGGCTGAGCTTTTCCTTGGGGTGCTCGAAGAAGCGCAGGTTCTCCTCGCGGATGCCCAGGCCGGTGTACCAGGCCATGCGCTCGTTCATCCAGTACTTGTGCCACTCTTCGTCCGTGCCGGGCTCCACGAAGAATTCCATTTCCATCTGCTCGAACTCGCGGGTGCGGAAGATGAAGTTGCCGGGCGTGATCTCGTTGCGGAAAGACTTGCCGATCTGGCCGATGCCGAACGGCGGCTTCTTCCGGGAGGTGGTGAGGACGTTGTTGAAGTTCACAAAGATGCCCTGCGCGGTTTCCGGGCGCAGGTAGTGCAAGCCTTCCTCGCTGGCCACCGGGCCCAGGTAGGTCTTGAGCAGGCCGGAGAACTCCTGCGGCTCGGTCCACTGGCCGCGGGTGCCACAGTTGGCGCAGACGATGTCCTTCAGGCCGTTTTCGGCGGGGCGGCCCTTCTTTTCCTCGTACTCTTCCTCGAGGTGGTCCGCGCGGTAGCGCTTGTGGCAGGACAGGCACTCGACCAGCGGGTCGGAGAAGACCTCCACGTGGCCGGAGGCTTCCCAGACCTGGCGGGGCAGGATCACGGAGGAATCCAGTCCCACCACGTCCTCGCGGCCGCGGACCATGGACTGCCACCACTGGCGCTTGATGTTTTCCTTCAGCTCGGCGCCCAGGGGGCCGTAGTCCCAGGCAGACCGCGAGCCTCCGTAGATCTCACCGGCCTGGAACACGAAGCCCCTCCGCTTGGAGAGGGAAATGACCTGGTCGAGGACGGATTTTGCTGCCATGGGATAACTCCAATTTCTACAGGGCCGCTGGGTGCGGTCCGCGGGTTGTTCAGGCCCCGGCTGCTGTATGCCTGGGCACAGCGGGCCACCCGCCGGGGCGGATGAAGGAAGACGGTGGAAAGCTCGTGTCCTAGCGTACCGGCCGCTGCCCGCGCAGCGCGCCCCGCGGCCAGGGCAGGGTTGCCAGGATAATGGCGCCGAGGGTCAGCAGGGTTCCCAGGACCGTGGCCGGAGCCACGATGGTGCCCGGCGCGGGAAGCGCCAGGTCCAAAGCCAGCGAGCCGAGCAACTGGCCGGCGATCATGCCCAGCCCGGTGACCAGCACGCCCAGGCTGCGGACCAGGAGGGCGCCCAGGCCGATGAAGACGCAGCCCATGGGGCCGCCCAGGTAGTACCACCACTCCCCCGGCAGCGGGTTGGCGGGGCCGGCCACGGCCAGCTTCACCCCGAACGCTGCCCACAGCACGATGCAGCCGGCCACGAAGTTGACCAGGGTGGCCGCGATGGGGGTGCCGTAGTGGAGCGTTGCCGTACCGTTCATGGCCTGCTGGAAGCTCATGAGGAAGCCCGCCGCCACCGGCAGGAGCAGGGGAAGCAGCAGCCCGGCCGCACCGTCCCCGGAGCCTCCGCTGCTGAACCGGGGCGACACCGCCCAGGCCACGGCGGCGATGGTCAGGATGCAGCCAATGATGCGGATGCCCGTCACGGATTTCTTTCCGGCGGGGCCGATCCCCAGCCGGTCCACCAGCAGGCCGCTCACCGTCTGCCCGGTAACGGTGGCGACGGTGAAGAGTGCCACGCCCAGGATGCCCACCGTGAAGGACTGGGCAAAGACGAACAGGGCACCGATGGCACCGGCCACCACGTAGATCCGGGGAAACGCCCGGTTCCGGACGGCCGGGAGGATGTTTGCCAGGCCGGCGCGGCCTCGCGGCAGCACCAGGGAGATGATGATCATGACCAGCAGTCCTGTGCTGAAACTCACGGCCGCGGCAGCGATTCCATCGTTGAGCCGCGCCCCCAACGCCCCGTTGATCCGCCCTTGGACGGGGATGGCAAGGCCGGAGCCCACGGCCAGGGGCAGGCCTGCGAGTACCGGCAGGCGGGAAGGGGAGGTCATTGAATCCACCTTAGTTCAGGCATTATTGCTCTATGAGCAACCCCATTGACGACGTCCCCATCCGCGACAGCATGATCCGGCTGGGCCAGCTGCTGAAGCTCGCCAACCTCGTGGAGGACGGCGTGGAGGCGGCGGAGCTCATCAAGAACGGGCTGGTCAGGGTCAACGGCGAGATCGACGACCGCCGCGGCCGGCAGCTGCACACCGGGGACACCGTCACCGTTAACGGCCAGACCATCCGGGTGGTGGCACCCCAGGCCGGCTGACGGCGGCAGCTGTTGCGCCGCCGTCGTACGTTCTATTTGTTCAGCACCTCGTGGGTGAGGAACTCCCCCACGTGCCCAATCTCCTGTTGGTTGATGCCGTGCCACATGCCGGTGTAGAGGACCTTGGTGAGCTTCACGTGCTTGCGGACCCAGCCCATGGTGAATTCGATCTTGTCCTGGGTGATCACCGGGTCCTGCTGGTCGCGGCCCCAGAACATGGGCACGGTGCCGTCCAGCTCGTCGTCCTTGAAGGTCGGGTCGCCAGCGGCGTCCACCACGAAGCCTGAAAGTCCGACGACGGCGGCAAAGTCGGTGGGCCGCTGGCGCAGGAGCGTGGTGGCCATGGCCATGCCCATGGAGAAGCCCAGGAGGGTCACCGAAGGGTGGCCGGGCCTGATGGCGTCGATCCAGTCGAGCACGTAGGCCGAGGCCTTCTTGACCCGGTCCAGCGAGTATTCGATCGACGCGGTCAACGGAAACCAGGTGAAGCCGGGACCCATGGCGATGGGCGCGCGGACGGAGGCGACGGCGAAGTCCCCGGGCAGCATGTCGGCCAGGCTGAGCAGGTCCTGCTCGTTGGCGCCGTAGCCGTGGAGGAGCACCAGCAGCGGCTTGCCGGCGCGCTGGTCTTCCGGATGGGACCACAGGACAACAGGGGCAGGAAATACTTCGGCGTCAGTCATGGTTTCCATTCTTACCAGTTACCGCAAAGTAACAACCTACGTTCGCGTAGGCAGCGAAGCGGAAGGCAGGATAGGACCGTGACTGACGCAAGTGCCATCCAGACCCCGTCCGCGCACCCCGGTTCCCACCCCTGGACCCGGTACGTGGCGATGGGTGATTCGTTCACAGAGGGCATCGGCGATCCCGAGCCTTCAAGCCCCGGCGGCCACCGCGGCTGGGCCGACAGGGTTGCCGAAGAGCTCGGCCGTACCCAGCCGGACTTCGCGTACGCCAACCTTGCCGTCCGCGGCCGGCTGCTCCAGCAGATCGTGGACCAGCAGCTCGCTCCCGCGCTGGAACTGAAGCCGGACCTGGTCACCCTGTCCGCCGGCGGCAACGACCTGATCCGTCCCGGCGGCGATCCCGACGCGCTGGCCGAGAAGCTCGATTCCGTGGTCCAGATCCTGTCCATGGGCGGAGCCACGGTGGTTTTGTTCAACGGGCCGGATACGGGCTCCTCCGTGCTCAGCCGGATCCGCAGCAAGGTGGCCATCTACAACGAGAACCTTCGCACGGTTGCAGCGCGGCATGATGCGGTGATCGCGGACATGTGGTCCCTGCGGCAGCTGAGCGACCCGCAGATGTGGGACCAGGACCGCCTGCACTTCTCCCCGCTGGGACACCACACCATTGCGGCCATGGTGCTGGACGCGCTCAACGTGGAGCACTCCCTGGAACCGCTGCAGCCCAAGCCGCTGCCGCCGCGGACGTGGCGCGAGGCCAGGAGCGGGGACCTCGTGTGGGCGCGCGAATACTTCGTACCGTGGGTGCTGCGCCGGCTGCGCCACCAGTCGTCCGGGGACGGCATCACGGCAAAGCGGCCGACGCCAGGTCCGGTCTTCGGCCCGGGCGTTCCGTTGGGTTCCGGCGAGGGTCCGCTGGGATCCGCCGAGCCCAGCCGCCAGTAGGCCTGCCGGGGTTACGCTGGAAGGACAACACACGAGAGGCGCGGCACCGTGAGCAGCTTGTTTTTCTGGATCATCATCCTGTCCTTCGTGGTCCCCATGGCCATGCGGGCGTACCGCCGCTCCATGGCACGGAGGGACCGGGACCAGGGCTTGCCCGGGCCGTTTTCCGGACCTGGCCAGTTCCCGGGGCAGAACCAGTTCCCCGGTCCGGACCAGTACCCGGGCTATGGCCAGTTTCCGGGCTCGGGCGGGCCGCAGAACCGCCAGCCCCGCGACGGGTACACCCAGCAGGACTACTTCTCCGGCGGCTTCCGGCAGCCGGGCCAGCCGCCGCAACCCTATGGCGGGCAGCAGCTGCCGCCGTACCAGTACGGCCAGCCGCCCATGCCGGACCCCCGGTTCGGCGCTGGGTCACAGGACTTTGGGCAGGAAGCGCCGTTCCAGCAGCCCGGGCACCAGCAACCCGGGCAGGGGTACCAGCAGCCAGGCCAGGGCCAGCAGGGGCAGGGCCAGTCCTCCGGACCTGCCACTCCCCCTCCGCCCTCGGCGCCGCAGGGGTTCCGGGCACGCAAGCTCGCCGAACTGGACCAGCAGTACAGCAATGGTGAGCTGTCCATGGAGGAGTACATGAAGCGCCGCGGCGATATCATGAACGGCTAGCCAGCCTGAGTTCGCAAGAAGGTCGGGGACCGGTTTTGAACCGGTCCCCGACCTTCTTTTTGGTTAATCCATCTGCTGAGTCCGCTGGTTCAATCCAGCCTGCTAATCCACCTGGGGGAAGCCCAGGTCGATCACCGAGGTGGATGGGTCCGGCCAACGCGTGGTGACCACCTTGCCCCTGGTGTAGAAGCGGATGCTGTCGGGCCCGTACATGTGGGTGTCGCCGAACAGCGAGTTCTTCCAGCCGCCGAACGAGAAGGTGCCCACCGGGACCGGGATGGGCACGTTGACGCCCACCATGCCCGCTTCGACGTCGAACTCGAACTGCCGCGCCGCTCCGCCGTCGCGGGTGAAGATGGCCGTGCCGTTGCCGAACTGGTTGTCGTTCACAAGCCGGACTGCGTCGTTGTAGGTGTCCACGCGGACCACGGACAGGACCGGGCCGAAGATTTCGTCGTCGTACACCTTCATGCCTGGCTTGACGTGGTCCACCAGGCTCACGCCGATGAAGAACCCGTTGGAGTCGAAATGCTGCGAGCGGCCGTCCACCACCACGGTTGCGCCTTCGCCTTCCGCTCCCGCAACGTAGGAAGCCACGCGCTCCCGGTGCTCCGCAGTGATCAAGGGGCCCATCTGCGAGGCGGGATCCGTGCCGTCCCCAATCTTGAGGTCTGCCATGCGGCTTGAAATCGCCTTCACCAGGTCGTCGGCGATGTTGCCCACCGCCACCAGGACGCTGACAGCCATGCAGCGTTCGCCGGCGGAACCGTAGGCGGCGGAAACCGCAGCGTCGGCAGCCATGTCCAGGTCGGCGTCGGGAAGCACCACCATGTGGTTCTTGGCACCGCCCAGGGCCTGCACCCGCTTGCCATGTTCCGCTGCCCGCTTGTAGATGGACTGGGCCACGGGGGTGGAACCGACGAAACTGACTGCCTTTACGTCAGGGTGCTCAAGCAGGACGTCGACGGCTTCCTTGTCCCCCTGGACCACGTTGAGCACGCCTGCCGGCAGCCCCGCTTCGGCGAAGGCCTCTGCGATGAAGACGGCCGCCGACGGATCCTTTTCACTCGGCTTCAGCAGGACCGTGTTGCCGCAGGCCAGCGCGCTGCCGATCATCCACAGCGGCACCATGGCCGGGAAGTTGAACGGGGTGATGCAGGCCACCACGCCGACTGGCTGGCGGATGGAATGGACGTCAATGCCGCTGGAGACCTGCTCCGACCGCTCGCCTTTCAGCATGTGGGACAGGCCGGTGGCGAAATCGATGTTCTCCAGACCGCGGGCGATTTCGCCTTCCGCGTCGGAGAGGACCTTGCCGTGCTCGCTGGTCAGGATCGCGGCGAGTTCGGACTTCCGCTGGTTCAGGATTTCGCGGACCTTGAAGAAGATGGTGGTGCGCTTGGCCAGGCTGGTGGCGCGCCATGCAGGCAGCGCGGCGCGGGCGGCCGCGATGGCTTCCTCTGTCCGGGCCGCGGAGGCGAGCGCCACCTGCTTCTCCTGTTGGCCGGTGGCGGGATTGAAGACCGGACCGAAACGGTCGGCATCGGTGACGCGGGCGCCGTTAATGTAGTGCGGGATGGTTTCCAAAAGAGTCTCTTTTCCTGCGGTTCTTGCAGTGGGCTGGTTGGACGGCGCAGTTAGTTGGACTGCGTGTTGGACGCCGTCCGGTCGGCGGCCTCAAGCGAGCCGTCCACGAGCTTGATGATCATGGAGCAGTCCTTGCCGGCTTCACCGGCGTCGATAAGCCGCTGAAACAGCTGCTGGACGTGCTTGCCGATCTCCAGGGGCGTGCCGGTGTCTTCGGCTGCGCTGACGGCCAGGCTGATGTCCTTGTTGGCGAGCTCGGTGGTGAAGGTGGGTGCGAAGTCATTGTTCGAGGCCGCGGTGGGAACCACACCGGGCACGGGGTACCAGGTCCGGAGCGCCCATGAGTCCCCCGAGGAGACCGAGGCGATGTTCCAGAAGACCTGCTTGTCCAGGCCCAGGCGGTCAGCCAACACAGCCCCTTCAGCGGTGGAGGCAAGGTTGATGAAAAGCATCAGGTTGTTGCAGATCTTTGCCGCCTGCCCTGTGGTGGGGCCGCCCGTGGGGATAATGTTGCCGGACATGGGACCGATGTAGCCGGCAGCGTCTTTGACGGCACCTTCTTCACCGCCCACCATGAACGTCAGGGTTCCGGCCTCCGCGCCGCTCATCCCGCCGGATACCGGCGCGTCCACGAAACGGAAGCCGGCGGCAGCAGCGGCGTCGTGCAGTTCCTGGGCGGAGGCGATGTCGATGGTGGAGGAGTCAATGAGCAGCGTGCGCGTGTCCGCGTGCGCCAGCACCCCGTCCCCGCCGAGATACACTGCGCGGGCGTGCTCGCCCTTGGGGAGCATGGTGAACACGGCGTCCGCGCCGTCCACCGCTTCAGCGATGCTCGCGGCCCGCTTGACACCGCCTGCTGCAGCCGCGTCCAGGGCAGCGGGGTTGAGGTCAAAGCCGCGGACCTCGTGCCCGGCCTTCACCAGGTTCACCGACATGTGGCCGCCCATGTTGCCCAGGCCGATCCAACCGATAATTGCCATGCGTAAGCTCCTTTGCTTCCATTCCGGCGCTCTTGCCGGCATGCCTGTGTCAACCATCACACCGTGTTAGGGTGCAATCAAGGGGAAAAATCACAGACACTCTGTGCATTGATGCACATCAACGGAAGGTCCATCGTGGACTCCAGACGGCTGGCGAGCCCTGACGACCTGCTCATCCTTCTGACCGTTGCACGCCTCGGCCGGTTCAACGCGGTGGCCGAGAGCCTGGGGACCACCCACACCACCATCTCGCGCCGGATCCTCGCGCTGGACAAGCAGCTGGGCGGCCGCACGCTGGAGCGCAGCCCGCACGGCTGGGAGCTGACCCAGCTCGGTGCTGCCGCCGTGGACGCGGCGGAGGCGATCGAGAGCACGCTCGGCTCGCTCTCGGGCCTGATCCGCCAGGACCAGAGCGCGCTTGCAGGCCTGGTCCGGGTTGCCACCACCGACGCAGTGGGAGCGGTGTTCGTCACTCCATCGCTGGTTCGGCTCCAGCAGCAGAACCCGCAACTGAACATCGAAATGCTCAGCGCCACCCGTAAAGTCAGCCAGAACCGGTCCGGGGTGGACCTGGAGATCGTGGTGGGCCGGGCCGACGTCAGCACCGCACAGACCATCTTCCTGAGCAACTACTACCTGCGGCTCTACGCCAGCCAGGACTATGCCGCCCGGCACGGCATGCCGGAAACGCTCGACGACGTGGGGCAGCACGCGTTTGTCTCTTACGTCGAGTCTGCGCTCCAGGTGGCGGAGTTGGGCCCCCGCTGGTCATCGCAGTTGCCGATGCCCCGGACAAGCTTCCAGGCCACCAGCGTCTTCGCCCAGGTGGAGGCCGTCCGCCGGGGCGCCGGCATTGGCCTGCTGCCCAACTTCATGGTGGCGGACCGGGAGGATTTCGTTCCCGTCCTGGCAGGCGACTTTGAGCGCCAGCTCCCTATCTGGGCCGTTGCCCGTCCGGAGTCGCTCCGGTCGGCCCGGGTGCAGGCGGTGATTGCGGCCTTGAAGGAGGAGCTGAAGGAGCGGGCCGGACTGCTGGCAGGCTGAGTCAGGCCTGGAAGAGGCGGCGCACTACCTGCCCGGCCGCGAGTGCATCCAGGCCCTCGTTGATCTCGCTCAGTGGCCGCGTGTCGGTGTGCAGCAGCTCAACCGGCAGCCTCCCCTCCCGCCAGTACCCGAGGTACTGCGGGATATCCCGGGCGGGAACGGCGTCACCCATATAGGAGCCCAGCAGCCGCTTGCCGGCACCGGCGAATTGGAGGGCCGGGACGGTCAACTCGGCGGACGGGTGCGGCAGGCCCACCGAGACCACTGCCCCGCCCCGGGTGACCCGCTCCAGGCAGGATGCGATCACCGCGGCCGAACCCACCGCTTCAATGGCTACATCCACGCCGTCGCCCGAAGCTTCCTCGATCAACCGCCTTGCATCCTCCGACGTTCCCACGGCGGTGGCTCCGGCGTCGAGCGCGAGCTGGTGCTTGCCCTGGTTCGGATCAATGGCGATCACGCTGGCAGCTCCGGCCAGGCGTGCCGCCATGACGGCGGAAAGGCCCACCGCCCCCAAGCCGAACACTGCCACGTGCTGCCCCTGGCTGACTCCCGCCGTGTTGAACACCGCGCCCATTCCGGTGAGCACGGCGCAACCAAACATCGCCGCAACCGTGTCCGGGACGTCGTCGTCAATTACCACCACTGATTCCCGCGCAACCACTGCATAGTCCGCGAAGGCGGAAACGCCCAGGTGGTGGTTAATGCGCTCTCCCTCCGGCGTCCGCAACAGGGCAGGCCCGTGCAGCAGGTCCCCCGAACCGTTGACCTCTGCTGCCCGGTGGCAAAGCGCGGGCCGCCCGGCCAGGCAGGCCCGGCAATGGCCACAGCTGGGCACGAACACCAGCACCACGTGGTCGCCCACGGACACGTCCTCCACACCCTGGCCAACGGACACTACGCGCCCCACCGCCTCATGGCCCAACGCCATGGGAAGCGGCCGGAGCCGTGAGCCGTCCACCACGGAGAGATCCGAATGGCACAGGCTCGAATAGGTGATGGCAACCCCCAGCTCACCGGCGCGGGGCTCCGGCTGCTCGAGCTCCTGCACCAGCAGCGGCCGGGCATCGGCGTAGCTGCTCTTACCGGGGGCGTTTCCAGTGGCGGGGACGGTTGCGTACAGGACGGCGGCTTTCATGGGATCCCTACTTCCTGCCGGCGGCCAACAGGTCGGCGGTGCCCTTGGCGTCGGCGGCATCCACGTCGTGGAGTGAGACGCCGCGGGTCTCCTTCAGGAAGAAGACCGCGACGGCGGTGATGGCGCAGGCGATGAGCAGGTAGACGGCCACTGGAACCGAGGACTTGTAGGTGCCCAAAAGTGAAGCGGCGATGATCGGGGCCAGGGAGCCGGCCACGATCGAGGTCACCTGGTAGCCCAGGGAGACGCCTGAGTAGCGCATCCGGGTGGGGAACATTTCCGCCATGATGGCAGGCTGTCCGGCGTACATAAAGGCGTGGAACACCAGGCCGATCATGATGGCGGCCAGGATGATGAAGTCGTTCTTCGTATCCATCATCGGGAACGCGAAGAACCCCCATGTGGCCCCCATAATGGCGCCGGCCATGTAGACGGGCTTGCGGCCAAAGCGGTCCGAGAGCTTGCCGATCATGGGCACCACGGCGAAGTGGACGGCGTGGGCCAGGAGCAACAGGAGGAGGATGCGCGTGGTGTCGGCCTGCACCACGGTCTTGAGGTAGGTGATGGAGAACGTCACCACCAGGTAGTACAGGATGTTTTCCGCGAAGCGCAGGCCCATGGCGGTGAAGACGCCGCGCGGGTAGCGGCGGAAGACCTCGGCCACGCCGTAGCCCTTGTGGCCGGCATCCACTTCCTTGCGGGCCTCGAGGAAGATGGGCGCGTCGTTGACCTTGGTACGAATGTAGTAGCCGATCAGGACGATCACCGCGGACAGCCAGAAGGCAACGCGCCAGCCCCATCCGAGGAAGGCGTCCTGGGTCAGTGTGGAGGACAGGACGAACAGCACGGCCGTGGCCAGCAGGTTGCCCAGCGGCACGGCGGACTGCGGCCAGCTGGCCCAGAACCCGCGTGACTTGCTGGGGCTGTGCTCTGCCACGAGGAGGACGGCGCCGCCCCATTCCCCGCCAACAGCGAAGCCCTGCGCAAACCGGAGGATGACCAGCAGCGCCGGAGCCCAGTAGCCGATCTGCGCGAAGGTGGGCAGGCAGCCCATCAGGAAGGTGGAGACGCCCACCAGCACGATGCTCAGCTGCAGCAGCTGCTTGCGGCCGAACTTGTCGCCGAAGTGGCCGAACACGATGCCGCCGATGGGACGGGCCACGAAACCCACGGCATAGGTGAGGAAGGCGGCGATGATGCCGTCCAGCTCGGTCCCGGCGTTGGGGAAGAAGGCCTTCCCGAACACCAGGGTGGCGGCCGATGCGTAGAGGAAGAACTCGTACCACTCCACGACGGTGCCGGCCATGGAGGCGGTCACCACTTTCTTCAGGCCTGATGCCTTGACGTCGGTTTCTTCGGTGAGCCTTGCGGCGGAGCGTTCCGTACTCATGCGAACTCCTTCGGCGTCGTCGTCGACACCACGGGGACAGTCGATGGCAGCCGCGTGTGATGTACACCACGAAAGCCGGCTTCGATGAGTATGGTCTGCCTGCCCGTGCAACCTCAACGCCCATTAGTGCAGAAGGCATCTGCACTAATGCACATTGCTGGCGGTTTGCTGGATGCCCCTAGACCAGGAAGCTGCTCCTCAGCTGTGCCCCCAGTTGCCCAATTTCGGTGAGGAACCCGTCGTGGCCGATGGGCGCCTGGATGACGTGGACGTCCACGTCGCCGGGCAGCGACTGCGCCAGCTCCCGCGACTGGGACGGGAAGTAGAGCCGGTCGGAGTCGACGGCGGCCACGAAGAAGCGTGCAGTAGCAGCGGCCAGCGCTTCGGTCAGGGTTCCCCGGCCCCGGCAGACGTCGTGGCTCATCAGTGCCTCGGTCAGGGCGATGTAGCTGTTGGCGTCAAAGCGCTTCACGAGCTTGTTGCCCTGGTGGTCCAGGTAGCTTTCCACCTGGTAGCGGCCGCGGGCTGCGAGCACTTCCCCCTGAAGGGGCGACTCGGATGCCTGGGCTGACCGGCCAAAGCGGCCTTCCAGTTCGGCGGCGGACCGGTAGGTGATGTGGGCGATGCGCCGGGCAAGGGCCAGGCCCTCTTCAGGACAGGGACCGCCGTAGTAGTCGCCGCCGTTGAAGTTTGGATCCTGCCGGATGGCCAGGGTCTGGGCCTGGGCAAAGGCGATTTGTTCTGCGGTGCTGGCAGCCCCGACGGCGATGACGGCGCAGCGCTGCACCCTTTCCGGGTACGTCACTGCCCATTCCAGTGCGCGGGCGCCGCCCATGGAGCCGCCAAGGACCGCGAACCAGCTCTTGATTCCCAGCTGGTCTGCGAGCCGGACTTCCGCCTCGGTGCTGTCCCGCAGCGTGACCAGGGGGAAGCGGGAGCCCCAGGGCGATCCGTCGGGGGCGGGAGAGGAGGGGCCTGTGGAGCCGTAGCAGCCGCCCACAATGTTGATGGACACCACGAAGAAACGGTCGGTGTCCACGGGGGCGCCGGGGCCCGCGAGTTGTTCCCACCAGCCTTCTTCGTCCGTGTCGCCACGGGTTACGTGCGTGCTGCCGGTCAGCGCATGCTCGATCAGGATGGCGTTGCTGGCGTCCGCGTTGAGCGTCCCCCAGGTTTCGTAGGCCAGGGTGACGTCCGGGAGGTATCCCCCGGCTTCGAGTTCCAGTCCCCCGATGGAGGCGTAGCGGACAATTCCGTGTTCGGGGATGGTTTTTGGGGCGACGGTAACCGTCATGGCAAGACCTCTTCTACGCGCTTGCCCGCCGTCATTTGACCGGCAGGCCAGGTCCTCACCCGGGGCACCCCACCGCGAATGGAGGGTTGCCGGCCAGCAAGCCGGGGCTGTCACTGGCACTCATGACCTGGATCGAGTGTACGAAATACTCCCCGGTCCAGGCCAAGAGTGTGACTGGTTGTGACTTCCCGGCTTGCTGCCCGCCCCGCCTTACCGCCCGAGTGGAGGCCCGGCGTCGTACTTTGCCCGTCTAGGCGCTCTTCGCAGCCCTGAAGCCTGCTTCCAGGTCGGCGAGGATGTCGTCGATGTGTTCCAGCCCCACGGAAAGCCTGACGAGTCCCGGGTGCACCCCGGCCACAGCCTGCTGCTCCGGGGAGAGCTGGCTGTGGGTGGTCGACGCCGGGTGGATGACCAGGGAGCGCACGTCGCCGATGTTGGCCACATGGGAGTGCAGCTCCAGGGCGTCGACGAAGCGTTTGCCCGCCTCCGCTCCGCCGGCCAGGTTGAAGGCGACGACGGCGCCCGTCCCCTTGGGCCCGTACTTGCGGCCACGCTCGTACCAGGGGCTGGACGGCAGCCCGGCATAGGCGACCGATTCGACGTCGTGCCTTGCCTCAAGCCAGCGCGCCACTTCCGTGGCGTTGGCAACGTGGCGCTCCACCCGCAGGCTCAAAGTCTCCAGGCCCTGGGAAATCAGGAAGGCGTTGAAGGGCGAGACCGCCGAGCCCAGGTCGCGCAGGAGCTGGACCCGCGCCTTGAGGATGTAGGAGAAGTTGGCCCCCAGCGCTCCATCGGCTCCCAGATCGCGGGCGTAGACCAGCCCGTTGTAGGTGGGATCCGGGGTGTTGAAGCCTGGGAACCGTTCCGGGTCCTTGCTGAAATCGAACTTGCCGGAATCGACGATCACGCCGGCGATGGCTGTGCCGTGGCCGCCCAGGTACTTGGTGGCGGAATGGATCACGATGTCCGCGCCCCACTCCAGCGGGCGGATGAGGTACGGGGTGGAGAGGGTGTTGTCCACGATGAGGGGCACGCCGGCCTGGTGGGCGACTTCGGAGATGCCCTCGATGTCCAGGACGTCCTGGCGGGGGTTGGAGACCACTTCACCGAAGAAGAGCTTGGTGTTGGGCTGGACTGCGTTGCGCCACTGGTCCAAGTTGTCGGGGTCCTCCACGAACGTGACGGAGATGCCGAACTTTTTCAGGGTGTGGGCGAAGAGGTTATAGGTTCCGCCGTAGAGGCTGGGGCTGGCCACGATGTGGTCGCCGGCCTCCGCGATGTTCAGGACCGCGAACGTTTCAGCGGCCTGGCCGGAACTCAGCAGCAGCGCTGCCAAACCACCTTCGAGGCTGGCGATCCGCTGTTCCACTGCGTCCTGCGTCGGGTTGCCGATGCGGGTGTAGATGGGCGCGAGTTCGGACAGTGCGAAACGGTTTGCTGCGCTTTCGGCCGTTGGGAACACGAAGGACGTGGTCTGGTAGATGGGCAGGGCACGGGCTCCCGCTGCACTGTCCACTTCCTGGCCGGCGTGGATTTGGCGGGTTTCGAAGGACCAACCGTTGGACATCCAAATCTCCTTTGACATGGGCCCGGCATGCTCACCGGCAGTGCGGGCGCGCTTGCTTCCGGTTCTTGCCGGACAGCCAGGTCTTCACCCGGGGCACCCCACCGCGGATGGAGGGTTGCCGGCCAGCGAGCCGGGGCTTGGCGCTGGCACTCATGACCTGCGCCAAGTCTAGGAACAGCGTTGTTGCCGTGAACAGGATTGTGACGAACATGGTCTTTTAGGCGGCCTTTCCATGGCCATTGAGTGCGCGCAAATCCAGTAAGGGTACCCTTAGCTGAGAGCCGCATCACAAAGTGCCAAGATGTTGCCATGCGCATGGATCACGTCTCTTACGCCTGTGAACACGACGGCCTCGCGGCCACCACCGAACGTATTGCAACTGCCCTCGGCGTTGAGGCAGTGAAGGGCGGGGTACACCCCCGGTTCGGAACCCGGAATATGATCATCCCGCTCGCCGGTCACAAGTACCTCGAGGTTGTGGAGGTCCTGGACCACCCTGCATCGGACAAGGCACCGTTTGGACAGGCCGTAAGGGCCCGATCCGCGGCAGGCGGCGGCTGGATGGGCTGGTGCGTCGAAGTGGACGACCTCGCCCCCTTCGAGGAACGCCTCGGCCGCTCCGCTGTCAACGGCAACCGCAAGTTCCCGGACGGCCGCGAGCTGGTCTGGAAGCAGATTGGCATCCTGGGCCTCATCGCCGATCCCCAGGTCCCGTACATGCTCAAGTGGGAGGGTGATCCCTCACTTCACCCCTCCAACGCCTACCAGAGCAACCTCAAGATGAGCTGCCTGACCATCGCAGGCTCCGCCTCCCGGGTCACCGAGTGGCTGGGTGAGCCGGTGGAAAAGCCGCTTGAGGATGTTGCGGTCGAGTGGGTCGCCCCGCACGGAACGCCCGGCATCCTGTCGGTCACGTTCGAAACCGCCAACGGGGCTGTCACTCTCTGACGCTCCAGCCCTCTTCCCTTTCGGGAAATGGGTGCGCCGGGTCCATGCCCGGATAATCTTCGGCCGCCATGAGGTGGTGACAACGGCGTCACCACCTCATGGCGGCCGAATTCATTTGAGTGGCACTCGCGTTTGCTGGGCCGCAATAGTTCTGCGCCACACATACTCCTTTGGGCATCGTGCGCTTTGGCTGCGGCAGGGAACCTTCGCATAGAAAACGTACGACGGCGGATGGCGGCTTTTTGCGCCCGAAGCGCCATCGGCAGCGTAGGGCTTAGCGGCACAGCGGCAAGTCCGGCGGCAGTTCACGGGCTGGCTCATGCCGAGGATCAGGCTCAGGTACGAATGTCAGTGCCTCGATAGATGATGTTCATATGGAAATCAGCAGCAGCGCATCAGCGGTAGGACAGGGCATTCATGGCTTTGCTGCTGCCCTTGATGCGCTGGAGCGGGAGGATGCTTTCCTGGCCTCCGGCCTTGCTGTTGGTTCCGGTGTTGATGTGTTGCAGCGGCGGTATGAGATCCGGTTGGAACGGCTGGATCTCCGGTCCCGGCTCACGGCCCAGCTCGCGGCCGGGCAGGCACAGGATGCATCCGAGGCCGTCGCGTTTCAGCAGGCCATGACTCCGCCCGATGCCTCCCTCCAGGACCGCACCTACGCTGAAATGTCCACCGTGGAGGAAATCGCCGGCGTCCTGACGCTGAGTTCAGCCGCCGCCGGCGCGTTCCTGGAACAGTCCCGGAAGGTCTGCTCCCTGCCGCCCGTGTTCCAGGCCCTGGCCGTCGGGGCCATGTCGTGGCAGCACGCGAGAATCGTGGCGGACGAAACCGAAGGCCTCGACCCGGCCGGTGCTGCCGGGCTGGTGGCGCACTTCTTCGACCCCGACGCACCCCACCCCGCCCGCGGAGCCGCACCCGGTGAACTCGTCCCCTCCCGGTTCCGGGCCAAGGTCCGTGCCTGGCGGGAACGCCACCACCCCGAATCCATCGAGAAACGCCACACCAAAGGTTGTGCCGACCGGCGGATGGAATACACCCCCGACCGCGACGGCATGGCCTGGATCTCGCTCCACCTCCCCGGCGACACCGCCTGCGCCATCTGGAACCGCACCACCGCCATCGCCCGCGGCCTCCAAGGCCCCCACGAACCACGCACCATCACCCAACTCCGCCCCGACATCGCAGCAGCACAACTACTCGGATCAGGAACTGCGGGCGAACCCGGCAACGTCCCCACCCCGCGGGCCGACGTCCTGGTCATGGTTCCGGTCTTCTCCCTCCTCGGTCTCACCGACGAGCCCGCCATGCTGGACGGCTTCGGACCAATCCCGGCCTCCATGGCCCGCAAACTCGTCGCAGACGGGGCGAACTCGTTCTACCGGGTCCTCGTTGACCCTAGGGACGGCGCACCACTGGAGATCGGCCGGAAGAACTACCGGCTCACCGAGTCCATCAAACGCTGGATCAGGATGCGACGCCAAATGCACCTTCCCCGGCTGCACCAACCGCACTCCGGACAACGAAACCGACCACCTCCAAGCCTGGCAACACGGCGGCAGTACTGATGTCAGCAACCTGGCGCAGCTCTGCCCCAAGCACCACCGGCTCAAACACCACAGCCAGTGGACACCGGACCCGGCGACCACCAATGAACCACCCGGCTGGACCTCACCCACCGGCCGCCACTACAAACCCGAACACCCAGACACCGAACCAACCCACTGGCCAGCGGGCATCCTGCCGATGGAGGCTGTTGCGCGCGCAGCTGAGGATCTGGAGTGGGAGCCACTACTCGCGGACATGCCAAACTGGCCCGACCCGCCACCTGAAGAACCACCCGCCGAGAATCTGCTCGACCCCAGCGGACTGTGCCCCACAGATCCACTATGGGAAGACTTCTACGCGCAACCTTTCAATCTGCCACCCGACCCCGAAGCAGCTTCGTGGCTACTACTGTCGCTAATGTGACAGTAGTAGCCACACGTTCTCCTACCAGCGCACGACTTGTCGCCAGGCCCGCCCCACCCTGAGGGCCGGTTTCCCTAACCCAACCCAACGGCCTTGCCGAAGAGGCTGAAACCCACAAACGCCACGATATCCAGCAGGGCATGGGCGATCACCAGTGGCATGACCCGGCGGGTTCGTGTGTACAGCCAGGCGAACACAACACCCATAACGGCGTTGCCAATGAAAGGCCCAAAACCTTGATACAGGTGGTAGCTGCCGCGGAGGACCGAGCTCACGGCGATGGCCAGCGGCATGCTCCAACCGAACTTGCCGAAGCGGTCCATGAGGTAGCCCACCACAATGACTTCCTCGAGAACCGCGTGGCGCACAGCCGACAGGATCAGGACGGGAACGGTCCACCAGTAGGCATCAAGCGCACTCGGAATGATGGCGGTGGTAATGCCCAGGGCCCGGCCCGCCGCATAAAGCCCCAGCGAAGGTATGCCAATCAGGGCAGCCAGCCCCAGGCCCTGCAGCAGATCCTTGCCCGGCCGGGCGAAGTTGAAGCCAAGCTTCCGGAAAGCGGAGCCGGAGTTGCCCGCTTTGCCAGGCACGGCCTGGCGCTGGTCGGTGAGGAAGTAGAGGACCAGAAGCACCGGCACCAGCGCAAAGATGATGTCCAGCAGCTGGTACGTCAGGTCGAAGTACTCCCGCGTGCTCTGCGAGCGGTTCAGGGTGGACGTCCCCTCGGCCAAAGGAGCCCGGGTCATCTTGTCGAGCAGCTGCACCACGGAATAGACAGCCGACTGGCCCAGGGACAGGCCCAGGACGATCCAGACTTCGAGCCGCAGGCGACGGCGGGAGGGAACCAGCATGTTCCCATCTTGCCTTCAGTTTCTGGATCCAGCCTGATGGAACTGCCGGTGCACCCAGCCTCTCCGCAACGTCAGGCGGGCGCGACGATCACTTCCGTGCCGTTGGCCTCGAACGCAGCCTTGTCGCGGGCAGAAATGCCGGCGTCTGTGATCAACCTGTTGAAGTCATAACCGTCCATGGTGGCGAAGGCGCGCACTCCCACCTTGGAGGAATCCGCGATGACATAGGACACGCGGGCGCGGGATGCTAAAAGGGCGTTGACGGAAGCCTCCCCCTCCCCCGTGTTGGTGGGGCCAACCTCGGGATCGATGCCGTTGACGCCGATAAAAGCGATGTCCAGCACCACCTTCTGCATGATGATGTCCGTATAGGGCCCCACCAGTTCGTAGGACCGCGGGTTAAGGATCCCGCCCGTGACCATCACCTTGATGTTCGGCCGGACCGCCAACTGGCCCGCAATGTTGATCGCATTCGTCACCACGGTAAGTGTGGGCTGGTTGGAGGGGGCGTTCAGGTCCTCCCGCGTAGCCAGGATCTGCGCAAGCGCCGTGCTGGTGGTGCCTCCGCAGAGCCCGATGACTGCACCCGGACGGATCAAGGCAGAGGCGCATTGCGCGATCTGTTCCTTGGCTTCGGCATGGTCGTCGCGGTTGTAGCGGCCGGGCAGGTCGTAGGCCAGGGCACCGGCGGTGGCACCGCCCCGGGTCCTCGTCAAAAGCCGGCGCTTGGCAAGGCTGTCCAGGTCGCGGCGGGCAGTGGCCGGGGAAACATTGAGGGTGCTGACAATCTCGTCAACCTCCACTTGGCCGCTCTTGGCCAGCAGGTCGAGGATCGCCGTAAGCCGGTCAGTGCGCGTCATGCAAGGGGGCCTTCCAATCATTCAGCCACCATTCCTGATGACGTTTTCTGATTCTAACCTACGGCATACGATCAGAAAGGAGCACATCGGGATGCTGGTGCTACCGCTCCCGGGCTCCGGCCCGCCACACAGCGTACGTCAAAGGCATGCCTGGGCGGTAAGCGAGGTGCGTGGCGGAGGGCGCGTTCAGGAGGTGCAGGTCCGCACGGTGCCCGACCGCGATCGACCCCACGGCGCGTTCACCGTCCGCATCCCGCCCGGTGTCCTTGTGCAACGCCAGGGCGCCACCGTATGTGGCGGCGCGGACTGCCTCGTGCACGCTCAGGCGCATCTGGAGGACGGCAGTGGTCACGCAATACGCCATGGAACTGGTGTAGGAGGTGCCGGGATTGCAGTTGGAGGCAAGCGCCACCTGCACTCCGGCATCGAGAAGCTCGCGGGCAGGAGCCAGCGGCTGGCGGGTCGAGAGGTCGCACGCAGGGAGGCAGGTGGCCACAGTGCCCCGTTCACCCGCGCCGCTAACAGCGTCCCACCCGGACCAGGAGGCTGCCAGGGCCTTCACGTCCTGCTCCGCCAGGTAGTTCACATGGTCCACGCTCGCCGCTCCCAGTTCCACGGCAAGCTGCACCCCCGGCCCTTCACCCAGTTGGTTGCCGTGCACGCGCAGGCCCAGGCCCGCATCGCGGCAGGCCAGCAGCACGCGCCGGGACTGTTCCGCGGTGAATGCGCCCTCTTCGCAGAAGACATCGGCCCACTGGACGTACGGACGGACGGCGTCGAGCATCGGTCCGCAGACCAGGTCCGTGTACTCGTCGGAATTCTGGCCGCTGGGAACCAGGTGGGCGCCGAGGTAGGTCACCTGGTCTGCCACGGTGGAGGCGATGCGGGCGCTCCGGGCCTCATTCTCCACATCCAGGCCGTAGCCGGTTTTGGTTTCCAGGTACGTGGTTCCCTGCGAGACGGCCTCGGCGACCCGGCCCATCGCCAGCCGGGTGAGGTCGAAATCGGAGGTGGCGCGCGTGGCTTCCATGGTGACGGCGATGCCACCGGCCGCGTAGGCCTCCCCCGCCATCCGGGCCTCAAACTCTGCGGTGCGGTCCCCGGCGAACAGCAGGTGGCTGTGCGAGTCCACCCAGCCTGGCAGCATGGCCCGGCCTCCGGCGTCGACGGCGTCATCCGCTGCAGGTGCATCGGCTGCGGCGCCGATCCACGAGATCCGTTCCCCCTCGACGACTACCGCCGCATGCTTCAGGACCCGGTGCTCAAGGTCCTGCGTCATCAGCTCGGCGATGTTGGTGATCAGGGTGCTCATTGCACCATTCTTCAACGCCGGATGGACCAGCGCGTGGCTGCCAGGGCCTGCGCTGTCCGGGATACCGGACCGTCGGCGGCGCCACCAAAGGAAGCAGTACCTCCGGACGGGTCCTGCCCGGCAAGGATCTGGGACGCCGCGAATTCCGCCAGGGCTGACGAGGTTTGGAACCCATAGCCGCCCTGCCCTGCAAGCCAATAGAAGCCTGCCGCTTCGGCATCGAACCCCGCTACCGGAATCCCATCTGCCGCTTCGGTGCGCAGCCCGGTCCAGGCCCGGCGGACTGCCGTAATTCCCAGGCTGGTGAAGGCGTTGAGCTTCTCCACCAGGCGTTCCACATCTCCGGGCCGCGGGCGTGCGTCCTCGGGGCCGCTGGGAACGGTCTCGGACGGCGAAATCAGCACGTCCCGGCCGTCAGGACGGAAATAAAACGTGTTGTCGGCCGCAGCCACCATCGGAGTGGCAGCCGGAAGGGGACGTTCGACGGCGGCAATCGCCGCAGTGCGCCGGTACGGCTGCAGGCCCAGCTTTTCGACGCCGCTGAGCACCGCGAGCTCGTCCGCCCACGCTCCGGCAGCATTGACCAGCACACCCACCTCGAACCCCTCGGCGCCGGCACCAACCTGCCAGCCGGAACCCAGCCGTTGCGCCGAATGGACCCGGGCTCCAGTGACGATGTCGGCGCCGGCGGCGAGCGCCCGCTTGCGGTGTTCGTCCAGAAGCAGGGGTGCGTTGCAGCCAAAGGATCCGGTATCGAGTCCCGCGGCGGCAAAGGTTCCAGGCTTCAGGGCCGGGCACAGTTCCAAGGCGCGCTCAACCGTGATGGGCTGCATGTGGCCGCTGGCTTCCGCGGCCACTTCCGCCTCGGAGCCGATCAGCATGAAGCTGCGCGGCGTCAGGACCGGTTCCGGGAGCTCCGCGTCCCGTGCCGCGAGCAGCTCAAGGGTCCGGACAGTGAGTTCCTGGACCACCGGCGGTCCGTAGCTGGGGATCAGCTGCCGGGCCGAGCGGGAGGACGTGTGGTACGCCAACTCCTGCTCCGCCTCCACCAGCACAACACTGCAGCGGCCCGCGAGCGCGTACGCCAGGGAGAGGCCGGCAATGCCCCCGCCCACAATCAGGACATCGTAACGAGCTGCCATTGATCACTCCTGTCCGCGTCGTTGGGTCCTCACAAAGCTTATTCCTGTCGGCTCTCCCTGCCTGCCGGCTGTTCGCCGGAACCGCCGGGCTATCCGAAACTACTGTCAGGCTGCCGCCTCGGCGCGGGCGGCGACGAAGGCACGCACGCAAGCTTCGACGTCGTCCGCTGAATGGGCGGCTGAAAGCTGCACCCGGATCCTTGCGGCACCGCGCGGAACCACGGGGAAGCTGAAGGCGGTGACGAAGACGCCGTGCTGCAGCATCCGGTCGGCCACCTTGGCGGCCATCACGGCGTCACCGAACATCACCGGGACAATGGCGTGCTCACCGGGGAGCAGTTCGAACCCCTCCTCGGTCATGCGGCGGCGGAACAGCTCGGCGTTTTCGAACAGCCGGCGTCGCAGGTCACCGGATTTCTCCACCAGGTCCAGCGCCTTGAGGGTGGCGGCCACGATGGCGGGAGCGAGGGAGTTGGAGAACAGGTAGGGCCGCGCCTTCTGGCGGAGCATGGCGACGATCTCCCTGCGGCCGGACACGTAACCGCCGGAGGCTCCGCCCAGCGCCTTGCCAAAGGTACCCGTGTAGATGTCCACGCGGTCACTGACACCGGCGTGTTCCGGGGTACCGGCACCGGTGGCACCCATGAAACCCACGGCGTGGGAGTCGTCCACCATCACCAGTGCGCCGTACTTGTCGGCGAGGTCGCAGATTTCCTTGAGCGGAGCCAAGTATCCGTCCATGGAGAACACCCCGTCGGTGACAATGATCTTCCGCCGGGCGTCCTGTGCCTCCTGCAGGCGGGCCTCAAGCTCGGCCATGTCCCGGTTGGCGTACCGGTAGCGCTTGGCCTTGCACAGGCGGATTCCGTCGATGATGGACGCGTGGTTCAGGGCATCGGAGATCACGGCGTCCTCGGCCCCAAAGAGGGACTCGAACACCCCGCCGTTGGCGTCAAAGCAGCTGGAGAACAGGATGGTGTCCTCGGTACCCAGGAACTTGGAGACCCTGGCTTCCAGCTCCAGGTGCAGGTCCTGGGTGCCGCAAATAAAACGGACGCTGGCCATGCCGAAGCCGCGCTCGTCCATGGCGGCCTTTGCGGCACTTATGATGTCCGGGTGGTCCGCCAGGCCCAGGTAGTTGTTGGCGCAGAAGTTCAGCACGTCGGCGCCCGGGCCGCCGATCTGCCCGGCGGTGATGTGGCTGGACTGCGGCGAGCTGATGCTGCGTTCGGTCTTGTAGAGCCCGGCTGTGCGGATTTCTTCCAGCTCGTCGTGGAGCTGGTCCTTCATGGAGGTGTACATGCGGTTCCTTACCGTCGGGTCTTAGAGTCGGGTCCAGTCGAGGACAACTTTGCCGCCCACGCCGCTGCGGGCAATCTCAAAGCCCTTCTCCCAGTCCGTTGCGGGCAGCGTGTCCGTGACCACGGCGGAAATCCCGGCGTGGAGGACCGGATTGGAAGAGAGCATGGCGCTCATGGCGTACCAGGTTTCGTACATCTCGCGGCCATAGATGCCCTTGAGCGTGAGCATGTGGGTGACCACCTTGCCCCAGTCGATGGTGATCTCCTGGCTGGGCAGTCCCAGCATGGCGATCCGGCCGCCGTGATTCATGTTGTCGATCATCTCAGGCAGCGCGGAGGGATGGCCGGACATTTCCATTCCGACGTCGAAGCCTTCACGCATGCCCAGCTCACGTTGGGCGTCGCGCACCCGAGTAGTGGAGACGTCGATGGCAAGGTCCGCGCCGAGCTGCCGGGCCAGGTCCAGCCGCGGGCGGGAGATGTCCGTGACGGCGATCTTGCGTGCGCCTGCGTGGCGGGCGACAGCGATGGCCATGAGTCCGATGGGACCGGCGCCGGTGATCAGCACGTCCTCGCCCACCAGGGGGAAGCTCAGCGCGGTGTGGGTGGCGTTGCCGAACGGGTCGAAGATCGCGCCAAGCTCCGGCGTGACTGAGGGGTCGTGGTGGACCCAGGCGTTGGTTTCGGGGATCACCACGTACTCGGCAAAGGCACCGTCACGCTGGACACCCACGCTGACAGTGTGGATGCACATCTGGCGGCGTCCTGCCCGGCAGTTACGGCAGATACCGCACACCACATGGCCTTCGCCCGAGACCCGGTCACCTACCTTGACCTCGCGGACGTCCTCGCCCACCTCCACCACTTCGCCATAGAACTCATGCCCGGCGATAAGGGGAGCCTCAATGATCCCCTGCGCCCAGGAATCCCAGGACTGGATGTGCAGGTCGGTGCCGCAGATGCCCGTGGTCATGACCCGGATTTTCACGTCCGCCGGACCGGCCTCGGGTTCGGGCCGGTCTACGAGCTCGAAACCGGCGTGCGGGCCGGCCTTGTACAGGGCCTTCATTGGCGTCCTAACTGATTGGGGTTCACGTTTGCGGGGTATGTCATCCCCATTGAAGCCCTGCTGAAGCGTTAGCACAACAGGATTCTTCTCAATCAACGATGTAGCAGTAGCTAATGAATAGACTGGAGCCATGGAGGTTCATCAGCTCGAAATCCTGCGGGAACTGGGTGCCCTGGGCAGCGTGAAAGCGGTGGCCGATACGCTCATGGTGACCCCGTCGGCAGTGTCGCAGCAACTGGCCCATCTGCAGCGCAGCGTGGAGGTGCCGCTGACGCGCAAGGAGGGCCGGAACCTGGTGCTCACGGAGGCCGGCCAGGTCCTCGCCGACGCGGGTGCCGCCGTCGTCAGCGCCATGGCCGAGGCCCGCGGTGCGCTGGGAACGTATCATGGATCTCCCGCCGGCCGGGTGACGGTCAGCGGGTTCCACAGCGCGGGACAGGCCCTGTTCGCGCCGCTGGCCAGGATGCTGGACCGGCCCGAGCATCCGCGGATCGAGCTGTCTGACGAGGATGTTGCCCAGCAGGACTTTCCCGCCCTCACTGCCCGCTATGACCTAGTGCTGGCGCACCGCATGGACCACAGTCCGCGGTGGCCGGCGGAACGGGTTGCCGTCATCCCGCTGGCGCACGAGCCCCTGGACGTGGCACTGCCGGTCAACCACCCCCTGGCACGGAAGGATGCGGTGACGGCGGACGACGTCGGCGCCGAACCCTGGGTGACCAGCCACCCCGGTTACTCCCCCGCCGATGTCCTTGCCGCCGTCGCAGCCGTTTCCAGCAGGGAGCCGAACATCGTCCACCGTATCAACGACTACTCCACCGTGGCGGCGCTTGTGGCCACCGGTGGCGTGGTGGGGCTGCTGCCCAGGTACACGGCGGGTCCGGTCCTCAATCCCGACATCGTGCTGCGCCCGCTGGAGGGGATCAGCACTCGGCGCAGGATCGACCTGCTGGCCCGGCCGGAGAACCTGAAGCGGCGGTCCGTGGTGATGGTTTGCGAGGCGCTGGAGGACATCATGGCGGGCCTGGTGCGCCAGGGCTGAACAGCCCTATGCGAAAGGGGGTTCCGCCCCGGAAGGCGGGCATGCCCGGAATCTGCCGGAGTTACGCTCCCTGGTCATCATTGCCGTTGCCCCGGCCCATTCCTTTGCCATGCCCAAGTCCGGGTGAATGTTCCAGTCCAGGTGCGTGTCCCAAACCGCGTCCCAGCCCAAGGCCGGGCTTGTCGCCGGCGCCCTTCACGATCCGCCTGGCCGTGGCTGTGTCTCCGTCCTTGACGCCTGCAATGCGAACCGTGTCCCCTGCCGCGATGTCCGCGATGGTTCCGTCCGTCGGCTTGAGCCGCTTGCCGTCGTCGGACTTTCCTCCGGGGCTGGGGGTTGCGCCTTGATTCGGCGTTGCTCCAGGGCTGGGCGTTGCGCCACGGCTGGGCGTCGCACCGGGATTGGCGGCCTGAGGAATCCTGGTGATCTTCGTGTCGTCGTTGACGGTGTAGGCCTGGGTGAAGCCGTCCTCGCTTTTGACGGTGATGGCCGAGTCGCTGACGGACTCGACGGTCCCCCGCTGTTCCAGGATGGTCTGGAAGGAGCCGTCCGAGTTCTTGACTACCTCCTCGCCATGGAGGGGCTGGGAACGCTGGACGCTGCCCGGCTTATTCTGCCCGGGCGCCTTGCCTGAATTTCCGGGCGCCGACTGCGACGGCGAGGGCGACGGTGTGGGCGTGCCGGTGGCAGACCAGGCAAGGGCAGCCCCCGTCCCGGTCAGCGCCAGGGCCACCGCCCCGGCAAGCGCCGCCTTGCGCACCTTCATTGGTTCCCGGACCACCATGATTGTTCCTCCCGCACGCTCGCGCCGCAGCTCAAAGCCGGGGGCATCAGCGCCCCGTGGCCTCCAGTGTAAGTGCGGCGGTGCACGCTCAACCACGGGTACTTTCAGCGGCAGGCATCTGAGTACTTAAAGCGCAACTGGGTCGCAGTTGTTGTCGTTATGAGGGCTCAAAACGACAACAACTGCGACCCAGTCGGGTGGACCTGCTAGACGGTGACGCCCAGCTTCTCCAGGATCAGTTCCTTCACGCGGCCGGCGTCGGCCTGTCCACGGGTAGCCTTCATGACCCCGCCCACGATCGCGCCGATGGCCTGCACCTTGCCGCCACGGATCTTGTCCGCGACGTCGGGCTGCGCGGCGAGTGCGGCGTCGATGGCTTCCAGGAGGGGCCCGTCATCGGATACCACGGCGAGGCCGCGCTTCTCCACGATCTCCTCCGGGGTGCCCTCACCGGCGAGCACGGCGTCCAGCACCTGGGAGGCCATCTTGTTGTTGATCTTGCCCGCCTCAACCATGCGGCTCAGCTCCACCACCGTGGCAGCCTCGACGCCCAACTGGCCGGGATCGACGTCGGCAGCCTTGGCACGGCCCACAATCTCACCCATCCACCACTTGCGGGCCACGGATGCGGTGGCGCCGGCGGCGATGGTTTCCTCGATCTCGTCCAGGACGCCGGCGTTGACCACGTCGCGGAATTCGAGGTCGGAGTAGCCCCAGTCGGCCTTGAGGCGCTTGCGGCGCTCGGCCGGCGGCTCGGGCAGGGTGGCGCGCAGTTCCTCCACCCACTCGCGGGACGCCACCACGGGAACCAGGTCCGGTTCCGGGAAGTAGCGGTAGTCGTCCGCGTCGGACTTGGCGCGGCCGGACGTGGTGGTGCGGGTGTCCTCGTGCCAGTGGCGGGTCTCCTGGATCACCGGTTCACCCGAGTCCAGGACAGCGGCGTGGCGCTGGATCTCGTAGCGGACGGCGTGCTCCACGGCGCGCAGCGAGTTTACGTTCTTGGTCTCGGAACGGATGCCGAACCGTTCACGGCCGTGCGGGCGGAGCGAAACGTTCGCATCGCAGCGGACGTTGCCCCGTTCCATCTTCGCGTCGGACACGCCCAGGTTCTTCACGATCTCCCGGACGGCCGCCACGTAGGCCTTGGCCAGTTCCGGTGCACGGGACCCGGCGCCCTCGATGGGCTTGGTGACGATTTCCACCAGCGGAACACCGGCACGGTTGTAGTCCACCAGCGAGAAGTCGGCGCCCTGGATCCGGCCGGTGGCGCCGCCCATGTGGGTCAGCTTCCCGGCGTCCTCCTCCATGTGCGCGCGCTCGATCTCCACGCGGAACACGGTGCCGTCCTCGAGCTCGACGTCCAGGTAGCCGTCGTAGGCGATGGGCTCGTCGTACTGGGACGTCTGGAAGTTCTTGGGGGTGTCCGGGTAGAAGTACTGCTTCCGGGCGAAGCGGCAGGATTCGGCGATCTTGCAGTTCAGCGCCAGGCCGATCTTGATGGAGGACTCGATGGCCGTCTTGTTCACCACGGGCAGGACGCCGGGCATACCCAGGTCCACCTCGTTGACGTTGGTGTTGGGCTCGTCGCCGAAGACGTTGGGGGCGGAGGAGAACATCTTGGTCTTGGTGTTCAGCTCCACATGGACCTCGAACCCCAGGACGGGATCGTACTTCTCCATGGCCTCTTCGAAGCTCAGGATGTCATCAGTGCTCATTATTTTGCCTCCTGGGTTTCGAGGGTTCCGGCAACGGCAAGGTCGGGAGCCTGGGCCAGCAGCGGGCCGCCCCACTTGGCTTCGAGCAGCGATTCAAGGACCGCACCCACCCGGTACAGGCGGGCGTCCTCGCGGGCCGGGGCCAGCAACTGGATACCGACAGGCAGCCCGTCCTCGTCCGCCAGGCCGCCAGGCAGCGACAGGCCAGGGACGCCGGCAAGGTTGGCCGGGATGGTGGCGACGTCGTTGAGGTACATGGCCAGCGGATCGTCCAGTTTTTCACCGAGCGGGAACGCCGTGGTGGGGGCGGTGGGCGAGATCAGGACGTCAGCCTGCGCAAAGGCGGCCTCGAAGTCCCGCTGCACCAGCGTGCGGACCTTCTGCGCGGAGCCGTAGTAGGCGTCATAGTACCCGGCGGACAGGGCGTAGGTGCCCAGGATGATGCGGCGCTTGACTTCGTCGCCGAAGCCGGCGGCGCGGGTGGCACCCATCACGCGTTCGATGGTCATGGGGCCCTCTTCGGGGAGGACACGCAGGCCGTACCGGACGCCGTCGAACTTGGCCAGGTTGGAAGAGGCCTCGGAAGGCATGATCAGGTAGTAGGCGCCCAGCGCGTACTGGAAGTTGGGGCAGGAGACCTCAACGATCTCCGCGCCGGCTTCCTTGAGCAGCTCCAGGGCGTCGTTGAAACGGTTTTCGACGCCGGCCTGGTAGCCCTCGCCGTGCAGTTCCTTGATGATGCCGATCCGCAGCCCCTCCACGTTGCCGGTCTTCGCGGCAGCAACGAGGTCCGCCAGGGGTTCGGGCAGCGAGGTGGAGTCGCGGGGATCGTGGCCGCCGATGACCTGGTGCAGGAGCGCGGAGTCCAGCACGGTGCGGGTGACGGGGCCGATCTGGTCCAGGGAGGACGCCATCGCGATGGCGCCGTAGCGGGAGACGCTGCCGTAGGTGGGCTTCACGCCAACGGTTCCGGTGACGGCGCCGGGCTGGCGGATGGAGCCGCCAGTGTCCGTACCCAGGGCCAGGGGCGCCTCGAAAGCGGCGACGGCGGCAGCGGAGCCACCACCCGAGCCGCCGGGGATCCGGTCCAGGTCCCAGGGGTTGCGGGTGGGGCCGTAGGCGGAGTGCTCCGTGGAGGAGCCCATGGCGAACTCGTCCAGGTTGGTCTTGCCCAGGATGGGCATCTTTGCGGCGCGAAGGCGTTCGACGACGGTGGCGTCGTACGGGCTATGCCAGCCTTCGAGGATCTTCGAGCCTGCGGTGGTGGGCTGGCCGATGGTGACGATCAGGTCCTTCACGGCGATGGGGACGCCGGCCAGGTAGTGCAGTGCTTCTGCTTCCGCTCCGCCGGCGGCGCGGATGGCGTCCACCTCGGCGGCGACGGCGAGCGCCTCTTCGGCGTTGACGTGCAGGAAGGCGTTGACATGGCCGTCGACGGCGGCGATGCGGTCCAGGTAGGCCTGAGTGGCTTCGACGGCGGTGACTTCGCCGGCGTGGAGTTTCTCGGCAAGCTGCGCGGCGGAGAGCCGGATCAGGATGTCGCCGCTGGTGGTCTTGTCAGTCATGTCTATGCCTCATCCAGGATGGCCGGGACCTTGAAACGGTTGTCATCGGAGTCCGGGGCGCCGGAGAGAGCCTGTTCCGCCGTGAAGGTGTGGCCCACGACGTCATCGCGGAACACGTTGGTGAGCGGGATGGGGTGCGAGGTGGCCGGGACGTCGTCCCCCGCGGCCTCGCTGACGGACTTGACCGAATCCACGATGACGGCGAGCTCGCCGGCCATCCTGTCCAGCTCTTCGGCACTCATCTCGATGTGAGCGAGCCGCGCGAGGTGCGCGACGTCGTCACGGTTGATCGCAGCCATGGATCTCCCCTGCAAAGTTCGAATTGTTTTCCGATCCAGTCTAGTGCGGAAACGCAGATGCCCGTCTGACATCCCCCAGCGGGCGTCAGACGGGCACCTTCGATACCCGGCCTGCCTCGGGGACAGGAGCACGGGCAGCTATAGACTAGCCGATTCCAATGGCTCCGGTAAGCATGCCGACTCCGAGCATTACCAGGGAGATGACGGCGGTGCGCCACAGGACCTTTTTGTGGTGGTCGCCCAGGTCCACCTTGGCCAGCGAGACCAGCAACAGGATGGCCGGAACCAGCGGGCTCTGCAGGTGGAACGGCTGGCCGGTGATGGAGGCACGGGCCATGTCGGCGGCGCCGACCCCGTAGTGGGCAGCGGTTTCACTGAGGACGGGCAGGACGCCGAAGTAGAACGCGTCATTGCTCATAAAGAACGTCATGGGGATGCTGAGCACACCGGTGATGACCGCCATGAACGGGCCCATGGAGGTGGGGATGATCTGGACCAGCCACGCAGACATGGCTTCCACCATGCCGGTGCCCTTGAGGACGCCGGTGAGGACGGCGGCGGCCATGACCATGCTGACCACGGCGACGATGGACGGTGCGTGCGCAATCAGCTGGGCGCCCTGGTCCTTGACCTTGGGGAAGTTAACCAGCAGGGCGATTGCGGCGCCCACCATGAACACGAACGGCAGCGGAATGACGTTGGCGACAAGCACCACCATGACGGCGACGGTCAGGGCCAGGTTGAACCAGAACAGCTTGGGGCGCAGGGTGCTGCGGTTGGGGTCGAGCGCGGTGTCCGCCATGGCGGTGTCGTGCTCGTCCACCAGGGTCTCGGTGCGGTCCAGGACTGCCACCGAACCACCGGCGGGGGCTGCTCCGCCGGGGTTGCCGCCCTTGCGGACACGGCCGGTACCGGAAGCGCCGGTTCCGGAGGCACCTGCGGGTGTGCCGCCGTCGAACTCTTCGGCGGTGTCCGGCACGCCCCAGATCTCGGGGGCGGTGGCGCGGAGGCGGTTGCGTTCCTGCAGGCCCAGCAGCCAGGAGAAGGCGAGGACGACGACCAGTCCGGCGACGAGGGACGGGATCATGGGGACGAAGACGTCGTTGACGTCGATCTTCAGGGCGGTGGCGGCACGGGCCGTGGGGCCTCCCCAGGGCAGGATGTTCATGGTGCCGTTGGCCAGGCCGGCCACGCAGGTGAGGACCACGGGGCTCATCTTGAGGCGCAGGTAGACCGGCAGCATGGCTGCGGTGGTGAGGATGAAGGTGGTGGACCCGTCACCGTCCAGGGACACGGCAGCGGCCAGGATGGCGGTGCCCAGGACAACCTTGGCGGGGTCGTTGCCCAGTTTGCGGAGGATGAACTTCACCAGCGGGTCAAAGAGCCCGACGTCGATCATCAGGCCGAAGTAGATGATGGCGAACATCAGCAGGGCCGCGGTGGAGGTCATGGACTTCATGGAGTCCATCACCATGTCGCCGATGCCCAGGCCGGCACCGGCGAACAGGCCAAAAACAGTAGGGACGATGATCAACGCCAGCACTGGCGTCAACTTCTTCGTCATGATCAGCACCATGAAAACCGCGATCATGGCGAATCCAAGTATTACCAGCACAGCCGGCTCCTTCTTGTGAACAGCACCACAGCGTTGTGATGCGTGCTACAGACTGTAGGGTGGCGGCCGTCACGGCAGCGCCTTTGGCTCAATTGATTGGCATACTGCTTATTGGGAGCATTTTGCTCATTGTGCTCACCGCGCTTTCGCACTGATAACCACCACCGCCAGACCCGTCAAGGAGGATGAATGCAGCGATCCACGTCCCGGCAGCCGCTGCGGTTTTCCACCCAGACGCTGCTGCTCCAGCTGGCCGTGGTGCTGCTGGTGGTGCTGCTGAGCACTGCCGTTCACGCCTGGCTGACCTACGACCGGGTGGGCGGCGACGCGGAGAACCAGGCATTGACGCTGGCCCGGACGGTGGCCTCCGATCCGGAGGTCCGCGCCGACGTACTCGCCATCAGCGACAAGCCCGGCACTCCCCCGCCGGCCGAGCTCCTGGCCGGTCCGCTGCAGGCGTCGGCGGAGGCGGCGCGCACCCGGACCGGGGCGCTGTTCGTGGTGATCACCGACGAAACGGGCATCCGGCTGGCCCATCCGGATCCGCAACGGCTTGGCGAAAAGGTGAGCACCGATCCTTCCGAGGCATTGTCCGGGCAGGAGATCACCACCCGGAACACCGGAACGCTGGGACCTTCCGCCGGGGCGAAGGTTCCCGTGTATGCGCCGGGCACCAGCACGGTGGTGGGCGAGGTGAGCGTGGGCTACTCCATGGAAACCGTGGCCCAGAGTGTGGCGCGCGACATCGGTCCCGTTGCCCTGACGGCCGCGGGTGCCCTGCTCGCCGGGATCCTGGGGTCATTCCTGCTGCGCCGCCGCCTGCAGCGCCTCACCCTGGGGTTGGAACCGGAGGAGATCAGCACGCTGGTCCACGACCAGGTGGCGGTGCTGCAGGGCGTTGACGACGGCGTCATCGGCGTCAGTGCCGACGGGCGGGTCAGCGTCTTTAACGCCGCGGCGCAGCGGCTGCTTGATTTGCCGGACTTGTCCGGATCCCGCTGGGAGGACGCGCCGGTCCCCGAACAGCTGAAGTCCCTGACCCGGCCGGCGTCTGCAACTGCCGGTCCTGGCGTTTCCACCAGCGCGGTTTCAACACCTGACGCCCTCGAGCTCGTGGCCGGCGGCCGGGTGCTGGTGGTGAATGCGCGCAAGGCCCTGCACCGCCGGGAGGACCTTGGCTGGGTGGTCATGCTGCGCGACCGCACGGAACTGCAGGAGCTGACGCGGCAACTCGACGCCGTCGGCACCATGTCCACCGCGCTGCGCGCCCAGCGGCACGAGTTCGCCAACCAGCTGCACACCCTTGCCGGCTTCCTGGGCATCGGACAGCACCAGGAAGCGCGCGACTACCTTGCAGGGCTTGCAGCCACCGGCCCGCTGAAGTTCCCGGTGGACCAGGCCGAGCTGCTCCAGGACCCGTACCTGCAGGCGTTCGTCGGTGCCAAGGGCGTGGAGGCCGACGAGCGGGGCGTCGCACTGCGCATCGGGCCGGAGACCCTGGTCCGCGGGCAGGTGACGGATGCCCAGGATGTCACCACGGTGCTGGGGAACCTGATCGACAATGCGGTCAACGCCGCCGTGGCGGGCTCAGCGGCGGACCGCTGGGTTGAGCTGGAGGTGCTGGATGAGCCAGGCGACGACGACGGCACGCTGCACGTCGTGGTGGCGGACTCGGGTGACGGGCTGGCGGAGGGCACCGACACGGAAAGCGTGTTTGCTGAAGGTTTCACAACGGCCTCCGGGCCGGTGCGTGCCGGCGGCGGGCAGGGCTTTGGGCTGGCGCTGGCGCGCCAGTTGGCGCGCCGCCGGGGCGGCGACGTGAAGGTGCTGGAACGCGGGGGCAGGGGTGGGCCCGGCGCCGTGTTCATGGCGACCCTTCCGCACACGACGGCGGGAAGCCCCACATTAAAGACCACGGGGGAAGCCGGAAAGGAAAAGAATGGCTGACGATTTTCGGGTCCTGATCGTGGACGACGACTTCCACGTAGCCAAGCTGCACGCCGCCTATGTGGATTCTGTGGCAGGCTTCCTTGCCCTGGCGCCCGTTGGCACGGCGTCGCTGGCGCTGCAAGCCATACACAGCCTGCGGCCGGACCTGGTGCTCCTGGATGTGTACCTTCCGGACGCCTCCGGCCTGGACCTTCTCCAGCAGTTGGATGTGGACACGATCATTCTCAGCGCCGCCTCCGATCCGGCGTCGGTCCGGGTGGCGTTCCGCCGTGGGGCCCTGGGGTACCTGCTCAAGCCCTTCACGTCGGAGTCGCTGTCGCAGCAGCTGCGCTCTTACGCCCGTTACCGGCGCCTCCTGGGCCAGCCCGGGGCATTGGACCAGGAGGCGGTGGAACGCGCGAAACGGTCGCTGATTCCGGGAGACGTCACGCCGTCGTCGAAACCCCGCTCCGCAACGGAGGCCGCGGTGCTGGAATCACTGGCCCCGGGCGAGCAGTACTCTGCCGCCGAGGTGGCCTCCCGGGTGGGCGTCTCGCGCGCCACCGCCCAGCGCTACCTGTCGTCCCTGGCCGACGACGGCGCGGTGGACATCCAGCTCCGCTACGGCACCACCGGCAGGCCGGAGCACCGCTACGGCCTGCCGGGAAGGTAGGGCAGGAAAACTACGCGCGATGCAGGCATCCGGAAGCGTGCGTCTAAGCGAAGAATGAGCGAGCACGCGGAGGATGCGTGGATCGCGTTACGCGCTCTTCTGGGCGACCAGTTCGATCTCGACAAGCATCTTCGGGTCCAGGAACGGGAGCACGTGGACCAGGGAGAGGGTAGGACGGATCCCGCCAAACACTTCGCCGTGGGCCCGGCCGGCCTCTTCCCACTTGCTGATGTCCGTCAGGTACAGCTTGGACTGCACCACGTCCTCGTAGGCGAAGCCGGCGTCGGCCAGGACCTTGCCGAGTTTCTGCAGGATGTACTGGGTCTGGGTGTAGAAGTCATCCCCCACCACGCCGTCCTCGCCGCTGGCAGCGGTGGCTGAGATGTAGAGGGTGTTGTCCACCTGGACGGCACGGGAGTAACCGAGGGTCTGTTCCCAGACGGATCCGCTGCCGAAGGTTTTGCGCATGGTGGGCCTTTCAAAGCTGGAATGGGTCGCCACCACTGTAGGGCTGCTACAGGTCGCGCCGATAAACCAGCAGTTTTGTGTCGGTGCCGGGAACGAACCAGTCCCGCTCGGGCACGCGCTGGAACCCGGTCTTGCGGTACAGGCCGTGGGCGCTTTCCCAGGCCTGGCCGGTGGTGAGGGACACTCCCTTGATGCCGGGAAGGGTTTTCGCATAGCTGAGGATGGCATCCACCATGGCCTTGCCGGCACCGCTGCGCTGCACGGCCGGGTCCACCACCAGCATGCGGAATTCCAGCTCGTCCTGCTGGGCGATGTCCGCGTACGGTTCCCCGGCCAGCGCCAGGGTGACCGAACCGATGACGGTTCCTTCCCGTTCTGCCACCCAGATGGTGGCCTGCTCGGCGCGGGCCGCAACGTCCATGATCTTGACCATGTACGGGTGGGCGGCGTCGTCGAAGTAGCCGGCGGACAGGTAGGAGTCGCCGGTGATGCGGGCAACGGCGTCGAAATCGGCCTTGACGGCGGGACGGATGGTCAACTGCTTGTGCACCCGTCAATGGTAGTAGCCCGCGCGCCTCCCCTCCGGCGGAAACGCGCTTTCCGTGATCGAACTATCAGTAGGTGCGCGAAACTCAGAGCGGGAACTTGCCGGACAGTTCCAGGCTGGCGGCGCAGGTCCAGGCGTCCAGGCGCTCGTCGTCGGTGGGGCCGCCGTCGAGGGGGCTGGTGAGGCGTGGCCTGCGCACCCAGCAGCCGGCTTCCTCCGCGATCAGGGCGCCGGCCGAGAAGTCGTGCTCGTTCAGCCCCCGCTCGCCGTAGGCGTCATGGGTTCCATCCGCCACCATGCACAGGTCCAGGGCGGCGGACCCAAGGCGGCGGACATCGGCAAAGCCGTCCATCAGGGTACCGAAGGCCGCAGCCTGTTGGACGCGGATTTCCGGCTCATAGCTGAACCCGGTGGCCAGGATCTGCCCGGCGCGCCCCGGAACCGGTCCGTCGAGCCTGGTGACGGTGCCCCGCTCCTCCAGCCACGCACCGTGGCCGCGGGCAGCGTAGTACACCCGGCCCAGGGCAGGGGCGTTGACGACGCCGGCCTGCCAAACGCCGTCAGCATCGGCAACTGCCACTGAGGTGGCGTAGTAGACGATGTTGCGGATGAAGTTGGTGGTGCCGTCCAGGGGGTCGATGGACCAGCGGTAGCCGCTGGGGTGGGCAGCGCGGGTGGTTCCCTGTTCCTCACCCGTGACGCTGTCGCCTGGACGGGCAGCGGAAATGACATCCCGCACGGCACTCTCGGCAGCGACGTCGTAGGCGGTCACCCAGTCCCCCGCCGCTCCCTTGTTGCTCGCGTCCAGGGCGTTGCCATTCCGGCCGGACAGGACCTTCGCGCCTGCCGCGGCGGCCTCTTTGGCCACCTCCAGGAGCTCCGAAGCGGACGTCATGCGTTCTCCTCGACAGTGTTCTCCCCGACAGTGTTTTCCTCGACAGTGTCCTCCCCCGCAGTGGCCGGCACGGTCGCCTCTTCGTTGCCGCCGTCACCCAACGCTGCCGGGCCGCCGTCGAGCAATTGCCGGAACCCGTCCTCGTCGAGCACGCGGATTCCCAGCTGTTCTGCCTTGTCCAGCTTGGTGCCGGCGCTTTCGCCGGCCACGACGTAGCTGGTGTTCTTGGAAACGGAGCCCGCGGCCTTACCGCCCCGGAGCAGGATGGCTTCCTTGGCCTCGTCGCGGCTGAAGTTGGGCAGGGAGCCGGTGACCACCACGGTGAGCCCTTCGAGGGTGCGTGGCATGGACTCGTCCTGCTCGTCCTCCATGCGCACCCCAGCGGCGGCCCAACGGTCGATGATCTCCACGTGCCAGTCCTCGGCGAACCATTCCTTCAGGGCGGCGGCGATGGTGGGCCCCACCCCGTCCACGTGGGCCAGTTCCTCCTCGGAGGCTGCGCGGATGCGGTCCATGGAGCCGAACGCCTGTGCCAGGGCCCGGGATGCGCGGGGACCAACGTGCCGGATGGACAAGGCAACCAGGACGCGCCACAGGGGCTGCGTCTTGGCCTTTTCGAGTTCCTTGAAGAGCTTCTGCGTAGTGGCCGTGGGCTTGGACGGCGACTTGGCGGTGCCCTTGCTGAAGAAGTAGGGCACCAGCTCGTACTCGCCCGTAGGGACTCCCTTGGCCTTTTTCTCGCGCCGGATCCTGACGTCGGCCAGGTCCTCGGGGGTGAGGTCGAAGAGCCGTGCTTCGGAGGTCAGCGGCGGCACCTCGGGTTCGGTGGGCTGGGTCAGTGCGATGGCCGCTTCCCAACCCAGGGCCTCGATATCGAAGGCACCCCGGCCGGCTACATGGAACACCCGCTCGCGCAGCTGTGACGGGCAGGACCTGGCGTTGGGGCAGCGGACATCCACGTCCCCTTCCTTGGCCGGGGCCAGCGGTGTTCCGCAGGAGGGGCATTCGGTAGGCATGACAAAGTCGCGTACGGGCGGGTCCTGCTGGTCACGGAGGTTCAGGACCGGGCCCACGATCTCCGGAATGACGTCGCCCGCCTTCCGCAGGATGACGATGTCGCCGATCTTGACGCCCTTGGCTTTGACCACGTCCTGGTTGTGCAGGGTGGCCATCTCCACGGTGGAACCGGCAACCTTGACCGGCTCCATGACGCCGTAGGGGGTGACGCGTCCGGTTCGGCCCACGTTGACCTGGATGTCCAGCAGCTTGGTGTGGACTTCCTCCGGCGGGTACTTGTAGGCCACGGCCCAGCGGGGAACGCGGGTGGTGTTGCCCAGGGCCCGCTGGGTGGCGAAGTCATCCACCTTGATCACGATGCCGTCGATCTCATGGAGCAGCTTGTGGCGCTGGTCGCCGTACCGCTTGATGAAGCCCAGGACATCGTCGCGGGTTTCCAGTACCTCGAAATACGGGCTGACAGGCAGGCCCCATTCCTTGAGCAGCCCATACGTTTCCGACTGGCTGCCGGCAACAAGCCCCTCCCGGGCGCCGATGCCGTGGACGAACATCTTCAGCGGCCGCTTGGCCGTCTCGGCCGGGTCCTTCTGGCGCAGCGACCCGGCTGCGGCGTTCCGGGGGTTGGCCAGCGGGGCCTTGCCGGCTTCGATCAGTGCTTCGTTGAACTCCGCGAAGGCCTTGGAGGGGATGAAGACTTCACCGCGCACCTCCATCTCGGCCGGGAAGCTGCTGCCGCGCAGTTCCTGCGGGATTTCCTTGATGGTGAGGAGGTTGTGGGTGATGTCCTCACCCGTGGTGCCGTCACCGCGGGTGGCAGCGCGCACCAGCTTGCCGTCCCGGTATAGGAGGTTGACGGCCAGGCCGTCGATCTTGAGTTCGGTCAGCCAGGCTGCCGTGGCGCCGCCGTCACCGATTTTTTCGATGCTGGCCTCGGCCCGGTTGAGCCAGGCTTCAAGCTCTTCCAGCGAGAAGACGTCCTCCAGGCTGTACATTCGCTGCAGGTGTTCCACCGGCGCGAACGCTGCGGAGACCTCGCCGCCCACTTCCTGGGTAGGTGAATCGTTGGCCACCAGTTCCGGGTGCAGCGCCTCGATCTCCTCGAGCCGGCGGAAAAGGGCGTCGAATTCGGCGTCCGATACCAGCGGCGCGTCCTCCTGGTAGTACGCGAACCGGTACTTCCGCACCAGGTCCGCAAGGTTTTCGTATTCCTCGCGGATGGCCTCGGTGGGGACCGCCTCTGGTTCGTGCGGTGCCGGGGGCCGGGCGTCGGTCTTTTCTGCGGGTCCTGGTCCTGTGCTCACAGACCTATCTTGCCTTACACCTCCGACAGCCACCCGGCAGGCCCGCGCGGCAGGCAGGACGCGTTGCAGCCCGAAAGCGCCGCAGCCAGGAGGTGTTGCCGCAGGATCAGCTCAGTGGACCCGGAGCCGGTTGCGGTTCCGGGTCCACCACGCGAAGGCTCCGGCGGACACTGCCAGCAGCACCGTTCCGGCGACGATGGGCAGCAGCGCCGGGCCGTTGGGTCCCTGGCCACCTGCGGGAGTTGCAGCAGCCAACTGGGCAGGCGCGGCGGACCGGGTGACCGGGCTGTTCCAGTCCTGGCCGCTGGAGGGTCCGGTGGGAGGCCGGTAACCTGCGGCGGCCGAGGCAGTGTCAGGGGCAGGCTCAGCCGGGACGGCCGGCGCGGTGGCCGGGATTGCGGCCGGATCAGGTGCCGGGGCATCGGGCTGCGGGGTCGTATCCGCCTGGGGAGGCTGGGGTTGGGCGGGCTGGGCGGGCGGCTCGGCAGGGGGCGCCGGCTGGGCGGGCGGCGGAGCAGGTTCCTTGGACTTCCGCGGCCGTCCGTTCTGGCCGGTGTCCGGGCTGCCGGCAAGGATGGGAAGGCAAACCAGCCCGCAGTCCGTGGACTGCGTGCCCGACGCCGGAGTGGGCGAGGGTGCGGTGGTGGCGGCAAGAGCCGGGCCGGTTGGGAAGAAGCCAAAGGCGAGGGCCAGGACGGCTGCGGATGCGGTCGTCGAAACGGCGTGGCGGAACGGTGCGGACGGGGTCATTGCTACCTTTCGATGCGCGCAGCCCCCCACCACGGCTTTCTGGTGTCCCCGGTAGTCTTCTACAGCGCCCTGCGGGGCCGCAAATCCGCAGCTGTGGCGGCCCCGCAGTTATCGGGCCTGTTCAGTCCCGGTTTTCAGGCGGCAGCGCCACCTGGATCTTCCGTGCTTTGCCGCGTCCCACCACGTAGCCGCGGCCGGGGATGAACTCCGGACTGACCCGGCCCAGGGAGGTATTGAGCAGGCTGTCGCCCTCGATGTCCCCAGGGTTGAGCAGCAGTCCGCGCCGGCCGGATTTGAACGGCTGGGCAAGCTGCCAGGCACTGGACCAGGTGGAGGACTCGGACTCGCCCACCACCCACTGGTCCGCCTTCAGCGACGCGGTGACCAGCTGCGCCATGCCCGATTCGGCGATGGTGTCGGTGAACTCGGTCAGGCCTTCGATGAAGAAGGCCACCGTTCCCGGGTTCCCGGTGGAGTGCTCCACCAGGTCCTCCACCACCTCGGCGAGATCGTCCGGGCCCACCACGGAGCGGTTCCAGATCGGAAGGGACGCGACGGCGGACCGGCGGGACCCGAGGTAGATCAGCTCGGTAGCGGGGTTGGACCGGCGCAGCGCGTAGGCCAGGGTGACCAGGGCCACGGTCCGCCCGGCTCCCGGCGGGCCCGCCAGCAGCAGCGGGCCGCGTGCCATGATCTCGGCCGGCTGCAGTGATTCGTCGTCCACGCCGATGACGGGCAGGTCCGGGCTGCCGGCGGGAAGGACGTCCAGGTCCACCTGCTCCGGAAGCCGCTCGATGCCAGGGGCGGTGCCCAGCCCCTGCCGCAGCATCGCTTCGCTGAGCTTGTGGACTTCCCGGGCCTGCAGTGCCAGGTTCGAGTTGCCGCCCAGGACGGCCAGCTGCACTTCGAGTCCGTCCAGGAGTCCGCGGCCCGGAGGCGAGTTTGCGGTCAGGACGTCCCTGGGCACATCCATGGAAATGTAGTCGTCCTCGTTGGACAGGCGCAGGACCAGCCTCCGCTGGATGGAGGCCAGCAGCGACGCGGGCACGGCGTTGGGCCGGTCCCCCGTCACCACCAGGTGGATGCCCAGGGTGCGGCCGTCCGTGGCCAGCTGCAGGAAGATGTCCCAGAGCCCGGAGAGCTTGCTGTGCTCGTAGGCCTCGCGGAAGGCGGACATGCCGTCCACCAGCACGAAGATGCGCTTCTCGTCCGGCCGGTTGGCCAGCTTCCGGTACTCCACGATGGTGGAGGCACGGACCTCGGCGAACTGCGCCGAGCGCAGCTCTGCGATGTCCCGCAGGAGCCGCAGCAGCCGCCCAACGCGTTCCACGTCGTCGCCGTTGATTATCTCGCCCACGTGCGGAAGCTCCTCCAGCATCCGCAGCCCGGCGGAGCCACAGTCGATGCCGTACACGTGCACGGGGCCGCCGCGCGGGGTGACCGCGGCAGCAATGGCAATGCCGCGCAGGGCGGCAGACTTCCCCGAGCCACCGGTACCATAGATGGCCATGTTGCCGTCCCTGTCCGGTTCGTAGAACACAGTGGGCTGGTCCTGGTGGACGGGATCATCGGCCACACCGAGCAGGAGCTGTTCGTCGGTGCGGGGGTTGGGGAGCTTGGAAAAGTCGTAGGTCTTGGCCAGTTCGTCCAGCCACGGCTTGCGGGGCGGCTGGATGGCAAGGCGGTCCGCGGCGTGCACGATGGTGGAGGTCATCCTGGCGATGTCGTTGGGGCCGGCCGGTTCCTGGGCCACGGGCTTGTCCGGTGCGGGCGCTTCCCAGCTGGGACCGGAGCCGAAGGCCATCTCCACGATGTCGATCTGCGGCCGTTGCGGCTTGTCCGTGGTCCAGCCGCCGGCATAGCCGGTCTGGAACCCCTGGATGCGGCCCGGCCCGGTCTTGGCGGCGCCGCGCCCCGGAATGGCGGGGTCGAAGTAGGCCGCGTCCGGGACGCCGAGGATGTCGGTGGCGTCGTCCTCGTCCGCCATGCGCAAGGCAACGCGGAGGTTGGTGTTGGCGCGCAGGTTGTCCTTGATGACGCCGGCCGGCCGCTGGGTGGCAAGGATCAGGTGCAGGCCCAGGGATCGGCCGCGGGCGGCCACGTCCACCACGCCGTCCACGAACTCGGGAACGTCGTTGGCCAGGGCCGCGAACTCGTCCACGATGATGATCAGGTACGGCGGAGCCTCGGGGTCGGCCTCCCGTTGCAGGGCCAGCAGGTCCTTGGCCTTCTTCCGGTTCAGCAGCTGCTCACGGTAGTGCAGCTCGGCGCGCAGCGAGGTGAGGGCCCGGCGCACCAGGTGCGGGGACAGGTCCGTCACCAGCCCAACGGTGTGCGGAAGGTTGATGCAGTCCGCAAATGCGGCGCCGCCCTTGTAGTCCACGAACAGGAAGCTGACCCGGTCCGGGCTGTAGGCCGCGGCCATGCCCATCACCCAGGACTGCAGGAACTCGGACTTGCCGGCGCCGGTGGTACCGCCCACCAGCGCGTGCGGGCCCTCGTTCTTGAGGTCCAGGTAGAGCGGTTCAATGCCTTTTGACCCCACCAGGGCCCGGAGTGTGCCGTTGTCCTTGCGGTTGGCCACTGACGTAGCGTGCACGGAATTGTTCTCCGTCCAACGCTCCGCCACGGCCTCCGGGTTGTCCAGGAAGTCCTTGCCAATCAGGGTGGCGTAGGAGACGGCCCTGGGCAGGTCGGAGTCGTCGTTGACGGGCTTGCCCACGTCCACCACGGGGGCCAGCATCCGGGCGAGCTGGGCGGCGAGTTCGGCGTCCACGCTTTCGCAGCTGACCGGGTAGGTGTGCCGGCCGAGGCGGACCTGGCCGGTGGTGGTGCCGTGGTCCCCGTCCACCACCATGAAGTCGCGGCAGGCTGCAGGGAGCGCCTGGATGTCGGTGGCCACCCACAGGACGTGGATGCCTGAATCGGGACCCCGTTCCGCCAGCCGGGTGAGGCGGCCGCGGTCCACGGGGGCGTCGTCTTCCACGATGACCAGGACGGACGGCAGGACGGGTTCCTCGAGCTCATGCTTGACGGGGTCGATGCCGGGGCGCAGGTCCGGGGCGGTCCGCTTGGCTGCTGCCTCGCGGGCGTCCACCAGGTCCTCGAGGCGGGCCAGCAGTGACGAACCGCCGGCCGAACCGGCAGCAAGGTGGTCCCCGCCCAAGGGGCTGTGGCCCGAGCCCACGTGCGGCAGCCACTGCAGCCAGTTCCAGCGCTCCCGGGACTGGGCGGACGTAATGGCTGTCAGGACCACCTCGGCGGGTGAATGCAGCCCCACCAGCTGCAGCACCATGCCGCGGGCAACGTCGTCCACCAGGCCTCGGGCGCCGGCGATGCCGAGGGCGCCCGAGGTGCGCAGCTGGGAGACCACGGGAACGCCTTCGATCTCGCTGAACTGCTTGATGCAGTCCTGGATTTCACGGGCGTACTGGACCTCGGTGTCGTTGTTGGAGGGTTCTTCCAGCGGGATGCGGGAGGGCGCGGTCCCCAGCCCAAAGCGCAGGCCAAGGAAGGAGGAGTGCTCCGGCCGGTGCGTCCACAGCAGCGGCCCAAGCTTGTAGATGGCGTCCACGGTGTCGCTGACGGACGGCGCCTCCTGCAGCCGGACTGCCCGTTCCACCTGCTGCAGCTCGGTGAGGTCCTGCCGGAAGGCGGCCATGGAGGCCCGGAACTGCTTGAGCTGCTCCTTCTGCTGCTTCCGGGTCCGCATCTTCGTATCAACGTAGTGGCCCACGATGAACAGGGGCATCATCAGCATGAACACCATGGACAGCACGTTCTGCGTAACCGCGAAAATGACGGCGCCCATCATCAACGGCGCCACCAGCATGATGTACGGGAATGGCTGGTCCTCAGGCCGCTTGGGCCCGGAGGGAAGGACGCGCTTGGGTACCTCGAAGCGGGGCACCACGCGCGGGGAGCGGTTGAAGTCCACCAGGGGCGACGTCGGTGCTGCCGCATGGTTGTGTCCCAACGGCACCACGGTGACGGTGGTGTCCCCCAGGGTCACGGTGTCTGAAGAGTTGAGGGTGGCGCGGGTGACGGGCAGGCCGTCCATGAGGAGGCCGTTGGCGGAGTTGGTGTCCACGATTTCGATGCTCTCGTCCACCGTGATCCGGGCGTGCCGCTTGGAGGTGAGCGGGTCCGTCAATCGAATATCCACGTCCCGGTCCCGGCCGATGTAGCTGGTGCCGGTGGGCAGCGAAAATTCGCGGCCGACGTCGGGCCCGGACAGCACCCGCAGCGTGGCCGCTGCCGGCCCCCGGTTCGCCCCGGGTTCGTTGAACTGTTCGCTCACCTGGGCCAGGGAAACCACGGAGCCGGGGCGCAGGCCCGATTCGAGGAGGTTGTCCTGGCGGGCCAGGATGTTGCCGCTGATACCGGCGCCCACGAAGGCCTCGTCGATCCGCAGGGACAGGTTGTCCGGCGCAGGCGTGCCCTTGCGTTCCGGGTCCGCGGCCCACAGCACGGTGGCGATATCGGCCACGGTGGCCATGCCGTCCACCGTGACGGCCAGGTCCTTGGCGTCGGCGGGTTCACGGCGGAGTGTCAGCCGGATCCTCATCCTTCGTCCACGCCCCTCATCTTTTCCAGCAGGTACAGGTCATCGGGTGTCACCAGGTGGGTGGTGACGGCGTGTTCCACCAGGCGGGCCCGGCGGTTGGTGGCCAGCTTGCCGCCGCCGCCGCGCAGCCCCACCACGCCCACGCGGTCCAGCTTGTCGCAGACGTTGTCGAGCTTGCGGTTGAAGCGGGTCAGCGCCCAACCCAGTGTCTTGGCCGCGGCCGCGGAGGACGGGATGGTGCTGAAACCGGTCCCTTCGCGCCGAAGCACCGGCTCAGCGAGCGCCACGATCAGCGCCTTCTGGGCATCCGTGAAGACCACCGGGCCGATGGTGGTGTCCCCGCTGCTGGCGCCTTCTGGGGCTTCCTGCCGGAAGGAGGGCGTCTTCAGGTGCACGGCGAACTCGTACGTGGTGGGTCCGGCCGTGAAGATCACGTTCGTGTGGCTGAAGACCAACGGAATCCGGGCACCGGGCGACAACCAGGCCTGCATGCCGCCGGACGCGTCGGCAACGGTGGCGGAGAGCATGCTGCCCACGTTGCTAAGCCACCAGATTCCGTCGTACCTGGCCACCTGCAGGAACTGCCGGTGCAGGTAAGGGTTGTCGTCCACTTCGAGGTCGCCCTCGCGGCCGATATTGAAGATGTCCTGGTCCGATGGCTCATACCATTCGCCACAAAAATCTATTGCTAGATCCCCCATGATCCGCGCCTCCTCAAGGCAGAACTGTTCCGGTAGCCGGAGTACTGGTGGTGTGCTGTTGCCGGGTGCCGCAGCCGGATGTTACGTGCTGGTCCAGTGCCATCACTGGCCGGTGCAGGCGATGGAGTTCTCCTCCATGGGTGAGAATGCGCCGTCCGAGCGGACGATCATCACCTGGATGCAGGTCTGCCCGGTGGGGCTGGGCCGCATCTTGACCGGCGGCTTGTCCACAGAATGGAATTCCAAGCTGTTCCCGCCTATGGTCCACACCTTCCACTTGTAGGTGTCCCCCTCCTTGGGCTGCGGATTGGTCCAGGTGAAGCTGGCCTCCCCGTCACCGCCGATGGATCCCTTGAGGCCTTCGACGTCCGGGACGGTGCCGTCGTCCAGGGCGTCCGCCGGGGGTTTGGTTACCTGCTGGGTGGGCACAGGCTTGGGGGTGCCGGGGGCCGCGTTGGCCACCACGATGCCCACCACCGCCGCCAGCGCCAGAAGGGTGCCCCCGGTGATTGCCAGCCAGAGGTTGCGTTTGCCGTGGTCCGCTTGCGGTGCCGCCTGCGGCTCGTCCACTTTCAGGGGCCGCTGGACCGTTGCGTCGGCGGTATAGGCGTCCTGCCCGGCATCGCTTACCGGCGCGCCGTAGTTCACCGCCCCCGGGGCGCCGCGCAGGACGGTGGACTGTGCCCACTCCCCCTGCCCGCCGCCGTCGGCCGGTTCTGTTCCGGAAGCGCCCGGTGCTCCTGCCGGACTGGCCGGGATGGAGGGCACTGCCGGGGCCGCCCGCCATTGGCTGGGCGCTGCGGGGGTGAAGGCCGACGGCGGGACGGCGCCTCCCCTGCGTCCGGTCGCGTCGGTCTGGGCGCCGGGAAGACTGGCGCCAGGAAAATTGGGGCTGGCTGCGTTGGGCCGGGTGCGTGCCGGGAAGGTGGGGGCGCTGCCGGTGCCTTCCGGGTCGATGGCGGCGATGCTGCGGACGCGCGTTTCCTCAGTGCCGTCATCCGGGTGGCCCTCGTCCTGCTGGGGCTCCTCCAGGACCTCGAAGGGCGTGACGGAGAGGTTGAGCTCGGCCTGGATGCGTTGCAGGGCCAGGGCGAAGGCGTGGGCCGAGGAGTACCGGGACTGCGGTGACTTGGCCATGGCCGTGGCCAGCGCCAGTTCCAGGGATTCCGGCACATCGGCCCGGCCCAGACGCGGCAGGGCCGTGTTGCTGATGCGGTTGATCAATTCGCGCTGCGAATTGTCCGCCCCGGGCATGACGAAGGGCGAGCGGCCGGCCAGCAGCGTGTAGAGCGTGGCGCCAAGGGCCCACACGTCCACCATGACGCCGTCCACGGGCCCGTCCCGGAACTGCTCGGGCGGGGACCACGGAATGGACATGCCGGAGTCGTCGTCCGAGTCCCCGGCGAGGGTGCCGGAGATGCCGAAGTCGGTCAGGGCAGGGCGGTTGTAGTCCGTCACCAGGATGTTGGCGGGCTTGATGTCACGGTGGGCGATGCCGGCACGGTGGGCTGTCTCCACCGCGGAGGCAACCTGGATGCCCACTGCCAGGACCTCGTCCACGCTGAAGCGCTGCCGCCGGTACCGGACGTCCAGGCTGGGCCGTGAGCAGTACTCCATGGCCAGGTAGGAGTGCCCGTCATCCGTCACTTCCGCTTCGAAAATGGTGACGATGTACGGGTGCGAGGACAGCTGGGCCATGAGGTTGGCTTCGGATTCGAACCGCCGCCGGGCGCCCTCTGTCTTCAGGTCGGAGAGCAGCACCTTGACCGCCACCTTTCGGCGCGGCCTGTCCTGTTCATAGAGGTAGACGTCGGAGAAGCCGCCGGATCCCAGCAGGCTGATGTAGGTGAACCCCGGAATGCGGGGCGGCGGCGCAACGGGCCGTTTGGAACTCACGGAATCTCCTCAAAACGCAGTGAGATGTTGTCGCCCAGCTCCGCGATGTCGCCGTCGAGCAGGATGGCCATCTCGTTTTGGGCCAGGCGGCGCGGCGGCTGGCCTTCGCGGACCAGGACGGTGCCGTTGGTGGCTTTGAGATCGCAGAGCATGACGTGCCAGCCTTCGAGCCGCACCTCAACGTGGGACCTGGAGATGTCCCCGCCCGGGCTCGCCACCTGGACAAGGCGCGGCATGACCCCGCCCTGGACCCGGGATACGGACGGCTGCCTGCCAATGACCATCGACTGGTCCAGGTCCAGGAGTTCGCCCGTGGATAGGCGCATCCGGCCCAGCCGTGGACGTGCAACCTGGACGGCGTCGGGCAGCAGGGCGGCACCGCAGGCGCCGCACTGTGCACGGGTTGGCGGATTGGCGTGGCCCTGCGAACAGACGCGCGCCAGCACCAGCGGCCCGTCGCCGGCATCCTGCAGTGCGGCCTGCTGGTTTGCGGCCGGGACGGAGCCTGCTCCCGGAAGGCTGCTCTTCATAACCGTCTGGCCGTCGTGGTCGGGATCGAAGCCGGCCTCGGGTTGGGCCTGGGACGAGCTCTGGGCCAGCCCGGAAGGGCCACCTTCGAATGCAACGGGGGCAGGGACTGGCGGAGCCGGCGGCGTGCCGAGGGCTGGCGGCGTGCTGGGTTCCGGGGCGGGTGTTGTCGCAGCTCCCGCGGTACGCCATGGGACGGAATCGATGAGGCCCGTGGAGGCAGGGCGGGGCGAGGCAGCCGCCGCGCCGGTTTCGGGGCCAGCTGCGGCAGGATTGCCGGCGCCGGTGGCAGTGTCGGAGTCCGCTGCCGGTCCAGAACCGGCTGCTGCACCCTCCAGGCCGGCGTCCTCCGCTGCACCAAGAGCGGCCAGCGGTTCGGCCGCGGGCAGGGCTGGAGGTTGCTGCGGGACCACATGGCCGGAGTCGGCATCGGGTTCCTCGCGCACCGCCGCGTCCTCGATGTTCCGCATCACAGTGCGGTCCCAGAGGTGGTCGTAGGAGCTGGTGAGTTCCTCGGCCGGAGCGGCATCGCCTGGATCAGTTTCCGCCCCGTCCGGTCCGGCCGGGCCGTCGCCAACCGGTCCGTCGCCAACCGGTGCCGGATTGGCAGGCTCCTCCAGCAGTTCCTCGTCGGCGTCGATGATGGCGCCCGGAGCGATGGTGGCGTCGGGATCAAGACCTTCGAGGTCAAGGCCTTCGGGGTCAAGAGCGTCGGCGGCGAACGCCTGGGGCAGGTTCCCGTCTTCCGCGCATTCCCCGTCCGGGGCCTCGTTCAGGTCGTCGTTCACGTCAGCAACCGGGTCTTCAACCGGGTCCACGTCCAGGTCCTCGTCAATCACCCCCACCACAATCCCGGCAACATGGCCGGCGTCGCCGCTACCATCGACTTCGCCGGCAGTGTCCACTTCACCGGCAGATTCCACTTCACCGGCCGCATTGACGGCAAAAGGGCCGTCGGGGGCGGCGGGAACATGTCCTGCTTCTGTACCGTCCGCAGGCGCCGTGCCTGTGATTACAGCCGTCCCTTCGCCCGCCGCCGTGCCAGTATCAGCAGCAGCGCCATCGACGGCGGCAGGACTTGGCTGTGTCCCAAAGATCAGGGACCGGAGCAGCACCACGCCCTCCCCGAGCGGCAGCCCGGGACCCTCTGCGGGCCATGCGCCGCCGGTGCCTGCAGCGCCGCCATCCGGGAGACCCAACCTGCATGTGCCGGGCACCACGAATTTGCGTTCGTTCCAGGTGGTTACGTCCCTTCCGTCAAGGTCAACGGCCCCGCTTGGCTGCTCGACGGTAAGGTCGATGGCGCCGCGCAGGAAGACCCGCAGGGACCCGTTGAAGTCAAGGATGGCGAAGGACGGTATGCGGGTTAGCGAGCCGCCGGAGCTGCTGGTCACAGCGGCGAGGACCTCGTGCGGTTCGGGCCGGCCGGCCAGGAGTTCCCACAGTGCGCCGACCAGTTCAGCCGGTGCCTCGGGACCCAGCAGGACTGCAGTACGGGACCGGATGATGCCCAGCCAGCCGCCGGGAATGTAGCTAGCGCCGGTCATCGCCCGGCTCCCCCTCCAGCGAAGTGCCCTCGACCAGCCCGGCACCGTTCTCCAGCGCAGTGCCGTTTTCCAATGCCGCGCCGTTATCCAATGCCGCGCCGTCCACCAAGGGTTCGGGCAATGGTTCCGTCACGGCCTCGGAGGACTGCGGGCGCGGCAGCGTCACTTCGTCCCCGTCAGCCGTGGTGTGGCGGGGCGCCGTGGTGCCTGCGCCGTCGTCGTTCGCCACGTTGCGCGCGTCCACCACGATGGCGGTGACGTTGTCACGGCCGCCGCTGCGCAGGGCCGCCTGGATCAGGGCGTCCACGGCCTCCTGCGGGTCCGCCACGGTACTGAGGATCCGCAGGATGTCATCGTCTGCCAGTTCGCCGGTGAGGCCGTCCGAGCAGACCAGCACGCGGTCGCCTTCCTCGACGGGGAGGAGCCAGTAGTCCGCCTCCGTCTCATCCCCGGTGCCCAGTGCCCGGGTGACCACGTGCCGACGCGGGTGGACGGTGGCTTCCTGGGCGGTGATTTCGCCCGCGTCCACCAGCTCCTGGACTTCGGAGTGGTCCACGCTGATCTGCTCGAACCGTCCCAGGCTGAGCCGGTAGGTGCGGGAGTCGCCGATGTTCATCACCAGCCAGTAGGGCATGCCCATCTGTTCCACAATGACGGCGCCCGTCAGCGTGGTACCGGCCCGGGCCCCGGCGGCTTCACGGATGGAGGCGTCGGCACGGACCAGGTACTGCTGGAGGACGGACGCCGTGATGTTCCGCTCCCCCGTGGTGACCTGGGGCATTTCGGCCAGGGCGCGCACGCACAGGCCGCTGGCAATCTCGCCGGCTTCGTGGCCGCCCATGCCGTCGGCCACGGCGAAGATGGGATCGGCTGCGATATACGAGTCCTCGTTCAGTTCCCGGCGGAGCCCCCTGTCCGTCCCGTAACCGCAGGAGAGGCTAAGGCCCGGCCCCGGCTGGATAGTGGAGGAAACACTGGCGGGGTGCTGGTTCATGTCTGTCCTAGGTAAAAGGTACGGTCTCCAAAATGCACGCTGGATCCCGGGGTAACAAACGTGGGGACGCCCGGCACCAAGGGGGTGCGCAGGCCGTCCGGGGTGGTGACGGCGCTTCCGTTGGTTGAGTGCCGGTCCGTCACCCAGATGCCGGCACCGTCGGTGAGCAGGTGCAGGTGGGTTTTCGAAATGGAGCGGCCGGGATCGTCCACGGCCAGCAGCTGGGCATGCTGCTCCCCGGCCTGTCCCACGGGGTTGCGGCCCACCAGGACGTTGCGGTCCAGCTGGAAGTCCCGCCCGTCGTCCAGGCGGATGCGCAGGACTGCCACCTGGGCCGGGGCACCGCTGCCGGGGCGCACCTGGGTGCGCTCGACGTCGTCGTCCACATGCGGCGGGGGCACCCGGTGACCGGAGGGAGCACCGGCAGAAGCGAAGCCCTGGACGGAGCCTTGCTCGAAGCCTGCCGGCGAACCGTGGGTACCAGCAGCCGGGGCACCTGCAGCAGGCGGCGCGAAGGATGCCGGCGAGGTGTAGGGCATGGTCTGGGACGGCATGGTGGCCGACGGCGCAGGTGCTTGGGGGGCCTGGGCTGGGGTTGCGTGGGGCGTCGCCGCCTGGGGCGCGCTGGGTTGGGGCGCGACGGGCGTCGGTGCGAATGGTACAGGGCTAAAGGGTGCCGGCGGCCGGGAGTCGGGTGCGGGGGATGCCGGCACGGGCGACGCCGGCGGTCCGGACGCTGAAGCCTGGGATCCCGCTGCCTGCTGTGCCTTGGCGCCGGCCACCGGGGACAGCACCTGCTGGACGGGCGGAAGGTCCAGGGGCGCAAAGCTGTAGGGCCCCTGGATGCCGCCGGTGGTGATGGGGTCCCGGCCCGCTTTCACGTCGAACACCAACGTTTTGGCAGCGTTGTCATTCCAGCCGCGCAGCCCGCCGCGCTTGTCCCATCGGCAGGAAACAACCACCAGCACCGCCCAGACGGCAGACACCAGAAGCAGCGGCCCAAGAATAAACAGGGCAACGTCGAACCACTTGAACACCACCACCAGCACCGCCACCAGCAGGGCCAGCAGGACACCGGCTCCCGTGATCAGGCCGCGCAGGAACACAGCTCCGGCACCGGGCGCGTAGCCGTCCTGGTCCGCACTGCGGATGCCCATCAGCAGGTTGCCCGGCGTCTTGCCGCCGCGGCTCTCCAGGCCGAGGACAACGAACAGGTAGGCCAGGGTCAGGCCCAGGCCGATGCCGCCGAACAGCACCAGGGATGACGTGTCGTAGACGATGAAGCCGCCGCTCCTGGTCCGCGTGATGCCGGCGAAACCGATGGCGAAGGTCACCACCAGCACCGCTAACCCAGGCAGCCAGTCAATGACGGCAGCACCAAGCCGCTTGCCCGCCGTAGCCGGAACAAGCTGAAGGTTCACTGCCATTCCCGTTCCTCCCCCTGGAGCGGCTTCCACCTTGGTGGAACCGCCGGTCCTGCCCGGCCCGGAGCCCGTGTATATGGGACCCGTCAATGCGCTGCCCGCCGGCTGACCTGCCGGGGGCCTTTCTACTACCGGGATAGTACCGGGAATCCCCGCCGCATGCTCGGGACGCGCCTCCCTGGCAGCACTCGGGCCGTGATCCGGAAGCAGGTCCGAAGTCCGGGTGCGGCGCGCCGCCCTGTTGGGCAGCGGCGCACCGCAGGCAGTGCAGAAGGTGGCCCCCGCACGGATCTGCTGTTGGCAGCGGGGGCAGCGTTCGGCGTCGCGCATCACTGCTGGTGTGGTCCTTGCTGGTTGGGTGCGTGCTGCTGGGGCGGCGCATCAGCGTTGCCGGAGGTACGACGACGGCGCGCGGCGAGGATCCCGGGCACCGTCGGGAGTGCCAAACGGCCGCCGCGCAGCTTCAGGCCGCTACCTGAGTTCATGGCTGTCCGGGCGTCGGCGAGCAGCGACCGGGGCGAGAACCGTGCCTGCTGCCGGCGCCAGAAGCCCATTCCGGAGGTCATTTCCTTCAGCGAGCCGTCAACGATGGTCCAGTACTCCCGGACCTGCTCCTCAGTGGGCTCCCCGGCGCCGAAGATTGACGCGTCCGCCCGGCGGGCCAGCATGGTGGTGGTCCCCGAGGTCGCCGGGAACGCCTCGGCCAGCACGGCGGCGCTTTCGCGCCTCGTCGACCGGGTGTCGACGGCGGCACCCAGGTCCGTCGCCAGGCTCACTACCTCGTTCCATCCTCCGCCCACACGCTGGGCGGGGAGGCCATCACGGAAACGCGACTTCCGCCGTCGTGCCTTCAGCAAAGCAATCAGCAACAACGGCAGGGCCAGGACGACCACCGGGATGGCCGCGACGCCCAAGGCACCCAGGAGCGCGCCCCAGAACAGCCACGGGTTGTTCTTCTTCTGGTCCGCGTCCAGCGCGTCCGGCGAGGAGTCCGGCGGCAGGTCCGCCGGCTCCTGCGGCGGGGGCGGCGGCTGCAGCACCTGCGGCTTGGGCTTGGACTTGCTTTCGGGGTCCGGCGGGATGGGGATGTTGTCCTTGGGCGGGGTGGGGTCGAAGCTGACCCAGCCCACCCGCTCGAACGCCACCTCCACCCAGGCGTGGACGTCCTTGCCGGTGATCTTCACCTCGCCCGCGCCGTTCTCGGGACTGGTCGGTTCCGGGTAGAAGCCCATCACCACGCGGGACGGAATGCCCAAGTGCCGCAGCATCAAGGACATGGCCACCGCGTACTGTTCATCGTCACCGAGCATCTGCTTGGCTGTGAGCAGGCTGCGGATGCGGGCAGAGCCGTGGCCGGAAACGCTGGGCAGCTGCCCCTCGCTCACCAAGCCGTTGCTGAACGCCCCGGTCTTCTGGAAGTGGGCCTCAATCTGGCGCACCCGGTCGATCGCGGTCGGGGCATCAGCGGACAGGTCGTTCGCCTGGGAGCCCACCACCGGCGGTACCTCAAGGGGGTCCGGGAGGGAGATCTTGGCGAAGTCGTACTGGGTCAGCTGGCCGTGCTCGAGCTTGACGGGGTCGGAGACCTGGACGGTATAGGAGTCGCCCTTTGACAGCCCGCTGGTGGTGACAGCGGTGTCCGATCCCGGGTTGAAGTAGAGTCCCCCAGCCGCTGCAGACCCGGGCTGGTCAAAGCTGATGCCGGTGGTCTTGCGCCCGCCGGGGACAAAGTAGCCCTGGTAGTCCTCGATGTTGATGCTGATCGAGTAATCGTTGGTGGGAACTACCCCGGACGTGTCGGCGAGCGTATTGATGGACTTGGCGTCGCCCACCTTGCTGAAGTTGCCCGAGCCGTTGGGGTCCATGTTGTAGTTGGTGCCGTTGAAGGCGTCCAGGGCCCCCAGGCGCACCCGGCCGTCGCGCGGGAGGCCCTTGACCACGAACAGGGTGTCGTCCTTCTTGTCCTTCACGTACGTCCGGAAGCTGGCCAGCGGGGTGATGTAGTCCTTGGGATCGAACGGCGGCACCACCACGTTGCGGAGGACTTTCCGGTCCTCCCCTGCGCTGACCAGCGGCGCGGCCACTGCTGTGATCCCGACGCTGACGGCGATGACTCCCGCCGCCATGCCCAGCCGGCGGATCCTGGCCCGCCGCGCGGTGGCGCTGTCATTCTGCGGGTTGTTCACCGCCACCCGCCTGGTGCTGTTCCGCCGCAGGGCGTCCCGGCGGAACGTTGCCCAGGCGATGCCCAGCACGGTCAGCCCGATGCCGCGTTCCAGCGTCAGGAAGGCGGCATTGGTGCTGAAGGCGATGCCGGTGACGAACAGGACCAGCACGGGAAGGAGGGGCAGGTAGGGGCTGCGGAGCCGCCAGGTCAGGAGAGCGGCCACGAGGGCCGTGATGAGCGAGCTCAGGAACGGGACGATGAGCACGCCGCCGGCTGTGCCCACCGGCACGCCGACCGTGAGCATGTCCTTCCAGGCAAAGACGACACCCAGCAGCAGGGTCCGCAGCGAGTCCAGGGTGGGGACGAAGCCTGCGATGGCGGCGTCCGGCACTGCCAGCCAGGTCCCGAGCACCAGGTACGCGGCCAGGGCCAGGGCGGTGGTGATCAGCAGGCCCAGGCGCAGGTGGGCGTTGGCGGCCCCAATGGCCAGGCCCAGGATGATGCCGCCGAATCCGGAGACCAGGTAATAGGGGTCCCCGCCGAAGCTCAGGCCGAAGCCAAGCAGGCCCAGGCCCAGCAGGACCACCAGGGCGCCGGCGTCGAGCAGGAAGTGCCAGAGCGGCTGCCCGTCAGCGAAGGCCGACTCCGTGGTGGCGGCCTTCCGCCGGGTACGGGTGGGCGGGATGGAAGTTTGCGGTGAACGGCCCGGTGCGGTGCTCATGCTGCCGCCTTTCTCAGCACGATGGCAAGGTCGGCAAGGTCGCCGAGCGTCAGGACAGTAAGGTCCGCGATGTTGGCCCGTGTGGGCGCCGCCCCGGCTTCCACCCGGACTGCGAGGCTTCGCACGCCGGGCGGTACCGAGGCGGCGGCGGAACGGAGTTGGGTTGCCGTTACGTTGCTGCCCACCACGAAGAAGACCACGGAGGCGTTGGGGACGGTGTCGGCCAGCGTGCGGGCAAGGTCGACGGCGGTGCGGCGCATGGGCGAGCCGACGATCCGTGTCATGTCGTCCAGCATGTTCCGGCCGGTTTCACAGCGCAGCGGCCCCTTTTGGGTCAGGACATCCAGTTCCCGCTGTTCGCGGATGGCCTGCCGGCCGATGGAGGCAGCCACCGAGATGGCCATCTCGAACTCGGTTTCGGAGGCGTATTCCTCGGTGTTGATGGACAGCGAGATGGCCAGGTGGGCACGGCGGGTTTCCTCGAACTGGCGCACCATCAGTTTGTTGGTCCGGGCCGTGGTCTTCCAGTGGATGTGCCGGCGGTCATCGCCCGGCACATAGTCGCGGAGGGCGTGGAAGGAGACGTCGGCGCTGGAGAGCTCGGTGGTGGGCATGCCTTCGAGGTCGCGGATGAAGCCTGCGGCGGAGCCCGCCAGGGCGACCGTGCGCGGGTGGACGAAGAGGTCCTCCGGCTCGGTCCACAGGACTTGGCGGCGCAGGAGGTGCAGGGGGTCTGCCCGGACGGATCGGACCGGTCCCACCACGATGACGGCGCGCCGCGCGGTGGGGATGGTGAACAGGTCTTCGTGGACCTGTCCGGGCTTCATCCGGGGCAGGTGGAAGACGGCCGTGGTGCTGCCCACCGGCAGTTCCAGCGCGGCCGGTAGCAGCGGGCGTGCCGAGGTGTTGGAGACCGCAATGCTGCCCACGGCGCTGTCCCCCACCGCCACACGCGTACGGGCCAGGTCCAGGACCACCCCGTAGGAGGACCGGCCCAGGATGAAGGCAACGGCGATGACGAACATGGCGAACGCGGCAATGGAGGCTGCCGTGGCTTCCTGCCAGCCGAATGCCTGGCCGGTGGTCCAGAGCAGGATGGCTGCTGCCAGGACGGACCAGCCCAGGATGCTGACCACGGAAAGGACCGGCCACGCATACTTGAGCCAGGTGTCACGGACGGCCCGCCAGCCGGGTGTCAGGGCCTGGAGGGCGGTGCTGCTCGCTTCGGACCATACCGCCGCAGGATGCAGGCGGGTGGGGCGGCCGTTCCGGTGGAAGAGCTGCTGGAATCGCTCCGCGAACCGGGTCAACGGGGTGCCGCTGGACGTGCCGTCGGACATAGGGGTGTGCCTTCGTTGTTGCGCTGGGATGGAGTGGTGGTGGCTGCAGCGCCAGGCTGCAGCCGGTCCGGTCAGGCGTTGGTGCGCTGCTGTGGTGCGGCGACGTCGGTGAGGATCCTGGTCAGGACAGCCTCGGCGGTGGCACCGGAGAACTCGGCCTCGGGATCCATCACGAACCGGTGGGTCCACACCACGGAGGCCAGTTCCTTGATGTCATCCGGCAGGACGAAGTTGCGTCCCTGCGAGGCAGCCCACACCTTGGCGGCCCGCACCATGGCAAGGGCGCCGCGGACGGAGACACCGAGCCGGGTTTCGGGGGCGTTGCGGGTTTCTTCGCACAGGCGGGAGATGTACTCCAGCACCGCGGTGTCGATGTGCGCGGTTGCCGCAAGGTCCGCCATGTCTGCCACGGCCTGGGTGGTGATGACGGCGGACAGTTCCTTGGAGCGGTCCTTCAGGTTGCTGCCGCCCAGGAGCCGGACGGTGGACGCGTGGTCCGGGTAGCCGATGGACGTCTTGATCAGGAAGCGGTCCAGCTGGGCTTCGGGCAGGCGGTACGTGCCGGCCTGCTCGATGGGGTTCTGGGTGGCCATGACCATGAACGGGCGGCCCGCGGAGTAGGTGACGCCGTCCACGGTGACCCGGGATTCCTCCATGACTTCGAGGAGGGCCGACTGCGTCTTGGGCGACGCACGGTTGATTTCATCGGCCAGGACGATGTTGTTGAAGATCGGGCCCTTGTGGAACTCGAACTTCTGCGTCTTCTGGTCGTAGATGGTCACACCGGTCACGTCCGACGGCAGCAGGTCGGGGGTGAACTGGATGCGGTTGTTGGAGCCCTGTACGGTGGCTGCGAGGGCGCGGGCCAGGGAGGTCTTGCCGGTGCCCGGCGCATCCTCGAACAGGACGTGGCCCTCGGCCAGCATCGCGGTGAAGGTCAGGCGGATGACGTGTTCCTTGCCCAACACCGCCTGCCCCACGTTGGCAACCAGCTTTTCGAATGTGTCGGCAAACCACTCGGCCTGCTCGATGGTCATGGTCATGAAAGTTGTTCTTCCTCTGGTTGTGGCTGGTTTGTCGTGTTGTTGTGAAGACCGGGTTGCCGCGGTCTTAGTAGCTCGCCGGGCAGGAGCCCATTCCGGCAGTTGAGCCGGTGATGGTGTCAGCCCTGATGAACCGGTACTGGTTGGTCCACCGGCTGCCGTTCCGTTCGTAGATGTAGTACCAGCGGCTTGAGCCCCATCCGTCGCGGTAGCACTCGAGTCCAAGGTTGGAGCCCTGCGGCATCATGTAGGACGTGCAGGTTCCGCTGGACCAGTGGTCTCCGCTGCCCTTGGCTTCCTCCAGGCAGCTGTTGACCCGGACCGTGACGTTCCACAGCTTGGGTCCCGGAGGCGGCGGTGCGGCACCGCTGCTGGACGTATCGCTGCCGATGCGTCCCGGCTGTCCGGCGCTGACGGCGCGTACCTCCAGCTTGTGCGTCTGGCTGAAGCCAACGCTCTTGGAGAAGCTGCGCTGTGTGGTGTCCTGCCATGCGCCGTTGTCCAGGCTGATTTGGTATCCGGTAACAGCGCGCCCGTTGCCGTCCGGCTGGTTCCAGGTCCAGGAGACCGTCTGGTCACCCACTCCGCTGCTCTTGCTGCCGGTGACATTCGGGGCAAAGGCCAGGCCATACGGGTTGACGGCGTTCGATGGCGCACTGGCGTCACCGGCGGAAGTGCTGCGGGATGAAACCGCCCACACCACCACCGATGTTTGCGTGCCGTTGGCTGCCGCCACCACGCCGCCACCGGCGGGGATGGAGCCGGAGCCTCCACCGGACGTCAGGCTGTAGCGGTAGGTGATTTCCGTCGGCGATGAGCCGTTGCGCTGGGCATCGGTCAACTGCGTAAACCGGACGTCGATCTTGCCGCCGTTGCCGTTGGTGTCCACCAGGGAGGCCGAGGGCGCTGCCACCGTTCCGGGTTTGCCCACCGCACGCGTTGCAGCCGACGGCGCGCTGGTGCCGCTGGTGCCCGCCTTGTTGGTGGCCGAAACGGTGAAGGTGTAGCTGGACTCCGAGTTGTCCACCGTGACGTTCTGCGACGTCCCGGAAACCTGCTGGGTTGCAACGGCGGCTCCGCCCCGGAGCGTGGTCAGGGTGTAGGCGGAGACGGCGTCACCGTTGTTATTGGGTGCCGACCACACCACTCGCAGCTGGCTCTGGGAACCCACGGGCGTGGCCTGTGCCACGCTTGGCGCTGCCGGTGTTGCGGGCACGCCGGCGGGAACTTCGGCCGCCGAATACGGGCTCCACTCTGACGGATCCTTGGCGTCGTTCCGGGCCAGGACCCGCACCTTGTAGGACACGCCGTTCTGCAGGCCCTTCCACACGTAGTTGACCGACGTCAGTCCCTGGATCTGGGCGTTCTGGCCCGCAGGAGCAGGCGAGATCTCCAGGTCGTAGGACTTCACCGGCGAGCCCTTGCTGGCCGGAGCGGCCCAGGCGACCGTCAGTTGCTTGTCACCGAACTTCAGCGACGGCGCCAGCGGGGTATCCGGCTTCACGTCCGGACGGACATCTGCCGACGCCGGGGAACGGTCAGACTCACCAAACTCGTTGGTGGCCGTCACCTGGAAGTGGTAGGTGGTGTTGTTGGTCAGGCCGTTAAGGGTGCAGGTGTTGGCCGGGCAGTCCTGCCGGAAGCCGCCCTCCCCGTACACGGTGTACTTGGTGATGGCTGAACCGCGGTCGGCGGGAGCGGACCAGTTGAGCAGTGCGGTTTGGTCCCCTACGCTCTGGGCCTGCGGCGTGGTGGGAGCCGTAGGCTTGTCCTTGACGGTGAGCCGGACCCGGGCCGTGGCATGCCGGGAGCTGTCCTGCGTCTTGTCCTCCACGGTGTACGCAACCACCAGGGTTCCGGTGAAGCCCGGCGCAGGGGTAACGGTGATCGAGTCACCATTGACGCCCACGTTGCCGCTGCCGGTCTCGGTGTTCGCAGCAATGATCTTCAGCGGCGTTTCCGGGAACGGGTTGGCGTCGTTTGCCAGGACGTTGATCGTTACGGGCTTTCCTGCCGCAGCGTTCGGCTCGACGTCGTCGTTGGCCACGGGCTTGGGCCGGTTGGAAGCCGTCACGGCAAGCTGGTACGTCGCCGTCGCTTCAAGCCCGCGCGGGTCCGTCGCCTTGACCTGGACGGCAGCCCGGGTGCCGGTGGCGGTGGAATCCGCAGCCGAAACCTTCAACGTCTGGCCTTCGATGCGTGCGTTGAAGCCTCCCGGGGAGTCCCCTACCAGCTGGTACTTCATCTTCTCGACGTCGTCCTGGTCGGGATCTGAGGTGAGCTTGCCGAGGTCGGTGCTGGCCGAGTCACCCTTGGGAACATCCACGTTGGCGCCCAGCAGTTCCGGCGGGTTGTTCTTGTTGGGGTCCGGCAGGACCTTGGTGCGGATGCTGAGGGTCGACTTCAGGCCGGCAGGATCGTCGGGTCCTGAGCCGTCGGTCACTTCGAAGGTGAGCGATCCAGGGCCAACATAGTCGGCACCTGCGGAATACTTGAGCCCGGCACCGTCCCTGATGATGGGGTCGCCGCCGTCGGCTCCAATGAGCTTGATCCGGTCCGACTGGGTCAACCTGGGTGACCTGCCTTCACGCACCTTGACCCACTCCTTGAGGTCGACGTCGACAGACTGGCCGGCCACCACTTCGAGGACCTCGTCCTTGGCCAGGGTCGGGACCTGCTGCCCCAGGCCGGGCACCCAGATAATGGCGGTGGACTGCTGGCCGTCCACGTCTTCCACGGTGTACGGGATGAGCTGCGGCTGTTCGGTGAGGTCCACCAGCACGTTGCCGTTGCTGCCCGGGCGGGCAGTGGCGGCCTCGGTGCTGATCTTCAGGTTCTCGCCGACGCCATCGGGATCCTCGTCGTTCTTGAGGACCGGCACGTCCACGGCGGTCTTGCCCATGGCCTGGGCCGAGGTCACCCTGTCATCGCGGGCAATCGGGGCCTTCAGCGGCACGTCGTTGTCAACCACCAGGCGAATGGTGGCCTGGGCCGTTGCATCGCGGTCGTCGGCGACGGTGTAACGGACGTTGACGGTCCCGGCCTCGTTCGGTGCCAGAAGGATGATGCGGCCGCTGTTCTTGCTCACGGTGGCCTGCAGGGCCGGATCGGCCTCGATGCCGTCGGTGAGGATGCGGATGCGGTCGCCGTCGGGATCCGTGTCGTTGGCGATGGCGTCAACGGCGATCTGACGCCCGGGCCGGACCCGGACTTCATCGTCCACAGGTGTCGGCTTCTGGTTGATCTCACCACGCGGCGCGATGCCCACCGTCACGGTGCCTGTATTTGTCGCGCCCTGCCGGTCCACCACTTTGTAGCGGAACGTGTCAGTACCTGCACCGTCCCCCGCAGCCGTGAAGTCGATGAAGTTGCTGCCAACGGTGGCGGTGCCCATGGCAGGGGTGCTGTCGATGCCTGTCAACTGAACGGAGTCGCCGTCGGGGTCGATGCCGTCCAGGGGCACGGGAATCCTGACGGTGCCGGCCGCCACCACGCGCGCGGTGAGGTTGCGCGGCTGGGGCCGGGAGTTCTCCGCGCCTTCGAGCGGAAGGATGTGGATTGTTACCGCGGCGGCGCTTTTCTGCCCCTGCGGGTCCACCGCGTTATAGATGGCCCGGACGGTCTTGGGCTGGCTGCCGGCAATAAAGCGGAGCGTGTTTTCGGAGACGAAGCTCTTGCCGTCGGCGGGATCAACGGCCTGCGGCAGGACCGGGTCAACGGTCAGTTCCTGGCCCTGCGGGTGGGTGTCATTGTCCAGGACCGGAATGGTGACCACGTCATTGACGCGGACGTTCACTTCGTCGGGCTTGGGCTGCGGGGCTTCCACGACGGCGGGGGCCGGGACCGGCACCACGGAGACGCTGCCGGTGGCCGACTTCTTTCCGTTGGACATGGTGTACTCGAACAGGATGGGGTCCTTGGTCCCCAGAATGTCGGTGATCCGCAGGACGCTGTGGTTGATCACACTGACGGATACGGTGGCGTTGTCCGGAAGCTTGACGGACTGCAGCACCAGGACTCCGCCGGAGGGGTCGGAGTCGTTCGCCAGCGGGTCCAGCAGCACGCTTCCGCCGGTGGGCATCAGGGCAACGTCGTGCACCGCCACCGGATCACCGCCGTCGTTGCCGGACTCCACGTCCACGCGGATGAGTCCCTGGCTGCTTTGCGGTCCGTTGCTGGCAATGTAGGTCAAGTAGACCGGGCCGGGGGTGCTGCTGCGGAAGGTAAAAGTGCCGCCGTCAGTCACGGGGCCAAGTTCGGCCGGCCCGTTGGCTTCCACCTGGGCAAGCCGGAGGGCACCTCCGTTGGGGTCGACGTCGTTCTTCAGGGGCGAGATCACCAGGTCCTGGCCCACAACGGCGGTGACGTGGTCGGCGTTGACCACCGGTGCCAGGGCTCCGGGCGGCTGGACGTTGACCACAACCTTGCCGGTAACCGTGGCGCGGCCGTCCCAGATGGTCACCTGGACATTCTTCTTGCCCGCCGTGGCGCCGGAGTCCTGGAAAGTGAGGAGCCCGTCGCGCCGGACCTTGACCTGGTCCTGGTCGTTGTCGGCCTTCGCGTCAAGCAGGACCAGGTCGTCGCCGTCGGGGTCGATCCAGTCGGTGAGGATGTTCTGGCTGACGGTCTTGCCCTGTTCCACCAGCATGGTGGTGTCCTCGCCGCGCTTGAACTTAGGCGGCTTGTTCTCGTCCGGTCCCACCACCGTTAAGGCGACCTGGCCGGTGGCGGACAGGCCACGGCCGTCGGAGGCACTGTAGTTGAAGGTCTCCGTGCCCGGTTTTGCGTCTGCGGGAACGGTGATCTGGAACGCCGTCCCGCCGTAGATGCTCTCAAGGTTGCCGGCCTTGGGTGCAGCCTCCGGCGCCACGGCAGCCGTGAGTACGTCACCGTCGGGGTCGGAGTCATTGTCCAGAACACTCAGGATAGTGGTGCGGCCAGGGCGGACACCGACGGCGTCCGGCTTGGTTTCCGGCGGCCGGTTGGGCTTGGTGCGGTCCGGCAGGACATTGATGGTGTTGTTGTCCGCGGATTCCTGGTCCTGGTCATCGGACTGGTTTTTGGGCGGAACAACGTCGTCCCAGTTGTTGACCAGCTGCATGTTCTGGTTCACCAACCACACATTCCCGGAGTTCACATCATTGAGGACCACCAGGTCCCGGTTCACCCGAAAAACATACGACGGCGACGCACTCGCCTTGGGCACGTCCACCTTCTTATCGTCCCCATCATTGGTGCAATCCCGCACATACTTGTTCGCACCCGACCACGCCGCATGCACACACCCACCCAACTGCACCGGCGCAGCAGGCACACCCTCACCATCAAAGCCCACCGTCTTCGCCGTACCGCCATCCAACGGCTGCTCCAACAACGCCTTCCGCGTCGCCACCGCCACAACATCACTACCCGGCCCCGCCTGCTGAAGCTTCGCCTCCCGCGCGTCCTCCAACGCCAACTTCTTACCGCCGGGCAAAAACAGGTTCCCCGCCGCAGCATCCAACACCACCGGCCGGTCCCCCACCACCGTCATCTGCAAATCCCCGGCACCCTTAAGCCCATCCCAAACACTGGACTCCGAGGACGTCACCGCACCATCAGCATCCACCCCCGTCACCGTCACCGCCCCGGTCTTCGGATCCGCAGAATAAATCCGGTCATCAGAACCAACAGCCGACACAATCCCCGCCGAGCCCACCATCACCGGCTCCGACGCTTCCTTGTCAAAACCATTCACCGTGGACGGCGACACTGCCCACACCTTCCCCGACGCCGCATCCGTCACCGAAATCGTCCGCGCCCCAAAACTCACATCCGCCGCCCCCGGCAACTGCTTATCCCCACCAAGACGCATATTCGCCGGCGACACCTGATTCAACGTCGAACCAGTCTCATCATCAACAAACACCTCACCGGCATGCTGCAACACATCAAACGTCGTCGACGCCGGAGTCACCGCACCATCCAACACCCGCGACGGATAATTCAACCGCCCCACAGCATTCTTCGACTTCGACACCACCCACACGCCACCGTCATTCAACTCCACCTCAGTGGTCTTAAACCCCGGATACAACACAGCACCCGTCACCACCACAGCCACCACAGCACCAAACGCAGTACCGGTGACGAGTTTCCTATGTCGCTTTTTCAGCCCAAGCTTCCCCAGCAGAGTTGTCACAGCGTTACTTTTCCCTCAGATTGTGTAGCCAGATGGCGGCCTGTTCGCAGGACAGGCAGCAGGCTTTCTTTCCCCGCGGCAAGCCTACCGAACCCCTGCAAGCCCCGCGATGGGGACAACTGCCCGCAGGCCGCCGGAACTGCCGGTGTCAGCAATGCGGTGCTCCCAGCGATGCAGGGTCCGCAAGCGTGGTGTGGCCGGCAATGACGTACCGGCCGACGTTGCGGGCCGATCCCGATTCCACGCGCCACCAGCGGACTATGCCGTTGCCGGACCAGTTATCGCTCTGGTCGATGTAGCACGCCACCATGATGCGGTCCTGGTCTGCCTTGTAGAACCACGGCGGGCTGTCGGCATTGACGCCGTCACAGTCGAAGTAGGGACTTGGCCGGTAGTTGGAGCCGCCCAGGGTGAACGTGCAGCTCCGGACGAAGTTGGGGTCGGAAGTCTTGATCCTGGTTTCCCAGAGCCCCTGCTTGCCCGCGTTGGCGCTGGCCGTGACCACTGCGCTGCCGGTACCCATGGAGTTGAAGGTCTGGACGGCAATGGTGACGGTGTCCCCGAAGTTTGCCGTGTTGACAGTTCTGGTGCCGGAGGGGGCAACGCTCTCCCACCCGCCGTTGTTGATCCTGATCTTGGTCTGCGCCACATCGTTGGTGCTGGTGGACGGTGAGGACCAGTTGAGGGTGGCCGACTTCTGGTTGACGGCTCCGTCCTGCCCGGAAGCCGAGGGCGTGCCCGGGGATCCGTAGGGCGTGGTGGTGGCTGGTGCACTGCTGTCCGAGCTCGGCGCCACCGTGGAGTTGGCGATCACGGTGATGCTGACGGCGGTGCCGTTGCTGAAGCCGCTGATGGTCTGCCCGGGTGTGATGGGCCCGCGGGCGCCGTTGCTGGCGTTGTACGTGTAGCTGACTTCGTTCTCGGCGGAGCCGTTGCGTTCCGCGGCGGTCAGCCTGCGGAAGTCCACCGTCACGGCGCGGCCCGCTCCCCCGGTGTTCGCCGGCGTGGCCGTGACACCGGAGACCGGAGACAGCTTGCCGGTGGCACGGCGGGGTGCCGAGGGCGGACTGACCGCTCCCTTGCCGGCCTTGTTCTCCGCCTGCACCGTAAAGGTATAGGCGGCCTCGGAGTTATTGGCGGTGAAGTTGGCAGTCCGGACGTTGCCCGGGACAGCCTGCGTCTGGTCCGCGGCGTTGCCGCCGCTCATGGTGACGTAGTAGGTGCTGATGGGGTCGCCGTTGGTGTTGGGTTCTGCCCATGACACCCTGAGCTGGTTCTGGGTGCCCACGGATGATGCGACGGCGGATGACGGGGCGGCAGGTGCCGCCGGAACGCCGGCCGGGTTGTCTTCGGCCGAATAGGTCCCCCAGTCGGAGGGGCCGAGCTCGTTGACAGCCTGCGCGCGCACCTTGTACTTCACGCCGTTGGTGAGGCCGGTCCAGGTGTAGTTCAGCCCGGCGACCTCGTTCTTGACCGCAACTCCACTGGCCGGCGGTGGGGAAATCTCCAGGTTGTAGTGTTTCACCGGCGAGCCCTCGGACTTGGCCGCGGGCCAGGTGACCGCCATGGTCTTGTCGCCGGCTTTGACCGTGGGCGCCTCAGGCGGCGAAGGTTTTTCGTCGGGCCGGATCTCGTTGGACTGCGGTGAAGCCTGCGAGTCCCCCACTTCATTGGTGGCCAGGACCGTGAACACGTACTTCACATTGTTGGTGAGCCCGCTTAACGTGCAGGTGGTGGTGGGGCACTTCTGTTCGAAGCCGTTGTTCGAACGGACGGTGTACCCGGTGATCGGGGCGCCGTTGTCCGAGGGCGGCGCCCACTTGAGCACGGCGGTGCGGCTGCGGACGTCGGTGGCGCTGGGCGCCGATGGTGCGTCGGGTTTGCCGCGGACGGTGAGCCGCAGGCGTCCGTCGACCTGGCGGGACAGGTCGCCCGTCTTGTCGGCGATTGTGTAGCGGACCACCATGACGCCCTTGTATCCGTCAGCCGGGGTAACACTGATGCTGTCTCCTGCTACCGCCGGCTGCCCGGCCGCGGCCCCCGTCTCCACGGTGGCGCCAACGATCCGCAGGGGTGTGTCCGCGAACGGATTGAAGTCGTTGGCCAGGACATTCACCTGTTCCGTCTTGCCGGCGTTGGCTTTGTCCACCACGTCATCGTTGGCCACCGGCAGGGGCCGGTTGGAGGCGACATGGCGGGCCGTGATCGTGGCGCCCACTGCGGGTGACCTGCCGTCGGTGACCTTCACCTGGATGTTTCCGGTGACGCCGATGCCAAGGGAACCGTCGGCAGTAATGGCGAGCGTGGCGCCGTCGACCTTTGCGTTGAACCCGGCGGGAAGCGTTCCGTCCAGTTCGAAGCGGAGGTTGTCTTTGTCCCTTTCGTCCACGTCCTTGGCCAGTCCGGCAAGATCAATCGTTGCCGTTTCGGCTTTCGGGACATCCACGGAGGTGCCACTGAAGGTGGGCGGGTGGTTGGCGTTGGGGTCCGGGATCACCTTGGTGATGATCACCAGCGTGGCTTTCAGGCCGTCGCCGTCGTCCGGTCCGGAGCCGTCCGTCACTTCGAAGGTGATGGAGCCGGGGCCCACATAATCGGGTTTCGCGGTGTAGCGCAGGGCCTTGCCGTCGGACTGGATGACGCCCTCCGGTGAACCGCCCTGGACCCGGACGGAATCAGCCACAGTGACCCTGGCGGTACGGCCGTTGCGGACCCGGACGTATTCGGCGAGGTCCAGGGTGATGTCCTTGCCGGACATGACTTCCACCGGCTCCGTTTTGGCCAGGGTGGGGTACTGCGCGCCCTGGCCGGGGATCCACATGAGGGCCGTGGAGGTCAGGCCGTCAACGTCGGTCACCGTGTAGGGAATGAGCTGGTCCTCCGGGGTCAGCGTCACCACGACGTTGCCGGAGCCGCCCACGCGGGCATTGGGGTTGCCGTCGGGCAGGCTGATGTTGAGGTCTGCGGCCACGCCGTCGGCATCGGAGTCGTTCTTCAGGACGGGGACATCCACTGCGGTCTTGCCAAGGGTTTCGGCAACCGTCACCCGGTCATCCTTGGCCACGGGACGTTTGAGCTCCGCGTCCGGGCTGGTGCGGATCCGGATCACGGCACTGGCGGAGGCCTTCTTGTCGTCCTGGATGCGATAGCTGATGCTTTCATTGCCTGCGGCCGCGGGTGCGGTGAAGAGTACCTTGGCTCCGTCCGTGGCCTCGACCTGCAGTTCGGGTGCGGCCTCGAACCCGTCGGAAACCAGGCTGAGGGGATCGCCGTCGGGGTCTGAATCGTTGGCCACGGCCTCCACGGCCACTTTGCGGCCGGGCCGAACGTCGACGGCGTCGTCCACGGCGATGGGTTTTTGGTTGTTGGCTTCCGGCGGGGCGATGCCCACAATGACGGTGCCGGTGTTCTCGGCGCCGATCCGGTCGCGGACGCGGTAGGTAAAGCTGTCGGTGCCTGCGGCATCTCCCGCGGCGGTGAATTCCAGGTAGCCGTCCCGGACCACGGCTGTTCCCATGGCGGGCGCCTTGTCGATGCCGATGAGCTGGACGGAGTCGCCGTCGGCGTCGATGCCGTCCAGGGGCACCGGTACCTTGACTGTCATCCCAGCCACCACCCGGGCGGTCAGGTTACGGGGCTCGGGCCGGGTGTTCCGGTCGTCGTCGCGGGCCCGGATGCGGATGGTGACCTGCTGGGAGTCCACCTGGCCGGACGCGTTTTGCACCTTGTAGATGGCGTAGACGGTCTTAGCCTCGGGTCCGGCGATGAACCGGAGCTGGTCGCCTGCCACGAACATGCGGCCGTCAGCGGCGTCCGGCTGCTGGGCAAGATCGGGCAGGAGTGTGAGTTTGGAGCCGTTGGGATCTGTGTCGTTGGCCAGGACAGGGATGCTGACGACGTCGTTTACCCGGACCGTGGCTTCGTCCGGCTTTGCCTGGGGTGCCTGGAGCTTGGCCGGCGCGGGAACCATCAGCACCGAGATCTCTCCGGTAGCGGAGGAGCGGCCGTTGGAAACGGTGTAGCGGACAGTCAATTGGCCTTCTGCGCGGAGGTCGGTGATCCTCACTACGGAGTGGTCGAGCACCGCGACACTCACCGGCAGCCCGGCGTCGGCCGTCACGGACTGCACCACCAGGACGCCGCCCGAGGGGTCGGAGTCGTTGCCAAGGACGTCCACCAGGACGTCGCCGCCGGTGGGCAGCAGCGCCGTATCGCGGACGGCAACGGGCGCTCCCTCATCGGTGCCCGGCACCACGTCCACGCGTACCAGCTGCTGGGCACTGGCGGGGCCGTTGGTCGCCAGGTAGGTGACGTAGTGCGCCCCGATCGTGCGGGAGTTGAACGTGAAGGTCTGCTGGTCCGGGTTGAGGGTGGCAGAGGATTCAGCGTCGGGACTGGCCTGGGCAAGCCGCAAAGTCCCGCCCTGGGGATCGGAATCGTTCTTCAACGGGGTGATCACCGTGTCGGTACCGGCAACTGCCACCACATGGTCGGCGTTGGCAACGGGCGGCAGGGCGCCAGGGCTCCTGACGTCCACGGTGACCTTGCCCTCGGCAGTGGATTGTCCGTCCGAGACCGACACGGTCAGGACCTTCCGGCCGGGACCGGAGCCGGAATCCTGGAAGGTCAGCTGGCCGTCGGGCCGGATGCGGGCCTGGTCCAGGGGGTCGCTGCTGGTCACGGACACGGCGAACAGGTCGTCGCCGTCGGGGTCCATCCAGTCCGGAAGGATGTTTTGCGTCACGGCTTTGGCTGTTTGGACCACCAACGTGGTGTTCCGGTTGGGCTTTTGCCGCGGCGGGGTGTTGGTGCCGGGCGGAACGATGTTGAGGGTGATGTCCGCCGAGGCGGAGAGGCCGCGGCCGTCGTCCACCGTGTACTTGAAGGTCTCGCTGCCTGTCTTGTCTGCGGGCACGGCGATCTGCAGTCCCGTGGACCCGTAAATGGGTGACACGGCACCGGACTTGACCCCTTCGGGGGTACGAACGGTGAGGACGTCGCCGTCGGGGTCGGAGTCGTTGTCCAGCACGGGCAGGATGGTTGTCTTTCCAGCGCGGATGCCGAACTGGTCCGGTTTGGCCACCGGGGCATTGTTGGGCTTGGTGCGGTCCGGCAGGACGGTCTGCTGGACTTCGTCGGCGGAGTCCTTGTCGGCGTCGTCGGAGGTTTCCTTGGGCGGGATGACGTCGTCCCAGTTGTTGACCAGCTGCATGTTCTGGTTCACCAACCACACATTCCCGGAGTTCACATCGTTCAGGACCACCAGGTCCCGGTTCACCCGAAAAACATACGACGGCGACGCACTCGCCTTGGGCACGTCCACCTTCTTATCGTCCCCATCATTGGTGCAATCCCGCACATACTTGTTCGCACCCGACCACGCCGCATGCACACACCCACCCAACTGCACCGGCGCAGCAGGCACACCCTCACCATCAAAGCCCACCGTCTTCGCCGTACCGCCATCCAACGGCTGCTCCAACAACGCCTTCCGCGTCGCCACCGCCACAACATCACTACCCGGCCCCGCCTGCTGAAGCTTCGCCTCCCGCGCGTCCTCCAACGCCAACTTCTTACCGCCGGGCAAAAACAGGTTCCCCGCCGCAGCATCCAACACCACCGGCCGGTCCCCCACCACCGTCATCTGCAAATCCCCGGCACCCTTAAGCCCATCCCAAACACTGGACTCCGAGGACGTCACCGCACCATCAGCATCCACCCCCGTCACCGTCACCGCCCCGGTCTTCGGATCCGCAGAATAAATCCGGTCATCAGAACCAACAGCCGACACAATCCCCGCCGAGCCCACCATCACCGGCTCCGACGCTTCCTTGTCAAAACCATTCACCGTGGACGGCGACACTGCCCACACCTTCCCCGACGCCGCATCCGTCACCGAAATCGTCCGCGCCCCAAAACTCACATCCGCCGCCCCCGGCAACTGCTTATCCCCACCAAGACGCATATTCGCCGGCGACACCTGATTCAACGTCGAACCAGTCTCATCATCAACAAACACCTCACCGGCATGCTGCAACACATCAAACGTCGTCGACGCCGGAGTCACCGCACCATCCAACACCCGCGACGGATAATTCAACCGCCCCACAGCATTCTTCGACTTCGACACCACCCACACGCCACCGTCATTCAACTCCACCTCAGTGGTCTTAAACCCCGGATACAACACAGCACCCGTCACCACCACAGCCACCACAGCACCAAACGCAGTACCCGGGAACCACCGCGGGCGCGAAAACCGGCGCTTGGGCATGCCGGTAACAGTGCTTTGGGCGCGCGTTTGTCCCCGACGTTTCATTCGTTGAATCTCCCCAGATTTCAGGCTCACAGCCGGATTCCGGCTTCCGTGGAAGCCGGGCAGCACAACAGTACCGCTAATTCCCCAACAAGTGGATAAATGGTTACAAGGACACCGGCAACACCGCAAACAGCGGATTCACCATGGCCTAGTCCAGCACCAGGCCCTTGCCGCGGCCGCGGGTAAGGCGTACCGGGTTGATCTCGCCGAACCCGCGGACGTTTTCGGGGTCCTGCGGGATCAGCACGAACCGCTCGTCGTGCTCCAGTGCAGAGGCGGTCATGGAGTCCACCAGGACGGTGCCGGGATCGGCGAGGGTGGTCAGGCGTGCTGCGAGGTTGACGGTGGGTCCGTAGATGTCACCAAGGCGCGACAGGATCCTGCCCCAGACCATGGCCACCCGGGCTTCCGGGAGGATCTCGTCCTCGGTGAAGGCCTCGGCGAGTGCCAGGGAGATCTCGGCGCCGGCCGCAGGGGTTTCAGCGATATAGAGGACTTCGTCGCCCACGGTCTTGACCAGCCGTCCGCCGCCCACGGAGATGATCTCGGCGCACTTGTTCTCGAAGCGCTGGACCAGCCGTGCGAGCGTTTTTTCGTTCATCCGGCGGGACAGGCTGGTGTAGGAAACCAGGTCCGCGAAGCCCACGGCGCGGGCCAGGGGCAGCGGCGCGTCGTCCTCGTCGCCTTCCCGGCCTTCTTCGCTCGCCTGCAGGCCGGCCTCGGCGCGGACGGCGAGCCGCTGGACGCCGGCATTGAGCTGGCGCCGCCAGGAGTAGACCAGGACTTCCTCGAGCGCGTCCACCAGCGCCGGGAGCTCGTTGACCAGCCGCTTGCGGGCCACCGCATCCGTAACGCCCTGTTCGTGGACCATGTCCTCCACCAGGGCCTCGATCTGCCAGACCACCATCCGGTCGGTCATCTGCCCGATCGAACGGGTGACCGAAATGGCTGCCTCCTCCGTGAGCTTGCCGGCGCGGACCAGGTCCACCACGGTGGACAGGGCTGCCTGGTCGCGCTCGGTGAAGGCAACGTCCTCGTCGCCGAAGTTCGGGAAACCCAGGGCGCGCCAGAGTTTGCGGGCGGAGAGCAGGGAGAGGCCCGCGCCGGCGGCAACTTCACGACGGCGGAGCTTGCGTTCCCCGCCCAGCAGGCGCGACTCGAGTGCCTTCATGGCCAGGCGTTCGGCGGACATGGCGCCGGTGGGCGGGTGCCGGTCGACGGCGGGCATGACCGGATCGAGGGCGGGCCCGGCTTCCGACGGGTCGGCGGAGGAGCCGGCGCGAAAATCAGAAGCGGCAGGCTGATAGGCGGCGGATTCAAAAGCGGCAGGATCAAAGGCGGCGGTGCCGGGTGCGATGCTGTCGACGCGTTCCTGCTGGTCCTCATCGGTCATCCCGTCCACCTTCTCTCATATCCTCCGGAAACGCACCGGCGGGGTAATACGTCGCGCCGCCCGGCTGGGCTCCGCTTTCATCCGGCAATTCCCCGATGGCATCGAGGATAAAGTCGCGGAACCTTGCAACCTCAGGCACGTCGCGAAAGGTCACCACGCCCTGGTACCCGGTTTCCAAGGATATATTCCCGGAGCGCACCAGTCGCTGCGGCACGGATTCGTGGACCGTCAGATTACGGACGGCAGCGAGGTTCACCTGCTGGTCCCGCCGGTTCAGCAGACCGTACCGGGCCACCATCCGCTGGCTCGTCAGCGTGTAGCGCGTGCCCTGCCAGCGGAGCAGCCTGGGCAGGCAGTAGCCCAGCCATACCGCTGCGGCCGCGAGGACACAGGCGGTGACGAGCCACGGCGTCCACTGGCGGCCGAGCGCGGGGGCCAGGCGCGCGGCGCCGCCGCGGGTAATCCAGGCGCTGGCATAGGCGGCCAGCGCCGGGGCCAGTACGAAGGCCACGGCAGCCCCGGCCAGCCTCCTGGGCTGCGGGCGGGTTGTGACGATGACCTGCTCCCCGGGAACGAGGGTTTTACGCATAACCGCCTTGGTCCGGTGCATCCGGCGCTGTCCATGGCCGCAGGTGCACCACGTCCCCGGCAGTCACCACGTGCTCGCGCCCGTCGCGGTCCAGCACCAGCAGCGAGCCGTAGTCGTCCAGCCGGGAGGCATGTCCGATGATCTCGTGGTCGCCGGGAAGCTGGGCGCGCACCTGCTTGCCCAGCGTGACCATGACGGCCTCCACCCTCTTGTGCAGGGACGGCCCGCCCGCCAAGCCTGCTGTGGGGTCGCCGTCGGCATTGCAGAAACTGCGGTACAGGACCGCAAAGTGGGACAGGTAGCTCTTCAGCAGCGCGGTGCGGTCGGTGGTGCGGCCACCTTCGAGGCCCACGGAGGTAGCGGTGGGAACGGGCAGTTCGCTTTCGCGCAGGGTGACGTTCAGGCCCGTGCCCAGAATGACGGGGGGCACGTTGCCGTCCGCCATCGGTCCAAGCTGCGCCAGGATGCCGGCGATCTTCCTGCCGCGCACCAAGACGTCATTAGGCCATTTGAGCTCGGCCGGGATGCCGGCGGTTTCCAGGAGGGTCTCGCGCAGCGCGAGGGCTGCGATCAGGGAGAGCCAGGAGTAGCTCTGGGTAGGCAACGGCCGTCCGTCCGCGTTGACCGGGCGCAGGACCACCGAGACGGACACCGAACTCAGCGGCGGAGCTTCCCAGTGCCGTTCCAGCCGGCCCCTGGCTGCAGTCTGATACTCGGCAGTCAGGACGGAGAGGTCAGGCCAGTCCGCCGGATCCACCGTGGCACCGCGCAGGAGGTCCGCGTTGGTGGAGCCGGTTGAGTCAACCACGTCGATCCGGGGTATCCCGGTGGCGGACAGGAAACGCTGGTCTGCCAGGTCCCCTCGGTTCAAGGGGGTGCCCGGTGCGTGTGCGTCGTCCATACCTAAATCCTACCGAGCGCAGTACCGCGCCGGTGGCGTCGTTACAGGAAGATGTCCCGAACCAACTGGTCCTCGGGCGCTCCAAGGGTGTAGGGGCGGAAGTCCGTCACGCCTGCAGCGGCAAGGACCTGCTCGTCCGTGTAGAAGTTGCCCGACGGCGGGGCACCGGCACCAAGGTTGGCTCCGGTCAGGACGGCGTGGGCGGCGTCGGCCATGATCTGCGGGCCGCGCGCGGCCATGACCATGGTTTCGCCGTGGGGCATGTTGCGGATGGCCGCGGTATCGATCAGGGTGCACGGCCACAGGGAGTTGACCCGGATCCCGTCCGCCTTCAGCTCCTCGGCCAGGCCCAGCGTAGTCAGGCTCATCCCGTATTTGGCCATGGTGTACGCAAGGTGCTTCCCCGCCCAGGAGGGGTGCAGGTTCAGCGGCGGTGAGAGGGTGAGGATGTGGCCCTGTTCCGAGGCACGGAGCGCCGGCAGAGCCAGCTTTGACAGCAGGAAGGTGCCGCGGACGTTGATGTCCTGCATCAGGTCGTACTTTTTCATGTCGACGGTGTCAGTGGTGGACAGGTCGATGGCTGAGGCATTGTTGATGACGACGTCGATGCCGCCAAACCGCTCCAGCGCCGCATCCACGGCACCGGCCACGTCTTCATCCCTGCGCACGTCCCCTACCAGGGGCAGCGCCTGTCCGCCCGCCGCCACCAGTTCCTCGGCAGCGGTGTAGACGGTGCCCTCCAGCTTGGGATGGGGCTCCCCCGTCTTGGCCAGGAGGACGATGTTGGCGCCGTCGCGGGCCGCCCTTTTAGCAATGGCGAGCCCGATTCCGCGGCTGCCGCCGGAGATCAGGATGGTCCGTCCGGCCAGGGAACCTGCCGCCCGGTATGGGCTGTCGGGAGCATGCAAAGCATCGTCGCTTGAGGTCATGGGACCACTGTAGCCCAACTAAGTTACCGGCTAGTAACATTGTTGAGTGGTTGTTGGATCCTCAGAAAATTGTAGGTTCCCTACAGCTGTGGGCGCCCAAAGCGTCACTAGACTTGCCAGCAGGGTTCGTCTTTTGTGTGGATGCTACTTAAAGCACCGCACAGCCTGACGCGCCAGCCAACGGAATTGACCTGCTACAGAGCCGGAGACACTTGATGAGCCACGATCTGACAACGACAGCGGGAAAGATTGCCGATTTCCGCGACCGCCAGGCGCGCGCCGAACAGCCCTCCGGCCCCGAAGCCATTGAAAAGCAGCATGCCCGGGGCAAGAACACTGCCCGCGAGCGGATTGCGCTGCTGCTGGACGAGGACTCGTTCGTTGAGTTCGACGCCCTGGCGGTCCACCGCTCCACCGCCTTTGGCATGGAAAAGAAGAAGCCGCTGGGCGACGGCCTGGTCTCCGGCTACGGCACCGTGGATGGACGGCTCGTTGCCGTCTACAGCCAGGACTTCACCGTCTATGGTGGATCGCTGAGCCAGGTGAACGGCGAAAAGATCGTCAAGGTCCAGGAGTTCGCGCTCCGGAATGGTTGCCCCGTCGTCGGAATCCTCGACGGCGGCGGCGCCCGCATCCAGGAAGGCGTGGCCTCGCTGGCCATGTTCGCGGACATCTTCCGGAACAACGTCCATGCCAGCGGCGTGGTACCGCAGATCTCCCTCATCATGGGCCCCTCCGCCGGCGGTGCGGCCTACTCCCCCGCCCTCACGGATTATGTGGTGATGGTGGACAAGACCTCGCATATGTTCATCACCGGCCCGGACGTCATCAAGACCGTCACCGGCGAGGACGTTGACATGGAAACACTGGGCGGCGCCCGGCAGCACAACGCCACCACCGGAACGTCCACCTATCTGGCCTCGGACGAAACCGACGCCATCGAGTTCGTGCGCGAACTGCTGGACTTCCTTCCCTCCAACAACCTCTCCGAGGCACCCGTAATGGGGCACCAGCAGGAGTTGGAGATCGACGACGACGACCTCGCCCTGGACGCGCTGGTCCCGGACTCGGCCAACCAGCCCTACGACATGCGCGCCGTGGTGGAACAGATCGTGGACGATGGCCACTTCCTGGAGATGCAGGCGCTGTACGCCCCCAACGTGATGATCGGGTACGGCCGGGTGGAGGGGCACACTGTTGGCATCGTGGCCAACCAGCCGCTGCAGTTCGCCGGCACCCTGGACATCGCCGCATCAGAAAAGGCCGCCCGCTTCGTGCGCCACTGCGACGCCTTCAACATCCCCATCATCACCCTGGTGGACGTTCCCGGGTTCCTTCCCGGCAAGGACCAGGAGTTCCAGGGCATCATCCGCCGCGGCGCCAAGCTTCTCTACGCCTACGCCGAGGCCACCGTCCCCAAACTGACCGTCATCACCCGAAAGGCCTACGGCGGCGCCTACATCGTCATGGGCTCCAAGAAGCTCGGCGCAGACCTGAACCTGGCCTGGCCCACGGCGCAGATTGGTGTCATGGGTGCGCAGGGCGCAGTGAACATCCTGTACCGGCGCGACCTCGCGGCAGTCGCCCAGGACGGCGGCGACGTTGAGGCCCGCCGCGCAGAGGTGATCCGGCAGTACGAGGAAGAACTCCTCAACCCCTACCAGGCTGCCGAACTGGGCTACGTGGACGCGGTCATCGCCCCCTCGGACACCCGCATCCAAATCATCAAGGCATTGCGGGCGCTGCGCGATAAACGGGCCAGCCTCCCCGCCAAGAAGCACGGGAACATCCCGCTGTGATCCCCACCGGCCCCGCTGAGGAAAACCTGCCGACCGCTCCGCTGCTCTCTGTTGTCAAAGGACAGCCGAACGCCGAGGAACTGGCCGCGCTGACCGCCGTCGTGCTTTCCCTGGGCGGGGAAAGCCCTGCACCGGCCAAGACGCCCAGCGTGCGGCACTGGGTGCGGCGGCAGCAGCTGCGGCTCGCGCCCACGCCGGGCCCGGGCGCTTGGAAACGCAGCCACGGCGGGGCGTAGTCCCCACCCCCTCCCTAACCTCGCTTCGCTCGGCCAGGGACCCTCGGCGGAGTGGGCCCATACACCGGCGGGGCATGCTGACGTTGCCCACGTTGCCCCGTTAGGCTCGGGGGTGTGACTACAGACACCTCTTCCGCAGCCCGCCCGCACACCCGGATCGATGCCGTCGCGGACAACTACACAGACACCCTGATCAGGCTCAACCCGACGTTTGCCACCACCCTTGGCCTGCCCGGACATGAGACGGAATACCAGGACTTCTCCCCCGCCGGCATCGCCGGTTTCGCAGAGGCGGCACGGGACGCCCTCGCGGCACTGGACGGCCTGGAGCCTGAGGACGACGTGGACGCCGTCACCCTCGATGCGATGCGGGAGCGGCTGGGCCTGCAGTTGCTGATCCATGCCTCCGGGTGGGAGTACGCGGAACTGAACAACATCGCCTCGCCCGCCCAGGACATCAGGGCCATCTTTGACCTCATGCCCACCGACACCGAGCAGGACTGGGAACACATCGCCGGGCGCGCCCACAATGTCCCGGCAGCCATCAGCGGGTACACCGAATCCCTGCGCCTGGCGAAGGACGCCGGGAAGGTGGCCGCGGCGCGCCAGGTGCGGATCGTCATGGAACAGGTGACCAAATACGCCGCCGAAGACGGCTTCTTCGCCAAGCTGGCGGCGGGGGCCTCCACCTCCGCCGGGCCATTGCCCGCGGCGCTGCAAAACAAGCTCGACGCCGGTGCCGACGCTGCCCGGAGTGCCTACGCCGGTCTGGCGGAATTCCTGCGCACCGAGCTGCTCCCCGCCGCGCCCGAGAAGGACGCCGTGGGCAGGGCCCGCTACGCCCTGGCTTCCCGGTCTTTCCTGGGCGCCGAAGTGGACCTCGAGGAAACCTATGCATGGGGGGTGCAGGAACTCGACCGCCTCATCGCCGAGCAGGAACAGGTGGCAGCCACCATCAAGGCAGGCGCCACGATCGCCGAAGCCAAGGAAATCCTCAACAACGATCCCGCGCGCCAGCTGAAGGGCACCGAGGCGCTGCGGGAATGGATGCAGGGCCTCTCCGACAAGGCAGTAGCCGAACTCGCCGGCGTGCACTTCGACATCCCGGACGTCATGAAGAAGCTCGAGTGCAGGATCGCCCCCACCGATGAAGGAGGCATCTACTACACGGGCCCCTCCGCCGACTTCAGCCGCCCCGGCCGCATGTGGTGGTCCGTGCCCGCCGGCGAAGACACCTTCACCACCTGGGCCGAAACCACCACCGTCTACCACGAAGGCGTCCCCGGCCACCACCTCCAGGTGGCCACCGCCACCTACCGCCGGGAACTGCTGAACAAGTGGCGCCGCAACGTCTGCTGGACCTCAGGGCACGGCGAAGGCTGGGCACTCTACGCCGAGAAGCTCATGCAGGAACTGGGCTACCTGAAAGACCCCGGCGACCACATGGGCATGCTGGACATGCAGCGCATGCGGGCAGCCCGCGTGGTCTTCGACATCGGCGTGCACCTCGAATTGGAAATGCCCGAACGCTGGGGCTCCGGTACCTGGACTGCTGACAAGGGGTACGGCTTCCTCAAGGAAAACCTCCCCATCAGCGAAGGGCAGCTCAACTTCGAGTTCACCCGCTACCTCGGCTGGCCCGGCCAGGCCCCCTCCTACAAGGTAGGCCAGCGCCTCTGGGAGCAGATCCGCGCCGAACTGGAATCACGGCCCGGGTTCGACCTCAAGGCGTTCCACACCAAGGCCCTCAACATCGGCTCTGTTGGACTCGATACCCTGCGGCGGGCGTTGCTCACCTAGACCCACTTTCCGGCCAGGGTCCTGCCCCTCGTTTGGTGGACACTGCCCACAGCAATCAATAAGCTTGCTTACTAAATTGTTGTGGGGAGCATATGCCGAATGATCAGGGAGACCACATTGACCGACTACCAAGGGACACCGGCGGGGACGGGAGTGCGGGGCGAACTCCACCAGGACACTGCGGTAGGGGCAAAGGACCTCACCCGCTGGGACAGCCGAGCAGGCCGGAGCCTCGCGGGATTGGTCCACCACATCAGCCAGGTGCTGGGCCCTTATGGTGCCCTGATCCTGACCCTGCTGGCGGGGGCCGTGATTTCCGCCGTCATGGCCGCCGCCTTCGGCGAGGTGTACCAGGCAGTGACCGCCGCCGACGGGGTGGCGGGACTTGACCATCCGGTGTTGGCGGCCAGCGAGAGCCTTCGCACCCCCACCCTCGATGTCGCGGTGACCGCGTTTACTGACGTGGGCGGGACCGTTGGCATGCCAATCCTGGCCGTGGTCATGATGCTTACCCTGGCACTGCGGCGCCGCTCCTGGACCCCCGTCATCCTGATCGCCGCAGCAGGCCTGGGCTCGCTGCTGATGACGATCGCCGGCAAGCGCCTCGTGGGACGGGCGCGCCCGGACCTCAGCGATGCCGTGCCACCCTACGAACACTCCCCGTCCTTCCCCAGTGGACACTCACTGAACGCTGTCGTGATCGCGGGCATCGTCGCCTACCTCATCATCCTCCGCCTCGATTCGAACCGGGCCCGCATCCTCACAGCGTCGGTTGCCGCCCTCTTTGCCATTGCCATCGGGCTCAGCCGGGTCTTCCTTGGCCACCACTGGCTTACAGACGTCCTGGCCGCCTGGGCGCTCGGTGCGGCATGGCTGGCCATCGTCATCACGGCACACCGCCTTTATCTGACGGTAAGGAAACACCACGGGGCGCGAGACATTAAGCACACCAAGGCCGGGAATAAGTAACAATGACCGCTGTGGCCCCTCATTTTCCGCAGATTCCGGACCGTGGCGGTAATTTCTGGCACGTAATATTTCTCAATATTCTTTCGACGTGATATGTAGCGGGGGTCTAGCTTGTTCTGGTGAGCACTCAGACAAGCACCCCATCTCCCGCAGGGAAGACCGGATTCCAGCTGCCCAAATGGGCGGGCTCGTTCGGCTTCCAGATCATCGCCGCCCTTATCGTGGGCCTCGGCCTCGGACTGCTGGCCAAGTACACCGGCAGCACCAAGGCCAACCCGAACGCGCTCGGCGCCACACTGCAGACCATCGGCTCAAGCTATGTGTCCCTGCTGCAGACCGCCGTCGTTCCGCTGATCTTCACCGCCGTGGTCAGCTCCATCTCCAACCTGCGCCAAGTGTCGAACGCGGCCAGGCTGGCATGGAACACGCTGCTGTGGTTCGCCATCACGTCCCTGATCGCCGTGCTGATCGGCATGGGGCTTGGCGTGCTGCTGCAGCCGGGTGCCAACACCGGCATCAGCGGCGATGCCAAGTACACCGGAAAGTCCGGTGACTGGTGGGCCTTCCTGGTGGGACTCTTCCCCAAGAACTTCCTCGGCCTCGGTGCCAGCTCCACCGTCGGCGATTCCGGCGCCGTCACCACTTCCATCAGCTTCAACGTCCTGCAGATCCTGGTCATCGCCATCGCGGTGGGCGTTGCAGCCCTCAAGGTGGGCAAGGCCGCAGAGCCGTTCCTGAACCTCAACGCGTCAGCCCTCGCCGTGATCCAGAAGGTGCTGTGGTGGATCATCCGCATTGCACCGCTGGGCACCATCGGCCTCATCGGCAATGCCGTGGCCGTCTACGGCTGGGACACCATCGGCTCGCTGGGCAAGTTCACGGTTGCCATCTACGCCGGCCTGGTCCTGGTGCTGTTCGTGGTCTACCCCATCCTGGTGCGCAGCCACGGCTTGTCCATCAAGCAGTACTTCTCGGGTGTGTGGCCCGCCGTCCAGCTGGCCTTCGTGTCCCGCTCCTCCGTGGGAACGCTGCCGCTGACCCAGCGAGTCACTGAGCGCAGCCTGGGCGTCCCCCGCGCCTACGCTTCCTTCGCCGTGCCGCTGGGCGCCACCACCAAGATGGACGGCTGCGCAGCGATCTACCCCGCAGTGTCCGCGATCTTCGTGGCCCAGTTCTTCGGCATCCACCTGGACTTCAGCCAGTACCTGCTGATCGCCCTGGTCTCGGTCCTGGGTTCCGCGGCCACCGCCGGAACCACCGGCGCCGTGGTGATGCTCACCCTGACGCTCTCCACCCTGGGACTGCCGCTGGCCGGCGTCGGACTCCTGCTCGCCATCGACCCGATCCTGGACATGGGCCGCACCGCCGTGAACGTGGCGGGCCAGGCACTGGTCCCCACCATCGTGGCCAAGCGCCAGGGCATCCTGGACGAGTCGCTGTACAACGCACCCCGCAACGGCACGCCCTTTGTGGATGACAGCGATGCCGCGACTGAAGCCATCGACGGCACCTCCGCCGACACCGCACCCCGCGAACTGCAGGATGCAAAGGCATAACGGTCACTGAAAATAGAAGCGCGTCCCCGGGAGCTCTCCCGGGGACGCGCTTCCAGGTTAAGGACTCCTCAGCCTGCCGGCGTCAGCGGCCGCCACCGCCGATCACACCGTTCTGCACGGCCTTAGTGACAGCATCGGCCTCGGCCTGCGTCAGCTTTCCGTCGGTGACCGCCTTGTCCAAGCGGGTCTTAAGCGCCGCAGCGTGCTCGGACTGCTCCTCGCTGCGGATCTCCTGGAGAGCCGCCGTCACCTTCGCCTCGTCAATTCCCAGCGATGCGGCAAGGGACTTGGCGAGCGCAGCCTCGCGGGCAGCGGGGTCCGGCTTCTGGCCCTCGGTGGGCGGAGTGCTGGGCTTATTGGCATCGCGGAAGGACTTCAGCGCGTCAGCCACCTTTGATTCGTCCACTCCAAGCTTCGCTGCCAGCGTGGAAGCCTGTTCCATCCCGTGTCCGCCGCGGCCGCCGTGCCTGCCCATTCCGTCCTGGGCAGTGCCGGTGCTTCCGTCAGCCGAAGCGCTGGAACTCGAGCTGGGCGTGGGAGTGGGCGTCGTGGTGGTGGCTGAGGCCATGCCGGCAACGCCGATTCCGGCACCGAGCGCCAGCGCGGCGGCTGACAGGCCCAGGGTCATCTTCTTCGTGCGTTTCATCTTTTGTCTCCTGATTCGCCGTCGGGTGACGGCTGCTGGTGGAACGCCTCTTGGCGAGACACACCAAGCGTCCCGTGCCAGGTTCAGGAGGGGCTGTTCGGAACCTTTCGTTCTCCTGTGAATCCATATGGTTCCGCTTTTCCGGTCGTTCGAAGAAGTTGCATGCAGTGCAAATTTGCACGTAGTGTAAAAGGCGTGACAAGCCCCCTCCCTTCTCCCGACGCCGAGCCGGCCACCCCGTCGCGCCGGGAACTGAACAAGGCGGCCACGCGCCAGGCCATAACGGACGCTGCACTGGGACTCCTTCGTTCCCAGGGCCCGGGAAACTTCACCGTGGAGGACATCGCCGACGCCGCGGGCATTTCGCGCCGCACCTTCTTCAACTACTTCGGCAGCACGGACGCCGCATTGGCGTCCATCGTCCATGGCTTCCTGGACAACGCCATCCAGCAGCTGCGTCTCCGCCCGGCGGACGAGCCGATGCTGGAGTCAGCCCAGGCCGCGCTGATGGCCCTGGCGGACCCCAAGGCCATCGCCCCGCTCGCCGAACTGTTCACGCTGACCCAGCAGAGCCCGCTGATGTCCCACACGGAACTCGAGGCGTGGGACCACTGCCGGGCCCAGGTCTTCACCGTTGCCCGCGAACGCCTCGCCGGCACCCCCGGCGCCCAGGACGAGCTGTATGTCCACGCCCTGGCCGGCTCCATCATCTCCTGCGGCAAGGCTGCCATGGAGGTCTGGTTCAGCCGGCGCGGGCCGGACCTCTCGCCCGCCTCCCTGGCCGAACTCCGCCAACTGCTCATCGATGCCATGGCCCTGCTGGGCGCCGGCTTCACAACCACCGCTTTCCCATCCGCCACCCGTTCCTCCTGATCAGATCGGTCCTCCCGCATGGCACTCCTCCTCTACCGCCTCGGCAAGTTCTCCTACCGCCGGCGCTGGCTTGTCATCTCCCTCTGGCTTGCCGTGCTGGTGGCCGTCGGCGGTTCCGCCGCGGCCTTCCATGGCACGCTGTCCAACAACTTCCAGATCCCGGGCACCGAGACACAGCGGATCGCGGACAAGCTCAAGCAGGATTTGCCTGCCGCCTCCGGCGGAAGCGCCACGATCGTCTTCGAAGCCCCCGACGGCGGGTTCACGGACGGGAGCCGCGCGGCCGTCACGGATGCACTGAAGAAGCTGCAAGACCTGCCCGAGGTCCGCGGCACGGTAGATCCGTTCGCCACCCAGGCCCAGGTGGACCAGGCCGGCAAGGCCATCACCGATGGCGAACAGCAACTGGCGGCAGGCCAATCGCAGCTGGATGCCTCCCGCGCCCAGCTGGAGGCGGGAAAGGCACAGCTGGCGGCAGCAGAGCAGCAGCTCACTGCCGCCGGAGCCCCGGCAGCGCTGATCGAGGCCCAGCTGGGCCAGCAGAAGGCCGCCCTGGCGCAGGGCCAGGCAAAGCTCGACGCCGGCACCCAGGAACTGGAGACCAACAAGGCCAAGCTGGAACTCGGCAAACGCCAGGCCCAGGCCGCCTCGGCCATCCGCTTCGTCTCCGAAGACAACAAAGCCGCCGTGGCGCAGGTCCAGTTCAACACCTCCATCAACGGTCTGGCCCCGGCCGTCCGCAAGCAGGTACAGGAGATCGCCCACGAGACGTCCTCCGCGGGCGTCAAGGCCTTTGCCAGCAAGGAAATCACCGAGGACATCTCGGCCCTCTTCGGCACGGCGGAAATCGTCGGCATCGCCGTGGCGGCGCTGGTCCTCATCCTCATGCTGGGCACGCTGGTGGCGGCCGGACTGCCGCTGCTGATGGCTATCATGGGCGTCGGCGTGGGCGTGGGCATCACCTTCGCCCTGTCCGGCCTGTTCGACATGAGCTCCATCTCCCCCATGCTGGCCCTCATGCTGGGCCTCGCCGTCGGCATCGACTACTCCCTGTTCATCGTCAACCGGCATCGGACCCAGCTCCTGGCCGGCATGGACCCTGAAGAGTCCGTGGCCCGGGCCAACGGAACCTCCGGCAACGCCGTCGTCTTCGCCGGCCTTACCGTGATCATCGCCCTTGCCGCCCTGGTGGTCCCCGGGCTGCCGTTCCTCACCGTCATGGGCCTCGCGGCGGCGGGAACCGTGGCCGTGGCCGTCCTCGTCGCCATCACCCTGACCCCCGCCATGCTGTCCCTCATCGGCCGGCGCATCATCTCCAAACGCGCCTGGGCCAAGTCCGAGGCACACAACGCCGAACCGGACCACGAGGCGGCAGACCTTGCCTTCGACCGCGAACGCAGCACCCGCGGCTGGGGCGGCCTGGTCACCAAGCACCCGTGGATTGCACTGATCGCCGGCATCCTCCTGCTGGGCACCCTTGCCCTTCCCGCCACCCAGCTCCAGCTGGCATTGCCGGACGGCGGCTCCGAGCCGGTGGAGTCCGAGGCCTACCAGGCCTACGACCTGACCGCCCGCAGCTTCGGTGAAGGCGTCACCGGACCGATCGTGGCCGTGGGCGAGTTCCCCGCGAACCTGGATGCGGCCCAGGCGCAGAAGCTGCAGTACGACATCGCGGACAAGCTCCGTGCCGTGGACAACGTGGTGGCCGCCGTACCGGTGGCCCTCAGCGAAGACCGCCGCACCGCCGTGTTCCAGGTCATCCCCAAGGAGGGCCCCGCCAGCGCCAGCACCGTCAAGGTCGTCTCCGAACTGCGCGGCCTCAACGGGGAAATCAAGGCCGACTACGACGTCACCATGGGCCTGACCGGGCAGACCGCCGGCAACGTGGATGTCTCCACCAAGCTTGGCGACGCCCTGCCGCCCTACCTGGCCATCGTCGTCGGACTTTCCCTGGTCCTGCTGCTGCTGGTGTTCCGCTCCATCGTGGTCCCGCTGCTGGCCACGGGCGGCTTCCTGCTGTCCCTGTCCGCAGCCTTTGGGGCCGTGGTTGCCGTATACCAGTGGGGCTGGCTGGGGAACGTCTTCGATGTGGCCAACCCCGGCGCCGTGCTGAGCTTCCTGCCCATCATCCTGATCGGCGTGCTGTTCGGCCTGGCTATGGACTACCAGGTGTTCATCGCCTCCGGCATGCGCGAGGCCTACATGCATGGTTCATCAGCAAAGGAAGCGGTGCGGGTGGGCTTCCGGCACGCGGCAGCTGTGGTTACGGCCGCGGCGATCATCATGGTGAGCGTGTTCTCCGGCTTCATCTTCAGCCACCTCACCATGGTCCGGCCGCTGGGCTTTGCCATGGCCTTCGGCGTCCTATTCGACGCCTTCGTGGTCCGCATGACCATCGTGCCGGCCGTGATGTACCTGCTGGGCGCCAGGTCCTGGTGGCTGCCCCGCTGGCTCGACCGGATCCTGCCGGACGTGGACGTGGAGGGCGCCAAGCTCAACCGCGGACAGGCCGCACCGGTTTCCGGCGAGCTGGTCCACTAGGCTGAAGCCGTGCTCCATCTGATCCTCGCTTCCCAGTCCCCCGCCCGCACCAAGCTCCTGGCCGAGGCCGGCATCCGGCACGCCGTGCTGGTGTCCGACGTCGACGAGGCCGCCGTCCAGGAACGGTACGGCGTCACGGACCCGCACGACACCGCCCTGCTGCTGGCCCGGGCCAAGGCGGAGGCCGTCGCGTCCCTTCCAGAGGCGGAGGGGGCGCTCGTGCTGGGCTGCGACTCCGTCTTCGAGTTCGACGGCGAGGCGCACGGCAAGCCCTACACCGCCGACGTCGCCCGCGAGCGGATGCTGCGGATGAGCGGCAGGGCCGGCGTGCTGCACACGGGCCACTGGCTGGTGGACTGCAGGGACACGGACGACGACGGCAGCGGCGGCCGCGGCTCGGGCGCCACGCTCGGGGCGGTCGCCTCCGCCGAGGTTTCCTTCCTGGACATGGAGCCGGCAGAGATCGACGCCTACATCGCCACCGGTGAACCGCTGCACTGCGCGGGTTCCTTCACTATCGACGGTCTGGGCGGGGCCTTTATCCGGAAGGTCGACGGCGACCCGCATGCCGTCGTCGGCCTTTCTGTCTCCACCCTGCGCGGACTGCTCGCTGCCGCCAATGTGCGCATCACGGATCTCTGGCCCCACCGGTAAAGCAGTCCGTTTTCCGCACAGCTTGTAGCTTCCCTACAAAGGAAGACTGCTTTACACGCGGATTCCGCAAGTAATATCGGCGGAACCCTCAAAACCGCGCTAGGCTCCCTGAAGGAAAGAAGGAGACGCCTTGTCAGCAAATTTGGAGCAGTCCGCAGGAACCACGCAGCCGAGCCTCACAAAGGTGCTGATCGCCAACCGCGGCGAAATCGCCGTGCGCATCATCCGGGCGGCCCGGGACGAAGGCATCGCCTCCGTTGCCGTCTACGCCGACCCGGACCGCGACGCCCTGCACGTCCGGCTAGCTGACGAGGCCTACGCCCTGGGCGGCACCACCGCCGCCGAGTCCTACCTGGTCATGGACAAGATCATCGACGCCGCGCGCCAGTCCGGCGCCGATGCCATCCACCCCGGCTACGGCTTCCTTGCCGAAAACGCCCAGTTCGCAGCCCGCGTGATCGAGGCCGGCATCACCTGGATCGGCCCCTCCCCCGAGGCCATCTCCGCCCTGGGCGACAAGGTCCAGGCCCGGCACATCGCCGAAAAAGTCGGTGCTCCGCTGGTGCCCGGCACGGCCGACCCCGTGGAGTCCGCTGCCGAAGTCCTCGATTTCGTGGACCAGTACGGGCTCCCCGTGGCCATCAAGGCTGCCTTCGGCGGCGGCGGGCGCGGCATCAAGGTTGCCCGTACCCGGGAAGAAATCCCCGAACTGTACGAATCCGCCGTCCGCGAGGCCACCGCCGCATTCGGACGCGGTGAATGCTTCATCGAACGCTTCCTGGACGCTCCGCGCCACGTTGAGACCCAGTGCCTGGCCGACTCCCACGGCAACGTCGTGGTGGTGTCCACCCGCGACTGTTCACTGCAGCGGCGCAACCAGAAACTCGTGGAGGAGGCCCCGGCCCCGTTCCTCACCGAGGACCAGAACCGCCGCCTGTACGAATCCTCCAAGGCCATCCTGAAAGAGGCCGGCTACCTGGGCGCGGGCACCTGCGAATTCCTGGTGGGCCAGGACGGCACCATTTCCTTTCTTGAGGTCAACACCCGCCTTCAGGTGGAGCACTGCGTCTCCGAGGAAGTCACCGGCATCGATTTGGTCCGCGAACAGTTCCGGCTGGCCCGCGGCGAGGAACTGGGCTACGGCGACCCCGAAGTCCGCGGCCACTCCATCGAATTCCGCATCACCGGCGAGGACCCGGGCCGGAACTTCCTGCCCGCCCCCGGCACCCTCCGCGTCCTCAGGAACCCCACCGGCCCCGGTGTGCGCGTGGACTCCGGCGTGGAGCAGGGCGACGTCATCAGCGGCAACTTCGACTCCATGCTGTCCAAGCTCATCATCACCGGCGCCAGCCGACCCCAGGCCCTGCAGCGTGCGCGCCGCGCCCTGGAGGAGATGGTGGTGGAGGGCATTCCCACCGTCATCCCGTTCGACCTCGCTGTCGTCTCGGACCCCGCGTTCGCGCCTGCCGAAGGCCCGTTCAAGGTCCACACCCGCTGGATCGAAACCGAGTTCACCAACAACCTGCCGGCATGGACCCCGGACGCGGCTGCCGATACTGACGGCTCCGCCGAGGACCGGCAGCGCGTGGTGGTGGAGGTGGGCGGCAAGCGCCTTGAGGTGGTCCTTCCCGCGTCCCTGGGCACTCCGGGAACCGCGGCTGCCGCCACCGGTAAGCCGGGCAAGTCCAAGAAGCGCTCCCGCTCCGCAGGCCCGGCGGCCGCCACCGGCAACGCCCTGACCTCCCCCATGCAGGGAACCATCGTCAAGGTGGCCGTGGCCCACGGCGACACGGTATCCGAAGGCGACCTGGTGGTGGTCCTCGAGGCCATGAAGATGGAACAGCCCCTCACCGCGCACCGCTCCGGCATCATCACGGGCCTGACCGCCACTGCGGGCGAGACGGTGTCCGCGGGCGCCATCATCGCCACCATCGAGGACTAGAGGCGGCCCGGCAGCCATGCTCGCACCAAGCTTCCAGGAAGAAGTGGACCGCTACCACCAGGCGGTTCCAGAGATCACGCGGGGAAACCCGGCCCCCATCAAGGAACTGTACTCCCGGCTGGACGACGTCACCCTGGCCAATCCGTTCGGCGGGATCGCTCGCGGCTGGGCCCAGGTGGAGGCCCGGCTGGACCAGGCCGCGCGGCAGTTCCGCGACGGCGAGATGCTGGGCTTCGACACCGTAACCTCCTACACGGCCCGCGACACCGCCTACCTGGTGGAGACCGAGCACTTCCGCGCCCGGCTTGACGGAGCGGCCACCACGGAGGAGTTCGCGCTGCGCGTGAGCAGCATCTTCCGGCGCGAGGAAGGCTATTGGAAGCTGGTGCACCGCCACGCGGACCCGGCTGCCCGGCCCCAGTCCCGCCGTTCGCTCACGCAGCCGCCGGCCTGAGCCAGGACACAGCCTGACCCTGCAGACAGCTTCACCGGCCCGGTGGCACACAGCCTCACCGGGCCGGCGGCAGGCCCGGCTCCAGGGCCAGGCGCTGGCCGGAGGCCCGTCCAGGATGCAGACTTAGCACATGCTGCCTTTCCTGCTCCTGGCCACCCGTGCGGAGGATGCCGCCGCGGAGGACGAATATGCCGCCTACCTGAGGTACGGCGGGCTTGAAGAACGGGAGCTGATCCGCGTCCGGCTCGAGGCCGCTCCCCTGCCCTCGCTGGACCTTTCGAGGTACTCCGGCGTGATCGTCGGCGGCAGCCCGTTCACCTCCAGCGACCCGCCCGAACACAAGAGCCCCGTCCAGCACCGGGTGGAGCAAGAGCTGGCAGCACTCCTGGACCAATTGGTGGACCTCGATTTCCCGTTCCTGGGTGCCTGCTATGGAGTGGGCACGCTCGGGAGCCATCAAGGCGCTGTGATCGACCGGACCTACGGCGAGCCGCTGGGCGCCGTGGAGGTGGAACTGACGGAGGAGGGACTGCAGGACCCCATCCTGCAGGGCATGCCGCAAACCTTCACAGCGCTGACCGGGCACAAGGAAGCCGTCAGCTCGCTGCCCCCGCATGCTGTGCTGCTGGCACGGGCCGCCTCCTGCCCGGTCCACATGTTCCGCATCAAGGCCAATCTCTACGCCACGCAGTTCCACCCCGAACTTGACGCCGATGGGCTGGTCACCCGCATCGACATTTACCGGCACGCCGGCTACTTCCCGCCCGAATCAGCGGAGGAGCTGATGGCGGCAGCGCGGCAGTTCACCGTCACGGAGCCCATGGCCGTGTTGAAGAACTTCGTGGCCCGCTACGCCCGCTGAACCCGCCCGCCTGAACCAGCCGCCCGGCGTCGTGCGTTCCTGCCCGGTTACCTGGCACAGAAAGCAAAATGCCCGGCCTGTTTCCTGTCATTGCAGGAAACAGGCCGGGCAATTCAGCCGCTAACCGGGCTGGAATGCACGCTGGGCGTCAGGCCACGTTGTTCTCGTAGTCCACGTCCCGGGTTTCGCGGGTAAGGAACAGCGCGATCAGGGTGAGCACTGCCATTGAGGTCAGGTACACACCGACCAGGACCGGGCTGCCCTTGGCGGACTCCCACAGTGCCACGGCGATGAACGGCGCCACTGCGGCACCCAGGATGCTGGAGAAGTTGTAGCTGATGGCCGAGCCGGTGTACCGAACGTTGGTGGGGAACAATTCAGGCAGCAGTGCCCCCATTGGTCCGAAGGTCAGGCCCATGAGCGAGAACCCAAGGATCAGCAGGCCCATGGTGCCCACAAAGCCGCCACTGAACAGCGGGACGAACAGCAGGCCGAACACGAAGATGCCGGCGGTGACGGCGATGAGCATCTTGCGGCGGCCGTACTTTTCGGCCAGGGGTCCGGAGACCAGGGTGAAGATGCCGAAGAAGACCACGCCGGCGATCAGCATCCAGAGGAAGTCGTTCCGGCTGTAGCCGAGGCCGGGAACGAACGCGGCGGCAGCGGCTTCAGACATCGGCTTGCCGGCCTTTTCGGCTGCAGCCTTGGCACCCTCCAGGGTTGGCTTGGTGCCGTAAGTGAGCGTGAACGTGGTCATCAGGTAGAAGAGCACGTACGTGGCCAGCATGATGAAGGTGCCCAGGATCAGCTGGCGCCAGCTGCCCTTGAAGACGCGGCCCAGCGGCAGCTTGGCCACCTCATTGGATTCCACCACCTTGGTGAAGGCCGGGGTTTCGATCAGCTTGAGCCGGACATAGAGGCCCAGGATCACCATGACGGCGCTGAGCAGGAACGGCACGCGCCAGCCCCATGCGGCGAAGGCCTCCGGGGTCAGGGTGTAGCTTGCCACCAGGAAGATGACGTTGGCGATGATGAAGCCAATCGGGGCGCCGAGCTGCGGGAAGGTGCCGTAGATAGCGCGCTTGTTGGCGGGGGCGTTCTCGGTGGCCAGCAGCGCGGCCCCGCTCCATTCGCCGCCGAGCGCCAGGCCCTGGGCAAAGCGCATGACCACCAGCAGGGCCGGTGCCAGGAACTCCCAGCCCGGAACCAGTGCGGTGGGGAGGCATCCGATGAGGAACGTGGCAATACCCATGGTCAGCAGCGAAGCCACCAACGTGCCCTTGCGGCCGAACTTGTCACCGAAGTGCCCGAAGATGATCGAGCCGAGGGGGCGGGCGATGAAGGCCACGCCAAACACGGCAAAGGAGCTCAGCAGCTGCGTGGTTTCGTTCGCGCTGGGGAAGAAGAGCTTCGGGAAGACGAGGACGGCGGCGGTGGCGTAGACATAGAAGTCGTAAAACTCCACTGTGGTGCCGATCAGGCTGGCCACGATGACGCGGCCGCGGGAGTTCACCGGCTGCTGTGCACCTGGCAGCGCGGTGGTATCGGTGGATGACATAGGTAAACGCTTTCGTGAGACCGGCCGGGCACAGGCAGGACTGCCTCCCGGCTCAAGTTGTTAGAGTTCAATCTTACTTGCCCCCGTCCAGTCAATGGACGAAACGTCCAGTATTCGGACACGTATTGTGCGTCTCACATTCCGCTCGTCCGCTGTCGCCTCACGCTGGCCGCCCGGGCTGGATAGGCAAAAGTCACAGCGCGTTTACAAACATCGACTGTCCGCGAAACGAGCCGTCCTTAGGTTTGAGGAAACCCCATCCCTGAAGGAGGTAAACCGTGACTGTTGACCGCACTGTCGAAACCGGCGTACAGCCCGGCCCTGCCCGCACCACAGACACCCCTGCCCTTGAATTCCGCCCCGGCCGCTGGATCGCCAACTGGGATGCGGAGAACAAAGAACAGTGGGAGTCCGTGGGCCGCGGCATCGCCCGCCGCAACCTGAACTGGTCAATCTTCGCCGAGTTCCTCGGCTTCGTGGTGTGGCAGCTCTGGTCCATCGTGGTGGTCCAGCTTCCCGCCGCCGGCTTCACCTTCTCCACGTCGGAAATTTTCTGGCTCATCTCCATGCCCAGCCTCGTGGGCGCGACGCTCCGCATCCCCTACACGTTCATGGTCCCCCGCTTCGGCGGCCGGAACTGGACCATCGTGTCGGCCCTGCTGCTCCTGATCCCCTCCATCGGGCTGGCCCTCTGCGTCTCCAACCCGGAAACCCCCTTCGGCACCATGCTCCTGGTGGCGGCCCTGGCCGGCTTCGGCGGCGGCAACTTCGCCAGCTCAATGGCCAACATCACCTTCTTCTACCCAGCCCGGGAAAAGGGCTGGGCGCTGGGCCTGAACGCCGCGGGCGGAAACCTCGGTGCCGCCGTCGCACAGCTTGCCGTTCCCATTGTGATCACCCTGCTGGCCGCCGGCACGGTCAACCTTCCCCTGGCCGGATGGATGTGGGTCCCCTTCATCCTGCTGGCCGCGTTCGGCGCCTTCAAGTACATGAACAACCTCACCAGCGCCAAGGGCGACGTGGCCGGCTCCGTGGCCGCGCTCAAGGAACCGCACCTGTGGATTATGGCTTTGCTGTACATCGGGACATTTGGCTCCTTCATCGGCTTCGCCGGCGTGTTCCCCAAGCTGATCAAGGACTACTTCCCCGGGTTCTCCAGCATCGGTGTGGGAACCGTGGCCCTCTCGCTCGCCTTCCTGGGCCCGCTGGTGGGTTCGCTGGCCCGCCCCTACGGCGGCCGCATGGCGGACCGCATGGGCGGAGCCCGGATGACCGTTTCGGCGTTCGCCGCCATGGCCGTGATTACGCTGACCATGGTCTGGACCTTGCCGCTGAAGAACTTCCTGCTCTTCCTGGTCCTGTTCCTGATGCTCTTCACCGCCAGCGGCTTCGGCAACGGCGCCACGTACCGGATGATCCCGGTCATCTTCGCCACCTCCAGCCGAGCCGCACGCAAGGGCGCAAGCGCCGTGGCCACCCAGCGCCTGGCGTCCTCTGCCCTCGGCCTGATCTCCGCGATCGGGGCCTACGGCGGCTTCGTCATCCCCCAGGTCCTGAACGCCTCCAGCACCGCCACCGGCTCCTACACCCCCGCCTTCTACGGCTTCGTCGGAGCCTACGTCCTGATGCTGGCCGTCTGCTGGACCTGCTACATCCGCAACGCCGGCCGGAACGCGATGGGACACATCTAGCATGGCCAACAGCGCCGACACGCACTGCCCCTACTGCGCCCTGCAGTGCGCCATGACGCTCACCCCCGCTGCGGGACCGGTTCCGGTGGCACTTTCCACCCCCGCGGCTCCCCTTGACGTCCAGGGCCGGGACTTCCCCACCAACCGTGGCGGCCTGTGCCGCAAGGGCTGGACCTCAGCCAGCCTCCTAAACCACGGAGGCAGGATCACCGAGCCCCTGCTAAAGGGACCCGACGGCGTGCACCGGCCCATCGGCTGGGACCAGGCCCTGGACCTCGCCGCGCAGGCGGTGAGGGACGCCCGCGCCCGGCATGGTGCGGACGCCGTCGGCGTGTTCGGCGGCGGCGGGCTCACCAATGAGAAGGCCTACATGCTGGGCAAGTTCGCCCGGCTGGCCCTTGGCACCTCGAGGATCGACTACAACGGAAGATTCTGCATGTCCTCCGCGGCGGCGGCCGGGATGCGGGCCTTTGGCGTGGACCGCGGCCTGCCCTTCCCAGTGGAAGCGCTGGATACCGCCAGCACCATCCTGATGCTCGGCTCGAACGTTGCCGAGACCATGCCGCCCTTCGTCCAGCACCTCAAGGGTGCGCGCGATGCCGGCGGGCTGATCGTGGTGGACCCGCGCCGTTCCGCCACTGCGGCTTTTACGGCCGACGGCGCTGGCCTCCACCTGCAACCGCTGCCCGGCACCGACCTCACCCTGCTGCTGGGACTCTCCCACGTGGTCATCCATGAAAACCTGGTGGACACCGCCTACGTCCAGGAGCGCACCTCCGGCTACAGCGCGGTGGTCCGTAGCGTGAACGCCTTCTGGCCCGAACGCGTCCAGTCGATCACCGGCGTCCCCGCAGAGCTGGTCCGGCAGACGGCCCGCATGCTTGCGGCCGGAGCCCGGGCGGGCGGAAGCTACATCCTCACCGGCCGAGGCGTGGAACAGCACGTGGACGGCACCGACACCGCCACCGCCGCCATCAACCTCAGCCTCCTGCTGGGCCTGCCGGGCACTGCCCGCAGCGGGTACGGCACCCTGACCGGCCAGGGCAACGGGCAGGGCGGCCGCGAGCACGGCCAAAAGGCGGACCAGCTCCCCGGCTACCGCAAGATCACCGACCCCGCCGCCCGCGCGCACGTCGCCGCCGTCTGGGGCGTCCCCGAGGACCTGATCCCCGGCCCCGGCCTCCCCGCCGTCCAGCTCCTGAAGTCCCTGGGAAAGTCCGACGGCGTGCAGTGCCTTTTCGTGCACGCGTCCAACATTGCCGTTGCAGCCCCTGACGCCAACGCCGTGATCCACGGGTTGCGAAGCCTGGACTTCCTGGTGGTCTGCGACTTCTTCCTGTCCGAGACCGCTGCGGAAGCGAACCTCATCCTCCCGGTGCTCCAGTGGGCGGAAGAGGACGGCACGCTCACCAACCTCGAGGGACGCGTCCTTCGCCGCCGCCGCGCCGTCTCCCCGCCCGCCGGCGCCCGCAGCGAGCTGTGGATCATGGCCCGCCTGGCCGAGCGGCTGGACGCGCCCTCCACCTACAGCGAGGACCCGGAAACGGTTTTCGAGGAGCTGCGGCGCGCCTCCGCGGGCGGCCCGGCGGACTACTCCGGCATCGACTACGCCATGCTGGACCGGGGCGAGGCCGCCTACTGGCCCTACCCGGCCGGCAGCACCGGAACGCCGCGGCTGTTCACGGGCCGCTTTGCGCACCCCGACGGCAAGGCGCGGCTGGTCCCGGTGGCGCCGCGCCGCCGTCGTACGCCCGATGCCAACCCCGGCCCCGCTGCCAAAGCCATGACCCTCATCACCGGCCGCCTCCTGGAGCACTACCAGTCCGGAGCCCAGACCCGCCGGGTGGCTGAACTCCTCGCGGCCCAGCCGGAGGCCACGGTGCAGCTCCACCCCGCGGCGGCCCACGCCATGGGCATTGGAGACGGCACCCTGGTCTCCGTGGTGAACAGCCGCGGTGAGGTGGTGTGCCGGGCCGAGCTCAGCACCGCCATCCGCCCCGAGACGGTCTTCCTGCCGTTCCACTTCCCGGGTGCCGAAAGCGCCAACCGGCTAACCGAAGCGGCCACCGATCCCGTCTCCGGAATGCCCGAATTCAAGTTCAACACCGTGTGGGTCCGGCCAGTGGCCGCACCTGATTCCGCCCGGATGCTGCAAACAACGGAGGCCTCATGAGCGAGCGGATTGTCATTGTGGGATTCGGTCCCGTGGCTGCCCGGCTGGTGGACGAACTGCTGCCCGCCGTGCACTCCGGCGACGTCAGGCTCACCGTGGTGGGGGCTGAAGCCGAAGCCGCCTACAACCGGGTGCTCGTGGCCGATCTCGGCGTCGGACGGACCACCGCCGACGCGCTGGCCCTTGCCGATGCTGCCGAGCTGGCCGCGCAGGGCGTGGACGTCCGCCTGGGTGTGCGGGTGAAGCGCATGGACAGGGCGCGGCAGCAGGTCCTGCTCGCGGACGGGGCGGCGGTCCACTACGACCGGCTGGTCCTCGCCACCGGATCCCGTCCAGTGATCCCCAACCTCACCGGCATCAACCCCGACCCCTCCACCCCTGTCCTTCCCGCGGGCGTCACGGCACTGCGGGACCTCCGCGACGCCGGCGTGCTGCGCGAGGCTGTGGACGGCGGCAAGCGGGTGGTGGTGCTGGGCGGCGGCGTGCTGGGCCTGGAAACGGCATTGGCCGCGGCGGAGGAAGGCGCCACCGTCACGGTGGTCCACAACGGCCCGCACCCGCTGGGCCGCAGCATCGACCGCGGCGGCGGAGCGGTCCTGGCTGCTGGCCTGCGGAGGTGCGGCGTCCGCGTAGCCGGCAACGCCCGCTCCACGGGGATTGAGCACAACGGGCCCGACGGCGGCTTCTCGGCCTTGCTGCTCGATGACGGGTCCGCGATTGACGGCGATCTCCTGGTCATCTCATGCGGTGTCCGTCCCCGGACCGAACTGGCCGAGGGATGCGGGCTGCCCACCGGCGCCGGGATCCTGGTGGACCACCGGTTGCGGGCGCACCACGAACCGCACATTTTTGCCATTGGTGATTGCGCCGAGGTCCGCTGCCCTGACCCGGCCTGCGCCGAATGCCGCAGTGCCAAGGGGCCCTCCGGGCTGGTGGGTCCGGGCTGGCGGCAGGCAGAGTGGCTTGGGGGCTACCTCACGCTCCTGGCGGAAGGGGCGGCTGCCCAGGCGGAACTCTTGCCTGCGCTCCCGCCGGAACAGCCCGGCGTCGTGGTCCTGAAGGCCCGCGGCATGAACATGGCCGTAGCCGGCGACAACTCGGCGGACCCCTGGGATGAGGAGGCCCTCACGGCGGGTGCCGCTACCGGCCGGCCGCGACTGCAGGTCTCCCAATGGGCCGACCCGGAGCACGGCCGGTACGTCAAGATGACCACGCGCGGGGGCGTCCTTGAAGGCCTGGTAGCAGTGGGCATGCCGCGCACGGCCGCCGAGCTGGTGGGGCTCTTTGAACGCGGCGCTGAACTGCCCGCGGACCGGTCGCTGCTCCTGCGCCTGGACGGTCCGGACCAGCTGCCAGGCGCCGGCCCGGTGGATCCAGCCGGAACCGTGTGCCGGTGTGCCGGAGTGAGCGGGTCTGCCATCACGGCGGCGGTCTCGGCTGGCTGCGCCACCGTGGCGGACGTTTCCAAGGCCACCCGCGCGGGCACCGGCTGCGGTGGCTGCCACGAGGACATCAAGGGCCTCATCGAAGGGCACTTTTCCCCAGCCTTCCCCTAACCTCGCAAGCTCGGTCAGGGAACCCGGCGGCCGTGGCCCCACCCAGCCTTCCCCTAACCCCGCAAGCTCGGTCAGGGAACCATAGTTGACGGCGCATGAACAAGGCGGCGAAGGTAAAGGCACCACCAATGACTGGGCGGTGTTCCGGACTCCGCCCGCCCGTGACATCGAGTCGCGGCAGTTCACGACGAAAGGACACCGATGTCCCTCCTCGATTCCGCCCTTTGGGACGGCAACATCTACCTCAACGGCTGGCGCAAAGGCGGCGGCGGAACCGGAACCAGCGTTGAACCAGCCACCGGCGCGCAGCTGGGCAACTACGGAATCGCCTCCGTGGAGGACGTCCGGGAGGCTGCAACAGTGGCGGCGAAGGCCCAAAAGGACTGGGCCGCGCGCAACCCGGAGGAGCGCGCCGCCGTGCTGCGCCGCGCGGGCCGGCTCTGGGAGGAGCACGCCGCGGAGGTCCAGGACTGGATCGTCCGGGAATCGGGCGGCATTGCCCCCAAGGCTGGCCTGGAAACGCACATCGCCGCCAACGAATGCTTCGACGCTTCAGCGCTGCCCTCGCTGCCGGCCGGGGATGTGCTCACCTCCAACGAGAACCGCTGGTCCTTTGCCCGGCGCCGCCCTGTCGGCGTCGTCTCCGTGATCGCACCGTTCAACTTCCCGCTGATCCTCTCCATCCGCGCCGTCGCCCCTGCCCTGGCCTTGGGGAACGCGGTGCTGCTCAAACCGGACCCGCGGACCGCTGTCTGCGGAGGAGTCACCCTGATGCGGATCTTCGAGGAGGCCGGCCTGCCGCCCGGGCTGCTGTCGCTGCTGCCCGGCGGCGCAGACATCGGTGCCGCCGTGGTGGAGGCACCGGAAGTGCGGGTCATCGCCTTCACGGGCTCGACGGCGGCCGGCCGGAAGATCGGCGAAACCGCCGGACGCCTGCTCAAGCGCGCCCACCTGGAGCTTGGCGGCAACAACGCGCTGATCGTGCTGCCGGGCGCGGACCTGGCCAAGGCAGCGTCGGCCGCCGCTTTCGGATCGTTCATGCACCAGGGCCAGATCTGCATGGCAGCCGGCCGGCATATCGTGCACGAGGACATCTACGACGACTACGTCGCCGCGCTGTCCGAAAAGGCCGCCCACCTGCCGGTCGGTGACCCGAAGAGCGGCACCGTGGCGCTGGGACCGGTCATCGATGAGCGGCAGCTGCACCGCGTGGACGGCATCGTCCAGGAGGCGGTAAAGGGCGGCGCCCGCGTGGCAGCGGGCGGCACCCACGATGGGCGCTTCTACCAGCCCACGGTACTGGTGGACCTTAAGCAGGACAGTCCGGCCTGGAAAGATGAAATTTTTGGGCCCGTGGCCCCGGTAACCAGCTTCTCCACCGTGGAGGAAGCAGTGGCCCTGGCCAACGACAGCGAATACGGCCTGTCCATCGGCATCCTGGGTGACGTCGGCATGGCCATGACCATTGCAGACCAGCTGGACTCCGGCAAGGTCCATATCAACGAGCAAACAGTCTCGGACGAAGCCAATTCCCCGTTCGGCGGCATGAAGGATTCGGGCAACGGCTCACGGATCGGCGGCCACCACGCCAACATGGAGTCCTTCACCGAAATCCAGTGGCTCACCATGCGACCTGACATCGCCCCGTATCCGTTTTAAACACAGTTTCCCGCCAAGGCTTTCAAACCCCTTGGCGGGAAACCAGTGGGGCTTCTAAGCCGTTGCTCCTGAATCGAACTCCCCACCGGCCACGGCCTCTGCGTACTTGGTGAGGTCCGGGCCCGGCTGGAAGTCCACGAACTGGCCCTTCAGCTTCTCAAACAGGAATTCGTACACCTTTTCCTTGCCGGCTCCGGACAGCGATGAAGCCGCCTCCCGGACCGCTTCCTGCAGTGCCCGGTCGGCATCCAGCAGAATTTTCTCCCGTGCCTGCTCGTTCCACTTGACGTCCTGCAGTTCCATGGGCCCCTCCTTGCGTCGACGGCTGGTACAGGAACGGCCGGGAACTTCATGGAAATTCCCGGCCGCGCCTGGTTCGAGTCTAGGCAGAGGGCCCCGGAGGGGTCCAGCCCCGCGTTTGGCGGGAGCCTTACATGTGGACGTGCAGGCGGCGGGCTGCCTCGGAAATGGAGCCGGTCAGCGACGGGTACACGGTGAAGGTGCTGGCGACGTCGTCCACGTGCAGTTTCTGCTTGACCGCGATGGAGATCGGGAAGATCAGTTCGGACGCGTTGGGTCCCACCACCACGCCACCGATCACGGTGCCGGAGCCCTTCCGCGCAAAGATCTTCACGAACCCGTCCTTGGCGTTGCGCATCTTGGCGCGGGCGTTGCTTTTCAGCGAGAGCTTGATGATGTCGGCCTGGTACTTGCCGGACTCGATCTCAGCCTCGGACACGCCAACGTTCGCGATTTCAGGCGAGGTGAAGATGTTGGATGCCACCTGGTGCAGCTTAAGCGGGGTAACGCCGTCGCCCATGAAGTGCGCCACGGCGATGCGGCCCTGCATCGCGGCCACCGAAGCCAGCGGAAGAACGCCCGTGCAGTCACCGGCAGCGTAGATGTTGGGGGCCGTGGTGCGGGACACGCCGTCCACCTTGATGTGGCCGCTGTCGCTGACCGCCACGCCCGCCTCCTCGAGGCCGATGCCGGCGGTGTTCGGGATGGAACCGAGGCACAGGAGGCAGTGGCTGCCGGTCACCTTGGTGCCGTCGGAGAGGGTGACCACCACGCCGTCGTCCGTGCGTTCGACGGTCTGCGCGCGGGAGCGGGACAGGACCCGGACGCCGCGGCGTTCGAAGACTTCCTCCAGGACCACTGCGGCGTCAACGTCCGAGCCCGGCAGCACGCGGTCACGGCTGGAGACCAGGGTGACCTTGGAGCCAAGGCCGTTGTAGGCGGAAGCGAATTCGGCGCCGGTCACGCCGGAGCCCACCACGATGAGTTCCTCAGGCAGTTCATCCAGGTTGTAGATCTGGGTCCAGTTCAGGATCCGTTCCCCGTCAGGGCGGGCGGTGTCCAGTTCGCGGGGGTGCGCACCCACGGCCAGCAGGACGGTGTCCGCTTCGATTGTCTCGGTGCCGTCCACGGTGAGGACCTCGATGGTGTGGCTGTCCAGGAGGCGGCCGGAACCGGCGATGATGCGGACGCCCTGCTTTTCGAGGCCGTCGCGGATGTCCTGGGACTGGGTGCGGGCCAGGGTGAGGAGGCGGTCGTTGATGTGCTTGAGGTCGGCGCGCATCACGGGAACGAAGTCGCCGCCGTCGACGTCGAACTTCACACCCAGCTCGCCGGCCTCCGCGACGCGCGTCATCAGGTCCGCCGTGGCGATGAGGGTCTTCGACGGAACCACGTCCGTCAGCACCGCGGAGCCGCCCAGGCCCGCGCGTTCGACGATGGTGACCGTGGCTCCGAGCGAGGCGGCCACCATGGCGGCTTCGTATCCGCCGGGACCACCTCCCAGGATTGCGATCCGGGGGGAACTGAAATCTGGGTGCGTAGTCACAGTCATCCATTCTCGCCCATTTACCGCCTGACCACCAAGAAAACAGGGCAGTCTGCGGGCCGCCGTGACAGGGGTAACAGTGCCGGCAGGATAACTTGTACTGGTGAGTACAACAGACTTCCTGAACACGGACCCGTTCGCCGCCGCCCGCGCCGCTGCAGACTATATTGCGGAAGAAACCGGAGTGGACCGCCATGACACCGCACTGGTCCTCGGCTCCGGCTGGGGCGAGGCCGCCGACCTGATCGGCGAGACCACTGCCACCCTGTCCGCCGAGGAAGTCCCCGGCTTTCACTCCCCCGCCGTCGAGGGCCACGTGGGCACCATCCGCTCCGTGCTGACCAAGGGCGGCAAGCGCGCCCTGGTCCTCGGCGCCCGCACCCACTACTACGAAGGCAAGGGCGTCCGCGCCGTGGTGCACGGCGTCCGGACCGCGGCAGCCGCAGGGTGCAACACCCTGGTCCTCACCAACGGCTGCGGCGGGCTCAACGAGGCCTGGGCCCCCGGCACACCGGTCCTGATCCGGGACCACATCAACCTCACCGCGGCCTCACCGCTGGAGGGGGCCACGTTCGTGGACCTGACGGACCTCTACTCACCCAGGATCCGCGGACTCGCCCGCGAAGTCGACCCCACCCTGGACGAAGGCGTCTACGCACAGTTCCCCGGCCCGCACTACGAGACCCCGGCGGAAGTGCAGTACGCCAAGCGGATCGGCGCCGACCTGATCGGCATGTCGACGGCGCTGGAGGCGATCGCCGGGCGGCACGCCGGGATGGAGGTGTTCGGCATTTCACTGGTCACCAACCTCGCCGCGGGCATCAGCCCCCAGCCGCTGAGCCACCAGGAAGTCCTTGAATCCGGCGAGGCTGCGGGGCCCCGCATCTCCAGGCTGCTGGCCGAAATCATCGCCCGGCTCTAGCAGGACCACGCACCCGGGTGCATCACGGCGGCCTGCAATGACGATAGCGTTGTGCCCATGACCACTGCCGATGCCGAACTCCGCCTGCCCGCCGAGGCCCGCGAATGGGCTGCCCAGGACCCGGATCCCGCAACCAGGGCGTCCCTCCTGGAGCTTGTCCGCCTTGCCGACGACGGCGATCCGGCGGCCCGGCAGGAACTGGAAGACAGCTTCCGCGGCACGCTGCAGTTCGGCACCGCGGGCCTGCGCGCCGCGCTTGGCCCCGGGCCCAACCGGATGAACCGGGTGGTGGTGCGCCGCGCCGCCGCGGGGCTCGCCGCCTTCCTTGTGGACGCCGTGGCCAAGGCGGCGGCCGGCACCCGGCCGCGCGCCGTCGTCGGCTATGACGCCCGGCATAATTCCAATGTCTTTGCGGAGGAGACGGCGGCGATCTTCACCGCGGCCGGCATCGAGACATTCCTGCTGCCTGCTGCCCTCCCCACTCCCCTGCTGGCCTACGCGGTCCGCGCCCTGGGCTGCGACGGCGGCGTCATGGTGACCGCCAGCCACAACCCGCCCCAGGACAACGGGTACAAGGTGTACCTGGGCCGGCACGCCGTGGCGGCTGATGGTGACGGTGCCCAGATCGTGGCCCCCTACGACGCCGAAATTGCCGCACGCATCAGCGCGGTGGGACCGCTGGAATCAATAGCACTGGCTGAGGACGGCTGGACCGTCCTGGACGGCTCGCTGGCCGCCGGGTATGAACGGACGACGGCGGCACTCGCCATGGCGGAGCGCTTCCCGGCCCGCGACCTAAAGGTCGTCCTTACCCCGCTGCACGGTGTGGGCGGCGGCACTGCGCTGGACGTGCTGAACGCGGCAGGTTTCACGGATGTCACCGTGGTGGCCGAGCAGGCGGAACCGGACCCCGATTTTCCCACCGTCAGTTTTCCCAACCCGGAGGAACCGGGCGCGCTGGACCTTGCCCTGGAGGCGGCCGCGCGGCTGGACGCCGACCTTGTCATCGCCAACGACCCCGACGCCGACAGGGCAGCAGTGGCGGCGAAAGACCCTGACACCGGCGCCTGGCGGATGCTCCGCGGCGACGAAGTGGGGTCGCTGCTGGGCGCCCATATGGTGGCCCGGCTCGCGGACGGCGGCGCCCCCGGCGACGAGTCGGACGGCCGCGGCGTCTTCGCCAATTCGATTGTTTCCTCCCGGCTGCTGGCCCGCATCGCCAATGCTGCCGGCTTCGCGCACCAGGAAACACTGACCGGCTTCAAATGGATCTCCCGCGTTCCCGGCCTGGTCTACGGGTACGAAGAGGCACTGGGATACTGCGTGGCGCCGGACCTGGTGAAGGACAAGGACGGCATCTCCGCCGCGGTCCTGATCGCTGAACTCGCCGCCACCGCCAAAGCCGCAGGCAAGACCGTCTTCGACACCCTGGACGAGCTGTACCTCCAGCACGGCCTGCACGCCAGCGACCAGCTGAGCATCAGGGTGGCGGACCTGGGACTGCTGGACGCCATGATGAACCGCCTGCGGGTCTCGCCGCCGGAATCGTTCGGTCAATCAGCGGTGGAGGTCTTCACCGACCTCGCGGAGGGCAGCGCCCAGCTGCCGCCCACCGAAGGCCTGCTCTACATCACCCGGAACCTGACCCGGGTCATCATCCGGCCCAGCGGCACCGAGCCCAAACTCAAGTGCTACCTGGAGGTCATCCACCAGGTGGGATCCGCCGCGGAGCTGCCGGCCGCACGCCAGGCGGCCCGGGCTTCCCTGGACGAGGTCCTGCACGACGTCAGCGAAGCGCTGGGGCTGTAGCAGGTCCGTAAGCACGAAAAGGGGCGCCGGGCTTACTCAAAGCCCGGCGCCCCTTTTTGTTGGAGAAGCCTTACAGCTGCACCTCGACGAAGCCGCCGCTGAGCCTGGTGCTGTACGTGGCCAGGCGCAGCCCGGGGGTGCTGAAGCACTCGCCGGTTTCAAGGTCGTAGACCTCCTTGTGCAGCGGCGAGGCAATGGTGGGCCGGGTGCCTTTGGAGCCCAGGATGCCACGGGCCATCACGTGGGCCCCGGTGGCCGGGTCTTCGTGCGCCACTGCAAAAACTTCGTCGGGCCCGGTACGGAAGAGCGCCACCTGGCGGCCGGCAACCAGGGCAGCCTCGCCCCAGGCAGGTTCCAGGTCATCCACCGTGCAGACACGGTGCCAGCCGGCCTCAAATCCGGCGAGGTCTGATTCGGCGGCGAGCGCCCCAAGTTCCAGTGTTGCCGTCATGTCCGGCTCCTTTCCCTGTGCCTGTTGGTCCTTTCAGCCGCTGCATCTGCGGCCGTATCCCACGCTAGGGTCCGGGTGTTTCATCAGGGTGCGATGCATGTGTCGGGCGCGTAAAAGAGACCTAACCCGGGAGGAAATGCGTCCGTGATGCAGAAGTTAAGTTGACGAAACAATTGGGAAACTGAGGCGAAACTGCCCCTTCCTAGGCTGGAGGCACAAGCTGCAGAGCACCGTCTGCGGCCCATGCGAAAGGCCCACAGTGACCGAACAGACTTCAAGCACAGAGACTGCGCGCCGCATCGTCGTCGCCGGCGGCGGCCCCGCGGCCCACCGTTTTGCGGACGCCATGCATGCCCGGGGCCTCGATGGCTGGCAGGTCACTGTCCTCACCGAGGAAGCCCACCTTCCCTATGACCGGGTGGCGCTCTCCAAGGCCCTCACCGATACCGGCGTGGACCTCACCTTGGGCGCGGCCGCCATGTGGGATCACAATTCCGTGGTCCTGAAGACCGGCGAGCGCGTGGTGAAGATTAACGCCGCGGCGAAGACGGTCGAAACCGCCGCGGGGAACGCCTACCCGTACGACGAGCTCGTGGTGGCCACCGGCTCGGACCCGGTCCGCCTCCCCATTCCGGGCGCTCAGCACGCCCATGTCTACCGGACCCTCGAGGATGTCTGGGCCATCAATAAGGCAATTGCAAAGCTCACCGAAAAGCTTGGCCGCAAAATCAACGCCGTGACCATCGGCGGTGGCCTCCTGGGCCTCGAGTCGGCTGCCGGCACCGAGCAGCTGGGTGCCACCCCCGTGGTCATCAACGGTGCACCCTGGCTGATGAACACCCAGCTGGACGAGGGCGCCGGCCAGGCCCTGGGCCGCCTCATCGAGGCGAAGGGCTTCGAAGTGCACGGCGGTGTGTTCCCCAGCCAGATTTTGACGGACGACGACGGCCAGGTCACCGGAGTGCTGATGGCTGACGAACGCGTTATCCCGGCAGACCTGGTGATCGTGGCGGTCGGCGTCAGGCCCCGCGACGAGCTCTTCCGCACGGCCGAGGGCGAGGAGCAGCTCTTCAGCCTGGGCCAGCGCGGCGGCGTGGTGATCAACGACTACTGCGCCACCGAAGTCCCGGGCATCTGGGCCATCGGTGAAGTAGCCAACTTCGGCGGCATGTGCCTGGGCTTAGTGGCCCCCGCCAACACCATGGCCGAGATCGTCGCGGACCGCCTGCACGGCGGCGACGCCACCTTCCCCGGCTTCGACACCGCCACCAAGCTGAAGCTCTCCGGCGTGGACGTGGCCAGCTTCGGTGACGCCTTCGCCAGGACCGAACACGCCCTGGAGATCGTCTACGCCGACCCCGCCCGCGGCGTCTACCAGAAAATCGTGACCACAGATGACGCCAAGACTCTGTTGGGCGGCATCTTCGTTGGCGACGCCTCGCCCTACATGAGCCTGCGGCCGCTCCTGGGCCGCGAACTGCCCGCCGAGCCCGGCGCCTTCCTCAGCGCGGCAGGAGGCGGCGAAGCCCCCGAAACGGAGCTCCCGGACGACGCCACGTTGTGCTCCTGCAACAACGTAACTGCCGGAAGCATCCGCGACGCCATCAACGGCTGCGGCGCCTGTGAGGGCAACGCCCCGGTCCAGGAACTCGGTGAGCTGAAAGGCTGCACCCGCGCCGGCACCCAGTGTGGATCCTGCGTGCCCATGCTGAAGAAGCTGCTGGAAACCGAGCTCACCAAGTCCGGCGTCGAGGTTTCCAAGGCCCTCTGCGAGCACATCGAACTGTCCCGCCAGGAACTGTTCGACGCCATCCGTGTCCTGGAGCTGACCTCCTTCGAAGAGATCATGGCCAAGTACGGCACCGGTGCCGGCTGCGACATCTGCAAGCCCACCATCGCCAACATCCTGGCCAGCCAGAACAGCGCCTACGTCCTGGACGCAGGGCGCGGCACCCTCCAGGACACCAACGACCGTGCCCTGGCCAACATGCAGAAGGACGGCACGTACTCGGTGGTCCCCCGCATCGCCGGCGGCGAGATCACCCCCAAGAAGCTTGGCGTCATTGCCGCCGTCGCCGAGAAGTACGGCCTGTACACCAAGATCACGGGCGGCCAGCGGATCGACATGTTCGGCGCCCGGCTGGAGCAGCTCCCCGAAATCTGGAAGGAACTGGTGGACGCCGGCTTCGAATCCGGCCAGGCGTACGGCAAGAGCCTGCGCACCGTGAAGTCCTGCGTCGGCTCCACCTGGTGCCGCTTCGGCGTGCAGGATTCGGTGGCCATGGCCATCAAGCTGGAACTGCGCTACCGCGGCCTGCGCAGCCCGCACAAGCTCAAGATGGGCGTCTCCGGCTGTGCCCGGGAATGCGCCGAGGCGCGCGGCAAGGACGTTGGGGTGATCGCCACCGCGGACGGCTGGAACCTGTACGTCGGCGGCAACGGCGGCGCCACTCCTGCCCATGCCCAGCTCCTGGCCAAGGACCTGGACGACGAGACCCTCATCAAGTACATCGACCGCTACTTCATGTACTACATCCGCACCGCTGACCGCCTGCAGCGCACGGCCAGGTGGCATGAGGAGCTCGACGGCGGCATCAACCACGTCGAGGACGTGGTGGTCAAGGACACTCTGGGCATCGCCGAGGACCTCGAGGCAGCCATGGCCAAGCACGTGGACACCTACGTGGACGAATGGGCAGACACCCTGAAGGACCCGGAGCGGCTGCGCCGGTTCCGCTCCTTCGTCAATGCCCCGGACCAGAAGGACGACTCGATCAGCTTCGTCCCGGACGAGCGCGGCCAGATGCGTCCCGCCACCCCCGAGGAAAAGGGAAAGGTCCTGATCGGAGCCTCCATCCCGGTCCGCACATCAACGACGGACACCACGGAAAACGAGGCATAACCATGCAGCTCAGCATCGACCTCACCGGCCGGGACGTCCTGGTGGCCGGCTCCGCCACTGCAGCGCGGCAGGCGGTGCGCCGCTACGAAGCCGCGGGCGCCGTCGTGCACCGCCTGGAGACCCCGCACAGCGCCACCCTTACCCGACTGCCGGAGGAGTTGTTCCTGGTAGCCGCCGTCGCGGACGGACAGCCCGGCTGGGTCACGTTCCTGGACCGCTGCCGGGAAGCCGGCATCCCTGTTGCCGCGGAGCCTGCGGCAGGCTCTGCCGGCCACGTCACCCTGGTGGGCGGCGGTCCCGGCACCAGCGACCTGCTCACGGTGGCGGCCGTCAAGGCGCTCCGGGACGCCGACGTCGTCTTTTACGACCGCCTGGCCCCGTACCAGGAGCTGCCGCTGCTGACGTCCGCCAAGCTTGTCGACGTCGGCAAGAAGCCTGGGCACCACAAGGTCAGCCAGGCGGACATCGAAAAGCTGATGGTGGAAAGCGCGCTGGCGGGCAACAACGTGGTGCGCCTCAAGGGCGGGGACCCTTATGTGTTTGGCCGCGGCGGCGAAGAAGTGGCCGCCTGCGTCGCCGCCGGCGTCAAGGTCCAGGTAGTTTCCGGCGTCACCAGTGCCATCTCCGTTCCGGCCGCCGCAGGGATTCCTGTGACGCACCGCGAGGTCAGCCATCTGTTCACTGTGGTCTCCGGGCACGCCCCGCTCACGGAAAAGGAGCACGAACATCTGGCCGGCCTGGGCGGCACCATTGTGGTGCTCATGGGCATCGGCACCCTCCACCAGCTCGCGGCAGGGCTGCGACGCGCCGGCATGCGGCCGGACATGCCCATGGCCGTGGTGGAACGGGGCTACCGGCCCGGCCAGCGCACAACCATTGCGGACCTGGGCACCATCACCTCCGCTGCTGCCGGCTGCAGCAACCCCGCGGTGCTGGTCATCGGCGAGGTGGTCCGGGTGGCTGAAGCCAACCGGCAGCACGTCGGAGCCGCAGCGGACCTGGACAGGCTGGCGGCGTCGCTGCTGGGATCATGAAAGGATTGACCCCCATGACCGCACTTGCACCGGCCCACACGCCCCAGGCTGAAGAAGCAACCGATGCCGCCGAGTCACCGCTGGAGGGATTCCGCATCGGCGTCACCTCGGACCGGCGGTCCCGCGACCTCATCGAGGCCCTGGAACGGCGCGGCGCCGAAGTGCTGCACGCCCCCGCGCTGAAGATCGCCCCCGTCCAGGAAGACCTGCGCCTCATCGAGGACACCCGCGCCATCATCGCGGCCAAGCCGGACCTGTGCATCGCCACCACCGCCTACGGGATGCGCCGCTGGTGCGAGGCCGCGGATTCCTTCGGCATCGGCGACGAACTGCTGGAAACGCTCGGGAACTGCCGCATGTTCGTCCGGGGACCCAAAGCCCGCGGTGCCGTGCGCGCGGCCGGCCTTGCCGACGTCGGCATCAGCAGTGACGAAACCACCTCCACCCTGGTGGACATGCTGCTCGCTGAAGGCGTCCGCGGCAAAACCGTCGCCATGCAGCTGCACGGCTACACCGATGTCCGTCAGATCGAGCGGCTGCGGATGTCCGGCGCCACGGTCCTGACCGTCACGCCCTACCGCTGGGTCAAGCCCGAGGGCGAGGACCGGCTTCCGCGGCTGATCGAAGCCGCGTGCAGCGGCAACCTGGACGTCCTGACCTTTACCAGCGCCCCCGCAGTGGATGCCATGTGGAGCACCGCCCATGAGATGGGCCTCTACAAGCAGTTGGTGGAGAGCCTGAAACTGAACGTCACCACCGCCGTGGTGGGTCCCGTGACCGCGCAGCCGCTCCTGTACGCCGGCATCACGCCGCTGATCCCCGAACGGTTCCGCATGGGCGCCCTCATCCGCCTGGTGTGCGAGCACCTGGCACTGAACCACGTCCGCCGGCTGGAGACGCGCTCCGGAAACATCGAGCTTCGCGGCCGCTGCCTCCGCATTGACGGCCAACAGGTGGAACTGGCGCCCGCTCCCCTGCTGCTCCTGCGCGCCCTGCTTGGTGCCGACGGAGCGGTCCTGTCCCGTGAATCGCTCTCCGACCTGCTGGAACTCCGCGGATCAGTGCATGCGCTGGACATGACCGTGAGCCGGCTGCGCTCGTCCCTGCCGGACGGCAGGCTCATCGAAACGGTGGTCAAGCGCGGGTACCGGATCCGCATCTAAGCCCCATCGCGGGGGGTGCTGCGGAGTGGAATGTGTCCTGCGGCTGCCGGATGAGAGATGGGTCACGGGTTGTGTTACCGGCCGGTAAATACTGGCGAACCCCGGGCCCTGAAACAGCAACTGCGGGGAAACCTGCCGGAAAAAGCGCAAGGCTACGCTGGGTTCCATCACAGAGTTCCGGCCGCCCCGCGGCCGCCAGCGAAAGGGCCAGCACATGTCCGCTCCGGCACCCTCCCAGTCCTCCTCCACCGCAACCCGCATCGTCATTGCCGGCGCCGGCCCGGCTGCCCAGGCCCTGGTGGCGCAGCTGGACAAGGCCAGGTTCACCGGCACCATCACTGTGCTGAGCAACCGCGACGACGCCCCCGAGGAACTGCTGGAGCTGGCCATGCTCCCCCAGGTCTCCGTCCGGTTCGGCCAGCCCGCCAGCCATATCGACGCTGCCAACCGCACGGTGGCCACTGCTGACGGGATGGAATTCGCCTACGACCAACTGGTGATTGCCACCGGATCAGCCCCCGTGGCCGGCCCGGTGGACGGTGCCGCGCAGTGCCTGAGCTATGCCACCATCGACGACGCACCACGTGTCGCGAAAGGCGTGCAGAAGGTGGCCCGGGAGCTGGGCAGGCGCCCGGTGGGAATCCTGGTCGGGACCGGTGCGGCGGCAGGACAGGCCGAGGCAGTCCTGCGGGCCAAGGGCGTACGTCCCATCCGCACTACCGCCCGGCCGGCCGCCATCGTCCCTGCCGTCGTGTCCGGTCCGGCTTCCAGCATGGCCGCATCCGCGGTGGTCTTCGAAGACGGCAGCAGCATGACCGGGGACCTGGTCGTTTTAGCGGAGGAGCGCGTCTCCCGGGACGGCCTGGCGGCCAGCGCAGGCCTGCAGACGGCGGCAGCTGGCGGCATCGTCATCAGCCGCGACTACCGCACCTCGGTGCCGGGGATTTGGGCGATCGGGGACGCCGCAGCGTTCGACGGCGTGCGGCTGGGGCTGCTGGTGGCAGCCGCTTCGGCGGCGGGCACCTGTGCAACGCAACTGCTGTCGGCCGCTTCGGCTGCGCCGGCCCTGCAGGCGGCTGCCTGACAGGGGTGCCTGCGTGCCGGTGCCTGCTTTGGGTGCGCGCCGCTGTGACAAGATGGTTTCCGAAACCGAGTCAATGCCGGCCGCCCGGCCCTTCGAGAGGACCATCATGAGCAACGAAGCCACCGTGCACGCAGGCAACGCTGAGGCGGCCGGAGCCGCGGACATCGCCTCCTACATCGACCACACGCTGCTCAAGCCCGAAGCGTCGGAAGCCGACGTGCTGAAAGTGTGCGCAGAGGCGGCCGAGTACAAGTTCAAGTCCGTGTGCGTGAACCCGATTTGGGTCAAGACGGTCACCAAGGCGCTCAAGGGCTCGGGCGTCCTCACCTGCTCCGTGGTGGGCTTCCCCCTTGGGGCAACCCCCACGGACGTGAAGTCGTTCGAAGCCCGCGGCGCGGTGCTGGATGGCGCCGATGAGGTGGACATGGTGATCAACATTGCCGCCGCACGGGCGAACGACAAGGGCGCCCTGACGGACGATGTCGCTGCTGTGGCCGAGACCGTGCACGCGGGCGGGGCCATCCTGAAGGTCATCATCGAAACTGCCCTCCTGACGGACGAGCAGAAGGTGCTGGCCTGCCAGGCGGCGGTGGAGGGCGGAGCGGACTTCGTGAAAACCTCCACCGGCTTCAACGGCGGCGGTGCCACCGTGGAGGACGTGGCCCTGATGCGCAGGACAGTAGGCTCGGATCTGGGTGTCAAGGCCTCCGGTGGCGTACGGTCCCTCGCCGACGCGCAGGCTATGATTACAGCAGGTGCAACACGAATTGGTGCCAGTTCCGGAATCGCCATCGTCAAGGGTGAACAGGGTTCAGCCGCGTACTGACCGGAAGCCGGAAACCGCCACAGACCAAGCCCCGCGGGGCCGAGGAGGAACACATGTCCAGCCAGATCAACCCGTCCAGCCGGGACACGGCGTCCAACCAGGAACATGTCCGTACCCCGCAGAACGAAAACAAGCTCGCGGGCAGCGTTATCCTCTTCGTGATCTGCTTCGCCCTGTTCCTCGGTGCCATCTACTCGCTGTCGTTCCTGAGCCTGGGCAACCCGTGGCCGATGGCCGTCTGCCTGGTCCTCTTCGCCCTGGCATTCTGGCTCCCGCAGACCATCTTCGGCCGCTCCGACTCAGCAGGCGAGCACTAGGCTTCACGCCCAGCCGTTAAGACACCAACGGACCCCGGACGCATCGTCCGGGGTCCGTTTTCGTATCAACTGTTCCGCTGCTAGAACCAGAGCCTGATCCAGGCACCCGCCGCAGCGGCCACGCGGCCCCAGTGGTGCTGGGCGATGGCCCAGCCTGCCATGGTCATGCCCACCATCGCGTAGGCGCTGACCGGGATCAGCACCAACCATTCCCGCTTCGAACCGGCCCGCCCCAGCAGGGGTACGGACAGGGCGCCGTTGGCCCGCCACACGTTCCGCAACAGGGGCATGCGGCGCAGCATTTTGGGCGGCCGGACCACCAGCGGCCAGAGCAGCGGCACTCCCCCAGTGGTGATGAGGTCGCCCACGATGTGCACCACCACCCCAATGAGCATCGATGTGGGCAGCCACGTCCACTGCTCCGGCGCGTAGACGGTGACCAGGCCGGCCATGACCAAAGCGAAGATCCAGTTGGAGATGAAGCCGCTTTTGGGAAAAAGCTTCAGCGCCTTCGCCGCGATGTTGATCAGGAACATGCACAGCAGGCCGGCGCCGACAGATAGGCGCCCCCAGCCCGTGTCCATGTGGACCTGGGATGCCAGGCCGGCCAGGAACACGAACGCCGCCGCGCCCAGGATGGAGTGCGTGCCCTGCCGGTGGCCGCCGCTGGCGTTTTCAATGCCGCGGGCGATCGCGTTGGACAGCGGCGGCAGCGCATGGGCCACCGTGCTTGAGCGGTGGTCCCAGTCGCAGACCAGGGCGGTGCCGGCAGTGGCCATGCCGCCGATGAGGATCCCGGTGGGATCAAGCGGGTACCAGCCCAGGGTGTAGGGGCCGGTGGACGCAACAGCTACCCACGCCGCGGCTCCCGACGCGGCGTGGTGTCCTCCCATCAAGTGCTAACTCACCGCCAGTGGGGCGTCGGAGAAGATGTTCCGAATGACGCCGTTGGCCCACTCCAGGATTTCGGCGTCCTGCAGGTCCCGGCCCCCGATCCGCGCCGTCTTGGGCTTGGGAATGAGCACCGCGTCCAGCGCAGGCTTGGTCTGCGAACCCGGGTACATCCGGTTCAGGCGCATGGTCTTGGACTCCGGCAGCGTGGCCGGGGAGAACTTGATGAAGTTGCCCTGGAGCGCAACGTCGGACAGGCCGGCTTCGCGGGCGGCCACCCGGAACTGTGCCACGGCCACCAGGTTCTGTGCCGGCAGCGGAAGTTCGCCGTAGCGGTCCACCAGTTCTGCCTGGACCTCGTCGATGGCCTCGTTGGTGAGGGCCGCCGCGAGCTTCCGGTAGGCCTCCAGGCGCAGCCGCTCGCCGGGAACGTAGTCGTGCGGCAGGTGCGCGTTGACCGGCAGCTCGATCTTCATCTCCGCAGCCTTCTCCTCGGCCTCGCCGCGGAAATCCGCCACGGCCTCGCCCACAAGCCGGATGTACAGGTCGAAGCCCACCCCCTGGATGTGGCCGGACTGTTCACCGCCCAGCAGGTTGCCGGCGCCACGGATCTCCAGGTCCTTCATGGCCAGCTGCATGCCGGCGCCCAGTTCGTTGTGCGCCGCAACGGCTTTGAGCCGTTCCAGTGCCACTTCACCCAACGGCTTTTCCGACGGGTACAGGAAGTACGCATACGCACGTTCCCGGCCACGGCCCACACGGCCGCGGAGCTGGTGCAGCTGGGACAGGCCGTATTTATCCGCACCGTCCACGATCAGCGTGTTGGCGTTGGAGATGTCCAGGCCGGTCTCAATGATGGTGGTGCACACCAGGACGTCGAAGCGCCGCTCCCAGAAGTCCACGATGATCTGCTCCAGGCGGCTCTCGGACATCTTGCCGTGCGCCACCTCCACCCGGGCTTCCGGGACCAATTCGCGGATCTTCGCCGCGGTCCGCTCAATGGTGGACACCCGGTTGTGGACCAGGAACACCTGCCCTTCGCGCATGAGTTCGCGGCGGATGGCGGCGGAGGTCTGCTTGTCAGTGTACGGGCCCACGTAGGTCAGCACCGGGTGCCGTTCCTCCGGCGGGGTGGCGAGCGTCGAGGTTTCCCGGATGCCGGTCAGGGACATCTCCAGGGTGCGGGGAATCGGGGTGGCGCTCATGGCCAGGACGTCCACGTTGGTGCGCATCTTCTTCAGCGCCTCCTTGTGCTCCACGCCGAACCGCTGCTCTTCGTCCACGATCACCAAGCCGAGGTCCTTGAACTCGAAGTCCTTGGACAGCAGCCGGTGGGTGCCGATCACGATGTCCACGGCGCCGCTCTTGACCCCTTCGGCGGTTTCCTTGGACTCCTTTGCGGACTGGAAGCGGGATAGCGGCTTCACGCGAAGGGGGAAGCCGGAGAACCGTTCGGTGAAGGTTTCGTAGTGCTGCTGCGCCAGCAGCGTGGTGGGCACCAGCACCGCCACCTGCTTGCCGTCCTGGACGGCCTTGAACGCAGCCCGCACCGCGATCTCGGTCTTCCCGTAGCCCACGTCGCCGGATACCAGCCGGTCCATGGGGATTTCCCGCTCCATGTCCGCTTTGACCTCGTTAATGGTGGTCAGCTGGTCCGGCGTCTCCACGTACGGGAACGCCTCCTCCAGTTCGCGCTGCCATGGAGTGTCGGGGCCAAAGGCGTGGCCGCGGGAAGCCATGCGGGCCGAGTACAGCCGGATCAGTTCACCGGCGATCTCCTTGACGGCCTTGCGCGCCTTGGACTTGGTGCTGGCCCAGTCCGCGCCGCCCATCTTGCTCAGGACCGGGGTGTCCCCGCCCACGTAGCGGGTCACCTGGTCCAGTTGGTCCGTGGGGACGAACAGCCGGTCGCCGGGGGCGCCGCGCTTGGCCGGCGCGTATTCCAGCACCAGGTACTCGCGCACGCCGTCGCCGCCGCCGGCCACCTTGCGCTGGATGAGTTCCACGAACCGGCCGATGCCGTGCTGTTCGTGCACCACATGGTCCCCCGCCACCAACTGGAGGGGGTCGACGGCGTTGCGCCGTTTGGAGGGCATCCGCCGCATGTCCTTGGTGGACCCGGCGGAGGTGCGGCCCAGCAGGTCGGCTTCGGTGAGCAGGCCCAGTTTGAGCCCGTCCAGGACGAAGCCGCGGCCGACGGCGGCGGTGGTCACCTCGATGATGCCCGGCTGGGGTTCGTGGTCCAGGCTGTCCACCCGGGCGCAGGGAATGTCGTTTTCGTGGAACAGCTCCGCCAGGCGCTGGGCCGGGCCGGGGCCCTCGGTGGCCACCACGATCCGCCACTGGTCGCGCACGTGCGAGCCGATGAAGTCCATCATCTCGGCGACATCGCCCTGGTAGCCGCGGGGCTCCCTGGCGTGCAGGTTCAGCACGTCGATCTCGGGCAGCAGTTCCGCATCCTGCGCCAGCGAGGTGATGGACCACCAGGACACCCCGTGCGCCAGGGACGAGGACCGGGTTTCAGCCAGCGAGCGGAAGCTGGCCGAATGAAGCGCCGCACTGGCCTGGGAGCTGAGGTCCAAAGGTGCCGCCCCGCCGTCGGACGCGGTGGACCACGCCGCCTCAAGGAACTCCTCGTTGGTGGCAGCGAGGTCATGGGCCCGGGTGCGCACCTTTTCCGGTTCGATCACCACGGCAATGGAATCGGCCGGCAGCTGGTCCACGAACGGCACCATGGCATCCACCAGCACCGGCGCCAGGGACTCCATGCCTTCAACGGCGATGCCGCCGGCGATCTTTTCGAGCATGTCCGCCGCGGCCGGAAGCTGGGACTTGAGCGTGGCGGCGCGGGACATCACGGAAGGAGTGATGAGGATTTCGCGGCAGGGCGGTGCGTGCAGCTCCGTGGGGTGGTGCACGCCGGGCGCGGACAGCGAGCGCTGGTCGGCGACGGCGAACCAGCGCATCTGGTCCACCTCGTCGCCGAAGAACTCGACGCGGATGGGGTGGTCCTCCGTGGGCGGGAAGACGTCGATGATGCCGCCGCGGACGGCAAACTCGCCCCGGTGCGTCACCATGTCCACCCGGGCGTATGCGGCGTCGGCGAGGCTCTTCACCACGTTGGTGAACGGAACGTCCTGGCCCACCTTCAGCGTAACCGGAACAAGGTCGCCCAGCCCGGCCACCACGGGCTGGACCACGGCGCGGACGGGAGCGACGACGACGCGCAGCCGGCCCGCCGTCGAACTTTCCGGATGTGCCAGCCGGCGCAGCACGGAGAGCCGGCGGCCCACGGTGTCCGAGCGGGGCGAAAGCCGCTCGTGCGGGAGGGTCTCCCAGCTGGGGAACTCGGCCACCGCGTCCGCCGGAAGGTAGGCGCGCAGGGCGGCTGACAGGTCTTCGGCCTCGCGGCCGGTGGCCGTCACAGCAAGCACCACGCCCGGTTCTGCGCCCTCGGCGGCAGCGGCAAGCCCGTCCGCCATCTCCGCCAGCAGCACCGGGCGCAGGCCGGCCGGGGCGCTGATCTGGTAATCCTGGCCGCGGACGGCAAAGCCCCGGGCGGCCTCGGCGCCCACGCGGGCGAAGGTCGTGTCCGGCTCGAGCGCGCGGCGCAGTCCATCCAGCGAAGGGGTGGTGCTGGAGGTGCCCGTGCTGGATGTGCCGGCGGCGGACTGGCCGGGAAGACTCATGGCGGAAGCTCCTGTGGTGTTCATCGAAGACAAGCAGGCAACGCGAAAACCCGAAATTCGCTGCGAATCCCGGGTATACCCAGCCTACCGCGCAGGAACGACATGGCAGCGCGGCACCCATCTGCCCCCTGAATGGACCTAGGCTGGCAACGTCGAGCGATTTCCGCAGCCTTTTCCGCAGCGCAGCCGTCCGTAAGGGCGGCCGCTGCGAATTCCAAGGGACGAACAGGAGCCAGCATGACCGCAATGAGTGCCAAACCAACACCCAGGACCGTCCTTGTCACCGGTGCCACCGGCTACATCGGCGGGCGGCTGGTGCCCAGGCTGCTGGAGGCAGGCCACCAGGTGAAGGTGCTGGTCCGCTCCCCTGACAAGATCGCCGGTGTGCCGTGGCGCGACAAAGTGGACGTCGTGGAAAGCAGCCTCGACGACGGCGACGCCCTCCGTGAAGCGCTGGCCGGCGTCGACGTCTTCTATTACCTGGTGCACTCCATGGCCGCGGGGGCGGGATTCGAGGCGAAGGAAAAGGCGATGGCCACCACTGCGGCGGACGCCGCGGCCGCCGCCGGCGTAAGCCGGATCGTCTACTTGGGCGGGCTGCACCCCCAGGGCGTTGAGCTTTCCACCCATATGCGGTCGCGGGAAACCGTGGGCAAGGTATTCCTGGACAGCCCGGTGGACGCCGTCGTGTTCCAGGCCGGCGTGGTGATCGGGTCGGGCTCGGCCTCCTTCGAGATGATCCGCCACCTCTCCGAAACGCTGCCGCTGATGCCGGCGCCCAGCTGGGTGCGGAACAGGATCGAAGCCATCGCCGTGCGGGACGTGCTGTATTACCTTGTGGGCGCTGCCGCCCTTGAGGGCCCGATCAACCGGACTTTCGACATCGGCTGCCGGCAGGTGCTGACCTACGCCAGGATGATGCAGGAATACTCTGCGGAAGCAGGCCTGCCCTACCGGGTGGTGCTGGCGCTGCCCATCCCCGCGCCCAAGCTGGCAGGCATCTGGGTGGCCCTGACCACCCCCATCCCGTGGTCCATGGCGGTGCCCCTGGTGCAGTCGCTGCAGCATGATGCGGTGTCCAACGAGCACGACATCGACCAGTACATTCCCCAGCCCGACGGCGGCCTGACCCCGTACCGGACGGCGGTGGCCCTGGCGCTGGGCAAGGAGCGGGACGGCCAAGTGGAGACCACGTGGGCCAGCGCCGGCGCGGACTCCGATCCCCTTCCCAGCGACCCCGAGTGGGCAGGGCACAAGGTGTACATCGACGAGCGGACCTTCCACGGGGAAGTGGACCCGGCCCATGTCTGGACCATTATCGAGGGCATCGGTGGGCGCAACGGCTGGTATTCCCTGCCCCTGGCCTGGCAGGTCCGGGGCTGGCTGGACAAGCTGACCGGCGGCGCGGGGCTGCTGCGGGGCCGCCGGCATCCGCATATGCTGGCCGCCGGAGAAGTGGTGGACTGGTGGCGGGTAGAGCGGATCGAGCGCGGCAGGCTGCTGCGGCTGCGGGCTGAGATGCGGGCGCCGGGACGGGCGTGGCTGGAGCTTTCCGTGGAGCCCGACGGCGGCGGCAGCCGCTACCGGCAGCGCGCCATTTTCTTTCCCAAAGGCTTGAGCGGACGGCTCTACTGGCTGGCCGTGCTTCCCTTTCACAGCCTGATCTTCCCGGCGATGGCACGGAACATCACGGCGGAGGCCCGGAAATTGGCCGATGCGGACCGCGCCGGGGTGACCCCGTAGGATGTTGGAGGCGTAAATCCTTTCCCCACGTCCCAGGAGGACCCATGGCGCTGAGCGCAACCACCACCCTTCCGCACTCCGTTGACAGCGTTACCGCTGTGCTGGTGAACGAGGATTTCCAGCGCCACGTCAGCCAGCTGGTGGGCGGCACCCTGGAGTCCTTCACCCTTGACGGCGACATTGCAGGTGCCTTCAACACCACCTCGGTCCGCACCCTTCCCACCACCCGGCTGCCTGAGATCGCCCGCAAGTTTGTTGGTGAGCACCTCAAGGTGACCCAGGTGGAAAACTGGGAAGCTCCCGCCGCGGACGGCTCGCGCCAGAGCAACATCTCGCTGAAGATCGCCGGTGCCCCGGTGGATGTTACCGCCGTCCAGCGGCTGGTGGCCGACGCCGGCGGAACCCGCGTGGAGCTTGAGGGTGCGGTGAAGTCCTCCGTACCGTTCCTCGGCGGCAAGATCGCCGACGCCGCCGAGCCGATGGTGGCCAAAGCACTGAACCTGCAGGCCGCACAGGCCCAGGCTTGGCTGGAAAGCCACTAGCCCATGCAGCTTCCCGTCTTTGCCGCGCTTGTCCTCATTGTCGCCGGCGTTTGGTCGCTGGTGGTCTGGCCGCAGTTCCTGCGCCGCGTCATGAAGGATCCGCGGGCCCGCGACGCCGCCGGCAAGGCAACGAAGTTCCTGACCGTCCATGTGGTGCTGGTGAGCATCTCCGTGGTGCTGGGGCTCGCCACGGCAGTGATCGGGGTCCTCGGCCTGCTGGGCTGAACGAGGCGTTTTACACACGAAACAGCCCGGGCCTTCCCCACTTCTGAGGCCCGGGCCTTCCCCACTTCTGAGGGAAGACCCGGGCTGTTCACTGTCCTGCTTAGGCTGCCTGGTTGAGCGCGTCCTCGGCGGCGACCCAGGAAATCATGGCGCACTTGACCCGGGCGGCGTAGCGGGCCACTCCTTCGAACGCTGCCGCGTCCCCCAGCAGCTCAGGATCGGCATGGACCTTGCCCCGCGACCGCAGCACCTCCCGGAAGCTGTCGATGACCTCATGCAGTTCGGCAATGGTCATCCCCTCGGCGAGGTCGGTGAGGACCGATGCGGAGGCCATGGAGATGGAGCAGCCAGCCCCGTCCCAGGCCACCTGGGCCACCTTGCCGTCCTGGACGGCAAGCCGGAGGGTCACTTCGTCCCCACACACAGGGTTGAGCTGGTGTGACTGGCCGGTGGAGCTCCCCTGCGGTGCGTCGGTGGCGGCGAGCCCGCTGCCGTGGCGGGCCTTTGAATGGTCCAGGATGATCTGCTGGTACAGCTGGTCAAGGCTCATGGTGTCAACTCTCGTATTCTGCGCTAGGCGCGGAAGTAGGCCCGGACGCCGGCGACGGCCTCAAGGAAGCGGTCCACGTCGTCAGTGGTGTTGTACAGGTAGGCGCTGGCACGGGTGGTGGCGGTCAGCCCGAGCCGGCGGTGCAGCGGCTGGGCGCAGTGGTGTCCCACTCGGACGGCGATTCCCTGGGAGTCCAGGAATTGCCCCACATCGTGGGCGTGGACGCCCTCGACGTCGAATGCGGCAAGGCCGATCCGTTCCTTCCCGGCGGCAGGACCCAGGACCCGGATTCCGGGAATGCCCTCCAGCCCGGCCACCATGCGCTGGCCCAGTTCGGCTTCCCAGCGGTGGATCCGGTCCAGCCCGGTTTCGGTGAGGTAGTTCGCGGCGGCGGCCATGGCCACGGCCTGGGAGATCCGCTGGGTGCCGGCTTCGAAGCGCTGGGGCGCCGGAAGGTACTCGGCCCGTTCCATGGTGACGGTGGTGATCATGGATCCGCCGGTCAGGAACGGCGGCAGGATGTCCAGCAGTTCCTGCCGCCCGTAGAGCACTCCGATCCCCGTGGGGGCAAGCATCTTGTGGCCGGAGAAGACCGCGAAGTCTATGCCGAGATCCTTGACGTCCAGGGGCAGGTGCGGAGCGGACTGGCAGGCGTCCAGGACCACCAGTGCCCCCGCGGCGTGGCCGAGCGCGGTCAGTTCCCTCACCGGGTTGATGATGCCCAGGACGTTGGAAGCGTGGGTGAAGGCCAGGACCTTGGTTCGTGGGCCGATGATTGCCGCCGCCTGGTCCATGCGGAGGCTGCCCTGGTCGTCAATGGGGATGTAGCGGAGCGTGGCCCCGGTCCGGAACGCCAGTTCCTGCCAGGGGATGAGGTTGGCGTGGTGCTCCATTTCGGTCACCACGATCTCGTCGCCCGGGTTCAGTGCCAGGTCCCGAAGCCCCTGGTCACCGCGTCCCTGAGCCGCCCACAGCCCGGCATTGGAAAGGGAGTAGGAAAGAAGGTTCAGCCCTTCTGTGGCGTTGGACGTCCAAATGGTCTCCGCGTAGTCCGCGCCAATGAAATCGGCAATGGTCTGCCGGGCGTCCTCGAATACTTCGGTGGCCTCCACGGCAAGATGGTGCGCGCCACGGTGAACAGCGGCGTTGCGCTGTTCGTAGAATTCCTGTTCGGCCTCGATGACACTCACGGGGTTTTGCGACGTAGCGCCCGAGTCGAGGTAGACCAGGGGCTGCCCGTTAACCAGTTGGTTGAGGACCGGGAAGTCGTTGCGGATGCGCAGCACCTCGGCGTTATCCATGACAGGTACGGCACGTTCCAGTGTGGCTGGCGTTGATACTACGGCCAAAACGAACTCCTTGGGCTGCCAATGTCTGACACCCAATTGTCCCACACACGGCTGTGGCGGCCGCCCGGGAGGGGCAGCCGCCACCGCTGTCCCGGGCTTCAGCCGAGGGAGCAGAGGGCCGGCGACGGCTGGGGGGAGAGTCTCGGTCTCAGAAGACTCTGACGTCGCCGGCCCCGTCTGTGCCCGGTCCGTTGCGGACCGGAAATCGAAAGGGCTCAATGTCCTGTTCTGCTGCTCCGCGGCCTCCAGCTTGCCGCTTTGCTTTGCCTCCTTAAGTAAATCCCGCGGTGCCATCCCGTACACGAGTAGGGTGTACTCGAATCCCGGCGGCCGCACTACCGGGGCGCCGCTCAGCCACTTACGTGAAGCGGACGATGCTCCCAGGCTCCCAGGTACCGCAGCGGGGCGCACGGGCGGCAAGGTGCCGGACGGCAGTGATCGGGACAGACGACGGCGGACGCGCGGCAAGGTGCCGGACGGCAACTGCGCGAGCCGCGCCGTTCATGTCGCAGGCCCGGTTCTGTGACGCTGGAACAGACCAACGCGGGCAGGAGCGGCAGCTGCCTGCCCGCCGGGACCTACTTTGGCAGTGCCGACTCCAGCTCATCGCGGCTGCGGACCCCGAGCTTGACGTAGGTACGGTACAGGTGTCCTTCCACCGTCCGGACCGACACCATCAAGCGCTGCGCGATCTCGCGGTCGGTGAGGCCCTGCACGGCCAGCTCGACGATGTCCTGTTCCCTGCGCGTGAGGCGGACAGTGGGGGCTGCGGCGATGAACCGGCCTTCCCGGAACCGCTCCCCCAGTTCGTGGTCGCACTTCTCACGCTGGGCCACGGCCTGCCGCGACCGCCGGCGTTCCCCGGCCTGCTCCAGCACGGTACTGGCCCGGGCGTAAGCTTCGCGGGCCAGGTTGACAAAGCCTGCCTCCTCCAGCGAGGCAGCCGTTGCCATAAGGGCGTCACCGTCGGCGTTTTCCCAAGCAATGGCCAGCGTGAGCAACGCTTCTGCCCACCGGCCCTCCACACCGCGCGCCGCTGCCTGCACCATGGGGACCACCGAGGGGTCACCGAGATCCCAGCACATGGCAAGGACCTCAAGGAGGTTCCCTGTCCGCGCGGAAGCCTCCGTGGTGGTCATCAACGTCTGCAGGGCCGCCAGGCCCTTTCCGTCACGGGCAAGGTATTCACCCGCCGCCGCCACATAGGCTTCCGCCAGGAGGTCGTGGGCGGGCCAGCCGGCATCAGCATCCTTGTGGTCCTGTTCCAGGCGTTTGGCCTGCTCCGCGTCGCCGAGGCGTGCGGCCGCATAGAAGCCCAGGGCTGTGCCAAAGCGGTAGAGCTGGAGGGGGTCATTGAGCCTCAGCGCTTCCACTGCGGGCAGCAGGACCTGGTAGGCGCGCTCCATCCGCCCCTGCCGCAGCAGCGAGTAGCCCTGGAGCACCTGGAGGCTCCCGTTGAAGGTGTCGGCGCCGGGGGCATGCCCGGCGGCGTAGTGGTTGATTTCCCGCTCTGCAGACTCCCATTCACCCATGGCCAGGTAATCGGAAACGAGCCGCCCCAGCACGAACTCGGGAAAGAAAAACAGGCTGCCTTCAAGGGGTGGAAGTTCCGAGGCTGCCAGCAGGGCGGCCTCCAGCCCCTGGACGGGCCGTCCGGCCGAGGCGAGGGCATGGGCCAGGAGACCCTCAGCCAGCGCACGGAGCGGTTCTCCGCCGGTGGCTGCCGCAGGCCCCTTCCGGATGGTGGCCACGTGGTCGTTCAGTGCCTGGAAATCCACTTCCGCTCCAAGCCGGAGCAGGTGGAGGAGTTCCCGCTGCCAGTCCGGCCCGCTGCTGCCACTACCCCCGCCGTTCTTTTCGACGTCGTCCGCCACCACCTCCAGTGAGTGGCCAATGGCTTGGTGCGCCGAGACCCGTAGCAGCAGAACGGCCGCACCCTGCGGGTCTTCGGCCAGCGGGAGCCAACATTCGTCAAGGAGTGCCGCGGCTTCCTGGTAAGCCCCTTCGTTGTACAGCGCACGCGCCTGGACCGCCTGGGCCAGGGGAACCAGCGCGGGCTCGTGGACCCGGGCCGCGATGGTCCGTGCGCTGTGGTTGTGGAACCGAATCAGGGCCTCCCGGGCCGCCGCCAGCATCTCCTCATCAGCGACCCGGACCCCACACTCCAGGGCCCACTCCACGGACCGCAACCGGCCCTCCCCCTGCAACAGGGTGGGGTCCTGGTGCGCCTTCACCTTTTCCCGCAGTTGAAGGCTGCGGGAGACCGAGACGGTATGCCTGATGGCACCGGCGAAGAGCCCGTTCCATATGGACAGTTCAGCCGGAATACCGGGTGCTTCAACGATCATCTGCTGGTCCAGCAGGGAGCGGACGACGGCTGCACCGCTGATATCTTCGATGACTTTCCTGCCCACCGGTCCGGCAAGGGCAATGAGCTTCAGCGCTTCCTGTTCCTCGAGCCGCCGCCGAAGGTGGTCTTTGGCAACAACCGCTGCGAGCCGCGCCCCGTCGCTCGGCAAGGAGCCCAGGAGCATCCAAATTCCGTTGCGTTTGACCAGGACACCGGCTTCAGCTGAGTCATGGAGCAGGGCATCGAGGATCCGGGGGTTGCCGCCCGACGCGTTCCAAATGGCGTCCACCGTGGCACCGGGGACGGTCCCGTCCAGGGCATGGGCCAGGACCTCTTCGATTTGTTCACGGTTGAGGGGACGGAGGTCGATCCGTTCGGCAAGGCCGTCATACCAGAGCTGGTCCAGCGGCTGCGGCAGGCCCGGCCGGGGCCTGGCCGCGGCCACCACTGTGGCCCATCCTGCCGAAATCACCTCAGCCAGGACGCCGGCAGAAGCGTCATCCAACTGGTGGGCGTCGTCCACCGCAATGAGGACGGAACCCGTGTTGCCGGCCTTCAGTTTCTCGAAGTATGCCCACATGGAACGGAGCACGGCGACGGGCGAGACAGACTCCTCAGCGGTGAGCTCGCCCGTGTAAGGGGTCAGGACTCCGAACGGCACGGCGGCCAGGGCCGAACTGGCGTGGATCCGCACAACGTTCATGGATCCGGCGAGGCGCTCCGTCACGGCATCGGTCACGGCCGATTTTCCGATGCCGGGGCCTGCCATGATGAAAACGGCGTGGTGGGCGCCGTTCCGCAGGATGGCGCAGATACGCTCCACGGGCTCCCGGCGTCCGGTCAGGAGCCGGTGCGTGGCCGCCTGCTTGTGGCCGTTAGACGAGTCCAGTCAGATCACCCCTTGAAGTCACGCCAAGCTTGGTGAAGACCTGGTACAGGTGGCCTTCCACAGTGCGGACCGACACGCCCATTTCCATGGCGATGTCACGGTTTGAAGCGCCCCGGCCGGCCATCCTGGCGATCTGCCGTTCCCTGCTAGTCAGCAAGGGGCTTCCGCTGCTGGGCACGATGGGCAGGTTGGACACGGTGGCGGCCAGGATGTCCAGCCGCGCCTGGGCTGTCCTGGCCGAGAGCGCGTCCCCGTCCTGGCGCGCAAAATCCACGGCCAGTGCCATGCACCGGGCCTCAACGGCGTCCAGTTCGAGCGTGGCAGCAAGTTCACCGCCGGCAAGGAGTGCCTTGGCGTCCTTTGTCCTGCTTCCGACGGCGATCAGCCGTGAGACGTCGGCCAGGGGGCCCTGCCGGTGGCCGGCAATCTCCTCCAGCAGCCGGAAGTCCGCGTCGCTGCCATTGACGGTTGCGGCCAGCAGGTAGATGCCGGCAACGGTAGCCCGCCCCGCCTCCAAGTTCCGGCGGGCTCCCTGCTTCAGGCCTGCCACCGCCTCCGGGTCGCCCAGCCAGCGCCCGGCCACGAGCGCGCAGAAATCTATGACGCATTCCGCGGCGAACCCGGCCCTGCCGGAGGTCCTCTGGAGCTTGGTGAGGTACTTACGGGCAAATCCTGCATTGCCGGTCTGGGCATAGGCGAGGGCTGTGGCGGCGTAGCCGGTGCGCAGCGCGGTTTGCACCGGCTGCAGCTCCAACTGGGCAGTGGCGGAAATCAACGGCTCCAGGGCAGCCTCACCGCGGCCGGAGAAGGCATAGGCCACGCCGGCAGCCAGTTCAGTTGCGGCGCTTCGGAAGGGGAGCCGGTGGAGCTGTCCTGCACTGAAGGGAGTAAGGAGATCAATGCAGCGCCGCCATTGGCCCGCCAGCAGCAGGACGAAGAACGCCTCCTTGGTGTAGCGCTCACGAAGGCCGACAATGTGCGAGGCATCGGTGAGCTGGCCACCGAGTTGGCGCATGAGGCCCAGGGCGTCCATCTCGCGGCCCGTAAAGGCGAGGGCGGTCATCAGGATGATGGCCGATTGAAGCCGGTATCCCGTGTCGGGGTTGGCAGCAGGATCGGCTGCCCGCTCAAGTGCCGGGATCATGGCGGAAAAATTACCGGCATGGGCCTGGTACTCGAATTCGCTCAGCGCCACCCGGTTGACTGCGATGACGGCAGGTGCAGGCCAGGAAGAATCCTGGGCTGCCGGTTCCAGGCGTTCGCGGGCGGAAGCGAGGAGTTCCGGCACTTTACCCGCCTGTTCCGGAATGGAGAGCATGACTCTGGCTTTGGCTGCGACTATCTGGGCGTATTCCTCGGGGTCCAGTGCGTCGAGTTCGGGCTGTGAGATGTCGTCCAGGGCTGCGAGGGCCTGGACTGGCATGTCCAGCTGGAGGTATGCCGATGCCTTGTGGCGCTGCGCCGGCGCCCACCCTGCGTCGGTCCTCCTCAGCATGTCCGCGTAGGTCAAGGCAAAGCGGGGGTCGAAGAGCTGGACCGCGGCCTGGGCGGCCGCAAGCGCCAGCCCAGGGCTGAGCTCGGCCTCGCACTCGTGGGTCCAGGCGGCGAAGGACATCAGTTCTTCGACCGTCATGGACGCCGGATCCGGCTCCGCGCCGCCCAGCATCACGTGGCGAAGCTCCCGCCGCCGGGAAATGCTCAGCCACGTCCTGACTACGTCACCGATGTATTTCTCCCGCAGGGACACCCAGCGATACTCGGACTCGTCGATCTCCAGCAGGCCGCCGTCTTCCATGTCCGCAATGACATCAGCACCGTAGATCGCGGTGAGGCGCGATAGCTCCACCCTGCGGGCACAGGAGAGCATCTCGATGACTTCACGTGTCTGGGAGGTTTCCCGGGACCAGCGGGACCGGACGATGTCATCCAGGCTGGCGGCGCCATCAAGCACCACCTTGTCCCGGAGGGTCCAGACGGAGTCCGACAGGACCAGGTTTCCGGAGAGCTGCTGTTCGGTGACCAGTGCCTTGAGCAGCAGGGGGTTACCGCCGACCATCTGGTGGTAGGTGCTGACCAGGGAGGAAGCGACCCGGTGCCCCAGAAGTGAGAGCAGGACTTGCCGGGTCTGCAGTTCGTTGAGGTTGCTGAGCCGCACCTCGGTCAGCTTCCGGTCCGTCAGCAGCCAGTGGAAGTCTGGGGGCAGGTCACTGGAGTTGGGGGCCACCGCAACGATTTTGGCCGTACCGGTGAGCAGGACGTTAAGCAGCACCCCGGCACTCATATCGTCGATGCTGGAGGAGGTGTCCAGGGTAATGATGCACGGCCTGCCGGCGGCGTCGCTGCGGATCAGGGAGGTGATGCCGCGCAGGATGGCGGTGGGCGAGCCCATGTAGGCCTGCGGCAGCCGGGCCAGCAGGAAGGAGAGGCAGCCGTACGGGGTGCTGGAGCCCGACGGGACGTTCCGCAGTTGCAGCGACCAGATATCGGGGCCGAGGTCTGCCACTGCCGCACGGGCCAGGGAGGATTTCCCCACGCCGCGGGCACCGGTGATGACGACGCCGAGGGAATTCTCGCTGGTCAGGGCGGTGCGGACGGCGTCGAGGTTGGCGCTGCGTGCAGGCACGGACCATTGCTGGTTCTCCGGCGCCGCGGAGGGTGGCGTGGGCAGCCTGTCACCTTGAGGTGTTGACCCACGTCCCCAGCTGAGTGGCTCGATTGACATGAACTTATCCCCTACATCCTGCAATAGCGGGATGTAGCCCCTTTGCTCCCCCGCATAGGAAGAAGAGTACCCTCTGCCACTGACAAGGAAATAGGGTCGAAGGGAACTTTTACGATTCCGGCTGGCGTGACCCGGACTTTGCGGGGTGGAACCTTTGCTGGGCAGCGGTGAGCCCATCACGGAGCAAGGACTCCACGGCGTCTGCGGCGTCATCGAGAAGGAACGGCAGTTCCTTCTGTTCCGTGGTGCCGAAATCCCGCAAAACGTAGTCGGCGGTGTCCATCCTGCCGGGCGGCCTTCCCACCCCCACACGGACCCGCAGGTAGTCCTTGGTGCCGAGCGCCTTGGAGATGTCCCGCAGGCCGTTGTGGCCGCCTTCCCCGCCGCCGAGCTTGAGTTTGACGGTGTTAAAGGGAATGTCGATCTCGTCATGGACGGCCACCACATGATCGGCGGGAATGCCATAGAAGTTGGCAAGGGCGGAGACGGGGCCGCCGGAGACATTCATGTAGCTCATCGGCTTCGCCAGGACAACGCGGGGACCGCCGATGCCCAGCCGGCCTTCCAGAACCTGGGCGCGGGCCTTGTGCGACTTGAAGCCGGCCCCAATCCGGCCGGCAAGTTCATCAAGCACCATCTGGCCCACATTGTGACGGTTGCCTTGGTATTGGGCGCCGGGGTTGCCGAGGCCAATAATCAGCCAGGTATCTGTCATGGAATCAATCCTATGGGGGTGGCTTGGGCGGGAAGACCGGCGTACGGACGGGGAGAAGCATGCTGATACGGCGGTGGCCTGACATGGCAGTGGCCGGGCCCCTGGGGGTCCGGCCACTGCTGAAATTGCGGAGTGGTTACTCTGCTGCGGCTTCTTCGGCTGCGGGAGCTTCCTCTGCTTCGCCCTCGGGGGCAGCTTCGGTTTCTTCTTCCTCGGCGATGACGACGGCCTCGGAAACGTTCACCACGAGTGCTTCGGCATCGGTCAGCAGGGTGGTGCCCTTGGGGAGGACCAGGTCGGAGGCGTGGATGTGCTCGCCCGCGGCGCGGCCTTCGATGTTGACCTCGATGGCGGTGGGCAGGTGGGTTGCCTCGGCCTCAAGGGACACAACCGTCAGTTCCAGGTTGTGGACGGTGCCGGGAGCGGTTTCGCCCTCAACGTGGACCGGGACGTCAACCGTAACCTTCTCGCCCTGGCGGACGGTCAGAAGGTCGATGTGCTCGATGATCTGCTTTACCGGATCGCGCTGGACGTCCTTGACCAGGGCCAGGTGGCCTTCGCCGTTGATGTCCAGGGACAGCAGGGCGTTGGGGGTGCGGACGGCCAGGGTGGTGGCCTTCGCCGGCAGGGTGACGTGGATGGGCTCTGCGCCGTGGCCGTAGATGACGGCGGGGATCTGGTTGTTCATGCGGGCGCGACGGGCGTAGCCCTTGCCGAATTCGGTGCGCAGTTCTGCTGCGAGCTTCTGCTCAGACATGGAAATCTCCTTGAAGACTAAACGGTGTTCAGCAAGGGCGGAGGTCTGGTGTGACCTTCAACGCCGGGCGGCCGATGGCGGCCCTTCAAGAAGGCAGTCCCCGTGAAGGGACCAGCAGACCCAGTCGATAACGGAGGCTATGCCCTCCCTCGCCAAGGTATCGCCTGACAGCCTACCAGTGCCGGGACCGTTTCCTTAAATCCCCACCGGCCCCCTGAGCTCGCAGGCTCGCCCATGGAACCCTGCCAGCGCGGGACGAGACCCCGCCGGCTCCTGCCGGCGGGGTCTCATCAAGTACGGTCTTATGCCTTGCCGTCGAAAAGGCTGGTGACCGATCCGTCGTCGAACACTTCGCGGATGGCGCGGGCGATCAGCGGCGCGATGGAAAGCACCGTCAGTTGCGGGAAGCGCTGGGACGAACCGAGCGGAAGCGTGTTGGTTACCACCACTTCACGGGCACCGGACTCCGAAAGGCGCCGGGCTGCGGGGTCCGAGAAGACGGCGTGGGTGGCCGCGATGATGACATCCTTGGCACCGGCGTTCTTCAGGACGGTGACGGCGCCGGAGATGGTTCCGCCGGTGTCGATCATGTCGTCGATCAGGACGCAGGTCCGCCCCTCGATCTGGCCCACCACAGTCTTGGAGACAGCCTGGTTGGGGACAGTGAGGTCGCGGCTCTTGTGGACGAAGGCCAGAGGTGCGCCGCCCAGGCGTTCGGCCCACTGTTCGGCGACGCGGACGCGGCCGGTGTCCGGCGATACGACGGTGATGTTGTCCGATCCCACCCGGGTCCGGATGTAGTCGGCCAGCAGCGGAATGGCCATCAGGTGGTCGACGGGGCCGTCGAAGAAGCCCTGGATCTGGGAGGTGTGCAGGTCCACGCTCATGATGCGGTCCGCGCCGGCGGTCTTGTAGAGGTCCGCCACCAGCCGGGCAGAAATCGGCTCGCGGCCGCGGCCCTTCTTGTCCTGGCGGGCGTACGGGTAGAACGGCGAAACCACGGTGATCCGCTTGGCGGAGGCCCGCTTCAGCGAATCGATCATGATCAGCTGTTCCATGAGGTGGTTGTTCAGCGGGGCGGGGTGCGCCTGGATCACGAAGGCATCGGTGCCGCGGACGCTTTCACCGGCGCGGACGTAGATCTCGCCGTTCGCGAAGTCGTAGGCATCCAGCGGGAGGAGTTCGGTGCCGAGCTCCTTGGCGATTTCCCTGGCGAGCTCCGGGTGGGCCCGCCCGGAGGCAAGCACCAACTTCTTCTCGCCGTGCGCCGTAATTTCGCTCATTGTTACTTGCCCTCTTCTGTAGATGCCGGGGTACTTGAGGAGTCGTTGGTGGCCGCCTGGGCCAGTTCGGCGGAGCGGGTTCCCGGACGGTGCGCGGGAACCCAGCCTTCGGCGTTGCGCTGGGCAGCGACGCTCAGCGCAAGCGCTCCGGCCGGAACGTCTTTGCGGATCACTGCGCCGGCGCCGCTGTAGGCGCCGTCCCCCACGGTGACCGGGGCAACAAAGACGGTGTTGGAGCCTGTACGGACGCCCGAGCCGATCACCGTGCGGTGCTTCTTCTCGCCGTCGTAATTGGCCGTGATGTTGCCGCAGCCAATGTTGGTGTCCTCGCCGATTTCGGCGTCGCCCGCGTAGCCCAGGTGGGACAGCTTGGAACCGCGGCCGATGGTGACGTTCTTGGTTTCGTAGAAGGCGCCGATCTTCCCCTTCTCGCCCAGCACCGTGCCGGGGCGAAGGTATGTGAAGGGGCCGACGGCGGCGCGCGGGCCGATTACCGAGCCGGAACCGTGAGTGCGGGCCACCGAGGCGCCCTCGCCGATTTCGACGTCGGTCAAGGTGGTGTCGGGGCCCACGACGGCGTCCCTCGCCACGGTGGTGGTGCCGTGCAGTTGCGTGTTGGGCAGGAGGCGGACGTCCTCGTCCAGGGTGACGGTGGAGTCGATCCAGGTGGTGGCCGGGTCAACCACGGTCACGCCGGCGCGCATCCAGGCTTCCACGGTGCGGCGGTTCAGTTCGGCGCCGAGGGCGGCGAGCTGGACGCGGTCGTTGGCGCCCTCCACCTGCCAGCGGTCAGCAGTGACGACGGCGGCGACGCGGCCGCCTGCCTCACGCGCCAGTCCCAGCACATCGGTGAGGTATTTTTCGCCCTGGGCGTTGTCGGTGGTTACCTTGGCCAGGGCTTCGCGGAGCACCGCGGCGTCGAAGGCGTAGATGCCGGAGTTGACTTCGCGGATCAGCTTTTCGGCTTCGGAGGAGTCCTTGTGTTCGCGAATGCCGGTGACGGAACCGTCCTCGCCGCGGAGGATGCGGCCGTAGCCGGTGGCATCGTCCAGGACTGCCGTGAGGACCGTGACGGCGTTGCCTTCGAACTCGTGGGTGGCGACCAGCTCGGTCAGCAGTTCCGCGGACAGCAGGGGCACATCGCCGTAGGTGACCACGACGGTTCCGGCCAAGGCCTGCCCGGCGTCCAGCGCCTGCAGTGCGGCTTCCACGGCGCGGCCCGTTCCGGGCACGTCGTCCTGGTCCACGATGAGGGCCTGCGGGTCCAGCGCGGCCACGTGGCTTTCCACCAGGTCGCGTTCGTGGCGCACCACGATGGCAAGCCGCTGCGGATTGATGCTGCGGGCGGCACGAAGGGCGTGGCCCACCATGGAGAGGCCGCCGATTTCGTGCAGGATCTTGGGAGTACGCGATTTCATCCGGGTGCCGGCGCCTGCTGCCAGAACGATTACAGCGGCCGGACCGGCATTCTCGGGGATCACGTACGGGCTCTCCTTGCTTGGTTGTGCTGGCGCTTTATGGTGTCCCGCAGCACAGGCCACGGCGCACCGGGTGCCATCCTCATGATCGCTCCTTGCGCAGCAGTTCCGCCCATAGGATTCGAACCTATACTCCACGGCTCCAAAGGCCGGGGTGCTGCCGTTACACCAGAGCGGACCGTGCCGGAAGACTCAAGCCCCGGGCACAAGTCCCTATTTTGCCACGGGTTCAGGGCCCCGCGCGACACGGGGCATTCGGCTCCCACCCGTCCCGCCGAATACCGCCGCCGGCGGTGGGGCATGATGGGAAGGTGAGCAACAACCTTCCGCGGATGCGGATGACGGGCCGGCAGCGCCGAAGCCAGCTGATCGACGTCGGCCGCGGCCTTTTCGCCGCCCGCGGGCTGGACGGCACCACCATCGAGGAAATCGCCGCCTGCGCGGGAGTGTCCAAACCGGTCATCTACGAACACTTCGGTTCCAAGGAAGGGCTGTACACCGAAGTGGTGGACTGCGAATTCCACATCCTGCTGGACGCCGTCAACGCCGCCCTGACCGAGGAAGCCAAACCCCGCGTCCTTGTCGAACGCGCCGCACTCGCGCTGCTCACCTACATCGAGGAACGCACCGAGGGGTTCCGCATCCTCATGCGCGACGCTCCCCCGTCCCAGCCCGAAGGTGCCTTCTCCACGCTGCTCTCCCACGTCACCGCCCGCGTGGAACACATCCTCTCCGACGAATTCTCGCGCCGCGGCTTAAGCGGCGACGACGGTGCGATGTACGCGCAGATGCTCGTCGGCATGGTGGCGATGACCGGCCAATGGTGGCAGGACAGCCGCCAGCCCGATAAGAACACCGTCGCCGCGCACCTCGTCAACCTCGCCTGGAACGGCCTGACCGGCCTCAAGAAGGAACCTGAGCTGCAGTCGGAGGTGTGACTGCCCGGTTCCGTCTGCGGCGCAGGAGGTCATCCTCTGCATGCTGGCTCGTTCCTCGCCTCTGACGCATGCTGCCGGATAACCCCCTTCCCCGCTCGTGAGGCGACGTCACCTCGCCGGGCACAGGAACCAGGGGGAAGAAGGCTCAGTCGCCCAGGAGTTCTGAGGACTCCAGCCACTCCATTTCCAGGGCGTCCTTTTCGTCGGTGAGGTCCTTGAGCTGTTTGTTCTGGTCGGCGAGCTTGTCGAAGTCGCCGGCCTCGGTGGTCTTCAGCATCAGGTCGTGAAGCTTCTTTTCCTCTTGATCGAGCTTCTTGAGCTGGCGCTCAATCCTGTTGAGGGCTTTGCGGGCTTCGCGCTTTTCGGCCTCGGAGGGGCCGTTACCGGCGCCACTGGCAGCCTGTGCCTGTCCGGCGCTGGTGACCGGGTTACCGCCGCCGGTCACTGTTGAACCGGCAAGGGCGGCTTCGCGCAGCTCAAGGTATTGATCTACGCCGCCGGGCAGGCCGCGGAGCTTGCCGTCGCCCAGCAGTGCCATCTGGTGGTCGGTGACGCGTTCCAGCAGGTAGCGGTCGTGGCTGACCACCACCAGGGTTCCGGGCCAGCCGTCCAGCACGTCCTCCACGGCGGCGAGGGTGTCCGTGTCCAGGTCGTTGGTCGGCTCGTCGAGCATCAGCACGTTGGGTTCGCCCACCAGCAGCCGGAGCAGCTGCAGGCGGCGCCGCTCACCGCCGGAGAGATCCTTCACGGGGGTCCACTGCTTCTGGTTGGTGAACCCGAGCTGCTCCACCAACTGGCCTGCCGTGAACTCCTTGCCGCCGACGTTGAAGGAACGCTTTTCCCGCTCGATGACCTCTATGACGCGCAGGTCCGCGACGTCGTCGAGCTCCTTGACCTCTTGGGTGAGGACGGCGGTGACCACCGTCTTTCCCCGCTTCAGCCTGCCGGCGTCGGGGATGACCTCACCGTTGAGCAGCTTCAGGAGCGTGGTCTTGCCGGCACCGTTGACGCCCACCAGGCCCAGGCGCTCCCCCGGTGCGAGCCTGAGGGTGATGTTGTCGAAAAGCTTCCGGCCGCCGTCGCCGCCCTGGAAGTTCAGGGAGACGTTTTCCAGGTCGAGGACGTCCTTGCCCTGGCGTGCGGTGGCCATCTTGCTCAGTGCCATGGAGTCGCGGGGCGCGGGAACGTCCTCGATCAGGGCGTTGGCTGCCTCAATGCGGAACTTCGGCTTGGCCGTACGGGCCGGGGCGCCACGGCGCAGCCAGGCGAGTTCCTTCTTGACCAGCTGCTGGCGCTTGCTTTCCACCACGGACGCCATGCGGTCACGCTCGGCGCGGGCCAGGACATACGCGGCGTAGCCACCCTCGAACGGGTCCACGATCCCGTCATGGACTTCCCACGTCTTGGTGCAGACTTCATCGAGGAACCAGCGGTCGTGGGTGACCACCAGGAACGCGCCCTGGTTGGCCCGCCACCGTGTCTTCAGGTGCCGGGCAAGCCACGCCACACCCTCGACGTCGAGGTGGTTGGTGGGCTCGTCCAGCATGATGACGTCGTGGTCCTCGATGAGCAGCTTGGCGAGCGCCACCCGGCGTTTCTGCCCACCCGAGAGAGCGTGGACGTTCGCATGCCAGTCGACGTCGGACACCAGGCCGCCCATGATCTCCCGGATCCGGGGGTTGCGCGCCCATTCGTAATCAGCCTGGTCCCCCACGATCGCGGCACCCACCGTGAGGTCGCCGTCGAGCACGTCGCTCTGGTCCAGGTAGCCCACGTTGACGTCGCCGCGCTTGGTGACCCGGCCGGAGTCGGGGGTGGAGCGCAGGGCCAGGAGCCGCATCAGGGTGGACTTGCCGTCGCCGTTGCGGCCCACCATGCCGATCCGGTCGCCTTCCTCCAGCCCCAGGGTGATGCCGTCCAGGACGGTGCGGGTTGCGTAGGAAACCGTGAGGTTCTCGCCGCCAAGAAGGTGTGCCAAAGGGAACTGCTTTCTGCTGCCGGACTGGAAGTGTTAAAGGAGGGTGTCGGAGATGATGCGCGCGCCCGGAACCGGACCGTGGACGGGGATCGCTGTCAGGCCGTGGCGCCGCAGGTCCTCCGCCAGTGCCTCGGCTGCCACGGAGTCATCTGCCAGGAGCGCCACGGTGGGGCCGGATCCGGACACCATGCCCGCGATCGCGCCATGGGATTCACCGATTCCCAGCGTATCGCGCAGCGCGGGCGAGAGTTCAATGGACGCCCTTTGCAGGTCGTTGACCAGCACGCGGCTCAGGGATTCGGCGTCGCCGCCCCGCAGGGCCGCGAGGATCTGCGGATCAACCCCGGTGGGTTCTTCGGCGTCGACTCCCTCGTCACCGCGCAGCCGGTCCAGCGTGCGGTACACCTCGGGGGTGGAGAGGCCGTAGTCGGCCACCACCAGCACCCAGTGGGTCTGCGCCTTGGCCAGGGCCGGGGACAGTTCGTCGCCCAACCCAAGGCCGACGGCGGTTCCGCCCAGAAGCGAAAAGGGGACGTCGGCGCCCAGTTCGGCTGCAAGGTGTGCCAGTTCCTCGCGCGACAGCCCGCTGTTCCAGAGCGCATCGCAGGCAAGGAGCGTGGCGGCGGCGTCGGCGGAGCCGCCGCCCATGCCGCCGGCCACCGGAACCCTTTTGGTGATTTCCAGGTGCACGCCGGTGGCGTGTTCGGACACGTCCGCCATGATGGCGGCGGCCTTGTAGGCAAGGTTGTTGCTGTCCAGGGGGATGTCGACGGCGTCGAGGTCCAGGGTACTTTCCGGGCTGAGGCTGATGGTGATGCCGGGGGCAGCGGTGCTGGTGGCAGCCACTTCCTCGTACAGGGACACCGCGAGATAGACGCTGGCCACCGAGTGGTAGCCGTCCGGCCGGAGCGGACCTACCGCCAGGGAGACGTTGACCTTGCCGGGCGCCTTGACCCGGACGGTCCTGGCGGCGAACCGCCCCCTGCCTGCCCTCTCAAGTCCCGCGCTCACGGGCGGTTTTCCCTGGCTTCGGCAATCCGGGCGAACGCGGCGATGTCGATGACCTCTCCGCGTGCCGTGGGGTCCACGCCGGCGGCGAGCAGGCAACGCTCCGCTTCCGGCGCTCCCCCGGCCCAGCCGGCGAGGGCGGCCCGGAGGGTCTTGCGGCGCTGCGCGAATGCGGCATCCACCACGGCGAACACCTGCTCCCGGGAGGCGGTGGTGGCCGGTGGTTCGCGGCGCGTGAAGGCCACCAACCCGGAATGGATCTTCGGCGCCGGCCAGAACACGTTCATGCCGATCACGCCGGCTTTGCGCATCTGGCTGTACCAGGCGGCCTTGACCGAGGGAACTCCATACGTCTTGGAACCGGGGCCGGCTGCCAGCCGGTCGGCTACCTCGTCCTGCACCATCACGAGGCCGTGACGCAGGCTGGGGATATATTGCAGGAGGTGCAGCACCACGGGGACGGCAACGTTGTACGGCAGGTTGGCCACGAGCGCCGTTGGTTCCACCGGCAGCTCGGTGACCTTCATGGCGTCGGCGTGCACCAGGTGGAAAGCGTTGGCGGCCTGGGGCCGCCATTCCTTAACGGTATCGGGGAGCTTCGCGGCCAGGACAGGATCGATTTCGACGGCGACAACCGCCGCTGCCGCGTCCAGCAGTCCCAGCGTGAGCGACCCCAGCCCCGGACCCACCTCAAGGACTGTTTCATCCGGCCCAACTCCCGCCGCGGCAACAATCCGGCGGATGGTGTTGCCGTCGATCACAAAGTTCTGACCCAGCGTCTTGGTAGGCCTGACCCCGATTTCCTCTGCCATCCGGCGTATGTCGGAGGCGCCGAACAATGGTGCGGGCACGGCGGGAGTCGGTTCAGTCACCTAGGTATCCTATCCCGCGCGGCCCTCTGGCTTTGCCCGGTTAACGGCAGTGGCCGGCCCCGGAGTACCCGGGCCCGGCCACACTTTCTGCTTGCCTGATGATCAGTGGATCAGCGGCTGGCCGCCCAGCCGCAGCCCCACGGCGACAGGCCGCGCTGCGCGTAGACGCGGTTGGCGATGTCGATCTGCTGTGCCTTGGTGGCCAGGCTGGCGTTGGGAGCGTAGGCACCGCCGCCGGCGCCGATCCAGGTCTGGATATCGAACTGCAGGCCGCCGTAGTAGCCGTTGCCGCTGTTGATGCTCCAGTTTCCGGTGGACTCACACTGGGCGATCTTGTCCCACATGGCCTCGTTCATCATGGCCGGTGCTGCCGCGCCGGTGTTGGCGGCTGCGGCGGTGGCCGGCGCGGCCTGGGGTGCAGGCTTGGCCTTGGTGCCAACGGTGACCTTTTCGGTGACCGGCTGGACAGCCACGTTCTCCGATACGAGAGTGCGGGAAGCTTCCCGTCCGTCCACGAGCACCAGCTTGAAGGTGCGCTCAAGCTTTCCGGCGGAGCCTGCCTGCGTGACTTCCTTCTCACCCTTGAGCATGTCCGCGCTTTCGGCGGTAACAGTTTCGAAGGGCACGTCTTCACTGGTGACGGCGGTTTGGCTGGTGTCCACGCGGGAGACCTTGATGACCATGTTGTTCACCACGTTGGCGTTGGCGGGCTGGGAGGAGCGGTCATTGGCGCCGAGGGTAACCCCGGAGTCCTCCAGGACCTTACCCACGGTCGGCGCGGTGGTGGTGGCAGTGTTCACCTTGCCGTCGGCCACGATGCTGACGGTCTTGGGCGTGGAGATTGAAACGTAGGAGCCCGCCAGCGACAGGGTGGCATCCTTGGGTGCGGAGACGGACGAGGCACTGGCCACGCCGAGCTCGGTCACCAGGTCTTCGACGTCCTGGGCCGTGGTGTTCACGGTCTTCTCGGCACCGTCCAGGCTGACCTTGACCTCTTTGGCCTGGTTGATGTTGATGACGGTACCGTTCTGGACGGTCGCATCGAGGGAAGGCGACACCCGGTCGCCGGGCTTCAGGTCAAGGTTTGCACTCTTGACCACCTGGGCCACTGTTCCGCCAAAGGACTGCACGGACGACGCTTGGCCGTCCACGTTGAGCGTGATTGTTTTGTTATTGCCCACGAAGGCTACGAGGCCTGCGACCAGGCCGCAGAGCACCAGCAGCTGGGCGCCAACCTTGATAAAGCTGAACTTGCCGTCCGATGTGAAGAACTTGATCACGATTGCCCGTAACTCTCGGTCCATCCGGGCACGGGGAAACGCGCAGAGAACTGCCCGGAACAAGCCTGCAAAGGACAGTCCGGGCACCAATGCGCCGCCACACTCCGCGCACCGGCATGGCCGGCTTTTGGACAGGCCGGTCCGGCTGCGAAAGGAGTGAAATTACCCGCTGGCCTTCCCCGACCCCGGCTAATAGTTTTCCACTGTAACCGTAGCGTTATAAAGCGGCCAACATTTTTGCATACCAGGTATGCGGCAGGAAGGGGATAACGGCGCGCCCGTCAGGTCCAGGATCCGTATGCCCGTACGGTATTTTCGCTGATTGCGGTACAGAGGCCGGCCAGATCGGAGCCTGTCAATTCTGCCATGGCACGCACCGTATACGGCACCATATAACTGGCGTTCGGCCGCCCCCTGTGCGGGTGCGGGGTCAGGAACGGGGCGTCGGTTTCCACCATGATGAGCTGCCGGTCCGCCACGGCGAGCGCGGCACGGAGGTTGGCTGCGTTCTTAAACGTCAGCGTGCCGGCAAAGGACATCCACCACCCCTGGTTATTGCAGGTCCTGGCCAGTTCCTCATCGCCTGAGAAGCAGTGGAACACCACCCGTTCCGGCGCTCCCTCTTCCTGCAGCACCCGCACCACGTCGCTGTGCGCATCCCGGTCGTGGATCTGGAGGGTGAGGTCCAGCCGCTTGGCGATGTCGATGTGGCGGCGGAACGAGTATTCCTGGTGCCGAAGCCCCTCCCCTTCCGTGCGGTAGAAGTCCAGTCCCGTTTCGCCAATGGCACGGATCCGCGGGTGCGCGGCCAGGCGTTCAATCTCGGCGAGTGCGTCCTCCAGCCCTCCGTCGGCGGCATATTGCGGAGCGTCGTTGGGGTGCAGGGCCACAGCCCCGAGGAGCCGGGTGTCCTGGTCCACCGCTTCCACGGTGAACCGCGAAGACTCCAGGTCGCAGCCCACCTGCACGGCGCCCTGGACGCCCACGGCCGCGGCCGCATCGAGGGCAGCCTTGATCCCCACGGGCGCCTTTCCTTCCGGAAAGTCCAGGTGGGTGTGGTTGTCCATGACCGGCACGGGCAGGGGCTCCGGCGCCGGTGGGAAATCCTTGCGGCGTCCGGCTCCCGGCTCCGTGCTTCCATCCACGGCAGGCATCCGGTAGGCGGCAGGAATCGACGAATTGCACATCCACCCAGCCTAGCCGCGGCGGGCGCCCCCATATTTGCCGGAACTCTCTGTCAGCCGCGGCAGTTGTGTTAGTAGTCTGGAACGAACACACGCGCACGCCCACCGAGGGGCGAAGGCAGGCTTGCTGTCCCGTCCAGGTGAATCCCGGGCTGAAAGGTTGCCGATGGAACCGCACCGACGCACTGCCAACAATGCAAGCGCATCGAACCTCAACCTGGCCGACGTGCCTGATTCCGTCAGCCACCTGAACGGGCACCGGCCGCCGGCCATGGATTCCGCATCCTTCCACGACGCGGCGCAGCGCATCCTCACAACCGTCAACACCGTCATTGACGGTAAGTCCGAGGCCGCCAAGCTGGCGCTTACCGTGCTCCTGGCGCAGGGGCACCTGCTGGTGGAGGACGTGCCCGGCGTCGGCAAAACGCTGCTGGCAAAGACCCTCGCCCGGACCATCGACTGCACCGTCAGCCGCATTCAGTTCACGCCCGACCTGCTGCCCTCGGACGTCACCGGGGTGTCCATCTACAACCAGGCCTCGAGGCTCTTTGAGTTCCGGCCGGGCGCGGTGTTCGCAAACATTGTCATTGGCGACGAAATCAACCGCGCCTCCGCCAAAACACAGTCCGCCCTCCTGGAATGTATGGAGGAGCACCAGGTCACGGTGGACGGCAACACGTACAAGCTCGATGAGCCGTTCATGGTGGTTGCCACCCAGAACCCCATCGAAATGGAGGGGACGTATCCCCTGCCGGAAGCCCAGCGGGACCGGTTCATGGCCCGCATTTCCATGGGGTACCCGGACAAGGACGCCGAGATCGAAATGCTGGAAACCCACCAGGCGGTCTCGCCGCTGGCCCACGTCTCCCCCGTGGTCACCGCCTCCGATGTTGCGGCCATGACCGCCACCGTCCAGCAGGTCTACGTCTCCGAACCGGTAAAGGAATACACGGTGTCATTGGGCAGGGCCACCAGGGAAAGCCCGCTGCTGCGGCTGGGCGCCAGCCCCCGTTCCCTGCTGCAGCTGCTACGTGCCGCCAAGGCCACGGCCGCGCTGGACGGCCGCGACTTCGTTCTGCCGGACGACGTGGGGGACGTTGCCGAAGCTGTCCTGGCACACCGCATCATCCTGGACCGGAAGGCCGCCGGCGCCGGCGAGACGCCGCACAGTGTCCTGCGTGGCATCCTTTCCCGGCTGCCCGTTCCGCAGGCCCAGCCCGGCCAACCGGGCCGGGCTGCTGCCGCCGGCAGCAGGAACCGCTAGGACCCCAGCATGGCCCTGCTGGAAAAGCTTCCGCGGCACCTGTTCTCCAGGCGCGGCTGGGGCATGCTCGCAGCCGGCGCCTTCACGCTGGCCGCGGCACAGGTCATGGGGCGCCGCGACCTTCTGACGCTGGCGTTGCTCCTGCTGGTGCTTCCACTGATCTGCCTTGCCGGCGTCCGGCTGGTCAAACCCCGGTTCCGGGTCTACCGCGAGTTCAATCCCTCCCCAGTGGAAACCTCGGCCCCGGCAGTGGTCCACCTTGCCGTCGCCCGGTCGGGCCCGGGCAGCGGCAGGGTGGCCATGGAGGAGCGGCTGCCGGCACAGTTTGGCCACGCACCGGCTTTCCGGTTCCCGTCCCGTTCCGCCACCGGCGGCACCAGCCGCTACGAGTACCACCTCACTTCACGGCACCGCGGCCAGTACCGGATCGGGCCGGTCACCGCCGAGTTCACCGACCCCTTCGGGCTCGCGCTGCACCGCCAGGCCATTGACGACGGCGACATCCTCACCGTGACGCCTGCCGCCGTCGTCCTTCCTTCCACCCTGCTCGCCGGGGCGCGCGGCAACGATGGCGTCACAGCCACCCGCGTCCGGGCAAACCCCAGCGATGACGATGTCATGACCCGTGAATACCGGCACGGGGACCCGATGCGGAGGGTCCACTGGGCCGCTACCGCCAGGCACGGGGCCCTGATGGTCCGGCAGGAGGAATCCGTCACTACGCCGGAGGCCACTGTCATCCTTGACCACCGTTCCGGCGCGTTCGCCGGCGGCACCGGAACGGCAATGCCCGGCCTACCCGGCCAGGACGGGCATGCCCTGGCCACCAGCGGGACCTTCGAGTGGGCCGTTGTTGCCGCCATGTCCATCAGTGCGCACCTTGCAGAGCGGAACTACAGCCTGCGGCTGCTGGACACCGGGGGAAACCCGGCATTCCTCCACTCGCCGTCTTCCCCTGAACCGGGAGCGGAAGAATTCAGCGGGACCTCCGGCCTGCAGTCCATTGCCGAAAGCCTGGCCGCAATCCACCTGTCCGGAACAGTCCACCTGCGGCGGGACGGTACGCTTCGGGACATTGCCGGCAGGAACGCGGAGCCGGGCGTGGCGCCGCCAGCCATCCGGACAGCGGCAGGCAATGAGCAGGAACCGGCGGCATTCGATGACCACCTGATGGACAGGCTCTCCGCGCACCGGATGCGGGGACCCCTGATCGCGGTGCTGGGACGCATCACCGCCCAGGAGGCCGCCGCTCTGGCCCCTGCTGCTGCGTACGCCACCAACGCGATCGCCTTGGTGGCGGTGGAACGGCCAGCGGAATACCAGGAAGTCCTCGAAGCGCTGCGGCAGGGTGGATGGCGGGCAATGGCCGTGGGGCCAAAGGCACAGCTCGCTGCTGTGTGGAACCAGTTCGACCAGGACCCCGCCCTGCCGACGCCTCCGGCACCCGAGGCAGGGCGCGGAGCGGGGGTGGCCAAATGACCATGGCACCGGCGCGGGCAACAGGCACCGGGCACCAAGCGCAGCCACAGCCCGAACCAACCACTGGCCGGACACGGCCAGGCCTCTATCCCTGGGCCATGGCGGCAGCCATCGCAGTGGCAGTCTGCGGCGCTGCCCTGTCCCTGAACGGCGTGCTCCGCGGCTGGAACTGGTTCTGGCCGGCGATGACCACCGTGCTGGCGGTGGCATTCACCCAGGCCGCGCTGCGATCCCTCCGTGCCCAGCCACTGCTGGTCACGGCGGGTGGATTCGTAGCACTGGCCGCCGTCCTGACGCTGACGTTCTTCCGCAGCTCCAGTTTCCTCTGGGTGGTCCCCACCGGCGCCACCCTTCCCGAACTGGACCGGCTGGTCCGGCGGGCCAGCGAGACGGTGCTGTCCGAAACCGCACCGGTGGCGCCCAATGCCGGGATCGTGATGGTGGTTTGTGCCGTGCTGGGCCTGGCAGCCATCCTGGTCGACGCACTCGCCGTTCCCCTGGGGATGCCGGCGGTCTCCGGAACGGGGTTGCTGGCCTTGCTGGTGGTGCCGGCCATGATCAAACCCCAAAGCGTAGGAGTCTGGAGTTTTATCGCCACGGCAACGGGATACCTGCTCATCCTCGGCTGCAGCCAGTGGTTCGCCCCGGACGGCAGGTTGCAGGGCGGTTCCGCGCGCAGCCCCGGCCTGGTGCGGCGTGCCGCACTGACCGGCGCCGTGGCCCTGGCGGCCGCACTGGTGCTGCCCCTGGGCATTCCCGGCTTCGACAGCGGCACCTTCCCGCAGGGTTCGAGGCTCAATCCCTGGGGTTCTGCCACCGGCCTCAACCCGATGATCACGCTGGGCAACAGCCTTCGCGCCCCCGACGGCAGCGGCAGGATCACCTATGCCACGACCTCGTCCACTCCTCTGTACCTGAGGTCCGTCACAGTGGACACTTTCGACGGCGATTCGTGGGGACCGGACGACCGCACCGCATCCCGGGTGCCCCTTGATGGCAGGATCGATCCCGGCTACGCGGTCCTGGCCGACGAGCAGGTGCGGCTGGTCACTGCCATCGACGCCGGATCCTTCACCAGCCCCTATTTGCCGGTCCCCTACGCCCCGGAAACCGTCCGCGGCCTGGGGGGCCAGTGGACCTGGGATCCCGCTACCCTGAGCATCAAGGGCACCGACACCACAACCCGGCGGCAGGAATACCTGGTGACCTCGGCGGTGCCCAAGCTCTCGTCGGCACTCCTGGCCCAGTCCACCGGGCCCGCACGGGGCATCCCGGATATCTTCACCAGGATTCCAGGCGATGTCCCTGACATCGTCAAGACCACGGCGCAGACGGTTGCCGGAGCGGCAGCTACGCCTTTCCAGAAGGCCATGGCCATCCAGAAGTACCTCCGCTCGTCCGAGTTCACCTACTCGCTGCAGTCTCCGGTGCAGGGCGGGTACGACGGCAACGGCCTCTCAGTCCTGGCGGACTTCCTGCAGCAAAAGAGCGGCTACTGCATCCACTACGCCTCGGCGATGGCAGTGATGGCCAGGCTGGAAGGAATTCCCAGCAGGATCGCGGTGGGGTATGCCCCCGGAAGGCTGACGGGGGCCACGGTAACAGTGGCCGGGCAGGGTGCCCTCCCGGAGTACGAGGCAGACGCCCGGGACGCCCATGCGTGGCCGGAACTGTACTTCCAGGGCCTGGGATGGGTGCCCTTCGAACCGACACCCTCCCGGGGCGTGGTCCCGGATTACGCCACTGAGGCATCAGTGCCATCGGCCCCGGACTCCCTGGGCAACAACGACGGGCTCGTCCCCGATACCGCCCCGGCGCCCACCCCGACACCGAGCACCACGGCCCAGGCCGTTCCCGGCACCGGGAGCAGCAGCACCGGCGGTGGCCCCGAACTGATGCCCTGGCTCATTGGGGCCGCCGGCGTTGCGGCCCTGGTGCTCCTGGCGGCCACTCCCCACCTGGTCCGTGCGGGCACCCGATCGCGCAGGCTGCGGCCAAAGCGCCCCGAACAGGCTGTGCCGCTGGCGTGGAATGAGATCAGGGACCTTGGCACCGATTACGGCCTGCCCGCCGCCGCCAGCGAAACGCCCCGGGCCTATTCGGCCCGCTTCAGGGAAACGCTGCTGGGCGAGCCGGGCGGCATGGACCAGGACGCGCACGACGCGGTTGCGTCACTGACCTCGGCGTTCGAGCACCACCGCTACGGCCGGCCCGATGATGGCGGTACCCAAAGCGCCGGCAGCGCCCAAGGGGGCAGCCTTCGCACCAACACTGCAGGTGCGGACATCGCCGCCGGAGTGACAGCTGTGGAAGCCTCACTGCGGGCCAATGCCACGATGCCCAGGCGCCTTGCCGCGGCGTGGCTTCCCCCGTCGGTCACCCGTCGGCTGGGCCTGCTGCTCCGAAAGCCGTTCCGTGCGGCCGGCAGGGCCATGCGGACTGCGCGGCACCCGGTGGTGCGTTTCCGGTCCGGGAGCGGCACTTCAGCCATGAGGGTTGCCGCCGGAAGGCCGGACACGCACGACGGCGGCCGCGGGGCAGGCGGGCGCTGACGCCAAAGTGCCGCCCGGGAAAACTCCCGGGCGGCACTTTGCGGTTAGCCTGCGGTTGCAGGCGGGCCGGATGCTAGCTCGCGTAGGGGTCGGCGATGCCGATGTACTGGGTGTAGAGGTATTCCTCGATGCCTTCCAGGCCGCCTTCGCGCCCCAGGCCCGACTGCTTGACGCCGCCGAAGGGCGCGGCCGCGTTGGAGATGACACCGGCATTCAGGCCGAGCATGCCCGTTTCGAGTTTTTCACCCATCCGGATGCCGCGGTTGATGTCCTTGGTGAACACGTAGGCCACCAGGCCGTATTCGGTGTTGTTGGCCAGCCGCACGGCCTCGTCCTCGCTGCTGAAGGTGATGATCGGGGCAACGGGCCCGAAGATTTCCTCCGAAAGGATGCGGGTCCCCTCGGAAACGCCGGACAAGATGGTGGGCTGGTAGAAGTAGCCCGGACCCTCCACCGGCGCACCGCCCAGGACTGCCTTCGCGCCGGAGGCGAGGGCATCGGAGACGAGTTCGTGGACCTTGTCCCGGCTCTTGCCGTCGATCAGCGGGCCCACCTTGGACTCAGGCTCGGTACCGCGGGCCGTGGTCATTTCCTTCATCTTCGCGGCGAACTTCTCCGCGAATTCGCCGGCCACCGACTCGTGGACAATAAAGCGGTTTGCCGCCGTGCAGGCTTCTCCCATGTTCCGCAGCTTGGCTGCCATGGCGCCGGTCACGGCGGCATCCAGGTCGGCGTCCTCGAACACCAGGAACGGGGCGTTGCCGCCGAGCTCCATGGAAGTCCGCAGGACGTTTTCCGAGGCATCGGCCAGCAGCCGGCGTCCCACTTCGGTGGAGCCGGTGAAGGACAGCTTGCGCAGGCGGGAGTCCTTGATCAGGGGCCCGGTGGTGGCTCCCGCCGTGGAGGTGGGGATGACGTTGAGGACACCGGCGGGCAGGCCGGCTTCCTGCATGACGGCGGCGAACAGCTGGGACGTCAGGGGCGTCAGGTTTGCGGACTTCAACACCATGGTGCACCCTGCGGCGACGGCCGGCGCGATCTTGCGGGTGGCCATGGCCAGCGGGAAGTTCCAGGGGGTGATCAGCAGGCAGGGGCCCACCGGCTTTTTGGTGACCAGGAGGCGGGACTTGCCGTCGGGTGAGACGGAGTAGCGCCCGAAGGCCCGGACTGCTTCTTCGGAGAACCAGCGCAGGAACTCAGCGCCGTAGGTCACTTCGCCGCGGGCTTCGGCCAGCGGCTTGCCCATTTCCAGGGTCATCAGGAGGGCGAAGTCTTCTGCCCGTTCGGTCACCATGTCGAAGGCACGGCGGAGGATTTCGCCGCGTTCCCGGGGCGGCACCTTTGCCCAGGATTCCTGGGCAGCGGCGGCGGCGTCGAGGGCGGCTGCGCCGTCCTCAGGGCCGGCGTCGGCAATGCTCAGCAGCACCTTTCCGGTGGCGGGATCCTCGACGTCGAACGTCTTGCCCGAGGCGGCGTCGCGCCACTCACCGTTGATGAGCAGCCCGGTGGGAACGGAGGCCAAAAGCCGGGTTTCGCGCTCGGCGGTAACGGCCGGCTGTGCAGTGACAGTCACGATGACTCCCTCGTCAGTAGGGTTGTGGCAGCCCGCCGCCGCGGTTCGGAGTGACCGGGATCATGGGGCTGATTAACTGCCAGACTACTGCGGGGCACCGCCATGGTCTACGCCGTTGCGCACTGCAGAATCGCAGCTTTGCTGTGCAGCTGCACAGGAACGGCAGGTGGCGACGAAGGACCTACCGGGCAGCGAGCACAGCCGAATAAAGTTCCCGTTTGCTCACGCGCGCGTCATCGGCGACGGCGGCTACGGCCTCCTTCAGCCGGATGCCCTGGTTCACCAGTTCGTTGACTGCCGCCACGTGGTCCTCCGGGGTGCCGGCTGCCTGTTCGGGCGCGCCGCCGAGCACCACGGCGATCTCGCCGCGCACCTCATTCTCCTCAGCCCAGGTGAGGAGTTCGCCCACAGTGCCGCGGATGACTTCCTCGTACGTCTTGGTCAGCTCCCGGCAGACGGCGATGGGACGGTCCGGGCCGAACCGCTCACGCAGGGCCCGCAGCATGGCTTCCAGGCGGTGCGGAGCTTCAAAGAAGACCATGGTTCGCCGCTCCCCCGCGAGGTCGGCGAGGCGGGACGCCCTTTCCCCGGCTTTGCGGGGAAGGAACCCTTCAAAACAGAACCGGTCCGTCGGCAGGCCGGACAGGGCAAGTGCGGTGAGCACGGCTGAGGGGCCCGGGACGGCGGTGACGGTAAGCCCCGCCGCAACGGCGCCCTCCACCAGCCGGAAACCGGGGTCCGAAACCGCGGGCATCCCGGCGTCGGTCACCATGAGGAGCGTGCTGCCGGCACGCACCTGGTCAAGGAGTTCGGCGGTCCGGGTGGCCTCATTGTGCTCGTGGTAGCTGATGACGCGGCCGGCCACGGTAACCCCCAGGCTCTGGACCAGGCGGTGGAGCCGGCGGGTGTCCTCGGCGGCGACGATGTCTGCCGTGCCCAGCAGTTCCACGAGCCGGGCGGAAGCATCGCCGGTGTTCCCGATCGGTGTGGCGGCAAGGACGATCCGCCCCGCCGTCGAAGGGGCTGGCTCGGGAAGGGGGCTGGGGTTCGGGTCCACCCACCAAGCCTACTGCTGCCGGGTCTTCCAGCCGCAAAAGGTAGCATGGGGCTCGTGACGCAGACCTCGACGCGGCCCGCCGGGGCCTGGAAACGCAGCCCGGCGGCATCCCCTTCAGCAGCAGGCGCCACAACGGTGGAGCCCCGCGGGAAGGCTGCCCGGTCCTGGATCAGCCGGCCGGATGAGGCGTTCACCCTCGAGGCGCTGCGGGCAAGGCTTATCGGTGCCGGCACGCCGTGGCGGGATTACCCGCCGTCGCTGCGGCTGTGGTTCGTCCTGGTTCCGGTCCTGACGGCTGTCATCGGCGGCCTCCTCCGGTTCATCCGCTTGGAAGTGCCGCACAAGCTGGTGTTCGACGAGACGTACTACGTCAAGGATGCGTACTCCTACCTCATCAGCGGCTATGAACGCAGCTGGCCGGACAAAGCGAACGATTCCTTCAACACCGGCAATCCGGACGTCCTGCTGAACACCCCCGAGTATGTGGTTCATCCGCCGGTAGGCAAATGGATGATCGCGGCGGGCATGTGGCTGTTCGGGCCGGAGAACCCGTTCGGCTGGCGCTTCGCCGCAGCCCTCACCGGCACCCTCACCGTACTGCTGGTCTCCCTGATCGCACTGAAACTGTTCCGCTCGCTTCCGCTGGCCGGCGCCGCCGGGCTGCTCCTCGCCGTCGACGGCCATCATCTGGTGATGTCCCGGACCTCGCTGCTGGACATCTTCCTCACGTTCTGGATCCTTGCCGCCTTCGGCGCCCTGCTGATGGACCGCGACGACGGACGCCGCCATCTGGCCGCACGGCTGGCCCGTTCCGCTGCCGCCAACGGCGGGCAGCCCTCGGCAGGTGCGCTGCTGTCCGGGCCGTGGCTGGGCGTGCGCTGGTGGCGGGTCGCCGCGGGCGTCTGCATGGGCCTGGCCGTGGGAACCAAATGGTCCGGCCTCTTCTTCCTCGCCGGATTCGGCATCCTCACCGTGTTGTGGGACCTCAACGGGCGCCGGGTGGCGGGCATTCGCGGTTGGATCAGCGGCGGCGTGATCCGGGACGGAATCCCGGCGTTCCTTGGCATGGTCCCCGTGGCGGGAATCGTCTATTCGGCCACCTGGACGGGGTGGTTCCTTTCGGACAACGCCTACTTCCGCCATTGGGCGGAAAGCAACCCGTCGGCCGAATGGGGATGGCTTCCCGACTCCGTCCGCTCCCTGGTCCACTACCATTTGGAAGCGTACAAGTTCCACCAGGGCCTCAGCGCCGAGCACCCGTACCAGGCCAGCGCCTGGAGCTGGCTGGTGATGGGGCGGCCCACGTCGTTCTTCTATGAATCCCCACCGCAGGGCACTCCCGGCTGTGACGTGGAGAAGTGCACGTCAGCCATCCTGTCCGTCGGAAATCCCCTGATCTGGTGGTCGGCGGCCATCTCGCTGGTGGTCCTGCTCTTCTGGTGGGCCGGACGCCGGGACTGGCGTGCGGGTGCCGTTTTGGCGGGCGTCGCTGCAGGCTACCTTCCATGGTTCATGTACCCGGAGCGGACCATGTTCTACTTCTACGCGGTGTCTTTCGAGCCGTTCCTGGTCCTGGCCCTGGTGTACTGCCTCGGCTTGGTCCTGGGCAGGGCCTCGGACCCGCCCTGGCGCCGCCGCTCCGGCCTGTACCTGGTGGTCCTGTTCCTTGTGGCAGCACTCCTGTTGTCGGCGTTTTTCTACCCGATCTGGACTGCCGAAGTGATCCCCTACGTCGACTGGAAGGTCCGGATGTGGATGCCGTCCTGGATCTAGGGCAGGATGTCAAAGGAGACCTGAAGGAGCCGCTGCCGCGGCGTGGCAGCGGAAACGGAGACCTGCTGTGAGAGAAGCAAGCACGGAACTGCTGGTTGAGATGGACGCCAACAGCAACGTGACCGACCTGCTGCTGGAGCAGCACGCCGCCAACCCCACCCGCGCCCTGTACCGGCGGAAGGGTCCCAACGGCTGGGTGGATGTTCCCGTACAGAAATTCCTCCAGGACGTCAGCGCCCTGGCCAAGGGACTCATCGCCGGCGGCCTGGAACCCGGCGACACCGTGGCCGTGATGTCCCGCACCTCCTATGAGTGGACCCTGGTCGACTTTGCCATCTGGTTCGCCGGCGGTGTGACCGTACCGATCTACGAAACGTCCTCCGCGAGCCAGGTGGAATGGATCATCCGGGACGCCGGGGTCCGGCGGGTCTTCGCCGGCGACCGTGCCATGGTGCAGCTGGTCATCGGTGTGGTGGCCGGCTCCGCCGAGCTCAGCGACCGCCTGGTCAACGTGGTGCGGATGGATTACGACGGCGAGGCCCCGGACCTTGCCAGCCTCACCGCTGCAGGCACCGGAGTCACCGACGCTGAACTGGAGCGGCAGCGCAGCCGTGCAGGCCTGGCCGACCTCGCCTCGCTGGTGTACACGTCCGGCACCACGGGCAAACCCAAAGGGTGCGAGATCACGCATGCGAACTTCGCCCTGGTGGCCAAGAACATCGTTGCGTTCCTGCCGGAGATCCTGCAGAGGGACATGGCGCGCACTTTGATGTTCCTGCCGCTGGCGCATGTCCTGGCCCGGGCGGTCCAGGTGGTCTGCGTCTCTTCAGGCGCAGCGGTGGGTCACAGCCCGGGGGCGGCGCAGCTCCTCGAAGACCTTGGCACCTTCCGGCCAACGTTCCTGCTGGTGGTGCCGCGCATCTTCGAAAAGGTCCGGGCAACGGCGGCGCACAAGGCGGCGGTGGCAGGCAAGGGACGGCTGTTCGATGCCGCATCCGCTGCCGCCATCACGTACTCGCGCGAGCAGGACCGGCAAAGCCGTGGAGAGGGCCCGGGCCCCGGGCTGCTGAGCCGGGCCCGGCACGCTATGTATGACCGGTTGGTCTACCCGAGGCTGCGCCAAGCGTTCGGGGGCGAGGTGGAGTACACCGTCTCCGGCGCCAGCCCCCTTGCTTCCGAAGACGCACACTTCTTCCGGGGCATGGGAATTCCCGTCCTCGAAGGCTACGGGCTCACCGAGACCACCGCGCCGTGCACCGTTAACACACCCTCCCGCTCCAGGGTGGGAACGGTGGGTATCCCCATTCCCGGCACCACCATCCGCGTGGCCGAAGACGGCGAAATCCTGGTCAAGGGAATCGGTGTCTTCAGGGGCTACCACGCCAACCCGGCGGCGGACGCCGAAGCGTTCGTGGACGGCTTCTTCCGCACCGGCGACCTTGGCGAGCTGGACAAGGACGGCTTCCTCACGGTCACGGGCCGGAAAAAGGACCTCCTGGTCACGGCCGGCGGCAAGAACGTGGCCCCCGGGCCGCTGGAAGAGATGATCCGGACCCACCAACTCGTGGCCCATGCCGTAGTGGTGGGCGACGGCAAGCCCTTCGTGTCGGCCCTCCTGACCCTGGATCCGGAAGGCGTTGCCGACTGGCGCGCCGAGCGGGGCCTGCCCCCGCTCCCGCTCAGTGAAGCCGCCACCGACCCCCAGGTCCTGGCTGCCCTTCAGGAAGCCGTGGACCTGGCCAACAAGTCGGTGTCGAAGGCGGAGTCGGTGCGCACGTTCCGGCTGCTGGATGCGGAGTTCAGCGTGGAGTCCGGGCACCTGACGCCATCGCTGAAACTGAAGCGGTCCGCCGTCGTCAAGGAGTTCCAGGCGGAGATCGCCAAGATCTACGGCTGAGCCGCTTTTTCCTGTTCCGGCGTTTCCTGGTCCGCTTCTTCCCGCCCGGCCTTGGCTGGCTCTTCCCTGCGTACAACACCACGACGGCGGCGGGTGGGCCAGGTGAGCACCAGCGTCACGATGGAGGCGACGAGCACCATAGCCGCGATGGCGATGCCGGCGTCCATCCAGAACTGGCTGGGGAACAGCCGGATGAGCGTGTCGTCCAGGCTGAAGGTCCAGGACCCGTCGGCGAAGAAGATCCGGTGGAACTCCGTGAAGAACTGCTGCCAGCCCAGGGCCGCCAGTGTACCGAGGCCCAGGATCAGGACCAGCGTGATGATGGAGCCGGCGAAGAGTCCGCGCCTGATCCCGCCGGTGCTGCGTTTGCGCAGGTACAGGATGGCGATCAGGGCAAGGAGGAGCAGCGCAACGCCGGCGCCGAAGGTGGACAGGATGACCACCTTGACGTCTGCCATGTGGCTGACTTCCCCGTCCTTGAAGAGCTTTTCGCCGCCGCGGTTCACCAGGTCGCCCAGGTACCGCGGGCCCGCCCAGTTGCTGAGGTAGTCCACGGCGTAGGAGCCATACGTCATCCGGTCATCGGTGTTGAAGCCGTAGCCGTCGCCCGGGAAACCGGGCCGGTTGTATTCCACCCAGAGGAAGAGGGGGCTGGTGACGGCCCTGACGGCCAGGATCAGGAGGATGAACGGATAGATGACGGCGAGCAGGACCTGCATGACACGCGGCGCCACCGGCTTTGCATTCGCGGCGCTTTCACGCTGGGCGTTGCGGCGCTCCACTTCCTCTTCCGGGGGACGCACGTGCAGTGCTGACGTGGGGAGGGGCTCCTTGAAGACGGGAGAATCGCTGTCGTCACGCTCATCCGGGGAGGACCCGGGTGTGGATGAGCCGGCTGTCGACGCTCCGGCTGCCGGACGCCCCGCAGCGGGACGTGCGGACGCAGCAGCCCCAAGGGCAGAAGATCCGACGGCGGCTTCCGCAGCCTTGCGGTCGGCCCTGGTTTCGGGCTGGGCGGCATTGCGGGTGTCCCTGCGTGCCTCCCGGTCGGAGTCACCGCCGTCCACTCCCCTGCCTGGACCATCCCCGCTGGGTATGGTCCGGTCAGACATGCCGCCGGCAGTCCTGCCGCCAGGGGTTTTGTCCCCACTGGTTTTATCTGCATTGGGCTTGTCTGCATCCGACTGGTCTGCATCGGGCTTGTCCCCGTCGGACGTGTCTGCGTCCGTGGGCGCCAGCCAGGAGAACGCGGGCTCGTCGGAATCCCCGGACGTGTCCAGGAGAGGCTCCGGCTGCGGCGCAGCGCTTTTGGCGCGGGCCGGTGTTTCGTCATTCACAGCAGCGTCACTTCCGTTGGGTTCCGCACCGGTCCCAGTTCGCCGGCGCGATTCATTCTGCAGACGAGCCTACCGTCCGGAACTTCCGCTGGGCGAGGAACCACCCCGGCAGGATTACAACGATTCAGGCAGCGATTTCCGTGTAGCCGGCATCTTCCCGGCGGATGTCCCCGCGCTCCCCCGCCAGGAACGCCCGCCTGCCCCACACCAGGACATAGACCCAGTACGCAGTCAGGACCGCCGCGCCAATGCCGATCTTGGCCCACACGGGCAGCGGACTGGGGGTGACGAACCCTTCAACCAGCCCCGAGACGAAAAGAACGAGGACCAGTCCCAGGGCCACCGTGACCAGTGAGCGGCCTTCCTCGGCCACGGCCCGGCCCCGGGGGCGGGGACCGGGTGACACCATGGCCCAAAAGATCCGCAGGCCCGCGGCGCAGGCAATAAAGACGGCGGTGAGCTCCATCAGTCCGTGGGGCAGGATGTAGCTGTAAAACACATCGGACTTGCCGGCCGACGCGAAGATCCCGGCCGCGACGCCCACCCCCTGGGCATTGCTGAACAGGATCATCGGCACCCACACGCCGGTAATGCCCAGTGCCACGGCCTGCGCACAGATCCACGCGTTGTTTGTCCACACGGCACCGGCGAAGGACGCTGCCGGGTTTTCCGAGTAATAGTTGATGAAGTCCTGGTTCACATACTGGGCGGCGGCGGTCTCCGACGCCACGGCCCGGAGGGCTTCGGGGGATGTGCCAATCCAGGTGGCGTAGCCGGCCGCGATGAGGAGGAATGCTGCTCCGCAGGCCAGGGTGAGCGCGGTCAACCGGTACAGCGCGGCCGGAAGCGCCACCACGAAGAACCGTGCCAGGTCAGCCATCACGTTGGACCGGGCACCGGTAAAGCGCGTCCTGGCCAGGGCCAGCGTGGCGGAGAGGGATGCGGAGAGCCCGCTTTCCGGGGCCACCGAACGGACCAGCGACAGGTGCCCCGACGTGGACTGGTAGAGCGCCAGCAATTCGTCGGCTTCGGCGCCGGTCAGCCTGCCTTTGCCGGCAAGCTCCTGCAGCCGCGCCCATTTGTCCGCATTGACGGCGGCGAAGGCATCCATGTCCACGGCTACAGCCTAGCGCCCGGCATTAGACTTTGAGCGTCCGCACCAACCGAATGAATATCAGCTGCGAAGGGCAGGGCCGCAGGGTGGGTCCAATCATCACCGGAGAGGCCGTCGTACTCGAGCTTCGGCCCGCCAGTTTCGCCGCGCGCGCCCTGGGCCTGGTCATCGACGTCGTGGTCCATGTTGTCCTGCTCGTGCTGATCATGATTGGCCTGTCGGCCGCCGGCCGGGACCTTGACCCGGCGGCCGCACGCGCCCTTGGCCTTGCCGCCGTCGTATTCTGCCTGGTGGTGGTGCCGGTGGCCGTGGAGACGCTGAGCAGGGGCCGGTCGCTGGGCAAGCTGGCTACAGGCCTGCGGGTGGTCCGGGAGGATGGCGGCGCTATCCGGTTCCGGCACGCCGTGATCCGCGGACTGACCGGTTTCTTGGAAATCTACCTGACGTTCGGCGGCCTTGCCCTTGCCGTGGCGCTCTTCAACGATAAGTCCCGGCGGCTGGGCGACCTGCTGGGCGGAACCTACGCCGTCCGGAGCCGGGTGCCGGCTGAGCAGGCCATCCGGGTTTTCGTCCCGCCGCACCTGCAGTCCTGGGCGGCGGCCGCGGACATTGGCCGCATTCCGGACGCCACGGCCCGCAGGGCAGCCCAGTTCATCCGCCATGCGGGCCGGATGGCTCCGCTGTCCAGGGCGGGCATGGCCGCGTCGATCGCGGCCGAACTGTCCGCCCACGTAGCCCCTGCCCCGCCGCCTGGAACAGGCCCCGATGACTTTCTGGCCGCCGTCGTTGCTGAACGGCGGAACCGGGAGTTTACCCGGCTGTCGCAATCACGCCGCCGGTACACGGAGACAGGACAGCGGCTGCAGCGGCTGCCGTTCAGCAGCTGACCTTAGTTGTCGTACTCGCTCCACGGGATGTTCCAGTCGCCGAAGCCGTCCGTGTGCGCCGCGTAGTCACCTTCGGTATTGATGATCTGGACCACGTCGCCGGTTCCCATGTTGTCGAAGACCCAGGCCGCTCCGTCGGGCAGGAACCCGATGCAGCCGTGGGACACGTTGGTGTTGCCGATGTAGGGATACGCGGACTCAAGCGCCTGGTGGATGTAGGCCCCGCTCAGCGTGAGGCGGATGGTGTATTCGACGTCCGCCTCACCGTAATAGGCGGGGTCGTCAGGCTTCAAGCCGATGCTCGCCGCCCGGAAGTGGTCAAAGCGGTTTTTCTCCATCAGCACCGCGAATCCCTTGGCCGAGGGGAACCGCTTGTCGCCCATGCTGACGGGCAGGGTCTTTACAGGCTGGTCATTGATGCTCAGCGTGAATGTATGCGCGGTGGCGTCCGCGATGGCCACCTTCTTGTCCCCGATGTTGACGTTCACTTTTTTATTGAAGTTGGCGATCTGGCCGTTTCCAAGGTCAACGCCGAAGAGCTGCATGTCCATGGTGATGGTGGAGTTAGCGGCCCAGAAGTTCTCGGGGCGGTACCGGACCATGGTGTCGCTGTACCAGTGGAACGCCCCGGCCTGCCCTGCCGTGGTGGTGATCTTGATGGCTTTTTCCACTGCGGCACGGTTGGTCACGGGCTCGCTGAAAATGATCTGCAGGGGCTGCCCCACACCCACCTTCATGCCGTTCAGGGGGTAGATGGCGGCGTCTGCCTCGTGCGAGCTGGACACGGTATTGAAGGACTGGGTGGTGCTTGTTTCGCGTCCTGCTGAGTCCTTGACCACGTAGGTGTAGCTGTACTCGGTGTTGAACTCAAGGGGCCCGGTGGCGGACCACGCCGTCCCGCTGGGGTCGATACTGCCGTCGACGGTCTTCCCGGCCGTGCTGGCGAGGGTGACGCGCTGGATGATTCCGTTGCCCACTTTCAGGGAAACCGGTGCGGCCGGGTTCACCTGCTTGGCGCCGTTGGCGGGCACCGCATCGAGGGCCACGGGCGGGACAACGGGAGATGCGATCCCCGGCGATGTCCGCAGTGCGGAGCCTGCTTCCGATTCCAGGGGTCCGCCGGCAAGGCCCGGAGCGACGGCGGCGAAAACCCCGCCCACGGCAGCCAGGACACAGACGGCAACCACGGCGAGGATTTTCTTGGTTTTCCCCCGGCGACGGGGCTTTACATCAGGCTCCATGTTTTTGATCCTACGTGCAGAAAATAACGGCCCGGGCGCTTGTCCAGCGCCCGGGCCCTTACGTCTCAGTAACGATAGTGCTCGGGCTTGTACGGGCCCGCGACGTCAATGTCCAGGTATTCCGCCTGGTCCTTGGTCAGTTCCGTGAGTTCAACGCCCAGGGCAGCCAGGTGCAGCCGGGCCACCTTCTCATCCAGGACCTTCGGCAGGACGTAGACCTTGTTTTCGTACTCGTGCTGGTCCCGCTTGGTCCACAGTTCGATCTGCGCAATGGTCTGGTTGGCGAAGGAGTTGCTCATCACGAAGGACGGGTGGCCCGTGGCGTTGCCCAGGTTGAGCAGCCGGCCCTCGGACAGGACGATGATGGAGCGCCCCGCGTCGGTGCCTTCGTCGAAGACCCATTCGTGGACCTGCGGCTTGATTTCAACCTTCTTGATCCCGGGGATGCGGGACAGGCCGGCGATGTCGATCTCGTTGTCGAAGTGGCCGATGTTCCCCACGATGGCCTTGTTCTTCATGCCTGCCATGTGCTCGGCCAGGATGACGTCCTTGTTGCCGGTGGTGGTGATGAAGATGTCGCCCTGGGCCAGGACCGACTCCAGCTTGGCCACCTGGTAGCCGTCCATGGCAGCCTGGAGGGCGCAGATGGGATCGATCTCGGTGACGATGACGCGGGAGCCCTGGCCGCGCAGGGCTTCCGCCGCGCCCTTGCCAACATCGCCGTAACCGCAGACCACGGCCACCTTGCCGCCCATGAGCACGTCCGTGGCACGGTTGATGCCGTCCGGCAGGGAGTGGCGGATGCCGTATTTGTTGTCGAACTTGCTCTTGGTCACGGAGTCGTTGACGTTGATGGCGGGGAAGAGGAGCTTGCCCTGGTCCGCCAGCTGGTACAGGCGGTGCACACCCGTGGTGGTTTCCTCGCTGACGCCCTTGACGGTGGCTGCAGTCCTGGTCCACTTCTGCGGGTCGGCGGCAAGGCTGCGGCGGAGCACGTCGAGGAAGATGCCGTATTCTTCGGAATCCTCGGGGTCGGCGGAGGGAACGTTGCCCACGGCCTCGAACTCCACGCCCTTGTGGACCAGCATGGTGGCGTCGCCGCCGTCGTCAAGGATCATGTTGGGGCCCAGCTCGGGGTTGGACTCGGCACCGGGCCAGGTAAGGATCTGCTCGGCGGTCCACCAGTATTCCTCGAGGGTCTCGCCCTTCCACGCAAACACCGGCACACCCTGCGGGTCCTCGACGGTGCCCTTGCCCACCACCACGGCCGCCGCGGCCTCGTCCTGGGTGGAGAAGATGTTGCAGGAGGCCCAGCGGACCTCGGCGCCCAGCGCGGTGAGGGTCTCGATCAGCACAGCGGTCTGCACCGTCATGTGCAGTGAACCGGCGATCCGGGCGCCCTTGAGCGGCTGGGAGGGGCCGAACTCCTCACGGAGGGACATCAGGCCGGGCATTTCGTGCTCCGCGAGGCGGATCTGGTGCCGGCCGGCTTCCGCCAGGGAAATATCGGCAACCTTGTACTCAAAAGTCATGGGTGGTCCTTTGCTTGGTCCGGGTCCTGGTCCAGTCCCCGTTCTGCTGTTTCTGTGAGAGCCAGTGCAGGTGAAGCGGATGCAGGTGAACTACTGCCCTGCTGCGGCGGGATCGTGCTGGTCCGAACCTGCCGAGGCTGCTGCGGCGAGCAGTTCCGGAGGCAGCAGCAAAGGGATCCCGTCCTCAATGGCGTACCGGTTCTTCACGCCCGCGTCCCCGGCGGCAGTGGCCACCAGTTCCTCCCCTTCCTGGACCAGGGGCGAGCCGGTCACGGGGCAACGCAGGACGGACAACAGCTCGGGGCTGATCTTTGGCATTTGTTCATGCTCCCTGGCGGGCGCGCTCGCGCCGGTAGCGGAAAAGATGTGCAGGCTCCAGCGTACCGCCAGATGCGGGTCAGGAAGGTTCGCGAAGGATCCGCAGGTGGCCCCGGCGTGCCCCTTCAGTGCCTGCGGGAGCTTCCAGCGCCGAATGGTGGCCGCGCTGGGCGGGCGGCTGCGCTTCCGGAGGCAGGGCTGCGGCGTCGCGCACTGCATTCGCCAGGGCAAGCAGGTCATCGGGCCCGGGCTGCTGCGGGGAGGACGGCATTGCCAGGCGGAGTACTTCCCAACCGCGGGGAACCGTCAACGAATCAGCATGCTGCTCGCAGAGGTCGTAGCAGTGCGGTTCGGCGTAGGTGGCCAACGGACCCAGGACCGCAGTGGAGTCTGCATAAACGTACGTCAGGGTGGCTACCGCCGACTGGCGGCAGGCAGACCTTGAACACTGACGGATAGCTCCCACGACATCACAGACTACCCCTTCACTGCCCAAAAGCTGCGCATTGCGGGCAGAAGCAGACGCGCCCCGGGACAGCCGGGAGGATGTATCGCGTAAATCCTCCCCCGGGTTTACAGTCGATGTATGCAGTCATCGAACCATGAATCAGGTTTTTCGGTCCGGTTGGCTGACCCGGATGCCCCAGTGGCAACGGGCGTGGAGACCGCCGGCAGGAGCTTCTTCAGGCGGCGCCGGAACCGCCACGGGCGCGGCCTTCGGGGCGAGGTGATGTTGCCTACGCATCCGGGCTACCGGACGCGCGGCGACCGCTTTGATGACATGGTGCTGGACTCGGCCCAACGGTTGCACGACATCTGGGGCAAAACGCTCGACGGCGTAAGGTTCGGTGTGGATGAGATCCCGCCGGAGCTGGAACAGCTTGCCGCCAACGCCACCCCTGCACCCATGGGCGCCTATACCCCCGCTGCGGGAGAGGACGGGCCCACGATCACCGTGTACCGGCGGGTGGTGGAGCAGGCATGCTCCAGTGTGGAAGAGCTCCAGGACCTGGTCCACGACGTGGTGGTGGAGCACACGGCGGAAATGCTGGGTGTGGCGCCGGAGACGCTGGACCCGGTGTACCGCCGCCGCTACTGAACGGGCAAACCTAGTAGCCCAAGGCCACCGGGACCGTTTCCTGGCCGGCCGCGGCAGCAAGGAAAGCCAGGGACGAGACGTCGTTGCGTCCGTCCTGGCCCACGAGTACCGCCCCGTAAGCGGCGTCGCCTGACGCGGAAACCACATAGCCCACGACGTCGACCCCTTCAGCCTGCTCCGGAATGCCGATGGTCGCGGTTGTTCCGCCTGCGATGTCGGCGGTGGCGGCTGCCCGCACTTTTCCATCGGCAGTAATGGGTGCGTACGTGATGCTGGCCCTGGTGTCCAGCGCCCCGAACACCAGCTGGCGCTGGCCGCCCTTGGGGACGGGAACCACGTGCTGGCTGCCAAGCCGCACGGCCGAAGGCGCCCAGGCCACATCCGATGGCTGTCCTGCCTGGAGCCCACGGCCCATGCGTGCGGCAGCAACAAAGGAGACGTCGGATGAGGCCGCCACGGTGTACTGGCCCGCGGGTACACCGGCCAGGGAGACCTCGGTGGTGGACCCGGCCTTCGCGGTGATGACGCCGCCGGACGGAAGGGCGTGCTGGCCGTCCCGTCCGTAGAGCTTGATTTCCACCACTGCATCAGCGGCGCCGGGAACCGTCAGCTCGAGGGCGGGGCCGGCATCCTTGTACGCGGCCTGGGCCGTCAGGGCAGCAATCCCCGCCGGGTCCTGGATATCCACGCCGGTCATCACCTGGCGGACAGCAGGGGAAGTCCCTGGGCTGATGAAGTCCACGCCGCCCGGAGTGAGGCCCCGCAGCACGCTCTGTTGGATGGAGGCCGCCACCGGGCCGCCGGCGCTGCGGACGTGCACGCTGAGGCTCGGCTCGTTGGGTGCCAGGCCGGCCAGGACCACGCTGCGGGTTGTGCCGGGGGCAACCAGCAGTCCGCGGCTTCCCGGCGCCTGGACCTGTCCGCCGGAACCAAAAAGCTCGAGGCTCACTGTGGCGGGGGTACTGGAGGCGTTGGTCAGTGCCAGCACGGAGGTTCGGCCGACGGTGGTGCTGGCACCCGCCAGCCATTGGTCGTTGGAGGGTTGCGCGCAGGTGGCAGCAGCACTGCCCTGCAGGTCGCCGTCCTTGGCGGTGTACTTCATGGCGGCGGCGGCCGAGGCATTCTGGTTGGCCACCGCCTGAGCGGTGAGGACGCTTACCTGGTCCACCACACGGTCGGCTGCCACTCCGGCAAGAAGCTCTTGTGGAGCGGCGGCAGTAGGTGCCGGACCAGGGTCCTTGGAGATCTCAAGGGCGGCCGTCCCGTCCAGGCGCGCGAGGCGGCTTCCGGGAAGCGCACCTCCGGCGCTGAGCACGGCGGCGCTGACCTTGGTTGCCGCAGTGGCGGACTCGGGCCGGAACTGGGCGTCGGTGCCCGCATCAGTTCCCGCCAGCAGCCTCGCAGGGCCGGGGCAGACGCCAAGGCTGGCTCCTGCCGGGACGGCGGCTTCCGCGGGCGGCACTGTCCGGGTGGATGCGGGCCCGGCCATCAGCGACCCTCCGGCCACCAGTGCTCCGCCACCGGCGAGGATGAGGACCCCTGCCGCAACTCCGGCCACGGAGGCTGCCCGCCCCTTGCCACCTGGCACGCGGGTGGCGCCTCGGCCGGATATCTTCCTGTCTTTGCCGGCCTGCGTTTGGGCCGCTTTGCCGGCCTGGGACTGCTTTTCTCCCTCGGCGGAAGGACCGCCGGCGGCCGGCGGGGTGTGCTCATGCATGTTGGTGTTCCTTACGCAGGGAGCCCTCGTCGCGCGAGATACCTGTCCGCGGGCGCCGGGCCGGCATGGGGATTGCCAGGATGACAGTCAGCCCGATCACCGTGATCTGGGCGGCGGCAGCCCAAAACGACCACGGGTTCTCGTAACGGACCGTCAGCTGGCCGGCCGACGCCGGGAGCGTGAAGGCCTGGGACCAGCCGTCGGTGGTGGAGGTCAGCTTCCGGCCGTCGAGCCAGGCGCTCCACCCGGGATCGGCCCGCTCTGCAAGGACCACCAGCCGGCCTTCCGGCCCCGCAGGGACGGCGGCATTGACGTCGTCAGTTCCGGAGTCGACCAAGGTGGTGGCCGCGCCCCGGGGATCCACGATGCGGACGCGATGGGCCACGTCAGCAGCCTGCAGAACCGGCTGGTTCAGTGGGCTGATGCGCCAGAGCCAGCCCACGTCGGTCTGTCCCACGGCGACAAGCCCCGGGACGGCATCCATCCGGCTGGCGGTGAGCTGGGCTGCGGTGTCCGCGGCACGGAGCACCACGAACCCAACCCCGAGCTGTTCCAGGTCGGCGCGCGGATCCACGCCCTGCCCCGCTACAAGGGTGGCCACCACGCGGCGGACAGCCGAAGTGACGTCGTCGTCGCCACGCACCTCCTCGGCACCTGGCGCACCGATGATGTTCCGCGCAGAGGCGATGGCGGAGAGACTGTCCAGCGTGGTACCTGCACCCCGCATCAACGACGCGTTGAAGGTGCCGTCTTCTCCAGTGCTGAGCAGGAGAGTCCGGGTCTGTTCAGGCCCGTTCCCGCGGTCAACGGCAGTGGCGGGCAGGGAGCGTCCGGTGGAGGCTTCCACCAGACGCGGCGTGCCCAGGGCTCCCCCGTTTCCGGAACCCGCTGGCGCGGGGGCAACGACGCTTCCCTGGGATGCGGTGGCTTGGGCCGCGCCTGTCCCGGCAGGACGCAAAAGGTTCTGCGCCGACCAGGCAGCCATCCCGGCCAGCGGCCCGGCCAGCACCACTACCAGGCCCAGTGCCAGGCCTGCACGCGCTGCCCTTCCAGTCTTGGCCGCGATACCTGATGCCCGGTCCGCCGTGGACAGGAGTTGCTCGGATCCGAGGAGTGCCGCCCCAAGGAGGGCAAAGGACGCGGCGGACACCGCCGGACCGGTGAAAGGCGTCACCAGGACGCCGGCGTTGAATCCGGTGGCGACGTGGCTGGTGAACCAACCAGCGGCCAAGGCGGCAAGCGCCACAATCCAGAGGCATCGGGAGATCCGGGCACGGCGTCCTGCGCTGAATAGTCCCACGATGGCAAGGGCCAGCACCGGCCCCGCGATGAGCAGCGCCAGCAGGAGGGCCCAGGGCACGGTCCCGCCGGTGAAGGCGGACAGTCCTTGAAGGCCGGCTGCGGGGTCGAATGACAGGGGCTGGCCCAGGACCTGCTGCCACAGCGGAGCCGCGTCGAACCCCAGCGGCAGTCCGGGATCGGCCAGGATGGCGCGCGGCCTGTCGAGTGTGGACAGCACAAACGGGATAAACAGAGCTGCGGCAGGCAGCAGCGCCCACCACACCGTGCGCCCCCGCCGTCCCAGCAGCAGGCCGCAGAGCACGATGGCTACGGCAGCCGGGGCCAGCAGGGAGGGCGCCGCAGCGGTAGTGACCGCCAGGGCCAGGCCCGCAGCTGCCGCCGCGGTCCAAGAAGGCATGCCGTTGATCCCTGCCTTGGCCGGGGGCTGTTCGCTGGAAGTGTGTCCAGGTGATGCGCCGGCGTTGAACCGGCCGTGGCCCACCGCGGAGCCCGTAGCCCGCAGCAGGCCCAGTACCACCAGCGGCAGCATGACGTGCGCAATCAGGGCGCCCGCCCGCCCCTGGTTGAGTGCGGCCTGGAGAGCGGGAGCCGCTGCCCAAAAGAGCGCCGCCACCAGGCGGAGCCGGCGGCGTACGGTCAGCCCGCCGGCCGCGAACCATGCGGTGAGGCCGGACAGCGGGGCACCGAGCAGGAGCAGCCATGCCATGGCGGGGTTGGCATCGCCGCCGCCCAGGACTCCGATGATCCATAGCACGTAGTCGAAGGGATCGCCGCGGCCGGGAAGGCCCGCTCCCAGGCTGATCCACCAACTGGAGGCGTTGTGCCAGATGTCCCCCAGGCCCGCGGAGACAGGAATCAGGGCGCCGCCGGTTACGGCTCCGGCCCGGAACAGTCCTGCGAGTGCAAGGAGCGAGGCCACGGATGCGATGATGACGGCGGCCAGGGCACCGTTGCCCACCCAGCCGCGTTTTGTAGTGGCCAGGGCGGCGAAATCGTCTGCAGCGTCACCGGTGGGCTGGTGCGCCAACGGATCCTGCACGAGGTCGGCACCGGAGCCGTCGGATCCCAGCGCTTCCATCAGCGACCGGCGGTGGCTCCACACCTCGCGGCGGGGCGTCTGCAGCTTACGGATGACCGACCGGCGGATTCGCCGTGTCCGTTTGGCCGCCCGGCGCGCCTTGGCCACGGCGCCGGGCCTGCCCAATGCGGCGCACGTGGCGAAGAGCTGGGAAATCCCGTGGCCCGGGTCCTTGACGACGATACTCAGGACCAGCTTGAAAAGGCTGCCCAGCAAGGCACCGATGCCATGGACAGGCACCATCCAGAGCGGACTGTGCTTCAGGCGCAGGTGAACCTGGGCCTTGCGCGCCGCCGAGGGGTTTCCAAGGGCATGCGGACGGTGCGCCACATGGAGCATCCGGGCTGCGGGAACCACCACCACACGGTGGCCTGCAAGGCGGTTCCGCCAGCAGAAGTCGACGTCGTCCCCGCTTCCCGGCAAGGCGGGGTCGAAGCCGCCCAACTGGTCCCAGACGTCCCGGCGCACCAGCATGCCTGCGGAATTGACGGCAAAAGTATCGGTGCGGCCGTCGTACTGGCCCTGGTCCATTTCGTCGGCGTCGATAAGGGTTAGACGCTCGGCCCACCGGCTGGTGGAAAGACCTACATCGATCAGTCTTCGCGGCGAATGCCAGTCCAGTTGCTTGCAGCCGGCAACGGTGACCGAGGGCGCACGCTCCACGGCGCCCAGGAGTTCGGCGAGGGCCTCGGGCGCGGGCGCGGCATCGTCATGCAGCAGCCAGATCCACTCGGTCCTGCCACCGTCCCGGTCCCCGTGGACGGGAACCAACTCCGCGAGCGCAGCGGAGACGGCGGCGCCCATGCCGCCTTTGCTCCGGGGATAGCTGAGAACGTCGGCTTCACCCAAAGCCTCCTGCAGGAGGCGGCAGGAGTCGTCGCCGGACCCCGTGTCCACACCCACGGCACGGTCAACGGGCCGGGTTTGTGACGCCAGGGCTGAAAGGGTCCTAGGCAGATAAGCACTGCCGTTGTGGGCAACCACAACGGCAGTGACATGCACATCCTGAAGAATTAGATTGCTCGCTTCCTAAGCCGCCGGCGCTCACGCTCGGAAAGGCCTCCCCAGATGCCGAACCGTTCGTCATTGGCCAGCGCGTACTCCAGGCACTGCGACCGTACATTGCAGGCACCGCAGACCTTCTTGGCATCGCGGGTGGAGCCGCCCTTTTCGGGAAAGAAGGCTTCCGGGTCCGTCTGGGCGCACAGAGCGTCCGTCTGCCAGCCCAGCTCGCCTTCGTCGTCGAAATCCTGCTGCAGCGGCAGCCCGATCCATACCGGCTGGGTGGTACCGGCAGCAGCCAGCTCCATGGGCGGATCCAGGTCATCTTCCGGCTCAGCGCCGCCGTCGAGGAGGGCCTCGTGCGCTGCAAGGAACGCGGTTGCCTGGTCCTCAAGGACGCTGGTGGAATTCCTGTTGTACCTGTCCGCAGCATCAGGATCAGCGGGATCCACGTACCAATCGCTCGGCACCCCCCGTGCACGGTACTTTGCCGTTGCCTGACCGGCCACGACGGCATCTTCCTGGATACGCTCTGCTTGCCCCACGGCGACCCTCCTGATGGTTCAGCCACTGCCTGGATACGTGGACACTCGGTTGTGTGCCGGTATTTACGCAATTGCTTTAGTTACCTAATTACACGTGTGTAACTAGGGCGAGTCAAGCCGTTGCCGGGATAATAGACAGTCGCCGCCGGGAAATTCGCGCACGCCACGCCCGGGTTTTCACTCCACCCGGGCGTGGCGGACGGGACTGGCGTCCAATTTGCAGCAGGAAAGCCGCCAATCCCGTGTTCTGGCGGGAAAAATACCTGCTCTCCCCCCAAATAGCAAGCACACTTAGCACCGAGGGTGATTAACATCACTCCCGGTCCGAGTGGCCGGACCGTCGTCGCTGCAGCTGGATATTCAGGGGATTCGGACAGTGGCAGGATGAACGCATGACATCAATCCCCGCGCTCGAACTCACGGCAGGCCTCCGCTCCGGCAACTCCACGGCACCACGCCTGACCTGGTACGGGCCCGACTCGGAGCGGGTGGAACTGTCCGGCCGGGTCCTGGACAACTGGGTTGCCAAGACGAGCAACCTGCTGCAGGACGAACTGGATGCGGAACCCGGCATGCGGCTGCGGCTCGCACTTCCGGCCCACTGGAAGGCACTGGTCTGGGCCTTGGCTGGCTGGCAGCTGGGACTGGAAACAGTGCTCGACGGCGCCCAGGCGGACTTCCTTGCCACTGACAATCCCGCGGGGTCCGACGGAAACTACGACGCCGTCGTCGCCGTTGCCCTGCCGGCCCTCGCCATGCGCTGGAGCGGTGACCTTCCTGCCGGCTGCCTGGATTATGCCGCCGAAGTGCGGTCACACGGGGACGTGTTCATGCCGCACGCCGATCCTGATCCGTCAGCCCGCGCTGTGCTGACCAGCCAGGGGCGCAGTGTCCTGCACCAGGACCTGATCACCGGTTTTGCCGTGCCGCACGCAGAAGGCGCCAGGCTGCACGTTCCTGCCGATGCCGGCCTTGAAGCTGTACTGGCCAATGCGCTGGGAGCATGGCACCAGGGCGGCTCCGTAGTGCTGACCCATCCCGATGTGCCGCTCACGGACAAACTGGTGGCCGACGAACGCATCCACGGAAGCTAGCAGCCGCTTCCCCTAGGCCTGTGGGCCGCCGTCGGCCGGCGTGGGTGCCGGGCGTTCAGCGGCACCCGCCGGCTCCTTGTGGGGGTGGGCTTCGATGATTTCGTGGTCGTGGGAGAACTCCGGCTCCTGGTCCAGTTCCTGGTTGAACACCAGGAAGCGGTAGGCGAAGAAGCGGACAACCGTGGCCACCAGGATGCCAACCACGCCCGCGAGGAACAGCAGGTTCTTGTTGTCGATGCCCATCCCGTACTTGGCCAGGGCGGTGAACCCGGTGGAGATGCCAATGCCGATGCCGTTGATGATCACGAACATGACGAACTCGCGGAGCACGTTGGCCTGGCGGCGGTGGCGGAAGGTCCAAAAGCGGTTTGCCACCCACGAGAAGATTGTGGCCACCGTGGCCCCCACGAAGCGGGCCTTCGCCTCGCTGTCGGACATGGGACCGTGCATCAGGTAATAGGTCAGGCCGTTGTCGATGACGAATGCCACACCGCCCACCGCACCAAACTTGGCCACCTCGCGCCAGAAGAGTGAGGCAAGCCCCCGGATACGATCTGCAAGTGCGCTAAACATGACCCTCCATGGCCGTGACGAACTGTGGGCCACTCGGCCAAAGGTCCATTTTAGCCCCAAAGCCTTAAAGCGGCCCCCGGATGCAGGAGCCGGGGGGTCCTTTCATCCGAAAATGTCCATCCCCCGCCGGGCCGCAAAAGCGTCGATCGGCCGCGTCTTCGGTAGGCTGGCACATGTGACTTTTCCAGTGATAGGCGTGGTTGGCGGCGGCCAGCTCGCGCGAATGATGGCCCCTGCCGCTACAGCCCTCGGCTTTGAACTCCGCGTCCTCGCGGAGGGTGAGGACGTGTCCGCAGTATCGGCAGTACCCACCACGCCGGTGGGCGACTACAAGGATCTGCAGACGCTCCTGGACTTTGCCAAGGGCCTGGACGTGATGACTTTCGACCACGAGCACGTGCCCACGGACCACCTCCGCGCACTGCAGGAGGCCGGAGTCAACGTCCAGCCCGGACCGGACGCCCTGGTCCACGCCCAGGACAAACTGGTCATGCGTGCAGCCATCGACCGGCTGGAACTGCCGAACCCCGCCTGGGCGTCGGTGGCCGACGTTGACGCGCTGGTGCGCTTCGGCGAGGAAATCGGCTGGCCCGTTGTCCTGAAGACCCCCCGCGGCGGATATGACGGCAAGGGCGTCCGGATCGTTGGCTCGGCGGAGGAGGCGGCCGGGACGGCCGACTGGTTCGCCGCCATGAGTCCCCTCCTGGCCGAGGCCAAGGTTGAATTTACGCGCGAGCTCTCGGCCCTCGTGGCCCGTACTCCCGACGGCGAAGCCCGTGCCTGGCCGGTGGTCCACACCATCCAGGTGGACGGTGTCTGCGACGAGGTGATCGCGCCCGCGCTGGATATCCCGCTGGAGGTTGCGGCCGCCGCGGAGGATGCCGCCCTGCGCATCGCCGCCGAGCTGGACGCGACTGGCGTCCTTGCCGTGGAACTCTTCGAAACGCCGGGCACCGGAGCGGGGTTCCTGATCAACGAACTTGCCATGCGGCCGCACAACACCGGCCACTGGACCCAGGACGGCTCCATCACCAGCCAGTTCGAACAGCACCTACGTGCCGTCCTGAACCTGCCCCTTGGCGCAACGGACGCACTGGCTCCCGTGACCGTGATGAAGAACTTCCTGGGCGGGGAAAACCAGGACCTGTACTCCGCCTACCCCATGGCACTCGCCGCCGAACCCGCCGCGAAAGTCCACTGCTACGGCAAATCGGTACGGCCGGGACGTAAGATCGGCCACGTCAACCTGGTGGGAAGTTCCACCGCGGAGGTGGACTCGGTCCGCCGCCGGGCCACAGCCGTGGCCGGCATCATCCGTGACGGACGGGTTTCCACCGAAGAACCTGCTGCGATTTTCGAGGAGAAGGCATGAGCGCCGAAGCCACCCCCGCCGCATCCGGCACCAGTCCCCTGGTGGGCCTGGTCATGGGCTCCGACTCGGACTGGCCGGTCATGGAGGCCGCGGCGGACGCCCTGGCCGAATTCGGCATTCCGTTCGAAGCGGACGTGGTCTCAGCCCACCGGATGCCCACGGAAATGATCCGGTACGGCCAGACGGCCCACGAACGTGGTTTGCGGGTGATCATCGCCGGCGCCGGCGGTGCCGCCCACCTGCCGGGCATGCTCGCCAGCGTCACGCCGCTTCCCGTTATCGGCGTCCCGGTTCCCCTGAAGACACTTGACGGGATGGACTCCCTGCTGTCCATCGTCCAGATGCCCGCCGGGGTGCCGGTGGCCACGGTTTCCATCGCCGGTGCGCGGAACGCCGGACTCCTGGCCGTGCGGATGCTCGCGTCGGGTACGGACGAGCTCGCCGCCTCCCTGCGCGCTGACCTCCTCGACTTCGCCGCCGACCTCAACGCCGTTGCCTCCCGCAAGGGCGCAAACCTCCGGCAGAAAGTCAGCGAAGTCTTCCCGGACGGCTCCGGCGCTCTTCGGGGCAGCCGTTAGGGCGGCGGGCATGGCCAGCAGCAGCAGCGTGCTCAACACCGGGGCCGGGGCGTCCCTGACAGACCCCGTCCGCTACCCGGTCAGCGCTTCCTCCCCGGTCCGTACAAAGCGCGCCTTCGTACTGGTCCTGCTGACGCTCCTGGTACCGGGCAGCGCGCAGCTCGTCGCGGGCGACCGGAAGCTGGGCCGGACCGCGCTGCGCGTCACGCTCTGTGTGTGGGCCATCCTGCTGCTTGCAGTGGTTCTGCTGCTGCTGGACCGGAGCATGGTCATCAGCATCGTGACCAACCCGGTCACATCGCTGGTGCTGGTGGTCCTGCTGGCTGCGCTGGCCCTCGGCTGGGCATTGCTGTTCCTCAACACCCTGAGGCTCATCCGCCCCGTCCTGCTGGCACCGAAGGCGCGCCCCGCCGTCGGCATCGCCCTGGTGGTTGCCCTGGTCCTGGGCAGCGGCTCCATGGGCTACGCCGCCTACCTGCTGAATGTGGGCCGCAATGCCATCGGCAACATCTTCTCGTCCGGCCCGGCGATCAAACCCGTGGACGGGCGCTACAACTTCCTCATGATGGGCGGCGACGCGGGCGATGACCGCACCGGCCGCCGTCCGGACAGCCTGTCCGTGCTGAGCGTGGACGCCGAGACCGGCCAGACCGCCATCATTTCGGTCCCTCGAAACTTCCAGAACGCGCAGTTCAGCGAGGGCTCCCCCATGCGCGCCCTGTACCCCGACGGCTACAACTGCGGCGACGAATGCCTCATCAACGCCATCAATACAGAGGTCACCAACGAGCACACCAACCTCTACCCCGGCGTGGCGGATCCAGGCGCGCAGGCAACCATGGAAGCCGTCTCCGGAACGCTCGGCATGCAGATCCAGTCCTACGTCCTGGTTGACATGCAGGGCTTCTCCACGCTGATCAATGCCATGGGCGGCATCCGGATCAAGGCCGGTGGGTGGGTTCCCATGAGCGGCTACTTCGACGAAACCACCAAGACCCACGGGATGCCCCTCGGCTGGATCCCGGCCGGGGACCAGACGCTCAACGGGGACCAGGCACTCTGGTACGGACGCTCGCGCGAATACGTTGATGACTACTCCCGCATCCAGCGCCAGCAGTGCGTGCAGCAGGCCATGCTGAAACAGCTCGATCCCACCACCCTGCTGTCCAAGTTCGAGGACATCGCCAGCGCGGGAACCAAGGTGGTGGAGTCCAACGTCTCCTCCGCCCAGCTGGGCAGCTTCCTGGACCTCGCCATCAAGGCACGGGGCAAGGACGTCAAGCGGCTCACCATTGGGCCGCCGGACTTTGACCCGTCCTTCTCCACGAACCCGGACTTCGACCAGATCCACGAGCGGGTCGACCAGCTGCTGGCGCAGGCATCCGCCAAGGGTGCACAGTCTGCAGGAATTCCCGACGACGGCACGGCAGTTCCAGGGGCAGGAGCCGGACATGTCCAGGCGGCAGGTCCCGTCCCCGCCACCCTGCCCACGGGCGGCAACGCTGTCCAGCAGCCCTCGCCGTCGGACTTCACCCCGGTGACCACCACGCCTGACGGCGAGCCGATCACCGAAGAGATGCTTACCCAGCTCAAGCTCGAAGGAAACGAAGAGGCCATCCGCCAGCTCGTGGCCACCAACGGACAGTGCCGCCCGCTCTAGCGACCACGGCGGCCGCCAAGTCATCAACGCCCATCCACAAGGAACGGAACGGTTTTGTACGAGATTGAGAACGTCCTCCGGGACTACGCCTGGGGTTCGACGACGGCCATCGCCTCGCTGCTGGGCCGTCCCGAGTCGGGGGGCCCGGAGGCCGAACTGTGGATCGGCGCCCACCCTGACTCTCCGTCGGTGGCGCAGGTGCCGGAGGACGGCACCCGGAGCCCCCTCGATGCGCTGATCTCGTCGGACCCGGAGCATTTCCTGGGCGCGGAGTCCGTCTCCGCCTTCGGGCCCCGGCTGCCGTTCCTGGCCAAGATCCTTGCGGCCGCGCAGCCGCTCTCCCTCCAGGTCCACCCCAGCCTGGAGCAGGCGCGGGAAGGCTTTGCGCGGGAGAACGCCGATGGTGTGGATGCCCATGCCCCGAACCGGAACTACAAGGACGACAACCATAAGCCGGAAATGATCTTCGCGCTTACTCCGTTCGAGGCGCTGTGCGGGTTCCGGCCTGCCGCCGAAACCCGGGAGGTCTTCCAGTACATCGCCCGTGCCTTCCCCGAGGGAGGCGGCTCCCCCGCGCTGGTCCAGGCCTTGATTGACGATCTGGCCGCCGCGGACGAAGGCGCAGGACTCCGCCAGGCCTTTGAGCGGCTGATCACCGGCGGGCAAGGCGTGGCGGAGGATACTGCCTTGGTGGTGGAAGCCCTGCTGTCGCGCGCTTCGCTCGCGCCGTACCAGGCCGAACTGGGCACCGTGATCAGCCTCAACGAAAAGTACCCGGGCGATCCCGGCGTGCTGATCTCGCTGCTGCTCAACCGGATCTCGCTGAAGCCCGGCGAAGCGGTCTACCTTCCCGCCGGGAACGTGCACGCCTACCTGCACGGGCTCGGCGTGGAGGTCATGGCGTCCTCGGACAACGTCCTGCGCGGCGGCCTGACGCCCAAGCACGTGGATGTCCCGGAACTCCTGAACACCATCAATTTCCACCCTGTGGCTGTGCCCATGCTGGATGCCGAGAAGACGGTAATGGGCCAGGAACTGTTCCGTCCGCCGTTCGAGGAGTTCCAACTGCAGCGCATCGAACTGGGGCCGGAGGCGGCCCCCGTACCCCTGGCCCAGTCCGGGGCTGCGGTGGTCATCGTGGTGGCCGGCGAAGTTTACCTTGATTCACCCAAAGGCGACCTGCAGCTGTCCAGGGGACGGAGCGCGTTCGTCGCGGCCGCGGAAGCCCCCATCAACGTCCACCGGGTGGCCGGAAGCGCGGAACCGGTGCTGGCCTTCGCGGTGACCACCGGGCTGTAGCCCACAGCAACAGAAAGGGGCGACGTCGGCACCCGCCCGGGCGGGTGCCGACGTCGCCCTTCTTTTTCGGTTCAGTCAGTTGCCCGGACGCAGTTTGCGGACCAGGGGCAGGACCCGCCCGGCTGCGTCCTTCACCAGCCGGCGCCCCTGCTGGAGGCCCTTGCGCGCCAGCGGCATGGCTTTGGCGTATACGGGGTAGAAGGGCGAGAGCGGCCTTTCCCACGTGCCCAGCAGCATGTTCTCATGCCGTGCGAACTGCTTCTTGAAGTCGGAGATGCCGTCGTTGAGCAGGCCGTTGAAGTCGTAGCGGCTGCAGCCGTCCTCTCGCATGGACTGCAGGGCGGCCCACTTCACGCCGTAGTTGACGCGCTGCTTCTGTCCTTCTGCGGAGACGCCGCCGTAAAGCTCAAAGGCGGTGGTGCCGCTGCGCGACAGCCAGGTAAACGCCAGCAGCTGCTCGCCGTCGAACGCGCCGATGATGGGCGAGGCGTCGCCGAGGTTGTGGAAGATGTCGCGGTAGTACTGGTCCTCGTGGATGCCGAAGCCCGCCCGCTCGGCGGTCTGGTGGTAGATGGCCAGGACCTGTTCCAGCTCGGAATCGTTCTTGACCTTGCGGAACTCGACGTCGCTGCGCATTGCCTTGCGGATGTTGGCGCGCGTGGACTTGGACATCTCCGCCATCAGCTCGTCGTCGGTCCGGGTGAGGTCCAGGATGAGCGTGCGCGGGATGAGCACGGTGTTGGTGGACTCCCGGAATCCGGCGGCGGCCACCGCGCCCGCGAATGCGGAGTCCTGGTCCCAGTCCGGTTCGATGCTGAGCGCCACGCCCTGGTGCCGGAGGGCAGCGTGTTCGGCGAGCCGGTTGAGGACCACCTGGGTGTGCTCCACGGAGCACATGGGGCCGCGCGGAATGTAGACCAGTGCCCGGAAGGGAACAGGAAGCTTGCGGACCAGCAACTGGGCGGCACCGATGGTTTCGTCCCCGGCTTTGACCAGGACGCGGTCCACGGACCAGCCGTGCGCCGCCTTGGTCTCGCCCCAGCCCCACAGCTGCTGCGGATGCCCCTGGAACCGGTCAACGTGCTCGTCCCAAAGGGCGCGGTCAGTACAGGGCACAACAGCAGGAATCATGGCTTAAACCCTATACCAACGCGTTAACGCAAAGCCCCGGGTGCGCGCACGCGCCCCGGGGCTCTGGAATCCTGCACTAACGGCAGTCAGTTCTTGCGGGCGTAGCCTTCCCACTTGCTGGCCTGGTGCTCACCCTCCACGAAGCGGATGGTGCCGGACTTGGAGCGCATCACGATGGACTGGGTCAGGACCTTGTCCTTGGAGTAGCGGACGCCCTTGAGCAGGTCGCCGTCGGTGATGCCGGTGGCGGCAAAGTAGCAGTTGTCGCTGGAGACGAGGTCGTTGGTGGACAGCACGCGCTCCAGGTCGTGGCCGGCGTCGATGGCCTTCTGCTTTTCCTCGTCGCTGGTGGGCCAGAGGCGGCCCTGGATGACGCCGCCCAGGGACTTGATGGCGCAGGCTGCCACGATGCCCTCGGGGGTTCCGCCGATGCCCATGAGCGCGTCCACGCCGGTTCCGGAGCGGGCCGCGGCAATGGCGCCGGCAACGTCGCCGTCCATGATGAATTTGGTCCGTGCTCCGGCTTCCCGGATTTCCTCCACCAGCGGGCGGTGTCGGTCGCGGTCAAGGATCATGACGTTGAGCTGGTTGACCTTGACGCCCTTGGCCTTGGCGATCAGGTGCAGGTTCTGCTTGACCGGCAGGCGCAGGTCCACCATGTCAGCGGCTTCGGGGCCGGTGACCAGCTTCTCCATGTAGAACACGGCGGAGGGATCGAACATGGAGCCACGCTCGGCAACAGCCAGGACAGCCAGCGCATTATTGATGCCCAGGGCGGTCAGGCGTGTTCCGTCGATGGGGTCAACAGCCACGTCCACCTCGGGGCCTGTGCCGTCGCCGACACGCTCCCCGTTGAACAGCATGGGGGCTTCGTCCTTTTCGCCTTCGCCGATCACCACGACACCATTGAAGTGGACGGTCTGCAGGAAGGAACGCATGGCGTCGACGGCTGCGCCGTCGGCGGTGTTCTTGTCGCCGAAGCCCACCCAGTGGCCGCCGGCAATGGCCGCGGCTTCGGTGACGCGGACAAGTTCAAGGGCGAGGTTGCGGTCCGGCTCGTCGTGGCCCACCGCAAGGGACGGTGAAATCGTGGAGTACTTCTGGGTCATGGACGCTGGTGACACGTGAACCTCTTCTTCGAGTGGCGATCATTGAACCCGCCCGCCGGTGCAGCAGAACGGTGATTCCTCTGCTATCGATCATAGTCGCGGCGCCGTGCCACGGGCGGCCCATGACGCAACCGCGCAATGTACCCCTGCAGCTGGCTGCGGTCCCCGGTCCGGGCCCGAATGGAAGTCCGGCTCCGGGATGGGCGACTATAGAGGGGTGAACGACATGCAGGAAGCCACCAGTCCCAGCTCCGGCGAGGCACAGCCCGAAGGCCGCCCCGCCGCTGCCGGCAGCAGTGCCGAAACCCCGGTTAAGCCCGTCATTCCGGCGGCCGCCGCCAAGCGGGCCAACGCCTCGGTGATCGGCATGATCATCGCCCTGGCGCTCAGCATCGCGGCATTCCTGCCTGTTGTCCTCATGAATCCCCAGCCCAAAGGCGAAAGCTTCCGGCCGGACGTCGATGTTGCGTCCGTGGCACGGAATGCTGCGGATGTGGCCGGATTCACACCGGTTGCGCCGGACACCGGCAACGCGTTCCGCGCCAACTACGCCCGGTGGGAGGCCGGAACGGCCAGCGGCGTGCCCACGTGGGAGGTTGGCTACCTGACCCCCAAGACGTCCTTTATCGGCCTGGTGCAGACAACGAAGGCCAACCCCACCTGGCTCCTCCAGCAGACCAAGAACGCACCCGTCACAGGGACCCGGAATGCCGGCGGCAAGGACTGGGAACTGCGGGATACCGGCAAGGGCGAAAAATCGATGATCCTGAACTACAGGGGCAGCACCGTCGTCCTCTCCGGCGCCGCGCAACTTGACGAATTCGCGGCGCTGGCTGCCGCCGTCGTGGCCTCCCTTGACGCCAACCCGGCCGTCACAGTTTCCCCCTCCGCCCCTGCCGCGCCTTAATGTAGTAAGCATGGCTACTAACCTGACCCCTGCACTGGCATGGCGCCGCCTGCGCGAAGGCAACGAACGTTTCGTCAACGGCGAGTCCAACCATCCGAACCAGAACGCCTCACGGCGCTCCTCGCTGGTGGAGACCCAGAACCCGTTCGCGGTGATCTTCGGCTGCTCCGACTCCCGGCTTGCGGCTGAGATCATTTTCGACGTCGGCCTGGGCGACGTCTTCGTGGTCCGAACCGCCGGGCAGGTGATTGACGACGCCGTCCTCGGCTCCCTGGAATACAGCGTCGCCGTACTGGGGGTGCCGCTGATCGTGGTGCTTGGGCACGACAACTGCGGGGCCGTCACGGCCACCCGGGACGCCGTTGAGACCGGCGAGATGCCGGCGGGGTTCATCCGCGACCTCGTGGAACGCATCACCCCCTCCGTCCTCACTTCCCTGCGGAACAACCAGACCGAGGTCAACGACATGGTGGTGGAAAACGTCAAGCAGATGTCGCAGCGCCTCGCGGACAGCTCGCGTGTGATTTCCACCGCAATCGAAGAAGGCCGGACCGCAGTCATCGGTCTCTCCTACCGGCTGGCAGAGGGCCGCGCCGACCTTGTTTCCGGAATCGGCGAGCTCTAGAAGCAACCTGCCGGCGGTCCAGCGGGCCGCCGGCAATCCACCCTTAACGGTTTTCGATGGGGCGCCGGATCGCCATAAGCTAGCCCCATGACTTCCACTGAAGAGTTCCGCATTGAACATGACACGATGGGCGAAGTCCGCGTCCCCGTGAACGCACTGTACCGCGCGCAGACGCAGCGGGCAGTGGAGAATTTCCCCATCTCCGGCAAGACCCTGGAGCGCACCCACATCGAGGCCCTGGCCCGGGTCAAGAAGGCCGCAGCCCAGGCCAACGCCGAACTGGGCGTGCTCGACGGCGAGCTGGCCAAGGCGATTGCAGACGCAGCCGATGAGGTGGCCGCCGGCAAGTACGACGGCGACTTCCCCATCGACGTCTTCCAGACCGGTTCCGGCACCTCGTCGAACATGAACACCAACGAGGTCCTGGCAGAGCTGGCCACCCGCGCCCTGAAGGCCGCCGGCAGCGACAAGGTGGTCCACCCGAACGACCATGTCAACGCCTCGCAGTCCTCCAACGACGTCTTCCCGACATCCGTTCACGTGGCCGCCACCTCCGCGCTGATCAACGACCTCATTCCCGCCCTGGGCTACCTGGCAGAGTCGCTGGAGCGCAAGGCCGTTGAGTTCAAGGACGTCGTCAAGTCCGGCCGCACCCACCTGATGGACGCCACCCCGGTGACCCTGGGCCAGGAGTTCGGCGGCTACGCGGCACAGGTCCGTTACGGCATCGAGCGCATCAACGCCTCCCTCCCCCGCGTGGCAGAGGTTCCGCTGGGCGGCACCGCCGTGGGCACCGGCATCAACACCCCCGCCGGTTTCCCGGAGCGCGTCATCGAGCTGCTCGCCACGGACACCGGCCTGCCGCTGACCGAGGCCCGCGACCACTTCGAGGCCCAGGCCAACCGCGATGGCCTGATCGAGGCCTCCAGCCAGCTGCGCAACATCGCCATCTCCTTCATGAAGATCAACAACGACCTTCGCTGGATGGGCTCCGGCCCCAACACGGGCCTGGGCGAAATCGCACTTCCCGACCTGCAGCCCGGCTCCTCGATCATGCCCGGCAAGGTCAACCCGGTCATCTGCGAGGCCTCCATCATGGTGGCAGCCCAGGTCATCGGCAACGACACCGCCATCGCCTGGTCCGGGACCAACGGCGCCTTCGAGCTCAACGTGGGCATCCCCGTCATGGCCGCCAACCTGCTGGAGTCCATCCGTCTGCTGGCCAACACCAGCCGGGTCATGGCGGACAAGATGATCGACGGCATCACCGCCAACGTGGAGCGCGCCCGCTTCCTGGCCGAGGCGTCGCCGTCCATCGTGACGCCGCTGAACAAGTACATCGGCTACGAGAACGCCGCCAAGATCGCCAAGACCGCCGTCAAGGAGGGCCTGACCATCCGCCAGGCCACCGAGAAGCTGGGCTTTGTCGGCGAGGGCGAGGGCAAGGTGTCCGAGTCCGACCTCGACAAGGCACTGGACGTCACCACCATGACGGCCCCGGCCCACAAGGCATAAACGCACCCAGCCCCCGACGGCGGCCGGCACCTTTCGCAGGAAAGGCGCCGGCCGCCGTCGTACTTTAAGGAACCTGCAGTTCGGAAGCAGAAGTTTGCACTCAAGCGATTTTAGTGCAAAAATTTACTTTGTGACTGATAGTGCAATTTCTGACGGCCTGCGCGAGCGCAAGCGGACGGCCACCCGGACCGCCATTACCTCCGCTGCCCGCGCCCTCACCTCCGAGAAGGGCCTCAACGGCTACACCGTGGAGGAAGTCTGCGAGGCGGCCGGGATCTCCCGCCGGACCTTCTTCAACTACTTCCCCACCAAGGAAGACGCCATCATCGGCCACGCCGAGGACGACGTTCCGGCCGATGTCATCGAGGAATTCGTGGCCGGTGCCGCTGGCTCCCGCGCCGGTGAAATTTCGCCCACCCTGTTCAGCGACCTGGTCCGGCTCTCCCTGCGCCTGGCCGAAGGAATGACGGAGTCCGAGGAAGAAACCCGGCAGTTGATCGGGGTCGTCAAAAAGGAACCGCAGCTCATCCTGAAAATCATCGGAGTCACGGAACAGCGCGAAGCCCAGTTCGCCCGGGACGTAGCCAGGCGTGAAGGGGTAGCCCCCGACCACCCCGTGGTGCAGATGGCAGTTGTGCTGCTCAGCACCATCGCCCGCAAGAGCAGCATGGCCTACTTCTCCGACGGCAACACCCGCAGCTACCCGGACCTGCTCATGGAAAACATTTCGGCCGCAAGCCTGCTCTTCTCCCAGCCCTTCGAAACCCCGGATCCCGCCTCCGCAAAAGGACAATCATGAGTACCGCCACCACCAAAGCGCCGGCAGGGCCCCTGCTGCTGACGCAGAAACGCATCTGGATCATTTTCTCCGCGCTGATCGCCGGCATGCTGCTCTCCAGCCTGGACCAGACCATCGTCTCCACGGCGATGCCCACCATCGTGGGCAAGCTCGGCGGGGTGGAGCACCAGGCATGGATCACCACGGCCTACCTGCTGGCCACCACCATTGTGATGCCCATCTACGGCAAGTTCGGTGACATCCTGGGCCGGCGCAACCTCTTCCTGGTTGCCATCGCCCTCTTCACCCTGGCCTCGGTGGGCTGCGCCCTTGCCACGGACTTCTGGGGCTTCGTCATTTTCCGGGCCATCCAGGGCCTGGGCGGCGGCGGCCTGATGATCCTGTCCCAGGCCATCATCGCGGACATCGTTCCCGCCAAGGAACGCGGCAAGTACATGGGCCCGCTGGGCGCCATCTTCGGCCTTTCCGCCGTGGCCGGGCCGCTGCTGGGCGGCTTCTTCGTGGACCACCTGACCTGGGAATGGGCTTTTTACATCAACATCCCGGTTGGCCTCGCGGCTTTCGCCATTGCCTGGTTCGCCCTTACCCTGCCCAACAAGAAGGCAGAAAAGCGGATCGACGTCCTGGGCGTCGTCCTGCTGTCCGCCGCCACCACCTGCCTGATCTTCTTCACGGACTTCGGCGGGAAGAAGGAGGAAGGCTGGGATTCCCCGCTGACCTGGGCCTTTGGTGCGGGCCTGCTGGTTTCTGCCGCCGCCTTCGTCATGGTGGAGCGCCGCGCCGAGGACCCCATCATTCCGCTGAGCCTGTTCCGGAACCGGATCTTCATCAATGCCACCGCCATCGGCTTCACCCTCGGCCTGGGCATGTTCTCCGCCATCGCCTTCGTCCCCACGTTCCTGCAGATGTCCTCCGGCACCTCCGCCGCCGAATCGGGCCTGCTGATGCTGCCGATGATGGCGGGCCTCATGGGCACCTCCATCTACTCGGGCATCCGGATCTCCAAGACCGGCAAGTACAAGATGTTCCCCATCCTGGGCGCGGTCTTCACCATGGCCGCCATGCTCTGGATGACCACCCTTGCCGCCAGCACCCCCATCTGGGTCATCTGCCTTCAGCTGTTCGTCTTCGGCGCAGGCCTGGGCCTGATCATGCAGGTAGTGGTCCTGGTGGTCCAGAACTCCGTCCCGGCAGACCAGATCGGCACCGCCACCAGCACCAACAACTACTTCCGCGAGGTCGGGGCCGCCATGGGTGTGGCCGTGTTCGGTTCCATCTTCACCACCCGGCTCTCGGAAGCCCTTACCAGCGCCTTCACGGGGGCAGGAGCCTCAGCAGAGCAGGCCGGGCAGTCCACCCGGACCCTGGACCCGCAGGCGCTGAACCAGCTGCCGGAACAGCTGCGCAACGCAATCGTGAACGCCTACGCCGATTCCCTGGCACCGGTGTTCTGGTACCTGCTCCCCTTCATCGCCGTGGCACTGCTCCTGGCCATCACGCTGAAGCAGATCCCGTTGTCGGACACCGCCGGTATGGTGGCACGCGGCGAGGCGGTGGGCGGAGAGGAAGCCGAGCGGCTCGCCGCCGGGCTTCCCGGCGCCGCTGCCGGCACCGACGGCGCTGGGCGTGACGGGGACATCGTGAAGGACGACGACGGCGAGCTGGTTTCCCAGGGCCGCTGACCGCCGTCGGAGCTTGGCCTGGCTGTTGCCGGGCCGGCTGCCGGGGCTTGCCGCCTGCAACTGGCAGGCAAGAGACCAACAGGGTCGCCGCAATCTTGGGGGTTGCGGCGCCCCTGTTTCTTTTTGTGCCTGTGCCGCCCCACAGGAGGGGTTATGGCTCGAAGTGGACGGCCCCGGAGGGGGCCAGGGCCTGGCGGATGCTGGTGAGGTGCCCGGGCATGAGTTCGGGAAGTTCATCGAGGCTGAACCAGCCAACGGCCAGCGATTCGTCGTCATTGACCCTGGCCTCGCCGGAGACGTAACGGCACAGGAACACGACGTCCAGGAACTCGCAGACGTCGCCATTGGGGTAGGTGACCGGGCCTACTGCGCCCACGGACACCACGCGTTCTGCCTCCGCCACCACGGCCGTTTCCTCAAAAATCTCCCGGACCAGGCCCCGCGCGGGCTGCTCCCCCGGATCCAGCATCCCGCTGACGAGCGCCCACTGCCGGTTGTCCGCCCGTTGGGCCAGCAGGATCCGGCCGGCATCATCCACCACCACACCCCTGACCCCGGGAACCCAGAGGGGATCGTTGCCGATCTTCTTGCGCAGCTTCAGGACGTATTCGGGTGCAGGCATAACCACAGCCTATCCAACAGGTCCTTGAGGCACCGCAGAACGCTCAGGCGGGCAGCAGCATGGCGGCTGCGGCCCCGGCGAGCATGAACGGACCGAACGGGATGGACGACTTCAGGGTTCCCCGCCGGGCCGCCAGCAGCGCCAGGGACCACAGGCCGCCCAGCAGGAAAGCCAGGAAGGTTCCCGCGAACAGGTGCCCCCAGCTGAGGTAGCCAAGGTACATCCCCAGTACTCCAGCGAGCTTGACGTCGCCAAAGCCCATGCCCGGCGGATAGATGAACCGGAGGACGAAATAGAACAGCCACAGCACTCCTGCCCCAGCCACCACGCGAAGGGCAGGGACGGCCAGGATCCCGCCGGTGTTCTCCGCCGCCGGGCCGGCCCAGGTTGCCGCGGCGGCTGCCAGCAGGAGCGCCCCGGCCACTCCGTAGGACGGGAAGACGATCTTGTTGGGCAGGAGGTGGTGCCGGACATCGATGATGGTGAGCCGGACGGCCATCACCGCAAAGTACAGGCAGGCCGCCAGGACCAGCCAGAAGGCCAGCGGGGTGTGCTGCCAGAGGTCGCCGAGTCGTCCGATCACTCCTCGGATGCTACTGGATCCACCCATTCCAGCCGTAGCGCCCCCGCGTAAAATGTGGATATGTCCACCTGGGACTCCCGCCGCCGCCCGGATCCGGGCCCTCCAGCCGCCCCCGCGGACCTGGCCGGCATGTTCCGGAACCTGTGCCGTTCATCCCCTTGGAAGTGGCAGTCGCTGAGGTTTGAGTACTGGGACCAGGCCTTTGAGTCAGCACCGGCTCCCGGCGCTCCCTTTGTCCGTGCCTGGTTGCGGCGGCCCGGCGCGCTCAGGCTGGAAAGCCCGGAAGGCCTGGTCCTGCACAGCACCAGGGGCATCAACGATTCCAGGGCCGATTTCTATGTGAGGGCCACCCGAAAATCCTGGCTCCTGCCTCCCCACCTGGTCACCCCGGTCTACGACGACGGCGGCCTGGTGCGCCGCCGTCCCGAAGCTGCCTACGGCGAACCCGGGTTCGGCAACGGCCGTTTTGCGGCTGCGCTTGACCCCGTGGAACTCGCCGGCAATGCCCCCGTACCCATCGAATTCCCCGGCAGCAACGCCCTGGATATCCGTGAGGTCCGGCAGGTCGACCACGAAGGCCGGCCCGCCCTGGAGGCCGTAGTGGCTCCCAACGCCGCCTACCGGCCCGGTGACCCGGCCGCTCCCCTGTGCCTTCCGGGCACTTCCCGGCTCCGCTTGGACGCCGGCACCGGCGTATGCGTCTCCAGCACATCTCTCGAGGCCGGCTCGGAGGCATACGGCCACTGGATCCGGATCCTTGCCGTGGACGAATACATGCTCGATGACCTGTTCCTCGCCCAGTCCATGAACCTCACCGACGTCCGCAAACACATCAGCTGGGACATTCCCGCCTGAGCGTGACAGGTCCTCCTGGCCCCCGGTCGGCTAGGCTTCGCGGATGACGACGATGAGCTCCATCTGGCCCCTGTTCGACCTCACCCTCACCACGCCCCGGCTGGAACTCCGTCCCATCACCGACCAGGACATCCCCGCAGCCGTCGACGCCGCCCGCAGTGGGATCCACCAGCCGGACAGGAACCCTTTCAGCACCCCCTGGACCGAGCTTCCCGACGACGAGCTCGGCCCCAACATGGCCCGCTGGTACTGGCGCTGCAGGGCCGAATGCACGCCGGAGAACTGGACGCTGCTTTTGGGTATCTGGCACGACGGCCAGTTCATCGGCTGCCAGGACGTGGGCGCCAAGGACTTCGCAGCACGGAAGACAGTCAGCACCGGCTCCTGGCTCAAGCAGTCCGTCCAGGGCCGTGGCCTGGGCAAGGAGATGCGTGCCGCCGTCGTCCTCTGGGCCTTCGACTGGCTCGGCGCAGAAGTCGCCGAATCCGAAGCCGCCGCCTGGAACGAAGCCTCCCTCGGCGTCTCCCGCTCCCTCGGCTACGAACTCAACGGCACCACCCGCAAAGCCTGGGGCACCAAAGTCGAAACACTCCAGCACGTCCGCCTCACCCCGGACACGTTCAAGCGCCCCGACTGGGAACTGAAGGTAGAGGGCCACGAGGCGGCGGCCAAGTTCCTCAAGGTGACTTGACTACACAAGGCCGGCCCAAGTCCTTCGCGTAGGAGCGCATCGCCGACCAGAGCGTTGCGCAGGTCGCCCAGCGACCGCAGGTGCCCCCACGCGGTGTAAGCGTCGTCCCGAGGGACCCGACGCGAGCTTGCGAGCGTTGGGAAGGGACCTACGCGCTAAGCGACGGCGAAGGGCTTGGGGCGGACGTACCCGGCCACGGACACGCACGAAGGCCGTGGCCCGGCGAACCCGGCCACGGCCCCTTGCTTAGGTGAGGTCAGCCCTCCAGGAGCTCTGTCACCAGGGCGGCGATTGGCGAGCGTTCCGAGCGGGTCAGGGTGACGTGGCCGAAGAGCGGGTGTCCTTTCAGGGTCTCGACGACGGCGGCGATCCCGTCGTGGCGTCCGACGCGGAGGTTGTCCCGCTGGGCGACGTCGTGGGTGAGGACGATCTTGGAGTTCTGCCCCATGCGGCTCATGACCGTGAGGAGGACGTTCTTTTCGAGGGACTGGGCCTCGTCCACGATCACGAAGGCGTCGTGGAGGGAGCGTCCGCGGATGTGGGTGAGGGGCATGACCTCGAGCATGCCGCGGTCCATGACCTCCTCCACCACTTCCTGGCTGACCAGGGCACCGAGGGTGTCAAAGACTGCCTGCGCCCACGGGTTCATCTTCTCGGACTCCGAACCCGGCAGGTAGCCCAGCTCCTGGCCGCCCACCGCATAGAGGGGCCGGAAGACGATCACCTTGCGGTGTTCGCGCCGTTCCAGCACGGCCTCGAGGCCCGCGCAGAGGGCCAGCGCAGACTTGCCGGTGCCGGCGCGGCCACCGATGGAGACGATGCCGACGCCGGGATCCATCAGCATGTCGATGGCCAGCCGCTGCTCGGCGGACCGGCCGTGGAGGCCGAAGACGTCACGGTCGCCCTTGACCAGGCGGACCTGCTTGTCGGCACCTACCCGGCCCAGCGCCGAGCCGCGGTTGGAGAGCAGCACCAGCCCGGTGTTGACGGGCAGTTCGGCGGCGGCTGGGATGAAGACGGGCTCGTGGCCGTACAGGGTCGCGATCTCCTGCTCGTCGGCTTCGATTTCGGCGACACCCGTCCAGCCGGAGTCCTTGACCAGTTCGTTGCGGTACTCGTCGGCGGTGAGCCCCATGGCTGAGGCTTTGACCCGCATGGGCAGGTCTTTGGAGACGACGGTGACGTCGCGTCCCTCGTTGGCCAGGTTCTTGGCCACGGCGAGGATGCGGCTGTCGTTGTCGCCGCTGCGGAAGCCCAGCGGCAGTACCTCTGCGGAGATGTGGTTGAGCTCCACCATGAGCGTGCCGCCCTCATCGCCGATGGGCAGGGGCTGGTTCAGACCGCCATGCTTGACCCGGAGATCGTCCAAAAGCCGAAGGGCCTTCCGGGCGAAGTAGCCCAGCTCGGGGTCGTGCCGCTTGGCTTCGAGTTCGGTGATGACGACGACGGGGACAACCACCTCGTGTTCGGCGAACCGCAGGAGAGCGCGGGGATCGGAGAGCAGGACGGAGGTGTCGATGACGAAGGTGTGGATGTCGGCTTCCCTTCCGGAGACAGCAAAACCGGCCGCAGCATCAGTTGCCGCGCCGGTTTCAAAGGTGGTTCGCTCATCGCGAGAGGTAGCTTTCCCGCCCTGTCCAACCAGGACCTCGGGCAGTTGTTCAGAAGTAGCCACATCGACTCCAGCCCCGGGCGCAAGCCCGGAATTGTTATTGGTGAGGCGGCTCGGCCACGAGGCCGGATCCGGCCTCCCATACAACCGGTGCGATGTTTCGCTCCATGTACTGGCCTCCCCGATCAGCCGGCGGTTTTGCCTGCTGATGGATATAACGTAAATCCACTGAGGGTGATTTCCGCAACTATTTGGCGGCGATTTCTCCGGCGGATGTATGAACTCCTGGTGAACCTGGTGTTTCAGGCGCCGAAGCGCCGCTGCCGGCCCGCGTAGTCCCGCAGGGCACGGAGGAAATCCACCTTGCGGAAGGCCGGCCACAGGGCCTCGCAGAAGTAGAACTCGCTGTAGGCGCTTTGCCACATGAGGAAGCCTGAAAGCCGCTGCTCCCCCGACGTCCTGATGACCAGGTCGGGGTCGGGCTGGCCCCGGGTGTAGAGGAAGCGTGAGATGTCATCGACACACAGGTCATCGGCAAGCTTGGAGATGTCCATGCCCTTGGCGACGGCATCATGCAGCAGTTCCCGGACGGCGTCCACGATCTCCCGGCGGCCCCCGTACCCCACGGCCACGTTGACGTGGATCTTCTCCCGGACCGGGGTCCTGGCCGTGAGCTTGTTGAGCCGCTCGGCCAGGTAGTCGGGGAGCAGCTCAGGAGCACCCATGGCGTGGACAGAAATGTTGGCGTCCTCGTCCAGCCGGTCCAGCGTGTTGGCGATGATGCCCATGAGGAGGTCGAGTTCCTCACTGGAGCGGTTCATGTTGTCTGTGGACAGCATGTACAGCGTCACCACTTTGACGCCGAGCTCCTGGCACCAGCCGAGGAATTCATGGATCTTGTCAGCGCCGGCCTGGTGGCCCTGGCTGGTGGGTGCATTGAACTGTTTGGCCCAGCGGCGATTGCCGTCCACCATGACACCGATGTGCCGGGGAATACGGTCCCGCGGGAGGTCCTTGAGCAGCCGGCGCTCGTAATAGCCATAGAGGAACCCGGGTAACTCCACGCGTCCACTCACCTGACTTTCCTGCCGTACGTACATCCACATCCTAGGCTACCGCCCGCGGAACCCCGGGACCTGCAGCACGGGACGACAGTCCTTCCGGCGTTGTTACCGACGGGTAACTTACCTGGCCGTAAGTTATTCTGGTGGCATGAACAGCGACTCCCCCAAGGCCTCCCCGGCACCCCGGCCGGAGGACCGGAACGCGGGCCCGGAACCGGAATCCAGCGCCGTGGATGATGCCGCCGTCCGCCTGGCGGAACTGCTCATGATCAAACCGAAGTGGCGGGGCTGGATCCACACGGTCGCGGCGCCGCTGGCCTTGGCCGCAGGCATCATCCTGGTGGCCCTTGCCCCCACTACGGACCGGAGGATCACCTCGGCCGTCTACGCCGCCACCGGCGTCCTGCTGTTCGGAGTCAGCGCCGTTTACCACCGCGGCAACTGGTCCCCGCGGGTGAAGCTCGTCCTGAAGCGGCTGGACCACACCAACATCATGCTGGTGATCGCCGGTACGTACACACCGCTGGCGTGGACGCTCCTGGAACGCCAGCAGGCAGTTGTGCTCCTATGGGTAATCTGGACCGGGGCCATCCTTGGCGTACTGTTCCGGCTGCTGTGGACTGACGCGCCCCGCTGGCTCTACGTGCCCATCTACATCGCGCTGGGCTGCGGCGCCCTGTTCTACCTGCCGCAGTTCTTCCAGGCAAGCGTCCCCGCGGCCGTACTGATCTGCGTGGGCGGCGTCCTCTACATCACCGGCGCGGTTTTCTATGCCCTGAAAAAGCCAAATATCAGTTACTACCACTTCGGGTTCCACGAACTGTTCCACGCATTGACGGTGTTCGCCTTCGCCGCCCACTTCGTGGCGATCGCGCTGGCGGTCCTCTCCTAGGGACTGCACGTCCCCTGGCACATGCCTACTCGCGCGGCCGCGAAAGCCCGTCCGCCGGACCGTTTCCGCTGGAATCCTGTGCAGAAGGGTTCGCTGACGGGTGCGTGCCGCCGTCGAGCCCGTCCTGGGCGTCCGCGGCGTCAACGTCGGCCGCAGCCGCCGCCGCCATGCGCTCTTCCTCCACCTGGGCGCGGTAACGCACCCTGCGGATCCGCCGCACCATGTCCACAATGAGCAGGGCGGTTGCCACCACAAAGAAGGCCGTCATGATGAACCCCAGCAGGCCCGGCGTCACCTGGTCCTCCGAGATGCCGTCCCTGAGCGTTGGGGTCGGCATCGGGGTCGGTGTAGTGGCGAGGGCGAGGAGCAGAGAATGCACGGTGGATACCTTCTGGTGGAACGGATGCAGCAGGCAGCGGACGAAAGGGGCCGTCACCGGCCTATCTTCTACGCGGGATAGAAATAGCCTGCCTGTCTATCTTAGCCCGGTAAACAGATCCTTTTCAGGGAGCTCCGAGTGCACCCGCGAGTGGATCAGCGAATAGTCCTCCCATGGCCAGACGCGGCGCTGCATGTCCGGCGAAACAGCAAAGAAGAACCCGAGGGGGTCCACCTGTGTTCGGTGGGACCGCAGCGCGTCGTCGCGCGTTTCAAAGAAGTCGCCGCAATCGATCTGCGTGGTGGTGGGGTGCGCCGCCGGCGGCGGGGTGTGCCCCTCGGCGTCGGACTCCAGCCAGGCAGCCAGGCGTTCAGCGTAGGGCGACTGCAGCCCTGCCTCTTCCAAGGCAAAGTGCAGCGCCCGGAACCGCTCGGGGCTGAAGGCGCGGTCGTAGTAGAGCTTGCTGGGTTCCCAGGCCTCCCCGGCGTCCGGATAGCGGTTGGGATCGCCGGCGGCCTCGAAGGCTTCAACAGCTACTCTGTGCGCCATTATGTGGTCCGGGTGCGGGTACCCGCCGTTCTCGTCATAGCTGAGGATGACGTGCGGCTTGAAGGAGCGGACCAGCCGAACCAGGGGCGCTGCCGCCTGGTGCAGCGGCAAGGTGGCGAAGGAGCCGGCGGGGAGCGGCGGCAGCGGGTCGCCTTCGGGAAGGCCCGAGTCGACAAAGCCGAGCCACCTCTGGCGGATGCCCAGGATGGCAGCGGCCCGCTGCATCTCGAGCCGCCGGGCGCCTGCCATGTCACGCTTGGGGTGCGGTTCACCTTCGACGGCGGGGTTTTGGATGTCGCCCCGGGAGCCGTCCGTGCAGGTTGCTACCAGGACGTCCACTCCGGCGGCAGCGTACATCGCCATGGTCGCAGCACCCTTGCTGGATTCGTCGTCCGGGTGGGCATGGACCGCGAGCAGCCGAAGCGGCACCTGGGAGTTGCTGGACGCTGTCATGGAAGGGACGGCTCCTTATTCTTCTTCTGTGGCTTGTGGCAGCTGACGGATCGTGGTCGCGGGGCATTGCCTCACCGGCAGTCGCAGCCACCGCAAGGCGGCGGCGGAAAGGGCACTAAACTGGTCTGGTGACTTCCCCGGACCAGCCGGCCCAACCCGCGCCCGCAGACTCTAGCCTAGCCAATCGGTATGGTGCTAAAAAGCGCCGGCTCTCCCCCAAGGGCGCCCGCGCTGTAATCGCCGTCGTGCTGGCCGTGGGAATCGGCTTCCTGGCCTGGGTCACCACCTCCAATTCGCTTTCCGGCGTGACGTACAAGGACGTGGGGTACAGCACCACCGATGCCACGCTTGCCGAGGTGGACTTCCAGGTCACCCGCGAACCGGCCAACCCGGTCAAGTGCGCCGTAAAGGCCCTTGATTCCAAATTTGCCGTGGTGGGCTGGAAAGTGGTGGACATTCCGCCAACCGCGGGCAATGGAACTCCCGACGGCGGCAGGACAGTGGCCCAGCGCGTCACCTTGCGCACGGAGTCGGCGTCCGTCTCCGGCGTGGTGGACAGCTGTTGGATCCCCGGCGCAGAGTCTTGAGGCATGTGATCTGCGACGCTTCCCTGTTGGGTTATCTCCAGAGGATTGACTACAATGGAGAGATACCTTTACCCCGCTGAGCTGGTTACTGTTCCACAAGTGGCCACCGTGGCGGGGTCTTTTGCATGTAGGACCACTAGAGGAGAAGTCCGTGTCTACCACCAACAGCGCATCTGCAGCCTGGCTGACCCAGGAAGCTTTTGACCGCCTGAAGGCAGAGCTGGACCACCTTTCCGGCGCAGGCCGGGCGGAGATCGTCCAGAAGATTGAAGCAGCGCGGCAAGAGGGGGACCTCAAGGAGAACGGGGGCTACCACGCAGCCAAGGAGGAGCAGGGCAAGATCGAGGCCCGCATCCGCCAGTTGACGGTGCTGCTCCGTGATGCCCATGTGGGTGAAGCGCCTGCCGATGACGGCATCGTGGAACCCGGCATGATCGTGGTCGCCAGGATCGCCGGTGACGAGGAGACCTTCCTGCTGGGCTCGCGCGAGATCGCCGGCGACTCGGACCTGGATGTCTTCAGCGAGAAGTCGCCGCTGGGTTCAGCCATCCTGGGCCACAAGGAGGGCGAGAGCCTCAGCTACGTTGCGCCCAACGGCAAGGACATCAAGGTGGAGATCCTCTCCGCCAAGCCCTACACGGGCTAGTCCTGAACCCTGCCCGCACAAGGCGTGCGGCAGGGGCAGGAAGCATTCCAGCTGAAGAGCGGCGGCTGTCCCCCATCGGGACGGCCGCCGCTCTTCTTTATGTTCCTATGGATGCAGCCGCCGGGGGCCTGCCGTCAGAGCCCCCGGGCAATTGCCGGGGTACGCGGACGAAGCAGCAGGGCGGCCACCACCCCGCCGGCAGCACCGCCAAGGTGCGCCTGCCAGCTGACGTAGCCGGCTACGAACGGCAGGGCGCCCAGCAGAATGCTGCCGTAGCCCATGAAGAGAACCACGGCGAGCAGGATCTGCCGCCAGCTGCGGTTGAAGAACCCACGCACCAGCAGGAAAGCGAAAAGCCCGAACACCAGGCCGGATGCACCCACCGTGACACCGTTCCCGATGAGCCAGACTGTCAGGCCGCTGCCCAGCCAGCTGAAAGCCAGGGCGGTAAGGAAGACGCGCAGCCCGGAGAGGAACACCAGGAAGCCGAAGATCACCAGGGGCAGGCTGTTGGACAGGAGATGATTCAGGTTTGCATGCAGGAGCGGGAAGGTAAAGATGTCCAGCAGCCCGTCGGGGCTCCTGGGGCGCAGGCCGAACGTCCGGGTGAGGGCGCCCATCATCAGCGTGTTGACCACTTCGATGGCGAACAGCAGGACCAGGAAACCGCCCAGCACCACCAGTCCGCCCTTCGCGCGGGCCGCGATGGTCTGCCGCTCGGGGCTGCGCCCGTTACCCGGAAATCCGTTACCCAGTCCGGCCATGGCCGCTCCTAATGCACCACGATCGGCTGGAAGCCCTCGGCGCGCAGAGCGCTGAGGACCTGCTCCCCGTGCTGGTGTCCCTTGGTTTCCAGGTTCACGGTGATGGAGACGTCACCCATGCTGATGGAACCCCCCACCCTGGTGTGGTCAAGGCCGGTGACGTTGGCGTCGTTTTCGGCGATGATGCGGGCAATGGTGGCCAGCGAGCCGGGTCGGTCGTCAAGCATCATGCGGACCGTCATGTACCGGCCTGCAGCGGAGAGGCCGCGCTGGATGACCTTGAGCATCAGCATGGGATCGATGTTGCCGCCGGACAGCACGGCCACCGTGGTGCCCGGGTTCTCGATCTTGCCATCCATAAGGGCGGCGACCCCCACTGCGCCGGCGGGTTCCACCACCATCTTGGCCCGTTCCAGCAGGAAGATCAGGGCGCGGGCCAGGGAGTCCTCGCTGACCGTGACCACATCGTCCACCAGTTCCCGGATGATGCTGAAGGGCAGTTGCCCCGGCCGCCCGACGGCGATGCCGTCCGCCATGGTGGAGACCTTCTTGAGCGGCACCAGCGCATCTGCGGCGAGCGAGGGCGGGTAGGCGGCAGCGTTCTCCGCCTGGACGCCGATGATCCGGATCTCACGGCCAAGTTCGCGGGCGCGGGCCTTGATGGCCACGGCGACTCCTGCCAGGAGGCCCCCGCCGCCTACGCCCATGAGGACGGTGTCCACGTGCGGGACCTGCTCCAGGATCTCCAGGCCCACTGTCCCCTGCCCCGCCACAACATCCACGTTGTCGAACGGATGCACAAAGACCATGCCGGTTTCGTTGCTGTAGCGCTGGGCTTCGGCGAGCGCCTCGTCCACGTTGTGCCCGTGCAGGATAACCTCGGCTCCGTGGCTCCGGGTGGCTGCGAGCTTGGGCAGTGCGACGCCCAGGGGCATGTAGATGCGGGCCTTGATGCCGAGGCTCTTGGCAGCGACTGCGACGCCTTGGGCGTGATTGCCGGCGGATGCCGCCACAACGCCGCGCTTCTTTTCGTCGGGTGACAGCCGGGCCATCCGGACGTAGGCACCCCGGACCTTGAATGAGCCGGCACGCTGCAGGTTCTCGCATTTGAAGTAGACGTCGCCGCCTACCACGCCGCCCAGCGCCCGCGATGACTCCACGGGGGTGCGCGCGATAATCCCGTCAAGCAGCTTCTGCGCCTCAAGGACATCGTCCAGTGTGACGGGAAGGGTTTCAAGGATCTTCACGGACTACTCTCCTCTGGGTTCTGCCCCGGGGCCCTCCGCGGAGGAGGCGCGGGCATCACGGTGTTCGGCTGAAGTGCCGGCCGCCGTGCGCCTTCCCGCGTCGGATTCAGTAGGCGGTTCAACGTCCTGGATAGTGTTGTCCCCGCCCGTTCCGGCTGTGATGGGCTTCCCGGCAATTACCGGCACCTGTTCATGTTCCCACGTTCTGGCGGCGATGTAGCGAACGGCCGAGTTTGCTACGGCCAGGATGGGCACGGAGAACAGCGCGCCGGGGATACCGGCGAGGTAGGAGCCGGCGGCAACGCTGAGGATCACGGCCACCGGGTGGAGCGATACTGCCTTGCCCATCACCAGCGGCTGCAGGATGTGGCCCTCAAGCTGCTGGACCAGGAGGACGATCGCCAGCATGATGAGGGCGTTCACGGGGCCGTTGGCCACCAGGGCCAAGAGGACGGCGACGACGCCGGTCACCAGGGCGCCCACCACCGGGATGAACGAGCCCAGGAACACCAGTACACCGAGGGGCAGCGCAAGCGGGACGCCGATGATGGCTGCGCCCACGCCGATGCCGAGGGCGTCCACTGCCGCTACGAACATCTGGATGCGTGCATAGCTGACCATGGACGCCCAGCCCTTGTGGCCTGCGCCGAACGTGGCGGCCCTGGCCTTGCGCGGAAGCATCCGGACCAGGAACGCCCAGATCCGGTCTCCTTCCAGGAGGAAGAAGATGAGGATGAACAGCGAGAGGAGCATTCCGGCTGCGAAGTGCCCGGCGGTGCTGCCGACGGACAGGGCCCCGCTGACGATGCTGCTGCTGTTGTTCTGCACCGCATCGGTGGCTTCCTTGATGTACTGGTCGATCTGGTCTGCAGTGAGGTGCAGCGGACCTGCGGACAGCCAGTCCTGGACCTGCCGGACGCCTTCAAGTGCCTGCGAATAGAGTTCGCTGAAACCGACGGCCAGTTGCCTGCCCACGAGGGCCAGCGCACCGCCGATGACGCCGATGAAGCCCAGGATTGTCACCGCTACGGCCAGGCCCGCCGGAAGTCCGCGCCGCTTCAGCCAGGCCGTCACCGGGCTGAGGAGTCCGGCGAGGAGGGCGGCCACCATGATGGGGATGATCAGGAGGGTGATATGGCTGAGCAGCCACACCAGCGTCCCGGCCATCAGGAGGATCAGGCCCAGGCGCCACGACCACGAGGCCGCGATGCGGATTCCGTAGGGTATGTCCCTGTCCAGCTCACGGTCGGCCAGGACGCGCAGGGGCGCAGCCGCGGCGGCAGCCGGTGCTGGAGCCGTATGGGCGGGCGCTGGATGGGCAAGGGTAACGTCGTCCTCTTTTGGCGTCATATCCCAATACTTCCCCAGCAACGGCCCAAAGCAAACTACAGGCCGGGCAAACTACCGGCCTGCCCCGCCCGGTGTGTAGTCGATCCCCCATTCCATGCTGAAGGACTCTCCCGGGGGCAGCCATCGCAGGCCGTCACCGGAGTTGAACGCATTGGCCGGCCCCGTCATTGGCTCCACGGCCACAGCGCGGGTCCTGCCCGGGTAAAGAGTGCTCACATAGACGTGGACGTAGCTGCAGGCTTGATCCTGCCAGAGCGAAACCGCGCTGCCGTCAGCCGCGGCCAGGGTGTGCCGGGCCTTTCCATCCTCATACCGCAGGTCCGTCAAGGCAACGTCCACGGCAATGTCCGCAATGTGCCGGCCGGAACGGAAATCAACGTCCCCGTCCACGGGGGCAGAACCACGCGGGATCAAACGCTCATCGGCCACCAGCCGGGTATTGGCGGCAACGGTCAGCTTCAGTTTCTCCACGGGGGCATCGCCAAGGCGCAGGTAGGGGTGCGCGCCGAGCACGAAGGGTGCAGCTGCGGCAGAGTCATTGGTGAGGGTTTGCCGGACGTGCAGTCCCAGGTCTCCCGAGAGCTGGTACTCCACGCGGTGCCGGACCAGGAACGGGTAGCCGTGCTGGGGGAAGGCGGCCGCCTCCAGTGCGACGGCGTGCGGGGACTCCCCCACCAGGGCGTAGCCGGTGTTGCGGAGCAGGCCGTGGCTGGCGTTGTTGCGGGACACCTCGGTGATGTCCAGCTGCTGCTTCTCGCCGTCCAGGAACCACTGCCCGTCCTCCACCCTGTTGGCCCAGGGCGCCAGCGTGATGCCGCTGCCGCCGGGGGCGATTTCATCATCGCCGTAGGTCTCGGTCAGCAGGACCCCTCCCCGGCTGAAGGAGCGGAGCCCGGCGGCGAGTTCGGTGACCACGGCCACGGCATCGCCGCGCCGCAGCTCGTATTGCCGGCCGGTGGCGCAGGGCCTGGCTGCGGAAGGTGCGGTGATTCCCTGTTCGGAAGAGGCTGTCATGGGCATTACCGTACAACGGCTGGCCGGAGTCGTCGCATAGGATGCACACTGTTACTTTTTGTTGTTAACTATTCATTCTTGATCGTTTGTGCGAGACTTTTTGCATGACAGGGATTACCAGCACCACGCTCTCCGACGGCCGGGAGCTGATCTACTTCGACGACGCCGGCACCAGCACCTCCCGCGCAGAACACCTCACCACGGACCACCGGGGGCTGCCGCCGCGGGGCGAACCGGGCGAGGTGCGCTTCGATGCATTGACGGACGAATGGGTGGCCATCGCCGCGCACCGCCAGGCCCGCACCCACCTGCCGCCGGCGGACCAGTGCCCCATCTGTCCCACCACCCCCGGCAACGCTTCCGAAATTCCTGCCGCCGATTACGACGTTGTGGTCTTCGAAAACCGGTTCCCCTCCCTGGGACCGGCCCTTGGTCCGGTACCTGAGGGCGCCACATGGGGAACGAAAGGCCCTGCCTACGGCCGTTGCGAAGTGGTGTCCTTCACCCCGGAACACACGGGATCCTTCAGCGGCCTGACCCCGCAGCGCTCCCGCACCGTGATCGAGGCGTGGTCGCAGCGTACCGCTGCCCTCAGCGCTTTGGACGGCATCAAACAGGTCTTCCCGTTCGAAAACCGCGGCGCCGATATCGGCGTGACGCTGCACCACCCCCATGGCCAGATCTACGCCTACCCGTACGTAACGCCGCGCGCAGGGGTCCTGGGTGCTGCCGCCAGGAAGTACTACGACGCCAAAGACGGCAGGGACACCCTGACCGGCTCTCTGCTGCGCGCCGAACGGGAAGACGGCAGCAGGATGGTGCTTGAAGGCAAGCACTTCAGTGCCTACGTGCCATTCGCAGCCCGCTGGCCGCTGGAAATCCACCTCGTTCCACACCGCCATGTCCCCGACCTTGCCGCACTGGACGGGGAGGAGAAAGATGAGCTGGCACAGGTCTACCTGGACCTGCTCAAGCGGGTGGACGGCCTGTATCCCACACCCACGCCCTACATCTCCGCCTGGCACCAGGCGCCGCTGGACGGCCTCCTCCGGCCAGCCAGCTACCTCCACCTGCAGCTGACCTCCCCGCGCCGGGCCGCCGATAAGCTGAAGTACCTGGCCGGGTCGGAGGCAGCCATGGGTGCCTTCATCAACGACACGACCCCGGAAAATGTGGCGGAACGGCTGCGAAATGTGGCCGTCCCGCCGTCGTCCACGCCTGTTGCCGCGAGGGCTGCCACCCCGGAAGGAGCCTCCGCGTGAGCATGCAAGAAACGGGCCAAACCGGCCCCGCACCCGCCACCCGGGTAGACCTCGGCGCCCGCTTCGAGCAGGAGTTCGGGGGTGCGCCCGACGGCGTATGGCAGGCACCCGGGCGGGTGAACCTCATCGGTGAACACACGGACTACAACGAGGGCTTTGTCCTGCCCTTCGCCATCGACCGCACGGCCCGCGTGGCCGTGGCCGTCCGCCACGACTCCACGGTGCGGCTGCTCTCGACCTACGGTGACCAGGGCGTAGTCAGCACCATCCTGGATTCACTGCAGCCCGGCACAGCCAAGGGCTGGACGAAGTACCCCCTGGGCGTCATCTGGGCACTCCGGGAGCGGGGCATCGACGTCCCCGGACTGGACCTGCTCCTGGACTCCAACGTGCCGCTCGGAGCCGGCCTCTCGTCGTCGCACGCCATCGAATGCGCGGTCATCACCGCACTCAACGACCTCACCGGGGCGGGCCTGTCTGCCCAGGACATGGTGCTGGCAACCCAGCGGGCGGAAAACGACTTTGTCGGCGCGCCCACGGGCATCATGGACCAGTCCGCGTCGCTGCGTGGTTCAGAGGGCCACGCAGTCTTCCTGGACTGCCGGGACCAGACGGCAAGACTGGTGCCCTTCGAGACCCAGCCCGCGGGCCTGGTGCTCCTGGTGATCGACACGAAGGTGTCGCACTCGCACTCCGATGGGGGCTACGCTTCACGCCGCGCATCCTGTGAGCTTGGCGCCGAAGTACTGGGCGTCAAGGCCCTGCGGGACGTCGAGGTGGCCGATCTTGAGGAGGCCAGCGGCCTGCTGGACGAGGTGACGTTCCGGCGGGTCCGTCACGTGGTCACCGAGAATGACAGGGTGCTCCAGACCGTGGAGCTGCTGGGCGGCCCCGGCCCCAGCGCGATCGGTCCCCTGCTGGATGCCAGCCACGCCTCCATGCGCGACGATTTCGAAATCTCGTGCCCCGAGCTGGACCTGGCCGTGGACACCTCCCGGGCCAACGGGGCCATCGGCGCCCGCATGACCGGCGGCGGGTTCGGCGGAGCCGCCATCGCACTGACCCCGGTGGATGCCGAACAAAAGGTGCGTGACGCCGTCGTGAAGGCTTTCGCCGACGCCGGCTTTGCGGCACCGGAGATCTTTACCGTCTCCCCCGCCGCCGGAGCGACGCGGATCTCCTAGCCAACAGATCGGCATGTGACGATTAACGGCCGTGGGCCCCACCAGTCTGGTGGGGCCCACGGTTGCTTAACGCACGACGGCGGAAGCTGCCTGGGTGCCTAGTCGTCGCCGCGGAGGATGGCAAGCAGGCGGATGATTTCCACATACAGCCAGACCAGCGTGACGGTGAGGCCGAAGGCCGCCGTCCAGGAGAAGCGCTGCGGGGCGCCGCTGCGGACACCCGCCTCGATGCTGGTGAAGTCCATGATCAGCGAGAAGGCTGCGAGGCCGATGGCGAGCAGTCCGATGAAGACGCCCAGCGGGATGCCGAAGATTTCAAAGCTGGTGCGCAGGCCGAACGGGCTCTGCACGGCACCTGTCCACATCATGATCATGTTGATCAGCGCGAACACGGCGTAGCCGATAACGGCGATCATGAAGAACCGCATGGCGCGGGGCGTGGCCCGGACCTTGCCGCTCTTGAAGAGGACCAGGGTTACGGCGAAGACGGACAGCGTGCCGATCACGGCCTGCAGGCCGACACCGGGGAACATGCCATCCAGGATCCGGGTCAGGCCGCCAAGGAAGAGACCTTCCAGTGCCGCGTAGGCCAGGATCAGCGCCGGCGACGGCTGCTTCTTGAAGGTGTTGACCAGGGCCAGCACGAAGCCACCCAGGGCACCGACGATCATCAGCAGGGAGGCCAGGCCCTGCGCCACCACAAGGGTGACTGCGGCGCCGGCAATCACCGCAGCGAGGCAGGCGGCGGTCTTCATGATGACGTCGTCAAACGTCATGCGGCCGGTGTCTGCGGGGCCCGCTGACGGCTGGGCGTACATCTGCCGCAGCTGTTCGTCGGTCATGTTCTGCGGCTGCGTGCCCCAGCCCTGGCCGTGGGGAGCCTGGCCGTACGACTGCTGGCCGTACGGTGACTGCCCGTATGACTGCTGGCCATAGGGAGCGCCATAAGGAGCCTGCGGGACAGGCGGTGCCTGGGTGGCTCCACGGAAACTCTTTCCGTTGAAGATCGGGTTGCCGCCAAGTGCCATTGCGGTGTTCCTCCATGTGGGTGTGGGTGATGGTTTGGTTACGCTACCAATTCCCACGTGGCGGCGGCCTGGAAAGTTCCCCAGGGGCCCGGATGCAACCGAACCGTGACCGTTGCATCCCTGAACGCACCGGGCCCCGTCAGGGGAACTAGCCCACGCCCAGGTAGGCCTCCTTGACGGAGGGATCCTCCAGCAGCTCCTTGCCTGTGCCGCTGCGGGTGATCTCCCCCGTTTCCAGCACGAAGGCCCGGTGCGCCCCGGCCAGGGCCTGGTTGGCGTTCTGCTCCACCATCAGCACCGTGGTGCCCTGATTGTTGATTTCCCTGATGATCTTGAAGATCTGGCGGATGAACTGCGGTGCCAGGCCCATGGACGGCTCGTCCAGCAGCAGCAGCTTCGGGTTGGACATGAGGGCCCGTCCGATGGCCAGCATCTGCTGCTCACCGCCGGACATCGTGCCGCCGAACTGCTTCTCCCGCTCCTTCAGCCGGGGAAACAGGTCGAAGACGCGGTCCAGGTCCTTCGCAACGCCGCTTCTGTCCTTGCGCCCAAAGGTTCCCATATCCAGGTTCTCCATGACGGTCATGCCCGGGAAAATGCCGCGCCCCTCGGGCGCCTGCGAAATCCCATGGACCACGCGGATGTGGGCCTTCATCTTGGTGATGTCCTGCCCGGCGAAAGTGATCTTGCCTTCCGTGCAGTTCAGCAGGCCGGAAATGGTCCGCATGGTGGTGGTCTTGCCGGCGCCGTTGGCACCGATCAGCGCCACCACTTCACCCTCCTCCACCGTGAAGGAAATGTCCCGCAGTGCCTGGATGCGGCCATAGTGGACGGATACGCCCTCAAGTTCAAGCAACGTCATCTTCGGGCTCTCCTAGGTAGGCGGCAATAACGCGCGGATCCTCGCGGATCTCGCGCGGCAGTCCGTCCGCGATCTTTTTCCCAAACTCCAGTACGACAATCCGGTCTGTCACGCCCATCACCAGCTTCATGTCGTGCTCAATCAGCAGCACCGTGTAGCCCTCGTCCCTGATGGTGCGGATCAGCGCCATCAATTCCTCTTTTTCAGCCGGGTTGAACCCGGCCGCAGGCTCGTCAAGGCACAGCACCTTTGGGTCGGTGGCCAGCGCCCGTGCGATTTCGAGCCGGCGCTGGTAGCCGTACGGGAGTTGCCGGGACAGGACGTGCGCGTGGCTGCCGATGCCCACGAAGTCCAGCAGGGCCATGCCGCGCTCGATGGCCGACTTTTCCTCCCTGATGTGCGTGGGCAGGCGCAGCAAAGCCCCGCCTACGCTGGTGCGGTGCCGCGCGTCCAGGCCCACCACCACGTTCTCCAGGGCTGTCATTTCGCCGAACAGGCGGATGTTCTGGAAGGTGCGCGACAGGCCCAGGCGGGTGATCTTGTGCTGCTTGATGCCGTTCAGGACCTGGCCCTCCAGGACCACTTTCCCGCTGGTGGGCTTGTAGACGCCGGTCATCGCGTTGAAGCAGGTGGTCTTGCCGGCACCGTTGGGTCCAATGAGTCCCAGGATCTCGCCGCGCTTGATGTTGAAGCTGACGTTGTCCAGCGCCACCAGGCCGCCGAACTTGATGGTCAGGTTCTGCACCTCAACGATGTTGTCGCCCACTTTGACCGCGATATCGCGGTCCGGGGCCACCTTTTCGGCAAGTTCCTGGTCCACCCCGGCCTCGGCCAGGGCATCCATATCCAGTTCCGGCGCGACAGGAGCCGCGGGGCTTTCCTGGGTTGCGGCGGCGGCCTCGTGTGCCGGCTGCTCTTCCACGCTGCTGGAGCCTGCGTGCCTTTCCTCGGAGCTCATGCCTCCGCTCCTCTCTGCCCGGCGGCGCGGGCATCAGGGCCCGCCGCCGGAGTGTCCGTGTCTTTGGGTTCCGTGGCCTCGCGGCTGGTGACCTTGTTCAAGGCCGTCCGGCCGTAGGCAAGCAGCCGCTGCCGGGCCGGGAGCAGTCCCTGGGAACGGAAGATCATGATCAGCACCAGTGCAATGCCGAAGATCAGGTATTTGTACTCAGCAATGGCCGTGAACCTGAGCGGGATGTAGCTGACCAGGGCTCCGCCGAGGATGGCCCCCACCTTGTTGCCGGCGCCACCCAGCACGACGGCGGCGAGGAACAGGATGGACGTGGTGACGTCGAACTTCTGGTTGTTGACGAACCCTACCTGGCCGGCGAACAGGGCACCGGAAAGGCCGCCGACGGCAGCACCGATGGCGAAGGCCCACACCTTGTATTTGAAGGTGGGAACCCCCATGATTTCGGCGGCGTCCTCATCTTCGCGGATGGCGATCCAGGCGCGGCCAACCCGGCTGCGTTCAAGGTTGCCCACCAGCAGGGTGACGATGATGATGATGGTCAGGGTCAGCCAGTACCAGGGGACACCGTTTGAGTTGGAGAAGATCGGCTGGCCGTCAGCCCCGTCGCCGGGCGGGTGGCCCACGTTCTGGAAGCCCACCTGGCCCTTCATGGCCGGGATGATGGTGGCGAGGATGCGGATGATCTCGCCGAAGCCGAGCGTCACGATGGCGAGATAGTCGCCCCTGAGCCGGAGGGTGGGCACGCCCAGCATGACGCCGAAGAACATGGTGACCGCCATGGCGACAGGAAGTGTCCACAGATAGGGAATGTGCAGGTAGGGCGAATCCGGGCTGGTCAGCATGGCGGCGACGTACGAACCCACTGCGAAGAAGGCCACGTACCCCAGGTCCAGCAGGCCGGCGTACCCCACCACGATATTGAGTCCCACCGCGATCAGCGCAAAGCGTGCCATGTCGAAGCAGGCCAGGGCGAAGTTGTTGCCGGGTTCGGTGGTGATGATGGGCGGATTGATCAGCGGCAGCAGGTAGGCCAGGACCACGACGACTATCAGGAACGCCCACTGCTGCTGGCGGGACAACGCCTGCCAGCGGTCTGAGAAGAATCCGGGCTTCCGTTTCCCCTGCTGCCGGAGCGCGCTCCTGCCCGGGGCTTTCGAGGAGGCTTCGCGGTCCTCCGCAGCCTGTTCGGCAGCCGCTGTGCGCAGCGGCGTGGGGCCGTCCGTCATACTCATGCTTTGCTCCTTCCAAGGGAGGTTCCCAGGATGCCTTCGGGCCGCAGCAGCAGCACGAGCACCAGCACCACGAACGCGACGACGTCGGTCCACTGCGAGTTGCCCAGCAGGATCTGGCCATAGTTGCCGATCAGGCCAAGCAGCAGGCCGCCCAGCAGGGCGCCGCGGACGTTGCCGATGCCGCCGAGCACTGCGGCCGCGAACGCCTTGATGCCAAGGACGAAGCCGCCGCTGTACTGGACACCGGACGGGATCTTCATGACGTAGAACAAAGCGGCGGCTCCTGCGAGCAGGCCTCCGATGACGAAGGTGGTAATAATGATGCGCTCTTTGTTGACGCCCATCAATGTGGCGGTGTCAGGATCCTGCGCCACCGCGCGGATGCCGCGGCCGGTGCGCGACTTGCTGATGAACCTGTCGATGCCCACCATCATGATCACCGCGGCAATGATGATCACCAGTTGCTGGGAGTCGATGATGGTGCCGAACACATCGAAGATCGGCGTGGGACGGAACATGGTCAAGGCAAGCTCAGGGCTGGGACCGCGCCACAGGTAGATCAGGTACTGGATGGTGAAGGAAGCGCCGATGGCAGTAATCAGGAAGACCAGGCGCGGCGCGTTCCGCTTGCGGAGCGGCTTATAGGCGATGCGTTCCAGCAGGAAGGCTGTCACTGCGGAGGCAAGCATGGCCAAAACCAGTGCCAGCAACAGGTTGAGGATGATGGCCCAGATATCGAGCCGGGGTACGGAAGGGCCGAATCCCAGGGTGCTGAGCGTGAAGAAGACTGCGTAGCAGCCAACGATGAACACTTCCGAGTGGGCGAAGTTAATCAGGTTGAGGACGCCGTAGACCAGGGTGTAACCCAGCGCTACGAGCGCGTAGATGGCTCCGAAGGTGAGGCCGTCAAAGGTGGCACTCCAGAAGTTCTCGGCCAGGGACGGTATGTCGAAGGTGATCCAGTCGTTTTCCGTCGGAAGTAGTGGGACAAGAGTGGAAAGCATGGGAACGTCCTGATCCAGTTGCACGCGGCCTTGTGGGCCCGGCCGTGGGACTTGTGTCTAGTGACCTGGGTTGGTCGTGGGATGCTGCCAAGCGAAGAAAAGGCTGTGGGGGCCGCATCTGCTGGCCCCCACAGCCGATTCCTGCTGGACTGCTACTCCCCGATGGGGCCGACGGGGACGATCTTGCCGTTCTCCACCTTGTAGCCGTAGACGGTCGGGGCCTGGAGTTCACCCTTGGCGTCCCACTTGTAGTGCTTGCTCAGGCCGTCCTTGTCGTAGGCCTTGACCCAGGCCAGCAGGTCCGCGCGGCTTTGCTTGCCTGCGTCAATGCCGGACAGGAGGACAGTAGCGGCGTCGTAGCCTTCGATCGAGTACGTTCCGGGTTCTGCGCCCTTGGAGACGTCCTTGTAGGCCGTGGCGAAGTCGGTGATGAGCTCACCGGGGATGCAGGGGCAGGTGAAGTAGGCGTTGTTGGAAGCGTCGCCTGCCTGCTTGATGAACTGGTCATCCTTCACGCCATCCGGTGCCACGAAGGTTCCGGTGAAGCCCTTGCCAACCAGCTGCTGGTCGAACGGTGCGCCCTCGGCGTAGTAGCCGGCGTAGAAGACGGCATCAGCCTTGGCGTTCATGATCTTGGAGATGACTGCCGAGAAGTCCTTCTGCCCGGTGGTCACCTTTTCCGTTCCGGCCAGTGCACTGCCCAGTCCGGCGGAGGTGGAGGTGCCCAGGCCGATGCCGTAGTCGGAGTCGTCCTGGACAAGGTAGACCTTCTTGGCGCCCAGCTTGCCGGTGAGGAACTTGGCCGCCGCCGGGCCCTGGACGGCGTCATTGCCGAGGCCCCGGAAGAAGGTGGTCCAGCCGTTCTCGGTGAGCGTGGGGTTGGTGGCCGACGGCGTGATGTGGACCAGGCCCTTCTGCTCGAAGATGTTGCCCGTGGCCTTGGATTCACCCGAGAAGGGCAGGCCGACCACACCAACGATGTCCTGCTCGCTGACCATCTGGGTGACGGGGCCGGTGGCCTTGTTGGGGTCACCTTCGGTATCGAACTTCTTGAACTGGACCTGGCAGCCGGGGTTGGCCTTGTTGTGCTGGTCGATGGCCAGCTGGATGCCGTTGAAGATGTTGACGCCGAGCTGGGCGTTGGGACCGGTCTGCGCGCCTGCGTAGGCCAGCGTGGTGGTCGCGGGGCAGGTGGCCTTGCCGTCACCGGCGGGCTTGACGGCGCCGGAGGGGACATCCACTTTCGAAATGGCGGGGATATTCACCTTGCTGGACGAACCCGAGCTTTCGGTGGTGCCGGGGCCCGCCTGGTTGGCACAGGCCGACAGCAGCATGCTGAACGTGGCTGCTGCTGCCAACGAGGTGAGGACTTTCTTTCGGTACATTTGTCTGCCTTCCGAAACAGGGCCATGCGATGCGCGAACGGATCAATGGAGCGCCGAGGCGCCCGGAATTGGACCAGGTATTCCTGATTTAGGTTCAAGCTAATGCATAGACAGCAGCGAAGCTAAGTGACTGAGGTCACAGCCTTATAACAGTCGTTGCCTATGCGGAATTAAACGCAAGGAAGCCGCCTGCAATCGCAGGCGGCTTCCTTGTGGACGGCACTGATCGTGGCGGCCGGGCAGTTGTACCCCAGGTGGGACTCGAACCCACAACACGCGGATTTTAAGTCCGCTGCCTCTGCCAATTGGGCTACTGGGGCGCCGGGTCAATGGTACCTGCCAGGGGCGCCTTGGCTGGAAACGCCGACGGCGGCCGCCCCCGCGAAGGGGACGGCCGCCGTCGTGCGCTGTGAAGCGTGGTGGAACAGACGCGCTACTTGGCGTTGGCCGCCACGGTCTCCTTCGGAGCTGCGGCAGCGGTTGAACCGGAGCCGCCGGCCGGCACGGCTGCGGGAGCAGCTGCAGGCTTCGGGGCCGGGGTTGCTGCCGAGACAAAGGCGCCGCGGGGGTTGTCCAGGTCCATCAGCTGGGTGGTGTCGCGGCCGGCGAAGAAGCCGATGATCCAGTTCAGGATGACGCGGAACTTGCGCTCGAATGTGGGCATGGCCATGCCGTGGTAGCCGCGGTGGGCCAGCCAGGCCGGCGCTCCCTTGAGGCCGATGCGGCCCAGGAGATTGATGTTGGCAACGCCCTTCCACTCGCCGAAGCCGGCCACGGCACCGAGGTTCTTGTGCTTGTAGTCGGTCAGCGGCTTGTCCCAGCGGGAGGCCCAGAGGTTCTTGGCGAGGCGCTTGGCCTGGCGCAGGGCGTGCTGGGCGTTGGGTACGCAGGTGCCGTCCGGCAGGCCCTTGCCGGTGAGGTCCGGAACAGCGGCGATGTCGCCGGCTGCCCAGGCGTTTTCCACGATGCCTTCGTCGCCGGAGATGCGCAGGTCCGGAAGGACCCGGACCCGGCCGCGGGGCTCAAGGGGGAAGTCGGTGGAGCGGACCATGGGGTTGGCCTGCACGCCGGCGGTCCATACCAGGGTGTCCGCCTCGAATTCCTGGGCCGGGGTCTTGTCCGGGAGGTTGATCAGCTTGAGGGTGCCTTCGGCGCTGTCCAGCGAGGTGTTGAGGAGGACCTCAATGCCGCGGCTGCGCAGGTGTTCCACCACCCAGTCGGCCTGCTGGGCAGTGACCTCGGGCATGATGCGGCCCATGGCCTCGACCAGGACGAAGCGGACTTCCTCCTGCTTGATGCGGGGGTTGTTGCGCACGGCGGCGCGGGCGAGGTCTTCCATTTCGGTGATGCACTCGATGCCGGCGAAGCCGCCACCGACCACCACGAAGGTGAGGGCCCGGGCGCGTGCCGCAGGGTCCGTCATGGTGGACGCAACCTCGATGCGCTCGAGCAGCTTGTTGCGCAGCGCAACGGCTTCCTCGATGGTCTTCAGGCCAATGCCGTTGTCCGCCAGGCCCTTGATGGGGAACGTGCGGGTAATGGCGCCGGCTGCGAGCACGACGTCGAAGTAGGGAACCTCGAAGTTTTCGCCGCCGTCGGCGGGAGCCACCACAGCCTTGCGGTTGACGTGGTCGATGGAGGTAACGCGCCCCTGGATCAGTTCCGTCTGCTTGAGGTGCTGGCGGTGGGATACCACCGCGTGGCGGGCTTCGATGTTGCCGCCGGCCACCTCGGGAAGGAAGGGCTGGTAGGTCATGTAGGGCAGGGGATCAACGACGGTGACGATGCCACCGGCGTTCGCGATCTTCTTCTGCAGTTTCAGTGCTACGTAGAGGCCGACGTACCCGCCGCCGACGACGAGTACCCTGGGACGGTCCTGGAGCTGTGGGGTGGTTGCCATAGTTTAAGGATAGCGCAGTTTGTGAAAATCTTCACTAACTTTGACGACCGTCTGTAACGCTGGAATTCCTGGCTGGATGCACCTTGTCCAGCACCCCTGTTTCGGGTTCTTCTGCGGCAAGGGCGGGGTTGCGGGCGGCCCTGCGAAGCTGGATGGCGGCTGCCACGATGATCGCGACAAACAGGACTGCAAACCCGATCACGACGGCGGCGCCGATGGCACTGTCCCGCGGGGACGGCGCCTTGGCGGCGGGAACGGTTGCTTCGGGCAGCGTGGGTGCGGCGCTGGGGACCTGGGTGGTGGTTGGCAGTGGGGTTGCGGGAGCAGCGTTTCCCCGCCTGTGGACGCGGATCCACTCGGCGATGGTGCCCAGCGGATTGACCGATACCTGCGGAACATCGGCTTTAAGTGCTGCCTCGGCGTTGAGGATGCCGTAGCCGTACAGCGGGTCCTTGCCCGGGGCTCCTGCGTCCTTGGCCGTGGTGATGATCCTGTTGATCACCTGTTCAGCACTCATATCCGGCCACTTGGACCGGATCAGGGCGGCCACGCCCGCGACGATGGGGGTGGAGCCGGAGGTTCCGGCCCACTCCGCGTAGCCGCCACCGGGGAGTCCGCCCAAGAGGTTTTCGGCGGGCGCGGCCACACCGATGCTGATCCCCTGCGAGGAAGCGTCCACGCTGGCCACGTTCTTCCGGTCCAGCCCGGCGACGGTCAGGACGCCCGGGATGGTGGCGGGTGCGCCCACCTGGGTGTTGCCGCCCACCCGGTTGCCGGCCGCCGCGACGATGACCACGTCCTTCTGTTCCGCGTAAAGGAAGGCCGCGTCCCAGCTTTGCGGCCACTGCGGGCTTGTGCTGCCCAACGAAATGTTGATCACCTTGGCGCCGTTGTCCACGGCCCAGCGGACTGCCTCGGGGATCTGGTCCTGGTCGCTCTTGCCCGAAGGGTTGGGTGAGCCAAGCCAGGTGGAGACCGAAAGGAGCTGTGCTTCCGGCGCCACTCCCATGATGCCGTCGGGCGGTGTACCCGCCGGTCCCGGGCTGGGGCTGGGGCTGGGGCTTGCCGGCTGGTGGCCGCGGCCGGCAAGCATCGTGGCTACCAGGGTGCCGTGTTCGGGCTTCGAGCCCACGCTCTTCTGGCCGTCGGGCCGGCCGGAGCCGGAGGCGTCGTACCCACCGACGACGGCGCCTTTGAGGTCCGGGTGCTGCGCGTCAATGCCGCTGTCGATGACGGCTACCTTGACGCCTGCGCCCTTTGACACTTCCCAGGCCTTGGTGATGCCGGAATCTGCCAGCCAGTATTCTTTGTCGCGCCACTCATCGGCCCGTGCGGAGGGTGCCGTGAAGAGGCCCGCGCAGAAGCAGCACGCAACCAGGAGGACGGCCATCAGGGCCGCCGCCGCCCGCGGCAAGAAGCGGGTGGAAGCTGTTGTGGAATGCATGGGCCTACCCGATGCTCAGGGCGATGCCATCGAGGATGTCGTGCTCGCTGGCCGTGGCTGCGGTAATCCTCCCGCCGGTCAGCTCCCCCATCCGTTCCAGGATCCGGCGCCACACCAGTCCCCCGGCCCCGATGACGTCCACGCGTCCGGGGTGCATGTACGGCAGGGCCGCGCGTTTGTCCCGGGTCATGGTGAGCAGGTCGGTGGCGGCGGCGCGGACCTCCGCAATCGGCAGTTCCGTGCCGTGGATGGCGTCCGGCGAATATTCCGGCAGGCGCAGGGCGTGGGCGGTGATGGTGGTGACGGACCCGGCAACACCGACGACGGCGGTGGCGCGTTCCAGCGGCACGTCGCGTCCGGCGCGGGCTATGGCTGCGTCAACGTCGGCTTCCGCGGCCGCGATCTGGGCAGGGGTGGGGGGATCGTCGCTAAGGTGCCGTTCGGTGAGGCGGACGCAGCCAATGTCCACGGACTTCGCCGCGGTCACGCCGTCCGCAGTGCCGAGGACGAACTCGGTGCTTCCCCCGCCGAGGTCCACCACCAGCACCTGGTGGCCGTCGAGGATGGGCAGGACGCTGCTGGCACCGGCAAAGGACAGTGCCGCTTCCTCGTCCCCGGAGATGACTTCGGGCTCCACGCCCAGCAGGTCCCGGATTCCGTCCACGAAGACGTCCCGGTTGCGTGCGTCGCGGCTGGCGGAGGTGGCGACGAAGCGGATCCGCTCTGCGCCGTGTTCCTTGATCAGCCGAGCGTAGTCGGCGGCTGCGGCGAAGGTCCGGTCGAGGGCCTCGGGTGCCAGTTCGCCGGTGGCGTCCACGCCCTGGCCCAACCGGACCACGCGCATCTCGCGGACTACGTCCGTCAGGCCCGTGCCGCCGTTGCCGTGGTGGATGTCCGCGATCAGGAGCCGGATGGAGTTGGTGCCGCAGTCGATGGCGGCCACGCGGGTCATTCGGCGGCTCCTGCGGTGCCGGCAGACTTCCGGACGGGGGCCGGGCGTCCCACGATACCGGGCAGGCCCTGCGGTCCGTGCCGGCTGAGGTCCCGGGACGGTGCCTCGCCGGTGGTGTCCCAGGCGCCGTCGCAGTAGCACTTGTCCGCCGTCCACCACTCGCTGATCATCCCGATCGCCGTGTCGCCGAGGGGGTTGACGCCGCTTCCCGCTGCCAGGGAGTGGCCCACCAGGACGTGCAGGCACTTGACGCGGGTGGGCATCCCGCCGGCGGAGACGCCGTCGATTTCCGGCACCGGGCCGATGCCCGAACGCTGCCCGATGGCTTCGCGGGCGGCCAGGTACTCTTCATGGGCTGCCCGGTAGGCCGCGGCGAGTCCGTCATCGGTGGCCAGCTGTTCGTTCATGGTGTTCATGACCCCCGCCGCCTCAAGCCTGGAAACCGCGGATGTGATCACCGGGTGCGTCAGGTAGAAGGTGGTGGGGAAAGGAGTGCCGTTGCTGAGGCGGGGTGCGGTGGCCGCCACCAGGGGGTTGCCGCAGATGCAGCGGGCCGGAATCTCCACGACGTCGCGGACGGGACGTCCCAGCTGCCTGCTCAGTACTTCAAGGTCGTGTGCTGTCGGTTGGCGGGATTCGTCCCGGGCGGCTGCCGTGTTGTGTTCCACTGTCGCGGGCCGTCCTTCCTTGTGCGGTTCAGTCTGTGGCCGCGCGCCTGATGGACTCCCACAGGGAATCCACCCACGGCAGATCGGCGGGGTCTTGTGCTGCTGCGCCGGCGGGGCTACTGCTTTCTGCGGCCGGCTCATCGCTGCCAAAAACCCAGTAGCCGGTTTCGCCCGGCATAACCATGTTAATGCGGTCGCGGGCCTGCTGTTTGACGTAGTTGGGGTCCTGCCAGCGCGAAACCTGCTGGCGGAGGGCGTCGCCTTCGGCCTGACGTGCTGCGATATCGGCGTGCAACGCGTCGATTTCAGCCTTCTTGTCGAAGAAGATCTTCACCGTGGGCGCGAGCATGATGGTGATGGCAATCATCACCACGGCCAGCGCGAGCATGCGCCCGGAGAACGCCTTGGCGGGGACAGGGTGCTGCCCGTCTTCGCGGTCAGGGGTGTCCTTGCCGTCCGTGGAACTGCTGCCCTTGCGTGCGCCGGCAGGTTTGGGCTTGGGGGCCTCCCCCGCCTTTCCGGCGCCGGGCTGGCCGGAAGCTCCGTGCCCGTGGTGGTCCTTTGGCCGTGCCGTGTCCCTGGCGGCCGTTCCCTTGGCCGGGCGGAAATCCGCCCGGATAACATCGGCACCGCCGGAGGGCCCGTCGTCGGCCGTTTCCTTGGCTGGACGGGTGGGGGCGACCTTGGGAACTTTGGGGCGGCGGGTAGCCATGACACTCCTGAAACGCAGCCTGCCGGGGCCGCCACTATCTGTGCTGGACAACACTTCTGGGACAACTGCTGCTGGAAAAACAGCGGTGGCTATGGTCTTTCAACCATAGCCACCGCTGAAGGGTTTAGCCGGTTACTAGCCCTTGAAACGCGGGAACGCGCTGCGTCCGGCATAGCGTGCGGCGTCGTCCAGTTCCTCTTCGATCCGCAGCAGCTGGTTGTACTTGGCAACGCGCTCGGAGCGGGCAGGGGCGCCGGTCTTGATCTGGCCTGCGTTGGTGGCCACCGCGATGTCGGCAATGGTGGTGTCTTCGGTTTCGCCGGAGCGGTGCGAGGTGATGGTGGTGTAGCCGGCACGCTGGGCCAGGCTGACGGCATCCAGGGTCTCGGTCAGGGAACCGATCTGGTTGACCTTGACCAGCAGGGAGTTGGCGGTCCTGGTGTCGATGCCGCGCTGCAGGATGGCGGGGTTGGTGACGAAGAGGTCGTCACCTACCAACTGGACCTTGTCGCCGATGGTGTCGGTGAGGGTCTTCCAGCCCTCCCAGTCGTTCTCGTCCAGCGGGTCCTCGATGGAGACCAGCGGGTAGGCGTCCACGAGCTCGGCGTAGTAGGCGCTCATCTCGGTGGCGGACAGGGCTTTGCCTTCGAACTGGTAGGCACCGTCCTTGTAGAACTCGGAGGAGGCAACGTCCAGGGCCAGTGCGATGTCCTTGCCCGGGGTGTAGCCGGCGTTCTTGATGGCTTCCTGGATCAGGTCCAGTGCCGCGCGGTTGGACGGCAGGTTGGGGGCGAAGCCGCCCTCGTCGCCGAGGCCGGTGGACAGGCCCTTTTCCTTCAGGACGGACTTGAGGTTGTGGTAGACCTCGACGCCCCAGCGTAGGCCTTCGGAGAAGGTTTCAGCGCCGATGGGGGCGATCATGAATTCCTGGATGTCGACGTCGGAGTCGGCGTGGGAGCCACCGTTGAGGATGTTCATCAGCGGCACGGGCAGGACGTGCGCGTTGGGGCCGCCCAGGTACTTGTAGAGCGGCAGGTCAGCGGAGGCTGCGGCTGCGTTGGCGACTGCCAGGGAGACGCCCAGGATGGCGTTGGCGCCGAGCTTGCCCTTGTTGGGGGTGCCGTCCAGGTCCAGCATGGCCTGGTCGATGCTGCGCTGGTCTGTGGCGTCGAAGCCGGTCAGGGCGGGGGCGATCTGGTCGATCACGGCGTCGACGGCCTTCTGCACGCCCTTGCCCAGGTAGCGGCCCTTGTCGCCGTCGCGCAGTTCGACGGCCTCGTGCTCACCGGTGGAGGCACCGGAGGGAACCGCCGCGCGGCCGATCTGGCCGTCGGACAGCAGGACTTCAACTTCTACGGTGGGGTTGCCGCGGGAATCGAGGATCTCGCGGGCGTGGATGGCATCGATAAGCGCCATGAATTTGCTCCTTATGGGCGATTAACGGGGGGAATCAGGCAGAAAACTCGACGTACTCGTCACCGACTAGCGTAGTCGAGAGTGCTCCGGGTTACTCAAACCGGTCAAGGGCCGGACGTCATGATGGCGCGGGTCCGCTGCGGCCGCCTTGCGGGCCGTCATCGCCCTGGTAGCGGCGGACGGCGGCGCGCAGGGCACGCTCGGCGTCCATGCCGTTGTCCCGGGCGGAACGCACGACGGCGAGCAGCAGGGTTCCGAGCTCGTCCTCGTTTTCGGGGATCGGTTCCCCGGCTGGCAGCTCCAGGCCGGCACGGGCTGCGCGGTCCAGCGACTTTTGCGCTTTGGCCAGCGCCGGGAGGGCCTCCGGGATTCCTTCAAAGGCTCCGCGGCGTTCAGGGCGTTCGGCCCGCTTGACCGCATCCCATTTCTGCTCGATCTCCGCCACCGTGGCGGGGAAGCTGTCCTGCAGGGACCCGTCCGGCCTGAAGACGTGCGGGTTGCGGCGGACCATTTTGGCACCCAGGCCGCGCGCCACGTCGTCGAACGTGAACGCGCCGCGCTCCTCCGCAAGGCGGGCATGGAGCACTACCTGGAGCAGAACGTCACCCAGTTCGCCCTGGAGCTCCTTGTCCGGGTGGCCCTCCTCGATGGTCTCGGCCACCTCGTAGGCCTCCTCCAGGAGGTACTCCACCAGGGAAGCGTGCGTCAGGGCGCCCATCCAGGGGCAGTGTTGGCGCAGCTGGGCAATTTGGCCCAGCAGCTCTTCGGTTGCGGAACTGCCGGGCCGGGAATCCGGATCAGCCAAGGTTGGCGTAGGCGTCGTTGATGTATTCCACCAGCGCTTCCTTTTCCTCCAGCGGCAGGAAGGACGCCTCGGCGGCGTTGAGGGTGAGCTCGAGCAGGTCGTCGAGGTCGTAGTCGAAGGTTTCCACCAGCAGGTTGAACTCGTCCGTTAGGGTGACACCGCTCATCAGGCGGTTGTCGGTGTTGATGGTGACGTTGAAGCCCAGCTGGTAGAGCATGTCCAGCGGGTGGCTTTCGATCCCTTCGCCGAATTCAGCGATCGCGCCGGTCTGCAGGTTGGAGGAGGGGCAGATTTCCAGTGCGATGCCGCGGTCGCGGACCCAGCTGGAGAGGTCGCCCAGGGTGACCAGGCCTACGGTGTCGCCGGCTTCCTCGTCGTCGTCGAACTCCACCATGATGTCCTCGGCGATGCGGACGCCGTGGCCCAGCCGCAGGGCGCGGCCGTCCACCAGCGCCGACTGGATGCTCTCCAGCCCGGCTGCTTCACCGGCGTGCACGGTGGCGGGGAAATTGTGCTGTGCAAGGTAGGTGAAGGCGTCCTTGAAGCGGCTGGGCAGGAAGCCGTCCTCGGCGCCGGCGATGTCAAAGCCCACGGCACCCTTGTTGCGGTGGCGGATGGCCAGTTCGGCGATCTCCTGGCCGCGGTCGGCGTGGCGCATGGCGGTGATCAGCTGGCCCACCTGGATCTCGCGTCCGGTCTCGGACACAGCCTCGACGCCGGCCTCAAGGCCTTCCTGCACAGCTTCGACGACTTCATCCAGGCTGAGCCCCTTCTGGAGGTGCTGCTCGGGTGCCCACCGGACTTCGCCGTACACCACGCCGTCGTCCGCGAGGTCCTCGACGAACTCCTTCGCCACGCGGAACAGGCCGTCGTAGGTCTGCATGACGGCTACCGTGTGGTCGAACGTCTCCAGGTAGCGGACCAGCGATCCGGAGTCTGCTGATTCGCGGAACCACTGCCCCAGGGCCACCGGATCCGTTGAGGGCAGCGTGTGGCCAACGGCTTCCGCCAGTTCGATGATGGTGGCCGGGCGGAGTCCTCCGTCCAGGTGGTCGTGCAGGGAGACCTTCGGCAGGCTCTTCAGGTCAAAATCGATGGCAGGGGCGGCGTCAACAATGGGCTCAGTCACGTTTCCACCTTAGGGTGGGGCGGAGTTCAAAGCCAGCGGCCCAAAACCAGCCGTCCAAGGCCGGCTGCTACTTGGCGGCGGGGCCTGCCTCTGCCGACGGCACCACGAAGGCCTGCGTGCCGGGCCGGCCCTCGTGGCCGGAGCCGGAGGATCCTTCGGTCCAGCCGTCCGCGTCCGGCGTATCGTCACGTCCCAGCCGTTTGTGCCACCAGCGCAGCAGGTGGTCGATGACGACGCCCAGGACGATGGCGAACACTACCGCGATGCCAGCGCTGAGCAGCGGGTTGTGGTGCAGCCAGGGGAAGGAGCTGGCCAGCAGGCCGATGCCAAGGGAGTAGCCCACCCAGGTAAGGCAGGCGAAGGCGTCGAACACAAAGAACCTGCGGTGCGAAAAACCTGTGCTGCCGGCGACGTAGTTGACGGCCACCCGGCCCCAGGGGATGTAGCGGGCGGTGAAGATCAGCACAGCCCCGCGCTTTTCAAGCTCATAGCGGGCCCACGCGAAGACTTTCCGGACCTTGGGCTTGCGCATCCACCCCCACCGGTCCAGGCCGATCCTGCGGCCGAGCATATAGGCCATGTTGTCGCCGGCGATGGCGCCTACCAGCGCCGTGACACCAAGGATCCAGAGGTTGGGTTCGCCGCTGTGCCGGGAGAACGCAGCAAGAGCGACGATGAGGGTCTCGCTGGGGACCACCATGGCGAAGCCGTCCACGAAGAAGAACACGAGCAGGACGGGGTAAATCCACCACTGGCCCGCTGCATGGAGCACGGCCTCATTAATAAACTCCACGCGGTGTTGCTCCTGTATGAAAAATGACACAGCCTATGTGCCGCAGCCAAAGCGGAAATCGTTCCTAAGTGTCCCACGCGCCGGGGCCTGTCCGCTACGCCCCAATGCCCGGAATTACCCCTTAAACGCGCCGGTCAGGCCCCGGGTTCCCGGATCCGTTCCACCACATTGGGTTTGCCGCGGAATTTGTTGATCACCAGGTCCACCACGACGCCCAGCGCGACGGCGCAGACAATGGCGATTGCGGCACCCAGGAGGTGGTTGTCCTCAAACCACTGGCCAAAGAAAAGCCCGATAGCCACCGAGTAGGCTGCCCACAGGCTGGCGGAAAGGACGGTCAACCCCACGAACCGCAGGTGGGGATAGTGGGTGACCCCGGCGGTCAGGTTGACGGCAACCCTGCCGATCGGGACGAAGCGCGCCACCAGGATCAGCGACGCCGGCCGCTTCCGCAGCTCACGGCCCGCCCAGCGGAAAGCGGCCTGCATGCGGGGCCCGCGCATCCACGCCCATCGAGTGGTGCCCACACGGCGGCCAAGGAGGTAGGCGATGTTGTCCCCGGCGAAGGCCCCCGCTGCAGCCACCAGGGCCAGGAACAGCGGATTGGGAACATCGGCGGTGGCCGCTACCGCCGCGAGGCCCACCACCACCGACTCGCTGGGGACCGGCGGAAAGAAGCCGTCGATGATGCAGCAGGCCAGCACCAGGACCAGCACCCACGGCTGTCCGGCTGCGGCGAGGATGAAGTCATTGATGGCCTGCATTGGTCACTATGCTATGCGGTCGATGATGAGCTGCTGGGCGGGCCGTGAACCTTCCGGAGCAATAACCACGGCGTGTTCCAGGGCTTCGCGGGCACGGGCGAACCGCTCCGGAGTATTGGTGAGCAGCGTCATCAGCGGCTCCCCTGCGCGGACTGTGGCGCCCGGCTTGGCGTGCATGCGCACCCCCGCCCCGGCCTGGACGGGGTCCTCCTTCCGTGCACGGCCGGCACCCAGGCGCCACGCGGCCACGCCAACGGCGAGCGCGTCCAGTTCAACCAGCACCCCGTCGGCGGGGGCGTATACGACGTCGGATTCCCTGGCCTTTGGCAGGGCTGCCCGGGGGTCGCCGCCCTGGGCGGAGATCATCCGGTTCCAGACGTCCATGGCCCGGCCGTCCTTCAGCGCGGCAGCGGGATCGGCGTCGCGCACTCCTGCCGCGGCGAGCATTTCTTCGGCGAGCCGCACAGTCAGCTCCACCACGTCATCAGGACCGCCGCCCGCCAGGACCTCCAGCGATTCCTCGACCTCGATGGCATTGCCGGCGGTAAGGCCCAGCGGGGTGTCCATGTTGGTCAGCAGCGCAACAGTGTTGACTCCTGCGTCCTTGCCCAGCGCCACCATGGTTTCGGCGAGTTCGCGGGCTTTGGCTTCGTCCTTCATGAACGCGCCGCTGCCCACCTTGACGTCCAGGACCAGCGAGCCGGTGCCCTCTGCGATCTTCTTGCTCATGATCGATGACGCGATCAGCGGGATGGCCTCCACTGTGCCGGTGACGTCCCGGAGCGCGTACAGCTTCTTGTCGGCGGGGGCAAGTCCGGCGCCGGCGGCGCAGATCACTGCGCCAACGTCCTGGAGCTGGGCCAGGATCTCGTCGTTGCTGAGGTTGGCCCGCCAGCCGGGGATTGACTCCAGCTTGTCCAGGGTGCCTCCGGTGTGCCCCAGGCCGCGGCCGGACAGCTGGGGAACGGCGACGCCGAATACCGCCACCAGCGGGGCCAGCGGCAGGGTGATCTTGTCCCCCACCCCACCCGTGGAGTGTTTGTCCGTCGTGTACTTCAGGCCGCCGTCGGGACGCCGAAGGCTGGAGAAATCCATCCGTTCACCGGAAGCGATCATGGCCGCCGTCCAGCGGGCAATCTCGGGCCGGTCCATGCCGTTGAGCAGGATGGCCATGTTCAAGGCCGCCATCTGCTCGTCAGCGATGGCCCCGCGGGTGTACGCGTCAATGGTCCAGTCGATCTGTTCGGGGCTCAGCGTCCCCTTGTCCCGCTTGATGCGGATGATGTCGACGGCGTCGAACGCTTCGGCGCGGCTGTTCGGTGTTCGGTTCTCAGTCACCGGGTCTCCTCCAGGTGTTCGGGACCGAAGGCGTCGGGCAGCACCTGGTCCATGGTCTTGATGCCTTGGGTAGTCATGACCTGCATGTCCGGGGCACGGAATTCGTACAGCAGCTGGCGGCACCGGCCACAGGGCATAAGGATGTTTCCCTCCCCGTCAACGCAGTAGAACGCCCGCAGCAGGCCGCCGCCGGTCATCTGCAAATTTCCCACCAGGGCACATTCGGCGCAGAGGGTCAGCCCGTAGCTGGCGTTTTCCACATTGCAGCCGCTGACGATCCGGCCATCCCCGGTGAGCGCCGCGGCGCCTACCGGAAACTTCGAGTACGGGGCGTAGGCATTCTTCATGGCGGCGACGGCGGCTGCCTCCAGGGCTGCCCAGTCCACGGCCTGTGCGTTGACCAATTCTGCACTTTCCATGGCGGTCATCCCTTGACGTAAGGGATGCCGCTGGCGGCCGGCCCCCTGGATTTGCCCACCAGGCCGGCGACGGCGAGCACGGTGACCAGGTAGGGCAGCATGGCCATGAACTGGCTGGGCACGGGGGTTCCGATGATGGTGACGATGCTCTGCAGGTTGTCGGCAAAGCCGAACAGGAGTGCCGCAAAGAAGGCACCCACCGGGTTCCAGCGTCCGAAGATCAGGGCGGCCAGGGCAATGAAGCCGCGCCCCCCGGAGATTTCCTTGGTGAAGCTGTCGATGGCAACAAGGGTGAAGAACGAGCCACCGATGCCGGCCACAGCACCGCCCAGGGTGACGTTCCAGAACCGGGTGGCGTTGACGTTGATGCCCAAGGTGTCCGCCGCCTGGGGGTGCTCCCCCACCGCGCGAACACGCAGGCCCCACCTGGTCTTGAACAGGCCCACCCAGACCACCGCGACGGCCACGTACATGAGGTACCCCACCAGCGACTGCCGGAACAGGATGGGCCCGATGATCGGGATGCTGGAGAGGACCGGGATGTCGATGACGTCCAGGCCGGGAGGTGAGTTGAACTGGGCCTTGTTGGCCTGCATCACGGTGCTGAAGAGGAAGCCGGTCACGCCGGAGACCAGCACGTTCAGGACGACGCCGACGATGATCTGGTTGACCAGGTACTTGATGCTGAACAGCGCCAGGACCATGGACACCACTGCACCGGCGATGGCGGCCGCCAACAACCCGACCAAAGCACTCTTGGTCATGCTGGCAACGATGGCCGCGGTGAACGCCCCGCCCAGGAGTTGCCCTTCGATGGCGATGTTCACCACTCCTACGCGCTCACACAGGACACCGGAGAGCGAACCGAACACGAGCGGAACGGCGAGCGTCACGGATCCGGCGATGAGGCCCGCCAGCGAGATGGTGGGGGTGCGGGCCCCGCCCACCACCCAAATGAGGAACGCAGCCACGAAGATCACGATGAACGTGACGGGCAGCCAGCCGGGGGCTGGCTGGTTCCTGGTCTTCAAATAGAGGGCGTAGCCCGCCAGGCCCACGAGAAGCACCGACAGTACGATGCCACCGGCGAAGGCGTTGATTTCCAGAGCCGGTAGCTGAAAGAAATCACCGCCGGTTGAGATGCCGAAGCTTGCCGTCTGGTGGGGTGCCAGGAGTCCGAAGAACACCAGGGAGATCAACGCGAACACGGTGAGCAGGACGGGCGTTTTCCAGCTGACTGGTTTGGCGGCGGGCGTTCCGGAAGGGGCGTCTGCTTTGGGGCCGCGGGGCTGGGGGTTGCCGGGCCTGGACGACGAAACTGTTGTGCTCATGCGGCACCTCCGGTTGTGGCTGCCTGCCCGGACTTGGCTGCGCGCGCGGGCTTCCTGCGCCGGGGGTTCAGGCCGAAGACGGCCCGGACCAGCGGCGGTGCGGCGATGAAAAGGACAATCAGGGACTGGACCACCAGGACGATGTCGATGGGGGTGCCGGTCTGGATCTGCATCTGGACCGCCCCGGCGCGGAAGGCGCCGAACAGCAGGCCGGCAGCGAACGTGCCCCACGGCGTCGAACGTCCCAGCAGGGCAACCGTGATGGCGTCAAAGCCGTACGTGGCGGCCACGCCGTCGGTGAGCACCTTTTCGGTGCCGGCAACCTGCGCCACGCCGGACATGCCGGCGAGGCCGCCTGCGATGGCCATGACCAGGATGGTGGACCGGGAGACGTTGATGCCCGCGGTCTGCGCGGCGTTCGGGTTGGCGCCCACGGCCCGGAACTCGAAGCCCACCGTGGACCGGTTCAGAAGCCACCACACCAGGACGGTGGCGGCGATCGCCAGGAGGAAGCCAAGGTGCAGCCGATACTGGCTGCCCAGGATCTGCGGGTACACCGCGCTGGGGTCCAGGATGGGCGAGATGGGGTTTGACTCCCCCGGCCGCTGGAACGCCGGCGTGTTCAACAGGTAGCGCAGGAAGTAAAGCGCTATGTAGTTGAACATGATGGTCAGGATGACTTCGTGGGCTCCGGTCCGGGCTTTGAGCAGGCCGGCGAGGCCGCCCCAGAGGGCGCCGCCGACGATGCCGGCCACGAGCACCAGCAGCAGGTGCAGGCCGATCGGCAGGTGCAGTGCAAAGCCCACCCAGGCCGCCAGGATGCCTGCCACAATGATCTGGCCCTGCGCACCGATGTTGAACAGGCCCGCCCGGAAGGCCAGCGCCACGCCCAGGCCGGCAGTGATCAGCGGCGTGGCGATGGTGAGGGTCTCCATGAACGGGGCAAACTGCGCGGCCAGGCCGTTGCCCCGGGGGTTGAACACCGAGCCTTGGAACAGCGCGATGTAGGAGCGGGTGGCGGCGTTCCATACCGCCGTCAGCATGTCCGTGGGCCTGGCGAAGAAGTAGCCGGACGCGGTGGCCACCTGCTTGTCCGTGCTGGCGATGAGCAGGCCGCCGATGATCAGCGCCAGCAGCACCGCCAGGACCGAGACCATGCCGCTCCCGGTGAAGATCCGGCGCAGCACGGTATCGGAGCCACCCGGCAACCGTCCGCTTTGGGCCGTGGCCGGAACCGCCGAGGGCTGCATGGCGCCGCCGGCGGTGTCGACCGCCACCACCGTTGCGCTTTCCTCCGAAGCGGGCGCCGCGGCACCCTTCGGGGTGTCGGCTGCGTGCCGGTGCTTGTCAGCCCCAAGGCTTTCTTCAGCGGGCTGGTTTTCGGCGTGCTGGTTCTCTTGGGCATGCTTGGGGGAAGGCTGGTCAGGCATGGTCGGCTCCCTCGGCGTTGGAGGTGGCGGCCGGTATGCCGGCCTGCGGGGCGTGTGCGTGCCCATTGGGCGCGTGTTCTTCGGGCGGGATGCCTGCCATCATGAGGCCCAGGACGTCCCGGCCGGTCCCTGCAGGGACGGTGCCCACCAGCTTGCCCTTGTAGAGCACTGCGATGCGGTCAGCCAGTTCCATGACTTCGTCCAGCTCGGTGGAAATGATCATCACCGGGGTCCCCTGGTCACGCTCGGCGACGATCCGCCGGTGCAGGAATTCGATGGACCCTACGTCCACGCCGCGGGTGGGTTGGGAGGCGATGAACAGCCGCAGCGGGCGGGACAGTTCGCGGGCCATGACGAGTTTTTGCTGGTTGCCGCCGGACAGCGTTCCGGCGGCGGATGCGGCCGAGGGCGTGCGCACGTCGAATTCACCGATGCGGGCCTTGGCGTTTTCCATGATTTTCGCCGGGCTCATGCTGATGCCCTTGGCGAACGGCGGCTTGTCGTAAAGGTCAAGGATCAGGTTTTCAGCCACGGAGAAAGTGCCTACCAGCCCGTCCACTGTGCGGTCTTCCGGAACAAAGCCGACCCCCGCGTCCAGGACCTCCTTGACGGACCGGCCCACCAGTTCCTTGCCGTCCAGGACGATGGAGCCGGTAACCCGTTCCTGCAGGCCCAGGATGGCTTCGGTGAGTTCAGTCTGGCCGTTGCCCTGCACGCCGGCAATGGCCAAAATCTCACCCCGTTTGATGTGGAAGCTGAGGTGGTCCACCACGTGCTGGCCGTTGGGTGCGACGACGGTGAGGTCGCTGACTTCGAACGTGGTTTCCCTGGGCTGGGCGGGCGCCTTCTCCAGGTTCAGGCTGACAGCCCGGCCCACCATCATCGAAGCAAGCTCGGTGGTGGAAGCGGCAGGATCGGCGGTGCCTACCACCTTTCCCCGCCGGATGACGGTGATGGTGTCCGAGACTTCCTTGACCTCGCGCAGCTTGTGCGAGATGAAGACGATGGAGGTGCCGCGCGACTTGAGCTGGCGCATGATGTCCAGGAGTTCATCGGTCTCCTGGGGTGTCAGCACGGCAGTGGGTTCGTCGAGGATGAGGACCTTGGCGTTGCGCACCAGGGCCTTGATGATTTCGACCCGTTGCTGCACGCCCACCGGGAGGTCCTCCACCAGGGCGTCCGGGTCCACGTCGAAGCCGTACTGGTCCGAGATTTCCTTGATGCGCTGCCTGGTCTGGTCCAGGTTGAGGAAGCCTGCGGCTTTGGTGGGTTCGGCGCCCAGTGCAACGTTCTCCGCCACGGTGAACACCGGCACCAGCATGAAGTGCTGGTGCACCATGCCGATTCCCGCGGCCATGGCGTCGCCCGGGCCGCGGAAGCTGACGGGCTTGTCATCGACGAGGATTTCGCCTTCGGTGGGCTCGTAGAGCCCGTAGAGCACGTTCATTAGGGTGGACTTGCCCGCCCCGTTTTCTCCAAGGAGGCAGTGGATCTGTCCCGGCTCAACCACCACGTCGATGTGGTCGTTGGCCAGCAGCGTGCCAAAGCGTTTAGTGATCCCTCGAAGCTCAAGTTTCAAAACTCTGACCAATCTCGAAGCGCCCGGTGATCAGACCGGGCGGGATATGTGGCTGCAGCACCAGCCTAGTGGCTGCAGTCCCGGGAGGAGCCGGCCGTGCGCGGTAAACGTTCGGCCAGCAAAAAGCGCCACCGCCCGGCCAGTGGGTGACGGGCCGGCGGCGGCGCTTCCTGTGGTGGATCAGGCCTTGGGGCTTGCTGCGGACTCAACCTTCAGCTTGCCGTCCACAATGTCCTTCTTGATCTTCTCGAGGTCGGACTTCAGCTCGGCCGGGACCTGGGAGTCGAGGTCGTGGAAGGGTGCCAGCTGTACGCCGTCGTTGGCAAGGGTGCCCACGTACGGGGTGTTGTTGAACTTGCCGTCCTTGTCCTCGGTGACCACGGTTTCCACGGCCTCGCCCATCTGCTTCATGACGGAGGAGAGCATGATGCCCTTGTAGTCAGGGGCGGTGAGGTAGCCGTCGGAGTCAACCCAGATGAGCTTGACGTCCTTGCCGGCGGCCTTGGCCTCGTTGAGCGCGGCTCCGGCGCCCTTGCCCACGGGACCGGCCACGGGCATGACGATGTCCGCGCCCTGGTCCAGGAAGTTCTTGGTCAGCTGCTTGCCAACGTCCTGCTTTTCGAAGTCGCCGGTGAAGCTGCCGTCCTGGGAGTCCTTGTTCCAGCCGAGGAGCTTGACGTTCTTGCCCTTCTGCTGGTTGTAGTACTTCACGCCGTCCGCGTAGCCGTCCATGAAGATGGTCACGGTGGGGATCTTGATGCCGCCGAAGGTGGCCACGGTGCCGGTCTTGGTGGTTCCTGCGGCGAGGTAGCCGGCCAGGAAGGCGGCCTGGGCGGTGTCGTAGATGATGGGCTTGACGTTGCTGATGGGCTGGTCGTAACCGAAGTCGATGATGGCGAAGTGCTTGTCCGGGTTGGCGGTGGCCTGGGCCTTGGTGGCGTCGCCGAGCAGGAAGCCCACGGTGATGGTCAGGTTGCAGCCGGCCGTGACCATGGCCCGGAGGTTGGGTTCGAAGTCGTTGTTGGTCTTGGACTCGATCTGGTTGACCTTGATGCCAAGGTCTTTCTCCGTCTTCTTCAGGCCCTCGTAGGAGGACTGGTTGAAGGACTGGTCGTCGAATCCACCGGAGTCCGACACAATGCAGCCGGTGTAGTCGCTGGCCCCTGCTGACGGGGAGCTTCCGGCTTCGGGGGCGGCACCGCAGGCGGTGAGCACGAGTGCGGACGCACCGAGGGTGGCCACACCTGCCATTGAACCGCGCTTGAAGACGGCACGGAGTGATTTCTTCAATTTTCCTCCAGGGATGATGCGAGTGGCGCTACGGGCTGGAATTCAATGAGTGTCCGTTTCGGCGCTGAAATTCTGTTTTCACTGAAGGCACGCAGCACTGCGCCGGAGCGCACTGATGGCACTAACTTTAGTGGCCTGCGCCACGTCCCCATAGCACGCCGGGAGCCCATCCGGAGGATTGTTTACAAGTTGTTACCAAGCAGTAGGGGCACCGCAAAAGCGCGGTGCCCCTACTGATGGCGGGTGGGTACGGCGGTTACAGCCGGACCAGCATCTTCCCGGTGTTTGCGCCATCCAGGAGATCCATGAACGCCTGCGGCGCGTTCTCGAGTCCGTCAACGATTGTCTCGTCATAGCGCACGGTACCGTCGGCCAGCCAGCCGGCCATCTTCTCCGCGAACTCTGCCGCGTGCTGCCGCTGGCCGCCCACCAGGAAGCCGCGCAGGGTGAGCTGCTTGCCGATCGCCTGCATCAGGTTGTTCGGTGCCGGTGTGGGCTCCGTGGAGTTGTACTGTGCAATGGCGCCGCACATGGCCACGCGGCCGCCCACGTTGAGGACCGCCAGGGCAGCCTCCAGGTGTTCGCCGCCAACGTTGTCGAAGTAGACATCGATTCCGGCCGGGCCCGCTGCCTTCTCCAACTGCTCCACTACGGGACCGTCGTGGTAGTCGAACGCGGCATCGAATCCGAGTTCCAGGAGGGCGCCACCTTGGCAGGTGAGCCTGCGGAGCCGATGACCCGCGAGGCGCCCATGGCTTTGGCGATCTGGCCCACCAGGGAGCCCACCGCGCCGGCGGCACCCGAGACGAAGACGGCGTCCCCGGGCTTAAACTCCGCAACTTTGAGCAGGCCGGTGTATGCAGTGAGCCCGGTCATGCCCAAGGCGCCGAGGAAAGCGGACGCCGGCGCCAGGTCGGTGCGGGCCGGGGTGGCAGCGCTGCCATCCACCACGGCGTACTCGCGCCAGCCAAGGGAATGGACGACGACGTCGCCCTCCTTGTGTGCCGACGAACGGGACGCGACCACCTCACCCACAGCGCCGCCGTCGAGCGCCTTGCCGACGGCGAACGGTGCGGAGTAGGACTTGACGTCATTCATCCGGCCGCGCATGTAGGGGTCCACGGACATGAAGAGGTTATGCACCAGGATCTGGCCGTCTTCGAGGGCGGGCAGCGGTGACTCTGCCAGTTCGAAGTTGCCATTGGTGGGACGGCCCACGGGGCGGGAAGCGAGCCGGATCTCACGGGTGGTGGTTGCCAGGGCTGTGCTCATGCTGCGTACTCCAGAATCTTGAGGTCAACGGTAATGTTGCCGCGGGTGGCGTTCGAATAGGGGCAGACCTGGTGGGCCTTGGCCACCAGGTCCTCTGCGGTGGCGAGATCCAAAGCAGGGAGGGCAATTTCAAGCTCGGCGGCCAGCCCGAAGCCTGCCCCACCGTCCAGCTGCCCCAGGTGGACCTTCGCTGCCACCGCCGAGTCGGTCAGGTCTGCGCCTGCCTTGCGGCCAACCAGCCGCAGCGCGGAATGGAAGCAGGCGGCGTAGCCGGCGGCGAAGAGCTGCTCCGGGTTGGTGCCCTGGCCGTTGCCGCCCAGTTCGACCGGACTGGCGAGGTCAACTGCCAGCCTGCCGTCGTTGCTGCGCGCGGTACCATCGCGCCCTTCGCCGGAGGCAAGCGCCTCGGCGGTGTAGAGAGTCTTCACGAAAGATGTCCGTCCTGTTGGTGGGATGGTGCGGGATTCAGCGCCGGGGGTTACAGCGACTAAAGCGATTGATGCAGCGCGGCTGTGAGCTTGCCCAGGGTGGCCCGCAGTTGTTCGAGTTCGTCCAGGGACAACCCGGCGGCGTCTGCCAGCCGCTGCGGGATGGCACTGGCCGGCCCGCTGAGGCTTCGCCCGGCCGGAGTCAGGTGGATCGCGACGCGGCGCTCATCTTGGCCGGACCGCCGGCGCTCCACGAGCCCGAGTGCTTCCAGGCGCTTGAGGAGCGGGGACAGGGTGCCTGAGTCCAGTCCGAGTTCCCCGCCGAGTTCCTTCACGCCGCGCGGCTCGCTTTCCCACAGCACCAGCATCACCAGGTACTGCGGGTAGGTGAGCCCCAGTTCGTCGAGGATGGGCCGGTAGACCGCCGTTGCGGCCCGGGAGGCTGAGTAGAGCGCAAAACATACTTGCCGGTCCAGGCGGGGCGCTTCGGTCATACCTCAACGGTAGCGTACAACTAAATTGTGCACAACTTATCGAGCGCACGGCACCAGGGCTTGAACCTTCGTCGTGCCGTCCCGACGGCGGGCCGCCCCTTGGTGGCGGGCCCGCCCAGAAGTGGCGGGGCTACGGGATGGAGGGCTGCTCCAGGTCCCGGATGGTCCGCAGGGCGGCCGCGGTCAGCACCCGGATGCCCAGGCCCAGGGAGCGCTCGTCCAGGATGTAGTCGCCGCGGTGCAGGTCGTAGTCCTCGCCGCCGGGGGTCTTGGTGCCAAGGCGCATCATCGCCCCGGGAAGCTCGGCCAGGAACCACGCAAAGTCCTCACCGCCCATGGACTGCGGGGTGAGCACCACTGCGCTTTCGCCGATTTCGGCGCGTGCAGCAGCCTCGATCAGGGCTGTCTCATGCTCGGAGTTCACCACCGGCGGCACTCCCCTGGTGTGCTCCAGGTGCACGTCCACCCCGTAGGGCGCGGCCACCTGGTGCACCACCTCGTCCAGGAGTTCGCCCGCGGCATGCCAGGCTTCCCGGTCCAGGCAGCGCATGGTGCCCGCCATGTAGCCGGTGCCCGGAATGGCGTTGGGTGCCGAGCCCGCGGTGATCTGCCCCCACACCACGGACACGCCGCTGCGGACGTCCACGCGGCGCGACAGCACAGCGGGGACATTGACCGCAATCTGGGCCAGGGCGAACACCAGGTCCTCGGTGAGGTGCGGTCGTGACGTGTGGCCGCCGCGGCCGGAGAGCTCAATCCGGATGGTGTCAGAGGCAGACGTGATGGCGCCGATCCGGGTTCCCACCTTGCCCACTTCGATCCGGGGATCGCAGTGCAGCGCCAGAATCCGCGGAACGCCCTCCAGGACGCCCTGCTCGATGCACGAGTGCGCGCCGCCGGGCATGGTCTCTTCGGCAGGCTGGAAAATGATCCGGACGGTGGCGCCGAGGGGTGTTTCCTGATGCATCCGGTTCAGGACCAGGGCAATGCCCAGCATGGTGGTGGTGTGCACGTCATGGCCGCAGGCGTGCGTGACGCCGTGGTTCTTGGACGCGAACGGCAGGCCGGTCTCTTCGATGATGGGCAGGGCGTCGATGTCACCGCGCAGCGCGGTGGCGATGGGGCCTTCACCCACGTCCACAGTGAGCCCCGTGCCCTCCAGGCGGCGCGGGCTCAGGCCGGCGGCTTCGAGCCGCTCGGCCAGCTTGTCGGTGGTGCGGAACTCCTTGAAGGACAGTTCCGGGTGCGCATGGAGGTCCCGGCGGAATTCGATCAGTTCCGGCAGGAGCGGTTCGAGCCACGGAGCCACCAGGGCGGTGGGCTCGGCTTCGGTAGTGTAATTGCGCACTGCTTCACTCTAGCGAGGGTGTGGGGTTTGGCACCCATTCACTGACGCCGCATTACGTCCGGAACCTGCCGGCACCCCGGGGCGCCGGCAGGTGTACCGGCTACAGGACGTCCGTGTCCCCGCTTGCCTTGAGGGCGTCCACGGCGGCCTTTACACGCTGCGAGTTGGCCATGGTGGTCACCAGCAGGGCGTCGGGCGTATCCACGATGACAACGTCCTGGATGCCGATCAGGGCGATGACGCGCTTGGTATCGGTGACCACCACGCCGCTTGAGTTCTCGGTGAACACGCGGGCACCTTCGCCAAGGACGGTCACGTCGTCCACTTCCTTGGCGCTGTTCAGCCGGCCCACGGAGGCGAAGTCGCCAACGTCGTCCCAGCGGAAGGTACCGGGCACGACGGCGACGTCACCGGCTTCGGCGGCGGGCTCGGCCACTGCGTAGTCGATGGCAATTTTCGGCAGGGTGGGCCAGTTGCGCGCGGTGACCTCGTCCCGCTGCGGGGTGTCCCAGGCACGGGCGATTTCCTGCAGGCCCTGGAACAGCTCCGGCTGGTTGGCTTCGAGGTGCTTGAGCATCAGGGACACGGGCGCCACGAACATGCCGGCGTTCCATACGTAGTCGCCGCTGTCGACGTACTGCTGGGCCACCACTTCGTCCGGCTTCTCGACGAACTCCACCACGTCATGGGCGCTGGGAGCACCTTCGATGTTCAGCGCCTTGCCGGAGCGGATGTAGCCGAAGCCCGTGGACGGGTGGGTGGGCTTGATGCCGATGGTCACGATCTTGCCGGCGGCGGCCGTGTGGATCGCCTCGCGGACGGCCTGCTGGAACAGGTGGTCCGGGCTGATCACTTGGTCGGCGGCGAAGGAACCCATGATGGTGTCGGGATCGCGTTCATGCAGGATTGCCGCCGCGAGGCCGATCGCCGCGCCCGAGTCCTTGGGTTCAGACTCAAGGACGAGGTCGGCGTCGTGGACTTCCGGAAGCTGCCGGCACACGGCTTCACGGTGGGCCTGGCCGGTGACCACCAGCATCCGGTTGCCCGCCAGTGGCTGCAGCCGGTCATAGGTGGCGCGCAGCAAGGTGCTGCCCGATCCGGTGAGATCGTGAAGGAACTTGGGAGCTGCTGCTCGTGACAGGGGCCAGAGGCGGGTCCCCACTCCGCCTGCCGGAATCACCGCAATGAAGCGGTCAAGGGGTGAAGCCGGGCTTGTCACTTTGTCTGTACTCATCACGGCTACTTTAGCCGAAGGGCCGCATCCGGCTCCTGCGGCTGCGCAATGGTCCCGCATTTTGCGGCACTCCCCCGCCCGCCGCTTCCCAAAAAGCCCGCAACCATGTGGCGTTGGTCTCATTTCACCCGAAAATCCGCACCAGCACTGGGCACCAATAAACGCCTAAATTGAATAAGCTGTTAGCGGAGCCTAGATTTAGGCCTGAGCTACGAGTGCTCTCACAGCAGGCGTTCCCCCCGCATGGATCTCATGCCAGCGCCGCTGTGTTGCAGGGAGGTTTATCAGTGCCGACAAAACCAGCTGGCACCTTGTACCGCGGCCGTGAAGGCATGTGGTCCTGGGTAGGACACCGCATTACCGGTGTAGTGATCTTTTTCTTCTTGTTGGTCCACGTCCTGGACACCTCCTTGGTGCGTGTGTCACCGGAGGCCTACACCGCCGTGATCGGCGCCTACAAGAACCCCCTGATGGCGCTGGGCGAGACCGGCCTCGTTGCCGCCATCGTCTTCCACGCCTTCAACGGCCTGCGCATCATTGCGGTCGACTTCTGGAAGAAGGGCGCCAAGTACCAGCGGCAGATGCTGTGGGCAGTGCTGGCCCTCTGGGTCGTGACCATGGTCGCCTTCTCCATCCGCCACCTGTCCCTCGCCCTCGGAGGTCACTAAGCCATGACTGCAACCATCGAGAGCCCCCGCAGCGGGCGGATCGCCCCCCAGTACCGTCGCAGCGGCGGCTCCAAGGGCAACTTCGAGATGATCGCCTGGCTGTTCATGCGCCTTTCCGGCGTGGTGCTGGTGGTCCTCATCTTCGGCCACCTGTTCGTGAACCTCATGGTGGGTGAAGGCATCCACGCCATCGACTTCGGCTTCGTTGCCGGCAAGTGGGCGGACCCGTTCTGGCAGTTCTGGGACCTGGCCATGCTGTGGCTGGCCATGCTGCACGGCACCAACGGCGTGCGCACCATCATCAACGACTACGCCGAGAAGACCTCCACCCGCCGCTGGCTGAAGACCGTGCTTTACGCGGCAGCCGTGGTCATCATCCTCCTGGGCACCCTGGTGATCTTCACGTTCAACCCGTGCCCCGTGGTGAACGGCGTTGCCCTTCCGGGCGGTTTCTGCCCTGCCTAGCACAGGCACAACCCCGGGCCCGCGGGCTTTCCCGCGGGCCCTGTTTTGCGGAGCAGGCAAAGCCGCCCCGTTGTTTCATAGCGAATTTTGAGAGAAAGAGCGTCTGGTATGCAGGTCCATAAGTACGACGTCGTCATCGTCGGTGCCGGTGGCGCTGGCATGCGCGCCGCGATCGAATCCGGTCAGCGCGCGCGCACAGCAGTACTGACCAAGCTCTACCCCACCCGCTCGCACACGGGTGCGGCACAGGGTGGCATGTGTGCTGCCCTTGCCAACGTCGAGGAAGACAACTGGGAATGGCACACCTTCGACACCGTCAAGGGCGGCGACTACCTGGTTGACCAGGACGCAGCCGAGGTCATGGCCAAGGAAGCCATCGACGCCGTGCTGGACCTGGAAAAGATGGGCCTGCCCTTCAACCGCACGCCCGAGGGCCGGATCGACCAGCGGCGCTTCGGCGGCCACACCCGCGACCACGGCAAGGCACCGGTCCGCCGTGCATGCTACGCCGCGGACCGCACCGGCCACATGATCCTGCAGACCCTGTACCAAAACTGCGTCAAGCACAACGTTGAGTTCTACAACGAGTACTACGTCCTGGACCTGCTGACCGTTGAAGAGGACGCTGTCCGCGAAGACGGCACGCCCTTCAAGCAGAAGCGTGTTGCCGGCGTCGTCTCCTACGACCTCGCGTCCGGTGAACTGCACGTCTTCCAGGCCAAGTCCGTGGTGTTCGCCTCCGGCGGCGCGGGCAAGGTCTTCAAGACCACCTCCAACGCCCACACCCTGACCGGTGACGGCATGGGCATCGCCTTCCGTCGCGGCATCCCGCTGGAGGACATGGAGTTCTTCCAGTTCCACCCGACAGGCCTTGCCGGCCTGGGCATCCTGCTCTCCGAAGCCGCCCGCGGTGAAGGTGCCATCCTCCGCAACTCGGAGGGTGAGCGCTTCATGGAGCGCTACGCCCCCACCATCAAGGACCTGGCGCCGCGTGACATCGTTGCCCGCTCCATGGCCAACGAGGTGCGCGAAGGCCGCGGCTGCGGCCCGAACAAGGACTACGTCCTCCTGGACCTGACCCACCTGGAGCCGGCACACATCGATGCCAAGCTTCCGGACATCACCGAGTTCGCCCGCACCTACCTGGGCGTGGAACCGTACACGGAGCCGGTGCCGGTGTTCCCCACCGCGCACTACGCCATGGGCGGCATCCCCACCAACATCCAGACCGAGGTCCTGCAGGACAACGACACCGTGATTCCCGGCCTTTACGCCGCCGGTGAAGTGGCCTGCGTTTCCGTCCACGGCTCCAACCGACTGGGCACCAACTCGCTGCTGGACATCAACGTGTTTGGCAAGCGCGCCGGCATCGCCGCTGCCGAGTACGCCAAGACCGCACAGTTCGTGGAACTGCCGGAGAACCCGCTGGCCTACACCACCGAACTGCTGGACGTTGCCCGCAACGGCACCGGCGACGAAAAGGTGGCGCAGATCCGCAAGGAACTGCAGGACACGATGGATGCCAACATGCAGGTGTTCCGCACCGCGGACACCCTGAACCAGGTGCTGCGCGACATCGCATCCTTCGAGGAGCGGTACAAGCGCATCAACGTCCAGGACAAGGGCAAGCGCTTCAACCTGGACCTGCTCGAGGCCGTTGAGCTCGGCTTCCTGCTGGAACTGGCCAAGGTCATGACCGTGGCCGCCCTGCACCGCGAGGAATCCCGCGGCGGACACTTCCGCGAGGACTTCCCCGAGCGTGACGACGAGAAATTCATGAAGCACTCCATGGCGTACAAGGATGACCATGCGCCGGCTGACGGATCGGCGGAATCAATCGCCGGCATCCGCCTCGCCACCAAGCCGGTTGTCTTTACCCGCTACGAGCCGATGGTGAGGAAGTACTAAGATGACCGCTGAAATCGCTGAGCCAGCCTCAAAGGTTGAACTTCCTGCCGGCGTTGGCGGGGGCGGGGAAATCCCCACGTTCGACGTCCACATGCGCGTGCGCCGGTACAACCCGGAGGTTTCCGAGGAAGCCACCTGGGATGACTTCCACCTGACGATGTACGGCACGGACCGTGTCCTTGACGCCCTGCACAAGGTGAAGTGGGAGATGGACGGCACCCTGTCCTTCCGCCGCTCCTGCGCCCACGGCGTGTGCGGCTCGGATGCCATGCGCATCAACGGCCGCAACCGCCTTGCCTGCAAGACGCTGCTGAAGGACCTCGACACGTCCAAGCCCATCACGGTGGAGCCCATCAAGGGCCTGCCGGTGGAGAAGGACCTCATCGTGGACATGGAGCCCTTCTTCCAGTCGTACCGCGAAGTCATGCCCTTCCTGATCAACAAGGGCCACGAGCCCACCCGGGAACGCCTGCAGTCCGCCGAGGACCGTGAGCGCTTTGACGACACCACCAAGTGCATCCTGTGCGCCGCGTGCACGTCCTCCTGCCCCGTGTTCTGGACCGACGGTCAGTACTTCGGGCCGGCCGCGATCGTCAATGCGCACCGCTTCATCTTCGATTCCCGCGATGATGCCGGCGATATGCGCCTGGAGATCCTCAACGACAAGGAAGGCGTGTGGCGCTGCCGCACCACCTTCAACTGCTCCGAGGCGTGCCCCCGCGGCATCCAGGTCACCCAGGCCATCGCGGAGGTCAAGCAGGCCATCCTGGCCCGCCGGATCTAAGTTCGTTCACCAACAGCTATAACGGCCGACGGCGTCGCTCACCACGTGTGGTGGCGGCGCCGTCGTCGTTCCACCCCCCAAGCAGCCCGGATGCTCCATCAGCTTTGGTCCCTAAGCCGGGGGTTTAGGGACCACTAGTGATAGAGCGAGCTGTCCCCCGTAGAAAGGGTCACCTTTGTCCCGCTCCGAAAAAGTCACCTTTGCCGGTTCCACAGGCGAACTGCTGTCCGGCATCATCGACGTCCCGGAAGGTCCCGTCAAGGGCTGGGGCGTCTTCTCGCATGGGTTCACCCTGGGCAAGGACAGCCCCTCCGCGGCGCGCATGTGCAAGGCGCTGGCGGACAGCGGCATCGGGATGCTGCGCTTCGACAACCTGGGCCTGGGCGGCTCCGCCGGTGAATGGTCAGCAGGTTCCTTCAGCCACAAGGTAGCCGACACGGTGAAGGCGGCAGAGTTCATGCGCAGCGAGGGGAAGGAGATTTCCCTGCTGGTGGGACACTCGTTTGGCGGTGCAGCAGTGCTTGCTGCGGCGCGGGACATTCCGGAACTCGACGCCGTTGCCACAGTGGGTGCGCCCTTCTCCCCCAAGCACGTGGCACACGTCTTCGATGCTGCATTGGACAGGATCCTCAGCGAGGGCAGCGCCGAGGTGGACCTCGGCGGCAAGCGGGTGGAAATCCGACGGCACTTCGTGGAGGATCTCGAAAATGCGGACCTGACGGACTGCATCAAGCAGCTGCACAAGCCCCTGATGGTGCTGCACTCCCCCACCGACAACACGGTGGGGATCGAGAACGCCAGCACCATCTTCCAGACCGCCAGGCACCCGCGGAATTTTGTGTCCCTTGAGGGCAGCGACCACCTGCTGACGGGGAAGGGCCAGGCTGCCCGTGCTGCGCGCATCATCGCAGCGTGGGCCGACCAGTACCTCGACGCCGGGTCAGCCTGAGCGGGCCCTTCCCCGGCAACCCGGCCCGCAGCTACTTGCCGATTGCAGCTTTGCTCTCACTGAGCCACTGTTCGGCGGCTTTTTCCGGCGTTAGCCGCTTGAACAGGACGTCGGTGTTGATCCGGGCGGTAATCTCCGAAACGGCGGTGGAACCGGTGGGGCCGATGTACGTTGGGGCGAAGTCCATCTTTCCGATCTGGTTGATGTAATCCGCTTCCACCTTGCCCTGCGGGGTCAGCAGGTCCTGGATGGCGGCGCGCATTTCGGAGTTGCCGGGAATGCCCCTGTCACTCTGGATGATCTTGGCCGCCGCCTGGTTGTTGACCAGGAAGTTCACTAGCTTGGCGGCGGCGTCCGTGTGTTTGCTGCGGGCGGAGATGGTGTAGAACTGCGAGGACTGGAGCCAGATGCCCGGGGTGGGTTTTTCGCCGGGAAGCTTCAGGAGTTTCAGGTCCCCGCCCGAGGCCTTGCTGAGAGCGGTCAATGAGTTGCTCCAGGTGAGCATCATCCCGGCCTTGCCCATGCCCATCAGGGTCTGCTCAGTGCTGACGTTGAGCTTTTCGACCGTTTCCGACGCGCTTGGAGCCGCACCGGATTCGCTGAGCTTCAATGAGTAGTCAAAGTAGTCCTGCACCGTCTGCTTGCCCAGCCCGAGTTGACCGTCCTGGGTGTAAAGCGATTCTCCGCGCTGCCGGGCGAAGGCATCCAAGGAGTCATGGGTGAGGACGGTCGCAGTGCCATAGGTCCCCTTGGGGCTCTTGGCGGTAATGTCGCGGGCGATCCTGGCGAAGTCATCCCAGCTCCAGGTGCTGTCATCAGGCATGGGGACGCCCGCCGCCGTGAAGACCGCGGGGTTGACCACGATGGCCAGGGCGTTGGCCCCCGTGGAGACTCCGTACTGCTTTCCCTTGACCTGGCCGTTCTCCAACGCACCCTGGTCGATCTTGGTCAAGTCCAGGGAGCCCTGCACCTTGCCCAGGTCCAGCAGCGCCCCGCGGTTGGCGTACTCCGCGGGGTAAGCACCGCCCATGGTGATGACGTCCGGGGCGTCGTTGGCCGCCATCTGCGTGGCGAGCTTGTCGAAGTAACCGCTGATGTCGCCGTATTCCGGCTTGACCTTGATGTTGGGGTTGGCGGCCTCGAATTCAGCAATGGCCTTATTGGTCAGGTCGGCCCGGCCGGCATTGCCCCACCAGGAGAACCGGATTTCCACCGGCCCGTCCTCGGCTTTATTGGACGTTGGGCTGGAACAGCCGGCGGTCACGGCCAAAAGGGCCGCGGCCGTGAGGACGGCGAGGGATTTACGGACTTTTCCGGCGGTGGGGCGCGTCATTGGGCGGGCTTCTTCCGTGATGAGGGGAGTCGAGGCGAGCGGGAAAGCGATTTCGTGAAACGTATCAACGACCAGCAATTTCCGTCAACAACTTCCAGGCTCGATTTCCGTACCCGCGTCGACCGAAACTTTTCGGTGCGGGGCTTGGGAGGAGAAGTCTTGACAGCGAGATGGAACCCACCAAAAATGGAAGCGCCGGAAACCGCTTTCTCACCTCCTTCTGTCGCCTGGGGAGGACAGTCAAGCGTGCGCTGCGGGAATTCCGCGGCAGTTGTTCCGCCAACATCGTCAGGAGGGCGTGCACAGTGCACAGCCATAGCAGCACCGTACGCCAGCAAGCCACGAGCCCCGGACACGGCCGGTCAGGGCCCATCGACAGGAAGGCCCTGGTCCAGCGCCACAACGTCCAGCAGCGGAAGCTTGATCCGCGCAGCCCTGTATCCGTAGGCAACGGCGAGTTCGCTTTCACCATGGACCTCACGGGGCTGCAGACGCTGCCGGCAGAGTACCCGGCAGGGCCGCGCGAGGAGGCACTCCCGCCCGGAACCCTGCTGGGGACGCAGTCCAATTGGGGCTGGCACTCCGCGCCGGGCGGAGAAGGCTACACGCTGGCAGGTTCCACCGTCCGTTACGATTCACCGCGCGGTCCGGTGCCCTACGTGGACATGGTGGGAGACATTGTCAATGACCGTGAGACAGGCACCTCGGCAGCCGAATCATGGCTGCGGGCCAATCCGCACCGCCTGGACCTGGCACGCATCGGCTTCCAGCTGCTGCAGGACGGCACCAGCCGGCCTATCTGCGGCGACGAGCTCTCCGGCACCAGCCAGACACTGGATCTTTGGACGGGCATCGTCACCAGCACCTTTACCATTGCCGGCCACCAAGCCACGGTCACAACAGCCTGCCATCCGCACCGCGACGAACTCGGCATTCGCGTGGAGTCACCTGCGCTCGGCGACGGCCTGGTCATCGCCCTCGACTTCCCGTACGGTTCCGAGGCGTGGCACAACGCCGCGGAGTGGAGCCGGCCGGACGCCCACACCACGACACTCAACGGGCCCCAGCCTGCAGGGCTTCATCCGGGCGCCACGAGCTGGACGGTGGACCGCGAACTCGACAACGCGCACTACTACGTAGTGGTCACCGGGCAGGGCCTGGTGGTGGAGCAGTCGGGACCGCACCAAGTACGCCTACGCGGGGACGTTCTCCGGCGCGAGGATGTCATCGACCTGTCCATCGAATTCATTTCCGCCGGGGACGGGGACTGCATCCCCCGGGGCGCGGCAGGCCTTTCCCGCCCGGCAGGCAAGGCGGGCGCGGGCACCCAGAGCGGTGCCGCCGTCGCGCCTTCCCTTGGGGAGCCGCCGCTTCCCGGGGGAGCCCAGCCCGGCAGCAACGTTGCCGCCGCCTCAATGGAGCGCTGGCCCAGGTTTTGGCAGTCGGGCGGCGCTATCGAGCTGGCCGCCACGCCGGATCACCGGGCCAGGGAGTTGGAGCGCCGGATTGTCCTTTCGCAGTACCTGACGGCCGCCAACTGCTCCGGATCGCTGCCACCGCAGGAAACGGGCCTGGTGTGCAACTCGTGGCGCGGCCGGTTCCACCTGGAGATGCACTGGTGGCATGCCGCCCATTTTGCGCACTGGAACCGTACGGAGCTCCTCCTCCCCTCCCTGCGCTGGTACTCCACGGTGTTGGAGACGTCATGTGACACGGCACGGGCGCAGGGGTTCGACGGCGCCCGCTGGCCAAAGCAGGTGGGTCCGGACGGAAGGGAGAGCCCCAGCCCCATCGGGACGTTCCTGATCTGGCAGCAGCCGCATCCCATCCACCTGGCGGAGCTGGTGTACCGGGCCAACCCCAGCCGCGAGGTGTTGGACGAGTTCGCGGATATTGTGTTCGAGTCCGCGGCGTTCATGGCCGCTTTCGCCCACGCCACGCCGCGCGGTTTCGAACTTGGTCCGCCGCTCATTCCCGCGCAGGAGAGCTACGGGTCCATGCGGGCAAAGGTCACCAACCCAACGTTCGAACTTGCCTACTGGCAGTGGGGCCTGCGCACCGCCGCCGCCTGGCGGGAACGGCTGGGCCTTGAGCCGGTTCAGGCCTGGCAGGAGGTGGCCGACGGGCTGGTGCGCCCGCGCGTGCGCAACGGTATCTATGCGGCAATGGACGTGGACCCGTTCACCATCCGGACCGACCATCCCTCCATGCTTTGCGCCCTCGGAGTCCTCCCGCTGACGGACCTGATTGATGAAGACATCATGCGGGCCACCCTGAAGGACGTGATGGCCGACTGGGACTGGAACACCACTTGGGGCTGGGACTACCCGGTAATGGCCATGACCGCCGCCCGGCTCGGTGACCCCGAGTCCGCCGTGGACGCGCTCCTGCAGGAGGCCGGCAAGAACACTGTCCTGCCGAACGGGCACAACCGCCAGACAGACTCCTTGCCGCTGTACCTGCCAGGCAACGGCGGGCTGCTTGCCGCAGCCGCACTGATGGCCGCGGGCTGGGACCACGGCCCGGACCGCCATGCTCCCGGTTTCCCGTCCGGCTGGACCGTGAAGTGGGAAGGGCTGGTGCCCGCGCCCTGACCGCCCCGTGCAGGCGAATGCGGCACGTCACCGCCGAGGCAGCGTCAGGTCTGCGGCGTGGCGCGCTTTGCACCGAGGATGGTCTTGCTGCGGGGAGTGCCGTCGGAGTCCAGGTCCGCCTCGCGGACGGCGGCCCACCCCGCCGAGACGAGGTAGACCTGGCTGACCAGGTTGAACCAGATCAAAAGCCCGATGATGACGGCAAACGAGGCCAGGAGGGGGTTGCGGCCGGCACCGCCCAACAGCTCAGTGCTGAAGATCTGCAGGATGGTGGTGCCCAGGGCCGCGAGGATGGTGCTTTCAAGCAAAGCCCGCCGGGACAGCTTCAGGCCTGCGGCCAGCCGGAACATGATCAGCGCCGTGACCCAGTTGAGGACCAGCGGCACAATGATCTTCACGGACGTGGTGAGGGGCCCGGCCAAGGCGTCAGCGAGGTGCAGGAAGTTGGAAACCCACCCGGCTGCCGTGCCGAAGACCAGCGAAGCGGCCGCGCTGATCACCAGGGACAGGCCCAGCAGCAGCAGGATTCCGGCGTCGCGCAGCTTCAGCAGGATGGGATTGACCATCAGCGGCGGCAGCTGCAGTACGCCCCGGAGGCCGTCGCGCATACCGTTGATCCAGCCGAGCGAAGTGACCACGGTGACCACGGCGCTGATTACTGCAGTCCAACCCAGGCCGCTGGGATCCAGCAGGTCCTTGGGGTCCACAAGGCCCTGGCCGCCGTTGATTTTGAGGAGGCCGGGGGCGCTGGCGGCCACGCTGCTGACGATGGTGTCGAGCAGGGCCGGTTGGCCGCTCAGCACCAGGCCGGCAATGGAAAAGCCGGTGGCCAGCAGGCCGGTGATGGAGAAAAACATGTTGAAGCCGATGCCGGCACTCATCAACGGCCCGTAATGGAGGGTGTAATGGCGGAAGGCCCTCATGGGCCGCAGGACGTTCAGGCGGGCGGTGAACCACTGCCCCAGGACCATCAGCGCTGCGAACTTCCCTCCGGACTTGCGAGCCCGGTTCCACTCCATCCGTTTTTCGATGACCGCCAGCTTCAACCGGTCAAGCTCGGTAGGCAGCGGCTGCTGGTTATTCTGCTTCGGTGGGGGCGTCCGCGGCAGCATCCGGAAGGCCGGTGCTGCCGTGGTTGTCAGTTTCGGTCCCAAAGTCCAGCTCTTCCCGTAGCTGCCAGATGCCGTCGGCATCATGCTCATAGAGTCCCATGCTAACCACGGGGAAGGTGGCCCTGTAGTTCTTCAGCACCGTTTCGGCCTCATCCAGGCTTTCCGGGGCGACGTCGTGGGCGATGGTGACGTGGGGATGGTAGGCAAAAGGCAGTTCGCGATGGAGCGGGCCCTGCTGAAGCTTGCGGTGCAGGTCCACGCAGTCATCGAACCCGTCCTCAACGTTGATGAAGACGACGGGCGAAACGGGCCGGAAGGTTCCCGTCCCGGCGATGGTGACCTTGAACGGACTCTGGCGCCGGGCAACCTCACGGACATGCCGGCGCGTGGCTTCCCAGTCCCGCGTGGGGGTGGTGGTGACCAGGGTGATGTGCGCCGGCACCACATCGGCCATGGGGTCACCGAAGGACGCGCGCCAGCGCTGCAGTTCCCCTGCTATCTCAGCCGGGAACCCCAGGATGACGCCCACGCTGACTTCTTCACTCCGTGCTTCATGCTCCGCAGCCGCATTCCTGCTGGATTGGTCTCCGAACCGGTCGGCCAGGGACTGCTCCACCTGTCCGGCGGCGCAGGCACCTCCCCTGGCGGTGACGTTTCTCGAAGACATGGTGCTAGCGGACTCCTGCGAGGCTGAGGGACGGCAGGAAGCCCATGCGCTGATACACCTGGCCCAGCGTGACCGAGGCGATCTCCCTGGCCCGTTCCGCACCAAGGGCCAGCAGCCGGTCGAGTTCCGCGGGGTCGGCCATCAGCTCGTTGGTCCGGTTGCGGAGCGGGGTGATGAAGTCCACCACCACCTCGGCGAGGTCCACTTTGAGGTGGCCGTACATCTTCCCCTGGTACTCGGCTTCGAGGTCCGCCACGGACTTGCCCGTCAGGGACGAGTAGATGGTCAGCAGGTTGGACACCCCGGGCTTCTCCTCTGGATCGAAGCGGATGTCCGTTCCGGCATCGGTCACAGCCGACTTGATGCGCTTGGCCGCAATCTTGGGATCCTCCAGCAGCTGGATGGCGCCGTTGGGAGACTCCCCCGTCTTGGACATCTTCGCGCTGGGATTCTGCAGATCGTAGATCTTGGCGCTTTCCTTGACGATCGTGGCCTCGGGAACCGTAAAGGTGTGGCCAAACCGGGTGTTGAACCGCTGCGCCAGGTTGCGGGTCAGTTCAAGGTGCTGGCGCTGGTCCTCCCCCACCGGCACCAGATCGCTCTGGTACAGCAGGATGTCCGCGGCCATCAGCGTGGGGTAGGCGAACAGGCCCAGGGTGGCGGAGTCTGCCCCGGACTTCTGGGTTTTGTCCTTGAACTGCGTCATCCGGGAGGCTTCGCCGAAGCCGGTGATGCAGTTCAGCGCCCAGGCAAGCTGTGCGTGCTCGGGGACGTGGGACTGGACGAAGAAGATGCTCTTGTCCGGGTCGATTCCGGCGGCAATGTACTGGGCCGCCACGATGCGGGTGCGCTTTGCCAGTTCGGCGGGGTCGAAGTCCACCGTGATGGCGTGCAGGTCCGGGATGAAGAAGACGGCGTCGTACTCCGCCTGCATGTCCACCCAGTTGCGCACGGCTCCGATGTAGTTGCCCAGGTGCAGGGAATCGGCGGTGGGCTTGGCGCCGGAAAGAATGCGCTTCTTGGCGGTGGAGGAAGTCTGGGTGGTCATGGAAAAACTTTCGGGCTTAGAGCTGGTAGTCCACTACCAGCGGGGCGTGGTCGGAGAAGCGGGTGTCCCAGGTGGCTGCACGGTCCACAACTGCCGAAATGGCGGACGCGGCCAGTTCGGGGGTGGCCATGTGGTAGTCGATGCGCCAGCCGGTGTCATTGTCGAACGCCTTGCCGCGCCAGGACCACCACGTGTATGGTCCGTCGACGTCGCCGGCCAGGTTCCGGTGGACGTCATGCCAGCCGATCTCCTCGCCAAAGAAGCGGTCGAAGTAGGCGCGTTCCTCCGGCAGGTGCCCGGCCTTCTTGAGGTTGCCCTTGGAGTTGCGGATGTCCCGGGGCGTGTGGGCAACGTTGAGGTCCCCCACCACCAGGGCGTGGTCGCTGTGCTTGGTCAGCTCCGGAAGCCGGGTGTGCATGGCGTCCAGGAAGCGGTACTTGTCATCCTGCTTGGGAGTCCCCACTTCACCTGAGTGCACGTAGGCGCTGGCCACGGTGAGCTGGACGGGGTTTCCCGCAGCGTCAGGGACGCGGAAATCGGCTTCCACCCAGCGTCCTGCGGTGGCGAAGTAGTCGTCACCGATGCCGTTCCTGGTGCCCAGCGGTTCCTGGCGGGACGCAATAGCGACGCCGGCACGGCCTTTCGCTTCAGCCTCGGCGTGCAGGATATGCCAGCCATCCCCCAGCAACTCCCTGACGATGGCGTCAGGGGCGCGCACTTCCTGCAGGCAAAGGATGTCCACTTCGCGCGGCTCCAGCCACGTCGCCATACCGTTTTTGTAGGCAGCCCGGAGGCCGTTGACGTTCAGGGATGCGATGCGGAGGTGGTCCTTGTTCAATGCCGAGCTCACCCGCTCCACTCTAGTCGATGATGGTTCCGGTCACCGGCTCCCCGTTGCCCCCGGAGGACTTGATCATGTCCCGGGCGTTGGCGGCTGTGATCTGGATGGTCTCGAGGGCGCGGTTAATGGTGTCGTGGTTCGCGGCGTCGCCCTTGGCACGCTCCTCCTCCACCACGCGGATTTGTACCTGGACGATCTTGAACGAATGGTCCAGCTTGAGGTCGCGCACCTCGTCAGCCTCGGTGCGTTCGTAGATCACCTGCGTCCCGCCCTGGTCGGCGGAAACGTGCGCCGGACCCCGTCCGGCTGCCGTCTGGAAGGCGCTCTGGGCCTCGGACAGCTTTGCGCCGGCCTTCTTGGCGGCCCGCTGGATGCTGAAGACCACGAACGCGGCCAGCGCCAGCCAGAAGGCGGCGATGATGGCTACAACCCAGCCCACGACGTCGTTCTGGTTTGCCGCGAAAATGACCGCCACGATGAAGGCCGTCACCAGGACCATCAGCCCCGGTCCGCTGATCCGGAACATCGAAAAACCGCCCCGGGCGGGTTTGGAGGATGACGAGGAGCTGCCCAAAGTTCGCATGCAGCTATTGTCTCAAACGGAGGACTGTGGTTCCGCCGCCTTCCACCCCCGGCGAACACCCTTGGCCGCGTAGGCTTCCCTGGCTACTTCAGGAACAGGCTCCGCAGGCGCAGGGTGGTCAGCAGCATCCCGACGGCGGTCATCAGCAGGTAATAGCCAATGTGCAGGGGGGTGGCGGCGGTAAAGCTTCCCACGCTGATCTGCCGCAGCAGCTCCACCCCGTGCCACAGCGGCATGGCCTGGATGAACCACTGGATGGGGTGCGGGTACACGCCCAGGGGATAGAAGGTGGCGCTGAACAGGAACATGGGCAGCAGGATGAAGTTGATCCAGTCCATCTGCTGGAAGGTCTTGAGGAAGCTGGTGATGCCCATGCCCAGGCTGGCGAACCCGAAGGCAATGAGCACGGAGGCCGGGATCATCAGCAGCGCCCACGGCGTGGTGATCAGCCCCATGACGCCCATGACCGCTGTGAACCCAGTGGCGTAGAGCATCCCCCGCAGCAGGGCCAGGAATATCTCCCCCAGCGCGACATCCAGAGGGCCCAGTGACGTGTAGAGCATGCCCTGGTAGAGCTTGGCGAAGTTCATCTTGAAGAAGACGTTCCACGTGGAGTCGTACACCGCACCGTTCATGGCCGAGACTGCCAGCAGTGCAGGCGCGATGTAGGCGGCGTAGCTGATGTGCGTGCCGTCAGGCCCCTGGACGTCGCCAACGATCGCTCCGAGACCCACGCCCATGGAGATGAGGAACAGGACGGGCTCGAAGAACCCGGACACCATCACCAGCCAGTTGGTGCTCCGCGTGGCCATAAGCCCCCGGGAAATCACGGCCCTGGCGTTACGGGAGTACAGCGGTCCGAACGTCCGGCGGCGGGCCTGTTCCGTCGCCGTTCCGTGAGGGCCGCCGGGGCGCGCACCGTGTCCGCCGGTGCCGGTGGCCGCGCTCATTGGCCCAGCCTCAGGGCGAAGCGGCGCCGCGTGAGCACCCATCCGAGGGCAGCCAGCCCCACCAGCACGGCGGCGTGGAGAACCGTGAGGAGCAGCGGCTCCCGGTATCCGAAGCTGAACACCCTGCCCAGTTCCGTGCCGTGCCAGATGGGTGAGATCCATCCGATCCAGCGGACGGCCAGTGGCAGGTTGTCCAGCGGGAAGAACGTGCCGGAGAACAGGAACAGCGGCATCACGATGAACCTCATGACCAGCGCGAACTGGCCCTTGTCCTCGGTGATGGAGGCTGAGTAGGCCATCAGCGGCAGCCCAAAGGCCAGCCCCGTCAGGGTGGCCACCAGGATGCCCGCCCAGCCCCAGCCCGACGGGGAGGCACCGAACAATGCCACGGCGGCGAAGTAGATGGCTGACTGCAGCAGCAGGCGAAGCGTCACGGCGATGATCTGGCCGGCGGCAATCTGCTGCGGTGTCAGCGGCGAGGCGTGGGGGCCAAAGTAGATGCGCCGCCATTTGAAGCCGTCCATGATGGGAAACGTGAACTCATTGGCCGCCGTCATCACGGCCGCGGACACCAACAGGGCAGGGGCGATGAAGGCCAGGTAGGAGACGCCGCCGAAGGCCGCGTTGCCGGTATCCACCAGGGTAGCCAGGCCCACGCCCATGGCGAACAGGTACGCCACTGGCTGGCCCACGCTGTACATCACGATGGACCAGGTGTACCCCCTCATGACGCGGAGCACCTGCTCGGCGTAGTAGAACGCACCCCAGCGCCGGGCCTTGGCGGCAGAGACCTCCGGTGAATGTGCCCGCAGCCGGGGACTCAAGCCAACCCCTTCCAGTGATTCAGTCAACGAGGCTCCGCCCGGTGAGCCGAAGGAACACGTCCTCCAGCGAGGACCTGCGCACAAGCGACGTCAGCGGCCTCAGGCCGCGGGCCGATACCTGCTCAAGGGCCGACTCGCCGTCGTGCGCGTACATCAGCACCCGGTCCGGCAGCACCTCCAGGCGTTCCCCGATGCCCTCCAGCTGCGCCCCGATGGTGGCGTTGCGTTCCGAACCGAACCGCAGCTCCACGACTTCCCGGGTGGAGTGTTCCCGGATCAGCTGCGCGGGCGACCCCTCGGCCATGATGCGCCCCTTGTCCACCACGATCAGCCGGTCGCAGAGCTGCTCGGCCTCGTCCATGTAGTGCGTGGTGAGGATCAAGGTGACCCCCTGCTCCTTGAGCCGGAACAGGCGGTCCCAGAGGATGTGGCGGGCTTGCGGGTCCAGCCCGGTGGTGGGCTCGTCCAGCAGCAGGATCCGGGGTTCGTTGATGAGGGACCTGGCAATGGTGAGGCGGCGCTTCATGCCGCCGGAGAGCGCGTCCACCCTGGCTTTTGCCTTGTCGGTCAGCTGGGCGAACTCCAGCAGTTCGTCGGCCTTGGGCTTGAGGTAGCTCATCGGCAGGCCGAAGTAGCGGCCGTAGACCAGGAGGTTGTCGCGGACGCGCAGTTCCTCGTCCAGGTTGTCCTGCTGCGGCACCACGCCCAGGTGCGCGCGCACCTCCGGGCCGTGTGTGTCCGGGTCCAGTCCCATGATGCTGAGCTTCCCCGCTGAGCGCCGGGTGACGCCGCCGATCATCTTCATGGTGGTGGACTTGCCCGCGCCGTTGGGTCCCAGCAGCCCGAAGGACTCCCCCGCGGGCACGGCGAACGAGATGCCGTCGACGGCGGCGACATCACCATAGGTCTTGGTCAGGTTTTCAGCGGAGATGACGGTGCCGGAAGGCGGGCCCGTGGTCAGGGTGCCTGTAGGCGTCAGGGCGTGGTTGTGCACCTGTGCAGACTAGTGGAGGCGGGGCGCATGTGGAAGGACGCTTGCAGTTTCGTTATTAAACGTCCGACGGCGGCACGGCGCCTTTCGTGGGAAAGGTGCGGTGCCGCCGTCGTACTTCTTCCTGGCGGGACTACTGCACGGTGCCTATTGGCCGATGCCTGCCGCGCGTTCCGCGGCCTCCACCACGTTGGTCATCAGCAGGGCCACGGTCATGGGGCCCACGCCACCGGGGTTCGGGGAAATCCAGCCGGCCACCTCGGCGGCTGCCGGATCGATGTCGCCGTAGACGCGGCTCTTGCCTGTCTCCGGATCGGTCTCGCGGGTGACCCCCACGTCCAAGAGGGCAGCGCCGGGCTTCACGTCCGCGGCCTTGACGATGTGCTTCACGCCCGCCGCACCCACGATCACGTCCGCCTGCTTCAGCAGTTCGGAGAGGTTGGTGGTGCCGGTGTGGGTCAGGGTCACGGTGGCGTTGACGTCCCGCCGCGTGAGCAGCAGTCCGATCGAGCGGCCGATCGTAACGCCGCGGCCCACCACCACCACGTGCTTGCCGGCCAGGCTGTACCCGTTGCGCTCCAGCAGCTCGATGACACCGCGGGGGGTGCACGGCAGCGGCGTGGTGATCTTGTTGTTGACGTTCAGCACCAGCCGGCCAAGGTTGGTGGGGTGCAGCCCGTCGGCGTCCTTGGCGGGGTCGATCCGCTCCAGGATGGCGTCTGTGTCCAGGTGCTTGGGCAGCGGCAGCTGCACGATGTACCCGTGGCAGGCGGGGTCCGCATTGAGTTCGTCAATGAGGGCCTCCACCTGTTCCTGGGTGGCGTCGGCCGGAAGCTCGCGCTGGATGGAGTTCATCCCGATCTGCACTGACTGCTTGTGCTTCATGGAGACGTACAACTGCGAGGCGGGGTCGGCGCCCACCAGCACAGTGGCGATGCCGGGGGTGACGCCCTTGGCCTTGAGTGCGGCCACGCGTTCGGTCAGCTCGGCCTTGATGGCGGCGGCGGTGGCCTTGCCGTCAAGGATCTGTGCGGTTGTTGTTTCAGTCATGGGTTACCACTGCTCGTGCTGCGGGTAGAGCGGGAAGTCGGCTGCCAGCTTGTCCACGCGTGCCTGCAGTGCCTCGACGTCGGCGCTGGTGCCTGCCTTGAGCGCGGTGGCGATGATCTCGGCAACCTCGGTGAACTCGGTGGCACCGAAGCCGCGGGTGGCCAGGGCCGGGGTACCGATGCGGAGGCCGGAGGTGACCATCGGCGGGCGGGGGTCGAACGGCACGGCGTTGCGGTTGACGGTGATGCCCACGGAGTGCAGGAGGTCCTCGGCCTGCTGGCCGTCCAGCTGCGAGTTGCGCAGGTCAACGAGCACCAGGTGGACATCGGTGCCGCCGGTGAGGACGGAGACGCCGGCTTCGGCGACGTCGGCCTGGTTCAGGCGGTCCGCGATGATCCTGGCGCCTTCCAGGACACGTTCCTGGCGCTCCTTGAATTCCTGGCTGCCGGCGATCTTGAAGGCAACAGCCTTGGCGGCGATGACGTGCATCAGCGGACCGCCCTGCTGGCCCGGGAAGACGCTGGAGTTCAGCTTCTTGGCCCACGGTTCCTTGGCCAGGATCACACCGGAGCGGGGACCAGCCAGGGTCTTGTGCACGGTGGAGGTGACGACGTCGGAGTGCGGCACCGGGCTGGGGTGCAGGCCGGCAGCCACGAGACCGGCAAAGTGTGCCATGTCGGTCCAGAGCAGCGCGCCCACTTCATCGGCGATGGAGCGGAAGGCAGCGAAGTCCAGGTGGCGCGGGTAGGCGGACCAGCCGGCAATGATCACCTGCGGCTTTTCGGCGATGGCCTGCTCGCGGAGCTTGTCCATGTCGATGCGGAAGTTGTCTTCCTCCACCTGGTAGGCAGCAACGTTGTATAGCTTGCCGGAGAAGTTCAGCTTCATGCCGTGGGTCAGGTGTCCGCCGTGGGCCAGGGACAGGCCCAGGATCTTGTCGCCGGGGGTGATCATGGCGGAGAGCGCGGCGGCGTTGGCCTGTGCGCCGGAGTGCGGCTGGACGTTGGCGAACTCGGCGCCAAACAGTGCCTTGACCCGGTCGATGGCCAGCTGCTCTGCAACGTCAACATATTCGCAGCCGCCGTAGTAGCGGCGGCCCGGGTAGCCCTCGGCGTACTTGTTGGTGAGGACGGAGCCCTGGGCCTCCATCACGGCGCGCGGCGCGAAGTTCTCGGAGGCGATCATTTCCAGGGTGCCGCGCTGGCGGCCCAGCTCCTGCTCGAGGACTTTGGCGATTTCGGGGTCGAGCTCAGCCAGCGGCTGGTTGCTGACGGCTGTGGTTGAGGTGGCTGTAGTAGTCACGAAGAACTCCTGGCTAGGGATACGGGCACTGCTTAGGTCAGGCTACCGGCTGGCGCGCTTCCGCACCGTGTTGATGACAGGGCGTGAAAGCACGGCAGGGTGCTGCAGCGCTGACGCGGGTGCAGCCCCAATTTCCGGCAAAACATGACCCTCGGCCCAGGCGTACGATCCGTGGTCTTCGTGATTGCCGCTCCCTGGTGGTTAGCCACCCAACGCCAGTTGCGACCCTCCCAGCCTACCAAAACCGGCACCTGCGGCGCGGGTAGGCTATTACGCGTGAATGAACAGCTGCTGAACCAAGCGTACGTAGTAACCCTGTCCTGCCCGGACCGTCCCGGCATCGTCCACGCGGTGGCCGGAGCACTCCTGGTGGCGGGGTGCAACATCATGGACTCGCAGCAGTACGGCAGCCCTTCCACCGGCAACTTCTTCATGCGCGTGGAAGTGACCACGGCAGCCCCGAAGTCCGAGTTGCGCGCCGCGCTGGAACCGGTGGCGGAAGCATTCTCCATGCAGTGGAACCTCGACACCGTCGGTGACAAAGTGCGCACCCTGGTGATGGCCAGCACCTCGGCCCACTGCCTCAACGACCTGCTCTTCCAGCAGCGCTCCGGGACCCTTCCCATCGACATTCCCGCCATCGTTTCCAACCACCAGGACCTGGCAGGCCTCGCCGAGTTCTACGGCATCCCGTTCCACTACATCCCCGTGACCAAGGACACCAAGGTCCAGGCGGAGGACAAGCTCCGCGCCCTCATCGCCGAGCACGACATCCAGCTGACCGTCCTGGCCCGCTACATGCAGATCCTCTCCGACGAACTCTGCACCGACCTGACCGGCAAGGCCATCAACATCCACCATTCGTTCCTGCCGTCCTTCAAGGGCGCCAAGCCGTACCACCAGGCGCACGCCCGCGGCGTGAAGCTGATCGGGGCCACTGCGCATTATGTGACCGCGGCCCTGGACGAGGGGCCGATCATCGAGCAGGAAGTCATCCGCGTGGACCACGCCCGCACGCCCGAACAGTTTGTCCAGATGGGCCGGGACGTGGAGGGCCGCACCCTGGTGCAGGCCGTGCAGTGGCACGCCGAGCACCGGGTGCTGCTGGACGGCAACCGCACGGTGGTCTTCAACTAGGCCTTCCCCCGGCGGCGGCAGTCGCATGCGGCATGGATGCCGCCGCCGCGAGGGGTGGCTTAGGGTGAAGCCATGGCTCCTCTCTACCCTTTCGCCGGCAATTCCCCGGCTGTCCATGAATCAGCGTTCGTGGCCCCGTCGGCCTCGATCATCGGCAATGCCACCCTGGGCCCGGACTCCAGCGCCTTCTACGGCGTCTCCGTCCGCGCCGACACCGCGGCCATCACCGTGGGCGCCGGAAGCAACCTGCAGGACAACGTGGTGCTGCACGCCGACCCCGGCTTCCCCTGCACCGTGGGCCAACGCGTCAGCGTGGGGCACGCCGCCGTCGTGCACGGCTGCACAGTGGAGGACGACTGCCTGATCGGCATGGGCGCCACCGTCCTCAACGGTGCAGTGATCGGCGCCGGCTCGCTGGTGGCCGCCGGCGCCGTCGTGCTGGAAGGAACGGTTGTTCCGCCGCGCTCCCTGGTGGCGGGAGTGCCCGCCAAGGTGCGCCGCGAACTCACGGATGAGGAGTTCGACGGGGTCCGCGCCAATGCGACGCGCTACGTGGAGCTCGCGGCGAAACACCGCGAGCTCCATGCTTCCGAAGGCTAGTCCAGGCTGACCGGCCCGAACTCGTCCAGCAGATCGCCCGGCCCGGGGTTGCCGGGTGCGGATGACCCGCCCAGGTGCTTCACGACGCCCCAGACTGCGTTCAGCCCGGTGGTGACGGCGCCCTCGGCCCAACCGGCGGTGAAGGAGACGTCATCGCCGGCCAGGAAGATGCCGCGCTGGGATTCGGGCAGCTTGTCCTGCTTGAAGTGCGTGAACAGCCGCTGCTGGTAGCGGTAGTGCCCGGGCAGGTTGGCCTTGAAGGCGCCCATGAAGTTGGGGTCCGCCTCCCAGGAGACGGTGATGGGCTGGCCGACGATGTGGCCGGCGATGTCCACCCCCGGATAGATCTGCTCGAGCGAGTGCAGCATCAGCTCCACGCGTTCGTCCACGTCCAGGGCCAGCCACTTCAGGGCGTCGTCGTTCCACGTGTAGGACAGCAGGATCACGGCCGGCTGGTCCGGACCGTTGTCCAGCAGGTACGTGGCGCGGTTCAGCCGGTCGGTCAGGGTCATGGAAAGGACCTCGTTGCCGGTTTCGGGGTCGGTGTCCTTCCAGAACGGCCGGTCCACCATCACAAACGTCTTCGAGGACTGCATGTAGTGCGATTTCTCCATGGCGGTCCACAGCTCGGCCGGGAACAGTGCCTCCTCGGTGTGGATCCGGGTGGACAGCAGCCATGACTGGCAGGTGGTCACCACCGCCGGGTAGCTGGCCTCGCGGCCCCAGCGTTCCCGGACCCGTAGGTTGCCGTCCGCGTCCCGGCTGATTTTCCCGACGGCGCCGCGGGGCGAGCCGGAGTGCAGCGAGGCCAGGGAGGTGCCCGCTGGCCAGTGCACCAGGTCCGACGGCGCGTGCTGCCATAGTGCCTCGGGCAGCCGCTGCGCTCCCCCGCGGATCAGCCGGTGCTGGTCGTCCGCGTCGGTGTAGACCACGCGAAGGATTTCCAGGATGGAGTTGGGAAAGTCCGTGTCCCAGCCGCCGGTGCCGAAGCCCACCTGGCCGAAGGCTTCCCGATGGGCGAATCCTGCCTTTTTAAAGGACTCGCTGGCAGCGATGAAGCCGTAGAAGGTCTGCTCGTCCATCAGCGGGAGCAGTTCGTTCCACAGTTCCTTGATCCGCTCCATGTCCCGCGCCTTGATGGCCTCCTGCATCTCCACGAACTTGGCGCCGTCGTTGACCGCAGCCTTCCAGGCGTCGGCCACCTCGCGGAAGAACGGCGGCAGGTCGCCTGACTTTTCCGCGTAGTACTTCTTGCCGGCCAGCTCGATCACGGTACTGGAAGTGGCCTCGGCAAGGGGGTTGGGGAAGTCCTGGGTCTCAAGGCCCAGCAGTTCAACATAGTGGTAGAAGGCCTTGCCCGAAACCGGGAACCGCATGCCACCCAGGTCCGCCACCACGCCGGGGGCTGCGGGGAACGCAGCTGTCCGGAGCCGGCCGCCGATTTGGTCTGCTTCATATACAACGGGCCGCAGGCCCAGCTTCATCAGCTCACACGCGGTCACCAGGCCGGAGAGCCCGGCGCCGATGACGGCTACTTCGGTGCCGTACAGTTCCGGCGGGACCGAGCCCAGGCCGTCCGGGTGGGCCAGGTAGTGGTCGTAGCTGAATGGGAAGTCGGGGTTGAGCATGGTGATGGGAGCTGCCTGCCCCGCAGCTCCGCGGCCGGCCGCTTCCGCCGGCGGCGTGGACGTGCTGGAGGGGTCGAAGGCGGGCAGTTCGGTGGCGATGGTCATGAGTGTGCTGCTTTCACAGGTTCCTGGCGCGGGGCCTTGGCGGTCAGTTCACGGTAGTCGAGCTCGCTGAGAGCCGCTACCTTCGAGTTCCGGCGTCCATAGCCGAAGTAGATGGCGATGCCCACGAGCATCCAGGCACCGAAGACCAGCCAGGTATCGGCGCCGAGGTTGGCCATGAGGTAGGCGCACATCAGCGTGCCCAGCACGGGGGTCAGGGGGTACAGCGGCACGCGGAAGCTTCGCTTCAGGTCGGGGCGGTGGCGGCGCAGGTAGATGACGGCCACGTTCACCAGCGCGAACGCGAACAGGGTGCCGATGCTGGTGGCGTCGGCCAGGGCACCGAGCGGCACCAGCCCTGCGGTGAGGGCGACGGCGGTGCCCACGATGAGGGTGCCGGCGGCCGGGGTCCCGGTGCGGGGAGAGATGCGTCCGAAGACCCTGGGCACCAGCCCGTCCCGCGACATGGACAGCAGGATGCGGGTCTGCCCGTACAGGACGGTGAGCACGATGCTGGCGATGGCCAAGACGGCGCCCACGGAAAAGAGCAGGGCGATCCAGGGCTGGTTGGTGGTCTCCTCCAGGATCTGGACCAGGGCGGCCTCGGTGCCGTCGAACCAGCCCCAGGGCCGGGCGCCGATGGCGGCGACGGCCACCAGGACATAGATGCTGGTGACGATCACCATGGACAGCAGGATGGCGCGGGGAAGGTCGCGTTTGGGGTTCCTGGCTTCTTCGCCGGCGGTGGAGGCTGCGTCAAAACCGATGTAGGAAAAGAAGACCCGTGAGGCCGCGGCTGAGACGCCGGCGGCGCCCATGGGCATCAGCGGCTCGAAGTTTCCCGCGTTGAAGGCGGTAAAGGCAACGGCGCAGAAGAACAGCAGGATGCCCACCTTGATGATGACGATGGCGGTGTTGATCCAGGCGCTTTCGCGTGCACCGCGGACCAGCAGGACCATGGCCAGCACCACGATGGCCACCGCGGGAATGTTCACCACGCCGCCGTCTCCCGGGGGCTGGGACATGGCATCGGGCAGGACCTGGCCGAACGCGGCCAGTGCCTCGTTGACATACTGCCCGGCGCCCACGGCCACTGCCGCCACGGAGACCGCGTATTCAAGGACCAGGCACCAGCCGCAGATCCAGGCCATGCCCTCGCCCATGGTGGCGTAGGAGTAGGAGTAGCTCGATCCGGCCACCGGAACCAACCCGGCCATTTCGGCGTAGGAGACGGCGGAGAGCAGGGCGGCCAAGCCTGCGATGACGAACGAGATCCAGATGGCCGGGCCGGCCAGCGGCACGGACTCCCCAAGGATCACCAGGATGCCCGTCCCCAAGGTGGCACCGACGCTGATCATGGTCAACTGGAGGACGCCGAAGCTGCGCACCAGCCCGGTGCCGCCCCCGCCGCTTCCGGCTTCGCTGATCATCTGGCCGATCGGTTTGCGGCGCAGCAGCTGGGCCCGGAGGCCCGGCCGTCCGCCGCTTGGCGCAAAGGTTTTTTCGGTGGTCACAGGCACAGTCACCGTTGACGTCCCTTCAGAGTAGTTTTCGATTTCCCCTCCCCAAGACTGGCATGTGAGCCAACTCTCAAGGCAGTGCAAAATGACTTATAGTGATCCACCATGAGACTTATTGCACACACCCAGCAGTCCGCTTCGGCGGTGCTGTCCGGACAGGTCACCGTGGACCTGTCCGCCATTTCAGACAACATCCGGGCCCTGAAAAAAAGTAGCAGGGCGCCCTTTTTCATGGCTGTGGTGAAGGGGAACGCCTACGGCCACGGCCTGGTTGAAGTGGCCAGGACCGCCGTAGCGGCCGGCGCAGACTGGCTGGGCACGGCACAGCTCGCCGAGGCCGTCACGCTCCGCAAGGCGGGCATCACCGCCCCCATCCTCTCGTGGCTCTATCTGGCATCCCAGACGAGTGAGACCATCGTTGAGGCCCTGGAAAACGACGTCGATCTGTCCCTTGGCAGCCTCTCCCAACTGGAGGTACTGGCCGGTGCCGCACAGCGGCTGGGGCGTCCCGGCGTCGTGCATCTTGAACTGGACAGCGGCCTCAGCCGCGGCGGCGCACGCATGGAGGACTGGGCCGGGCTGGTTGCCCGGGCCCGGCAGGCCGAACTCGACGGCACCCTGCGGGTGCGGGGTATCTGGACCCATCTGGCGTGGGCGGACGTGCCGGCCCATCCCGGAAATGCTTCAGCAGTAGCGGAATTTGAACACGCGGTTCAGCTGGCGAAAGACGCCGGGCTCCAGCCTGAGCTCAGGCACGTGTCCAGTTCCGCCAACATTCTTGACCGCCCCGGATTCCATTTCGACATGGTGCGTGCCGGGCTTGCCATTTACGGCCTGGCCCCTGCCGACTACCTGGTTCCGGCCGACTTCGGGCTGCGTCCCGCGCTCAGCGTGACGGCTCCCCTGGTGATGATCAAGAAGGTCCCCGCCGGCACCGGGATCAGTTATGAACACCAGGCCATCACCTACGAGCCGCGCCACCTTGGGCTGATCCCGCTCGGCTATGCGGATGGCATTCCCAAAGGCATCAGCGGCCGTCCAGTGGTGAGCGTCGGGGGCCGCCGCGTGCCCGTGATCGGCAAGGTGTGCATGGACCAGTTCATGGTCGACCTGGGGCCGGATCCCACCGGCTTTGAGGTGGGTGATACTGCTGTGCTGTTTGGCGACCCCGCGTCCGGTGCCGCCAGCGCCGATGACTGGGGTGCCGCCATAGGCAGCCACGGGGACGAGATCATCAACCGGATCGCGCCGCGCCTGCCGCGGTCCTATTCGGGCATGGTTGCCGCGCACCAGTGCCCCGACTACCAGGAGCCGGCTCCCGCCGGTGCCGGCCATGCCGGCTGAGGCCGCCGCAGCCGGAAGGCTCAGCTTCGTCACCCTCCAACAGTTCCTTGACCGGCTGCCGCCGTTGCTGAAGATGCTTCACGACGGCGACAGCGGCGGCCAGCTGCTGCGGTGGGTGGAACCCAGCGAGCTGGAGGACCCCACGCCCTACCTTCCCGAGGGCGAGTTCCTGCTCACGGCCGGCCTGCCCTTCCTTGGTGACGGCGGCACGCCTGCCAAGGTGGATGCCTACGTCCGGAGGCTGGTGGAGGCAAAGGTGGCCGCCCTCGGCTTCGGGATCAGGCCCTACTTCGACGCCGTCCCGGACGTTCTGGTGGACGGCTGCCGCAGGCACAACCTCACCTTGTTCGAGGTGCCGGAGTCGCTGCCGTTCGCCGCGATCGGCCTCGAGTTCTCGCAGCTCCTGGAGACTGACAACGCCAGGGTTTTCCGGCAGCTGGCAGAGACCAACCGGCAGCTCATGCGCGCCGTCCTCTCCCCCAGGCCCGAACACGAACTGCTGGCCGCATTGGTCCAGCGGGTACCCGTCTGGGCCCTGATGGTGGGAGCGGACGGCAGGGTACGGGCCCGCGGCACCAGCGCCGGCGGCAGCACCGCCGTCGAACTTTCCCTGTTGGAACCGATGCTGGAACGGCTGTTCTCCGGCCGTGGCCCGCGGGTGGAAATGGACGGCTTCGACCAGCCGGGCTCGGCGCTGGTGGTGGGGCACCCGCTGCGCAGCACCAGGGACGCCAACCTGGGCGCCCTCCTCCTCGGTTCCGACGTTCCACTGACGCCCGCGCAGAACAACGTGGTCCAGTCCGCCGTCGGACTGCTCGAGCTTCTGGTCAGGCAGCGCACCAGTGGGTCGCTGGCCCCCAGCCAACTGGCCACCGCCGTCCTGCTGCACCCCGAAAGCCTCGCCACGGGCGGCACCAAACACCTGAACGGGCTCAAGGACCTACTGGCCCAAAGCCTGTCCTCCACGCGCTCCGCACCCGTGCGCGTGGTGCAGGGCATCAAGGTGGAGGCGCCCGACTGGCCGGCTGGCGACAGTCCCGTGCGGGAACTCCTGCAGTGGCGGCGCATGTTCGATACCAAGCTGGTGGAGATCACGGACTACGGATTCGCGGCCGTCACCCGGCTCAAGGTGGACGATGCGCTGCTTGCCGACGTGGAGAAGCTCGGGTGGCGCCTGGTGATCGGCGAACCCACCGAGCTCACCGCCCTTCCGGCCGCCTACCAGCGTGCCACCTCGCTGCGCAGCCAGGTCCAGAGAAGCGGAACCAGCGTCCGCGCCGACGAAGTGTCCTGGTCCGTCACGGGGCTGCTGGGCCGCGAGGCGGGCACCCTGTTGGCCGAAAGGCTGCTGCGGCCGGTCCTGGCGCTGGAACCGGACCGGCGTGACCCGCTGCTGGGCGTCCTGCGTGGGTGGCTCAGCGAAAACGGCAGCTGGGACGGTTCAGCCAAACTCTTGGGGCTGCACCGCAACAGCGTACGGCGCCAGATCGGCGTCCTCGGCGAACTGCTGCAGCTGGACCTGAACCAGGCGCAGGTGCGGGCGGAGCTGTGGATTGCCCTGCAGTACGCGGACGCCTTGACTGACCCTGCCTAGCCTAGGCTCCGCTGGTTTTCCCTGCGGCGGCGTCCTTGCCGAGGCGCCCCTCCCACTCCCGGTACAGCTCAGCCCGGCGCTCCCTCAGGTACGGCACCTCTTCCCGCGCTGCGCGCACGGCCTCCATGCGAACCTGGGCAAACAGCAGCTCGGGGCCGTCGCTTCCCGCGGCGAGGAGCGCGCCGTCAGGGCCCGCCACCACACTTCCGCCCCCGAACGTGTACGCGTCCTCGATTCCGCAGTGGTTGGCGTAGGCCACGTTCAGCTGGCTTTCCAGCGCCCGGGCACGGATCAGCACCTGCGGCACGGCGTCGAAGCCGGCGGACAAGGCGGTGGGCACCAGGAGCAGTTCGGCGCCCCGGGCGGCTGCTGCACGCGCGGCCTCGGGGAATTCAATGTCGTAGCAGATCAGCAGGGCGGTGCGCACGCCCTTGAAGGTGACGACGGCGGGAGGTTCAGCAGCTGCCACGAATGCCTGGCGCTCCTCGCCGCCAAAGAGGTGCACCTTGGCGTAATTCAGGAGCTCGGCGCCGGTGGCGTCGATGAGCGTAGCCGAAATGTGCCAGCCGCGGCCTGGGGCGGATGCACCACTTTCGCTGCCAGCCACAGAGGGCAGGCTGTAGACGAGCGCTATTCCGTTGCGGCGGGCGATGTCGGCCAGCTGCGCACGGATGGCCGGAAGGTTTGCGGGGTCCAGTTCGGACCGCAGCCTGAGCGGGGCATAGCCCACCGGAAACAACTCCGGCGTCAGCAGCAGGTCCGCTCCCGCTTTGGCGGCTTGACCGGCGGCATCATCCAGGGTCCGAAGATTGGCCTCGACATCCAGGACCGCGGCATTGGCCTGCAGGACGGACAGCAGCATCGTTACCACCTTCTGTATGCCACTCCACGCGGGATGGCTGTGCTTGAGTGTTCTCGCCTTCCAGCCTAGACAGCCCTGTACGGAGTGATCCGGGTCGTTTGGACCCGTCCGGATGGTGTCCGGGACAGAATGCACGGGGCAGCGCTACCAGGGTTGTCCAGGCCGTTGTCTACACGCCTCCGGCCGGCTATGCGTTAACTTCTTGACTACAAGAGCAGCAATAGGGCAATGTTCTTAGCATGTCCGCACCCCCGCGCTCAACGAAGAGCAAGCCCAAGAATCCCGGGTCCCAGTCCGCGCTGCGGCAGCTGAACCAGCAGCGGATCATCGAGACTTTGATGGGCGGCCCCTCCACGCAGGCGGAGCTCGCCCGGCAAACGGGGCTGTCCACCGCCACCGTCTCGAACATTGTCAAAATCATGCTCGACTCCGGCCTGGCGTCCACCGAACCCATCACCAGTTCGGGCCGGCGGGCACTGAACGTGCGGCTCAACAGCAACGGCGCCGTCGCCGTCGGCATCGACTTCGGCCGCCGCCACCTAAGGGTGGTACTGGCCTCCCTCAGCTACCACGTCATCGCCGAGGAATCGGTGATGCTCCCGCTGGGCCACCAGGCGGATGACGGCATCCAAGCGGCGGTGGCCCTGCTGGAGAAACTCCTGCGCGAAAGCGGCGTGGACCGGTCCTCCGTGGTGGGCGCCGGCGTCGGAATTCCCGGCCCTATAGACCGGCGGACCGGGACCGTGGCGCAGGGGGCCATCCTTCCGGAATGGGTGGGCATCAATATCCTGCAACATCTTGAGGAAACCTTGAGAATCCCTGTGTTTGTTGACAACGATGCCAATTTGGGTGCGTGGTCGGAGGTGACCTGGGGGCAGCACTCCGGGGTCAGCAACCTGCTGTTCCTGAAGATCGGATCGGGCATCGGCGCCGGCCTGATCCTCAACGGCGCACCCTATTACGGCAACGTGGGAATCACTGGCGAAATCGGACATGCCACCATCCATGAACAGGGCCTGGTGTGCCGCTGCGGCAACCGCGGCTGCCTGGAAACCATCGCTTCCACCACCACCATGATCGAACTCCTCAGCCGCGGTGATGACCCTCCGCTGACGCCCGCGGACATTGTCCGCAAGGCCCTGAACCGGGACTCCGCCACCCTCCGCGTGGTGGACGATGCAGGGCTTGCGGTGGGCCGCGCGCTGGGCAATGTGGCCAACCTGATCAACCCCGAAGTCATCGTGGTGGGCGGCCCGCTGGCCGGCCTCGGAGACCTCCTGCTGGACCCTATTCGGAGGGGCCTGATCCGGCATGCGGTGCCCGTGATCGGCGAAACCACCACCCTCACCATGTCCTCGCTCGGCGACCGCGCGGAGGCACTCGGTGCGGCAGCTTTAGTCTTCCAGCATGCCGGGATCCGGAAGTCCTAGACCGTTTCGTTATCTGGCAATTGCGTTAAAGACTTGACGACAATAGCTGTGATCCAGTTTACTTTTGGTTCAGACGGCCCTGCGCTTTGCCGGCCGGACAAAGAAGTCATTGCATTGGAGGGTTAGGGCTCATGACGTCCCAGACCACGCACGCGGACCCGATCATCCTTGAGATGCGGTCCATCACCAAGGAATTCCCCGGCGTTAAAGCCTTGTCGAACGTGAACCTCAGCGTGAAGGCTGGCGAGGTCCACGCCATCTGCGGCGAAAACGGGGCCGGCAAGTCCACCCTCATGAAGGTCCTTTCCGGTGTGTACCCCTACGGGAGCTACGACGGCGACATCGTCTACCAGGGGCAGGTCCAGCAGTTCCGGGACATCCGTGCCAGCGAGCACGCCGGCATCGTGATCATCCACCAGGAACTGGCGCTCATCCCCGAGTTGTCCATCATGGAAAACATCTTCCTGGGCAACGAACCCACCAAGCGGGGCGTCATCAACTGGGCCGAGGCCCGCCTGCGGTCCCTGGACCTCCTGGCCCGCGTCGGCCTGCGGGAAGACCCTGACACCCCCATCAAGGAAATCGGCGTCGGCAAGCAGCAACTGGTGGAAATTGCCAAGGCGTTGAACAAGTCCGTGAAGATCCTCATCCTCGACGAGCCCACGGCCGCGCTGAACGAATCCGATTCCCAGCACCTGCTGGACCTCATCCTCGGGCTCAAGGCCAAAGGCATCACCTCGATCATCATTTCGCACAAGCTCAACGAAATTGAGCAGATCGCCGATTCCATCACCATCATCCGTGACGGCAAGTCGATCGAAACGCTGGATGTGAAGAAGGACGGCGTAGACGAGGACCGCATCATCAAGGGCATGGTGGGCCGCACGCTGGAATCCCGCTTCCCGGACCACACCCCCAAGATCGGGGAAGTCTTCTTCGAGGTCAAGAACTGGACAGTTGGCCACCCCGCCGTCCAGGACCGGCTGGTCTGCAAAAACTCCAGCTTCTACGTCCGCCGCGGGGAGATCGTGGGCTTCGCAGGCCTCATGGGTGCCGGCCGCACCGAGCTGGCCCGCTCCGTCTTCGGCCGCTCCTACGGACGCTTCATCGACGGCCACATTTATAAGGACGGCAAGGAGATCGTCCTCAAGAACGTCCGCCAGGCCATCGACGCCGGGCTGGGATACGTCACAGAGGACCGCAAGTCGCTGGGCCTGAACCTCCTTGATGACATCAAGACCACCACCGTGTCAGCCGCCCTAAAGAAGATCAGCCACAACTCGGTAGTGGACCCAAACCAGGAATTCACCGTGGCCGAGCAGTACCGCAAGTCGCTGCGCACCAAGACGCCGTCCGTCGAGGAAGGCGTGGCCAAGCTGTCCGGCGGCAACCAGCAGAAGGTGGTTTTGGCCAAGTGGATGTTCACCGACCCGGACCTGCTGATCCTCGACGAACCCACCCGCGGCATTGACGTCGGAGCCAAGTACGAGATCTACGGGATCATCCAGCAGCTGGCCAACCAGGGCAAGGGAGTCATCGTGATCTCCTCCGAACTGCCTGAACTCCTGGGCCTGTCCGACCGCATCTACACCATCTTCGAAGGCGCCATCACCGGTGTCCTGACCAAAGAAGAGGCCAGCCAGGAAAGCCTGATGAAGCTGATGACCTCCGCCACCCGAAAAGCCGCCTGACCCTCTGGCCCATCCAGAACCTTCCGGACACAAGGACTGACACCATGAACGCCCTCAAAAAGCTGTTTGGCGGAAACACCCGCCAATTCGGCATGATCTTCGCCCTCGTGGCCCTGATCATCTTCTTCCAGTTCGCCACCGAAGGCCGGACCCTGACCCCCGGCAACGTCATCAACCTCTTCAACGGCAACTCCTACATCCTGATCCTGGCCATCGGCATGGTCCTGGTGATCATCGCAGGCCACATCGACCTCTCCGTCGGTTCGGTTGCGGCATTCGTCGGGGTCACCGTAGCCCTGGCCATCCGCGACTGGGGCATCCCCTGGTGGGCCGGAATCCTGCTGGGCCTGGTCCTCGGCGCCATCATCGGTGCCTGGCAAGGCTGGTGGACGGCGTATGTCGGCATCCCCGCCTTCATCGTCACCCTGGCCGGCATGCTCCTCTTCCGTGGCTTCAACCAGTTCGTGGGCAAGTCCAACACCATCCCCGTACCAAATGACTTCCAGTTCATCGGCTCCGGCTACCTCCCCGAGGTGGGACCGAACACCGGCTACAACAACCTGACCCTGCTGCTGGGCATCGCCGTCGTAGCCTTCGTCGTGGTGGGCGAACTGCGCTCCCGGGCCCGCGCCAAGGCTTTGGGCGCCGAAGTTCCCGAGATGTGGGTGACCGTGCTGAAGCTGGTCCTGGTCTGCGCTGCCATCCTCTACGCCACGTACCTGTTTGCCACCGGCCGGCCCGGCACCTCCTTCCCCATCCCCGGCCTCATCCTGGCCGTCCTGGTGCTCATATACGGCTTCATCTCCTCCCGCACCATCCTGGGCCGGCACGTCTACGCCGTCGGTGGCAACCGCCACGCGGCCGAACTCTCCGGTGTCCAGTCCAAGAAGGTCAACTTCCTGGTCATGATGAACATGTCCATCCTGGCCGGCCTGGCCGGCATGATCTTCGTGGGCCGCTCCACCGCATCGGGCCCGTTCGACGGCGTCGGCTGGGAACTGGACGCCATCGCGGCAGTCTTCATCGGCGGCGCCGCAGTCACCGGCGGTGTTGGCACCGTGGTCGGCTCCATCATCGGTGGCCTGGTCATGGCAGTGCTCAACAACGGCCTGCAGCTCCTCGGCGTCGGCGCCGACCTCACCCAGATCATCAAGGGCCTGGTGCTCCTGATCGCCGTCGCCTTCGACGTCTACAACAAGTCCCAGGGCAAGCGCTCCATCATTGGCATGCTGACCAGGAACATGAACCGCCCCACTTCCGGGCCCAGCAACCCCATCCAGCCCGACGAAACCACCTCCACCAAGGAAGCGATCGCCAGGGAAGCCTGAAGTTTGCAGCCTGAATACCGTTCCATCACACAAAGAAAGAGAACCAACAATGCGAATGTTTGGTAAAGCAGGAAAGGCCGCAGCAGTTGCTGCCATCGCAGCACTGGCGCTGACGGGCTGTGGCCGCAATGACAGCGGCTCGTCGGGCGGAGCCAGCGGAGGCGCTGGCGGATTCGACCAGAACTCCTCCATCGGCGTCGCCCTTCCGCAGAAGACCAGTGAAAACTGGGTCCTGGCCGAGAAGCTCTTCAATGACGGCCTCAATGGCGCCGGGTTCAAGGCTGACGTCCAGTTCGCCAACGGCGGCGTTTCGGAGCAGCAGAACCAGATCAGCGCCATGGTCACCAAGGGTGCCAAGGTCATCATCGTGGGTGCCATCGACGGCTCCCAGCTTGGCACCCAGCTCAAGCAGGCCAAGGACGCCGGCGCCACCGTTATCGCCTACGACCGCCTCCTGCTGAACACCGACAATGTGGACTACTACGTGGCCTACGACAACTTCAAGGTTGGTGTGCTCCAGGGCCAGGCGCTGCTGGACGGAATGAAGGCCAAGAAGCCGAACGGCCCGTACAACGTCGAACTGTTCGCCGGTTCCCCTGACGATGCCAACGCCAAGGTGTTCTTCAACGGCGCCATGAGCGTCCTGAAGCCCAAGATCGACGACGGCACCCTCAAGGTTGTCTCCGGACAGACCAGCTTCGAGCAGGCCGTGACCCAGGGCTGGAAGGCAGAGAACGCCCAGCGCCGCATGGACACCCTGCTCAGCGGCAGCTACACCAGCGCGAACGTTGACGGCGTCCTGTCCCCCAACGACACCCTGGCCCGCGCGATCCTGACCTCGGTCAAAGCCGCAGGCAAGCCGATCCCGGTGGTCACCGGCCAGGACTCCGAGGTTGAGTCGGTCAAGTCCATCCTCGCCGGCGAGCAGTACTCCACCATCAACAAGGACACCCGCAAGCTCGTTGAGCACGCCATCACCATGGTGAAGGACCTGCAGGCCGGCAAGAAGCCTGAGGTCAACGACGACAAGTCCTACAACAACGGCAACAAGGTGGTTCCCGCCTACCTGCTGGAGCCGGTCATCGTGACCGCCGCCAACGTCAAGACGGCCTACACGGACGATCCCGTACTCGGCCCGATCACCAAGTAACACCTTCCATACAGGAACAGCCCGGTCCCCTCATGGGGACCGGGCTGTTCCCTTTAAACGGGCGTTCGCGCTCCTGTTACTGCTTAACGGTCATGACTCCCGGCCCGGTGAACTGCAAGGCATGGTTCTTGACCGCCTGCGGGGTGGTGAACGCTTTGTAGTCGTAGACATCCGCCGGGTTCCAGCCCACGTCCGTAGTGAATTCCCAGCCCGTCCAGTCGGGAGCGGGTACGCCGCTGGCCTCGGCTTCGGCTAGCGCCGTTTCCCGGTGCTGCTCGAAGGAGGCCCGGGCGATCGCATCGAGATCCGCCCGCTTGCCGTTGAACCAGGAGCCCGTGTCGCTGAAGCGATGGCCGTTGTAACTGCTGACCATGATCGACGGGTCGGCGCCGGGCCCGGTCAATTCGAAGGCATTGCGTTCGGAGAAGATCCGGGACTCGTAGCCGGCTCCCAGGAAGTAGCTGCTCCCGCCCTGGGCTTCGCTGGTGAGCGGGTAGTGGGGATCGTCGGTGCTCCCCGTGAAGTAGTTGTTGACCACGTGCACCTGGCCGAACCGGACGCGGGGCGCACGTTGCTGCAGGTTTTCGAAGTAGTTGCCGATGTAGCTGACCCGCAGCTTGCCGCCATCCTTGTCCACGTGTTCGTCGCCGGAACCAAGCAGCATGGTCTTGTCATGGTTGGAAAGCCTGCTGTTGGAAATCGTCACGAAATCCGTGCCGTCCTTGAGGTCCAACAGACCGTCGTGGCGGTTGGCAGGCTTGCCGTTGGGGCCGAGCGGCGCCTCATTGTCCGGAAAGCGGCCATCGGTCAGACGCACGTGGTCGATCCAGAGATGGTCGGACGTCACAGAGGAAACAGCATCGAACCGCGCGTTCCAAGCACCGTTTCCGTCGTCGGGTGACCAGGTCGTGAAGTAGTCGACCGGAGCCTCAACACTCAGGTTCCGGAGCACGACGTTCGTGGCGCTTAGGATCACGATATTGGCGCCCACGAAGCCTGAGTCCGCTCCCAGCCCGATCACGGTGGTGTTGCTGGGGATGCTGACCTCGATCTGTCGCTTCATGTTGTTGCTTCCGGTCTGCCGCAACTGCCGCTGCTTCTTGCAGTAGTCAAAGGTCTGGTCGCTCCACACCTTGCCGTCCGGACCGAAACAGGAGATGTACTTGGCAATGTCGTAGCCTGCTGCGTAGTCCTGCTCGCCAAGGATGCGTCCGTCCAGTGCTTGGTTTCCGTCGATGGTTCCCTTGACGTAGATGACCTTGGGTGCAGTGGGCTGGCCGCTATTGGCCAAAACCGCTTTCAGCTCACTGAGCGTGCCTACTTCGTAGCGGCTTCCGGCAGGTGCGCCGGCGCCGCCGTCTGTCCCACGTCCGACGGCGGCCCAGCCGGTAGGTGCCGGATCGTCGGCTTTGATGACTCCACCTCCCGTCGGGGCAGGGCTGGCCGGGGCAGGAGCCGCCAAGACAAGCCCGGCGGCGAGAGCAGTGGCCACGGAGGCTGCGACTACGCCAGCCCTGCGGAGTCGACTGTTTAAAGGCGTTGAGATTGGAGACTTCACTTCGGACTTCATTGGCCTGATTTCCGGCATGCCAAACAGATCACATGCCTTGGTATGTGCTGCGTCGGGTTGAAAGTGTCGCTTCTGAGAAACCGCTTTCTGATGCGGCCCTTAATTTCTACGTTCCCATGACAAACCTGTCAAGAGCCCTTCACAGCCCAAACACAGCTTCGGCCGGACACCTGCACAGGATGCCCGGCGAAGGTTGATGCGAAGCCGGCCCTCCGCGCCGGCCACTGAGTCGTAGGAGTAACGTGAGCGTCCTTGCCCGAAGCGTAGGCAATGCCTTCAGAAACAAGGTCCGCACCGCAGCCGTTGTTGCGGTGCTGGCCGTCGCCATCGGACTGGCCCTGGCCATGCTGGTGGCCAACCAGGCGGTCGGCGCCAAAGTCCAGGAGCTCAATGCCTCCGTCGGCACCGTCCTGACCGTCAACCCCGCCGGCGGGCAAGGCTTCGAAGGCGGCGGTGAACCGCTCACCACCGGCCAGGCAACCACCGCCGCGGGCGTTCCCAACGTCAGCGCCGTCGTCGGAACCTCCTCACTGCGCCTGCGGAATGCAGCAGCGGCGGCAGCGCAGGCGTCCAGCCAGGCAGGACAAACCGGCCAGGCCCGTTCCGGAGGACAGGCTGCCCCCGGCGGCCAGGCCGCAGCCACCCTGACCACCAGCCTTACAGCCGCAGTGGATGCCGGCACTCTGGGCAACCGCAACCAGCAGGCCAACGGGACCACGGGTTCCACCGGGACCGCCCAGCAGCCCAGGGCACTGCCGATCACCGCCACCGGCATCGGAGCCGAGGTGGACACCACGGGCAAGGCACTGAACATCACCCAGGGCTCGGGTCTTGGTGACTACACGGCAGCATCCACCGGGGCGCTGCTGGGCACCACGCTCGCGGAGAAGAACAACCTCACCATCGGGTCCACCTTCACCATCAACGACCAGACCTACACGGTTTCCGGTCTGTTCGACGCCGGCACCGCCTTTGGCAATAACGCCGTGTACGTCACCCTTCCCACCGCCCAGACCCTCGCCGGAACGCCCGGTGAACTGTCCAGCATGATCGTCACCGTCAACTCCATGGACAACGTCGCCTCCACCAAGACGGCGCTGCAGGCCGCCCTGGGCACCGACAAGGCCGATGTCAGCCAGGGCCAGAACCTGCAGACCGCCGTCAGTTCCCTGGACAGCGTCAAGAACATCTCCTTCATCGCCTTCATCGCCGCGCTGGGTACGGCCGGCCTGATCATCCTGCTCATCATGGTGATGCTGGTCCGCGAGCGCCGCCGCGAAATCGGCGTGCTGAAGGCCATCGGGGCGCCCAACCGGACCATCGGGCTGCAGTTCGTCCTCGAAGCACTCGTCCTGGCGGCCCTGGGCAGTGCAGTCGGCGCAGCCATCGCATCGTTTGCCAGCGGCGGCATTGCCTCCGCCCTGATCAGCAGCAACAGCACCACGGCTTCTGCCACCGCGGGCCGCGGTTTCCCGGGCGGGGCAGCCGGTGCAGGGGGCTTCCGCGGTGGCCAGGGTGGACCCTTGGGCGGCGCTTCCCAGCTGCTGAACTCCGTGACCGCAAGTGCGTCCCCCGGTGTCATCGTCGGCGGTATCGCGGCCGTGTTTGGCGTCGCGATCATCGGCGCCCTGGTTCCCGCGCTGCTGACAGCGCGCATCCGTCCCATCGAAGTCCTGCGAGGAGAATAGCCATGATTGAAGTCAAGAACCTGGTCCGCACCTTCAACTCCGGCGACCGCACCATCAAACCGGTCAACGATGTCAGCTTCGTCCTCGAGCAGGGCACCCTCGCCTCGATCGTAGGCAAGAGCGGCAGCGGCAAAAGCACCCTGTTGTCCCTCCTGGGTGCGCTGGACAAGCCCACCAGCGGAGACGTCGTCGTCAACGGCGTCAGCCTGGCCAGCCTGCCGGACAGCAAGCTGACCGAGTACCGCCGCCGGGACATCGGCTTCGTGTTCCAGCAGTTCAACCTGATCCCCAACCTGTCCGCCGTGGACAACGTCATGCTCCCCATGGAGTTTGCAGGGGTCCGGAAAGGTGCCAGGCTGCAGCGCGCCCAGGAACTGCTGGAACAGGTCCAGCTGGATCCGTCCAAGCACGAACGGCGCATCAACAGGCTCTCGGGCGGCGAGCAGCAACGCGTCGCCATCGCCAGGGCACTGGCCAACGAGCCCAAGCTGATCCTCGCCGACGAGCCCACGGGCAACCTTGACGAGCAAACCGGGGACCACATCATCGAACTCCTCAGCTCACTGAGCCGCGACCACAACACCACCATCCTGGTGGTCACCCACGACAGGGTCCTTGCGAACAAGACCGACCGCCGCTTCCGGCTGCAGCAGGGCAAGCTGACGGAAGAACCGGTGCGGGACCAGGCGGTGGCTGCCACCGCCTGACGCGCGCAAAAGGGGCCAAAGGTGGGGCAGTCGCTTCCATCTTTGGCCCCTCGTCGTTTCCTTCTCCGCGCGGCCGGAAATTCCCCGTTCCTTCCGCACCCCTGTGACAGGATGGCAGCTATGACTGCTCCCATCGCCACGCCATGGCTGTCCAGCCAGCCCGACCAGGATCCCCGCGCCGCAACCGGGACTCCCTTGCGCTGGGGAATCGTTGCAACCGGCAGCATTGCCCGCGCCGTCTCACAGGATCTGGCGCTGCTGGAAGACGCCGAGCTGTATGCGGTCAGTTCCAGGACCCAGGACACCGCCGATGCATTCGCCGTGGCTTACGACTTCGCCAAGGCGTACGGGGACGACGGCGGTGTGCCCGGCTACCAGCGGCTGCTGGCTGATGACGCCGTGGATGTTGTATACGTTGCCACGCCGCACGCACAGCACCATGAGATTGTCCTGGCCGCCCTCAACGCCGGCAAGCACGTACTCTGCGAGAAGGCCTTCACCATCAATGCGCGGGAGGCAGCCGAGCTTATCGACGTTGCGCGCAGCCGGAAGCTTTTCCTGATGGAGGCGGTCTGGAGCCGGTTCCTGCCTTCCATGCAACGGGCTTTCGAGATCGCAGCCTCCGGAGAACTGGGCGACATTCACTGGGTTTCGGCAGACCTTGGCTTTCCGCCACCGTACTCCCCCACTGCCAGGCTGTGGGCCCGCAAGGACGGCGGCGGGGCCCTGCTGGATCTGTCCGTGTACCCGCTCTTGTGGGCGCTCGGCACGCTCGGCTTCCCGCAAACCGTCAGCGCCACGGGTGTGGTCAATGACGACGGCGTGGACGCGCAGAACGTCATGACGCTCGGCTACGACCACGCCGCCCAGGTCCAGCTCACCTCCTCGCTCCTGGCCCACGGCCCGCGCACGGCTACCGTGGCGGGAAGCCTTGGCTTCCTGCAGAGCGTGGGCTCCATCAACAATCCGGGCGAGCTCCTCATCGCCAAGGGCTGGGAGGACCGCCGGACGGAAACCTTCGACGTTGTGGGCAAGGGGTACGCCTACGAGCTGCGCGAGGTGATGAGGTGCGTCCAGCAGGGATTGACCGAGAGCCCGGTAATGCCGCTTGAGGACACGCTGAACACCATGCGCCTTTTCGACGGTGTGCGCGCCCAGCTTGGAGTCACCTACCCCAATGACAGGCATTAGAGAGCTTCAGAAAAGGACGTACGACGTCGGTGTTGCAGCTTGCGGAGTCCGTGTCAGCTACGTGAGGGGTTGTCTTGGCGTTTGACGCCTTTCGAGCGTGTGCCCTCCATTTGTAAAGTCCCTTTAGGCTTTCTCTGGACTTCCGCCAATAAGCAGTCTTAGTATTTAGGGGCATCGATTGCACCGGTCACTGGGGGGTGGTACGCATGGCTCATACGAGTTCGCCATGGCGTGCCCTGCGCCCGGCGCTTCTTGCCGGAGCCGCCGCAGTGACCTGGCTGACGCTTTCTTCCACAGCTGCTTCCGCTGACACCGGCCCCGACTCCTCGTCCCTCCTTGGCGGCGTCACCAGTTCGGTTTCATCCTTGGCCCATGATCTTGCGGACACCGTTTCCCCGGCTCCTCTGGGTTCCCCGGCCGGCCCTGCTGCAACCTCCGGGCTGTTGCAGCCCGTGGTAACCCAGGTTTCCGGACTTGCGGACAACCTCATCGCCTCCGTCCCGGTGGTGGACCATGTGGTTCCTGCGGGAACGGTCGCCACTGTTTCGGCTCCCCTTGTTGAAGTCGCCGACGGTGTGACAGCGGGTGTGGTGCAGGTTGTCGTAGATCCTGCAGCCGATGCTGTTCCTGTGCTCGAACCTGTACTCCAACCCGTTTCCGATCTTCTGACCGGTGGCGCCCCGCTGCCCGTCCCGCTTCCCGAACAGCCAGTTGACCTCCAGCAGCCAATCGAGGCAATCCAGGTGGAGCTCACGGCTGCGGAAACTCCTGCTCCTGCGGGGGCTCCTGCGGCGGCGGAAGCATCCGAAGACGTCCCCCAGCCGGCCACCGAAGCGGATCAGGACGCTCTGGCTTTGGCTGGCCCATCGTCAGCCGTCGGCGGCGTAATCCCGGAAACCCGGGGAGCTGCTGCCCTCGCTGCAACCTCCGTCCTGCATACGGAGGTGTCCCGCCTTGGTGACCCCGTTGCGGATGAGCCTCTTTCTGCTGGCCCGGCCCCGCTGCCTGCAAACGCTCCTGCGGCCCCGGCATCCGGCACGGGAAGCGGTGGGTCGTCTGGAGGCCCCTCCGGTGCCGCGGCGTGGCTGAGCCCCTTCGGCTTCGATTTCGAACTTTCCGGCGTTGTCCTTGCCGGGGATACCTCTGAGCACGCTCCTGCGCCGGTGTCCTTTGACCCCGGTTCTTCTCCCGACTAGTTGATGCCCCCTGCCCGTTCATGGGCAGCACGTGGCTATGCCGGCAGCTGACCAGCGCCGGACAACATCAACTTTCCAGGAGTAAGCATCATGAACTGCACCCTTCGCAGGGGGCTGCTTAGCACCCTCTTCGCCGGCGGCCTTCTGGCCTTCGGCTGCGCTGCGGCCAACGCCGCGGACACCACCACCAGCGGGACGGACCTGTCCGCTTCCGCCCTCATCTCGGCGGCGGCACCCGCTGACTCGACGTCGTTGGGCCTGCTGGGGGACCCAACGACGGCCAGTTCAACCGGTGTCGCCGCCGCACTGGACGTCAACCTCGGTCTGGGCGGGATCACCGATCCCGTCACCGCAACCACCACCACCGCCGACCTCGCCGTCGACGCCAACGTAGACCTCGGCCTCGGCGGTATCACCGCTGACCCCGCAACCAGCGGCACCACGGACGTGGCAGCCGCAGCAGACGTCAACCTCGGCCTCGGCGGCATCACCGACCCCGTCACCGGAACCACGGGCGGCACCACCGCCGACCTCGCCGTCGACGCCAACGTAGACCTCGGCCTCGGCGGTATCACCACTGACCCCGCAACCAGCGGCACCACGGACGTGGCAGCCGCAGCAGACGTCAACCTCGGCCTCGGCGGCATCACCGACCCCGTCACCGGAACCACGGGCGGCACCACCGCCGACCTCGCCGTCGACGCCAACGTAGACCTCGGCCTCGGCGGTATCACCACTGACCCCGCAACCAGCGGCACCACGGACGTGGCAGCCGCAGCAGACGTCAACCTCGGCCTCGGCGGCATCACCGACCCCGTCACCGGAACCACGGGCGGCACCACCGCCGACCTCGCCGTCGACGCCAACGTAGACCTCGGCCTGGGCGGCGTAACCACCGGTGACACCAGCGGGCTTGCCGCCACAGTGGATGCGGCCGTGAACCTGGGCCTCGGCGGGATCAGCAGCGGTGACGCGGCAGCCGGAGTAGATGCAGCTGTAGACCTTGGTGCCGATCCGGGCACCGGAACTGTGGGTAACGGCGGCCTTGATGCTGTAGTTGACCTTGGCATTGGCCTGGGACTCGGAGGCGACACCAACACCGGCACTCCCGGCACCACCGATCCCGGTACCACCACTCCGGGCGACGGCACCACCGGCGACACCGGCACGCTTGATCCCGGGACTACCGATCCCGATACCAGCACCCCGGGTTCGAACGACACTGCAGGCGATGGCGGCACCTCCACCGGCGATGATTCCACGGGCATGAACGGCGCCACCGGCAACGGTAACTTCCCGGCAGCACCGGCCGGCTCCACCGCCGTCAGCGGCGCCATTGCCCCTGTCGCAGTTCCCCGCAACACCCCGATTAACGGCAACTCTGCCCTTGCCAACACCGGCGCTGCCCACACCGGCCTCGCCAACACGGGCTGGGACGGAACGCTGGTTCCCCTGGCGCTGCTGCTCCTGGCCGGCGGACTCCTGATGCTCCGCAAGCGCAAGGTGTCGTAAGGCTCTCTAGAGACAGCACAGAAACCGCCCGCATCCGTGCGCTTGAAGCGGCAGCACTCCGCGGGCTGACGGAAGGAGGACAGCAGCCCGGAAAGGAAAAGACAATACAAAACACGTCGTCAGCACACGTGTCCTTGTAGCCAATGGTCCGGCGGCGGAAGCGCTTGAATCCGCCGCCGGGCTGTCGGCGTGTCGGCACGTGAAAGCCAAGGTCAATCGCTCCTGCTCCCCTCCCGCCCGTATAATTTGAGGTACGACAGTGCCGCAGCGCACCGGGAGGAACGGTCATGGTGGCGGAATCGCCTAGCTCCATCAAGAATGAAGTTGTCGGCGGTCGCTATCGTTTGGGTGACGTAATAGGCCGTGGGGGTATGTCCTCGGTTTACTGTGCCCGGGACGAAAATTTGGGCCGCGACGTTGCACTGAAGCTCTTCGCGCCGCAGGCTCCGGATGCCGACGAGCTGAAGCGGCAGGAAGCGGAGATCCAGCTCCTCGCCACCCTGAACCACCCCGGGCTGGTAACGCTCTTCGACGCCGGAATCGATGACCGCCTCCCTGACGAGCCCCGGCCGTTCCTGACCATGGAGCTCGTGGAAGGCCAGGACCTGCGTGGCCGCATCCGGCACAGCCGGGTACCGCTTGAAGAGCTCTCCGTGATCGGCGCCGGGATCGCCGACGCCCTGGCCTATGTGCACGGCCTGGGCATCATCCACCGTGACATCAAGCCGGGCAACATCCTCCTGGTCCAGATCCGTCCGGGCGAGCCGCTGCGGCCCAAACTCACGGACTTCGGCATCGCCAGGATTGTCGATTCCACCAGGCTTACGGCCACGGGCACCATGGTGGGTACCGCCGCCTACCTCAGCCCGGAACAGGCTTTGGGCAAGCCCCTCTCGTCGGCCACGGACATCTATTCCCTGGGCTTGGTGCTGCTGGAGTGCATCAAGGGCACGGTGGAGTACCCCGGCAGTGCCGTGGAATCAGCTGTTGCCCGGCTTCACCGTGCCCCGGAAATCCCCGACGACGTCCCTGCCGAATGGGCGGACCTCATCCGTTCCATGACGGCCATCGAGCCGCTGGAGCGGCCGGCGGCGGCGGACATTGAGACGGTGCTGCGCCAGGCCCTGGTGTCCCCCGCGTCAACGCCGGGAGAGCTGGCCCCCGAGACCACCCGGGTGCTCCCCGCGATGCCCTTCCACCCGCCCACCATCACCGCCGAAGAATCCGTGGACGAGGTGCGGGAGGCGGCAGAGGCAACGAGGGCGATTTCCCCCGTGTCATCCTCCTTGCCGTCTGGGCGGACCCCGGCCCGGGAATCAGCTTCGCCGTCTGGCTCCGCGGCAACCAGCCCAGCCGCCGCCAAGGCGTCCAAAAAGCCGCGGCTGTCCCGGACGCAGCGCCTCTGGCTGGCCGTCGTACTCGGTATCCTGGTGATCACCGCAGCCGCCGCAGCGGTGATGATCAGCATCTCCGCCCGCCCGTCCGACGTCGTCCCCTACCCCACGGTGACCGGTGTCCTGGGCGACCATCTCCAGGAACTTCAAAAGAGCGTGGAACCGTGACCCTGCGGCAGGCATCTCCGAACCGGCTGTTGCTGGCGTGCTCGGCGGCCCTGGTCGCGGCGGCCCTCCTCAGCGCGTGCGCGGCTTCCGGGAACGGCCTGCAGCGCGAAGCCGCCACGCAGCTCCAGGCGCGGGTGCTGGAAGTGACGCAGGCGTCGTCCCAGGACAATCCAGAGTCCGCGCTGCAGGCGCTGGCCGGCCTTGAGGCGGACCTCGCGGCCGCGCAGGCGAAGGGCCAGGTTTCCGAGGAGAGGCGGCGCAGCATCACCACCGTGGCCACAGCTGTCCGGGCGGATCTCAACGACGCCGTGGCCGCGCAGAAGGCGGCTGCCGCGAAGGCAGCTGAGGATGCCCGCAACGCCGCCGGCCAGGGAACGCAAGCCCCCTCCCCCGCACCGGAGGCACCCGTATCGCAGCCGGCGCCTGCTCCGGCGGCAGGCCCGGGCAACACGTCCGGCAACGGCGGAAATGCCGGCAAAAACAACAGCGACAAAGGCAAAGGCAAGAACTAGTCCCGCCGGTCAGCAAGGCACTAACACTTAACAGCAGGAAGCGGGGCTCCGGAAGGTTATCCGGAGCCCCGCTTCTCTGTAACCACGGCTGCCGCAGCAGCCCGCCGCTAGCTCAGGCTGGCGATGACCTTGTTCAGGGTGGCGGAAGGACGCATCACTGCGGAAGCCTTGGCGTCCTCCGGGCGGTAGTAGCCCCCGATGTCCACGGGTGAGCCCTGGACCTCGGCCAGCTCGCCCACGATCGTTTCCTCCTTGGAGGAAAGCTCGCCGGCGACCGAGCTGAACGCGGCGGCCAGGTCGGCGTCGTCCGTCTGCTTGGCCAGCTCTTCAGCCCAGTAGCGGGCCAGGAAGTAGTGGCTGCCACGGTTGTCCAGCTCGCCGGCGCGGCGGCTCGGGGACTTGTTCTCCAGCAGGAAGGTGCCGGTGGCGCGGTCCAGGGTGTCGGCCAGCACCTGGGCGCGGGCGTTGCCGGTGGTGGTGGCCAGGTGCTCGAAGCTGACGGCCAGGGCCAGGAACTCGCCCAGGCTGTCCCAGCGGAGGTGGTTTTCCTTCAGCAGCTGCTGGACGTGCTTGGGGGCGGAGCCGCCGGCGCCGGTCTCGAAGAGCCCGCCGCCGTTCATCAGCGGAACAACCGAGAGCATCTTGGCGCTGGTGCCCAGTTCCAGGATGGGGAACAGGTCCGTGAGGTAGTCGCGGAGCACGTTGCCGGTGACGGAGATGGTGTCTTCACCCTTGCGGATGCGCTCCAGCGTGAAGGCGATGGCCTTGACGGGGGCCATGATCTGGATGTCCAGGCCCGCGGTGTCGTGCTCCTTCAGGTACTCGTTGACCTTGGTGATGAGGTTGGCGTCGTGCGCCCGGTCCTCGTCCAGCCAGAACACGGCCGGGGTCTGGGAGGCGCGGGCGCGGGTAACAGCCAGCTTGACCCAGTCGCGGATGGGGGCGTCCTTGGTCTGGCAGGCGCGCCAGATGTCGCCCTCGGACACCTCGTGTTCGAGCAGGACGTTGCCGGAGCCGTCCACGATCTGCACCTTGCCGGCTTCCTGGATTTCGAAGGTCTTGTCGTGGCTGCCGTATTCCTCGGCAGCCTGCGCCATGAGGCCAACGTTGGGGACGGTGCCCATGGTGGTGGGATCGTAGGCGCCGTTGGCGCGGCAGTCATCGATAACCACCTGGTAGATCCCGGCGTAGGAGCTGTCCGGAAGGACGGCCAGGGTGTCGGCTTCCTTGCCGTCCGGGCCCCACATGTGGCCGGAGCTGCGGATCATGGCGGGCATGGAGGCGTCCACGATGACGTCGCTGGGGACGTTCAGGGTGGTGATGCCCTTGTCGGAGTCCACCATGGCCAGGGCGGGGCCGTCTTCCAGGCCCTTCTTGATCAGGTTCTGGACGCCCTCGCGGACTTCCGCGGGCAGGTCCTCAAGGCTGCTGAGGATCGCGGCAAGTCCGTTGTTGGGGCTGATGCCGGCAGCGGAGAGCTGCTTGCCGTAGGTGTCGAACAGCTCGGAGAAGTAAGCCTTCACCACGTGGCCGAAGATGATGGGGTCCGAGACCTTCATCATGGTGGCCTTCAGGTGGGCTGAGAACAGCACGCCTTCTTCCTTGGCGCGGGCCACCTGGGCCTTCAGGAACTCGTCCAGGGCGGCGGCGCGCATCACGGTGCCGTCGATGACCTCGCCGGCCAGGACCGGGAAGGCCTTCTTCAGGACCTTGACGGAGCCGTCTTCACGGACCAGCTGGATGGAGATGGTGCCCTCGGACTCGATGACCACGGACTTCTCGTTGGAACGGAAGTCGTCCTGGCCCATGGTGGCCACGTTGGTCTTGGACTCCGGGGTCCAGGCGCCCATGGAGTGCGGGTTCTGGCGCGCGTAGTTCTTGACGGACAGCGGCGCGCGGCGGTCCGAGTTGCCTTCACGCAGGACCGGGTTCACGGCGGAGCCCTTGATCTTGTCGTAGCGCGAGCGGACGGCGGTTTCCTCGTCCGAGGACGGGTTGTCCGGGTAGTCCGGCAGTGCGTAGCCCTGGCCCTGCAGCTCTGCAATGGCGGCCTTCAGCTGCGGGATGGAGGCGCTGATGTTGGGCAGCTTGATGATGTTGGCTTCCGGCGTCTTCGCCAGCTCACCGAGTTCAGCAAGGGCGTCACCGATCTGCTGTTCGGGGGTCAGGTAGTCACCGAAGACGGCGATGATGCGGCCGGCGAGCGAAATGTCGCGGGTCTCCACCTCCACACCTGCTGTCGAAGCGAATGCCTCGATGATGGGCAGGAACGAATAGGTAGCCAGCATCGGCGCTTCGTCGGTGTGGGTGTAGATAATCTTGGACATGCGCGGGCGTCTCCCTGTGGGTCGGCTTGGTTGTGAAAAATTCGGTCTATTTCACCATGTACAACTTACCCGAGGACGCCCCTTCAAACCTTAACGGGGCCCCCGCATTACCCCGGTGAGAGCAGGATTACAGCGATGGAGAACGGACGACGGCGGGCTGGGCACCCGGGTGCCCCGCCCGCCGTCGCTCCTTCCCGCCCTCAACGGACGCCGGAAGGGCCCTAAGTCGCTTTCTGATATCTCACTACTGTGTACAAACTTGACTGGTAACGATAAATTCGCTGAGTCACTTCCCGATCCCGGGCCCAACCCCGTTCAGACAGGACACCAATGACACGCACCAGGTCTCTGGCCTCCGGCCTCCTCACTCTCTCGGCGGCGGCAGTGCTGGCTCTCGCTTCCGCCGGCGGGGCCGCCGCTGCCCCTGCTCCGTCCGACGGAAAGCCAACCCCGTCCGTCGCCAGCGTCACCGTAGACGCCGGCGGCTCGGCAGATTACTGGACCCCCGAGCGGATGCAGAGTGCCGTCCCCGGCGACACCCTGGCCGGCAAGGCACTGGAACGCGGCAACCGTTCCAGCGCCCTCCTCGTGGAGAAGGGAAAGCCTGCCACCACCAAGGGAACCAAGGGCAAGCCCACCATCGCCAAGAGAGAGAACCCCGTCTCGCACATTGGCAAGGTCTTTTTCACCATGGGCACCACCAACTATGTGTGCTCCGGAAACGCCGTCTCCTCGGACAACGGCAGCACCGTAGCCACTGCCGGACACTGCGTGAACGAGAGTGGCGCGTACGCCACGAACTTCGTGTTCGTTCCGGCATACGAGAACGGCAATGCGCCGTACGGCAAGTGGGCCGCCAAGGCCCTTTACGCGCCCAGCCAGTGGGTCAGCAACGGCGACATGACCTATGACACGGGCTTCGCGGTTGTGAACCCGGATGCCAAAGGCCACCTGCTGACCGACGTCGTCGGCGGCTCCGGCGTGGCCTTCAACGAGGCACGCGGACTGACCTACACGTCGTACGGCTACCCTGCCGCCTCGCCGTTCAACGGCGAAACCCTGTATAGCTGCACCGGCACGGCCTCTGCCGACCCCAACAACCCGCAGTTCGGCACGCAGGGCATCCCCTGCGACATGACCGGCGGTTCCTCCGGCGGTCCGTGGTTCATCGGCATCGGCTCCGATGGCGTCCAGAACTCCATCAACAGTTACGGCTACAACCGCAACCCCGTGATGTACGGCCCGTACTGGGGCTCCGTCATCGAGTCCACCTACGCCCATGCAGCAGCCTCCTAGCAAACCCCAGCCGGATGACGACGATTCCGTCAGCCACGTGGACCTGACCCAGTCGGCCGAGGAAGTCCTCGAGTACTGGACCAAGGAACGGATGGCGGCAGCCAAGCCCCGGGAAATCCGCCTTCCGGAGCCCGGCTCGCGCCCGGCCGACCAAGACTAAGCAAGCACAACGACGACGGCGCCCGTCCCCTTCGCAGGGGCGGGCGCCGTCGTCGTTTGCGGTGGGTGGGCCCACGCCGCCAGGTTCCCTGGCCAAGCGTGGGATTAGTGGAAGAAGTGGCGCGCTCCGGTGAAGTACATGGTGATGCCGGCCGCGTTGGCTGCCGCGATCACCTCTTCGTCGCGGACGGAGCCGCCGGGCTGCACCACGGCGCGGACGCCGGCGTCGACCAGGATCTGCAGGCCGTCAGCAAACGGGAAGAACGCGTCTGAGGCTGCCACTGCGCCGCGCGCCCGCTCCGGTGCGCCGGCACCGCTGGCATTGGAGGCACCGCCGGCACCTTCGACGTCGGACTCCACCGTGACGCCCAAGGTGTTGGCCCGCTCCACGGCCAGGCGGCAGGAGTCCAGGCGGTTGACCTGGCCCATGCCGATGCCTACCGCCGCGCCGTTCTCGGCGAGCAGGATGGCGTTGGACTTCGCAGCGCGGCACGCGGTCCAGGCGAAGGCGAGGTCCGCGAGGGTCTTGTCATCGGCGGCTTCACCGGCCGCGAGCGTCCAGTTGGCGGGGTTGTCGCCGTCGGCGTCCACCTTGTCCGTCACCTGGACCAGCATGCCGCCGGAGACCTGGCGGAACTCCGTGGGGTACCGGCCGTAGCCCTCGGGCAGGGCCAGCAGGCGGATGTTCTTCTTCTTGGACAGGATTTCCACGGCCTCGGGCTCGAAACCGGGGGCGATGACCACCTCGGTGAAGATGTCCTTGACGGTGTTGGCCATGCCGGCGGTGACGGTGCGGTTGGCAGCGATGACGCCACCGAATGCGGACACGGGATCGCAGGCATGGGCCTTGGCGTGGGCATCGGCGATGGGGTCCGCAGCGTCAGCGGAACCAACGGCAACACCGCACGGATTGGCGTGCTTGATGATGGCGACGGCGGGCTCGGCGAAGTCGTAGGCGGCGCGCAGTGCGGCGTCGGCGTCAACGAAGTTGTTGTAGCTCATGGCCTTGCCGTGCAGCTGGTCAGCCTGGGCGATGCCCATGGGCGCAGCCTTGTCCACGTACAGTGCGGCCTGCTGGTGCGGGTTCTCGCCGTACCGCAGCACCTCGGAGCGCTCCAGCGACAGGCCGGCGTAGGCGGGCCAGTCGATGATGCCGTCGCCGTCCTCATCCAGGAACTGGCTGGCGGTCCAGGTGGCCACGGCGTTGTCGTAGGCGGCAGTGTGCGCAAATGCCTTGGCGGCGAGGCGGCGGCGGGTCTTCAGGTCGAAGCCGCCGGCGGCAGCAGCCTCCACCACCTGGCCGTAGAAGGAGGGGTCAACCACAATGGCGACGGCGGCATGGTTCTTAGCTGCCGACCGCACCATGGCGGGGCCTCCGATGTCGATCTGCTCCACCACGTCGTCCTGGGCGGCGCCGGACTTGACCGTCTCGACGAATGGGTAGAGATTCACCACCACCAGGTCGAACGCTTCGATGTCCATGCTGGCGAGGGTCTCCATGTGCGCCGGGACGCGGCGGTCCGCCAGGATGCCGCCGTGGACGCGGGGGTGCAGCGTCTTGACGCGGCCGTCCAGCATCTCGGGTGAACCCGTGACCTCCTCGACCTCCTGCACGGGAATGCCCGCGGCGGCGATCTTCTTGGCCGTGGAGCCGGTGGAGACGAGCTTCACGCCAGCGGCGTGCAGGCCCTTGGCGAGCTCCTCCAGACCGGTCTTGTCGTAGACCGAGATCAGGGCCCGGCGGATGGGTACACGGTCAATGGATACGCGTTCATGCTGCGTGAAGCTCACAAATGTCTCCGTCTTATCTCGCGGAACGAGGCCGCGGTTGGTGGGGATAGGGCCAGTTTATCGCGACGGGCACGGTTGCCCCGTGTGTCTGCCGGAGTGTGAACCCGGTGGGGCCGGGCTAGAGTTTCAACAGGAGGCGGCGATGAATACTTACACCACTGTGCCCAGCGGCGAACAGGTGGTTCAGGAACTGCCCTGGCGATGGAAAGTCCAGGGCAGGATCTTTCTGGTGGGGGGCCTTGGCTTCATGTTTGACGCCTGGGACGTGACCCTGAACGGCATCCTGATTCCGCTGCTGTCAAAGCACTGGTCCCTCTCCGCAGGCGAGGCCGCGTGGGTGGGCACCTCGAACCTGATCGGCATGGCCCTGGGCGCCTTCATCTGGGGAACCATCGCGGACACGGTGGGACGGAAGAAGGCCTTCACGGCCACCCTGCTGCTGTTCTCGGTGTTCACGGTGCTGGGCGCGTTCGCCCCCGACTTCATCTGGTTCTGCGTCTTCCGGTTCATGGCCGGCTTCGGCCTGGGCGGCTGCATACCCGTGGATTACGCCCTGGTGGGTGAGTTCACGCCACGGAAACAGCGGGGGAAAGTGCTCACCGCCATGGATGGCTGGTGGCCGGTGGGTGCTGCCTTGGCCGGCTTCGTCTCAGCGGGGCTGGTGGCCCTTTCCGGCGACTGGCGCCTCACCCTGCTGGTGATGGTCCTGCCCGCACTCCTGGTGTTCTGGGTGCGAAGGAGCGTGCCCGAGTCCCCGCTGTTCCTTATCCGGAAGGGCCGACGGGAGGAAGCGGCCCGAATCATTGACGGGCTGGTGGAAGCCACCGGCGCCGAACCCCGTGCTTACAGCCTCCCCGATGCCAAGGACGTGCCGCGGCTCTCCGCAGGCAGTGCCTGGACCCAGTTGCGCTCCGTGTGGCAGTTCAACTGGAAGATCACCACGGCCGCCTGGGCCCTGTTCTTCAGCATCCTGCTGGTGTACTACCTGTCCCTGACGTGGATGCCCCGGATCCTGATCGGCGCCGGCTTCGCCGAGTACAAGGCGTTCGTCACCACTGCCTCCATGGCCGCCGTCGGATTCCTGGGCGTGGTGGTGGCGGCCCTCCTGGTGGAACGGGTGGGGCGCAAATGGATCCTTGCCATCACCGGTCCGCTGTCCGCGCTGACCTTGGTGATCGTGGCGTTTGTGGTGGACATCCCTACGGCCGCGGTGTTCTGGCTGCTGGTGTTCGGGTTCGTGGTGCAGGTGGCCATTCCGGTGCTATATGCCTACGTGTCGGAGCTCTACCCCACGGAGCTGCGTGGCACCGGCTTCGGCTGGGCGTCCACGTTCTCCCGGCTGGGTGCGGGCTTTGGGCCGCTGATCTTCGCGAACTACTTCTGGCCCGAACTGGGCCTGGCCACGTCGTTCGCCCTGGCAGGAGCCCTGGTCCTGGCAGCGGTGCTGTGGATGGGGTTCTTCTCCCCCGAAACCCGCCAGCGCCGCCTGCAGTAGCCGGAGATCGCGACGCGGCTGATCCGTTTCGACCCGCAAATTCCCTCCCGCGCACCTTATTTGGGGCGCGCAAAGGAATTTGCGCAGCGAAAGTGGAGATGCGCGTCGAAGGAAGGGGCTACGAGGCGGAAAACGCGGGGTCCGCGGCGAGCGTGGCCAGGGTGGAGACCAGGAGTCGGCGCTCCACCACCTTGATGCGCTCGTGCAGGGTCTCCTCGGTGTCGGAGTCCTCGATGGCCACCGCTTCCTGGGCGATGATGGGTCCCGTGTCCACGCCGGCGTCGGCCCAGTGCACGGTGCAGCCCGTGACCTTGACCCCGTACGCCATCGCGTCGCGGACACCGTGGGCTCCGGGGAACGCCGGGAGCAGCGCAGGGTGGGTGTTGAGGTACCGGCCGTTGAACGCATCGATGAAGCTGGGGCTGACGATCCGCATGAACCCGGAGGAGACCACAACGTCCGGCTTGTAGGCGGCCACGGCGTCGGTGAGCGCGGCGTTCCAGTCGACGCGTTCCGGGTAGGCCTTGAAGTCCACCACAAAGGTGGGGATTCCGGCGGCAGCAGAACGTTCGACGCCGTACGTCCCCTGACGGTCGGCGCCCACCGCCGCGATTTCCACGTCGAGCTCCCCCGCCTTGACGGCGTCAATGACGGCCTGGAGGTTGGACCCGGTTCCGGAAACGAGGACGACGATACGCATTGGACCAGCTTAGGTGCACGCTCGCGTACGCTGGAAAACATGAACAGCGAACCGGGCCGGAGCGGGCAGCAGCAGGTCAAACCCCCGCTCAGCGAGGGGGCCAAGGCTTCCCTTGCCAAGACCCGCACCCTGTTCCGGATGTTTGTTGTCTCGGTCCTCGGCGCGTTCTTCGTGTACCAACTGGATGTCGGATACCTCTGGCTGGCGACGCTACTGACCGCCGTCGGCCTGGTCCTGGGGGTTTTCCTGCTGGTGCGGAGCATCCGGTTGAGGGAATCCAAGCTGGTCCTCTTCGGCACCATTTCCGGCCTGGTCGTTGCGGCCGTCATGGTGCTGTTTATCGTCACCACATTGGTCCTGTACGACCAGGTGCGTGACTACCAGGCCTGCCTTGGCCGGGCACTGACGGACCGGGCCACCCATACGTGCATGGCGCAGTTCCAGGACGTTCTGCCCACCAAGGTGCGCTAGGCGGGAATTGGGTCCTAGTGGACCAGCTCGGCGTCCCGTTCCACGGCGCTGCCCTTCTCCCGTTCCAGCCACGGTCCAGCCGCGTAGCCAATGACGACGCCGATGCCCACCTCCGCGGCCACCCACAGTCCCGTCCACAGCGGGTCAGGTCCGATGTCCGTCAGGCGGCCAAGGCCGGCTGAGCCCTTGGCGATCCAGGCCAGGCCCGCGGTCAGCAGACCGGCAGCCAGCCCGGCCAGGACTGCGAGTACCAGGGTTGAGGAGCTGGCCGTGAACCAGCGGGCGTGGATCTTGATGGCGAGCCATTCGTCAAAGTGGTTCTCGCCCTCGCGGAGGAACCACCACCCGGCCATGACGCCTGCCAGCACCGGGACCACCAGGGCCACAAAGGCGTAGTCGAGGGATCCTGACGGGATGGCCGACAGGACGGGGATGGAGGGCACCGGCCCGACGGCGGTGGCCAACGGACCGACGTGGGAGCCGGCTCCCATGGCGAAACCGGCGCCGGACGTCCAGGCGAGGGCAAAGACGACAAGGTTGGGCAGGAAGCCGAGCTGTGCGATGGTGAGGGCCGCGCCTCCCACCGGGCCGGCGTCGAGCGCTTCGTAGACGGACACCACGAGGTTCCAGTGGATGAACAGGTCGACTGCCAGGAGCGCAGCGGCCAGGGTGAGGGCGGACATCACGGCCACGAATCCGGCTTTCGCCACAGATGCGAAGTACGAGCCGGCCCAGCGGGAATGCTGGCTGGTCCGCGAGATCCAGTCAACGGCGTCGACGCCGATGAGCCGGCTCCACGAACCTGCTTCCCGTCGTGCCCCGATCACCATGCCCAGCCCGTACGGAATCAGGGGAATCAGCAGGGCGTACCAAAGATTGATGATGACATCGGCAGTGCGGCAAACAAACCCGGTGGCCACGCCGAAGGCCGCATAGACCAGCCATGACCCCAGGAGCGCCTGCCACAGCTGGTCGGTGTAAGAGGCACGGGCCAGCCGGCGGCCGGCGCGCCAGGCAAGCAGGAACGGGATGAGAGTGAGGCCCAGGGGAATCAGGCTCAGCATGCCGGACCCGCCATGGGTTGCCGCCTCCGGTCCGGCGCCGGCAAGTTCCAGCGGCACGCCGTGGACCAGGAGCCAGGACTGGCCGGCCAGCCTGGCGAGGACCTCGAACTGCCCATTCTGGAAACCGGCGGTGGCCCACACGGCAACGATGGGCGCCACCACCACCAGCGCGGAAATGACGGCCGCCTGCGCCGTTTCAAGGGCACCCTGCAGCCACAACGGCATGGGAAGGCCACGGTCTCCGGTCTGATCAGCGCGCAGTTTCATCGTGTTCCATGGTGTCACGGAGGTCGCGCCGCGCCCGCGAACGACAGGCTCAGCGGCGGCACTGATCATCAAGCCAATGCCCCGCGGCCCGGCGCTTTTTAGGGGGCACGGCCGTAAAATTGGTAGAAACCAACACCCGCCGCCCCGCTGAGGGGGTACTGCGATTTCTGCTGGCCGCCCCGCCTGGTCAGTGCCAGCATTGGACCCGGGTTGTCGTAAGCCGGGAAACAGGAGCCGCGAATGAGAGATGAACCGTAAGTTCTGAAGATATTCGTCCTACTGGCTGGTGCAGTCACCGCTGTCAGCGCGGCTGCACCAGCATCTTAAAACGGTGCGGCGCCGGGAGCCTCCAAGTAGGTTCCCGGCGCCGTTCACCGTATCAGGGCTGCTGCTCCAACCAGCGTGCCCAATGGAACAAGGGGACCAGGTCCCCCGTCCCCATCAGCGACGTGCGTCGCCGTCGGTGTCGATGTGTTCCTTGCGGACTTCCTCGTTCACCGTCACGTCGTCACGGACGGTGTCCTTGTCCAGCCGGACCCGCTCCACCGGAACGGCTTCCTTCTCCACCACCGGGCGCTCCTCGTGGAGGACCACCTCGTGCTCTTCTTCGCTGATGGCAGGTCCGTCGAGGGCGGCACCGCGGTTGGCATCGGTGATGGGCTCGCGCTCCACGCGGACCTCTTCACGCTCCACCGGGATGGTCTTGGTGACATTCTCGGTGGTGACGTACTTCCGCAGCCGTGCGCGGCTGGTCTCCTGCCGCTCCGTACCCACGTGCAGCTGCTCCTCGGATCGCGTCATGGCGTCATCCGTGGTGGGGCCGGAGGTGTCGTGGCCAACGGTTCCGCGGGACTCGGTATCGCGCTCGGAGCGGATGCCGGCCGTGGGGGTGCCTGCATTCAGGTCGGCATCGCCCTGCAGGTCGGCGTCGGTCCTGGTTCCGGAGCTCGCAATGTCGGATGTCGAGTATCCGGAGGTCGCCTCGGTGTAGGTCTGTGCACCATTACGGTCGTAGTAGGTGTAGAGCCGGTCCTCTTCCTCGGGGCTGAGGTGGCCGTCGGCGTCCACGCGGGGAGCATCCTTGACGTGTTCCTTGCTGTAGGGAACCACCAGATCCTCACCCTGTTCGTGCGCGCCTTCTACCGGCACAAAGGACTCGGATGTACCGAAAAGGCCCGTCTTCACGGTGACCCATGTGGGCTCACCCGTGTCGTCATCTGCGTACAGCTGGCCGATCGATCCGATCTTAGAACCGTCGGAACCAACGACGTGGCCGCCCTTGGTGAGCAGGTTTTCAAGGTTTTCCCTGTTGAGCATGACGTCTCCTTGGATTGTCTTTGCACTGGGTACGCCAGCAATGGATCTTGTGGACCGGGGCTTACTCCCGACGTCCAGTTCCTGCCCCGTTGCTTGAGGCTCTGCGCTGACTGCCCCACTACCGTAAGCATGCTTAGCATCGAATGCCAAGCCTACTTAGTAATTTTTTTTGGATCCGGATGCAGCTGTTCACCCCTGCTTCTCCTCCGGGTCATGCTTTCTCCCCCGTCATTTCAAGGAAGGCGCCCACGGTTGAGGGGTGAGGATCGCAATTGTCGCTGAATCATTTTTGCCGTTGATGAACGGTGTCACGCATTCCATCCTGCGGGTCCTGGACCATCTCCAGGAGCGGGGTGACGACGTCCTGGTCATCGCCCCTTCCGCCCATGACGGGGAGCCGGCCGTCCAGGTCAAAGGTGCCGAGGTGCACAGGCTTCCGGCGGTCCCGCTGGCCGGTTACACGAATGTCAGGGTGGCGTTGGGCGGTGTGTACCGGGTCAAGCGAATCCTTGCCGAGTACGCGCCCGACGTGGTGCATCTTGCCTCTCCCTTCGTGCTGGGATGGCGTGCGGCGCAGGCTGCCAGCCAGCTGGGAATTCCCACCGTGGCCGTCTACCAGACGGAGGTCCCCAGCTACGCCGCGCGTTACGGCGTTCCTTTCCTGGAGAACTGGGCCTGGACCAGGGTGGAGAACATCCACCTGCTGGCCACCCGCACCCTGGTGCCTTCCACGTTCGCGCTGAACCAGTTGCGCGGCCGGGGCATTCCGCGGGTCCGGATGTGGCGCCGCGGTGTGGATACCGCGCGGTTCTCGCCGGAAAAGCGCGACGACGGCTGGCGGGCTTCGGTGGCCCCCAACGGCGAGCGGATCATCGGCTACGTAGGCAGGCTCGCGGTGGAAAAGCAGGTGGAAGACCTCGCGGCCCTCGCCGGCATTCCCAACACACGGCTGGTGATTGTGGGGGACGGACCCCAGCGCCAGGCCCTCGAGACGGCACTTCCCGGCGCACTGTTCACCGGCTTCATGGGCGGTGAGGAACTGGCCCGGACGGTGGCATCGTTCGACCTGTTCGTCCACCCGGGCGAGTTCGAAACCTTCTGCCAGACCATCCAGGAGGCCATGGCATCGGGTGTGCCGGTGGTGGCTACAGGTCGGGGCGGCCCCTTGGACCTGGTGGAAAATTCACGGACCGGGTGGCTTTACAAACCGGGCGACCTCTCGGCCCTGCGCGCCCGGGTGCAGGACCTGATGGGTGACGACGCCAAGCGCCGGGCCTTCGCATCCGCCGCGCACGCCTCGGTCCAGGACAGGACATGGCCGGCGCTCTGCTCAGAACTGATCCACCACTACGAAGAAGCCATCGCGGCGGCCGGACCGGTGCCGGCAGGCTCAATCAACACCAAGGGAGCGAACCTTTGAAAATATCTGTGATCGGCTGCGGCTATTTGGGCGCCGTCCACGCCGCAACGCTGGCATCCATGGGCCACTCCGTAGTGGGCATCGACGTCGATCCCGGCAAGGTGCGGCAGCTGGCGCTGGGCACCGCGCCGTTCCACGAACCAGGGCTGGACGAACTCCTCCAGGACGGCCGCACCACCGGGAAGCTGCTGTTCTCCACGGACCCGGCGGACGCCAAGGATGCACAGGTGCACTTCCTCTGCGTGGGGACGCCGCAGGAAAAGACGTCCGACGCTGCCGACCTCACCTTCCTGGTCTCCGCAACGGAAGCGCTGCTTCCGCACCTGTCCGCGGGGGCCGTCGTCGTGGGCAAATCCACTGTCCCGGTTGGCACGGTGGACCTGCTGGGCGCCATCCTGGCGCCGCGGCCCGACGTGCTGCTTGGCTGGAACCCGGAATTCCTGCGGCAGGGCACGGCTGTGAAGGACTCGCTGGTGCCGGACCGGCTGGTGTACGGCGTGGAGGGCGGACGGTCCGCTGCCTTCAGCCCCGTCACCGGGTCGCCGGTGGGGGTGACCGCGGCGCTGGATGCTGTCTACGAACCGCTGCTGGCCGCCGGAATCCCCCGCCTGGTGTGCAGTTTCGCCACGGCCGAGTTGATCAAGTCCGCCGCCAACGCGTACCTGGCCACCAAAGTCAGCTTCATCAATGCGGTGGCCGAACTGTGCGATGCCGCCGGCGCGGACGTAAGCGAACTCAGCGCGGCGATGGGGCTGGACCCAAGGATCGGAAGCCGGTACCTGCATGCCGGCCTGGGCTTCGGCGGCGGCTGCCTGCCCAAGGACATCCGCAGCTTCCGCACCCAGGCGGCCACGCTGGGCGTATCCGCCGTGGAGGACTGGATGCGCCTGGTCGATGGCGTGAACCTCGGCCAGCGTGACCGGACCGTCAGGCTCGCGGCCGAGCTCTGCGGCGGGGCCCTGGCCGGACGATCAGTCACCGTCCTGGGCGCCTCCTTCAAGCCCGATACGGACGACATCCGCGACTCCCCCGCCCTCGATGTGGCGGACCGGCTGGCCGCTGCCGGGGCCCATGTGACGGTCACGGACCCCAAAGCGGTGAACCTTGCCTGGCGGCGCTATCCGCGCCTCCGCTTCGAGGCCTCCACGGAGAAGGCGCTCCAGGACGCCGAGCTGGTGCTGCTGCTCACCGAATGGGACGAATACCGGCGGCTGAGCCCAGCCCTCGCCGGGCGGCTGGTACGACGGCGGGTGGTCCTGGACGCGCGGAACGTCCTGGATGCGGAGGCCTGGCTGGAGGAGGGCTGGGTGGTGCGCGGCCTGGGGACCTCCGCCGGAACCTTGAGCCACGACACCCTGGGCACGGGCACCTTGGGCGCCGGCACTTTGAACGCCGGCACTTTGAATGCGGCTTCGGCACGCTGAGGCCTAGCCCAGGAGCCCCAACTCCGCGAAGGCCAGTGCCACGCCGTTGCCGGCAGGAGCAGCGGTGACCCTGTCCGCCACGGCCAGGACGGCGGGGTGGCCGCCCGCCACGGCAATGCCCACCCCCGCGTACTCAAGCATTTCGATGTCGTTGGCGCTGTCGCCGATGGCCACGATGTCCGCACGGTCCAGGCCAAGCCGGGCCTCCACCACCTGGATGCCCACGGCCTTGTGCGTGCCGGCCATGAAGATCTCCCCCGCACGCTCACCCAGGGCTGACAGCGAACTGGGGATCAGCCCCACCTTAGGGCCGAAGGTTTCCATCAGTCGGGTCAGCGGCACCGGTGAATCGAAGCACGAGATTTTGGCGTAGGACGTTGCCCGGAGGTCGTCGCTGTACTGCATCGGGCCCAGGATGTCCTCGAGCGGATCCACATCGGTGCTGAGGACCCCGTCGTGCTGTGGACGGCCGGCGAAGATGGGGCCCAGCACCTCCCGCAGCCGCCGGTCCACTCCCGTGCGGCCGTGCAGGGCCTCCGGAGCTTCCAGAATGTAGGCGGCGTGGTGGGCGTCCAGGGTTTCCACAATGCGTGCGGCGAGATCCGGCTCGAACCGCGCGTCCTTGAGGACCTCGCCGTCGACTTCCACCCTGGCTCCGGCGCCCGTGATGGTGCCGTCAAACCCGGCGTCCAGGATGTGTCCCGGGACCATCGACAAGGGGCGCCCGGTGCAGACAAAGACCAGGTGGCCCAGCTTCCGGGCCATTCGCACGGCGTCCACGTGCGCTTCCGGCGCTAAACCGTGGTCGGCGTAGGTGCCGTCGATGTCGAGGAAGATGGCACGGGGCCTGGCGGTTTGGCGGTGCATGCCTGCGCTCCTTGGTCTGTTGCCGGAGCTGCCATTTTATCTGCGGCCACAGGGCCGGCAGCAGGCCCAACCGCTGCCGGGCGCAGCGGAAAGGCGCGTTTTTGGGGCCGGGCAGCGGGCCCAGGCGGTGCAGCAGCGGGACCCGCAAGGGGATCTCCGCTTATAAGTTGCGCATTTCCGCCGGAAAAGTGACAGTCATCCTGTGATATTCAAAGCCTTGCAGAATAGTAAGCCTGCTGATTGACTATTCACACCGGAAATGGGGACCCGGCACAACTTACTGACAAGGAGTGGCAACATGGGCATTATCGGTTTTCTTATTTTGGGCCTGATTGCTGGAGCCATTGCAAAGGCCATCCTGCCGGGCCGGCAAGGTGGCGGTTGGCTGGTGACCATGGTCCTGGGCGTTGTCGGGGCCATCCTGGGCGGCTGGATCGGCTCGCTGATCTTTGGCGGCGGCCTGGCGGAATTCTTCGACCTCAGGACCTGGCTGCTGGCCATTCTCGGCTCGATCATTGTGCTGCTGATCTACGGCGCCGTCACCAACCGCAGCGGCCGCCGGGTGTAGCCCTTCGACATAATCCGTGAGAAAAGAAGCGCCGGACTCCGAAAAGGAGGCCGGCGCTTCTTACGTCCGCACGTGCAGTGCCAATTTGCAGTCCCGCTTTCCCGCCCTATTTCCGCCGCGGCCTTTATGATGGCGAAGGGGTGGTGCAATGACCGGTTTTCCAGACCGTGGCAACAATGTGGCATTACAAACTTTCGGCGTGGTCATGGACGCGAGTCCGGACGCGCTGTTGGCTTTGGTTGGTGACGGCACTGTCCTGGCGGCCAACCCTGCGGCGGCAAGGCTGTTTGGCCTTCAGCAGGACTCCTTCACCGGCCTGGACCACCGGATGCTGTTCGCGCCGGGATCCCGGGACCAGGTTGCCCAGCTACTGCACCAGATCCTCACCCGGCCCGGGGAGTTCGCACCGCCCAGGGACGTAACCGGGCTGCGCGGAGACGGGACAGAGTTCCCCCTGGAACTGGCCGCGGCGCTCCTTCCGGGACAGGAGCCGGCTGCCGACGCCGATGCCAACCCCGGCGGGGCGGATGCCGGCCGGGCAGAGCCCACACGGCTCCTGCTCTCAGCCCGCGGAACAGCGCACCGCGCAGCAGCGGACGCAAACCTGCGGGATGCGATGTCGCTGCTGACCGCGACCCTTGAGTCGACCGCCGACGGCATCCTGGTGATGGGCATCGACGGGCGGGTGGCCGGATTCAATGAAAAATTCCTGTCCATGTGGAGCCTCCCGCCCGAGATTCTGGAAGCGGACAGCGATGCCCCTGCGCTGCGGCTGGTCATGGCGCAGGTGGCAGACCCCGTATCGTTCACTGCGCGGCTGGGTGAACTCCAGGACGACCCCACCGCTGAGAGCCACGATGTGGTGGAACTGCGCGACGGGCGCACCTTCGAGCGCTATTCCCGGCCGCAGCGGGTGGGCGAGAAGATCGTGGGCCGGGTGTGGAGTTTCCGCGATGTGACTCCCCGGCGGAAAGCGCAGGAGCAGGCACACCGGGCCATGATGGACCTTGCAGTCCAGGCTGAAAAGCTGCGGGCCATGGCGTTCCAGGACCCGCTGACAGGGCTCGCGAACAGGGCTGTGTTCAACGATGCCCTGGCCGAGGCGCTGCAGGAACCCCGGCTGAAAACAGTGGATGTCCTGCTCCTTGACCTGGACGACTTCAAGGAAGTCAACGACATCCTTGGCCACCAGGCAGGCGACGACATGCTCATCGAAGTGGCCCGCCGGCTCCGCGGGTGCGTCCCCACAGCGGATGTGGTGGCCAGGCTTGGCGGTGACGAATTCGTGGTGCTCCTGACGGCCTGCCCCGATGCGGACGCGATCGCGGCATGTATTGTCCGCTGCCTGCACGTCCCCGTGACCATCAGCGGCACCGTCCTCCGGCCCAGCCTCAGCCTGGGGGTCGCCTCGCTGGGCCAGGACAGCGTGGGTCCCTCGGAACTGCTGCGGCACGCCGATATTGCCATGTACGCGGCCAAAGCTGCGGGCAAAAACCGGTTCCTGCGCTTCCACCCGGACATGATGCAGGCACTGGTGCAGCGCACGCACATGGAGAGCGGGCTGCAGCTGGCCGTCCCGCGCGGCGAGATCACCGTTGACTTCCAACCGATCGTCTCCCACCGCATGGGCCAGGTGGTCCAGCTGGAGGCGCTGGCCCGGTGGGACCGCGGCGGCGAGCGGGTGCCGCCGTCGATCTTCATTCCACTGGCCGAGCGCACCGGGCTGATCGGCGAGATCGGAGCCGAAGTGATGGCATCGGGCATGGTGCAGCTGGCCCGCTGGCTCAGCGAGGATCCGTCCCGGTCACTGGCCGTGAACGTTTCCGGGGTCCAGTTGCAGGAACCGGATTTCGCCGAGGCTGTGCTGCGGCTGGCGGAGGCGAGCGGCGTGGCGCCCTACCAGCTGGTCATGGAAGTCACCGAGAGCGTCTTTTTCGACGCCGACTGCAGCCTGATCCAGCAGCTGAGCACCCTGCGGGACGCCGGAGCCCGCGTGGCGCTGGACGATTTCGGCACCGGCTATTCCTCCCTCGGCCGGCTGCAGGACCTGCCAGTGGACACCGTCAAGATCGACAAGACCTTCGTGTCCATGGTGCGGACCGGCAACGAGCGGCTGCCCATCCTCAGCTCGATGATCAACATGGCACATAGCCTGGGCCTGACCGTTACCGCGGAAGGAATCGAGACCGCGGCACAGGCTGACTACCTGACGGCGCTGGAATGCGATTCACTGCAGGGCTACCTGTTTTCGCTGCCGGAACCGGGCGAACGCCTTGGCCAGGCGCTCCACCACGCGGAAGAGGCCCTGAACGCCCTGAAGGGGCGATGAGCGGAACCGCTTTGGAGTTAGGCTGCTTCCTTGCGGCCGGGGCGCGGCTTGGTGGACCCAGGTGCGGAACCCTTGGGCGGTGCCGGCTCGGCAGGTGCGGAGGCACAGGAAGTGACAGGGTCCGACGTCGCCGTCTCGTCAAATTGCCCGGCGGCAGGTTCGGTTCCGGTTGCCGCAAAGGCGGCAGATGCCGGGGCAGCGGCGCGGTTGCGGCGCCAGCGGCGGATGAGGTCGGCGGCGGCGAGCAGCCCTGCGAGGGGGGTCAGCACGGCGGACGCATAGACGAAGAGCATCCAGGTCAGCGTGGTCAGCGGCGGCTGGTTGTTGTTGAGCAGGGACAGCCCGCCAAGCAGGCCGACGATCCAGAACAGCAGAACGGCTGTCAGCACGGCACCGGCGGGGAAATACTGGTTGGTCACGACTTTTTTCAGGGTTTCCATGCACTTCCTCCTGCCTGGCCGGGGGGATCGGCAAAAGCCGTTCAAAGACAAGTATGGGGCCCGGTCAGCACGAAACCGGGTAAGACGACACGGCGAGTGATGAACCTAACGCAGCCACCCGCCGTCGTACGTATCCCTGGTCCGAAAAGGCGGCCCGGAAACCCTTCCCCCAACGGAAACCGCCTAATACCGTAAAGCCTGTCCGCTCGACTTATGGAGGCTCCCATGCGCAATGTCACCGCCGGCCTGTTCCACTCCGTGGACGGGGTGGTGTCCGAACCTTTCAAGTTCCAGTTCGACAGCTTCGACGAGGAGCTGGGCGAAGGACTGACCAGGATGATGAACAACGTGGACACCGTGGTGCTGGGCCGCGTCAGCTACCAGGAGTGGGCGGACTACTGGCCGAACGCCTCCACGGACCAGGACTTTGCGGCCTTCATCAACCCGGTGGAGAAGTTCGTTGCCTCGCGCACGCTGACCGAACCGCTGGAGTGGCAGAACTCCCAGCTGATGGATGCGCCGCTTGAGGAGTTCGTGGCTGGTTTGAAGGAGCGCGACGGCGGGGAAATCGCCGTGTGCGGAAGCATCTCCGTGGTGCGGCAGCTGCTGTTCGCCGGGCTGCTGGACTCGCTGCAGCTGATGACCCACCCGGTCATCGCCGGAAGCGGCCGCCGGCTCTTCGAGGACGGAGACCCGCTGACCCGCCTGGTGCTCCAGGACCAGAAGACCACCAGCAAGGGCAACGTGCTCAGCACCTACGGGGTGCGCGGCGAGTAGCCGGGCCGGGTTAGGCGGCCAGCGGCGAGCCGAACAATTCCTCGGCCAGCCGTGCCAGGTGCTCCGGGATATCGGCTTCCGCCCCGTGTTCGCCGCGCCCCAGGAAGACGGCGGTGCCGCGGATGCCGTCAAGGTCCAGGCCGCATTCGTGCATCAACTGCCCCGCCCGGAAGTTGACCGGCAGGAGCATGCTGACGCTTTCGGCATTCAGGTAAACGTGCCAGTCACCGCGGATCACCGACTCCAGCGGGCCACCCACCAGGGCTTCCAGTGCCTGCAGGTCCGCTGCCACCTGCTCGATGCGCATGGGTTCTGAATTGCCGGCCGGTACTACAAGTGCTGTGTAAGTTCTGTTGTCCATCGTTCTGTCTCCAATGGGTTTAACACCTGGCGAGACAGCGGTGTTCCCGGGGAGCTAGGCGTGGGCCGCCAGGCTGGCGATGTCCCGGGGCGTGGTCCGGCACCCCTTGGAAACGTCCGACGACGGCGCTCGCCCAGCGCCGTCGTCGGACCTTCCACACGGGGCGCGTAAAATGGAGCAGTCATGCACTGTTCCTACTTTGATGCCGGCACCTGCCGCTCCTGCACCCAGATGGGCAGGCCGTACGGCGAACAGCTGGCTGGCAAGCAGGCGCACTGCCAGACCCTCCTCTCCGAACACACGGACCTCGAGTGGCTGGAGCCCGTGGCCAGCCAGGAGTCCGGCTTCCGCAACAAGGCCAAGATGGTCATCGGCGGGACGGCGCAGAACCCCACCATCGGAATCCTCGACGCCGACGGCCACGGAGTGGACCTGCGCAAGTGCGGCGTCTGCTCCCCCGGCCTGCGCGCCGTCTTCCCGGTCCTGGCCGGCTTCATCCGCCGGCTTCGCCTCACGCCCTACGACGTTCCCAAGCGCACCGGCGAACTCAAGCACGTCATCCTCACCGAGTCCCCGGACGGCGAGGTGATGCTCCGCCTGGTGCTGCGCTCCGAACAGGTGCTGCCGCGCATCCGGAAGCACCTGCCGGAGCTCCTGGCGGCGCTGCCGCAGGTGAAGGTGGTCTCGGCCAACCTGCTCCCCGAGCACAAGGCAGTCCTGGAAGGCGAGCGCGAGATCCTGCTGACGGAGCAGTCCACCCTGGAGATGCGCGTCAACGGCATCAACCTGCACCTGCGCCCGCAGAGCTTCTTCCAGACCAACACGGAAATGGCCGGGGCGCTGTACCGGCAGGGCCGTGACTGGATCAACGAGCTGGCCCCCGCCTCGGTCTGGGACCTGTACTGCGGCGTGGGCGGCTTCGCCCTGCACAGCGCCGCCCCATCCCGCACGGTGACCGGCATCGAGGCCAGCAGTGAAGCGATCGTCTCCGCCCGGCTCAGCAGCGACGAGGCAGGGCTGGAGGGGATGCAGTTCCAGGCCGGCGATGCCACCGCGTTCGCCCTCGCCGCGGAGCAGTCGCCGCAGCTGGTGATCGTGAACCCGCCCCGGCGCGGCATCGGCAAGGAGTTGTGCGGCTGGCTGGAATCATCGGACGTGCAGCACGTGGTGTACTCCAGCTGCAATGCCCAGTCGCTGGCGCGCGACCTGGCCGCCCTCCCGTCCTTCACCGCACGGCGCGCCCGGGTGCTGGACATGTTCCCGCAGACCACGCACTACGAGGTGATGGTGCTGCTGGAGCGGACTGCGTAGGCATCAACGTTCGGCAGGCTCAGGAGCGGGCGCGTTCGACCGCGGCCGCGCTGGCTTCCCGCCCGATGCTCCGGAGCCCGGCAGCCACCCCTTCAGCGTCGGCGGCCGAGCGGTTCTGGCTCAGTTTCTCCTTCGCGTCGATCCGGGTAATCACCAGCTCCACGCCCACAATGGCCCGCAGCTGCCCGGCGATGTACTTCTCAGGGGCATCGTCCACAGCCCACGGATCCTCCCGCCCGCCCTCGTGCAGCCCGGTCAGGTGCCGGACATGCCGCCCCAGCCAGCCGGCGTCGTCGTGGACCACCAGTTCGCCGTACACGTGCGCGGTGCTGTAGTTCCAGGTGGGCACCACCCGGCCGTGCCCGGCCTTCGAGGCGTACCAGGACGGTGAGATGTAGTCGTCCGGCCCCTGGATGATGGCGAGCGCCTCGCCTAGTGGCGCGAGAGACCATTGCGGGTTGTTGCGCGCCATGTGGGCCTGCAGCGCCCCGTATCTCCCTATCGCGGGGTTGAAGGCGAAGGGCAGCAGCGTTGCGAGCAGGCCCTGGTCCGTCATGGTCACCAGGTTGGCTGCGCGGGGACTTGCCAGGAGGTTCTGGACGGCTTGTGGGCTTGCGGCAAAGAGGGCAGGAATGTACATGTCGAAGTCCTTTCGGTGGTCAGGAGATTGGTTTGATCCGGACGCGGACGGCTGCGGCTGCGCAGAGGATGACGGCAAGGGCGCCGATGACGGTGGTCCAGGTAATGGCCTCGCCCAGCAGGAGGGCCGCCCAGCAGATGCTCATCACGGGCTGGAGCAGCTGGATTTGGCTCACCTGCGCCATGGGACCGGCGGCCAGGCCGCGGTACCAGGCAAAGAAGCCCAGGAACATGCTCACCACGGCAAGGTAGCCGAACGCGGCCCACTGGACGGGGGTGGCCGACGGCGGCTGGTCCAGGAGGGAAACCAGGGCCAGGACCAGCATGGCCGGCGCGGCGAGGACCAGCGCCCACGCGATGGTCTGCCATGATCCCAGATCGCGGGCCAGCAAGCCGCCTTCCGCATACCCCAGCGCCGCACAGGCCACGGCGCCGAGCAGCAGGAGATCGGCCCAGTGCAGGTGCCCCACTCCGCCGGACTGCAGGAACGCGAAAGACACCGCTGCCAGCGAGCCGAGCAGCATCACCGCCCAGAAGGCGGGTCGCGGCCGCTCACCGGTGCGCAGGATGGCCGCCGTTGCAGTGGCGGCCGGCAAGAGGGCGATGACCACCGCCCCGTGACCCGCAGGGACGGCGGTAAGTGCATACGAGGTGAGCAGCGGGAAGCCGACGACGACGCCCGCGGCCACGAGTGCGAGGCGCAGCCATGTGCGGGGTTGCGGCAGCCGTTGGCGGGTGAGGGCCAGGGCTGCGGCGGCGAGGATTGCCGCCACCACGGCACGGCCGGAACCGATGAACAGCGGCGGGATTCCGGCGACGGCTACCCGGGTGAAGGGAATGGTGAAGGAGAAGGCCGCAACACCCAGGAGGCCCCACCAGATTCCGGTGGCTCTGCGGACTGCAGCGGAACTATTGAGTCCACCGCTGTCGGGCGGCAGTACCACTGGGTCATCCACGTCAGTAGCGCTACTATGTTCTTTCATGAATAACGATAGCAGCTCGCGGATCGTTGTGGCACTCCGCGGCTGGATTTCGAACGTCGCCCCGGGAGCCCGGCTGCCGTCCACGCGGCAACTGGTGGCCGAGTACCAGGCCAGCCCCGTAACGGTGCAAAAGGCGCTCCAGGCGCTGACCGCGCAGGGGCTGATCGACAGCCGGCCGGGCGTGGGAACGTTCGTCCGGGCCGTGCGCACCGCACGGCCGTCGGACTATGGCTGGCAAACCGCTGCGCTGCGGCCGCCGTCGTCCCCGCTGCCGCCGTCGTCGAGCACCATGCGCAACGTTCCCGGCGACGCCATCTGGTTCCACTCCGGCTACCCGGACCGCGAACTGCTGCCCGAGCGGCTGGTCCGCTCCGCCCTGGCCCGCGCCGCGCGCGGCGACGCCGCCCTGTCCAGGCCACCCGCTGCCGGCATGCCCGAACTGCAGCAATGGTTCGCCCAGGAACTGGGATCAGCGACACCGGTGGGCATCACTCCCCCGACGCCGAATGACGTCATTGTGCTGCCGGGAAGCCAAAGCGGACTCAGCTCCATCTTCCGGGCGCTGGTGGGTGCCGGCCAGCCGCTGCTCATCGAGTCTCCGTCCTACTGGGGCGCCATCCTGGCTGCGGCCCAGACCGGCGTGCGGCTGGTTCCGGTGCCCAGCGGGCCGGAGGGACCGGACCCGGCGGACGTGGAGCGTGCCTTTGCCGAGACCGGAGCGCGCGCCTTCTACGTGCAGCCAAACTATTCGAATCCCGCCGGTAGCCAGTGGTCCCGGGGCCGTGGCGACGAGGTGCTGGAGGTGGCACGCCGGCACGGCGCGTTTTTGGTGGAGGACGACTGGGCGCACGATTTCGGCATTGCCTCGGACCCGATGCCGCTGGCCATCAGGGATGATGCTGGCCATGTGGTGTACATCCGGTCCCTGACCAAGAGCGTTTCCACCGCCATCCGCGTCGCTGCCGTGATCGCGCGCGGACCGGCGCGGGAACGAATCCTGGGCCACCGGGCCGCCGAGTCCATGTACGTGAGCGGGCTGCTGCAGGCGGCGGCGTTGGACGTGGTGACCCAGCCCGGCTGGCAAACACACCTGCGCAGCCTGCGACAGCAGCTCCAGTCGCGCCGGGACCTGCTGGCCACCAGCGTCCGCGAGCACGTGCCACAGGCCCACATCGATAACCTGCCCAAGGGCGGACTCAACCTGTGGGTGCGCCTGCCGGACACCACCGATCTTCCCCGCCTGGTGCGGGACTGCGGAGACGCCGGTGTCATCATTGCCGCCGGCACTGAGTGGTTTCCTGCCGAACCGGCGGGGGCCTTCATCCGGCTCAACTATTCAGGCCCGAACCCGGGCGCCTATTTGCAGGGAGCGCGGATCATCGGCGAGGCACTGGCGCGGCAGGGCTAAGCAGGGCGTTGCGGGCAGGTGCATCCGTAACGGAAGGGACTAGTGTTTTCATCAAAGGCACAACCGCGCCACGCACTTTGACCTGCTCTTGCCGTTCCGATGGGAAGAGCCGGCCAACCTTTCATCCAGCAGTCTCGGCGTCGGGGCACGAATAGGTGATCAACTATGGACAACTCCCTACCGCTGGCCGATGAACTGGCCAAGCTCACGGGTCAAGCCGCTGGCGGCTTCCTTACCGAGGAGAGCGCGTCCAAGTCTGTTCAGTCCCTGGCCTACGCCCTCCGCGATTCGATCCCTAACGCGGTAGGCGCCGGTGCTTCAATCATCAACGCCCGTGGGCGCAGGGAAAGTGCCGGTGCCACCGATCCCTTCGTTCTCCAGGCAGACAAGCTGCAGTATGAACTGGGACAGGGACCGTGCCTGAGCGCATGGGCCGAACAGCGGGCCATCATAATCCAGGACACCGCGCAGGAGACCCGCTGGCCCAGGTGGACTGCTGCGATTGCGGGCCTTCCGCTGCGGTCCGTGCTCAGTGCCCCGCTGACCACTGAGGGAAGGCGGATCGGTGCGCTAAAGGTGTACTCGCCGTCGCCCATGGCTTTCGATGATCATTCCGTCTTCCTGATTGAGCGGCTGGCCGGGCCTGCGGCCGCCCTGCTCGGCAGCGTGCGGGACCGGGAGGCAACACAACGGCTGAGCGCGCAACTCGTGGAGGCCCTTGCCAACAGGGACATGATCTCGCAGGCCCAGGGCATCCTGATGGAGCGGCTGGGCATTGTCTCCCGCGAGGCCCTGGAAGTGTTGCTGGCCGCCTCCCGGAAAGAGGGCAGGCCACTGCAGGAGATAGCACGCGGGATCCTCGACGGTACCTCCGGCGAGTAGGACCGCCCTGTGGACGAATCAGCCAGCCCTTCAAAGCAGGCGCAGGCAACCCGCGAAGCCATGCAGGAATCCGGGATAACCCTCAGTGCAGTCTGGATGCGCTATTTCAGTTTCACGGGGGCGGCCGGCGAGTACGAGATTGACGCCTACCTCAATGGATCGCTGGAACTGCCTTCCCATGAACGGGACCTCGTGGCGCATGCGGTCAACGAACTCATCAAGGAGCTGCCGCCCCGCCGTATGGCGCCCTACAGCCCCAACGGCAAGAAGCCCGGCCACGGCCCGGACCCAACGCACGACGGGGCGAAGGGTGCACCGCACAGCGAATCCCCGGACGGGTCACAGGACGGAAATTGACGCCAACCCGCCGTCTCTGAGGGTTGCCCAAGGAATAAATCAAGATTTGCGCTTAACCCAGTTCTCCCCCCCGGGGATGTGTCTTCCTGGCGGCGTGAAGAGGGCAGGGAAAAGTTGTGGAAGCCGGGCATAGTTGTCCCCCAAATGCGTGTGCTGGATGCGGATGCACGGCCAGCGTAGCTTCGTCCGCCCCCGGCAGTATCTTCACTGCGGAAGGGGACCAGTAAGGCGAAGGGCGCCGGGGCCGCTGCCGCCGTCGTGCTTCTCCTGGCCGGCTGCGGCGCACCCCAGGCCGCGCTGACCTCCGCTGCCGGACCCGCCACCGACGCTGCCTCCGCAACCCCCACGGCGACTCCCACCGCCAGCGCCCGCGTCGCCAACACGCCGTGCACGGCTGTCAACGCCCAGCAGGTCGCTGGCGGCACGAGCTACGTATGCACCAAGGACGAGTCCGGCAGGCTGGTGTGGCTCGAAGCCGCCGAATCCAAGCGGGTTACCGACAAGATCGCCGCCGCGGAGGCAGCGAAAGCGGCGGCAGACAAAGCAGCAGCGGAGAAGGCGGCGGCAGACAAAGCGGCCGCCGATAAAGCCGCGGCAGACAAGGCAGCAGCAGACAAGGCCGCTGCCGACGCTGCAGCAGCCCAGCAGGCCGCCGAGGCGAAGGCGGCCCAGGAGGCGGCAGCAAAGGCAGCCGCGGAGGCAGCTGCGAAGGCCGCCGCCCCTCCGGCTCGCGTGGCACCAGCCGTTCCGGGGACCAATCCGGGCTGCGACCCCAACTATTCAGGCTGCGTCCCTATCGCCTCCGACGTGGACTGCGCCGGCGGAAGCGGCAACGGACCTGCCTACGTCCGCGGGCCGGTCCAGGTCATTGGCCGGGACATCTACGGGCTGGACGCGGACCACGACGGCGTGGGCTGCGAATAACGGCCTGTTCAGGTGAACGCCTTGACCAGTTCCCCGCTCTTCTCCCACAGTCCGCGCGCCAGCACGGCGGCGTACGCCTGGGGGCTGGCCTTGGCCAGTGCGCGTTTGGCGTAGTAGGCGCCGGAAATCCAGTCCGTGCCCGCGGTGCCGTTGATGAGCCACAGCATCGTGTCGGCACCCTGGTCAGGGCTGAGCATGAACCGGTTCAGCAGCGTTGTGTACACGTGCCGGAAGGGGCTTGAAGACTCCGCCGCGAAGTTGGTGCGGACCACGCCGGGGTGGAACGCCGCCGTCGTAATGCCCTCTTCGTGGAAGCGGCGGTGCAGCTCGGAGGTGAACAGGATGTTGGCCAGCTTGCCGGTGCCGTAGGCCCGGTTGGTGCTATAGCCGTGCTCAGCCGCGAGGTCGAAGAGGTCCAGCTTGCCGAAGTTATTGGCGGCGCTGGAGGTGTTGATCACCTTCGCCTTGCTGGCGGTGAGCGTGTCCATGAGGAGGGTGGTGAGCAGGAACGGCGCCAGGTGGTTGACCTGGAACGTGGATTCGTTGCCGTCCACGGTGAGGGTGCGCTTGCCCATGATGCCACCGGCGTTGTTGGCCAGGACGTCGATGCGCGGGTAGTTGGCCTTCAGTTTCTCCGCGAGGTCGCGGACCTGTGCCAGTTCGGCGAAGTCGGCCAGGTAGTGGTCCGCGCCGATGTCTCCGGCCAGGGCGCGGGTCTTTTCCGAGGACCGGCCGACGACGACCACCTGCTCCCCTGCCTTGGCCAGCGTCCGTGCCGCTGCCGCTCCGATGCCGTCGCTGGCGCCGGTAATCACAATGGTGCGAGGAGTCAAGGGGTGTCCTTCGGTCGGCGGGCGGCGCACCGGCGTGGCGCACCAACGGGCATAACGACGGCGACGCGGCAGGTGTTCCCACCAGCCACGTCAGGGCCACCCGCAGTTGGCTCTTTCAGCTGGCGCGGGAGCTGCTGGAGCGTTGCGTGGAGTTCATATAAGTAGGACATATTCAGTACGGTGGTGTCATACGTCATACTTATTACGGCACGCCACCAGTTTCGTTGGCGGCCGTACCCCACATCGAGGAAGCAACATGCAATCCCTTCTCCTTCCCGCCGCCACAGAGCCGTGGAACGGACACGATACGCAACTGGTCGTGGTCGCTGCCATCGGCATTGCGCTGATCGTTTTCCTGATCGTCAAACTCAAACTCCACCCGTTCCTCTCGCTGGTCCTTGGATCGGCGTTTGTTGGCCTCGCCTCCGGGGTCGAACTGGGCAAGGTCGTCAGCAACTTCGAAGACGGCGTCGGTGGCACGCTGAAAGAAGTTGGCCTGCTGATCGCGCTCGGCGCCATGCTGGGCAAACTGTTGGCAGACTCCGGGGGCGCCAACCGGGTGGTGGACACCCTGCTTGGCAAAGTCTCCCCGAAAGTCCTGCCCTGGGCCATGGCACTGGTGGCCGTCATCATCGGTTTGCCGATGTTCTTCGAAATCGGCCTTGTGCTGCTGCTTCCTGTCATCGTCCTGGTGGCCCAGCGCTCCGGCCGGAAGCTGATGCGCGTTGCCATTCCCGCCCTCGCTGGCCTCTCGGTCCTGCACGGCCTGGTCCCGCCGCACCCCGGCCCGCTCGTGGCCATCTCCAGCCTCAACGCCCCGCTGGGCATCACCCTGGCCCTCGGCCTCCTGATCGCCATTCCCACCGTCATCATCTGCGGTCCGCTGTTCGCCATCTACGCTGCGCGCTGGGTGCCGGTGGATGCACCCAAGGTGGCCGGCGGCATCGACACCGAACACACCCAGGCCGACCCCGACGTTAAACGCCAGCCGACCTTCCTCGTGACCCTGCTGACCATCGTCTTCCCTGTGGTGCTGATGCTCCTCAAGGCCGTAGTGGACATCGTTGACCCCAACTCCAAGAACCCCAGCGCGGCCCGCGTCTTCTTTGACTTCATCGGTGAACCGCTGGTGGCCATGACCCTCGCAGTCCTGCTGGCCCTGGTGACGTTCGGCTATGCCGTCGGCTTCACCGGCACCAAGATCGGAAGCAAGATCGGCGCGTCGGTGGGCCCCATCGCGGCGGTGATCCTGATCGTGGGTGCAGGTGGCGGATTCAAGCAGACCCTCATCGGAGCCGGAGTGGGCGATGCCGTTGCCAAGTGGGCCACCGGAGCCAACATCTCCGTCCTGGTCCTGGGCTTCCTCATCGCGGTCGCAATCCGGCTCGCAACCGGTTCAGCCACCGTGGCAACGGTGACGGCGGCAGGCATTGTTGCGCCCTTGGCGGCAAGCCTCTCCCCCGGCCACGCAGGCCTGCTCGTCCTCGCTGTCGGCGCTGGCTCCTTGTTCCTCTCCCACGTGAACGACGCCGGTTTCTGGCTGGTCAAGGAACTCTTTGGCCTGAGCGTAGGCCAGACATTCAAAACGTGGTCCGTCATGGAAACCCTCATCTCCGTGGTCGGATTCGCCCTGGTCATGATCCTCTCAGTGGTGATCCCTTGATGGACGCCGCACCCACCCCCGAGTCCGTCCAGCAGCCGGTTCTCGTCATCATGGGCGTGTCCGGGTCGGGCAAGTCGACGGTGGCAGGCATCCTTGCGGGCCAGCTCGGCTGGGACCTGGAGGAAGGCGACGACCTGCACCCAGCCGAAAACGTGGCAAAGATGGCCTCCGGGATCCCCCTGACGGACGAAGACCGCTGGCCCTGGCTGGACACCATCGCCTCGTGGATCATTGAGCATACGATGGCTGGAATACCGGGCATCATCACCTGCTCGGCGCTGAAGAAGATCTACCGGGACCGGCTCCGCGAGAAGAACGTCGTTTTCGTGCATCTGTCCGGCTCCAAGGAACAGATCGGCCGGCGGCTGACGGCACGGATGGACCACTACATGCCCCCGTCACTGCTGGATTCGCAGATCGCCACCCTTGAGCCGCCGGGACCGGATGAAAACACCATCGTGGTGGACGTGGGGCGGACTCCCGCTGAGGAAGCCGCCGAGGTTGTCAGGCGCCTGGGCCTCTCTCCGGCTTCCGGATCGAGCGCACTGGGCCATCCACACCCCGGCCGGTCGTCCGCGGCAGGTCAGCCCGGGGAGCCGGCTGGCGCCTAGGCCTGTCCGCACCGGAAGGCCGCCAGTGCCGGCGTGCCCGGTTGGAGCAAACGCCCCAACCGGGCACGGAACCCGGGACTTCCAGCACACGTGGGTTAATAAAAAAGCAGGGCCTGCCGAAATTCGGCAAGCCCTGCTTTTTGAGAAACCTAACGGTCCCGGATCCCTAGGAAATTAGAGAGCCTGGATGTTGGTGGCCTGGGGACCCTTGGGGCCCTGCTCGGTGTCGAAGGAAACCTTCTGGTTCTCTTCGAGGGAGCGGAAGCCGGAGGAGTTGATCGCGGAGTAGTGCGCGAACACGTCCTGCGAGGAGTCGTCCGGGGAGATGAAGCCGAAGCCCTTTTCAGCGTTAAACCATTTGACGGTACCAGTAGCCATTTATTTTGTCCTTCGTGAAGGTGGAGGGGATGTCCCGACTTTCGGGCCCTCCGGCGTGGGGTGTTCAAAAACCGCTACTTCAGAAGAACACGGACTTTCGACCGCGCGTACTGCCTGAACTACCAACTGCATAAACACAACAACAGGTTCAACACTACAGGAGATTGGTCCCACACCTAATCGCTCCCCAGTTCAGGCCCGCATTACGCCTCCGCCCCGTCTTCGAGGGCGGTGCTGTATCGGGTGAACCCGGGACGGAGCCGGACGGAGCGGGCGCCCACCATGGCAACGTCCTCCCACAGCACCAGGAACGATCCGCGGTGCCGCCACCGAAGGATCCGGGCAATCATGTAGGGCCGGGTGAGGCCGTTCCGTTCATACCCCATGAACGAGGCCGCGCTGTGCGGCCCGACCACCAACCCCAGCAGCCGCGGTTCGGCCATCAGCTGGTGCGGGGCACCGTCCAGCACGAACCGGACATCCGCCACCCGGCCCAGCCTTCCGCCGTCGGCATCCAGCACGGGTGTGCCCAGCAGGTCACCGAGGATCATGGCGGCCTCCCGGGATGCGGGCGATGATCTTGTCCCGGACCCACCGTTCCACCCAGCTGGCATCCAGCGGCTCACCCTTGACGCCAAGCCGCACCACCACCCCCACCTCCGCCACGTCCTTCCACGGGATGCGGATCAGCCGGGACGACGGCGGCCTGCCGCCGAAGATGCGCGTCCCCAGGACGGAACCGGTCAGCAGCGCCGTGATCACCGGCGGGGGCGTCCCACGCGCAATCTCCACGTCCAAAGCAGGCCCGCTCACCTCAAGGTCATCCACGGTGGTGACCGGGACGCCGTCGTGGTCCAACACCTGCCGGTCCATCAGGTGCAGCTGGGCATCCAGGATGCGGCCGGCCACGTGCGGGGCCTTGGGCAGCGGGGCGGGCGCGGAGGTCATGAGCCTGCTCCTGTCACGATCATGAGCGGAATGGCGGCGATGGACGCCACCAGGATGATCACCAGGTAGACCATGCCGAGCGCGTTCACCGCCCGGCCGTTCACGTGCTCGCGCATGTATTGGGGATCGTTGGCCACGATGAGGATGGGCAGGTAGGTCAGGGGCAGGGCGATCGCGGAGAACACCACCGAGTATTCGGTCACCAGGACGGGGTCGACGCCGGTTGCCAGCACGCCGATGCCCACCAGCAGGCACACGATCATGGACAGGTGGAAGCGGGCGGCCTGGGCGGGGCGGCGGAACTTGCCCCAGGACCAGCCGAAGAACTGCGCCAGCGTGTAGCCGCTGGAGAGTGTGGTTTCCAGTGCCGCACCGAAGGTGGCCGCGACCATGCCCACCAGGACAAACGCCAGCCCCAGCTTCCCGGCGCCCTCGGCCACGGGCAGGACCACCTGGGACAGCGAGGTCACCGAGATGCCGGCGGGCAGGAGGACCACTGTGGCGCACGCGGCGATCGAGATGGACAGCAGGCCGCCCAGCGGGAAGCCAACCAGCACATTGATCCGGGACTGGGCCAGGTCCTTCGCTTTCCACCCCTCCTCCACAGCGCCGGAGGAGAAGAAGAACACCTCGTACGGGGTCAGGGCGGCGCCGAACAGGGCAATGGCGTAGTAGCTGTAGCTCCACACCGTTTCCTGCTGGGGCACGGCGGGTGCCAGCTGGCCGGCGAGCGACCCCCAGTCCGGCTTGAGCAGGAACAGCGCCACGGCGAAGCTGACCAGGGTCAATCCCAGCAGGCCGGTGACGTTTTCCATGATGGAGAACCTGACCCGCCAGATCACCAGCCACACCGCCACCGCGGCCACGGGTATCCACAGCAGGTAGTAGACGCTGCTGGCCAGCTGGAGGGCCAGGGCCACACCGCCGATCTCCGCGGTGACCGTCATCAGGTTGATCAGGAACGACGCCGACAGGTTGGCCAGCCCGGCCCGCGGGCCCAGCCGTTCGCGGATCACCTCGAACGTGGCGCGGCCGGATACCGCCGCCACGCGGCCGGACATGTTGGCGAACAGGATGATCCCCACCACGCCGATGACCACCACCCACACCAGGGACAGGCCAAAGCGAGACCCGACGACGGCGTTGGTCACCAGGTCCCCGATGTCCACGAACCCGCCGATGGCGGTGAGGATCCCGAGCGCGACGCCGAGGAGCCGTTTCACTTGTCCCCCACCTTGTCTTTGAGCTGCTTGAGGGCGTCCTGCGCATCCGCGAGCGCCTTGTCAGCGTCCGGGAGGGAGGGGGTGCCGCCGTCGTTCGCTGCCAGTGCGGCGCGCGCGGTGGCGAACCCCGCAGCGCATTGGTCCAGCACGTCCAGTGCCTGCTTCTGCGTTTCGCGGTCTCCCTGGGAGGGCGGCGAGAGCTTCAGGATGGTGCTGCGGCTGGTCTGGATCTCCTTGAGCTCATCGTCAAGGCTGGTGGAGGCGGCGGCTTTCGTCAGTTTTCCGTCCATGTCCTGCCGCAGGGCGATCCGGGCCGTGGCGACCGCGGAGGAACTGTCCTTCACGGCGCTGGCCACCGACTGGCTGGTGCCGCCGCTGCAGCCGGTCAGGAAAGCGAGGCTGAGGACGGCGAGGGACACGAGCTTGGCGGCCCGGCTCGGTGGGTTGGCAGCCGGGGCTGGCGTGTTCTGCACCGTTGCCTCCAGCCTCCGGAACCCCGGATCATGCCGCCTGGCAAGGCAGCGGAAATTAGTTGCCTTGAGCTATATATAGCACTCCACCCGGAAGTTTGACCTGCTCAGAATGGCATTTATTACTGGTTGGCCCATGGCAACGGCGGCCCCTCGACCCCGCCGGCAATCAGGCATATCCTGCATCGAGATCCTGCGGAATAGACCCTGCCACCGGGAGATGAAGCCATGGAGATGCCCAAGGCCACCGAGGAAGAGAAAGCGCGGTTCCGGCGCGTGGTTCCGGAGCATCCGGGCGTTGTGGTGAAGCCGATGTTCGGCAACCTGGGCGCCTTCGTCAACGGCAACATGTTCGCCGGGCTGTTCGGTCCCACCATCGGGGTGAAGCTCTCGCGGGAGGACAAGGAATTGCTGGAGTCATCGGAGCGGACGGTGCCGTTCGGGCCCGCGGACCGGCCGATGGGCGGCTACACCGGGTTGCCGGAGGTCTGGAATGAAGAGGGCGACGGCGACGAGGCGCGGGCGCGGGCATGGGCGGAGAAGGCACTGGGCTACGTTGCGTCCCTGCCGCCCAAGGAGCCCAAGGAACCTAAGGGGCGCAAGGTCCTGCCGTGAAGCCGTTTCGCGTGGTCCTGCTCCCCGGCAGTGTCCTTCCCGCCGGGACCGCTTACGGCCGGCTGCTGGAGGTTCTGGGACCTGACGTGGACGCCGTCGCCAAGGACCTGGAGCTTTACCAGGGGGACGCTCCGCCGCCGGACTGGAGCCTGGACACCGAGGGGGATGGCGTGCTCCGCGAGGCCGATGCCCGCGGCTGGGACACCTTCCACCTGCTGGGGTACTCCGGTGGCGGCGCCGTTGCGCTGGCGCTCACGGCCAGGCACCCCGAGCGGCTCCGGAGCCTGGCCTTGTTGGAGCCGGCGTGGGCGGGAAACTGGGACTGGAGCCCGGCGCACACCAGGCTGTGGCAGCGCTATGGGGAACTGCATGACCTGCCGCCGGAGGAGTTCATGCCCGCTTTCATGCGGCTGCAGGTGAAGCCCGACGCCGTCCTGCCGCCTCCCCCGCCCGGCCCGCCGCCGTCGTGGATGGCCAAGCGGCCGGCCGGTATCAGCGCCTTTCTGCACGCCTTCGACACGTACGAGCTGGACCGGGACCGCTTGGCTGCCTTCGCCAAACCCGTGCTTTTTGTGCTGGGCGGCATGAGCAGCCCCGACGAACAGGGTGACAACGCGGACCGGCTGTCCCGTGTCTTCTCCGACTACCGGCTGGAAGTCTTCCCCGAACGGCACCATTTCGACCCGCCGCACCGGGCGGAACCTGGGCGGGTCGCGGCGCTGCTGAGGGAACACTGGGCCCGGGCAGTCGCGGCCGCCTGACTGCCGCGCGGGACCTTTTCCTCTTTTTCTGCAACTGCCCGGGGAACTGGACTGGAAGGCAGGGCAGGAACCAGGAACCTGCCGGAACAGGAGACAGGAAATGACCAGGAACCTTATACGGAGCACCAGGATCAACGCCCCGGTGGACAGGGTGTTTTCATTTCTGAGCGACCCGACGAACTGGATGAAGGCCTTCCCCGGGGACAGCGACGTCACCCACCTGGACGTTAAACCCGATGGCGAAGGCACCTCGGCGCGTTGGTCGGCCAAGATGTGGGGCCTGCCCATGCACGTGACCCACGAGTACCGGGAAGTGGTTCCCAACAAGCGCATCGTCTCCGGCACGTCGGTAGGGCCCACGCTCACCTTCACGCTGGAGCCGGTGGAGGACGGGACCGAGTTGACCGTGGAGGAAAGCCTGGACATCCCCGCACCCCTGGTCCGCGTACCGGCCCAGGCCCTGTTCGCACGGTGGGCGGAAACGGACATCCAGGGCATGGTGGCCAACGTCAAGGGCCTGGTGGAGGCCGGGATGAAGACGGCGCCCGAAAGCGAAGCGAAGTTCACGCAAAACCTGGCATGGTCCGGCTCCGTCATCATCGACGCGCCGCTGCCGCAGGTTTTCGACCTGGTCAGGGATCCCCGCGTCTGGCTGGGCCCGGACGTGCAGATCTCGGAGTTGAAGACCACCCCCGAGGGTGTGGGGACCACCTTTCAGGCGGCGTGGAAGGTCCTGGGGATCCCGCTGAAAACGACGCACGAGTACACGGAGTTCGCCCAAAATGAGCGCTTCACGTCAAAGGCGGCCCTTGGCCCGGTGTTCACAGTGGAAGTGGCGCCGGCGAACGGCTGGACCAGGCTCAGCATGCGCTCCGACGTCATTCCGCGGAACATGGCAGAGGCAGCGGTTGATGCCCTGGTCATGAAGATCTCCGAGCGCAGCCAGACCGAACTCCTGGCCAGCATCAAGGCGACCGCGGAGGCACAGGCCCGGTAAGACCTCTCCCGCGAGATGGCAGGTGACGGCAATGTTCCCGCCGGCAACTGCTGGGAAGTGCCATCTCGCGAAGTCGGGCAGGATGCGCCAGTCCTAAGCTTGGTGCATGGACACCGCCACTGATGCCCGGCACTCCTTCGGATCCCGCGCCCTTCAGGCGGTACGCACCCTGACCCCGGGCTACTTCGCCCTCACCATGGCCAGCGGCATCATCTCCGTGGGGCTTGAGCTTGAGGGCTTCCATGCGCTTTCGCTGGCCCTGCTGGTGGTGTGTGCCCTCTCCTACCTGGTGATCCTTGCGCTCAGCCTGCTCCGCCTGGCCAGGTTCGCCGCCGACATGCGCGGCGACTTCCTGGATCCCGGCCGGGCGTTCGGCTTCTTCACCTTCATCGCCGGAACAAACGTGCTGGGGGCCCGGCTTGGGATGGCCGGGTGGCAAGGCGCGACGGCGGTACTCCTGGTGGTTGCGGTGCTCGCCTGGGTGGTGCTCGGCTACGTCGTGCCATGGACGGCGGTGCTGGGCAGGTCCGAGCGGCCGGTGGTCAAGGATGCCAACGGCTCGTGGTTCATCTGGTGCGTCGCCAGCCAGTCGGTTGCAGTGTCGGCAGCGTCCATCGAGCCCCTCGCCGCCCCGGACTGGCGCGCCGCCCTGGCGCTGGTCGCCGTCGTGGCCTGGTCCGTAGGGCTCATCCTCTATGCCGCAGTGGGAATCTTCGTCTCACTCCGGCTGATGACCTACCCCATCCGGCCGCAGGACCTTCGCCCGCAATACTTCGTGGCCATGGGCGCCATGGCCATCAGCGTCCTGGCCGGAGCCCGGATCGTGGAGATGGCCGGAGCACCCATGGTGGATGCAACGCGGGGGCTGGTGGCGGGCGCCTCCGTGGTGTTCTGGTCCTTCGCCTCGTGGCTCTTCCCCGTGCTGCTCGCCGCCGGCTGGTGGCGGCACGTGCTGCACAAGGTGCCGCTGTCCTACGAGCCGGGGCTGTGGAGCGTCATCTTTCCCCTGGGCATGTACGCCGTCGCGGGGATCTACCTGGGCCGAGCGGACCAGCTGCCGCTGGTGGCAGCCATTGGCCGGACCGAACTATGGCTGGCGGTCGCGGCCTTCCTGGCCACGTTCGCCGGGATGCTCTGGCACCTGTGGGGCACGCTGCTCGCGCCATCCTTGCCGCGAGGTGGCACTTAACGGCAGTATCGGCGCGCCGGATTGCCGTTAACTGCCATCTCGGGATGGAGGGCGCGGCCGCTCTGCCTGCCAGATCCTTCAGCTTGCCCGGGGTCCGGGGCCGTGCGACTTCTGCCGCCCGTCGCGGTGGGCGAGGAAGGCGTACACCACCAGGGCGGCTCCGGCCACGATCATCACCGCCGGGAAGGCAAAGTCCGCAGGAATCAGGAGGGCCGTGGCCTGGAGCACGAAGATCAGCCCCATCACGGTCAGGATCCCGGCCGGGATCAACGGCCATTTCATCCGTTCCACGTGGCTGCTGGCTTCATTCATCCTGACCGGGATCAGGGAAAGCACTCCAAAGGTGGCCGCCAGGCCCAGGAAGAGGATGGCAGCGGTGGGCGTACCCTGCAGTTCCTGCGGGAGCGCGACGATGACCGCAAGGGTGAACATGACACCGGATGGGATCAGGGCCCACCAGTTGCCCGGTTCCCGCAGGTAGACAGCGGCGAAACCGGCACCCATAAAGAGGAACAGGAAGGCTGCTCCCCAGGCGCCGCCCGTGAGCTGCGTGGTGGTGATGACCGCGGCCAGGCCCAGGAACACGGAACCGGGGATGGCCGCCCACCAGTTCTCCCGGCGCCGGAAGAAGAGGGACAGGAACAAGACTCCAACTGCCGCGAAGATCAGCGGTGCCACGAAGGCCGCCGTGTCCATGACGCCGAGCCTGTCCAGCAGCAACAGCACCCCCAGCGCAATGAGGACGATGCCTGCGGTGATGCTTGTGTTTGCCGATTTCACCCTGTGCCTCCCGGGTCCGGCACGCGGCCGTACGCCGCGCTCCCAAAATCAGGCTAGGACGGGGCCGGAACCGGAAACAGGGCCCAAAGCCCCCGCCTTCCACCGGGCACGGAAATGCCTGGTCCGAGGACGGGACTTTCAGCCCTATAGCCGGCGCGGGGCACTTGGCATTCTGGTAAAGGCGCCGTCCGGGTCCTCACATTGCGAGGCCGGAACGGCATTCCCCATGAACCCCAGTGACTATGCGCCGGAGGCACCGTCGAGGCTGCCGCCGGCGTGCAGGCGCACCCTGCAGACTGGCTGGATTTTGAAAGGACCCGCATGTCCGCTGATATCCTCACGCTTCGCCCCGCCCGTGTATCGCAGGCGGAAGCGGCACGCCGGAGGGCGATGCTGCTTCATCCTTCCAACTTCACCCCGGCACCGTCGGCTGCAGGTGAAACAGATGACGTTGCCAAGAAGGTCAAGGCGCTTGCCGGCCGGTTCGAGTGCTTCCACAAGGAACTCGTGGAGGGCGGTGTGCCGGCCGATGAGGCACGGACAGAGGTGGCCCGGGCGGCGGCGCGGGACATATGGGACGGGTTCGCTTCCCAGCTCCGCGGACACCGGGCCGCCGGGCAGCAGATGGATGCCAACGTCCTTGCCGTCGCGCTGGCATCGATACAGTGCATGACCCAGGCCCTGCCCCGCCACCCCGGGGATGTTGTTTATGCCAGCCGTACGGTCAGCACCGCCCGCCGCCGCCTCCAGTACAACGGCGGATTGCTGCACCGCCTGCACCCGCACCGCAACCCGGCTTTCAACGACGCTGTCATCACGCTCCAGTCGCTGGAGCTCTTCCTCACCGGCGGGCAGCAGAAGGCTGCCTGAGCCAGGGCGAAAGATGGCGACCATGGCAACAGCGGACGAGTACAAAGCAGTACACGGCGGCGGTGAGCCGCCGGGCGGGCAGGACAGCGGCCACGAGCTCGGGGATGGCGGGTGCAATGTCATCACTAAGGACAAGGGCGGGGTGGTAGGCCGCTGGAGTTCGTGGGAAACTGCCAGTCTGGCGCTGAACCGGCTGCAGGAGCTCGGCGGCCGGTATGAGTACCGGCTGGAGGAGTCCCACCAGTGGGTGAAGGGACCGGACCACAGCACCACGTGTTCGGTCTGCGGCATCACGCGGGACCTTCCCGCTTCCGCCGGCACGGCGCTGGGAATCGAGTGGCCGTAAATGTCGAATGACTTACTGGCGTTCCTTTCGGAGGGGCGGCTGCGCGGAAAGGGCGGCCGGGAAGGGCATCAGTCCTACGAGAGCGTCTTAATGGATACACCAACAGCACCCCCTGATGGGGCCCAGTCCCCCGCCCTCCCCATCCGGGTCTTCATCCTGAATGACCACAAGATGGTCCGGCAGGGACTTGGCGACATGCTCGAACATTTCGGCTTCGAGGTGGCGGGCGACAGCGGATCCGCAACAGAGGCCGTCCGGCTCATCCACGTCCTGCAGCCCGACATCGCGGTGCTGGACGACAGGCTGCCCGACGGCACAGGCATCGAGGTGTGCCGCGAGATACGCTCCAGCGCCCCTGACGTCCGATGCCTGATCCTGACCGGCTGGGATGAACAGCACGCCGTGCGGGCAGCAGTCCTGGCAGGCGCGGAAGGCTACGTCATCAAGAGGATCGGTGACAACACCGCCCTGGTCGAATGCATCCGGAGCACAGCCGCGGGCATTCCGGCCATCTGGCCAGGTGTCCGGGAGAGGGTGGCGGAAAGTCTCTACGCAACGGCTTCCGCTCCATGGCTCAAAGTCATGACGCAGACAGAGCGGGACGTGCTGGCCCTCATGGCGCGCGGACTCACCAACCGGCAGATCGGGCAGGACCTCATGCTGTCTGAAGCCACTGTTGCCGGCTATGTATCCTCAGTGCTCCAAAAGCTGGGCTTCCGGCGCCGGGGCCAGCTCATCCCGGCGCCCATCCCCCGCGCCTGGGAGCTGCTGCCCTGACAACCCACTGCGTGTGGCACCTCCACAGCGCCCGCGCTCAGCCGGCCGCGGGAGCCGTCCATGTCACGCTGGTGCCTTTACCGGGGGTGCTGTCAATGGTGCACCTGCCGCCCAGGCGCTCGGCCCGGTTCTTCATGTTGTTCAACCCGCTGACCCGTTCGGGATCCTTGAAGCCGCGGCCATTGTCGCGCACCGTCAGGACCACTTCATCCTCCTGCGCAGCAAGCAGGATGGAGATGTCCTCCGATCCCGAGTGCCTGACGGCGTTGCTGACGCTCTCGTGAAGCACGCGCAGGAGCTGTTCTGCAACATCGTCGCCCACGGCGTCGTCCACCGGCCCGGAGAGCTGGATTCGAGGCAGGAACCCGCCCGCGTTGGCTGCTTCCTGGACCGCGCGCAGCACCCGTCCGCTGAGCAGCTCCTTGTCGGGTTCCCGTGCCTGGAGGGAGTAGATGGTGTCGCGCAGCTGGTGGATGCAGTCGTCCAGCTCACCGGTAATGCCGGCGATGCGGCGCTCGTGGGCAGCAGGATCTGAGGTGTAGCGGCGCAGGCCCTGGATGCTCAGCCCGGCTGCGAAGAGCCGTTGGATCACCAGGTCGTGCAGGTCCGCGGCGATCCGCTCCCGGTCGATGAACAACGCGTGCTCTTCGCGCAGTTGGTTCGCCTTAAGCAGGTCAAGCGTCAGGCCTATCCTGGACGCGAACACCGCGCTTTGTTCAACATCGACGTCGGTGTAGCGAGTCGCGCCGGCAGACCTGGCCAGGATCAACACGCTTTGCCGCTGGCCGTCACTGTCGCTTCCCAAGGCTGCCACCAGGACAGGCCCCAGCTTCTCAGCGGACTCGGCATCGAACAACTGCAGCGCATCGGTAAGGGCCGCCGACTCGCCGGTTGCAAGCACCCGGGCCAACGCTTCACCCGCCGGAAGTTCCTGTCCCGCAGGAATTGATTGAACCCCCAGGGAAGTCCGGCACCGCAAGGTTCCGTCCCCCGCTACCGAGGCAATCAGGGACAAGGCCGATGCGGAAGCATGCAAAGCCCGTTCCGCGATCATGTCCAGGTTTTCGGTGTCCGAACCCGGACGGGCTTTCAGCCGGTCGCTGACTTCCATTCCCGCTTCCAGCCACCGCTGGCGGCTGTTGCTGTCCTCATACAAGCGCGCGTTCTGGATGGCCACGCCGGCGGCAGAGGCCAGGGCAACTGCGAGGTCCTCGTCCTCGGCCGTGAAATCCTGGCCGTCGGCCTTCTCCGTCAGGTACAGGTTTCCAAAGACCTCTTCCCGGACCCTTACGGGGACGCCCAGGAAGGTGCCCATGGGCGGGTGATTCGCGGGAAACCCCACCGCTATGGGCTGTTCACCCAAATCATGGAGCCGCAACGGCTTGGGCTCCCGGATCAGCTCGCCCAGCACTCCGTGGCCAGTGGGAAGGTCACCGATGACGCGGGCGCCGTCTTCATCGATGCCAACAGTGATGAAATGGCTGAGCTGCTGGTCGTCACCAATGACGCCCAAAGCCCCGTACCGCGCCCCCACAAGCTCGCAGGCGGACTGCACCATGCGGTCAAGCACAGCCTCCAGGCTCAGGTCCTCGGTAAGGGAAACGACCGCCCCGAGCAGACCTTCAACATGTTCCTGGGTCCGGACGAGTTCATCTGCCCGGTCTACAAATTCCCGCAGAAGCTCACGGGTTCGCCGTCTAATTGGTTCTCGCCACATTGTAAAAACGCTCCAAACTGAATGCATTCACGGCGGTCTGCATCACCTTCGAATACATAAAGACGAGCCCCAGCGTCTCCCCCTCCATGCTAACAACCCACAGCGCCGCATGGGCTAAAGATTACGGACGGGCCGCCTCCGCCGCCCCTTTTGCCTTGCAACAGGCGCCCGCAGCGGGGGCACCCTGACGGGAATGCTGAACCGGAACGCCCGCCGGGAGATGTGGTGGGTGGCGTGCCGGCGCTGCACGGGTGGGGGCGTGGCCGGCAATTGCTGCGCATCACGGGCAAAGAACCACTGCTTGGCGAGCTCCACGAGCACCAGATACACCACCACCATGCCCAGCAGGGCCAGGAAGAACGGCACCGGCAACGGGTCGAAGCCCAGCACGCCGGCCAGGGGTGAGAGCGGCAGGAACACGCCCACGGCCACCACACCCAGGGACGCCGCGATCAGGCCGTTGGAGGGCCGGCTGCGCAGGAACGGAACGCGCCGGGTGCGGATGGCGAAGATAATCAGCGTCTGGGTGGCAATGGATTCGATGAACCAGCCGGCCCTGAACTCCCCGGGCGCTGCGTCGAAAACGAACAACATCAGGGCGAACGTGGCGAAGTCGAACAGCGAGCTGATGGGCCCGAAAAGGAGCATGAACCGCCGGATGAAGGCGATGTTCCAGTGCGAGGGCGCACGCAGCTGTTCCTTGTCCACACGGTCCCCCGGGATGGCCAGCTGCCCGGAATCGTAGAGCAGGTTGTTCAGCAGGATCTGGCCCGGCAGCATGGGCAGGAAGCTCAGCACCACGGAAGCCACGGCGGCGCTGAACATGTTGCCGAAGTTGCTGGACGTGCCCATCAGCACGTACTTGATGGTGTTGGCGAAGATCCGCCGCCCCTCCATCACGCCGTCCGCCAGGACGCCGAGGTCCTTGTCCAAAAGGACGACGTCGGCCGCGTCCTTGGCGACGTCCGTTGCGGTATCAACGGAAATGCCGATATCCGCCTTGTGCAATGCCAGGGCGTCGTTGACGCCGTCCCCCATGAAGCCCACCGCACCGCCGCTTTGCCGCAGGAGGGTGATGATCCGCGCCTTTTGTTCCGGGGAGACCCGGGCGAAAATGGTGGCCGTACGCGCGGCGGCGGCGAGGTCGGCGTCGGACATGGCCTCCACCTGGGCGCCGGTGAGTGTGCCGCCGGAGATGACGTCCAGGTCCGTGCAGACCTTTTCGGCCACCTTGGCGTTGTCCCCGGTGGCGAGTTTCACCGAGATGCCCAGCGCCTCCAGCCGGTCCAGCGACTGGCGGGCGTTGGCCTTGGGCTTGTCCAGGAACACCAGGAAACCGGCCAGCGTGAGGCCGTGCTCGTCAGCCGGGGTGAGCTTTGCCAGCCCCGCGGCGGGGCGGGTGGCCACCGCCACCACCCGGGCGCCAGCGTCGAACTGTTCATCCAGCATGGCTTGCACGGCCGGCGACGTGGGGCCGCACAGGGCCAGCACGTCCTCCGGGGCCCCCTTGGTGACGAGCCGCGGCTGGCCGTCCGAATCGCGGACCAGCACGGTGGTGCGGCGGCGCTGGTGGTCGAAGCCGATCAGGTCCAGCCGCTGGAACCGCCCGGGTTCGAACGCAGCGGCGCCGGGGCTCTCCCACAGCGCCGCATCCAACGGGTTCTGGCCTGCGGAGGAAGCCTTCGCGCCGGCATAGTCCGCCTCGGTGGCCAACAGGCCAAGGGTGAGCAGGCCGTCGTCGGACGTTCCATCGCTGGCCGGAAGCGCATGGGTGAAGCTGATCTTCCCTTCGGTCAGGGTGCCGGTCTTGTCGGTGACCAGGATGTCCATGTCCCCCAGGTCCTCGATGCACACCAGCCGCTTGACCAGGACCTTCCGCTTGGCCAACTGGCGGGTGCCGGTGGCCAGGCTGGTGCTGACGACGGCGGGCAGCAGCTGCGGCGTGATGCCCACCGCGATGGCCAGGGAAAACAGCAGCGATTCCAGCAGCGGGCGTGCCAGGAGCAGGTTGGCCACGAAGATCAGCGACGTCAGCACCACGGCCACCTGCAGCAGCAGGAACGAGAACCGTTTGAGGCCCAGCTGGAACTCGGTCTGCGGCTGCCGTTCGCCCAGGCCCAGCGCAATCCGGCCGAACTCCGCCCGCCCGCCGGTGGCCACCACCACGCCGCTGCAGCCGCCGGACTGGACCACGGTGCCCATGAAGACGCAGGAGGCGAGATCGGCAAGGGATGCGCCGGGAGCGACGGGGGCAGGGTCCTTGGCGGCGGGCTGGGATTCGCCCGTGAGGATGCTTTCGTCGCAGTGCAGGTTGTTGGTGGTGAGGAGGCGGATGTCGGCCGGGACAATGGCGCCCAGGGAGAGATGCACGACGTCGCCCGGCACCAAAGCGGTGACGTCCACTTCCCTTGTGGCGCCGCCGCGCTGGACGGCGGCCTGGTGGGTGACCCGGGAGTGCAGGGTTTCCGAGGCGAGCTCGGCGCGGTACTCGTTGGTGAAACCCAGCCCCACGCTGACCAGCAGAATTACCCCGATGACGATCGAGTTGGTGGCGTCGCCCAGGAACAGCGACAAGCCGGCGGTGATGATCAGGAGGATGAGGATGGGGCTGGCGAACTGCCGGCCAAGCACGGCCCAGGCGTTGGCCCGGTGGGTGCGGACGGCGTTGGGGCCAAGCTGCTCCAACCGGCCGGCCGCCTCCTCCTCACTGAGGCCGCCGGGACCGGACCCCAGGCGGGTGAGGGTCTGTTCGGCCGTCAGGCTCGCGGCGTCCGCGATCGGCAGCTGGAGGGAGCCGCGCTCCTGGACGTTCACGTCAGTCATGGCCGGATCCGTTCGGACACGTCGGGCTGCGAATTTGCCTTTACCGCTCTAGGGTACGACCCGTGTCTGACAGTCACCCGAGCAACTTCTCCCTGGCCATCACAGCGCCCGTTTCTCCAGCCAGGACATGATGGCGTTGAGGAACTGGTCCGGGGCGGCGGCGTGCACATTGTGCCCTGTCTCCAGGGTGACCAGGGCGCAGTCAGGGATCAGCTCTGCGACCTCCGTGAGCAACTCCTGCGGGATGTGGCTGCCGGCGCCGCCGCCGATCAGCAGCGTGGGCACCATGATTTCGGGCAGCCTGGGCCACCAGCGGCGCAAGGGGTCGTTGACCTGCCCGGCGACGGCGGTGACGACAGCCCAGTCGAAAGGCAACTCGCCCGGGGGCCGTTCCGGCAGGGTGCGCGTCCGCGGGTACGGCGGCGGGGCGTCCTCGACGACCAGGCGGGCCAGCCGGCCGGACTGTGCCAGTGCGACGAGGTAGGCCACCACTCCGCCCATGGAATGCCCCACCAGGATCACGTCGTGGAGGTCCAGCGCGTCCAGGACAGCCACGACGTCGTCGCGCATGAGCTCGAAGGAATACTTCCCGGGCCGGCCGCTGCCCCCGTGGCCGCGGAGGTCGATGGCGAACACCCTGAAGCCCGGTTCGAGCCCTGCGGCAATCGTGCCCCAGTCCCCTGCGGTGTCGCCCAGGGCATGCAGCAGCACCACGGGAGGCACGCCGGGGTCGCCGGACTCCTTGACGCTGATCCGCACCCCATCCGCTCCCGGCAGGGTCAGGGTTTTCATGCTGTGCTGCCCGGGTCAGCAGGACTTGGCGTCTGGCTGGGCGGCCCGGGGCTGGTGGCCGTGCCAAGGATGTGGGCGAGGGAAGGATTCAAGCGCTGCACGGGGAAACCGAACCGTTCGTGGTCCTGAACCGTGAACCCTGCCGCGGTGATCGCTGCCAGGGTGTCCCGGTTGAGGTGGCAGCCGCCCATGAACCGCCCCCAGACAGGGGTCAGCACATCCTCCGCCTTGGCCACGAGCGGGTGCCCCGACCGGACGTGCTCGTAGTAGGCAAGGGTCCCGCCGGGCTTGAGGACGCGGCGGATCTCGGCGAGCACCGCAGCCTGGTCCCTGACACTGCAGAGGACAAGGCTGGCCACCACCGCGTCGGCGCTGGCCGTTTCTGCCGGGATGTGCTCCGCGGCGGCATCGACAACGGTCACCGGAACGCTGGCCGATGGTGCCGCCTCCTGCGCCACGTCCCGCAAATAGTCCTCCGGTTCCAGGGCCAGGACATGGGTCACGGTTGAAGGGTAGAGCGGGAAGGACGATCCAGCCCCCGCTCCGATCTCGATGACGGAGCCGTGCAGCCCGGCAAGGATGCGGCGGCGGTGCTCGGCTGCCCCGCGGCGGTCCATGCCGCCAACCACCCGGGCGAAAGCGCGGGCGAAGAGCGGGTGCTGCAGGCTGTCCATCCGGTTCCTCCCAGGGGCTGCTGCCGGCGTACCCACTTTTAACTACTTGAGGCTGAGGACCTCGTCAATCGGCCGGCCGTTGACGTATACCAATGCGCTGGTGGCTCCCGAGGCGGCCATGGCGGTGTACTCCAGCTGCGCCTTGGCCCTGGGGATGTCGCAGACGCCGCCCAGCATGAACTGCCCGGAAAGCCAGATGCTGATGGTGCTGCCGTTCAGCTCGCCGCCCAGGTACGTCAGGCTGGACTGGTACAGCACGTTGATCAGCCCGGACATCCCCACGTCCCGCTTCTTGTTGGCGAGCAGTGTCTCCACGCTGGGCCGCACCTGGTCGGTGAACCGGACCGGCCCCGTGGTGGTGGCCACCAGGCTGTCGCCGCAGCCTATCCGGGGACCGGAGACGCCGTTGTCGTCCACGGCCACGTAGTAGATGGTTAGCGGGCCGGTTTGTTCCGGGAGGCCGGTGGGCTGGGGTTCCTGCGTCGGCTGGGGCTCCTGCGTGGGTGGCGGGCCGGCTGGGGCGGACGACGGCGGAGGGGCGGCCGCGGTGGTGGGCGCGGCTGAGGTGCTGGGCGGTGACGTCGGGGTCGCCGTTGCGGTGCCGGTCGCCGTCGTACTTGGGGTGGCGCTGGTGGTGGGGCTTGCCGACGGTGCCGCGGAACTGCTGGTCGGCGACGGGCTGGGCGGGCCGAAACACCCTGTGAGGAGGAACAGGCCACTGAGCCCGAGAACGCTGAGTGCCGTATGCCTGGGCCTGGTCATCATGCCCCCCTTGAATGTGGGCCCCGCGGTTGCGGGACCCACATTCAAGCTACGCCTGAGGTTTATGGGGAAACAGGGCCTTAAGTCCGAGCGCCCCGGGCTACGGATGCACCAGCACCTTCACCGCGGTGTCCTTGTGGTTGATGAGGGTGTCAAAGCCCTGCTCCACCAGGTCCTCCAGCGCGATCCGGCCGGTGATGAACGGCTTGAGGTCCACCTTGCCTTCCTGCACCATCTTGATGACCGCCGGGTGGTCCCGGACATAGGCGATGGTGCCGCGCAGGTCGATCTCCTTGAGCACGATCTTCTGCATGTCCACAGTGGCCGGCGCACCCCAGATGGACACGTTGACCACCACGGCCCCCGGCCGGACGGCGTCGAGCATGGTGTCCAGGACCGCGTTCACGCCCGCGCATTCGAAGGCGACGTCCGCCCCGGTGCCGCCGGTGAGCTCGCGGACCCGCTCCGGCACGTTCTCCTGGCTCGGGTCCAGCACGTGGTCGGCCACGCCGCTGGAGGTGGCCTTCTCCTTCCGGGCCTGGGTGAGCTCGCTGATGATCGTGGTCACGCCCATGCCCTTGAGCACGGCCGCGGTGAGCAAACCGATTGGCCCGGACCCGCCCACCAGGGCCACCTCGCCTTCCTTGACGCCACTGCGCGCCACCGCGTGATGGGCCACGGACAGCGGTTCGATCAGGGCGGCCTCATCCAGCGGGATGTTCCCGATGGGGTGCACCCAGCGCTGGTCCACCACGATCTTCTCGCTTAGCCCTCCCCCGCCGCCGGACAGCCCGATGAAGCCCATCTGCCGGCACAGGTGGTAGCTGCCGGCCTGGCACATGTCGCAGGTCCCGTCCACAAAGTAGGGTTCGACGACGACGTTGTCACCCACTGCCAGCCCCTCCACGCCTTCGCCGACTTCAGCCACAGTCCCGGAGAATTCGTGCCCCAGGGTCACCGGGGATTCCTCGTGGGACAGCGGGTGTGGATGCCCGGGTGCGGGACAGAAGATAGGCCCCTCCAGGTACTCATGCAGGTCGGTGCCGCAGATGCCGCACCAGGCGACGTCGATCTTCACCGTCCCCGCCCGCAGCTCCGGCTCCGGGATGTCCTCGATCCGGATGTCCTTGCGGGCGTGGAAACGTGCTGCCTTCATGATGGGTTCTCCTTAGCGGGTGTGGTGGCTGGGCTGCAGTTCGTAGACGGGGGTCTCGAGTCCTTCCATCCGGGCCTTCAGCTGCAGCGCCAGGTAGGCGGAGTAGTGCCGGCTCTGGTGCAGGTTGCCGCCATGGATCCAGAGGTTGGGCACGTTGGTGGGCTTCCACATATTGCGCAGCTCCCCCTCCCACGGACCAGGGTCTTTTGGCGTGTCTGAGCCGTATCCCCAGCACCTGCCCACCTGGTCCGCGATTTCGGGCGAGACCAGGTCTGCCAGCCACCCGTTCATCGAGCCGTAGCCGGTGGCATAGACAATCAGGTCCGCCTCCAGCTCGGTGCCGTCGTCCATGACCACGGCGTTGCCGGTGATCTTGGCGACCTGCCCGGACTTGAGCTTCACCCGGCCGTCGATGATCAGCTGGGAAGCACCTACGTCGATGTAGTAGCCGGAGCCGCGCCGCAGGTACTTCACGAACAGGCCGGAGCCGTCCACGCCGAAGTCCAGGTCGAACCCGGCGGCCTCCAGCTGCGAATAGAACTCCGCGTCCCGCTTGGCCATCTCCTGGTACACCGGCACCTGCGCCTCCGGGAGGATTCGCATGGGCAGCGAGGCGAACAGCAGGTCCGCCTTCTCCGTGGTGACGCCGGCCGCGAGCGCCCGCTCCGAGTACAGGTCCCCCAGCGCAAGGTCCATCAGGGATTCGCTGCGGGCGATGTGGGTGGAGGAGCGCTGGACCATGGTGACGTCGGCGCCGTGCTCCCAGAGGTCGGCGCAGATGTCGTGGGCCGAGTTGTTGGAGCCGATCACCACGGCCTTCTTGCCCGTCCAGTCACCTCCACCGGGATGCTGGGAGGAGTGCCGCTGCTCGCCCAGGAAGGTCTCGGCGCCGTCGAACTTTGGAATGTTCGGGTAGCCGGAGACGCCCAGGGCGAAAATGAGCTGCTTGGGCCGGAGCGTCACTGGTTCGCCGTTGCGAAGGACGTTGACCTCCCATTCCTGCGCGCCGTCGTCGTACACTGCCTTGACGCACTCGGTGCCGGACCAGTAGTTAAGCTCCATGATGCGGGTGTAGTGCTCCAGCCAGTCGCCGATCTTGTCCTTGGCGGCGAAGACCGGCCAATCGTCAGGGAACTTCAGGTAGGGCAGGTGGTCGTACCAGACGGGGTCGTGTAGGTGCAGGGACTTGTAGCGGTTGCGCCAGGAGTCGCCGGGGTTCTGGTTCTTTTCGACGATGATGGTGGGCACGCCCAACCGCTTCAGCCGCGCCGCGAGGCCGATCCCGCCCTGCCCGCCGCCGATGATCACGCAGTAGGGCTGCTCCTCGTAGCCCAGCCGGGCCTCCTGCTCCTCCTTGAGCTCCTTCCAGGACTTGCGTCCGCGGACGATCTCGTGGGCCACTCCCTGCTCGCGCCGCGGGCCCTTCTTCTCCTCGAAGCCCTTCAGCTCCTGCATGGTGGTCAGCAGCGTCCAGCACTTGCCGTTGCGGAGCCGGAGGTGGCCGTAGCCACGCGCGGCACCGGTTTCGAACGTGATCCAGGCTTCCACGTTCTCCGCGTCCCCGATGGCATCCTCAGACAGAGCCCAGTTGGAGGGCTGCACCCGGTCCAGCGTGGCCTCGAGCATGCGGCGGATGTCCGCCTTGCCTTCCAGGGTTTTCAGGTTCCAGGTGAACGCCACGAAGTCCCGCCAGTAGGTTTCATCCTCGAAAAGTTCCAGCGCGGCGTCCACGTCGCGCCGCTGCAGCGCGTCATCCAGGCCGGAAAGCCAGGCCTGCGCGGCAGCGGTGGGTGTTTGGGTCATCTCCACTCCTTTGTGCTGTTCCTCGGGCTCCGCCTGCCCGATATGCTGGGGCGGGCGTGAGCTGCATCACTAGTGGAACGCGGCGGGGGTAACAGGGGCGTTACACGAATCCGGCAAAGGTGCCGGCTGTGAGGAGGAAAGAGTGGACCACGGCCTGAGGTTTTCGGACCCGACAACGTATGCACGGACGCTGCGCCGCGCGCACGAGCTGGTCATTTCCGGCGTCCCGCGGCCGGAGATCTCCACCAGCCTGGTCGATTCGTGGCACCGCTCCATGGCTTTGGGCATCAGCCCGGACCAGCACAGCCCGCGGCACCTGCACGAGGTGGCGGAGGTGCTGGAGCTGCGGCGGGAGCACCGGCTGCAGCAGGTGATGCCCGCGCTGCACGACCTCCTGGCCGATGATTCCCGCTCCGGCCGCCACCTGCTGGTGCTCACCGATGCCGGCGGCGAGGTCCTCTGGCGGGTGGGCAGTCCGGCTGTCCTCCGCCGGGCCGACCACCTGGAATTCTTGGAAGGGGCCGACTGGTCAGAAGCCGGTATCGGCACCAACGCCATCAGCGAAGCCCTGGTCACCGGCGGCCCCGTGCAGCTGTTCTCCGCCGAACACCTGGTCCGCACGCACCACGAATGGGCCTGCACCGCGGCGCCCATTACGGACCCTGCCACCGGGCAGGTGCTCGGGGTGCTGGACGTGTCCGGGCCCTTGGACACCCTCAGCGCGGACACTTTGCGGATGGTGCGCTGCGCCGTGCGGGTGGCAGAGGCTTTGCTGGGAACGTCCGACGGCGGCACCTCCTTGGGTGCCTTGTCTCCCGTTGGTGCTTCCCGGCAGCCTGCGGCTTTCCCTTCGCGTCCGGCTGCCGCGGTGGAGCGGCTGGAACTGCTGGGCGAGAAGCCTGCAGCGGTGTTTGCCGATGGGAGCCGTGTGTCTTTGACGCTGCGCCGGGCGGAGATCCTGGCGCTGCTGGATTCCCGGTCGCAGGGCTGGTCCGCGGAGGAGCTGGCGTACGAGCTGCATGGCGACGTGGGCACCCCGCAGGCCATCCGGACCGAGATGTTCCGGGTGCGGTCCATGCTGGGCGGCGCCGTGGAGTCCAACCCCTACCGGCTTGCTCCCGCGCTGGCTGGTCGTTCCGACGCGGGGCAGGTGCTGAGGCTGCTGCGCGCGGGCCTGGTTGCCGAGGCGCTGGAGGCGTACAGCGCTCCCCTGCTCATCCGGTCCGTTGCCCTCGCGGTGCAGCTGCTCCGTGATCAGCTGGACATGGCGGTGGGATCGGCCGTCCGGGCCAGCGGTGATGCCTCGCTGCTGGTGCGGTGGCTTTCCACGGATATGGGCTTTGCCGATTTCCTGGCCATCGACGCGCTGGGCCGGTTGGTGGGCCGCGGGGATCCGCGGTACCTGGCGTTCAGGGCGGGATGCACGGCCGGTTACTAGGCCCGGCCCTCACCAGACCGAGTCGCCGCGCAGCACCACGTCGCTGCCGCCGTCCACGTAGACGATCTGCCCGCAAAGGTGCGTGTTCTCAGCGCTGTTGAGCCAGGCCAGCAGGCGGGCCACGACAACCGGTTCGGCAATCCCGTTCAGTGGCATTGGGACCACTTTCAACAGCGACTCTCGTTCTTGTTCGGTATCGATCATCTCGGCGGTCATGGGGGTGGCAATGATTCCGGGAGCCACGGCGTTCAGGGGGATCCCGGCTCCGGCCCAGTCGGCGGTGGCGGCCTGGCGGCGGACCCACCGGGACAATGCGAGCTTCGTGGAACAGTAGATGAGCCCGCCAGTGGTCGGTTCCTTGGCCAGGACCTCGGCGCGGGCCATGGCTGCCTGCTCGTCTCCTGCGGTCAGCCGCCCCACCAGCTCTTCGTCGCTGGCCATGAGGGCTGCCATGGATGAGACCACCACCGCGCGTGGGGCTTCGGATTCCCTCAGCAGGGGCCGGAGTTTTTCGAGTGTTGCTATCGCTCCAAAGAAGTTGACGGCGACAGTCGGCGGCGCCGCGGATGCGAGTCCGGCATTGGCGTATATGGCATCGATCCTGCCGCCGCTGACTTTTCGTACAGCGTCCACCAATGCGGCCCTTCCTTCCGCGCTGGCAAGATCGGCCACTACCTCGGCGTCGTGCAGGTCCACCCCGATCACGCGTTCGCCCCGCTGTTCCAGGAGTTCCTTGGTTGCCTTGCCAATGCCGGAGGCGGCGCCGGTGACGACGGAGGTGCGGGGCATGGTTCCTTCTTTCGCTGGCCGGATGGGGTCGGGCCCAAGTTTGCCCGGGAAGCCTGCACTGAGCCAGAGTCCAAAGGCCCGCACCGGACGCGGGGCCGGCCGCACAAAGTTCACAGCTCTTGTCAAGCCGTTAACCGCCCATTCACATCCTCCTCGAAACCTGTACAGAAGCTGGAAATACCTTGGGAGCCATGGACAACATCTCCCGCAGAACCCTTATCTCGGCCGGCCTCGGCGCCGGCCTGGTCGCAGCCCTGCCGGGCGCCGCCGTCGCGGTTTCCACCGCTGACGACGCCGGCCTCCGCAACGATCCCTTCATGCTCGGCATCGCGTCAGGCGAGCCGTGGCCGGACGGCTTCGTCCTCTGGAGCCGCCTGGCCCTGAATCCCGTGGCGGAGGACGGCCTGGGCGGCATGCCGTCCCGCCCCGTGGCCGTGCAGTGGGAGGTGGCCGAGGACGAAAGCATGCGGAAGGTGGTGGCCCGCGGCGTGGAGCAGGCCCGTCCTGAAGCTGCGCATTCGGTGCACGTGGAGCTGCGCGGGTTGAAGGCCGGCCGCGAGTACTTCTACCGGTTTCGCGCCGGCAAGCACCTCAGCCCAGTGGGCCGCACCCTCACCAGCCCGGCCCTCCACGAGACGCCCGCCGCCCTGGCCATGGCGTTCGCCAGCTGCGCGCAGTACGAACACGGCTACTTCACCGCCTACCGCCGCCTGGCCGAGGACCACCCGGACCTGGTGCTGCACCTGGGCGACTACCTGTATGAATACAAGAAGGACAGCTACGTGATCGGCGGCGGCAACCCCCGCGACCACGAGGGCCCGGAGACCGTCACGCTGGAGAGCTACCGGCAGCGGCACGCCCAGTACAAGGCCGACGCCGACCTGCAGGCTGCGCACGCCGTCGCACCGTGGGCAGTGGTGTGGGATGACCACGAGGTGGACAACAACTGGGCGGACGACGTGCCCGAGAACAAGGACGCCGGCCAGCTCAACGACAGCGTGGAGCACTTCCGGCAGCGCCGCGCCGCCGCGTTCCAGGCGTACTACGAGAACATGCCCCTGCGCCCGTCTTCCCTCCCGGCCGGTCCGGACATGAAGATCTACCGGAAGATCCAGTGGGGCCAGCTGGCCAACTTCCACATGATGGATACCCGGCAGTACCGCGACGACCAGCTGGCCGGCGACGGCTGGAAGAAGAACGTCACCGAACGCCTGGCTGAGGACCGCACCATCACCGGCGCCGAGCAGGAAAAGTGGCTGCTGGACGGCTTCCGCAACTCCACGCAGCGCTGGGACATCCTGGGCCAGCAGGTCTTCTTCGCCGAGCGGGACCGCAACAAGGCACCTGAGATCGATGACGTGTCCATGGACGGCTGGGACGGCTACGCGGCCTCCCGCCGCCGCATCACCCAGGGCTGGGTGGACGCCAACGTCCGCAACGCCGTCGTACTCACCGGCGATGTGCACCGGCACTGGGCCAACGACGTCAAAGTGGACTACAAGGACCCCGCCTCGCCCGTGGTTGGCTCGGAACTGGTGTGCACGTCCATCACCTCCACCGGCGACGGCAGCGGCTCCACCACGGACGCCACCATGGCCTGGAACCCGCACCTGAAGTTCTACAACGACAACCGCGGCTACGTGAACACCCGCATCACCAAGGACGCCATGACGGCTGACTTCCGGGTGCTGGACCACGTCACGACGCCGGGCGCACCCGTTTCCACCAAGGCCTCCTTCGAAATCCGCGACGGCGCCCCGGGGCTTCAGTCGCGCGCCTGACCTTCGTGTGTGACGCGTTTGCGTGATTTATCGGCGGTTGGTTAAGGCGGTCCCCTGTATTTGCGGGGTTCCGTGCTCCCGTTGAAGCCAATAGTTACGCAAACGCGTCGACGGTGGGCTGGCGGGACCTTCGGCACTTCTGGTGGCGGGGGTCCCGTGGCATTTTGGCGGCTATGTCCGGACGACGACATTGTGTACGGGCGGGCCGCGGAACGGTACGCCGCCGGCGCTGGCTGCTCCTGGCGGTGTCGCTCTTCGCGCAGCTGGCGGCGTATCTGCTGTGGCGGAAGCCATGCTGCGGTGGGGAACCGAGGGAACGGAAGCGGTGGAGCCCCTGCCCGGCGACGGCCTGGAGCCCCGGCCGGTGTTCCAAAGCACCCGGGCCATCACCATCGATGCCCCGCCGGACCGCGTGTGGCCATGGATCGTGCAGATGGGGATCTATCGTGCGGGTTTCTACACGCACGACCGGGTTGAGCGGGCCCTGTTCCACGCCCGGTACGTTGAAGGGAAGCATTCGGCAACGCGGATCCACCCTGAGCTGCAGGACCTTAAGGTCGGGGACAAAGTCCCGTACGGCGGCGGTGTGTACGCCATGGTGTCGGAACTCGAACCCAACAGGCACTTGGTGGCGGGTGAGCAGTTCATCCTGCGGACCCTCCCCGGAAACCGCACCCGCTTCATCATCCGGTACCGCGGCCCGGGGTATCTCAGTGCCGCCGTACGCGGCGCCGGTCCCGACGCTCCGGCGGTGACCCGGGCCCTGGCGTTCACCCTCCAGAAGGTGCCGGGCGCGCTGATGCTGGCACGCGGCGTCGACCTTTTCATTGGTGATCCGCTGCATCACTACATGGAGGTTGGCGTGCTCCGCGGGGTCAAACAGCGCGCCGAGTCCAGCACTTAAGTAACCAGTAGCCCTAGGCAACAAAAACAGGTACCAGGGGCTCTTGTTAGGGGATCGATTAGGGGCCTACCCTAAGTCCCCTAGGGGTTGCGTCGGGCTGGGCCGGCGGCAGGACTCCGGCAAGTAAATATGCCACTGCGGCATCAAGTCCCAGGAGCCGGCCATGAAGAGCGAAGTTTTCCCAGGTTGGTTACGGCAGGCCGTGGTTCTGGTCCTGATAGCGGCTGCCGCCCTGGTGGGAGCGCCGCCGGCTTCCGCAGATCCCGTCTACGGGACCCAGAGCATCGCCTACTCCGGCGTCGCCAATCCGCCCACGTCGGACAAGCCCCAGAGCAAGCTGTGGTGGAATGACGGCTCCTGGTGGGCGGACATGTGGACCAGCGGCAGCGGCTGGAGCATCTACCGGCTGGACCGGCCCAGCGCCACTTGGGTGAACACGGGCGTGGTCAATGACACCCGCGGCAGCACCCTGGCCGACACCATGTGGGACGGCAGCCACCTCTACATCGCCTCGCACGTGGTCACCATCTCCACCGACGCCAACCCGAAACCCTCTGTCGCCGGACAGCCCGCATACCTTTACCGGTACAGCTACTCCAGCGGCAAGTACACGCTCGACTCCGGGTTCCCCACCGTGATTGCCAACAACAGCAGCGAGTCGATGACCATCGACGAGGACAGCACGGGCGCCATCTGGGCCACATGGACGCAGGTGGCGGGCAACAGCACCAGCGGTTTCACCAACACCGTCTACGTAAACAACTCGGCGCCCGGCGGCTCCAGTTGGGCTGCGCCGTTCGTCCTCCCGGTCTCCAACCCGCACCCGGCACCGGATGACATTTCTGCCGTGGTGTCCTACAACAAGAACAAAATTGGCGTGATGTGGAGCGACCAGCTCACCGGCTCGGTATGGTGGGCCTCGCGCACCGATGGGACCTCCCCCACGGCGTCATCGTCCTGGAACTTCCAGCCGGCCATCCGGGGCCAAGGGCAGGCCGACGACCACCTGAACATCAAGTCCCTGCAGTCGGATACCAGCGGCCGCGTCTTCGCCGCGGTGAAGACCAGCCTGAACGACGTCTCCAGTGATCCCACGCTGCCGCAGTTGCTGCTGCTGGTCTTCAAGCCGGGCACGGGTTCCTTCACCCAGTCCACCATCTCCACAACGGGTGATTGCGTCAGCAGGCCGCAGATAGTCCTGGACACCCAGAACAACCTGGTCCGCGCTTTCCAGACAGCCCCGCCCACGTCAGTGACCGGCTGCGCGTACTCCGGGGTGGCCGGCAGCATCTACGAGAAGACGGCGTCCATGGACAACCCGGTGTTTGGCAGCGGCCGCGGGACCCCCGTCATCCAGAGCGCATCGTCGTCCAACATGAACAATGTGACCACCACCAAGCAGGGTGTGGACAGTTCCACGGGCATCGTGGTCATGGCCAGTGACGACGTGGCCAAGCGCTACTGGTACTCGGACCGTCCGCTGGGACCGGCGGTCACGGCACCGGTGGCATCCTTCACGGCCTCCCCCACATCCGGCACAGCGCCGCTGAACGTCGCCTTCACTGACACGTCCACCGGCACGCCCACCTCCTGGGCCTGGGACTTTGGCGACGGCAGCACCTCCACCGCGCAGAACCCCGCCCACAGCTACGCGGGAGCCGGCACCTACACGGCCAAGCTCACGGCCACGAACAGCGGCGGGTCCAGTTCTGCCAGCACCACGATCACCGTCAGCTCCTCCTCCACACCGCCGCCGGCCGCAGGGGTAGGCGTCGTCGGCTCGTCCACCACTTATTCGGGAACGGCGGCTTCCGCCGTCTCCATCGGTGCCCCCGCCGGAACCGCTGCCGGTGATGTCCTGGTCGCCGCCATCACCACGGACCTGAACCCCACCATGGCCTCCGTCCCGGCGGGCTGGACTCCGCTGGTCAACGGCCTGGGCATCAACAGCACCTCCACCTCCGGTGCCAGGGTCTTTGCCTATTACCACGTGGTGGGCGCCTCGGATCCTGCCAGCTACGCGTGGACGCTCAGCACGGCCGTGAAGTGGGGCGGCGGCATCACCGGTTACCGGGGCGTGAACAACACCACGCCGCTTGACTCCTCTGCAGCGACGGCCGTGGACGCCACCTACAACGCCACCAGCATCACCGCCCCCAGCGTCACAACGGCCACCAACGGCGCCATGCTGGTCGGCGGCGTGGGCTGTGACTGCGCAGCCCCTGTGGTTTCCTCCGCGCCGGCCGGCTGGACCCAGCGCTGGCAGGCCGCCGGTGGGCAGATTGCCGAACTCGCGGACAAGGTGCAGGCAACCGCCGGAGCCAGCGGAACAGCTACCTGGACCCTGAGCGGTGCGCGTGCAGTTGCCGCCTGGCAGGTCGCGCTGAAGCCGGCCAGCTAGGGCACCGCTTACCCGGCAGCGCGGCTAACTGACGCTATTTAACGGCGCCGGCGGCGTTCACCCGGCCGTAGGCCCAGTACGTGCCGGTGCCGGCAACCTTGTCCGCGGTGGATTCCACGTCTGCCCTGATGGAGGTGTTCGTGGCGCCCGGATGCGAGCTCCACGCGAGCGCCGCCGCTCCTGCCACGATGGCCGAGGACATCGAGCTTCCGTTGCCCACGTCGTAGCCCTGGGACCGGTTGTTCTGGGTGGCCAGCACGAAGGGGTGGTTGGGGAAGGTGGAGTAGACGTTGACGCCGGGAGCGGCAACGTCCACCCAGCTTGCGCCGTAGGTGGAGAACGAGGCTTTGGCGTCGTTATTGTCGGTGGCACCGACGGCGATGACATGGGTGTACGCGCCGGGGTAGATCTTGGTCTGGTTCCCACCGTTGCCGGCAGCCGCCACCAGGACCACGCCCTTGTTCCAGGCGTTGTTGACGGCGGTTTCCAGGGTCCGCGATGCCCGCACCCCCAGGCTCATGTTGATCACCTTGGCGCCGTTGCTGACCGCCCAGTTGATGCCGTTCGCAAGGGCAGAGCTCGAACCGACGCCGTTGTCGTCCAAGACCTTTCCGGCCAGGATGGTGCAGCCCGGGCAGACCCCTGCCACGCCGATGGTGTTGTCGGTGGTGGCGGCGACGCTGCCGGCCACGTGGGTGCCGTGGCCGTAGTAGTCCTCGGCCACCGGGTCCCCTGCCTTGGTGGCCGAGCCGCTGGAGTTGGCGCGGGCCACCACCTTGGGTGCGATGTCCGGGTTGTCGCTGGCGACGCCGGAATCCAGCACCGCGACCTTGACGCCGTTGCCGGTGGTCACGTCCCACGCTTCGACGGCATCCACGTCGGCGTCGGGCGTGCCGGCAGGAATGGTGAGGTCGCCTGCGGTGTTGGTGAACGACTGCCCATCGTTCTGCAGGGCGTACTGGCGCGGGAAGTACTGGTCGGAGGTGAAGGCTGCCACCGGCTGGTCCGCTTCGGCGTACTCGACGGCGGGGTCCCGGCTGAGCGCCTCGATGAACCGGTCTTCGCTGCCGGCGGGCACGCTGACCAGTCTGGCGCCCGTACTGCCGACGTCCACGCCGTCCAGTCCGCGCCTGTGCAGGATGCCGGCGGCAGCGCCGTCGTCGTAAAACTTTACGAGGACGTGCCCGGGCTGAGGCGACGTGCCTCCTGCAGCATTGGCGGGAAGGGCAAGCGGAACGGGACCGAGCACCAGCAGTGCTGCCGTGAGGCCGGCGGTGAAGAGTTTTCTCATGCGGGCCATCTTGGCCCCACAGGCCGGGACGCGAAAGGGGCAGGAGCCCCAAAGTGCTCCGCTTCCTGGTAACGAGGACCCTGGCCCCACAGTCCCGGCCGAATTTACACTGGCGGGATGGAAGCGGTGGTCAGCGGCGTGCCCGTCCATTTCGTTGAACATGGCAGCGGAACACCCGTCCTTGCCCTGCACGGCGCCGGAGTGGACCACCGGGAGATTGCGGGCGGCCTGGAACCGATGTTCGCGAGAATCCCCGGGTTCCGCCGCCTGTATCCGGACCTGCCGGGGATGGGCCGCACCCCGGCTCACGCGTCGCTCAACAGCAACGACGACGTGCTGGACCTCCTGCTCGGCTTCATCGACGGCACGATCGGTGATGAACCGTTCCTCATGATCGGTCAGTCGTATGGCGGGTACCTGGCCCGCGCGGTTGCCCACCTGCGGCCGCAGGCGGCCGGGTTTGCCCTGATCTGCCCCATCGGCGCGCACACCGGCAGCGTGCCAAAACACGAGGTCCTGGTGTCGTCGGTCAGTCCTGCCGGCCTCGACGCGGAAAGCGAGGCCTCTTTCCGCAGCTATTTCGTGGTCCAGACGGACGAAACGCTGAAACGGTTCCAGCAGTTCGTGGCTCCTGCAGCATCCCTTGTTGACGAGCAGGGGTTGGCCCGCATTTTTTCGCAGTGGGAACTGCGGGACCGTCCGGAATCGGCAGCGCGATATCCGCGTCCCGTGCTGGTCCTGGCGGGGCGGCAGGACGCCACCGCCGGCTATGCGGATGGGTTGGCGCTGGCCCGGGATTACCCATCCGGCACCTTTGCCGTGCTGGACCGCGCCGGGCACGCCCTGCTGCACGAGCAGCCCGCGCTCGTCCAGGCCTTTCTCGCCGAATGGATTGAGCGGGTGCGCGAAGACTCGGCCCGGGTGCAGGCCGGCTCCCGGCTCCCCTGAGCAGGGCGACGCCGCGCACCCCGCCTAAGTGCCGCCGTCGTACTTCCCCAGCCGTTGTGTGCCGTGGAGGCCGGGGCTACGATGCTCGCGGGGAGAGGTCCTTCGTCTCAGTGACCGGCAAAAATAGGGGCCCACAATGACCGACTTCTTCACCATGCAGCCCGGCGAGACCGCGCCTCCCCTTCCAGCGGGACCCGTCCTGTGTACGGGAACCGCTGCCATGCGGCGCATCCACCGTTTCTTCCTCTGGGCCTACAGCGAGGCGCCCGGACTGGTGCGTTCGGCCGCGGCGGGCGACACGGCCCGCGCCGCCTACGTCGGGGAAGTGCTGGGGAACTTCGACAAGGTGCTCCACCTCCACCACGAGGGCGAGGACCTGTTGATGTATCCGCAGCTGAAGGAGCGCGCGCCGGCGTGTGCGCTGCACGTGGGGCAGATGCTGGAGCAGCATCGGCAGGTGACACAGCGGCTGGATGCCATTGAGCCGGTGCGGCTGCGCTGGATGTCGACGGCGGATGCGGAGTCGGCGTCGGAACTGGCCGCGCTGTACGAGGACCTGTCCGCCGTCCTCAACGTGCACCTCCGGCGGGAGGTCACCGAGATGATGCCCGTGGCGGATCGGGTGATGAGCGAGAAAGAAGCCGCGGCGGTGGGGCAGCACGGGGTCAAGGCACTCGACAAGAGGTTCATGGTGGGCTACCTGGGCATGGTGCTGGCCACGAATCCACCCGCGGACCGGAAGGAGCTGTTCAAGGAGATCCCACCCCCGGTCCGGCTCGCCTACAAGCTGGTGGGGCGGCGGATGTACCGGAAGCAGTACGCCACGCTGTTCCCGGGGCGGCCAGTGCCGGAGACGCTTTAGAAGCTCTAGAAGTACGACGGCGGGTGGCCGGCTTTTCGAAGCCAGCCACCCGCCGTCGCACTGCTCTTGTCGGGCGTGCTAGTCCCCTTCCAACTCGCCCCGGACAAGGCGCCGCGTAACCTCGGTGAGGAGCTCGACGCCCCGCAGCGCGTCGTCGTCGTGCGTGAACTCAGCCTCGTTGTGCGAGATCCCTTCCACGCTGGGGACGAAGAGCATGACGGTGGGAACCACGTCCTTCATGTTGGTCGAATCATGCCCGGCCACGGTCATCACGTCCGCGTGGGTATAGCCCAGGCTCTCCGCGCTGGCCCTGCCGAGTGCTGCTCCCTGGGGCTGGTAGGACACCACTCCCCAATTGTGCGTCAGGTCCAGCCGGATCTCCGTGCGGGAGTCCGCCTGGGCGTCGACGATCCTCTTTTCGAGCCGCTCCATGGCAAGGCCCAGCACGGATTCGTCCGGGGAGCGCAGGTCCAGGTTCATCAGCACCTGCCGGGCGATGGTGACCGGCGAGTTCGGCAGGACATACAGCTCGGAGACCGAGGTGTGCAGCAGCCCGGGCTCGAATTCCGCGGCCAGTTCACGCGCGGCGGTGATGACCAGCGCGGCGCCGAAGAGGGCGTCCCGGCGGTCTTCCATGCGGGTTGCGCCTGTGTGCGACTGTGCTCCGTCCACCGTCACCCGGTACTTGCTGGCGGCCCACGTCCTGTCCACGATGCCCACCTGGGTGCCGCTTTCGTCCAGGTTCCGGCCCTGCTCGATGTGGATTTCGGCGTAGCGGGCAACCTGGGCGAGGACGGGCGCGTTCCCGTCAGGGGCAGCGTGTCCGTTGGCAAGGGCTTGGGCCACGGTTGTCCCCGCGGCATCGGTGGTGGCGAGGGCATCCTCCAGCCGCAGTTTCCCGGTGAAGACGCCGCTGCCCATCATGCTGGGCTTGAAGCGGCTGCCTTCCTCGTTGAACCAGTTCACCACGGCCAGGTTGTAGCCGGGCTGGAGCGTGCCGGCCCGGGCTTCCGCCGCAACCCGGGCACCGGCGTGGGCTGCTGCGAGCACCCCGTAGGCCCCGTCATACCGGCCGGCCAACGGCTGGGAGTCCAGGTGTGAACCGACCAGGACGTAGGGGGCGCCGGGCACCAGTTCCACGGTGCCGAACTGGTTGCCGGCCTCGTCCACCGTTTCGGTGTAGCCGTGCCTGGCCAGCCATTGGCTGAACCAGGCCCGGGTGGCGTGGTCCTCCGGGGTTCCGGCCTGGCGGTCCACGCCGCCGCCGGGCGTGGCGCCAAAGCCGGACATCGTGGCGAAATCCGCGAGGAACTGCTCATCGGTGGTGCTCATGGGGTTTCCTTTCCTGTCAGCGCCGGCTCCAGGTCTGCGAGGCGGGCCGGTGCCGGTAGATTTTCTGCGCCGAAACGGATGTGGCCGCCCACCATGGTGGCCAGCACCCGCGTGGCTGAGATGTTGGATGGCTCGACGGCAGTGGGGTCCTGGTCGAGGAACACCAGGTCCGCCAGGTACCCCGGAGCCAGACGACCCTTGATGTGGCCGGTTCCGGTGGCGGCGGCGGACCCCGTGGTGTAGGCAGCCAGTGCCTCAGTCGCCGTGATCCTTTCGTGCGGCCCGTAGACCTCGCCCGACGGCGTCAGCCGCTCCACGAAGGACTGCATGACATCCAGCGGCCTGCCGTTTGACACGGGACGGTCCGAGCTGCCCGGCAGGGTGACGCCACGCTCCAGCAGGCTCTTGCCTGGGTAGGACCAGGCGGTGCGTTTGGGACCCAGCAGGCGGGCCATGCCGTCGCCGAACTCGGTGATGAAGTGCGGCTGCGGGACCAGCACGATTCCGGCATTGGCGATCCTGTCAAGCTGGTCGGGCCGGACCACCCCGCCGTGCTCGATCCGGTTGGGCTGTGCATTGAGCCCGAACTTTTCCTGCGCCTCGGTGATGATGGCGATGGCATGGTCCACGGCGTGGTCGCCGATCGCGTGCATCGCGATTGCCCAGCCGGCGCGGTAGGCGGCGAGCGCAGATGCGCGCAGCTGGTCCGCGTCCATCTGCAGGTAGCCGTGGTTGTGCGTGCAGCCCACATAGTCCTCGGTCATATAGGCCGTGCTGCCCAGGAGCGACCCGTCGCTGAAGATCTTCACGGGGCCCAGCCGCAGCCAGTCGTCGCCCAGCCCTGTGCGGATGCCGGCGTCCAGAGTCCTGGAGGCCGGGTCGTCGGCGTGGCCGGGAACCTCGTGGAGGGCGTCCATGACCAGCATGGGCTGCATCCTGACACTGAGCAGCCCCTTGTCCCGTGCGTTCAGGTATGCCGCGAACTCGCGCGGAGAGTAACCGATCCAGCCGCCGGCGATTCCTGCATCCGTAACGCTGGTGAGTCCTTCGGACAGGTAGTGCGAGGTTGCCAGGTCCAGCGCGCGCTCAATGGTCTCCAGCGGGTACGGCAGCAGGATGTCCTGCACCAGACGCATGGCATTTTCCTCCAGCAGACCCGTCGGCAGGCCGTCGTCGCCCATCACCACAAGTCCGCCGTCAATCGGGGCACCGAGATCTGCGCGCGCGGCGACGAGTTCCAGCGCCGCGCCGTTGAGCGTGCAGGCGTGGCCCGACGAGTGCTTGATCCATACCGGGCGTCCCCCGGCGGCCGTATCCAGCCGGTGGCGGTCCGGTTGCCGGCCGTCGAACAGCAGGGGGCTGAAGCCGGACGCCACCACCCATTCGTCGGGAGCCTTTCCGGCGGCCGCCCCGGCAATGATGTCGTACAGCTCGTCCAGGTTTGCCGCTGCCCCCGCGTTGGCCTCCATGAGCCCGAGGCCGAACCACACGCTGTGCGCGTGGACATCGTTGAACCCTGGCACGATCGTGGTCCCGGCGGCATCGATGGTCTGGAGGGCATGGCCGGCCAGGGCAGGGTCCGGATCGACGTCGAGGATCTTGCCGTCATGGATGAGCAGGCTCGTCGCCATGGGCCGGGAAGCCTCCTGGGTCAGTATGTGTGCGTTGCGGATCAGGAGATCGACGGGCATGAATCCTCTTTGATAAGCCTCCGGATGGGACGGAGGGTTCAGGGCAGTGGCCTTGAAGTGGGGCTGCGCTCCATTCAACTCTGTAATTTTGCTGCCTTCAATGGACATCAAACGCGGTCTTGAAGCGCTAATTTAGGCTTTTGCATAAAATGGGTTGCATGACACCCCAAGACGACACTGCCGCGCGCCCCTCAGGTCCGGTGACCAGGGAGTTCAATCCGGGCCGGCCCATGGAGCCGGAATGGACTGAACTGTTGGAGAGCCTGTGGAAGGAACGCTCCCGGCTGGTGGATGACTTCCTGGAACGCTTCTCCGCGATTTCCTACGGGGACGCGTTGGTTCCCAAGGATGATGTGTACCGGACCGCCGCGGACACCATGGACATGTTCCTGTATCAGATGGCCGGGTTGGAGCTGCCCACGGACCTGCAGACCTTGCCCCGGGAGGTGGCGGCCCGCCGGGCGCGCCAGGGCGTGCCGCTGGACGCATTTCTTGAGGCAATCCGCAATGACTTCCGCGTTCTCTGGAGGGGATTGGAACGGGTGGCCCGGGACCAAGGGATCAGCGTCCTGGTGGCCAACATGGACCGGGTCCTGGACGCCGTAGAGGGGTATATCAGCAGCATCCAGCAGGCCTATGCCGAGGAAGAGGCACGGCTGGCCCGCAACAAGCAGCTGTACCGCCAGCGCCTGCTGTCCCGGCTGTTCAACGCCGAAGCAGGCAGTCCCGGCGATACGCAGGACCTCGCCACGGCCCTCGGAGTGCAGGCCACCGGTACCTTTGAAGTGCTGGCGGTGACCTCCGACGCGGTGGCGCAGGCCCAGCGGCAGTTCGAGCCGGACCACCGCATCTATATGTACGAGAACACCGGCGTCCTATACGTCTTCCGCCAGCAGCGCAAGGGCCGGACCTGGCGCGAGGAAGGCCCAGGTTTCCCCGCCGGATACGTGCCCGATGTTGACGGGCTGGCGGCCGTCCCGGCCGCTTCCGCATCGGCGCTGGTGCTGGCGCGGCAGAAGCCCCGGGGCACCGGGCTGGCCACGATGGAGGATACGTGGATGGGCATCGCCGGGGGCCTGCTGGAGCAGAAGTTTCCGGGCTTTTCCGCCCCCATAAAGCAGGCCCTGGACAGGTGCACACCGCTGGAACGCCAGCGCCTGTTGCAGGTGGCGCGCAGTTACGCCCGGACCGGATCCATCAAGGAGACCGCGGAGGAACTGTTCTGCCACCGGAACACCGTGGTCAACCGCCTGCACAGCCTGCACGAGGTCATTGGCCTGGACCTCACCGTCCCGGCGGAGGCTGCGCGGGCCCTTGTTTCGCTCAGCCGGTACAGCGAGTTCACGGATTGATTTGTGAAATTGCCCACCTAGAAGCCGAAAAGTGGGTGGATATTGTCATTGTTTAGGGCTTTATCACTCACCTAATGTCGAAGGAACCACCGCAGCGAGCAGGCCAGCGCCTTTCGACCGCCGCGGGACCGGGACGCAAGACTCAACCCGCTCGAAAGGGCCCACGCTGTGACCACCTCGAATTCACTCCCCACCGCCGCAGGCGCTCCTCCGGTGATCTCCGGCAAAGACGCAGGAAAGATCGCCCGCGCCGCCTTCGTCGGAACCGCCCTGGAATGGTACGACTACTATCTCTTCGGCACGGCCGCCGCGCTGGTTTTCAACCGGCTCTTCTTCACCAACATGGACGCCACGGCAGCACTGCTGGCCTCCTTTGCCACGTTCGGCGTCGGGTTCGCCGCCCGGCCCATCGGTGCCATGATCTTCGGTTATATCGGCGACCGCTACGGACGCCGGCCGGCGCTGCTGACCACCATCGTCATGATCGGCGCGGCCACTGCCCTCATTGGCCTGTTGCCCGACTTCGGCAGCATCGGCCTGGCTGCACCCATCATGCTTGCCATACTGCGACTGGTCCAGGGCCTCGCCGTCGGTGGCGAGTGGGGCGGCGCCGTGACCATGGCTGTGGAGCATGCCCCCGTTGAAAAGCGCGGCCGGTACGCCGCCCTGGTCCAGGTGGGCTCGCCGGTGGCAACGTTGCTGGCTTCCGGCGCCTTCTCACTGGTACTGCTGTTCCCGTCCGAAGCCTTCGATGCTTGGGGTTGGCGTATTCCGTTCCTGCTGGCCTTCCCAATGCTGGGTATCGCGCTCTGGATCCGCTTGAAGGTGGAGGAATCCCCCATCTTCAAGGATCTGCTGGCCCAGGGTGAAACGGCCAAGGTCCCGGCGTTCGAGGTCTTCCGCCACGCCGGCGGCCGGCTGCTCGTCGCCGTACTCGCCGCACTGCTCGGCGTCGGCGGGTTCTACATGATCACCACCTTTGCGGTGAGCTATGGCTCCAACACCCTCAAGGTGGACCGGAACGTCATGGTCAACGCAACACTGGTTGCCGCAGTGGCCCAGATCGGCGTCACCTTCGTGATGGGCCGGCTCGCGGAGAAGATTGGACCGGGCAAGGTGACCATGTGGGGCGGCATCGTCAGCGCAGTGATGTCATTTCCCCTCTTCGCGATGATCGACACCAAATCCCCGTGGATGATCACCCTGGCCATCACGGTAGGCATCATGCTCATCGCGGTTGCCTACGCCGTCAATGGCGCACTGCTGACCGAGCTGTTCCCGGCGAAGCTCCGCTACTCCGGCGTGGCCCTGGGCTACAACATCGCCGGTGCCACCAGCGGGTTCATGCCCCTACTGGCCACCGCCATGTTGGGCATTTCCGGCAACCAGTCGTGGGGTGCAGCCCTGATCCTGGCCATCATCTCCCTGCTCACCGCCGTCGGCGGGTTCTTCGGCGAGCGCCTGCGCGTCCAGGACAAGAAGCTCGTCACCAGCTAGGACTGACACCGGCGGACGGTAAGCCGCCGCGCTATCACTACCAATCACCCAAGGGGAGCCGTCCAGCGGACGGCTCCCCTTCCCGTAAGGAGACCACCATGCTCAATGACGATCAGACCCGGCGCATCCTGGACGCCGTCGATGCCGCCTTCGACGACCAGCTTTCCTTCACCCAGGACCTTGTGAAGCACCCGTCCCTGCGAACCCGGGAAGCCAGCGCGCAGGACCTGATGTACGGGGCCATGGCCGGCCGGGGAATGGAGATGGACCGGTGGGAGCTGGACCCCGCAGACCTGTCCACGCATCCCGGCTTTGGACCGGTGACGGTCGACTATAGCGGCGTGACCAACGTGGTGGGCACCTACCGTCCGGCCACGGAGCGCGGCCGGTCACTCATTCTCAACGGTCACATCGATGTGGTCCCCGAAGGCCCGTCCGAGGCCTGGTCCCGCTATCCCTGGGACGCCCCCATCATCGACGGGTGGCTGTACGGCCGCGGGGCCGGTGACATGAAGGCAGGCCTGGCGGCTAATCTTTTCGCCTTCGACGCTGTCCGCAGAGCAGGGTTCGCACCGGCAGGCCGGATCCACTTCCAGTCCGTCGTCGAGGAGGAGTGCACCGGCAACGGCTCGCTTTCCGCCCTGATGCGCGGATACGAGGCCGACGCCGTGATCATTCCCGAACCCGAGGAGGACATGCTGGTGCGGGCCAACGTGGGCGTGCTGTGGTTCAAGGTCAGGGTCACCGGCAACCCAACGCATCCGCGCGAAATGGGCACCGGCTTCAACGCCATCGACGCCGCCTACACTGCAATATCCGCCCTGCGCGAGGTGGAGGAAAAGTGGAACGCGGACCGCGGACAGCACCGCTACTTCGAGGACCTTGACCACCCCATCAACTTCAACTTCGGCGGCATCGCTGGCGGGGACTGGCCTTCCAGCGTCCCGGCCTGGTGCGAGTTCGATGTGCGGGCTGCAATCTATCCCGGCATTGTCGCGGAACAGGCCTGGCAGGAACTCCAGGACTGCCTCGAGTCCCTGGGCCGCGGGCCAGACCCAATCACCGCCGTCGGCGAAAAGACAGGGTTCTTCTCCGAGGGCTACGTGCTGGAGCCCGGGACTGACGCCGAGGCCATGCTGCAGCGCACGCACGCACAGGTGTTTGGCCGCGAGCTGGAAAGCTTTACCACCCCGGGTTACCTGGACGGCCGGGTCTTCGCTCTTTACGCCGATACGCCCGCGCTGGTTTACGGCCCCGTTTCTGAGGCGATCCACGGGTTCGACGAACGCGTCTCGGTCGAGTCCATCCGCCGGATCACCAAGAGCATCGCGCTGTTCATCGCCGACTGGTGCGGCATTGACGGGCAGCCGGGAACCCCGGTGCAATAAACCACGACGGCGGGTGGCCGGCTTTTGGAAGCCGGCCACCCGCCGTCGTGGTTTAGGTAGCTAGAGGCAGACGGGCTGGTAGGCAGGGTCCGCCGGACCGGACGGCTGGGCCAGGGCGTTGCCCACGAGCTGGTGCACCACCGGATCATTGGGCGCCTGGTCATGTTCAATCACATCGGCCGGGCACTTGTCCTGAATGGTGATGTTGGTGACCTGCCGCGCAGAGCCGTTCAGGAACTGGCTGTTGTAGGGGATCACCACCTCGTCGTGGGTGGTGGAGATGACGGTGTAGGCGGGGCCTGCGACGGTGTCGCCGATGGAGTTGAGCTCCTGCATAAACGGCGAACCGGCCTGCTGGTCTGCACAGGCGGCACAACCGGCGGCGGTGTAGTCCGGCGTGGGCACCAGGTCCGGCGGCGGCAGGATCACGCCTTTGGTGCCGTGGTTGGACGGGGCGATGCCGACGAGCTGGTGGACGTACTTGGCCCCGCCAAGGAAGCCCATGTAGTACCGGGGCATCATGCCGCCCTGGCTGTGTCCCACCAGGTCCACCTGCTTGGCGCCGGTCGCGGAGCGGACCGCGTCCACGAAGGGTGCCAGCTCCTTGGCGGAATCTTTCACGGGAGCTGTGGCGTAGACGCCATTTGTCTGGCCGTAGTTGAGGGCGAAGACGCAGTACCCCTGGCTCTTGAGATAGGGCGACAGGGTGGACCAGTTCTTCTCCATGCTCTCGAACGTCCCGGGCACCAGGACCACCGGATACGGATGCGCTGCCGACGGTTTGCAGGACCAGTCATTGGCACCTGGCGGGGAGATATCGACGGCGTGGGCGGGGACTGCAACCAGGGATGAGGCCAGGACTGCAGCGGCGGCGACGGACAGGGCCCGGGAAAGGAACGACATGGAAACCTCTTTGTTCATCTGTCTTTAGGGCGGCCCGAGCTGATGGTCTTGGGGTGTCCATCAGTTCCGGCCGGGGTTTTCCATGCTGGCAGCGCTGCCGCTCCTCCGCAGCGGAAGTGCACGGATGTGCGGCAAGAAAGGGTGCGGAGAGGTGAGGCCGTAACCGCTGCATTGTGACCCATAGCACAGCGTTGTTACTGGTGAGTAGGTAGTTTTCGTAGGCCCCGGCGTTGGTCGGCCTCCCACAGGCAGCTGCACGAATGTGCAGCTGCCTCGCTATGCTCACCCCCGGAATCAGGCCCTAGTATCCGCGGGCTGGCCGCCTGACGGCTCCATCGGCGTCGCGGGTGGCACATCCTTCTCCGTAAACCGGCTCAGGTATCCGGACCGGGACCCGTGGACGTGTGCGGCCATCCCCTGCTCGGCTGCCTCGGAGTTGCCGGCGTCGATCGCTGCCATGATGCCCCGGTGCTCGGCCCAGGATCGTATGCCGCGGGAGTCCACGTCGGAGGCGTAGAGCCACTCGATCTTGCCGGAAATCTGGCGGAGCAGCGCGGTGAGGGACGCGCTGCGGCTGAGTTCAGCGACCCCCAGGTGGAACCGGATGTTCAGCTCGGGCAGGAGCTCCACCTGCCCGCTTGCCACCGCTTCATCGCCCTCGTCCAGGATTGCGGCCAGTTCCCGCCGCGTCTCCCACCACTGGTTATCCGGACCTCCCGCTGAGAATTGGGCCGCAGCCCGCCGGGCAGCCCGGCGGGCGGTGGCCGCCTCCAGGGCCTCGCGCACGGCGAAGAGGTCGTCGGCGTCGTCCACCGGTATCTCTGACACCGTGGACCCGGCGAAGGGCTTTGACTCAACGAAGCCCTCCACCTCAAGGGCCCGCAGCGCCTCGCGCACCGGAACCCGGGAGATCCCGTATTTCGCGGCCAGGGACGCTTCCGTGATCCGTGTCCCGGCGGGGAGCTTCCCGAAGATGATGTCCCGCCGGATCTCGTCCTGGACGCGGGCCCGTGGGGTGGGATCGCCGCTAGCTAGCGAAGGCTGCACCGGGTATCGCTCCAAGTAGCTCTCTGGTGTAATCGGCCGAGGGTGCCATGAAGACCTGCTCCACGCTGCCGGTTTCAACCACTTTTCCTGTTTTCATGACCACCACGTTGTGCGCAATCTGGCGAACAACGGCCAGGTCGTGCGTGATGAAGAGGTAAGTCAGGCCCAGCCTATCCTGCAGGTCCCCCAGCAGAGTAAGGATCTGCTCCTGCACCAGCACATCCAGGGCCGAGACTGCCTCGTCCAGGATCAGCAGCTCCGGTTCCAACGCCAAGGCCCGGGCAATGGCCACCCGCTGGCGTTGCCCGCCGGACAGTTCATGGGGCCGGCGCTGCGCCACAATCCGCGGAAGCGCCACCTGGTCCGAGAGCTCCGCCACCCGTTCACGTCGGCTCTCCCGAGTCCCTATCTTGAAGATCCGCAGCGGCTCATCGATCAGCCGCTCAATGCTGAAGGTCGGGTCCAGGGATCCGTACGGGTCCTGGAAGACGGGCTGCGCGATGCGGCGCAGGGCGCGGCGGGTCTGCGCGTTGCTGGTGGCGATGCTCTCGCCCTTGATTAGCGCCGTGCCCGAGGTGGGTGTCTCCAGGCCCAGGATGATCCGGGCAACCGTTGACTTCCCGGAGCCGGATTCACCCACCACCGCCGTGGTGGTCCCCCGGTGCACGTCGAACGAGACGTCGTCCACGGCCTGGATCCTGCGCCCGCTCTGGCCGCGCAGCTTGAACTCCTTGGCCAGGTTCTTGACCGACAACACCGGAGCTGGCCGGTCACGTTCATCAGGCAACGGACCGGAAACCGCGTCGGCGGAAAGGCTGGCCGACGGCGCGGCGGCCACCAGGCGCCGCGTGTAGTCCTCCTGCGGATTCAGCAGCACCTCCCGCGGCGTGCCGGTCTCCACAATCCGCCCGTCGGCCATGACGATGATCCGGTCCGTGCGGTCCCCGGCCAGCCCCAGGTCATGCGTGACGAACAGCAGCGAGGTGCCCCGCGCATCCACCAGCGTCTGGAGGTGGTTGAGGATCTGCCGCTGGACAGTGACGTCCAGGGCCGACGTCGGCTCGTCCGCGATCAGCAGGTCCGGCTCCCCCGCGAGGGAGATGGCGATCAGGACGCGCTGCCGCATGCCGCCGGAGAACTCGTGCGGGTACTGGTTGTACCGGCGTTCGGCGTCCCGGATGCCAGCTTCGGTCATGAGTTCCACGGCGCGCTGCTTGATGGCATCCCGGCCGCGCATGCCGTTGCTGGCCAGCGCGTCGGCGATCTGGGCGCCGACCTTCATGGAGGGGTTGAGGTTGGACATGGGATCCTGCGGGACCAGGCCGATCTTCTTTCCCCGGATGCCGCGCAGCTCCTTTTGGGTGACGTCCGCGAGGTCTGCCCCGTCGAGCAGGATGGACCCGTGGGTGACCCGGCCGGCGCCGGACAGCAGGCCCAGGATGGCGCCCACCACGGTGGACTTGCCCGATCCCGACTGGCCCACGATCGCCACCCGCTCGCCCTTCTTCAGGTCGAAGGAGACCTTGTCCAGGACCGGGGTGCCGCCGTAGCTGACCTCCAGGTCACGGACGGAAAGCAGAATGTTCCTAGCGTCCTGCTGCATAGCCCTGCGCTCCCCTCGGGTTGGCGGCGGCCTTGAGGACACCGGTTTCGGGGTCGCTCACCACCGATGACAGGCGGCCGAGCGCCCAGTCCCCGGCCCGGGTCACCACGTGGCCGCGTTCTTCCAGTTCGTTAATCACGTCGTCGCCCAGGCGGTCTTCAACCACCGCGCCGCCCGGCGTCCAGGTGCGGGGCCAGAAGGATCCCGGGATGGAGATGGTGTGGAGGGAGGGTGCGTCCACGGCCTGCTGGGGCTCGTAGCCGCCCACGATCGTCCGGAGCAGGTACAGCAGCTGCCACTGGTCCTGCTGGTCGCCGCCCGGGGAACCGAGGGCGGTCACCGCTTTGCCGTCCTTCAGCACCAGCGTCGGCGTCAACGTGGTCCGGGGGCGCTTGCCGGGGGTTAGCGTGGACGGCGCACCCTCCTCCAACCAGGTCATCTGCAGCCTGGAACCCAGGCAGAAGCCCAGTTCGGGAATGGCCGGGGAGGACTGGAGCCAGCCGCCGGACGGCGTTGCGGAGACCATGTTTCCCCACTGGTCCACGACGTCGATGTGGCAGGTGTCCCCGCGGGTTTCCCCGGTTGGCATGACGGTAGGTTCCCCCACGCCGGCGAAGGCAAGCCCGCCGTTTTCCGCGAGCGACGGCGGGAGGTACTCCGTGCGCAGCGGCGGAACGAAGGGTTCGTGGCCGGGGACTTTGCCGGGCCGGAACTCGTGCGAGGCCTTTTCACCGATTAGCTTCCGGCGCTCCGCCGCGTACTCGGGGCTGAGTAGGTAGTCCATCGGCACTTCCGCGTCGCCGTAGTAGGCCTCACGGTCCGCGATGGCCAGTTTCTGCGCTTCAAGGATGGTGTGCGCGCCGATGGCGGTGGACGGGTCCAGCCGGTCGTCGTCGAACCCTTCCAGGATGGCGAGGGTCTGCAGCAGTGCCGGCCCCTGCCCCCAGGGTCCGGTCTTGGCAATCGTATGGCCGCGGAACTCAATGGTGGTGGCGGGTTCGTAGCCGGCGGAAAAACCGGCGAAGTCCGCTTCGGTCATGACGCCCGCGTGGTCGGCCCCGGACGAGTGGCGGTGCGGTGTTGCGAGGAATTTGACCGCTGCCTTGGCCACAAATCCCTCGCCCCATTCCCGGCGGGCGGCGTCGATGCGTGCTTCCCGCGAGGCTGACGCGTCCGTTTCCCCGGCGGCTACGAGCCGGTCAAGGACGTCGGCGTACGCAGGGTTCTTGACGATGTCTCCGGCTGCGGGAATCTTCCCGTCCGGCATCCAAAGGGCGGCCGACGTCGGCCAGTGCTCGGTGAAGAGGTCGGCGACGGTTTCGATGGTGGTCCCCACGCGGCCCACGATCGGGTGCCCGTTGCGGGCATAGCCGATGGCGAAGGCCAGCACGTCCCCCAGCTCCCAGGTGCCGTGGTCCCGGAGGAGCAGCAGCCAGGCGTCGACGGCGGCTGGCACCGCGGCGGCGAGCGCACCGGCGCCGGGCACCAGTTCCAGCCCTTCGGCCAGGTAGTGCTCGCGGGTTGCGGCGGCCGGGGCGGGGCCCTGGCCCATGAGCACGACCGGTTCGGAGGGGTTCTCCGCCGTGACGAAGGCGCCGGTCATGTCCCCGCCGGGGCCGTTCAGGTGGGGTTCCACGACGTGGAGGACGAAGGCGCCGGCGACGGCGGCGTCGAAGGCATTGCCGCCGCGTTCCAGCACTGCCTGCGCGGAGGCGGTGGCGAGCCAGTGGGTGGAGGCGGTCATGCCGAACGTGCCCTGGAGGGTGGGGCGGGTGGTGAAGCTGTCTGCGGGGGTGTACGTCATTGGGTTATTTCTTTCGGGTGGTGGCGGCGGGGTCCAAAGCGTCGCGCAGAGCGTCGCCGAACAGGTTGAAAGCCAGGCAGATCGCGGCGATGCCGAGGCCGGGGACGATGGCCGCCGTGGGTGAGCGGAAGAGGTACTGCTGGGCGTCGGAGAGCATGATGCCCAGGCTGGGTGCAGGCGGCTGGATGCCCAGGCCCAGGAAGGACAGGACTGCTTCGCCGATGACGGCCGCGGGCATGATCACCGTGGCCTGCACGATGAGTGCAGAGGCGGTGTTGGGCAGGATGTGCTGGAAGATGATCCGCCCGCCGGAGGCATCCATGGTCTTGGCGCCCATGACGAAGTCGCTTTCCTTGATCCTCAGCGTTTCACCGCGGATGATGCGGATCATGGCCGGGATGTGCGCGATGCCGATGGCCACTGCTGCGTTGCCCAGGCTCGGGCCGCTGATGGCCACGAGCCCCACCGCGATGATCAGGAAGGGGAAGGCCAGGGTGACGTCGTTGAGCCGGGAAATGATGGCGTCCAGCCACCGCCAGTAGCCCGCGAGCAGCCCCAGCGGGGTGCCGATGACCACCGAGAGCAGGACCGCCAGCACCCCGACCTCAAGGGAGGAACGGATGCCGAAGACCAGCCGGGAGAAGATGTCACGGCCAAGGTCGTCGGTGCCCAGCAGGAAGCCCACGGTGCCGGGTTTCTGGAACGGGGTGGCGAAGTGGACCTGCGCCGGATCGTACGGGGCCAGGAGCGGTGCCAGCAGGGCCACCAGGACCACGAGGGCCAGCAGGATGCCGCCGGCCAGGCCCAGGGGGTTGCGCCGGAGCGACTTCCAGATGCGTCCGCGGTCGGAGCCCAGGCTGGTTGCGCCCGGGGCTGCAGGGCGGATGTCGGTGACGGCCATCAGTTGCTTCCTACTCGGATTCGCGGGTTGATCGCGGAGTACAGGATGTCCACCGCAAGGTTAATGAGGATGTACCCAACGGTGATGACCAGCACCACGGCCTGGATCACGGGGTAGTCGCGGGTGAAGACGGAGTCCAGGGTGAGCTTGCCGAAGCCCGGCAGGGCGAAGATGCGCTCCGTGACCACGGCGCCGGAGATCAGCCCGCCCAGTTGCAGGCCCACGATAGTGACCACCACGATCAGGGAGTTCCGGAGCCCGTAGCGGAACAGGATCCGGCCGCCGCCCAGGCCCTTGGCGCGGGCGGTGCGGACGTAGTCAGTGCTCATGGTTTCGATCATCGAGGCGCGCGTCTGCCGCAGGATGACGGCGGCGAGGCCGGTGCCCAGGATCACCGCGGGCAGCGTCAGGTAGTACAGGCCGCGCACGGGGTTCGTTCCGACGTCGACATAGCCCGATGCCGGGAACCAGCCAAGGTTGACGGCCAGGTACAGGATGGCCAGCAGGCCAAGCCAGAAGCTGGGGACGGACAGCCCGATGAGGGCAAAGCCGTTGGAGAGCCATTCCGGCCAGCGGCCGCGGAACCGCTCTGCCACCACGCCCAGCAGGACGCCGACGACGACGGCCACCACGATTGCGTAGGCGGCAAGCCACAGCGTCACGGGCAAGGTGCCGGCGAGCAGGTCCGTGACGGGTGTTCCGGTGCGGGTGGACTTTCCCAGGTCTCCCTGCAGCAGCCGGCCGATGAAAGAGAAGTACTGGACGGGGAGGGGCTGGTCCAGGCCGAGCTGGGAGCGGATGGCGTCCAGCTGTTCAGGACTGGCCTCCTCCCCCGCCATGGCAATGGCCGGGTCACCAGGGAGTTGGCGGATGCCAATAAAGATGACCACGGAGGCGAGCACCAGGGTGATGGCTGAGTGCCAGAGACGGGTCGAGAGGTATCGGATCATGGTGGAGTCCTTATTTCTTCACGAAGGCCGCGTTGCTGAGGTGGACCACACCGTCCGCGAACGTTTCCACTCCGGCCACCTTGTTGGAGTAGGCCGTGAGGCTGTGGATCCGGTAGAGGTAGATGATCGGGTTGTCCGCCTGCACCTGCTGGACGGCCTTGCCGTAGAGGGCCGCCCGGGCTGCCTGGTCGGTGGAGGCGGAGGCGTCGGTGAGGAGCTTGTCCACGGCCGGGTTGCTGTAGCCGGAGTAGTTGTTGCCGCCGCCGGTGGCCAGGAAGTTGTACATGTTGCCGTGCGGGTCCACGCGCCCGGACCAGCCCAGCAGCAGGGCTTCGAAGCTGCCGTGGCTCTGGACGTCCAGGAGCGTGGAGTACTCAACGGGCGCGATGGTCAGGGCGAATCCGCCGTCCGCCGCGGACGCCTGGAGCGCCTGCGCATACCGCAGCGAGTCCGGCGAGTTGGTGACCTGGACCTTGATGGGGAAGGGCACCGGAACCCCGGCGTCCTTCAGCATCTGCTTGGCCTTCGCCGGATCGTAGGCCGGGCAGCCTTGGGCGGCGTCCGAAGAGAAGGGGCTGGAGGGTGCCACGGGGGAACAGGCAGGCTCGTACCAGTTGTTGAAGAGCGTGCTCACCAGGGCTTTGCGGTCGATGGACATCGAGAGCGCCTGGCGGATGGCGGCGTTCTTGGCCAAGGGCGTGTTGAGGTCCCCCACCGGCTTGCCCACACCGTTGGTGTTGCCCAGATTGATGGTCAGGCCCTGGTAGCCCAGGGATCCCACCTGGAGCACCCCGACGCCGTGTTCCTTGGCCAGCGCGTCCACGTCCTGGGGTGCGATGGAGTCCGCCACCTGCACGTCACCGGAGCGCAGGTTGGCGGTCCTGATGTTGGAGTCCGTCATGATCCGGTACGTGACGCTGTCCAGGTGGACGTTCTTGGTGTCGTAGTACAGCGGGTCCCGTTCCACCTGAATGGAGGTCTGCGGGATGCGCTGCTTGAACTTGAACGGTCCCACGCACACGGGGTGGTCGCCGAAGGCATCCCCTGCCGCAGCAACCGCCGTGGGCGAGAGGATCATGCCGGCACGGTCCGCGAGCGCCGCGGTGAGCGGGGCGAACGGCTTCTTGTAGGTGATCTGGACGGTGGTGGGGTTCGGGGCCGTGATGCCGCTGATCGGACCCAGTTCGCTCTTGCGGGCGGAACCTTTCATGGTCAGGTCCCTGTTGAGGGTGTCGCGGACGGCCCCGGCGTCGAACTTGGTGCCGTCGGCAAACACGGCGTCATCCCGCACCTGGATGGTCACCGTCTGCCCGTTGTTGCTCACCTCGGGAAGCTTGGTGGCAAGCTGCGGCACGATCTTGCCCTGGGCGTCGATGTCGTACAGCTTCTGGCACATCGTCTGCATGACGTACCGGGTGTAGAGGGACGACGACGTTGTGGGGTCCAGGCGGTCGGGTTCAGCCGAGAGGGCCATCACCAGGTCGCCGCCCTCCACCACGGTCTGGTTGCCGATGGGGGCGGAGGTCACGTCGTTATGCACTACCGCCTCGGGCAGGGGCTGGATGGGCGCGCAGGCGGTCATCGCCAGTGCCAGGGCGGCCACGCCTCCGCCTACGGCAGCGCTTTTCGCCCTGAATGGAGTGCCGTCCGGAAGGGCCCGGGGGCGGAACGGGAGTCTCATACAAGTCCTATGATCGAGCACGGAATGTGAGATTGAATACAATCGCTGAACGAACATATCCTTGGTATACGTTTCGATTCAAGGGTGTATTGGAGAATTTACGGTGAGGAAACATTTTTTTGGTTCGGCTGAGCGGCTGCACCTGGTGCTGATGTTGGCCCTGACGTTTTCAACCGGCGTGGTGGACGCAATGGGCTACCTGGGCTTGGACCGCGTCTTCACCGGAAACATGACGGGCAACGTGGTGCTGCTGGGCATGGCCATGGCCGGCGGAACCAGCCTCCCCATTCTTCGGCCGGCGCTGGCGCTGGCCTTCTTCATGCTGGGCGCAGCTTTGGCCGGGCGGCTCCTCCGGCGCAACAGCGAAGGCTGGTCACCGCAGACCTCCGCAGCCCTGTCCGCGGTATCACTGGGCCTGTGGGCGCTAACCGTCTTCGTGCTCCTGGCCCCCGTGCAGGCCGATCCCACCCTCGGGAGCATCGTCACCAGCGCACTCGCCCTGCTCATGGGCACCCAGGCCGCGACGGCGAAGCGCCTGAAGGTCGCGGAAATCACCACCGTGGTGGTCACCTCCACCATCACCGGGCTCGCCTCCGACTCACGACTGGCAGGCGGCAAGGGAACGTTCTGGCAGCGCCGCGCACTGGCCATCGCCCTGATCATGCTCGGGGCACTGGCCGGGGCGGCAGCACTGCATGTGCACCTGGCGCTTGCACTGGCGCTGGCAGCGGTGATCGCCACGGCAGTCACGGTAACAGGGCACGTCGCCCACCGGCGGGCGGCGGCAGAAGCAAAGGCCGGGTCGGGGAGTCCCTCACTGGCCCGGGACTGACGCCTCAACTGAGCCCGGGTGGGAGGGGGCGGCCACTGCCTGGCGGCCGCACCTCGGGTTGCCCCCACTGCCCCTTCCCCTAGACATCACTGAAGTTGCTTTCGGCGGTCTCTAGCCGATCCGTACAGCGTGGAGGACATCTTCGGCGCGGAGGACGTGCGCGGTCGCCTGCACGACGTCCCACCTGCCGTAGGTTGACGGGTCGAGGAACTGCTCCCAGCTCCGCTCGAGATCCCTGCGCAGATCCTCGGGCCACTCCCGGAATCCCTTACCAAGCACACCGGCTGCCCGCTTGCGCTCGTTGAGTTCGTCCCAGATCCGGTCCAACCGCGCGCCATAGTCATCGTCGCTCTCGCCCGGCAATTCAAGCACGTGAGGTGTGGCGCCCAGGGCGCGGTGCCAGTCCGAGAAGTGGGACAGCAGAACCCTTTCCCGCGGGATCCGGCAGGTCAGCAGGACGTCGCCACGGTGGCGCCTGCAGCTGCCGACCAGGTATTCACGGGTAATACGCGCCCAGAACCAGAGGGCACCATCTCCACTGGTGGGAAGGCGGCGGTCCATCTCCCGGAACATCCAGGCATAGGCGTCGGCGAACAGCGGCTCCGCCCGGCTCGGATCCGGGATGAGTTGCCCGGTGGACAGGAGTTCCTTCAGGGCTTCCTCGGGCTGGAAGGTGTGCAGCAGGAGACGGTCGGCGTTCAGGTCGTAGCCGACGCGGCCAGCGGGAACTGCACGGTCCGCGCGGGGTGACGGGAAAGTTTGGCACAGGCTCAAGGTAGGACAGCCCCCTGACAATGCGACTAGAGGCAGCAGGTTACGCGAGCAAAGAACGCCGCTTGCGCGGTTCGCGCAGCAAGCCTTGCGCTAATCGCGCAGGAGTAGCTATGATCTACATCATGCTTCGGGCCTTCAGCCCGACCTCCCTCTCCCCCACACAACAATGAGGTTGCACATGTCTGTCCCCATCAAGGCCACCATGGAAAAGGTTCCTGGCGGCATGATGCTGATTCCCCTGCTCATCGGCGCCATTCTTGGAACCTTCGCCCCGGATTCCGCCAAGTTCTTCGGCTCCTTCACGGGTGCACTTTTCACCGGGGGCACCACCATCCTGGCGGTGTTCTACGTCTGCATGGGTGCCAGCATCGATATCAAGGCCACCCCGTACATCCTGAAGAAGGGCGGCGTCCTCTTCGGCAGCAAGGTCCTGTTCGCCATCATCATCGGCGTCGTCGCCGGCCGGTTCATGGGTGAACTTCCCATCGACGGCGGGCTGCTTTCGGGACTCTCCGTCCTGGCCATCCTGGCTGCCCTCAACGACACCAACGGCGGCATGTACATGGCCCTCATGGGCCAGTACGGCAAGCCCAAGGACGTGGCGGCCTACTCGGTGATGACGCTGGAATCCGGGCCCTTCCTGACCATGGTGACCCTCGGCGTCGCGGGTCTTTCGGCCTTCCCGTGGCAGGCCCTGGTGGGCGCCATCATCCCCCTGCTCCTCGGTGCAATCCTCGGTGCACTGGACCCGGCCATGCGCAAGTTCCTGTCCTCTGCGGCGCCGGTCCTGATCCCGTTCTTCGCCCTGGCCCTTGGCTTCGGCCTGAACCTGGGCCAGGTCCTCAACGCCGGACTGCTCGGCGTAGCCCTGGGGCTGTTCGTGCTGATCGGCGGCGGTGCCGTGCTCTTCTTCGCGGACAAGCTGACCGGCGGCTCCGGCATCGCCGGGCTCGCAGCAGCCACAACGGCCGGCAACGCAGCCACGGTTCCCATGCTGGTGGCCGCAGCCAACCCGGCCTACTCCGCCGCAGCCGGCCCGGCCACCGTACTGGTGGCGGCCTCCGTGGTGGTCACTGCCATCGGCTGCCCCCTCATGGTCGCTTGGTACGCTAAACGCCTGAAAGCCAAGCAGCCCGTGGAAAGCCCCAAGGTGTCCCCCGCAGTATGAACACCACCGCAGCTAAGCGCTGGGCCATCATCGCCGACGACCTGACGGGAGCGGCCGATGCGGCCGCAGCCTACGGACCCACCCACAGCAGTTCCGTGATCCTCGATCTGGACGCCACGTGGCCGGACGCGGACATCCTGTCGGTCAACACCGAGAGCCGCTACCTGTCAGCCCAAGATTCAGCAGCGGCCGTAACCGCGGCTGTGGGACGGGCACAGGAGCAGGGCCGGCAGGTTTTCAAGAAGATCGACTCGCTGCTTCGCGGCAACGTCGGTGCCGAGGTTGCCGCGGCGCTGGCTTCGGTCATTGACGACGGCGGCAGGGGCCTGGCGCTGGTAGCCCCCGCTTTCCCGGCGACGGGAAGGACCACGGTTGGCGGCGTCGTCCACGTCAACGGTGCGCGGTACGCGCAGGGAAGCTTCGACGGCGACGTCGCGGCGGCGCTTGCCGCCGGCGGTCTTTCCACTGAACTGGTGGGCCTGGAAGCCGGCCGCACTCCGGCGGACCTGGCCGCGCACCTGCGGGACGTGCAGGACCGCGGGGCTGTCGCCGTCGTACTTGACGCTGTGTCCGACGACGACCTCAGGTGCGTCGCTGAAGCTGCGGCCCTGCTGGACTTCGCGGTACTCCTGGCGGGCTCTGGCGGACTGGCCGGGCACATTGCTGCACGGGAAGAAGGACGAGATGTCCTTCGTGAGCATGCGCGGCATGTGAAGCGGACCCTGACCGTGATCGGCAGCTACTCCGGCCTGGCCCGGCAGCAGACGGACGCGCTGGTCGCCGCAGGTGCTGAGCACATCATGCTGGACCACCAGGCGCTTGAGGATCCGTCAGTCGCGCGCGAAGTTGCGGCGGCGATGCTGCGGACGGATGTGGTGTTGACGCCGGATCCCATGGGCGCCGTGGACAAGTCGCAGGCGCTGGTGGTGGCGGAGGCGCTGGCACGGGCCACTGCGGCCGGCGTCGAGCACTGCGAGGCGCTGGTCCTGACGGGCGGGGAAACCGCCACGGCCGTCCTAAAGGCTCTCGGCGCCGGCAGCTTCACCGTTATCGGTGAGATTGAGCCCGGAGTGGTCATGAGCCTGCTTCCGGAGCCCCTCCCCCTGCTGGTCACCAAGGCCGGTGCATTCGGGGACGCCGGCACGCTGGCCAGGACCAAACAGTTTTTCACTAGCACTACGACTGAAATGAGTAGCAAATAATGGGACGCCCGATTGTAGCCATCACCATGGGCGACGCGGCCGGCATTGGCCCGGAGATCATCGTCAAGGCCCTGGCGGACAGCGAACTCCGGTCCAAGGCGCGGATGCTGGTCATCGGCGATCTGCGCCGGATGCAGCTCGCCGCGGACATCGTGTCCAGCCCGCTGACCCTGCGCAAGGTCACCGAACCGTCGGAGGCATTGTTCCAGGAAGGCACCATCGATGTGCTGGACATCGACTGCATTCCGGAGGACCTGGCCTGGGGTGAGCTGTCCGCCGCCGCCGGACACGGGTCGTACCTCTTCATCGAGAAGGCCGTGCAGCTGGCAATGGACCGCCAGGTGGATGCCATCTGCACGGGACCGCTCAACAAGGCGGCCCTGCACGCGGCCGGACACAAGTTCCCGGGCCACACCGAACTCCTCGCCGAACTGACCGGCACCGAGGAAGTGTCCATGATGCTGACCGCGCCCAAGATGCGCGTCATCCACGTGACCACGCACATCGGCCTCATCGACGCCGTCGCCAAGATCAACGGCGACCTGGTCTACCGGACCATCAAGCGCGGCTACGAGCTGCTGCGCACCTCCGGGATCGAGAACCCGCGGATCGCCGTGTGCGCCATTAACCCGCACGCGGGCGAGAACGGTCTGTTCGGCTACGGCGAAGAGGCGGAGAAGATCCAGCCGGGCATCGAGAAGGCCCAGGCGGACGGCATCAACGCGTTCGGCCCGCTCCCGGCGGACACCCTGTTCTTCCTGGCCGGCCGCGGTGACTTCGACCTGGTGGTGGCCCAGTACCACGACCAGGGCCACGGACCCGTCAAGGTCCTGGGCCTGGAGAACGGCGTCAACATCACCGTGGGCCTCCCCGTGGTGCGGACGTCAGTTGACCATGGCACGGCCTTCGACATCGCCGGCAAGAACATTGCCGACCACGAGTCGCTGCTCGAGGCGCTGCGGCAGGCAGTGGACCTGGCACCTGCCCGCGACGAGGCCTAAGCACTATCAGAAGCGAAACGGCCGGTCAGCGCTGCTGGCCGGCCGTTACCGTCCCGGATTCTTCGGGGCCGGAACTAGCATGGGTAGCACTGCCATCGCCATGCCCACGGGAAGGAGACCGGGAATGCTCAGCGCAAACGCGCGGCGCGAGGAGATCTACCACCTTGCCGTGACCACTGGCCTTGCCTCCGTGGAGGAGCTTTCCGCCAAGTTCGGGGTGACCGCGTCCACCATCCGCCGCGACCTGGCGCTGCTGAATTCGCAGGGCCGGCTGGCCCGTACGTACGGCGGAGCGATGGCGCTGGGCGCGCACCCGGAGGCGTCGCTGCGGCAGCGCACCGGCGAGGCGTTCGAGCAGAAACATGCCATTGCCCGCTGGGCGGCGTCGGTGATCCAGCCCGGGGAGAATATCCTGCTCGACGCCGGCTCCACGGCGGGTGCCCTGGCGCACGAGCTGCGGGGGTTTGATCGGCTGTCCGTGACGACGCCGGGCCTGAATACTTTGCAGGAGCTAGCCGATTCGGCGGGCATCGAGGTGGACTGCCTGGGCGGCCGGCTCCGGGGCGTCTCGCAGAGCTTCGTGGGGCCGCTGGCCGAGGCGGCGCTGGAGCGGATGAGCTTTGACCGGGTGTTCCTGGGCGCCGACGCCGTCACCGCCGAGGACGGCATCTGCGAGGCCGACCACGCCCAGACCCGGCTCAAGGAGCTCATGGCCCGGCGGGGCCGTTCCGTTTACGTTCTGGCGGACTCCTCCAAGCTCGGCCTGCGGCCCTTCCACGCGTGGGCCCGGCTGGCTTTGCCCTGGACCCTGGTGACGGACGACGGCGCCGACACCGCGCAGGTGCAAAAGTTCCGGGACGCGGGGGTACAGGTTGAGGTCGCCTCGGTTTCCGGCTAGGTCCCGCTGGGTACGCTGCTGCTACAACGATTGAAACCCCTAACCGAAATGGAGATACCCATGCACGCCGTGCTCGAATACACCTACGCCGACAACTACCTCGAGTCCCGCGAACAATACCGCGCAGACCACCTTCGGGCGGGGTGGGAAGCGGTCGAACGCGGCGAGCTTCTGCTCGGCGGGGCAATTGGCGAAGGACCTTTTAGGGGACTGCTGATCTTCACCGGCGAGAACCCGGTGGAGGCCGCACAAGCTTTTGCCGAGGCAGATCCCTACGTCCTCAACGGCGTGGTCACGGAGTGGACCGCCAACCCGTGGACAACGGTGCTCGGTAACGACGCGGCGATGCCAGTTCACCCCTAGATCCAATAACGTAAAGCCCAGGCCGGAAGCCTGGGTCGAACTGAACATGGGGGATTCAATGCCGGAACTCGTCCGCATCTACTGGATCCGGTTGGGGCTTCGTTTGGCCTACTCAGCTGTGCTGGTGTGGCTTGCGGTAGCAGTGATGTCAGCGCTCATGGCGAAGGCAGCACCGGCTGCCGGAGCGGGGCCGGCATCGGCGGCCGGGGTATTGCGAGGCCTGTTCGACGGCGTCGTCGCTGCAGCCGCGTTTCCCGGTATTGCCGCCATCGTTCTGATCATCGCCGCGGCCGTAGTCGCGGGCCGGGACGTCCGGCGTCGCGACCCCGTCCGCCGTTTCACCCGCCAGCAGCGCAGTGAGGGGATGGCCCGCGCCGACGGCCGGTGCGAGTTGGAGACCGGGTTCGGGCGCCGCTGTGGCCGGCCCGCCGAGCACGGCGACCACTTTTACCCGTGGTCCAAGGGCGGCTCAACGAGTCTGCAGAACTTTGTGGCTGCCTGTGCCAAATGCAACCGCGCCAAGCGCGCCCGGATCCCGTCACCGGGCTAGCAGCGGCGGATGGAACGACGACGGCAGGAGTACCTGCCGCCGTCGTCCGCCTTCAGCGTCGGCGAACGCCGGCCACTTCCCTAAGGCCTGCCGGTTCAGTTGAGCGCACCGAACTACTGAGTCTTTGACAGCGTGAGTATCCCGTAGCGCATCGCACCGGTTCGGTAGGCCAGGATCATGCGGGGAACGCTCCAAAAGGAGTCACGGTTCCGGGCGCCAAGGGCGAGGCGACGGATCTTCGGATCGACGAGCAAGGCCTTCATCAGGCGACCGGCGCAGATCAACCACGTCCGGGCGACACGGCGGCTGACATCCTCGTAGCCGGTCACCGTAAAGCCCGCGGCAGTGGCCATTGCCTCGTACTCCTCGCGCGTGCCCATCGAGGGCAGGCGCCCTTCCCGGCAGATCGGCTCCAGCAGGTGCCGGACCTTCCAGCCCCTGGCATCGGTCCCGACGAGCCAGGCACAAACGACCAACCGGCTGCCGGGCGCCAGCACTCGGTGCGCTTCTGCGAAGAAGCCGGGCTTATCGACCATGTGCTCGCTTGACTCAATCGCCCATGCCGCATCGGCCGAGGCATCGGGCAGCCCGTTGAAGAGCCAGTCACGCACCTGGATGTCCACACCCGGCGCGGGATGGGCGGCGGCATAGGTGCCCTGCTCAGCGGACAGCGTGAAGCCGGTAACGCGGACCTTGCGGGTCATGGCGAGCCGCCGTGCGGTCGCACCGTAGCCGCAGCCGATATCCACGCACTCCTGGCCCGGCTCCAGGTTCAGCCGGTCGGCGTCGACCAGCGCCTCGACGGCCTCTTCGGCTGTCTCGCGGCCCGTCACCCACAACCCGTGATGAACATGGTCCCCCCACACCTGGCGGTAAATGGGATCGAGCTCGTCGTAGTGGTCCGCGACCGCCGCGGCATCCTGGGACGTATCTGGGACGATCACGGCACGACACTACAACGGCGCTCCACCGCGAAGGAAGGGGGAGGACGACGGCGGCGCTTACGTCCCGCCGTCGTCCTCCCCCACGTTGGCCGGTATCAGACCAGGGGCGTAATCGGAGATACGGAGAAGGGTACGGCCAGCAGGGACTGCACGCCGTCCACGAAGTCCTTTACGTGGTCTTCTTCGTTGTGGGCCTTCAGGTCCTGGTGGCTGGCCCACCCCTCAATGAGGACGTACGTATCTGCCCTTTGATCGTCAGAGAAGACGGTGTATTCCAGGCATCCGGCGTCCTTCCGACTTGCAGACTGCAGTCCGAGGAGTGCTTCCTGCAGCGTGGCTTCGTGCCCTGCTTTTGCGGTGAACACTGGCATTAACCAAACTTGCGTTTCGTCGTGGCTGACTGTTGTGTGTGGCATTTTTCGTCCTCTGGTACTTCTGGGCTTGCGGGAGGGGCGGATGCGTCGCCGCCCCTCCCCTTGGGTCATGCGTTGATCTGCGGAACGTCGACCCAGGATTCTTTTGCCGCCGACTCGACAATTGCGTCGTCGATGAGGGCTACCTGGTATCCGTCGGCAAAGTTCGGGCTGACGCTGCCGCCTTCCGCGATGGCCTTGAAGAAGTCGTAGGCCTCGATGATCTTCGTTTCGCCGTATCCGATGCCGAGCGCAGGGATGGGCCACAGAGCATCTCCATGCGGGTGTGCGGGCCCGGTGTAGACGGTGCGGAATCCCCGGCGGTCGGCCTGGTCGGAAGCGAAGCAGACCTGCAGTTCGTCGCGCCGCTCGTAGTTGAAGACGATGCTGCCTTCGGTTCCGTGGATTTCGAAGGTGATGTAGTTGTTCCTGCCGTGGGCGTTGCGGGTCGCTTCCACGGAACCCACGGCACCGTTGGCAAAGCGGATCATGGTCATGACCTCGTCGTCCACGTCGACCTGGCCACGGGGGCCTTCTCCGCCCCGTACCGTGCCCAGCGCGTCAGCACCTCCGGCTTGGAGCGGCCGCTCGGGGATCCAGGTGGACAGGAGGGCGTTGACGGCGCTGAACTCGCCGACAAGGTAGCGGGCCATGTCAATGACGTGCGTTGCAATGTCGCCAAGGGCGCCGGAACCTGCAATGGATTTCTGGAAACGCCAGGAGAGCGGGGAATTGGGGTCGGCGCTCCAGTCCTGCAGGTAGGTGCCCCGGAAGTTGAGGATTTGTCCGATGGCCCCTTCCTCGATGTATTTCTTTGCCAGCGCGACGGCGGGTGTGCGCCGGTAGTTGAAGGCGACCATGTGGACGAGGTTCTTGTCTTTGACAGCGTCGTACATCGCCTTGGATTCTTCGCCCGTACGCGCCAGGGGCTTCTCGCAGATGATGTGCTTGCCTGCTTCGGCAGCGGCGATGGCAATCTCGGCGTGAAGGTGGTTTGGCGTGGCGATGTCCACGACGTGGATGTCCGGATCATCGATGATGCTGCGCCAGTCTGAGGTGGAGTTCTCGAAGCCGAAGCGGCGGGCAGCTTCCGAAGCAAGGTCTTCGGTGGCTTCGGCAATGACTTTTCGGACCGGCATGGCTGGTGCGGGCCAGAAAAACATGGGCATGGCGGCGTAAGCCAGCGAGTGGGCCTTGCCCATGAAGCCGCCTCCGATGAGGCCGACGTTGAGGTTCTGCATGTGAATCGTGTTCCTTCCGGAAGGCAGGGCAGTTGCCGTCTGTGGCAGTCCCCGCGGTTGAAAAATTAGTGAGAGAGGAGCTTTTCGAGGTACTTCTTGCTGAGGGCCGCGGCTTCCCGGGGGTCACCGTCGTAGTTGTCGAGTTCGACCATGAGCCAGCTGTCATAGCCGCTTTCGCGGATGGCTGCGATGATGTCGGGGAAGTCGAGCTCGCCCTGTCCAAGCGGCAGGAAATTGAAAGGGTCCTTCTGGAAGTCCTTGAGGTGGACGTGCCGGATCCTGTCGGGGTACTTCCGGATGACTGCGGCCGGGTCCGCTCCGCCGGCTGCAAGGTGTGCGGTGTCCGGGCAGAAGCCGATCCGGGTGAGCGGCATGAGCCTGTCCAGTTCTTCCGGGCTTTCGACAATGGTGCTCAGGTGCGGGTGATAGCTTGCCGACAGGCCGAAGCTTTCCGCAATGTCCGTCACGCCGTCCAGAGCTTCACCGAGGCGGTGGTAGTCCTCGTCAGTGGTTCCGGCGGCGCGGCGTGCCCCGCCTCCCACTACCAGCCGTTCTGCTCCAAAGTTGGCAGCCAGTTCGGCGGCACGGTGGATCCGGTGCAGCTCGTCGGGAAGGATGTCAGCGTAGATGAAGTTCGCACCGGTATAGACACTGGTCAGCTCGACGTTGTTGCTGCTGAGGATCTCTTTAAGCTCTTCGGGCTTGTCGGCGTATTCGGCCAGGTTGCCGTCGAACATCTCCACGCCCTGATAGCCAACGGAGGCGATGTCCTGGACCGCTTGCTGCATGGACCCGTGGGTCATGTAGAAAAGGTCCTTCACGCTCGTCACACCTTGCGGGTGGCCGACGACGCCGCCCCAGGTGATGGAACAGTAACCGAGTTTCATTGCTTCTGCCTTTCAGCTGCGGGGTAAGAGGTGAGTGATCCGGGGAGGTTGGCCGTTAGCGGAACCTCGACCCAGGTCTGGTGCGCGGCCGAGGTTACGACTGCATCCGTTATGAGGGCTGCGCGAAGGCCGTCCCGGAAGGTGGGCATGCCGTCGGCTTCCTGGCCGTGGACGGCCGCATACACGTCCGCGACGAACGCGTTGAAGCTGTCCTGGTAACCCTGGGGGTGGCCCGGGGGAAGTTTGGCGTAGCGCCGGCCGCCCGGCGTCGTGAGTGTTTGCGGGCCGACCGGGATCTCGGAACTTGAGTCGCTGCGGCCGACGTGCAGGGTGTCGGGCCGTTCCTGGTTGAAGCTGAATGACGCTTCGGTTCCGTCGAAAGAGAACCAGAGTCGGTTCTTCCTGCCGGGACTGACTTGGCTGACCACCAGGGAGCCGGTGGCACCCTTGTCCGTCTCGAACAGGAGCGTGGCGCCGTCCTCGGTAGCGACGGAGGACAACCGGCCGCCGGTTTCGCGTTCGTCGTATGCCCTGCTGGTCTGGGCCACAAGCCTGGTGATTCTGTGTCCGGTGGTGAACTCCATCAGGTCACACCAGTGGACGCCGATGTCGCCGAACGCCCTGGAGGCTCCGCCGATCGTTGAATCGACCCGCCAGTTCGTGGCTTCCGCGCCGGCCAGCCAGTCCTGCAGGTAGGAGCCGTGCAGGAGCCAAAGCCGGCCGGCGTCGCCGCGCTGGATACGGTCGCGGGCCTCGCGGACGGCCGGATAGAACCGGTAGACGAAGGGCACGCCGGTGACTACCCCGGCCTGGGCCGCGAGGGTTGTCAGTTCCAACGCGTCCCCAACGTTCGTGGCCAGTGGCTTTTCGCAGATGACTGCTTTTCCTGCCGCAATGGCTTTGCGGGCAAGGTCGGCGTGGGTGGCGTTCGGGGTGCAGATATGGATGACATGCACATCTGCCCGCGCGATCAGTGCTTCAGGCGATTCGGCTGCGGTTCGGGCGCCGAGAGCGGGTGCTGCGGCTTCGGCGGAAGCCTGGCTGCTCCCGGCGACTGCGACGACCTCACCGCCTACTGCGCGGACCGCATGGGCGTGGACAGAGCCCATGAATCCTGTTCCGATGATTCCGGCCCGTAGCTGGGAAGTCACGGGTGCTACTTCTTCCGGGCGAGGGCGACGGCCAGGATGATGATCGCGCCGCGGACCACCTGCTGCTGGCTGCTGTCGAGTCCGGCGAGGATCAGCCCGTTGTTGATCAGGCCGATCAGAAGGGCACCGAAGAGTGTGCCGATGATGGAGCCGAACCCGCCGAAGAGGCTGGTTCCACCCAGGATGACGGCGGCGATGGCGGAGAGTTCGTCTCCCGCTCCCCACTGGAACCGTCCGGACTGCAGCCGGCCCGCGTAGAGCATGCCGGCGACGCTTGCCACCATGCCCGAGATGAGGAGCACCTGGAACTTAATGCGCTTGGTATTGATGCCGGTGAACTCCGCGGCGTTGCGGTTGCCTCCTGTGGCCAGGACCTGGCGGCCGAACCTGGTGCGGTTCAGCACGACGGCGCCGATGGCCACGAAGATGGCGCTCCAAACCACCAGGCCCGGAACAGGACCGAAGTTGCCGGATCCAAACACGATGTTGAACGTGTCGTTGAGGATGGGCTGGGGCGCCGACGCCGTGATCCACTGGGCAACGCCGACGGCTATCCCCAGCATGCCGAGTGTCACCAGGAAGGATGGGATGCCAAGGAGGCTGACCAGTGCGCCGTTGATCGACCCGACGACGAGCCCGACAGCGAGGCCGGCGAGGATGCCGGGCACCAGGCCCCACTGGGAGAGCGCCATCGCAGTGCACACACTGGACAGGCCCGCCACGGATCCGACGCTCAGGTCGATTTCTGCGCACGCGATCACGTACGTCATACCGACGGCGATGACGGTGATGGTGGCGGTCTGCCGGAAGATGTTCAGCAGGTTGTTCGGCGACAGGAAGCCCTGGTCGCGGAGCAGAACGGCGAAGAAGAGGAAGACAACGACGAAGCCGATGTAGATGACGTAGCGCCGCCAGTCCAGTTCCTTGAGGATAGTGCCGAAATTACGGGGTGCCGCGGTATCCCGCGGCGCGATGGTGTTTGCCTTGCTCACTTTTCAGACTCCCTGCACTGCAAGTTGGAGATACTCCTCGTCAGCAATCTCGCTGCGGGGGATATCGCGGATGATGGAGCCGTCCTTAAGGACGAGGACGCGGTCGCTGACCGCGAGTAGTTCGGGGTACTCGGAGGAGATGACAATGACGGCCTTGCCGGCACTTGCCAGCTCACGGATCATGTCGAGGATTTCGCTTTTGGTGCCGATGTCGACGCCGGCCGTTGGCTCGTCAAGGATCAGGATGTCCGGATCGGTGCCCAGCCACTTGGCGATGACCACTTTCTGCTGGTTGCCGCCCGAGAGAAGCCGCACCGGGCGGTGGGGATGGGCTACCTTCACAGCGAACCTCTTGATCAGTGACGAGGACAATTCCTTCCCCTTCGCGCCGTCCAGGAGGGGTCCCCGCTGGATCTGGCCGAGGAGGGGAAGCAGCAGGTTGTCCTGGACGGAGTGCTCCAACACCAGGCCCTGGGCCCTGCGGTCTTCCGGGATAAGGGCAACTCCAGCGTTGATGGCCTGCTGCGGAGACCCAAGGTTGACCTTTTTGCCCCGCAGGAGGACTTCACCGCTGTCCAGCTTGTCAATGCCAAAGAGAGCACGGGCGAGCTCGGTTCGTCCGCTGCCCATCAGCCCTGCCAGGCCGAGGATTTCGCCAGGCCGGAGCGCGAACGAAACGTCCCGCACCCGCTGCCCCGCGTTAAGCCCCCGGACTTCCAGCAGCGGCGCCCCGTCGTGGGCCACATGGTCACGCACACGATAGGAAAGCTGGCCCTCGATCTTCTTGCCGACGATGCCTTCCACGATCTGTTCGGGGGTGACGTCCGTCAGCGGCTCGGTAAGGAGGTGGCGGCCGTCGCGGAGGATGGTGATCCGATCCGCGAGCCTGTACACCTCGTCCATGCGGTGGGAGATGTAGATGATTGAGATACCACGCTCTTTGAGGCGGTCGATCAGTTCGAAGAGCGCTTCGGACTCATGCCGGGCAAGGCTGGCGGTGGGCTCATCCATGATGAGCACCTGGGCATTCTGGGCGAGTGCCTTGGCGATCTCCGTCAGTTGCCAGTATGCGGTGCCTAACCGTGCGACCCCGGCGCGCGGGTCGACGTCGACTTCCATCTCACTGAAAACTTCCTTGGCACGGCGCACCGCAGCACGATCGTCGATGAGCCCGCCCTTGCCGAGCGGTTCGGCGGCGAGGAAAATGTTCTGCGCAACGGTCAGGCTCGGTACCAGGCTGAACTCCTGGAAGACCATTCCGATCCCGGCGGCCTTCGCTTCCTGGATCGAGTTGATGGCGGTCGGCTTGCCTCCAATAAGGATTGTGCCGGCGTCTGCCTGGTACACGCCCTGAAGGATCTTCATGAGCGTGGACTTCCCGGCGCCGTTGCCGCCCGCCAGCGCGTGGACCTCACCCTTGCGAACATCGAAACTGACGTCTTTCAATACGGGAACGCCGTTGAAGCTCTTTGATATTGAGCGCATCTCGACGACATTGTCTGCGGTATTCATCGTTGCCCTTTCGGCGCGGTGCGGGGGCGGACCCCCGCACCGCCGGTTCTTGCCTACTTCTTGTAGGAGTCCTGGATGTCCTTCGGGGCGTCCTCGTGGTAGACCTGCTTCCACGCATCCAGGACGTTGGAGTGGTCAACCGGAAGGGCGCTCAGCGCCACATAAGCGGGTGCTTTCTTGCCGATGAGCGCTCCGGCGGCCAGCCGGGCTTCCGTGACACCCTGGTCGAACGGAACCTGCGCTCCAAGGCCGACGACGAGTTCGTCCTTGGCAAGGGCAATGGCCACGTTCTTGCCAAGGTCTTCCGTGGCAATCTTCAGGTCAGGCCGGCCGGCGGCCCGGGCGGCAGCCATGACACCTTCTGCAGGAACGTCCCAGACCGCCCAGATTCCGGACAGGTCGGCGTACTTGCTGAGCATGGCGTTCGCAGCTGCCTGGGCATCTCCAGCGAAGTCAGGGCCGGCGATTCCCTTTTCCTCGACGATCTTGATGTCCGGGTATTCCTTCGTAATCGTTTCCTTGAATCCCTGGTAGCGCTGCTTGGTCACGAAGAAGTCGGCCTGGTGGAAGACAAGCCCGATCTTCCCCTTGCCACCGAGCGCCTTAGCCATTTGGTGGGCGGAGACGACGCCGTTGCCGTAGTTGTCGGCAGAAACAACAGAGACATAGTCCTGGCCGGCGGTCAGTCCCTGGGGGACGTTGTCCATGAAGACGAGCTTGGTGCCGGCAGCCGCGGCTTTCTTGTAGGCGGAGGCCGTAGCCACGGGATCCGTGGGGATCGAGACGATGACGTTCGGGTTCTGCGACATGACCGTCTCGATGTCCGAGACCTGCTTGTCCGGCTTGAAGTTCGCGTCGGTGGTGGCGATGACTTTGATGCCGAGCTTTTCGAACTCGGACTTTAGGCCGTTGATCTGGGCGTTGGCCCAGTCGTTGCCGCCGTAGTGCATCACAATGGCTGCCTTGGCGTTGAGCGCCTTGACCTTTTGGATCTCGTCCGGAGTGAGGTCTGCTGCGGACGCCGGCGAGGGCGTCTCGCCGTTGGGCCCCTTGCTCAGGACCTGTCCCTTGATCTGGTCAAGGGCCTGCTGGGCCTTGCTGGACACACCGGCGTCGGGAGCATTGGACGTGGCCGTGGTCGAACTGCTGCAGGAAGCGACGGAAAGGGACAGGACTGCGGCAAGGGCCACGAGGGGAAGCCTGCGGATCATCATTGTTCTCCAGTGCTTAGGGTGGGTGGGGTGGATGCCTGGGATGGTTCAGGCGAGGGCTATAGCCAGGGCCGGCGGAACCGGGGACAGGACGAGCCCGCCCGAGGCCGAGGCTGTGCGGATGGCAGTGGCCTTGTCTGAAGCTGCCAGCAGCGCCTCTGCGTGTATTTTGTCGACGAAGAAGCCCAGGGAACACGGTCCGTGGTGGGCTTGAACCCACTTCACGGCTTCGTTGGCCGCCTTCGTCATGTCTTCGCCCGCTTCCCGGACCGGGCCGGGAATGGTGGACGCGGACGCGGGTTTGCCCGAGTTGTCGACGGAGACCACCAGGCTTGCCCAAAGGCGATCCTCATCGAAGACTCCGACGACTGCCGAAGAGCCGGCGGAGACAAAGGTGCGGACAGCAGCTGCCAGATCGCCGGGCGCCGCATCCTTCAGGAGCACTTCGAGATTTGCCCATTGGGTTTGGTCGACATCCCGAAGTCCGGCGTTCGGATCGAGCGCGAGTGCGTGGACGATCGTCTCGGGCATCGCGCTCCCTTTCTTCATTGAAATGCGTGGCTGCGTAAACGTTCACGAAGCATTCGTAAACGTTTACGGACATCATCGTAAACGTTTACGGTGTTACGTGTCAACGGTCACATAGACAGTTATTCCAACGGATGCGGGAGTACGGTCCGACGTAAGATCGAAAGGCACGGAACGCGAGAGGTTCGGACCAACGTGCAAGACAGGAGTGGGCATGGCAGGCACAACTGTTCCCCGTGAGGCGAACGGGAGAATACCGGAAGCCCCACGGCGCCGGAAGCCCACCATCAACGACGTGGCGAGCATGGCCGGCGTCTCCTTCGGCACAGTCTCGCGGGTCCTCAACGACGCACCGGACGTGAGTGCGGCAACGCGGCAACGGGTTCTTCAGGTAATCAAAGACATCGGGTACCGCAGGAACCGGGCAGCCACGGCGCTCGTCACCAGCCGGTCCACCTCCATAGGCATACTTTCCGACGGCTCCCCGCGGTTCGGCCCGGTGGGGACGCTCATGGCCCTCGAGAACATTGCACGCAGGAAGGGTTACGCCACAACCGTCATCAGCGTTGAGCGGCCCTACGGAGAGTCGGTCCAGGCCGCCCTGGACACCCTGGACGATACCGGCGTGGGGGGAATCATCGTCATCGCCCCCGTGGTGGAGATGGCGGCAGCCGTATGGAATGCCTCGTGCCGCGTACCGGTGGAGATGATCGCGGCAGGAGCATCATCGACTCCCAACGTCTTCTCATACTCAGAGAACCAGGAGTTGGGTGCACGGCTGGCCACCCAGCACCTGATAGACCTCGGCCACACCGACATCGCGCACTTCGCCGGCTCCATGGACTGGTTCGACGGCCGGGTTCGCAAACGCGGGTGGGAAGCCGCGCTGCGCGACGCCGGGCTTACACCAGGGCTGTGCCTCGAAGGCGATTGGAGCCCCCGGTGGGCCTACGAGACCGCGCTCCAGCTCGTGCGGGAACAGAAGGTGCCCCAGGCGATCTTCGCCGCCAGCGACCACACGGCTCTCGGGCTGATACGTGCCTTCGCGGAAAATGGGATCAGGGTCCCGGACGACGTGAGCGTGGTTGGCTTCGACGACATCGAAGGTTCAGACTATTTCCTGCCTCCCCTGACCACTGTTCGCCAGGACTTCACGGCGTTAGCGCTCATGAGCATGGAAGTGCTCCTTGGTGCCATGGAAGGGCGGGAGGTGGACCGCACCCCGATCGCGCCCACCCTTGTTGTCCGCGACAGCGCCCGCCAGGCCACCTCCCCCAAGTAGGAGGGGGACGACGGCGGCGCCCGCCTCCCGCCGTCGTCCTCCACACGCACTGGTACCAGCAGCGCTAAGACCGGCGGACGCCGCTTGTCCAACAAACGCATCAGACGCTGAAGTAGGCTGGAATCCCAGAAGAAACCAACCAAAAGCGAGGCTAAACGTGCACCAGGACGCCGTCCGGTTCCTGTCCCAGCCGGTGGCCGCCCAGCCCGGCGCTCCCCTGCGCGTCACCGTCTACTCGCGGATCGCCGAAGCCATCCGCAACGGCCTCCTCACGCCCGGCTCCATGATCCCCACCGAAACCGAACTCGGCACGGACATGAAGGTCAGCCGCACCGTGGTCCGCGAAGCCCTCATGCTGCTCGAGGAAGACGGCCTCATCAGAGCCAGGCGCGGCGTCGGACGCTTCGTCTCGGACACGCTCCCCCGCATCGGCATGGAACGGATCCAGCCGTTCGAGGACGCCCTCGCCAGCCCCGGCCAGCAGGTGGAGGTCAAGCGCATCCAGGTGGTCCGGCAGGCGGCCTCCGAATTCGTCGCCCCCGGCATCGGCGTCGAGCCCGGCACCGACTGCTGGCTCTGGGAATCCGTCCTGATCCGAGACGGCGAGGCCATCGCCCACCTGCAGGAAAACGTCACCGCCCAGCCGGTCAGCGTCGGCAAGGGTGCCGCCGCGCCCCTTGACATAGAGGGCGACGGCGGCGCCACCCTGCTTGCCGTGCTCACCAAGCAGCTGGGCAGGCTGGCCGGGCCGGGCGAGTGCCAGATCAGCCTTAGCCAGGTGGGCCCCAGCGGGGCGAAGCTGCTGGATCTACGCCCGTCGGACCCGGTGCTGGTCCTGACGCAGTACGTCCGGAACGCCAACCGGCCCTTCTACCTGGCCAAGTGCCTGGTTTCGGCCCGGGCCGGGCACCTCTCGGTGATGCAGCAGTTCCAGTCCTAGCCGGTCACCCGGCGGCTTGACTGCTGTCGTACCCCAATGCACGGCTGGCTTCCAGTCCCGCTCGAGCCACCACCGGCCCCAGCCGTTCAACGTCGGCAGGCCCGATCCGCTGGGTAGGGAACCCCAGGCCCACGGCGCATGCAAGTCGTCCAGTATGGTCGAAAACGGGCGCGCTGATGGAGCCCACGTCCTGGTTGCGTTCCCCGAAGGCCGCAAAGAAACCCTGCTCGCGTGCAACGGCCGCCTGCTGCCTGAGCGTCTCCAGGGACACTGGCGTATCGGCCGTAAAGCCCTCGAGCCCCTGCTGGTCCAAGGCGTCCCAGGCTCCGGGGTCGAATGCCAGGAAAATCTTGCCGGGGGCGCCGGCGTGCAGCGGCATGACCATGCCCACCATGAACGGCCGCATCACCACGTGCCGCGTCTCGGCCACGGCAACGATGGTCCGGAACGCCCCGTCCCGGACGTACAGGCAGGCAGTTTCGCCGGTTTCGTCGCGCAACTGCTGCAGGACCGGCTTCACCAGCCGGACCACGTCCAGCCCGAACGTCCCGGGGGTAGCCCAGCGGACCAGGCCAATGCCGATCCGGTACCGGTCGCCGTCGCGGTCCAGGAACCCCTCACGGAGCATGTTCTGGACCAACCGCTGGCAGGTGCTGGACGGCAGCCCGGTTTTGCGGATGATCTGCTGCAGCGTCGGCTCGGGCTCCTCCACGGAAAAGCAGTCCAGAATCTCCGCCACCTTGTGCAGGACCAACAGGGGCGAGGCCCCAGCTCCCGGTTCCTTCGCCACTGTCCGAACACCCTTTCACTCTGTTTCTGCCAGCCTCCAGCTTAGTGAGCAGGGAGCCGCCCCAGCATGTGATCCATTTGACATCCCATCAGGGTGACCCACATCATGGGATTAGAACCCACTCTATGGGTTTACTCGCAAATCCCCAACACAACGACGTGGAGAATCCATGAGCACCCCCGCAATCACGTGTGAAACAGCCCCCGAGCCCAAGCGCCCCGGGATGAGCCGGGTGGGACTGATCGTCCCCAGCTCCAACACCACCATGGAGACCGAGCTGCCGGAACTGTTCCGGCGCCAGGCCGAGGCCACCGGCCACAAGTACACCTTCCACTCCGCCCGCGCCGGCATGAAGAAGGTCACGAGGGAAGAACTGCTGGCCATGGTGGGCAAGGCAGCCCAGTGCGCCGAAGCGGTCTCAGACGCCGACGTGGACGTCATCGCCTACGCCTGCCTGGTGGCCGTCATGGCCCAGGGCCCCGAAGCCCACGAGGGCTCCGAAAAGGTCATCGCCGACGCCGCCGCCGGCAACGGACACCCGGCCCCGGTCACCAGCAGCGCCGGCGCCCTGGTCCGGACCCTGCACGAAATCGGAGCCCGGAAGGTCGCCATGATCACCCCCTACATGAAGCCGCTGACCAAGATGGTGGTGGACTACGTCGAGGGCTCGGGCATCACGGTGCTGGACGCCATCAGCCTCGAAGTTGCGGACAACCTCGAAGTCGGCTGCCTTGACCCGCAGAACCTGCCCGCGCTGGCCCGCAGCCTGCAGCGCGAAGGAGCGGACGCCGTCGTCCTCTCTGCCTGTGTCCAGATGCCGTCACTCGCGGCCGTCCAGGCCGTGGAGGACGAGCTGGGACTCCCGGTCATCACGGCGGCCACGGCCACCACGTACGAGATCCTCAAGGCCCTGGGCCACAAGCCGGCCATCACCGGAGCGGGCAGCCTGCTGTCCGGCGCCGGCGTCATCGCCGCAGCGGACGCGTAGGCGGCGGGCACCATGTCGCTCTCACTCATCGCGTTCCTGGTGCTCGTGGCGGCCTTCGCCGTCGGCTCCTTCACCAGGATCAACGCCGGACTGCTGGCCACGGTCGCCGCATTCGGCGTGGGCACCCTCCTCGCCGGGATGTCCATCAAGGATGTCATCGGTCAATTCCCCGCCGGACTGTTCTTCATCCTGGTGGGCGCCACCCTGCTCTTCGCCATTGTGCGGATCAACGGCACCATCGACCTGCTCGCATACTGGGCGGAACGGCTCGCCGGCGACCGGAAAATCCTGGTCCCCATCCTGATGTTCCTGCTGACCGCAGCCCTGGCTTCCGCCGGCGCCTTCACGCCGGCCGCCATCGCCATCGTCGCCCCGGTGGGCCTGGCACTGGGCGCGCGGTTCGGCATCAGCACCCTGGCCATGGGCCTGGTCATCGTCCAGGGCGCGAACGCCGGCGCGTTCTCTCCCGTCAACCCCTTCGGCGTCCTGGGCAACAAAATGCTGGACGGTGCCGGCGCTTCCGGCGATTCCTTCAAGCTTTATGCGTACTGCTTTATCTTCAACGCCATCCTGGCCGTGATCGCCTACGCCCTGGTGCAGGCCATCATGAAGCGCCGGGCAGCCAAGGCGGAGGCGCGTCAGGCGGACGGCGGCAATGCCATGAAGAACGACGACGGCGCTGACGCCCCCTCAGGCGGCAGTGTTTCGGGTCCCGGCGGCGCCGGAACGGCCGTCCTCACCGCACCGGCACAGCCCATTGTTTCCACCGGAACCAAAACCGGCCCGGTGAAGGTGGCCGCAACCCCCATGCGTATCCTCACGCTGGTGGGCATCGCTTCCCTGCTGGTGCTCACCACCGTCCTGGGACTCGATGTGGGAGTCGCCTCGCTGGTCATCGCGGCGGTCCTGATCGTCCTGGACTCCAACGTGCAGAAGCCGGCGGTGGAAAGCATGCCGTGGTCGGCCATCATCCTGGTCACCGGCATCGTCACCTATGTGGGCATGTTGGAGAAGATGGGTGCGCTGAAGGAGCTCCAGGAAGGCATCGCGGGCCTGGGCAACAGTTCCCTCGCGGCGCTGATCGCAAGCTACGTGGTGGCCATCGTGTCAGCGTTCGCCTCCACCACCGGAACCCTCGGTGTCATCAGCCCGGTGGTCGTGCCCATCGCCATGGACCCGCTGCTCACCCCCGTGGGAGTGGTGACGGCCATCGCCATCAGCTCCTCCGTGGTTGACGTCAGCCCCATGTCCACCAGCGGGGCCCTGCTGATGGCGAGCGCCCAGCCCAAGGACGAGCGGATGTTCTTCCGTGCCCTGCTGCTGTGGGCCATCGCGATGATCGGTGTGGTGCCGCTGCTCGTCTGGTTCGTCTTCGTCCAGCTCGGCCTCGGCTAAGAGCCCCGGGCGGACAAGGGAAAGGGACGTCCTCGCCGGGCGTCCCTTTTCCTTTGTCTTTCCCTTTGCACGGGCAGCGCGGCCGGCCGGCCCTAGTCCTTGGGCCGGAAGTCGCCCGGCCAGTCCTTCAGCCGGATCCGGCCGAGGTCCTGGATTTCGCCGAGGGTACCCCACTCGTCCAGGCCCAGCCGGGACAGGGGCTCCAGCAGGTCGATGCGCGGGTGACTGCCATCGAGTACTTCTTCGCTCACGGCGGCATGGGTGACTTCGCCGAAAACCAGGGTGGAGTCCCCTATCGGCAGCACGGAGTGGAGGCGGCATTCGAGCACCGCCGGTGATTCCTTGACCCGGGGGGCGGCCACGGTGAGGCTCGGCTCCCGGGTCAGGCCGGCGGCGTCGAACTCGCTGATCTCCGGCGGGAAGTTGGTGCCGGTGGCGTTGACCTCGTCCAGGAGTGCGGCGGGGGCCAGGTTGACCACGAATTCGCCGGACGCGGTGATGTTGCGGAGCGAATCCTTCTCCCCCACCGACGTGAACTGCACGATGGGCGGATTGGTTGAGGCTACGGTGAAGAAGGAGTGCGGGGCCACGTTGTCGATGCCTTCCGGGGAGACACTCGAAACCCACGCGATGGGCCGGGGCACCACCACAGCGGTGAGCAGCCGGTAGAAATCACGGGCGGACGTCGCTGAAGGACTGAAATCAGTTCGCATGCTGCCAGACTAACCGGCGCCGCAGACAGGAAGGACACGCACATGATTTTCCAGCCGTACCGTTCAGCCTCAACCGGACGCCGGGTGCGCGCCGTCCTCTTCGACACCTTCGGGACCGTGGTGGACTGGCGCACCGGTGTGGCAAGGGAGGTGGCAGCTTTCGCGGCAGCACACGGCCATACGCTCGACGCCGAGGCGTTCGCCGACCACTGGCGGGCCCTCTACCAGCCGGCCATGGAAGCCATCCGCTCCGGACAGCGCAGCTTCACCAAGCTGGACACCCTCCACCGCGAAAACCTGGACGAGGCGCTCCGCCACTACGGCATCAATCCGGACCGATTGCCCGGGGAGAGCCTGGAGGAGCTGAACAAATCCTGGCACCGGCTGCCGCCGTGGCCGGACAGCGTAGAGGGCCTGGCAGCCATCCGCCGCCACTACATCGTGGGCCCCCTGTCCAACGGCAACACCTCACTGTTGCTGGACATGGCCAGGAACGCCGGCCTGCCGTGGGATGTGATCATCGGGTCGGACATGACGGGGACCTACAAACCGCTGCCCGAGGCCTACCTCCGCACGGCTGAACTCCTGGACCTCCACCCCGGCGAGGTGATGCTCGCCGCGGCGCATAACAATGACCTGCGGGCGGCGCGCGAAGCCGGACTGGCCACGGCGTTCATCGCCCGCCCCACGGAACACGGCCCCGGCCAGGTGGCCGACCTGGCCCCGGAAGGTGACTGGGACCTGGTGGCGTCAAGCATCAGTGAATTGGCGGACCGGCTCGGGGCCTGATGCGTGGGCCAAGGCTCAGCCAGCGAGTGCAGGCTCGGGTTCGCCAGGCTCAATCACCGCCGTCGTGCGTTCAAAGTGCCTCAGCAGCGTCTCCACCAGGTGCGGGGCGAAGTCCTCTTCCAGCGCGAGCACCACCCGGCACCTTGCCCCGGATACCGGAGGGTACCCCGCGTACAGGCCGCGCATGTCGCACACGGTCTGCCCGCGGCCGGGGCCGTCGGAGGTGTCGACGGCGGCACGCACCACCGGCGCCAGAGCCTGCTTCACAGCGCCAACAGCGAGCGCCGCGGCCAGCGGGTCGTGCATGGCGGAGCAGGGCCGGCCGTAGATGCCCTCGTAGAACTGGAAGTAGTAGCCCAGCATCTCCCCCAGCGCCCGCGGCACCGCCCCGGCAGAAGAAAGCAGCGCCTGCCGGTGGTGCTCCTCCAAAACAGACGCCATGGTCACGTCCAGTGGCACCAGGGTCACGTCCCAGTCGGCGGCGAGCACCAGGGCGGCGGCCTCGGGGTCGTGCCAGATGTTCGCCTCGGCCACGGGCGTGATGTTCCCCGGCGCCAGCGCGGCGCCGCCCATCACGGTCACCGACTCCACCAATGACGGCAACGCGGGCTCCAGCCGCAACGCCTCGGCAATGTTGGTCAGCGGCCCGATCGCCACCACCCGCAAAGCACCCGAGTACAAACGCGCCAGCCGCACCAGCATCTCCGCCGCGGACTCGGCGGCAAGGGAAGCCGCAGCAGGAGAAAGCGAAACCTCGCCTATCCCATTCGACCCGTGCACCCAGGGCGCCCCTCCGTGAAACGAGCCAACCAGAGGATCATGCGCACCAACGGACACCGGCACTGAAGCCGCCGCGGCCAACTCCAAAAGGTCCAGGGTGTTCCGGGCTCCGACGGCGGCACTGACGTTCCCGCTCACAGTCCCGATGCCCACTACGGACGCAAGAGGTGAGGCGAGCAGGTAGGCCAGTGCGAGGGCGTCGTCGATGCCGGTGTCGCAGTCGAGGTAAACGGGGGCAGTCACAATAGGTTCCTTCGCAACAGATAGAGGGGTTAGACCGTCTCGCCCTTGGGGGCGGCGACGAAGAGGCTGACGATGAACGCGGCGGCGGTGATGCCCACCGAGATCCAGAGGGCGGTGGCGTACCCGGCGGCCGTGGCCTGGGCCGCGAACGGCGCCACGAGCACGACGCCGAGGCTCGCCCCGATCCCGAACGACGCACCGTTGATGCCGGGCAAGGCAGCCGGGGCTTCCTTGGGCGAGAGCAGCACCGAGAGCCGGTTGATGGCGGTCAGGAAGAAGCCGTTGTAGAAGATCCCCAGGCACGCAACGGCGACAAACACGGCAACAGGCGAAGTGGAAAACACGGCAGCCACCACAGCACACACCAGGCTCAAGGACGTCCCCAGCCGCAACGTACGCACCCACCCGCGCCGGTCCGCCAGCCACCCGGCCAACGGCGCGGCGAAGACACCGATCAGCGCGGCGGGGGTGAGGAACAGCAAAGCCGAGATGGAGGCGGAAAGCCCGAAGCCGCCGTCGTTATCCTGGCTCAGCAGCACCACGGTGAAGTTGATGACCGCGAAGATGCCGGCCAGGGTGAGGACGGTGGTGGCGATGACCGGCCACACCTGGCGCGAGCGCAGGTGGTGCACGGCGATGAGCGGGTGGCTGCGGCGCTTCTCGATGAACCAGAATCCCGCAAAAGACAACACGGTGCCGGCCAGCAGTGCCAGGGCGGTGGGCGAGGTCCAGCCGGCGGCCGAACCGTCGGACACGAAGTAGGTCAGGAACACCAGGAACAGCGAGAGGGAGCCGGCGCCCCACCAGTCCATGGCGCCGCGCACCCCAGCAGGACGTCCGGCGGGCACCAAACGGAAAATGCAGAAAGCCGCGATGGCGGTGAGGACAAGCACGACGACGAAGATGGATCGGAAGCCGAGGGTCTCGGCCAAGAGCCCGCCCACGTAGCCGTCCACGCCGCCCACTCCCCCGTTGATGGCCGCGATGATGCCCACGGAGGTGCCGAAGACCTTGGCCTGCAGGTTCTCGCTGAGCACGATGTAGGCGAGCGCGAACACGGCGCTGGAGACGCCCTGCAGGAATCGGCCGGTGACCAGCAGCGGCAGGGTGGGCGCGGCGATGCAGATGATGGTGCCGGCGCCCATGATGCCCAGGACCAGCAGCAGCGCGGCGCGGCGGCCGATGAAGTCGCTCCACCGGCCGATCACGGGCCCGGCGATGGCGCCGCCAGGAAGAACATGGACTGGACGGGGGCGGCGCTGTCCGCGCTTTCGCCGAAGCTCGCGGCGATCTGCGGCAGCGCGGGGGTGACCATGCTGGCGTTCAGCTGGAAGGACAGCACGCCCAGCAGCAGGGTGGAGATCAGCAGGGCGGCGCGTCGGCCGGAGAGCCTGGTTGCGTCGTCGTCGGGAAGTACGACGGCGGCGCCTCCTTCCGCGGGAGGCGCGGCTGCGGCGGGGGTCGGGGTATTCACATCAAACTCCTTTGTTCGAGCAGAAGGGGATCGTCTTCGGCTCCCATGAACACAACACGTCCTGCCGTCACCGTGGTCGGCAGCATCAACCTGGACCTGATCGCCACCGCCGAGCGGCTTCCGACGGCGGGCGAAACCATCGGCGGCGCCGCCCTGTCCGAGCAGCCCGGCGGCAAGGGCGCCAACCAGGCCGCGGCCGCGGCGCGCTTGGGCGGCAGTGCGCGGATGGTCGGCGCCGTCGGCAAGGACGCGTCCGGGCAGCGGATGCTGGACGCTTTGGCTGCCGCCGGCGTGGACACCTCCGACGTTGCAGCCCTCCCCCAGCCGACCGGGACGGCGCTGATCGTGGTGGACCGCGACGGCGAGAACCAGATCGTCGTGTGCCCGGGCGCCAACTCGCACCTGTCGCTGGACGGGGTGGAGTTCGGCCCGGAGGAGACGGTGCTGTGCCAGCTCGAGGTGGGCCTTGCCGTGGTGCTGGAGGCCGCCCGGAAGGCGGCCGGGTTCTTTGTGCTGAACGCGGCACCGGCCATGGACCTGCCGGCGGAGCTGCTCGAGCGGTGCGACCTGGTGATCGTCAACGAGAGCGAATACGCCCTGATCCCGGCACTCACTGAGGCAAAGCTGGTGGCGGTGACGTACGGCAAGGACGGCTCCGTGATGTTCGAGCACGGACGGAAGGTGGCCGAGGCGCCGTCTGTTGCGGTGCCCGTGGCGAACACCGTGGGCGCCGGCGACGCGTTCTGCGCCGCGCTGGTCCTGGCGCTGCGGAGCGGGCTGGACTACACGCGGGCGCTGGCGGTGGCCAATGCCGTGGGTGCTGATGCCGTGGGCGACCCGTCCTCGCAGCCGGATTTGGCACAGCTGGGCCACTATGTGGAGCGGACTGCCGCCGCTTCGGGCGCTTCCTCGTGAGTGTTGTGTTTCGGCGGGCGGTGCCGAGGGACTTTCCTGAAGTCCGGCGCATCACCCGCGACGCCTACGTCCGGGCGGGGCACTTCGCCGCCGACCATCCGTACATAAGTGTGCTGGAGGACGTCGAGCACCGCGCCGAGCACGCGCAGGTGTGGGTGGCGGAGGTGGCCGCGAAGGTGGTGGCGGCGGTAACGCTGACCTTCGCAGGCTAGCCTTACAGCGAGATCGCGCAGGACGGGGAGCCGGAGTTCCGGGGCCAGTGTCATCTTCTGCGGTGTCACACGAGCCATGAGGACACCGTAGAGCGCCTAGGCACACATCGGAAGCGTTCGCGGGCCACAACAACGAGTCACCCCCAGGGTGGCCGGACCGGCTGACCTAGCCCCTTCCAGCATTTGCTTCCATGCCGGCCGGCGTGACGTTGTTGACATCCATATTGAAGTAGCAGTCCCGTATCTCCCGAACCGTTCCTCTTCTACGATGAATTCCTGTCTTGAGGCCGCTCCGGCGCCAAAAATTCCGACGCTGCCTCCGCCCACATCGGCAGATCGCCCTGGAACCGAAAGAGTCCTGCGTCATGGGCCCTGTGATGGTTCGGGCACAGGAGGCGCCCGTTCTCTACAGATGACGGTCCCCCTTGGCTATCCGGGATGACATGCGCGGCTTCGAGGATTTCTACTTGGTCGAAACCGCACACGGCGCACTTGGGTTCGTAGGCGGCCAGCAGCAGGGTGCGGAATTGCTGTTGGTGGTTGCGGCGCCTTACGATCGCGTAGGAGTAACTGGCTACAACTTCCGGGCGTGTTGGATCGCCTAATGCGGCAAGTGAAACTCGGTTGATGTGTTCTTGCCACAGCGCGTTGAGAGTGAGGGTTTGAAGTCCGTCCAGCCGTGCACCGCCTCCTTGGTATTGGTTCGGAAAACCTGGGACGTTTCGCTCGACGATCTCCCATGGAAGGACTTCAGGCGCGTCAACTAGCCTGTCCCAGGCCACCGAGATATGAGGTCCCGGTTCCGGGTGATCGGCCGCCCAGTGTGTATCAAGGTAGATGTTGCTGGCCGCGTGCCCCGATGCTACGAGCCCGCGCTCCTTTTGGCCGACGAGGAACAGGAAAATGCGGTCACCCTTCGAAATGTCTGTCTTGCGGCTTCCCGTGGACCAGGGCTCAGAGCCCGTTCCGCCTTCCAAAATTTGCTGCTGGATAACGAGCCGTCGCTCTTCGGCCCATTGCCACATGGTTGGATTCCATAAGAGGACAAACGAGCCCCGCCGCTGGGAAACAACCTCGAAACGCATCGCCCTGAGACGGGGAACGGCGCCTCGCAAACCGCCCTGAAACTCCGAGTTGGGCAACAGTTGCCCGGTCTGAAAAAGGTGGGCGACGCCTGCAATGGCCTTCGAGTCGTAGTACCGCCCCTCATTGGCCAGAACATACTCATCAGCAGTTCCGAACCCGTAGGTTCGCAGGAAGTCGACCCGTCCAAGCTTGTCGTACTCCTCGAGTGCACGCAGTACTGCCCGGCGATCGTTAAGGTCTTTTAACGCCATTCGGCAAGTCCTTGCAAAGACGATATGTGGCGGAAGTATTTTGATCGTGCAGCCACGTCAAACGATCCCTGTCCGTGAAGGCCTTCTCCCGGTGGCGAATGCCCAGCGCTCTACTTCGTCTGCTCCCACAATCCGCCCTGATTGGGACAATTCTTTTGCCCAAGCTTTCATTACAAGGAGGGCGTCCTCGTAGACGGCGGGGCCGTAGTTCGTCGGCTGGTTCGGGTCCAGCAGCGGTCGCCCTGTTTCCCGGTGCAGGCTGCGAAGCACTCGGTTGTCGACGATAAGGCACGAGTGCCCTAAAGCACCACCACCTGCGAAATAGAGGAACTTGGTAAAAAAGTTGGGCCCCAGAGAACTTATCGCATTACGTCCTGGCTTCAGAAGCAGGAATGCGCCGCGCGGGTCCGTCACGGACAACCCTGCCGCCCCTCGGAGCAACAACCGCACATCATCGTTTCCTAAGACGGACTCTATCCGCCGCGGAGAGTTTCGATGACTGCTTCCAGTCCCCCATGCCAGCGCGTGCCAGAACAACCGGACGGCGCCAATCCCCGACTCGTCGTCTCGCGCGGTCTCGGCAAGGGCGAAAATGTGACCTCGACTGATGAAGCCTTGCCCCGTTTCGCCTGAACGGCCTGTCACGGGGGCGCCCTGGGATTCCGGAATCCGGCTGTTCCACCAGTCAAGCTTCAAGTCGAAACCGTGGTTATCGATCGCCTCCACGCGGGGGTGCTGCCCTATCCATACCCGCAAGGCTTCAGGTGGCGGGACATACGGGTTGAATTCGCTCATACCGGTCACCCTAAACGATTTGAAAAGCCGAGGGAGGAAACCTGAGTATCTTCCTTCCGTTCCGGGTAGCGACTATTCCAGTTTTCGAGTGCTAACTACCCAAGCGGAATTTAGAGAGCTGGGAAAGACTGAGAATTCGATGGCACCGAAACAGGGCGCGTTGGGAATGAGTGCCTATGGGAGGGGTAAGTACGAATGGCGGAAATGAGCACGAATGAGAAGGCTCGGGAAGCCTCGGCTCGGGCGGCGCTAGAAGCTGCTGATTCGTCTCGGAACGACTGGAAGGTACTCTGGGCGCGGGCAACCTACCTGCGAGCCATTTCCCCGTCCGTAGCCACTCCTAGGTATCCCATGAACGTCACGGGAGCGGCAAAGGCGCTGGGAAAGCCAGTGGCTACGGTCCGCCCCTACGTCCTTGCCGGAAAGGCCCTTGCCCAAGCCGGCCGGGTACAACTAACGTCACCTCCCGAGCAGGCCGATCTGAAAATCGTGGAAGCGGCCATGGACGAGGCCGCCGCCGCGCCGGTCATCTCGCGCGGCAACGCGAAACAGGAACCGGTAGGAGTACAACGTTGAGTTCTGACGACAAGGCCGCCGGTGGTGATGCCCGCAGTTTGTTCCAGTCCCTTAAGGAGAAACTAAAAGCGATACCGATGGCTCAGCCAGAGCACGCTGAGCCGCACGAGGAGAAGCCCGCCCCGGGCACTGATACATGGCACGAGGCCGAAGCTCAGGACATGAATTTGAGCACGGACAGCATGGTGTCGGAAGATCCAGAACAACTTCTGGCCAAGGATCCAAGGACCATGTGGGCATGGTCCGTGTATGCAGAGTACCGATTCCGTCTGCCTGTCAGCAGTCACCAGGCGCAACAAATCCTCGGAGCTATCCCTCCCGGGGACCACGTCGAGATATTTACGGCCGTAGTGATATCAGCAACTACTCCCAAGCCCAGCCCTGACGCCTTCCCGCAGGGAACCCGCTTCGCGGCCAAAACATTCGACTCCTGGGTTTTGCCATCCCAGAACGCCGCAGAGGATGTCACGGTCATACCCTCCGCTGATGCCGAACTGTTCACCTGGACTAGCTTCCCAACGCCCGTTCGAGTAGCGAAAACCGAGTTCCACATGATAGATGGGCGGATTATTTCTGCCTATTCGGACAAGAAGACATCCAGCTGGCTCCACGAGGGCGTAGGAAGAAGCATCCTCAGACTTCCCGATAACCCATTGACGCCCTTTCCACCAGGAGTCGGAACAGGAAACATGAGCGCTTTCCCACCCGACTCCGATTCGCCAAAGCGCCTTCTCAGCGATTGGCATTCAGCGGAAGAAGTGGCCCTCTGGCACATGTCGGAGCGGCTTGCCTTCTTCGGTTCCCGACTAACGGGCGGAGTCGCTGACAAGGGAGTGGACGTCGAGCACCCGCAGGCGGTGGCCCAAGTGAAGATGCAGGCGAATCCAGTCGGCTCTCCGCAAATACGCCAGCTGCGCGGAGCCCGGCCCCACCTCGCAAACCACATCTTCTACTCAACGTCTGGATATACACGAGCCGCGATCGCTGAAGCGGCAGAGAGCAGCGTCGCGCTGTTCCTCATAGACGATGACGGCACGCCCTGCCCGTACGGCGCCGAGGCCGAACAAATCATATTGGAAGGACTCCGCCGTCACGGAGGCGACGAAGCCCTGGTGGCCGCATACATACAGTCCGTTAGTAAACGCGTTATGAAGGCGGAAGCAAACTACGGCTGGGGGCAATTTGGCAGTGTCGATGCATACGCTGCACTTCGAGAAACTCATTCGAAAAATAGGAACAGGCTCGAAAGGGCTGAAAGCCATTTGAAAGGGGCTGTCAACGCCGTTACTCACCACCCCCGCATCGGGTCAGCGACACACAAGAGTATCGTCAGCCACTTCCGCAATGCAGATCTGCGGGCAGCTTTCTTTTGTCAAGCACTTGGCCTGGCTTACCCCGGTGATAAGCCCCTGGGCCGGAACCGAAAGACTCCTACAGCAGCCGACTTCTACTGATAGCTAGGACCTGCGGCCCCTAAGGCTTCAGCCCGGCCCAACAGCGCCAAGCGCAGGCTGCGCCATGGCCTAACTACGTCATAGATGGATTTGGAGACGGGTGAGGCAGCTTAGCCGAGCCCTTCAATTGCAGGCTCAACGGCTGTAAGCAAAACCGATAGCGATCACCTGTCATGACGCTTTTCCGAAACTGCTGCCGGCCACGACGGCTTCTGCTGGAAGTTCCCACCCCCGTTGCCCGATTACCTAGGTAGTGTTTCCAGCTCCTTGAATCTCTTCTAAAGGACCATCGAGAAAAGAGCCAACTCGTTTTGCTTCACTGTCTGGTCCTTGCCCATCTCCGCCATGAGTATAGTTGCCGTCATGAGGGGGACTTCGGCAATCAGCGCGGGTTCGTTGATGAGGACAGTCCACACCCCCTTCATGGGGTTTTCCTCAGTAGCGGCGTGCGTCCAACTTGTAATGAAAAGGTCATCAGTTCGATTCTGATAGGAAGCTCGGGATAAACCCCCTAAAAATCAAAGTTTCTAGGGGTTTTTTCTCTGGCTTCTTGACAAGCGGGGAATCTTTTGGGCTCCCCGCTTTTCCTTGGGTTTCCCGGCATGTTCGTCACTTTTTCGTCACCAAGTAAAGCCTCTGGTTCGAGGCCAACTGACGCGCCACAGAACCCGTTGAAGGCCAGCACGTCCTGGCACCCAAACGTTTCCCCTATTGTGGAGACATGGCGACTTCTTGGGGGACTCCCATCGGATGGACTGGGACACGGGACGCAATCGCGGCCAAGTACGGTGGCACCACGTATGCCGGTATGGAGACGCCAACCCTGTCCCCGAATGTACTACTGTTCACCGACCCAAAGGTCGGCCGGGAAAACGGTTACGAGTTCGATGGATGGTCGCAGACGGTGAAATATTCTCATATACCGGAATGGGCCGGGTCGGGCCACGCCCGGGCCTTCTGACCCTGGCGAGCTTCGCACACGCACTCCTGAACTGCAGCCTTACTAACACCATCATCGGAGGATGAAAGCATTCATGCGCACAGCCAACTACCCTGGCTACCGTATACACGAGAAACAGCGGGTACAGACGAATGACACGATGATGGGCCTGCTGGTCGGCTCCAAGTTGGCGGCCGCCACGCTGGAGCTCACAGCCGGGTCTACTGTTACGCTATCCAAAATGTTTCCTGCGGTGGAACATATCCGTCGGTTCGACCATGTAGCCGACACAGCACGGGATGTCCTGTCTGACGCTGAACCTCTGCTCGGAGTTATGGCGGTGCCATTCGTCCTAGGCCTTCATGAGGACCTGATAGTCGGCATGCTCAAGATGATAAACGCAGAAGCCCAAATGAGCGTCTCTGAGCTGGAGAAGGCCAAGTCGGCCAACATGCATTCAAAGTTCCAAGATTCCACGGGCACCAACTTCGCGCCAGAACTAACGGAGTTATTTCATCTCGTTCGGCTGATGCGTAACACTCACATCCACAATGGCGGACGAGCGGACAACAGTCTGCGAAATTATTCTTCAACTGTCTCCGCGCAGGGAAAGACTACGTGGACTCAGATAACAGGCCTCTCCGCCCCAGTGTTTGCGCTTGGCGACGACGTCCGTCTCGGGTTGCCCGAGCTCATCGGGTCTCTTGCCGTGACAAAACGCCTCGCGGATGAGGCAAACGTCGTCCTGCAGACAGCGCTCGGGCGCCAGACGTGGCTCAGAATGCTCAAGGACGATTGGGGGGCTTCTGTGCCACCGAAGGGGAACCCACAACAGCGCCTGAAGAACCTCCGGGGCTTTGCTCGGATGTATTATGCACCCCTCAACTTCACTACGCCTGAAATCGAATCTGTAGCTTAAACAAATGATGGCCCACAGAGCGGGCCATCATTTGTTGCTACTAGTTATTTAATTTAAAGCGGAGGCTTTACCACTGACCTAGGCCACAAGGACCCTAGCCATTTAAGCTACGAGACGAACTCGCCTGGACTCGAACCGGATCTCCCCGTTCTGTGAAACGTGTGGTCGTGAACCACCGGCACCGATAGTGCTCGTTCCTGAATGAGTGAGTCGATCCTACCACTAGTTTTGCAATGCACGTCAAGCAAGCCTAATCAAGAGACGGCCCTTAGGCCTCGGCGGACAGGAACAAACGGGTGGATATCTCGACCAGAGGCTTGGCCTACCAATGAAGCAATCTCGTCACTTGTGAAACCGTTGGATTGCAGGTTGCTGCCAATGGAAGCGGCCAGTGACGCTTCTTCAGGAGGCAACTCGTCGCTGCCTGGCTCATTGGCCTTCCACCCTCGCGCGTTCATAGCCTTGTAAAACTTAAGGCGATCGTCCCCTGTCGCCCGACCAAGCCTGTATGCCCGCTCGAATAGCGCCTGCATCGACACACCCCATTCCTGCTTGAGGTCCACGAGTTTGCCAAGGGTCAGTGCCCCCAATGAGGGATAAATGGCACGCTCCGGCATGAGGAATTCGGCAGCGAACTGATTCGCTTGCTCTTCCATGTCAAGGTCGGCGTAATTCGAATGCAGAACCAAGTGCCCCAGCTCGTGCGCCAGGGTGAGCCGTTTCCGATCCGTCGGCAAGGATGCATTTAGGAGTATTACTGGATACTCGCTGGCCCACTGAGACAGCCCGTCCATTCGCCGCGTGCCGAAGTCCTCCTCGATGACAAGCACGCCGGCGGCTTCAATCCACCGAACCAGATTTCGCACCGGCCCGATGGGAAGGCGCCATTGCGCTCGGACTTGCCCCGCGGCCTCCGCGGGGGTGACGCTGTCGGGGTCGAACGTTGGCACGTGGTTTTCAGCTTGCATCGGCAGACGCTCGAACAAATAAGACGACTGCATACGCAGGAGATTCAGGCGAGCTTCCATGCGCTTCCAGTCAGACGCCTTGGTCGATTTCTGCCGACGCATGTGAGCATCGGCCGCGATCGCGCCCTGCAACCGAAAGGAATGATTTAAGAAGTCAGGCGAGAGGCGTAGCGCCTCTCCCAGCTTCGCGAGAGTCTCGTCATCGGGAGTGCGCAAGTTGTTTTCATACCTCGATAGGGCCGCTTGAGTGACACCCAGCGCTTCTCGCAATTCCTGTTGCGTGATGCCTGCAGCCTGGCGGGCGGCGAGAATGACATCACCTATTCCGTTCACGAGGAACCTCGCTTCTCCTCTGCTGCTGGAATGATCTGGCTCAAATCGAGAACAGGAAGGTTCGGCTCAACCGGCGTCCAAGTGATGTCCTGGACTCCACCCTCGATCTCGTCCAACCGGATGCACCAAACGGGGTTGTCCATCTTGTCTCGGTAAGAGATTAGCGCATCTCCAATCCGGCGCTCATCTGCGTGCCACATGTATCCCATCGCCAACGGAATCAAATCCATAGTCGGCAGCGATTCATCGTTCGACCAAAACGACCGGGCACCATCCGTGGGGTAGCTTGAAATCCGATCGCCAGGTAGGTGCCGCTTAAAGCGCACCACAAAGTTGGCATTGCCGACAGGTACTACCATCTCGCGCTTAGGCTCCTTATCAACGATCTGAATGCCCAGCGCCTCTTGAAGTACTTGCTCGTTCATCCTTGCCCAGAGGCGCTCATGGATAAAGTTCGCCAAATAGCGCTCCGTAGCAGTGGCCATCCACTCAGGGTGGTCCGCCCTGTGGGTCTGATAGTCCGTTCGGGCTGATGCCATTGCGCGCCTGAAGCAATTGACGAATGGGGCACCCAACTCGCCCAGGACCTGTTCAGCGTTTCGCGATGAAAACATACCAGAAAATATACCACACCATAATCAAGCGAGAAGGGAAGCAACCCGGTATCCGGCCGCTTTGCCCAAAGTACGGCGCGCTCGGTCGTATCGCCGCGTGGTTCGGGGGTCGGCATGGCCCATGCTGTCCTGGAGGTCGTGCAGGGTTGTGCCTGCATCGGGGGCGAGGCTGGCGAATGTGTGTCGCGGTGAGTGCGGACTAATTTTTCCCTCGATGCCAGCTGCCCCGGCCAGCCGCTGCACGGTACGGAACGCCTCAGAGGATGCCCACCTTTTCCCGGTAGCCGTGGTGAACAGCGGCAGGCCGGCGCCTGCCCCACCTGCCAGCAGCTCCCGGCCCTGGTTCCTAGGTAGGCATTCAGAAACTCAGCGTTCGGCGTCCACTATCGTGGCCGTAGTCCGTGGTGGTAGGGTCTCCCGAATTGAACCGGGTAAGGAAGCCTGCGGGCCCGCAAGTGCTCTCTCCCGAGGCGCAGGCCGCGAGAGAGTCCCGCCCTCTCTCCAGGAAGTCATCGACGCAAGATGTCGGAGGGGCAAGCTACCATGCGGACATGAGCGATGAGTGGAACAAGTGCGAAGCGGTTGACGGGACCTGTGACCGACCGGCACGGCACCGGCGTGGCAAGTATTGCAGTCAGCATGGACGCATGAGCCGCCTAGGCAAGCCACTGGTGAAGCTTGCATATGAACTTGGCGATGGCGAATGGAATATGTGTCAAGCCGTTGATGGCACTTGTGACCGTCAGGCACAGGCTCGCCGTGGCAAATATTGCGCCCGCCACCGGGAACTACACGCTCAAGGGAAACCCCTCGTGCCGCTCAAAAACAAGTACGCCCGCGATGGCGAATGGAATATGTGCCAAGCCGTCGACGGAACCTGTGGCCGCAAGGCCCAGACTGCTGGCTCAAAGTATTGCACCCGGCATGCTGAGTTGAACCGGGATGGGAAACCCATGGTGAAGCTCCGGGAGAGCCGTCCGCGAGGCACCGACCCGCTGGATTGCACATTCGATGGGTGCGACAAACTGGCCGTAGCCAAGGGCCTCTGCCCAGGGCATTACCAGCAGTCAGAGGCGGGGCAGGAGCTTACCCCTCTGAGATATCGCCGCCCGCGAGGCTCAGCCAGCGCCAGGAACGAACGCGGCGAGAAGCACTGCCCCGGCTGTAACCAATGGTTGCCCGAATCCGACTTTCACGACTCTCCGTCGACCACGGGCTTGAGTCACACATGCCGCCTCTGCACCGCCGCCCGCATGGTTGCCCGTAAGTACAACCTCCCGCCCGAGGAGTATCGCCGGATGCTCGAGGAGCAGGGGGGCGCCTGCGGGTCCTGCGGCAAGGTGCCGGAGAACCGCCGCTTGGTAGTGGACCACGATCACAGTTGTTGCCCCACCAAGACCTCATGCGGGGACTGCATCCGTGGCCTGCTTTGTGACGACTGCAACTGGGGCATTGGACGTCTAGGGGATACTGAGGCGGCCGTCCGCGGCGCCCTCGAATACCTCGTTAGGAGCAACAATCGTCGGGTCCGCCTCCCGGAGAAGGGCGAATCCGCTGCCTAATTGGCAAAAGCCAAGAGGAAACGCGTCTTGGTGAGTTCGTCAGACACCCATTCATCCTATTCGCGGCTCGCGGCGCCGCCAGTGATTAGCCCCCTGTCGGCGGTCGCGCGTTTTGATGACCTCGGCGACCCCGGCCATGGCAGTGGGAACGCCACGACGACAGACAGGTGACGCAGCATCTCGCTGACGCGGCCGCCGAAAAAGACAACCTTCAGGAATCAACCATGAAAGCCGCATAGCCCGACGTGTTGCGCAGTGCTGCCAGAACAGCGGCATGAGCATCCTCACGGCAGAACATTCACCACAAACCGTGAAGAGCCGGCTTACATCTCGATTCTTTACCTATTGCGCCACCGCGGCAGCGGTCGCATACACATCCGCTGGCATTGGCCTTTGCAATTTCCACGTTATCGCGATGGGTTTCTCCCCGGAGTGCTGAACGTAATCCACCTGTCCCAGGCACGTATACGGAACTGTCAGCCCGGTCTCGTCATCTGCCGTGTGCCTTGTGAAGATCAGAACCTTCGAGCCGTGCGAAGCGCGGTCAAGATAGCGGCGGCCCGTCGGGCTCGTCGGGGACGTTGCGTTTTGCGATTCCCAGTGGAACAGCTCGGGGCTGGTGGCGTAATCCTTGTACATAGTCGTAGCCGAGTGCTTCTTGTCATCCTTATTCAGGGTCACGAAGAAAACATCTGTGGAAGTTGCCGGACACCATGCGACGCCCTCGCGGTGTTGCACATTCTTGCCCTGTTCCAGGGAGCCGTATTGCAACGCCGCAAGGACCTCTTCGCGGCGGTACGTGGCATGTGAGAGCAGCGGGATGTGCTGCAATCCAGCGCCTAGGCTCTTTGCTGCGTGTTTCGACGCCGCCACTCCCAGCTTCACGACCTGACGGATCTCGCGGCACACAAACTGGTAACCGCGCAGGTGGTCTAGGCCGTCGTCGTACGTCTTGAATCCTCCGCCGTCATCCCACAGCGTGTAGAACAGCATGCGTGCAAAAGCCTGCTCGCGCATGCCGAGCTCCGCATGGCGGGGCGCGTCAGGGGCTACCAACATGGAATAGGCGGCGGCGCGTTCGGGATCGTCCACGTGAATCAGTGCGGCCATGCGGCCCAGCAGCTTCTTCTCCTCCGCGTCCGACAGCTCCTCGAGCTTCCCGCGCAACACTGTCTCCAGGGGTGAGAGCCCTTCGATCAGTCCTGCCTGCCGGAGGTAGCCGGTCCACGAGTCCCTGGTGGACCGGTAGATCGTTTTCACGTCGTTCCCGGACCGCTCCAGATAGGCCTCCAGCTCGGTCTCGGCGTACGAGGCGATGTCCCGGACCAGCTGTGCCCGGTTGAACCGCAGCTGTGCCTTGATGTTGTCCAGGACTACCTTCTGCGCCACCCGGTCCAGCACGATCTGCGACCCGGAGGGCAGGTACGGGAACTCATCCTCGACAGCCTTCTCCAGTTCCTTGCGGCCGTATCCGGTTAGCGCCCGGTAGCGCAGGTCAAAGCGGAACTCGCGGCGCTGCTGGCCGATGAAGTCCAGGACCGTCAGCACCGCTTTGCCCTCGGCACGGCGCAGCCCGCGTCCCAGCTGCTGGAGGAAGACTGTGGCGCTCTGCGTGGGCCGGAGCAGCAGAATGGTGTCCACCTGCGGCAGGTCCAGCCCTTCGTTGAAAAGGTCGACGGCGAAGATGCAGTTGATTTCCCGCTGCCCCAGGCGCCGCAAGGCTTTCTCGCGCTCAGCATTATCAGTGGTGCCGTCGACGGCGACCGAGGCAATGCCGGCTAGGTTGAACACTTCCGCCATGTAGCGGGCGTGCTGGACGGAGACACAGAAGCCGATAGCCCGCATCTCGTCGGTGCTGGTGACCTTGTCCCTGAGTTCGCGGATGACTTTGGCCGCTCGGGCGTCGTTCCCGGTGTAGAGGGCACTCAGCTGGGTGGTGTCGTAGTTGCCGCGTTTCCATTCCAACTGGCTCAGGTTTACGTCATCGGAGACGCCGAAGTAGTGGAACGGGACCAGCAGGTCAGCGTCGAGGGCGTCCCAGAGCCGCAGTTCGCTTGCTGTCCGGCCCTCAAAGAACTGCTTGGCGACGTCGACGCCGTCGCCGCGTTCCGGTGTGGCCGTGAGGCCGAGGAGCTGCTGCGGTTTCAGATGGTCCAGCAGGCGGCGGTACGTGGGCGCCATCGCGTGGTGGAACTCGTCGATGACGACGACGTCGAAGAAGTCAGACTCCAGCTGCTCGATGCCGAGGGAAGACAGCGACTGGACGGACGCGAAGATGTGCTTCCACTCCCCCGGCTTGTGCTCCCCCACGTAGAGTTCGCCGAAGACGCCATCCTGCATGACGTCACGGTAGGTGCGCATCGCCTGCTTGAGGATCTCCTGCCGGTGGGCGACGAAGAGCAGTTTTAGGTCTCTGCCCGCAGTTTCGCTTAGCCGTTTGTAGTCCAGAGCGGCGATGACAGTTTTGCCCGTGCCCGTGGCGGCGACCAGAAGATTGTGGTTAAAACCCTTAAGCCGCTCGGCTTCCAGGTCCTCCAGCATCTCCTCCTGGTGGAGGAACGGTTGAACCTCAAGGCCGGTGGTTGCGTCCGGGGCCGCAGTGCGACGTCCGCCGTTGCGCTCCAGTGCAGCGTCCAGCTTTTCGCCGTCGCGTTCCGGATCGTAGCTTTGGAAGGCACGCTGCTCCCAGTAGCTGTCGAAGGTAACCTCAAACTTCTGCAGGAGTGCTGGCGTTGCCACAGAGCTGAGCCGGACGTTCCATTCCAGCCCGTCCAGGAGAGCAGCCTGGCTCAGGTTAGAGCTGCCAACGTACGCGGTGTCGAAACCCGTGTCACGGCGGAACAGCCAGGCTTTGGCGTGCAACCTTGTGGCCTGGGTTTCGTAGCTGATCTTGACCTCGGCCCCATACCGGTTGACGAGCTCATCGATTGCGCGGCGCTCCGTGGCGCCCATGTAGGTTGTGGTGATGACTCGGAGCTTGGCACCGCGCGCCTTGAGTTGCTCTAGGGCAGACTCCAGGAGTCTGAGGCCGGTCCAGCGGACAAAGGCGCAGAGAAGGTCCACAGTGTCGGCGGACTCCATCTCAGCCCGGAGCTCAGCGGCGAGATTCGGGTCGTCCTTGCTATTGGTCAGCAGGGCGGACTCGCTCAGCCTTGTGGCGGGCCGGCGGAGTTGGCGACGCTTGAGCACATCTGGGCGGTGGAGCGACTGGAGCTGGGAAGGGACATCCGCGATTAGGTCGGCATGCCGAAGCTGTTGAAGAAGTCGGTTCGCCAAAGCGACCCGGTCGGTTGGCTTCGCTCCGGCGAGAGCCTTCCTAGCAGCGTCTGCCACGTAACGGGAGAGGATATCCGGAGAGTCGTCGTCGTCGATAAGCCCAAAGTGTGGTTCCAGCTCAGGAACCTTCGACAGACTTGCCGTCAGCCCTTGGGTATTGAGCAATTCGTATAGGCCTTCGGGCAATTGTTCAACTGCCCACCCCCCATCGGTTGTCTTCACTTCGCCAGGGTATTTGGTGGAGCAGGTAATAACCAATAGTCACTATCATCCCGGACGAAGCCAGCTTCTGGACGGAAGCCGCGGAATGAGCACCGGGGAAGTACCTCTGAAGGTCGCGATGGGGTTTGAGTGGCCCGATGAGTGCTCACATGTACACACTCGTAATCGGACTGTCGCTACAAGCAGTCCGTTGCAGCATTGGCCATCAACCACTACTGACACGTACCTGTGTGGTTATTTGGGGTTTGCCCGAGCCCATATTAACTTCCATTGACACGCAGGCATTGGCCAAGAATTTTTTGCCCATTAAGAACTTCGGACTCAAGGACGTAGCGAGAAGTCTGGCTCTGCCGCCATTTCAGACACCACAACGCGGAAGAAGACGCGGTTACCTGTGCCCGCATCCTCATCGACTTGGCACGGTCGCAAGGAGGCGTGAATCAACTCTGGTCGTCCTCGCCAATAGCAGGGTCGGGAGCTCCGGCCGTCCGCTCGCTTGCTCGGGCCTCTGGTGATCTGCATCCGTGGATAAGACAAGAAATCAAAGAGAACCCCTACTCACCGGAGGAGCACAATTTTTGGCTCGACCTGGTTCTTCTGCGCTGATTTCCACACCCCGGCTGACTTGCGAGCAACACGAAGGTTATTTACGAAACCCGACGCCCATTCATTGGCAGGCCGGTGCGCCGCTTCGATGTCTTCAAGGCTCGGAGACGTCCCCCCTTCACGGCTTGTCCGAGCAGAAGGTTTATGACTCTATGCTCCGTCGACAACCACTTATACAGAGCGGAAAAAGGGGACCCTCGTAGGGGTCCCCTTTCTGTGGTTCAGCCTATCCGGCCAGGTGATCGACCGCCCACTGGGCTTCCGCCGGGGTGAACTTCTCCCCGTATTGGCTGATCAGCTGGTCGTAGATGCCGGCCGGCGACATCGCCATCCGGGACTGGTATTCCTTGGCCTTTGCCAGGGCATTGGCGTTGTAATCGGCTTTCAGGGTATCCACCGCGTACTGCGCTGCATCCGGGGCGAACTTCTCGCCGTACTGCGAGGTGAGCTGGTCGTAGATGCCCTGCTTGCTCATGTGCATCCGGCTGGAGTACTGGGACGCCTTAGTCAGTGCGGAGTCGTAGGCGACCGGGACCTTCGGTGCGGGAGGCGGCGGAGGCGGTGCCGGGGTGGCCGTCTTGGTCGGCGTCGGGACGGCGGCCTGGGTTGTCGGTGCTGCCGCCTTCGTGGTGGCAACAGCCGACGGCGTAGTCGGCGAGACGCTGGCAGCCTCTTCCTTCTTGCCACCCTTGGGCGACACGATGATGATCAGAAGGATGATGGCGACAGCCCACCAGCGCTTTTTCTTGAACCATGGACGCTTCGGCTTTGGAGCGTTGGGCGGTGGTGTTACTGCATTAGACATTACTGTCCCCCATATTCGGTTATGCGAGTGGAATCGGATCCCTCCCGTCTGCAAGAGCGAGACCACTCGCATATCCTAAGCCCTCCGCTCTCCGCAGATGCACACTAGGTCACCGTTGTGACCTAGCCAAGATCATCCCCGTTTTCGAGGTCCCGCTGGTAAGCCTCGGACTCCTGCTCCCGCAGCTGCTCCTTGTCCTCGCGGCTGACGATCAGCTTCTGCCCCACACCCAGGCCGAGGCCGGTGCCGTACTGGGCGTAGTGCTCCTCGCACATGTTGCCCCACGGCTCGCCCGGGAGGTTGGTTTTGCCGTCATAGTGGGCCTCCTTCTCCACTCCCTGTCGCTGGCAGAAGTCGCACTCGGGAAGGCTGTACACCTCGGCGGTCGTGACGTCTGCTTCTACTGGATCTTCCATGGTTTCTCCACTCGATGGCTCTTGCGGACCCTGGACAGCCCAAGGTCACTCCGGTGCTTGTAGACCGATCGTAACGAACGGCCCAGCTCAACGGCGATTTCCTCATAAGTCGACGAAAACCGGAGACTCGGCACGGTCAGCAGATTCGGAAACGAGCGCAGTGCCCCGCCGGCGGTGGTTCACCCAGCACCCCAACGCCAGAAGCGCCACGAGTCCAAAGGTACTCAGCAACTGGGGTCGCGAGGCCTCGCCGATGAAGCCCACCGTGAAGATCGCCGCCAGGATCAGCAGGCCAAGCGAAGTGAGCCACGGGAATCCCGGCATCCGCAGGGGAAGCTCGGTTCCCTCGCGGTCGGCACGGAGGCGCAGCACGAGCTGGGCCAGAAGCGCGGATGTCCACACCAGCAGGCAGGTGGAGCCCACGATGTTCAGCAGGACGCCAAGGACCATCTCTGGAAACATCAGCTCCAGCACCACCGTGACCACGCCGAACGCGACACTGGCCAGGACCGCGACCACCGGGACCCGCGCCTTTGATACCGACGCGAGCCAACGTGGTGCCTCACCCCGCCCTGCCAAGGAGTACGCCATCCGGGAAGCACCGTAGAGGTTGGCATTGAGCGCGGACAGCAGTGCCGCGACGGCGACCAGAGTGATGGCGGTGGCCGCGCCGGGCATACCGGCAGCGTCCAGCACCGCGGCGAACGGGCTCTTCAGCCCGGCAGAACCCACCGGCACCACCGCCGCGATCACGAAGATCGCACCGATGTAGAACACCAGGATGCGCCACAGCACCGTCCGCACAGCCTTCTTTACGCTGCGGGCCGGTTCCGCGGTCTCGGCCGCCGCAACCGACACGATCTCGGTGCCGCCGAACGCGAACGCCACCACAAACAGCGCCGTCGCAATCCCGCCGAAACCGTTGACCGCGAAGCCCTCCCCCGTGAAGGTGGACAGGCCCGGCGACTGAACGCCGGGAATCAAACCGAACAGCAGGGCAAAGCCCACCAGCAGGAACCCGACGATCGCCGCGACCTTAAGCAGCGCGAACCAGAACTCGAACTCACCGAAGTTCTTCACACTGGTCAGGTTCACGGCGGTGAGCACCACGATAAACACCAAGGCCATCAGCCACACCGGCAGGGCCGGGAAGATCGTCGCCAGCAGACCCGCCGCACCGAGCGCCTCGGCGGCGATGACCACCACCAGCTGGATCCACCAGAGCCAGCCGACTGTTGCACCGGCCACCGGCCCGTAGGCCTTCGCGGTGTAGACGGAGAAGGCGCCGCTGTCCGGGTTGGCGGCGGCCATCTCGCCAAGCGCCCACATCACCAGGATGATGAGGGTGCCGGCCACGAGGTAGGAGATCAGCACCGCGGGGCCGGCGGCCTGGATGCCCGCGCCGGAGCCGATGAAGAGGCCCGCGCCGATGGCGCTTCCGAGCCCCATCATGGTGAGCTGCCGGGGTTTGAGGGCCGCACCGAGCGCGCGGGCAGACGTCTTTGTCTGTTGTTCCATGGGATTCCTCTAGTCAGTAGGTGGAACGGATTTGGGGATAAAGTTCAGGCTGAATGGGCTTCGAGGAGCCGGAGCACGCGGTTGTTGGAGGCGGGGTCGGCCACCGTGATCCGCACGCCGTCGCCCGGGTACGCGCGGACCAGGATGCCCGCGCCGTCGAAGGCGTCCACGAGCCTCGCCAAGAGGGGGTCGTTGGCGCGGATCCACAGGAAGTTGCCCTGGCTCGGCTGCAGCGTCCAGCCCTGGGCCTCCAGCTCCGCGGCCATCCGGGCGCGCTCCTGCTTCACCAAGGAAACCCGCGCCTCCATCTCCTCCCCCGCGTCCAGCGACGCGATGGCCGCCTTCTGCGCCAGCGCGCTCACGGCAAACGGCAGGGCGGTGCGGCGCAAACCTTCGGCGATTGCCGCCGTCGTAAGGGCATACCCGACCCGCAGGCCGGCGAGCCCGTAGGCCTTGGAGAAGGTGCGCAGGACGCAGACGTTCGGGTACCGGCGGTAGAGCGCTAGGGAATCGGGGACGCTGCCGGCGTCGGCGTACTCCCCGTAGGCCTCGTCGATCACCACCAGGACGTCGGAGCGGACGGACTGCAGTAAGGCTTCGAGGCGGTGGTGGCTGATCGGCACGCCGGTGGGGTTGTTGGGCGTGCAGATCAGGATGACCTTGGTGCGGTCGGTGACGGCGGCGGCCATGGCGTCAAGGTCGTGGCCCTCGGCGTCGTCCAGCGGGACGCGGACCGGCCGGGCGCCTGCCAGCTCCACCAGGATGGGGTACGCCTCGAAGGAGCGCCACGCGAACACCACTTCGTCCCCGGCGTCGCACAGTCCGGTGATGATCTGCTGCAGGACGCCCACGCTGCCGGGACCCACCGCCACTTCCTCCGCTGCGACGCCCAGATGCCGGGCGAGCCGTTCGCGGAGTTCGACGGCGGCCATGTCCGGGTAGCGGTTCATCCTGCCCGCCGCCTCGGCCACGGCGGCGGTGGCAGCGGGCAGGGGCTCGTAGTGGCTTTCGTTGCTGGCGAGGGCGGCGATGTCCGCGCCGGCGCTGCGCCGGCCCGGGACGTACGCCGGTAGTCCGGTGACGGCGCTACGGAGGGCGGGCAACTTTGTTGCCGGCGGGGCCAGGAGTTGATCAGGGCTCATGAAGACCGATCATGGAAGTGACCCAGACCACAATGCAAGGTACGCTCTGGTGCTTGGGACTTCTGCTCAACTTCTACTACCTGTGGTGAAAATATGACCATCGCGAACACTCGCACCCTCGATTCGCTCGACGGCAGGATCATCCTTGCCCTCGACAAGGACCCCGAAGCCAGCGCCCTGGCACTCTCCCGGACACTCGGCGTCGCCCGCAACACCGTCCACGCCCGGCTGGCGCGGCTGGAGCGCAGCGGCGCGCTCCGCTCCTTCAGCCGCAGGCTGGACCCCGCCGCGCTGGGCTACGAACTGATGGCCTTCCTCTCACTGTCCATCAGTCAGACGCGGACCGGCTCGGTGGAGAACGGGCTCGCTGCGATCCCGGAGGTCATCGAGGTGCACGCCACCACCGGCGACGCGGACCTCATGGCCAAGGTGGTTGCCCGCGGCACCGCCGACCTCTACCGCATCACCAACGAGATCCTGGAGATCGACGGGATCGAGCGGACCAGCACCGCCATCTCCATCCTGGAACTCATGCCGCCACGCTACGACGGGCTGATCAGCCGGTTGTCAAAGGAGGAGTCCCGTACGGCGGACTAGTGCATGCGGTGCGAAGTGCCCCCAGGGCGTAAGCATCATGGGCCCGATGCGCACGCCTTCACGTCCCGAATTAGAGGACGCCTCCGCTTCCGTCGCTAGGGCTAGCGTTGCGGTAGGTTCCGCCTTCCCTGTAGACCCTGCCACGCTGGGACTGGAACGTTCCCCTGTGCGCAGGCGGCTTTTCCTTTGCCCGCCTGTCTTGGAGGATGCTTCTCCACGCGACGCCAAGCACAAGAGCAAGCGGCACGCCCAGGAGTATCAAAGCCATGTACCCGTCCATACGATCCATTCCCCACTCATGTATCCGGCACGACTCATCTGATACTTGCATGCTAGTGCGCGCAGTTGAATCTGATCCGGGCTGCGAAGTGAAAACAGCCGCGTCCCGGCTCCTGAAGCGTGCAGCGGTAGCGGTGCCTCCGACGAAACTGGGCAAATTTGCACTCCACAAGGCAAAATGCTGCCAAAAATCCCACTCGCAAATCCGGCTCTTGCTGATCTGAGGTCTGCGTCACAGGATTCCTGCATGACTTCACTTACCGTCTCGGGCCGCGTGGCAGAGGTTCTCAGCAGCTATGTCAGCGACGTCTTCGGTGTAATGGGCAACGGCAACGTCTACTTCCTGGACGCCGCGGAGCAGCGGGGCCTGCGCTTCACCCCTGTCCGGCATGAGGGCGCCGCCATCGCCGCCGCGGACGCCTACTACCGGACCTCGGGACGGCTCGCCGCGGGCACCACCACCTACGGCCCCGGCTACACCAACGCGCTCACCGCCCTGGCCGAGGCCGTCCAGGCGCAGATCCCCGTCGTGCTGGTCACCGGCGACGCCCCCACCAGCGGCGCCCGGCCCTGGGACGTGGACCAGGCCGCCATCGCCGCCGGCCTCGGCGCGGCCACCTTCACCGTCACCCGCGACGCCGCGGGCGCCGTCACCCGGCAGGCGGTGGAGTACGCACTCACCCGGCGCACCGCCGTCGTGCTTGCCATCCCCTACGACCTCGCCGAGCTCGAGGCTGCGGACGAAGAGCTTCCGGAGCCGACGGCTTTGGAGGTGACGGACGACGGCGGCACGGACCTTGCGCGGGCCGCCCGCCTCCTCGCCGGGGCCAGGCGGCCGCTGATTTTGGCCGGCCGGGGTGCGCACCTCGCCGGTGCCGGGCCGGAGCTCCGCGAACTCGCCGACCGGCTCGGCGCACTGACCGCCGGAACCGCCCTCGCGCTCAACCTCCTCAATGGCGAGGGGTACCTGGGCGTGGCCGGCGGTTTCGGCACCGACACCGCGGCCGCGCTCATGAGCGAGGCCGACGTGGTCCTGGTCGCCGGGGCGAGCCTGAGCCCGTTCACCATGCGGTTCGGCACCTGCTCGGCGCGGATGCCACTGTCATCCAGATTGATACTGCGGTGGAGCCGACCAATCCACGGGTGGATGTGTTTGTTCAAGCGGATTCGAAGGCTGCCGCTACGCGGCTACTTTCCCTGCTTAAGGACTCGGCCCGCGCGAAAGCCTGGCGCGCGGAAGCCCGCAAGCGTCTGGCCGCCGGACCCGGGCATGAGCCGGGATCCGCGGAAACCGTGGACGGCCGGCTGGACCCGCGCACCCTCGCCTCGGCGCTCGACGCCGTGCTGCCGGAGCGCCGCACGGTGGTCCAGGACGGCGGCCACTTCATCGGGTGGGCGCCCATGTACTGGAACATCCCGCGGCCGCAGGACCTGGTGATGGTGGGCACCGCGTACCAGACCATCGGTCTGGGCCTTGCCAGCGCCGTCGGGGCGGCCCGTGCGGTGGAGGACGACCGCACCCTGGTGTTGGCCTCCGGCGACGGGGGGTTCCTGATGGGCCTGTCCGACCTCGAATCGCTGATCGGCGCCGCACGCAGCGCGATCGTGGTGATCTACAACGACGCCGCGTACGGGGCCGAGATCCACCAGTACGGCTCGCAGGGTCTGACCGAGAAGCCGATGCTGATTCCCGAGGTGGACTTCAGCGGCGTTGCCCGGGCTTTGGGTGCCGAATCTGCGGTCATCCGCTCGCTGGATGACCTGTCAGCGCTGCAGGAGTGGATCAACGCCGGCGCTCGTGGGACTTTCGTCGCAGACTGCCGGATCACGTCCAGCGTCCGGGCGCCCTGGCTTACCGAGTGGATGGCGGCCTCGCACGCAGCGAAGGCAGCTGTAGCGGGTTAGTCGACTGGCCCAAAGTTCGATGACATCCTGATTGAGCCAAGCGAAGTTTGAGAGTTTGCCAGCCGACTTGATGAGGAGGACGCGTGGAAGAGGAAGAGCCCTGGTACTCCAAACTTCGGAAGCAGTGGAAGCCGGAGCGGGTGAACTTGTTGATGATCGCTGAAAGCGCCCCAGCTGATGGTGGCAATGCTGTGAATCGCAACTTTTTCTATCGATCCGACCGGCTTGGTCCAGACAATTTGTTCCGCGGAGTGGTTGCCGCGATGTACGGGACTACGAACGACGTCTTGAAACATAGCGGTAAGCGTCCATGGTTGGAACGTCTCCGTGATGACGGTTTCTATCTCATTGACCTCGCTTCTCACCCGGTCAATAGGCTAGGGACGGCCGAGAAGCGCCGATTGCTGAGAGATTCCGTTGTAGATTGCGTTGCCCGAACAAGGCAACTCGACCCGGCTGGCGTGGTTATCGTAAAGACAGATCTATTTCCACTACTTTCTGTCCCCTTGGTTGAGGCCGGCCTTCCCCTACTGCACGACAGACCCATTCCTTTTCCTCTCGGAAACACTCGTGCGGAGTTTGTCGCAAGATTCGACGCGGCCCGATCAGACCCCTCGGTAGAACCTGGGTCCGATCGCACCTGACAATGCACATGAGGTCAGACGACGGACCGCCTCCCTTATTCCAGAGAAACAAAGCGCCTACCTCTGGCCGGGAGAGGTCTCGTATCCCAGGGGACGGAGGACAGTTTCTGTGGGTCGATTTGTCCAAGACTGTATCCAGCACCGACTAGCATCACTGACATCGTTTACGACTGCCGGCCGGATGCCCGTCAACTATCGTCGCTGTTACGTCATAAGCCACTGAGTCCGTGGGCGGATCGAGCCTCCAGCATCCGTCCGTCACTATGACGCCGACCAACGGGACGTCTTCGCCGCCGCTTTGGACATCCGCTGATCCAGCGTTTTGGTCGGTGCTGGGCCCGGTTCCCAATGGCGTCCTTGTCTCCGCCGCAAGCTGCGTCGCATCTTCCGTAACGAGCGGGACCTCGAGCTGGCCCCTCTTCGTGCGATGCCAGCGCCGCACGAGCTGTTTGCCTCCGGGAAGTACCTTGCTACGCCACAGCTCCTTCGCCTGCGGGATGACGACGTTCTGGGCGAAGGGTATTACAAGATTGTCGACGACAAGATTGGCAATTTCGGCGTATTCCTTGTGACGCAGCTCCTCGGCCTCTTCTTGGCGCCTGAGCCTTGCCTCATGTTCGCGGTTCAGCCACTCGTCGAACTCGCGATCGGCCTCGGGTTCGTTTGCTGGCTCTACAAGCCTAGGATTGCGGTATTGGGTGATAAGGGAACCGTCAGCGTTCCGAGCCCCACCCGAGCTTAAAGAGTCAAGGGGTATGAAATTTCCGTCCTTGTCGTACTGCGCAACGTCAACCAGCACTTGCCGAAACTTGGACTTATCACTACTCATTGCCCCTCCAATGGCTCAGGCTGAGCCTATACCTTGAGGTGGCCGGGGCCTAGCTATTCGCAAATTCATGATGAGTCCGCCTCTGCGTACTTGCCTTAATGTGCCGACTGCTTCCACACCCATAAGAACTGGTGGACAAGTGGAGGTGCCGAGATACTCCGATCAACAAGCTGGAATGCCTTATCGTCCGGAGAGGGAAACCCCGCATTAAGATAGTGGTTCCAGCGCCCAGTAATCCGATGCAGGCAGTTGTGTCTTCCTTATCGGGACGGGACTGACGACGGCTCCTACAGCCGCCGCCACATCGGAAACGATTCCCGCATCCGCTCCACCGTTTCCAGCGACACCTCGACTGCGCGGTCTGCAATGGCTGCCCGTCGCGGCTGGGAAAGCATGCAGGTTGCTTCCAAGGCCATCGACTCACTGACCAACTGATCCGCGCCTGCCGGACTCCGTCCTAAATTACAGCGGCGGCCCGCTTGCCAAAGTGCCTGACTCCTACGGGAACCGGCTTAGGATGTCCTCCATGAGGATTGCCGTTGCAGGGGGAACCGGTACCGTTGGCCGACAAGTTGTGGCCGTCGCCAAGGGGCGAGGGCACCAGGTGGCCAGCCTCAGCCGCAGCGAAGGGGTGGACCTGGTCACCGAGCGCGGCCTGGACCAGGCGCTGCAGAATGTGGAAACGGTCATTGATGTCACCGGCATCCAGACCCTGTCCACCAAAAAAGCCGTGGACTACTTCACCAACGCCACCCAGAACCTGCTGGCGGCGGAGACAAAGGCCGGTGTGAAGCACCATGTGGCGCTGTCCATCGTTGGCATTGACAACGCCAATTCCGGACTATACGCCGGGAAGCTGGCGCAGGAAGCCGAAGTCCGGCACGGCGGCATCCCCTGGAGCATCCTCCGGTCCACCCAGTTCCACGAATTCGTGCCAATGTCCATCAAGACCGCCTCTCTGGGGCCGCTGGTGTTCGTGCCCCAGATGCGCACCCAACCGGTCGCGGCAGAGGAGGTGGCCGCCGCCCTGGTCGACGCGGCTGAAGCGGGGCCGAAGGGACGGCTACCGGACCTCGGTGGCCCGCAGGCTGAACACCTTAAGGATCTGGTCGCGGCCTATCTGGCGAAGACGGGGCAGAAGAAGCGGATTGTCCAGCTGCGCCTCCCCGGCCCCATGGGCAAGGCAATGCGCAACGGTAACCTTATCCCGGCGGCGGGCTCCGCCGTCGGACGCCAAAACTTCCGGGAGTGGCTCGAAGCCACAAGCCCGGCATAGGAGCCAGCCCAGTCTGCACTCGCCCCGCCGGCGGCGCATCTATCCGGCCGGCGCAGCGTCTCCGGCCGGGACAAGCCGGAAAGTGAACCTGGTGTCTGTTCTTTCGAGCGGGCTGAAGCTGATGTCTGCTCCCTTGGTGGGCAGCGACAGAGGAGTCCTGACCGGACGCCCATCGCACGGCACCCGGACCGGGGCCAGGACCTCAGCGCCAGCCGACGTCGCTAAGGACAGCTGGGCAAAGGAGGCTCCCGCGCAGACGAAGTCCAGGTTGTACCGGCCCGGCTCCGCCATAAGCGTGCCCTTAGTGGTTCCGTTTGCAATGTTCGTGCCGCGCAGCTCACCCCGTTCCGGCGGCTGGAGCAGCTGGCCTGACCACTCCGACAAGTCCTCAAGTTCCGAGAGCCTCGGGTCCGGGTTGGGCTGGATCCTGACGCCGGTGGCGGACGGTTTCCCGGTGCGGGGGATGGCGCTGATGGTGACCGGCCCGCCGTCGTGCCTGAAGAACCGGTCCAGCGCGGAACTGCACCTGAATTCGGAAGCCTCCGGGACGCCGTCGTCCCGCACAATGGTGAGCTTGGCACCATAGACCCCCGCGCACGCACCGGTGACCATGTAGTCCCCCGGCGCCAGTACCAGGAACAACTTTCCCACCGGTTCCGCTTCCGATGGCATGCCTGGGTCAGTTGGCGGGGCACCGAGGAGCCGTGCCACCTCCGCCATGTTCTCCTCAAAGGAGCGCTGCTGTGGCGTTACGGTGGCGGTCGGCGACGGCCCACGTTCGTCCGGGCCCGTGTATTCACACCCGGCAAGGACCAATACCGCAACCGCACCTGCAAGAACGGCGCCCCGGCGCCGGCCCGGCTTTCCCCCAAAAGCTGACATGGTCCGAGTCTAGGGCCTGAACCCCTGCCAGGCCCGGCGTGCGATATGCCACTTCCCCGCTCGATCCGGAATAGCCCGGCCAAGCCAACTGGTTGTCGCAGTCATGAAGGCAATCACTTACAGCGAATACGGAAACCCTGACGTCCTCGAGTACGGCGACCAGCCGATGCCTAAGGTCGGGCCCGGGATGGTCCTGGTCAAGGTCAGGGCAGCCGCGGTAAACCCGGTGGACTGGAAGATCATGGCCGGCGGCCTGGACCAGGTGATGGACCTGCAATTCCCCGCAATCCCCGGCTGGGACGTGGCAGGCGTTGTGGAGTCTGTCGGCATCGACTCCCGCCAGTTCCAGCCCGGCGACGAGGTCATCGCCTACGGGCGCAAAGACTACGTCCACGGCGGCAGCTTCGCCGAGTACATCGCGCTGCCGGAGCGCGTGGTGGCCAAGAAGCCCGCCTCACTTGATTGGAACGAATCGGCCGGCCTGCCGCTGGCCGGACTTACTGCCTACCAGGTGCTCAACCGGCTGGGTCTGAAGTCCGGCGAGACCGTGCTGATCCACGGCGGAGCCGGCGGTGTGGGTTCACTGGGCATCCAAATCGCAGTCGCCTTGGGCGCCAAGGTCATCGCCACCGCATCGGAGAAGAACCACGAGTTCCTCCGCTCCCTGGGCGCTGAGCCCGTCACCTACGGAGACGGACTCGCAGACCGCGTACGCGCCCTGCGCCCCGACGGTGTAGAGGTGGTGGCGGACTTCGTGGGCGGAAACCTTGAAGCCACCCTGGCGGTCCTGGCCGACGGCGGCCGGCACGCCTCCATCGCCGACAGCGACGTGGAAGAGCACGGCGGCCAGTGGATGTGGGTCACCCCCGTAGGTTCCGACCTGCAGGAACTGGCCGACCTGGCGGACAGCGGCAAGCTCCGCGTTGAGGTTGCCGAGGTCTTCCCGCTGGACAAGGCCGCCGATGCCTTCCGGTCAAACATGGAGGGCCATACCCGCGGCAAGATCGTGATCTCAGTGGACCAGGACTCCTGACCCGCTAACTGCTTGACCGAAGGCTCCGTCCCCCCGGGGACGGAGCCTTCGCCATGCCCTTCTTTCGTGAGAGGCTGGGAAAAACTCACATGGGGGACACTGTGAATATTGGTTGGATGCTGCTCAACGCGGCAGTTTTGATCGTGCCGATCGCCATCGGCGCCGCGTTCTTGTACTGGATCATTCGGCTGGGCGTGAAGCACGGCCTGCGTTCGTACTACGCGGAGCGCAGCCAGAAGGTCACCATCGACCGCTGAAGCCGGGACTACCCCCGCATCTGCAGGTCCGCCCACACCAGACGGTGGTCGCTGCTGGGGAACGGGTAACCACCGGTCAGCCGTGACAGCGGATCCCCCTGGGACGGCCAGAACACCCCGGCGTCCAGCACTTGCGTCCCCCGTGACGGCAGCACGTAGTCCGTGCGCAGGTTCCCCGGCGCGGAATCCGCGAAGTCCGCCGTGTCGTACCGGGGGTCACCCTTCTGGCCGGCGTTGGCCCCGCCCTGCAGCACCGCCGCTTCCGGTCCGCCGGCGGAGGTGGGCAGCGGGTCAACGATGCGTTTGGAGCCGACGAGCTGCGTGATCGCCGAGTCCACGGAGTCGCCGTCGAACGGGTCCGCGTTCTGGTCCCCCACGATGACGAACGGTTCGCTGGGCCGCAGCCCGCGCTTCTGCCCCTTGTCGTCAACGATGTAGTCCCCCTGGCCCGGTGTGACATAGTCAGCCCAGAAGCGGATTTCGTCGTGGTTGCGGCGGCCGTTCCGGTCCTCGGGGCCGTCGAAGGTGGGCGGCGTGGGGTGCGAGGCCAGAACGTGCACTGTTTTGCCGCCCACCGTCACCGGGACGTCCCAGTGCGACTTGCTGGACAGGCGCACCGCCTCAAGTTCCTCCCTGGAGTACCAGTCGGCCGGCTCCGGTGTGGCCGGGTTGTCCGGCAGCAGTGCCCCGGGCATGTCCTTCCACAGGAAGTTCCGGAACGTCCTGACGCTTTCCGTGTCGATGGGGTGCTTCGAGAGGATGGCCATTCCGTACTGTCCCTCGAAGGCACCGAAGCCAAGGGCATCGTCCCCGCCGCCCACTTTCCCGTCGTTGTTGAGGTCAAAGCCGGACGGAACGCCCGTATTGGACGGTGCCACAAAGGCGTAAGGATAGTCGACCGGAGCGGCACCGTTCTGCCCCTTCGCCAGGTAGTTGCTGCGGAAGAGGTCCACTGCCCTGTTGTCCGGCACGTAGTCGAACTCGTTGAGCAGGATGACATCCGGGTTCGCCCGCTGGATGACCTCGGCCACGGTGCGGGCTTGGGCATTGTCCGGAGTGGAAAGGTCCGTTTCCAGTTCGCCCGCGTGGGCCCGGTTGAGCGACAGGTTGTAGGTTGCCACCCGCAGATCCCCGGCCTGGCCTTTGCCGGGTGCGGCGTGCCCCGGCGCTGCGAGGCCGGCGGTGAGGCTGGCGGCGGCAGCTGCGGCGGTGAAGGCGGCGGTCAGAATGCGTCTGGTGGACATGGTGCTCCTTGGCGGCGGAATAGGGCGGCGCGTTCAACCTAAGCCTCCAAGGTGACCAGCAGGCATCCACCAGCCGAACGGGGACCGGCGGGCGTGAGCCGCGCCGTGGACAGCGCCCAAAGTAGGGCATTTCTCCCCTGTCCCCCACCCGCCGCCGAGGCTAGCCTGACCCGCATCAGTCCACCGCCGTCGAGGAGTTGCCATGGCCGGGTTTGTGCAGATCATCGAATTCACGTCCTCCCGCATCAAGGAGATCGAAGAGCTGGGCCGCCCCTCACGAACCGAGGGAAGCACCGCGCCCACCTTCCGCCGCATCGTCGCCACCGCTGACAGGGACCACCCGGGGCACTACTTCACCATCGTGGACTTCGATTCCTTCGACTCAGCCATGGAGAATTCCGGCCGGCCGGAAACCTCGGAGTTCGCTGCCAAGATGGCCGCACTGTGCGACGGGCCAGTGACCTTCCACAACCTGGACGTCATGTGGGAGGACAACGGAGGAGGCGCGGACAACGGCTAGCAGCAGGACATGACGTCCGTGCGCCCCGAGCCGGACCCCGCCGGCGCCGACCTGATCCTGGACTTCGGCGCGCTGGCGTCTGCCCCGCTGGCAACGGCTGGCGGCAAGGCCCTCAACCTCGGCAAACTCGCCACAGCCGGACTCCCCGTTCCGCCCGGCTTCTGCGTTACCACCGCCGCCTACCGTCTGGCCGCACCGCAGGAGCTGGCTGAGATTGCCGCCCGCCTGGACGGCATTAACGGCTTTGACCAGGAAGAACAGCACGACGACGGAAGCGGACTTCCGGAGGAAGAACGGAACCAGCTCGCACGGTCAGCCCGGGAGACGATGCGGGCAGCCCCGGTACCGCCCGCCGTCGATACCGCCGTCCGCGACGCCTACGCCGCGATGGGCGGCGGACCGGTGGCCGTGCGCTCGTCGGCGACCTCCGAGGACCTCCCGTTCGCCAGCTTCGCCGGGCAGCAGGACTCGTTCATGGACGTCACCGGGGCCGGCGCCGTCGTCCAGGCCGTCCGGAACTGCTGGGCCTCACTCTGGACTGACCGCGCGGTGGCCTACCGCGCAGCCAACCGCATCAGCCAGCGCGAGGTGAGCCTCGCCGTCGTCATTCAACGCATGGTTCCCGCCGCCACGGCGGGCGTGCTATTCACCGCCAACCCCGTCACCGGCACGCGGACCAGGACCGTCATCGATGCCACCTCGGGCCCGGGGCAGGCCGTGGTGTCCGGGGCGGTCAATCCGGACCACTTTGTCCTGGACACGGCGTCCGGGCGGGTCCTGCAGCGGCCGCAGGACGGCGCACCCACCCTGACCGACGTGCAGCTACGGGAGCTGGCATCCCTCGGCAGCGCCGCCCAAAAGCTGCTGGCCGCGCCCCAGGACGTGGAATGGGTCATCGACGGCGGCGGCAAGGCGTGGCTGACCCAGTCGCGGCCTATCACCACCCTGTATCCGCTGCCGGAGGAAGCAACACCCGCACGGGCCGCCGACGGGCAGACCCGCGCCTACCTCTGCGCCACCCTCCTGCAGGGGCTTACCCGCCCCATCACGCCCATGGGCCTGTCCGTCCTGGGCATCATGCGGAACACCAAGGGGCCGTGGAAATACGCGTGCCCGGGACTGCGCCTGTATGTGGACCTGACGCCGGTGATGCGCAACAAGTACGGCCGCCGGTGGCTGCTGCGCATGCTGCCGCTGGCGGACGGCAGGTCTGCGGCGGTCTTTCCCGCATTGCTGGAGGACCCCCGGTTCAGCGTTGTCCGGTCCACTCCCGGCAGGCGGGGCAGAACGCGCCGCGGCGGGACGCCGGCAGCGGCAGGGCAGGCGAAGGCGGTCGCCGGAATCAGCAGCCTGTGGACGATCGTTGCCCTTTTTCCCGCCATGGCCCGGGCAGTTCTGCGGCCGGAAGCGGTACTGCGCCGGGCACGGCGGTACCAGGAACAGTTGGAAACCCTGCTGAAACTGGCAGAACCGGCCACGCCCGAGCAGCGGCTGCAGCACGCGGAGGGCGTCCTGGGCAGTACGGTTGACGGGATCATCGAGTCCTCCCTGCCGGGTCCGTCCGCCGGGTACGTGATGCTGGCCGCCGCCCGCAGGCTGCTGCGCGGGATCGCCAAGCCGCGCGAGCTGGAGGCAGTGCTGCGCGGGCTGCCGCACAACGTGACCACCGAGATGGACCTGGAACTGTGGCGCCTGGCCGTGGCGGTTAGCGAGGACGCGGACGCCCGGCACGTGTTCACGGAGCTGCGGCCGCACGAGCTCGCGGCGCGTTACCGGGCGGGCACCCTCCCCCGGGTTGCCCAGGAGAGCCTGCACGGGTTCCTGGGCAGGTACGGCCACCGCGCCGTCGCGGAGATCGACCTCGGCATGCCCCGGTGGGCGGAGGAACCGGACCACCTGCTGGGCATGGTGTCGAACTACCTCCGCGTGCAGGACCCGGAGCAGGCACCGGACCGCCAGTTCGCCCGCGCCGCCGCCCACGCCGATGAGCGCGTCCGCGAACTGGTGGGCAAGGCCACGGCCCGGAGCCGGCTGCGGGGGCAGCTGCTGGCGCTGAGCCTGCGCCGCGTACGGCAGCTCTCCGGGCTGCGGGAACTGCCCAAGTTCTACATCGTGCTGGTGATGGCCGAGATGCACCGGCAGCTCGACGCCATCGGCGCCGAGCTGGCGAAGGCCGGCTCCATCGCCGCCGCCGGCGACGTCTTCTTCCTGGACTTCGACGAACTGCGCGTGGCCCTTCGCGGGGCGGACCTCCGGAAGCTGGTGGCGGAGCGCCGCCGGATGTACGGCGTCGAGCTGCGGCGCCGCCACGTCCCGCGCCTTTTGCTCTCGGACGGCACCGACGTGGAGGCTGCCGCGGCGGCCCGGACCGCCGCGCTTTCCCAGGCTGCCGCCGTCGACCGCCTCACGGGGACGCCGGCGTCGGCCGGCACCGCCACAGGCAAGGCCCGGGTGATCCTGGATCCCGTGGGCGCCCACGTGGAACCGGGGGAAATCCTGGTGGCCCCCTCCACCGATCCGGGCTGGACCCCCTTGTTCATGACGGCAGGAGCGTTGGTCATGGAGATGGGCGGTGTCATTTCCCACGGTGCGGTGGTGGCGCGGGAGTACGGGATCCCCGCCGTGGTGGGCGTCGCCGACGCCACCACTCAGCTGCGCGACGGCCAGGTGGTGACAGTGGACGGGGCCACCGGCACTGTGACGTGGTGACGCCGCGCTGGGTAGCAATAAACTCCCGGAACCTCCCGCCAGGACGGGACTTAAGCCCTGTTTCGACCGGCCGGTCCGGTCCTAGACTTAAAGCGCCTGCAGGTAACCATCAGATGACGCCGGGTTGTTCAGGACATGGGAATGTCCGAGCCTTCTCTTAGCGAGATCGCGAAGGTACCTGCAGGTTTTGTGTGTCCTGGAATCCGTTCGCGAAAAGCCTGCCGGCACCGGGACTTAGGCCCTTGCGGCGTGCTGCAAGCCATCCCGCGGAGCCGGCAGCCCGCCGTCGTAATTTCCGACGGCGGGACGTGCCTCAGGCGCCTGACCGCCCTACTGCCCCGGCGCCCGGTAGGACGGCGTCTTCTTCACCGCTTCGTCGAGGTCCTCCACTGTGAGGAGCGGCTTCAGCCGGACGTTGACGTTTCCGGTCGAGTTGATGAGCAGCGACAGTGCTGCCGCACTCGCATCATCGGGCGCCTCGAAAACGCCCAGCACGTCGTAGTACCCAAAGGCGTAATAGAAGCTCTCCAGCGTTCCACCCACGGATTTCAGCGCCTCCGACAGGGCATCGCGCCGGGCGGTGCCGCCTTCCCGCATGAGCCCCTGGATGCCCTGTCCCAGGTACGTCGCTTCAAACATATACTTCGGCATGGCCTTTCCCTTCCGGCATCTCCACTGCGGCGCTGCACCCGCGAAATGTGAATGCTTGACGCCGTTAACGCGGACCGTATGCCCCGGCTCAGGGGCAGTCAATGCACCGGCATACCCAATAGCAGAAGTGGGGCAGGGCGCCCCACGTACGGAGGTTCAACTCTCGGAAAGGACAGTGGCCGCCTGGGCCGTTCGGCCCTAGCAACGGGCCGGGGCCGGGACGACGCTGGAACAGGTAGGCGTCGGGGCTTTCGCCCGCGTGCCCTGCGCTGATCCGCTTTCCTGAGCGCGGGCTCAAAGGACTTCCGATCATGTCTGTTGCAGGAGGACGGCTCCCCCGCCGCCGTCGGGCGCCGGCGCTCGAAGGCCAACACAGTGACGCGCTGCGCACCGGCCTCCTCGCCGCCGGGCCGCTGTCCTCGGTGCTCTATGTGGTGTTCACCGACGGCATCGCGGCATCCCAGTGGGCAGGGTACCGCCGCAGCGAACAGATGGTGAGCGAACTCTTCGCCGTCGGCTCCCCCGGCTACAGCGTCACGGCCCCGTTCACCTGGCTCTACACGGTGGTGTTCACGGCCTTCGGCGTGGGCGCCTGGATCTCGGTCCGCGGCAAGCGCGCCCTCCGCATCGGCGCCGGACTGCTGATCGCCTACGGGCTGTGGAACATCATGGGCGCCATCTTCCCGCTCCGGATCGGTGACGACACCTCCATCCCCATGCACATCGTGGTCACCAACATCCAGCTCGCCCTCATGGTCGCCGCCATGTGCTTCGTCGCGGCAGGGTTCCACGGCCGGATGCGCGTCTACTCCATCGTCTCGCTCGCCGCCTCCGCGCTCCTGGGCATAATCGCGTTCATGGCCGCCCCGGGACCGAACCTGGTACTCGGTATCAGCGAGCGCATCAGCATCGGGGCATTTCTGCTGTGGGTGGCAGCCCTCGCGTTCGTGCTGTGGAAGCGGACGACGGCGGCGGCCGGCAAGGCGGGAGCGTCATGACCTACGTCAAAGGTCTGGGCGACGTGCAGCGCGGCGACATCGCCACCGCCGGCGGCAAGGCGGTGGGCCTGGGCGGCCTCATCCAGGCCGGGCTTCCGGTCCCGCCGGGGTTCGTCCTCACCACGGACGCCTACTCGGCTTTCGTCACGGAGAACAATCTGGGGCAGGCCATCCAGGAGCTGGCCGACCTCCCGTCCGACGCCTCACCGGAGGACTATGAGCACGCCTCCGCGCTGATCCGGACCCTGTTTAGCAAAGGCGTCATGCCCTCGGCCATCGAAGTCGAACTGAAGGACGCCTACCAACTCCTCGGCGGTGGAAACACGGCGGTGTCCGTCCGCTCCTCCGCCACCGCCGAGGACCTCACCTCCGCCAGCTTCGCCGGCCAGCAGGAAACCTTCCTGAACGTCCGCGGACTCGAAGCGCTGGGCACGGCCGTGATCAACTGCTGGGCCTCGCTTTGGACGGCGCGCGCCATGTCCTACCGTGCCCGCGAAGGGGTGCTGCCGGACCAGGTGCGCCTCGCCGTCGTGGTCCAGCAAATGGTGGAGGCCCAGGCAGCCGGGGTGATGTTCACCGCCAACCCCGCGAACGGCCGACGCGACCAGACGGTGATCAGCGCCGCCTGGGGCCTGGGTGAGGCCGTGGTCAGCGGGGCAGTCACCACGGATGACATCACTGTGGACACCAACGCAGGCAAAGTCCTCACCCGGCAGACGGCCGACAAGGAACTCATGACCGTCCTGACGGAGAACGGAACGGCGGAGCATAAGGTGCCGGAAGCCCGCCGTCGTGCGCCTGTCCTGGACGATGCCCTTGCAGCCGAGCTTGCCGGCTACGGGCAAAGGATTGCCGGCCACTTCGGCGCGCCGCAGGACATCGAATGGGCGCGTGCGGACGGCCAGTTCTTCCTGCTCCAGTCCCGGCCCATCACGGCGCTGCCCGAACCCGCCGCGGACGTCCCCACGGAATGGCCGGTCCCCTACCCCAAGGGCCTCTACTTCCGGGCGAGCATCGTGGAGCAGATGCCTGAGCCACTCTCCCCGCTCTTCGCAGACCTCATCGACGGCTCGGTGTCCCGCTCCATCTCCGCCCTGATGAACGACGCACTGGGCCAGCACTCCCTGCGCGAGGGCGACGTCCGCTTCCCCACCGTCAACGGGTATGCCTATTACTACTACCGCACCTGGCCCATGCTGAGGATGACGGCCCGGACGATCCCTGCGATGCGCGCACTGTTCGGCGGCGAGGCGCACATGGGCATCAATGGCTGGCGCGACTATTCGCATCCACGCTACGAACGGATCATCAAGGACTGGTCCGTGAAACCGCGCACGGAGCTTCCCGGCGGGCAGCTGCTTGCCGGCATGCAGGCCCTCCTGGACGCCGGCACCGTCTACTACACCGCGGTGCAGTCCGTCATCCCGATGGCCGACATGAGCGAACTCGCCTTCCGCGGCTTCTACAGGACCGTCCGGCGGGAGGGCGATCCCCCGGCCCAGGAGTTCCTCTTGGGCTTCGACAGCGAACCGATCCGGGCGGAGAAGTCGCTGTACGACCTGGCAGGGTGGGCGCGCAGCGATCCCTCGCTGGTGAAGGCTTTGCTGGAAAGTACGACGGCGGAACTCGCCAAGTGCCTGCGCACCGGTTCCGCCCCGGCCGGGGTGGAGGACGCCATCTGGCAGGAATGGCGGATCACCTTCCAGGAGCATCTGGCCCGTTACGGCCACGCGGTCTACAACCTGGATTTCGCCAGCCCGGTTCCCGCCGACGACCCGACCGCGCAGCTGGAGACGGTGAAGTTCTACCTCCGCGGGCAGGGCACCGACCCGCACGAGCGGCAGCGGCAGCTGACCGAACGCCGGGAGTCGCTCACCCGCGAGGTGGCCGGCCGGCTGGGTCCGCGGCGGCGGGCACTGTTCTTCCGTCTGCTGAAGTGGGCGCAGGAGACGGCGCCCGCCCGCGAGGACGCGCTGGCCGACGTCGGACTTGCCTGGCCGTTGCTGCGGCGGATGCTGCTGGAGCTGGGGCGGCGGCTGGTTGCCTCAGGCGTTCTTGCCAAGGCGGACGACGTGTTCTGGCTGCGCTTTTCCGAGCTGCAAAGCGCGGTGGACTTCGGGCTGGCAGAACCGGAAGCCGGCGTGGCCCTTGCCGGCGCGCCCCGTCCGGTCCGTGCTGCCGCCGTGGAGGAACGCAGGATGCTGTGGCGCGGGCAGGCGAAGGCCGCCGCCCCGCAGATGCTTCCGCAGAAGGCGTGGATGGAGAAGGCGTTCGGTTCGATGATGCCGGGGGGCCCGCAGCAGCAGGCCGGCGACGTGATCAAGGGGACCGGCGCGAGCGCCGGCCGGGTGACCGCGCCGGCCCGGGTCCTGCGGGGGCCGGAGGACTTCGGCCGGATGCAGCCCGGCGAGGTGCTGGTGGCCCGCATGACCACCCCCGCATGGACGCCCCTATTCGCGATGGCGTCCGGTGTGGTGACGGATGTGGGAGGTCCGCTCAGCCACAGTTCCATCGTGGCCCGCGAGTACGGCATCCCCTCGGTCCTGGGAACGGGGGTCGCGACGCAGCGGCTGGCCGACGGCCCAAAGGTGACCGTGGACGGCGATGCAGGGACGGTCACTGTCATTTGATGCCCCTGCTGGCGGTGCCGGCGGGCGTTACGGAATTCCTCCTGCCGCGCAATCCGAATCCTGATTCTGAGGGGAGAAGCTGCAATGACGCATAGGACGAACAGGCGTGTATGGCTGGCAGCGGGGGCGGCCGCCTGTTGCACGGCCGCCTACCTCTCGATGGTGCGGCCTCGCCTGCTCCGCTGGGGCGCGACGGCCGATGAAGTGCAGGGGCCCTACCCAGGCGCGGATCTGATTCCTGACAGCACCCGAAGCGCCACCATGGCCGTGACCATCGAAGCGCCGCCTTCCCAAGTGTGGCCCTGGCTGGTGCAGATGGGCACCGACCGCGCGGGCTGGTACAGCTGGGACCGTCTGGACAACTTTGGGCGGCGCAGCGCCGAGGCCCTTCATCCCGAGTGGCAGGACGTTGCCCTCGGCCAGCATCTGGCGGCAAAGCCGGATGGCAGCGAGTGGTGGGAAGTCGCGGCCCTTGAACCGGAGCGGTTCCTGGGCCTCCGCATGTCCCTTGATCTGCGCGGGCGTCCCTTCGATCCGGCGGGAACGCGGCCACGTTTTTACACCGATTCGCTCTGGGGTTTCGAGTTGCGCAGCGTGCCGCATGCGGCCACCCGGCTGGTGGTCAGCGGCTACTGGGCGCTTGAGCCCAAATGGCTTCAGCCCATCATGAGCGTGGCCGTCCTGGAACCCTCACACTGGGTGATGCAGACCCGTCAGTTCTCGAACCTCAAGCGGCTCGCAACCCTTCCCTGACGTCCCGGCCAAAGGACTTTGAGGGCAGAATATTCGGGTGAACAAGAACCGGCTCGAGGCCTTCAGTGACGGCGTACTCGCGATCATCATCACCATCATGGTGCTGGAACTGCACACGCCGGAGGAACCCACGTGGGCCGGCGTCGCCGCCATCCTGCCCACACTCTTCACCTACCTCCTGAGCTTCGTGTACGTGGGGATCTACTGGAACAACCACCACCACATGATCCACCTCGCCAGCAGGGTGAACGGGGCCATCCTCTGGGCCAACCTGCACTTGCTGTTCTGGCTGTCCCTGTTCCCGTTCACCACGCGGTGGATGGATGAATCCGGCTTCCAGCAGGTCCCCGTGCTGCTGTACGGGATCAACCTGCTGTGCGCCGCGATCGCGTACTTCATCCTGGAAGGGCGGCTGATCGCAGTTCAGGGCCGGGACGGCGCCCTCGCCCGGGCAGTCGGGAAGGACTGGAAGGGCAAGGCCTCGCCGCTGATCTACCTCCTGGGCATCGCCCTCACCTTCGTCCAGCCGCTGCTTGGAGTCGCCGCATTCACCGTCGTGGCGCTCATCTGGCTGGTGCCGGACCGGCGGGTGGAACAGTTCGTTGTCAGGGCCCATGAGGAGAGCGCCGGCTAGGGTCACAACAACCGGGAGGTCTTGAGGGTTCTCAGGTCCCGGCGTTGGACGTGAAGTAGTTGTGCACGTCGCAGTAGGTCATCTTTGGTGGTGCGGCGAATCCCAGTTCCATACTCAGCGGCCCCATCGTGTTCCGGGCGAAAGCATCGAACTGCTCGCGGCTTTCCCATACATCTGTCACCTGGAAGCCGTTATCGGTTGCTGTGGCCCAGTGGGAAATAGATCCCTCCGGGCCAGGGCCTCCCGGGGTCAGCCCCATTCTCTTATTGATCTCGTCATATTGTTCGAGCGTTGAACCATCGAACTCCATGATGATTGCTACCGCCATGATCGCTCCTCGTGTTCCTAGGTGTTCGATTCCCGCGAAGAAAGATTCGCTTGGCCCGCGGGCGCGGCCGAGAGGAAATGGCCCCTGCATTGCCCCTTTGTGGGCAGAACCGATGGGCATTCAGGACCAGAAATCAGAAACCAAGGTGGTTTCCTCCTGCATTTCCGTGCCCTCGGTGACCTTTCCGTCGGCGATGCTGAACACGATGACCTGGCGCTGGTCCATGGTCTTGCCGTCGCGCTCCGCATGCGAAAACTGGACGCCAACCGTGTAACGGTCACCCGCTGCCACGTCCTCCACCGTGACCCGCATCGAACCGTTGGAGCGTGTAAAAAGTTCGCCGAAATAGGACAGGATCGCCTCCCGGCCCTTCTTGTCACCGGACAACGGACCTGTGCCGCCCACATGCCAAACCGCATCTTCAGCAAACAGATCCCTGAGCGTATTCATGTCCCCTGCACTGAATGCTTCATAGCCCCGCCGAACAAGTGCGGCGTTCTCCCGTGCTCCCATTTTGGGTACCCCGATCCTCCTCGCTGGATGCTTGCGAGGAAACAGTAGGCCCGGGCTGGGGACCAGTCGAGGGGGTGCAGCCCCCGACGTTGCCCCCACTTTTTGGCCGGGCCGTACCTAGCAGCGGGAGCGGGGTTTCTCGAACTGAAAGCCCCCGCGCGTAGGGACTTTCCGCCCTTTCCGGGCCCACACCACGCGGGTAGCTTGACGCCATGAGTGACCGCGATGACTTCCTTCAGTGGGTCAGGACCACCCTGCATGACGCGGAAGTTGCCCTGCACAACGGCGACGCCAACCCCCGGCGCGCCCTTTGGTCGCACACGGAGCCGGTGAGCATTCTGGGAGCGCTGCGCAATGCCTACGGGCTGGAAGAAGTGGAGCAGACCTTCCGGTTCCTGGAAGACAGATTCTCCAACTGCTCATCATGGGAGCTGGAGCTGCAGGCGTGCGACGTTATCGGAGACATGGCCTACACCGCAGGTATCGAGCGCATCTCCTTCCACCGGAACGGCATGCCCACCAACCTCACCCTCCGGGCTACCCAGGTTTACCGGCGCGAAGACGGCCAGTGGAAGGTGGCCCACCGGCACGCCGACACAGTTGGGGTGTGACCACTTCGCCAATAGGGGCTCCGGGATCGGGCAGCTGCTCCGGCTACTCCCCCATGCCGGGGTGCACGGGAACAAAGTCCACTCTGGTGCCCGGGTTGGTCCGGCTTGCCGGAGCCCGGTTGAAACCCTTCGCGTCGAGGCCGTTTTTGGCACGGAACTCGGCGAGCGCAGCGTCGTAGGCGTTGTTGAGGGCCTGGCCTGAAAACTCGCTGGTGCTGCCATCGTTGAAAGCGATCCGGATGCGGACGCTGGCCGGGTAGTGCCGGTTCATGCGGATAAAGCCGTCGGCGTCCTGCTGGAGGGTGATCACGGAATCCTGCTTTCGTTCGTGGGGGCAGACTCAAGTTTGCCGCAACTGCCTTGAAAACCCCTTGGCTGCCATTGCCATACTGTGCCATGGGGATGACACGGCGTGGAACATGGCTGCGGTACGGACTGCTTTCGGTCCTGCTGATCGGGATCCACCTGGTCATCGCGTGGTACTTTTCCGAGGGCGTCTACCAAGGCGGCGCGAACGTCCCACTCCGTAGATTCCCGGAGGACGTCGACGTCTTCTTCGTCCTGACTTTCACGCCCACCTTTATCGGGCTCAAGTTCCTGTGGTACGACTCCGCAGTGCGGTCCTTCACCAAGGGCTACAGGCCGCCCGCGGTGATGGTGGTCTTCATCGCCGGCTACGTGGTGGCCCTTGCAATTGACATTGCGTGCCTCGTCGCGGCCTCGAAACCCATTGCAGACTCAGGGCTCGCGGTTTTTGGCTCGATTCTCCAATCGCCGTTTGTACTCATCCTGGCCGGAGCGGTCGTCGCAGGTTTGGCGCTGAACAAGGACTTTCCCCCGGAGACGCAGCCGGGCACGCCCCGTTAACCTCCCCTCCAACTCGCCGCACCCATCGCGCAACCTGCCCTCCCTAGCGTGGACGGGTCACCCGGCCTACCCGCCGGCCCCGCACCCCCTTTGGAGGAACACCCATGCGCCACGTCCTGACTGCCGCGGCAGCCGCCGCCCTCATCGCTTCCATGGCAAGTCCCGCGGTCGCCGCCGACGGCACCCAGGCCGGCACGCCGTCGTCGAACGCTGCCGGAACCGCCACCTCGGCCATCAAAACCAACGAGCGCAACGGCTCCTTCGACCTGCAGAGCCACCGCGGCGGCCGCGGCCAGTGGACAGAGGAGTCGCTGGCCGCGTTCGGCAACTCCCTGGCCCTGGGCGTCACCACCCTGGAACTGGACACCCACCTGACCCAGGACGGCAAGGTGGTGGTCTGGCACGACGACACCATCCAGGCCAACAAGTGCATCGACACCGCCCCTGCCACCGCCGGCGACCCCGAATTCCCCTACGTGGGCCGCCGCGTGGCCGACCTGTCCCTGGCCCAGCTGAAGACACTCAACTGCGGCTTCAAGCAGCTGCCCGGCTTCCCGGAGCAGGACGTCATCGAGGGCAACCGGATCGCCGAACTCAAGGACGTCTACCAGCTGGCCCGCGACCGCAAGGCGGAAAAGGTCCGCTTCAACGTCGAAACCAAGGTCAACGACAGCGAGATCGGCGGCGCCGGCATGGAGTCGCTCACCCGCGCCGTCGTAGCGGAGATCGAGTCCTCAGGTATGGCCGACCGCACCACCCTGCAGTCCTTCGACTGGTCCTCGCTGAACCTGACCAAGCAGATCGCGCCGGACCTGACGCTCGTTGCGCTGTCCAGCGGCGATGCCTGGATGGGTGTGGGCAAGCCGGGTGCCAGCCCCAACCTGGGCGGCATCGACATCGACGACTACGACGGTTCCCTTCCCAAGGCGGCAGCCGCCCAGGGGTACGACGTCGTCTCCCCCACGTTCAGTTCGGTCACCCCCACGATGATCGCCGAGGCCCACGAACTGGGCCTGGCCGTCATCCCGTGGACCGTGAACACCACCGCCGACATGACGCGGCTGATGGACATGGGCGTGGACGGGATCATCACCGACTACCCCACCCGCCTGCGCACCGTCATGGAGGGACGTGGCCTGAAGCTGCCGAAGGCGTACCAGGGCTGAGCCCTTTCCCCCTTATTTTTGGGCACACGGCCGACGGCGGCACTCAACGTGGGTGCCGCCGTCGGCCGTTCCGCCAGTCAGCCGGGCAGGGACGAGAGGATACTGGAATCGGCTCCACCGCCAGCAACGATCGTTTCCGGGACTGCCGAAAGGTATGCACATGCCCGCCCGTTTCCTCCCCGCCCATCCGCCCAAACTGCACCTGGTGCTCATGCTGGCGCTGACCTTCTCCACCGGGGTGCTGGACGCGGTGGGCTATCTGGGCCTGGACCGGGTGTTCACGGCGAACATGACCGGCAATGTGGTGATCCTGGGCATGGCGCTGATGGGCGGGGACAACCTTCCGGTCCTCGGACCCATCGTGGCCCTGGCCGGGTTCATGACCGGTGCCGTGATCTCCGGGCGGGTCCTGCGGCCCAGCACCTCGGGCTGGAACCACCGCACCACGGTCCTGCTGGTCGGAGTCAGTGCGGTGATGGCTGTCGTGGCCATCCTGCTCCTCAGCGGTGTTAACCCCAGGAGCAGCGAGGCGCTGACCGTCGCCATCACCGGCACGCTGGCGGTGGCCATGGGCCTGCAGGCCGCCACCGCCCGGCACCTCAACGTCAGGGACGTCCCCACCGTGGTGGTCACCTCCACCATCACCGGCCTGGCCGCGGATTCACGCCTGGGTGCCGGCACCCACCCGTTCTGGGGCCGGCGGCTCGCGGCCATCGGACTCATCATGGCCGGCGCGGCAGTGGGCGCCGGTTTCGTGCAGCTTCATCTTGGGCTTGGGGTGCTGCTGACCGCGCTGCTCACCCTTGGCGTCGCCCTGCTGGGCATGAGCGCCACGAAGAGGCATTCGCTCCGGCACTCCCAGGAGACGGCGACGCCGGCACCCGGGGCGGGCGGCGCCGTCGTAAGCCCTGATCCACAGGCCGAACGGTAGGGCGCCGGCCGCTCAGCCCTCGCAGGCCACCCCGTCGCCGTCGCCGTCCAACCCCGGGCGGTACCCCGGCGAACCCGAGTAGAGCGGGGCTGCTCCCGCAGCCACGGCCTCGGCGCAGTTGGCATAGTAGATGGCGGTGGAAGCGGAGGCGGGCGCGATGGTGGTCGGGGCCGGCTGGCCGGGGCAGGTGGCGAGGATGCCGGCGATGGCGTCGTGCTCAGCCTGCGTCACCCACAGGCTGTACCGGGCCTTCACGGAGACTTGCCGTGCCACGTACTCGCAGCGGAAGGCCTTGGACGGTGGCAGCCAGGTGGCGGCGTCGCCGTCGCCCTTCTGCTGGTTGGTGGGCCCGTCCGTGGCCTGCAGGTTCAGCGGGTCGTTGGCGAACGCCGTCCGCTGCTCCGTGGTCAGCTGCTGGGCGCCCTTCTGCCAGGCGTCGCTGAGCGCCACCACGTGGTCGATCTGCACGGCGCTGCTGGTGGTGGTGCCGCGGACGAAGTCGATGACGGTGCCCGTGTAGGGATCCGCGAGCACGCCGGTCTTGACTGTGCAGGGGACGCTGTTGACGTAGGTGATGTCCGTCAGGTCCCGGTTGAGGATGTCGTTGCGGGTGTCGCAGCCGTTCTGGTCCACGTCTGCCCACGTTGGCCCGAACAGCGACCGCTCATACCCCGTCTTGGGCGCGCGGCCCTTCACCGGAAGGGTTTCCAGCAGGTCAGCCGCCTGGACTGTTGCCGTGGTGGTGCTGTCCGCTGCGACCGCCGGCAGGCTTGCGCCGAAGAGGGCCAGTAAGGCGGAGAGGACGACGGCGGCAGTCCAGCGGGTGCCGGACGCGGGCGTGGTCCTGGGCAAGGACGTGTGGCTGGACATGCAGTTTCCCCCGGGTTATGCACGAAAAGTTAGGGGCGTCAGCCCCCCATACCTGCTGACGCCAGAGAAAAGCCTAGCGGCGGCAAATCGCCCACATTGCCGGTTTTACCGGAACTGGGCCAATCCTTCCCGACTCCTGCGCGAATCCTGTGGCTGTCGACAATTAAGGCGCGATGTCGGCCTAGATAATGGGCAAGTGGTCACCATATACAAAGTTCTTCACACCGTCCTGTTTTATGCAGGCTTTTTAGCAATACTTGTGCTCGCCATAGTTATCGGCCACTTCGGCCGGAAAGATTTAGAGTTCGTAATCTTTGCAGTTGCCCTGGCGCCGTATCTGGCGCTGATGGTTGTTGAATCAATGGTGAACCGCAGGAACAAGCGCATCGGGCTCCTGCGTGAGCAGGCATCAGCGGCTGCCGCCAATCTCCCAGGAAAATTGCACAGCTTGCAGGCTTCTGCGGCCTACCACCACGACGCCCACACGGTCTGGTCCTTGATTCGCCCGGCTGAAAGTGCCACGTTCCTGTCAGATGTACAGCGTGCATTTACTGTTCCGGGCACACCTCAGGGTGTAGGCGAGCAACAATGCTTCATCGGGCGGGACGGTTCGGTATCCATTGTTGAAGTCATAGGTGAGGAAAGCCCGCGGTGGGCGACAACGCGCCCTATCACAGAGGACACCTATAACCGGCGATACACGTACCGGCTGGAACCGACAACGACCGGATGCACCCTCACAGTAGGGGTCATTATGGAACTTCCGCCGAATGCAGCTTTCGCCGCTGACCCTAACGAATGGTGGGAAAGCCATTCGCGCATTTACTTGGACCGAATTCACGAAGTCCTTTCAGGCCGCAAAAATTGACCCCAACCGTTGCCTGCTCCGGTAGAAGCACGAGCAGCGGCACCCAAGCCGGGTGCCCCCGTCGTAAGCCCTGTTACCGGTTAGGGGCGGAACAGGTTTTCGAAGGTGCCGGAGGTTGTAGTGGCCGGGTTATCGGCCGAGCTGGGGGTCGCTGGTCAGCGGCGCGCCGTTTTCGAGGCGGCCGGCCAGGACACGGACGAGCTTGGTTTCAGCGGCGGAGGTGACGGTGAGGTCGTACCAGCCGCCCGGCGTCGGGATGACGATGGTCTTTGCCTGTCCGGGATTGAGGGAAAGCGTCTGGGAACCCGAGCCGTACGCGTCCTTCAGCGTGAGGTTGGCACCGGCGGTGCCGGCGTTCTCGATCCGGAACTGTGCGTGCGGAGCCTTGCCGTCAGCGGTGACGGACACGCGGATGTCCGCGGCCGCCGTCGTCCCAGCAAGCCGGCGGAACCACCCAGCCGGGCCGTGCATCTGCACGTCGTACTCGGCACCCAGCGCCCACGAAGCATCCAGTGAGGCACCTGCGCCGATGGTGTAGGAGTACGGACCGGCCGGGAGCAGGTTCGACCGGACCTGCACGTGTGCGCCCAGCGTGCCCCGGTTTACCCACTTGCCGGTGAGCTGGCCTGAGGTGATTTTGGTTTCGAGGTCCAGGGCGTAGCCCAGCGGGCGGGAGGGGCGGGTGCCCTTCTCCTGGGCGGGCATCGAATTCGTGGCGGGGGGCGTCGGGATGTAGCTCGGGTGGCGTTCGCGGTCGGCCGGCTTATAGGCCGTGGTGTCCGGCAGGGCAGGTGCTGCTCCCTCGGCCTTGGAGAAGTCGAACGCACTGGTGAGGTCCCCGCTGACCGCCCGGCGCCACGGAGTGATGTTCGGTGACGCCACCCCGAACCGCGCTTCCAGGAACCGGACAATCGAGGTGTGGTCGAAGGTCTCGGAGCAGACCCAGCCGCCCATGCTCCACGGGGAAAGGACGATCATAGGCACGCGCACGCCCAGGCCGAAGTGACCGGGGACGTCCTTGTCGCCGAAGTACGTGGGGCTGCCGTCGTACCATTCACCGGCAGTGGAGACCGTGGAGGCGCCGGGTATCTGCGGGGTGTTGGGGTGCGGGGGGACGATGTGGTCGAAGAAGCCGTCATTTTCGTCGTACATGAACAGGACGGCCGTCTTGCTCCACACCTCGGGTGAGGAGGTGAGGATGTCAAGGATGTTGGCCGCGTACCAGGCGCCAAAGTTCGGCGGCCAGTTTGAATGCTCGGAGTAGGCCTCGGGGGCCACGATGTAGGAGACCTGGGGAAGGTTGCCAGACTTTACGTCCTGGCGGAGGATGCTGAAGAGGTCATCGCCGGCCTTGGCGTTGGTACCGGTCCGCGCCTTCTCATACAGCGGGCTTCCGGGTTTCGCGTCCTGGTACTGCTTGAAGTACAGGAGCGAGTTGTCCCCGTAATTGCCGATGTACGCGTCCTTGGTCCAGCCTTCGTAGTGTGCCGGGTCAAGGCCTTCCCCGACGTCCTGGTAGACCTTCCAGCTCACCCCGGCCTTCTCAAGCTCCTCGGGGTAGGTGCTCCACCAGTAGCCCTTCTCGCTGTTCCAGAGGTCCGGGCCGCCGCCCTTGCGGTCCGGGTCGTCGCCGCCGGTGAACATGAAGTACCGGTTCGGGTCGGTCGGGCCCAGGACGGAGCAGTGGTACTGGTCGCAGACCGTGAAGGCGTCAGCGAGGGCGAAGTGGAAGGGAATGTCCTGGCGTCCGTAGAACGCCATGGTGGCGTCCGTCTTTTCCGGGAGCCACTTGTCGTACTTTCCGTCATTAAAGGCCTCCTGCGTGAGTTTCCACGAGTGGTCCAGGTCCTCCATGAACTGCATGCCCAGGTTGGGCGCGTCCGGGTGGAACGGCGTAACCTCCCGCGTGGCGTTCGCCTGGTGGAAGGCGTCCTTGCCCGAGGGCAAGAGGGCAGGATGCGGGTCCGAGAATCCCCGCACGCCCTTCAGCGTGCCGAAGTAGTGGTCAAAGGCACGGTTCTCCTGCATGAAGATCACCACGTGCTCAATGTCCTTGATGGACCCGGTGGCGCGGTTGGCCGGGATTTCCGCCGCCCGTGCAATGCTCTGGCCCAGCATCTGTGACATAGCGGTACCGGCGGCCCCGGCGGCGGAAAATTGGAGAAAACGACGGCGGTTGAGACCTGCCATGAGGACGCTCCTAATGCGTTGGCTTTTGATGTCCCCCGCCGGAGACTCTGCCAGCGCACGGTTACACCTCCATGTACCCGGGCTGAACAATAAGCAGCCTTCCGGGCACGGGCGGGATTTCGCTTCGCCGCACTGGACTTGGGGCAGAATGGCCGGTGTGAGCACACCGGGAGCACCCATAATGAGACCAGCGAAAAGACGCAGAGGCCGCCTTGGCACTTTGGCGGTGGTCCTGATCGTATTGCTCGTCGGTCCCGGCCTGATGGTGGCGGGGACCGTCATGATCGATGCTGATGCCGAACTGGCCCGGACCGGGGTGCAGAGCGCCGGCACCGTCACGGACTTCAATGACACCCAGCGCGCCTCCAACCGGGACATCAAAGTCCGCTACACCTCCTTGGACGGGATTGAGCACGTTGTGTCGGCAAGCGTCGACCACGACCAGCACCCGACGGTCGGCGACTCCGTCACCGTGGCCTATGACAGCCAGCAGCCATCCCGCGCCGTGGTGCTGGGCTTTGAAAGCGGCGGAGTAACCCTGCGCGGAGTTGGAACGGTCCTGACCCTCGTGGCGACAGGCATAGGGCTGATCGCCATCGTCACCAGGGTGTCCAGAAAACGCAGGACAGGACGCAGCTGATGTCACAAGCAGGAAGGGACTGGATGCAGGCGTACGGAATGCCGCCCCAAAAGCCCAAGGTGTGGCCGTGGGTTATGGGCGGAGCGGCGATCGTGGTGCTCTGCATTGGCATCATGGTGGTATCGCTGATGCCGATGGTCAACGGAGGTCCGGGCCGTGAAACGGCACGGATCGAGGAGATGGTCTCCATCGCGGATGGTATCCCCACCGGAGACGGCTGGGAGGTGACTGCGGCAAGCGATCCGAAGAACGATCCCGGATGTGTCCCGCTGGAGAACCCCTGCCACAGCCTGGACAGAACCTGGTCCACCCCGGTGCCGGTCACCGTGGACGACCTGCGTGCTTCGACCGGCTTCAGCCTCAAGACGTTCGCCAACCCGGACTGTGCCTTCGGGACAGTGCATGAGAACCTGGACATCTCACTCTGCGTCCGCTCCTATGAAGTGGTCCTCCGCATGCACGACTAGCCACCTTTTCGTGCTGCTCCTGCCCGGTTCAGGAGACCCCGACGGCGGCACCCAGCCCGGGTGCCGCCGTCGTCCGTGCTGCCGGAGAGGCTTGACCGGCTAACGCGGCGTGCCCGCCGTGGAGTCCGTGTCCTCCTGTGTCACCTCACCGTGCGCGGCCCCGCCGCCGCCGAGGCCGCCCCGTGTTTTGGCCAGGCTGGCCACCGTGGCAACCAGGATGGTGGCGAAGATGAAGAGCAGCGAGAGCCAGATGGGGATCTCCGGCACCCAGAGGAGCGGCTGGCCGCCGTTGATGAAGGGCAGCTCGTTGACGTGCAGGGCGTGGAAGAGCAGCTTCACGCCGATGAACGCGAGGATCACGGCCAGTCCCTGGGCCAGGTAGACCAGCCGTTCCAGCAGTCCGCCGATGAGGAAGAACAGCTGCCGCAGACCCATCAGGGCGAAGGCGTTGGCGGTGAAGACGATGTATGCCTCGCTGGTGAGGCCGTAGATCGCGGGGATCGAGTCGACGGCGAAGACCAGGTCCACGAAGCCGATGGCGATGATGGTGAGCAGCATGGGCGTCACGTAGCGCTTGCCGTCCAGGTTCACGGTGAGCCGGTCCCGGTGGTACTCCGGGGTGACCGGCAGGACGCGCCGGACCAGTTTCATGAACTTGCCGTCGGCCGGGTTGGCGTCGTGGCCGCCGAACGCCTGCTTGTATGCGAGGAAGAGCAGCAGGGCGCCGAAGATGTAGAACACCCAGGAAAAGTTCTCGATCAGCGTGGCACCGATGGCGATGAACCCGCCGCGCAGGATGAGGGCGATGATGATGCCCACCATCAGCACCTTCTGCTGGTACTTCTTGGGCACGGCGAACCCTGTCATCACGATGAGGAAGACGAACAGGTTGTCCACCGAGAGTGCCTTCTCGGTGAGGTAGCCGGCGAAGTACTCGCCACCGAACGTCCAGCCCGAGACCGTGCCGATCCCGACGCCGAACACCAGCGCGAGCCCGATGTAGAACGCCGACCAGCGGGCGGACTCACCGATGGACGGTTCGTGGGGTTTGCGGACGTGGGCGAAGAACTCGTAAACGAAGAACAGGATTGTCACGGCAATGGTGATGATCCAGATGAGCGGTGTGACCTGCATGCGGGTACTCCAAAGGGGTTGGCGCTGACATGTACGCCAAGGTCTCCTCCGCCCGGTGGAACCGGAGCCGCTGGCCCGGGATGCTTCGCTGCATCCGTATTGACGGGCCATGCACAGACGGGAGTACTCCCCTTGATGGGTTAAATCGTACCTGAACAACGGGCGACGGCGGCACCCGGTTCCGGAGGCCGCCGTCGTCAATCCCTGCCTGGGGAGGCCCTACTTCAGTTTCGGCACCAGCACGGGCGTGTTCTTCTTGTACTCCTCGTAGTCGGCCTGGCCGCCCCACTTCCTGTCCGCTTTCTTCTCCAGCGGCGGCACGCCGCTGCCCTTGATCAGCAACAGGGCCACGAACACCGGGGAGATCAGCGCCGCCCACTGCCAGCCCTGCAGGACGGGAAGGGCGATGATGGCCACGCCCGCCCACAGGGTGATCTCGCCGAAGTAGTTGGGGTGGCGGGACTTGGACCACAGGCCGGCGCTGATGAAGCGGCCCTTGTTGGCGGGATCGTCCTTGAAGCGGGTCTTCTGCAGGTCCGCCACGGTTTCGATGGTGATGCCGACAGCCCACACCAGGAGGCCCACCCAGAAGAACCCGTCCAGGCCCACCTTTTTGTCCGACGTGATGGCCACCCACGCGAGTGCCGCGGTCAGCACCACCCACAGGCCCTGGATGGTCCAAGTGTTCAGGAAGCGGAAGAAGTCCGGCTTGAGCTCATCGAACCGGTCGTCCTTGCCGTGCTTGCGGATCCGCAGGAACAGGAAGCTGCCCAGCCGCGCGGCCCACAGCACCACCATGGCCGCCAGCAGCATTCCGCGCGCGTCCACCCCCGGGGACGCCAGCACCAGGAACACCGTGATGGAGATATAGGTGAGGGCACCGGTGAGGTCGTAGAACTTTTCCGTCTGGGCCTTGAAGGACGGGATGAACACCAGCCACTGGATCACGAACGCGATGGCAACTCCCAGCGCGAAGACGGGCCACCCGCCGATCCTGGAGCCGCCCTGGCTTCCTGCGAGGGCGATGAGCACCGCCACCACCACGGCGATAACGGTACTGATGAGGGCCTTGCGGCTCTTGTCGTTCACGGACAGGTTCCTTTCCCCTGGCCGGCCGCGCGCTGCTGCACGGCCGGTCCCCGAATAGTCCTGCTAGTCTTTCTTGTATTCAAATGGATTTGATGACTAGAGGACAATAACTACTATAAGCCTGCCGAGGAGGAACCATGACGACGCCGTACCATCCCGCCGCGTTCGCGCTGCAGGCTTTGTTCGACCTCGCCAACGAAACCGAGCGGGAAGTGGCCCGCTGCCTGCAGCTGAACCTCACCGACTACCGCGCTCTCTCCGCGCTGGCCCAGTCCGGGCCGGTCACCGTGGGCACGCTTGCCGAAAAACTGGGCGCCACCGCTGCCACCACCACCGCCATCGTGGGCCGGCTGGAAGCGCGCGGCTACGCCGAACGGCTCCGGTCGGAGGAGGACCGGCGGCACGTGCACGTCAGCGCCACCCCCGCCGCCACCAAGGACATCATGGGCCTGATGCGCCCCCTAATGGACGCCACCAACCAGCACATCGAAGCCCTCCCCCGCGCCCGGCAGGACGCCGTCGAAGACTTCCTCAACGTTGCGCTGAACCTCATGCAGGACCACCTGCACTCCCTTTCCGAGAAGGACACCCCTTGAGAGAGTTCACCTCCCCGCCGCTGGCCGACCTTTCCGGACACCGGAACGCCACGGACTTGCTGATGCAGCGCTTCCGCACCTCCCCGGACCACATCGCCTTCGAAGTCCGGGCCGAGGGCGCGTCCGTCACCGACCCCTGGCGGCAGGTGACCACGGGGCAGTTCGTGGACGAGGTCCGGGCCCTGGCCAAGGGCCTGATCGCCGCCGGCCTGGAGCCCGGCGACCCGGTGGCCATCATGTCCCCCACCCGGTACGAATGGGCGGTGGCGGACATGGCAGCCTGGTTCGCCGCCGCCGTCGTGGTTCCCATCTACGAAACCTCCGCCCAGCCGCAGGTGACCGCCGTCCTGGAAGATGCCGCCGTCCGGCTGGCCATCGCCGGCACCGCCGCGCATGCCTCCCTGCTGGAACAGGGATTCGCCGGTGCGGGCATGGCGCACCTGGGCGTCTGGACCATGGATCCCCGACCGGGCGCCGACCTGGCAGCCCTGGTCCAGCGCGGCGCGGACGTGCCGGACGGCGACGTGGAGGAACGCCGCCTGCTGCACGACCTCGATTCGGTGGCCACCATCGTCTACACCTCCGGCACCACTGCGGCCCCAAAGGGTGCCCTGATCACGCACCGCAACTTCGTGGGCCAGATCCTCAACGTGGGCGCCGCCTACACCAGCGTGGTCCGCGAGGGCGGCAACACCATCATCTTCCTGCCCATGGCGCACGTCCTGGCCCGCGGCCTGCAGCTGATCTGCCTGGCCAACGGCATGCGCATCGCCCACCTGTCCGACCCCCGTGACGTGGTCCCCGCCCTCGGCGCACTTCGACCCACATTCCTGGTGGTGGTGCCCCGCGTCCTGCAGAAGATCCAGGCCTCCGCTGCCGCCGCGGCCGCCCGGAAGAACCTCGGGCGGGTGTGGGCGTTGGCGCAGCGCACGGCCGTGGAGTGGGGCAGGTTCGCGGAAGCGCACGACGCCGACGCCTCCCTGCGTCCCCCACTTGGGTTGCGTGCGCGGCGGGCCCTGTTCGACCGGCTTTTCTACGCCCGCCTCCGCGCGCTGGTGGGTGGCCGGCTGGACTGCCTGCTCTCAGGCGCCGGGGCGTTGGACGCCGAACTCTCCCTGTTCTTCCGCGGCCTGGGCCTGCCGGTCATCGAAGGCTACGGACTCACCGAAACCACCGCCCCGCTCACCGGCAACCTGCCCGGCGCCATCCGCTCCGGGTCGGTCGGTGTACCGATGCCCGGCACCACCGTGCGGATCTCGGAGCAGGGCGAGGTGCTGGCCCGCGGGGTGGGCGTCTTCGCCGGCTACCGCCGTGCATCCGACAATGCCAATGCTTTCGTGGACGGGTTCTTCCGCACCGGCGACCTGGGGTCGCTGGACCCGGACGGCCAGCTCACGCTCAAGGGCCGGATCAAGGACGTGATCGTCACCGCCGGCGGCAAGACCGTGGCCCCCGCCATCTGGGAAGGCCTGGTGGAGGGCGATTCGCTGGTGGCACACGCCGTCATGGTGGGCGAGGGCAAGCCCTACCTGGGCGGGCTGGTGCTGCTGGACCTCGAGTCCGTGGCAGCCTGGGCCCAGCGCGAAGGCATCGCCGACCTCGCCGGGCTGCGGATCCCCGAGGACGGCAGTGCGGTCCAGGTTGAGGATGAGCGGCTGCTGGGGATGGTGGGCAAAGTGGTCACTGCCGCGAACGCCCGGCTGGCCCGGTCGGAACAGGTGCGCAAATTCGTGCTGCTGCTGGCCGACCTCAGCGAGTCCCACGGCATGGTCACCCCCACCATGAAGCTCAAACGAGCCGTCTTCACCGATCGCGCCCGCCACTTCGTGGAAAACCTCTACACCGACGCAAGGAGCAGAGCATGAGCCCCCGCACCAGGAACTGGCTGACCGCCTACTTTGTCACGGCCCTGATCTTCGCCGTGCTGGACGTCGCGTGGATCCTGCTGGTGGCCAACCCGCTGTACCAGAGCCAGATCGGCGGGCTGCTGGCGCCCAAGGCCAACCTGCTGGGCGCTGTGCTGTTCTACGCCATCTTCGTGGCCGGGATGGTGCACTACGGCGTCCGGCCCAACGCTGCGGATGTCTCGCTGCGGCAGCGGGTCACGGGTGCCGCGTTGTTCGGGTTCTTCACCTACGCCACCTGGGCGCTGACCGGGTTCGCCGTGCTGAAGGACTTCACCGCGCTGGTGGCCGTGACGGACATCCTCTGGGGCGCGGCGGCCTGCAGCCTGGTCACGTGGGTGACCGCAACGGTCCTGCGCCGGCGGACTACGAAACCTGCGGCTGCCTGATGGGGCCATACGCACAAACTGGCCCAGTTTTCAGGGCCGAACCGCGGTAACTCAACGGTCCCGCGGACGTTGTCCCTGAAAACTGGGCCAGTGTGATGTGCCAGGCAAGCTTGGCGGGCTATCCGAACAGCGCAGCCACCTGCGTCAGCGTCTGGAAAACGCCGTAGGCCAGCGGGATCCCCACCAGGACCCAGCCCAGGACCAGCCTGCCGGTGGACCGCTTGACGGGTTGGGCGTCGGGGGTGTGTGCAGTGCTGCTCATGTCAGGCCTCCAGGGATGATGTGTGCCGCTCGGGGCGGGATTCGTGGAATCGTGCGTCGACGGGTTTGACCAGCAGGTTGGCGATGAAGCCGATGACCAGCAGCGCCACCATGGTCAGCAGCGCCGGCTGGTAGGACGCGGCGTTCAGCTGGCCCGGCTTGCCCTGCGCGTCCAGGATCGAGTTGACAATCAGCGGCCCGGCAACGCCGGCGGCGGACCATGCGGTGAGCAGCCGGCCGTGGATGGCGCCCACCTGGAAGGTGCCGAAGAGGTCCCGCAGGTAGGCCGGGGCGGTAGCGAAGCCGCCGCCATAGAAGGAAATAATGACGAACGCCAGTGCCACGTACAGGATGGTGGTGGTGGAGCCGGCCAGCGCCAGGATGATGTACAGCACCGCACCGACGCCCAGGTACATCATGTAGATCCGCTTGCGGCCGGTGACGTCGGACGTGGCGGACCAGGCGAAGCGGCCGGTCATGTTGCCGATGGACAGCAGGCCCACGAAGCCTGCCGCCACGGCGGCGGTGACCAGGGACTTGCCGTCGGACTGGCGGAAGAAGTCCTGGATCATGGGCGCTGCCTGCTCCAGGATGCCGATGCCGGCGGTGACGTTGCAGAACAGCGCCACCCATACCAGCCAGAACTGCGGGGTCTTGATGGCGTTCTTGGCGGATACGTTCTCGGTGGTTACCAGTTTTGCCGCCTTGACCTTGGCGGGGTCGAACCCGGCGGGCCGCCATCCCTCCGCGGGCACCCGGATGGTGAACGCGCCGAAGAGCATGTACACGAGGTAGACGGCGGCGAGGGTCAGGAAGAGCTTGCCTACGGCATCGCCGCTGGCCACCCAGCCCTGCGCGCCGGAGTTGGGATCGTACGCCTTGAGCAGGGCCTGGGATACCGGGCTGGCGATCAGCGCGCCGCCGCCGAAGCCCATGATCGCCATGCCGGTGGCCAGGCCGGGACGGTCCGGGAACCATTTGATCAGCGTGGACACCGGCGAGATGTAGCCGATGCCCAGGCCGATGCCGCCCACCACGCCGTAGCCCAGGTACACCAGCCAGAGCTGGCGGGTGAAGATGCCCAGCGAGCCGATCAGGAAGCCGCCTACCCAGAACATCGCGGAGGTGAACATGGCCATGCGCGGCCCATTCCGGTCCACCCAGGTACCCATGACAGCGGCGGAGAGCCCCAGCATCACGATGGCGATCGAGAAGATCACGCCGACCTCGGTCAGGCTGGCACCGAAGTGCTTGACCAGCGCGGTCTTGTACACGCTGGTGGCGTACGCCTGCCCGATGCACAGGTGGACGGCGAGCGCGGCGGGCGGCACCAGCCAGCGGTTGAAGCCCGGCGGGGCGATGGAGTGGTCACGGTCCAGGAAGCCCATGGTTTGATTCCCTTTGCTTGTGGAAGACGTCAATGTCTGATCGGGCCAGAGGCCAAAGGCCTTGGTTTAGCCCGGCCCGTTGCCTTCGGCAATCATGATGCAAATCATCAGCAAACGTACTGTTGGCGCGCCGAACGGCGGGTTTTTTGTGCCGAGCGGCATGACGGCGGTGGTCAGGCCGCCTTGATGGGTGACGTGCTGCCTGCGGATGCCGCCTGGCCTTCCCGGGCCAGGAAGGCGGACAGTTCGCTAATGGTGCTCATCAGCGGGGCAGGGAAGACCACCGTGGTGTTCTTATCCACGCCGATCTCCACCAGGGACTGCAGGTTGCGGAGCTGCAGTGCCAGCGGGTGGGCCATCATGGTGTCGGAGGCGTCGCCGAGGGCGGCTGCGGCGATGGCTTCACCTTCGGCGGCGATGATCTTAGCCCTCTTCTCGCGTTCCGCCTCCGCCTGCTTGGCCATGGCGCGCTTCATGCTCTCGGGCAGCTGGATGTCCTTCAGCTCCACCAGCGTGACTTCGACGCCCCACTCGACCGTGAGCACATCCAGGATTTGGCGGATATCAGCGTTGATACGCGCGGTCTCCGACAAGGTCTGGTCCAGGGTGTGCTGGCCTACAACTTTCCGCAGCGTGGTCTGGGCGATCTGGTCGATGGCCGCGGCCACGTTCTCGATGGCGACGACCGACTTCACGGCGTCCACCACGCGGTAGTACGCCACGGCTGAGACGTCCACGCTGACGTTGTCCTGGGTGATGATGCCCTGGGACTGGATGGGCATGGTGACGATCCGCAGGCTGACCAGCTGCAGCCGGTCGATCACCGGGATGATCAGCTGCAGGCCGGGCTCCCTCACACCGACCACCCTGCCAAGCCGGAAGAGCACGCCCTTCTCGAACTGGCGCACAATCCGGACAGCCATCCGCGCGACGATGAGCAGCAGGATGACCACGACGATGACAACCAATGTGGTGGGGTCCATCAGGATCCCCTCCTGAATTGCTGGCGGGACCTGCCGGAACCGGGCCGGCGCCGTGACAGATGTCCCGGCTCCATTCTCCCACCAACCTTGAAAGAGAGAGCTTCAAACCTGCTGTAGGTTGATGCTGGACTCTCACTTACCAACAACGGGGCAGGGATCGCATGGACGCGGACGTCATCATCATCGGCGGCGGGCTGGCCGGGCTGGTGGCCTGCAACGAGCTGGTCCGGGCGGGCAAGCGTGTGGCCATCGTGGAGCAGGAGAATGAGGCCAACCTGGGCGGACAGGCGTTCTGGTCCCTGGGCGGGCTCTTCCTGGTGGACACGCCCATGCAGCGCCGCCTGGGCGTGAAGGATTCCTTCGAACTGGCATGGCAGGACTGGCAGGGATCGGCGCAGTGGGACCGGCTGTCCGGCCACCTTCCCGAGGATGAGTGGGCGCGGCAGTGGGGCCGCGCGTACGTGGAGTTCGCCGCCGGCGAGAAGCGCAAGTGGCTGCACCAGCAGGGCATCCGGTTCACGCCGCTGGTGGGCTGGGCCGAGCGCGGTGACGGCAGGGCCGGCGGCCAAGGCAACTCGGTCCCCCGCTTCCACGTCCCGTGGGGCACCGGTACCGGCGTGTCCGGGCCGTTCGCGGACAAGGCCCGGGAGGCGGCTTCCGCAGGCAGCGTCCGGTTTTTCTTCCGGCACCGGGTGGACGGTTTAACGTACGACGGCGGCACGGTCACCGGGGTGCGGGGCTCGGTACTGGCACCTGACGCGTCCCCGCGCGGGGTGTCATCGACCCGGAAGGTAGTTGGCGACTTCGACCTGCGGGCGCAGGCGGTGGTGGTCGCATCGGGCGGGATCGGCGGCAACCACGACCAGGTGCGCCGGTGGTGGCCCACACGGCTGGGCACGCCGCCAAAGAAAATGGTCACCGGGGTGCCGCAGCACGTGGACGGCCGGATGCTGGACATCGCAGAGCAGTCCGGCGTCCGGCTGGTGAACCGCGACCGCATGTGGCACTACACGGAGGGCATTCAGAACTGGAACCCCGTCTGGCCAAACCACGCCATCCGCATCCTGCCCGGCCCTTCCTCCCTGTGGTTCGATGCGCTGGGCCGGCGGCTCCCCTCCCCCGGCCTGCCCGGCTACGACACCCTGGGCACCCTGAACCTCCTGCGGACCACCCCGGACATCCAGCAATACGACCATTCCTGGTTCATCCTCAACCAACGCATCATCGAAAAGGAGTTCGCCCTCTCCGGTTCCGAGCAGAACCCGGACATCACCAACCGCGACCTCAAGCTGCTGCTCCGGACCCGGCTGGGTGCCGGCGCCGGTGCTCCCATCGAGTCGTTCAAGGAGCACGGCGCGGACTTCGTGGTGGCGGACACCCTGGCAGACCTGGTCCGCGGGATGAACGGGCTGACCGAGCAACCGCTGCTGGACTACGCACAGGTGCTGCGGCAGATCGAGGAGCGCGACGCCGAGGTCCGGAACCCCTACTCCAAGGACGCCCAGGTGGCGGGCATCCGCAACAGCCGCCGCTTCCTGGGCGACCGGCTCTTCCGGACGGTGAAACCGCACCGGATCCTGGACCCGAAGGCCGGGCCGCTGATCGCGGTGCGGCTGCATGTGGTCACGCGGAAAACCCTCGGCGGGATCCAGACCAACCTGTCAGGCCAGGCACTGGGACACGACGCCGCCCTCATCCCGGGCCTCTATGCCGCCGGCGAGGCGGCCGGGTTCGGCGGCGGGGGCGCCCACGGCTACAACGCCCTCGAAGGTACCTTCCTGGGCGGCTGCATCTTTACCGGCCTCACGGTGGGCCGCAGCCTCGCCGCCGCGCTCTGACCCCGGCCCGGCCGGCCTGCCTGGCACCCAGGCCGAACGTCCTCACTTCCCGCGGGCTCAACCGCACCTGTGGCACTGACGGGGCGTCCCGCCGTCGTACGCTGCTCCTGACGCGGCCAGCCGCTAGGGCTGCGCCCGCCGCACCAGCCGGAACTCGGGCAGCGCCTCCCATTCCGGCGGCAGGGTATTGCGCTTGCCGTCCGGCCGGAAGCCCAGCTTCCGGTAAAAGGCCAAGGCCCGGGGATTGTTCTCCAGCACCCACAGGTAGGCCGGGCCGGATCCGACAGCAGCGCTCACCAAGGCTGCGACCAGCCCCGTCCCGTAGGTGCGCCGGAGTGTGTAAATGGCGTAGAGCTCCAGCGCCTCGGGGGCATCGTCCTCCCGGCCGGGGCCGGCATCCGCGTAGCCCACCAGCTGGTTGTCGGCGTCGAAGGCGAGGATCCGCGGCTCATCCCTGGCCAGGAATTCACGCCGCCGCGCCACCCGTTCCGGGATGGTGGCCCTGCGCCGCTCAAAGAAGTCGGCCGAGAGCAGGTGCGGGTAGCATTCCTCGTGCGCCAGCGTCTGCATGAGCACCACCGCCTCGGCATCCTCCGGCGTGGCCTGGCGAAGTCGAAAGTCCATGGCGCCAGCCTAGCCAGCGCACCGGCGTCCGGCGTGCCATCCCCCGCACTTAAGATGAGGCATGGACATCGAAGGCGTGCTTTTCACAGCGGTGGGCGCAGCGCTGATCCTGCTGATGATCGCCGACGTCTTCCTGACGCTGCTGTACCCGCATGGCTCGGGTCCGGTGGGCCGGACCATTATGCGGGTGTTCTGGCGGGTCTCAAGGAAAGTCCGGGGCGGGGCCTCCTCCGTGGCCGCGCCGCTGGCCATGGCTGCCGTCATCGCGGCGTGGGCTGCCCTGGCCGCGGTGGGCTGGGCGCTGCTGTACCTTCCGCACCTGCCGGGCGGCTTCTCCTACTCAGCCGACATTCCCCGGCAGGCCGACTTTGCCGAGGCGCTCTACATTTCGCTGGTGGCCCTTTCCACCGCGGGGTTCGGCGAAATCGTGGCCATCCACCCGGTCCTTCGGCTGGTGATGGCCTTCCAGGCCGTTGCGGGTTTTGGCCTGCTGACCGCCACGGTTTCCTGGATCCTGCAGACCTACCCCGCGCTGAGCCGGCGCCGGGCGCTTGCCCACCAGCTGAACCTGTTCCGGGAAGCGGCTGGACCCTCCGGCATCGCCTCCCTTGAACCCCGCCATGCAGCGGGGCTGCTGGAATCGATGGCGGAGAACGTGGCCTCCGTGAGCATCGATCTCCGGTCCTTCAACGAGACTTATTACTTTCACGAGGTGGAGCAGCGGGGTTCGCTTCCGGCAACCCTTGCCTACGCCTATGGGCTCGCCTCCGAGGCCCAGGGCAGCGACAACCCGGAACTCCGGTTTGCCGGCAGGATGCTCTACGCCGCGCTGGATGACCTGGCCGAGGTGCTGCGCGGGAAGTTCGGCCACGTGGGAGACACCTCCTCGGATGTCTTCGACCACTACGAGCTCCATCACCGGCACCGGCAGCCGACGAAGCGGCGACCGTGAGGTGCCGTTCTTCGGACCCAAGCCCCGGCCCGCTTGCTAGGGTCTGCGTATGGCATCCCACTTCCACTCCATGGACGACGTCATCAATGAGCCCGAGCGCATCCAGTTCGAGTTCTTCCTCGACGAGCACCGGGCCGCGCTCAACCAATGCCTGGACGGCCTGACCGAGGAGCAGGCCCGGCGCCGGCTGGTTCCCTCCCGGACCACCCTGCTGGGACTGGTGAAGCACGCCACCTTCGTGGAGAAGGTCTGGTTCGATGAGGCGTTCACCGGCCGCCCGCGCAGCGAGATCGGCATCCCGGCCACGCCGGACGAGTCGTTCATCCTGGCCGACGGCGACACCATCGACTCCATCCGTGCCGCGCATCGGGAAGCCTGCGCCGCCTCCCGGGCCGCGGCCGCTCCACAAAGCCTGGACGGTGTGGTGACCGGCAACCGGCGCGGGCCCGTCCCGCTCCGCTGGGTCTACCTGCACATGCTGCGCGAACTGGCCCAGCACTGCGGCCACGCGGACATCCTCCGCGAGCAGATCCTTGCAGAGGACAACGTCCGCAGGACCCCGTAGCCTACCTCCGCCTCCGCCGGGGCTTGTGCAGTGACCGGACGTGAATGGGCAGGAACCGCCGCGGACCCGCCATCTCGCCCCGGCTCGTCAGTGCCACGGCGGCAACCAGTAGCCACATCGATGCCGCCTGCCCCCAAGGGTAGACCTGCTGGGGGATTCCAGGTGTCAGCGGGTTGAGGATGAACTGGAAGGCCGTCAGGCTGGCGTGCATCAGCGCCGCCACCAGGATGCTCCCCGTATGGTCGTAGACCCAGACCATGAGCACCCGGTAGGCAGTCAATTGCCCGAAGAGGACCGCGGCAAACCACAGCGGCATGAAGACGGCCAGCGGCACTCCGCCATTGGTCCCGCCCCCACCCCAGTAGTTCACGAAGAAGTGCCAGGCGCCCCACGCCGCCCCCACCAGGACCCCCGTCCAGAGAATGCTGTAGTGCTGCCTGGCCCTGGGGATGGCGAACCCCGTCCAGCCGATCTCTTCGAGGAGCCCGGCCACCAGTCCCAGCACAACCGCCAAGACGAGGATCCCGGTCCTGTCCGGTTCCGTGGCGATCCGCGGCGCGTAATTCGGGGAGGAGATCCACAGCACCAGCACGGGCACCGCCAACGCCGCGGGCGCGACCAGCAGGGCGACGAGGTACCAGTGCGCCTCCACCCGCCAGGTGAGCAACCGCGCCCGGAGGTCACGGTACCCGGCCCTCCCCGACACGACACCGGTCAGGACCAGGCTGGCCACTGCGGGCCCCAGCAGCATGGCCGGAACCGTGGCGGGGATGGTGCGCTGGAACTGTTCCGGTGTAGGCGACAGTCCTCCAGTGACCGCCCACACGGCCGCTACGATGGCGCCCCAGGACAGGAAAAAGGCAAGGCCGAAGTACCACGGCAGCTGGTGCCTGCGTATCGAAGCCGCCACGGCATGCATGGAGTCCCTCCGCCTTTCAGGCCACGAGCCGGGCCACCAACTCCCCGCGGCTGCCCACGCCCACCTTCTCAAAGACCGACTTCAGGTGGTCGTGGACCGTGTGCGGGGAAATGAACAGGTGCCGGGCGATCTCCGCGGTCGGGTTTCCGGACAGTACCTCCAGGCAAACGTCCCGCTCGCGGGCGGTCACGCCGTACGCCATCAGCAGCAGGCCGGCGAGCTCGTGGGTGGTGGCGGGCTCCACCGTGACCACCATCTGTTCCGGATCATCGCCGGTAATCAGCCGGCTGGCCTGCAGCATCACCCAGTTGTTCCCGGCGTCGCGCATCCTGGCGCGCGCCGTGCCGGACGCTGCGGCATGCGCCTGCGCCACCACCGCATAGAGCGTCTGGCTGAAGCGGCCGGGTGCGGCATCCTCCACCGCGGCAAGCCAGGAGGCGGCGGCGGGCGTGGCCGCGCGCAGGTCGCCGTGCAGCCCTGCCAGGACAATGACGGGCCCGACGGCGGCTGGTCCCGTTGGGTGCGCCACGCGGACAACAGCCCGGGTCGCGGCAGCCAGGGTGGCGGTTACTGCACTGAGGAACTCCACCTCCCGGTCCGTGAAGTCGCGGCCGCCTTCCCGGAAGATGCTGCCCACTCCCCAGCACGCCTCGTCCACCCGGAAGGCGGCACGCAGCTCGTGCTCCAGTCCCAGGGGCCTAAGGAGGTCATTGATGCGGACGCTGCGGACCACGTCCCGGTGCGGCACGTCCGAGATTCTGGCGACCGGACGCGGGCGCCGCAGGAGCTCGACGAAGGTGCTGGGCTCCTGGCCCGTGTATTCGGACTGGGCAAAGCGGAGGAAGTACTCCTCGAACTGGCGTTCGCCCACCGGCCACGGCTGCCAGTTGGTAATGGTGGTCATCGCCATCGAGTCGGGGTCGACGCCGGCCCAGCACCCCTGCTCGAACGGCACCTCCCGCTGCACGACGGCGAGCGCCGCGGTGTAGAGGTCTGCCAGGTCCATCCCGCCTGCAGCCATGGCGGCGATCTCCCGCCGGGCACGCTCCGCGCGCTCCTCCCACATACCTCCAGTATCCGCGCGGCGGGCGGTGCTGCAATCCCCAATTTGGAGGGTTTTCCCAAGCACCCCGAAACCCCCGGAAAGGGGATCGCGGCGGCTCGTGCCGCCGTCGTACTTTTCCTCCAAGGATGCCGTACAAGCGGCACCCCCTATGAATGGAGGCTGCAATGGGACAGGCACGCGACGTCATGGACCGGCTGATGGCGGCCATGGACGCAAAGGACAGGGAGACACTGGCGGCCTGCTTCGCCGTCGACGCCGTTCTCCGGACTCCCGGCCAAGGCGACATCCGCGGCCGGGACACGATCGCGGACTACTTCTTCCACTTCTGGGAAGCCATGCCGGACGTCAGGTACGAACGGACAGCCACGCATGAGGCCGGGGACGTGGCCGTGGTGGAGGGCTTTGTGTTGGGCACGAACACCGGGCAGCTGGGCCTCCCCAACGGCGGGACCCTGCCGCCAACCGGACGGCAGGTCAGGGTGCGGAGCTGCGATGTGGCCGCGGTGGAAGCAGGCGTGATCATCTCGCATCACGCCTACTTCGACCAGATGGAACTCCTGGGCCAGCTGGGGCTGCTGCCCGAGCCGGCCCAGGGGTAACCGGGCTACCTGCTATGCGCCGGCAGCAGCGGCAACACGCGGAGTCTCCTCCGACGCGCCGGCGAGCCGGATCCAGGTGTCCACCACGGTGTCCGGGTTGAGCGAGACGGAGTTGACGCCTTCCTGGACCAGCCATTCGGCGAAGTCGGGGTGGTCGCTGGGGCCCTGGCCGCAGATGCCGACATACTTTTCGCGGGCCCGGCACGCCTTGATGGCCATGCTGAGCAGCTTCTTCACGGCCGCATCCCGCTCGTCGAAGCTGTTGGCCACGATCGCCGAGTCGCGGTCCAGGCCCAGGGTCAGCTGCGTCATGTCGTTGGAGCCGATGGAGAAGCCGTCGAAGTGCTCCAGGAACTCGTCGGCGAGCAGCGCGTTGGACGGCAGCTCGCACATCATGATCACTTCCAGGCCGTTCTCGCCGCGGCGCAGGCCGTTCTCGGCGAGCAGTTCGATGACGCCCTGCGCCTCGTCCAGGGTCCGCACGAAGGGGATCATCAGCTTGACGTTGGTCAGGCCCATCTCGTTGCGGACAAAGGACAGGGCCTCGCACTCAAGGTCGAAGCAGTCGCGGAAGGACGGCTCCAGGTAGCGGGAGGCGCCGCGGAAGCCGATCATCGGGTTCTCTTCGTGCGGCTCATAGGCCGGGCCGCCGATGAGGTTGGCGTACTCGTTGGACTTGAAGTCGGACATGCGCACGATCACCGGCTCCGGCGCGAACGCCGCGGCGATGGTGGCCACACCCTCGGCCAGCCGCTTGATGTAGTACTCGCGCGGGCTGGCGTAGGCGCTGATCCGCTCACGGATCTCGGCGGCCACGTCCTCCGGCTGGCTGTCCAGGTTCAGCAGTGCCTTGGGGTGGATACCGATCTGCCGGTTGATGATGAACTCCAGCCGGGCCAGGCCCACGCCGTGGTTGGGCAGCTGGGCGAAGGTGAACGCCTGCTCCGGGGTGCCTACGTTCATCATCACCTTCACCGGCGCCTCGGGCAGGTTGGTGATCCCGGTTTCCTCCACGCTGAAGTCCAGCAGGCCCTGGTAGATGGCGCCGGTCTCACCGTCGGCGCAGGACACGGTGACTTCCTGGCCGTCGGACAGGGCGTCGGTGGCGTTCCCGGTTCCGACGACGGCGGGGATCCCCAGTTCGCGGGCGATGATGGCAGCGTGGCAGGTGCGTCCGCCGCGGTTGGTGACGATGGCGGAGGCGCGCTTCATGATCGGTTCCCAGTCGGGGTCGGTCATGTCCGCCACCAGCACGTCGCCGGTCTGGAACGAGGCCATCTGGTCGATGGAGGTGAGGATCCGGACCTTGCCGGCGCCGATCCGCTGGCCGATGGCACGCCCCTCCACCAGCACGGACCCGCTTTCGTTCAGGCGGAACCGGCTCATGCTGCCGGGAGCGCGGCGGGACTGCACGGTCTCCGGACGGGCCTGCAGGATGTACAGGCCGCCGTCGGTCCCGTCCTTGCCCCACTCAATGTCCATGGGACGGCCGTAATGCTTCTCAATGGCGACGGCGTGCCGCGCAAGCTGCTCCACGTCGTCGTCCGTCAGGCTGAAGCGCTTGCGCTGGGACTCTTCCACGGGCACGAAGTCGATAGTGCGGCCGATCTCGCTGCTGTTGGTGTACGTCATCTGCAGGGCCTTCTCGCCCAGCCCGCGTTTGAGGATCGCCGGGCGGCCTGCCTCCAGGGCGGGCTTGTAGACGTAAAACTCGTCCGGGTTCACGGCGCCCTGCACCACTGCCTCGCCCAGCCCGTAGGAGGAGGTGACGAAGACGGCGTCCTTGAAGCCGGACTCGGTGTCCATGGTGAACATGACGCCGGAAGCGCCGACGTCGGAACGCACCATGCGTTGGATGCCCGCCGAGAGTGCCACTTCGGCGTGTTCAAACTTGTGGTGCACGCGGTAGGCGATGGCGCGGTCGTTGTAGAGCGAGGCGAAGACGTCCTTGATGGCCTGCAGGATGTTCCCGATGCCGCGCACGTTCAGGAAGGTTTCCTGCTGCCCGGCGAAGGAGGCATCGGGAAGATCCTCTGCAGTGGCGCTGGAGCGGACGGCCCAGGACAGGTCCTCGGAGCCGGCATGCTTGTCCACCAGCTGCTGGTAGGCCTCGCGGACCTGGGCCTCGAAGTCCGGCAGGAAGGGCGTCTCGCGAACAAGGGTCCGGATCTCCTGGCCGGCTGCGGCCAGGGCGGTCACGTCATCGGTGTCCAGCCCCACCAGGCGGTCGGCGATCTTCTGGTCCAGCCCGGAATCGGACAGGAACCGGCGGTAGGCGTCGGCCGTGGTGGCGAAGCCGTCCGGGACCTGGACGCCGGCGGACGTCAGGTTCTGGACCATCTCGCCCAGGGAGGCGTTCTTGCCGCCCACCTTGTCCAGGTCCTTGAGTCCGAGTTCAGAGAACCACAGAACGTCTGTCGTCATGTTTACTGCTCCTTTGCAGAGGGTGGGGTAGGCATGGCCGGCCGCTCACGGTAGTGCCGGCCGGAAGGAAAACCCTGCTAACAGTTTCAGGTCTGCAGCGGACTTTCCACATCATGTGGGCTACGCCACGTTTGTGAAATTGGGGGCTAATGCTTCAGGTTCATCCGCTGCAGGATGGTGGCCGCCATCTCCTCCACGGAGACGGTGGCCGAGTTCAAATACGGGATCCGGTGCGAGACGTACAGCTGCTCGGCGCTGCGCAGCTCAAACCCGCACTGCCGCAGGGACGCATACGGCGAGCTGGGGCGCCGTTCGGTGCGGATCTGGCTCAGGCGCAGCGGGTTGGAGGACAGGCCGAAACACTTCGACACGAAAGGCCGCAGCGGCTTGGGCAGCCCGTCCCGCTGGAAGTCCTCATCCACCAGCGGGAAGTTCGCGGCGAAGATCCCGTGCTGCAGGGCCAGGTACATGGTGGTGGGCGTCTTGCCGCACCGGGACGGGGCCACCAGGATCACCTGGGCCTTTTCCAGCGCACGCAGGCTCTGGCCGTCGTCGTGCTCCATGGCGTACTCCACTGCCGCCATCCGGGACTGGTAGCGCGCGGCGTTCCCCAGCCCGTGCGCCCTGCCCGGTTCACCGCTGGCAGGGGTGCCCAGCGCCTGCTCCAGCACACCCACGTGGGTGCCGATCAGGTCCACCATGGCGCCCTTGCAGCCGGCCAGGATCTGCCGGATTTCGCTGCTCACGGCGGTGGAAAAGACCAGCGGCTGCGGCCCGGTGGCGGCCAGGTTGTCGATGGTCCGCACCACGGACCGGGCCTGCTCCTCGGTGGTGATGAAGGGAATGGTGACGCGGTCGAAGTTGTCCACCGGGAACTGGGTCAGCAGCGTATTGCCCAGCGTTTCCGCGGTGATACCGGTACTGTCCGACAGGAAGTAGACAGGCCGCAGGGCAGCAGTGGTCAGAGCATCATTGGTCATGGCAGAACTTTAGCGGGCAATGATGACGTCCAGCCTGCGCGGGCCGTGGACCCCCTCCACGCGTTCCAGCTCGATGTCGCTGGTGGCACTCGGCCCGCTGATCATGGTGATGGGCCGGGTCCCGTCGATCCGGCGCAGCGCCTCGGGCAGGATGCCGGCGATGTCCGCGGCTTTCACCACGCAGATGTGGTGGTCCGGGACCAGGCTGATGGCCCGCCGGCCCTGGTTGGCGCTGCCGTCCAGGATGATGGTTCCCGTCTCGGCCACGGCCACGGCACTGCCGGTCACCACGGCGTCGGTCCCGTCCAGGTCTGTGACGCTGAGGGGCTCCCCCGCTGAATCCACGCGGCGCCGGGACCGGGCGTCGTCCATCCCTTCCAGCCAGCCGCCGTCGAGCCCTTCGGGGACCACGTAGCTGCGCGCCCCCTCAAGGAGCGACGCGATCGTGGCAGGCACCTCGGCCTCGGCTACCACGGCCACCTGCGCCTTGTAGTCCACCAGCCGGTCCACCAGGAGTTCGATCAGCTCTTCTGTTTCCATTCCGGACTCGGACCGGTACTCCCTGGGGATCTGCGGCGCCTCGGGGCTGTCCTGCAGTGCTGTGCGGATCCGGGCAAGAATGTCTTCGCGTGCGGTCATTGCTGAATTTCCTTATCGTCTCGGGACGGCGCTGCTTGAGACGGCGCGGCGGACTTGTGCTCCTTGGCCCACCAGTCCCGGAAGGACTGGGCCGGGGGCGCCGGGATGTCGCGGCTCTGGGTCCAGCCGCCGGCGATGCCGGGCAGCTTCTTGATCTTCTTGTCCCGTCCGGCGGCGAGGCGGCCCAGCGGCAGTCCCTTCTCCACCAGGCCGAGGTGCTTGCCGGAGGACAGCGCCCAGGACGCCGCCTTCATGCCCACGTCCATCTGGCTGGGGACCTTCCTGGCCCCGCGCTTGCTGTCCACGTCCACGCTGCGCAGGTGCACCAGGATGTCCGGGATATTGATTTTCACCGGGCAGGCGTCGTAGCAGGCCCCGCACAGGGAGGAGGCGTAGGGCAGGGAGTTGTTTTCCTCCGCCTCGATGCCGGTCAGCAACGGGGAAAGGATGGCGCCGATGGGACCGGGGTAGGTGGAGCCGTAGGCGTGCCCGCCGGTCCGCTCGTACACCGGGCAGACGTTCATGCAGGCGCTGCAGCGGATGCAGTGCAGCGCGGAGCGGCCCATTTCATCGGCGAGCGCGGCGCTGCGGCCGTTGTCCAGGAGCACCAGGTGCACGTTCTGCGGCCCGTCACCCTCCATGACGCCGGTCCACAGCGAGGTGTACGGGTTCATCCGCTCCCCCGTGGAGGAGCGCGGGAGCAGCTGCATGAACACTTCCAGGTCCTGCCAGGTGGGCAGCAGCTTCTCGATGCCCATCACCGTGATCAGGGTTTCCGGCAGGGTGAGGCACATGCGGCCGTTGCCCTCGGATTCGACGACGGCCAGCGTGCCCGAGTCTGCAATGGCGAAGTTGGCCCCGGACACGGCAACCTTGGCGGTGAGGAACTTGCGGCGCAGGTGCTCGCGGGCGGCCATGGCCAGGACAGGCGGATCGTTGGTGAGTGCCTGGTCCGCGCCGGGCATTTCGCGGAGGAAGATGTCCCGGATTTCGGTGCGGTTCTTGTGGATGGCCGGAACCAGGATGTGGCTGGGCTTGTCGCGGTCCAGCTGGACGATGAGCTCGGCGAGGTCGGTTTCGAAGGCCTCGATGCCCTGCTCCTCGAGGTACTCGTTGAGCCCGATCTCCTGCGTGGCCATGGACTTGACCTTGACCACCTCGGTTTCGCCGGTCTCCCGGACCAGTCCGGCCACGATTTCGTTGGCTTCCCTGGCGTCGCGGGCCCAGTGGATCACGCCGCCGCGCGCGGTGAAGTTCTTCTCGAACTCCTCCAGCAGCTCGGGCAGCCTGGCCATCACCGACTCCTTGATGGCGGACCCGGCATCGCGCAGCTGCTCCCAGTCGGGCAGTTCGGAGACCACGGCCTGCCGCTTGTCGCGAATGGTGTGCGTGGCGTGGCCCAGGTTGGCCCGCAGCTGGGCGTTGCCCAGTTCGCGGTGGGCCGCCTTGGGGAAGGATTCGCCCGCGAACAGGTTGCCGGAGCCGAAGGCCGGAAGTGCCGGCATTCCCAAGAAGGTGGTCATCGGAGGGCCTTTCCGGTAGAGACGCGGACTTCGCCGGTGACGGACGCCGGTTCTTCCATGGTGCTGGCGAGGATTTCCGCCAGGTGGAGGGTGGTGGTGGAGCTGCCTTGCCGGGACAGGCCGCCGCCGATGTGCATCAGGCAGGAGGCGTCCCCGCCGGTGCAGAGTTCGGCGCCGGTGGCCTCGACATTGGCCGCCTTGTCCTGGAGCATGGCCGAGGAAACATCGGCGTTCTTCATGGAGAACGTGCCGCCGAAGCCGCAGCACTGGTCCGCCTCGGGCAGGTCTGCGAGGTCAATCCCCTGCACGGTCCGCAGCAGGCGGGACTGCCTGTCCCCGAGCCGCAGCAGGCGCATGCCGTGGCAGCTGGGGTGGTAGGTGACCCGGTGCGGGAAGTAGGAGCCCAGCTGGGCGCCGGCATCGGTAACGCCCAGCACGTCCACCAGCAGTTCGGACAGTTCGTAGGTTTTGGCTCCGACGGCGGTGGCGCGGGCTTCGAGCGCGGTGTCGCCGCAGGAGCGGGCCACCATGGGGTGCTGGTGCTTGACCGAGGCAACGCAGGAACCGGACGGGGCGACGGCGACGTCGTAGTCCGCGGTGTCGAAGGCAGCCACGTGGTTGGCCACCACGGGGACGGCTTCCTTGAGGTAGCCGCTGTTGACGTGCATCTGGCCGCAGCAGGCCTGGCCCCCGGGGAACACCACCTCGTGTCCCAGGCGCTCCAAAATCCTGACGGTGGCCTTCGCCGTGGCCGGGTACATCGCGTCCACGATGCAGGTGGCGAACAAGGCAATTCTCATGGCGGCCTTCCGGGAATAGGGGAATTGGTTTCTATGGTCTGACCACAGTAGACCACGTGACGCCAGCCACTTACAACCCTGGCCTGGATGGTGAAGCGGCTCACAGGCCGGAGGAATTGTGGGCTACACTTCCGTGGTCGGACCATTGTGGTCTGACCAAACACACCCAACACCCTCAACGTGGAGGAACTCTGTGGACCACTTCACCCCCAGCACTGACCCGGTGCTGAACAGCGTCGCCTGGTCGGCCATCGTCGCCCTGCTGCCGCTGCTGACCTTCTTTCTCCTGCTCGCCGTCGCCAAGACCAAAGCCCACGTGGCCGGCGGGTTTGCCCTGCTGGTGGCCCTGGTGGTGGGCATCCTGGCGTTCAAGATGCCCGCCGGCCTGGCGCTCCTGTCCGCAACCCAGGGCGGCGTGTTCGGAGCCTTCCCCGTACTGTGGATCGTGGTCATGGCCGTCTGGCTGTACCAGGTGACGGTGCTCAGCGGCCGCTTTGAAGACCTCCGCCGGGTCTTCGACGTCATCGGCGGCGGCGACGTCCGCCTGCAGGGTGTCCTGATCGCCTTCTGCTTCGGCGGCCTGCTCGAAGCCCTTGCCGGGTTCGGCGCGCCGGTGGCCATCACCGCCACCATGCTGTTGGCCCTCGGCCTTCCCCCGCTGCGGGCCGCCGCCGCCGTGCTGGTGGCCAACACCGCTCCCGTCGCCTTCGGCGCCATGGCCATCCCGATCACCACCGCCGCCGGGCTCACCGGCCTGCACGCGACGGACATCGGCGCCATGGTGGGCCGCCAGGCACCGCTGCTGGCAACCTTCGTCCCGCTGATCCTGCTCTTCATCCTGGACGGACGCAAAGGCCTGAAGGACTGCTGGCCTGCCGCATTGGTGGTTGGATTCTCCTTCGCCGCAGCGCAATTCCTCTGCTCCAACTTCTTCTCGTACGAACTCACGGACATCATGGCCTCACTGGTGGGCCTGGGCGCTGCTGTCGTGTTCTTCCGGATGTGGAAGCCCCGGGGCACCGCAGCAGCACGCGACCGGCTGGGCGTGGCCGCGGAGGCCGTTGCCGACGCCGGAACGCCGGGCAACCACGGTGCGCGGAGCGCCGCTTCTGGCAGCGTGGCCACCGTGGAGGCTGCCGACGGCGAACGCCTCACCCCCGCGCGCACCTGGCTCGCCCTGTTCCCCTACTTCCTGGTCATCCTGGTGTTCGGCATCGCCAAACTCTGGAAAATCGGCGTCGACCTCCCCGCAGCCCTCGCCGCCACGGACGTCAAGGTCCCCTGGCCGATCCTCCACGACGCGCTGGTGGGCGCCGACGGCAAACCGCTGTCCTCCACGGTCTACGTCTTCCAGTGGCTGTCCAGCCCCGGCACCCTCCTGCTGATCACGGGCTTGATTGTCGCTGTCGTCTACGCCCGCTTCGATGACCACGGACGCTTCCCCATGACGGTGGGCAACGCCGTGGCCGAAATCGGGCGGACCATCTTCAAGATGCGCTGGGCCGGCCTGACCATCATCACGGTGCTTGCCCTTGCCTACGTCATGAACAACTCCGGCCAGACGGTCTCGATCGGCGTGTGGCTGGCCGGCACGGGAAGCTTCTTCGCGTTCCTCTCCCCCGTGCTCGGCTGGCTGGGCACGGCCGTTACCGGTTCCGACACCTCCGCCAACGCGCTGTTTGCCAAGCTGCAGCAGACCGCCGGCGTGAATGCAGGCATCGACCCGAACCTGCTCGTGGCCGGCAACACCGCTGGCGGGGTGGTGGGCAAACTCATCAGCCCGCAGAACCTCGCCATCGCCGCCACCGCCGTCAACCTCGACGGCCAGGAATCGGTCCTTCTGCGTAAGGTAGTCGGATGGAGCGTGGGGTTGCTCCTGGTGCTGTGCACCATCGTCTACCTGCAGTCCACCCCAGTCCTGGGCTGGATGCTCCCCTAGCCAGTAGCCGCGGTCCATTGCCCGCGCAAAACCGGAGTGCGGGTCCGCCGCGGCCCGCACTCCCCCACCCAGAGGAACGCCCGTGACAACCGCCGCAGCCGGATCAGCCCCCCGCCGTCGAACCCACGACGCACTGCTGAAGGACATTGAAGCGGACCTGCGGGCCGGCAAGATCAAGGTCGGCGACCGGCTCCCGGGCGAACGGACCCTGGCGGAAAACTACGGAATCTCCAGGGCGTCCGTCCGCGAAGCCATCCGCATCCTCGACGCCATGGGCGTGGTCCGCAGCTCGGTGGGCTCCGGCCCCACCTCCGGTGCCATCGTCGTCTCCGATCCGTCCGCCGGGCTCTCCTCCGCGCTCCGGCTGCACGTTGCCAGCAACCGCCTGCCGGTCGAGGACGTCGTCCAGACCCGCATCCTCCTGGAAACCTGGACTGCCCGTGCCGGCGCCGCGCGTGAAGGCGGCGACGCCGAGCGGGAACAGGCGGCCCAACTGCTGGAGGCCATGGACCACCCCGATCTGGACCGGGCCGCCTTCCATGAGCTGGATGCCCGGTTCCATGTGGCGCTGAGTTCGCTCGCGGGCAACGAGGTGATGGCCACCATCATGGAGTCCCTCAGCGGTTCCATCGTCAACTATGTCAAGGGATCCATGGACGCCATGGAGGACTGGCCGGACGTCCTGGAAGTCCTGCGCACCCAACACCACGGAATCTTCGATGCCGTCCAGTCCCGCGACGGCGAGCTCGCCGCGCGCCTGCTGCGCGAACACATCGAATGGTTCTACCAGCGGGCCGGTGATGCCACCGCGCCGCAGCCCCACACCATCACCTAGGTTTTTTGGAGTTACGCATGCGAACCGCAACGGCAGGAGCCGGAACACCCATCGACCAGCTGGACCTGGACACTGTCAGCACGCGGGACCTGGACCGCCACGCCATGGCCCACGACGCCTCGCACTACCTCCTGGTCCCGCAGGGGGTGGCCACTCCACGCGATGCTGCCGACGTGGGCGCCCTGCTGCGGCGCAGCCGGGAGCTCGGTCTTCCCGCCACCTTTCGGTCCGGCGGCACCAGCCTGTCCGGCCAGGCCCTGAGCGACAGCCTGCTGATCAACACCCGCCAGCATTTCCGCGGCGTTGAGGTGCTCGACGGCGGCGCCCGGGTCCGCGTCCAGCCCGGCGCCACGGTGCGCAGCGTCAACGCCCGGCTCGCCCCTTTCGGCCGTAAGCTCGGCCCGGATCCCGCCAGCGAGATCGCCTGCACCGTGGGCGGCGTCATCGCCAACAACTCCTCCGGGATGGCGTGCGGCACCGAGTTCAACACGTACCGGACGCTGGAATCAATGGTGCTGGTGCTGCCCTCGGGCACGGTCATCGACACCGCCGACGCCGACGCCGACCGGCGGTTGCGTGAGCTGGAACCGGACCTCCACGAGGGGCTGCTGAGGCTGCGCCGCCGGGTGGTGGGCAACGACGAGTCCGTCCGCATCATCCGCTCACTGTTTTCCATGAAGAACACCATGGGCTACGGCGTGAACTCCTTCCTGGACTACGAACGCCCCGTGGACATCCTGATGCACCTCATGATCGGCAGCGAGGGAACCCTGGGCTTCGTGGCCGAGGCTGTCTTCCGGACCGTCGAGGTCAAACCCGCCGTCGCCACCGGGCTGCTGGTCTTTAACACCCTTGACGCGGCGATGGGAGCCCTGCCGGACCTGGTATCCAGCGGCCTCGCCACCATCGAACTCATGGACGCGGCAGCGTTGAAGGTGGCCCAGGCCGCCGCCGACGCCCCCGCCGCGATCCGTACCCTTCCGGTCCAGGGACACGCCGCGCTGCTGGTGGAACACCAGGGCTCAGACGCCGCCGAGCTGTCCGGCAAGCGCGCAGGCTCGCAGCAGCTGTTCGACTCACTGGACCTGGCCACACCCTTCGCGTTGACTTCGGACCCGAAAGACCGGGCCGCCCTCTGGCACGTGCGCAAAGGCCTGTACACGGCCGTGGCCGGCGCCCGTCCTTCCGGAACCAACGCGCTGCTGGAGGACATCGTGGTCCCGGTTCCCGCCCTCGCGGGCACCTGCGGCGAACTGACGAGGCTCTTCCAGGAGCACCAGTACAAGGAATCGGTGATTTTCGGGCACGCCAAGGACGGAAACGTCCACTTCATGCTCAACGAGCGCTTCGACGATCCGGCCCAGCTGCTGCGCTACCAGGCCTTTACCGACGAGATGGTAGACCTGGTCCTTGGCGCGGGCGGTTCACTCAAGGCCGAGCACGGCACCGGGCGCATCATGGCGCCCTTCGTCCGCCGCCAGTATGGCGATGAGCTCTATGCGGTCATGCAGGAAATCAAGCGGCTGATCGACCCGCCCAACCTCCTGAACCCGGGCGTGCTGCTCGCCGAGGAGCCCCTTTCCTACATCGAAAACCTCAAGGTGGCCCCCACCGTCGAGGAAGAGGTGGACCGCTGCGTCGAGTGCGGGTACTGCGAACCGGTTTGCCCCAGCAAGGACATCACGCTTACTCCGCGCCAACGCATTGTGCTCCGGCGCGACATTGCTGCCGCCGAGCAACGCGGCGACCACGCCCTCGCCGCCAACCTGCGCAAGGACTACGACTACGACGGCGTGCAGACCTGTGCGGCGGACGGCATGTGCGTCACCGCCTGCCCGGTGCTGATCAACACCGGGGACCTGGTGCGGCGGCTGCGCAAGGAAAATGCCAACACGGTCGCCGCGGCCGGCTGGAACAAGGCCGCCGAAAACTGGGGCGCCGTGACCGCCGGCGGCGGGCTGGCCCTGACTGTAGCCAAGGCCCTGCCGGCGCCGCTGCCCAAGGCCGCCACCGCCGTCGGCCGCGCCCTGCTGGGGACGGAAACGGTGCCCGCCTACACCGCCGTACTGCCCGGCGGCGGTTCCAGGCGCAGCGCCCGGCCGGCCCCGGACAGCATCGCCGTGTTCTTCCCCGCCTGCATCGGCACGATGTTCGGCCCGGCGGATGCCGCGGAAGGCGCCGGGAAGGGCTCGGCCCAGGCCTTCCTGGACCTCTGTGAGCGCGCCGGTGTGCGGGTGACCGTTCCGGAAGGCATCGAGAGCCTGTGCTGCGGCACGCCGTGGAAGTCCAAGGGCTTCTCCCAGGGCTACGACGCCATGGCCGCCAAGGTCCTGGACGGGCTTTACGAGGCCAGCGGCCGGGGCAAGCTGCCGGTGGTGTGCGATGCCGCCTCTTGCACGGAAGGCCTGGACACCATGAAGCGCCTTGCGGCTGCGGGCGAAGAGCGGTACGCCGGGCTGCGCTTTGTGGACTCGGTGGAGTTCGTGCACCAGCACGTTCTGGGCCGGCTCACGGTGACCGCGCCGCTGGGTTCCATCGCCCTGCACCCCACGTGCTCGTCCACCCAACTGGGGACCAACCCGGCGCTTATGGAGATCGCGCGCGTTGTCACGGACGACGTGTTCGTGCCGCTGAACTGGGGTTGCTGCGCGTTCGCGGGCGACCGCGGCCTGCTCCATCCGGAACTGACGGACTCGGCGACGGACCGGCAGGCACGCGAGATCAACGAGCGGGAGTTCGACGCCTACGCCTCCACCAACCGCACCTGCGAGCTGGGAATGTCCAAGGCGACCGGCCACTCGTACCGCCACCTGCTGGAAATCCTCGAGGAGGCCACCAGGCCCTGACCCATCCCATTAGACTGGCCGGGCAAGGACGGATTGGGGGATCCAGGGCGGTGGCGCCGCTGTTTTGCCTGGTCGGTCGCAGCCAGCGGACCCAAGGACCACAGATGACTTTCTTCCAGGACTTTCCCGTCCCTCCCCTGCCGCCCCGGCCCCGGAACACCAGGCACGTCCCTCCGCCATGGGTAGCGGCTCCCGCTTATGAAATGCCGGCTGTTGTCCACCTGGGCAGATTCGTGAGCCGGACTCCCAGTATCGTCGTGGCGCTCAAAAGCGCCGAAGTCTTCTCCACTGGCTGCCTGTTCAACCTGTCCTGGGTCTTCCGCAGGGCGGACCAGACGGAGGAGGACTGGGCCGAACTGCAGCACCTGTTCTTTCATCAGGGCAGGGGTTTTCGCGGCGGCAGCGGGAGGCAGAGCGGACTCCTGTTCGGCGTCGAATTCCCCGACGGTTCAAAGGCCAGCACCGGCAGCCAGCTACCCTACGGAATGATGGAACCGGGCACCAACCCGGAACCTCCCGTCCTCGCCCTGAACGGCGGCGGGGGCGGCGGGGGCGATGAAGAGTTCTCCGGCAGCGGCACGCTCTGGCTGTGGCCGCTTCCCCCGGCCGGGGATCTCCGCCTGATTGCCCAGTGGACGGATTTCGGCCTGGAGGAAACGTCCCTCATGCTCGACGGCGGCGCCTTGCGGAGCGCCGCGGCGTCCGTTCAGCCGTACTGGCCGGAGGAGGAGCAGTGATGGGTGACCTGACTGGGCTTGTCCTGTCTGCGCTCTTCGGAGCGATCTTCTTCTACATCCTGTACGGCGTGGTCCGCGCCGCAGTGCGCGACGGCATCCTCCAGGCAGACGAAAGGCGCAGGCAACATGCCGCGGAACAGCGGGAACGGCTCGGCGGCTAACTGTCAGCAGGCGGCTGGGGCGTCCTCCGGTTCCTCAGCCTCGTCCGAAAGCGCGGACACGATGCTGCCGTAGCCCTGCAGGAACATCCGCCGGCCCTGGCCCTCGTCGGTCCACACCCAGATGATGGAGCAGTCGGAGGTCGCCGCATCCACCACGCCGGTGCCGGCCAGGGTTCCTTCGGCGAAACGGACCCTGTCCCCCACCGCCAGCCGCGGATGCCTGGTCCGCTTCCTTCGAGGCCGGGGCGTGGGGGTTTTTCCTGCCGGCGCAGGGTCTGACGGGCAGGTGCTGGCGTTCTGGCGCATCGGCTTCCTCTGGCTCGCGGGCGGACAGTCAGCTCATTACGACCCTGCCCGCTGCTCCCAGGTCACGCCCTCCGGCGTGGTGCAGCAAGACTAACGCGGCGGCACTCCCGGATGCACAAACGGCCCCCTCGGAACGGAGTATGACTGCTCCGTCTCGAGGGGGCCGTTGGCGTCGTACAGGAGTTCAGTCCAAAGCCGCCACGGATCCCAGCGCGTCCCACGCGAAGCTGGCCAGCCAGTGGGTGGACATGAAGTCGCCGCTCTCCAGCCCGTGAAGCCCGGCCTTCAGCAGCGGGTCCAGCGCCTCGTTCAGTACAGCCGCGGCGGCGGACGCCTCCGGGCTGCCGGATTCCCGAAGCGTGGCGATGATCCGCGCCACCTGTCCGGCGCGGGTCAGGTTCAGCCCGTGCAGGTGTACCAGGTAGCCGTCGGTTTCATCCGTAACACTGACCGGTTGCAGGATCCGCGACTCCGCGGAAAGCTCCGGAAGGAACGCTGCGAACCAGGCGGCGAACTCATCAGCGGTCAGCACGCGGCGCATCAGGTCCGCCTCGCTGAGTCCTGCGGAGAGGAAGTCCTGGCCGCTGAGCTCCCAGTCTCCCGGCCAGCCCCGGTCGTTTCCGAACCAGGTGCGGGCCGCTTCCTCGCACGCCTTCGCGGCATCGGAGCGGCCCAGCGAGCGGAACGCGTCCAGCATGTAGCCCACACCGAAGGCTGCATTGGTGTGCAGCCCGTGCCGGACCGGGTACTGTGCCTTGGCCATCCACGCGGCGCTGAGGTCCGCCACGGCATCCACCAGTGGCTCCAGGGCGGTGCCCCACCCACGCAACTGAGGATCTGAAGACGCGGAGCAGGTCGCGGCCAGCCGCATCAGCCAGGCCCAGCCGTACGGCCGCTCCCAGGACGGGTTGGCCAGCAGATAGTCCCGCTCCACCGCCAGCTTGGCCGGCGTCAGGTTGGCGCCCACCGCTTCCCTCAGCGATGCGTCGGTGCGGCCGTCCACCCAGGGTGCCGCGCCGCCGTCGGACGCTCCTCCGGAAGCAGCCCCGCCAAGGGGTGATCCGGGGGTGCCGCCCAGCAGGCTGGCTCCCAGCCAGTGCATGTGCACGCAGGAGTGCCAGTCGAAGGAGGTGTAGAACGCGGGGTGGATCTGCTCCGGGGTGGGGCGGTCCCCGGCGGAAACCTGGGTGTGGTGCGCGGAGTGCGGGAAAGGCTCGGAGAGGTTGCCCAGCACCACGGCCGCGTAGTCCGGTGCCGCCTGTACGCGAAGATCGTTGTCCATCATGCTCCTTTGGAAGGCAGGGTTAGTGGAAGGCCAGGAAGTACATCAGCGCGACGTTGACCGCCAGCAGCGGGATGGCTGTGCCAACCTGCGCCGTGATGACGCCGTACTTGTTCTTCATTTCCAGCAGCGCGGACGGCACCAGGTTGAAGTTGGCAGCCATGGGCGTGCAGAGCGTGCCGCAGAAGCCCGCCAGCATGCCGATGGCGAAGATGATTGCGGGGTCGCCGTGGAAGGTCTGCACCAGCACCGGCCAGCCGATGGCCGCGGTCATGATCGGGAAGGCGGCAAAGCCGTTGCCCATCAGCACGGTGAAGAGGAACATGCCGATGCAGTAGACCAGCACGCCGGCGATCAGCGAGCCCTTGGGCAGCAGCCCGGAAGCCAGGTTGCCCACCGCGGTTCCCACGCCGGCCTTGGTGAAGAGGATGCCCAGCGTGGTGAGCATCTGCGGCAGCAGCGCCGCCCAGCCGATGGACTCGAGGATGCGGCGGCTTTCGAAGATGGGAGTGGCCGGGTTCTTCGGCTTCAGGATCACAAGGGCGACGACGACGGCGGCCACGGCGCCAATGGCCAGGGCCACCAGCGTGGTGTTCTTGGGGTCGAGCAGCGGGGTGCCGCCGATGTTCAGCACGGGCGCGGCCAGCACCAGGATCACGGTGACCAGCGGCAGCGTCAGGGCCGGGATGAACAGCTTGTTGCCGAAGCGCTTGGCGTAGGACTCACGCTCGGGGCCGGTGGAGGTGCGGGGCTTGCCGTGGCCCAGCAGGCCGGTGGAGGCCAGCACCACCAGGACCAGGACGGCGACGCCCAGGATCCAGCCCGGTGCGGTGCCCGCCTGGACCCAGGTGCTGTAGAAGAAGCACAGGCCCAGGATGCCCCAGAAGGCGGAGCTGCCCCAGCGGCGGGGGTGGTTGGCGTCGGCGGCAATCAGTGATGCCCAGGCGACGAACAGAATGCCGATCAGCCAGTAGACGGCTTCAACATTGATCATTTGGCTTCTCCTGCGGCTTCCTTCGGGGCGGTGAGCTCGTACTCGCGGTATTCCTTGTCCAGCTGCTTGTCCAGGCGCAGGAGCCGGAAGCCGTGGATGAGGAACGCTGCGATGGCGGTGGGGATGGCCCACAGGGCCAGCTGGAGCGGCTCCAGGTGGAGGTGGTACGTGGTGTCAACGAACGTGGTGATCAGCAGGATGGAGCCGACGGCGACGAACACGTCCTCGCCGAAGAACACGCCTACGTTGTCCGCGCCGGCGGAGTGGCCCTTGATCTTCTCGCTGATCTTTTCCGGCACGTGTCCGTAGCGGCGCAGCGCGGCGCCCTCGGCCATGGGGAACACCAGCGGGCGGACGGTCTGGGCGTGGCCGCCGATGCTGTTCAGGCCCACGGCGGCGGTGATCTGGCGGACGGCCAGGTAACCGATGAGCACTCGGCCCGCGGTCAGCTTGGCCAGGCGGCCGATGAGCACCTTGGCCTGCTCCTGCAGCCCGAAGAATTCGATGATGCCCACCACCGGCAGCACCGCCACGAAGATGGTGACCGAGCGGCTGCTGGCAAAGCCGGTGCCGAACGCGTCGAGGATCTGCGCGGGGTTCATGCCGCCCAGCAGTGCGGTGACGATGCCGGCGACGGTGACGACAATCAGGGGGTTCAGGCGGATGGCGAAGCCAACGATCACCAGCAGCACCCCGATGAGTACAAGCATGACTATCCCTTCCCAGGGGACCCGTAACGGGTCTTTCAAAGTGGGGGCCGGCGCGTCTGTGCGGTTGGTCGTTGGGGTGACGGCGCCGAGGGGCGGGAGCCCCGGTTGCGTTGGGACTGCAGGCTTGTGTGAGCTGCAGAACAACGGTGTGATCTAAAGCATAGCTTTTTGTTCAACAATCCTGCAACCCCTTCTGGGGAGGGAGGGTTAGCGGCCGACGGCGTCCAGCAGTTGGGCCTCGGCGCGGTCCAGATAGGTGGCCAGGAAGTCCGCTGCCGCGGCTTTGTCCCCCGCCTCCAGGAGTTCCACGATGTGCGCGTTGTCCTCCACGTAGGGCTCGTGGAAAGCCGGGTTGGCGGCCATGGAGTGGAACACCAGGCGCATCTCGGCCAGGACCTGGTCCATCAGGCTGTTGAGCCGTTCGCTGCCGGCGCGGTCCACGATGGCACGGTGGAAATGCTGGTTGGCCCCGGCCATGCCGGGAATATCCCCTTCCGCGGCGGCGGCCCTGGCGGCCTTGATGATGGCCGGCAGCGGCTCAATGGAGGTCTCGCCGGACCACAGCACCGCGGCGGGCTCCAGGAAGCGGCGCACCCGGTAGATCTCGCGGATGTCGTCCGCGGTGGGGTGGGCCACGAAGACGCCGCGGTTGGGGATGCGGGTGACGATGTGCTCGGCGTGCAGCGCGGTGAACGCCTCACGCAGGGTATTCCGCGACACGCCGAGGGCCTCGCGGAGGGCTTCCTCTGCGAGCTTGGAACCGGGCTTGAGCAGGCCGGCCTCGATACGGCTGCGGAGCTGGGCGGCCACCCAGAGGCCCGTTTCGGCATGCTTGGTGGTCCTGGCCTGGGCTTGGAGATCGGCCAGTACCTCGTCAAACGTCATGGCACCACGATATCGGCCCGGGCCTGCCCGAAAGTGCCAGTGCTCCCCGGCAGACCGTCCCGCTTTTCGCGGTTACCCGGCTGCGGACCGTCGGGCTCACCCGATGGTGGCGAGCACCTGGCCGGGCGCCACGGAGTCTCCCGCCGCAGCGAACTGCTCCCCCAGCGTGCCGGCACGGTGTGCGGCGACGGCGGTCTCCATCTTCATGGCTTCGAGCACCAGCACCGTCTCGCCTTCCTCCACACTGGACCCGGGCGCAGCCAACCACTTGACCACGGTGCCGGCCATGGTTGCCAGCAGGTCGCCGTCGCTCTTCTCTGCCTGGGCCTCAGCGTGGTGCTCCGAAGCGTCCGCAGCCCGCCGGCCGCCGCCGTCCAGCAGGGAGTCCAGGAGCGCCTTGGGCAGCCCCAGCTCCATCCGTTTGCCGTCCACCTCGATGCCGATGGTCCGGCGGGGCTCTTCGGGAGCGGCGGGGCTGAACGCAGGGTCCGCGTCGAGGGCGGTGGTGAATTCGTTCTCGATCCAGGTGGTGTAGACGCCCAGGGTGTCCGTGCCGGTGAAGTCGGGGGCGTCCACCACGGCGCGATGGAAGGGCAGCACGGTGGCCAGGCCGCCGATCCGGAACTCGCGCAGGGCGCGGCGGGCCCGGCGGAGGGCTTGCTGCCGGTCGGCCCCGGTGACCACCAGCTTGGCCAGCAGGGAATCGAATTGTCCGGGTACCACGGAGCCGGCGCGGACTCCGGTGTCCAGGCGGATTCCGGGACCAGTGGGCACCTCAAACCCGGTGACCGCGCCCGGGGACGGCAGGAAGCCGCGGCCCGGATCCTCGGCGTTGATGCGGAACTCGAAGGCGTGGCCGCGGGGTTCCGGATCCTCCAGGACGGGGAGCTTCTCCCCCGCCGCGATGGCCAGCTGGGCCGCCACCAGGTCCACGCCCGAGGTCTCCTCGGTGATGGGATGCTCCACCTGCAGGCGGGTGTTGACCTCCAGGAAGCTCAGGAAGCCGCTGCCGTCCAGCAGGTACTCCACCGTGCCCGCGCCGACGTAGCCGGCCTCCCGGCAGATGGCCTTGGCAGAGGCATGGATTTCGGCCCGCTGTTCGGGGGTGAGGAAGGGCGCGGGGGCCTCTTCCACGAGTTTCTGGTGGCGGCGCTGCAGCGAGCAGTCGCGGGTGCCCACCACCACCACGTTGCCGTGCGTGTCCGCGATGACCTGGGCCTCCACGTGGCGCGGCCGGTCCAGGAACTTCTCCACGTAGCATTCGCTGCGGCCAAAGGCGGCCAGGGATTCGCGTACCGCGGAGTCGAAGCTTTCCTCGATGTCGGCCGGGTTCCGGACCACCTTGAGGCCGCGACCGCCGCCGCCGAAGGCAGCCTTGATGGCCACGGGCAGGCCCACCTGTTCGGCGAAGGCGCGCACCTCTTCGGCGCTGTCCACGGGGCCGTCACTGCCAGGTGCCAGCGGGGCGCCGGCGCGGACCGCCACCTCGCGGGCACTGACCTTGTCGCCGAGCAGCCGGATGGTCTCCGGGGAGGGTCCGATCCAGGTCAGGCCGGCGTCCATCACGGCCTGGGCGAAGGCTGCGTTTTCGGACAGGAAGCCGTAGCCGGGGTGGACGGCGTCGGCGCCGCTCTTTTGGGCTACTGCGAGGATCTTTTCGATGTCCAGGTAGGTTTCCTGGGGCTTGGAGCCTGCCAGCGCATAGGCTTCAGTGGCGGCTTGGACGTGGAGCGCGTCGGCGTCGGGATCCGCGTAGACGGCCACGCTTTCCAGGCCTGCATCGTCGCAGGCCCGCGCGATCCGGACGGCGATTTCGCCGCGGTTGGCGATGAGGACTTTACGCATGGGAGGTTTCCTTAAGTGTTTCGGGCAGTTCTGCCGGAGGCGCTGCAGCGGCGAACCGCACGGAGCTGCCAGGGGGAAGTTGGGCGGCCTTGTCCAGGTCCGCGTGGACGACGACGGCAATCACCGGATACCCGCCGGTCACCGGGTGGTCGGAGAGGAAGAGCACGGGCTGGCCTTCGGGTGGCACCTGCACGGCACCCCGGACGGTTCCTTCGCTGGACAATTCGCCGTCCCGGCTGCGGCTGAGTGACTGGCCGTTCAGGCGCAGGCCGATCCGGTTGGACTGCGGGGTGACGGTCCACTCCTGGTTCAGGAAGTCCTGCAGGGTGTCGTTGCTGAACCAGTCCTGCCTCGGTCCGGGAACCACGCGCAGCACGGTGGGCTGGTCCTGGTGCGGGAGGGGAGACACTTCCGGGTGGCCCACCACGCTGCCGGGCTTCGCGACCTGCACGGGCAGGACGGTGCCGGAATGAAGCGGTTCGGGGCCAACTCCCGACATGGTGTCCGTGGAACGGCTGCCCAGCGCATCGGGTCCCCCGATTCCGCCGCGGACGCCCAGGTAGGAGCGGAGGCCTCTGGTGGCGTTTCCGATTGTGAGCTTCTCGCCGGCCAGCAGCGCGAAGGGGGCGTCGCACGCGGGGTGCCGTGCCGCCGTCGTGTGTTCTGCCTTGGTACCAGGCGTGATCTCCAGTGGGACCTCTGCTCCGGTCACAGCGAGGACCTGGTCTGTGAGGGCTTCCAGCTCGAGTCCGCCGAAGAGGAGCTCTATCCCGGCAGCGCGTTCAGCGTTACCCACCAGGCGGTTGGCGCGGCGCAGTGCCCCGCGGTCCATGGCACCGGCGCTGCTGACTCCCAAGGACGCGAAGCCGGGGCGGCCCAGGTCCTGGACGGTGGCCTGGAGCCCCGGCTTGCGGACGATGAGGCCCGCGCCCGGTACGAGCGCGTCGTCCTGCGCTGGCTGCCCTTCTGCCTGCGGCGGTGCTGTCACCGTGGCCTGGGCCCGGACGGCGTTGAACCTGACGGTATCCCCGGGGCGGATCAGGGCGGGGTTCTCCCGGCCAAGGTCCCACATCACGGCATCGGTGCGGCCGATCAGCTGCCAACCGCCCGGCGACTGCCGGGGGTAGACCGCCGAGTAGGCGCCTCCCAAAGCAACGGCGCCCGCGGGCACGGCGGTCCGCGGTGACCGGCGGCGGGGAACCTCCAAGCTGGGGTTTTCACCGGTGAGGTACGCGAAGCCCGGCGCGAAGCCGGCAAAGGCAGCAGTCCAAAGCTGGCCTGTGTGGGCGGCCACCACTGCCTCGCGGCCCAGGCCGGTGAGCGACGCCACCTCCTCCAGGTCCTCGCCGTCGTACACCACGTCGATGGTGACCAGCGCGCTCTCGATCTCAGCACGCGCGTCAAGGTCGAGGCTGCGGACGTGGGCGGCCAGTCCCCGGACAGCCTGCGGCGAATCCGCGGTCACCAGGATGGTGGCTGCGGCGGCGATGACGTCGATCTGGCCCGGCTGGGGGTGGGCGGTGAGCTGGCCCTGGAGGCTGAGCACGGCATCAAGGGACGAGAGCTCAACCAGGATGGCCCGGTCCCCGGCGGGGCGGATGCCGTTCACTTCCCCATGGACGGACTTATTGTCCGACTGCTGCTGCGTGGCGGTCATGGGCTACGCGAAGCTCTGGATCTGGATGCCCGCATTCTCCAGCGCGGAGCGGACGGCGGCAGCCATGGCCACGGCGCCGGGGGTGTCTCCGTGCAGGCAGATGCTTTCCGCCTTGACGGGGACCAGCGATCCGTCGGTGGCGCGGACCACGCCGTCGCCGGCCAGCCGCAGGACGTGTTCGACGACGTCGTCCACCTCGTGCAGCACGGCGCCGGCTTCCCGGCGGGAGACCAGGGTGCCGTCGGGGTTGTAGGCGCGGTCAGCGAAGGCCTCGGCAACGGTCCGCAGTCCGGCGGCGTCGGCCTGGCGCTGGATTTCGGAGTTGGGAAGGACCATGAGGGGCAGGGTGGGGTCCACGGCAAGGATGGCGGCCACCACAGCGGCCGCCTGCTGCGGGTGGTTCACGATGGTGTTGTAAAGGGCGCCGTGGGGCTTGACGTAGCGGACGGCGGTTCCGGCGGCGAGGGCCACGGCCTGGACGGCGCCGATCTGGTAGACGACGTCTGCCGTCAGTTCGGCCGGGGTCATGTCCACGTAGCGGCGGCCGAACCCTGCCAGGTCCCGGTAGCCGGGGTGGGCGCCCACGGTAACGCCGGCCTTAACGGCTGCCTGGCACGTGGCCATGATGCCCACGGGGTCGCCGGCGTGGAAGCCGCAGGCTACGTTCGCGCTGGATACGCTTTCAAAAATGGCGGCGTCATCGCCGAAGGACCAGTTCCCAAAGGACTCGCCGACGTCGCTGTTCAGGTCGATGCTGGGCATTGTGATCTCCGTCTCGGATTGGTGTCCTTCAAGAATGCCCTAAAAACTCAGATTGTTCAACAATCCGCAGCTCCTATTACCAACGCCCGCTCACATCCTGCAGGCTTTCCTGCGACGCCCGCTCAAGTTTGGCAGCTTCTCCCCGGACGCCCGCTCACGTCCTGCAGGGTTCGCTGGAGGGGCCGCGGATGTGCCGCGAGAAGGACGTGAGCGGGGATTCCTGATTTTCCTGTCAGAGGTGAGCTGGGGTTGGTTGTTTACCCGTCAGAGGTGAGCGGGGGTTCGTGCCCTGGCTGCCGGAGATGAGCGGGCGTTTCGCACGTGCCTTGTTGGTTTAAATGTGGGAGGCCCCAACCATGTGTGGTTGGGGCCTCAACCTAATAGTTGTTCCGGCGGTGACCTACTCTCCCACACCCTCCCGGGTGCAGTACCATCGGCGCTGTGGGTCTTAGCTTCCGGGTTCGGAATGGGACCGGGCGTTTCCCCCACGCTATGACCGCCGTAACCCTTTCACCCGCTCCCCCCAGTGTTTGGGGGGTGGGAAGACTTGTGTGGTTACAACATTGTCCGTGTTGTTGGACTGGTGGTGTTGTTATTCAGTTATGGTTCCGCCAACAGGGTTGTTGGTTGGGAACCACATAGTGGACGCAAGCAGAATTTGTATGTTTCTGTGTGGTGTAAGTTGTTGGCCTATTAGTACCGGTCAGCTTCACGAGTCGTTAGTCCTCGCTTCCACATCCGGCCTATCAACCCAGTGGTCTGGCTGGGGGCCTCTCACACACAAGGTGTATGGAAATCTCATCTTGAAGCGAGCTTCCCGCTTAGATGCTTTCAGCGGTTATCCCATCCGAACGTAGCTAATCAGCGGTGCACTTGGCAGTACAACTGACACACCAGAGGTTCGTCCGTCCCGGTCCTCTCGTACTAAGGACAGCCCTTCTCAAATTTCCTGCGCGCGCAGCGGATAGGGACCGAACTGTCTCACGACGTTCTAAACCCAGCTCGCGTACCGCTTTAATGGGCGAACAGCCCAACCCTTGGGACCTACTCCAGCCCCAGGATGCGACGAGCCGACATCGAGGTGCCAAACCATGCCGTCGATATGGACTCTTGGGCAAGATCAGCCTGTTATCCCCGAGGTACCTTTTATCCGTTGAGCGACGGCCATTCCACAATGTACCGCCGGATCACTAGTCCCGACTTTCGTCCCTGCTCGAGATGTCTCTCTCACAGTCAAGCTCCCTTGTGCACTTACACTCGACACCTGATTGCCAACCAGGCTGAGGGAACCTTTGGGCGCCTCCGTTACTTTTTAGGAGGCAACCGCCCCAGTTAAACTACCCATCAGGCACTGTCCCTGACCCGGATTACGGGCCGAAGTTAGATGTCCAAAGTGACCAGAGTGGTATTTCAACGATGACTCCACCCGAACTGGCGTCCGGGCTTCAACGTCTCCCACCTATCCTACACAAGCCACTCCGAACACCAATACCAAACTATAGTAAAGGTCTCGGGGTCTTTCCGTCCTGCTGCGCGTAACGAGCATCTTTACTCGTACTGCAATTTCGCCGAGTTTATGGTTGAGACAGCGGGGAAGTCGTTACTCCATTCGTGCAGGTCGGAACTTACCCGACAAGGAATTTCGCTACCTTAGGATGGTTATAGTTACCACCGCCGTTTACTGGGGCTTAAATTCTCAGCTTCGCCTTGCGGCTAACCGGTCCTCTTAACCTTCCAGCACCGGGCAGGAGTCAGTCCGTATACATCGTCTTGCGACTTCGCACGGACCTGTGTTTTTAGTAAACAGTCGCTTCCCCCTGGTCTCTGCGGCCCCGATCCCCTCCCACCAGCAAGTGGTGTTCAAGGTTGGGGCCCCCCTTCTCCCGAAGTTACGGGGGCATTTTGCCGAGTTCCTTAACCATAATTCTCTCGATCGCCTTGGTATTCTCTACCTGATCACCTGTGTCGGTTTGGGGTACGGGCGGCTAAAACCTCGCGTCGATGCTTTTCTCGGCAGCATAGGATCACCAAATCCCCCCATACGGGGGTCCCATCAGATCTCAGGCACATGAACGGCGGATTTGCCTACCATTCGCCCTACATCCTTAGACCGGGACAACCATCGCCCGGCTCGGCTACCTTCCTGCGTCACACCTGTTAATACGCTTGCCTCCCGGGATCAGGTCCTGCGCTCCACCAAAACCCTCACACCACAAGGGTGATCGGGCAGGTTTCGGGCAGTTAGTATCCCCCGCTCAGCATGGGCGGTTTTTCGCCGGTACGGGAATATCAACCCGTTGTCCATCGACTACGCCTGTCGGCCTCGCCTTAGGTCCCGACTTACCCAGGGCAGATTAGCTTGACCCTGGAACCCTTGATCATTCGGCGGACGGGTTTCTCACCCGTCTTTCGCTACTCATGCCTGCATTCTCACTCGTGTAGGCTCCACCACTGGTTTACACCGCAGCTTCACCGCCCACACGACGCTCCCCTACCCATCCACACTCCTGAACCACGAAGGCTAGGACAATATGTGAATGCCACAACTTCGGCGGTGTACTTGAGCCCCGCTACATTGTCGGCGCGGAATCACTTGACCAGTGAGCTATTACGCACTCTTTTAAGGGTGGCTGCTTCTAAGCCAACCTCCTGGTTGTCTGGGCAACTCCACATCCTTTCCCACTTAGCACACGCTTAGGGGCCTTAGTTGGTGGTCTGGGCTGTTTCCCTCTCGACTATGAAGCTTATCCCCCACAGTCTCACTGCTGCGCTCTCACTTACCGGCATTCGGAGTTTGGCTGACGTCAGTAACCTTGTAGGGCCCATTAGCCATCCAGTAGCTCTACCTCCAGCAAGAAACACGCAACGCTGCACCTAAATGCATTTCGGGGAGAACCAGCTATCACGAAGTTTGATTGGCCTTTCACCCCTACCCACAGCTCATCCCCTCCATTTTCAACTGAAGTGGGTTCGGTCCTCCACGACGTCTTACCGTCGCTTCAACCTGGCCATGGGTAGATCACTTCGCTTCGGGTCTAGATCACGCCACTCACACGCCCTATTCAGACTCGCTTTCGCTACGGCTGCCCCACACGGGTTAACCTCGCGACGTAACACTAACTCGCAGGCTCATTCTTCAAAAGGCACGCCGTCACAACTACAAGGCTGCTCCGACGGATTGTAAGCACACGGTTTCAGGTACTGTTTCACTCCCCTCCCGGGGTACTTTTCACCTTTCCCTCACGGTACTGGTCCGCTATCGGTCATTAGGGAGTATTTAGGCTTATCAGGTGGTCCTGACAGATTCGCACGGGATTTCTCGGGCCCCGTACTACTTGGGATACTCTCACAGGCGGTACAAACACATTACGGTTACGGGACTAACACCCTCTCTGGCCGGCCTTTCAAAACCGTTCACCTATGCGCGCACATCACACCCCACCAGCCCGGCAGAACTGGTATGGAAAGTCCCACAACCCCGACCATGCAACGCCCGCCGGCTATCACACATGGAACGGTTTAGCCTGATCCGCGTTCGCTCGCCACTACTAACGGAATCACTATTGTTTTCTCTTCCTGCGGGTACTGAGATGTTTCACTTCCCCGCGTTCCCCCCACGCACCCTATGTGTTCAGGTACGGGTCACCAAGTCACTCGCGCGCTTGGCGGGGTTTCCCCATTCGGACACCCTGGGATCACAGTCCGGTTATCGACTCCCCCAGGCTTATCGCAGATTCCTACGTCCTTCTTCGGCTCCTAATGCCAAGGCATCCACCGTGTGCTCTTAAAAACTTGACCACAAAGATCAAAAACAAGCTCACTCGAGAGAACCACAGAAACTGTCCCGCGCACCCAAAAGCACACGAACCAGATCCAGGTTCTAATATCTTGGAAATTGCTTCTTATACAAGATGCTCGCGTCCACTATGTAGTTCTCAAACAACAACCCCACACCACACACCCCACACACAAACACGTGCGCGGAACGTCATGGCAGGGAAACCAGAAACAAACAAACCCACCCGGCAACCCCCACAAAGGAGAGCCACCACATGGTCCTGTTGTCTCAGGACCCAACAGTGTGCCAAACACTAAACCATCCCCACCCGCACCCCACCGTTCCAGAACCACCAGGGTTCGTACTAGAGAAGAAGCGCAGGAAGAAACAGCCGCTATTTGTTGATATTCCACCCTTGAGCACCCGCCACGAAACATTCGTCCGTGCAACGGGCCTTTACTCCTGACAACCCCCACCACCAACATGCGTCCGTGATGAGAAAGTTGTAGGTGCTCCTTAGAAAGGAGGTGATCCAGCCGCACCTTCCGGTACGGCTACCTTGTTACGACTTAGTCCCAATCGCCAGTCCCACCTTCGACAGCTCCCTCCCACAAGGGGTTAGGCCACCGGCTTCGGGTGTTACCAACTTTCGTGACTTGACGGGCGGTGTGTACAAGGCCCGGGAACGTATTCACCGCAGCGTTGCTGATCTGCGATTACTAGCGACTCCGACTTCATGGGGTCGAGTTGCAGACCCCAATCCGAACTGAGACCGGCTTTTTGGGATTAGCTCCACCTCACAGTATCGCAACCCTTTGTACCGGCCATTGTAGCATGCGTGAAGCCCAAGACATAAGGGGCATGATGATTTGACGTCGTCCCCACCTTCCTCCGAGTTGACCCCGGCAGTCTCCCATGAGTCCCCGGCACTACCCGCTGGCAACATGGAACGAGGGTTGCGCTCGTTGCGGGACTTAACCCAACATCTCACGACACGAGCTGACGACAACCATGCACCACCTGTAAACCAACCCCAAAGGGGAAGAACTGTTTCCAGCCCGGTCTGGTTCATGTCAAGCCTTGGTAAGGTTCTTCGCGTTGCATCGAATTAATCCGCATGCTCCGCCGCTTGTGCGGGCCCCCGTCAATTCCTTTGAGTTTTAGCCTTGCGGCCGTACTCCCCAGGCGGGGCACTTAATGCGTTAGCTACGGCGCGGAAAACGTGGAATGTCCCCCACACCTAGTGCCCAACGTTTACGGCATGGACTACCAGGGTATCTAATCCTGTTCGCTCCCCATGCTTTCGCTCCTCAGCGTCAGTTAATGCCCAGAGACCTGCCTTCGCCATCGGTGTTCCTCCTGATATCTGCGCATTTCACCGCTACACCAGGAATTCCAGTCTCCCCTACATCACTCTAGTCTGCCCGTACCCACCGCAGATCCGGAGTTGAGCCCCGGACTTTCACGGCAGACGCGACAAACCGCCTACGAGCTCTTTACGCCCAATAATTCCGGATAACGCTTGCGCCCTACGTATTACCGCGGCTGCTGGCACGTAGTTAGCCGGCGCTTCTTCTGCAGGTACCGTCACCTTACGGCTTCTTCCCTACTGAAAGAGGTTTACAACCCGAAGGCCGTCATCCCTCACGCGGCGTCGCTGCATCAGGCTTGCGCCCATTGTGCAATATTCCCCACTGCTGCCTCCCGTAGGAGTCTGGGCCGTGTCTCAGTCCCAGTGTGGCCGGTCACCCTCTCAGGCCGGCTACCCGTCGTCGCCTTGGTAGGCCATTACCCCACCAACAAGCTGATAGGCCGCGAGTCCATCCAAAACCACAAAAGCTTTCCACCAACCACCATGCGATAGTCAGTCATATCCGGTATTAGACCCAGTTTCCCAGGCTTATCCCAGAGTCAAGGGCAGGTTACTCACGTGTTACTCACCCGTTCGCCACTAATCCACCAGCAAGCTGGCATCATCGTTCGACTTGCATGTGTTAAGCACGCCGCCAGCGTTCATCCTGAGCCAGGATCAAACTCTCCGTTGAAAACAAACAGACACAACCAAAACCACCGGAAATAACGGCAATCATTGGCTGCACAAAATTTGAAACCAGCTAAAAACACCAAACCAATACCACAGGGGCGGCACGATTCGGCAAATTCAACCAATTACATACATAATCGGTATCAACAAACTTGGCACACTATTGAGTTCTCAAACAACAGACACACCCGGCACCACCCAAACCAACGTTCAGGATCGCTCCGGAGCAACTTTTCAAACTTACCCGATCCCCCACAGCTTCGCAAATCCGCCTTCCAGCGGGCAAAACTTCAAAAGAACCGGGCCCCACCCATCACCGGCACGCCACAAAAGCGAACCATTTTCCAGGCTGTCATCAAAGGGGGTTGGCCGCTATTTTTCCGCTTCAGCGGCGGCGACTCAGAAAACAATACCCGCACACAACCCCCACCGCAAATCGGACGTTCAATCGGCAGAATCCGCGGAATCTAGAGGCAGGAACGGTCATTGAGGCACCCAGGCCGGCTGCCGTCGTCGTAATTCCCTTGTGTGGTCTCCGGCACAGCCGACACTGCCCCTTCGTCGTTGCCCCCAACAAGTAGCCGACCCGTGGGAAACGCGTATCGATTACTCGGGCTCAGGGAAGTTGTTCGGCCCTAGAGTCATAACCGGAGCTGGCGGCGAAGGTATTCGCCCGAGACCACGAACGCCTCCCCCAGCCGCCGCCAGCTCCGCACCCAAGGTGGAAGCCCGACGATCTCCCGCGGGACGAACCTCAAGATTGCAGCAATTAGTCGCGATATTGGACTAAGCGCCTTTCGCGCCAACCTTCGCGTTCCTAGAGTGTCCCTACGGCAATAGCCAGGGGACCGTCCCCAGAAGGACCAATCCAAGGGGGACACATGGGCGAAGGTATTCCACAGGCCAACGCGGAAGATTCAAGCGCGGCGCCTGCGAGGCGTGTAGTTCCTGTTCCTGCCCCGCCCGGGAAGCCCTTGGCACGGCCCCGCGTGATTCAGCAGAATTCGGCTTGCATGCGCAGGGAACATGAGGTGCAACGGCTGATCCGTGATCTGGCGGTCCTTGCAGCCTCCCGTCGTCCCCAGACTCCATAAAGCCGTATCCAGTCCGGCGGTTCCGGAACGGCTGAATGCCCGGGCAGGTGATAAGCCATGCCTGTCCCCGGTGTCCCGGTTCTAAAGACCCTGTTTCCGCACTTTGGCCCGCCCTAGTCTGGCGTCATCGATCACATCAAGGAGGCATTCATGCGCATAGCAGAACCAATGACCGAGACCGAACGGATCCACCGTCTCTCCGAGAACCTCCTGACTCAGCTGTCCAGGGGCAGGGAATGGGCCACGCCGGGTGTCCAGGCTGCGCTCCAGAGAGCCGTGGCCGGGCTGGATACCGGCATTGAGACTGCCTCCCCGCGCCTCCAAACCTTGTTGCGGCGGCTGGCGGATGAGCTGGCCGGCGGAGTAGAGACCCTCACGCCCCGGGTCCAGGAACAGCTGAAGCGCGTCGGGCCGAAAGTGACTGCACCGGCCCCAGTCCAGGCCCGACGGTCCGGACCCAAAGTGTGGATGTGGATTCTCGGGCTTGCTGCCCTCGCCGCGGGGGCAGTCGTCTGGCGCTCAACACAGACGTCCAAGCAGAAGCCAACGCCAACGAGTGAGCAGGAAGCCGGCGGCAAGGATCCTAACGTCGACGCGGACCTCACCTCAGGACGAATGTAGAAGCGGTTGCGGAGTTGGTCGGAGACCTCTGCAACAGCTGGGCGGGTACAGAGACCACCCATGCGCGATCACCCAAACGAACGCGGACGGCAATGATCCTCGAACAAAACGAGCCGCGGATACTCCCACCAAAGCAGGAGCATCCGCGGCTCGGTTAGTACTGCGTCGGTCGCTTACCGTTCGCAGGCAACGCCGTCGCCGTCGCGGTCCAGAGATGAACTGTATCCGGGCTGTCCCCTGTACAAGGGTGCAGCGCCGGCATTCTTCGCCGCTGTGCAGTTGGCGTAGTAGGCAGCCGGGGCCGGAGCGGGTGCCTGTGCTGCCTTCTGCGCTGCGGCGGCTTGCTCGGCGGCTGCCCTTGCAGCCGCGTCCCGTGCTGCCTGATCTGCTGCAGCTTTTGCAGCGGCAGCCTGGTCGGCCGCGGCCTTGTCCGCAGCAGCCTTATCAGCCGCAGCCTTGTCCGCAGCAGCCTTGTCCGCAGCAGCCTTCGCGGCCGCGGCCTGTTCTGCAGCAGCCTTATCAGCCGCCGCTTTTTCGGCGGCCGCCTTCTCCGCAGCCACATCGTCGAGGTTCTTGACGCCGAGATGCACCGTGGATCCCTTCTCTGCCTGCGCACCGTTGGCAGGATCCTGGGAAACCACCTGCCAATTGCTCTTGACGATGATCGACTTGCCCTTGGCGCTGTCCACGGCCTCAACCTTGAAACCCAGCTTTTCCAACTGGTCCTTGGCTTTGTCCAGGGTCAGGTTGACAACGGCCGGGACCACCACTGTCTCCGTTGTTTGCGAAACAGCCGTTGCGGTTGCCGTTGCCGTCGGCTGCGTCGCCGCCTGCTTGCCGCCGCAACCGGTCAGCATGAGGCCGGCCAACACGGCCAGGGCCAGAGTCTTCTTCAACCTGCCAACTGCAGGAACTGTAGTTTCTTTCACTTTTCCCCCTAGGAATGCGTGTGATGGTGGTGGGAATTGCCCGGATCGATCCGGGCAAAAGGCTTACTCGCAGGCGATGCCGTCAGAGTCGCGGTCCAGCGCTGGGCGGTAGCCAGGCTGGCCTGCGTAAATAGGTGCAGCTCCGGCTGCCCTCGCCGCGGTGCAGTTGGCGTAGTAGGCAGCGGCAGGTGCGGGAGCCGGCGCGGCAGGTGCCGGGGCAACCGGCGCCGGAGCGGCTGGAGCCGGAGCCGGCGCAACGGCCGCCGGCGCGGGAGCCGGGGCAACGGGAGCAGGAGCAGGAGCAACAGCAGCAGGTGCCGGTTCAGCCGCGGCAGCCGCTGCAGGCGCAGGAGCCGGAGCCTGCTGGTTTGTCGGAGCCAACTGCCCGGCACAGTCACCCAGGATCCCGGCCATTGCGTCGTGTTCGGCCTGGGTGACCCACAGCCCGTACGTGGCTTTCACGGAGATCTGGCGCGCGACGTACTCGCACCGGAAGCCCTTGTTCGGCGGCAACCAGGTGGCCGCGTCGCCGTCGCCCTTTTTGATGTTGGTGGGCCCATCGGTGGCCTGCAGGTTCAGCGGGTCATTCGCAAACGCCGTGCGCTGTTCCGGGGTGAGCTGCTGCGCGCCTTTTTGCCAGGCATCGCTGAGCGCCACCACGTGATCGATCTGCACAGCAGTGCTGGTGCCGGAGCCGCGCACAAAGCTGATGGTGGTACCCGTGTAAGGATCCGCGAGGGTGCCCGACTGCACCTTGCACGGCACACTGTTCGTGTAGGTAATGCCGGTGAGGTCGCGCTTGAGGATGTCGTTTCGGGTATCGCAGCCGTTCCGGTCCACGTCCGCCCACGCCTGGCCGAACCGTGCCCTGTCGTACCCCGTCTTTGGCGCCCGGCCCTTGATGGGGAGGGTTGCCAGCAGGTCCAGCGCCTTGGTGGCGTAGGCAGGCTGGGCGTTCGGGGCGGTGGCAGTGACGCCGGCGGCAAGAACGTACGGGTTCTCCGGGTCCAGCGGTTCACCGGTTTCCTGCGCGGTGGGAGCAGGCGCGGACGACGGCGACACCTTGGGTGTTGCTGTCGGGCCCGCCTTCGCCGGCGTCGCCTTGGCAGTGCTCTCCGAGGAGGCCGCCTTGAGGTCCGCGCTTGCAACACGCGGCAGGGCGACAGCACCACCGATGAAGAGGGCCAGTGACGCAACGACAGCGACGGCGCCGGCCTTCCGGTTCGCGGGAAGCCAAGCCCAGGAGCGCCGTCCCGTGAGGAGGACGTACAAACCGGTGAGGGCAAGTGAAATGGCCAGGACGACCAGGGCACCGCCGAATCCGCCGCTCGCTGCTCCGAGGAGCACAAACAGGACGGTAATGGCGCCAACAATGAAAGTTGAAGCGCGGGGTTTTCGCGGCGGCTTCGGTGCCGGCGCGAAAGAGGAAAACCCGTGAAGGGTTTCGTAGTCGGACATTCTTTCCCCAATTAGAAGGGGCGTCGATTGCCGATGCCCCCGCATATGCCGGGCCTGCTGCTAAGCCCGGCAAAACTCATCATTGAGGAGCCTAAACGTCGTGGGAGGCGGGAACATTGGGCTTTTTCAATACTCGGCGAACATTCAGCCAGTCTTGATGCGACCTTGAGGAAAAGGCGTCGCAAAGGGCGTGCTGCCCTTCACAATTCACCGCAGACCAGCACGGTAACGCGTCTGTGCGGCTGCCACTCCCCATAAGCAAATGGCAGGGATAAAGTGGCCCGCATGCAGATGCGCCTTGAAGTTGTTCAGGTCCCGGTGTCCGACGTCGACAGGTCCAAAGCCTTTTACACAGAAAAGCTGGGCTTCACCCTGGACCATGATGTGGAGCACCTCCCCGGCATGCGCGTGGTCCAACTGACTCCCCCGGGTTCGGCCGCATCCGTGGTCATCGGCACCGGGATGACCACCATGGCACCGGGCAGCCTCGAGGGACTGCAACTGGTGGTCCCGGACATCACGGAAGTCCGCAGCGAACTGGTCCGCCGCGGGGCAGACATCAGCGAGATCCAGGACCTCGGCGGCGTCCTGTTCGCCTACTTCAGCGATCCGGACGGCAACCGCTGGGTGATGCAGGGCCAGACGCAGCAGCACATCCGGGACGCCCACAAGTCCTAGGGAGCGCCGCTGCAAATGCGCCGGCGTCCGGGCCGGACACTTGGGCGCAACCCGGCGGGCGCTATTTCCTGGGCGGCGGCGCCGTAGAGCCGCGCACAACCAGCTCCGTGCCCAATTCAATACGTTGGGGCAGTTCCTCGTCACCGTCGAGATGGCGGAGGAGCGCCCTCATTGCGGTCTCCGCCATCTGCACCACGGGTTGCCGGATGGTGGTCAAGCCGGGTTCGACCCATTCGGCTGCTGGAATGTCGTCAAAACCGATGATGGACAGGTCCTCCGGTATGCGTAGCCCCGCAGCACGCGCAGCCCGGTAGGCGCCAAGGGCCTGGCCGTCGTTGCCGGTGAAAATCGCCGTGGGCCGGTCCGGCAGCTCCAGCAGCTTCCGCGCGGCAGCCTCGCCCGCTTCCATGGAGAAGTCCCCGGGAACGATCAAGGCCGGATCCAGGGCAATGCCTGCCCGGCGCAGCGCGGAAACATAGCCGTCCTCCCGGGCGCTGCTGCACTGCAGGTCCTCACGGCCGCCGATCATAGCGATCCGCTTGTGTCCCAGTTGCAGCAGGTGCTCCGTCGCCGAATAGCCGCCCTCCCAGTTGGCTGCCCCCACCGTGGTGAGATCCGGTCCGGGTTGGCCCACCGGATCTATGAGCACTACCGGTATTCCCAAGGATTTCACGCGCTGGATCTGCTTGGCGTCCAACTGGTAAACGGCCATCAGCAGGCCGTCTGACTTCCGCTCGGCCAGGTTGGCCAACCAGGGCCGGATGCGCGAACCGTCCAGGTTCAGGCTGCTGACCACGGTTCCGTATCCGGCGTCCTGCGCCACCCGCTCAACGCCTTCGATGATTTCCAGCGCCCACTCGGAGCCCAGGCCGGGGAACACCAGGTCCACCAGACCCGCCTTCTGCTTGCGCTTGGCCGGGCGCCGGGCATAATCACGCTTGGCGATGATCTCCTCGACCCGCGCTCTGGTCTCAGCCGCCACATGCGCGTGCCCGTTCAACACCTTCGACACGGTGGGAACGGAAACCCCTGCCTCGCGGGCAATCTCGCTGATCGTCGCGCGCCTGGTGTCCTGCTTGCTCACCATGGAGACCGCCCTTTCACCCGGGTCACGCCCGGTGCTGGTTATCGGAAAGTTCCCACGTCCGTATCCGGCCACACATGCCGTAGATTCTGCGGTTTTCCCGTTTTCCCATCGTAGTTCGCGCATTCGCCAGATAGATACTTTCCGCCGTGTCCAGGGAAGCAAGCTGCTGCCGCGTCAGCTCGGCCTGCCGGGCAGCTCCCCCTGCCAGCAGGTCCGCCCACGCCGCGGTCCTGCCGGACACCAGGCGGGCCGCCGCGGCGTGGAACCCCGCCAGTGCCGACGGGCCAGATGAGAGTACGGCTTCCTTCAGCGCCAAATAGCCTTTCAGGGCCAAATCACGACGGCGGCGGGCGGCTTCCTCTCCGGCTGCCAGTCCGGCGTCGGCGTCCTTGTGTTCCAATGCCGCAGCGCGGCGGTAGGTGTCCGCATCCCGCAGGTGCTCCGGCGGGAAGGTCATCACGGCGTCGCCATGTTCGGGAAGTCCCGCGTTCTGCATCACCACAAGGATTTTTAGGTCGCCGGAATCGTTGATGGCGCGGTGCACGGTGCCGGGCGTGAACCACAGGACCGTCCCGGGTTCCAGGGGGCTGGACGTGAAGCCCCGGGAGTCCAGGGTTTCCAGCCGGCCGGTTCCTTCGAGCACCACGTACGCTTCCGTGGATGCCGTGTGCAGGTGCGGTGACCCTCCGGCTGCTCCGTCGGCTCCGGGCCAGTCGTAGACGCTGATCTCGGACAGGCCGGTGGCGCCCGGAAAGGAAGAGGCCACGCTCACCGCCAACTGCGCAGCGCGGCGCCGGCGGCAGCGGCCAGCGCCGCGGCCCGCCCCGTGTCAACGCCGCCGTCGGCAATCACCACTGCATAGCGGTAGGTGAGCGGCGAGCCCTCCCGCAGCGGCACCTCCGCGCTGAAGAAGGGCGCCGAGCCCAGGCAGGCGAAGATGGAGGACCGTGCAAACCATTGGTTGGGTGCACCGGGGTTTGAAGGGTCCTCCACGAACGCGATGGTTGATGACCGGCAGGTGCCGTCGTGCTTCCCGGTGAAGGCGATCCACGGCGAACGGCTGCCCATGAACTCATCCGTCCCGGCGCCATCCTGGCTGCGGAACTCACCGCCGGTGAAGGACCGGGGACCGCGCCAGAAGAGGCCGCCGTAGCCGGCATTGTCCCGTCCTTCGGTGGTGGGGCTGCCGATCTGGTAGTCCGCGCCGGAGATGTTGCTCATGCGGGTTTCGAAAAGAATGGCGTAGGCCCCCGCGGTGTCGCTGCCGTCTCCGTCCTCCAGGAGCCGGACGCTGAACCGTCGGGTTTCCGCGATGACCGGCTCGCCTTCCAGCGACGTCCAGGTGAGGGACTCCGACACCGTGATGCCGGCGCCGGACTGGTCGATTCCCGTGAAGGATTCGTGGGTCATGGCGCCGTTGTTATCCAGGTTGGCGTATTCGGTGGCACGCGTGTAAGTGGCCCCGCCCCAGAAGTTGTGCCGCCCCACGTTGGGCAGTGCCCAGGAAAGGCCCTTGTGCCAGACATGGTCCCAGGGACGGGAAATGGTGACCTCATCACCGGCCAGGGTGGTGAGTGGATGGAAAAACGGCCGCGGGCTCTCGTACTGGTGGTCGGTGGGCTTGTAGGTATAGGTGGCGATGGGACGGCCGTCCGCAGTGAAGGTGAGGGCGCTGCCGTCATCCTGGAAGCTGAGCCGGGCAGTGGAGACGGCGGACGGGGCGGTGGCGGAGGTGGTCACAGTGGGTCCTTTGGAAGTGGGATTTAAACGGCGGTGTCGACGGCGGTCCGGTTGAGGGCGGTGGCGTCCAGGACGCGGGTGCCCAGGCCGTCGCCATCCATGCCTGCGTAGAACGGGTGGCCGGGAACGATCTGGCCGCGGCGTACCGGCTGCCCGGTAAAGGCGGAGGCGTAGATCGCGGCAGCGAGCTCCAGTGTCTGCCGCGCGGAGTCGGCGCCGGCTGGAAGCGGCCGGCCGGCGTCGAGCGCGTCATACATGGCCAGGAACTGCGCCGCGTGGCCGCTGCCACGCTCCAAAGGCTGGCCTTTCCACGCTGCAGTCACCTCATCCTCGTGGCCCGGCGCCCCGGTGACGGTCCAGTTGTCCGTGCTGTAGCCATAGAGGTGGTTCAATTCAACGGTGGCGAATTCGCAGTCGATCCGGATGTCCGAGGTTTCCCGCGGCGAGAGCAACGAGTTGGTTATCGTCGCCACTGCGCCGTTCCGGAACCGGACCAGTGCGGCCGACAGATCCTCAGTGGACGTGGCGCGGGCCTGCCGCACTGCAACCGCTGTCACTTCCTCCCAGGGACCCATGAGATACAGCAGCAGGTCGAACTGGTGAATCCCGTGGCCCATGGTGGGGCCACCGCCCTCAGCGTTCCAAGTGCCGCGCCAGGGCAGGTCCCAGTAGCTGTCCGGCCGGTACCAGAGAGTGTCGCACCGGGCCACGAGCGGGCGGCCGAAGTCGGAACCGCCGATCAGGTGTTTCGCCGCGGCCGACGCGTCACCGAAACGGTGCTGGAACACGCAGGAGAACTGGGCGCCGCCCTTGGCCTGCGCCGCCTCCAGCCGGTCGAAGTCCGCCAGGCTGAGGGCCGGGGGCTTCTCAGAGAGCACATGGACGCCTGCTTCCAGGCATTCGATGGCCTGGTCGATGTGGAACATGGGCGGCGTGCAGAGGTGCACGATGTCCGGCTTTGCCTCCGCCAGGAGCTCTCCCAGGGTGAGATAGGTGCCGGGGATGTCATGCTTCCCGGCGAACGCGTCCAGCCTGCCCTGGTCCACGTCGCAGGCTGCCACGAGCCGGGCCCTGCCATCGGTCCGGGCCAGGTTGTCCGCGTGAACCGCCGCGATCCCGCCGGTTCCCACAATGGCCACTCTGTACGTCCGCATGTTCTCTCCGTCGTTGCAGTGAAATAAGCAGCAGGCAGGCACCACAAGTAGCTTGCCGGGTTCAACTTCGCTCTGACGCGCCTACTGAAGCCAGGACAGGAATTGGAAACTTTCCATAGCGCCGGCGATGTTTCCAACCTGGACGCCCGCATAGATACCTTGCTTTAGCCTCAACCCTAAGAATTCTGCCCATCCAGAGTCAATGCTTTGACCCTAGAAACTAAACGCAAGTTTCTGATAGTTTCTTAGAAACTTCTTCCGATCCTAGGAGACGCCCGTGACAAGCGGTGCCGCCGAAAAACAAGCTCCCACGTCCTCTCCTGCCAGTGGCCGGCCGGATCCCGCCGTTGAGCACCTGTCCGTTGATGAGTTGGTGCAGCAGATGACTCTGGAGGAGAAGCTGGCGCAGCTGGTGGGCGTCTGGGTCAATGCCTCCAGCGACGGAGATTCCGTGGCTCCCCTGCAAAACGAGATGGCTGGTGAAACCCGCTCCTGGGAGGACGTGATCGCCTCCGGCCTTGGCCAGATCACCCGCATGTACGGCACGGTTCCCCTTGAACCGCTTGAGGGCGCCCGCCGGCTTGCCGCTGCCCAGGAGCAGATCATGGCGGCCTCCCGCTTCCGCATTCCCGCCCAGGTACATGAGGAATGCCTCGCCGGGCTGGCCGCATGGAAGGCCACCGCTTTTCCTGTTCCGCTTGCTTGGGGGGCAACCTTCAACCCCGTCTTGGTGCGCCGGATGGCTGGCCTGATCGGGGACCAGATGCGGGCGCTGGGGGTCCACCAGGGCCTGGCGCCTGTCCTGGACGTGGTGCGTGATCTTCGCTGGGGCCGCGTGGAGGAGACTATCGGCGAGGACCCGCATCTGGTGGGGACAGTAGCCAGCGCCTACGTCTCGGGCCTGGAGGGAGCGGGCATCGTTGCCACGCTCAAGCACTTCGTGGGCTACTCCGCGTCCCGCGCAGGGCGGAACCACGCGCCCGTGTCCATGGGTCCGCGCGAGTTGGCCGACGCGATGCTGCCCCCGTTCGAGATGGCGCTGAAGCACGGCAGTGCCCGGTCGGTCATGCACGCCTACACCGATATCGACGGTGTTCCCGCGGCCGCCAACCGTGCCCTGCTCACCTCGCTGCTGCGCGACGAATGGGGCTTCGCCGGCACCGTAGTGGCGGACTACTTCGGTGTCGCCTTCCTTGACGTCACTCACGGCGTAGCTGCCGATTCCGGCGAGGCGGCAGCGCTGGCATTGACTGCAGGAGTGGACGTGGAACTGCCCACCGTGAACTGCTACGGCCGGCCGCTGCTGGAGCGGGTCCGTTCCGGCGCGGTGCCCGAGTCCTTGGTGGACACCGCCCTGCGCCGGGTGCTGCGGCAGAAGCAGGAGGCGGGGCTTTTATCGCCGGGCTTCGACCCCTCTCCCCCTGTCCTCGCCACGGGCTCCATCGACCTGGACCCTGCGTCGAACAGGGAGCTGGCCCGGGAGATTGCCACCCAGTCCCTGGTGTTGCTGACCAACAGGAAGCACGACGGCGGGCCATGCTTGCCGCTGCCCGCTGCGGCCCTCGCGTCACTTGGCGTAGTGGGGCCCTTGGCACAGGATCCGTTCGCCATGCTGGGGTGCTACTCATTCGACGCGCACGTTGGCGCCTCGCACCCGGACGTTCCCATGGGCATCAGCGTTCCCACGGTGGCTGCTGCGGCCGCCCAACGCTACGGATCGGTGCGGAGCGCTGCGACCGGAACCTGCGAGGCCATCACGGAGGAACAAATCGCGGAAGCCTGTGGGATTGCCGCGTCCGTGGAAACCTGTGTGATCGTGGTGGGCGACAACGCCGGTCTTTTCGGCCGCGGCACGTCCGGCGAAGGCAACGACGCGGCGGATCTTCAGCTGCCGGGAGATCAGCACCGCATGCTGGACCGGGTGCTGGCCGCCGCAGAGGAAGCCGGGACGCGGGCTGTTGTTGTGGTCCTCAGCGGCCGGCCCTACGCACTGGGCGACTTCGCTGGGCGGGCCGCAGCCATCGTGCAGGGATTCTTTCCCGGTGAGGAGGGCGCGGAAGCACTTTGGGATGTGCTGTCCGGAGCGGCGAACCCGTCCGGCAAACTGCCCGTTTCCGTTCCACGTACCTCCGGCGGCCAGCCTGGAACCTACCTGCACAGCCGCCTTGCCGGCCCGTCCGGCGTCAGCGCGCTGGACCCCTCGCCTCTGTTCCCCTTTGGCCACGGACTGTCGTACACATCGTTCGCGTTCTCCAACCACCAGGCCAGCACGTCCACGATGTCCACGTCCGGCACTGTAAGCGTGGCCGTGTCTGTGGCCAACACCGGCACAGTGGACGGCGCGGAAGTGGTACAGCTCTACCTCGAGGACCCCGTGGGCGAGGTGGTGCGGCCCGTTCGCGAGCTGATTGGCTACGCGCGGCTTGAACTGGCTGCCGGCGCCTCGGCGCGGGTGGAGTTCACGGTGCACGCGGACCGGACCTCTTTCACGGGCCTGGACCTGAAGCGGGTGGTGACACCGGGCCTGGTGAAACTGCATGTCGCCACCTCCAGCACGGCAGACGTCCATACCCACGAGGTCATCCTGCACGGTGAACGCCGGGTGGTGGGCTTTGAACGGGAGATGCTGACGCCGGTAACCGTTAACCGGCCTTAGGTTATGGCCCTGCGCCCCGGCCGCTGGCGGTGAACTTGTCCTCCACCAGCTTCAGCAGCGGCCGGGCGTTCAGGCATACCAGGATTACCACCGCGCCGGCGAGAAACGGCAGCAGGTAGGCGGTGGTCAGCAGGAGCAGCGTTGCGGTCACGAACAGGATGCCCGCCGTGCCCAGGGACACCCGCTTCTGCGCGCCGAAGCTGTAGAGGGCCAGCTTGTAGAGGTCCCGGGTTCGGAACGAAAAACGGGACAGCAACAGCAGGGCGTGCACGGCTGAGGTGGCAGCCAGCAGTGCCAGGACAAGCAGCACCAGCCGGAGCGCCGGCGCAGCAGGATTATCCGGCCCCAGGGCCGCCGGCAGTCCGGCCAGGTTGACGCCGATGACTGCCAACACCACCAGGCAGGGTGTCCAGACCTTCAGCGCAGGAAGGAAATTCAGCCGGTAGCTGCGCACAAAGTCCCGGTACACGCCGCTGTCCCGGCCCCCCAGCAGCCGGTTGAAGGCGTACATGCATGCCACCAGCGCCGGCCCAACGGGCAGAAGTGCGACGACGACGGCCCAGGCACCCAGCACCGGGGCTGCCAGCACCGCGACCAGCAGCAAAACATTGGCCAGCACCAGCAGGGCCGAGCCCATCATGACGCCGGCCGCGGTGCCGGCCGCCTTGAAAAGGGGGCCGGCACCATACGCCGCTTTTTTCTGAGCCACCAACTGCCTTTCGGTCACCGCGGAAGGTCCGCTGCCGCCGTCGTACGCCCTACTTCTTGTCGGCGTACGCCTTGTACGCCTTGTTGGCCAAATCTACATACTTGCCCATGCCCTTGCTGTCCAGCTCTTTCACGTAGGCATCGAATTCGGAGATGGGCCGCTGCCCGGTGATGAACTTCAGAGTGTTTTGCTTGACGTGGTCCTTGAGCGGGGTCAGCGTCAGTGTTGCCTGCTCACGGTCCGCATCGCTGTAGGGCACGGGCGGCGAGACGGGGCGGGGAGTCTTGCTCTTCATGGCCTTCTGGAATGCCAGTTCCTCAGCATCAAAAGTGGACTGCAGCAGGTCCGTGGTGCCGCCGTAGGCAAAGTTGCCGCCTGAGAAGCCGTAGTCCACCCGCAGGTCCTTGGTGCCGGCGGGGTTCAGGCCCTGGAAGTTGATGTCCTTGGCCAGCACCCGCTTGCCGCCCTCTTTGTTGTAAGTGGTGCCCTGCACGCCCCACTTGGCGAACTCCTGTCCTGCGTCGCTGTAGAACAGCCAGTCGATGTACTGGATCAGCGCCACGAAGCTGTCCTTGTCCTTCACCGACGAGTTCAGCATGATGCCGTTCTCCAGCCGGGAGCCGCCAATGATGTTGCCTGCGGGGCCGCCGGGGACCGTTATCTTGCCCACGGTGAAGTTGCCCTTGCCCAGGGACTGCTCCATGGACGTGCGGTAGGTGATGATGTTCTGGGAGTTGGCACTGATCACGAACGACTTGCCGGAGGTGAACTTCTGGATGGCTGAATCGTCGGTCTGCGTGAAGCTTTCCGGGTCCATCAGGCCTTCCGAGACCAGCGAGTTGAAGTACGTCAGCAGGTCCTTGAACGCCGGGGTGCTGGAGGCGAACTCGAACTGCTTCTTGGAATCGTTGAAGGCCAGGCCGTCCACCAGGCCCCAGCCGGCTACGGTGCCGAAGGAAGTGGCGGCGATGTTGAGCACGCTGTTGCCGTTGAAGCGGTCCGAGAAGGGCACCACGTCCGGGTGAGCCTTCTTGAGGGCACGCAGCACGTCCCGGAACTCGTCCCAGGTCTTGGGTTCGGCGAGGTTTTCCTTCTGCAGGATGTCCTTCCGGAATGCCAGGGAGTAGTCCGGCCAAAGTTCCTCATGCAGCCCCGGCAGCACGTAGTACTTGCCGTCCTGTTGCGTGAGCCCGGCGATTTCCGGCTCCAGCTTCCACTTCTTCACCTTGTCCTGGAAGTGCGGCATCAGGTCCACATAGTCACTCACCGGCAGCACGGCCCCGGAGGACACGAAAGCCGATTCCTCGCCGGGATAGGTCTTGGCGATGATCTCCGGAGCCTTCCCGGAGCTGATGAGCAGGCTGCGCTTCTGGGCATAGTCGGCGAACGGCACCACCGTGGCGTCCAGGGTCACGTTGTTGTCGCTGGCCATCTTGGTGAACAGGAGCCAGTCCTTTTTATAGGGGTACGTGGGCTGGTCGCTGAACAGGAAGGTGTAGGTCAGAGGTGTGGTCGCCTTGAACGTGTCCCCCAGCTTAAAGCTGTCCATTGCGCCGGTGCGGGCTTTGGAGGTATCGGCTTTACTGCCGGATTCGGAGTCGCAGCCTGCCAGCGCCAGGCCGAAGGCTGTAAGCGCGGAGAGGCCGAGGAAGTCTCGTCTGCGGATCATGGGCTTTCCTTTCATAAGGGGGTTATTCCTTGACGGAACCGAGCATGACGCCCGAGAAAAAGTACTTCTGCACAAAGGGGTAGACGCACAGGATGGGGATGACGGTGAGGATGATGGTCACGGACTGGATGTTCGCGGCGATCTGGCCCATGTTCTCCGTGGTGCCACCTGCAGAGCCTGCTGTGGTGACCCCGGCGATCATGTTGCGCAGGTAGATGGTCACCGGGAACAGTTCCGGCTTATCCAGGTAGAGGAACGCCTGGAACCAGGAGTTCCAGTTGGCCACGGCGTAGAAGAGCACCATTGTTGCAACAATGGCCTTGCTCAACGGCAGGACCACCTTGAACAGCACGCCGTACTGGGTGAGGCCGTCGATGGCGGCCGCTTCCTCCAGTTCCCGCGGCATGTTCTCGAAGAACGACTTCATGATGAGCAGGTTGAAGACACTGATGGCGTTTGGCAGCACCACGGCCCACAGCGTGTCCCGCAGGCCCAGCGAGCTGATCAGCACGTAGTTCGGAATCAGGCCGCCGTTGAAGAACATGGTGAACACGGCGATGCCGATGAATGCGCTGCGGCCCTTCAGGTCCTTCTTGGCGATGGCGTAGGCGAAGGACGTGGTGAGCACCATGGAGATGGCCGTAGCTACCACCGTGTAGAGCACTGTGTTGCCATAGTTACGCCAGAACGTCGAATCAGCGAGGATCAACTTGTAGGTCTCGATGTTGAAGCCCATCGGGAACAGGTTGACCTGGCCGGCGTTGATGAAGCCTTCGCTGGAGAAGCTCTGGGCCAGGATGTTCAGGAACGGGTAGAGGGTCAGGAACACCACCACCAGCAGGAACGCCAGGTTGGCCACCCGGAATACCCGCATGGCGCGGGAGACCTTCATGTCCTTGACCAGGACGCCGGTCTCTTTGGCTGGTGCTTTGCTGCCGCGCTCTTTCAGTGCGGTTTCCTTCACGGTTGCCCCCTTCACCACAGGCTCGTTCCGGCGAGGCGCTTGGATAAGGCGTTCGCGGAGAGGATCAGCGTCAGGCCGATGACGGATTCGAACATCCCGATCGCGGCCGCATAGCTGAAGTTGCTGGATTCCAGGCCCACCCGGTACAGGTAGGTGGAGATGACGTCGGAGGTTGCGTAGTTGAGGGGGTTGTAGATGAGGAGGATCTTCTCGAAGCCCACTGCCATGAACGTGCCGATGTTCAGGATCAGCAGCGTGATGATGGTGGGCCGGATGGCCGGCAGCGTCACGTGCCAGGTTTGCTGCCACCGGTTGGCTCCGTCGATCCGGGCTGCCTCGTACAGCGACTCATCCACCCGCGTCAGCGCGGCGAGGTAGAGGATGGCACCCCAGCCCATGGTCTGCCACACCTCGGAGCTGATGTACATGGGCCGGAACCAGGCGGCCTCCTGCGTGAAGTTCACTGTGGTGCCGAACAGGGCGTGGCCGATCTGGTTCACCGTGCCCGTCATGGAGAAGTTCTGCAGGATCATGCCGGCGATGATCACCACAGACATGAAGTGCGGCAGGTACGTCACCGTCTGGATCAGCTTCTTGAACTTCTGCGAGCGCAGTTCGTTCAACAGCAGGGCAAAGATGATGGGCATCGGGAAGCAGAACAACAAAGTGAGCACGCCCAGGATGACGGTGTTCTGGAATGCCTGCCAGAAGCTGGGATCGTTGATGAACAGGGTGACGTACTTGAGCCCCACCCACCTCTCACCGAAGATGTTCCCGCCGGGCTGGAATTGCCGGAACGCGATGACGTTGCCGACCATGGGCAGGTAGCGGAACACCGCGAAGTAGGCCAGCGGCAGCAGCACCAGCGTATAGAGGCGCCAGTCCCGTTTGATGGCCAGCTTCCAGCCGCCGGGTTTGTTGCGGGGTTTTCCGGTCCCCGCCTCCGCATCCTTGGGGACCGATTCGGGGGGTACTTCCAATCGCATGGCCATGTCTGCTCCTACCGGCCCGTTGTCAGGGTTTCGTTGTCTGTGGGTGTTTCCTGCAGCACCAGTACGCCGTTCGCGGCAAGTTCAACGGTGCCGGTGACCGCGGCGCCGGTGATACCGTCCGTCCCACCGGATCCAACGTCCACCCTGGCGGGGGCATCGTTGTGGTTCAGCACCAGCAGGTAGCTGCGTCCGTTGCCCGTACGACGGCGGACCTGCACTCCCAGCGGCACCTCCAGTTCCGGCCGGATCCCCGCAGCCGTCCGTTCGGCGGAGAGGAGTTCCTCCAGGAAGGCGTCGTCCACACGGGCGGACAGATAAGTGGCGGTGCCCCGGCCGAAGGTATTGCGGGTGACGGCGGGCATGCCGGTGAGCCGTCCCGATGCGTAACTGGCAACCACCTCCGCCGTCGTGGTGTGAAGGTGCTCAGTCCAGTAATCCGCGGAAGCCGTGCCGCCGTCGGCCGTTGTCAGCTTCACTGCCTCGCCTTCACCTGCGAGTGGGTGCATCTCCTCGCTCCACGCACCCAGGACATTACGGAGCGCGCCGGGGTATCCGCCCAGCCGGATGGTGTTGTCCTGGTCCACGATGCCTGACAGGTAGCTGGCCACCAGGCGCCCGCCGCCGGCTACATAGTCTTCGATGTTCTGCGCTGCACGGTCCGTCAGGAGATATGTGGCGGGCAGGACCACCAGGCTGTACTGGCTGAGATCTGCCTTGGTATCCACGAAGTCCACGGGGATGTTTCCGTCAAAAAGCGGCCGGTACAGGCGGAGGACCTCCTGCGGGTAATTCAGATCCGAGCGCGGGGAATTGCCCAGTTCCAGGGCCCACCAGCAGTCCCAGTCGAACACCAGCGCCACCTTGGCGCCGGCGCGGGTGCCGGTGATGCCCGCCAGGCCCTTCAGTTCCCGGCCCAGCTCGCAGACCTCCCTGAAGACACGTGTGTTGGGTCCGGCATGGTTCACCATGCCGGAATGGAAGCGTTCGGTGCCGCCCTTGGCCTGGCGCCACTGGAAAAACAGGATGGAGTCTGCGCCCTGGGCGATGGCCTGGTAGGATCCCAGCCGCATCTTGCCGGGGAGCTTGGAGACGTTGACGGACCACTGGCTGACGGCGCCCGTGGCCTGTTCCATCACCAGCCAGGGCTGGCCCCGGCGCAGCGAGCGCATCAGGTCGAAGTTCAGGGCCGCGGCCACGTGTGCGTCTTCTTCCCGCGGGTCCGGATAGATATCCAGGGCCGCCGCGTCCTCTTCCGCTGCCCAGGCCCAGTAGTCGTTGTTCTTGTAGAAGCGCATGAAGTTGGTGACGATGGGCAGGTCCGGGGTATGCCGGCGCAGGATGTCCCGCTCAGCTGTGAAGTGCGCCAGCATGCTGTCCGAGGTGAACCGGTGGTAGTCCAGGCGGCGGGAGGGGTTTGACCAGGTGCGGGGCTGGGCGGGCGCGTTCACTTGTGACCAGTCGGAGTAGACCTGGCCCCAGACGTCCGTGCTCCAGGCCCGGTTTAGGTCTTCCAAGTTGGAGTATTTTTCCTGCAGCCATGAGCGGAAGGCCCGATCGGCGTGCGGACCGTAGGAAACCGGGCCGTATTCGTTGTTGACGTGCCACATGCACAAGGCCGGGTGCTGGGCGTAGCGCTCCCCCATCTTTTCGGCCATCGCCAGCGACTTTTCCCGGTATGCGGGGTGGGAAACGTCGAAGTGCTGGCGGGACCCGAATCCAAAGGTGCTGCCGTCAGCCAGGACGGGGAGGATGTCCGGATGCTGGGCGATCAGCCACGCCGGCGGGACCGCGCCAGGGGTGGCCAGATCCACACCGATCCCGTTCGCGTGCAGCAGGTCCATGATGTCGTCCAGCCAGCCAAAGTCATACACCCCGTCTGCTGTTTCAAGCCTGCTCCAGGAGAAAACAGCCAACGTCACCAGGTTGACTCCGGCTTCCTTCATAAGGCGCACATCGTCGTTCCACACCTCCCGGGGCCATTGCTCGGGGTTGTAGTCGCCGCCGTAGGCGATCCCGCCAAGGCGCTCATGCAGGCGTTTGAGACGGTGCTGGGAGGTGCTGGCGCTATGCTCGCTGGTCATCATTGTCCTTTGGTTGGCATTTTGGCCGCGGCACCCACCAGTGCGACCTGCATCACAGAGAAAGTATCGTAAGTTTCAGCAATAACAACAGGGGTAGGGGAAGTGGGAGATAACTATTTATCCGCCTTGCCGCCGGAATGAGTGCACCAACAGTGGGCAGAAGCCTCATATCGATGCAGGAGCAACAACATCCGGGCACCGCAGCGTCACCAGTTTCCAACCGCAGAATGGAAAGTATCGGAAGCCCGCGGGTACGAACGGAAATATTCCGATACCTCATGGGGCGTCCCGACACCTCATGGGGCGTGCAGCCGCCCATCGTGGAACGTGAGGGTGTCGCCCGGTAAGCGGTCAGAGGTGGGCGGGCGTCATCGGAAATCCCGCCAAAGGTGAGCGGGCGTCATCGGAAATCCCGCGAAAGGTGAGCGGGCGTTGATGGGTTACTCCGAGTCAGTTGCCCGGGGCGGCCTCCCCGGCCCAGGCTCCCGCACGTCCTGGACGACTTCGTTGTGCCGCAGGAACCACGGCTTGAACGGCGGGTCGAAGCGGGCGAACCGGGGCGGGCCCACAGGCGTCAGTCCGGCCAGCGTCAGGGCGGCTTGTAAACCGTTGTTCCGCTTCTCAAATGCAGAGCCGGAACCGCTGCCCGAGAATCCCACTACCGCGGCGAGCGAACCCGGCACCGCCCGGACCCTGACCTTCGGGTCCGCGGGCACAGGGGCGGTTTCGGCGGTCACGTCCGCCGGGAGCACAAAGGCCACCGTGAATTCAGCGGGCTGTTTGGAACCGGGCAGCGGTCCGCTTTGGAGCACCGGGGCGGTCATGGCCAGCTTCTGCGGCCCCGGCTGCGGCTCCTGGAGCACGGGGACGGTCATGGCCAGTTTCTGCCGGGCAGTGTTGTTGCCGCTGATGTAGTTGAAAAGATAGCGGAAAGCGGCGTTCCCCGCGCGGTCAAAGCCGGCCGTCACCGTCACTTCGGCGACGACATAGTCCGGGTACCGGCGCAACTCGAAATGCGGATAGCGCCGGACCAACTCATAAGGCTGCTGCTCGGTCATGGTGCAGCAGAGCCTACGCCGGCCGGACGGGCGCGGCCAGACCGAAGGACTCTACCGGGCCGGGGTCAGACGACTCGCATCGCACCCCGAACTGTTGCCAAGCCCACGCTGCCTGCCATTGCCATGTGATAAGCAGGCGAAGCATAATAGTTAGCAGAACTAATTAGCATCGCTAAAGAACGCCAGCAGGAGGCGCACCCGCTTTTATGCCAGCCACCCAAACCAAGACCACTGCAGCCGCCGACCCCACCGCCCCCGACACCCTCGCCATCGATCTCCGCACCGCCGTGATGCGCACTTCGCGCCGGCTCCGCGTTGAGGCCACCGGTGACGCCATCACCCCCGGCCAGTACACGGTCCTCGCCCTGCTGAACGGCAGCGGCCCAAGCACTTTGCGGGATCTAGCCAAGAGTGAGCACGTCCAGGCACCGTCCATGACCAGGATCGTCAACGCGCTGGCCGACCAGGGCTTCGTCACCAGGAGCGCCGATCCCGACGACGGCCGGCAGGTCCGCGTGGACATCACGGACGCCGGCAGGACAGTTTTGGCGGAAGCCCGGAGCCAGCGGACCGCTTGGCTGGCCCAACGCGTGGCAGGCCTCAGCGAGGAAGACCGGCTCATCCTCAGCCGCGCAGCCCGGATCATGCAGGAAATGAGTGGTAAATGAGCGCGATGTTCCGGGCCCTCGAAAACCCCAATTACCGCATTTGGGCCAGCGGTACGATCGTCTCCAACATCGGCACCTGGATGCAGCGGGTGGCACAGGACTGGCTGGTGCTGACTGTCCTCACCGACCACTCGGGTGCCGCCGTCGGCCTCACCACGGGCCTGCAGTTCCTGCCCATGCTGCTGTTCGGCCCCTACGGCGGCGTGCTGGCGGACCGCTACCGCAAGCGCATCATTCTCATGTGGACGCAGCTGGCCATGGGATTCACCGGCCTTGCCATCGGACTCCTGGTGGTCACCGGTACCGCCCAGCTGTGGCATGCCTATGTGGCGGCGTTCTGCCTCGGCCTGGCCAGCGCGGTGGACGCGCCGGCGCGGCAGGCCTTCGTTTCCGAGCTGGTGGGCCAGGAAAACATCTCCAATGCGGTGGCCCTGAACTCGGCGTCCTTCAACACCGCGAGGCTCACCGGCCCGGCTATCGCCGGGGTGCTCATCGCGTGGGTGGGCACGGGCCCGGTGTTCCTGCTCAACGCCGCCAGCTTCGCCGCCGTCCTGATTTCACTGTTCCGGATCCGCGTTAGCCAGCCGGCCCCGGCCGGAAAGGGAGAGCGCAACAAGCACCAGGTGGCCGAAGGCATCAGGTATGTGCGCCGCAGGCCGGACCTGATGCTGATCATGGTCCTGGTGGGCATCCTTGGCGCGTTCGGCATGAACTTCCCCGTCATCAACTCACTGATGGCCACCACCGAATTCAGCATGGGGCCAAGTGAATTTGGGCTCCTCGGCTCGATCATGGCCGTAGGCACGCTGGCCGGTGCCCTCCTGGCGGCGCGCCGCTCCGGCCCCCGGCTGCGGTTCCTGCTGGGAGGGGCACTGGGACTGGGAATCTCCACCATACTGGGCAGCATCGCACCAACTTTCTGGGTCTACGCCGCTATCCTGATTCCCGTGGGCCTGGCGTCCATCACCTTCCTGAACAGCTGCAACACCAGCATCCAGCTCTCGGTGGAGCCCCGGTTCCGCGGCCGAGTGCTGGCCCTGTATCTGGCCATCCTGCAAGGCGGCACCGCCATAGGTTCGCCACTGGTCGGCTGGATCGGAAGCCAGTTCGGAGCCCGCTGGTCCGTTGCGGTGGGCGGCATCGTGGTGCTGCTCGCAGGTATCGCCGCTGTGGTCGCGGTCACCAGGCGGAACCGGCTCACCCTTCGCGGCGCGCTCCGCCTGGCCTTGGGCCGGCGCGAGCCCGCCGTTTAGGAGGGCTGGGACGAAAGTTGACCCGTGGGCCGGTCCCCCAACACCGGCACCGGCCCACCGGTGGCGGCGGCCATTGGATGGGTCCGCCGCAATCCGCAGCTGCAACTTGGGGTGCAGCTGCAGACGATGTCATCCCCCAGGCGGGGGCAGGACTGCGGACCGGCGCACGAGCTCCTGCTCCACAGAGCGCAGGATGGCCTCAGCTTCGCGTAGTTCGGCACCGGGAAGCTCAGCACCGGAGCGTTCGATGGCGTGGCGCAGCATGAGGAGGTCGGCGGCCGGAACCAGGGCCCAGCCGTCGAAGGCATGGAAAACCCGGCCCGGGGCCGTACCGCCGGGCGGATGGAACCAGGAATGCGCTTCTTGAGCTCTAACTTCTTGAGCTGCGAATTGTTGAGCTATGAGTTTCACCAGGGAGGGCTCTCATGACTGCCTAGCCAGCTGACTGCTCAACCACGGGTAAGGAAAAAGATAACCACAACCGTGCCGTTAAATCACGTGGTTGCCGTACCGAATCTGAAAATGACGGCATCCTTCATACGAGCGGCCACAAGAGCCCCCAGGTTGCGGGTTCACTGCGGCGCCTGGTTCACGATGTCCACCGAGATTTCGACTACCGGTACCGTCCCCCGGTTCTCCAGCCAGTGGGTGGTGTGCCGGTCCTCCTTCCACCCCACACCGGGCCCATACTCAGCGACGGCGCCGTCCCGATGCTCCGTGACAGTCCCCTGCAGGACGTAGACGGTGCCGGGACGGCCTTTGTGATCATGGAGTGGGCCGAAGACGCCGCCCGGTTCGATGGTCACCATCCTCATCCGCAGCTGCCGGCCTTCCATGCCGTCAATCTCGCCGGCAAGATCAACAGTCGCCAGCAGCTCCACCGAGACGCCCGTCGACTCAGGCACCGCTTCTTCCCCGCCCATTGCCCTTCCTTTCTATGCCCGCTTACGACGGCGGCGCCGGCCTGCCGCTGCCACGCACCCGGGTGCGGGTGCTCTGGGCGGCACGTGCCGGCGTCGTACCTTGATTGATGCGCCTGCATTGGCGCGACGTGCCCTTAGGCCGGCAACGAGGAGATATTCAGGATGTTGCCCTCGCTGTCCACGAACCAGGCACCCTTGCCCATGCCCTCCATGGTGGCGATGCCGTTTTCGGTCTTGAGGCCTGGCATGTCGTAGTCCTCAAACACCACCCCGCGGGCCCGGAGCTCCTCCACTTCCTTCTCCACGTCCTGGACACCCCACGCCATCTGGGTGTTCTTGGCCGAACCGGCGTTGTCCGTCCGATACAGCAGGAAGCCGGTCCCCTTGCCGCATCGGTAGATCAAATTCTCGTTTTCGATAGTCTGGGCCGGCTCAAGGCCCAGCTTGTCCCGGTAGAACTCCTTGGCCCGGTCGATATCCTTGGCAGGCAGGACGGCCATGAGTTCCATATCTTTGAGCATGACAAACAACTCTCCTTGCGGTTGCGATGGCGACGCTCTCCCCCGAGCCGGTCCGGACGTGCCCGCCGGGCCATGTGGCCGTCCTTCCCGCCGAGTGCCGGGGCGGCCACCTGGAATCCCGTTTTGCCGTGCTGGCAGCAACCATCGACGCAACCATCGACGCGGGGTCCCCGAAGTCTACGAGGCCATTATGGAACCGAAAATCCCGCGGCGAAATAGGGGATTTAATCGGCCCTAAAGCAGCTTCAGCCTGCTACTTACGTGCCACCCAGATTGCCTTACGCAGGGCAGCGCCCACTACAGACACCAGGGGAACCAGGCAGACCAGGGCGGCGATGGTGTTGGGGCGGAAAGCAGGTTTACCGTTCACTGTGCGGTACACGCCGAGCGGGACAACGAAACCGCCGCCGCCTCCGCCGGAGGCCCCGTCTTCCGATTCCGTGCCGCCGCCGAAGCCAAAGGACACCAGCGCCACGGGCACGATTTCCTCCCCGCCGAGGTTCACGGGAGTCCCGTAAGCGCGGGTGACGCCCATGTTCTTAAACGAGTCTGCAAGGGATGCGAGAGTGTCAGCCATGGCATCAGGCTAGGCAGCAGCTTCCGCAGCCGAAAGGACCATAAGTCCCGTTGAAGCCGGATCCCAGCGCTCCCTACTTCCGGATTTCCGCCATCCTCAAGCGGACGATGTCCGCCAGCACGTCGTCGGGCACGGGGTGGTCAGCGGTGAAGCGGATGGTCCCCTTGGACAGCGAGTACCCTTCCAAGCGTCCGGCCACCGCTTCGACCACTGCCGAGGAAAAGGGAAAGATCGAAAGGTGCTTTGCCGCCGGGACGGCTGCCAACAGCGGTTTGCCCTCGAGCTTCAGGGCAGGCATGCCGTAACTCATCCCCTGCGTGGCCTCGGGAGCCAGCGAGCGTGCAGTCTCCACCACATGCTGCAGGCAACTGCGGTCGGGTTCATCCAGCGCAGCCAGCGCCTCGTCCACGGCCCCCACCGGGAACCTCAGCTCTTCCTGGCCGCAACCGTGGAGGCCAGTGCGGCGAGGCCCCGCTCAAAGTCGGCGCCCACCATCTTGTCCATGTCCATGAACAGTGCGAACACCCTGCCCAGGCCCTTGTTCTCGCCCGTCATCCGCCAGGTCACCTCGGTACCGGTGTCCACCGGGGTGAAGCTGAACGTGGTGGGGTTCAGTGCCTTGAACGGCCTGGTGAACTGCAGCCGGATCCGGATCAGGCTGGCGGGTACGGATTCTGTGAGTTCCATCGTGCCGCTGCCGGCCCTGCGATTGCCGCTCCACTCGTACCCCGCGCCGGCGCCGGCCTCGTTGCCGAAGTAACGGCGGCTCATGCCCGGGTCAATCGTTTCCCAGGGGGACCAGGCGGTCCATTCATGGAAGTTGTTGACCAGCGGGAAGATCTGCTCCGGGGAGGCAGGGATGACCGCAGTGCGGCGGACTTCAAAAGTGGACATGGGCCCAGCATAGGGGCCGGAGCCGCTGGCGTTAAGGGAGGACGACGTTCACGGGGTCCCTGCCCTCGAGCAGGAGGCCGATCTGCTTCCTGAGCAGCCGGACCATCCGGGGGAACATGGCAGAGCTGGCGCCGCCCACGTGCGGGGTGATGAGCACGCCGGGGCTGGTCCACAGGGGGTGGTCGGCCGGCAGCGGTTCCGGATCGGTCACGTCCAGGGCAACCCGGAGGCGGCCGGTCGAGGCCTCGGAGAGCAGCGCGTCGGTATCCGCAACCGGGCCGCGGGCCACGTTGACCAGCAAGGCACCATCCGGCATGGCCGCCAGGAACTTGGCGTCAACCAACTGCTGGGTCTGCTCACTCAACGGAACACTGACCACCACGATCTCGTGCAGCGGCAGCTGCTCATAGAGCGAATCGATTCCGTAGATGGTCCCACGTTCGTCTTCCCGCCCACGGCTGGCCATGCGGGTGACTTCCGTTTCGAACGGCAGGAGCCGCGCCTCGATGGCCTTGCCCACTCCCCCGTAGCCCACCAGCAGCACGCGCCGGTCGGCCAGGCTGGGACGCTGGCTGTTGTCCCAGGTCCCGGTCTCCTGGTTCCGGACGAAGTCCGGGATCCCGCGCTGGGAGGCCACCATCATGCCCACGGCGAGTTCCGCCGTCGACGTTTCATGCACTCCGGCCGCGTTGGCGAAGGTGACGCCCGCCGGCAAAACCGCCGCGACGCCGTCGTACCCGATGGACTGGCTCTGCACCAGGCCGACGTCGACGCCCTCCAGCGCGGCGAGCGCCGCCGGCTTGCCCATGTAGCCCGGAACCAGCAGGTCCAGCCGGCCTTCCGGCGCCGGTCCGGTGAGGTCCCACCGGACGAATTCGACGCCGTCCATCGGCTCGAGCGCGTCGATGAGCCTTTGGTCGGGCAGGCACACCCGCAGCCGGCCCGTCATGCGGCGACCATCAGCTTCACGTTCGCGGCATTCAGCGCGTCTTCGATTTCCTGGGGCGGCGGTGCATCGGTCACCAGGACGTCCACCGCATCGAAAGCTGCCAGCCGCGCCAACGCGTACCGCAGCATCTTTTGGTGGGTAGCCACCACCACCACCTGTTCCGCCGAATTCATAAGGGCGATCTTAGTGGCGCGCTCCACATCCCGCTCAATGTAAAACGCCTCGTCGTGGATCCCGGACACACCGATGAAGGCCGTCTTGGCGCGCAGGCCGGCCGCCGCGCTGACGGTCATGGGGCCATTGAAGGCCTGGCTGTCCAGCAGCAGCTCACCGCCCAGGCAGATGGTGCGCGCCTCGGTCAGCTGCAGGCAGCGCTGGATGGCGGGCGCGGAGTGCGTGATGATGGTGCCCGTAAAGGCCGTGGGCAGCTCCTGCGCGATCTGGTAGGTGGTGGTGCCGGCATCCAGGATGATGGCGTCCCGCTCGCCGATCAAAGATACGCAGGCACGCGCCACCCGCAGCTTGGCAGCCGCGTCTTCCCGGACCCGGGCGGCGAAGTCTGCATTCTGGCCGTGCCCGTCAATGGCGCTGACGCCGCCATGGACCACCCTGGCCAGGCCCAGTTTGGACAGTACGCGCGTGTCCCGCCGGACCGTCATGTCCGAAACTGCAAACGTCTCCGCCAGGTCGGTCGTGGAAATGAAACCGCGCCTGCCCAGTTGGTCCAGGATGGTGCGCTGACGAGGCGTCAGCGCACCCTCTTTCCGTGCGGTGCTCATAACCCCTTCTTCCCTCCCCAATGTGCCGGGCTGGAGCCTGGCGGGATGTTGCAATTCCAACACGTATCTTCTTATGAACGTACCCCGATGGCGGCATTGCCAAGCTCAACAGGGCGGCCTTCCGTAATAGACCGTTCAGCGGCCAGGCCCATCCGCACCGACTGGAGGCCATCCGCCACGGTAACCTCCACCGGCCCTTCGCCCAGGATCGCCTTCCGGTAGCCTAGGTGTTCGTAGTAGGTGGAGCCGTGGTGCGCGCCGGCGGCCAGGACAGCCTCGTCCACCGGAACCTCGTGCTTTTCCGGGCCCAGCGGGGACCGCGGGCTGAACTCCACGGTGGCTTCCGCCTCATCGCCGGGAATCCAGTGGTTGGCAGCCACCGGGATAAGGGTTTCGATCTTGGCCTCATCACCCACGATGGAGATCCGCTCCTGGAACTTGGATCCTTCCGCGAACATGGACAGTTCCAGCATGGCCCGGCGGCCGCCCTTGAAGTCAACGATCACGTAGGCGTTGTCCAACATGTCGGAGACCCGGCCGTCGTAGACCTCGTCCATATGGTTCACGTCGTGGCCGCCGCTGGCGTAAACGCGGACAGGCTCGTCCTGCAGGATCAGCCGCATCAGGTCGAAGAAGTGGCAGCACTTTTCCACCAGGGTGCCGCCCGTGCGTTCGGCGAAGCGGTTCCATGCATCCACTTTGTGCAGGAACGGAAACCTGTGCTCCACGATGGAGAGCATGTAGATGTTACCCAGCTTGCCGCCGTGCGCCGCTTGGATGACTTCCTGCACCGGCGGCATGTAGCGGTATTCCATGGCCACCCATACCGGCGCGGGATAGTTGGCGGCGAGCGCTTCCAGTTCGTCTGCCTGCTCCGCGCTGGTACAGACCGGCTTTTCCACGAGCACGGGCAGGTTGGTTCCGCTGGCAAAGATGTCCTTCAGGATCCCCAGGTGCGTGTCGTTGGGGCTGGCAATGACCAGCGCATCCACCAGCCCTGAGGCCAGCAGTTCGTTGTGGGTGGGGAAGGTCCGTACCTCATGGCCAATCTCCCTGGCCGTCTCCGCCAGGGACGACGGCGTGGGATCCGAGACTGCGGTGATCCGGCTTCCAGGGATCAGGGCAAGGTTCCTGACATGTTCGCGGGCCATATGGCCGGCGCCGATAAGGCCGTACCGGATTGTCCGTACTGGTTCCGCAGTAGGCACTGACATGAGCTGCTCCGTTTCTCTACGTTGAGTGGGGGACCGCGGCGTTGCATCCCAAACACAACTATACAGAAAGTGTTGTTTTTCCAACATAGCGTGTGTATATTTCTTCAGTACCAGCCGGAACTACAACGAGGTGGAACGTGCCACAAACGTCAACTGGAACGCTGCTCTTCGTAGGATGCGCCACTCTTGACTCCATTGCCCTGGTGCAGGATTACCCCGCAGCGGACAGCCGCACGGTAGCCACGGACTTCGCGACGGCGGGCGGCGGCCCGGCGGCCACCGCAGCTGTGGCAGCAGCCCGGGCAGGGGCAAGGACAGCCTTCGCAGGAGTCCTGGGTACCGACGAGGAAGGTGACCGCATCATCCACGGCCTGGAGGCCGAGGGCGTGGACACGTCCGCCGTGGTCCGGGACGCCGGTGTCAAAACCGGCGCCAGCGTGATCGTGGTCAGCCGCGCCACGGAGAGCCGGGCAATCGTCACCCGCCCGGTCCCGCCGGTCAGCTTCCCCGCAGGCGGCCGCTTCTCCGAACTGCTGCAGTCCGCGGCGTGGGTCCACACGGACCACCTGGGCTGGAACGCCGTGGCCAGCGCCTCCGGCCGTCCCGGGACACTGAAGATCAGCGTCGACGCCGGCAATCCCATCCCGGGCTTCAGCCCCCGCGGCGTCGCCCTCTATGTCCCCACCATTGAAAGGCTCCAAGCAGAGTACGGCGAGGACCTCTCCCCTGCAGCGCTCCTGCAGAAAGCGATCGACGCCGGCGCCTCCGCCGTCGTCGCCACCGCCGGCTCCGACGGCGCCTGGGTTTTGGAACCCGGCGGCGAACCCGTCCACGTGCCGGCCACTCCCGCAAGCATCGTCTCCACCCTCGGCGCCGGAGACGTGTACCACGGCGCCCTGCTCGCCGCCGTCGCCGCCGGGCTTCCACTCGTGGAAGCCGCGGCATTCGCCGGCCGCACGGCCTCCGCCTCCTGCGGCGGCCTGGACGGCCGCTCCGCCATCCCGCACCAGACCATCAATTCCGTCCCAGCCTCCATCTGAACCAGCTGAAAGAAGCAGCCCATGAGCCCCACAGACCTCTCCCCCCTCCAGCGCCCGTCAGGCGCCTTCGCGATGCTCGCCGTCGACCAGCGCGAAGCCATGCGCAACATGTTCGCCGAACACACCGACCAGCCGGTCACCGACGAGGACCTCCGAGACTTCAAGCTCGAAGCCGCCCGGATCCTCAGCCCCTATGCGTCAGGCATCCTGATCGACCGGCAGTTCGCCCTGGACCAGGCCATCGACGCCGGGGTGGTGGACCCTGGCTGCGGACTCATCGCCTCCGCCGACCACTTCGAGTCCGCGCACGGCGAGCTGGTAGGCGAGGTGACCATCGACAAGCTGGTGGACCCGCACAAGTACAAGGCCCTGGGTGCGAAGGCCCTGAAACTCCTGGTCCTCTACCGCCCGGACGAGCCCGCCGAGGGCCGAGTGGCGATGGTCCGGGAATTTGTCGAAAGCTGCCGGGCTGCCGGACTGATCAGCATCATCGAACCCGTCTCGCGCAAGCCCCTCGCCGGCGGCGATTTCGACTGGAACGCCGGAATCCTGGCCGCAGCCAAGGAGCTCGGCAGCCTTGGCGCCGACCTCTACAAGGCCGAGGTCCCCTTCAAGGGACAGGCTTCCGAGGATGAAGTCCGCGGCGCCTGCGCCGAACTGACCAAGGCCATCAACGGCCCCTGGGTGGTCCTTTCCTCCGGTGTTCCCGAGGACGTCTTCCCCGATGCTGTCCGGTGGGCGTGCCTGGAAGGTGCCAGTGGCTTCCTGTCCGGACGCGCCGTCTGGGCGTCGTGCATCGGCGCCCCCGACGTCGTCGAATCCCTGTCCACCGACGCCGTCCGCCGGCTGCAGCGCCTCTGCGCCGTAGTTGACGAGGCCGTCTCCGCCCAAAGGACCCACGCCTAGGCACCGGTGGCGCGCCGCAGCGTGCCCCGGGGCAAACCCTTCCGCAGTAAGCAAAGCAAACGCAGTAAGCAAACAAGGCACAGCAAACACTCAACGAGGAGATTATTGTGAGTCAGATTTCACGCAGGCAGGCAGTCGCCCTTCTCGGGGCCCTTGGCTTCGGCGCCGCTGCGGCAGCGTGCGCCGGGCCCGGCGGCTCCACCAAGCCGGCTGGCGCCTCCGGACCGGCGGCCCCCTCCGCCGGCGCCGTCACCGGGAAGGTGTCGTTCGCCCACTGGCGCGGCGAGGACAAGGCCGTGTTCGACGAGCTCATCAAGCGCTTCGCCGCAAAGCACGACGGCGTAGAGGTTGCCCAGGACATCTCCACGTCCAACGACTACAACGCCCAGGCGCTGCAGAAGCTGCGCGGCGGCTCCATCGGTGACGCGTTTGCCACCTTCCGCGGGGCGCAGTTCAAGAACTTCACCGAGGCGGGGATCTACACCGAACTCAAGGACAGCCAGGCGGTAAAGAACTACCAGAAGGGCCTGCTGTCCGCGGGCCAGAACGGTGACAGCCAACTGGGCCTGCCGTACCAGGTGGTGTTCCCCATGCCCATGGCCAACCTGGACCTCTTCGACAAAGCCGGCGCGGAGATCGCCCCCAAGAACTGGGACGCGTTCCTGGCCATGTGCGAAAAGCTCGCCTCCGCCGGTGTCATCCCCATCTCCTGGCCCGGCGGCGACGTGGGAAACGGTGGCCAGCTGTTCAACTGCATGATCGCCAACAACGCCCCCGTGGACGACATGTGCGCCCAGATCGAGCAGGGCAAGCTCAAGTGCACCGACGACTGGTTCATCAAGATGCTCAACCAGTACAAGGACCTGAAGCGGTTCGTGCAGCCCAACGCCACCGGAACGGCGGTGGAGCCCGCCCAGAACCTGTTCTCCCAGGGCAAGGCAGCCATGCTGGCCACCGGTTCGTACCACCTGGCCGCCGTCCGCGGACTGGGCGCCAAGTTCCCCATCGACCTGGTGTTCCCCAACACCACCTCCGACGGCAAGGGCAAGTATGAGGGCGCCTACAACGCCACGTTCATCCTTGGCGTCAATTCGGCCAGCAAGAACCAGGCGGCCGCGGCAGCCTGGATCGATTTCCTCTCTGAGCCGGAGAACGCCGGCTACTACGCCAACCAAACGGCCCAGCACGTGTCCGTGGACAAGGTGGAGTACACCAACCCGGACCTGAAGCGGCTGAGCCCCTGGCTGCAGAAGAAGACCGCGCTCGCCGCCAGGTTCCAGTTCAACAACCTGGATGTCCGCAACGCGGTGGAGGCCAGCGCCACGGCCGTCATCTCCGGCACCAGCCCGGAGCAGGCAGCCGCTGCCGCCCAGAAGATTGTTGACGAACGGCTATGAGTATCCATCCCGGAACTGCTGCCAAACGCAAAGCAACGGACAGCCCAGCGCCTGCAAACCCTGCCAAGGTCCGCCGCCGCTCCCCCACACGGGTGAATCCGGCGCTGTACCTTTTCCCGCTGCCCGCCGTCGCCGTCGTCGCCTTCTTCCTGGTGATGCCCACGCTGCAGGCCTTCCAGTACGCCATCACGGACTGGAACGGTTTCTCCGCGGCGTTCAACTACGTGGGCCTGGACAACTTCATCCGGGCGTTCACCAAGGATTCGCTGTTCACCAACGCACTGACCAACAACCTGAAGTTCGTGCTGCTGGTGGTGGTCGCCCAGACCCTGTTCTCTCTGGTGCTGGCACTGCTCCTGACGAAGAATTCACGCGGCAGCATCCTGCTTCGCGCCCTGTTCTTCTTCCCCACCATCCTGTCCTCGGTGTCGGTGGCCTTCATCTGGAAGTTCATCTACGACCCCAACTTCGGGCTGGCCAATTCGGTCCTTCGAACCGTGGGGGTGGACGGGGGCGCCTACCTCGGCAACGACGCCCAGGCCCTGTACTGGGTGGCCGTCACCCAGGTGTGGTTCCACTCGGGCCAGATGATGGTGGTCTACATCGCGGGACTCCAGGCCATCCCCAAGGAACTCTACGAAGCGGCGGAAATGGACGGCGCCAACAAGTGGCAGCAATTCAAGTCCATCACCTGGCCGTTCGTGGCCCCGGCAACGTCCATTGTGGTGGCCTACACCACCGTGCAGTCATTCAAGGCGTTCGACCTGATTCTGGGCATCGCGGGCAACCCGCCCAAGAGCTCCCTGGACATCCTGTCCACCCGCATCTACAGCACCTTTGCCAACTCGGAGTTCGGCTACGCCGCCGCCCAGTCGATCATCTTCATGGCGATGATCGCCCTGGTCACCTGGCTCCAGCGCCGCCTGCTCCGGCTGACCCCGAAGGGGGACTAACAGCATGCTCGCCTCACTCAGCCGCCGCGCCATCCTGGCCATCTACGCGGTCATCATCATCATTCCCCTTACCGTGGTGGCTTTCGGCAGTTTCAAATCCACCCAGGAACTGTTCGCTGGGCCGTTCAGCCTGCCGCACTCCCTCGCACCTGACAACTTCGCCGAGGTGGTGGGCGGCCAGAACCTGGGCTCGTCCTTCATGAACAGCGTGATCGTCACCGGTATCTCCGTGCCGCTCACCCTGTTCCTGGCAAGCCTTGCAGGCTACGCAGTGTCCCGGTTGAAGGGGTTCATGTCCTGGGCCATCTTCGGGTTCCTGGTCCTGGGCATGGCCATCCCCGCGCAGGCCAACATGGTGCCGCTCTACGTGCTGTTCGGCCGACTGGGCCTGCTGGACAACCTGGCCGGCCTCATCCTGGCCAACGTAGTGTCCACACTGCCCATCGCCGTCTTCATCCTGGGCGGGTTCATGCGGACCCTGCCAAAGGAGCTCTACGAAGCATCCTCCATCGACGGCAGCGGACCCTGGAAGACCTACTCCTCCATCGCCCTGCCGCTCTCCGCACCCTCCATCGCCGCCGCAGCGATCTTCCTGTTTGTCATCCACTGGAACGAACTACTGTACCCGCTGCTGTTCATCCAGACCCCCGGCAACCGCACCCTGCCGCTGGCACTGCTGAGCTTCCAGGGCGAGTTCCAGACCAACTACCCGCTCCTGTTCGCCGGCGTGATCCTGGCATCGCTGCCCGTTGTGGTGGCCTACGTCTTCCTGCAGCGCTACTTCGTTGCCGGCATCACGGCGGGAGCCAGCAAGGGATGAGTACGACGACGGCGGCCGGCTTTGCGGCCGGCAGCACCCTTCCCGCCAACGAAAGGCACTGTTCATGAACCTCAAATCAGCCAGGCACCTTGTGAACGGCAGCTGGCACACCGCCGGAAGCGCCAAGGACGTGACTGACCCGGGCAACGGCAGCACCGTGGGCGAGGTGGCCTGGGGAACCGCCGGAGACGCCACCAAAGCCGCCGACGCTGCCGCCGAAGCATTCGGTTCCTGGTCCCGCACCACGGTGCGGCAGCGGGCAGACCTGCTGCGCACCGCAGCCGAACTCCTTGCGGATCGCCGGGACGAACTCGCGCACACCCTGGCACTGGAAGCCGGCAAGCGGCTCCCGGAGGCGCAGGGCGAGGTGGACTTCTCGGTGGAGTACTTCCGCTGGTTCGCCGAGGAAGCGCGCCGCACCACCGGCACCGTCAGCCCGCCCGAACTGCAGGGCCGGAGGCACCTCAGCACCCGGAAACCGATCGGCGTGGCCCTCAGCCTCACACCTTGGAACTTCCCGGTCTCCATCCAGGCCCGGAAGCTCGCGGCCATGCTCGCCGCCGGCTGCACGGTGGTGGGCAGGGTGTCCGAGAAGGCCCCGCTGGCTGCCACCGGGCTGTTCGAGGTCCTGCACGACGCCGGCTTCCCAGCCGGCGTGGTCAACCTGGTCCACGGCCCCTCCCGCGAAATCACCGCCGCCCTGATGTCCCACCCGGCCGTCCGCGCCGTCAGCTTCACCGGCTCCACGGGAGTCGGCCGGCAGATCATGGCGTCCGCCTCGGAGCGCGTGGTCCGGCCCCTGCTGGAGTTGGGCGGCAACGCGCCGTTCATCGTCTTCGAGGACGCCGACCTGGACGCCGCCGTCGAGGGTGCCATCCTGGGCAGGCTCCGCAACACCGGCCAGTCCTGCGTGGCGGCCAACCGCTTCCTGGTGCAGGACAGCATCGCAGAGGAGTTCGCGCAGAAGCTGGGCGCACGCTTTGATGCAATGAGCATCGGCCACGGCGTTCCCGACGACGGCGCACCGGTTCCGGACCTCGGCCCGGTCATCGACGCCGACCGGGTGTCCGCGGTGCAGGCACTGGTGGACGACGCTGAAGAGCGCGGCGCGCGGCGGGTGACGCAACGGACGTCCGTCCCCGCACAAGGGTCCTTCCTGGCGCCCACACTGCTGGCCGACGTCCCCGACGACGCACCGCTGGTGACCGAGGAAGTCTTTGGCCCGGCAGCCGGCGTCGTCACCTTCTCCTCGGAGGAAGAAGCCATCCGCAAGGCCAACGCCACCGAAATGGGCCTGGCCGCCTACGTCTGGAGCGGCAGCCCCAGGCGCGGCTGGGACATCCCGGAGCAACTCGAAGCCGGGATCGTGGGCGTCAACGACCCCCTGCCCTCCGTAGCCTTCGCCCCCATGGGCGGTGCCAAACAGTCCGGTCTGGGCCGGGAAGGATCGAGCCTGGGCCTGGAGGAGTTCGAGGAGGTCCAGTACGTGGCCTGGAGGCCGTAAATGCTGACCACCGGGCTGGTGCTGGGCGCCGTCGTCATGGGAGCGGGGATGCAGCGGATCACCGGGATGGGCTTCGCCCTGGTGGCCGCCCCCTTCCTGGTCCTGCTCCTGGGGCCGGTGGAAGGCGTGGTGCTGGTGAACGTGTGCGGCGCCGTGACGGCTGGGGCCATCATCTTCCGGGTGGTCAGGGACATCGATTGGAAGCGCTACCTGCTGCTCGCGGCCTCGGCGCTGCTGGGCATCATCCCGGCGGCGTTCCTGATCCGCCTCATTCCGGCGCCGGTCCTGGAAATCTCCATTGGGGTTCTCCTGGCCGCCGGGCTGACGGTCCTGCTGGTCCTGAAGTCCGCCACCCTGCCGGAGCGCCGCCGCTACCTCTTCACTGCCGGCGGCCTCAGCGGGTTCATGAACACGGCGGCCGGGGTGGGCGGTCCGGCCGTCAGCATGTACTCCATCGCCACCCGGTGGCAGCACAAGTCCTTCGCGGCCACCATGCAGCCGTACTTTTTCACCATCGGAACGTTCTCGCTCATCTCCAAGGCCATCACCGCCCCGGCGACCTTCCCCGCGATGCCGCTGGGCATGTGGGTGGCTGTTGCCGTGGCGTGCCTGGCCGGGCTGGTGCTGGGCGACCTCGCGTCAAAGTTCGTCCCCGCCCGCGCCGCACAGATACTGCTGATCATCCTGGCCTACCTGGGAGCGGCGGCCACCATCATCCGCGGCGTGCTTGACGCCGCCGCCTGACCCGACATCCCGCATTCCTACCAGAAAGAGGACATGACATGACCTGGCTCGAAAGTGCCGCCCACGCACGATGGCTTGAGGCGGAAACCGACCGGCTGATCCGCTTCGCCGAGGCGTCGAAAGTATCCACAGGTTTCGGCTGGCTGGACAACTACGGCAAGGTATTCGCCGACAAGCCAACTCATCTTTGGATCACCGCCCGAATGACACACAGCTTCGCAGTCGCCGCGCTGATGGGACGGCCGGGCGCTGCGACCCTCGTGGACCACGGCATCAACGCACTCAACGGCGTCCTCCACGATGACGAGTTCGGTGGCTGGTACGCCGAGGTGGACGCGAACGGGCCCGTGAACGACACCAAGTCCGGCTACCAGCACTCCTTCGTGCTACTGGCTGCCGCCAGTGCCGTTGCCGCGGGGCGCCCGGGAGCCCGGGAACTGCTCGACGAAGCACTCCGGATAGCCGACACCAAGTTCTGGGACCACCAGGCCAACATGTGCTTCGACTCGTGGAACCGGGAATTCACCGAAACCGAGGCCTACCGCGGCGGGAACGCGAGCATGCACTCGGTGGAGGCCTACCTGATCGTCGCCGACGTGACCGGGGAGAACCGCTGGATCGAACGGGCGCTGCACATCGCCGAGGTGCTCATCCACGACTTCGCGCGCAACAACAACTACCGGGTGTTCGAGCACTTCGACCCGGAGTGGAACCCGATGCCGGAGTACAACACCGATGACCGGGCCAGCCAGTTCCGTGCCTACGGCGGAACGCCGGGCCACTGGGTGGAGTGGGCGCGGCTGCTCCTCCACCTTCGCGCTGGATTAGAGGCCCGCGGCCTGGACGTCCCGGCCTGGCTCCTCGAAGACGCCCGGGGCCTGTTCGACGCCGCCATCCGCGACGCGTGGGAACCGGACGGCCACCGGGGATTTGTGTACACCGTGGACTGGGAGGGAAAGCCGGTTGTCACCACCCGCATCCGCTGGGTTCCCGCGGAGGCCATTGGAGGCGCGGCAGCCCTTTACCTTGCCACCGGCGAGACGAAGTACGCGGACTGGTATGAGCGGATCTGGGACCATGCCCGCGACTGGTTCATCGACTACGAGCACGGATCCTGGAAGCAGGAACTCGACGAGAACGGCAATGTCAGCTCGACTGTCTGGTCCGGCAAGGCCGACATCTACCACCTGTGGCACTGCTTGGTGGTTCCGCGCCTTCCGCTGGCCCCCGGACTGGCGCCGGCACTCGCAGCAGGCCTGCTCGATTCCCGAATCAACCAAACCCACGTCTAAGAAAAGGACATCGAATGTCTGCCATTTCCTCCCAAGAAGCTGTCCTGCATGTCACCGCGGTAGGTGCTGAAACCCTGAACCTGCGTGTCGATCCGGGTGTGCCGGCAGCGGTGCGCATCGAGGTTCAGGGCAGCTGTGCCTGCCAAAGCGCCGGCCGCCGGCCTGGGTCCTACACGGACACGGACTTCGGCGGCCGGTAGTCCTGTTCCAGCCGGTCGCGAAGCTCATGCTGGGGCACTGCGGGCGGGAGTGCGGGTGACCGTGTCACGTCTGTGACAGGCCCTCTGGTCCGGTAAATTTAATGGAGGAATTGTCCGGCGAGCCGAGCCGCATTCCAAGCCCTCCCCTTGAATGGACCGCACCCCCATGTCTTCCGCGATTTCCGCGCCGTCCCCTACCCGTTTTCCCTACGCCGCGATGGTGGTCCTGGCCACCATCGCGTTTACTGCCATCACCACCGAGCTCCTCCCGTCCGGGCTGCTGCCGCAGATCAGCACCGGCCTGGGCGTGTCCGAGCCGGTGGCCGGATACCTGGCAGCCGCCTACGCCGCCGTCATTGTGGTAACGGTGGTTCCGGCCGCCCGGCTGCTGGGGAAGATCCCGCGGCACGCCCTGCTGGTGGGCCTGGTCCTGACATTCGCCCTCAGCAATGCACTGGTGGGACTGGCCCCGGACTTCACCTCCGCGATGATCGCCAGGCTGGTGGGCGGCCTGGCGCACGGACTGCTTTGGACCACCATGGCGCCGTTCGTGTCACGGGTGGTGCCCGCGGACAAGGTAGGCAAGGCCCTGGCCATCGTGTTCAGCGGCAACAGCCTGGGCCTGGCCATCGGGGCCCCGGTGGGAACGGCCCTGGGCGGCTTCCTGGGCTGGCGTGCCGCATTCATGGTGCTCGCCGGATTCGGTGTGGTGCTGACCGTTCTCGCGTTCTGGCTGCTCCCCCGGGTCCAGCGCATCAGCGACGCCGCCCGCCCGTCCCTGCGCAAGGCGATCGGCCAGCCCGGCGTGAAGTCAGTGGCGATTGCCTGGCCCCTGCTGGTGCTGGCACACTTTGCCCTGTTCACGTACATCGCGCCGTTCATCCGTGAGGCGAGCCTGCCGGACTATGCCACCAGCCTCTCCCTCACAGTTCTGGGCGGTTCCGGCCTGCTGGGCATCTGGATCGCCGGGCTCACCGTGGATTCCCGTCCCCGCCGTTCGCTTTTGATTACGACGGCGGCCATCGCCGCTTCGATGTTCCTCCTTCCACTTGCGGTAGGGAACCTCGTCCTGGCCTTGGTTCTGATGACCGTTTGGGGAGCCGGCCTGGGCGCCATTGGCATCTACAACCAGTCCGCGATCCTTCGTGCCGGCGGCGAATACAGCGAGGCCGCCAACGGACTCACCGTCCTGACCATCCAGTTGGGCATCACCATCGGAGCGCTTTACGGTTCGGCCGCCCTGGTGGTTGGCGGCCCGCTGCTGGTTCCGGCCGCCGCGGCGATCCCTGTGGTGGCCGCGTTCGTCATCACCCTGGCTGGAAAAAGGTATGCCTACCCGCCCGGCCCGCGGGAGCGGATCTGGCTGGAGCCCCGCCCCGTGGCCGACAAGGTCCAGGACCCGGCATAACCCCAAACCACCCCTTCATCGATTGCTCCGTAACTGTCGTTTTGAACGCCCAGAACGACAAGTGCGGAGCAATCGATGGTTCTGGGGTCATTTCAGGGCTGCCCGGCAGAGATTTTGACAAATCCGTCACAAGATTTTTGGAGACCCGTAACCTCCGTGACGCGGATTTCGATTCATTAAGTGCGGGGGCAACTCCGCGGAAGTTGAACGCAATCCAGAAATTCGTCAACGGAGGGTCTCATGTCTTTCTTCACCTTTTCAGGCAACAAGCTCGCCATGACTGTGCTCGCAGCAGGCGCGCTGGCGGTTGGCGGCACAGGCGTTGCCGCGATGGCAGAATCGTCACCGGACGCGCCGTCTGTCCTTGCCGGGACCGAATCGCCGTCGCCGAGCCCCACAGCAACCGAAACTGAATCACCGTCCCCGAGCCCCACCGCGACGGAAACCGAATCCCCAGATCCCACCCCCACCGAAACCGAGACGGAAGCTCCGGACCCGGCACCAACGGCGACAGAAACCGAGTCACCGGAGCCCGCCCCCACGGAAACGGCTGATCCTGAACCGTCGCAGACGTCCACTCCAGCAGGACCTGACGCATTCGGCCCTGCCGCCTTTGGCCTGTGCAACGCGTTCAGCAACGGCGGCCTGGGTACTTCGTCCACGGCCTACGCGGCCCTGGTCCGCGCAGCCGGCGGGGAAGGCGGCGTCGGCGCCTACTGCGCCACTGTTGCCGCTCCCGGAGGCGGCGAGGACGGCAGCGAGGCAGCTGCAACGCCTGAGGAGGGCCAGTTAAAGCAGCAGGTAAAGGAGCAGCACCAGGGTGCACCCGCCTCCAACGCCGGGGGCCACCAGGCCGCAGGCAACGGCGCCAAGCACGGCGGACAGCGGTAGCCTGCCAGCGATGTGCGGCTGCGCCGGGATGGCCAACGTTCCGGCGCAGCGCTCACCTGCCGCCCGTCCGGAGACTCTCGGACCCTTTCGGTGGAGTTGAAGGGAGAGATCGTGGAAGACAAGGCCCTGCAGGAACGCATTCTGGATGACGAGCGCGCTGTCCAGGAACTGCTGGAAGGGGCCGGCCGCACAGACGATCCAGTTCTTTGGGACCTGTTGCTGCAGGTCCGGGAGCTCAGGACGGTCGACGTCCCGGCGCCGTCGCCGCGGCTGAGGGCACTATTGGCGTCCCTGCCCGTTGACAGTGTGCTGACCGCAGTAAGCACGGCTCAGTTGCGGTACTTCGCCACCGTGAACAGGAAGGTGGAGTCCTCTTCGGCGTGAAGGCTGTGCAGGCCGGGCGGGACGATCAGCAAGTCGCCGGTCTTGCCCTGCCACGACTCCCCGCCGGCCTTGAGGCTCACGCAGCCCTGGACCACGAAGACGGTAGCGTCGCCGGGGTTCTGGTGCTCACTCAGCTGCGTTCCGGCCTTCATGGCCATGACCGTCTGCCGGAGGATCTTCTCATGGCCGCCGTATACCGTGTCGGCAGCACGGCCATTGGTGGAGGTCAGAGCAGCCTCGAGCTGCTGCCGGGCCAGCGCGTCGATAGATATCTTCTGCATGCGCCCAAGGCTACCCGCGTTCTTCCCGCAGGGGACCCCGGGTGTGCGGCACCGCCCTACAATCCCCTTTCGTGGGGATGGAGCAACCGCAGGGCCGGTCCTAATCTTCGAGCATGAATGCTGTAGCGCAGATCTTCGCCGTACTCGCCGCGGTCATCTATATCTTCGTGTTTCCGGTGGAGAGCTTCCTCCTTCGCCGCAGCCGGTGGGCGCAGAAATTCCTGAGCACGCCGCCCGAGAACGTGCCGGCGGTGATGATGTGGGCCATTCCCACGGGATACAAGAACCTGGTGATTGCGCTGGGCGTGCTCGCCGGCGTAGTCGCCGCCAACTCGGGACAGCTCGTGGTCGGCTACACGCTGGTGGTCTACTGCTGCGCCAACATGGTCCTCACCGCCCCCACCATGCTGCTGGCAGACCTCCAAGGGCACTACCCCAGGAAGTGGGAGAGCCTGCCGGGGACCCTCGCGGCAACGCTCCCGGCCCTGGTTACCCTGATCCTGCTGCCCCTGGGACCCTAAGCCGGGTTCCTGCGCCGGGCTGGTGCCACGTTCCGGACACGCCCCGGCAGGCCCGATTTCGAAGGCCCGGCACATGCTTGATAAACGTTAAAAGGTGCTAGACGTCCTCAATCCCGCCCTGCCCTTTATCGCCACGGCCCTGGCGGTGCTGGCCGGACTCACACTGTCCTGGCTGCTCCGCAAGATCGTCCTGAAGCTCAACCGGAAACGGCCCGAGCTGCAGGCCACCTCCCGGGTGGCCCGCCAGCCCCTGCGGCTGGCACTGTGCCTGGTGGGCGTCCGTACCGCGCTGGGGCTGACGGCCGGGAACGAAAGCTGGCACGCCGGCGTCGACCACTTCCTCCTCATTGCCCTCATCGGCGCGGTGGCCTGGCTGGCCATTGCGGTGCTGCTGATCGTGGAGGCCGTGGTGTTGACCCGGCACAGCGTGGACGTGGCGGACAACCGGCGGGCGCGGCGGCTGCGCACGCAGATGATCCTGGCGCGGCGGATTGCCGTGGCGCTGGTGGTGGTGCTCGCCGTCGGCACCGCCATGCTGACGTTCCCCGCCATCCAGGCGCTCGGTGCCGGCCTGCTGGCGTCCGCCGGAGTGATCTCCATCGTCGCCGGTTTGGCCGCGCAGACGTCCCTGGTGAATGTGTTCGCCGGGATGCAGCTGGCCTTCACCGATGCCATCCGTGTGGATGACGTGGTGGTGGTGCAGAAGGAGTGGGGCCGGATCGAGGAAATCACGCTGACCTACGTGGTGGTGCACCTTTGGGACGACCGCCGGCTGATCCTGCCGTCGACCTACTTCACCACCACGCCCTTCGAGAATTGGACCCGCCGCCAGTCGGAGGTGATGGGCACCGTGGAGTTCGACCTCGACTGGCGTGCGCCGGTGGAGGACATGCGCACCGAACTGCGCCGGGCCCTGGCCGGTACCGAGCTGTGGGACGAACGCGTGGGGGTCCTGCAGATCACGGATGCCACCGGCGGCTTTGTCCGCGTCCGGATCCTGGTGAGCGCCGCGGACAGCGCGGCACTCTTCGACCTGCGCTGCCTGGTGCGCGAAACCATGGTCACCTTCCTCCAGCAGAACCACCCGGAGGCCCTGCCGCACCAGCGCTGGGAGCAGGCAGCGGACAGCAATCAGGCGCACGACGGCGGCACAGGCACCCGCCCCCGGACACCGCTGCGCGGGCTGGGTTCGCCCGCTGCTGCCGGCACGCACGCCGCAGATCCCCATGAGTCGCAGCTCTTCACCGGCTCCATCGAGGCGGTTGAGCGGTCCCGCGCCTTCTCCGGACCGGGTGACGAGGTGTTCGAGGAACGCGACCGGAACCTGGCCTCCCGGAACTAAATCCTGCTGCGAAGAATCCTTGATAGGTGACCATTTAGTCACCTATCATTAATGCCATGGACGACGTGTTCAAGGCACTCTCCGACCCCACCCGCCGGGACCTGCTCGACGAGCTGTTCCGCGAGGACGGCCAGACCCTGAGCGCACTTGAGGCACGGTTCGACATGACCCGGTTCGGGATCGCCAAGCACCTCCGTATCCTGGAGGACGCCGGCCTGGTGGTCACCCGTCGTCGCGGACGGGAAAAGCTGCACTTCCTGAACCCCGTTCCCATCCGGCTGGTCCACGACCGCTGGGTCAGCAAATTCGCAGAACCATGGGCCGCTGCCCTCAGCGACCTCAAATCCAGATTGGAAAGTCCCATGGAAAAGATCTTCGAGATTTACATCAAGACCACGCCCGAACGGCTCTGGGAAGCCATCACGGACAGCGACATCCGCAGCAAGTACCAGTTCGGCAATACCCTCGAGGCCGACTGGTCCCCCGGCGGCCGGTTTGTCATGGGCAACCCGAAGGCGGGTGCGGCGCTGGGCGAAGGCGAGAACCTTGAGGTGGAGCCGCCGCGCCGGCTGGTGCAGACCATGCGCGCACTGTGGGGCGAGGACGTAAAGGCCGAGGGCACATCCAAAATCACCTGGGAAATTGAGCCGGTGGGGGACTCCTGCCACCTCACGGTCACCCACAGCGACCTGCGCGAAGGCGCCAACGAACAGCTCTACGGCGGCTGGCCGATGATCCTCTCCGGCCTGAAGACGTGGCTGGAAACCGGTGAGAAGCTCACCACACCGGGTTCGCTGATGTACACGTAACTTACGACGGCGGCGGCCGCCCTTGGTGGGGCAGCCGCCGCCGTCGGGGTACTTCCGGGACTACGCCCGGGGGATGCGGACGATGGCAGGTCCCGGCCGGTCAGGTGAGAGCGTGACTTTGAGTCCATCCGCGGCGGCCTCGACAGTTCCGCCGGGTCCCTCCACCGACGCTTGCGCCACGTCAAACGTGCCCGTGTCCAGCGTCAAGGCTGCCTCCGCTCCATCGCCAAGCGAGTCAACGAAGGCCACTACCTCGGTCCCCCGATCCACCCACCGCACCCACGAATCTCCTTGGTCCGTAACCGGAGCGCCCTCCAGCGGGCGGGCACCCACCAGGTACTGCTTGGCGTCAGCCATCCAATGGCCGAGGCCGGTCAGGGCCTGGCGCTGGATGTCGGGGATGGTGCCATCGGCCCGCGGCCCGACATTCAGGAGGAAGTGGCCGCCGCGGGAGACCACGTCCGTCAGGTGGCGGGCCAACTGCCGGCCAGTCAACGACTGCTCCGGACCTTCAACCTGGTTGTAGCCAAAGGAGAAGCCGATGCCCCGGCAGTTCTCCCACTCGGATCCGGACTCGTTCTCCCTGGCCGCTTCATATTCGCTGGTGCCGTAATCCTGCTGGGTAGCGCCCCACCGGTCGTTCACCACGCCATCGGGAACGGCGGAGTAGAAGTGCTCAAACAGCGTTCCCAGCCCATGCGCGCCAAAGTGCTTGCCGGCGTCGGGCCATTCAATGTCGTTCCACAGGACGTGGGGGCGGTATTTGTCGACCAGGTCCACCACATGGTTGTAGGCGTACTCCGCGTAGCCTGCGTCCTTGGGGCGGGACGTATCGTGGACGCTTTCGCTGGTGGTGTGCGGCGGGAAGGGACGCACGTGCCAGTCCAGGCCGCCGGAGTAGTACAGGCCCAGCTTCAGCCCCTTGTCCTCCACGGCGCGGGCAATTTCCCCGATCAGGTCCTTGCCCGGACCACGGCGGACCGTGTTCCGCTCCCCTGTGCCCGGGGCATCCCAGAGAGCGATTCCATCATGGTGCTTGGTGGTGGGAACCACGTAATCGGCACCGGCGAACTTGAACAGGTCCACCCAATCCGCCGGATCGAACTGCTCGGCTTTCCATTGGTCCAGGAAGGCGTCGTAGTCCTCGCCGCCGAACTCCTCCTTGTGGTGCTGCTGGGCAGGGCTGCCGTCAATGCGGATGGTGTTGTAGTACCACTCGGCGTAAGGGTTGTGCTTGAACCACTCGTGATCATCTATGGTGCCAAGGGCGCCGATCGGCTCCGCCCAGGCGGGGACGGAGTAGGCGCCCCAGTGAATGAAGATGCCGAAGGGGGAATTCTGGAACCACTCCGGGACTGGCCGGGATAGGTTGTCCCACTCTTCAGGCGTGGCGATTTCAGTCATGATGCGCTCCAACTCTTGGTGTGCTGTGGACATTCGTCGTGACGGCAGGATTCTGGAGTTGGCGGTCCGGGATGGCCGTGACGTAGTCCTCCACGGCATACAGATGGTTAGCCATTCTGGTCCGGGCACGGTCAGCATCGTGCCGCCTCAGTGCTTCCAAAATGCCCAGATGCTCGCCATGGGTAGTCCGCAGTCCGGCAGCATCATGGATTGACCGCCACATCCGTCCGCGGACTGTCGTGGTGGAGACCGTTTCAATTAGGGCGGACAGCACATGGTTCCTGGATGACTCCGCGATCAGCCGATGAAACTCAAGATCGCATTGCATGGCTACGTCATGATCGACGGGTTTGGCATGAATGGCGTCGTGTGCCCGATCCAGGATGTGCCCAGCCTGCTCCAGTTGCTGCTCGGTAATGGAAACGGCGGCTGCAGCAGCGGCCTCGGTCTCAAGCGCGCGTCGCACTGTATGCACCTGGTTGGCCCGTTCTCCATCCTGTAGGCCCACCCAGAATTCCAGGGCGGACAGTAGGGCAGAGGGCTCCAGGGTGGTGACGAAAGTACCGGCACCCTGTCTGGTTTCCAAGATCCCCATGGTGGACAGGGCACGGACCCCTTCACGCAGGGACCCACGAGACACCTGCAACTCCGCAGCAAGGTCTTTTTCAACGGGCAGCCGGTCCCCCGGCCGCAGCCGACCGGAAGAGAGCATGTGCTTTACACCGGTGATCACGACGTCGGTTTGCGACATAGGGCCGCCGGACACGAGGTCCACTGCCCCGACGCCTCCTGCGGATCTATCATTCATACACTTTCATCCGATCTATTGGTTGGAAAACCGGGCTACGTCCTATAGTGTCACGGAAAAGACCAAAATTCATCAGATGTAAAGGTGACCGCGGGGAAGTCACCTGGACTTTCTGGACCGGAGGGAATCGCTTGCCAAAGATCACCGGATTCGATGTGTTTGACGTACGGTTTCCCACGTCGCTGTCGGCGGACGGCTCGGATGCCATGAACCATGATGCCGACTATTCCGCCGCCTACATCGTGCTGAGGACAGACGACCCCGCACTGTACGGCTGCGGGTTCACGTTCACCATCGGCCGCGGCAACGAAATCTGCGCCGCCGCCATCGAACTGAGGGCCCGGCCCCTCATGGGACGTGACGCCGACAGGATCGGACTCCACCCCGGGGAGACATACCGGGAGCTCAAGCGCGATTCCCAGCTGCGCTGGCTGGGACCAGACAAGGGCGTGGAGCATCTGGCCCTCGGCGCAGTGATGAACGCCGTCTGGGACCTCGCGGCACGACAGGCAGGGAAACCCCTGTGGCAGTTGCTGTCCGATATGACCCCCGAACAGATTGTTGACGCGACGGACCTGAGCTACCTATCGGACGCCCTCACCCGTGAAGAAGCGCTGGGCCTGTTGACCCGCCTTGCGCCCACCAGGGACCAGCGCATCCGGCAACTGACTGAAAACGGGTACCCCTGCTACACCACGTCGGCCGGCTGGCTGGGCTACTCCGACGAGAAGCTCCGGCGGCTGTGCCAGGAGGCTGTGGACCAGGGCTACCGTCACATCAAGCTCAAAGTAGGCGCATCCCTGGAGGAGGACATCCGCCGCCTCGCGATTGCACGCGAGGTCATCGGTCCTGACGGCAACCTGATGATCGACGCGAACCAGGTGTGGGATGTTCCGCAGGCCATCGACTGGGTCAAGCAACTGTCCGAATTCAACCCCATGTGGATTGAGGAGCCAACCAGCCCCGACGATGTCCTGGGCCATGCCGAGATCCGCAGGGCAGTGCAGCCCATCGGAGTGGCCACCGGCGAACACGGCATGAACCGGGTGCTCTTCAAGCAGCTCTTCCAAGCCGCGGCAATCGACTACTGCCAACTGGATGCGTGCCGGCTCGCCAGCGTAAATGAAGTACTCGCCGTCCAGCTGATGGCCGCCAAGTTCGGCATTCCGGTGTGCCCGCACGCCGGAGGTGTGGGTCTATGCGAACTGGTCCAGCACCTTTCGATCTTCGACTTCATCGCCGTGTCAGGTGACCTAACGGGGCGGGTGACCGAGTTTGTCGACCACCTGCACGAGCATTTCGTGGACCCATGCATCATCAAGGACGGTGCCTACGTCATGCCCGCGACTCCTGGATATTCCGCGGAACTCAAGGAACAAACGCTGCAGGAATACGCCTTTCCCTATGGCACCTACTGGGCAGGAACTGACACCGGCCAGGCGGAACAGGCTTGGCGGGCGGGCAACCAAGCCGGCCGGGTTGCCTTCGCGAGCGCACGGATCGAGACACAGGCATGATCAACTACACCCTGACCCACCCGGGGCTGCTGGCGGCGCTCGCCGAGTCCGGTCACGGCACACAGATCCTGGTTGCTGACGCCAACTATCCGCACAACACCGGAGCACCCGCATCCGCCCGTCGCATTGCCCTGAACCTCCGGCCCGGCCTGCTGACAATTGACCAGATCCTCGAAGTCCTGGTCGAGGCAGTCCCTTTGGAGGCGGCAGCGGTGATGACCCCGCCGGACGGAAACTGGACGGAAGCCGTCAAAGGCTACGAACGGACATTGGGCACGGAGGTTCCAATCACGTCCCATCAGCGCTTCGAGTTCTATGACGCCGCCCGCTCGCCCAATGTCGCCGTCGTCATTGCCAGCGGCGATACAAGGCACTACGCCAACCTGCTGCTCACCATCGGTGTGCGGCCCGACGTAACGGCCTGATGGAGGCGCCTTCACTGCAGGTGGTTGACTCCCATGTCCACGTCTGGGATCCGGACGTGCTGGACTACGCATGGCTGGCCGACACTTCCGGCTTGAACCGTCCGTTCCTGCCAAGGGACCTCCCCCACACCCCGGAAAACACGCGTGCCGCCGTTTTCGTGCAGGCCAACTGCCGTGATGACCAGGCACTCAAAGAAGTGGACTGGGTGTCAGGCCTCCGGACGGTCTGGCCCCAGCTCGCCGGGATCGTGGCGTTTGCGCCTATCAGCAAGGGCGACGCCGTCGAGCAGGACCTGGACCAGCTGCTGGAACGGCCCCTGGTCCGTGGGGTCCGGCAGCTGTTCCAGGACCGGGACGAATCCTTCATGCTGCACCAGGACACCCTGGCGGGAGCAAGGCGGGTGGCAGCATCCGGGCTGGTTTTCGACGCGTGTATCCGCAGCGGCCAGATGGCACCCCTCGCGGAGTTTGCCCGGCGTGTGCCTGGGCTGGTGATCGTGCTGGACCACATGGGCAAGCCGCACATCGCCAGTGGGGAGCTCACCGCGTGGCGCAACGGGATGCAGGAACTGGCCCGGTGCGGCAACGTTGCCGTCAAGATTTCCGGCGCCGGCGCGGAAGCTGACCCGGACCGCGCCCTGTCGCCCCAGGCACTGCCGTTCATCCAGGAGACGCTGGATCTCTTCGGGGCGGACCGCTGCATGGTGGGCAGCGACTTCCCCGTCTCCCTGACACGCCCCGATGCTTACCTTGACTGGATCACCACAGTGGAACAGGCGGTCGCAGGCGCATCGGAGGGCGAACGCCGCAACGTGGCGCAGGAAACCGCAGTCCGCGTCTACCGGCTGGAAGCGGCAGCAGAACAGGTAAGCCCACATGAGGAGAAGGACTGACATGCAAGCAGAAACCCGCACCATTCCTGGTACTGACGTCCAACTGCCAGTGCTCGGCTTCGGCGGGGCACCCATCGGCAATCTCTACAGGGAGGTGCCCGAGCAGGAAGCGGTCGACGCCGTCACCGGGGCTTGGGAGGGCGGCGTGCGGTATTTTGACACCGCCCCGCACTACGGGCTGGGGCTGTCCGAACGCCGCATGGGTGCCGCGCTGGCAGGGAAAGACCGCGACAGCTATGTGCTCAGCACCAAGATTGGGCGGCTGCTGCGGCCCAACCCGTCGCCCGAAGGCAAGGATACGGAAGGCTTCGACGTCCCTGACACTGTGCACCGGGTCCGGGACTACTCACGTGACGGGGTGCTGCGCTCCATAGAGGAGAGCCTGCAGCGGCTGGGGACCGACCGGATCGACATCGTCTACATCCATGACCCGGATGATTACTGGGCGGAGGCCGTGGAAGGCGCGGCCCCGGCACTGTCCGCGCTGCGCGACGAAGGGGTGATCCGCGCCTGGGGTGCAGGAATGAACCAGTCCGAAATGCTCCACCGCTTCGTCACCGAGACGGACATCGACGTGGTCATGCTCGCCGGCAGGTACACGCTGCTGGAGCAGGGTGCGGCCCGGGACCTCCTCCCGGCGTGCCTGGAACGCAGCGTCGGCGTGGTAAATGTGGGCGTCTTCAATTCAGGGCTGCTGTCCAAGGAACGCCCCGCCGCCAACGCCACCTACAACTACGCCCCTGCCCCGCAGGAACTGCTGGACAGGGCGAACCTGCTGGCGGACGTTTGCGAATCGCACGGGACCACCCTGCCGGCGGCCGCCCTCCACTACCCCTACCAGCACCCCGCCGTGACAAGCGTTGTCTTGGGCATGCGGACGCCTGCCCAGGTGAAGGGAAACCTGGACCTGGCCGCCCAAAGCGTCCCGGCCGAGTTGTGGACTGACCTGCGCGACCGCGGACTCATCGCCTGAAAGCACAACGACGTACTACCGAGAAAAGAAGAAACGAATGCAATTTGCGCGCATAGGTGCCACAGGCAAGGAAATCCCCGCCCTGCTCCACGACAAGAAGTACTACTCCCTGGAGCAGGTGACGCGGGACATCGATTCCGACTTCTGGGAAACGAATGGGCCGGTGCGCGCTGCAGCGGCACTGGCCGCCGGCGAACTGGCTGAACTCACCGTTGACGGGGTCCGGATCGGGGCTCCGATCGCCAGGCCGTCCTCGGTGATCTGCGTGGGCATGAACTACGCAGCCCACGCAGCGGAATCCGGCTCCGCACCCCCTTCGGTCCCCATCATCTTCCACAAGGCCCCCAACACCGTGGCCGGCCCCTTCGATCCGGTGGCCATTCCGCGCGGTTCCACCAAGACGGACTGGGAGGTGGAACTCGGCGTGGTCATCGGCCGGCGCGCCTCCTACCTGGATTCCCCCTCCCAGGCCCACGACTACATCGCAGGCTTCGTCACCGTCAACGACCTGTCGGAGCGAACGTTCCAGCTGGAGGTATCCGGCGGCCAGTGGTCCAAGGGAAAGAGCTGCGCAGGTTTTTGCCCCACGGGCCCGTACCTGGTGACGCCGGACGAGGTGGATGCCCGCGACCTGCGGCTGCGCAGCTGGGTGAACGGCGACATCCGCCAGGACTCCTCCACCCGCGACCTGATCTTCGGCGTGGAGCAGGTGATCTATGACCTCAGCCAGTTCCTGGTCCTTGAGCCGGGAGACCTGGTCTGCACCGGCACCCCGGAGGGGGTGGCCCTGTCCGGGCGTTTCCCATACCTGAAGGCCGGAGACGTCGTCGAACTTGAAGTGGCGGGACTGGGCCGCCAGCGCCAGGAATTCTTCCAGGGCTAATTACGAAAGGACCGAACAATGGAGTTTGCGGGAATCAAGGCAATCGTCACCGGCGGAGCCTCGGGAATCGGGGCCGCCACAGTGAAGCTGCTCCAGGAGCGCGGGGCGGACGTCGCCGTGCTGGACCTCAACCCCGACCAGGCACCGGCGGGAGTGAAGGCCTTCCACTGTGACGTCTCCAGCGACGCCTCCGTCCGCCGTGCCGTAGAAGAGGCTGCGGAGCAATTGGGCGGGATCGACGTGGTGGTCAACAACGCCGGGGTGGGTGCGCAAGGCACCATTGAGGCCAATGACGACGACGAGTGGCACCGGGTGTTCGACGTCAACGTGCTGGGCATGGTCCGTGTCTCAAGGGCGGCCCTGCCGCACCTGCGCCGGTCCAGCCACGCGGCGATCGTCAATACGTGCTCCGTGGCAGCCACCGCCGGGCTCCCCCAGCGCGCCCTGTACAGCGCTACCAAGGGTGCGGTGCTCTCGCTCACCCTGGCCATGGCAGCCGACCACCTGCAGGAAGGCATCAGGGTCAACTGCGTGAACCCGGGGACCGCCGACACTCCCTGGATTGGCCGTCTCCTCGCCAGCGCACCTGATCCTGCTGCGGAACGGGCGGCGCTGGAGGCACGCCAGCCGCACGGCCGGCTTGTCTCCCCGGAGGAAGTTGCGGGAGCGGTGGTTTACCTTGCCAGCCCGCTCTCCGGGTCCACCACCGGAGTGGACCTGGCAGTGGACGGCGGTATGCAGGCACTTCGGCTCCGGCCCCGTTCCGCCGCCTCCTAGCGCAGCCGCCTCCCGAGCAGAGCAATAGGCACGCGCCACCGGGCCCGTAGCTCGGTAGGGTCGTGTCATGGACAGCGGCGCCCTGGTCAATATTGGGTTGGTACTCGGTTTCGTGCTGCTCGGGGGTGTCTTCGCAGCGGCGGAGATGGCCCTGGTGTCCCTGCGCGAAAGCCAGGTCCGCCGGATCGAGAAGTCCGGGGACACCGGGGCGCGGACGGCAGCGCTGGCGCGCAACCCGAACCGGTTCCTCTCCACGGTCCAGATCGGGGTGACGCTGGCCGGGTTCTTCTCGGCGGCCTACGGCGCTTCGGCGATCGCGCCCGACGTCGTGCCTCTCCTGGAAGCCGTGGGGCTGGGTGCGGCGGCCGGGCCCGTGTCCTTTATCGGCATGACCTTGCTGGTGGCCTATCTGTCCCTGGTGCTGGGCGAACTGGCGCCCAAGAGGCTGGCGCTGCAAAGCCCCGTCGCCTTCACCCGGGTCCTGGCCCCGCCGCTCATCAGTTTTTCGAGGCTCATGCGGCCAGCCATCTGGTTCCTGTCCGTCTCCACTGACGCCGCGGTCCGGCTCTTCGGCGGTGACCCGCGTGCCAAGCGGCCCGGCATCACCTCGGAGGAACTGTGGGACATGGTGGCCGAGAACGAGATGCTCGAAGAGAGCAGCCGGCACATTCTTGCCGACGTGTTCGGTGCCGGAGACCGGACCCTTCAGGAGGTGATGCGCCCCCGCACGGAGGTCGTCTTCATCGACGGCGCCATGACCATCGCGGACGCCCGCACCATGGTCCGCGACGGCCCCTATTCCCGGTTTCCGGTCATCGGCAGGAGTCCCGACGACGTCCTGGGCTTCGTGCACATCCGCGACCTGATGCCAGGCGGCGAGGTGCAGGACCAGGCGCCGGTGCGCGACATCACCCGAAAGATCCTTGCCATGCCGGGGACCAACCGGGTGCTGCCGTCGCTGTCCCGGATGCGCAGGACCAACCAGCACATCGTGCTGGTGGTGGACGAATACGGCGGCACCGACGGCGTGGTCACGCTCGAAGACCTGGTGGAGGAACTGGTGGGCGAGATCTACGACGAGTACGACACCGGCGCCGAGCACGAGGACCGCGTCACCATGGCCAACGGCACCATCGACGTGGACGGGGGCCTGATCCTCCAGGAGTTCACGGCAACGTCCGGGATCGCCCTGCCGGAGGGCCACTACGAAACAGTGGCCGGTTTCATGATGGACCGTCTGGGCCGCCTGCCCACTGCAGGCGACAGGGTCCAGATTCCGGGATACGTCCTGACGGTCCTCAGCATGGAACGGCTGCGGATAGCCCGGATCCGGGTCACCCCGGTCACCAACCATCCCGGCTCCACTGGCTGAAGAATTACGACGGCGGGGGCGCACCCCACGCCATAGGGTCGCGAAGCAGCCGCCGGTCCCGCCATGGGACCAATGGCCCTACGGTCAGGGGCGGGGGCACGTGCTCCCTTACCCCGGCAGGACACATTGCTATGTTCACGAAACGCACCACCCTCATCGGGGCCGCCCTGGCCCTTGGCGCTGCGGCCCTCGCAGCCCCCGCACAGGCAGCAGGCAGCAACGGCGCAGACGTCACCAAGTTCAACGAGTGCACGGTTTATGGCAGTTACCAGACCTGCCGCACGGGCACGGCGGTCAGCCACCAGGTTTCAACCCCCAGCGGCATCCAGTCCACCTCGTCCTCCGGCAACTACACGGACACCCTGACCGCCACGAATGACGGAACTGTTTTAAACACCATCCAGACCCAGACGCACACGCACACACTGACTCGGAACGGGCAGCTCATCGAGATCGGCCAGCATTACCGGCAGCAAACCACGGACGCCACCCGCCAGTGCTGGGAACGGGAAGATTCCCACCAGACGGGCAACAAGGTCCAGTACGACCGTGAGGCGCACTACTGCCCGTGAATGGGTGCCGCCGCTCCTAGGCCTCCAGGCTCCGCTCCAGGAAAGCGAGTGTGCGGGCCCAGGAGTCGGCGGCAGCTTCGGCGTTGTAGGTGTACTTGTTGGTGTCGTTGAAGAAGGCGTGGCCGGCGCCCGGGTACACCACCGCCTCGAACTCCACCCCCGCTGCGCGCATGCGTGACTTCAGCCCAGGCAACTCGTCCATGAGGGCTGCGTCCTGGTCCCCATAAAAGGCCAGGACCGGGCAGTTGATGCCACGCAGCTCTGCGTCCTTAAACTCGGCGTGCCCGTAGAAGGGGACGGCGGCGCGCAGGCGGGGTTCGGAAACGGCCAGCGAGAATGTGTAGGTCCCGCCCAGGCAGAAGCCCGTGGCGGCCACCCGGCCGGTCAGTCCAGCCACGCCCTCCAGGTGGTCGAAACACACGTGCAGCGCAGCCACAGCGTGCTTGGCGTACTCCGGGGAACGGATGGGTGCCATGTGCTTGCGCAGGCGCGGCTGGGCGTTGCTGCGCTGTTGGGGATCGAACGCTGCCTCCTGCAGTTCCCCGCTGAGGTCCGCCACACCGCCGGCTCCGGACAACAGGTCCGGGGCGACCGCCAGGTAGCCTTCCGCGGCAAAACGGTCCGCCACATCCCTGGTGTGGCGCACCAGCCCCCACACTTCGTGGACCACCACCAGTCCGCCCTTGGGGGTCCCGGTCGGTTCACTGACGTATGCCTGGACTGCGGTTTCGGCGTTGCCCAGCGTCATCATGTTTCCCATGGGGCCAGCATGGCACGCTCCCCCGGGCGCTTCCAGTGCCCGAGGGGCCCTTCCCATGGATGGGGCTACGCCTTCTGTTGCCGCCAGAACACGGAAATCCCGAACGTCACTGCGCAGAGCACCACCATGGCCAGCACCATCCGCATCCAGCTCTCCTGGTGCACCCCGCCGGCCGCGAACACCCCGATCATCACCGTGGCGGTAATCGCGCCCACGTAGCGGCAGGTCTGGTAGATGCCGGCCGCCACACCGCGGTCCTGCGGCCGGGTGGACACGAACATGCCCTGATTCGAGGCGATACTCACGGTGCCGTACGGCACGCCCATCAGCGCGGTCAGGACCACCACTAACGGGATGGCCAGCGTCCCGGTCAGCAGCCACATGAGTGCCGCCACCACTGTCAAAAGGACGACGCCGGCCAGCAGCACCCGCCGGACGCCGAACCTTCCCATCGCGGAGACAGCCCAAGGGGTTGCGATTACGGACATACCGGCCAGGGGCAGCATCAGCAGGCCCACGACGCCGGGATCGTAGCCGCCGGCTTCCTGCAGCAGCTGCGGCAGGCCGAAGAAGACGAAGTAGTAGACGCTGCTGAACACGGCGAAGGCCAGGTACACCAGCATCAGCGGCCGGTTCCGGCCCAGCAGCCGCAGGTCCAGGAACGGCTTGGCGAAGCGCAGCTCCCGCCAGGCAAACAATGCCGCGAGGACGGTTCCGGCGGCCAGCATCAACCAGCGGTAGTCCGGCGCCACGTTCAGTGCGGCCATCATGACCAGCAGCAGGGCACCGATGAACCCGGCGATGCCGGGGACGTCGGAGTCCCGCACCAACTCTGCCACACTGCCGTGCTCCCGGACCTTATCCGGTGGTGCGGCCTTCCGGACGATCAGCAGCGCGGCCAGTGCCAGCGGAACGTTGATGAGGAAGAGCCACTGCCAGCCCGCGAAGCCCACCAGCAGGCCGCCGACGACGGGACCCACCGCGGCTGCAGACGTGTTGGCCATCTGCAGCCGGCCAAGCGGACGGGCCGTATCAACCTTCGCCTGGTGGGCCAACTCCCCCACCATCACCACGGCGCTGGGATAGGCCGTGGCGGTGCCCAGTGCCATGACGGCCCGCGCCACGCAGAGCAGCGCGAAGTTCGGGGCCAGCGGAGCCAGGGCACACGTGATGGCCACCAGCGCCATGCCAAGCATGAACATCCGCCGCGGCCCGAACCTGTCGGCCAGCCTGCCCATGACCGGCTGGCCGGCGGCGGAGGCCAGGTAGAAGGAGGTAACAACCCAGGTAACGGCAGCAACGTCGAGCCCGAAGTCCGCGCGAAGCACCACCAGGGCGACAGCGATCATGGACGAATTAAGCGGGTTGAGTGCCGTACCCAGGCTGAGGCCGGCGACGGCCAGGGCAGTCCGGGATTTGTTGCTCACGGTAACAGTCTGGCCCACGGCGGCCGCCCGGGACGATTCGGCGGCCTCCCGGCGCGGTGTGGCGTTCGCTACTTGCCGGCCAATCCCACCGGGAACAACGCGTCCTCCACGGCCCGGGTCAGGTCGCGGATCACCTCCGCCTGGCCGTCGTCGGCCACGCCGTCCGGGTTCTCCGTGTAGATCACCAGTGCGAACGTGGACCCGCCGTAGGTGAGCAGGGCGGCGTCATGCAGTTCGCCGGACACCTCCCCATACTTGTGGTGCACGTTCACTCCCGGCCGGGAGCCAGCGGGAATGAGGTTTTCGTCGTTGGTGTCCTGCATGTAGCTGAGCAGCTGGTCCGTGTTCTCCTTGTTTAGGAGCTCCCCCGCGTACAGCTTCTTCAGGATCAGCGCCATGTCCGCGGCGGTCAGGAGGTTTTGCTCGGGGTCGTAAGTGACACCGATGGAGCCCGCGTAGGCGATCAGCTGTGGGTAGCCCACAGCGTCCATCAGCAGCAGCCAGGAATCGTTGTTGCTGTCATTGACCATGGCCTTGAGCTGGAAGGCGGCGTCGTAGTCGCCCATGGGTGCGTCCAGGCTGGCCTGCCCTTCCTCCACCAGGTGGTAGTAGGCGGCGGCCGTCAGGATTTTCGCCGTGCTGGCTGCCGTAAACGTGTCCTGGTCCCCGAACGTCCGCTCTGCACCCCCGGAGACGTCGGCGAGCGCCAGCCCGATCCGGTATTCGTCCGCTTCGCTCAGGATGTTGTCCACGTTGTCCTGCAACGACGGCGGGGCTGCCGCCACCGGCGCCGCGGGCACGGCGGGCGGGGTGGGGACCACTGCTCCCGACCGCGGTTCCGACCGGACCACCGCCAGGGTGATGGTGCCGACGATCACCACGACCACGATGAGCGCCAGGATCAGCAGCCGTCGGTTGCCCCGGGCTTTACTGGAACTGGGCTTACCGGAGCTGGGCTTGCGCGGCGTAGGCGGCGGAGCGTCGCGGCCTGGTGTGGGCACCACGTGGTGCTCGGACATACAAGGGCTCCTGTCCCGCCTCGGCAAACACAAACAACGTCAGCGCGGCCATGAGCCGCGCTGACGTTGCCGATTAAATCACCGGAGGTTGGGAGCTTCCTGAAGGTCGCGAGGTGTTCCGCGCCACCCTGCTGAGGCGGGGCGCAAGGAGTCATTCTCGGCGTGGAATAGATATCGACGCGCGAATTACTCTGCGCGCACCAAATTGTGGGTGCGCCAGGGAATGAGCGCGTCGAAAACCACTTTGTGCGTCGAAAAAGCGCCTAGCCCCGGGTCCGGGCAGCCAGTGCCGTCTCCAGGAACTCCAGGTGCGCCGGGGTAACTGCCACCACGCTGCCCAGGTAATCCGGGTGCTTGGCCAGGAACTTCTTGATGAACGGGCACACGGGAACGATGCCGCTGCCCGCTTCCACGGTGCTGTCCAGGGCAGCTGTGGCGAGCCGGCCGGCCAGGCCCTGCCCGCCGTATTCCTCGTTGACCACCGTGTGGTAGAAAATCCGCTGCGGCGACTCCCCGCCGTCGTACTCCTTGTACGCTGCCTTTCCAATGACGTTGCCGGCGTCGAGGAGCTCGAAGCGTTCGCGCTCGGGGTTGTGTCGGACCGTGATGTCGCTCAAGGGGAACTCCTTTGCTTGCGGGTGGTGCTGCCCGTGCAAAGCCTAACCCGGCACGGGCAGCACCTATTTCCGCAAGCGGCGGTTCCCTGAAGGCATTACCGCCGCGTCAGCTCAAGTAGCCGTTCGGATTGAGGACGTACTTGGTGGCTGCGCCGGCGTCGAACTCCGCGTAGCCCTTCGGTGCATCCTCCAGCGGGATCGCCTTGGCGTTGACGTTCTTGGCGATGTTGACCTTGTCGTTGAGGATGGCCATCATCAGCTGCCGGTTGTACTTCATCACCGGGCACTGGCCGGTGGTGAAGCTCAGCGACTTCGCCCAGCCGGTGCCAAGGCTCAGGCTGAGGGAACCCTTCTTGGCTGCCTCGTCGATGCCGCCCGGATCGCCGGTGACGTACAGGCCGGGGATGCCCAGCGCCCCGCCCGCCGCAGTGATGTCCATCAGGGTGTTAAGCACGGTTGCGGGCGCCTCCTGCGCGCCCTTGCCGTGCCCACGGGCTTCGAAGCCCACTGCGTCAACGGCGCAGTCGACTTCAGGCACGCCCAGGATCTGCTCGATCTGGTCCTTCGGCTCGCCCTGGGTGAGGTCCACGGTCTCGCAGCCGAAGCTGCGCGCCTGCGCCAGCCGGCCCTCGTTCATGTCGCCCACAATCACGACGGCGGCACCCAACAGGTGTGCGCTGGTGGCCGCTGCTAGGCCCACAGGACCAGCCCCGGCGATGTACACGGTGGAACCAACGCCCACGCCCGCCGTGGTGGCGCCGTGGAATCCCGTGGGGAAGATGTCCGAGAGCATGGCCAGGTCCATGATCTTCTCCATGGCCCTGTCCTTGTCCGGGAACTTCAGCAGGTTCCAGTCCGCGTACGGCACCAGGACATAGTTGGCCTGGCCGCCCACCCATCCGCCCATGTCCACGTAGCCGTAGGCGCTGCCGGGGCGGTCCGGGTTCACGTTCAGGCAGATGCCGGTCTTGCGTTCCTTGCAGTTCCGGCAGCGGCCGCAGGCGATGTTGAATGGCACCGAACAGAGATCGCCGACCTTGATGAACTCGACGTCCCGGCCCACCTCCACCACTTCGCCGGTGATTTCGTGGCCCAGCACCAGGTCTGGCGGGGCGGTGGTGCGCCCGCGGACCATGTGTTGGTCCGAGCCGCAGATGTTGGTGGCCACCGTTTTCAGGATCACCCCGTGGTTGACCGGGCGTCCCACGTTGGCGGGGTTGACCCCTGGCCCGTCCTTGAGCTCGAACGTTGGGTAGTCAATGTCGATTACTTCAACCTTGCCCGCTTCTTTGTAGGCAACGGCTTTGTTCCCTGTCATCTATCACTCCTATAGCCAGGCGTCCGGTGGGACGGCCATGATCTGGGTAGGTGGGACATCCCTCGGGGGAACAGCCCTGGCCCGTCGGTGCTTCCTGAAACTTGGCGTGGTCAGATACCGGTTCCCGGGTGGGGATTCGCCCAGTCTAGGCACGGCCCCCTGAGCGGTCTAGGGGTAGGAAGCCCCTTGTTTACCGGAGTATTCACAGGGGAAGTTCCTATAGTGGCCTACGCTGCACCAACCGGCTTCCAAGAACGCCGGCTGGCCGCTTCCCGGGCAAGTTCCACCTTGAGGAGAACGGCATGAAAACACGCACCATTGGACAACTGACAGTTTCCGCCCTGGGCCTTGGGTGCATGGGCATGAGCGAGTTCTACGGCGACGGCGACGAGCAGGAGGCGATCGCCACCATCCACGAGTTCCTGGACGCCGGCGGGTCGCTGCTGGACACGGCCGATATGTACGGTCCCTTCACCAACGAAAAGCTGGTGGGCCGCGCCATTGCGGGGCGCCGTGGGGATGTTGTGCTTGCCACCAAGTTCGGTAACGAGCGCCGGGAGGACGGGTCCTGGGTGGGCATCAACGGCCGCCCCGAATACGTCCGGGGCGCCTGCGATGCCAGCCTCCAGCGGCTTGGGGTTGACCACATCGACCTCTACTACCAGCACCGGGTGGACAAGACCGTCCCCATCGAGGACACCGTCGGTGCCATGGCGGAACTGGTCCAGGCCGGAAAGGTCCGGCACCTCGGCCTGTCCGAAGCGTCAGCAGAGACCATCCGGCGGGCCCACGCCGTGCATCCCATCACCGCACTGCAGACCGAGTATTCGCTGTGGGAGCGCGAGCCGGAGACCAAGGTCTTTCCGGTGCTCGCGGAGCTTGGCATCGGCTTCGTCCCCTACAGCCCCTTGGGCCGCGGCTTCCTCACGGGCCAGATCCGCAGCGTGGACGACTTCGCCGAGGACGACTTCCGCAAACACTCCCCGCGCTTCCAGGGCGAGAACTTCACCCGGAACCTGGAGCTGGTGGACCGGGTCAAGGAGCTGGCCGACCGGAAAGGCTGCACCCCGGGCCAGCTTGCGCTTGCCTGGCTGCTGGCGCAGGGCGAGCACGTGGTCCCGATTCCGGGCACCAAGAAACGGGAACGGCTGCGCGAAAACCTTGGCGCCGTGGACATCGAACTTGGTGTGGAGGATCTCCAGTTGCTGGACCAGCTGGCACCCGCCGGGGCAACTGCGGGCGCCCGCTACCCGAACATGTCCACCATCGACACGTAAGCTCCGAAGCTCCGCCGGCGGGCGTTTACGTCGGCGGAGCGGGGCTGGCGTAGGGTGGTCCTACGGCTGAAGCAAGCGGCCGCTCTTTTCTTTGTGTGCGGAGCCCGTTTCATGTCCGACAAACCTGCCCTGCGGGCCCTTGCTGAATCAGCCTTCTCCCTGCCCCACCTCCGGGACGGCCAGTTGGCCGGCATGGCCGCCCTCGTCGAAGGCCGCGACGTCCTGGCCGTGATGCCCACCGGCTACGGGAAATCCGCCATCTACCAGGTCGCAGCACTGCACCTGCACCAGCAGACTGGACGTCCCGCCGTCGTGGTCTCACCCTTGATTGCCCTGCAGGAAGACCAGCTGGATGGGCTGTCACAGGACCTCGGCACGGATGCCGCCGTGGCTATCAACTCCTCGCACAGCGACGCGGACGTCGAAGCGTCGTGGAAGGCCGCTGAGGACGGCAAGGCCGTGTTCGTGTTCCTTGCCCCGGAACAGCTGGCAAAGCAGTCCACCGTGGACCGGATCAGGGGCCTGGACATCTCGCTGTTCGTGGTGGACGAAGCACACTGTGTCTCGTCCTGGGGACACGACTTCCGCCCGGATTACCTGGCCCTTGGCAACGTCCGCGAGCAGCTGGGCAGCCCGGCCGTGGCCGCCCTGACCGCCACGGCCTCCCCTCCGGTGCGCGACGAGATCGTGGAGCGGCTCGGCATGAAGGACCCGCTGGTCCTGGTCCGCGGCTTCGACCGGCCCAACATCCGCCTCGACGTGGTCCGGCACCACGAGGACAAGGGCAAGCGCAAGGCAGTGCTGGAACAGGTAGCCGACCTGGCCGGGAAAGGGCAGGGGCTGCTCTACGCCGCAACGCGGAAGGACACGGAGAAGTACGCGGCAAAGCTGGCTAAGGAGGGGCTCCGCGCGGAGGCTTACCACGCGGGCCGTTCGGCCGGGGACCGCGAGCATATCCACGAGCTGTTTTTGGACGACAAGCTGGACGTGGTGGTGGCCACCACTGCGTTCGGGATGGGAATCGACAAACCGAACGTCCGCTTCGTGGTCCACGCCGACATCCCCGAATCGCTCGATTCCTACTACCAGGAGATCGGGCGGGCAGGCAGGGACGGCGAGCCGGCCTCGGCCGTGCTGCATTACCGCTCGGAAGACCTGGGGCTGCGGAAATTCTTCGGCACGCACTCCCCTGACCCCGATTCGCTGCTGGAGGTGCTGAAGGTCCTCAAGGCTGCCCACGCCGCAACCCCCAAGTCCTCCCTTGCGGAGTTGACGGGCTTCAAACCCCGCCGCGTCACGGGCCTGGTCAACCAGCTGGAGGAGATCGGCGCGGTGGCCGTTGGCAAGCGCGGCGTCCGTTTGACGTCCAAAGCAAAGCTGCCCGCCCTGGTGGGTGACGCCGTCGAACTCGCCGAAGCCCGCCAGCGGGTGGACCAGTCCCGACTCACCATGATGCGCGCCTACGCGGAAACGGACGGTTGCCGCCGGCAGTTCCTGCTGGGCTACTTCGGTGAGGACCTGCCCGAGCCCTGCGGGAATTGTGACGGCTGCGCTGCCGCTGCTCCCGCGGACACAGCGAAGGACGGCAAGCCGGACAAGAAGCAGGCGAACAAGAAGGCCGGCAGGAAACAGCAAAGCGCAGCGTCCGACGGCGGCGGCCCGGCTTCCGCCGCCGGCGACGAGCCGTTCCCGCTCCAGTCAGCAGTGGTCCACAAGGAATGGGGGCCCGGCCTGGTGATGCGGCACGAGGACGATGTGATCACCGTGCTCTTCGAGCAGGAAGGGTACAAGACCCTGTCCCGGTCCGCCGTCGTGGAGAACCAACTCCTGAAACCCGCTTAGGTAGGCTGGGGGGACCCTCCAACGAAAGGCCCCCCGCGTGGAAGTACCTGCGTTTGCCTGGACCCTGACCATTGCGGGAATCGTGGGCCTGTTGGCCTTCGACTTCTTCTTCCATGTCCGGAAGGCGCACACCCCCACCATTAAGGAATCGGCCACTTGGTCCGCGATCTACGTGGGAATCGCGGTGCTGTTCGGGCTGGCGGTGCTGCTGTTCGGCGGCCCGGACATGGGCACGGAATACTTCGCCGGCTACGTCACGGAAAAGGCGTTGTCCGTGGACAACCTCTTCGTCTTCCTCATCATCATGGCCAGCTTCAAGGTGCCCCGGGCGGACCAGCAGAAGGTGCTGCTGTTCGGCATCGTATTCTCCCTGATCGCGCGGACGGCGTTCATCTTTTTGGGCGCGGCACTGATCAACAGCTTTGCCTGGGTGTTTTACATCTTCGGTCTCATCCTGCTGCTCACGGCTGGCAACCTGCTCAAGCCGGACGACCACGATGACGACTCCGAAGGCTTGGTGGTCCGACTCGCCCGGAAGTTCCTGCCTGCGTCCCAGCACTACGACGGCGACAAGCTGTTCACCGTGGAGAACGGAAAGCGGGTCCTCACTCCGATGCTGCTGGTGATGGTGGCCATCGGCGGCACGGACATCCTGTTTGCCCTGGACTCCATTCCTGCTATTTTCGGCCTGACCCAGAACGTCTTCGTTGTCTTTACCGCCACGGCGTTCTCCCTGATGGGCCTGCGGCAGCTGTTCTTCCTGATCGACGGCCTGCTGGACCGGCTGATCTTCCTCTCCTACGGCCTGGCGGTCATCCTGGGCTTCATCGGCGTGAAGCTCATCCTGCACGCCCTGCATGAGAACACCCTCCCGTTCATCAACGACGGCGAACACGTCAACGTGGTGGAAGTCAGCACCGGAGTCTCCCTGGGCGTCATCCTGGGCGTCCTGGCGGTGACCATCCTGGCGTCCATCTTCAGTCCCAAGGGCAAGGCCAAGAACGCTGTGTCCGGAGCGCGGCGGCACGCCACCGAATACCTGGACCTCAATTACGAAACGGACATGGCCGAACGCGACAAGATCTTCGCCAAGATGTGCCGGGAGGAGACCCAGATCCGCAAGCTTCCGGAGAAGTACAAGCGACTGGTCCGCAACGAAACCGAGTTCATGGATCTGCTGCGCAACGCCCACTCGGAGCATGACAAGGCGCAGGTCCGGGCAGCTGCGGCGGAGGGCTGACTTCCCGGCATTTTGCCAACTTGGGCCTACCTTTCTTATGCGGCCCCGTTCTTCTTGTTGTTGGCCTGCCCGCTGTTTGTCAGTCCCTCTTGCTAGGTTTGAGGCAGCCATAAAACAGGGCCACGGAAACCGTCTTCGGGCCCGGCTGTCATTGGGGAGGCCCCGTGTTTCTGCTCGACGCTGGTGTTGAAACCGGCTCAAGTGCGCCGCCGGACCTGGTCTTTTCGGCCAGCGATTTGGTGGCTGCCTCCGAGTGTGAGTACCGCACGCTCCGGGTCCTGGACGAAAAGCTGGGCCGCGCCCCCAAAGCCGAGTTCGCGGTTGACGAGATGCAGAAGCGGGCCGGTGAGTTGGGCGACCGGCACGAGCAGACGGTGCTTGCCAGCCTGGTGGCGAAGTACGGCGAGTGGGACGCGAGCCGGGGCTCGGGCGTCTATTCGCTGGAGCGCGGCCAGAACCTGCGCGGTGAGCTGCAGGCAAAGCACGCGGAGACCGAACTCGCCCTCCGCTCCGGTGCGGACGTGGTGTTCCAGGCCACCTTCTTCGACGGCGAATTCCTGGGCTACGCGGACTTCCTGGTCAACGAGGCCGCCGGGACGGGGAACCCGGGGCGGTACGAGGTCTGGGACACCAAGCTTGCCCGGCATGCCAAAGTAGGAGCCCTCCTTCAGCTTGCCGCCTACGGCGACCAACTCCTCGGCATGGGGCTGGAGCCATCGCCTGTGGTCACCCTCGTGCTGGGCACCCGGGTGGGTGACGACTGGCTGCGGAGCAGCCACTCACTGCCGGACCTGCTGCCCGTGTTCCGGGAACGGCGCCGGCGCTTCCGCCAGCTCACAGCCAGCCACCGTGCAGGCGATGCCCCGGTGCAGTGGCAGGAACCCGGCGTCGTGCACTGCGGACGCTGCGACTACTGCGCCGAGCAGGTCAACCTCCACAGGGACCTGCTCATGGTGGCCGGCATGTCCGTTGTCCAGCGACGGAAACTTCATGAATCCAACGTCACCACCATCGACGAACTGGCAGCCATGCCGGCGGCGGAGGCAAAGAACTCCGTGGTCCGGCTCCGCGCCCAGGCCCGGATGCAGCTGGGACTCGATGAGCCGGCGGGGTCCCGCACCTTCACCAAGGACGGCGAGCCGCATACAGTCGCCTACACCGTTCTTCCGGAGAACTCGATCGGGTCTCTTCCGGCGCCCAGCGCCGGGGACATTTTCTTCGACTTCGAGGGCGATCCGCTGTGGCAGGATCCCGCCACAGGCGCCTGGGGCATCGAATACCTCTTTGGCGTCATCGAGGCCCCGGTGGCGGGCGCCGGAGACGATCCTGTGTTCCGTCCGTTTTGGGCGCACTCCCGCTCCGGTGAACGCCGCGCCTTCCTCGACTTCCTGGACTATGTGGAGAAGCGCCGCGCCACCTACCCGGACATGCACGTCTACCACTACGCCCCGTATGAAAAGACGGCGCTAAGGAATCTTTCCCTCGCCCACCAGGCCGGCGAGGACACAGTGGATGACTGGCTGCGGCAGGGTCTGCTGGTGGACCTCTACGCCACGGTGCGGCATTCCATCCGGATCTCGGAGGCGTCGTACTCCATCAAGAAGCTTGAACCGCTCTACATGGGAGACAACCTGCGGTCCGGGGATGTCAAAGACGCCGGCGCTTCGGTGGTGGCCTATGCCGCCTATTGCGCCGCCCGTGATGAAGGGCGCCGCGAGGACGCTGATGCCATCCTGGCCTCCATTTCCGACTACAACCAGTACGACTGCCTGTCCACGCTGCGGCTGCGGGACTGGCTCCTCCGGCTGGAAGAGGATGCCAGTGTTTCGCAGGAGCGCGGCCGGACGGCAGGAGAGGTGGATACAGGCAGGCTTGATGCAGCCGCAATTGGTCCGGAAGCCGGTCCTGTCGAGCTACCCGGGATTGCCGCAGATGCCGGTGGTGAGGCGGTTCCTGCCGAGGAGACACCGGAGGAGGGCAGGCTGCGCGAGTATCTGGCTGCCCTGCCGGACAACCGCCCGTGGACTGAGGACGAACGTGCCGTCGCCATGGTGGCGGCCGCCACCGGGTATCACCGGCGCGAACGCAAGCAGTTCTGGTGGCAGCACTTCGACCGGGTCGAGGCACCGATGGACAACTGGTCCGACCAACGGAACGTCTTTGTCGTTGAATCGGCCGAAGTTTCAGTCGACTGGGCGCTGGCGAAGCCGACGGAAAAGATGCGCACGCGGGTCCTGAAGCTTCGCGGCACCATGACCGAAGGATCCGATTTCCGTGCCGACTCCACATGGTGCCGCTTGTATGATCCACCGGTGCCGGACGGTATGGCCGCCCCCAACGCGGCACCTAATGCGCGGGCCTACACCTTCAAGACCCTCATTGACGACCTCCGGGCAGCTCCCGACAATCCGGAACACACCATCATCACTATTTCGGAGCGGGAGTCCAGGAAAGTCGGCGCCTATGAACACGTCCCGGTGGCGCTGACAGAGGACCAGCCGGTGGCCACCGTCAGTATCGAGGCAGCAATTGCGGAGCTGGCCCGTGCCGTCGGCTCCACACTGCCGTCCCTCCCCGCGCAACCCGGCCTGGACATCCTGCGGAAGCTGCCGCCGCGGTTCCGCTCTCTCCGGGGACCTGCGGAGGTACGGCAAGGCAACGATGGCGCGGCGGATTACGCAGCTGCCATCACTGAGTCCCTGCAGGACCTGGACAACTCCTACCTGGCAGTTCAGGGGCCTCCGGGAACGGGGAAGACTTACGTCGGCGCCCATGTCATTGGCAGGCTCGTCGCCGAAGGCTGGAAGATCGGGGTGGTGGCACAGTCGCACAACGTGGTGGAAAACCTGCTTTGCCGTGCCATCGAGGACGGCGATGTGGATGCGTCCAGTGTGGCCAAAAAGCTGAAAGACCCTCACGACGTCCCGTGGAGTTTGACCGCTGACGGGGATGTGGCACGCCTGCTGGCGTCTTCCGGCGGGTGCCTGGTGGGCGGCACGGCGTGGGTCATGACCGGCAAGGAGGTGCCGCCCGGGTCGCTCGATCTGCTGGTCATCGACGAGGCTGGCCAGTTCTCGTTGGCCAACACGCTCGCTGTGTCCCGCGCCGCGAAGCGGCTGCTCTTGCTGGGTGACCCCCAGCAGCTTCCGCAGGTCTCCCAGGGCGCCCACCCCGAACCGGTGGATGAGTCCGCCCTCGGCTGGCTCGCCACCGGACACGCCACACTTCCCGCGGCCCTGGGCTACTTCCTCGCCGACACCTGGCGCATGCATCCCGAGCTGTGCCGCGCCGTGTCCACCCTCAGCTACGAGGGAAAGCTGAAGTCGGCTCCGGCCGCGGCCCGCCGCGAACTGGAGCAGTTGGCCCCCGGGGTGGAGACCGTCTTCGTCAACCACACCGGCAACACCACGGCCTCCAAGGAAGAAGCCGACGAAGTGGTGCGGCAGGCCCAACGCCACCTGGGCCTGAAGTGGACTGCCGGCGCAGGCAGCGAAGCGCGGCCGCTGGAGCAGCAGGACCTGCTGGTGGTGGCCGCGTACAACGCCCAGGTCCACCTGATCCGAAAGCACCTGGCAGAGGCTGGACTGCCGGAGGTTCGGGTGGGCACCGTGGACAAGTTCCAGGGCCAAGAGGCACCCGTGGTGTTCGTTTCGATGGCGTGCTCGGCGGTGGCCGAGGCACCCCGCGGCGCAGAGTTCCTGCTGAACCGGAACCGCGTCAACGTAGCGGTTTCCCGTGGCCAGTGGCGCGCCGTCATCATCCGGTCCCCCGAACTCACCAACTACATGCCGCACAAGCCTGCGGCCTTGGAGGAGCTGGGCGCGTTCATCGGCCTCAGCCCTCGGGAGTAGCCGCGGGAGTCCGGCCGGTCGGAAGATCTGCGTGCGGTAAGAGGCTCGGGGTTGGCGGCGCCCAGGTTGGGCGGGCGGGCCTCGTTGGAGCAAATCCCGGGTAGGTCAGCCCACCCCGAAGCCGCGGTATTTTCCGCCGGCTTCGGACATCGAGCTGTCCACCCGCTCCACCCGGCCGGGAGTGCGGTCCGAGTTCAGCCAGTCCAGCAGTTTGCGGACCTGTGGCTGGGGCCCCTCGGCAACCACGGATACCGAACCGTCGGCGAGGTTCTTCACCTCACCCGACAAGCCAAGGTCCTCCGCCGTACCCATCGTCCAGTAACGGAAGCCCACACCTTGGACCATGCCGAACACCCGGGCGTCCAACCGCACGCTGTCCTGCTCTGGGCCGTCCTGCGTCCGTTCGTGCCTGCCCATGCCGGGCCTCCTAAGGAAACATCGGCGTGCCCAACCGGGTAGCAGCAGGTGCCGTTGTGAGTGTCAAAACGACAGTAACTGCTGCCCGGTTGGGCACTCAACGCTTAGTTGATGGTGATGTCGCGGGTGGCGTGGTTGTAGCGGATGGTCACGGTGCCACCGGTGTGGTGCAGTTCGTGGTTGGGGCCGTCGAACGTGCCGAAGGCGCCGTAGTTCTCATCCCACGAACGGTTCAGGGCAATCTTGAAGGTGTAGTAACCGGCGGGAAGCTCGGCGCTCTTCTTCCACAGCTGGTCCAGGAAGTCGAACTCCATCTGAGCTTCGTCGTACTGCGGTGCCCAGTCCTCAGGCGCGCCCAGGAAGGTGTTGAAGTCACCCACCACGGCCACAGCCTCGGGCTGCGGCAGGGTCTCAACGTCAGGGCCCTCGAACGGCTCAGCAGCGCCGGCCGCTGTGGACGTTTCTACAGGGGCAGCAACAGCTTCGGCTTTGTCCTTGGCGGGAGACTTGCCCTTGCGGACGGCCTTCACCACGGGCTCCACGGCGTCTTCGAGCGCCTTGGCTGCCTTGCCCACAGCGGAGGCTGCCTTCTTCGCGGGGGCCTTCTTGGCCGTTTTCTTCGGTGCTGCTTCCTTGGCCGGAACCTCCAGCGTTGCCGCGGTGGCGGAAACCGGGCGGACAAAGCCCTCGGGAGCCGTGGGAACGGGAGTGTCGGCAGGGACCGGGGTGCCGGCGTCGAGCGCTGCCGCAAAGGAATCAACGTCCGGGAAGGCAACGGTGGCGCGCATGCCGTCCTCGGTGATGGTCCAGCCCGAGCGGCCCTTGATCAGCCAGCCCGCCTTGACCAGCTTGGCGGTTGCCGAGGTGAGGGTCTTGTGGCCCCGCGGGATGCCGCCGCTGAGGAGTTCGGCCTCATGCTCGTTGAACGGCACGCGGGCGGTTGCTTCCGCCAGGACCTGGCCAGCATTCAGTGCATCGCCGGACCACACGCCTTCGGTCAGGACCTCCAGCACGGTCTTGAGCCGAAGGTAGGTGTTTTCTGCGGTGGACTTGGCCATGATTCCCCTTATATAAAAGCGATCGGTCTTAGGCATCTTGCCAACAGCCCATTAAATCGCGCGACTTTAATTGGTTAACTCTGCGTGTCGTGACCGACTGTGAAGCGGATGGTGCCGCAAGTGAGGCGGAGGTCTCGGGTAAGGGCTGTCTGCATAACCCTCAAGCGCTGACATGGGTGCTGCCTTGCACTCCCCAGACACGCCTGCGGCACCTAGTTTACCGGGCTGAAAGCACCGCTGTTGCGCCCGACACAGGAGCCGTCAGTCGGACACTTCCCTGCCGTTGAGTTCCGCCAACAGTTCCGCCTTCCGCTCCTCCGAAGCGAAGGAGGAGTGGATGGAGTTCGCAGCCAGGCGTGCCTTGTCGAAATCGGAGAGGTCGAACACCGCGGTGAGCTGCGTGAAGTTGTCATCCACGTAGCCGCCGAAGTAGGCAGGATCGTCCGAGTTGACCGAAACATTGAGCCCTGCCGCGAGCATGGCCGGCAACGGATGGTCCGCCAGGGTGTCCACGGCACGGAGCCGGACGTTGGACAAGGGGCAGACGGTCAAGGGAATGCGTGCGTCCACCAGGCGCTCCACCAGGTCGGGATCGTCCATGCAGCGGATGCCGTGGTCGATCCGTTCCACACCCAGGAGGTCCAGGGCCTCGACGATGTACGACGCCGGACCCTCCTCCCCCGCGTGCGCCGTCAACCGCAGGCCTGCTTCACGCGCCTTCGCGTACAACCGCTCGAACTTGGACGGCGGGTTTCCCACTTCGGCCGAGTCCAGGCCGATGGCGCCGATGGGTGCGTTCATGGCCAGCAGCCGGCCCAGCACCTCCAGCGCCGAGTCCTCCGGCAGGTCGCGAAGGAAAGCCGCGATGAGGATGGTGGAGATCCCGTACTCCTCCTCGGAAGTCGCCAGCACCGAGGCCACACCCTTAACGCACGCCTCGAGGGGGATGCCTCGGGAGAGGTGCGCCTGCGGGTCCATCATGATTTCGGCGTGCCGGACCCCCGCGGCGGCTGCCCGCTCCAGGTAGGCGCGGGTCATGTCCGCAAAGTCCTGTTCGGTTTGGAGCACTGCCATATTGGCGTAGTAGAGGTCCAGGAAGGACTGCAGGTCGGTGAACTCGTACTTCTGGCGCAGTTCGTCCAGCCCGGAGTACGGCAGGGTAATGCCGTTGCGCTCGGCCAGGGCAAAGATGAGCTCGGGCTGCAGCGTGCCCTCAATGTGCAGGTGCAGTTCGGCCACCGGAAGGGGCTTGGCAGGGACCGCAGTTTCCACGGGTTCCATTTCGGTTTCGGGCATGGTGCTGCCGCCGGCAAAGTTCTCCATCCGGTCAGGATAGTGCCCCTCCCGGTTTCGCGCCTGCCCGGGAACCCGCAACCTCTGCGAACCACAGCGTTACGTGCTTCATGCCACACCCAACACGCCCACTCCAATCTCGATTTGATAACGGCCAGATGATGTCCTAGCGTGAAATGCATGCCCGTTCGGCGGGCTTTTTGATTGCCCGGTGCTGCCTCCACCAGAACTGCCCAGCGGCAGCCACCGATAGTGACCTCTATTCGTCAGGGGCGGGCAGTGGCGCGACGATCTCCGGGGACGGAGCCAGCGCCGGTGGCCTTCAGGAGCATCACCACCATGAAAATCACCAAATTCCGTACTGCCGCACGCCGCGGAGTCACCCTGGCCGCCGTCTCCGCGGCAGGTTTGGCCCTTTCAGCCACGGCGGCCAACGCAGCGACACCCACGTCCACCTGGGACGCGCTGGCCCAGTGCGAGAGCGGCGGCAACTGGTCCATCAACACGGGCAACGGCTTCTCCGGCGGCCTGCAGTTCACCTCCAGCACCTGGTCGGCCTACGGCGGAACCGGGTCTCCCCAGAACGCCAGCCGCGAACAGCAGATCGCGGTAGCCGAGCGCGTCCAGGCATCCCAGGGCTGGGGCGCATGGCCGTCCTGCTCATCCCAGCTCGGGCTTAGCGGTGGCGGCGGGGCCCCCGTCCAGAGTGCACCTGTCCAGAGCGCTCCCGTGCAGAGCGCCCCGGTCCAGAGTGCACCCGTCCAGGCCACGCAGGTCCAGAGCGCTCCGGTCCAGCTTCCGCCGGCCCCGAGGCACGCAACCTCCGTTGCCCTCAGCGGCGAGACCTACACCCTCCAGGCCGGAGATACCTTGAGCATCGTTGCCCAGAAGCTGGGCATCCAGGGCGGCTGGCAGCACCTTGCAGACGCCAACCTGGACACCATTGCAAACCCGAACCTGGTGTTCGCGGGCCAGGTCATCCAGCTTCCCGCGTAACAGCGGTCGGAGTACTAAAAGCGCCCCTTGGGCGCTCCGCCTTTCCAAGGCGACACAGACAGGTCGGCGATAGACAAATTCCGTTGACCAAATAACGACGCCGGCACACCCTTACAAGGGATGTGCCGGCGTCGTTCTTTAATTCCTCAGCCGCTGCCGTGGTGCGGCTGGCGGTCAGTTGGCGGGCAGCTCGCGGACGATGCGCACCTTCCAGGCGGAGTCGTCGCTGGTGTCCAGCAGCGCCACGGTGCCGTGCGCCAGGTTCAGGGCAACGCGCTTGACGGCGAGCAGCTCGAGGTAAAGGTGCTCGTTCATGCGGCTGGGGGTATCGATCATGTACTTCACGGCGTCGCGCACTTTGCGGTAGTTGACGCTGCGTTCGCGGTGCATGTGCAGCTCCAGCGCCGACCGTTGCTTGAGCCGCGGCTCGTGCCGGTTGAGCAGGGTTACTGCGGTGTGGACGGCAACGACCAGGGTGAGCGAAACGCCGTAGATCCACCAGCCGCTGGAGAGAAGGAACAGGGGTAGGTTGGCGATGGCTACCAGTGCGATGACCACGCGGAGGGCGGCAATGCGGCGGACCGTCCGGGCGACGGCGGCCATGCCGTCACGGAAGCGGTGCTGGTCCTTGCGCGCCGCGGCGGGATCGATGATGAATTCGTCGAGAACCAGGACGCCCCGGGCTTCGGGGCCGAGCATTTGTCCGTAGCGGGGCAGGGCAGTACGGGCGGGGGTGACGGCTTTGTCAGGTGTAGATGTCATGAGAGAGCTTCCAAAATGCGGGGGTGGTTGCGGTGATCTTAGTGGTTTAACCTGAAAGCCGTATGCAGGCGTCCATTATTTGGACACGAGCACTCCCCGCTTGTGGCCGCAGGCACAGCAATTGGCAGTTCCGCCGGGGACCGTCAGACTGAATGGATGCAAACCTTTCTCCCGTACCCTGACTTCCGCCAAAGCGCCGCAGCCCTAGACACCGCGCGGCTGGGCAAGCAGCGGGTTGAAGCGCTGCAAACCCTCCGCGCCCTGGTGATTCCGGGCTACGGCTGGCAGACCCACCCGGCAATCCGGATGTGGATGGGCCACGTGCCCGCCCTCACCATGTACGGGCTGGCGATGGTGGACGAATGGACTGAGCGCGGCCACCCTGACAACACCCGCGCCAACATTGCGGAGTTCGCACCGCAGGCGGCCCACCCGGACTATGCCGCCAAAATCGTCATGCCGCCGTGGCTCGGTGATCCGGACTTCCACCTGAGCCACCGTTCCAAACTGGTCCACAAGGAACCGAAGTTTTACACCTCGGTGTTCCCGGATGCGATTCCGGATATGGACTATGTCTGGCCCGAGCCCCGGCATGAGTTCCTGCCGGAGGAGCCGGAAGGGGACATCCTCTGGATACTCCGGGAACCGTACGACGACGTCGACCCCCAGTCCCTCACCACGGTGGCGCTTCCTCCGGTGAACCGCGCCGCTGCTGCCGCGGCAGCCATGTCCGCGAGCGACGACGGCTACTCCCCCGTTTATGTGGACGACGGCTCCCGCCGTCCGTCCCGCGCGCCCAAGAAGGCCCCACCCAAGCCCCAGGCGAAGAAGCCCACGCGCAAGCGGCTGGCACAGGAGGAAGCGTTCCGCACCCTTCCGGGAAAGACGCCGGTAGCGGTTCCGTTCGAGAACGGGGCCAGGTTCGCTGTGGGACAGGTGGTGGGCCGGCCCATCACACTCGATGACGGCCGCTTTGGCAGGAATTTCGAAGTCACGGAAATCATCGACCGGTCCGCGTTCACGTACCCGGCGTTGCTGCAGGACCCCCGCGTGTTCTTCCCGGTGGAGGCCCCGTAGGCCATGACGATTCTCCTGGCCGGGTGCGGCGACCTGGGTACCGAGGCGGGCCTGCGGTTCGCCGCATTAGGCCACCGCGTCGTGGGGTGGCGCCGCTCCCCCACGAAACTGCCCGCAGCCATCGAGGGTGCCGCGGCTGACCTGGCGTCTCCGGACCTGCCGCCGGTCCCGGCGGATACCTCCGCCGTCGTCATTGCCGTGGCTGCCGACTCCCCGACGGAAGAGGCATACCGCTCCGCGTATGTACGCGGAGTGGAAAATGTGCTGGATGCACTCGAACGCGATGGGGTGGTGCCTCGCCGCATCATTTTCGTCTCGTCCACCGCCGTATACGGCGATGCGGGCGGCGGATGGGTGGATGAAGCCACGCCGCCCCACCCCGGCGGGTTTTCCGGCCGCGTGCTGGTGGAGGCCGACGATCTCCTGCAGGCCAGGCTTGCCGGCACCGGTTCTGTGGGCATCTCGCTCAGGCTGGGTGGCATCTACGGGCCGGGCCGGACGCGGTTGATCGACCAGGTGAAGTCGGGCTCGGCCGTCATTCCGGAGGACGTGCGCTACACCAACCGGATCCACCGCGACGACGCCGCGGCGGCCCTGGTGCATCTGGCAACAATGGACGCCGTACCCGCTCCTGTATACGTAGGCGTGGACAACGAACCGGCCGATCTGGGAACCGTGTTGCGCTTCCTGGCGGCCGAACTGGGCCTTCCCTCACCCCGCGTGGGCGACGCCGGACCTGCCCGCGGGGGCAACAAGCGCTGCGGCAACCATCTCCTGCGCAGCACCGGGTTCACCTTCACGTTTCCCACCTTCAGGGAAGGGTACAAGGAGGTTATAGCGGGGAACGGCGTGCGCCATCCATGAGCGAGTCCGCCGTTCCTTGATCGCTGCCAGGCTGGCTATGGGGACGCCTGGCCCGAGTTGAGGCAGGGCATGGAATTCCGGCAAATCATTGAGACGGTTGGGCAGCTGGTCGACTTCGCAGGCGTTGCGGTCATGGTGATCGGGGCGGTGGTCTCCCTCCCGATGGCAATCCGCGGCCACCAGCCTCGGCAGCTTCCAGCGGGGGCGGAGAAGTTGAGCTTCTACCGCTCCTACCGCCAGCTGCTGGGCCGGTCCATCCTGCTGGGCCTTGAACTGCTCGTCGCTGCCGACATCATCCGCACCGTTGCCGTAACGCCGACGTTCGTAAGCGTCGGGGTGCTGGCCATCATCGTGCTGATCCGGACGTTCCTCAGCTTCTCGCTGGAGCTGGAAATTACGGGGCGCTGGCCGTGGCAAAAGGAGGCACCGCCGGCCCGTTCTGACTCCACCGCAACAGCACGCTAAGGCTCTTGACGGGGTTTTCCACATAGGGGTTTTGGGGTCTCTTGATTGTCGGTGGTGGCTGGCAGAGTTGGGTTATGGAGGCCATTGGGGAAGATCTGGGGAGGGCGTACGACGCCGGCAGTCGGCTGCCGCGCCCGGCCCGCCTTCGCCCGGTCCCCAGTGAGGATCCTCTGACAGGTCCTTTGCAGGCATCAGCCTCAGGGCCCGGTGAGCAGGACGTATTGGACCGGCTGGCCGCACAGCTGGCAGCCGCCGCCCTGGCCACCCCGGACCTGCTGGCAACGGCCTCTTATGTCGAGGCTGCCGATTATGCCGCCCAGGTCGAGGGCCTCGCCCGCTCCGTGGAGTACCTCCAACTCGTCTCAGCCGGGGCCGTGGACCGCACCCGCACCCAGGCCATCAACGACGCCGCCACAGCCAAGACCCGCGCAGGCCGGTCCCGCGCAGGCCGGTCCCGCGCAGGCGGGTCCACGGGCTGGATCACCGGGTGGGACGCCACCGGCTTTGAAACCCTGCGCACCGCCCCAGCAACAGCCAGCGGGACCGGTGTCGTGCGTGAGACCGACGCCAACTGGCCCGGGCCGCCCTCCACACGAGGCCTGATGCGCCCGGTGGTGGTGTCTCCGGCCGATGACGGGTGCCGGAACACCGCAGAGTTCCTCCGCCTGCGCCTGCAAATCCCCATCCGCGAAGCCCGGCGCCGCCTCGCCCTCGCCCAGCACGTCCTGCCCGTCACCACCATCACCGGCGAACCACTCCCGCCAACCCGGCCACACCTCGCCGCCGCCCTCACCCCCGCCACTGAACTCCACGCCAGCACCGAGGCCGGCGCCTGGCCCGGGCCGGCTCAGGGACCTGCGGTGTCCTCGCACGCCGCGACCATCATCACCGCCACCCTGGACCGGCTCCAACACCACACCACACAAGAAACCCTCGACACGATCGAGCACCACCTCACTACCGCCGCCACCAGCTGCGACCCCGACTTCCTCACCCGCCTGGCCCAACGCTGGACCGACACCATCGACGCCGACGGCACCGAACCCACCGAAGAAGCCCTCCGCCACACCCAAGGCGCCTTCATCCGCAAACCCCGGCACGGCCTGCACCGTGTCGAAATCTTCGCCACCGGCGACCAATACGAACACCTCCTCACCGTCATGAACACCGCCACCAACCCCCACACCACCACCCCCAACACCGGAACCAACAACACCGGCACGGGCACGGGCACTGCAGAGGGCACCGGCAGCGGAGGCAGCTGCAGCGGTAGCGGCAGCGAAGGCAGCACGCCGGCAGGCGATGCCAGGGGGCACATCGCCCTGCCGGACCTGGACCGGCGCACCCGCGCCCAAAAACAACTCGACGGCCTCGTCACCGCCGCCAAAGCCGCCCTCACCACCAACACCCTGCCCACCACCGGCGGCAACCGGCCCCAAATCATCGCCACCATCCACTACCAAGACCTCTTCCCCCACACCCAAGCCAACACAGCGGCATCCGCAGGAACCGGGACATCCGCAGGAACCGGGACCGGCACCTTCATGTTCACCGGACCCGTCGCCGCCACCACCCTGCGCAAAACCGCCTGCGACGCCGACATCATCCCCGCCCTCCTGGGCACCAACGGCGAAATCCTCGACCTCGGCCGCAAAACCCGCCTCTTCACCCCCGCCCAACGCCTCGCCCTCACCGCCCGCGACCAAGGCTGCGCCTTCCCCAACTGCACCATCCCCGCCCCCTGGTGCGAAGCCCACCACATCACCTACTGGTCACACGGCGGACCCACCACCACCAACAACGGCGCCCTGCTCTGCAGCCACCACCACCACCTCATCCACAAAGAACACTGGAAAATCACCACCACCCACGGCACACCCACCTTCATCCCCCCACCCCACCTCGACCCCACCCAAACACCCCAACAAAACCACTACTTCAAACCACCCCCACCACCCCACCCACGGGAATGAAACCTGCCCAACAGGCGTCGGGTTAGGCTTCACCCATGACTGAAACGAACAGTGCCAAAGCCTCCGAACTGCTCCGTCTCCACCAGGCCCCGGAGATTCTCCAGGTGGTCAACGTGTGGGATGCCATCACCGCCAAAGTCATTACGGATGTACCGGGAACCGCTGCCCTCGCAACGGCAAGCCACTCCATCGCCGCCACCCTTGGCTACGAGGACGGTGAGAACATCCCCGTCGACGAAATGATCAGCTTCGTGGGCCGGATAGCTGCGGCCACCCACCTGCCTGTGAGTGCCGATCTTGAATCCGGTTACGGCAATCCAGGCGAGACCACGCGCAAGGCGATTGGCGTCGGAATCGTCGGGGCCAACATTGAGGACCAGATGCGGCCGCTGACAGACGCCGTGAACCAGGTGGCAGCCGTTGTTCATGCCGGCGCTGCAGAAGGAATCGACTTCGTCCTGAATGCACGGACCGACGCGTTTTTGAAGGGCAAGGACCGTGCGTCTGAAGATGTACTTGCGGATGCCATCGAACGCGGCAAGGCATTCCTGGACGTAGGCGCCACCAATGTCTTTGTGCCGGGACTCCTGGACGAGCGCACGGTCACAGCGCTGGTTGAGGGCATCGGCTGGAACAAGATCTCGGTCATCAACGTCCCCGGTTCCCTGCCGCCGGCCAAGCTGCAGGAACTGGGCGTTGCCCGAATCTCATACGGCCCATGGACGCAGAGGGTGGCCTTGACAGCCCTCGCCGACGCAGCCGCAGAACTCCTCGCGGGCGGCCAGCTTCCTGAGAACACGCGGCCCTTGAACTAGGTGAAACCGCAGCGTGCGAACTGCAAATGTCAGCGGTTCGACTGAGGGAAGGAGTGGATGAACCTTGACGGGGAACTTGAGCGCCGCAGAACTGTGGCCGCGCCCGCCGGAATTACCTAGGCCGATATTTTCCGACCAGCGCTGGCTTGACGCCGTGTTCCTCCACTGGCGAATTCCCGAGGAATTGGCGGCCACGTTCATGCCGACGGGGGTTCAACCGGATGTGTTCGACGGCAGTTCCTGGGTCGGACTCATCGGTTTTCGCATGGTCCAGGCGGGAGTCGGACAGGGTCCTGGCATTCCCTACCTGGGAAGCTTCAATGAGGTCAACGTCCGGCTTTACTCCCGCGAGCCGGACGGGACCCGCGGGGTGGTGTTCCTAAGCCTGGACGCTAACCGACTCCCAGTCGTTGTCGCAACGCGGACGGTAGGAATACCCTACGTGTGGTCGCGGATCCGGCAATGGCCAGCCTTCCCAGGCAGCGATTGGAGAAGGCAGCATGATGGTCCCAGGACCGCTCCCGGCATCACGCGTGGACTACCTGTCGGCTATTCCGTGCACCGGTTCGGTGCCAACGCTGCCCGAAGCCACTTCGGCGTGGTGCCCAGACTGCATACCGTTGCCACCGATCCACTGTCGATCTTTCTTACCGCGAGGTTCGGCATGCATGGCCGCTTCGACGGCAGAACCGTCTACGTTCCGAATAGCCACCAGGAGTGGCCGCTCTTTGGCGCAGACGTTCACCGGCTCAGCGACCGATTGGTCCAGGCTGCCGGCATCAGCGTGAGCGGGCCACCGGAGTCGGTTCTCTACTCGCCGGGAGTCCGGACACGCTTCGGCAGGCCTCGCCTGCTGGGAACTGACGGCTAGAAGGTTGCGTCCTGGGGTTCCGGCGCCCCCGGGGCGTCCTGCCAGCCTTCGCCTTCGGTAAACGTGCTCACCAAGGTTCCCACTCCCGTTTGCAGGGAGTTGGACGGGTCGAAGTACAGGGATGCTGCCGATGCCCGGCTGTGGGTGATTAGCTGCTCAGCCTCGAGCTTCGCTTCTGGCACGGTTGCACCGATGATGCCGGTGCGCGCCGGGAGATCCGGCGTGTGCACTACTTCTGCGTTCGTCTGGGTAAGCGGGACCGTCTCGCCGGAATTGATCTCGTCGTGGGGGAACTCGAACTCGTCGTCACCAGGGGCGGCAGGAACGGTGTACTCCAGGAAATAGGTCATACCCCACCCTTGCAGAAAAGCCGGCCTTGCCAAAGTCCCCGGGGAGCTACTTGCCCAGCCCGGCCTTCCTCAAAGCCTCGGCCATTGCAGTGTTAATGGGTTGGGGTTTCGGGGTTGCACGGTTATTACCGCCGGCGGAACGCGGAGACTGATTGCCTTGCTGTTGCCGGTCCTGGCGTCCGGCCCGCTCAACCTTTTGGCTACCTGCTCCCCCGCGGTTGCCTTGCCGGTCCTGTCCGGCACCGTTCTGTCCCGCCCCAGGTCTTCCTGCACCGCCAGGTCCTGCAACGCCATGTCCTGCCCGCCGCCCGGAACCTGCACCACCGCCGGCTGGTTCGTCGTCGAGCCTCAAGGTCAACGAAATCCGTTTCCGCTCCGGGTCAGCCTCCAGGACCTTTACGCGGACCACCTGGCCGGACTTCACCACCTCGCGCGGGTCGGACACAAAGCGGTTGGCCAGGGCAGAGACGTGCACCAAACCGTCCTGGTGGACGCCCACATCCACGAAGGCGCCGAACGCCGCAACGTTGGTCACCGTTCCCTCAAGGATCATGCCCGGCCTCAGGTCCGAGATCTTTTCAATCCCCTCCGAGAAGGTGGCGGCAGCAAAGGCGGGCCGGGGATCCCGGCCCGGTTTGTCCAGCTCAACGAGGATGTCCTGGACCGTGGGAAGGCCGAAGGTGTCGTCCACGAACCTCTGCGGGTCCAATGAGGACACCGGCGCTGACCCGGCAGCAGCGCGAATCTTCCGCGCCACCGCGTAGGCCTCCGGGTGCACACTGGACGCATCGAGTGGCTCGGCTCCCCCGGTGATTCGAAGGAAGCCAGCGCACTGCTCGAATGCCTTGGCGCCCAATCGCGGCACCTTCTTGAGGTCGGTCCGCTTGTTGAAGGGGCCATGTTCGTTCCGATAGGCCACGATGTTTTCGCTCAGCAGGGGCCCGACGCCGGCCACCCGGCTCAACAGCGCGGGCGACGCGGTGTTGACGTCCACCCCCACGGCGTTCACGCAGTCCTCCACCACCGCATCAAGGCTCCGGTCCAGTTTCGACGCTGTGACGTCGTGCTGGTATTGGCCCACGCCGATGGACTTTGGATCGATCTTGACGAGTTCGGCGAGAGGATCCTGCAGGCGGCGTGCAATGGAAACGGCGCCGCGCAGGGAAACGTCCATTCCCGGCAGTTCGGCGGCGGCGAGCGCCGATGCGGAGTAGACGGAGGCACCGGCCTCGGACACCACCAGTTTCTGCGGTTTCCGGTCCACCTCCGACAGCTGCTTGATCAGTTCGGCAGCCAGTTTGTCCGTCTCGCGCGATGCCGTCCCGTTCCCGATGGCCACAAGTTCGACGGCGTGCTGCCGCGCCAAGTGCACCAGGGTGGCCAGGGCTTCGTCCCACTTGCGGGCAGGAGCATGCGGGTAGACCGTGTCAGTGGCCACCACCTTTCCGGTGCCGTCCACCACGGCGACCTTCACACCGGTGCGCAGCCCGGGGTCCAGGCCAAGGGTGGCGCGGTTTCCGGCCGGGGCGGCCAGCAGCACGTCACGAAGGTTGGCGGCGAACACCCGTACCGCTTCGTCCTCCGCCGCCGCGAACAACCTGGCGCGGAGGTCGGAGGTGAGGCGGGCCAGCACACGGGAGCGCCAGGCCACCTGGGCTGTTTGCATCAGCCAGGCGTCGGCGGGACGGCCGCGGTCGGCGACGCCGAGGAACCTGGCCACCGCGGACTCATAGCGGGCACGGGCGGCGGTAAGGGCGGCGTCGTCCGCGGGATCTGCTTCGGCGAGGTCCAACTCAAGGACGCCATCCTTCTCCCCGCGGAACAGCGCCAGCACCCGGTGCGAAGGCATCCGCTCCGGCGCCTGCGCGAACTCGAAGTAGTCGGCGAACTTCTGCCCTTCCGCCTCCTTGCCCTTCTTGACGCGCGACACCATCCGGCCCTGCGTCCACATCCGGTCCCGCAGGTTCGCCGCGAGATCCGGATCCTGGGCAACCCGCTCCACCAGGATGGCGCGGGCGCCTGCCAAGGCCGTGGCTGCGTCACCGATGGAGTGCTCATTGTTGAGGTACTTGGCGGCTTCGCGTTCGGGGTCCAGGTCCGGCCGCTTCAGCAGGGTGTCCGCGAGGGGCTCCAGGCCGGCCTCACGGGCGATCTGGGCCTTGGTCCGGCGCTTGGACTTGAAGGGCAGGTAGATGTCCTCGAGCCGTGACTTGGTATCCGCAGCCAGGATTGCCTTGCGCAGTTCCGGTGTCAGCTGCCCTTGCGCTTCAACCGCCTCAAGGACGGCACGACGGCGGTCCGCCAGCTCGCGGAGGTAGCGGAGCCGCTCGTCGAGGTTCCGGAGCTGGGTGTCGTCCAGCGTCCCGGTGGCTTCCTTACGGTACCTGGCGATGAATGGAACCGTGGAGCCGCCGTCGAGCAGGTCAACAGCCGCCTTGATCTGCCATGCCTTGACCCCTAGCTCGGCGGCGATCTGGGCAAAGACGGCGTCCTCCCCTGACGCGTGGGAAAGTGCGGAAACAGGGGAAGGTGCAGGCAGTTGAGTCACCAGAACATCTTGCCTTACCGGCCTGCCGGGCTCCACCGGAGGGTGTGTTCATGTGAATATCGCGGGGTTGGCAGAGGGTATTCCGTTGGGGCCTGCGAAGTGCTGTAGTGGACATGCCGTTACTGGTGCCGATGCTCGAGGAAGAGGCCATCATGCGGGAACTGCTTGTTGTTTTCCAGGAGGGGTTCGACGAGGCCAACATCACCGTGACTGTCAACGGCAAGGAGGTGCGCAGGGATCTGGGCATCTCAACGAATCCATTACTCGGCATAGCATCCGAGGTATCGGTGGAGTTGCCAGCCAAAGGCGCCCAAGTCGGAGTGGAGGTCACCAACCGGGGGCTGAAGGCGATCACCAAGGTCAGCGGCAAACCCAAGAGCGTGCTGGTATCCATCGAGGACGGGCGGCTTCTGATGAAGGAAGGCACTGGCCGGGAAGCTGTACTTTAGGCGGGTTAGCCGGCCCCGAAAATGGCTCTGGTAAGAGTCCATTCGTTGGAGTAGCATCTGATCACCGCCGGCTTCCGATGGAGTCCGGCGGGCCACATAAGTCTTCAGCCGGAGGTCGTCGGATGGCCTCCGGCGCCGCTGCCCGGGACCAGCACCCCAGACAGCCAACGACGGCGGCACCCAAGATGGGTGCCGCCGTCGTCGTTTGGTCCAGGAATGCCGGCGGGGCGCTTTTAGCCCTGGTACATCGGGTAGTCCGTGTAGCCGGTAGCGCCTTCCGCATAGAACGTGGACGGGTTGGGCTCGTTGAGCGGAAGGCTTTCCTTCCAGCGGCGGGCAAGGTCCGGGTTGGCGATCGCGGGCCGGCCCACAACTACGGCGTCGGCATGACCCTCGGCCACCAGGTTCACGGCTTCTTCCCGGGTGGTGATGACGCCGAAGCCGGTGTTGACCAGGAAGGTGCCGCCGAAGCGAGTACGGAGATCCTGGACAAGTTCACCGGTGGGTTCGTGGTGCAGGATGCTCAGGTATGCCAGGTTGAGCGGCGCGATGCTGTCCACGAGGACTTCGTAGGTGGCGCGGACATCAGCGGCGTCGGTCTCGGCGATGCCCTGGACGTTGTGCTCGGGGGAAATCCGCAGGCCCACCCGGTTCGCGCCAAGGGCTGCTACCACCGCGTTGACGGTTTCGATCACGAAGCGCGCGCGGTTTTCCGGGGATCCGCCGTAGCTGTCCGTCCGGATGTTGGAGTTCGGCGCCAGGAATTCGTGCAGGAGGTAGCCGTTGGCCGAGTGCAGCTCCACGCCATCGAACCCTGCCTCGATGGCATTCAAGGAAGCGTTGACGATTTCCTGGATGACCATGGGAAGCTCGTCGGTGGTCAGGGCGTGCGGCACCGGGTACGGCTGCTTGCCCGCAGGTGTCCGGACATCGCCGTCAATGGCTACGGCACTGGGGCCGACGATTGGCAAGCCACCAGTGATGTCTGAGTGGGAAACCCGGCCGCCATGCATGATCTGGGCGAACATGTGGCCGCCTTCGGCGTGGACCGCGTCAGTGACCTTCTTCCACCCGGCCACCTGTTCCGGCGTGACAATCCCAGGCTGTCCCGGGTAAGCCTGCCCCGCGGGCGTGGGGTAGGTGCCCTCGCTGACGATGAGGCCCAGGGAAGCGCGCTGGCGGTAGTGCTCGACGAGGAGCGGGCCCGGGATGCCCTTCTCACCGGCACGAAGGCGGGTCAGCGGGGCCATCACCAAGCGGTTGGGAAGTTCAAGTTCGCCGAGGGTGAGCGGGGAAAACAGCATGCGCAGTTCCTTTCGAAGGCTGAAGACGTACTGCCTTTGCCAACTGTGGGGCGCGTGCAACTATTCCAGAACCTTCCCGGATGCGACTGGGATCACAGTCCTGTCTGAACTTAGCGCATCCCGGCACCCGGGCAACCCTGGCCCTGCGGATTGGTGTGGCAGTCGTCCGCATAGTTGCGGGTAAGGGAGCGCCAGACGCTGATGGTTTGCGGGGGCGCACTGAATTGTCCCTGGCCCGGTATCGGCAGGGGTGGGCCAGAGTTCACGGAGTAGGTGCCCTGGAAGGTCGTGGTCATGACGACTTGGAAATCCCCGGTGGATGCGTAGGCGTGGCTGGTCCGGGTCTTTTCGCCCCAGCGGTCCTGCGGCAGGGCCCCTCCCATCGACGATTGGGGGCCGAAGACCGTGCCGTCCCCGTAGTTCCACGTGTACTGGACCGGTGTTGCCACCACGTGAACCTTTTGGCCGAACATGGTGATGTCGAACTGCTGTTCGACCGCTTCCGCGTAGAAGTTCGTCTCGGCGCCGCGGAGAGTGTTGGGACTGGGCTGCGCCACCACTTTCCCGGCGTTTACCGGAAGGTTCTGGAACTGCCGCTGGATATCTGCGGCGATGCGGGGCAGGAGGTCCTCGGGCTTGGCATCAAAGAAACATGTGGGACCTGAATGATATGTCCAAGTTGGGTTGGTGATTCCGGCCGGGGCTCGATACCAGACTACGGGGATTCCGTCCTCGCCCTTGGGACCCCCCTTACAGGTAAGCTCTCTGCCAAGACACGGAGTAGCGAATTCTCCTCCCTCTAGGTCACATTGGTATTCGTATTTGTACTGATAGGGATCAGTTACAGGGGTGCCGCCCTCATCCTGTTCAAAGAGGCCAGTCGAGGGGTTGGGTCGCCAACTTCCCCCTACCGTGGCGCCGTTACCGCCCCATCCTGACCCTATGGAGGGCGACTCGTCTTCAGCTGCAGCAGGAGACGGAGCGGAAACTAGTATCAAGCACCCCACAATTGCCAGCAGCGGACGAACCACCCCGTCAAGTGTCTTCATCACTTGACCATGTGCTCGACCGTTTGAGCCTTCCAACTATTACCGTTGTAAGTCGCCACGACTATGTCGGGTGTTGTAGGTAGCGCGGCGACGCGACCCTTTACGCTCCCATCGGACAAGTGGTAAGCAATAGCCTCCTGCTGGACCTGTGCAATAGCTTGATATGTGGAGGGTTGAGATTGAACGAAGTTGCTGTCGACAGCGTCAACAGAGACGCGACCACCTTCAAGCCAGCGGCCGCTGGAGTGCCAATCGATAACCTCTTGCTTGACCTTTTTGCAGCTTGCACATGTTGAACCCGAGACAGAATCAAGCGCATTGATATCTCCAGTTTCGTATGCGTAACTCAGCGCGGCGTACCAATACCGTGTAAATGCTTCGAGCCCTTCCTTCGTCTCCGTCTTCGCCACCTCGGGAAGCACGGGAACCGGGACGTTTTGGGCGGGTCCGGACGCGTCGGCGGGCTTGTAGACAGCACTCGGAGTTGGGGTGGGGGTGACCGTGGCGCTGGCCGTGGGCGTCTCGGCGGCCACTGGAGAAGAAGTGCCACCGGGACCAGGAGAATCACCCGGGTTGCAGCCAGACAAAGCCAGCGCAAGCCCAACAACAAGGGCGGCCACACCGGATTGCACAGTGCGTGACGAAACAAATGCGCGAGTCGAATGAAAGTTCTGCGATGTCATGGGCCGCTATTCCCCCAGTAGTTTCAAGACGGCTTGCTCCGGACAGTGACTTAAGGGTAGCCCACGTCACAATTTCACAGAGGAAGTTATCCACAGGCACCAGGCCCCCGATGCACTGTCTACCACCAGCAATCCGACAAACGAAGTCACAAAGAAAGCCGGCGCACCAAAGTGCGCCGGCTTTCTTGATCAAAAGACGTTACTTCTGGGCGGGCAGCACCAACTCCCCTGTCTTATCGGTAGACAGGGCGAGCGAAGAAACAAACTGCGGGCCGCCGTCGGACGCGTCTTGTGCCGAACGCACCATGTCCGGACGCTCGAACTCCAAGCCGGTCACGTGGCAGAGGAGCTTAACGTCGCTGGGGTTCCCGTCGGCGTCGAACATCGGCAGGTCGATCCCGTCGTCAAAGCGCCGAAGGTAATACCGCCCGCGGGTCAGCACGGCCAGGACCGGCGGCAGCACGAGCGCCAGGCCAACTGCGAAGATCGGCGAGTAGGGCTGGATGGCGGCACCGAATGCCCCGAAGAACACTGCGATGGAGACACCCGCAGACGCCAGCATGGACACAAACCCGACGGGGTTCACGGCGTACAGCATGCCACGGCGGAACTCCGGCACCTTGGGAGAGATCTTCAAAACGTACTTGTTGATGGCGATATCGGAGGCCACGGTGACCACCCAGGCCATGGCGCAGTTGGCATAGAAGCCAAGGATAGTGTTGAGGAAGTCGAACATGTTGGCTTCCATCAGGACCAGCGCGATCAGCAGGTTGACCACCACGAACACCATGCGTCCCGGGTATGTCTTGGTGATGCGCGTGAAGGAGTTGGTCCAGGCCAGCGAGCCGGAGTAAGCGTTGGTGACGTTGATCTTGATCTGCGAAATGACCACCAACACCACCGCCAGCGTCATGGCCAGCCAGGCCGGCATCATCTCCTGGTACACGCCCAGGAACTGGTGCACCGGCTCGTTGGCGGTGGCAGAGGCGGCGGGGTCCAACGAAGCGATCAGGTAGATGGCGATGAACAAGCCCACGATCTGCTTGATGGCACCGAAGATCACCCAGCCAGGGCCCGCCAGGATCACGGACCTCCACCAAGCGCCACGGTTCGCATCAGTGCGCGGCGGCATAAAGCGAAGGTAGTCGATCTGCTCGGCAATCTGCGCCATCAGGGACAGGCACACGCCGGCGGCGAGCATCACGGATGCGAGGTTGGGCCCGCCATCGCCGGTCGCCCCGGTATAGGCAAAGAAGCTGTCGATGCTCTCCGGGTGCGAGACCAGCAGGTAACCCACCGGTACCACCATCAGGAGCAGCCACAGCGGAGTTGTCCAGACCTGCAGTTTGGCCAGCGTGTTCATCCCGTAAATCACCAGCGGGATGATGATGACGGTGGACGCGGCATACCCCAGCCATTGCGGGATCCCCAGCCCCAGCTCCAGCCCCTGCGCCATGATGGAGCCTTCCAGCGCGAAGAAGATGAAAGTGAAGGTGGCAAAGATGACGTTGGTGACCACCGAGCCGTAGTAGCCGAAGCCGGAACCACGGGTGATCAGGTCCAGGTCGATGTTGTAGCGGGCAGCGTAGTAGGCCAAGGGAAAGCCCGTCGCGAAGATGACGACGGCGGCCACAAGGATTCCCAGCAGCGCGTTGACCGTGCCGTACGAGATCCCGATGTTGGCGCCGATCGAGAAGTCCGCCAGGTAGGCGATGCCGCCCAGCGCGCTGGTGGCCACCACCCCGGCGCTCCACTTGCGGTAGGAGCGCGGCGCGAACCGGAGAGTGTAATCCTCGAGGCTTTCCTTGGTGGCGTTCAGTGCCGCGCTGTTGCCCGCCGTCGAAATCGCCGGAGAACGTCCGACGACGGCGGCATCAGCAGGTGCCGCCGGTTCCAGCAGTTGCGTTCTGTCTGTGTCATTGCCCATTGGGTGCGTCGCTTTCTTTTCGCATTCAGCCGCCATGGCCCTGGGTGCGACGCTATCCAGCTGGAAAGACAACGGCGTCACAGGCCTGTTTCCGGTCTGTTAAGCATTGACGGAGCTGTCACAAAAGGCGCCGAGAATTGCGGGTACAAAGCCTCTGGCGCATTTCTACTTGAGGTAGAAGAATGGCGGCATGATGTTTGAACACGCGGACGGCAATCCCGTCCTGGAACTCGATGATGAGCAATCGTGGCGTCTTCTGGCGGCGACGCAGCACGGGCGGCTGGTGGTCTCGGTGGCGGGAGAACCGGATATCTTCCCTGTGAACTATGTGACCTCGAACCGGAAGGTCTACCTGCGCACCGCTCCGGGAAACAAGCTTGCGCAGCTGACCATCAACTCCAAAGTGCTGTTCGAAACCGATGGCATCCTGTCGCAGGAGGCGTGGTCCGTGATCCTCCGCGGGACGGCACGGGTCCTCAGCAATTCGGCTGAGCTTGCGGCCATCGAGGAACTTGGACTGAAGACCTGGGTTCCCACCCTGAAGGACTTTTACGTGGAGATCGAGCCGAAGTCAGTCAGCGGCCGCCACTTCGTGTTCGGCGAACAACCGGAACGGGAGATCTAAGGCCTCCTAGACTGGAGGAATGGCGGACAAGCCCACTGCAGACAAGCTCACTCCCGAGCAGCGCAGCTGGAACATGTCCCGGATCCGCGGCAAGAACACCAAGCCCGAACTGCTGGTGCGCCGGATCCTGCACGCCAAGGGCTACCGCTACCGCCTGCATGGCAGGTCCGGCGGCACCAAACTGCCGGGCAACCCGGATCTCGTCTTCGCCGGGCGGCACAAGGTGATCTTTGTGAACGGCTGCTTCTGGCATTTCCACGACTGCAGAGTGGGTTTGCACGCACCGAAAGCCAACGCGGAGTTCTGGGTTGCGAAGCGCACCCGGACCCGCGAGCGCGACGCCGGCCAGCGCCGCCAACTGGAAGACGCCGGCTGGGAAGTGTTGACCGTTTGGGAGTGTGAGCTGAAGGATCGTTCAGCCCTCGAGTCCCAGTTGGTCCACTTCCTCGAAGCCGGCGCCTGACAGATGAATCTTGAGGCAATCTTTAGCTGATTCCGCCACCGTCCTTGATCCTGAACGGACAAAATGGACGGGTTGCCGCGATCAGGCAGCCCACCACTGACGGCTTCGGAGCAGCTATCCCCTATCCCCTAGCTTCTCCGTGCCAGCAGTGCGGACTTGAAGGCTGACGCCGACGAGTCGCTGCTGTTGATGCGCCAGTCTGCTTCCTTCTGCATGTGGAACCAGACGAACCCCATCACGTCCGGCTGGGCAGCCAGGTAGGACACCAGGTCCGTGTTCCAGGATGCTTTGGAACCACCCATCTCGCTGGACGCTGTCTCGGCGATCAGGACCGGCTTGCCGGGCGCCAGGGCGCGGAGCTGGGAGATGCCGGGGGCAAAGAGGTCCACCGGGGAAACCCAGCTGCTCCAGGTTTGCGAGGTGCCCCAGTTGTAGCCGTCCAGGGCCACGACATCCACGTAGCCTGCGCCGGGGTACAAGCCGGCCAGGTCAGTCGATCCCCAGTAAGGCACGTTCGGCGACCAGACCCATTGGACGTTGCTGGCGCCCGTGGCGGCAACAACGTCGTGCACGTGCCGCCAGGCTGCCACGTATTCTCCCGACTGGTTGCCGTTAACGCCTTCGGCCCACGGATACCAGTTGCCGTTCATTTCGTGGGCGAAGCGCAGCATGACCGGCTTGCCCCAGGCCGCCAGGGACTGGCCCCACTGGCTGATGTACCCGTCGAAGTCCCCTGCAGTAATCCGGGACGGCGAATAGGCGGGCTGGTCCACGCCGCCTCCCCATGCCCACGGCTCCCACGTGACAAGGGGTGTGGCGCCGCGCGAACGGACAGCGTCCAACTCGCTGATCGGCGGGGCCTGCAGGAAGTCCTTGTAGCTCATCACCACGGACGGGACCTCCCCTGCCACGGTGGCCACCTCGTCCAGCTCAGTACTGGCCATGGGTCCCCCAGGCGTTGCCACCCCGAAGCGTAAGGGGGCGGAACTGATGGTTGGTGCCGGCGCAGGCGCAGGAGCCGCTTGGACCACGAACGTGGCTGACGCCTTGATGGACGATGTCTTGGCAGTGATGGTGAGGTTTCCGGTGGATGCCGCCGGAATGGTGATGCCGGTGCTGAAAGCGCCGGTCGATGTGGTTTGGAACGCGAAAGTGGTGGAACCCACAATCACAGTGCCAGTGGTGGCGGCTTTGAACCCGGTTCCGGTGACCGTGACCGCGGAGCCGGCCGGGCCGGAACCAGGATTGAGCGTGATTTGCGGTGTTGTGGCTGCGCTGGCCGGCTGGACGATGGACAAAGCCAGCCCGGCCCCGATTATGAGCGCGACAAATAAGGTCCTGAGTGTTCGGAACACGGCAATCTATCCCCAGGTTGAAAGGCGGCTATGGCCGCTGATGACGTCAATGCCAAAAAGCACTGGCATCGATTTTATTGCCCAGAAACCGCAGTCCCATCAAGAAAACCACAATTCTTCCCGAGTCTTCTGCGAGGTCGCAGGAACGGTCCTAACCTGAAACAGAACAAGATCCCCCGCTCAAACACCCGGTTTTCGAGGTCCCCAAATCCAGCAGAAAGGAGTGTCATGAGCACGTCGGATGATGCGCCAAGGCCGCTGGTGGACCAGTCCGTCCTGGACCGGCTTCGGGATGAACTCGAGGAGGAAGAAGGCTACAGCCGGGTCTTCGTCGGCAATTTCATCGACTACCTGCCGCAACGGCTGGGCCGGCTGCGGCTTGCCCTGACCACCGGTGACCTGGAGGGCTCCATGGACGCGGTCCTGAGCCTGAAGACGTCAAGCCAAATGGTTGGGGCCGAACGCCTGGCGGGACTGGCCCTGGAACTGGAAAACGAGATCCGTGCCGAGGCGCGCCAAGCTGATATGGCGGTGGCGTTGCCCAGGCTGGCCGCAACCTACCTGCGGCCCATCACCCAGTGCAGCAGGCAAACCATGCACCGGCTGCAGGCTCAGTGCTGCCCCGGCGCCAAACGGTAGCCCACGCCGCGGACTGTCTGCAGCCACCGCGGCTGCTGCGGCGAGTCACCCAGTTTCTTGCGCAGGTTTCCCATGTGGACCTCCACGGACCGTTCGTCGGCCTCGCTGATGTAGCTGCCGACGTCGTAATCCTCATCGCGGAGCCGCCGCACCAGGTCGGACTTGGTCCGGACTGTCCGCCCCGCTTCCAGGAGCGCGTACAGCAGCTCGAACTCCGTGCGCGTCAGGTTCATCTCTTTGCCGTCAACGGTGACGGTGCGTGAGGCGTAGCTGAGTTCCAGGCCGTTGTGGCTGAAGTTTCCACGCTCCGGGTGCGCAGCGCTGTCCGGGGAAGCATCAACGGCGACGTCGCCGGGATCGGGGACGGACCGCGGCCGGCGCATCATGGCAGCAACCCGCGCCCTCAGCTCCCGCGGGCGGAAGGGCTTGGTGAGGTAGTCGTCCGCGCCGGATTCCAGCCCGATGAGGGTGTCCAGTTCTTCTGTCCGCGCCGTGAGCATCACGATGTAAGCGTCCGAAAATTCGCGGATCTGCCGGGAAACCTCAAAGCCATCAATATCCGGCAAGCCCAGGTCCAGCGTAATGACATCCGGATTCAGGCTCTTGGCCATCAGGACGCCCTCGGCGCCGCCGCTGGCGACAGTGACGTCAAACCCAGCCTGGGTCAGCACAGTGCGAACCAGTTCCCGAATATCGTGGTCATCCTCGATGACCAGACCCACACGTGCCTCACTCATAGAGCCCCCTCAGTGCCAACGTCAGAAGTATAGCTGGCTGCGGATATCCTGCTGGTATGGTCTCGCACAGCCCGACGTCCGCGTCCTCCGCGCCATGAGCAACCCCCCGGCTTGGTCCTCCGGACGGCTGCGTTTCTTCAAGCGGCCCTTCCATGAATACCGGCTGACCGACCGCGTGGCCATGAGCCAGATGCCGCTGTTCGTGACCACTATCCTGACGGCCCTGCTGATGTGGGCATTCTTCCCGGTCACCATGAGCAACCCCCTGTTCGTCGCGTTCCTCGTTTCTCAGCTGGCCATCATGGTGCTGTGCTACGTCATTCCCTGGGAACGGCTGCCCTACACCAGCTTCCTGGCCATCCCCTTACTGGATTTCGTCTCCATCTCGGCGGGCAGGGAAGGCGGCCAGGAAAGCCTCACCGGGATCAGCCTGCTGGCGGTGTTTCCGGTCATCTGGCTTTGCGCCTCCGGGTACTACCCACGCACTGCCCTGTGGCTGTCCTTCCTGGCACCGCTGGCGATCATCTGGGTTCCGCTGTTCCTGAAGGGCAACTTCACCCCGCAGGACTTTGCCCGGTCCCTGCTGCTGCCCGTCATGATGCTGGGCATTGGAGTGTCGGTCAGCGTCCTGACATTGAGCATGATGCGCCAGCAGCAGCAGTTGGAGGACAAGGACGAGCAGCTGCGGGCCAACCTGCGCACCAGCAAGCGCCAGGAATCGCTGCTCAACACCATCCTGGACACCGTGCATCTGGGCGTCCTGGCAGTGGACGCCGACGGCCACGACGTCCTGATGAACCGCAAGCAGCGCGCCAACCACGAGCTGGCCCGGCCCAAAAATATTGCGGATCCCAACGAGTCGCAGCTGTTGGTCTACGGGGCGGACCGAAATACCCTGATCCCCGTTCAGGAGCGTCCCGTGCGGCGCGCCGTCCTGGGCGAAACCTTCACCGACTACCTGGTGTGGCTCGGTGAGGGGAACGATCAGCGGGCACTGGTGACCACGGCGCGCGCCATGAAGGACTCCGACGGCAAGTTCACCGGCTCGGTGATCGTCTTCAGCGACGTCACGGACCTGGTGAACGCGCTCACCGCCAAGGACGACTTCGTTTCCAGCGTCTCCCATGAATTCCGCACCCCGCTGACCTCCATCCTCGGTTACGTGGAAATCCTGCTCGCCGACGAACCGGACGAGCCGCAGCGCGAAATGCTGGAAATCATCCGCCGCAATTCCGAGCGGCTCCTGACCTTGGTATCGGACCTGCTGTCCAGCCGGAACGGCCAGCTGGTCGTCACGCCGCACGCCGTGGATGTCGCCGACCTTGTCCGGAGCAGCGTGTCATCCGCGATGCCCCGGGCGGCCGCAGCGGGCGTCGAGCTGCGGGCAGAAACCCCGGAGCAGCTGGAGGCGCACGTGGACAGCGCGCGCATCTCGCAGGTCCTGGACAACCTGGTGTCCAACGCCATCAAGTACTCACCGGACGGCGGCAAAGTGGTGGTGTCGCTGGCGCGGGAGGACGGCCACGTGGCCTGCCGCGTCACGGACACCGGTATGGGCATGACTCCCGAGGACGCGTCAGAGGTTTTCGCCAAGTTCTTCCGCACCAGCAGCGTCCGGCGCACTGCCATTCCCGGCGTGGGCCTGGGGCTGCCCATCAGCAAGGCCATTGTCGAAGCGCATGGCGGCACCATCGATGTCGAGAGCACGCTGGGCAAGGGAACGACGTTCACCTTCCGCGTGCCGGTCTGAAAGGACGACGACGGCGGGCGGCCGGGCGCGTCAGCCGTTCCGGGTTTGACGGACCACTTCGCCCCACGACTGGCGGGCGAGTTCCTCGACTGAGGCAAGGATGGCCGACGGAGGCTGGCTGAGGTCCAGCGGAAACTCCACGATGTCGATGTCGGTGTTCAGGATGCGGCGGAGTTTCACTTCGCCCTGGCCTGCGTAGACCAGCCAGGCGGTGGGCACGGCGAGCGCGGTGCAGTGGGCCAGCATCTGGTAATGGTCGGCTGTCAGGGACGCACCCGCGTCCGAGGCCGCCCGGTACTTGGCGTTGTAGGCCACCACGGGGCGCCCGCCCAACAGGTGGACCGCATCCGGCCTGACGGACAGTCGGTCGGAATCCCGCACGGCCTCGCTGAGGAGGGCGTTGTACCGCAGCCTGAGCTCGCCGGGATAGGCCGCCATGGCACTGCGCAGTGCGGTTCCCACGAAGTCCTCGAACACCTGCGCCATGTCCACCACGAACGAGGCCGTCTGCTGCCTGCCCTCACCGGCTTCCGCGGACGCGTTCCGCAGGATCAGGTCGGCCAGGCGCAGCACTGCCTGGTAGCGCAGGTTCATCCTGGTGGGCTTCCAGGGCGGCACCGGAGCGCCGGCTGGAAGGCGCGTGACGCCGTCGAGCTTTCCCTTCAGCTGGCGGAGCCGGCCCAGCACTTCGGGCCGCACCCCCGGCACCTGCCCCATCCGCTCCAATGCGGCGCGCAGGATGCGGTTTTCGGCGATGTCCTCGGTGAACTCGTCGTAGGAGACCTCCAAGGGAACCAGCATGCCCGGGCGGCGGGAAATCTGGTCCGAAATCCGGATCCGCCCCTTGACGGTCCGCAGGGACTCGTCCACGGTGAGGTAGCCCTGCAGGACGCCGCGGCCCAGTGCCCGTTCGGCCAGTTGGGCCAGCGACTCGGCCAGCGCGCTCCACAGGTCCCGGTCCTCGCTGGCCGCCACCAGCTCCGGCCGGAAGCCCTGCTCCCCCGCGTAGCTGAGCAGGAACAGGAGCCGGCTCAGTCCCAGCCGGTCCTTGGGCCGGACATCCAGCTGGACCGTGGCTGTCCGAACGGAGCCCACCTTGCCCACGGGCTCGATCCGGTACAGCCCCATGCCCATCGGGGAAGCTTTGGCCAGGCCGCTGGAGTTCAGGGCAGAAGCACTGGGTGCATCCAGCCGCTCCACGAGGCCGCCGGAGAGCTCGTCGAGAACCAGGTGCTGCACGGGGCCTCGTGAAGTGCCGGGCGGCCGGGGATCAGCGCGCTGCAATGCGTCCCAGCAGCTGATCCAGCCCGAAGCGTTCCTCCAGCTGGGCCCGGGTCAGCTGGCCGTGGTAGTGCTCCTCCAGCAGGGGCATGAGCTCGTACTTCCAGATCCGGCGCAGGCCGGCGGGCGTCTGGGCGGCCGGCTTCATGAAGTAGGAAGGCCCGATCATCAGGTCCCGGTCCCACTCATCGATGGCCCCGTTCAGCTCATCCAGCAGCAGCGCCGGCGTTGGATCAAGCTGCTTGGCCTGCAGGAACCGGGCCAGGGAACCCTTGACCGGTTCGGTCTGCGGGTGCAGTTCGATGAAGGAGAACCGGCGGCGGATGGCAGCGTCCATCATGGCAATCGACCGGTCCGCGGTGTTCATGGTGCCGATGATGTACAGGTTGTCCGGCAGCGTGAACGGCTCGTTGGGACTGTATTGCAGGTAGATCCGGTCGTCCCGGTATTCCAGCAGGAAGTACAGCTCGCCGAACACCTTGGCGAGGTTGGCGCGGTTCATCTCATCGATGATCAGGAAGTACGGCTTCTTTTCGTTGCCGGGCTTGGCGGCTTCCTCTGCCAGGCGCCGCAGCGGGCCGGCCACCAGTTTGAAGGACACCTGCCCGTCGTCGGTCTTGTCCGGCCGGTAGCCCTCGAAGAAGTCCTCGTACGCGTAGGACGGGTGGAACTGGACCAGCTTCACGCGCTCGTCAGTCGTGTCGTCCGCCAGTTCGGCCGCGAGGTGCTTGGCCAGGTAGGTCTTGCCGGTGCCGGGCGGGCCGTAGAGGACCAGCTGCCGGTTCTCCTCCAGCAGGTCGGCGATCTCCTGCAGAGGTTCCAGCTCCATGTGCAGCGACGCGGCGAATTCCTGCGTCAGCGGACGGAAGCCCTCCTGGGCAGGGAGGACGACGGCGGCACCGTCAGCATCGGCGTCGGGCTCGTTTTCCGCTTCGGCGGGCAACAGCGCCTGCAGCGCCTGCACCACCCGGGTGGCATCCACCACGATGCCGGGCGTGGCCAGCTGCCGCTGGACGTGACGGGGAAGGCTGGTGGTGGTGTGCCCGTCGTCGAACCAGCGCACCTTGCGCCGCAGCCGGCGGTTGTCGTCGTTGTACTCGGGCTCCCCCAACACGCCGCCCAGCCGCACCGTTCCGGCGTGCTGGTAGAGCACCAGGTCCCCGGGCTTCATGACGGTGAGGAAGGCGAACACCGCGGTCTTGGTGTCCTCGCGCTCCACGTAGCCGAGGTGCTTGTAGTCCTCATCCACCGCGTGCTGCACCACGCCGGCGGTAACGCCGGGTTCCAGCAGGCGGAGGTGTTCCACGTCGAGCGTCACCTTTTCCTCGCCGTGCCACGTGGTGAGGAGGTCGGCGTGGTCGCTGTGCGTCCGGAGCAGCCAGGCACGCCGCCCGGGGTCGCCCACTTTGCGCCACTGGCTGACCAGCTGGCGGGAGTACCAGTCGATCCGCTGGCCCGCCTGTTCGTCCAGGTGCAGCCGGATGCGGTGGATATCGGCCGTGATGTCCTCTTCGCTGTCCCCCTTGGCACCGCCCACGAGGGAGGCGAAGGCGTCCCGGATTTCCTGCCGTTCCACGTCCGCCACCACCGGCTCGAAGTAGCTGGGCCAGGCCAGGAACTCGATGCTGCGGCGGATGGCGGGCTGGTCATCGGGCGTCGATGCGGCGAGGCGGTGGAACTGCAGCGGATCCTTGATGGCTGCCTGCACCACACTGGCTGGCCGCTGGGCCACGTTGCGGACGAACCGGCACAACCACTTGAGGTGGTCCCAGATGGTCCAGTTGAATTCGGCGGTGCGGTCGCGGATGACGCCGTGGTCCGTCATGCCGGCATACAGTTCTTCGGGCAGTTCCAGCGGCGGCTCCAGCCATCCCGCGGCCTCCGCCACCCGGGCGCGCTTGACCTTCAGCGACTTCACCTCGTGTGCCAGCGGAAGGGACTGCAGGAAGAGCAGCTCCACGGCCAACTGCTTGGCCCCGCGCGTGGCACCGTCCAGGTTCTCGCGGAGGTTGGTCATCATCGGCGCCTTGGAGTCAGCGATGCCCCGTTCCAACCGGTCAAGCAGCTCGGCGGCAGCCGGAACGGACCACGTCCTGGTGCGGCCGTCCAGGGGTGACGCCTTGCCCTGCAGACCGGGCCCCAGGACGAACCACGCCGCATCCTCGATCTCCTTGGAGATGCCGAGGGCGCGGGTCATGGCAACAGTGGCAGTGGGGGTCATGCCCCCAAATTTACAGGGTCTGGCTGGGCGCACGCTCCACGGTGGCCGAACCGGGCACCGCCAGGCCGGCTATTTTCCGGTGGCGGAGTGCTTCCTTCCGAAGATGAAGTAGCCCATGGGCCCAATGAAATTAACGAAGGACGCTGCCCGCCACGCAGCTTTCGGCCCGTTGATCAGCTCAGCAGGCCTGCGAGAGATATCGCGCTGGGCGGCAACCAGCAGGGACACCTGCATGATGGCAGTGACGATGGTGCCCACCTTGCCGGCCGGGGACATCTCCTTCCAGGTCTTCTTTTTCCTGCCACCATGCATCTTGTTCTTGCGGCTCATGTCGTGCGCCTTCTTGTTCAGGGCCTTCTTGTTCCTTGCCATCAGGCTTCCTTTCGCTGTGGGTCGTGATTCCAGCCGGGTGTTTGCAGTCAGGTGTCTACAGTCCAGCGTTACGTGCAGCCCTGACCAGAGTCTTAGTGCCTGTAGGGAGCCATCCGCTCTTTTTGCTCCGGGGTGAGCCGTTGCACCCGGCCCGTGGCTTCATCCACGAACGCCAGGTGGCTGCTTGCCTGCACGCAGTTCTCCCGGGTGACGGGGTCCTGGACAACGTAGTGGATGTCAAAGCTGGCTCCCTTGACGGCGCCGATCCAGACCTGGACTACGGCCGGAACGTTGCGGTACTCCAGGGTCCTGACGTAGCGGATCTTGTGGTCAACAATCAAAGCAAGCGTGCCCTCGGGGACGTCGTTGAACAGCGACACCGGTGGCTCGACGCCAGGCAGGCCCGCGCCCCGTGGTGGCCCGAAGGCTGCGATCCGCGCTTCCTCCAGCATCCGCACGATCTGGACGTTGTTGATGTGGCCGTAGGCGTCCATGTCGCCCCAGCGCATCGGTACCTGGACCTCGATGCGCTGGCCACCGTGCGCGCTCAGCTGCGCACCGCCGTCGAATCATCAACTGCCGTTTCCCCGGCGTCCGCACCTGCGAACTGTGACATGTAGAGGCGGTGGTAGGCCCCGCCTCCGGCGAGCAGCACCTGGTGGTTGCCTTGTTCCACGATTCGTCCGTTTTCCATGACCAGGATCGTATCGGCATCACGGATGGTGGAGAGCCGGTGCGCGATCACAAAGCTGGTCCGGTCCGAGCGCAGCGCCGCCATGGCTTTCTGCACCAGCAGTTCCGTGCGGGTGTCCACGGAGCTGGTGGCCTCATCCAGGATCAGCAGCGAGGGGTTGGCCACGAAGGCGCGGGCGATAGTGATCAGCTGCTTTTCACCCGCGCTGACGTTGTTGCCTTCCTCGTCGATCACCGTGTCGTAGCCCTCCGGCAGGGCCCGGACGAAACGGTCCACGAAGGTGGCCTTTGCAGCTGCGATGACCTGTTCTTCGGTGGCGTTGAGGTTGCCGTAGCGGATGTTGTCGTAAATGGACCCGCCGAAGAGCCACGCGTCCTGCAGCACCATGCCCACCTTGGAGCGCAGCTCGGAACGGCTGAGGTGGGTGACATCCACGCCGTCCAGCATGATGGAGCCCGAGTTGAGCTCGTAGAAGCGCATCACCAGGTTCACCAGGGTGGTCTTGCCTGCCCCCGTGGGCCCGACGATCGCCACGGTATTGCCAGGCTCTGCCGTGAAGGACAGGTTCTCGATCAGCGGCTTGTCCGCGGTGTAGCTGAAGGTCACGTTCCGGAAGTCCACGTGGCCGTCAGTCTTGGCCGGAAGGTGTTCGGTGGCGGTTTCGGCGTCCTGTTCGTCGGCGTCCAGGAACTCGAAAACGCGCTCCGAGGACGCTACGCCGGACTGGAGCATGTTGGCCATGCCCGCCATCTGGCCCAGGGGCTGCGTGAACTCGCGGGAGTACTGGATGAACGCTGTGGCGTCACCCAGGGACATGGCGCCCGATGCCACGCGGAGGCCGCCCACCACCGCGATGCCCACGTAGCTGAGGTAGGACACGAACTGCATGACGGGGAAGATGATCCCGGAGACGAACTGCGCGCCAAAGCTTGCCCTGTAGAGTGCCTCGTTGCGTTCCTCGAACCGTGCCAGCATGTCCGCGTCACGGCCGAAGACGCGGACCAGGTCGTGCCCCGAGAAGGACTCCTCGATCTGGCCGTTCAGCGAACCGGTGTTCTTCCACTGGGCGGCGAACAGTTTCTGGCTCCGGGCTCCGATGAGGCCGGCGGCCACCCCGGAGAGCGGAAGGGCGATCAGGGCGATCAGGGCAAGCTGCCAGGAGACGATGAACATCATGATGACGATGCCCAGCACGGTGAGCACGGAGTTGACCAGCTGCGCGAACGCCTGCTGGAGAGCCTGCTGGATGTTGTCGACATCGTTGGTCACCCGGGAGAGCACGTCGCCGCGCTGCCGGGTATCGAAGTAGTTCAGCGGCAGGCGGTTGAGCTTGTTCTCGGTGTCGTCACGCAGGCGGCGGATGACCTTCATGACGATGCGGTTCAGGACGTAGCCCTGGAGCCACATGAAGATGTTTGCCACGAAGTACATGAGAAGGACGATGGCGATGAGGGTGGTGAGCTTGTCGAAGTTGATGCCGGTACCGGGCACCAGTTCCATGCGGGCCACCATGTCCGCGAAGTTGTCCTGGCCCTGCTGGCGAAGCCCGGCTACGAACTGCTCCTTGCTGGCTCCCGCGGGCAGCTGCTTTCCCACCACGCCGGCGAAGATGACGTCCATGGCCTGGCCAAGGATCTTGGGCGCAATGACGTTGAGGACCACGGAGACCACCACCAGGCCCACCACGGCATAGATGCCCAGGGCTTCGGGCTTCAGCAGGCCCATGAGCCGTTTGGCGGATGGCCAGAAGTGCTCGGCTTTTTTGGCGGGCATGCCGCCAAACATGTCCCCGTCCGCCTCGGAGGGGGTGAACTCCTCCTCAAGGAAGTCGTCGTCCTCAAGTCCGGCGCCGGCAGTCACTGCGGATTCCGGGGCTGTCTCTTCAACGGCGGTGGAGTCCTTCTTGCGGGGGCTCATGCCACTTCCTCCACACTCAGCTGGGATTCGACAATTTCCTGGTAGGTGGGCGAGGTTTCCAGGAGTTCCTCATGCGTGCCACGATCCACGATGCGTCCGTTGTCCAGCACTAAAATCTGGTCGGCCTCGGTAATGGTGGAGATCCGCTGGGCAACAATGATGACGGTGGCATCCCTGGTGATGCCCTTGAGTGCCGTACGGAGCCTGGCATCAGTGGCCACGTCCAGGGCGGAGAACGAGTCGTCAAAGAGGTAGACGCGGGGTTTTGTCACGAGCGCACGCGCAATGCAGAGTCGCTGGCGCTGACCGCCTGAGACGTTGGTGCCGCCCTGCGAAATCCTTGCGCCCAGCCCGTTCTTCTTCTCGCGGACAAAGGACTCACCCTGGGCCACCCGGAGGGCATCCCACAGTTCCTGGTCTGTTGCCTCGGTCTTGCCGAACCGAAGGTTGTGTTCGATGGTGCCGGAGAACAGATAGGGGCGCTGTGGCACCAGGGCAACCCTCTTGGTGATCTCGGCACGGTCCAGCTTGTCCACCGGGACACCATCCAGCAGCACCTGCCCTTCCACGGGGTCATACAGCCGCGGGAGGAGGGACAGCAGGGAGGTCTTGCCGGCACCTGTGGATCCGATGATGGCGATGGTCTGCCCGGGACGGGCGGTGAAGCTGATGTTGCTGAGCACCGGTGACTCGGCGCCCGGGTAGGCGAAGGTGACGTTACGGTATTCCACTACCCCGGTGAGCGCGGCCGGAGCCTGCGGCTGCCGGGGGTCGTGGATGGAGGGTTCGACGCCGAGCACCTCGCCGATGCGGTCTGCGCAGACGGAGGCGCGCGGGATCATCATGGCCATGAAGGTGCCCATCATGACGGCCATCAGGATCTGCAGCAGGTACTGCAGGAACGCGGTCAGCGAGCCCACCTGCATGGCGCCGTCATCGACCCGCTGACCGCCAAACCAGAGCACCGCTGCCGTGGACAGGTGCAGGATCATGCTGATGGCCGGGAACATCAGGACGAACAGTGCGCCGATGCGGAGCGAGACGTCCGTCAGTTCCTTGTTGGCCACGCCGAACCGTTCGGTCTCAAACGGCTCACGCACGAAGGCCCGGACTACACGGATACCGATGATCTGCTCGCGCAGCACCGCGTTAATGCGGTCGATTTTCCGCTGCATGGACCGGAACAGCGGCATGAGCCGGACCACCAGGTACCCCACCACCACAGCCAGCAGGGGAACGGAAACCCAGACCAGCCAGGACAGGCTGATGTCCTCGCGCAGCGCCATGATGATCCCGCCGATGCACATGATGGGGGTGGCCACCATGAAGTTCAGCCCCATGAGGAGGAGCATCTGCACCTGCTGGACATCGTTGGTGCCCCGGGTGATCAGCGTGGGCGCGCCGAACGCGTTGACATCCTTGGCGGAGAAGCTGGTGACCTTGCGGAACACCGCATGGCGCAGGTCCCGGCCCACGGCCATGGCAGTCCTGGAGCCGAAGTACACGCCGGCGATAGCCGCGGCCACCTGCGCGAAGGCCACCACGAGCATCACCGCACCGGTGCGCCAGATGAAATCGGTGTCGCCGCGTGCCACGCCCTGGTCGATGATCTGCGCGTTCAGGCTGGGCAGGTACAGCGCAGCGATGGTGGCAGCGAGCTGGAAAATGACGACAGCCAGGATGTACGGCAAATACGGTTTGGAGTAGCGCCGTATAAGGGTGAGGAGCATGGACTCAACTCTAGTGATGGGCACCGACATTGGGGCCCCCTCGTCGGCATCTTTTCCACCGGTGACGAGCATGCTGAAAAGGGCATCGAGCCGGGGCAGTACGAGGCGGGTACCGCCAACAGAAAAGCCGCAGCCCGCTCCCGGAGGTCCTCCGGGAGCGGGCTGCGGCTTTGAACTTGCCTTGGCTTTAGCCGCGGCTGGGACGGACTGCCGTCCCTGCTACTGTCCTTGGCCCGGTTCAGAACCGGCACCGGCAGACGGTGCGTCCAGCGGGGCGGCGGCGCTGTGCCTGCCGTGGCCGACCAGGTAGAGCGCGGCTGCTGCCTGGATTTTGCGTTCCTTCAGGAGCTTGCGCTGCAGCCTGCTGAGCTCTGCCGCGGTGGCGGCCTGCTTGGCAGCCAACTCCTGCTGCGAACGGTGCTGTTCCTGGACGTCCAGCAGCATGTTGCCCAGTGCTGCCTGCTGGCGGGCCAGCAGGTGCTGGGTTTCCTGCAGCTTCTGCAGGGTGGCGGCGGCACTGGCGATGGAGTCGGCTACCTTCTCCGCGTTGTCTGCGGACCGCAGGTCCAGGTTTTCGGAGCTGAAGCTCCGCGCAAAGACTTCCTCGAAATCCTCCGTGGCTACCCGACCGGACGCTGCCGCTGCAGCGGCAGCACCGCCGTCGTACCTTTTGGCGGGGGCGGAACCTGCACGTGATGCACTCGGCGTGCCCATGCCCGGCCCTGCGGGGATGTCCCGGTCCGGGGCGTCACTGGAGACCATGGGCAGCTGCCCGGTCATGGTGGCAGTCATGCCCGCTTCACCGGCGGCGTTGGCCTCAAGTGCCTTCTCGGGGGCGATGTCCACGGTTTTGCGGAGCGGCACCTCCTTGATGAAGATGACGGCGATCAGGGCAACCACGGCCACCACGGCGGAGATCATGAAGATCGCGGCGGTGGCGTCGCCGTAGGCGGCCCGCATGACGTCGGCGATCGGGGCTGGCAGGTCCTTGAGGTCCAGGCTGGCGCCGCCGCCGTCACCCGAGGCCTGGATGCCCAGCTTGGCAAGGCCGTCGGTAGCAAGGTCCTTGACGTGGTTGGACATGACGGCACCCAGGACGGACACGCCGATGGCGCCGCCGAAGGAACGGAAGAAGGCAACCGACGCACTGGCCGAACCGATATCCGTGGCGCGGACGGTGTTCTGCACGGCGAGGACCAGGTTCTGCATGAGCATGCCCAGGCCAACGCCGAAGACGGCGGTGTAGATGCCTGCCTGCCAGAGTTCGGTGGTGTGGGTCAGGGTTCCGGCCATCGCCAGGCCGCCGATCAGCAGGATGCTGCCGCCAATCAGGAACCGCTTCCACTTGCCGTAGCGGCTGATGAGCTGGCCGGAGACCACCGAACCGACCAGGTTGCCGGCGATCATGGGCAGGGTGAGCAGGCCGGCCTCGGTGGGCGTGGCGCCACGGGCCACCTGGTAGTACTGGCCCAGGAATGTGGAGGAACCGAACATCGCGATGCCGACGGCCACGGAAGCGACGATGGCCAGGGCGGTGGTGCGCTCGGAGATGATCTTGAGCGGGATGATCGGTGCGGAGACCTTGGACTCCACCAGCACCAGCAGTGCCAGCAGGAGGATGCCGCCGCCCACCATCACCAGGGTCTGCCAGGACCACCAGTCGTAGTAGTCGGGGTTGCCGGCGAAGGAAACCCAGATCAGGAGCAGGCTCACGCCGCTGGTCAGCAGGATGGCACCGAACCAGTCAATCTTGGCCGGGCGTTTGATGTGCGGAACCTTCAGCGTGATCTGGAGCAGGATCAGGGCGACGACGGCGAGCGGCACGCAGACGAAGAACGTCCAGCGCCAGCCAAGTGCGCTGTCCACGATGAAGCCGCCGAGCAGCGGGCCGCCGGCGGTGCCGACAGCCATTACGGCGCCCATGTAGCCGGAGTACTTGCCGCGTTCACGCGGCGGAATGATGGAGCCGATGATGGCCTGGGCCAGGGCGGTGAGGCCACCCATGGCGATGCCCTGGATCACGCGGGCCGTAAGCAGGAACGGGATGCTTTCGGAGAAGCCTGCCATGACCGAGCCGGCAACGAAGATCACGATGCTCAGCTGGACCAGGAACTTCTTATCGAAGAGGTCGGCGAGCTTGCCCCAGATGGGGGTGGTGGCTGCGTTGGCCAGCAGCGCCGCCGTGATGACCCACGCGAAGTCCGTCTGGGTGCCCTTGAGCTCGGACATGATGGTGGGCAGCGCGTTCGCCACGATGGTGCTGCTGAGGATCGCGGTGAAGAAGGCAGCCAGAAGGCCGGTCAGGGCCTCCATGATCTGCCGGTGGTTCATGGGCGCGCCGGGCTCGTGGCGTTTGGATTGCCGCGACTCCTGTTTAGCGGTGCGCTGGCGCTGGCGCTCCTGCTCCTGGTCCGCGGCGGCGGTGACGTTAGCCATTAATGGACTCCTGCGTTTTCTGTTCGTTGGTGGTTCCGGCCGCCCTTGCCCGGATGGAATTCTTCAGGGATGTGGTGAGCTTGTTCAGCATCGCGGCTGTTGCGGCTGCGTCATCCTCGTTCCAGTCGGAGAGGTAGGCCTGCAGCGTTTCGGCCCGGTGCCGCACCAGCTCTGCCAGCTTCTCCTTCCCGCGCGGGGAAAGCGCCAGCAGTTGGGCCCGGCCATCATCCGGGTCCTGGGTGCGCACCACCAGGCCCGCGTCCGCAAGTTCGGCCACGTGCCGACTGAGCACCGGCGGACTGACCCCCAGTCGTTCAGCCAGGTGCGCGGCCCGGGTCTCCCCCTCGCCGATGAACTTGAGCACGCCCTGCAGGGCGATGCCGGTGTCCTGCCCTTTGATATTGATCATGGTGACGCAGCGCAGTGCGCGCTGGAGGTCATAGATGTGGCTGACGAGGTCGGCTGCAGTGGCCGGTGCGACAGACATGATCCTCCCTAAAGAATTAGTTGCTGCAAGCAACTGTATCAGAAAAAGGTTGCTTAGGGAAACGAACTTGTGCGGGAGGAAGGTTAAACAGAAGCTCCCCCACTTCCAGCAGGAAGTGAGGGAGCTCCAGATCAAAAGGGTTACGGTCAGTCGCGCAGGTGGGTGGGGCTGAACATCTTCAGGAGCGTTTCAACCACGACGACGTTGGGACCGTCCGCGGCGAATCCCGCCCTGAGCGCGTCCCCCACATCCTCCGGGGCCACCCGGGTGGCCGGCACACCGAAGGATTCCGCGAGCTTCACGAAGTCCGGCCGGGCAAGTTCGGTGGCCGTGGCTTTGCCGAACGCACCCACCATGTACTCGCGCAGGATGCCGTAGCCGCCGTCGTCCACGATCAACCAGGTGACCGGCACGTTGTGCTGCTTGGCCGTGGCCAGTTCGGCGATGGAGTACATGGACGAACCGTCGCCGGAGACAGCCAGTACCCGGCCGGGCTTTCCCAATGTTTCCAATCCCACGGCGGCACCGATGGCCCCGGGAAAGGCGTAGCCCAGGCCGCCGGCGCCCTGGGCGGAATGGAACTGCCCCTGCCTGGCATCCCAGCAGGACCATCCCCAGTAGGCGGCGATAGTCATATCCCAAAACGTTTGCATGTCCGCCGGCACGGCGTCGCGGATATCGGCCATGAACTTCAGTTCCTTGGCCAGATCCTGCGATTCCAGCCGTGCGCGGACCTTGGCGAGGGACTCCCGCACCAGCTCTTCCGGACTGCTGCCATGCCAGTCCGGCGCCCCGGTCCTGCCGGGGTCGAGCGCCTCATCGAGGGCCGCGAGCGCCTGGCCGGCGTCGGCCCGGATGCCCAAGCCCGGCCGGTTGGACTCCAATACCCGTGGCTCGGCGTCGATCTGGATGATCCTGCCGCGCGGCTCGAAGGTGAAGTAGTTGGAGGTGACTTCGCCCAGGGACGAGCCGACCACCACCAGCACGTCCGCGTCCTCGAGGACGTCGGTCATGTACCGGTCCTCGATCCAGGACTGCAGCGACAGTTCGTGGTTCCATGGGAACGCGCCGTTGCCGCCGGGGGTGCAGATCACCGGCGCGCGCAGCTTCTCGGCAATCGAGAGCAGCGATTTCTCCGCCTTGCCGCGACGGGTCCCGCCGCCGGCAATGATGGCCGGGCGTTTTGCTGACTCCAGCCACTTCACGGCCTCGCGCACCAGCTCAATGCGGGGCGGGTTGTCCGCCGCCTCGGCCAGGGCGTCCTCCACCGGCGGAACCATGATCGGGTCCAGCAGCACGTTTTGCGGGATCTCCAGCCACACCGGCCCCTGCGGGGACGAGATGGCCTCGGTCCAGGCGTCCTGGATGGCAGACGGAATGCCCGACGCGTGCTGGATCAGACGCTGGCTCTTGGTGACGTTTGCCGCGGAGGCTTTCTGGTCATCGAGCTGGTGCAGCATGCCCTTGCGCCGCGCGCCCAGGCCTTCCAGGGGAATCTGGCTCGCCACCACCACCATGGGCACACCTGTGGCGTAGGCCTCCTGCAGGCCGGCCAGCGAGGTCAGTGCCCCGGGACCGGTGGACAGGAACAGCACGCCCACCTCTCCGGTGGCACGGGAGTACCCGTCCGCCGCGAAGGCGCTGTTGTTCTCCACCCGGGAGGAGACAAACTGGAGGTTGCCGCGGCCCATGGCGTCGAAGAGTCCCAGGGCGTGCTGGCCCGGGATACCGAAGACGGTCTTGGCCCCCAGCGCTTCGAGGGTCTCGACGACGAGGTCCCCACCGTTGCGCACACCGCTCCCCCGCCCCGGGACGGGGGCGGCGCCGACGTCCGTCACGGCCCTACTCCTTGGCGGCGGCAGCGAAGCCTGCGGGGCGGCGGGCTTCCTGGCCAAGAGCCTGCGCCGCGTATCCGGTGTCCGCGCCGAAACGGTTTCCGGGTGCGGCATTGTCCGCCATGAGGGTCACCAGTTCGTACGCCACATGGCTGGCGGCAACGCCGGTGATCTCGGCGTGGTCATAGGCAGGAGAGACTTCGACGACGTCGGCGCCCACCAGGTTCATGCCGCGGAAGCCCCGGATGATCTCCAGGAGTTCACGGCTGGTGATGCCGCCGGCCTCGGGGGTGCCGGTGCCCGGAGCATGGGCCGGGTCCAGGACGTCGATGTCCACGGAGATGTAGAGCGGGCGGTTGCCGATCCGGTCCCGGACCTTGGCCACTGTCTCCAGCACGCCCTGGTAGTAGACGTCTGCGGAGGTGACGATGCCGAACCCAAAGCGGTGGTCGTCGTCGAGATCCTTCTTGCCGTAGAGCGGGCCGCGGGTGCCGATGTGGCTGATGGCCTCGGTGTCCAGGATGCCTTCCTCCACCGCCCGGCGGAACGGCGTGCCGTGGGTGTATTCGGCGCCGAAGTAGGTGTCCCAGGTGTCCAGGTGGGCGTCGAAGTGGAGCATGGCAATAGGTCCGCCGGCCCGCTCGGCCGCAGCGCGCAGCAGCGGCAGGGCGATGGTGTGGTCCCCGCCCAGGGTCAGCAGCTTGCTGCCGGCCGCGGTCAGGTCCAGCGCGTTCTGCTGGATGGTCTCGATGGCCTCGTTGATATTGAACGGGTTTACCGCCATGTCACCGGCGTCGGCCACCTGGATGTTTTCGAACGGGCTCACATCCCACGCCGGGTTGTAGGGACGCAGCAGGCGGCTGGCTTCCCGGACGTGGTTGGCCCCAAAGCGGGCGCCCGGCCGGTAGGAAACACCCGAGTCGAAGGGGACGCCCACTACGGTGACGTCGGCCTTGTCCACCTGGTCCAGGCGCGGAAGGCGGGCATAGGTGGCAGCTCCGGCATAGCGGGGAATCCGGGATGAATCGATGGGGCCAAGGTTGCCGTTGGCTTCAATGCGCAGCTCTTCCAATGGAGGCCTCTCCTTCGAGGAGGTTGGGGACTTCTGTGACTCCCATCATACACCGTGGTTTTCCAGCAAGCACCAGTTGTTTACCGAAAGGCTTGTTCCGCGGGTAGGCTCGTCACGCACAGCAGGTTTTGGGCACGGGGCAGTGACTGGAAGCCCGTATTTTCAGGGGCGGCCCCTCCGACCTTCAGGCGAAGCCTGCTCCGCGTGACGCAGGACCAAGAATGCGATACTCCGGCAGAGGGTCAGCGGCTGGCCGCGGGGACCAGGACCCAGAGCACCTCGACCGGCTTGTCCGTGGGATTGACCCACGTGTGGGGTTCCCGGCCCGGGAAAGTGACCGTGTCGCCGGTGCTGAGGTCGTACTCCTCGTTAGTGAGGATGAGCTTGATGGAGCCCTTGACCACGTGCAGCACATCGACGTCGCAGTCCACCGCGTAAAGCTCGGACTCGCCACGGCCGTGGGGTTCGATGACCGCCTGGATAATCTGGACCCGGCGTTCCGAGCGGGCGGTCAGGAGCCGTTCCACGATGCCCTGGCCGCCCAGCGAGATCCGCGGGCCGTCGTTTCGCTTGGTCAGATGGGTTTCCGGTGCAGCAAAAAGATCGCCAATCGAGATGGACAGCACCTGGCACAGTGTCACCAGGGAGGCGACGGACGGCGACGTCAGGTCCCGCTCCACCCGGCTCAGGAAACCCTTGGTCAGCCCGGTGGCGTCGGCTACCTGCTCAATGGTGAGCCGCTGGGACTGCCGGGCGGCCCGGATCCTGGAGCCGATGGCAACCGGGACGTTGCTGGGCTCAACTGGCAGTGCCTTCATCTACGAACCTTTCATGGCCGGCAGCCCGGCTCCGCTCTGGAGTCATACTAGTGGCCGCCGCTTATGTGACGCGCGGAAGCCACACGGGCAATCCCCAGCCGCTCACGCCCTTGACTGTTGCAGCCGTCACACTCTAGTCTGTGGAAACTCCTGTTGCCTATAGGGCAATTTCAGGAGCCGTCTCAGTTCGTCCGCGGCGGTTCCGGGCGCCGTCGCCCCCGGTCCCACACCCGGCGCCCAACAGCTCCAAGGAGCCATCTATGGATGCAAGTGCCATCAACATCGCCATCGTGATGGTGTACCTTCTCGCAATGCTGGCCTTCGGCTGGTGGGGCAAGTCCCGCACCCGGAACAACAGTGATTTCCTGGTGGCCGGCCGCCGCCTGGGGCCCTTCCTCTACACGGGGACCATGGCCGCCGTCGTCCTCGGCGGAGCCTCCACCGTTGGCTGCGTGGGGCTCGGGTACAAGTTCGGCATCTCCGGCATGTGGCTGGTGGTGGCTATCGGCGCGGGCGTCCTCCTGCTGAGCCTGCTCTTCGCCGGAACCATCCAGAAGCTGAAGATCTACACGGTGTCCCAGATGCTCACCCTCCGCTACGGGAGCAGGGCAACCGAAGCCTCGGGCATCGTCATGCTCGCTTATACCCTGATGCTTTGCGCCACCTCCACGGGCGCCTACGCCACCATCTTCGTGGTGCTGTTCGGCCTGGACCGGGCGCTGGCCATCGCCATCGGCGGCGCCATCGTGCTGGTGTACTCCACCATCGGCGGCATGTGGTCCATCACCCTGGCGGACCAGGTCCAGTTCGTCATCAAGACCGTGGGTATCTTCTTCCTGATGCTCCCCTTCACCCTGAACGCGGCCGGCGGCATGGACGGGATCCGCAGCCGGGTGGACGCCAGCTTCTTCCAGATGGATGGCATCGGCGTCCAGACGATCATCACCTACTTCGTGGTCTACACCCTGGGCCTGCTGATCGGCCAGGACATCTGGCAGCGCGTATTCACCGCCAAGACCCCCAAGGTTGCCCGCTGGGGCGGCGCGGCGGCCGGCATCTACTGCATCCTCTACGGCGTGGCCGGAGCACTGATCGGCATGGCCGCCAATGTGGCCCTGTCCAACGTCAAGATCGCCGCCAAGGATGATGTCTACGCCGAGGTGGCCCAGAACCTGCTCCCCGTCGGCATTGGCGGACTGGTGCTGGCGGCCGCCGTGGCCGCCATGATGTCCACCGCATCCGGCGCCCTCATCGCCGCGGCCACCGTTGCCCGCGCCGACGTCCTGCCGTTCGTGGCAGGCTGGTTCGGCAAGAAGGTCAACACCGGCGACACCGAGAACCCTGAGCACGACGTCAAGGCCAACCGCATCTGGGTTCTCGCCCTGGGCATCGTGGCCATCGTCATCGCCATCATCACCAAGGACGTGGTCGCGGCCCTGACCATCGCCTACGACATCCTGGTGGGCGGGCTCCTGGTGGCCATCCTGGGCGGCCTCGTGTGGAAGCGCGGCACCGGCCTGGCCGCCGCGGCCTCCATGGCGGTGGGCTCCGTGGTGACCCTGGGAACCATGATCATCCTGGAAATCAAGGCCAAGGCACCCCTGGACGGCGTTTATGCCAACGAGCCCATCTACTACGGCCTGATCGCCTCGGCCGTCGTCTATATTGCGGCGTCACTGCTCACCCGGCCAACGGACCCCGCCGTCATGCAGGCCTGGCAGCGCCGGGTTTCCGGGCAGGAACCCGAAGACGCCCCGGAGGAAGTCCTCGCCGGCCGCTGACCCTGAAAAGCTGAAGCCTCCAAAGAGATAACGCACGACGGCGGCACCTCCCTTCGCTTTACCGCGAAAGGAGGTGCCGCCGTCGTAAGTCCTACTCCCCTGTGTCGCGGGGCTCGTCGTCATCCAGCGGGACCTCGCGGTCCTCGGCGTCGACGACCACCGGCGGCGGCTGGACCACCGGTTCTTCCTCATCAATCAACGCGTCCTCCGCGTCCCAGTCCGCATCGTCTACCGGTGCATCCTCGGCGTAATCGTAGGCGGGGTCCGCTTCCACGGCGTCCAAGTGCGGCATGTCCGGGTGCTGTCCGGTGGTGCTCATGATTCAACCTCCGTAGGTTCGCCTGACGTGCTCTTTCAGGAGGGCGCAGCCTGCGCCACACCTTCATCACAGCACCGGCCGGGCGGACGGGTCAATAGCCACCGCGGCTTGGGGAAAAAGCCCCAAAAGACGGCCGCAGCAGTCCGTGTTTTAAGGCAAACCGAAACTTTCCAGCGAGGTTTGCCAGCCAAAAAACGCCGGAAAACCGCAGTAGGCTGGCAGGGCAAAGGCGCGAAAACATGCCCTTTCCAGCCCAGGAGTACCAGTGCCGCAGCACGCCCAATCCAGTTCCCATGCCCTGCCCCAGGAGGCCTCCACAACCGTGCAAGCCCAGCCCTCGCCATCGAACATCAAGCGGTGGCGCCAGTACCTGGCCGATGAGCGCGCCGAAGCCGCCGTCTACCGTGACCTCGCCCAGAACCGTGAGGGGGAAGAGCGCGCCATCCTCCTTGCCCTGGCGGAGGCCGAAGGCCGGCACGAAGCACACTGGCTGGCCCTGCTCGGTGAGCACGCCGGCAAGCCCAGGCGGGCCTCGGCACGAAGCCGGTTCCTGGGATTCCTGGCCCGGCACTTCGGCTCCGTGTTTGTGCTGGCCCTTGCCCAGCGCGCGGAGGGCCGCTCCCCTTACGCCAAGGACCCCAACGCCACCCCCGCCATGGCCGCGGATGAGCAGATCCATGAGGAAGTAGTCCGTGGCCTGGCCACCCGCGGCCGCAACAGACTGGCCGGCACGTTCCGGGCCGCGGTTTTCGGTGCGAACGACGGACTGGTCAGCAACCTGTCCCTGGTGATGGGCATGGCCGCGTCCGGCGTGGCCAGCAGCGTGGTGCTGCTCAGCGGCATCGCCGGACTCCTGGCCGGCGCCATGTCCATGGGCGCAGGGGAATTCATCTCCGTCCGCTCCCAGCGCGAACTGCTCGCTGCCACCCGTCCGACCCAGATCACCCTGGCGGCAGCGCCCAAGCTGGACCTTGAGAACAACGAACTCCTCCTGGTGTACCTGGCCCGCGGGATGTCCCGGGAAGCGGCGGAACACCGGGTTGCCGAACGCACCGGCCAGCTGTCCTGCGACTGCGATCCCAGCCTGTCGCTGCAGCCTGAACTCGCGGAGGAAGAAGACCGGCACGAGGCTGTGGGCACGGCGTGGGGGGCCGCATTGTCCAGTTTCTGCTTCTTCGCTTCCGGCGCCATCATCCCCATCCTGCCGTTCCTGTTCGGCATGACCGGCGTCGCGGCCCTCGTTGTCGCAGGGGCCCTGGTGGGCATTTCCCTCCTGGCGACCGGCGCCGCCGTCGGCCTGCTGTCCGGCACCTCCCCGCTGACCCGTGGCCTGCGCCAGCTGGCCATCGGCCTGGGCGCGGCCGCCATCACGTACCTGCTGGGCCTGCTTTTCGGCACGGCGGTGGGCTAGCAGCAGGCAGCGGCTTCCAATGGAGGTCCTTCGGTAACGTTCAACGTTTCCGGAGGACCTCCACTGCTTCGTCCACCGTGTCCACCAAGTGGATGTAATCCGCCATGGCCCGGCCGGCTGCAAGGCTGCGCAGCATGGGCCAGGCAGGGTACTCCTGCTCCCAGTGCTGCCGCCCCACCAGGACCATGGGAGCCACCTTTTCGCGGGCTCCGTAGTAGTTCTCGCAGGCGTCCTGGAAGATCTCCTGGACGGTGCCGGCGGCGCCGGGCAGGAAGACGATTCCGCCGTGGCACAGTTCCAGCAGGATGGCCTCGCGGATGGCGTTGGCGAAGTATTTGGCGATGTGCGTGGCGAAATAATTGGGCGGTTCGTGCCCGTAGAACCAGGTGGGGATACCGAGCGACGGCGTCCCGCCCGGATGGCGCTCGACGACGGCGGCGGCCGCACGCGCCCACCCCGACACCGAGGGACGGAACCCGGGAACGACGGCGAGCGTGGCGAGGGCCGCCTGCACGTCGCCGTCGGACGCCTGGCTCAGGTACGCCCCCATGTTGGCCGCCTCCATGGCACCCGGTCCGCCGCCCGTGGCCACCGAATGGCCTTCGAGGGCCAGCAGCCTGCCCAGCCGCGCTGCCTCCGCAAACTCCCGGCTGCCGCGTGGCGCGGCGTGCCCGCCCATGACGCCGACGATGGACCGGCGGGTCCACGTTCCGGAGCGGGTCAGCTCATCCAGCGCGTCCCCGATGGCATGGTCGTGCAGGGCGGAGGCCAGGGTTGAGTCAACGCGGTGCCGCTGGCCGGGCTGGATGCTCCAGTGGTAGATGCGGGCGTCCGGCACCTCCTCGTACGGGGACGTCGCCAGTCCGGCATACAGCTCGGCCGGGGAATACAGTGCGGCCCGGTAGGGATCGAACGGGACACCTTCCAGCCTTGGGAAGATGAGGGCCCCACGGCTCCGGAGGTAGCCCTCCATGCCGTCGTCGAAGATGCAGCCCAGGAACATCGCGCCCTCGACGCTCACGCTTTTCAGTGCGGCCGAGCGGCCCCGCAGGTCCAGCGACTGCGCATGCCAGCCGTGCAGGTTGACGGCGCCGCCGGACACCAGGCGGTCGAAGCTGGCCAGGTCCTGGACTTCCAGTGTGCGCGGGCGGGGACCAAGGCTTCCGGCGAAATTCATGATTGTTGTCCTGCGGCCCACATCATGGTGTCAGCCTAGCCACCCAACGCAAACGCGGGGCCGGAAGAGGCGTCCTTCTCCCGTGCGTCTCTACAACAGGACGACCCTCCGCCCCTGTATCGCAGCAGCCGTGATGCACCTTGACCCTCCCGGTGCGACTGCTACGATCGATTAGGGACTATGTCCTATCAAACGAACATATAGCGGCAAAGTGCCTGCAGGCGCCCCTCTCCCGACCGGACGGCGCACATCGACGATAGACAAGGGAACGCATCGTGGCGAACAACCTGGGACTCAGCATCGACCGTTCCTCCCCCGTGCCCTTGTACCACCAGGTGGTCCAGGGCATCGAAGCGGCGATCTACAGCGGAGCACTGGAGCCCGGCAGCCGGCTGGACAATGAGATCGACCTCGCAGCCCAGCTCAACCTGTCCCGTCCCACCATGCGCAAAGCCATGGACGAACTGGTCCGGTCCGGACTGCTGGTACGCAAGCGCGGTGTAGGCACACAGGTGGTTTCCAGCCAGGTGCGCCGCCCGCTGGAGCTGTCCAGCCTCTATGACGACCTCACGAATAACGGGAAGAAGCCCACAACCGAGGTCCTGAGTTTCTCGCATGTGGAGGCCGATGACGCCACCATCGCCACCCTGCAGTTGCCCGCCGGCTCCAAGGTGTACCACTTCACCCGGCTCCGCAAGGTGGGCGGCAAGCCACTGGCCCTCATGGAGAACTGGGTGCGCGACGACATTGCCGACATGGATGAGGCCATGCTGCAGGCCGAAGGCCTCTACTCCATCCTTCGCCGTGGCGGCGTGAACTTCCGGCTGGCCAACCAGCGCATCGGCGCCAAGACCGCCGACGACTACCAGGCCTCCATGCTGGACACCGCGGCCGGATCTGCGCTGGTCACCATGGAGCGCACCGCCGTGGACGATACCGGCCGCAGGGTTGAAACGGGCCAGCACGTCTACCGCGCGGATTCCTACAGCTTTGAAATGACACTCGTACAGCGATAATCCAAGGAGCCAACTCCATGACCAACTGGGTCTACCCCCTGGGCACCGCAGCCGACGGCAAATGGGACATCTCGATCGGAACCTCCGATTCCTCCCTCAGCGTTGAAGGCTGGGCCCATACGGGACTAAAGGTGGCCACCCTGGCCGCGGGCGCCGCCGTCGAGCTTCCCGCCGCGGATGAGGAACGGATTGTGGTACCCCTTACCGGGTCCTTCACGGTTAGCGTTAAGGGCACGGATTACCCGCTGGCGGGCCGGGCGTCCGTATTCTCCGGCCCCAGCGATGTGCTCTACTCGGGCACCGGGCGCACCGTAAGCATCAGCTCCAACGACGGCGGGCGGGTTGCCGTGGCCACAGCGCCGGCCAAGGCCTCCTACCCCACCCGGCTGGTGTCCGCAGCCGAAACCCCGGTGGAACTGCGCGGCGCCGGCAACTGCTCGCGCCAGGTCCACAATTTCGGCACGCCGGCAGCGCTGGAAGCCGACCGCTTCATCGTGTGCGAGGTCCTCACCCCCGCCGGCAACTGGTCCTCCTACCCTCCGCACAAGCACGATGAGGAGAAGGACGGCGAGACCTCCCTCGAGGAGATCTATTACTTCGAGACGCAGGTGACGGCCGGTTCAGGCGCTCCCTCCGACGCCGACGCCATGGGCTACCAGCGTGTCTACGCCTCCGACGAGCGGCCCATCGACGTGACGGCCGAAGTGCGCACCGGCGACGTCATCCTGGTTCCCTACGGCTGGCATGGCCCGGCCATGGCGGCTCCCGGATACGACCTGTACTACCTGAACGTCATGGCGGGACCCGGTCCGGTGCGGGAGTGGCTGATCAGTGACGACCCACACCACGGCTGGGTCCGGCAAACCTGGGAGAACCAGGACATCGATGCGCGTCTGCCGTTCCGCCCCTGAGCCTGGCTAGGACCGGACAAGCCCAGGCATGTCAGTGGATGCCGCCACTAACTTGTGCTGCTTCTCGCTCCGCTTGGCGCCGGCCGCGGCGAAGGCCATGACGGCAAGGCCCGCAAGGGTAATCACTGCGCCGGCCCAGATGGGCGAGGTGTAGCCGAGCCCGGCGGTGATGGTGACGCCGCCCAGCCAGGCGCCCAGGGCGTTGCCCACATTGAAGGCACCGATATTGGCGCCGGAGGCCAGCGTGGGCGCCCCGGAGGCGTACTTCATCACGCGCATCTGCAAGCCCGGTACGGTGGCAAAGCCGAAGCCTCCCATCAGCACCAGGGAAATGACGGTGAGGACCGGGTTGGCGGCTGCCAGGGCGAAGGCCACGAGAACCGCGGTCAGCGCGGCGAGCACTACCAGGAGCGTGCGGTCCACGTTCCGGTCTGCGGCCTTGCCGCCCACAGTGTTGCCCACGAAGAGACCCACCCCGAAGACGATGAGCAGCCACGGCACGGTTGACACCGCGAAGCCGGAGACCTCCGTGAGCGTGTAGGCGATGTAGGTGAACGCGCCGAACATGCCGCCGTACCCGAGGATGGTGACAACGATGGACAGCCAAACCTGACCGGACCGGAAGGCTCGAAGTTCGGAGCGAAGGCTGCCGGCTTGCTCTGCCGCACCTGCCGATTTGGGGACCAGCGCCAGGATCCCGGCGAGCGCGGCCACGCCAATTGCTGTGATCGCCCAGAACGTGGCACGCCACCCTGCGGCCTGGCCCAGCAGCGTTCCAAACGGCACGCCCAGGACGTTGGCCGCGGTGAGGCCGGTGAACATCAGCGCGATCGCACCGGCTTTCTTGCTGGGCGGGACCATGCCTGCCGCCACCACAGCGCCGATGCCAAAGAAGGCGCCATGTGAGAGGGCGGCGATGACGCGGCCCAACATCATGGGCCAGTATCCCTCCGCAGTGGCCGAGAGCAGGTTTCCTGCGATGAACAGCACCAGCAGTGCGGCCAGGACCGGCTTACGCTGGAAGCGCGTGACGGCAGCAGTCAGCCCCAAGGCGCCCACCACCACGGCCAGCGCGTAGCCGGAGATGAACCAACCGGCCGAGGCCTCACTGACGCCGAAGTCCGCCGCGACCTGCGGAAGGAGCCCGGCAATGACGAACTCGGTAAGTCCAATGCCAAACCCGCCGAGGGCGAGTGCTATCAAGCCAACAGGCATGCGAATGCTCCTTTGAGCTATAGGTGTGGTTGTTCCCCTGACGGGATAGCGCCTAAGATAGTTGCAGACGCGGTATTTATTGTTGCACATGCAAATATACCGCGCAAGCAACTATCTTCGACCGCAGCTAGTGGTCGGGTTGCCGACCTTCTAATAAGGAGTAAAAGCATGGGCATCAAGGACGACGCCGTCGAGGTCCGCGCCCAGGGCTGGCGAACCCTTGCAGCCCTGCACGGGCTGATTGAAACCGAACTGGAGCGCTCGCTGCAGGCAGAGTCAAAACTCTCAGTGGTGGAGTACACGGTGCTGGATGCCCTCAGCCGGCAGGATGGATGGCACATGCGCATGCAGCAACTGGCCCGTGCCACGGCATTAAGCCCCAGCGCCACCACCCGACTGGTCAACCGGCTGGAGGACCGCGGCTTGCTCACCAGGATTTTGTGCGACGACGACCGGCGCGGGATCTACACCGAGTTGACTTCCAGCGGGAGCAGTTTGCTCGCGGAAGCGCGGCCGGTGCACGACGCCACCCTGGAACGTGCCCTCGATGAGGCCATGGCCATCCCGGAACTGGCGCCGCTGGTGGATGCCCTGCCCCGGTTGCACGCCGGCACCTAGAGCCCGCCGCACGCGCCGCAACGCCCCTGGGGATTCCCTCGGGGCCGTTGCGGCGTGGAACAGGTGCGCCTGTTTGGGTCAGGAGAGCTGGGCTTCGGTGGTTGGGGCCTTGCTGCCCGCCACGTTCTTGAAGTAGTGCTCCAAGTCCTCGAGGCTCTTGTCCTTGGTCTCGGGAACGTACTTCGCGGCGAAGGCAATGGCGGCGACGCCGAGGACTGCGAACACGAAGAACGTGTTGGAGATGCCGATCGCCGCCAGCAGCTGCGGGAAGCCGAACCCGATCAGGAAGTTCACGATCCACAACAGAAAGGCCGACGCCCCCATGCCCAGGCCGCGGATCTTCAGCGGGAAGATTTCCGAGAGCATCAGCCAGGTCACCGGTGAGATGGCGCCCTGCTGGAACGCCAGGAACGTGACGGTGAGCCCCAGGATGACGAAGCCGCGGGCTGTGCCTTCCGGCAGAACCAGGGAGAAGAGCCCAATCAGCAGCAGCGCCGTGGTGGTTCCCACCTGGCCCGTAATCAGCATCCTGCGCCGACCCACCTTGCCAAGCAGCCAAATTCCCACGAACGTGGCGAGGACTGAGATCACACCGTTGGCGATGTTGGCCGTCAGCGCCGCTTCACGGCCAAAACCGGACTGGGAGAGAATCTGGGTCCCGTAGTACATGATCGAGTTCACGCCGGTGATCTGCTGGATCACCGCCACGCCAAGGCCCACGAAGAAAATCCGGCGAAGCCACGGGATGCCAAGGTCCTTCCAGGACCCCATCTTGGACTTGTAGTCCTCCACGGCCATGGCCTTGACTTCCTCGAACTCCCTCCGCGCCTCTGCCTGTGACCGGATGCGCTTCAGGACGCTGAGCGTCTCCCCGAAGCTGCCCATGGAAGCCAGCCAACGGGGGCTTTCGGGCATGTAATTCATCCCGATCCACAGCGCGACGGCCGGGAGGGTGGCGATGACCAGCATCCAGCGCCAGATGCCGTGGGACTCACCGAACGAGTTGCCGAGGTAGGCGTTGAAGATAAATGCCAGCAACTGCCCTGTAACGATCATGAGTTCGTTTTGGGTGACAATGCGTCCGCGCCGGTTGCTGGGCGATACCTCGGCCAGGTACACCGGAACAGTCACCGATGCCCCGCCCACGGCGAGCCCCAGGATGAACCGCGCGGTGATCATCACTTCCGTGCTGGGTGCGTAGGTGCAGCCCATAGTGCCCGCGAGGAAGATGAGAGCCAGCACCATGAGCATCCGACGGCGGCCGTGACGGTCCGCCAGGCGGCCGCCGAACAGGGCGCCGAAGGCGGCACCAAACAACAGGGACGAGGTGACCAGGCCCTCGGTCAGTGGTGTCAGGCCCAGGTCCTCCTGCATATAAGGCAGCGCCCCGTTGATCACGCCGGTGTCGTAGCCGAAGAGCAGGCCGCCCAGGGTGGCGGTGATGGTGGCAGTCCGCAGAGCCCACTTGTGGTTCCCCGGCTCCCTTCCTGCCGTCCCACCGTGAAGCGAGGTCACGGGCGTCCCCATTGGACGCACCGTTTTCCTGCCTCCGGCTGGTAGCGGAGGACCTTTGCTCTATTCTCGTTTTCGGCACAGACGCTGGACACCATCTCAGTATTCTGCCCGTCCGGGACGGCGATCTCGTTCCAGTTCCCGGGGAACGCGTCTGGAATCACATCCACGTCGCCGGTGACCGGGTGTGAGAGGACGGCCGGCTCCTCCCCTTTCCCGCAGCCAACTGGTAGCGGCCTACTTGTAGAGGTCGGGCTTGGGGTTCAGCTTCACGGTGACCTTTTCGCCGTTCTTCTGCGCCTCGACGCCCGCCTCGCAGCACGCGGCAGTGGCATACCCGTCCCAGGCGGAGGGGCCGCCGATGTCGCCCTTGACTGCCGCGTCCACCCATGACTGGACTTCGACGTCGTACGCCGGGCCGAAACGTTCCTCGAAGCCCGGGGTGACGTTGCCGCCCCAACGGCCGGCGCTGCGGGTGTACGGGCCCTTGTCGCCGCCGATGCTCACGATGCCGTCCTCAAAGGAGGCCTGCGTGGCCACCTCGTAGCCAAACTTGGCGTTGACGTAGATCTCGACGTCGGCCAGGACACCCGACTCGGTTTCGATCAGCACGTGCTGGGGATCGTGCTGGCCGTTCGGGGCATTGCGGGTGGCCTTGCCCAGCCGGACCTGGACGCTGGTGATTTCCTCGCCGGTGAAGTATCGGATGGCGTCAAACTCATGGACCACGGAGTCGTTAATGAGCATCTCGTTGGTAAAGCCCGGGGGCGTGTTGGGGTTGCGGTGCTGGTGGTGCAACATCAGCAACTCGCCCAGTTCGCGGTTGCGGATGATCGAGCCCAGGGTGGCGTACTCGGCGTCGAAACGGCGCATGAAGCCCACCTGGATGCGCTTGTGCCCAAGTGCCACCTCGGCTTCGACAATCTTCCAGGAGGATTCGGCGTCGGGCGTGAGGGGCTTTTCGCACAGGATCGGGATGTCCCTGGCTAGAGCCTTCAAAAGGATGTCCTGGTGCAGGAAGCCGGGGGTGGCAATCAGGACGGCATTGACGTCGCCGTTGTCGAGGGCCTCTTCGGCGTCCGCCAGGGCTACTGCGCCCGGGATGCCTTCGACGGCGGCCTGGGCGCGGGCGAGGTCGACGTCGACGACGGCGGCAACCTCGGCTCCGTGGATGCGCTGGTTGAGGCGCTGGATGTGGTCTGCGCCCATACGGCCTGCGCCGATGACGGCAACGCGGAGGGTTTCAGTCATTGTTCTGGTCCTTTGGGTGTCTGGGACGGTGCCGTGCTGGCTGTCAGTGCTGGTCCGTCAGCTGACGGTCGTACGGGAACCACAGGACAGCAGGTAATTGCGGGTCCGCTTGGCGATGGGCATGGGAACGTCGAAAGCCACGGGGTACATATCCTGCTCCACGATGCCGAAGATCGGCCGGTCCAGGGCTTCCACGACTTCGATGACCGCGCGCAGGTCCGGCAGCCCGTTGGGCGGTTCGGTCATGACGCCGGCCAGGTTGGCTGCTGCCCAGGTCATGTTTTCCTCGTTGACCTTCTTAAGGATCTCCGGGTTGATCTGCTTCAGGTGCAGGTAGCCGATCCGGTCCGGGTAGTTCTTGATCAGGTCCAGGCTGGAGGCGCCGCAGTATTCGGCGTGTCCGGTGTCCAGACAGAGGTTCAGGTACTGCGGGTCCGTGGCGCCCAGCAGCGTTTCGATATCCGCCTGCGCGCCGACGTGGGAGTCCGCGTGCGAGTGGAACTGCTGCTTCAGGCCGAAGTCCTCAAGAAGCGTCTTGCCCAGCCGGTTGTGGCCGGCGAACAGGTCATCCCAGGCCTTTGGGGTGAGGGTGCCGCTCTCCACCGCCTCGCCCGTGACGTCGTCGCGCCACATGGCTGGGATGACCACGATGTGCTCCCCGCCCATGGCGGCCGTCAGTTCAGCGACCTTGCGGGCTGGCTCCCAGGCAGTTTCCCACTGGTCCAGGCCGCGGTGGAACGCAGTGAAGACTGTTCCGGCGCTGACTTTGAGGTCGCGCTGCGCGAGTTCCTCCGCCAGGCGGCTGGGGTCTGTAGGGAGGTAGCCGTAGGGGCCCAGTTCGATCCACTTGTAGCCGGACTCGGCGACTTCATCCAGGAAGCGTTCCCACGGAGTCTGCTTGGGGTCGTCCGCGAACCAGACGCCCCAGGAGTCCGGCGCCGTGCCGATGATCAGCTTGTTCTCAGTCATGACTGCGGTGCCTTTCAGTTGGAGGGGAAGTTGTAGGAGGCGCCGGAGGCGTGGTGGGTTTCGGGCCAGCGGGAGGTGACCACCTTGCCGCGGGTGTAGAAGCTGACGCCCTCGGGTCCGTAGATGTGCTTGTCGCCGAAGAGGGAGGCTTTCCAGCCGCCGAAGGAGTGGTAGGCCACCGGCACCGGGAGGGGAACGTTGATGCCGATCATGCCCACGGTGACGCTGCGCTGGAACTTGCGGGCGGCGGCGCCGGAGGAAGTGAAGATCGCGGTGCCGTTGCCGTAGGGGTTGGCGTTGATGAGCTTGATGCCCTCTTCGAGGGTGTCGACGCGCACCACCACCAGGACGGGTCCGAAGATTTCCTCTTTGTAGGCGGTCATTTCGGTCTTGACGTGGTCCAGGACGGTAGGACCTACCCAGAAGCCGTTTTCGTGGCCGGGGACCACCAGGTCGCGGCCGTCCACCACCATGGCGGCGCCAGCGGTTTCGGCCTCGGTGACGATCTTGACGATTCGTTCCTTGGAGGCCGGGGTGATGACCGGGCCCATTTCGGCGTCGGGTTCGGTGCCGTTGTTGACCTTGACCGCTTCGGCGCGTTCCTGGACCTTTCCGACCAGGGCGTCGGCGGCTTCTCCGACGGCGACGGCGACGGAGATGGCCATGCAGCGTTCGCCGGCGGAGCCGAACGCGGCGGCGGCGAGGTGGTCAGCGGCGTTGTCCAGGTCGGCGTCGGGCAGGATGATGGCGTGGTTTTTCGCCCCGCCCAGGGCCTGGACGCGCTTGCCGTGCTTGGTGGCGGTCTCATGGACGTACTGTGCGATCGGGGTGGAACCAACAAAACTAATGCCGTCCACGTCCGGGTGGGTCAGCAGCCCGTCGACGGTTTCCTTGTCGCCGTGCAGGACCTGGAATACGCCGTCCGGCAGCCCGGCTTCCTTCCACAGCTTGGCCAGCAGCAGCGAGGCGGAGGGGTCGCGTTCGGAGGGCTTGAGGATGAACGCGTTGCCGGTGGCGATCGCCATCGGGGCCATCCACAGCGGCACCATGACGGGGAAGTTGAACGGGGTGATGCCCGCGACCACGCCGAGGGGCTCGCGGAAGGAGAAGACGTCGATGCCGGTGGAGACCTGGTCCGAGTAATCGCCCTTGAGCAGCGTGGGGATGCCGCAGGCGTACTCCACCACCTCCAGGCCGCGGCCGATCTCACCCTTGGCGTCCGAGAGGACCTTGCCATGCTCGGCGGTGACCAGCTGCGCGAGCTCGTCCACGTGCGCGGCGACCAGTTCACGGAACTTGAACAGCACCGCGGTGCGCTTGGCCAGGGAAATGTCGCCCCAGGTGTCGGCGGCCTTGCGGGCGGCGGCGACCGCGGTATCCAGGTCGGCGCGGTTGGCCAGGCGCAGCTCGCCGGACACGGCACCGGTGGCCGGGTTGTACACGGGCGTGGTGCGGTCGCCTTCACCGGCGGTCTCGGTGCCTCTGATGAAGTGGTTGATGACAGTGGCTTCGGTGGTGGTGGCAGTCATGGGACTCTTCCTTGAGTAGTGAAAAAGTGTGGTTAGCCCAGCAGTTTGCGCTGGCGTGACTTGTGGTCGACGTAGGTCTGGAACGCCTGCTTGGTGGATTCCAGCTCGGAGACCTGGGAGACGGGAACGTCCCACCAGGACTCGGAGGACGGGGCGTCCAGCAGGGGGTCGGATTCGACGTGGATCAGGATCGGTCCGCTGTTTTCCGGGGCGGCCTTGGCGTCGCGGATGGCCTGCTCCAGTTCAGCGATGACCTTCTCCCCCGGTTCGATCCGGATGACCTTGACGCCCAGGGACTCGGCGTTCAGGGCCAGGTCCACGGGCAGGGTCTCGCCCTCGTCGAAGCTGTGCTGCTCCTCGTTCAGCGCCCGGTACCGGGTGCCGAACCGCTGCGAGCCCAGGGACTCGGAGAGCGAGCCGATGGAGGCGTAGCCGTGGTTCTGGATCAGGACCACGATCAGCTTGATGCGTTCGGCTACGGCGGTGACAAGTTCGGTGTGCATCATCAGGTAGGAGCCATCCCCCACCATCACGACGACGTCCCGCACCTGATTGCCCGACGCGCCTGCCGCCGTCGTGCTTTGCGCTTCGGCGATCGCTGCACGCTTGACGCCCAGGCCGCCCGGGATTTCGTAGCCCATGCAGGAGTAGGCGTACTCCACGTGGTAGCCGAACGGGTCCCGGACCCGCCACATCTTGTGCAGGTCACCGGGCAGCGAACCCGCCGCGCAGATGACCACGTCGCGGGCCTCCATCGCCCGGTTGGTGGCGCCGATGATCTCGTTCTGGGCCGGCAGCGGCGTGAACCTCGTATCAAAGGCTTCATCGACCGTGGTGTTCCAACGCTTCTTTTCAGCCTCGATCTTCTGCTCCAGGTCGGCGCCGACGCGGTAGCCGCCCAGGGCTGCGTTGAGCTTGACCAGGGCCTTGCGGGCGTCTGCGACGATGGGCAGCGTGGTGCCGTGCTTGTACGCGTCGATCGGGGCGACATTGATGTTCACGAACTTGACGTCCGGGTTTTGGAACGCGGTCCGGGACGCGGTGGTGAAGTCCTCGTAGCGGGTGCCGATGCCGATGATCAGGTCAGCCTCGGCAGCGATGGCGTTGGCCGCCGTCGTGCCGGTGGAGCCGATGGCGCCGAGGGAGAACTTGTGGTCCCAGGGCAGGACGCCGACGCCGGCCTGCGTGTTGCCCACCGGAATCCCGGTCAGCTCAGCCAGTCTGGCCAGTTCCTCGTTGGCGAAGGCGTAGAGGACGCCGCCGCCGGCGATGATCAGCGGACGCTTCGCGGCGCGGATGGCTGCGGCGGCGCGTGCGATGTCCTCGTCGTCCGCGTCGGGGCGGCGGATCCGCCACTCCCGCTCGGCCAGGAACTCGACCGGGACGTCAAAGGCCTCGGCCTGGACGTCCTGCGGCAGCGAAATCGTGACTGCGCCGGTCTCGGCCGGGTCGGTCAGGACACGCAGGCCGTGGTGGAATGCGGAGAACAACTGCTCGGGCCGGGTCACCCGGTCAAAGAACTTGGACAGCGGCCGGAACGCGTCATTGACGGTGATGTCGTATGCGTACGGCTGCTCAAGCTGCTGCAGGACAGGGTCCGCGGCGCGGGTGGCGAACGTGTCCGACGGCAGCAGCAGCACCGGCAGACGGTTGGTGGTGGCCAACGCGGCACCGGTCAGCAGGTTGGACGAGCCCGGGCCGATCGAGGTGCTGACAGCGTAGGTCTGCCGACGGCGGGTATGCCGGGCATACCCGACGGCCTGGTGGACCTGGGCCTGTTCGTTCCGGCCCTGGTAGTACGGCATCAGGGTGGGATCCTGCTGCTGGTACTGCTTCAACGCCTGGCCTACACCGGCCACGTTGCCGTGCCCGAAAATACCGAACGTGCCCGGGATCAGCCGCTCACGGTAGTCAACGCCGCCCACCGAGTCCACGGTGTACTGCCTGGAAAGGTATTCGACGACGGCCTGCGCCACCGTCATTCTGCGCGTTCCTGGTGTTGTGCCCATTGCTAGTTCTCCGGGATTTCTGTGGTGTGGTGCAGGAGCGAGGCAGCCGCGGCAACAGCGCCGGCGACGTCCCCGTCAGCGGGATAGAGCAGGGTCCGGCCGACCGTCAGGCCCTGCACGCCGGGCAGTGCCAAGGCAGTACCCCAGGTGGCGAAGACCTCGTCCTGGGACCCGTCAGGGTCACCGCCCAGGAGCACGGTGGGCATGGTGGTGGCGGCCATGACGCGGTCCATCTCCGCCACCACGGGAAGCTTCATCCAGGTGTAGGCGCTGGTGGAGCCCAGGCCCTCGGCGATGGCGATGGATTTGATGACCGCGTTGGTGGTCAGGTCGTTGCGGACCCGGCCGTTCTCGCGGACCGACAGGAACGGCTCCACCATGGCGATCAGCTTCCGTTCGGCCAGGGAGTCGATGGCCCTCGCGGTTGCCTCAAGGGTGGCAACCGTGTCCGGGTCGCCCAGGCAGATGCGGGTGAGCATTTTCCCGCCGTCGGCGCCCAGTTCTTTCAGGGCTGCGGCGGTGTGGCCGGTGAACCGGTCATCGAACTCGTTGACCAGCCCGGACAGCCCACCCCGGTTCATCGAACCGAACACCAGCTTTCCGTCCAGCGCACCCAGCAGCAGCAGGTCGTCCATGATGTCCGGGGAGGCCAGGACACCGTCCACCGCCGGGTTGGCGAGCGCGATCTGCAGCCGGTCCAGCAACTGGCGCCGGTCTGCCATGGCCACGGGGTCGTTACCGACGGCCAGGGCGCCGCGGGCCGGGTGGTCGGCGGCGACGATGAAGTTCTGCCGCCCTGCTTTCACGCCCGGGTGGCGGCGGCGTGCCTTCGCAGCGCGGGCGACGGCGTCCGGGTCCTCGAGGCGGATCGTGCTCAGGTGCTCGTAGCGGCGGGGATCATCATCCACGGCGTTGTTTGAGGCAAGGGGTGTGAGGGTCACAGTGCTGCTCCTTCGGTGGCAAGCTGAGCGGTGCCGGGAACCGGGCGTCCGCGTTCGGCCAGCAGGGAGGTGACCTCGTCCGGCGTCGGCATGGCATCGGCGCAGGAGAGGCGGGAGGCGACGATGGCACCCGCGGCGTTGGCGTAGTCCAGGACCTGGGCCAGGGGCCAGCCGGACAGCAGCCCGTGGCAGAAGGCGCCGCCGAAGGAGTCGCCGGCCCCCAGGCCGTTGAGGGTTTCGACGGGGACGGGGGCGGAGACCACGCGCTCGGTGCGGGTCTTGGCCATCACGCCGTCCGGCCCGAGCTTGACGACGGCGATTTCCACGCCGGCAGCCAGCAATCGGTCCGCCTGCTCCTCAGGCGTCCCTTCACCCACGGCGACGGCGCATTCCTTGTCATTGCCGATGGCGACGGTGACATGCGGGAGGATCTTGGCCACGTCGGCGCGGGCCTCTTCCTCGGAGGACCAGAACATCGGCCGGTAGTCCAGGTCCAGGATGGTGAACTGCCCCTCGGCCAGGCCGGTGCGGGGACGGGCCTCATGGGCAGCGAGGTGTGCTGAGCGCGAGGGCTCCTGACAGAGGCCGGTCACGGTGGACCAAAAGATGCCGGCCCCGCGGATGGCGTCCAGGTCCAGCTCTTCAGCCTTGATCTGCAGGTCCGGTGCGGTGGGAAAGCGGCCGTAGAAATAGAGCGGGAACTCATCGGTCGCCGGCTTGATTGCACAGAACGTCACGGCCGTGGGCCAGTCTTTGACCGGCGTCACGAAGGTGTCGTCCACGTTGAACTTGCGAAGCTCGCGGTGCAAGTAGGCCCCGAACGGGTCGTCCCCGGTGCGGGTAATGACGCCCGTCCGGCGCCCGTGGCGGGCAGCAGCAACAGCGACGTTCGACGGCGAACCGCCCAGGTACTTGCCGAAGGAATTGACATCCTCCAGGCCGACCCCAATGTCGTTCGGGTAGATATCAACGCTGATGCGCCCGATCGTAAGAAGCTCGTGGGTCACGGGAATCGTGGACCTTTCTGGTGTGGAACTCGAGTCCTTTGAGGGGCAGGAGTTCCGGAACTGGCAGGCCGTGGTGTGGGCCACAGGCACTACTTTGCCCTAGATCAAATGTCCTGTCAAAAGTTTGTACTGACATACTTACAACTACGCTTGAATGGCGCCCATCCCCCAATTGATGGGCGCGGAGGCTACTTCTTCGGAACGGCCAATTCGCCCGTTACGTACTGGGCCTTGCCGAAGCCGAACGACCAGTCACCGGCAGTGTTTTCGACGTAGCCAATGAAAACGTCCTCACCGGCAACGCCCACTGCGGCGAGCTTTTCGGCAACTGCAGCGAACAGCCGCTGCTTGGCCTCCTGCGAGCGTCCGCCTTGGGTGAAGATCTGGATCATCACTACTCCCCCGGTGCGCTCGAATCCCAACCCTGCATCCTGGGCGAAGATCTGGCCCTGCGGGTGTTCGGTGAGGATGTGGAAGTAGTCGCGCTCCGGAATGCCGTACTCGGCGAGGATGGCGTCGTGAACTCCGCGGCTGAGCTGCTGCAGGTCCTCCGCGGTGCGCCCTTTGTTGACGTCGATGCGTACCAGTGGCATAAGGTTTCTCCCTTGCTAGTTTGTATTGACATACTAACAAAGCGGTTTCCGAAGAAACAAGGCCCCTTGCGCCGCGGACGCGGCAGGCCTAGCATTAATCAACCGAAAGGTTGATAAACAAGTAAGTTGATTAGGATTCGAGAGGCTGGCACGATGTCCGACGACATGGCTCTGGATGCGGCTTTCATGGCCCTGGCAGACCCTGTCCGCCGCAGCATCATCGCCCGGCTGAGCAGGGGTCCTGCAACCGTCAATGAATTGGCGGACCCGTTCGAGATTTCCAAGCAGGCAGTCTCGAAGCACATCCAGGTACTCGAGCAGGCGCAACTGGTCACCCGCAGCCGGGATGCCCAGCGCCGGCCCGTGCACCTGAACCCGGCACGGCTTGAGGCACTTACTGCGTGGATTGACCAGTACCGCTTGGTCCGCGAAAGTCAGTTCCGCAACCTCGACGCCGCGCTGGCATCAGCATCACAGGCGGCCGCGAGCGGCGGCCAATCCTCCAAGGAGTCATGATGAGCAATTCCCTGAAACTCAGCGTTCCTGAGGGCGTTCCCTTTATCGATTACGAGCGAGGGTTCGATTTCCCGGTGGCGGATGTGTTCCGCGCACACAAAGAGCCGGACCTGATTGTCCAGTGGCTGGGCCCGCGGGGCATGAAGATGGACATGGACCACTACGATTTCCGCACGGGCGGGAGCTACCGGTACATCCATACCGGTCCCGACGGGGTGCCGTACGAGTTCCGTGGCATCTTCCACACGGTGCGCGAGAATGAGTTCGCCCTGCAGACCTTTGAGTTCGGCGGGTACCCGGATGTGGTCAGCCTGGACTTCATGACGTTCGAGGACCTGGGCAACGGGCGAACCCGGTTGCGGGGGCATTCGGTATACCCCAGCCAGGAGGCGCGCGATGGCATGGCCCAGTCGGGAATGGAAGGCGGCTTGAGCGAAGGCTACGAGCGGCTTGAAGAATTACTGGCGGGCGCGCGGGTCTGAGCCGCGGGTCTGGGCAAGGACGAGGGCTTCGTCCAGGACGCGGCCCAGGTTGGCGGCGTCGTGGGCAAAGCGGCCCAGGAAGAGTCCGTCCGCGCCCGGTAGTTGGGGAAGCAGCCCGGGGCCGGCGCTGCCGCCGTAGATGAGGGGACAGTCCGGGCCCAGTTCGGCACGGATCTGCGCCAGGACGGCGTTCACGTGCTGCGCCGGCGCAGGTTCCTGTGCGCCGATAGCCCAAACCGGCTCGTAGGCCAGGACCAGGCGACTGAGCAGTGCGGTATCGCCGCCCGTGGCGGCCCGGACCTGCTCGACGCAGAAGGCGGCGGCAGCTCCGGCGTCGAGCCTTTCCGGCTCACCAATACAGAGCAGCGGGGTGAGGGAATGGCCGACGGCGGCGCGCACCTTGCGTGCCACCGTGGCGTCGTCTTCGGCGAAGAGTTTGCGGCGTTCGGCATGGCCGATCTCGACGAGCGAGACGCCGAGTTCGGCGAGCATCCCGGGGCTGACTTCTCCAGTCAGGGGCCCGTCCCCCCAGGCGCAGTTCTGCGCTCCAAGCAGCACGGGTGAGCCGGCCAGGATCCGAGTGGCGGGCTCCAGGACCGGGAAAGATGGGATGACGAAGACCCGGACCGGCGGATTACCAGCCAGTGCCGGCCTGTCATCCACAATGGAGCGCACCTCCGACAGCCAGCGCAGGCTTGCCTGGTAACCCAGGTACATTTTGGTGCTGACACCGACGTAGATGGTGCCGTTGCCTGCGTTGCTGCCGGAGGTGCTCATGGTTTCCTTGCGTGGATGGTGCAGACCTGCTCAGTCGAGCAGGTCGTCGGCCTTGTTCTTGAACCGCCGGGTGGCGAACATCATCGCCGCCGCCACGAACGGCAGGACACCCAGGGCGTAGACGCCCATGGAACCCGTCGGGGAGCCGGTCGCTTCGTTGACGGCGGTCCGGAGGATCGGCGCCACGAAGCCGCCCAGGTTACCCAGGGAGTTGATGAGGCCGATGCCGGCGGCAGCAGCTGAACCTGCGAGGAACGCGGTGGGATAGGCCCAGACCACCGGGCCGACGGCCAGGAAGCTGCAGACTGCCAGGGTAATGAAGATCATGCCCAGCACCGGCTGGTGGTTGGTTCCCGCCCAAGCCGACCCGAAGATGCACAGGCCGGTGGAAATGAACAGGATGGTGCCGAACTTGCGGCGCTTGGCTACGGTGTCCGCGGCCTTTCCGATGAAATAGCAGGAGAAGATGCCGAAGAACCACGGGACGGCAATCAGCAGGCCCACGGCGAGCCCCACCTTCTGCCCGGTCAGCGAGGACACCTGCTGCGGCAGGAAGAACGTCACGCCATAGACGGCGACCTGCAGGCAGAAGTAGATGATGGTGAAGTACCAGACGCGGCCGTTGCGCAGCGCCGCCAGGATGCCGCGCGGGCCGTGCTCGTCCTTGACGGTGTCTTCCAGGGCCATGACTTCCTTCAACGCGTATTTCTCGTCGTTGCTGAGGAACTTGGCCTTCTCCGGGCCGTTGATCAGGAAGAAGAACGCCGCAATGCCTGCCAGGACGGCCAGGAGGCCTTCGACGAAGAACATGACCTGCCAGCCGCGCAGGCCGGGCACTTGGTCGCCGATGTTGATCAGCCAGCCCGACAGCGGGTTGCCGATCATCTGGGAGAACGGCTGGGCCAGATAGAAAATGGCGAACATCTGCACGCGCACCTTGTTGGGGAACCATTCAGCCAGGTACATGATCACGCCGGGGAACAGGCCGGCTTCAGTCACGCCCAGGAGGAAACGCAGGATCACGAACGACGTCTCGCCCTGCACGAAGGCGAAGCACGCCGAGACGATGCCCCAGGTGATGGCGATGCGTGCCAGCCAGATCTTGGCGCCGACCTTCTTGAGCAGCAGGTTGCTGGGGATCTCGAAGATCGCGTAGCCAATGAAGAAGATGCCCGCGCCCAGGGCGAAGGCTGCGGCGGATACCCCCTTGTCCGTTCCCAGCGCCGCCTCGGCAAAGCCGACGTTGGTGCGGTCCAGGAACGAAACGACGTACAGGATGACCAGCATCGGCATGAGCCGGCGGGCCGCCTTGAAGATCGCGGACTTCAGGACCGGACGGGCCAGAAGCTCCTTGGATGTTGCGGTGGTTTCGGACACAACACTCTCCTTCGAGTGGTGATGTTGGTGATACCCGCGGGCCGGCGGCCCGCGGGCTTTGTGATGGCATTCAGCTGTGCGGTTGGCGGTAGCTGGTGCCGTTAGTGCATGTACAGCCCGCCGTCGACGTTCAGCGTCTGGCCGGAGATGTAGCCGGCGTCCTCGCCGATGAGGAAGGAGATGGCCGCGGCGATGTCGCGGGTGGTGCCCACCCGGTTCACCACCAGGTCCTTGACCAGCTCATCCTTGCGTTCCTCGCTGAGGGTGCCGCCCATGATGTCCGTGTCGATCGGACCCGGTGAGATGGCGTTGACCGTGATGTCGTACTCACCCAGTTCGCGGGCGGTGGCCCGGGTCAGCCCGATGACGCCGGCCTTGGCCACCGAGTACGGGGTCTTGCTGAAGGTTCCGCCGCCGCGCTGTGCGGAGACGGAGGAGATGTTGACGATCCGGCCCAGGCGGTTCTTGGCCATCGATTCGGCGGCCCGGCGGGTGGCGTAGTGGACACCGTTCATGTTGATGTTGATGACGCGGTCCCACTCGGTGCTGTCGAGTTCCAGGTAGGGCACCGGTGAGCTGACCCCGGCGATGTTCGCCAGGGCCACCAGCTGCGGCAGTTCGGCTTCGATCTCGTCGATGGCGGCCCGGACCGACGCTTCGTCGGCCACGTTGGCGCCGGCGCCGTGGGCCTTGACGCCATGCTTTTCCGCCAACTCTTTGGCCACTGCTTTGCAGGCGGCGTCGTCGAGGTCGATCACGCCGATGTTCCAGCCGCGTTCAGCCAGGTAGTCGGCGGTGGCACGGCCGATGCCGCGCTCGGAGACCGCCCCGGTGACGATCACGGTGCGGTCTGCGGGGAATGCTGTCATGAAGTGTTCCTTCTAAAGGGGGTGGTGTGGTCCCGGAAAGCGCTGCTGTCCTGAGAACTCAGGACAGCGGGGCGGGGCCCAGTTCCTCGATGAGCTTCTGCATGGCGACGTACGCCTTGTTCCGGTAGGCAACCAGGGCTGCGGTGCGGTCGGCGGGGACGTCGAGGAACCCGGAGCCGGTCTTGGTACCGAGCTGGCCGGCGTCGACCTTTTCCTGCAGGATCTTGGGGGTGGCGAACCGTTCCGGGAAGCCGGTCTGCAGCGACTTGTAGCAGAAGGCGTAAACGTCCAGGCCCGCCATGTCGGCGATGGCGAACGGCCCGAAGAACGGCAGCCGGAAACCGAAGGTGGTGCGGACCAGGGTGTCCACGTCCTCCGCGCTGGCGATGCCTTCCTCTACCACCTGGGCGGCCTCGTGGAAGAGGGCGTACTGGAGCCGGTTCAGCACGAAGCCGGTGACGTCCTTGACGGTGGCGGTTTCCTTGCCGGTCTCCCCCACGATGGTGCGCGCAGCCTGCACGGTGGCCTCGGAGGTTCCCTCGTGCGGGATGACTTCCACGCCGGGGATGAACGGTGCCGGGTTGGAGAAGTGGACGCCCAGGAAGCGCTCCGGGTTTTCCACTACCTCGGCCAGTTTGGCGATGGAGATGGTGGAGGTGTTGGAGCCAATGATGGCGTCGGGGCGGGCTGCGGCGCTGATCCTGCCCAGGGTGGCGTGCTTGATCTCGAGGACTTCCGGCACGGCCTCCTCAATGTACTCGGCGCCGGACACTGCTTCTTCAATGTCCTTGGCTGCCCAGAGGTTTTCCTTGAGCAGGTCCGTGGCGTTGGCCGGGAAGAGGCCTGCGGCGACGAACTCGTCGGATTCCTTCAGCAGCCGCTCGTAGTTGCCCTGGGCGATTTCGGCGGAGACGTCGGCGAGCGCGACGCGGGCTCCTGCGAGTGCCAGGACCTGGGCGATACCGCCGCCCATGTAGCCTGAGCCGACGACGGCGATGTTACGGGTGCTCATTTGTCCTCAAGTCCTTCCGACGCGTCCTCGTAGGAGGAGATGGCGTCTACTTTTGCCGCGGATGCGGAGTTTTCGTCGAAGCGGTAGTCCAGCCATTCGCCCACGAGCTTCTTGGCGAGTTCCAGGCCGATGACGCGCTGGCCCATGGTCAGCACCTGGGCGTTGTTGGACAGCACGGAGCGTTCCACGGAGTAGCTGTCGTGGGCGGTGACCGCGCGGATGCCCGGTACCTTGTTGGCAGAAATGGCCACGCCCAGGCCCGTTCCGCAGATCAGCAGGGCGCGGTCCGCCTCGCCGGCGGCCACCTTGCGGGCGGCGGCGACGGCCAGGTGCGGGTATGCCGTGGCGTCGTTGGAGGCCACTCCCACGTCCTCCACCGATGCGACGCGGGGGTCCGCTTCGAGCAGTTCGCGCAGGGCGTTCTTGTATTCGACGCCGGCTTCGTCGTTGCCAACGACGATGCGCCAGCCCGGCTGGGTATTCTCGGTCATGATGTTCTCCTTAGGAGCTTTCGATGGTGGCGGCGTAGTCGGCCACCCTGCGGGCGATGAGTCCGAAGGACACGGCCCCGGGGTCCGGGTGGCCCAGGCTCTTTTCCGCCAGCGGCCGGGCCCGGCCCTTTTTCGGGCTGAGCTCTGCAGTTGCGTCAGCGGCCTTTGCCGCCGCCTCCGCTGCTGCACTGAGGCTGGCAGCCAGGCTGCCGCCGTCGTCAATTGCCTTGCTGAAGGTGTCGGCGAACGGAAGCAGCGCGTCCACCATGGTCTTGTCCCCTGCTTCCGCCTTGCCCAGGGTGACGATGGCGTCACGGAGGGCGTTGACGGCTGCCGCTGCGTCCGCGGCAGTGTAGGAGTCCTTGCTGCCGAGGGTCTTTCCCACCGCGGTGACGGCCGCGCCCCAGAGGGCGCCGGAGGTGCCGCCCGCGCGCTCGGCCCACTGTTCCCCCGCAGCGGCGAGGAGTTCCTCTAGCCCCGCGCCGGCAGCGTGGGACTTTTCGGCGGCGGCAACGGCGGCATCAACGCCGCGGCGCATGCCAATGCCGTGGTCACCGTCCCCGGCGATGGCGTCCAGCTTGCCTAGTGTTTCCTCGTGTTCGACGACGACGGCCTGCGCTTCCTTCAGCGCGTCCAGGGCCGTGGCGGCCAAGGCAGTCGACGCAGGGGTGGCGGCCAGCACCGGCGCCGTTCCGGCCTCGGCCAGGGACTCCACGGAGCGTGCGCGGCGGGGAGCCAGGTTGCCCTTGCGGAAGGCGGGGGTGTCAGCCGGCGCAGACCAGAACTTCTCCAGTTCCCCGTCCAGCCAGAACAGCGTCAGGGACAGGCCGGACATATCCAGGCTGGTGACCAGTTCACCGCATTCGGGCTCGACGACCTCAAGTCCGGCAGCGGTCAGCAGGGCCTCGATCTTGCCGAACAGCAGGAACAGTTCGTCGTACTTGACGGTTCCCAGGCCGTTGAGGATGGGCGCCACCCGGCGGCCGGCAATGTCCGGCTTGTCCTTCAGCAGACCGTCCACCAGCAGCTGGGCAAGCTCGCTGGCGGTGGGCAGGGGCTGTTCGGAGATGCCCGGCTCGCCGTGGATGCCCAGGCCCACGGACATCATGCCTTCGGGCACCGTGAACAGGGGCTCGTCGGCTCCGGGAAGGGTGCACCCTGCGAAGGCCACACCGAGCGAACGGGTGTGGTGGTTGGCCTTGATGGCAAGCCGCTCCACCTCGTCCAGGTCCAGGCCCGCTTCTGCTGCCGCCCCGGCCACTTTGAAAACGGTGAGGTCTCCAGCGATGCCCCGGCGCTTGCCGATCTCTTCGAGCGGCGCGCTGGCGATGTCATCGGTGACCAGGACGGTCCGGGTTTCGATGCCCTCGGCGTTAAGCTTCTCCTGCGCCTGGCCGAAGTGGAGCACGTCACCGGCGTAATTGCCGTAGCTCAGCAGGACGCCGCCGCCGGACTGGGACGCCTTGGCCACCCGGTAAACCTGCCCCGCGGAGGGGGAAGCAAACATATTGCCGCAGGCGCTTCCGGCAGCGAGGCCGGCGCCCACCAGGCCGGCGAAGGCCGGGTAGTGGCCGGATCCGCCGCCGATGACCACTGCCACCTGGCCCTCCGGTGATTCGGTGGAGCGGACCACACCACCGTCAACGCGGGCCACGTACTGGCGGTTGGCGGCGACGAAGCCGTCAAGGGCGTCGTCTGCGAACTGCGCTGGATCGTCAAATATCTTTGTCATGATTCCTCGTCGAACCGGTTGTCGGTTGGGATGCCGGGTTAGCGGGCCGGGACTGCCGCCGGGGTCTGCCGGCCCTGGGCCACCAGGCTGGTGCCCAGGGCGTAGCCTTCGCGCTTGGGCAGGACCTGGCGGCGCAGGTAGTCCTGGTTGGCGGCGGTGACGCTCAGGCCGTCGCCACCGTAGTGTTCGGTGCAGATGATGCCCTGGAAGCCAACGGAGATGGCGAACTGGAAGGCCTCGCGGTAGCTGATGAGGCCGGATTCCATGGGGGCCGGCATGGCGACGTACTGGTCCCGTGCCTGGTCCTCATCGCGGATGTAGTTCTTGACGTGCCAGTAGTTGGAGTACGGCAGGGTCTTGTGCACCAGTTCGCGCCAGTCCTCGATGGGACGGTGAAGGCGGATCAGGTTGCCCAGGTCCGGGTTGAGGCCGACGTTGGGCAGGTCGATGTCCTGGACGAGCTGCACGGAGGAATCCCCCGTTCCCAGGTAGGTGTCCTCGTACATCTCCAGCGACACCAGGAGGCCGAGTTCGGCGGCGTGCTTCCCTACTTCGCGGATGCGGGTGACGGCGTTGTTCCACGCTTCCTTGTCCCCTGCCGGATCCTTGTGGCCTTCAACAGTCCAGAACCACAGCTGCTTCTGCTGCTCGGGGGTGATGGCCTGGTGCAGGCCGATCGAGACCACTTCGCACCCGAGGTGCGCTGCCGCCTCCAGGGTGCGGTGGGTGTAGGCCAGGTTGTCTTCCCAGTTTGCTTCTTCGATCACGCTGCGGCGGATCGCGGAGATGGAGGGCAGGCCCAGGCCGGCCGCGGTGGCGGCGGACTTCAGTTCATCCAGCCGGGCGGCCGAGAGGTCGCCGGGGCGAACCCAGCTGTCGGTGAGATCGGCGTTGGTGAAACCGGCGTCGGCCACTTCTTCGAAGACCTTCTGCCAGTCGCTTGCGGGGGCGTCCTGCACGGTGGTTCCATCCGGCCTGGTTCCTGGGAACTGCAGCAGGGCGGCGGCGATGGGCCAGTTTTCAGCGGTGTACGGCATTGTCACTCCAGATCTAAATCGCATTTCCTATAGGATCTACGCTGCTCATGTTCCCTGTCAAGGGCCTGTTTGTTATGCCTGCTCAGAGCAGGCATGGGTACGGCGGCAGCTGGACGGAAGCGCGCGGCAGGGCGGAACTGCTAGCTGCGAATTTCGCTGTCGTGCTGTGAGCGCTGCTTGACGCCCTCGATGTGGTCGATCATTTTCTGCCGGGCGAGCTCGGCGTCGCCGGCTTCAAAAGCCTTGAGGATCTCGGTGTGCTCCGCGATGGCATAATCGGCGTCGGTCACGCCCAGTCCGCCGAAAAAGCGGAAACGCTGCACCTGGCCGCCCAGCGCATTGTAGGCGGACAGCAGGAACTGATTGTCCGCGAATTCTGCAATGAGGCGGTGGAAACGCTCATCGGCTTCCCAGTAAGCGCGGAATTCGGCGAAGGACGGACCGCGCGGGGCTGCCTTCAGGTCTTCGATGGCCTGTTTCAGCTGCTGGGTCAGTTCCGGATCCGCGTGCTTGCAGGCCATGAAGGCGTTGGCCGGCTCGATTACCAGCCGGGCGTCCATGAGGTCTGCCAGCTCTTCCGGGGAAAACAGGGGCGCCACCCGGTAGCCGCGCAGGGCCATCCTCCGGACCATTCCGGTGGCTTCCAGCCGGGCGAGCGCCTCGCGGACGGGTGTTGGGGAAACGTCCAGTTCCCGTGCCATTCCGTCGATACTGACGGGCGTGCCGGCCTCCAACCGGCCGTCCATGAGGGCAACTAGAAGCGCTTCATAAACGTGGTCGGCGAGGACCTGCCTGCTCACGCCGCCGGAGGCTTGCTTCTTGGTTGCCATGTAGAAATCCTATAGCCGGAAGATGCTCGCAAACGCGAGTGTGAAGGACACAGCGCCTTGAAGGTGCCGGGCCGCCGGTGGGCAGCACGGCACCTTCAGGCTGGTGGCCTTAGGAGACCTGCAGTCCGCCGTTGATGTCATAGGTGGCGGCCGTAATGTAGCCGGCGTCCGCGCTGAGAAGGAACGCAATCAGCGCGGCCACTTCCTCGCGGGTTCCCACCCTGCCCATCATGATCCCCTCGGACATCTGGGCCTTGCGCTCTTCGGTCAGGGTCCCGCCCATGATGTCGGTGTCGATCGGGCCAGGAGCAATGGCGTTCACGGTGATGTTGTGCTCGCCCACTTCGCGGGCAAGGGCACGGGTGAACCCGAGGATGCCGGCTTTGGAAGCGCTGTAGGCAACCTTGGAGTAGGTGCCGCCGCCGCGCTGGGCGGAAATCGAGGAGATGCTGACGATCCTGCCCAACTCCCGGTCAATCATGCCCTTGAGGACCCGCTGCGACACCACGAAGGTACCGCGCATGTTGATGGCGAACACCTTGTCCCATTCCGCCACCGTGGTTTCCATGAAGGGGGTGGGCGAGCTGATGCCGGCGAGGTTCACCAGTCCAACGATCGGCGGAAGCGCCTGCTCGATCTCCGTGATGGCACGGTCCACGGATGCCTCGTCCGACACATCGGCTCCCACACCAATGGCCTTGACGGCCCGGTTGGCTCCGATTTCCGCGGCGGCGGCCTGGGCGTCTTCGGCATTGATGTCCAGGATGGCGATGGACCATCCCTCGCCGGCCAGGCGGTCGGCCGTTGCGCGGCCGATGCCGCGGGCTGAAGCGGCTCCGGTGAGTACTGCGGTGCGTTCTGCGGGGAATGCGTGCTGGGTTGTCATTGGTATGTCCTAGTGGGTTTCGGCGGCAGGAACGGTGGCACCGGGGGCGGAGACACCTTCGGGCCGCTTGCGTGCGTAAAGGTAAGTGGCGGCGGCGGTCACGGCCAGGCAGGCGGCCAGGAAGACCAGGCCGGTCTGGGAGTTACCGGTGGCATCCTTGAGGATGCCCACGATATAGGGGGCGACGAAGCCGCCCAGGTTGCCGAGTGAGTTGACCATGGCCAACCCTGCGGCGGCAGCAGCACCGGTGAGTGCGGCGGAGGGCATGGCCAGGAACGGGGCGATCGCCGAGTAGATGCCCATGGCCGCAAGGGTCAGGAACACCATGGCGAGCACCGCGTTGACCGGCAGCAGGAAGCCTGCGCCCAGGAGGCCGACGGCGGCGAGCACCATGCTGATGCTGGCGTGCCAAACGCGGTTGCCGGTGCGGTCCGAGCGCTTGCTCCAGAAGTAGACGAAGACGGCTGCGATGGCGTACGGGATGAAGACGATGAACCCGACCTGGGTTGAGTCGAACGTTCCGAGCGCCTTGACGATGGTGGGCAGCCAGAGTCCCAGGCCGTAGATGCCGCAGACCAGGCCGAAGTACAGCGCGGAGTAGGCGATGGTTCGGGGGTCCTTCAGGCCTGCCAGGAAGTTGTGGTTTCCGGCTTTCTGCTTGTCAGCCAGCTCCGCGCTCATGGTGGTGGAGAGCCATTCGCGTTCTTCCGGCTTGAGCCACTTGGCATGCTCGGGGCGGTCCGTCATGACGAAGGGCGTGATGATGCCCAGGATGATCGCGGGGATGCCTTCAAGGATGTAGAGCCACTGCCAGCCGTGCAGGCCGGCGACGCCTTCCAGGTTCAGGAGCATGCCGGACACGGGAGCGCCGAGGGCGTTGGAGATGGGCTGGGCCAGGATGAAGATGCCCAGCACGGTCACGCGCTGCGCTGCCGGGAACCAGAGGGTCAGGTAGAAGAGGATGGCGGGGAAGAAGCCGGCTTCGGCCGCGCCAAGGAGGAAGCGGATGACGTAGAAGGTGGCTTCGCCGTTCACCAGGAACATGGCCGTGGCGAAGATGCCCCAGCTGATCAGGATGCGGGCAATCCATTTGCGGGCGCCGAAGCGGTACATGCCGCCGTTGCTCGGGATTTCCAGCAGCGCGTAGCCCAGGAAGAAGATGCCTGCACCCAGTCCGTAGGCAGCCTCGGTCAGGCCGATGTCGCCCTGCATGCCGAGCTTGGCGAAACCCACGTTGTTCCGGTCGAGGTAGGCAATGAAGTAGAGCAGGACGATCAGGGGCATGAGCCTCCGGCGAACCTTGCGGAGGGTGGTCTCGCCCAGTTCGCTGAGTGCGGGGGCTGCGGCGCGGGAGGTCATCGTGTGCCTCCCGCTTTTGTCTGGGGACCCTTGAAAAGGGAATGCGCGCGCATGAAGACTCCTTTGGCTGGCGGCATTTTTGCGGGGATGCTGATATCAGATGTCTGATGTCTGACTGAGATTGTAGTCACAGGGGAAGGCGACCGTCAACACAGAAGAGGGGGTGAAGAGCGAAGGGACTTTTCAGCCGGCGGTGGCTTCAGAGCGGCTGGACATGGCGAGGAACTGCTCGTAGTCCTCGAAGGTCTGGGTGATGTGCGCGTCCATGGTGGAGCGGGCAGTGGCAGGATCGCCGGCGGCTATGGCAGCCAGGACCATTTTGTGGTGGTGGATCGCGTGGCGCTGGACGTCCGGGAATGCCGATGTTTCCCGCCGCATGGCATATAGCAGCGTGGACAACTGGCCCAGCAGGGCGGGCACGAAGGGGTTGCCGGAAGCGCGCAGGACTGTGTCATGGAAGGCGATGTCCGCCACGGTGAGGGCATCAACATCGCCCGCCTGGTGCGCCGCTTCCATCCGGTCCACGCTTTCCTGCAGGGCGGCGAGATCTGCCGGCCTGTGGCGTGAGGCGGCGAGTTCAGCGGCCCCGGTCTCCACCATGCGGCGGACTTCCAGGAGCCGCAGCGCCACCTGGTCCGAGGCCACTCCCCTGGAGGCTGCCTGCATGATGGCATCCATGCCGGTCCATCGTTCCGGAGGATTGACGAACGTGCCAAGCCCGCGTTTTACGTAGACCACGTTTTGGGCCTTCAGGACGTTCATCGCTTCACGTGCCGTCAGCCTGCTGACCCCGGACTCCTTGGCAATATCAGCTTCAGGCGGAAGGGCGTCGTCGGCCTTAATCTCGCCGCTGAGGATGTGTTCCAGGACTTTATCCACGACGGCGTCGACCAGGCTGCGTCGCTTTTCTGCCATCGTCCATCCCCTGCCTGGGCGCGCGGCGCCCCCTGATTTGCCTTACTCAACATTACTCGACGCCCCCGGTCAGCCGCCCGCCGTCGTCCCTTAGCTAGGTGGCCGTGTTAAATAAGCAAACGCGGGGCCTCCCCGTGCCGGCCTCCTTGAAGACCGGGCTGGGGTGACCCCGCGCCCTGCGTACTGCTAGAGGGCTGAGTAGACCTCGCGGAGCAGCTTGGCGGTCTCGGAAGGCGTCTTGCCAACCTTCACGCCGGCAGCCTCGAGTGCTTCCTTCTTGGCCTGGGCGGTACCGGCCGAGCCGGAGACGATGGCGCCTGCGTGGCCCATGGTCTTGCCTTCGGGAGCGGTGAAGCCGGCCACGTAGCCGACGACCGGCTTGGTGACGTTGGCCTTGATGAAGTCGGCTGCGCGCTCTTCGGCGTCGCCGCCGATCTCGCCGATCATGACGATGGCCTTGGTCTCGGGGTCAGCCTCGAACGCGGCGAGGGCGTCGATGTGCGTGGTGCCGATGATGGGGTCGCCGCCGATGCCGATGGCGGTGGAGAAGCCCAGGTCGCGCAGTTCGTACATCATCTGGTAGGTCAGCGTGCCGGACTTGGACACCAGGCCGATGGGGCCCTTGCCGGTGATGTTGGCGGGGGTGATGCCAACCAATGCTTCGCCGGGGGTGATGATGCCGGGGCAGTTCGGGCCGATGATGCGGGTGACCTGGTTGCCGTCGGCGTCCACCTTGGACTGGGCCAGGGCCCAGAATTCGGCGGAGTCCTGGACGGGAACGCCTTCGGTGATGACTACCACCAGGCCGATGCCGGCCTCGATGGCTTCAACCACGGCGTTCTTGGTGAATGCCGGCGGCACGAAGACGATGGAGACGTCAGCACCGGTTTCCGCCATGGCTTCCTTGACGGTGCCGTAGACGTTAATTTCCTTCTCGCCGTGCATGACCGTGGTGCCGGCCTTGCGGGCGTTGACGCCGCCAACAATGTTGGTGCCGGCCTTGAGCATCAGGGCGGTGTGCTTGGTGCCTTCGCCGCCGGTGATGCCCTGGACGATGACCTTGGAGTCCTTGTTGAGGTAGATAGACATGGTGCGTCCCTTACTTAGCTGCGTTGGCGAGCTCGGCGGCCTTGTCGGCGCCCTCGTCCATGGTGGCGGCCAGGGTAACCAGCGGGTGGTTGGCCTCGGTGAGGATGCGGCGGCCTTCCTCGACGTTGTTGCCGTCGAGGCGGACTACCAGCGGCTTGTTGGCGGAGGTGCCCAGCTCGGCCAGTGCACCGACGATGCCCTTGGCGACGGCGTCACAGGCGGTGATGCCGCCGAAGACGTTGACGAACACGGACTTGACCTGCTCGTCGCCCAGGATGACGTCCAGGCCTGCGGCCATGACCTCTGCCGAGGCTCCGCCGCCGATGTCCAGGAAGTTGGCGGGCTTGACGTTGCCGTGGTTTTCGCCGGCGTAGGCAACGACGTCGAGGGTGGACATGACCAGGCCGGCGCCGTTGCCGATGATGCCTACTTCGCCGTCCAGCTTGACGTAGTTGAGGTCCTGCTCCTTTGCCTTGGCCTCAAGCGGGTCTGCTGCGTCCTTGTCCTCAAGCTGTGCGTGCTTGGGGTGGCGGAAGTCGGCGTTCTCGTCCAGGGAGACCTTGCCGTCGAGGGCCAGGATCTCACCGTTGCCGGTCTTGACCAGCGGGTTGACCTCCACCAGGGTGGCGTCTTCCTTCTTGAAGACGTCCCAGAGCTTGAGGATGACGCCGGCAACCTTGCCGCGCAGTTCCTCGGCGAAGCCGGCTGCTGCGACAATTTCGTCGGCCTTGGTCTGGTCGATGCCCACGGCGGGGTCGATGGCGATCTTGGCCAGCGCTTCGGGGCGTTCGACGGCGAGCTGTTCGATTTCCATGCCGCCTTCAACCGAGCACATGGCCAGGTAGTTGCGGTTGGCCCGGTCCAGCAGGACGGAGAAGTAGTATTCCTCGGCGATGTCTGCACCCTGGGCGATCATCACCTTTTTGACGGTGTGGCCTTTGATGTCCATGCCCAGGATATTGGAGGCGTGCTCAAATGCCTCGTCGGCGGACTTTGCCACCTTGACGCCGCCGGCCTTGCCGCGGCCGCCTACCTTGACCTGTGCCTTGACAACGGTAACGCCGCCGATCTTCTCGGCAGCTGCCTTTGCTTCTTCTGGGGTGTACGCCACGATGCCGGCAAGCACGGGTACACCGTGCGCCTCGAACATATCGCGCGCCTGGTATTCAAACAGGTCCACGGTTTAGTGTCCTTCTACGTCGAAGTAGTTTCGGTACAGTCGGGCACCATCGAAAAGACGATGACCGGGCTGCGGATTGCACGCACCGGCGGCCTGTCTGGAAACGAGCCACGCGGCGTAATGCTCCATGGGGAACTCTAGTCCTTTGGAGGGACCGGGCCGTCCCAGACTACCTCTTATGTGAGTAAGCACACTATTCTATGGAGTGTAGAAAAACCGCGGATTTACGGGGTTTTTGGGGCCTCCGGCTGGGGACTTGGACCGCTTGCGGGCGGGCCGGCGATCAGTTCGTAACGTTCGGGGGAAACGAAGAATCCGACGCCGGCGGAGACGTTTCCGCACGCCACGCCGCCGTTGTAGGCGGAGCAGCGCAGCCCGTTGCGTTCCAGCGTCTGTCCGTCCGCGAGCACGGGCAACTGGGCCAGTGGGCCCGCTTTGGTTCCCTTGGGCCCATAGGCTGCTTCCATGGATGTGACGCCGGAGCGGCATGCCCCGTAGCGGGCGGTGTCCGGGGCCAGCAGCGCAACTCCGCCCAGGTATCCCAGGTGGGTCCCGGCGCAGTCATCCTTAATGTCGCCTGGTTGCGGCGCCGGGTAGGTGGCCAGCTCGCAGTGCGCCACCGGAATGATTGGCAGCTTGTTGTTGGCGGAGTCGGTATAACGGTTCTGCTCATAGGGAAGGTTCAGGTGCTCCCCCCGGGCAGAGGTGAGTGAGCAGGCGACGGTCCGGTCCGCGGTGATGAAGGAGAGGACGTCGGTGCCGCTGGAGAACGACTTGGAATCGGCCAGGGGCGCCTTTTCCAGCTGCTCCATGGGCTTCAGCGGGGCGGGCGGGACGTAGCCGGGGTCCTTTGTGGTGACGCTGCACCCCGTGGCAGTGATGCAGAGAAGAAGGGCCGCGAGCATCCCCCAGATAGTCCGTCGCATGGCCTCCATTATGCCCGGCCACCTTCGGCCGCAGGCGCCCCGCAGTCCTCCGTCGACCGCGTTGCAGGGCAGGGGCCCACGCGCCTGGCCTCCCAGGGCTGCAGGCACGGGCGAAAGCAGGTTCCGGAAGCGCTGCGCGTGTGCCGCCAGTTCCGCTGGGCCGCCCGGCGGGCCCGTGCACAATAAGGGGTTCGGCCTTCTCTCAGTGCCGGCTCAGCGCACGATCTTGAAGTTGAACGTGGGTTTTCCGAGGGCACCCCAAAGACGGAGCCATACGGGCAGGAGCATTTCAGTTCCACGCGCTGTAGTGATGTCGCCGAGGTCGATGACATCCTGGTGGCCAAAGTCCTGCAGCAGGCCACTGACGATGGCCTTGGCCTCGGCGTCGTTGCCGGATACGAAGACCGTGCCCGGGTCGGCCAGCTGTCCCGGCCGGGCCATGAGGTCGGCGTTCATGGTGTTCAGCGACTTCACTACGCGGGCTCCGGGGAAGGCACGCTGGATCTGCTCACCCAGCGAGTCGGTGTCCTTGACGAACAGGGTCGGGGGCATGCCGTTGCTGAAGTCGAGGGGGTTGGCGATGTCGAGGATGATCTTGCCGTCGAGATTTTCCGGCCCGGCCTGAGCCAGCACCTCAAGTGACGCGCCGCCGTTGGTGGCGTTGACGATAAGTTCCGCCCCCACTGCGGCGTCTGCGAAGCCGGCAACTTTGATGGCGGGGTGCTGATTGCCCCAGTCGGCGAAAGGCGGTGTGCCCATGGCGTCGGCCTCGCTCCTGGCCAGCGTTACCTCCGGATCGCGGGTGCCCAGGGTTACAGCGTGACCGAGCTCAGCAAGGCGTGCGGCGATGGTACGGCCAACCATGCCTGTTCCGAGTACTGCTGCTTTCATCAGATTCTCCTGCTTCTTATCGGGCTGTGCCCAAAACTCAATGTGACGGATCGTTCTCAAGTTTGTGACGGATCGTTCCGTCTGTCAAACTGAAGCAAGTAGGCATCACGGATATAAAAGAGGAGTGGTTTGATGGCGCGCAGGACGGGCGAGGAAAACCGCCGCAACATTCTCACAGTGGCTACGCGCCTGTTTTACACACGGGGCATCAGGGCTGTGGGGATGGATACGGTCGTCAAGGAGTGCGGGGTGGGCAACGCCACTGTGTACCGCCAATTCCCCACCAAGGACGCCCTCGCCACCGCCTACGTCGAAGGCCGCGCGGACGCCTGGTTTGCACGCATGCGCGAAGCTGCCGGAGAACATGAGGATCCACGGGCCAAGCTCATCGCCGTCTTCGAGGTACTCGCCACGGACTGCGCCGGCAGCAGCTACCGGGGATGCCCCATGCTGAATACCAATACTGAGTTTCCCGAAGGAAAGCATCCTGCCCACTTGGTGGCAGTGACCCACAAGCAACAGGTCCGCGACTGGTTCTGCTCCCTGGCGGTTAAAGCCGGGGCGGAGGACCCCGACCGGATCGCCGAGGAACTCCTCATCGTCCTAAACGGGGTCTACGCCACGGCAGCCGTCCTGGACGGTGGAACGTACGGAACACGCGGCGTAGACATGGCCAGAAGGCTCATCGCCGACGCCTGCCCGGGTACCTAGCGCTGCCGTGCATGCCGGGCAGGGGCGCGGCAACGGCAGGGGCGTCTCCTAGGCGTCCAGCTTGGTCAACGGCGCGTACCGCAGCAGCAGCCGCTTCTCGCCGACGTCGAACTTGACCTTGGCTACGGTCTTGTCCCCCGCACCTTCCAGCGCCAGGACGGTCCCGTTGCCGAAACTGGTGTGGTTGACCTTGTCCCCCACGCTGACGGCGATGATTTCCTTTTGCGGCTGCACCCGGTTTTTGGCGATGAAGGCCGGAACATCGGCGTTGAAGCCGGCAGAGGAGTCCGCCGCTGCGCCGCGGGCCGTGCCGGCACCCCAGAAGGACCCGCTGTAGCGGCCGGACCCGATGGAGCCGCCGCCCCAGCCGCCGGCCTGCCTGCTGGTTCCCTCCCGCTTCCATTCCAGGAGCTCCGCGGGGATTTCCTCAAGGAACTGGCTGGCGGGGTTGTACTGGCTCTGGCCCCACATGCTGCGGACCTCGGACCGGGTGACGTACAGCCGCTTGCGGGCACGCGTGAGGCCCACGTAAGCCAGCCGGCGTTCCTCCGCCAGTTCCTTGGGGTCGGTGGCGGATCGCTGGTGCGGAAAAAGCCCGTGCTCCATGCCGGTGAGGAACACCACCGGGAATTCCAGGCCCTTGGCCGTGTGCAGTGTCATGAGCGTCACCACGCCCAGCCGCTTTGCCTCGGCCACGGCTTCGTCGATGTCCGCGCCGGGGGCATCCGGGATCTGGTCGGCGTCCGCCACCAGAGACACCTGTTCCAGGAACGCGGCCAGCGACCCTTCCGGGTTCTCCTGTTCGTACTCGCGCACCACCGCCACCAGTTCGGCCAGGTTCTCCACGCGGGATTCGTCCTGCGGATCCGTGCTGGAGCGGAGCGCGGCAAGGTAGCCGGTCTGTTCCAGGACGGCTTCGAGTGCTGCGGCAGCCCCGGACCCGGCGGCTACCTCGGCAAGGTCGTCCAGCATTTTCACGAAGCCCAGGACGGCGTTGACGGAACGGGTGGCCATCGCCGGTGCCTGGTCCGCCCGGCGCGCCGCGGCCATGAAGGATGTCCGCTCCCGCTCGGCCAGGGCTGCGATGGCTCCTTCGGCGCGGTCGCCGATGCCCCGCTTTGGCTCGTTCAGCACCCGGCGGAGGTTGACGTCGTCGTCCGGGTTCACCAGGACGCGCAGGTACGCCAGGGCGTCCTTGATTTCCTTGCGCTCGTAGAAGCGTGTTCCGCCCACCACCTTGTACGGCAAGCCCACGCGCACCAGCACGTCCTCGATGGAGCGGGACTGTGCGTTGGTGCGGTAGAAGATGGCGACGTCGCCCGGGCGCAGGTTCTCCTCGTCCTGGAGCCTGTCGATCTCCTTGGCAATGAACTGCGCTTCGTCGTGTTCGTTTTCGCCGACGTACCCGATGATCTTGTGGCCTTCACCCTCGGCTGTCCACAGCCGTTTCTCCGGCCGGTTGGGGTTGCGCGAGATCACCGAGTTGGCGGCGCTCAGGATGTTCTGGGTGGAACGGTAGTTCTGTTCCAGCTTGATGGTGCGGGCTTCCGGGTAGTCCTTTTCGAACTCCACGATGTTCCGGATGTCCGCGCCGCGGAACGCGTAGATGGACTGGTCCGAGTCGCCCACCACCGTGAGTTCCGAAGCTCCCGGCCCTTCACCCACAATCTCCCGCACCAGCGCGTACTGGGCATGGTTGGTGTCCTGGTACTCGTCCACCAGGACGTGGCGGAACCGGCGCCGGTAGGACTCGGCCAGCGCCGGGAAGGCCCGGAACATGTAGACGGTCTCGGCGATGAGGTCGTCGAAGTCCATGGCATTGGCCTGGCGAAGGCGCTGGGTGTACCCCTTGTAGACGTCCGCCACAGCGTGCTCGAAGGGATCGTTGTAGTTGGCCGCCGAGGCAAAGGAATCGGCGTCGATCAGTTCGTTCTTCAGGGCCGAGATCTTGTGCTGGATGGCCTTGGGCGCAAACTTCTTGGGGTCAAGGTCCAGCGCCTTGGAAACCTGGGTGACCAGCCGCAGGGAGTCGGCGGAGTCGTAGATGGAGAAGTTGGACTTCAAACCGACGTTGGCCGCTTCCTGCCGGAGGATGCGGACGCAGGACGAGTGGAACGTGGAGATCCACATGATCTTGGCGCGCCCGCCCACCAGGGCCTCGATACGTTCCCGCATTTCCGCTGCCGCTTTGTTGGTGAAGGTAATGGCCAGGATCTCGCCGTGGTGGGCACGGCCGGTGGCGATCAGGTACGCAATCCTGTTACTGAGCACCCTGGTCTTGCCCGACCCTGCGCCGGCAACGATCAGCAGCGCCGACCCGCCGTGCTTGACGGCCTCCTCCTGCTGTGGGTTCAGCCCCTCCAGCAACTGGGCAGCGTCGGGGCGGCGGCCGCCATGGTGGCTGCCGGCATCGTGCCGGTTCCCGCCGTTCTGGTTGGCCTGCTGCCAACCGCCGGACTGGTGCTGCCCAGCCATGCCGGAGCCCGGCATTCCGCCCGGCCCGGCCGTGGTGGCAACCCCCTCCGGCCCCGTCCTGGTGCGGGCGGTGGCGGCGGGAGCGGCCTTGAACGGTCCGTCAGAGTACGGGTCAAACAACATATCCATGGTGCCTACAAGTCTAGGCGGTGGGACCGACAACGCCTTCCAGCCTGTGGATTACCGCTGTCATGCCTAGCCCACCGAGGCTGACTCCAGGGCCGCTCGCAACTCGCGCACCGCCGTCGTTCCTCCCGCTATGAACCACTCGAGCCCGTTGACGCGGACGGTGTCCACGGCACCTCCGGCGGCACGGACAATCGCCTTGCCCGGCAGCCAGTCCCATTCCGGGCAACTGTGCTGGAACCAGCACCCCAGCTGCCCGTCCGCCACCCTGCCCAGGTCGCAGGAACCGGAGCCGAGCATCCGGAGGGACGCCGCGGAGGTGGCCGCAGCGTGCCAAGGCATGGCGCACATGGGGTCCATCAGCCAGGTCGGGTGAATGTAGGTGGCCGCCCCGAGTTCCGCAACACTGATGCTGTTGCGCTTGCCGCCGCCGTCAGAAAAGGAGGTCAGCGCTTCGCCATTCAAGGTGGCACGCCGGTCATGCCCACCCATCCACAACTTGTCCTCCTCAGGCTGGAAAACCGCGCCCAGCAGCACGTCTTGCCGGTCCTTCAATGCGATGGCGGAACACCAATAGGTGGAGCCGTGCAGGAAGTTATAGGTGCCATCCACGGGGTCGATCACCCAAGTACGCCCGCTGCTCCCCTGGACGGAGGCGCCCTCCTCGCCCAGGATGCCGTCATCCGGCCGGCAGCGCCGCAGCTGCTCCAGCACGTAGGCCTCGGCGGCGTGGTCAGCCTCAGTGACCACGTCGGAGACGGATGTCTTTTGTTCCGACTCAAGTCCGGCCATGCGCATGAGGAGCGCCAGCTGTCCGGCTTCGCGGACAAGCGCTGCTGCCAGTTCGTAGTCATCCAATGAGGGGTCAAGAACAGCTGCGCTGTGTCGGCCAGTGGTCATGGGTTCAGTTTATGGGGCGGGATAATGGTGCAATGGCCAAAACCCCTGCCCAGCGGATCAAGAAGCACGGCGCCAACGCAGCCGTGCCGCAGCATCACCTGCCACCGGTGGTCAACCCCACCACGACGCGCACACCCGAGAAGGCCCAAGGCAACAGCAACCTCATTGTGATTGCCGGAGTGGTGGCCAGCCTGTTCCTGTTCTGGTACCTGCACCTGCTGACCCTGAACCAGATGACGCAGCTTTCCCAGGATATGGCCATGCCGGATTCACTGGTGGGCGGGTTCGATGCCGGCTATATCGGCCGGCTGCAGGGAGCCATGAACGGCGACGCCCTGGGCCAGCTGAGCTACGTCCACAAGACCGCCGGGACGCTTTTCCCGCTGATCTTCGGCTTCACATGGCTGCTGCTAATCGGCACCAACGTGGCGAAGAAAGCGTTGCGGTGGGCCCTCTGGGCGCTCCCCATGCTGTTCGTGGTGGTCCGGTTGTGGGGCAACGTGGCCATTGACGCCATGATGGGCACGCCAGGTCCCGACGCCGGCCAGGTTGCCTTGGCGTCCGGACTTACAGTTGCAGGCTGGGTGCTTTTGGTGCTGAGCCTGCTGGCCGGCGCTGCGGCAGTGTTCCTCAACAGCCGGAAGCGGAAAGAGCGCTAAACGGCAGCTGTCCGCGCGGCTACTGCCCGCCGTTCCTTCCGGTGCCGGTGCACCCGCTGCGCTATGACCAGGCCTGCGGCAGCCATGCCCACAGTGACCGGATAGCCCATCAGCCGTTCCAAGGTCCCCGGTTCGGGGACCATCATGCGCGTGAGGCCGCCGGTCGCCGTGGCTGCCAGCGACACACCCCCGCACACTAGGAGGAACCACGCCATGGGGGTCTTGCGCAGCCAGAGCAGGCCGAGCAGCAGCAGGGCGGCCCCGCCGGTGATGAAGTACGTGATGGCGCCGGCGTAATGCCAGGGCGATCCGAGGTCTTCCGGGACCAGCCCCACCACCACGGTGCCCGCTCCGGCGGCTCCGGTGAGCAGCCGTACCGCCGTCGCTGCAACCCACGGTTTCCGGCGGCGCCAATCCACGCGGGTGCCGGGCCTGGCCGCGACGCGAAGCAGCCCCGAGGTCAGCAGCACCGCTCCCGCCAGCAGCCCCACGCCCTGGACTACGAACGAGGCATTCATCAGCCAGTTCAAGGGAGAGCAGACATCCCTGCCGGAATAGGCGCCGCAGTGGAGCGCACCCAGGTCGCTGATGTACCCGGTCCGCAGGTCGTAGGGACGGGGGCCGGCCCAGGCCAAAGCCACCACCGCCTCCGCCAGGAAATACTGCAGCACGCTCAACACAGCCCAGGCCCCGATGTAATGCCGGGTGGACGCAACGTTCGGGATGAAGGCGGCGGCGGGAGCGGCAGTGGCGGCTGGACTCATGCCTTGAGCGTAGTACGGCCGTGCACCTTGTATGCTTGTAACCGTGTCCGGACGGACCGGCCCAGCCGAACCACCGGATGCCCGCCCTCGTAGCTCAGTGGATAGAGCACGGCTCTCCTAAAGCCGGTGTCGTTGGTTCGATTCCAATCGAGGGCACTTGAACTCTCCTTCCCCGGAGCCCAGCCTCCGCGCCTACCTCCTCGGCAGCCTGGCAGCCAGCCCCGAACGCGGCGCCGGACATGCAGCCCGCTGGCGGGTGGAGCGGGACCTGCTGGACAGGTCGGACGGCACCCAGGGGACCTTTTCCGGCGTCGTCCTTTTCACTCCAACGCACGACGGCGGCCTTGCCCTTCGCGAAGAAGGCACCATGCGCTGGCCTGCTTTCACCGGCCCCGCCTCCCGGGAGTACGTCCTAAAGCCCGCCGAACGGCCTGACGCGCTGGACGTGTTCTTCCCCGACGGCCGGCCGTTCCACCGCATGAGCTTCACCCCTGACGCCAACCTCGACACGCACTGGTGCGATCCGGACACCTACCGCGTGTCCTACACCCGCCAAGGAGCCGACGCGTTCAGCTACAGCTGGGATGTGAAGGGCCCCCGCAAGGACCTGCTGCTGGTCTCACGCCTGGAAAGGACCCCCGAATGAAGCACCGGATTGTGGTGTCCGCCGTCTGTGTCTTCGACGACGCCGGACGGCTCCTGACAGTGCGGAAACGGGGAACGGCCATGTTCATGCACCCCGGCGGCAAACCGGAGCCGGGTGAAACAGCCGTCCAGGCCGCCGCCCGCGAGCTCGCCGAAGAAGTGGGAATTGTCCTGCACCCGCAGGAACTCGAGCTCATGGGGGTCTGGATCGCCGACGCCGCCAACGAGGCCGCCACCGACATCGAAGCCACCGTCTTCATCGCCCCGGGCACCTGGCAGGCCAGCCCCGCTGCCGAAATCGCGGAAATCCGCTGGCTGGACATCACCGGGCCCGCCGAGGACCAAGACTTCCCACAGGACCTGGCACCCCTGCTGACGGACCACATCCTGCCCCTGTTGGCGGCGCGGGCGGTCTGAGAAACAGACTGAGGCCGGGCCCCTAGAACTCGGGTACAGACTCCTGCGCAACCGCCGTGGCCTCGGCAAACTGCGTCCTGTACAGCTCGGCGTAGCGGCCGTCGGCTGCCAGCAGTTCGGTGTGTGTACCACGTTCCACGATGCGGCCACCCTCCACCACCAGGATGGCGTCCGCCGCGCGGACGGTGGAGAGCCGGTGCGCAATCACGACGGCGGTCCGGCCCTCGAGTGCGGCGCCCAGGGCTGCCTGCACGGCGGCTTCGTTCGTGGAGTCCAGTGCCGCAGTGGCCTCATCGAGGATGACGACACGGGGCTGGGCGATCAGGAGCCGGGCGATGGTCAGCCGCTGGCGTTCACCGCCGGAAAGCCGGTAGCCGCGCTCCCCCACCACTGTCTCCAGCCCGTCCGGCAGGGACCTGATCATGGTTTCCAGCCGGGCCTGCCGCAGGACGTCCCACATGTCCTCATCGGTTGCGTCGGGACGGGCCAGCCGGAGGTTGGAGGCGATGGTCTCATGGAACAGGTGGCCGTCCTGGGTGACCATGCCCAGGGTGTCGCGGAGCGAATCGAAGGTGGTGTCCCGGACGTCCAGCCCGGTCCCCGGCGCGGTGCCGCCTAGACGCACGGCGCCGGAGTCGACGTCGTACAGCCGCGACAGCAGCTGCGCAATGGTGGACTTGCCGGCACCCGAGGAGCCCACCAGCGCCACCGTCTGTCCCGGTTCCACCCGGAAGCTGACGCCGTGCAGCACTTCCTCGCCGCCGCGGGTGTCCAGGGTGGAGACCTCCTCCAGCGAGGCCAGGGAGACCTTGTCCGCCGAGGGGTAGGCGAACCGGACGTTGTCGAACTCCACTGATACGGGTCCGGCCGGAACGGGCACGGCGTCCGGCTTCTGCTGGATCAGCGGTTTCAGGTCCAGGATCTCGAAGACCCGTTCAAAGCTGACCAGTGCGCTCATGACTTCCACGCGGGCGTTGGACAGCGCCGTGAGCGGGGCGTAGAGCCGGGTCAGGAGCAGCGCCAGGACCACCACGTCGCCGGGCGCGAGCTGGCCGCCCAGGGCGAGCCAGCCGCCCAGTCCGTACACCAGCGCGAGCGCGAGCGCGGACACCAGGGTCAGCGCCGTGACGAACGTGAACTGCAGCATGGCCATGCGGACGCCGATGTCACGGACGCGGCCCGCGCGGGCAGCGAACTCGCGGGATTCCTCATCCGGGCGGCCGAAAAGCTTCACCAGCGTGGCGCCGGGCGCGGAGAACCGCTCCGTCATCTGGGTGCCCATGGCGGCGTTGTGCGCAGCGGCTTCACGGCGCAGGTCCGCCAGTTTGGAGCCCATGCGGCGGGCCGGGATCAGGAAGATCGGCAGCAGGACCATGGCGAGCACTGTGACCAGCCAGGACTTGTTGAGCATCACGACCAGGGTCAGAATCAACGCCACGGAATTGCTCACGACGCCGGAGAGGGTTCCGGCGAACGCGGACTGCGCCCCGATGACGTCGTTGTTGAGGCGGCTGACCAGCGCTCCTGTCCGGGTCCGGGTGAAAAAGGCGATGGGCATGCGCTGCACGTGGTCGAACACCCGGGTGCGCAGGTCCACGATGACGCCTTCGCCGATGGTCGAGGACAGCCAGCGGGTCAGCAGCCCCACTCCCGCTTCGCCCACGGCCACGATGGCGATCAGCACGGCCAGCCAGATCACCGTGCCGGCGGCGGCCTTATCGATGATGGCGTCCACCACCTGGCCGGCGAGCACCGGGGTGGCCACCGCCAGGAAGGCCGCCGCGATGGAGGAGAGCACGAAGGCGATGAGCTTGCCCTTATGGGGAGCGGCGAAGGCCAGCACCCGCTTCAGGGTTTCCTTGGAGAACGGCTTGGAGCCGCTTTTGGCGGTGCTGATGTTGTAGAGCGAGCTCCAGGCCACGCGGTCCATGCTCATGGTTATTTCTCCTGGCTTGCAGTGTGGTGGAGCTCCTGGACCGTGCCGTTGTCCAGGTGCCACCGGTAGTCGAGTCGTACATTTTCGAGCAGCCGGCGGTCGTGGGTTACCAGCAGCAGCGCTCCGTCGTAGCTTTCAAGGGCCTCTTCCAGCTGCTCGATGGCGGGCAGGTCAAGGTGGTTGGTGGGTTCGTCCAGCACCAGCAGGTTCACGCCGCGCGCCTGCAGCAGCGCCAGTGCTGCCCGCGTCCGCTCCCCCGGCGACAGGGAATCAACGGTCCGCGCGGTGTGGTCCGCCTTGAGGCCGAACTTGGCCAGGAGCGTGCGGACATCGGCGCCGGTCCAGTCGGCCAGGACTGCTTCGACGGCGTCCCCCAGCGGCAGCCGGCCGTCAAGGAGTCCGCGGGCCTGGTCAATTTCACCGACGGCGACGGAGGCACCCATGGAGGCGTCGCCGTCGTCCGGTGCCTGGGTTCCCAGCAGCAGGCGCAGGAGGGTGGACTTGCCGGCCCCGTTGGGACCGGTGATGCCCACGCGCTCCCCGCCGTTGAGCTGAAGGTTGACCGGGCCCAGCGTGAAATCACCTTGGCGTGCCACTGCATTGCGGAGGGTGGCGACGACGGCGCTGGAGCGGGGTGCCTGGCCGATGCTGAACTGCAGCTGCCATTCCTTCCGGGGCTCCTCCACCACGTCCAGGCGCGCGATGCGCGACTCCATCTGCCGGACCTTCTGTGCCTGCTTCTCCGACGACTCGGTACTGGCAGCGCGCCGGATCTTGTCGTTGTCCGGGTTCTTCTTCATCGCGTTCCGGACGCCCTGCGAGCTCCACTCGCGCTGCGTCCGTGCGCGGGACACCAGGTCAGCCTTGGTGGAGGCAAACTCCTCGTACTTCTCGCGGGCGTGCCGGCGAGCCACGGCCCGTTCCTCAAGGAAGGCGTCGTAGCCGCCGTCGTAAACTGCCACGGTATTTTGCGCCAGGTCCAGCTCCACCACGCGGGTGACGCAGCGGGCCAGGAACTCGCGGTCATGGCTGACCAGCACCACTCCCCCGCGCAGCCCGGTCACGAAGTTTTCCAGGGTGGCCAGGCCGGCAAGGTCAAGGTCGTTGGTGGGCTCGTCGAGCAGCACCACATCGAAGCGGCTCAGCAGGAGGGCGGCCAAGGCCACGCGTGCTGCCTGACCGCCGGAAAGGCCCGTCATCAGCGCGTCGGGGCCCGCGTCCAGGCCCAGGTCTGCCAGCACCGCTGGGATGCGGTCATCCAGGTCGGCGGCGCCGGAGGCCATCCAGCGGTCGAAGGCACGGGAGTAGGCGTCATCCGATCCCGGAGCGCCCGAGCCTAAAGCTTCCGCCGTGGATTCCATCTCCGCTGTCGCCTCGGCACAGCCTGTCCGTCGGGCGATGTAGGCGGCCACCGTTTCGCCGGGGATCCGCTCATGTTCCTGGGGAAGCCAGCCGACAAAGGCATCGGAGGGGGCAAGGCTCACCGAGCCTTCCTGTGGCTGGTCGACTCCGGCAAGGAGGCGCAGCAGCGTGGACTTCCCTGCGCCATTCGCGCCCACGACGCCCACCACGTCGCCGGGCGCCACTGTCAGCGAGAGCCCGGAAAAAAGCGTGCGGTGCCCATGGCCACCGGAGACGTCCTTGGCAACAAGGGTTGCAGTCATTGATTCGTCCTTTCGCCGCTGCCCGGACAGCCGTCGACGGCCGGCAGAGGCGGCGAAATTGCGGGCCGCGGCGCCGCTGGGGCTGCAGGACATAGAAGAACCCGCTGGTCCGGACTTGGGGGGTGTACGGACCAACGGGCTCGACCATCAACTATAGACGAATCCGGGTCGCAGGCAAAATCGGCCATACGGCGCCTGCGCGATGTCGACAGGGCGTCTACCCGCGGCGGCACGATAAAATCGTCCGGACCACCCATTCTGCAGAGAGTCCTCCATGACCCTTTCCGCCAAGGCGTTCCAGCGCTGGCTGCACAGCATCGCACCCGATGCCAGCACCGCTGACGTCTGCCGGGTCTCGGGGATCAAGCGGACCACCCTCGCCCAGCAACTGGTCCGGGGCAAGGTCTCCGTGAGTACCGTGGTCAGCGTCAGCCGCGCCTACAACATCAATCCTGTTGCCGCGCTGGCCGGTTTCGACGCGTACAGCGTCCTTTCCGGCCCGCAGCGCCCGCCCACACGCAGCGAGTTGGTAAGCCAGATTTCCACGGCAGACCTTCTGCGTGCGCTCCTGGCGCGGCCGCCCATGGAGCCCGCACGGGGAGCGTCCACCACCGCTTTGGGCCCCACCCCGCACGCCACCTCGGTGAAGAACTGGGTTGATGCAATTGACGACGGCGAGGTCCGGCACCGCGTTTCGACTACCACCGGGGTGGCCCCGCAAAATTACTCGGCCCAGTTGACGGCAAACCGGCTGTCCCCCGAGCTCGCCGTGGCCACGGCAGTGGCGGCCGGGGTTGGACCGGCCGGCGGCCTGGTGGCCACCGGGATTATCACCGAAGAGGAGGCGGGCTGGCCGCCGGGGGCGCGGCAGGCGGCCCTGGACAGCCTCTCGGACGGGGAGCTCACCGCACTGGCCGGGGAACGGCTTCAGGCATTGGGGAAAGTCCTGCGCCGGCAGGAGCAGGACCAAGCACAGACAGAAAAGATATGGGAGAACCTGGGATGATCGAAACGCTTCAGTGGACCACGCTGGCGGTTTGCGCCCTCGTCTCGGCGGCCCGTATCCCCAGCACCCTCCGTGGCGAGAACCGGTCCCTGTTCGGCATCTTTGCCTCAATGACGCTGGCCATCCTGCTGAGCATCAAGGGACCCTACCTGGTGATCGACCAGGCACTGGGCGGCATCAACCTGGCCAACCTGCTGCTGCGGTTCGTTATCTTCGGTGTCATCTTCTTCATGGGCATCCGCATTTCCAGGGGGTTCAGCGCCGACAGCGCCCACCGGCACATCACCGGAAAGACCGGCATGCTGGTCCTGCTCTTTGTCTCTGTGGTCATGGTGGCACTGTTCTTCTCCATGGACACCGCCGGCTCCTCGGCGGGACTCCAGGCCATCTCCGCCAAGGACGCCCGCCACTTCGCGCTGGTTGAGTACTACGGGGCGGCCGGCCGGGCCTACCCCGCCTACGTAGCCTTGGCATTGGTTCCGGCCTTGGTCCGGGCTGCGCAGGAACGGCTACCGGTACTGGTACGCATCGGCGCTGCGTTGCTGGCCCTGGGCGGCGTAGCGGTTGCCTTGACGCTGCTCTTCCCGGTCATTCCGCCCGAACTCGGTCAGATTGAGTTCGTCATCAACTACACGGCCATCCTGTGTTTTGTCATCGGACTGGCCCTGATCTGGGCTGCACGGGTGGTCAACAGGCGCGGCGCAGCCCCTCAAAAGACATCTACCGAAACGTAACCTTCTGCAGCTTTCACAAAATCATTAGAATGTGAAACAATCATGAATGTGTGAAGGCGGGGCCGCTTGGCGTTTTCGAACGGGGATAAATTCTGAAATGCCGGCCGCCCGGGGGCCTTTGCACACATTGGGGGGATGAGTGGTGGCGGATCGTTGGGGACCGCCCCCACTCAGCCTGTTTAACGGCTCCTTCGCGGAAGCATACCTCCACCCGGCCCTGTGAGTTCCCGGGCAGATACAAGGACTTCCACGCTTCTAATATCCCTGTACCTGCCCAAGAACCTTCCGGGCCGCTACTTCCGGGCAAACCTCAACGTCACCAACTGGAACGGCCGCAGCCTAAGATCGGCCCCTCTGTCGGAGGGAGCGACCCCGGGAGCCTCAGTAATGCGTTCCAGGAGGTCCGTGGCAAGAACGTTCCGCACTGGGAAATTGGCGGTAATGCTTCCAGCGGAGCGCTGTCCCAGCGACTCGTAGAGGCGGACCACAACATCTCCTGAACCGTCCTGCGCCAGTTTCACGGCTTCGATCACCAAGGCGGGATTACTGACGCTGAAGAGCGGCTCCACCGGAGAGGCACCCCGGACCAGCCGCGGTGCCAGGTTGGTCCGGTACCCCTCCTGGACTGCGTCCGCAATATCGGCGCCTGGCCGGATGGCAACCGTCAGTTCATGGTGGCCTCGGTCGGCATCCGGGTCGGGGAACTTCGGCGCCCGCAGCAGGGAGAGCCGCACCGTGGTGGTGGTTCCGCCGTCGGATTCCCGGACGCTCCTGCCCACGTCGTGGCCATACGTGGATGAGTTGGAAACCGCCACGCCGTAGCCTGGTTCGCCCACATGGATCCAACGGTGGGCGCAAATTTCGAACTTCGCCGCCTCCCAGGACGTGTTGGTATGGGTGGGCCGGAAAACGTGGCCGAACTGCATTTCGGCAGCCGACCGGTCTGCCCGCACATCCAGGGCGAAGCCAAGTTTCAGCAGCTTTTCGCGCTCCTGCCAGTCCACGGTCGTGGTGATTTCCAATGACGGGCTACCAGGGGCCAGGGTGATCCGCTGCGTCAGCTTCGACGTGCCTGCCGACCGCTCCACAACCACCACTGCAGTGCCGCCTTCATTGGCAAGGCGGACCGACTCTGCCTGGACCAGCGGCGTGACGTTGCGCCGATAGAACTCATCGATGTCCCAGGCATCCCACTCATTGGGGGTGTCCCGGTGCAGCTCCAGCAGGTTGCCGCGCTGGCCGGGAGCGATCGCTTCGCGGCCGCTGGCGCGGTCCCACAGGGAGGACAGAAGACCGTCGGAATCCACCACCGCCCGGATGACCCCGTTGTCCAGGATGTAGCCCCCGTCCTCCGGCGTGGCATGTGCCGGTTCCTGGAACGCCACGGGTTCAGCTGCGGCCAGCGCGGGGACGCCATCCCGGGCGTGCGGAGCTGCGTTCAGCAAAAATTGCCGGTCACCGGAACCAAGCATCGCGGCAGCAGCCTGGCCGATCAGTGCCTCGAGGGCAGTTTCGATTGCCTGGTAATTCCGCTCCGCGTCGTGGTGGACCCAGGCGATGGAGCTGCCGGGAAGGATGTCGTGGAACTGCTGCAGCAGGACCAGCTGCCAGAGTCGCTGAAGCTCGGCTCCCGGGTAATCGTAGGCACTGCCGGCGCGGACGGCGGCCGTGGCGCACCACAGTTCCGCTTCCCGCAGCAGGTGCTCACTGCGCCGGTTGCCCTTCTTGGTGCGGGCCTGGCTGGTGTACGTGCCGCGGTGCAGCTCCAGATACATCTCCCCCACCCAGACGGGCAGGGCCTGGTACTCTGCCTCGGCCTGCCGGAAGAAGCTCTCGGCCGAGCCGATCCTGACCTTTGGTGATCCTTCCAAGTCCGCGGTGCGGGCGGCAGCGGCGAGCATCTCCCGGGTGGGGCCGCCGCCGCCGTCGCCGTAGCCGAACGGCACCAACGACACGGAACCGCGGCCGTGGTCCCGGTAGTTACGTTCGGCGTGCGCCAGGTCCCTGCCGCTTAGGTCCGAGTTATAGGTGTCCACCGGCGGGAAGTGGGTGAACAACCGGGTGCCGTCGATCCCCTCCCAGTTGAAGGTATGGTGCGGCATACGATTGGTCTGGTTCCAGGAGATTTTCTGGGTCAGGAACCAACTGCTGCCGGCAGCCTTGACGATTTGGGGCAGGGCGGCACTGTATCCGAACGAGTCCGGCAACCAGGCTTCCCGGCACTCGACGCCAAACTCCGCCAGGAAGAAGCTTTTGCCCTCCGCGAACTGCCGGGCCATGGCTTCGCCACCGGGCATGTTGGTATCCGACTCCACCCACATGCCGCCCACGGGGACGAACTGTCCAGCCTGCACCTTTTCCCGGATGCGGCTGAACAGCTCCGGGTACAACTCCTTGATCCAGGCCAACTGCTGGGCGGACGAACAGGAGAAGACAAAGTTTGGGTCTTCGTCCATCAGGGCCACCACATTGGAAAAGGTCCTGGCGCATTTGCGGATGGTTTCCCGGACCGGCCACAGCCATGCAGAGTCAATGTGCGCATGACCCGTGGCAACCAACTGGTGCGCCGATGCGTAGGCCGGCCTGCCGAGGACCCCGGCGAGCGCCTGCCGTCCCGCCGCAGCGGTCCCGGCAACATCGTCGGGATCCATTACGTCCATCATGCGTTCGAGGGCCCGGAGGATTTCATGGCGCCGTGGAAGCTCCAGAGGGAGTTGTTCCATGAGCCCGGACAGCGTCCAGACGTCCTGCTGGAGTTCCCACACGCACTGGTTGAGTTCAGCGATGGCGATGTTGCCCAGCCGGTACTGGGGCGCTCCCCCTGCGGTAGCCTTGTCACCCAGCGGTGTGGCGGCGAAGGTCCAGCCCTGTGCCATGTCCGGGTTCGCGGCCGCCTCCACGTAGAAGTCCACCGCCATGCCGCTGCCCAGCAGTTTCAGGGGGATGTACTGGTTGCGGGGAGAAATGGCCTTGATGATGGTGCCGTCGGGCCGCCAGGCAATGCCCTCGCACTGGAAGCCGGGCGCTTCGGTGGTGAACCCCAGGTCCACCACCACCTCCACCGTGGTGTCCGGGCCGCCGCCCCAGGATTCAGGAACCTCCCCTTGCAGCCGCAGCCAGGTGGTGCCCCAGGGCCGGCCCCACGCGGCGCCGTGCTCCTGCGGCCGGAACTCCTGCCGCATCGCTTCGAGCGCGGGGACCGGTTCGTCCGGGACTTCCCAGCTGCTCAGGGCAAGCGGGACGGACCTGCTGTAGACGGCGGGGGCGATGCGCTCGCGCACAAACCTTGCCAGGCGGACTTCCGTGATCCTGCGGTCGTCATGCAATATATGTCCTCTTTAGGCGTGTGACTGGATCATCGTGTCCATTCGATGGACAAATCTACCCGCTGGCGGCACTGCAACCAACCCCTTTTGCAGTTATCCGGCGGTTGTCCGGACCCTGCAAGCGGGCCTATGCACCGGGCCCCTGCGCTGCGGGCAGGGCCGGTTCGGGCCGCAGGATCCGTGAGTTCCCGGCGTAGACGTTAAAACTGGTGCCCCGGCTGAATCCGGCCACGGTCAGCCCGTTGGCCTCAGCGAGCTCCACGGCCAGGCTCGAAGGGGCACTGACGGCCGACAGGACAGGAATGCCCGCCAGGGCCGCTTTCTGCACCAGTTCGAACGATGCCCTGCCGGAAACCTGGAGGACCGTCCCGGCCAGCGGCAGGAGACCTTCGCGCAGCGCCCAGCCCACCACTTTGTCAACCGCGTTGTGCCGCCCAACGTCCTCGCGCAGGCAAAGGAGCCGCGGCCCGCCGTCATCCTCAATCTTGAACAGCCCCGCCGCGTGAACGCCCCCGGTATCGTCAAAGACGCGCTGGGACTTCCGCAGCAGCGCGGGCAGGGAAGCCAGGACTTTTGCGTCCACCGTCAACGGGTCCGCCTGCGGGCTGAAGTGGGACGATTTCCGGACTGCCTCGATGGAATCCGTGCCGCAAATGCCGCAGGAGCTTGATGTGTAAACCTTGCGGCCGGTATCGGGAAGTGGGACGTCCGGCCGCAGCTGGGCCTCCACCACGTTGAATGTCTGGACCCCGTTCTCGTCCTCGCCGGCGCAGAACCGCAGCGATACCAGCTGTTCGGGCGCCCAGATGACGCCCTCGGACACCAGGAACCCAGCCACCAGGTCAAAGTCGTCCCCCGGCGTGCGCATGGTGACCGAGTAGGAAAGCCTGCCCAACCGGATTTCGAGCGGTTCCTCCACGGCCAGGACGTCTTCGCGGTGCCGGACCGGGTACTCCAGGGCGGCCGGCGAACCGTCCAGGACATACTTGTGCACCTTGCGGCGCTGGGTTACGCGTCCCATGTTCCACCCTGCCTGTTCATAACTCCATCATGGCACCAACGGGGCCTGCCCCAGTCCAGAGCCCCAGGAGCCCCGAGCCCACAGCCCAGGGACCCAACGCAGCAGGGCGCGGGAGTTGCCCGTGCACCTGAAACACGGGCCCTCAACCCAACAGCGCACTCCAGTCCACGGGCCCGTTGGATCCCGGTTTGCCTTTGGGCTGGCCGGCCCGTGCGTTGCTTCTCGGTTTGGCTTTGGCCGCCCCTTCCTTGGACGGCGGAATGGGTGGGCCCCAAGGCAGCGCGAAAGCGGGCACCGGTTCGCCCAGCTGCACGCCGTGCGGCGGCACCACCAGCACACCGTCGGCGGCGGCCAGGCCGCGCATCATGCCTGGGCCTGTGTGCTGCGCAGGGGAGGCCATTCCGTACAGCAGCCGGAAGGGCATCAGGCGGGTGCGTCCAGGATCCGCTTCGATCATGGTCCCGCACGGTACTTCCTGCACGTGCGGCATGGCCCGGTGCCCCAAGGCGGCGAACAATGGGGCGCCGACGGTGGACAGGGCCATCATGGCCGCAAGCGGATTGCCGGGGAGCCCAAGGACAAAGCGGCCGTCCCGCAGTTCGGCCAGGACGGCCGGGTGGCCGGGCCGCATTGCCACGCCGTCGATGATGAGCCGGCCGCCAAGTTCGGCAACAGCCCGCCGGAGGTGGTCTGTGCCTGAGCGCCCGGTGCCTCCGGTGGTAATAACGACGTCGGCCGGCAGGTCGGGCGCGTCCGGCGCCTCCGGCAGCACGTCTTCGAGCGCCGCAAGCCATTCCGCATACGAATCGCCGATCCGCTGCTGCCCCGCATGGATACCCCCGAGCATGGCGACGACCGCCGGCAGTTGCGGGCCGAACGTATCGCGCACCTGGCCGGGAGCCGGCGTACCGCGTTCCACCACCTCGGATCCGGTCAGCACCAGACGCACCACCGGCTTTCCCTGGACCTGCACTTCGTCGTAGCCTGCCAGTGCCGCAAGGGCCAGGTGTGCCGGGTTGAGTTCCACCCCGGCCTTGACCAGGATGTCCCCTTCAACGGCTTCCTCCCCGGCCTTCCTGATGTGTTCACCCGCGCGCGGTTCGCCCGGCCGGGCCTTGCCTCCCACCATCACCACCGGGCCCTCATCGTCCTGGCCCAGGACTGCGCTTTCGGTACGGAGGACTGCCTTGCCGCCCACGGGGATCAGGCCACCCGTGGCAATGGGACTGGCCTGGTGCGGCGCCAGCCGGGTGCCCGGCTCCACCGGAATCCAGGGCCCGCTTCCATTGACTGCCCAGCCGTCCATGGCCGAGGACGCATAGTGCGGCATGTCTTGCAGGGCCACGATGTCCTGGTCAAGTTTTCGGCCCAGGGCAATGTTCAGGGCCACAGGGCCGGGCGGAATCGGGGTGGCCGCATCGTAGGCAGCCTGCCGGGCTTCTTCCCACGTGTGTGCCAGGTGATGGTGGTGGGAGCGCCCGGGTTCGGCTTCGCCCGGCTCCGTGGTGCCGAATTCGGCGTCAGCCGTACCGCTTTCTTCCCGGGCGGTTTCTCCCGGGCCGGCGTCCTCGGGGCCGGTACCGGGCGGCGCCGCCGGATCGCTCCGGGTTTCTGCAGTCATTCGCCGGGAGTCCCGGCGGCTTCAGCGTCGTAGTCAGCTGCCAGGGAACGGGCAACGGCCAAAGCCGCGTCCATGGAGGCTGCGTCCATCTCCCTGCCGGGAGCGGCAGCCAGGCCTGCGGCAAAGCCGGCAATGAAGGTGGTAAGCGGAGCGGCCGGCCGGACAACGGCATGGGCGGCAACACCGGCGAGTGCCAGCACTGCGTTGATGTCTACCTGGACGTCCTCAAGCTTGTAGGCCTGGAGAAGGGACCTGCACCATTCTTCCAGCGTTTCGTCCTGGCTTTTCACGACTTGCCTCCCACGTTAGTTCCGCCCGTGCTCGGGTCCTTGCTTTCACGCTGGCTCTCGGCGGCAATCCCCAGCGCGGCAGCATCGTCCCAGGTATCCACATCGGAGGTGGACCCGGCGGGGACTGTGACAAGCTGCACGTCCAGACTAGCAAGGAGAGCCCTGACAGAGCCGTTGACCAGCGCGTTGCGGGCAGCCAACTCCGCGCACGCTTTTTTTAACCCGGGCGTGCTGTAAAAAGCCGCCAACGGCTGCGCCCTTCCGTCGCCGGACCGGGCCATCACGCCCCCTCCGCCACCTTCCCCGGGGCGGGTGGGAGACGCGAAAAGCGCCTCCCGCAACACAGCGACGGCCCCAGACGCAAGCGGCATGTCGCAGGCCAGCACCAGGGTAAAGGGCGCATCTCCCCCATATTCCTCCAGGGCGTGCAGCCCGGTGCCGATGGCAGCCGCGGGCCCCGCGAACGGCGGCTCCTCCCGGCACGTGAGAACACCGGGCGGCCAGCTGGCCTGGGCTACCGGGTGTGATGCTGTGCCCTGGGATGACAGGAAACCGGCGTCGCCGACGACGACAGTGCGGCGGGCACCGGCTGCAGCAGCCAGTGCCCGTTCCAGCAGCGTCTGGCCGCGGAAGACAAGGGACTGCTTGGGTACGCCGCCCAGCCGCGATGACCGGCCGCCGGCCAAGATCAGGGCATTAAAAGCCAAGCTGTTCTCTTGCACTCCCCCAGCCTAACCACCGGCCGGCGCAGGAATCACGCCGCTTCCCCAGGACGGGGTCAGGCAGCGCGTTCGGGAAGAAGGAACGGATCCCACGCGGGGGTGGGCTTCTCCAGTTCCTTGATCTGCCAGATAGTGCCGCGCGGAGGCTCGGGCACGAACCGAAGGGTCCAGCCCATCTCGGTCGGGGTGTGGTCGCCCTTGACGTTGTTGCAGCGGAGGCAGGCGGCCACCAGGTTCTCCCATGAGTCAGCCCCACCCCGGGATTTGGGGTGTACATGGTCAATGGTGTGCGCCGCCTTGCCGCAGTACGCGCATTTATGGCCGTCGCGTCTGAGCACACCCCTGCGGCTGACAGCCGTGGAGTGGTTGTATCGGGGCCGGATGTACCGGTTGAGGAGGATCACGGACGGACGGCCCAGGACGTCGGTGGGCCCCACCACGGGGTCATCCCCTTCGGCCACGACGCTCGCCTTGCCTGTGAGCACAAGCACCAGCGCCCGGCGGAAAGTAATAACCGCCAGCGGTTCATATCCAGCATTCAGAACGAGAGTGCGCATGCACTTACCTCTTCACGGCCGCACCCGTCAGGGGCACGAGGGCCGGCTGCCCTCGGCATGTCCGGGCTATGGATCGACATCACAAGAGTAAACAGAGAAGTGCAAAATCAGGTAATCGCCGCCCGGATGCCGTGCCGGAAAAGGCGACGCCGGGCAGTCATCCCCGGCCGGCCTGGAGCTGCTTTAAACGCAAAGGACCCCCGCCGGGAGGGCGGGGGTCCTTTGACGGTAGGCACCGGCTGTTGCCTGTGCCGCACGCGGGGTGCTTACCTGACGTGGATGAAAACCGGTCCGGAGCCCACGTTTGCGCTGAAGACCACGGTGTCGTTGCCGTTGAAGCCGCCATGGACGGCCATGCCATTTCCGGCGTAGACAGCGATGTGTGCCATTCCTCCACCACCATCGGCGTAGTAGATGAGGTCTCCGGGCTGGGCCTGGGAGGCAGGCACCGTGTCACCGAGGGAAAGGTACCCGGCGGGCCAGTCATGGAAGTGGATGCCGACGGCGGCCAAGGCGTTGGTCACCAGCATGGTGCAGTCCTGGTGGACACCGAGCTGGGCGTAGGCGGCGGAGAGGATTGCGGCACCCTTGCCACTGGCGGAAGCCTGCGCCGCAGGAGCGGCCGGGGCAGCAGCGGTGGCAACCTTGGCCGTGACCTTGGGAGCGGCAACGGGCTGGGCAGCGGGCTCCGCGGCGGGAGCAGGGGCAGCTTCCTGCACTTCAACCTGCGGCTCCGGCTCGACGACGGGCGCCGGCGTGGTGGTCACGGCGGGCTTCTCGAAGCTGATGGCGATGGTGGAAGCTGCGGAAATCGGGGCGTCGACCGCGGATTCAACTTCCAGCGCGGAGGCGGGAGCAGAGTCGCGCTTGACGTTCGCGTCGGCGGCATTCGCGGCAATGCCGCTGGTCAGGACCAGGCCGGAAGCTGCGGCAATGACCGCGGCCTGGCGGCCCATGCCGCCGGCGTTGTCGCTGACAGCCTTGGCAATGACTGCGATCGAGTTGGTCTTGGTGACCTCGGCGCGGTGCCGTGCGGTAGCACGAGTCGTCATCAGTTCTCTCTTTCGTTTTCCTTGCGACCGCATGTAGGCAGGCAAAGGGTGGTAGACGCGCCGGCATCTTGGGGGTACGCCGGCGCGTCCCGAACGGGGATGTGGTTTCTAGCGAAGAAGCTTTGGGCAAAGAAATAGCCCTTGGAGCATGGAGCCCAAGAACTATTTGTTGAGGTGGTAGTACGACGAGCTACCGGTGGCTGCAGGCGAGTGGAGCAGCGTGCCCTGTGAGGGGTTGAGTGCGCTGATCATCATGCCGTTGCCGACGTAGATGCCGACGTGCGCTCCACCGTTCTGGACAACCAGGTCACCGGGCTGCGGGGTGGAGGTGGGGCTCATGATGGTCCACGCGTTGGTGCGGGGAATGCTGATGCCGGCCTGGGCGTACACCCACTGCACGAAACCGGAGCAGTCCCAACCGGTGACGGGGCTGGTGCCGCCCCAGACGTACGAGTGGCCGATGCCGGTGTAGGCGATGGCTGCGATGCCTGAGGTGGACGCGGAGGACACGGTCTCGGCGGTCTTGGTGACCGGGGAGGCGTCCTGGCCGGCGGCAGCGGCAGCAGTGGCTGCGCCGTTCGCCGTGTCGGTGGACTGGGTGCGCACCGCTTCCACCTTCGGAGCAGCGGTGGTCTTCACCACGGGGCGCTCGAAGGAAACCGTAGCAGTGGGGGCAGCGGTGACGGCGAGGGCCGTCTGGGCCGAACCGGACTCGGTGGACGCTGAGACACCGGCAGTGGTGTCGGCAGCGGTGGCCGGCAGTCCCATGCTCAGGATGAGGCCCGATGCGGCTGCCACAACGGCAGCCTGGCGGCCTACGGTCCCGGCATTTGCACTTACGGCCTTGGAAACGGCATCCAAGGGGCTGGTGCGAACCGTTTGCGCACGGTGGCGCGCAGAATGATGGCGTGAAGACACGAAGGTAGCCTCTCCCAATGCCTGCGAGGTGAGCTGTCGGATTCGGATGGGAGTCACCCGGCCACGCTGCTTCCTGGGAAGCTTGTGACTTAACCCCAAGACCTTCTGGAAGAAGGCCGAAATTGGTTCCCCCGCCCCTGCCAGACGATGAAATGCGAACGGACCTTGAGCGGTGGCAGAGTTAGGCAATCCACTCAAGAGCGTCAACTTCGGAAAAGTTGACGCGAGTTAGACGGTACAGCAGTTTTGTTTCAATGTCACATTCAGGTCACGGCGAGTCACGGCGATCTGAGAGTGGACAATCATTCGGTTACAACCAGCCCATGGGATCGACCACTTCGCCGTTGACCTGGACCTCGAAGTGCAGGTGGCAGCCGGTGGACGCGCCGGTGGTGCCGCTCAGGGCCACAACGTCCCCGCGGGACACGGTCTGGCCCACCTTGACGTTGAAGGATGACAGGTGGTTGTACGTGGTTTCCAGCCCATTTCCATGGTCAATAACCACCCGGTTTCCGCCGCCGAACTGATGCCAGCCGGCGAAGGTCACGGTACCGGTGGCGGCCGCCAGGACGGAGGTCCCGCATTGCGCCACAAAGTCCTGGCCCCTGTGGAAGTCGCCCGAGCCCCCGGTAATGGGACTGACCCTGTAACCGAAGGGGGAAGCGGTGACAAGCGAGGCCAGCGGTGCGGCCAGGGTGCCGGCTGACGCGGCACGCGTCACGGAGCCGGCCGACTGGGCACTCAGGAGTTGCTTCAGCTTTCCGTCCGGATCGGCCTGGGTCACCACTGCCGAGCGGCTGAAGTCGATCTGGGCACCGATATCTGCTGAAATCTGGGGCTGGGGCGTGACGGAGGAGGCTGCGACCGGGGCGCTGCCGGCGGCGTCAGTGGCCATAACGGGACCTGTGGCGGGCACAGTCACAGTCAGAACCAGGCCGGTGGCAGCAAGGGCCATGCCGGCTTTCTGGCCTATGCCGCTGGCGGCTGCAAACTCCGTCATCTGGCGGAATGGACCCCGGCGGCGGCGGGCGTCGCGATGGAGGTCGCGGGGGCGCTCCGCTGCGGCATCTTCGACAACCCGCGGTGCCGAAGGGGGGCCGGCAGCACGGCGGCGTCCCCGGGGGGTCTGCATGGTCAAGAAGGGTTTCCTCTCTGGAGAAGCCTGCGGAGTTAGCTGTCGGATTCGGGTCAGAGAGATCAAAGACCCGGCCCGCCAAGGGCAAGCTTCTGCGCAGGGATATTCCCGGAAGAATCCTTCACTGGAGAGGCTTGCTGCTGACGGACTTCACCCCAAGGCAGTCCCCCGCTGCCGATTGTGGTTCCCCCGCCTCTGCCAGTAACGACTCGTGCACCTGACCCGCTGGCAGAGCTCGGCTCCGGATCAGGTAACGCTTAAGTTTCAACGACTGGTTCTACTATAGGGGCTTAAGACCCTTGGTAACAATTCCGTTATCTTTGCGTGGAAGGGCAGGCCCGGGGTATGGAAGTCCCGCTTCAGCCCTGCTTGATGGCCACGAAGACATGCGCGGCCACCTCGGGCGGAAGCTCCAGCGCTCCTTCAATCCCGGTCACCCGCACCGAGATGTAATCGCCCACGCGTTCCAGGGTCACGGCAGCGCCGGGCCGGATTCCGCCTTCGTCCAACTGCGCCAGCAGTTCGGGCTCCACCTGGATCGGTTCCGCGAGGCGGCTGATGGTCACGCCCGACGCAGGCCCGTAGCTCTTCATCGCCTCCACCAGGCTGATGGCCCCGTCACCAAAGCCGGGGGCCGGCTGGCCGCCCAGCGCGGCAAGGCCGGGGATGGGGTTGCCGTATGGGGACTCGGTGGGGTGGTCCAGCATCTCGTAGATGCGCCGCTCCACCCTCTCACTCATCACATGTTCCCAGCGGCAGGCTTCATCGTGGACGTAGGCCCAGTCCAGCCCAATAACGTCCGCCAGCAGGCGTTCGGCGAGCCGATGCTTGCGCATCACTTCGGTGGCCCGCTTGCGGCCGGTGTCCGTGAGTTCCAGATGCCTGTCGCCGGAGACCACAACGAGCCCGTCGCGCTCCATCCTGCCGATGGTCTGGGAGACGGTGGGGCCGGAATGGCGCAGGCGCTCGGCAATACGGGCCCGGAGGGCAACGATGTTTTCTTCCTCAAGCTCCAGGATGGTCCTGAGGTACATCTCCGTAGTGTCGATCAGATCCGTCATCCAGCTCAGCTCCTCGGGCGCAGTACCTTGCGTTGTCCCACCGTATCGCCTCTTCCCGCGAGGTAGTCCGGGGGAAAGCTTAGCCTATTTTGACTTTGTCCGAATAGCCGCGACCCCACAGGGAACCGCACCAGGTGCATGCATGGAACACTTGCACACGCGCCGCATTGTCTCAGTGTCTGGACTTTGCCGCTGCCGGTTCCCGCCCGCCGCTGCTGTTCAGGCAGAATGGGGAAGGCCTATGGCACGGCCGCCGCCCGGCTGCCGGCCACCACAACCCGTCCGTCCGGACCAAAACGTTCGTCCCCGCCGAATTGGAGCACCTGTGAGCGACACCAGCATCACGATTCCCGCCGACCTCCTGCCCAAGGACGGACGGTTCGGCGCCGGCCCGTCAAAGGTCCGGCAGGAACAGATCGATGCCCTCGCAGCCGCATCCAAAACCATCCTGGGCACGTCGCACCGGCAGGCACCGGTCAAGAACCTGGTGGGGTCCGTCCGTGAAGGGCTGAGCCAGTTCTTCCGTGCCCCCGAGGGCTACGAGGTTGTCCTTGGCGTTGGCGGCTCCACTGCTTTCTGGGACATCGCCAGCTTCGGCCTGGTGGAGAAGAAGGCCCAGCACCTCTCCTTCGGCGAGTTCGGATCCAAGTTTGCTGCGGCCACCAACAAGGCCCCTTTCCTGGAATCCTCCTCCATCATCAAGTCCGAGCCCGGCACGCGACCCACGGCGCAGGCCGAGGCCGGCGTGGACGTTTACGCGTGGCCGCAGAATGAGACCTCCACCGGCGTGGCAGCCCCGGTCCAGCGGGTTGCCGGAGCCGACGAGGGATCCCTGGTCCTGGTGGACGCCACCTCGGCCGCAGGCGGCCTGGACGTGGACGTTGCCCAGAGCGATGTCTACTACTTCGCACCGCAGAAGAACTTTGCTTCCGACGGCGGGCTCTGGCTGGGCCTGTTCTCCCCCGCCGCGCTGGAGCGGGCCGCCCGCATCAAGGCCAGTGGACGGTGGATCCCGGACTTCCTGGACCTCCAGACCGCCATCGACAACTCCCGCCTGAACCAGACCTACAACACGCCGTCGCTGTCCACGCTGGTGACCCTGAACGCGCAGGTCCAATGGCTCAACTCCAATGGCGGCCTGGATTTTGCGGCCGGACGCACTGCCGATTCCGCCGGACGCATCTACAGCTGGGCCGAGGCTTCCGATTTCGCCAGCCCGTTCGTGGCCAAGCCGGAGGAGCGTTCCAACGTCATCGCCACCATCGACTTCGACGAGTCTGTGGACGCCGCCGCCGTAGCCAAGATCCTGCGCGCCAACGGAATCGTGGACACCGAGCCCTACCGGAAGCTGGGCCGCAACCAGCTGCGCATCGCTACCTTCGTGGCCATCGAGCCCAGCGACGTCTCCGCCCTGCTCGCCAGCATCGACTATGTGGTGGGCGAGCTGCGCAAGTAGGCCCTGCCCACACTTGGGCCCTGTCCACAGGCAGGCACTTTTAACGTACGACGGCGCCGCCCGGGTTTGTCCCGGACGGCGCCGTTTTCGTTGCGCCCGGCAGAGGGCGGGGCCGGTCTCCCGGCGAAGGTGCGGCTAGGCTCCTGCCTGCGCTCCGTCGTCGTCCGCTGGTTCCCCTTGCTGCCCTGAATCCTGCCGGCCTTTGTCACTTGCCGCTGTTTCCTGCGCTTCCGGCTCTCCGACCTCCGCTTCGTGCCCACCAACCTCGGGCTCCTGCGGCTGTTCGTCCTCGGGGCGGACCCGTTCGGCCCACGGCACCCACTCCGGAGCGAGGATCGAATCCTCGGACGGCAGCAGGCCCAGTTCGTTGACGGTGACCACCTTGGAACGTGAGTTGCGGGTCAGCACCGCGTACCACTGCCAGCCTGTGTATCCGGCCAAGCGGGACTCGAACAGGTGTGTCACCAGCCGGTCGCCCTCGCTCTTGGCCGCAAGGTGCGCCCCGATAGTGGCGGCCGGCGTGATGCTCTCCACCGCCGTCCGGGCCGTATCAACAGCCGCGGCCAGGAAAGCGTCAGGCTTGCCCGTACGCCATACGGGCACGCCTGCCTTGCGTGTGGGCGGAGTCTTGGCAGCCTGCTCCTGCACTGGCGCGCCCGGCTGTTCAGATTGGGGATTCATGGGCGCCTAAACGTCCAGCTCGTCGGCAACCTTGCGCAGGGCGGCGGCAATGGCCTTGCCCTTATTGCCCTCCGGGTACTTGCCCTTGGACAGGGTCCCGGACAGATTGTCCAGGACGGTCACCAGGTCCTGCACCAGCGGGGCGAGGTCCTTGGCACTGGGGCGCTTGGCCTTGGCAATGGACGGGGTCTTGTCCAGCACCCGCAGGCCCAGTGCCTGGGCACCCTTGCGGCCGTCCGCCACACCGAACTCCACCCGGGTGCCGGCTTTCAGCTCCGTTACCCCTTCGGGCAGCGACGACTTGGGCAGGAAGACCTCCTGGCCGTCTTCGCCCGCGAGGAACCCAAAGCCCTTGTCCTTGTCATACCACTTGACCTTGCCGGTAGGCACGTAATCAACCTTCTTCGTTCTGCTGTCATGAGACACGGCCGCATACCACCGCATCCGCATTGTTGTGCGGGTTCAAGGTATGGCATGCGCAAACCGTGTTGGTCTGTATCCTTCAAGGTTATCCTGCCGGATGCCTGATTACGCTTCCTGCAGCACCGTTCCGCCGCAGGCGCAAGGGCGCCGGGAGCGTTTAACCGCACCAACGGAGCCGCTGTAGCGTTACGTCCATGACTCCCTCGCGTTACCGGCGGCCGCTGATGGTCCTCGCCGCTGTTATTGCCGTGCTGTCCCTCATAGCCGTGGGGACGGTCATGGCGCTTGCCTTCGCTGGGTCGGTGGCCCCCACCTGGGTCACGTACTCCGCGCTGTACGGCCTCCCTGCGGCCTTCATCCTGATGCTCCTGCTGGTCCTGGACGGCGTTGCCGCCCGGCGGCGCGCGGGAAAGGCCGGGCGGCGGTAACGTTGGACTGATGTCCCTCATTCGCGCGCTCGGCATGGAACTGGAGGCACGCAGCGATGATTCGCTGCGGGCGTTGTTCGCCGCGCGGCCGGACCTCATTTCCCCCTCTGTTCCGGACTTCGCGGCGGTGGCGGCGCGCGCCAGTTCCCGTGTCAGCGTCCAGCGCGCCCTCGAACGGCTCAACCGGCCCCAGATGCAGGTCCTGGAAACCCTGCACCTCTGCACCAACACCGATACCGGGCACAGCGCCTCAGCGGAAGGCCTGCACCAGCTGATCCGGGGTTCGTCGCTGGCCGTGGTTGAGCAGATCATCGGCACCCTGCAGGAGCTTGCCCTGGTGCATCCCGCAGCTCCCCCGCACGGCACCCCGCCCCCGGCGGCCAGCCAGCCGTACTACCTTCCCGTAGGTTCGCTCAAGGATGTGGTGGGAATCTACCCCGCAGGCCTGGGGCGCAGCTATACCGAGCTGGTCCGCCTCCAGCCGGCTTTCGCCCAGCGGGCGGTGCAGCTGGTCTCCGAACTGCACCGCAGCGGCTTCGCGATCCACGGCGCCACCACGCCCATGGAAGCGGCACTGGCGCTCCAGCACTGGACATCGTCCCCCGAAGCCCTGCGGGACATCCTTGCCGGGGCCCCGGAACGGACGACGGCGCTGCTCGCCAAGTTCCGGAACTGGGCCATGGGTGCCGTCCCCCAGGCGCAACGGAGAGCCTCGGTCACTACGGAAGGCGCCGACGTCGGGCCCGTGGACTGGCTCCTTGCACGCGGGCTGCTGGTGCCGCTGGACGCGGCGCACGTCGAGCTGCCGCACAGCGTGGGGATGGCCCTGCGCGGCGGGGCGATCATCAACGACTTCACCCTTGCCCCGCCGGTTGCCGAGCTCGGCAACACCACCGCGGCGCTGCGGAGGAACGCAGCCCTGAGCGCTATTTCGGAAACCCTCCGGCTGGTGTCCGAACTGTTGCATGCGGTAGAGGCCCAGCCACTGGCCACGTTGCGGAGCGGGGGCGTGGGGGTCCGCGAGCTGCGGCGGCTGTCCGAACAGCTGCGCGTTGACCAGGGCGCTGTGGGCCGGCTGCTGGAACTGTGCGGCCTGGCCGGCCTGATCCGCCTCGACGTCGATTCGTCATCATGGGTGCAGCCGCCGGAGCTGGAGTGGCTGGTCCTTCCGCGGCAGGAACAATGGCTGTGGCTGGTGAACGCCTGGCTGGCCAGCGAGCGCGTGCCCTCCATGGTGGGCCAGCCCGTCAATTCAGCGCCGGGAGCAGCGGCCGCCCGGTCTGCCGCCGGGACCACCATTGCTGCCTTGTCTGCCGGGGCGCAGCGCCCCGATGCCCCGGTGGTCCGCAAACGCATCCTGGAAATCCTGCTTGAGCTGACGCGGGAAGCCGACGATGGCGACGGCGGCGCGCCCGTCCTCGATGCCGCTGCGGTGCTGCAGCGCGCCGAATGGTCCCAGCCGCGGATGGCCCGGCGGTTCAGTTCCCTGATCCGGGGCGTCCTCGCCGAGGCTGAAATGCTCGGCCTGGTGGGCTCTGGTGCCCTGAGCCAGCTGGGGAGCGCCTTCGCCGAAGACCGCCCCGACGCCGCCCTTGCGATTCTGGGCAAGCACCTGCCCGCGGCCCTAAATCACGTGCTGCTGCAGGCTGACCTGACCGCTGTCGCTCCGGGCTACCTTTCCCCTGCGCTGACGGAGCAGCTCCTGGTCATGGCCGACGCCGAGGGGCAAGGTCCTGCCACCATCTACAGGTTCTCCGCGGAGTCGGTAAAACGCGCACTGGACCGCGGCCATGACGCCGCCGGGCTGCTGGCGTTCCTCCGGGAGCATTCGGCCACGGCGGTTCCCCAGCCGCTGGAGTACCTGGTGGAGGACACCGCTTCCCGGCACGGCAGGCTGCACGTGGGCCAGGCTGCGAGCTTCATCCGTAGTGAGGATGAAACCGCACTCACCGATCTGCTGGCGGGACCGAAGGCCGCCCAACTGGGCCTGGTCAGGCTGGCCCCTACGGTTGTGGCGTCGTCGGCGCCGCCCCGTGAGCTTGCCGCCGTGCTCCGCAGCCTGGGCCTCTCCCCGTCCGTGGACGGCGCCGAACCCGCCGCGCACCTCCGCCGGCCTGCCGCGCCGCAGGAGAGCCTGCGCCCGGTGTACACCGCCCCGCGGATGGCGCCCGCGGCGGAGGAGGTGGAAGCCCAACTGGATGTCCTGCGGCAGGCCGGCGCCGCCGTCGGGCACCACCCCGGTGCCACCACCGGCAGCGAGGTTGCCACCCAACTGGGGCTTGAGGCGCTGCAAAGGGCCATCCGGCTGAAGCAGCGGATCAACATGAACGTGGTGGACAACCTGGGGAATGCCAGCCTGGAAGTTGTTGTTCCGCTATCTGTGAGCGGGGGCAGGGTCCGCGTGTTCGATCCCGCCAAGGACACTGAACGGGTCCTGTCCGTCCACCGCATCATCGACATCGAGGCCGCAGAGGAACTGCGCCAGTAAAGGATTCCCCCGCGTGACCGACGGACCCCTGATCGTCCAAAGCGACAAGACCATCCTCCTTGAGGTGGACCACGAACTGGCCACCGAGGCCCGGCACGCCATTGCACCCTTCGCCGAGCTGGAACGTGCACCCGAGCACATGCACAGCTACCGGCTGACCCCGCTGGGGCTGTGGAACGCCCGCGCCGCCGGGCTGGACGCCGAAAAGGTGCTGGACGCCCTCCTGAAGTACTCCCGCTTCCCGGTTCCGCATTCGCTGCTGATCGACATCGAGGAAACCATGTCCCGGTACGGCCGGCTGCGCCTCGAAAAGGACCCGCGCCACGGATTGGTCATGCGGACGGACGACTACCCGGTCCTGGAGGAAGTTATCCGGGCCAAGAAGATCGCCCCGCTGCTGGGGCCCAGGATCGACGGCGAGACCGTAGTGGTGCACGCCTCCCAGCGCGGCCAGCTCAAGCAGCTGCTGCTGAAGCTTGGCTGGCCGGCGGAGGATCTGGCCGGTTACGTGGACGGCACCCCGCACCTGATTTCGCTCAATGAAGACGGCTGGCAGCTCCGGCCGTACCAGCGCCTGGCCAGCGAAAACTTCTGGGCAGGCGGCAGCGGAGTGGTGGTCCTGCCCTGCGGCGCCGGCAAAACCCTGGTGGGGGCCGCGGCCATGGCCACCGGTTCCACCACCACGCTGATCCTGGTGACGAACACGGTGGCCGCCCGGCAGTGGAAGGACGAGCTGATCAAGCGCACCTCCCTGACCGAGGACGAGGTGGGCGAATACTCCGGTGCCCTCAAGGAGGTGCGGCCGGTGACCATTGCCACCTACCAGGTGCTCACCACCAAACGGGGCGGCATCTATCCGCACCTGGAGCTGGTGGACGGCCACGACTGGGGACTGATCATCTATGACGAGGTCCACCTCCTTCCGGCACCGATCTTCAGAATGACCGCAGACCTGCAGGCCCGGCGGCGCCTCGGGCTGACTGCCACCCTGGTCCGGGAGGACGGCCGCGAGGGCGAAGTCTTCAGCCTGATCGGGCCAAAACGGTACGACGCACCCTGGAAGGACATCGAGTCCCAGGGCTACATCGCGCCGGCGGACTGCGTGGAGGTCCGGGTGGATCTGCCAAAGGATGAACGTGTTGCCTATGCCATGGCTGATGACGCGGACAAGTACCGGCTGTGCGCCACCTCGGAGTCGAAAACCCAGGTAGTGGAGGAGCTGGTGGCCCGGCACGCGGGTGAACAGCTGCTGGTGATCGGCCAGTACATCGACCAGCTGGATGAGCTCGGCGAGCGCCTGCAGGCACCCGTCATCAAGGGCGACACATCGGTCAAAGTACGGCAGAAGCTCTTTGATGCATTCCGTGCCGGGGAGCTGCAGACCCTGGTGGTGTCCAAGGTGGCCAACTTCTCCATCGACCTGCCTGAGGCCTCGGTGGCCATCCAGGTCTCGGGCTCGTTCGGTTCCCGGCAGGAGGAGGCCCAACGGCTGGGCCGGCTGCTGCGGCCCAAGAAGGACGGGCGGGCGGCCCGCTTCTACTCCCTCGTGGCACGCGACACCCTGGACCAGGACTTCGCGGCCAAGCGCCAGAGGTTCCTGGCCGAGCAAGGGTATGCCTACCGGATCATGGACGCCAAGGACGTGGCCGCAGCGGACTAGGAATCCCCTGTGCCGGTTGCGCCTGCGGAGTGCACACTGGAGGCATGAGAACACGAATGGTCCCGGTGGCGCCCGGACCCGGGCAGGAATCGGTGTGGGACTATCCCCGCCCGCCCCGGATCGAAGCCAGCAGCGAGCGCATCCGCATCGTCCTGGGCGGCGAAGTCATCCTTGACACCACAGATTCGCTCCGGGTCCTCGAGACCAGCCATCCGCCGGTGTACTACATCCTCCAGTCAGCATTTGCCGCCGGCGCACTCGAGCAGTCCTCGGGCAGCAGCTTCTGCGAGTTCAAGGGCGCGGCGAAGTACCTGACAGTCCGCGGCGGCGGGAAGGAAGCGGACAGCGCCGCATGGTCCTACCCGGAGCCGGCGTCAGGTTTTGAGGCACTTGCTGGCCGGGTGGCCGTCTATCCAGGCCGAATGGACTACTGCGAGGTGGATGGTGAGCGGGTCACTGCCCAGCCCGGCCGCTTCTATGGCGGCTGGATCACCAGCCGGGTAGTGGGGCCCTTCAAAGGTGAACCCGGGACGATGGACTGGTAGGCCCGAGCGGACCACCACCATGCTCACAACAAATATCCAGACAACTCCCAGAGTCTGGGAGCATGATGGGAGCATGAACAAGAACGGTCCAGAAGCCAGGCTGCTCGTCGTTGATGATGAACCCAACATCCGCGAGCTCCTCTCCACGTCACTGCGGTTCGCCGGCTTCGAAGTGGTCTCTGCAGCGAACGGACGGGATGCCCTGGCAGCGGCCGATACCCACGCCCCGGACCTGGCCGTGCTGGACGTCATGCTCCCCGACATGGACGGGTTCACCGTGACCCGCCGGCTCCGCGCCTCCGGAAAACACTTCCCCGTCCTCTTCCTCACGGCAAAGGACGACACCGAGGACAAGGTGACCGGGCTGACCGTGGGCGGGGACGACTACGTCACCAAGCCCTTCAGCCTGGACGAAGTGGTGGCCCGCATCCGGGCGGTGCTCCGCCGGACGCAGCCCCTGCTGGACGACGACGCGGTGATCCGCGTTGACGACCTGGAACTCGACGACGACGCGCACGAGGTACGGCGCGGCGGCACGGTCATCGAACTCTCCCCCACCGAGTTCAAGCTGCTGCGCTACCTCATGCTCAATCCCAACCGCGTGCTGTCCAAGTCGCAGATCCTGGACCACGTCTGGGAGTACAACTTCAACGGCGACGCCTCCATCGTGGAGTCTTACATCTCCTACCTGCGCCGGAAAGTGGACATCGACCCCGACGCACCGGCCCTGATCCAGACCAAGCGCGGCGTGGGCTACGTCCTGCGGACGGCTGAAAAGCGCTGACCTTGCTCAAGCGGTGGAAGTCGGCCTCGCTCAGGTCGCAGCTGGTGGCCATGATCATGGCCCTGCTGATCGTGGCCCTGACGGTGACCGGCGCGGTGACGCTGACCTTGCTCCACAGCTACCTCCAGGGCCAGGTGGACGACAAACTGAACGCCGCCGTCGACTCTGCCCGGAAACAGCGCTCGTTCACCCAACTGCAGGCACCCAACCCCATCCCCACCGACTATTCCCTGATGCTCTTCACCCCGGGTGAGCAGCCGTACACCTTCGGCGGAGACCCGGACGACCACCCCGACATCAGCAACATTTCGGTGGAGCAGGCCCAGGCGCTCCAGCTGGTTCCGTTCCAGGTCCGCGGGACGGACGGCGAAAACTGGAGGGTGGTGGCGGTGACCGTCCAGAACGGCCCCACCACGTCCGTCGTGGTGATCGGGCTGCCCTTGGAGAGCGTCGACGACGTCCTAAAGCACGCCACCCTGGTGGTCACCGGCGTCGGCCTGCTGACCCTGCTTCTCGCCTCGCTCATAGCCAGCTGGACCGTCTCGCGCGCCTTCCGGCCGCTGGCCAGGGTGGAAAAGACAGCCGCCGCCATTGCCGCCGGCGACCTCTCCCGGCGTGTGGAAGTCGAAAACCCTGCCACGGAGCTGGGCCGGCTGAGCAGTTCCCTGAACGCCATGCTGGCGCACATCGAGACCGCCTTCGCGGCGCGGACCGCCTCGGAAGCAAGGATGCGCCGCTTTGCCGCTGATGCGTCCCACGAGCTGCGCACACCCCTGGTGACCATCCGCGGGTTCTCCGAGCTCTACCGCCACGGCGCCCTGGCCACTGACGAGGACGTGGCCACCGCCATGGGCCGCATCGAAAGCGAAGCCAAACGCATGGGTTCCATGGTGGAGGACCTGCTGCTGCTGGCCCGCCTGGATGAGCAGCGGCCGCTGCAGCAGAAGCCGGTGGACCTGCAACTGGTTGCCCATGACGCGGTGGTGGACACCCAGGCCAGCGACCGTTCCAGGGCGATCACGCTCACCGGCCTCGACGGCGGAGCAGCGGCCCCGGCCCCGGTCCTTGGAGATGAGGCCAAGCTGCGCCAGGTGGTGGGCAACCTGGTGGGCAATGCCTTGCGCTACACGCCGGAGGGCAGCCCCATCGAACTGGCCGTCGGGGTCCGCCGGACCGACGGCGGCGAACGGTCCGTCATCGAAGTACGGGACCATGGGCCGGGCATCTCCGAAGACGACGCCGCCAAGGTCTTTGAGCGCTTCTACCGGGCGGACACCTCCCGGACCAGGGAGACGGGCGGCAGCGGCCTGGGGCTGGCCATCGTGGCAGCAATCGTCGGATCCCACGGCGGCACAGTGCGGGTGCAGAAGACCGACGGCGGCGGCGCCACCCTGGTGGTCAGCCTCCCGCGGCGGGACGACACGCCGGGCAGTAACAGCGACGACGGGGAAGACGCCGCTGACGACAGTACCGCCCCCGCGGCGGGCAGTGACGGATCGGTTATCCACATATAGCCACACCGCCGTGGCTTCCGCCTGGTGCTGCTCCATAGGCTCGTCCCAGCAGCCCGGATCCCCCGGGCGCAGGACCCTTAGGGACCCGCCGTAGCGAAAGGCACAGCGATGAGCATCATTTCCGTCGACACCGAATTACTGCAGTTGAAGTCCGCCAACGTCCAGGCCACCGTGGACCGGATCAGCGCGGACGTGCAGACCATGAAGCGGGGCCTGGATGAGCTGCAGGGCTCATGGCGGGGTTCGGCAGCCACCAACTTCCAGGCACTCATCACGGAGTGGACCATCACGCAGGGCCGCGTGGAAGCGTCGCTGGCGTCCATCAATGGCGCCCTCGCGTCAGCGGCCGCAACCTACGCCCACGCGGAGCAGGGAAACACGCAGCGGTTCAGCTGAGCCGGCCCTGCGGCAGCACGTTCCCCGCTTCCCCCTCTAGGCTTCCGGGGTTCCCTGGTGGAACCGCAGCCGCCACCGGCCGCCGTCGAGGACCCACAGCGAGCTGCGAAGCGTCGTGCCGGACCTGGCAAAGCTTCGGTACGTCAGCAGGACCGTGCTGGGGCCTATGCGGTCAGCGCCCAGGATTTCAATGTCGGTCCGTTCGCCGGGATCCTCCTCGAGGGCCATCATCATAGCGTCCCGGGTCCACACCCGGCCCGAGCTGCCGATCTCCACAAAGTCCGGGTGAAGAAGGATGGCGGTCCGGCCAATGTCCCCCCGCACCAGCGGCCCCAGGAGCTCGCGTTCCAGCTCCTCAACCAGTGCCTCTGGCGGGATGGAGCCTGCCCGCTGCGTTGCCTCGGCCACTTCAAGGGCTTCATCGTCCAACTCGCTGAACAGGTCCAGTTCATCGAAAGCCGATACAGGCTGGGGGGCTGCCCTGCGCTGGTCGCCCGCGGCCGCAGGAACACCCCCGCTGGATGCTGCCGGGCGTCCCGCTCCCCCGCCTTCTGCACCCGTTCGCGCTGATTCCCGGCGTACTGCCTGCGTTTGTGCGGGGGCAGCAGCCGGAATGTCCAGGGTGGCCGGCGGCAGTCCCACACCGGAAGGCGCCGGTTCCTCCAGGGCACGTCCGCGGCCGCCCTGGCCATTGGAAAGATCGTGGTGCGCGCCGGGGTGGTGTCCGCCGGGGAATCCCGGGCCGGAGCGTGCTGCCACTCCCTGCTGGTACGCGGTGGCCGCGGCCCTGGCCCGCTCGTCGGCGGCCTCGTTGAGGTCGTGCCCGGCGTGGCCCTTGACCCACTCGAACGTGTAGGTTCGCCCGGCCAGTTCGCGGTCGAGTTCCTTCAGCAGCTCCACATTCAGGACAGGCTTCCCGTCAGCCTTGCGCCAGCCCTTCCGCTTCCACCCCGGCATCCACTTGGTAATGGAGTTGATGACGTACTGGCTGTCACACAAAATGCGCAGGTCCTCCCCGGGGAGGTGCGCCGTGGCGCGCAAAAGGTCTAGGACAGCCATCAGCTCCCCCTGGTTATTGGTCCCGTGCGGCCAGCCTCCGGCCCGCCAGCAATCGTCATTCACATACCAGGCCCAGCCCGCCGGGCCAGGGTTTCCCAAGGCCGAACCGTCAGCCGCTGCAGTAATCGTCACCAATCCATCCTGCCAGAAGCAGCTGACAATGGGCTGCCGCGGAGGTACTGCAGCCCATCCTCCTGTTTCTGCCGCAGGCTCGGGCTGCGCGTCCGGCTCCTCCTCCAGCTTTCCCAATGAAATTTTCGGAAAACGCTTACCGGATACCCTTGACGGGGATGCCGTCGCGCGAAAGAATCGCAGCACACCAATTCAGAAAACGGTTTCTCGAGACGAGATCCTTGGTCACCTAAGGCTGCCACGGAGCGAAGAAACCAACCGAAGGGAACATCAATGACGATTCCAGTAGTAAGCCGCCGGAGGTTTCAGCTTGGCGCTGCGGCTGTGGCTCTATCCATCCTGGCCACGGGCTGCGGCGCCGCCGGCGGATCCGGCGGGTCCGGCGACAACGGTCAGGTGACCCTGCGGTTCACCTGGTGGGGCAACGAATACCTGAACGGACAGACAAACAAGGTCATCGCCGCGTTCGAAGCATCCCACCCAAACATCAAGATCAAGACCGAGCCGGGCGAATGGTCCAGCTACTGGGACAAACTGGCAACCAAGACCGCCGCCAACGATGCGCCCGATGTCATTCAGATGGACCAAAAGTACATTGCCGAATACGGCGGCCGCGGCGCGCTGCTGGACCTGTCCAAGCAGAACGGGATCGACACGTCGAAGTTGGACAAGGAGGCACTCGCATCAGGCCAGTACAGTGGCGCGCAGTACGGACTGAGCACCGGTCAGAACGCCTATGTCATCATGGCCAACACCAAGGTGTTTGAAGCGGCGGGCGTTCCCCTTCCCGACGACAAGACCTGGACATGGAAGGACTTCACGGACACGGCCGCGAAGATCAGCGCCGCCGGCGACGGTAAGAACTATGGAGCGGCATACGGCAGCAACGAGGCCGACCTGATCATTTGGCTCCGCCAGCACGGCGAGAACCTGTACTCAGAGGACGGCAAGCTCGACTTCCAGGCCGCCACGGCTGCCTCCTTCTGGGAGCGGCTCAAGGACCAGCGCGACTCAAAGGCCAGCCCACCGGCCAACGTCGCGACGGAAGACGCAGGGGCGAGCCTCGAGCAAAGCCTCTTCGGCACCAACCGGGTGGGCATGGCATGGTGGTGGACCAACCAGCTGGGCTCGCTTGAAGCCACCACCGGAAGCAGCATCAAGATGCTGCGCGCCCCGAGTGTGGACGGAGCTTCGGCCAAGAACGGCATGTACTACAAACCCACCATGTTCTGGTCCGCTTCCTCCCGTTCCAAGCATCCCAAGGAGGCAGCAGAGTTCATCAACTATCTCACCAACAGCCCGGAGGCCGGCGCAATTCTCATGACGGACAGGGGTGTGCCCACCAACAGCGAAATCGTCGCCGCCATCACGCCCTCGCTGAAGCCGGCTGACACCACGGTGGTCAACTTCCTGAAGGACATCGCCCCGGATATCAAGGATGCGCCGCCGGTACCGCCGGTGGGCGCGGGCAGCGTCCAGAACGTGATCAAGCGCTACACAGATGAAGTGCTGTATGACCGGCTGACGCCCCAGGCGGCCGCCGAAGCCTTCACGAAGGAAGTCCAGGGAATGCTGGATTCAGCCAGAAAGTAATCCGCAGCAAAAATGCGGCCCCCTCACCAGGAGGGAGCCGCATTTTTCTGTTGGCGGGAGGGAATCCCGGCCGGGAAGCTTAGAAGCCGCCCATGCCGCCCATGCCGCCCATGTCGTCGCCGCCGGCAGGAGCAGCAGCCTTCTCCGGCTTGTCAGCAACCACTGCTTCGGTGGTGAGGAACAGGCCGGCGATGGAAGCCGCGTTCTGCAGGGCAGAGCGGGTCACCTTGACGGGATCGTTGACGCCGGCTGCCAGCAGGTCGGTGTATTCACCGGTTGCTGCGTTGAGGCCGTGGCCGGCGGGCAGGCCGCGGACCTTGTCGACAACCACGCCGGGCTCCATGCCGGCGTTGAAGGCGATCTGCTTCAGCGGGGCGTCGATGGCAACGCGGACGATGTTGGCGCCCGTTGCTTCGTCGCCGGACAGCTGAAGGTTGGCGAACGCCTTGGCGCCGGCCTGAATCAGGGCCACGCCGCCACCGGCGACGATGCCTTCTTCAACTGCAGCCTTGGCGTTGCGCACAGCGTCTTCGATGCGGTGCTTGCGTTCCTTGAGCTCAACCTCGGTTGCGGCACCGGCCTTGATGACTGCAACGCCGCCGGCCAGCTTGGCCAGGCGCTCCTGCAGCTTCTCGCGGTCGTAGTCAGAGTCGGAGTTCTCGATCTCGGCGCGGATCTGGGAAACGCGGCCGGCGATCTGGTCGGCGTCGCCGGCACCTTCGACGATGGTGGTCTCGTCCTTGGTGACAACAACCTTGCGGGCCTGGCCCAGGAGCTCCAGGCCGGCGTTCTCCAGCTTGAGGCCAACTTCCTCGGAGATGACCTGGCCGCCGGTGAGGACGGCGATATCGGCCAGCTGGGCCTTGCGGCGGTCACCGAAGCCCGGAGCCTTGACGGCGACAGACTTGAAGGTGCCACGGATCTTGTTGACGATCAGGGTGGCCAGGGCCTCGCCCTCGATGTCCTCGGCGATGATCAGCAGCGGCTTGTTGGACTGCATGACCTTTTCCAGGACAGCAACCAGTTCCTTGACGTTGGAGATCTTGGAGTTGACGATCAGGATGTACGGGTCCTCGAGGACAGTTTCCTGGCGCTCGGCGTCGGTGACGAAGTAGGCGGAGATGTAGCCCTTGTCGAAGCGCATGCCTTCAGTGAGCTCGAGCTCCAGGCCGAAGGTGTTGGACTCCTCGACCGTGATGACGCCTTCCTTGCCCACCTTGTCCAGGGCTTCGGCGATGAGGGCACCGATCTCGTCGTCACCGGCGGAGATGGACGCGGTGGCGGCGATCTCTTCCTTGGTTTCGATTTCCTTGGCGGAGTTCAGCAGCTCGGCGGTGACGGCGTCAACGGCCTTCTCGATGCCGCGCTTGAGGGACAGCGGGTCGGCGCCGGCGGCAACGTTGCGCAGGCCTTCCTTGACCAGCGCCTGTGCCAGGACCGTGGCGGTGGTGGTGCCGTCACCGGCAACATCGTCGGTCTTCTTGGCAACTTCCTTGACCAGCTCGGCGCCGATCTTTTCGTAGGGATCGTCCAGCTCGATCTCCTTGGCGATGGAAACACCATCGTTGGTGATCGTGGGGGCGCCCCACTTCTTTTCGAGGACGACGTTGCGTCCACGCGGGCCGAGGGTGACCTTAACGGCGTCGGCGAGGGTGTTCAGGCCACGCTCAAGGCCGCGGCGTGCCTCTTCATCAAATGCAATGATCTTGGCCATAACGGCAGTAGTCCTTTCGGGACAGTCGTTAAGAATGAACCTTCGCTGCAGTGCCCGCGACGGACGATCCTTTGACGGCGGCCTCTGTATGCCTCCGCGTGGGGATCTCACTGAAGTGAGGTGTTTCTTTCGCTCCTCGACCGGTGCAGGGCGCCGCCGGCCGAAACCAGGCTTTGCTTTAGCAGTCGGTACGTCAGAGTGCTAACTCAATAATTAGCACTCCCCAGGTGAGAGTGCAAGCGATAAGACGCCGGACAAGGCGCTGGCCGCAGCCGCTTCGCCCAGGGCGATCAGCCGGAGTGTCCAGCTGTTTCGTGCCCCGTGGGGCTGGGGTTGTTGTCAGCCCCGTAGGTGAAGACGGAGAAGGCGGCCGTGGTGATGTCCCCGTTGGTATCGAAGGCAACCGGGCCGGATTCGCCGTCGTAATTAATGTCCGGGCCGGCGGCGAGGCCGCCGAGGCACTCCTTGTAACTCAGGCACGGAGCCTGCGGCGTGCCTGCCCCGGAGGTCGCCGTTCCGCCGGAGACCGGAATGAGGTTCGCGGCAATGGACCGGCCCGCGTCATCCTGCGCCCGGGCCGCTGCGAGGGCCGCCAGCGTAACTGCGTCATAGGTTTCGGCAGCGTAAGAGACGTCCTTCAGGGAGGGGTCCACCGCCAGCAGTTTGCCCTGGAAGGCTGCCGTGGGGAGCTGGCCCGGGATGACGGCGCGCGCGCCTTCGAGGGCCCGGGACGGCAGCGCGGATCCGTAGCGGGCGAAGGCACCGTCGCTGAGGATGACCTTCGAACCGCTGACCCCTGCATTGTGGAGTTCGGCCAATGCGCCCTGCGCGCCGTCGCGGGCCACCAGGACGACGGCGTCCGGCGTGGCTTTGGCGGCAGAGCGCGCGGCTTCGGCGCCATCCCCCGGATTGAAGCCCGTCCCGGGCAGGACCTTGAGTCCGGACTGTTGGGCAGCTTCGGTGACGGCGGCCGACAGGTCCTTGCCGTAGGCACCCTGCTGGTACAGCACGCTGATGCTGGCGGCACCGGCGTCCTTGGCGAGCTTTGCCAGCACGGGCCCTTGTGCGACGTCGGCTGCGGCCGTCCGGAAATAGTAGCCTCCACTGGCGCTTGTGGAGAGGCCGGCAGCGGTGTTGGCCGGGGAGATGAGCGGCACTTGGGCGCGGGACAGGATGTCCACGGCGGGGGTTGCATGGCTGGAGTCGGTGGGTCCAATGGCAACGTCCGCCTTGGCAGCCGCCAGGTCCTTGGCCTGGGCTGCGGTGTCCTGGTCCGGGTGCACCGGAAGCAGCTCCACGGGCCGGCCCTTGTGTCCGCCGGCGGCGTTGATGTCCTGGATGGCTGCCTTGGCGGCCGCCAGCTGGGGTGCGTTGAGGAAGGCGTTGTCGCCGGTGTTGTCAAGGATCAGGCCCACCCGGAGGACGCCGTCGCCCGAAGCCTCCGCGGGCTCTGTCCTGGCGTTGCCGCCGGTGCCGGCGCAGGCCGTCATGGAAAGGAGGCCCGCCAGTGACGCGGCAAGCGCTGTGCGGACGCGGACTGGGGAGTGGTGAGCCGGCATCATTGCGCGGGCCGGACGTTTTCTGCCTGCGGGCCCTTTTCGCCCTCGCCAATGTCCAACTGCACCCGCTGGCCCTCAGCCAGGGCGCGGTAACCCTCCCCCTGGACCGCGGACCAGTGGACAAAGACGTCATCACCGGAGCCGTCAACGGTGATGAAGCCGTAGCCCTTCTCAGCGTTGAACCACTTCACGGTTCCCAGTGCCATGCGCGGCTACCGGTAACCCGGGCCGAGCACAACCACGAGCGGTACCTGGAATTCGGTGCTGTTCACCACGGTGGGAATGTTCAACAGTCCTGCAAGCTCCTGCGCGCTGGCCAGTTGCTGCGGGCCGGCATAGAAGATCACGGAGGACTTTTGCGGGGCGCCGGACCAGTTGCCTACCTGGCCGAGCCGCCAGCCGTCAGCCTGGACCGTGCCCCCCACGCGGCTGGCCAGCCCTGCCGTGCCGGCAGCGTTGTAGACGGCCACTGCCTGGGTCTTGTCGACGACGGCCTGCTGGCTGGCGGAAGCGGTGGGCTCGGGCTCGCTGCTTTGGGTTGGTACGGCCGACGCGGACGGCACCGGGACGGACCCCGGTGCAGACGAGGACTGGGTGGGCGAAGGGGTGGATCCGGTTCCGGCCAGCGGGGCTGATTCAACGGTTGCCGACGCCTGGCTGGCGGTGGTGTTGAAGCCGAGCTTGGGAAGGATCAGGAAGGAGACCAGTCCAATGGCCAGGGCCGCAACGCCCACCGCAAGGATGGGCCACAGCCGCACGCGGGACGGGGCCGTAGCCGTCCGGTGGACACCTTGTCGCGACGCGGCCTCCGGGACCTTGTCGAATTCATCGCGGGCGTATCTGGTCATGGTGGAAGGACATCCTTGTTGATTGCGGCTGTTGTCCCGGCCTGGGGCGTCTAAGCGTCGGATCCCAGGCGCCGGGCGGTGCGTGCACGGTGGCGCGACGTACGTAGTCTACGCAATCTCTTCACCAGCATGGGATCGTGGGCCAGGGCATCCTCGCGGTCGATCAGCGCGTTAAGGAGCTGGTAGTAATGGGTTGCGGAGAGATCGAACAGCTCGCGGATAGCCTGTTCCTTGGCCCCCGCATACTTCCACCACTGCCGTTCCAGGGCCAGCATCTGCTGTTCGCGCTCGGAAAGGGAGGACTCGCGGAGGGTGAAATCCGCCAGGAGGGACTTCCCTGGATCCTGCTCCGGCAGGTGTTCCCGGGCCGGTTCCGCCACGGCGCACTCCTTCGCTGGTTACGGCCAATGTCTTACACCCATGCTACCGGCCGAATAACACGGGTGTCATTTGCAGTGCCTGCAACAATGGAACGATGTTTGAATCGGATGCGCTGTTCGAGCTGCAGCAGGAACCGGCGGACGCCATCAGCTTCGCGGACCTGGCCGAGCTCCCGCTCGCGGAGCTCATGGCAGCCGACTGGGCCGCGGCCCTCCACGGCGTGGAAGGCCAACTCCGGAAGGTGCTCACTTTCGTTGCTGCAGAGGAGGCCGCCGGGCACCAGATCCTCCCGCCGCCGTCGAACGTCCTGCGCGCCTTCCGCCAGCCCCTGGCGGATGTGAAGGTGCTCATCGTCGGGCAGGACCCCTACCCCACGCCGGGACACGCCGTCGGGCTGTCGTTTTCCGTCGAGCCGCACGTCCGGCCGCTTCCCCGCAGCCTGGTGAACATTTACCGGGAGCTGGAATCGGACCTGGGCATTCCGCCGCGTGTCCATGGCGACCTGTCGGCCTGGACGAACCAGGGCGTACTGCTCCTGAACCGGGTGCTCACGGTCCGGGCGGGGGCGGCGGGTTCCCATCGCGGCAAGGGCTGGGAGGAGATTACGACGGCGGCAGTCACCGCGCTGGCGAACCGCACAGCTGCGGACGGGTCCAGGATGCCGCTGGTGGCGGTGCTGTGGGGCAAGGAGGCCGAGGGCGTCCGGCCGCTCCTGGCCGGAGCGCCCGCTGTCAGCAGCGCCCACCCCAGTCCATTGTCTGCTTCGCGCGGGTTCTTTGGCTCCCGGCCGTTCAGCCGCGTCAACCAACTGCTGCGGGAACAAGGTGCGCTGGACGTAACCTGGGAACTGCCGCCGTCGCCCTAGCTTAGGCTTGCCTTATGAGCACTGTCCCTGCCGCCACCAGCGCCACCAAGAAGAGCCGCCCCCAGGTCAACCTGAGGGTGCTGCGCAAGGAGCAGCTGTCGCCGCACATGGTCCGGATCGTGGCCGGCGGCGAGGGCTTCAGCGACTTCACGAACAACGGGTTTGTGGACCGGTACGTGAAAATCGTGTTTCCACAGCCCGGCGTCCAGTACCCCTCCCCCCTTGACCTTTGGGCCATCCGCGAAACCATGCCGCGCGAGCAGTGGCCCTTCACCCGCACCTACACGCTGCGTTGGGTGGACCCGGAGGCCCGGGAGCTCGCCATCGACTTCGTGGTCCACGGCGACGAAGGGCTCGCCGGACCGTGGGCGGCCAACGCCCAGCCGGGCGACACGCTCACCTTCACCGGCCCCGGCGGCGCCTTCAACCCCAACCCGGACGCTGACTGGTACCTCTTTGCCGGGGATGAAGCGGCCCTGCCTGCCATCGCTGCCTGCATCGAGTCGCTGCCGGCCGAGGCAACGGGGCTGGCCTTCCTGGAGGTCGGCTCCGAGGCCGATATCCAGCCCATTTCCGCCCCTGCCGGGCTGAACATCACCTGGCTGCCGCGCAACGGGGCACCGGCAGGTTCCGGCGACCTGCTGGTCAGCGCCGTGGCGGACGCCGAGTGGCCGGCCGGTACCGTGGACGTCTTTGCACACGGCGAACGCGGGTACATGAAGGCCTTGCGCGAGGTGTTCTTCAAACAGCGCGGCCTGGAGCGCCGGCAGGTGTCCCTGTCCGGATACTGGGCGCAGGGCCGCGTGGAGGATGTGTTCCAGGCCGAGAAGAAACTGCCGGTCGGCCAGATCTAGGTCCCGCAAGCTGCGGCGCCTGGGTTAGCGGCGCCGGAACCACGCTAGCGGCGGCGGGCCCGGCGGCGCTCGTTGCTGGCCAGGCTGCGGGTGAGTGGACGGGCCAGGACATCGCCCAGGACGATGCCGCCGGCCGTGCCCAGCACGATGGCCCCGGCACTGAGCATCCCTCCGGCGCCGGCCAGGATCTCGGCTTCTTCAACGGTGAGCACGTACATGGAACGGAAAATTGTGAGGCCCGGCAGCAGGATCAGCGCCGCGGGTACAGCGACCACCAGCTGTGGCGCGCCCATCCGCAGGGCCACCACCCTGGCCAGCAGGCCAATGACGACGGCCGCGATGGCCGGTGAGAACCGGTCGCCGATCCCCAGCAAACCGCAGCCGAGCAGCACCAGGTAGCCGGCCACGCCCACGGCCGCCGTGGGCAGCAGCAGCTTCCACGTGGTCTGTTCGGTGATGCCGATGGCCATCACCGCCGCGGCCACGAAGACGACAAGGACCCAGAGATCGTAGGCAGGCGGGAACGTCTGCGTGACGTCAATGCGTTGCAGCCCTGTCAGCTCCCCCACCACGAAGGCAACGGCGATTCCTGCCACGATGGCGCCGAAGGTCAGCAGCGTGGACAGGAACCGTCCCGCCGCCGTCACGGGGAAGCCGTTGATGGCGTCCTGCACGGAGGACACCAGGCGCCCGGTGGGCAGGAGGAGGAGGATGCCGCCCACCACCACGATGGACGGCGAGGCGGTCAATCCGAACTGCCACAGCAGCAGGGCCAGGATGGTGACCACGAACGAGCAACTGGCGGTGATGAAGAAGTCCGGCACCCGCCACCGGCCCAGCTGCCTGGCCAGCAGGCTGATGCCGATGTTGGCCACAAACGCGATGATCGAGGACACCGGACCGCCGCCCAGCACTCCCACGAACACGGCAGCGAAAACACCGAACGCGGCCGTGACCATCCAGCGCGGGTACGGCTTGGGGCTGGTGATGGCCTCATTGAGCCTGCGGATCGCTTCGTCGCGGCCTACGCCGCCGGCCACGATGTCCGTGACCAGCTGGTGCACCTTCGCCAGGCCTGCGTAGTTGTTGGTCCAGGAGCGCACCACGCGCAGCAGTGCGATGGGGGTCTGGTCCTTGGGCGCGTAGTTGATGCCGACGGACTGGTTAGTGATGTCCACCTCGATGTTCTTCAACCCCAGGGCGGCAGTGACGGCAATGATGCTGGTTTCCACTTCCAGGGCGCCGGCACCGTAGCGGAACATGGTCTCCGCGAGGTGAAGGGCGAAGTCCAGGGTCTTGCGGGCGGAGGTGTCCACGCCGCCCACCTGGATGGTGGGGTTGGCATACGGGCTGCCCGCCAGCCGGTCCACGATGCTCAGCGGGGCCGTGGGCGGGTTTTCGCCCTGGACCAGGCGGCGCAGCATGCGCCGGGCAGCGGCGTCCTGCCGGATCTGTGCAGGGGTCAGCGGTTCCGTCTTGGGCAGGCCTTCTGTTTTAGGCCTGGTCCGTGGCCGTTCGGGCCGGTCAGTCATGCCCGCTTCCTCCCTGGACGCGTGGTTGATGCGTGGTTGGTTGTTGGTGCGTGGTGCGCCGGTCAGGCTCCGCGCTTCAGGGGCAGCTTCCCCAGGATGGTACGGGCGGCGCCAGCGGCGGCCCTGGCTACCCGGTTCGCGTGGAAGACTGCGGGCCGCACCGGCAGGACGAAGTCGCCCACCAGCTGGATCACTTCGCCGCCGAATCCCTTCTTGAATTCGTAGCCGCCGTGGCCTTCCTCGTCCTGCCCGGAGATGCCGAAGGTGCCGTAGAAGTTGTAGCGGGGGTACCCCTTCTCCAGCGCGTGCAGCATCATCCCCCAGTACAGGGAGGTTGCACCGTTGAAGTAGATGTAGTCCTGGACGGTGCCGCCGATGACGCACACCACCTCGTCGCCGTAGCAGACGAAGTGGATGGCGGCCACGGTGGCGGTCCCTACGGAGTCGGGGAAGCGTTCGATGTCCTTCAGGCTCCGCTCGTAGCTGTCCACCAGGTCCTGGACCACTTTGAGCCGGTTGACTTTCTTTTTGCTGCCCGTTTCCTCCACCTCGCGGCGGAGGTCGGCCGCGGTGGCCGATTCCTCGGCCAGGCGCTCCGTAATGGATTTGCGGTAGGCCGGAATGTCGATCTTGGCCATCATGAGCTTGGTGAATTCGGGCGACGTGGTGCGGAGCAGGTGCTCGTAGTAGGCGCGTTCGCGGTAGACAAAGCCCTTTTCGTCACCGGCGCGGCTCACGGCGCCGTAAAAATCATCCAGTGTTTCCAGGGTGGCCTGCTCCAGGAAGACGCCGTTCTTTTCGGCTTTCCGGATGGCTTTCCGGGTCCGGTAGCTGGTGCCCATGATCAGTTCCTCGGCGTCCTGGATGCCCACGAGGTTTTTGATGAACATCCAGTTGACGTTCACGAAGTTCATGTCCAGGCCCTGGTGCTGGAATCCAATTCGCTCCAGGTCGGCCACCAGTGGGCGGTTGTCCTCGATGTCTGGGTGCTCCGCGCCGTCGGCGTCCCGGGCGATGTACCGGATGTTGGGCGAGATCCGCAGTTCGGCAGCTTTCCGCCCTGCCGCGTGCTTGCGGAGAAGTTCGACGACGGCACCCACCAGGTTCCGGTCCGTGTAGTCCATGAGGGGGCCCTTGGCGCATTCACAGACGGTGTAGCCCAGCCGGGTGGTGGTGAAGTTGAGCTTTCCGGCGGCCACGAGCTCGCCGTCGCGACGGACCCCGAAGAGCTCCACCTGCTGGCCGCGGGCACGCTGGAAGCGGGCAAAGTCGATGGACTGCAGGAAGCTGTTCTGCGGATGCTTCAGGGCGAAGGCCTCGAAGTCGGCGTCGCTGAGGTTGGCGTATTCAAGCCCGGTAGCGGCGGAAACTGTATTCAAGGGGTGACCTTCTTCTCGACTCTTCGCGGCCTTGGTTGGCCGCACTGTATTGAGGGCGTTTAGGCGGACTGTGTTCGCGGCAGGGGTGGCTTGCCTGCAGGGGTGCGCTGGATTTGCAGCCCTGGTGGCTGCGGTCAGTAGAACTGCTGGCCGGTGCGTGCGGTTTCGATCCGGCGGAACACCTTTTCTCCCCCGTTGGACCAGAGCCGGTGCCGGAGCGGGGACAGCACGTAGTCATGGCAGCCCACAAAGTCGGTGACCGTCTTGGTGAAACTGGTCTTGAACATCCCCATGCCGTACAGGTTGTGGGTCTTGTCCTTGATGCGCGCAGCCGGCGGCGTCCCGCAAAAGTCGTATTCGGTGCAGCCGAGTTCTTGCATCCGCTTGATGGCGGTCCACTGCACCAGGTGCGAATCCCCGTACTGCTTGCGGTTCTGGGTGGAGCCTCCATCCTTGTAGGTGGCCTTGGCACCGTAGTTGATGACGAACGCGCCGACGCTGGGCTTCCCGTCCTCATACGTGAAGAAGAAGTTGCCCTGGCCGCGGTTGCAGAACTCGTCCCAGAACTGTGCGTAGTAGTCGTAGCTGCGGAGGGGCATGGAGCCCTTGGCGTTGACGGTGTTCGCCATCAGGTCGTACAGGGCCCGGTAGGTTTCGGGTCCCGGCTCCTGCCGGACCACCTGGCAGCCCTCCTTCTCGGCCCGCCGGACTGCATTCCTGGCGCGGGAGGAAATGGCTTTGAACACTTCCTCTTCGGTGCCGGAGATGTCCAGCAGGGCGGTGGAGTCGTTGGACTGGATGTTGGGGGCTTTGACCAGCTTGGCCGCCTGCAGCTCCCGCTGCGCATCTCCGGAATCGATGATGTCCGGCTCCACCTTGATGGTGAAAACGTTCAGTTTGCTGCTTCGGACGAAGGCCGCGCACGCTTCGAGGGCGGCCCGCAGGTCCGCCGCGTCCGCCAGGTCAGGACCCTTGATGAGGTACCAAAGCCGTCCCAGGACAGGGAAGCGCTTTTCCAGCACCAGGTTGTAGCTGGAGTTTCCGCCGCCTTCGAGCACCAGGAACCGGACTTTCCAGCCACTGCCGTTCTTGACTGATGCATAGGCGGCCGACTGCAGCATGTTGCCGCCGTTCGGGTTGGCCGTGACGTGCTTGTCCCAGTTCTCAATTTCCTCGGCTGTGGCAAAACGTGCGGTGAATTCTCGCAAGGGGGCCGTGTCCAATCGGGTTTGTGCGCGGTTTCGGTACTTCTGGTTGCGTGCGGACATGCAGCCTCAAGTCTAAAGCCTGACGCGCTCCCGGCTTTTCCCCGACCCCGCCGGCATGGCCAGTCTCACGCTGCCGGACGCCGTCTTGACGGGCCTCGGGGCGTTCAACAAGGGTTGGGGTATGAGGCCGGACGGGGAAGAGACAACCGCTCCTGCGGGCACCGGCAGGCAGCCGTACAGCGCGGGGGTTCAGGTCGCTGCGCTTTTCGGGTTCCTGGTGGCGTCCCTGGTGGTGGCAGCGTTGGGCGGGCTGGCGTCGGCGGCCAACGTCACCGGTTGGTACGCGACTGCGGACAAGGCTCCCTGGTCCCCGCCGAACGGCGTGTTCGGTCCGGTCTGGTCTGTCCTCTACACGGCGATGGCTGTGGCTGCCTGGCTGGTGTGGCGGAAACGGACCAGCCGGACCCGGCCGGCCATGGCGGTCTATGTCCTCCAGTTGGTCCTCAACCTCGCCTGGACCCCTGCATTTTTTGCCCTGTACCCCGCCCTCGGCACGGCAGCCCTGTGGCTGGGACTGGTCGTCATCCTTGCCCTGATCGCCGCCGTCGCTGTGACGGTTTTGTATTTCGGCCCCATCAGCCGGACCGCCGGGCTGCTCCTGCTCCCCTACATTTCATGGCTGGTGTTCGCCGCCAGCCTGAACTGGTGGGCGGCAGCACACAACTAACTGCCGGCCGAACATCGGCTGCGCCCGTCAGCCTGTTCTTCCACCGCGGCGGCCGCTGTCAGCATTCGACGACGTTGACGGCGAGGCCGCCCATGGCGGTTTCCTTGTATTTGTCGCTCATGTCTTTGCCGGTTTCGCGCATGGTGATGATGACTTCGTCGAGGGAAACCCGGTGGGTGCCGTCGCCCCAGAGGGCCATTTTCGCGGCGTTGATCGCTTTCGCGGCGGCGATCGCGTTCCGTTCGATGCACGGGACCTGGACCAGCCCGCCGATCGGGTCACAGGTCAGGCCCAGGTTGTGTTCCATCGCGATTTCGGCCGCGTTTTCCACCTGCGCCGGGGTGCCGCCCATGACCTCCGCCAGGCCGGCGGCGGCCATCGAGGACGCGGACCCGACCTCGCCCTGGCAGCCGACCTCTGCCCCGGAGATCGAGGCCTGTTCCTTGTACAGCACCCCGACCGCGCCGGCGGCGAGCAGGAACCGCACCACCACACCGTCCCGGTCAGCCTGGGTGGCCTGGTCCATGCCGGGGGCGAAGTGCAGCGCGTAGTACAGCACCGCGGGGATGATCCCGGCCGCCCCGTTCGTCGGCGCGGTGACCACCCGCCCGCCGGAAGCGTTCTCCTCGTTCACCGCCAACGCCACCAAGTTAACCCACTCCTGCCAATACCGTGGATCGTGCCGGCCCGCGTCCCAGGCCGCGTCCTGGTCCTCGCTGTTGTCCTGGTCCTCCAGGCCGTCGGCGCATTCCTTCTTCAGCCGGTCGTACCAGTCCGGGGCCCGGCGGCGGACCTTCAACCCGCCCGGCAGCACCCCGTCCCGCTTCAGGGACGTGGCCACGCAGTTTTCCATCACCGACCAGATCTGCAGCAGCCCGGCCCGGATCTCCCCCTCATCCCGGGAGGCCAGCTCGTTCCTGAACATCACATCGGCGATGCCCAGCCCGGTCACCGCGCAGTGCTCCAACAGCTCAGCAGCGGTCCGGAACGGCAACGGCAACTCCTCCTTGGACGCATCCAGTTCCTGCTGCGCGGCATCCTCCCCACCCTCCCGGACGATGAACCCGCCACCGACCGAGAAGAACGTCGCCGCATGCAGCACCTCCCCGCCCGCATCAGAGACGGTGAACGTCATCCCGTTCGTATGCCGCGGCAACACCGTCAACGGCCGCAGCACCATATCCTCCACCCCGTACGGCAACGGCACACCGCCACCGGAAGCCTCCACCGCCCCGGCCAGGTTCAGGACCCCGGTCTCCGCGATCGAAGCCAGCCGCTCCTCCACCTCCGCCGGCAGGATCAACTCCGGATGAAACCCCTCCAACCCCAACAGGATCGCCGTCATCGTCCCATGCCCATGCCCCGTCGCCGCGAGGGACCCATACAAATCCACCCGCAACGACCCCACGGAACCCAGCACCCCGGACCCCACCAACTCCTCGGCAAAAACAGCAGCAGCCCGCATCGGCCCCACAGTATGCGAAGACGACGGACCAATACCGATCGAAAAAAGGTCAAAGACACCAACAGCCATGACGGGTTTTCCTAACTAGAACTGCGTTCTTGGAACTCTGGGTGGTTGGGTGGAGCGGGCAGGACATCCTCTGCGTGCTCGGTCGCGTAGACGCCCGCTAAGCGGACGTGACGCTCCCTTAGACGCACGCTGCCGGATGCCCCGCCCACTCCGAGGACACGGCACCAGAGCGCCGGGGCAGGAAGGCAACGAGCGGGCCGACAACGCTCATGAGTGCCGGGGAAAGAGAAACACGCACGTAGTCCTCACCCACTCGCGTCCTGTAAGACCTGACACTGTCCTCGCACAACCGCAACTTCCGCACGAGGGCCGGCGGAGCCGGACTTTTCGAAAGCGTGCTCCCCACCGTCTCCCTAGCCTCGCAAGCTCGGCCAGGGAACCCTGACGGCGTGGGCCCAACGCACGCGTGAAAATGTCCGGTCCGCCGGTCCCGGAGGTGACCACGGCCGAGCCCCAAGGGACTACTTGAGTCGCTTGTAGAACGGGAGGTCGACGACTTCGAAAGGCTCTGCGTTGCCGCGGAGATCGATGTCCAGGGCCGTGCCGGGTGCCGAGTGTTCGACGTCGACGTAGGCCATGGCGATGGGGTAGCCGAGGGTGGGCGACGGCTGGCCGGAGGTCACTTCGCCGACCGTGGCACCGTCCTTGAGCACGGGGTAGTGCGCGCGGCCGGCGCGGCGGCCCTGGCCTTTGAGCCCCACGAGGCGGCGGCCGGAGGTGCTGCCGGCGCCGGCCGCCTTTTTGGCTGCCAGGGCGGCTTTGCCCACGAAGTCGCCTTCCTTGGAGAGTGCGACGACGGGACCCAGGCGGGCGGCGAACGGGTCACCCTGCAGGGACAGTTCGTTGCCGTACAGTGGCATCCCTGCCTCGAGCCGGAGGGAGTCGCGGGAGGCGAGGCCGGCGGGGGTCAGTTCCGCTTCGTCGGCGATGGCGATCAGTGCCTGCCACAGCGCGGCGGCATCGTGGTTGTCCACAAAGATTTCGAACCCGTCCTCGCCGGTGTATCCGGTACGGGCGAGCAGGAGCTCCTTGCCCGCCCCGCTTACCAGGAAGGGAACCTCGACGGCGGCGTAGTACTTCAGTGCCGTCACCAGGGGGTGCTGGGCGGCCGGAACCAGGCGGAGCAGGAGTTCCTGGGCCTTGGGCCCCTGCACCGCGACCAGGGAGGTCCGCGCCGAAGCATCATCAACCACCACATCGAACCCTGCGGCACGCTCCTGCAGTGCTGCAGCCACCACGGCGGCATTGCCGGCATTGGGCACCACCAGGAAGACGTCGGTGCCGTCCTGCGAAGCGGGACGCCGATAGGTGATGAGGTCGTCGATGATCCCGCCGTCCTCATTGCAGATCAGCGAGTACTTGGCCTTGCCCACCGCCATGGCGGAGATCTTCCCCACCAGGGCGTAGTCCAGGAACGCGCCGGCGTCCCGTCCGGTCACCCAGACCTCGCCCATGTGGGAGAGGTCGAACAGGCCTGCAGCCTTGCGGACCGCGTGGTGTTCGGCCAGCTCGGAGCTGTACTTGAGCGGCATCTGCCAGCCACCGAAGTCGGTGAACGACGCGCCCAGCTTCTTGTGCTCGTCGTACAACGCTGTGTATTTCTCAGTCATGGCGGCAGGCCTCAGTTCTCGAACTCGGAGAGCGGCGGGCAGGAGCAGATCAGGTTACGGTCTCCGGCGGCGCCGTCGATCCGGCCCACCGGCGGGAAATACTTGTCCTGCTTGTGGTGGGCGGGGAACGCGGCCTGCTCGCGCGGGTAGGCACGGTCCCAGTCGGAGCTGACGACGGCGGCGGCAGTGTGGGGTGCGCGGCGCAGCGGTGAGTCGGCAACGGCAAAGTCCCCGTTGGCCACCTGGTCGATTTCCTCGCGGATCGTGATCATCGCCTCGATGAAGCGATCGATCTCGGCCAGGTCCTCGGACTCGGTGGGCTCCACCATCAGGGTTCCTGCGACCGGGAATGCCAGGGTGGGGGCGTGGAAGCCGAAGTCGATAAGGCGCTTGGCCACGTCCTCGGCGGTCACACCGGTGCGGGCGGTGAGTTCACGCAGGTCCAGGATGCACTCGTGCGCCACCAGGCCGCCCTCGCCGGTGTAGAGAACCGGGTAAAACTCGTTCAGCCTCGCGGCCACGTAGTTGGCTGCGAGGAGCGCGGACTTGGTGGCCTCGGTCAGGCCCTCGCCGCCCATCAGCTTCACGTACGCCCAGGAGATCGGCAGCACACCGGCGGAACCGAACCGGGACGCCGAGATCGCCACCCCGTGGCCTTCCTCATGGGCGGCCTTGTTGGCGTCGCCCGGCATGAATGGTGCCAGGTGTGCCTTGGCTGCGACCGGGCCCACGCCGGGTCCGCCGCCGCCGTGCGGGATGCAGAAGGTCTTGTGCAGGTTCAGGTGCGAGACGTCGCCGCCGAACTTGCCCGGCTGGGCCAGCCCGACGAGCGCGTTCAGGTTGGCGCCGTCGATGTATACCTGGCCGCCGGCGGCGTGGATGGCGTCGCACACGTCGCGGACGTCGCCGTCGTACACGCCGTGGGTGGAGGGGTAGGTGATCATGATGCAGGACAGGGCGTCCTTGTTCGCTTCGATCTTGGCCGTCAGGTCCTCGTGGTCGATGGTGCCGTCCGCTGCGGTGGCTACAACGACCACCTTCATCCCTGCCAGGACCGCGGAAGCAGCATTCGTGCCGTGGGCCGAGGCCGGGATCAGGCAGACGTTGCGCTGCTGATCGCCGCGGGAGTGGTGGTAGCCGCGGATCGCCAGCAGGCCTGCGAGCTCACCCTGGGATCCGGCGTTGGGCTGGATGGAAACCTGGTCGTACCCGGTAATGGCCGTCAGGTCCGCTTCCAGGTCGGCGATCAGTTCGCGCCAGCCAGCGGTCTGGGAGTCCGGGGCGAACGGGTGGATGGAGGCGAACTCCGGCCAGGAAATGGCCTCCATCTCGGCGGTGGCGTTCAGCTTCATGGTGCACGACCCCAGCGGGATCATGGTGCGGTCCAGGGCGAGGTCACGGTCGGAGAGCTTCCGGATGTAGCGCAGCAGCTGCGTCTCGGACCGGTGCGTGTTGAACACCGGGTGCTGCAGGTAGCCGGAGGAGCGCTCAACGGCGGCCTCCAGCCCGAAGCCCTCGCCCCCAGCAATGGAGGCGCCGAAGATGTCGGCAACCTGGGCGACGACGGCCGCCGTCGTGGTTTCATCGAGCGAGATGCCCACGGTGTCGGCGTCGACGCCGCGCAGGTTGATGCCCCGCGCTTCAGCGTCGGCAACGATGCCCGCGGCGCGCCCGGGGACGCGGACGGTTAGGGTGTCGAAGAAGCTCCCATGCAGGACCTCCACACCGGCTGCTGCCAGCGACGCCGCCAGCACCCGGGCATGGCCGTGAGTCGTTTCCGCAATGGCCTTCAGCCCGTCCGGGCCGTGGTACAGGGCGTACATGGAGGCGACGATGGCCAGCAGCGCCTGCGCCGTGCAGATGTTGGACGTGGCCTTCTCGCGGCGGATGTGCTGCTCGCGGGTCTGCAGCGCCAGGCGGTAGGCAGGAACGCCTGCGTCGTCCTTGGACACGCCCACCAGCCGGCCGGGCAGCGAACGCTCCAGCCCCTTGCGGACAGCCATGTAGGCGGCGTGCGGGCCGCCGAAGAACAGCGGCACACCGAAGCGCTGGGCGGAGCCGACGGCGATGTCCGCCCCCTGCTCGCCCGGAGGGGTGATCAGGGTCAGGGCCAGCAGGTCTGCGGCCACGGTGACCAGGGCGCCGCGTTCCTTTGCGGCGGCAATGACGCCGGACTGGTCCCATACCCGGCCGGAGGCGCCGGGCTGCTGGAGCACGATGCCGTTGATGTCGCCCTCCGGCAGGCCCTGGGAAAGGTCCGCCACTTCAACGTCGAAGCCCAGTGCCTCGGCGCGGCCCCTGACGATGGCGATGGTCTGCGGGAGGACGTCGATGTCCAGGACGGTCTTGCCATCCGCAGCGGGCTTGGCCTTGTTGGCACGGCGCATCAGCAGGACGGCCTCGGCGACGGCAGTTGCTTCATCCAGCAGCGAGGCGTTGGCGATAGGCAGGCCAACCAGGTCCTGCACCATGGTCTGGAAGTTCAGCAGGGCCTCAAGCCGGCCCTGGGAAATCTCAGGCTGGTAAGGCGTGTACGCGGTGTACCAGGCCGGGGACTCGAGGATGTTGCGGCGAATCACCGGCGGAGTGACGGTGTCGAAGTACCCCTGGCCGATCAACTGGACGGCGGTCTTGTTCTTGCCGGCGAGCTTGCGCAACTCCGTGAGGACCTCAACCTCGCTGAGGGCGTCCTGGAGGCGGAGGGCGGTTTCCTGGCGGATGACCTTGGGAACGGCCGTGTCCACCAGGGAGTCGACGGTGTCGTAGCCCACGGCTTTGAGCATGGTTTCGACGTCGGCCTGGCGGCGCGCGCCGATATGGCGGTCTACGAAGGTGGTGGAGGCTGGGGTAACCGACACGAAGGAACTCCATTTACTCAGGCGGCGCAGGGTGCGCCACAGCTATTCGGGTTCCTCCCCGCTCTGTATTGGACCTGAGAGTTTCCGCGTTGCCTGCCTGGCAGGACCCGCTTGCACCGTCGGTGAGCACAACAGTTCTTCCACTTCCCAAGGGAGGAAGGACAACTGCCTGCTGCTTTCCAGAGGCGCCTCGCCGCGGCGGTACAGGGGCCTGCGAGATTCCTGGGGAGGATTTGCTCCTACGGCGCCTGCCTGTACTTCCGGCAGAACTCTCCCGCCGCAGATCAAAGGCTATTAACTTGTTGGGTCATGACGGCCGGTGGCGGCCCTCACAACTCTCCATTGTCCTACGCCGCCGCCCCTCCCGGCAAATGGCAAATCCTACCTGCGGAGCCGCTCCAGGGCGGCGAGGAGTTCCTCCACGTCAGCGGCCGCTCCCCCCGCCGGAGCGGGCGCCACCGACAGCATGGCGTTGAAGTACAGGCCGTCACCCATATAGAGGACTGCCTTCGCCAGCCCCGGACCAACATCAGCCGCAATTTCGTCCAGCCATCGCTGCTGGATGGCCGCGAACCGGCGCCGCGTCTCTTCATGCGCCACCTCGGCAAGCCTTGTGGCGGCAACGATGGCCCTGTCCAGCGGAGTGTCTGCCCACACCGAGGAACGGATGAAGTAAGCGGCGGCGCCTTCGCCGGCTGAGGCCATGGCGTCGGCATCCTCCCGGGCCAGGCCGTCCAGCCGGTCCAGCAGAACGGCGATGAGCGCTTCCTTGTTGGGAAAGTGGTAGAGCAGGCCGCCCTTGGACACGCCGGCCTTCCGGGCGACGGCGTCAAGGGTGGCGGCGCGCTCCCCCACCTCGATCAACAGGGACTCGAAGGCATCAAGGACCGCTTCGCGGGCTACAGGCTTTCGGGGCATGCCTTCCATCATGCCCTTCCCACGGCGGTATGACGGAACCGGAAGGAGTTTTAAACTATACCGTCTGGACGGTATAGTTATTCCATGACGACTTCCACCAGCCCCGCGCCCTCACGCACGGACGGGAACGCCCCGCGGCAGCTGTGGCGCGACTGGGTGGCGCTGGGGCTGCTGATGTTTCCCGTACTCCTGGTGGCCGTGGACAACACGGCGCTGACATTCGCGCTGCCTGCCATCGCCCGCGCCCTGGAACCGTCCGGCGTGCAGCTGCTGTGGATCGTGGACGCCTATCCCCTGGTGCTGGCCGGCCTGCTGGTATCCATGGGAAGCTTCGGCGACCGGATTGGCCGGCGGCGGCTCCTGGTCATCGGCAGCATCGGTTTCGCCGCACTCTCGGCCGCCACCGCCTTCGCACCGACGCCGGAGTGGCTGATCGCCGGCCGCGCAGCCCTGGGCTTCTTCGGGGCCATGCTGATGCCGTCCACGCTGTCGCTGATCCGCAACATCTTTCCCGAGCCCAACCGCCGGCGGCTGGCAGTCGCCATCTGGGCTGCGGGATTCTCCGGCGGCGCCGCCCTCGGGCCGATTGCCGGCGGCTGGCTGGTGGAGCAATTCTGGTGGGGCGCGGTCTTCCTTGTAGCGGTACCCCTCATGGTTCCCCTGCTGGCGCTGGGGCCGGCCCTGATCCCGGAGTCCAGGGATCCCTCCCCGGGGAAGGTGGACATCCCGAGCATCCTGCTCTCCATGCTGGTCATGGTGCCCGTGGTGTACGGCATCAAGGCCGTCGCCACGGAGGGGCCGGGCGCAGCAGGGCTGGGGGCAATTGCCTTTGGCCTGGCCATGGGAGCCGTGTTCGTGCAGCGGCAGCTGCGCCTGGAGCACCCGCTGCTGGACATGTCCCTGTTCCGCAACAGGGTGTTCAGCATGGCCATAACCGCCAACATCCTGGCCCTGTTTTCCTTCAACGGGTTCATCCTGTTCCTCGCCCAGCACCTGCAGCTCCTCGAAGGAATGAGCCCCTCCGGGGCGGGAGTTGCCATGGTCCCCGCGCTGGCGGCCACAGTGGTGGCCGGCCTGGTGGTGGTGCCGCTGGTCCGCAAGGTCCGGCCCGGGTACGTGGTGGCTGCGGGGCTGGCGTTCAGCGCCGCCGGCTACAGCATGGTGACGTTCGGAAACCACGACGGCGGCCCGTCGCTGCTGCTGGCAGCCCTCCTGGTCCTGGCGCTGGGCGTGGGCACGGCGGAGACCATCTCCAACGACCTCATCCTGGGCGCCGCCCCGCCGGCGAAGTCGGGGGCGGCCGCGGCAATTTCCGAAACGGGCTACGAGGTGGGTTCCCTGCTGGGGACAGCCGTCCTGGGATCCATTTTGACCGCCTCCTACCAGCAGAACCTTCGGCTGCCTGCGGGGCTGGAGGGCATACTGCCCGGGCCCACCTTGCACAACGCCGGGGAGACACTGGCGGGCGCCGTGGAGGCGGCCAACCTGCTGCCGCCACCGCTTGCCGGCGCCCTCAGGGACGCCGCCGCTGCAGCGTTCGACTCGGGGGTGCACGTGACCGCGGCAATTGGGCTGGTACTGATGGCGACGGCGGCAGTCCTCGCGGCCGTCGTGCTGCGAAAAGTGCCAAAAGCGGCGTAGCGGACGCCCGCGGGAGTCCAGAAACGGACCGCCGGGCAGGCAAAAGCGCCCGGCGTCGAGGAGGAATACCTCGCCGCCGGGCGCTCCGTGAAACAACCGCTACTTTGAGTCTGCAGCCGTGACCTTGGCAGTGGGCTTCATGTTTTCCGCCTGCACCATCCAGGCGAACTGCTCCAGCCGGGCGATGAATTCGTGCAGGAGGTCCGCGGAGGTGGGGTCCTCCTCATCCACTTCGTCATGAACCTTGCGCATGGTGCCCACGGCAGCCTCCATGGCAGCGACGATCCGCTCGATGGCATCTTCAGTGCTGATCAGCCCTTCAGGGAACTGGGCCAGGCTGGTGGTTTCGGCAACGGTGGAGCTGCGGCCGTCCGGAAGCGCATGCAGGGCGCGCATCCGCTCGGCGGTATCGTCGGCGAACTGGCGGGCAGCGTCCACGATTTCATCCAGCTGCAGGTGGAGGTCGCGGAAGTTGGTGCCCACGATGTTCCAGTGCGCCTGCTTGCCCTGGACGTGGAGCTCGATCAGGTCCGCAAGGACAGCCTGCAGGTTGTTGGTCAATGTCGGTGAAGCTTTCATGCATCCTCCTCAAGTGGTCCAATACGCCCGACGCTACCAGCCGCGGACACCGCGGCGGCAGGCCTTCAGGCAATTCATCAGCGAGCTTACTAATTTCGAAAACGAGTCACAAACGAATGTGATTCATATTGCGTCTTGCATCACACGGTCGGCGCCCCCATACTAAATGAACGCCATTCATATAGTGACTTCCGTCTCACAGCCTTCCCAGAAAGTGGTGCCATGACAGAGACAATCCGCACCAGTACGGCCAAACCCGGCCCGCACGCCCATGCCCCATCCGCGGACGGCGTCGGCGACAAGGGTCTCAAGGGTGGGCAGCTCGGGCTCCTCGCCGTCGTCGTCCTGGGCATTTCGACCATTGCCCCCGCCTACACCCTCACCAGCGCGCTGGGTCCCACCGTCAATGAAGCCGGCCTCCAGCTGCCCGTCATCTTCCTGATCGGGTTCATCCCCATGATTCTGGTCTCGCTCGCCTACCGGGAACTCAACGCCGACTCCCCGGACAGCGGCACTACTTTCACCTGGGTGACCAAGGCCTTCGGGCCCTGGGTCGGCTGGATGGGCGGCTGGGGCCTGCTGGCGGCCAACATCATCGTGCTGTCCAACCTCGCCGGCGTCGCCGTCGACTTCTTCTACCTTTTCCTGTCCCAGCTCACCGGCTCCCCGGAGCTCGCAGACCTGGCGGACAACAAGGCCCTGAACGTCATCACCTGCTTCGTCTTCGTGGCGCTGGCCGTCTGGGTCAGCTACCGCGGCCTGCACACCACCAAGCTGGTGCAGTACAGCCTGGTGGGCTTCCAACTGCTGGTCCTCGGCCTGTTCGTGGGTATGGCGTTTGCCAACTGGTCCACCTCGGAAACGGCCATCCCGTTCAGCTGGGACTGGTTCGACGTCACCAAGATCGAAACCTTCGGCCAGGTTGCCGCCGGCATCTCCCTGTCGATCTTCGTCTACTGGGGCTGGGACGTCTGCCTCACCGTCAATGAGGAGACGGCCAACGGCAAGAAGACCGCCGGCGTGGCAGGCACCCTGACGGCCGTCATCGTCCTTGCCATCTACCTCCTGGTCAGCATCGCCACCATGATGTTCGCCGGCGTCGGAGATACCGGCAACGGCCTGAACAACGCCGAAAACCACGAGAACATCTTCACCGCGTTGGCCTCCCCCATCATGGGCCCCTTCGCCATCCTGATGTCCCTCGCCGTGCTCTCCAGCTCTGCCGCCTCCCTCCAGTCCACCTTCATGTCGCCGTCGCGGAGTCTGCTGGCCATGGCCCACTACGGTGCCCTGCCGAAGCCGTTCAGCCGGATCAGCAGGAAGTTCGCGACGCCGGGCTTCGCCACCATCGCTGCCGGGATCATCTCGGCGGGGTTCTACGCCGTAATGCACGTGGTCAGCGAGAACGTCCTGAACGACACCATCCTGGCCCTGGGCCTGATGATCTGCTTCTACTACGGCCTGACCGCACTCGCCTGCACCTGGTACTTCCGCCACAGCCTCTTCAACAGCGCACGCCACTTCCTGTTCCGGCTGGTGTGCCCGGTGGTCGGTGGCGTGGGCCTGTTCGTAGTGTTCTTCAAGACCGCCATGGACAGCCTGGCTCCGGAGTTCGGCAGCGGCTCGGAGGTCTTCGGCGTGGGCCTGGTGTTCATCCTGGGCGTCGGCATCCTGGCGCTGGGCGCCGTCGTCATGCTGGTCCTGTCCCGCACCCACCCCGGCTTCTTCCGCGGTGAAACCCTGAAGCGGGACACCCCCGCCCTGGTGGTTCCGGAGTAAGCCCCTTAGGAAAGGTGCCGTGCCCCTGATGGGGCGCGGCACCTTTTTTGTTTACGACGACGGATGGGTCACCAGAAGTGCGCCACGTCTATGACCAGCCGGGAGCCGGAGCCGGGACCGTCCAGGGTGAAGACCCGGAACGGAAGGCGGGCCCGAACGCCCAGGCCCAGGCTTGTGTATCCTTCAAAGCTTCCTGCGGAGACTACCTGGCGGAAGGTCTGGTAGCCGGAAACGTTGCTGAGTTCATTCCTGTCCGCGGGGCTGTAGGTGGCGTTGCCGTTCTCGTCATAGGAGGGCGCCTTGATGCTGATGTGCAGGCGCGCACCGCCCCGCACCGGAACGGGAAGCCCCGAGCCCTCCTGCTCGATCCGCGGCACATACTGCACGGTATAGGCGACCGCAGGGCCGTTGAGGTCCACCACCAGCCGGTCGAAACAGTAGTGCTGCCCCGTGCGGACATTGGTAACGGATGCGGTACCGGTGTCCTGCCCGGATTTTGCCAGCGAGCCCCAGGTGAGCCCGCAGTAGGGAGCCGCCGAGGCAGGTCCCTGGACCACGATTCCCAGCCCTACAGCCAGCAGGACGGCTGCGAGCCAGATGGAGAACTTTTTCATTGCTGTGCCATCCAGGATTCAAAGCCATTGGATGATTCCAGCGTAGGAGTGTTCCTTGCCGGAGACGAGGGGTCATTTTGATAACGACGGCGGCCGGAGATAGATAGCGCAGGACCAAAAAGCGCCGGCCACCCGAGGGGTGGCCGGCGCCGGGAAAACCAGGAAGTAGTTTTTAGCCTTCGCAGTCGCGGCAGTACTTCAGGCCGTTCTTTTCACGGGCAACCTGCGACCGGTGGCGGACCAGGAAGCACGACGAGCAGGTGAACTCGTCGGACTGCTCGGGAACCACAATGACGGTCAGTTCCTCGTTGGACAGGTCGGCGCCGGGCAGGTCGATACCTTCAGCGGTGTCGTTTTCGTCGACATCGATAACCGCGGTCTGCGCGTTGCCGCTCCGTGATGCCTGGAGGGCCTCGAGAGAGTCAGCGGGCGACTCTTCTTCCTGCTTGCGTGGAGCATCGTAATCGGTAGCCATAGCGTGTTCACTTTCGTTGCTGCGCAGCGCCATTTCAGGCACCTCAGTGAAGCAGTTTAGGGCATTACCACGCTAGTGGCGCAATAGTGTGTTTAACCAGACATCGTGCTGGTTTCGGGTGCTGCCAGCGCATGCTCGGAGCGGGCCTGCTCCGCGCCTGCGGACACCCCGCTCAAGGCCGGCAGCCAGCCCCAGCGGGTGGCGTCAGCCATGGCGCCGCCGGCCAGGGACTCGGAGTCATACGTGAACGTGTCCAGCAGCCAATCGCGGAGCCGGATGAGCAGGGTAGCCGTCATGCCTGCCAACGTACGCAGCGATTGTTGTGGCCACGTTTCGCGGGGGTCTCCCCCGGATTAACTTCGCTGCCGGCAGTTTCAGGCCGGCGGGGCGGTGCTGCTGCGCAGGACGAGTTCGGGCTCCACCACCAGCGTCTGCGGTCCCTCCGCACCGTCCAGTGCCCTGAGCATCAGGTCCATGCAACGCCGGCCCAGTTCTTCGAAGTCCTGCCGGACCACCGTCAAGGGCGGGCTGAAGTAGCCGGCTTCGGGCTGGTCGTCGAAGCCCACCACGGAGACGTCCTCCGGCACCTTGATTCCTGCCTCATTCAACGCCCGCAGGACCCCCAGGGCCATCTGGTCGTTGCCTACAAACAGCGCAGTGGCACGGGGGCTGGCTGCCACCTTGCGGCCTATCTCATAACCGCTGCCGGCGCTCCAGTCACCCTCGATCATGAGATCGGCGTCGAGGCCGGCCGCGTCCAGGGCGCCCCGCCAGCCATCGGCACGGGCCACCGCGTCGATCCAGTCCTGGGGCCCCGCCACGTGCCCGATACGGACGTGCCCCTGCCCGATGAGGTGCCGCACCGCCAGTTCCGCCCCACGGCGCTGGTCCACCTTGACCCCGCCAACGGCGTCAGTGCCTGTGGTCCCCACGGCCACCACAGGCACTCCGATAGGCAGTTCCGCGAGGGCGGCCGGCATCTCCAGGTGCGGAACGATCACCACGATGCCTTCCACCGACTGGTCCAGGAAGTGCCGGACGGCGGCCAGGATCGCATCGCGGTTGACCTCCCGCAAGGCAGCGACGCTGACGAAGTACCCAGCGTCCCGCGCGGCGCGTTCCACCCCGAGCAGGGTGTTGGCAGGCCCGTACTGCGACAGTTCACTGGCCAGGACCCCGATGGTCTGCGAGCGCCGGGTGACCAGGCTTCGGGCAGCGGAGTTGCGGCGGTACCCCAGCTGGGCAATCGCCGCCTCCACTTTCTCCCGGGTCCCCGCGCTCACATTCGGGTGGCAGTTGACCACCCGTGACACGGTCTGGTGCGAGACCCCGGCCAGCTCCGCCACATCCTCAAGCCTCGGCCGCCGCACCATTTCCGGTCAGATCCCCCCGGCCAGCTTGTAGTAGGCCGCGTTCCAGTTCAGGTCCTTCTTGAACTGGCGGATGGTGGTGCCTTCGTCGATGGTGAGCAGCTCCGTCTTGGCGATTTCGGCGAAGTCCTCGAACACGTCCATGCCCACCTGGGTGGAGAGGACGGTGTGGTGGGCGGCGCCGGCGGTCAGCCAGGCGGCGGCCGAGGTGGCGAAGTCGGGCTTGGGCTCCCACAGGGCGCGGGCCACGGGCAGGTTGGGCAGCGGCTGGTCAAGGGGGACGACGTCGACGGCGTTGGCCACCAGGCGGAAGCGGTCCCGCATGTCGGACAGGGCGACGACGACGCCCGGGGAGGCATCGGCGTCGAACACCAGGCGGACCGGGTCTTCCTTGCCGCCGATGCCCAGCGGGTGGATTTCCAGCCGCGGCTTCTGCGCGGTCAGGGAGGGGCAGACTTCCAGCATGTGGGCGCCGAGGATCTTCTCGGACCCCGGCTCCAGGTGGTAGGTGTAGTCCTCCATCAGCGATGCGCCACCGGGCAGGCCGGCGCCCATCACCTTGGCGGCGCGGACCAGGATGGCGGTCTTCCAGTCACCCTCGGCGCCGAAGCCGTAGCCGGCAGCCATGAGCCGCTGCACCGCCAGGCCGGGCAGCTGGCGGAGCGCACCAAGATCCTCGAAGGACGTGGTGAACGCCGCGGAGCCATTGGCTTCCAGGAAGGACCGCAGCCCCAGTTCAATCCGGGCCCCGTACCGCAGCGATTCATGCCGTGCCGCGCCTGCGCGGAGCTCCGGCACCACGTCATACAGGTCCTCGTACTCCGCCACCAGGGCGTCGACGTCGGACTCTGCAGCGCCGTGCACGGCGTCGGCGAGTTCGTTGACGGACCAGGTATTGACCGCGACGCCGAAGCGCAGCTCGGCCTCGGTCTTGTCACCTTCGGTGACGGCGACGTTGCGCATGTTGTCGCCAAAGCGGGTCAGCTTCAGCGTGCGGACGGCCGCCCAGCCCGCGGCGGCACGCTGCCAGGACCCCACCTGGCGGCCGACCTCGGGGTTGGAGACGTGCCCGACGACGGTCTTCCGGGCAATGCCCAGGCGGGACTGGATGTACCCGAACTCGCGGTCGCCGTGGGCGGCCTGGTTCAGGTTCATGAAGTCGAAGTCGATGTCCGCCCACGGCAGGTCCCGGTTGGCCTGCGTGTGCAGGTGCAACAGGGGCTTGCGCAGCAGGTCAAGTCCCTGGATCCACATCTTGGCCGGGCTGAAGGTGTGCATCCAGGCCGTCACGCCGATCACGGAATCATCCGAGTTCGCCTCCAGCGCGGTGCGGCGGATGGCGTCGGAATCGGTGAGGACCGGCTTCCACACGATCCGCACGGGCACCGCGGAAGATGCGTTGAGCTGGTTGGCGATCTCCTGTGACTGGGCGGCCACCTGCTTGAGGACCTCCTCGCCGTAAAGGTGCTGGCTGCCGGTGAGGAACCAGACCTCGTAGCCGTCGAGGGAGGTGTTTGCTGCGGTGCTCATAAATTCTCCTGGGAAAGTTTGGGGGCCCTATTGGCCGTAAACGTTCTGGTAGCGGGCGTAGAGGGAGTCGATGTGGTCCTGTTTGATGGGCAGGGGTTCGCCGAGTTGCCGGGAAATATGGACGGTACGGGCCACTTCCTCGCACATGACGGCGGCCTTCACGGCGGACCGGGCGTCCTTGCCGATGGTGAAGGGGCCATGGTTCTGCATCAGGACGGCAGGCGAATTGGAGTTCTTCAGCGTCTCCACGATGCCGTGGCCGATCGAGTCATCACCGATCAGCGCGAACGGTCCCACCGGAATCTCGCCGCCGAACTCGTCACCCATCATGGTCAGCACGCACGGGATGGCTTCTCCCCTGGCGGCCCAGGCGGTGGCGTAGGTGGAGTGGGTGTGCACTACCCCGCCCACGTCGGGCATGTGCCGGTACACGTAGGCGTGGGCGGCCGTGTCGGAGGACGGTGACAGGGGCGGGTTGCCCCAATCGACGGTCCCGCCGCCACCGACGTTGGTGCCCCGCACCGGGGTGCCGTGCAGGTCGGTGACAATCATCTGCTCCGGAGTCAGGTCCTGGTAGGAGACGCCGGAGGGCTTGATGACCATGAGGTCGGTCCCGGGTACGCGGGCTGAAACGTTGCCCGCGGTCCAGACCACCAGTTCGTACCGGGTCAGCTCGGCGTGCAGCGCGCACACTTCCTCACGGATCCGGGCAATGGTTTGCAGGATCGCCGGGGTTACACCGGTGCCGGCGGTCATGCGGACACCTCCACAGCGGGTGCCGGCGGGTTGCCGGTGCCCGGCAGGTCAGTCCGTGCCGCTTTGCGCTGGATGGCCTTGAGCCGGTGCATGACGTCGTTGCTGCCGCGGCCGAAGTAGTCGTGCAGCGCCTTGTACTCCTGGAACAGTTCGTCGTAGGCGGCCACGTTTTCCGGTATCGGGGTGTACACCTCTCCGGGTTCGGCACCCATGGCGGCGGCAGCTTCGCGGATGTCCGCGTAGGCGCCCGCGGCCACGGCGGCGTGGATGGCCGAGCCCAGCGCCGGGCCCTGCTCCGAGCCGATGGTGGACAGCTGCAGGCCGGTGGCGTCCGCGTAGATCTGCATAAGGAGTTTGTTCTTGAGCAGGCCGCCGGCCACGATGAATTCCTTGACCGGGACGCCGGCGTCGCGGAAGGCGTCCACGATGGTGCGGGTCCCGAAAGCCGTGGCTTCAAGCAGCGCCCGGTATGTGTCCTCGGGCCTGGTGGCCAAGGTCTGGCCCACCACAATCCCGGAGAGCTCGTGGTCCACCAGGACTGAGCGGTTGCCCGAGTGCCAGTCGAGGGCGATCAGGCCGTGCTCCCCGATGGCCTGCCGCGACGCGAGTTCGGTGAGGTATTCGTGGATGCCCAGGCCCGCATCCCTGGCAGCCTGGTGGTATTCGGGCGGCACGCCGTACTTGGTGAACCAGCCAAAGATGTCCCCGACGCCGGACTGTCCGGCCTCGTAGCCCCAAAGGCCCGGCACGATGCCGCCGTCCACTGCCCCGCACATCCCGGGCACTTCGCGCAGTTCCGTGCCGTTCATGACGTGGCAGGTGGAGGTGCCCATGATAGCCACCAGCTGGCCGGAGTCCACTGCTTTGGCAGCCGGGGCCGTGACGTGCGCGTCAACGTTTCCCACGGCCACGGCGATGCCCTCCGGCAGTCCGGTCCAGGCAGCAGCCTCGGCGGTAAGGGTGCCTGCGGCATCCCCCAGCCGCCCGATGGTGTGCTCCAGCTTGGAGCTGACGAAGTCTTTGAAGTCCGGGTTCAGGGCAGCAAGGAAGTCCTCGGACGGATACCGGCCGTCCTGGTAAATCCCCTTGTAACCCGCCGTGCAGGCGTTGCGGACGTACCGCCCGCACAGCTGCCAGACGATCCAGTCCGCCGCCTCAACCCAGTGGTCCATGGCGGCGTAGGCTTCCGGGTCCTCTTCCAGCAGTTGCAGGCCCTTGGCGAACTCCCACTCGGAGGAGATCAGCCCCCCATAGCGCGGAAGCCAGTCCTCACCCCGGTCGGCGGCGAGCTTGTTAATCCGGTCAGCCTGCCCCTGCGCCGCGTGGTGGCGCCAGAGCTTCACATAGGCATGCGGCCGGGTGGCGAAGCCCGGCAGTTCGTTCAGGGGGGTGCCGTCGGCCTTGACGGGCACCATGGTGCAGGCGGTGAAGTCCGTGGCAATGCCCACGACGGCGGCAGGGTCGATCCCTGCGTCAGCCACCGCGGCGGGGACAGCCCTGCGCAGGACTTCCCGGTAGTCGTTGGGCACCTGGAGTGCCCATTCGCCGGGAAGCCTTGAGGCGTGTCCATCGGATTCCGCGCCCGCTGTATCTTCGGGCAGGGAATCGGTGACCACCGCATGCGGGTACTCGTGGACAGCGCTGCCGAGTTCCCTGCCGTCGCGGACCCGCACCACCACGGCGCGGCCGGACAGGGTCCCGTAGTCCACCCCGATGACGTACTGGTCAGCGCGGGGGTCGGAGCTGGATGTGGACAAAGTCTCTGGCATGGGTTTGCCTCCGTCCGGGAGGCGGGCGGCCTCTTTACCGGGTTTGTAGGGGTTGGGGTCAAGCTGTTTTGCTGCAGCAAGTGTGAACGCTAACAACGAAGAAGTCAATGGACTCGAAAAAGTTGCGAAAATTCCCCTTCGCGCTCTTGTTAGCGTTCACAAAGCAGTCTATATTGAACCGACACATCAACAATGTGGCCAGGACCAGGGAGCTTCGGTGCTGCCTGTCCAACAACACTTCGCGGCAATGCTGCCGCGGAAGGAGAAAATGGTGAGAATCAAAAAACTCATGGGCGCGGTGGCCCTTGTCCTCGCCCTGACGGTGGGCGCCACCGGCTGTGGCTCCCGCGGCGGAGCCGCCACCGAATCCGGCAGTGCCGCCAAGCCCAGCGATTCACTGGTCGGGATCTCGATGCCCACCCAGACCTCCGAACGGTGGATTGCCGATGGCGCCAACGTGGAGAAGTCGCTGAAGGATCTTGGCTACAAGACGGACCTCCAGTTCGCCAATGACGACATCCCCACCCAGGTGTCGCAGATCGAAAACATGCTGACCAAGGGCGCCAAGGCCCTGATCATCGCCGCCATTGACGGCACCACCCTGACTGACGTCCTGGCCAAGGCCAAGGACCAGAACGTCAAGGTCATCGCGTACGACCGCCTGATCAACGGCACCCCGAACGTGGACTACTACACCACGTTCGACAACTACACCGTGGGCGTGCAGCAGGCCACCTCACTGCTGACCGGCCTGGGCCTCCTGGACGCCAGCGGCAAGAAGGTTGACGGCAAGGGCCCCTTCAACATCGAGCTTTTCGCCGGCAGCCCCGACGACAACAACGCCAACTTCTTCTGGAGCGGCGCCATGGACACCCTGAAGCCGTACATGGATGCCGGCACCCTGAAGGTCCCCAGCGGCCAGACCAAGTTTGAGCAGGCCGCGATCCTCCGCTGGCAGGCACCGGTGGCACAGAAGCGCATGGAGGACATCATCACCTCCGCCTACAGCTCGGGCACCAAGCTGAACGGCGTCCTCTCCCCGTACGACGGCCTGTCCATCGGCATCATTTCCGCCCTCACCAGCACCGGCGGCTACGCCAAGGGCAGCCTGCCGGTGGTCACCGGCCAGGATGCCGAAAAGGGCTCCGTCAAGTCCATCGTCGCCGGCGAGCAGTACTCCACCATCTTCAAGGACACCCGCCAACTCGGCGCGCAGGCCGTCAAGATGGTTGACGCCGTCCTCAAGGGCCAGGAGCCGGAAACCAATGACACCAAGACCTACAACAACAAGGTCAAGGTTGTCCCGGCGTTCCTGCTGAAGTCCGTGATCATCACCAAGGACAACTACAAGAAGGAACTGATCGACTCGGGTTACTACACCGACGCCGACGTCAAGTAGTCAGCGTCCGGGGTTGTGGCCCGGCTTCCGTCCCGGGCCACAGCCCCACCCGCGCCCTCCTGCAGCAGCAGGAAGGCAAGCTCCGAACAGTCAGTGGGAATTGACGATGAACACACCCATTCTTCAAATGCGAGGAATCACCAAGACGTTCCCCGGCGTCAAAGCGCTGCAGGACGTCACCCTGGATGTGAACCGTGGCGAGGTCCACGCCATCTGCGGGGAAAACGGAGCCGGCAAATCAACACTCATGAAAGTGTTGTCCGGCGTCTATGCACACAACACCTTCGACGGTGAGATCCTCTTCGAAAACGAACCCTGCAACTTCTCCAGCATCTCGGACAGCGAAAAACGCGGAATCGTCATCATCCACCAGGAACTGGCCCTCAGCCCGTACCTGTCGATTGCCGAGAACATCTACCTTGGCAACGAACAAGCCACCAACGGGTGGGTGGACTGGCGCAAGACCAACCTGGAGGCAGCCAAGCTGCTGGCCCGGGTAGGCCTCGACGAGAACCCTGTCACCCCTGTACAGCACATCAGCGTGGGCAAACAGCAACTGGTGGAAATCGCCAAGGCGCTGTCCAAGGAAGTGAAGCTGCTCATCCTGGACGAGCCCACGGCCGCCCTCAACGACGAGGATTCCAGCCACCTGCTGGACCTGATCCTCCACCTGAAGGGCCAGGGCGTCACCAGCATCATCATCAGCCACAAGCTCAATGAGATCCGCAAGGTCGCTGACGCCGTCACCATCATCCGCGACGGCAAAACTATTGAGACCCTGCGTCTTGACGAAGGCCAGATCACGCAGGAACGGATCATCCGCGGCATGGTGGGCCGGGACCTGGAGAGCCTGTACCCGGACCGCGAGCCGCACATTGGCGAGGAAGTCCTGCGCATCGAGGACTGGTCGGTTCGCCATCCCCAGGACCACACGCGCATGGTGGTCAACAACGCCAACCTGCACGTCCGGAAGGGCGAGGTGGTGGGACTGGCCGGGCTGATGGGCGCCGGACGCACCGAGCTTGCCATGAGCGTCTTCGGGCGCACGTACGGAACCGCCACGTCAGGCAAGGTCTACAAGTACGGCGAGGAAATCAACACTGCCACGGTGTCCGACGCCATCAGGAACGGCATTGCCTACGCCACCGAAGACCGCAAGCACTACGGCCTGAACCTCATCGAGGACATCAAGCGGAACGTCTCCCTGGCGGCGCTGCGCAAGCTCGCCAAACGCGGCTTCGTGGACAAAAACCAGGAAACCGTGGTGGCCAACGGCTACCGGAAGAGCATGAACATCAAGGCTCCGTCAGTGGCGGCCATTACCGGAAAACTCTCCGGTGGCAACCAGCAAAAGGTGGTGCTGAGCAAGTGGATGTTCTCCGATCCGGACGTGCTCATCCTCGATGAACCCACCCGGGGGATCGACGTCGGCGCCAAATACGAGATCTACACGATCATCGCGAAACTCGCGGCCGAAGGAAAAGCCGTCATCGTAATCTCCTCGGAGCTGCCTGAGCTGCTGGGCATCTGCGACCGCATCTACACGCTGGCCGCCGGCCACATCACAGGTGAAGTCCCCATTGCCGAGGCCACCCAGGAAACCCTGATGCACTACATGACCAAAGAGAAGGAATAGCGACATGTCCGCCCTCAGAGAATCGCTCGGATTCCTCACGAGCCAACTGCGCCAGGTGGGCATCTTCGTTGCCCTGATCCTGATTGTCCTGCTGTTCCAGGGACTGACCGGCGGGATCCTGCTGGAACCGCAGAACGTCACCAACCTGGTGGTCCAGAACAGCTACATCCTGATCCTGGCCATCGGCATGGTCATGGTGATCATCGCCGGCCACATCGACCTTTCGGTCGGCTCCGTGGCCGGGTTCATCGGCGCCGTTGCCGGCGTCATGATCGTCCACTGGGGCTGGCCGTGGTGGGCCGCCATCCCCGCCTGCCTGCTGGTCGGTGCCCTGGTGGGTGCCTGGCAGGGCTACTGGATCGCCTACGTGGGGATTCCGGCCTTCATCGTCACGCTGGCGGGCATGCTGATCTTCCGTGGACTGACCCTTATCACCCTGAAGAACCAGCAGATCACCCCCTTCCCGGCCGAACTTCGTGCCCTCGGCGGCGGCTTCCTTCCCGACCTCACCGGCGGCACCTCCGTGCTGGAGTGGCTCACCGTCATCCTGGGCGTCGGGGCCACGGCCGCGCTGCTGATCCAGGCGCTCAAGGAACGCCGGATCCGCCGGAAGTTCGACCTCGAGAGCGAGCCACTGGTCTGGTTTGTCATCAAGACCGCCTTCACGGCGCTGCTCATGCTCATCATCACGTTCCTGCTGGCGTCCTACCGCGGCACCCCAATTGTCCTGGTGGTCCTGGCCGCCTTGGTGATCGCCTACACGGCCCTCATGAACAACAGTGTCTTCGGGCGGCACACGTACGCCATCGGCGGCAACCTGCACGCGGCTGAACTGTCCGGCATCAAGACCAAGGCCGTGACGTTCCGGCTCTTCGTGAACATGGGCGTGCTGGCCGCGCTGGCGGGCCTCGTCTTCACCGCCCGGCTCAACTCGGCTCAGCCGGCCGGTGGAACCGGCTTCGAACTGGATTCCATCGCCGCGGCCTTCATCGGCGGCGCCGCGGTCACCGGTGGTATCGGAACCGTCGCCGGAGCCATGATCGGCGGACTCATCATGGGCGTCCTCAATAACGGCATGTCCATCCTGGGCCTGGGCACCGACTACCAGCAGCTCATCAAGGGCCTGGTGCTCCTTGTCGCCGTCGGCTTCGACATCTTCAACAAGAACCGCAGCGGTGGCGGCGGCGAAATTGGAAAGCGCTTCAAACTGAAGACCTCCTCTTCGCCCGCACAGGAAAAGCCGGCTCCGGCCAGCGAAGCAGTGGAAGCAGGCGTGAAGTAGGAGGAACCGCCACCTGCGCACCCGAAGGCTCCTGTTGCCCGGACCAAGTCCCGGCAGCGGGAGCCTTCGCTGCGTCCGGCTCCAACACGTGCCGCGCCTGTCTAGGGTGCGGCTGCCAGGCCCGTGGCCAAGTCTGCCGGCGCCCGGCGCCGTCGGCTGAGGAGCATGAAGGGTGCCGCCAGCAGCTGAACCGCACCGCCCAAAGCCAGCGATGCAGGGTAGCCATAAACGTCGGCGGCCCGGCCGAGTACCGGCTGCACCACCACTCCCCCGCTGGAGCCCATGAGCGAGGCGAAGCTGAGGACCGTTGCCCGCTGCTTCGAGGCGATCATGTCGTTGAGGTAGGCCTGGCGCACCGGCGTGCCTGCGGAGGCCACCACGGCCCACAGCGCCAGGAGCACCAATGCCAGCCAAAAGACATTGGTGGCCAGCAGCACCACCAGGACCACCGAGCTGGTGATCGTGGAGGCGATCAGCACAGTGGTGCGGCGGCGGACCAGTTTCCGGACATGGGGTGCCAGCCAGCCGCCCACGACATCCGCACCCGCCACGATGGCCGCCGCCAGGCCGGCTATGGCGTAGGCCTTGGGATCGCCAAAAAGCTGCAGCAGGTAGGGCTGGAGGGCATAGAAAACGTAGAACCCCACGCCTTCGGTGAAGGGGGCAGCCAGCATCATGAACCGCACCGGCGGGTTCCTCAGGCCGCCGTCCACGGACGCCTTCAGGACTGCGCGGGTGGCCCGCAGAGGGTGGGCCGAGCGCTCTGGTGTAAAGCCGACGTCGTGCATCAGCAGGAAGGCCACCACGAACATTGCCACCAGGACGGCGACGCGCAGGAGGAACGGCACGCCCAGGTTGGTGGCCTGGGCGATGACCCCGCCAGCTACTGATCCTGCCAGCATGGCGATGCCGGAAACGATCTGGCCGCGGCCCAGGACGGTTTCCAGGCCGCCGTCGTAACCGGAGAAGTGCAGGGCGTCCACCAGCCAGGCTTCCACTGCCCCGGAGAAGAACGTGAAGCCAAGGCCCAGAAGGGCGGACACCGCGGCCCACCACCAAAACGGCGCGGACAACTGCCACAGCAGGTAGTAGAGGTAGGTGGATCCGGCCAGGGTCACGGTGCCCAGCAGGAACGAGGTACGGCGCCCCCAGCTGTCCGCCACCACGCCCGTCGGCACCTCAAACAGGACCATCCCGGCCGTGAAGAACGCGTTGGCGGCGAACGCCTCCAGGTTGCTCAGCCCGGCATCGAGCAGGAACAGTGTGTTGATCCCCCAAATAAAGGACGCCGCAAGGGTGTTCCCCAACGTCAGCGTCAGGTAGACGGTCTGGATTTTGCGAGCTGCAGCATTCACCTGACGGCGCCCCTCGGGATTCTTCCTGCCCGGACGGGATCAGGACGGGCTGAAATTCGGGGGCACCGGATCGTGCCGCAAGTACTGCCGGCGGAACCGTCCGGTACCGGCGGTCAGTGCCCGCAGTTCCACGGCATACCGCAGGAGTTCCTGGTCCGGAACCTCCGCGCTGATCTCCGTGAGCCCCTCCCCGGATGAGGTGGTGCCGGTGAGGCGTCCCCTCCGGCCGGACAGGTCGCTCATCACGGAGCCCACGTGTTCGTCGGCAACCATGATGGATACGGAAGACACTGGTTCCAGCAGCTGGACCTTCCCGGCGGCAGCTGCCTCCCGGAGCGCCAGGGCCCCCGCCGCCTGGAACGCCGCATCGGATGAATCGACGCTGTGGGCCTTGCCGCCTGTGAGGGTCACGCGCACATCCACCACGGGGAAGCCCGCGTAGACCCCCTTCTCCATTTGCGCCCGCACCCCCTTCTCGATGGACGGGATGAACGTTCCCGGGATGACCCCGCCCACTGTCTTGTCCACGAATTCAAACCCGCCGCCGCGCTCCAGCGGTTCCACCTCGATGTCGCACACCGCGTACTGGCCGTGCCCGCCGGATTGCTTGACATGGCGGCCATGCCCCGATGCCGGGGCCGCGAAGGTTTCCCGCAGCGGCGTCACCACGTTCACGGTGTGCAGCTTCACACCCTGCTCGCGAAGCCGGTCCAGGACCACCTCGGCGTGCGCTTCGCCCATGCACCACAGCACCAGCTGGTGCGTTTCGTTATTTCGGTCCACACGGAGCGTTGGGTCTCCCGCCGCGATCCTGCCCAGGCTGCGGGCCAAGGCATCCTCGTCGCTGCGGGAGTCGGCCTCCACGGCAACCGGCAACAGAGGCTCAGGCATTTCCCACGTGGCCAGCAGCAACGGGTTTTCCCGGCTGGAAATGGTGTCCCCGGTTTCGGCGCTGCCGAGTTTCGCCAGGGCGCACATGTCCCCGGCCACGCAGTAGGGTACCGGACGCAGGGTGGCTCCCAGCGGGGAGTAGATGTGGGTGACGCGTTCGTCGGTGTCGTGGTCCTGGTGGCCGCGGTCAGCCAGGCCGTGGCCCCCTACATGGACGGGCGAGTCCTCGCGCAGCGACCCCGAGAAGACCCGCACCAGGCAGATGCGGCCCAGGAAGGGATCGTTGGAGGTGCGCACCACTTCGGCGGCGAGCGGACCCGAGGGATCGCAGGCCAGGCTTCCGGCCGGTTTGCCGGACAGGTCGGCGGCGTCCGGCAGGCTGCGTTCCACCGGAGGCGGGAACGCGCGGACCAGTAGGTCCAGCAATTCCGCCGTGCCAAGCCCGGTGACGGCAGAGGTGGGCAACACGGGAAAGAACGAGCCGCGGGCCACGGCGGTTTCCAGGTCGGCGGCCAGCACCGCTGTGTCCATGTCCTCGCCTTCCAGGTAGCGGTCCATCAGCGTCTCATCTTCGCTTTCGGCGATGATGCCCTCAATGAGCGTGCCCCTGGCACTCCCGGCATCCGTACGTTCACCGGCCGTTGCCGGACGGACTTCGGGCGCTGAATCTTCGGCGGAGTAGTCCGCCACCTCCTGCGACAGCAGGCCCAGCAGGCCGGTGATCCCGCCATCTGTCCGCACCGGGACATACAGCGGGAGCACGCCGTCGCCGAATGCCCTCTGGCAGGCGGCCAGGGCGCCGTCGTAATTTGCGCGCGGGTGGTCCACGCGGGTGATGACGACGGCGCGTGGGAGCCCCATGTGCCCGCACTCGCCCCACAGCGCGGTGGTGGTTGCATCGATTCCGTCCACGGCGGAGACCACAAAGAGGGCGGCATCCGACGCCCTGAGGCCTGCCCGCAACTCACCGATGAAGTCCGGGTAGCCCGGAGTGTCCAGGAGGTTCACCTTGACGTCGTCCACCATCAGCGGCACCAGGGACAGCGTGACCGACCGCTGCTGGTGCACGGCGGCGGGGTCCGAGTCGCTGACGGTCGACCCGTCCGCGATGGAGCCTTTGCGGGTGATCATGCCGTCGGCCGCGAGCAGGGCCTCGATCAGCATGGTTTTCCCGGCGCCGGAGTGCCCAACCAAGGCAACGTTCCGGATGCGGGCCGGGTCCTGCGCCGCGATGCCACCGGCTTGGTCGGCCCGCCTTGATTCAGGACCGTTCCTGCCGCCTGCCGCCCGCGCTGACTCCTTGGTGCTCTTCACCGACATTGGAACCTCCTGGCATCATTGCCGACCGGACCGGACGTGTCCTTTGATTCGACACCTTGGATGGCAGGACGGCAAGAGCGAAGGCTATTTGCTGCGGGCTTTGCGGGTGGCTGTGTCGTTGGCCTTCTGGAGTGCCTCCACCAGCTGGTCCTTATCCATCTTCGAGCGGCCCTTGACGTCCAACTCCTTGGCCAGCTTGTAGAGATGGTCCTTCGAGGCGTTGGCATCCACGCCGCCGGCGGTAGGTTCCGACGAGCGGATGCCCTGTTCCGCGCGCTTGTCCGACGGGCCGCGTTTTTCCTTCGGCTCCCAGTGGTCGCCCACCTTCTCGTAGCTGTGCTTCAGCGAGGCATACGCTGCACGCGCGGCCCGTTGTTCGTCCTGGTCATAGGACTCAAGGGCGGAGTCGTAGGTCTTGGCGAAGGTGTCCTGGGCTTTTTGGTCAGAACGCTGCAGGGTCGAGGGGAGCTCTTCCTTGCGGGCATGGTCGTTCTTGCCGGTCTTGGGCATGGCACCCATCCTCCTTTAGTCAGCACGCTGATCATTTGGATGGATCCAGCTTAGACCCGGAGGTTGCATGGAGCCCCCTGTCGGATTCGAACCGACGACCCCCGCTTTACAAGAGCGGTGCTCTGGCCAACTGAGCTAAGGAGGCGCGCCCCTGGGGGCATGCGCCCGTAGGCGCTAGATAAGGTTAGCCCAACTCCCGCCGGGCGTAAAAACGCCCGGGCACGGGCTGTAGATAAGGCAGGGGCCCGCCCCGGAAACGTTCCGGAACGGGCCCCTGCCAGTGCTGTCGGTTCCTAGCCCTTGGCGGCGATGGCTGCCTGCAGGAAGTCGGGGAACGGCGTCTGGGCGCTGTCTCCCTTGCCCCACTGCTTGCCGTCCACGAAGACGGTGGGCGTACCGGTAACGCCGATGGCGGACGCTTCCTTCGTCGTGAACTTCACGAACGGGCGGTAGGTCTTGTCGTCCACGCAGGAGTTGATGTCCACGCCCATGTCGGACGCCATCTTCTTCAGGTCGTTGTCGGACAAGCCTGCACTGCCTTCAGCGGGCTGCTGGGCGTACAGGGCGTTGAAGTAGTCGGCGTACTTCTCCGGGGCCGTGTTGGCCACGCAGGCTGCCGCGTTGGCAGCACGGGACGAGTAATTGGTGGTGGACCGGCTGTCCAGGAACCCGAGGGGGCGGTACTCAACGGTGATCTTGCCGTCGTTGCGCAGCGAGGTGAGCTGGTCGTTGTACCGCGTTTCGAAGTCTTTGCAGACGGGGCAGATGAAGTCGACGTAGAGGACCACCTTGACCGGCTTGCCGGCCTCCGCCTCTGCACCCGGGGCCACCACCTCGGCGGGCGGAGTCTTCGGGGCATCGCCCAGGGAAGCGGCGTCAACCGTGGCCGGCTCGGTCTTGGCAACCTGATTGTTGGCCAGCAACGTCACGCCGCCGTGGGCGTTGGCGTTGGCAGGCGTGGGTCCCTGGTCAGCGATCGGGGCGTTTCGCTGGATGTTGCCCGCAACCACCAGGCCCACCACCACCAGGATGACAACCACCGCCGCCACGATGCCCCAGCCGATCAGCAGCTTGTTGCGCTTGTCCTTCTTTGCCTGGGCTTCCCGGATCAGGCGCGCTTTTTCGCGCGCCTCCGCCGTTCGCTCAGCCTTGGACTTACGTACTTCGTTTGCGGGGCTCATGAGTTCCTTGGGTCGGTCGACGTAGGGGACCACTTCGTGGCACCCCAACATTTTAGGGGAGAAAGCTGACAGCTTGCGGGTTCAACTATTCCTTCGGCTTGACCAACGGACGAATAGCCCCGATGATTCCGTCCGGCTAGGGTGGCTTAGAGGCACAAGCAACCCCAGGGGGCCGCAATGCAAACACCCGTCCAGGAAAAACCCGCCGGCACAGCAACGGCCGGCGGATCCGGTTCCAGCCATGCCGGCCATACCAAGTACGACTTCATGGTGGTCTCCAACAGACTGCCCGTGGACCGCGTGGCGCCGGGCGACGACGCCGACGACGGCTCCGGCTGGCGCCGGTCTCCCGGCGGCCTGGTGACCGCGCTCGCGCCGATGATGACCAAGACTGACGGAGCATGGGTCGGCTGGCACGGCGCTCCGGACGAAACCGTGAAGCCGTTCAGCCACGGCGGCATGGACCTTGTCCCGGTCCAGCTCAGCACCGACGACGTGGAGCTGTACTACGAGGGCTTCTCCAACGCCACACTCTGGCCGCTGTACCACGACGTCATCGCCCCTCCGGAGTTCCACCGCACCTGGTGGGACGCCTACCGCAAGGTCAACCGCAGGTTCGCCGACGCCGTCGTCCGCCATGCCGACCAGGGTGCCACCGTCTGGGTCCAGGACTACCAGCTGCAACTGGTCCCCCGGATGCTCCGCGAAGCCCGGCCCGACCTGCGCATCGGGTTCTTCAACCACATCCCGTTTCCGCCGCCGGAAATCTTTGCCCAGCTCCCCTGGCGCCAGGCCATCATCGACGGCCTGCTCGGCGCCGACCTGGTGGGCTTCCAGCGCGTCAGCGATGCCGGCAACTTCATGCGCTCCGCCCGCCGCTTCCTGGGCGCCAGCGTCAAGCAGCAGCAGGTGCACGTCAAGGACCACAACGGCCAACTGACGCACATTGCCCGGGCGCAGGCCTTTCCCATCTCCATCGACGTCAAACAGATCAGCGAACTGGCGGCCAGGCCTGACATCATCGAACGCGCCCGGCAGATCCGGCAGGACATGGGCAACCCCAAGACCATCCTGCTCGGCGTGGACCGGCTGGATTACACCAAGGGCATCCGCCACCGCCTGAAGGCCTTCGAGGAGCTCCTGGCGGACGGCCGCCTCACCGTTGGCGATGCCACCCTGATCCAGGTGGCCTCCCCCAGCCGTGAGCGCGTGGAACAGTACCGCCTCCTCCGCGAGGAGGTTGAGGGCACGGTGGGCCACATCAACGGCACGTATGACACCCTCGAAAACACGGCGGTCCGCTACCTGCACCACAGCTACCCGGTGGAGGAAATGGTCGCGCTCTACCTGGCGGCCGACGTCATGCTGGTCACCGCCCTGCGTGACGGCATGAACCTCGTCGCCAAGGAATACGTCACGGCCCGCAACAACAACGACGGCGCCCTGGTGCTGAGCGAATTCGCCGGCGCAGCGGACCAGCTCAAGCAGGCCCTGCTGATCAACCCGCACGATATCGCGGGGCTCAAGAACACCATCATGACCGCCATCGAGCTCAGCCCCCGCGAAGCCTCACGGCGTATGCGGTCCATGCGCCGCCAGATCCTGGACCATGACGTTGACCACTGGTCCGCCGACTTCCTGCGCGCGCTGAACGAAAAGGTGGTCCGCGATGACTCCTGACAGCCGCGGCAGCAGGGCTTCGCTGGCGCTCTCGCCCGAACTACGGGAAGCCTTGCGCCGGATCGCACGGACGGAGCACTTGCTGGTAGCCATGGATTTTGACGGCACCATGGCGCCGATCGTAGACCGTGCCCAGGATGCGCGGCCGCTTCCGCGGTCAGCCGCAGCGTTCGCGGGCCTCGCCGTGCTTCCACGCACGACGACGGCACTCATCTCCGGGCGCGCCCTCGCCAGCCTGCGGGAAGTCGCCTCCCCGCCGGTGGACACGCTGCTGATCGGCAGCCATGGCGCCGAAGCGTGGCTGGGGCCGGGCTCCACCGAACTGTCGCTGGAGGAGGACCAGAAAGCGCTCCTGGAAGAAGTGCGGGCCGAGTTATCGGACATCGTTGCCCAGGCCCCCGGCACCTCCCTGGAGTACAAGCCTGCCGGCGTCGTCCTGCACACCCGCCAAGCCCGCGACGACGTGGCGGAAGACGCAGTGTCAGCCGCCACGTCCGTTCTGCAGGACCGCAAGGGCGTTTTCCTGAAGGAAGGCAAGCGCGTCCTGGAGACCTCGGTGGTCCATGCCTCCAAAGGCGAAGGCGTTGCCTTCCTCCGGCAGGCAACGGGGGCCACTGCCGTGCTGTTTGCGGGGGATGACGTCACGGACGAGGACGCCTTTGGCAGGCTCGAACCGGGCGATGTTGGGGTCAAGATCGGCCTCGATTTCACCCAGGCCCAGTACCGGGTGGAGGCACCCATCCACGTCGCGGAGCTGCTGGAGGCCTTGCTGCAGGAGCGGAGCATTGCCGTGGCGGAAGAGGACCCGCAGGCGGCCTCCGGCTAGGACACGGCCGGCAGAAGATGTGACGTTCGTAACATTTGCGCTGAAAAGAGCAACCTCTGGCATACTCTTTGTGTGATGTGGCGCACAACCAGCGTGCGGCGTCATGCAATGCTCCGCGGAAGCCGCGGAGCATTTTGCAGGAACAAAACTGAATAAAAATGAACCATTCACAACGGATCGTCCGGCACGTACCTGCCGGTGAAGGGATTGATAACTGTGGCTACAGTTACTTTTGACAACGCTACGCGTCTGTACCCGGGCACCGAAAAGCCCGCCGTCGATAAGCTCAACATCGACATCGCCGATGGCGAATTCCTGGTCCTCGTCGGACCCTCCGGTTGCGGCAAGTCCACCTCCCTGCGCATGCTTGCAGGCCTCGAGGACGTTAACGCCGGCCGCATCCTGATCGGCGACCGCGATGTCACCGATGTTCCCCCGAAGGACCGCGACATCGCGATGGTTTTCCAGAACTACGCGCTGTACCCGCACATGACTGTGGCCGACAACATGGGCTTCGCCCTCAAGATCGCCGGTGTCTCCAAGGAAGAGCGCGCCGAGCGCGTCCGCGAAGCCGCCAAGCTCCTCGACCTTGAGCAGTACCTGGACCGCAAGCCGAAGGCACTCTCCGGCGGCCAGCGCCAGCGTGTTGCCATGGGCCGCGCAATCGTCCGTAACCCGCAGGTCTTCCTCATGGATGAGCCGCTCTCCAACCTGGACGCCAAGCTCCGTGTCCAGACCCGCACCCAGATCGCCTCCCTGACCCGCCGCCTGGGTGTCACCACGGTGTACGTGACGCACGACCAGGTGGAGGCCATGACCATGGGCGACCGCGTCGCCGTGCTGAAGGACGGCCTGCTGCAGCAGGTTGACACCCCGCGCAACCTCTACGACCGCCCCAAGAACGTCTTCGTTGCCGGCTTCATTGGCTCCCCCGCCATGAACCTGCTGGAACTCCCCGTCGTAGACGGCGGCGTCCAGTTCGGCGGCACCGTCTACCCCGTGCCGCGGGACGTCCTCGAAGAGGCTCACGGCTCCACGGTCACCCTGGGCAGCCGTCCCGAGGACCTGGAAACCGCTCCGCACGGTGAAGGCCTGAAGGTTGAGGTGGACGTCGTCGAAGAACTCGGCGCCGACGCCTACGTCTACGGCCACACCAACCTTGACGGCAAGGACCACGACATCGTGGCCCGCGTCGACGGCCGCCGTCCCCCGATGAAGGGCGAGGTCATCTACGTCCGTCCGCAGTCGGGCCACGTGCACCTGTTCGACACCAAGACCGGCCTGCGCCTCGGCGACTGATAGCTGCCGCGTGGCCCTGCCCACGCAACCGACGGCGGTCCGCACCCTTCCACAGTGGTGCGGGCCGCCGTCGGCCTTTAATTGGCCGCACGGAATTTAGCCGCCCTGCCCCGAGTACGGAAGAATTGAGCCATGACCGAGGAATACAGCGCCCAGTGGCACGACGAACCCACCGACTACGCGCAGATCGGCAAGCTGCCCCGGTTCGTGGCTGCCAGTGCCGATGACAACAAGGCGGCCTCGGTAGCCTCGTCGCTGAACATCACGGCAGCGGCGGCTGATCCCGAACTGCTGGACCTGCCGTGGCATATCGCTTTGGAGGAGTGGCCGGCACAGTACCTGGCGGCGCTGCCCCGCGGTATTTCCCGGCACATCGTCCGGTTCGCCCACTTGGGCGGCTCCGTGATCGCCATCAAGGAAACCTCCGAGCACGTGGCCCGGCACGAGTACCACATGCTCCGGAAGCTGGCGCGCTTCGATGTGCCGTGCGTGGAGCCGGTTGCGGTGATCACCGGGCGCACCACCCCGGACGGACGCCCGCTCAACCCTGTCCTCGTCACCCGGCACCTGAAGTTTTCCATGCCCTACCGCGCGCTCTTTTCCCAGATGCTGCGCAAGGACACCCTCACCCGCCTCATCGACGCGCAGGCCCTCCTGCTGGTGCGGCTGCACCTCATCGGTTTTTACTGGGGCGACGTCTCGCTGTCCAACACCCTGTTCCGCCGCGACGCCGGCGCCTTCGCCGCGTACCTGGTGGACGCGGAAACCGGCGAGCTCTACCCGGACCTCTCCACCGGGCAGCGCGAGTACGACCTGGAAATCGCCCGCGTTAACATCGCCGGCGAGCTTATGGACCTGCTGGACGGCGGCCTCATCGAGGAAAAGGTGGACCCCGTGGCCACCAGCGAGCTGATCATGGACAGCTACCGGCGGCTGTGGGCTGAGCTGACCGAGAAGGAATCCTTCGAACTCGGCGAACGGTGGCGAGTGGGCGCCCGCATCCGGCGGCTGAACGAACTCGGCTTCGACGTCGAGGAGTACGCCATCAAGACCACCCAGAACGGCTCCACCATTCAGCTGCAGCCCAAGGTGGTGGACGCGGGGCACCACCAGCGGCGGCTGCTGCGGCTTACCGGCCTGGATGCCCAGGAGAACCAGGCCCGCCGCCTCCTCAACGACATGGACTCGTTCCGGGCGGACAACAACCCGGAGATGGACGAGGAATACAGCGCCCACCTATGGGTCAGCCAGATCTTCGAGCCGATCGTGCGCGCCATCCCCCGGGACCTTTCCGGCAAGCTTGAGCATGCCGAGGTGGTGCACGAGGTCCTGGAACACCGCTGGTACATGTCCGAGAAGCAGGAGCGCCACATTCCGCTGGCAGAGGCCGTTCAGTCCTACATCGACTCGATCCTGCGGCACCGGCGGGACGAGGCCGCCATCATGCTCAACCCGGACACTGAGCTGCTGAAAATCCTTGAGGTGGAGAACGAGGAGTCCCGCTACGGCGCTGACGAATCCGGGGAAGACTACCCGGACTCGGACGACTGAGTCCTAGATAGCCTTTCCGGGGTTGAGGATGCCGGCAGGATCGAACAGGTCCTTGATCCTGCGCTGGAGTTCCCGGACCGGCTCGGGCTGCTCCTGGCCCAGCCACCGCAGCTTGTACTGGCCTACGCCGTGTTCCCCCGTGATGGTGCCACCCATGGCCAGGGCCGCGGTGATCGATTCGTCCAGGGCCACCTGGAGCCGCTCCATGGCATCGGCGTCGACGTCCGTGCCCTGCCGGTCGATCCAGAATGTTGGGTGCAGGTTGCCGTCCCCTGCATGGGCCACTACTTTGAGGTGCACCTGCTGAGCGGCGGCCATGGCCTCGAGCGCGGCAACGTAATCCACCAGGCGTGACCTCGGAACAGCCACGTCTTCACCCACGCGGTACTCGTCGTCCACTTCGGTGCCCCGGCTGTGCCTCCGCAGCTCCACCAGCCGCTCCGCCTCGGCGCTGGCTTCGGTGGTCACCGCGGCGCCGCCGTCGCGCAGAACCTGGCGTACCACCTCGGCTTCCGCGGCCGCCCCGAATCCGTCCGTCTGGATCAGCAGCAGTGACTTTCCGCGCGTGCTGAGGTCGGAGCCGTGGATGTCGTCGAGCTGGGCCAGCGTCCCGCCGTCCAGCAGTTCCATGATGGCGGGCTGGACGCGCGCCCTGCCCACGGCCAGGACCCCTGCGGCGGCCATGCGGAAGTCCGGGTAGAACGCGGCCACGGTGTGGACTTCCCGGGGCAGGTACTTCAGCCGCACGGTGATTCCGACGACGATGCCCAGCGTCCCCTCGGACCCCACGAAGAGGCCCGTTAGGTCGTAACCCGCCACGCCTTTGAAGGTCTGGTGGCCGGTATGGATGAGCGATCCGTCGGCCAAAACCACGTCCACGGCAAGGACCGAATCCCTGGTGACCCCATACTTGGCGCAGCGAAGGCCGCCTGCGTTGGTGGCCACATTGCCGCCGATGGTGGAGCTTCGGAAGCTTGCTGGATCCGGAGCGTACATGAGTCCGTGCTCTGCGGCTGCTTCGTTGAGGACGGCGTTGACCACGCCGGGCTCCACGACGGCTGTTTCGTCGTCGGGATTCAGCGCGAGGATCCGGTCCATCCGCTCCAGGGACAGGATGATGCAGTTGTTCGTGGCGTGGGCGCCGCCGGACACGCCGGTACCGGCGCCTCGCGGGACGATGGGTATGCCGCTGTCGGCGCACGCCTTCACCACGGATTGAACGTCGGCCACCGATTCCGGGAACACCACGGCCAGGGGCAGCTGAAAGTCGATGACGGGCGCCTGGTCGATCGCGTACCGGCGAAGTGACACCTCGCTCACGTCCAGCTGGTCCGGGGCCAGGACGGCCTCCAGCTCGTCAACGATGCTTCCCACAAAGCCTCCATCCGTCGTCGGACATTTTCTCCCAGTCTAGGGCGTGATTTATGCGGGGCCCCGGCGCACTGCCGCAACCGCTTCCAGTCCTGTTCCCCTATGGACAGAGACGACCCCGTGCTGCGTGAGGAAACAATGATGGAAGCGTTTTCATTAAATCGCTCCACGCAGTTATGCTGACTTCCATGTCCGTCGAAACTGTGATCCACGACACTTCTGTCTCCGCTGGCCCACTCACCCTCATCCACGCCGCCGACCCCGCTCCGGGCTGGTGGCGGTCTGCCGTGATCTACCAGGTGTACCCACGGTCATTTCGGGACCTGAACGGCGACGGCGTGGGCGACCTGGCGGGAATCACCGAGGAACTGCCGCACCTTGCGGACCTGGGCGTCGACGCCGTCTGGCTGTCCCCCTTTTTCCGCTCCCCGCAACGCGATGCCGGTTACGACGTCAGCGACTACTGCGACGTGGACCCAATTTTCGGCACGCTCGGCGATTTCGACGTCATGATGGCTGAATCGCACAGGCTCGGCCTGCGGGTGATCGTGGATCTGGTGCCAAACCATTGCTCGGACCAACACCCCGCTTTCCAGGCAGCCCTTGCAGCACCTGATGGGAGCCCGGAGCGGGACATGTTCATCTTCCGCGACGGGACAGGACCGGACGGACAGGAACCGCCAAACAACTGGCAGTCCCACTTTGGCGGGCCCGCCTGGACACGCGTGCCGGCCCCTGACGGACAACCGGGCCAGTGGTACCTGCACCTTTTTGATTCCTCCCAGCCGGACTTCAACTGGGACAACCCCGCCGTCCACGCAGAGTTCGAGAGGGTGCTCCGCTTCTGGCTGGACCGCGGCGTCTCGGGCTTCCGAGTGGACGTGGCCCATGCCCTGGTCAAAGCGCCGGGCCTTCCGGCATGGGGCGGACGCGCTGATGGCGGCAGCAGCGAGGGGTACCCCGGCCACGAGGCACCGATGTTCGGGCAACCCGGCGTCCACGACATCTACCGGAAATGGCGGTTGCTCTTGGACGAATACGGACCGGACCGGATTCTCTGCGCCGAGGCAAGCGTCGACCTGCAGCGGCTGGCGCACTGGGTGCGGCCCGACGAGATGCACCAGGCATTCAACTTCCCTTATCTCCACGCGGGCCTGGATGTCTACCGGCTGCGTTCTGTCATCACCGACTCGCTGACGGTCCTTGACGGCGTTGGGGCCCCGAGTACCTGGGTGCTTTCCAACCACGACGTGGTTCGCCATGCCACCCGTTTTGGCTACAACGGGCAGGGTCCGCGGGACGGGGACGGCATAGGTTCCGCTGACCCGCAGCCGGACGAAGCCCTTGGCCGCCGCCGCGCGGCCGCGGCCTCACTGTTCATGCTGGGGCTGCCCGGCGCCGCATACCTTTACCAGGGGGAAGAGCTGGGACTGCCGGACGGCATCGACATTCCGGGCCACCTCCGCCAGGATCCGACATTTGGCCGTACCGGGGGTCAGCGGCTTGGCCGTGACGGTTGCCGGGTGCCGCTGCCCTGGCGGGCCGGGGACCCGCACTTGGGCTTTGGTGCGGGGGAAGATCCGTGGCTTCCCATTCCCTCCTCGTTTGAAACGCTGGCGCGGGATCTCCAGGCGGAATCGCCGTCGTCGCACCTCTCGCTGTACCGTGACGCCCTGGCATGCCGCCGGCAGCTGAACTTGGGCAGGGGATCATTGTCCTGGGCAGAAGACTGGTGCACGGGGTCGTCCCTGGGCTACCTGAACGGCACTACGCTGGTCCTCATGAACCTGAACCATGAGCCGTTGGACATGCCGGCGGGCCACGTACTGATCCGCAGCCTTCCCACAGAGACCGCCCATGCCCTTGCCTCCGGCGAGACGGCATGGATAGAGCTTGGACCGGACCTCATCACAGCAGACTGACCATGGCGGGTATCAAGGAAGTTGCCAGCCGGGCCGGCCTGTCAGTGGCCACCGTGTCCAGGGCGCTGAGCGGTAAATCCAACGTCTCGGCCAGGAGCCGCCGTCTTGCCCAGGACGCGGCCAAGGAACTGGGATTTGTCCCGTCGTACCACGCGTCCAGCCTCGCGTCCGGTCGCAATCACAACATTGGGCTGGTGGTCCCCAATGTCCAGCGATGGTACTTCTCTTCCGTCTTGGAAGGCGTGTCGGAGACCCTGCTGGACGCCGGCTACGACCTAACCCTCTACAATGTGGGCGAACAGCCGGAGCGACGCAGCAGCATCCTGAATGACTTCCTCCTGCGGAAGCGCCTGGATGCCGTCATCGCCGTGGCGTTGGTGCTCAGCGAAGACGAGATCGGCCAACTGCTGGCGGTACACCGCCCCATCGTGGGAATCGGTGGCGCGCTGCGGGGAGCCTCTACGATCAGGATTGACGACGAGGGGCTGGCCGCGCTGGCCACCCGCCACCTGATTGGGCTGGGACACAGCAGAATCGCCCACATTACGGGATACGGAGAGCTGAACCGCGACTTCAAGCTCCCCCAGCTGCGCCAGAAGGGCTTCGCCTCAGCCATGGCTGAAGCCGGGCTGACCGTACGGCCGGAGTGGAAAGCCACCGCCGACTTCACCATCCAGGGCGCCTATGCCGCGGGCCGCAGGCTGTTGGGCACCAGTTCCGAACGCCCTACAGCAGTCTTCGCGGCCTCTGACGAGATGGCCGTAGGCATCATGCTTGCGGCCCGCGACTTTGGACTGCAGGTACCGCAGGACCTCTCTGTCGTGGGGATCGACGGTCACGAGCTCGCCGAGACGTTTGGACTCACCACTATCAATCAGGATCCGCGGGGGCAGGGCCGCTTGGCGGCTGCCACTGCCTTGGCTTTGCTGGAAAAGCCAAGCGGGAATTCCGACGACGGCACCGCAGCGGCTGCAGCACAAGACCAGGAGTTCCCCACCGAGTTCGTGATCCGGAACAGTACCGCCGTCCCGCCACACGAGCCTATGCGGCGCGCATAAGCAGGAAGTTCAGGCTTCGCTGCCCATAAACCGGGCAAACTTCTCAAGGATCAGCGGCCAGGCCTCCACATATTCCTGGCGTACTGCGGCAGGGTCCTCCGCGCCCTCCCAGCCCTCGTGGAAAACCCGGACCTCGGTACCCGCTTCCACCGCCCGGAATACAACCAGGAGCTCGGTGGACCAAAGGGCTGTGGTGCCGGGGTGCCAAGTAGCGTGGAAGGACAGGGGCGGCTGCCAGTCGTCGAGGGTTCCCCAGATGGAGGTGCGTCCATCGTCCGCCGTTTCGAGGATCAGGTTCTCCTCAAACTCCACGTAGGAAGCGGCGCCGTACACCCCGTGCTGTTCCAAGGGCCACCACAGGTGGGTGTGGTCGGTGAAGCCGGCGAAGGCGCGGGCGACTGGCCCTGGAACAACCACGGTGTTTACCACTGGTTCCAGGGGATCAGCTGCCGGCTGCCCGGCTTCTTCGAAAGGGTGCTGGGCGTGGCTGAAGATGCTGCTCATGAGGGACCATCCTACCCGGGGGCATTGTGCCAGCCACCCTGTCCGTGCCTGATAGGACTCAACGAGCTTGTGGCTGGGTGCGTCTGTGGTGGTTAAAGTAGTAGGGCCCTGACGTTCGTTGTCAGGGCCCTACTGTAATGATGTTCCGGCGGTGACCTACTCTCCCACACCCTCCCGGGTGCAGTACCATCGGCGCTGTGGGTCTTAGCTTCCGGGTTCGGAATGGGACCGGGCGTTTCCCCCACGCTATGACCGCCGTAACCCTTTCACCCGCTCCCCCGCGAAAACGCTCCGGGGGTGGGAAGATTAGTGGTTACAACATCCCTGCCCGTGAGGGCAGGTAGTGGTGTTATTCAATTGTTGGTTCCGCCAATAAGCCCGATGTTTGGGGGTTGTTGGTTGGGAACCACATAGTGGACGCAAGCAGAATGTTTTTCTGTGTGGTGTAAGTTGTTGGCCTATTAGTACCGGTCAGCTTCACGAGTCGTTAGTCCTCGCTTCCACATCCGGCCTATCAACCCAGTGGTCTGGCTGGGGGCCTCTCACACATAAATGTGTATGGAAATCTCATCTTGAAGCGAGCTTCCCGCTTAGATGCTTTCAGCGGTTATCCCATCCGAACGTAGCTAATCAGCGGTGCACTTGGCAGTACAACTGACACACCAGAGGTTCGTCCGTCCCGGTCCTCTCGTACTAAGGACAGCCCTTCTCAAATTTCCTGCGCGCGCAGCGGATAGGGACCGAACTGTCTCACGACGTTCTAAACCCAGCTCGCGTACCGCTTTAATGGGCGAACAGCCCAACCCTTGGGACCTACTCCAGCCCCAGGATGCGACGAGCCGACATCGAGGTGCCAAACCATGCCGTCGATATGGACTCTTGGGCAAGATCAGCCTGTTATCCCCGAGGTACCTTTTATCCGTTGAGCGACGGCCATTCCACAATGTACCGCCGGATCACTAGTCCCGACTTTCGTCCCTGCTCGAGATGTCTCTCTCACAGTCAAGCTCCCTTGTGCACTTACACTCGACACCTGATTGCCAACCAGGCTGAGGGAACCTTTGGGCGCCTCCGTTACTTTTTAGGAGGCAACCGCCCCAGTTAAACTACCCATCAGGCACTGTCCCTGACCCGGATTACGGGCCGAAGTTAGATGTCCAAAGTGACCAGAGTGGTATTTCAACGATGACTCCACCCGAACTGGCGTCCGGGCTTCAACGTCTCCCACCTATCCTACACAAGCCACTCCGAACACCAATACCAAACTATAGTAAAGGTCTCGGGGTCTTTCCGTCCTGCTGCGCGTAACGAGCATCTTTACTCGTACTGCAATTTCGCCGAGTTTATGGTTGAGACAGCGGGGAAGTCGTTACTCCATTCGTGCAGGTCGGAACTTACCCGACAAGGAATTTCGCTACCTTAGGATGGTTATAGTTACCACCGCCGTTTACTGGGGCTTAAATTCTCAGCTTCGCCTTGCGGCTAACCGGTCCTCTTAACCTTCCAGCACCGGGCAGGAGTCAGTCCGTATACATCGTCTTGCGACTTCGCACGGACCTGTGTTTTTAGTAAACAGTCGCTTCCCCCTGGTCTCTGCGGCCCCGATCCCCTCCCACCAGCAAGTGGTGTTCAAGGTTGGGGCCCCCCTTCTCCCGAAGTTACGGGGGCATTTTGCCGAGTTCCTTAACCATAATTCTCTCGATCGCCTTGGTATTCTCTACCTGATCACCTGTGTCGGTTTGGGGTACGGGCGGCTAAAACCTCGCGTCGATGCTTTTCTCGGCAGCATAGGATCACCAAATCCCCCCATACGGGGGTCCCATCAGATCTCAGGCACATGAACGGCGGATTTGCCTACCATTCGCCCTACATCCTTAGACCGGGACAACCATCGCCCGGCTCGGCTACCTTCCTGCGTCACACCTGTTAATACGCTTGCCTCCCGGGATCAGGTCCTGCGCTCCACCAAAACCCTCACACCACAAGGGTGATCGGGCAGGTTTCGGGCAGTTAGTATCCCCCGCTCAGCATGGGCGGTTTTTCGCCGGTACGGGAATATCAACCCGTTGTCCATCGACTACGCCTGTCGGCCTCGCCTTAGGTCCCGACTTACCCAGGGCAGATTAGCTTGACCCTGGAACCCTTGATCATTCGGCGGACGGGTTTCTCACCCGTCTTTCGCTACTCATGCCTGCATTCTCACTCGTGTAGGCTCCACCACTGGTTTACACCGCAGCTTCACCGCCCACACGACGCTCCCCTACCCATCCACACTCCTGAACCACGAAGGCTAGGACAATATGTGAATGCCACAACTTCGGCGGTGTACTTGAGCCCCGCTACATTGTCGGCGCGGAATCACTTGACCAGTGAGCTATTACGCACTCTTTTAAGGGTGGCTGCTTCTAAGCCAACCTCCTGGTTGTCTGGGCAACTCCACATCCTTTCCCACTTAGCACACGCTTAGGGGCCTTAGTTGGTGGTCTGGGCTGTTTCCCTCTCGACTATGAAGCTTATCCCCCACAGTCTCACTGCTGCGCTCTCACTTACCGGCATTCGGAGTTTGGCTGACGTCAGTAACCTTGTAGGGCCCATTAGCCATCCAGTAGCTCTACCTCCAGCAAGAAACACGCAACGCTGCACCTAAATGCATTTCGGGGAGAACCAGCTATCACGAAGTTTGATTGGCCTTTCACCCCTACCCACAGCTCATCCCCTCCATTTTCAACTGAAGTGGGTTCGGTCCTCCACGACGTCTTACCGTCGCTTCAACCTGGCCATGGGTAGATCACTTCGCTTCGGGTCTAGATCACGCCACTCACACGCCCTATTCAGACTCGCTTTCGCTACGGCTGCCCCACACGGGTTAACCTCGCGACGTAACACTAACTCGCAGGCTCATTCTTCAAAAGGCACGCCGTCACAACTACAAGGCTGCTCCGACGGATTGTAAGCACACGGTTTCAGGTACTGTTTCACTCCCCTCCCGGGGTACTTTTCACCTTTCCCTCACGGTACTGGTCCGCTATCGGTCATTAGGGAGTATTTAGGCTTATCAGGTGGTCCTGACAGATTCGCACGGGATTTCTCGGGCCCCGTACTACTTGGGATACTCTCACAGGCGGTACAAACACATTACGGTTACGGGACTAACACCCTCTCTGGCCGGCCTTTCAAAACCGTTCACCTATGCGCGCACATCACACCCCACCAGCCCGGCAGAACTGGTATGGAAAGTCCCACAACCCCGACCATGCAACGCCCGCCGGCTATCACACATGGAACGGTTTAGCCTGATCCGCGTTCGCTCGCCACTACTAACGGAATCACTATTGTTTTCTCTTCCTGCGGGTACTGAGATGTTTCACTTCCCCGCGTTCCCCCCACGCACCCTATGTGTTCAGGTACGGGTCACCAAGTCACTCGCGCGCTTGGCGGGGTTTCCCCATTCGGACACCCTGGGATCACAGTCCGGTTATCGACTCCCCCAGGCTTATCGCAGATTCCTACGTCCTTCTTCGGCTCCTAATGCCAAGGCATCCACCGTGTGCTCTTAAAAACTTGACCACAAAGATCAAAAACAAGCTCACTCGAGAGAACCACAGAAACTGTCCCGCGCACCCAAAAGCACACGAACCAGATCCAGGTTCTAATATCTTGGAAATTGCTTCTTATACAAGATGCTCGCGTCCACTATGTAGTTCTCAAACAACAACCCCACACCACACACCCCACACACAAACACGTGCGCGGAACGACATGGCAGGGAAACCAGAAACAAACACTCCCGAAGGCCTAAACCCCCGGTCCTGTTGCCTCAGGACCCAACAGTGTGCCAAACACTACCCGGCAACCCAGCCCGGCCGCTTTCCAGAACAACAACCCCACAAAGGAGAAGGTTCGTACTCACTGACCGGTCCGTGCCACCAGGCACCTATTTGTTGATATTCCACCCATGAGCACCCGCCGCAGGACAATCGCCTGCGCAACGGGCTTGCTTCCTGACAACCCCAACCCCACCGCATACACGATGAGTGGCTGGCTGTAGGCGCTCCTTAGAAAGGAGGTGATCCAGCCGCACCTTCCGGTACGGCTACCTTGTTACGACTTAGTCCCAATCGCCAGTCCCACCTTCGACAGCTCCCTCCCACAAGGGGTTAGGCCACCGGCTTCGGGTGTTACCAACTTTCGTGACTTGACGGGCGGTGTGTACAAGGCCCGGGAACGTATTCACCGCAGCGTTGCTGATCTGCGATTACTAGCGACTCCGACTTCATGGGGTCGAGTTGCAGACCCCAATCCGAACTGAGACCGGCTTTTTGGGATTAGCTCCACCTCACAGTATCGCAACCCTTTGTACCGGCCATTGTAGCATGCGTGAAGCCCAAGACATAAGGGGCATGATGATTTGACGTCGTCCCCACCTTCCTCCGAGTTGACCCCGGCAGTCTCCCATGAGTCCCCGGCACTACCCGCTGGCAACATGGAACGAGGGTTGCGCTCGTTGCGGGACTTAACCCAACATCTCACGACACGAGCTGACGACAACCATGCACCACCTGTAAACCAACCCCAAAGGGGAAGAACTGTTTCCAGCCCGGTCTGGTTCATGTCAAGCCTTGGTAAGGTTCTTCGCGTTGCATCGAATTAATCCGCATGCTCCGCCGCTTGTGCGGGCCCCCGTCAATTCCTTTGAGTTTTAGCCTTGCGGCCGTACTCCCCAGGCGGGGCACTTAATGCGTTAGCTACGGCGCGGAAAACGTGGAATGTCCCCCACACCTAGTGCCCAACGTTTACGGCATGGACTACCAGGGTATCTAATCCTGTTCGCTCCCCATGCTTTCGCTCCTCAGCGTCAGTTAATGCCCAGAGACCTGCCTTCGCCATCGGTGTTCCTCCTGATATCTGCGCATTTCACCGCTACACCAGGAATTCCAGTCTCCCCTACATCACTCTAGTCTGCCCGTACCCACCGCAGATCCGGAGTTGAGCCCCGGACTTTCACGGCAGACGCGACAAACCGCCTACGAGCTCTTTACGCCCAATAATTCCGGATAACGCTTGCGCCCTACGTATTACCGCGGCTGCTGGCACGTAGTTAGCCGGCGCTTCTTCTGCAGGTACCGTCACCTTACGGCTTCTTCCCTACTGAAAGAGGTTTACAACCCGAAGGCCGTCATCCCTCACGCGGCGTCGCTGCATCAGGCTTGCGCCCATTGTGCAATATTCCCCACTGCTGCCTCCCGTAGGAGTCTGGGCCGTGTCTCAGTCCCAGTGTGGCCGGTCACCCTCTCAGGCCGGCTACCCGTCGTCGCCTTGGTAGGCCATTACCCCACCAACAAGCTGATAGGCCGCGAGTCCATCCAAAACCACAAAAGCTTTCCACCAACCACCATGCGATGGAAGGTCATATCCGGTATTAGACCCAGTTTCCCAGGCTTATCCCAGAGTCAAGGGCAGGTTACTCACGTGTTACTCACCCGTTCGCCACTAATCCACCAGCAAGCTGGCATCATCGTTCGACTTGCATGTGTTAAGCACGCCGCCAGCGTTCATCCTGAGCCAGGATCAAACTCTCCGTTGAAAACAAACAGACACAACCAAAACCACCGGAAATAACGGCCATCCTGGCTGCACAAAATTTGAAACCAGCTAAAAACACCAAACCAATACCACAGGGGCGGCACGATTCGGCAAATTCAACCAATTACATACATAATCGGTATCAACAAACTTGGCACACTATTGAGTTCTCAAACAACAGACACACCCGGCACCACCCAAACCAAACATTCAGGATCGCTCCGGAGCAACTTTTCAAACTTACCCGCTGACATCCTGCGTGTCAAACCGGAGTCCGCGACCATCCTCGGCATAAGCTTGAGGGGATCATGTCTTCCGTCTGACTCCGTGGAGCAGCGCGGAAATAAACTGTACCACCAGTCTTCCGGGATTGCCACTCCACTCCGGACGGGCCTCCCCTAAGCTGCCGAAAGGCCCGGAATCACGCGGATTCCGGACCTTTCGCTCGTTCAGTTCCGGGTTGCTTAGTGCCGGGGTGGATCAGTCAGCCACTGCTGCACCCGGCTTGAAGTAGGACGCCCCGAGCGGCGGCAGAGTGACGGTCAAGGTCGCCGGCTGGCCATCCTGTCCGTGATCCGTCGCCTTCAGTTCGCCTTCGTTCAGCACGCCGGAGCCCCCGTACGTGGTGTGGTCCGTGTTCAGGACCTCCGTCCAGGCACCGGCCGACGGGACGCCCAAGGTGTAGCCAACATGTGGTGCGCCGGAGAAGTTGATGGCGCAGACGATCGGGTTGCCGTCGGTGTCCCACCTGATGAACGACAAGACGTTCCGGTCGGCGTCGCCACCGTTGATCCACTGGAATCCGGCGGGAACGTTGTCCTGCGTGTACAGGGCCGGCGTGGACGCGTACAACTCGTTCAGGTCCTTGGTCAGCAACTGCAGTCCCCGGTGTGCCGGGATGTCCGCGAGCCACCAGTCCAGGCCGTGTTGCTCAGACCATTCGGCTTCCTGGCCGAATTCGGTGCCCATGAAGATGAGCTGCTTGCCGGGGTGCGCCCACTGGTAGGCAAAGAAGGCCCGCAAGTTGGCCAACTGCTGCCAGCGGTCGCCCGGCATCTTGCGGAGCATGGAACCCTTGCCATGGACAACCTCGTCGTGGCTGATCGGCAGCAGGAAATTCTCCGTGAAGGCATACACCAGGGAGAACGTCACGGTGCCGTGGTGCCAGCGGCGGTTGTAGGGGTCCTCGGAGATGTACTTGAGCGAATCGTGCATCCAGCCCATGTTCCACTTCAGGCCGAAGCCCAGGCCGCCGTGGCTGGTGGGGGCGGTGACGCCGGGGAAGGCAGTGGATTCTTCCGCGATCATGACAGCGCCCGGGTGGGTCTTGTACACGGTGGCGTTGACTTCCTGCAGGAAGGAGATGGCTTCCAGGTTTTCCCTGCCGCCGAAGCGGTTGGGCCGCCACTGGCCATCCTGGCGTGAGTAGTCCAGGTAGAGCATGGAGGCCACTGCGTCCACACGCAGGCCGTCAATGTGGAACTCCTCCAGCCAGTAGAGGGCGTTCGCCACCAGGAAGTTCCGGACCTCGGAGCGGCCGAAGTCGAAAATGAGGGTGCCCCAGTCGGGGTGTTCGCCCAGGGCGGGGTCGGAGTGCTCGTACAGCGCCTCCCCGTCGAACCGGGCCAGGGCCCAGGCGTCCTTGGGGAAGTGCGCGGGCACCCAGTCCAGCAGCACGCCGATGCCGGCCTGGTGGAGGGCGTCCACCAGGTAGCGGAACTCATCCGGGTGGCCGAACCTGGACGTGGGGGCGTAGTAGGACGTGACCTGGTATCCCCATGAACCGCCGAAGGGGTGCTCGGCCACAGGCATGAATTCAACGTGGGTGAACCCGAGCCACTTGACGTACTCCACCAGTTCCTTGGCGAGTTCGCGGTAGCCAAGGCCCAGCCGCCATGATCCGAGGTGCACCTCGTAGACGCTCATGGCCGAGTTGTGCGGGTCGCGCTTGCTGCGCGCTTCCATCCATTCCTGGTCCTTGAAGGCGTAGGAGGGCTCCACCACGCGGGACGCGGTCAACGGGGGGACCTCGGTGCCGAACGCCAGCGGGTCGGCTTTTTCAACCCAGTAGCCGCCCCGCGTCAGGATCTCGTACTTGTAGCAGGCGCCTGCCGTAACGCCGGGAATGAAGACTTCCCAGACACCGGAAGATCCCAGCGAGCGCATGGAATTCTCGCGGCCGTCCCACGCGTTGAAGTCGCCCTTGACGCGGACAGCCTGCGCATTGGGAGCCCAGACAGCGAAGGAAACACCGTTGACGTCCCCGAGCGAGGACTTGTAGTGCTGGACGTGGGCGCCGAGCACGGTCCACAGCTTCTCGTGCCGGCCTTCGCCGATGAGGTGCAGGTCCACTTCACCCACGGTGGGCAGGTAGCGGTACGGGTCATCAACCGTCACCGCTTCCTTGCCCGGGTAGGTGACCGAGAGCCGGTAGTCCGGAACGTGTCCCTGCTCCACCGGCTCCAGGACGGCAACCCACACGCCGTGGGCCTCATGCTGCATGGGAACTTCACCGGCCTGGGTGACCACGGTGATTGCTTCGGCGAGGTGCTTCACGGTGCGGATGGTGACATGCCCGTAGTCGTCCAGGTGCGCGCCCAGGACGGAGTGGGGGGCGTGGTGTTCACCGTTCGCGATCCTGCCCAGGGTGCCTTCATCCACGTGCAGGGGCACCCCCGGACGGTCAGTTCGTGCTGAGCCTGTCATTTCGTTACCTTCCGATGCTGCACCGGCGGACCCGCCGGCACCATTGCTGCCCAGGAGCCGCCTGGAGGCGTTTACTGGAATCGCCACCCAGTCGGGCCTGTTCCGCATTTCATAAACAACTTCGTACAGCGCCTTGTCCAGCCACAATGCCACAAACAGCGGCGAGGTCCGGTCCACCGTGCCGGGAATGACCCCGGCATACCCTGCCAGGAAAGCGTCGGCGCAGTCGTCAACCCAGTTGTCCGGGACTTGCGCGCCTTCCTGTTCGCGCTGGGCTGCTCCGGCTGCGTAGTCGAAGGACCGGAGCATCCCCACCACGTCGCGCAGGGGGACGTCCGGGACGTTCCGTTCGGCGATGGGCCGCAGCGGCTCACCCTCGAAATCCAGGATGGCCCACCGGGACTCGTCGCCGGACTGGCCGGTCACCAGGAGGATCTGGCCCAGGTGCAGGTCCCCGTGGATGCGCTGCAGCGGCCCGGCCGGAGTTTTGTCCAGGCCGGCCAGCAGGGTGTCCAGAGCATCGTCGTAAGGCCCGACGGCGGCACGGGCTTCAGCCCAGGCGGTGCGGACGCGCTGGGCAACAGCAGGTCCTGCCCCCTTGCCGGGTTCAGGCTCGGCTGATTGCCCCAGGGCCTCCGCCAGGCGCTTGTGCACCGTCGCCGTGGCCGCGCCAAGGGCCCGCGCTTCTGACGTGAAGTCCCTGCCCGAGCGCGCGGCGTCCACGGCCAGCCGCCAGGCGTCCCGGCCGCCGGCGAGGAACTCGTGGGCCACGGCGAGCTCACCTTGCACATACTTGGTACCGGTGCCGCCGGAGCCGGTGTTGCCCTGGTTTCCCTGGGCGCCTTGTCCGAGCCACTCCCCCCTGACCCAGCCAAGCGTGGCAGGGACCTCGGAGGTGCCCGCCTTGGTCAGGGCAGCACCCACCTCGATCTCGGGGTTGGTGCCGTCGGAAAGCACCCGGAAGAATTTCACCATGGCGGCCGATTCGCCGTCGTCCACCAGGACGGAACTGTTGGACTGCTCGCCGGAGAGCACTTTCACCACGCCCTTGGCCGTAGGCAGCCGGTAGGGACCATCAACCCGGAACCCCGTGGCCGTACCGCTGGCAGCCTTCTCCTGCTGCCGGATGAGCTCCAGCCACGCGCCCACGAAGTCGGGGTCGTGGACGGCGTCGTAGACCCAGGGGCGGGTGGGATCCATTCCCGCGGCATTGCCCACCAGCGCCCGCTCCATCCCGCCTGCCGGCGCCGGCCGAAAGCTCAAGGGAACCTGGACCACCGCGGTGCGCGGGCCGCCGTCGGGCCCCTGCGTGGTGATGTTCAGAAGGAACACGGCCAGCGCCGCATGGCCGCTGGGGTCCGTCAGCCCCAGGCTGCCCGCTTGGGAAACGTCGAAGTCGGGGGTCTTGACCGGAAACCACCGCTGCTGCGGCAGCCATTCCTTGAGCAGCGCGGTAAGGGCGGGAGTGAGGATTGGCTGATTCATCTCAGTTCTCTATCGACAGGATGGGCATGGCCTGGGTGTAGGGCGACGACGGGTTGGACCCCGCCGAGCGCAACCGGAGCCAGAAGAAATCGTGGCTTCCGATGGTCAGGGTGAGGCTGCCGTCGTCGCCGATGCCAGGGAAGATCTGGCCGCCGAAGACATCGCGGAGCCCCCGCCCGGCATACTCGGGGATGCGCAGCGTGGCAGCCACCGGATGCTGGGAAAGGTTGAAGGCGCAAAGGATGGTCTCGGCGTCGGCACCGGCAGGGTTGCCGGCCGGCAGTTCCCGCAGGTACGCCAGGACGGCGTCGTGGTCTGCTTCCACATGCTTGAATCCGCCCAACCCGAAGGCGGGGTGGTTCTTGCGGACGCTGAGGATCTGCCGGGTCCACCGCAGCAGGGACCCTGAATGTGCCGCCTCCGCTTCCACGTTGGCCATGGCGTAGTTGTACACCAGTGACTGGATGGGCGGCAGGTAGAGCTTGCCGGGATCCGCGTGCGAGAAACCGGCGTTCCGGTCCGGGTTCCACTGCATGGGCGTGCGGACGGCGTCGCGGTCCTCGAGCCAGATGTTGTCCCCCATGCCGATCTCGTCCCCGTAGTACAGGAACGGGCTGCCCGGAAGCGAGAGCAGGAGTGCGTTGATCAGCTCGATCTCGGCCCGTGAGTTGTCCAGCAGCGGGGCCAGCCGCCGCCGGATGCCGATATTGGCCCGCATGCGGGGATCCGGCGCGTACCACCCGAGCATCGCCGCACGCTCATCGGCGGTGACCATTTCCAGGGTCAGTTCATCGTGGTTCCGGAGGAACGTTCCCCACTGTGCGCCCTCGGGGATGTCCGGGGTGTCGCGCATTGTTTGGATGATAGGCGCTGCCTTCTGGTCCCGCAGGGCGTAATACAGGCGGGGCATGATGGGGAAGTGGAAGGCCATATGGCATTCGGGTTCCTCCGCGGTCCCGAAATACTCCACCACCTCGTTGGGCGGCTGGTTTGCTTCGGCGATGATCACTCGGCCGGGATAGTTTTCATCCACCATGGCCCGCAGGTCCCGGAGGAACTCATGCGTTGCCGGCAGGTTCTCGCAGTTGGTGCCCTCTTCCTCGTAGAGGTAGGGGATGGCATCCGCCCGGAAACCATCGATGCCCTGGTCCAGCCAGAACCGGACCACGTCGAAGACGGCGTCGATCACGGCGGGGTTTTCGAAGTTCAGGTCCGGCTGGTGGCTGAAGAACCGGTGCCAGAAGAACTGCCGCCGGATGGGATCGAACGTCCAGTTCGATTCCTCCGTGTCAACGAAGATAATGCGCGCGTCCTGGTACTTCTCGTCCGTGTCGCTCCAGACGTAGAAGTCGCCGAACGGGCCGTCCGGGTCCTTCCGGGATTCCTGGAACCAGGGGTGCTGGTCCGAGGTGTGGTTCAACGGGAGGTCGATGATTACCCGGACGCCGCGGGCGTGGGCTTCTGCCACCAGCCGCTTGAAATCGCTGATGGTGCCGAACTCGTCCAGGACGGAGTTGTAGTCGGAAATGTCATAGCCGCCATCCCGCAGCGGCGACTGGAAGAACGGGGGCAGCCAGAGGCAGTCGACGCCCAGCCACTGAAGGTAGTCCAGCCGGTCGATGAGTCCGGAGAAGTCCCCGGACCCATCGCCGTTGGCATCCGCAAAGGCCCTCACAAGTACTTCGTAGAACACTGCCTTGCGGTACCACAACGGGTCATGCTGAAGGCCGGGTGCGTTTAGCTCGAATGTGCTCTTTGGGGTGAAGTGGCCGGAACTTTGCGGATTGAAATTCACTGATGCATTCTCCTCACGCTCAGGATGTGGGCGGGCTCCACGTGCGGATCCAGGCGCACGTAGTTGTACTCGCCCCATTCCCAGCTTTGGCCGGAGATCAGGTCGTCCACGTAGAAGCCGCCGCCCGGGGTGAGGTCCTGCGGGTCCAGTTCCAGGGCTGCCAGGTCCAGGGCCACGCTGCATTCCTTGGTGACGTGCGGATCCACGTTGACCACCACGATGATGGTGTCCTTGGAACCGTCGGGAAGCGTCTTGTGCTTGGAGAAGACCACGGTGGAGTCATCGGTGCTCTGGTGCACCGTCAGGTTCTGCAGGTCCAGCAGCGCCGGGTGGTCCCGCCGGATGTGGTTAAGCCGCGTGATGTACGGGGCCAGCGAGCGCCCTGATTCGGCGGCCGCATCCCAGTCGCGTGCCTTGTATTCGAACTTCTCGTTGTCGATGTACTCCTCCGCGCCGGGCCGGGCCACGTGCTCGAACAGCTCGTAGCCGGCGTAGACGCCCCAGAGCGGGCTTCCGGTTGAGGCAAGCACCGCCCGGATCCGGAATGCCGCCGGTCCCCCATACTGCAGGAATTCGGTGAGGATGTCCGGGGTGTTGACGAAGAAGTTCGGGCGGAAGAACGCCGGGGACTCGTGGCTGACCTCGTCGAAGTATTCCTGGATTTCCTTCTTGGTGTTCCGCCACGTGAAGTAGGTGTAGGACTGCTGGAAGCCTGCCCTGCCCAGTGCGTGCATCATGGCGGGTCGTGTGAAGGCTTCGGCGAGGAACACCACGCCGGGTTCGGCTTTATTCACTTCCGCAATAAGCCATTCCCAGAACCACACGGGCTTGGTATGCGGGTTATCCACCCGGAAAATCTTTACCCCGTGGCTGACCCAAAGGAGCACAATCCGCAGAATTTCCTGGGAAAGGCCTTCCGGGTCATTGTCGAAATTGAGCGGATATATGTCCTGGTACTTCTTTGGCGGGTTTTCCGCATAGGCAATGCTGCCGTCCACCCGGGTGGTAAACCACTCCGGATGGGACTGCACCCACGGGTGGTCCGGTGCTGCCTGCAGCGCGAGGTCCAGGGCTACTTCCAGGCCCAGCTCGTTGGCCCGCGCCACGAAGGCGTCAAAATCCTCGAAGGTGCCCAGGTCGGGATGGATGGCGTCGTGGCCGCCCTCCTTGGCTCCAATGGCCCATGGCGAGCCGGGATCGTTGGGGCCTGCCACGAGGGTGTTGTTGGGGCCCTTGCGGTGCTGCAGGCCGATGGGGTGGATGGGCGGCATGTACAGGACGTCGAAGCCCATGGCCGCCACGGCGTCGAGCCGCTTTGCCGCGGTCCGGAAGTTCCCTGAGGTCCACGCGCCGGTGTTGTGGTCCTTGACGGCGCCTTCGGACCGGGGGAAAAACTCGTACCAGGCGCCGCGGCCGGCACGGTCCCGCTCCACCAGCAGGGGGTATTTCCGGGACACGGTCACCAGTTCGCGGATTGGCTGGCGGGCAACGATGTCCGCTATCTCCGCGCTGAATCCCGCCCCGAGGCGTTCCTCGGTGCTGCGGGACTGGTCCGCGAGGACGTCCGCGGCACGCTGCAGGGCCGCCCGGTCCACGTCGTCCCGGAAGTCCTCTGCGGCGGCTTCGCCAAGCAGCTTGGCACCCTCCGAAAGCATGAGTTCGACGTCGATGCCGGCGTCGATCTTGACCTCCGCGTTGTGGTGCCAGGTGCCGTAGCGGTCGTGCCAGGCTTCGATGACGAAGGACCAGTTTCCGGTTTCCGACGGCGTGAGCACGCCTTCCCAGCGGTCCGTCCCCATGCCGCGTTCCCCGCGGGGCGGCGCAAGCCGGACGCGCTGCCGCTCTGCACCGGAGGGGTCCAGGAGCACTGCGCTGACACCGAGCATGTCATGGCCTTCGCGGAAGGCGGTGGCGCCCACCACGATCGCTTCGCCGGGCAGGGCCTTGGCCGGGAACTTGCCGTCCTCGACGACAGGCTGCACGGCGGTGATGGGAAAACGTCCGAACCGCAGGCCCTCGGTGATTCGGCGCTGGGGCATTTTGGTGGATGCTGCACTGGTTCCTGAGTTAGTCGTCACAGGCTTGACGTTAGCGAGAAATGGGCAGGATTGCTAAGCCTGCTCACTAAATACGCCGTGCCGCGGCCCAATTTCTTCACGCCCCTGTCATTTACCCAAAAGAAACCGAAAGCTGGTTCCGGCCGCGCAGGTTGTCGGTTAGTGTGACGCAGGTGAAGGCAATCCGCAGGTTTACGGTCCGTACAGTCCTCCCCGAGCCCATTCGGCCGCTGGCCCGGCTGGCCAGCAATTTGCGGTGGTCCTGGCACCGCCCCACCCGGGAACTCTTCGCCGGGCTGAACCCGCGCCTGTGGGAGGAAAGCGGGCAGGACCCCATAGGTTTCCTGGGGATGGTGAGCCGTGAGGAGTTCCAGCAGCTCGCCGCGGATCAGTCTGTGGTGGAGCGGGTGCGTGCCGCCGAAAAGGACCTTGACAGGTATCTTGAGGAGCCGCGCTGGTACCAGGGACTGGGGCCCGATGCTCCGGCCTCCATTGCCTACTTCTCCCCCGAGTTCGGCATCACCGAGGTCCTTCCCCAGTATTCCGGCGGCCTGGGCATCCTTGCCGGTGACCACCTCAAGGCGGCCTCGGACCTGGGCGTCCCCCTGATCGGCGTGGGCCTGCTCTACCAGGCCGGCTATTTCAAGCAGTCCCTCTCCCGCGACGCCTGGCAGCAGGAGACCTACCCGGTCCTGGACCCGGACGGGCTGCCGCTCACCCTGCTCCGCGAGCCGTCCCCGGACGGCAACGGCAAGGCACTGGAGATCTCCCTCCCCCTGCCCAACGGCCGGCGCCTGCTGGCACACATCTGGCGGGCCGACGTCGGACGCGTACCCCTGCTCCTCCTGGACTCCAACGTTCCCGGCAACGACGATGCCGCCCGCAGCATCACCGACCGGCTGTACGGCGGCGGCGGCGATCACCGGCTGCAGCAGGAACTGCTGCTCGGCATGGGCGGGGTCAAGGCCCTGCGCGCCTTCCAGAAACTGACCGGCTGCGCGGCCCCGGAAGTGTTCCACACCAACGAGGGCCACGCCGGGTTCCTGGGCATCGAACGCATCCAGGAACTGATGTCCGGTGAGCAGGCACTGACGTTCGACGAAGCGCTGGCTGCCGGGCGTGCCTCAACCGTGTTCACCACCCACACGCCCGTCCCGGCCGGCATCGACAGGTTCGAAATCAACCAGATCAGCCACTTCTTCCAGGCCGGCCTGGCCCCCGCGGTGCCGGTGGACCGGGTCCTGGAACTCGGCCGGGAAAACTACGCGGACGGAAACCCCTCCGTCTTCAACATGGCCGTCATGGGCCTGCGCCTGGCCCAGCGCGCCAACGGCGTGGCCAAGCTCCATGGTGAAGTGTCGCGCGGCATGTTCTCCGCGCTGTGGCCCGGCTTCGACCACTCGGAGGTGCCCATCACCTCCGTGACCAACGGCGTCCACGTGCCCACGTGGGTGGACAGCCGCATCTCCAAGCTGGCCCGCGACCAGTTCGGGAGCGAGGCGGAAGCGCTGGGCAAGTGGGACCTCGCCTACAACGTCAGCGACGCCGACGTCTGGGCCCTGCGGCGGGAACTGCGGGCGGCCCTGGTGGAGGACGTCCGGCGCAGGCTGCGTGCCGCGTGGAAGAAGCGCGGTGCCGCCGATGCCGAGCTTGGCTGGACAGACAACGTCCTGGACCCGGACGTGCTCACCATCGGATTCGCCCGCCGCGTGCCCACCTACAAGCGGCTCACCCTGATGCTGCGCGAACCGGCCCGGCTCAAGGCACTGCTCCTGCACAAGGACCACCCCATCCAGTTGGTCATCGCCGGCAAGTCCCACCCCGCCGACGACGCCGGCAAGAAAATGATCCAGGACCTGGTGCGTTTCTCGGATGATCCGGAAATCAGGCACCGGATTGCGTTCCTGCCCAACTACGACATCGCCATGGCCAGGACCTTGTTCCCCGGCTGCGACGTCTGGCTGAACAACCCGCTGCGCCCTCTGGAAGCCTGTGGCACGTCAGGCATGAAGGCGGCACTGAACGGGTCGCTGAACCTGTCCGTCCTGGATGGCTGGTGGGATGAGATGTACGACGGCGAGAACGGCTGGGCCATCCCCACCGCCAACAACGACGCCTCGCCCGAGGAACGCGACGACATCGAGGCTGCCGCACTGTACGAGCTGCTGGAGACGCAGGTGGCCCCCCGCTTCTACGGCGGCACGGTCTCCGAGGGCGCCGGCGCGGCCGGCCCCTCGACCACCAGGAGCGAAACCGTGCCCACCCACTGGGTGTCCATGATCAAGCACACCCTCTCCCACCTCGGTCCGCAGGTCTCCGCCGAGCGCATGCTCCGGGACTACGTGAACATCCTGTACCGTCCCGCCGCCGACGCGGGCCGCAGCGCCACCGCCAACTCCTACGCCCAGGCCCGGGCGCTGGCGTCCTGGTCGGCGAAGGTCCGCGGAGCGTGGCCGCAGGTGCATGTGGAGCATGTGGATTCCGTGGGCGTGTCCGAGGATCCGCAGATCGGCGACACCCTGCAGGTCAACGCTTACGTGGCCCTGAACGCGCTCACCCCGGATGATGTCTGCGTGGAGGTGGCCTACGGGCGGGCGGAAGAGAACGACACCCTGGCGGACATCACCATGATGGAGCTGCAGGTGAAGGAGGACCTCGGCAACGGGCGCCACCTGTTCAGCGGTTCCCTGGTGATCGACCGCTCCGGGCCCTTCGGCTACACCGTCCGGGTCCTGCCGCGGCATGAGGCCCTTGCGTCCAAGGCCGAGCTGGGACTGATCGTCAACGCATAGCCCCCGGGTCCGATGGGTACGGTTCCTGGCAGGCAGGCCAGGAACCCACCCTAGGAGGACCAATGACCGAACGCACGGTGGCCGATGTAATCGTGGAGCGCCTCACCACGTGGGGTGTGGACCGGGTCTTCGGCTACAGCGGGGACGGCATCAACGGCTTCATGGGCGCCCTGCGCCGCAGTGAGGGACAGGTTGAGTTTGTCCAGGCGCGGCATGAGGAGTCGGCCGCGTTCATGGCTGTGGGCCACGGCAAATACACCGGCGGCGTAGGGGTGGTCACCTCCACCCAGGGCCCCGGCGCTGTCCACCTGCTCAACGGGCTGTATGACGCCAAGCTGGACGGCGTGCCGCTGGTGGCGATCGTGGGACAACAGAGCCGTACAGTGCTGGGTTCTGCCTACATGCAGGAAATCGACCTCATGGCGCTGTTCAAGGACGTTGCTTCCCAGTTCGTGCAGCAGGTCAGCGCGGCGGAGCAGGTGCCCATGGTGCTGGACCGGGCCTTCCGGACGGCGAAGGCCACCTCCTCCCCCTGCGTGGTGATCATCCCCCACGACGTGCAGTCCGAACCTGCGCCGGAGCTTGGGCAGCAGCACGGCATCGTGGTCACCGCACCGTCCTGGAGCGCCGCGGCCAAGACTCCCCGCGAAGAGGACCTCGCCGCGGCGGCCGCCCTGCTCAATTCGGCGGAACGGGTGGCACTCCTGGTGGGCCAGGGAGCCAGGCACGCACGCGACGAAGTAGTGGCGATTGCCGAGAAGCTTAGTGCGGGAATCGCCACCAGCCTGCTGGGCAAGCCTTACGTGGATGAGAGCCTGCCCATCGCGGTGGGAACGATGGGCCACCTTGGCACCACGGCCAGCGCGCACCTGCTGGGCAGCTGCGACGCCCTCCTGATCGTGGGCTCCAACGATCCCTGGACGGAGTTCTATCCGCCGCCCGGCGCCGCGCGTACCGTCCAGATCGACATTGACGAGAAGAAGATCGGCAACCGCTACCCCGTGGAGGTTGGCCTGGCAGGGGACGCCGCTTCGGCCCTTGAGGCCCTGAACCAGCGGCTGGAACACCGTCCGCGGACCCAGTGGCGCTCGGAGGTGGAGGAAGAAGTCAGCCGCTGGCGGATCCTGGCGGCAGACCGTGCCGCCGTCGCGGCCAGCCCCGTCAACCCGGAACGGGTGGTGCGGGAGCTCAACGGCCGGCTGCCCGGAGACGCCATGGTGAGTGTCGACGTCGGAAGCTGCGTCTACTGGTACGCCCGCCAACTGGTGCTGCCCCAGGGCGTCCCTGCGCACCTTTCCGGGACGCTTGCCAGCATGGGCTGCTCCATCCCGTACGGGATCGCCGCCAAGCTCGCCCACCCTGACCGTCCGCTGCTGGCCCTGGCCGGGGATGGCGCCATGCAGATGCTGGGCGTAGCGGAGCTGGTCACAGTGGCGCACCGCTGGCGCCAGTGGCAGGACCCCCGGTTCGTGGTGTGCGTGTTCAATAACCGGGAGTTGACCGAGGTCACGTGGGAGCAGCGTGAGTCGGAGGCCGAGCCGCGCTTTGCCGCGAGCCAGGAACTGCCCGATTTTCCCTTCGCCGGCTACGCCGATCTGCTCGGGCTCAAAGGCATCCGCGTGGAGGATCCTGAGCTGCTTGCGGAGGCGTGGGAGCAGGCCTTCGCGGCGGACTGCCCCGTGGTGATCGAGGTACTGACCGACCCCGAGATCCCGCTGCTGCCGCCGTTCCCGGCAGGGCGGCAGAAAGCGGACAGCATGCGCAAGGGCCTGGCAGCGGAGGACGACGGCGGCAGGGCTTCGGCACTGCTTGACACCTATGTTTCACACGAGGAGCGCCCACAGGGCTAGCTGCGGCGCGCCGCCACCAGGGCAATAAGAGCTGCTTCAGAGCAGCACGGCGGTGACGGCCAGGTCCTTGCCCGCGTAGCGTTCGGCGTCCTGCAGGATCTCGCAGATGATACCGAACGACCGGTCGCTGCGGAACGGGGCGGCCACCTGCCACAGGACCGTGACGGGCGGGTTGCCGTTCTCGGTGATGCTGTCTGCGAAGTCATGGAGCGAGTCGTTCAGGGCGTCGAGGTTCACGCCATAGTGTTCGGGGAAGTCCAGGACCTCACCGAAGGTTTCCAGGACGGCGCGCTTGCTGTCAGCGGGCGGGACCACCACGCTGCGGCGGCCGGCGTCGGCTACCTGTTCCTGCAGTTCTTCCAGGGTCCAGGTGTCGCCGGAGAAGATTCTCATGGTTGTGCTAGCTGCCTTCCGCTATGTACTTGAACGTTGAGTAGTGGTCCCCGGTGTAATACTTTTCGCCGCCGTTCCCTGCGACGATGCGCCGGGCGCCCCGGTCCGCTTCGCCGGGCGTGGGAACCGTGTATTCGCGGTAGTAGCCCCGGTCCTTGGCCGGCAGGACCTGCTCGAAGTTTCCGAATACCTGGTCATCCTGGCTGTACTGGTACGGGCCGCCCGCGCGGATCAGCGCCAGCACCCTGCGGCCCTCCAAAGGGAGCGCCGACTCCCGGATTTCCGGAAGGCTGGACGGGTTGGCCGCCCGGTGGGGCGCAGACTGCTTCGCCGCCCCTGACGCAGCCGTGCCGCCCGGAGTGGACGCCTGGCTGGATGCCGTTCCCGGCGTCGTACTTTCGGTCTGCCCGCCCAGAAGCCCTGCCCCGCCGAAGGCCACCATGGCAAGCACCACCAGGGTGGTGATGAGCAAGGGAACGATGGAGCGGTTGCGCATTCGGGGTGTACCTGCCGGCTGGTTGGCTGATTTTTGGAGGCGTCTACGTGCGGTAGATGCTGATGGAGTTGGCCTCTGCGAGGTCGGTTTCCCCCGACGGCACCTGGATGCCCTGCCGCTCTTTGTGCCGCGGCGAGGTGGTCAGCCGGAGCTCGAACAGGCTGGGGCTCCGCCTCCCTGCGTCCGGGAGCGTGACCTCCACGTCGGAGGCGCTGCCGTTGACCACCACCAGGCCGGCCAGCTCGCCGTTGTCGTCTCCCAGCAGGAGCTGCATGACCCGGCAGTGCGGATCGTTCCAGCGGTCGGCGGACATGGGCTGCCCGTCGTGGTCGAACCAGTAGAGGTAGGACTGCTCGTCCCGGACCGGGAAATCGTGTGGCTGGGCGGCCAGGAACTCCTTGCGCAACCGGATGTACCGCTTGGTGCTGCGCAGCATTTCGTGTGCTTCAGGCGACAACGTCCAGTCCAGCCAGGTGATGTGGTTGTCCTGGCAGTAGGCGTTGTTGTTGCCTTGCTGCGTCCTTGCCAGCTCGTCGCCGGCGGCGATCATGGGCACCCCCAAGGACACCATCAGCGATGCCATGAGGTTGCGCCTGGACTGGGCACGCTTCGCCAGGATCGCGCCGTTCTCGGTGGGGCCCTCCACGCCGTGGTTGTAGCTGCGGTTGTCCCCGTGGCCGTCCCTGTTTTCTTCGCCGTTGTCCTCGTTGTGCTTGCGGTCGTAGGATACGAGGTCGTTCATGGTGAAGCCGTCGTGGGCGGTGACGAAGTTGACCGACGCCAGGCGCGAGCGGCCGGAGGCCTGGAAGAGGCCTGCGGAACCGGACAGCGCGTCCGCTAGCTTGGCCATGGTTCCCCCGTGCCCGCCGGCATCAATCGCGGCACGGTCTGCCAGCCAGAAGGTCCGCACTGAATCCCGGAAGTGGTCGTTCCAGTCCACCCACCCGGGCGGGAACTGGCCGGTCTGCCAGCCGCCGTAGCCTATGTCCCAGGGTTCGGCGATCAGCTTGACCTCGGACAGGACGGGATCGGCGGCGACGCCGGTGAGGAAGGGGTGCTTGGGATCGAATTCGTTCGCGGCGTTACGGCATAACGTGACGGCCAGGTCGAAGCGGAAGCCGTCGATGTGGAACTCATCCACCCAGTACCGCAGCGAATCGGTGACCAGCTGGACCACGCGCGGGTCCGCGAAGTTGAGCGCGTTGCCGCAGCCTGTGGTGTCGACGAATTTGCCGTGCTCGTCCACCCGGTAGTAGGCGTCCTTCCCCAGTCCCTTGAAGTTCAGGACCGGCCCCTCCACGCCGCCCTCTGCGGTGTGGTTGTAGACGACGTCGAGGATGACCTCCAGCCCGGCGGCGTGCAGGGCCTTGACCATGGCTTTGAACTCGTCCTGGACCGCCTGTGCACCGGCTTCCTGGGCAGCCTGGGTGGCGTACCCGGGGTGCGGGGCAAAGAAGGCAGCGGTGTTGTACCCCCAGTAGTTGTTGAGCCCCAGGTCCTGCAGGTGCGGCTCGTCGATGTGGAAGTGGACAGGCAGCAGCTGGACAGATGTGATGCCCAGGCTGGTGAGGTGCTCCACGACGGCAGGATGCGCCAGGCCGGCGTAGGTGCCCCTCAATTCCTTCGGCACGTCCGGATGGAGCATGCTCTGGCCGCGCACATGGGCTTCGTAGACGATGGTGTTGCGCCAGGGAAGGCGCAGGAGTTCGTCCGTTCCCCAGTCGAAGTCGGTGGCGGTGCGGACGCTGGTGAGGACGCCGTCGCGCTGGTCCACTCCCCTGCCGTACGGATCGAGCAGCAGCGGCTGCCTGGCCGACCCGTTGACGCCGTTGTTGCCGGTGGGAACGGCAGGCGGTAACGGCTGGTTGTCCGACGACGGACGGAAGCCGTAGCGCGACCCGTAGGGCAGGTCCTCCACGATGCCGTGGTGGACGCCCCTGGTGATGTTGGGCAGGGTCTGGACCCGCCACTCCCCGCCCGGAGGGCAGTAGGCGATGTCCAGGCTTGGGACGGCGGGTGCCAAACAGGCAACGTTGGCCCGGCCCCCCGCATGGTGGCGGGTACCACCCGAATCAGCGCGTGGGACGCTGACACCGAGGGGAACAGCCGAGGAGGCGTCCATGGTGGATGCAGTGTCGAAGAGCGGCATGACCATCACCTAAATAGTAGCGGCCATTGGCACTTGACCTGCCCGTTCACCCCTGCGGCGCCGGGAAACCTGCCAGGGACATTGGTCCCGGAATAACTATCCTGCGGAGCGCTGGCGGGAAACCTCATACAGCGAGATGCCCACGGCCATCGAGGCGTTGAGCGACTCCATGGCCGAATCGATGGGGATGGAGACGATCTGGTCGCAGTTCTCCCGGACCAGGCGGCTCAGCCCCTTCCCCTCAGAGCCCACCACGATGCACACCGGCTCGGTGGCCAAGGTGAGGTCAGGCAGCGAAACGTCGCCGTCGCCGTCGAGCCCCAGCACGAAGATGCCCATGTTCTTGAATTGCTTCAGGGCGTTGTTCAGGTTGGAGGCGCGGGCCACGGGCACGCGGACCGCCGCACCGGCGCTGGTCTTCCAGGCCGAGGCGGTGACGCCCACGGAGCGGCGCTCTGGCACGATGACACCGTGGCCGCTGAAGGCGGAAACGGAGCGGATGATGGCGCCCAGGTTGCGGGGGTCGGTGATGCCGTCCAGGGCGACGAAGAGCGGGGCGTTGGCGATGTGCCCCTTCTTCCACTTCTCCACCGTTTCTTCGGCCAGTTCGTAGGCGTCCTGGTACTCGTAGGGCGGGATCTGCAGCACCAGGCCCTGGTGGACGGCGTCATCCGTCATACGGTCCAGCTCAGGCTTGCCGGTTTCCATCAGCGGGATGCCGCGTTCGGCGGCGAGCTTCAGGGATTCCTTGACGCGGTCGTCCATCTCGATGCGGATGGCCACGTGCAGTGCCTTGGCCGGGATGCCTGCGCGGAGCGCTTCAAGTACGGAGTTGCGTCCAGTGACCACTTCCTCGGTGGCACGCCCCTTGGGCCCGGATTTGGCGGCGCCCGCGCTGCGGGCACCGGTGCCGCGCTTTGCGGCGGAGCGTTCGGCGAGCTGCCTCGCCTTGTGGGCCTTGTGGTAAACGCGGTCCTCGGCCTTGGGCGTGGGCCCCTTTCCTTCGAGGGCCTTGCGGCCATGGCCACCGGTTCCGACGGTTGGGCCCTTCTTCGCTTTCACCGATCGGCGACCATTGTTGGCCATGATGTTCCACCCTTGATTGTGCTGACTGAGTCTGCATACCAGTCTACTGACCCGAAAAAAATCGGGGGCTGCTGGTTGCATGGGGGGGGTCAGCCGGGCTTGGTGGTGGGCCTTAGTCGCGCTTGAGGCTCCAGGTGGCGCCGTCCGGGCCGTCCTCCACCACAACGCCGGCCTGGTTCAGCGTGTCCCGGATGGCGTCGGAGGCGGTCCAGTCCTTTTCGGCGCGGGCAGCGGCACGCGCGGAGAGCTGGGCTTCCACGAGGACCTCCAGCGCCTCGGCCTCCCGAGTGCTCACGGCCGCGGACCCGGCGACCGCGTTGAGGCCCAGGACGTCAGTCATGAGGGCCACTGCGTGCATGGCGTCACGCGCGGCGATGTCGTCACCCTCGGCCAGGGCAGTGTTACCGGCCCGGACGGTCTCGTGCAGGGCCGCCAGGGCGCGGGGGACGTTGAGGTCGTCGTCCATGGCTTCGCAGAAAGCGTCGATCCCGGCGGATTGGCCGTGGTTGCCATGAGCGATACCGGCGTCGCCGCCGAAACGGGATGCAGCTTTGGCCAGGAAGCCGTCAATGCGTTCGACGGCGGCCGCGGCCTCCTGCAGCGACGTGGGCCGGTAGTCCAGCACCGAGCGGTAGTGCGCCTGGCCCAGGTAGTAGCGCACCACGCGGGGCGGGGCCAGCTCCAGCATTTCGGCCGGGCTGATGGTGTTGCCAATGGATTTGGACATCTTCTCACCCTGATACGTCACCATGCCGTTGTGCATCCAGAAGTTGGCGAACGGGTACCCGGCAGCCTGCGACTGCGCCATTTCGTTCTCGTGGTGCGGGAAGCGCAGGTCCAGTCCGCCGCCGTGGATGTCGAAAGCAGTGCCGAGGTACTTGGTGACCATGGCGGAGCACTCAAGATGCCAGCCGGGACGGCCGGCGCCCCAGGGCGATGCCCAGCTGGCGGTGGCAGGCTCGCCTTCCTTGGAACCCTTCCACAGCGCGAAGTCGCGGGGGTCCTTCTTGCCGCGGGGATCGGCGTCGGGCGCTGCCTGCATGTCGTCAATGTTCTGCCGGGTCAGTGCGCCGTACCTGTCCCAGGAGCGGACGTCGAAGTAGACATCGCCGGAATCATCCAGTGCCGGGTAGGCGTGGCCGCGGTCGATCAACTGCTGGATCAGGGCGTGCATTTCGGGGATGTGCCCTGTGGCCCTGGGTTCATAGGTGGGGCGGGAGACGCCCAGGGTGTCGTAGGCCTTCAGGAATTCGCGCTCGTAGCGGTATGCCAGCGCCCACCACTCTTCGCGGGCCACCTCCCCCGCTTCCGGGCTGAAGTCCGGTGCGAAGGAAGCCTCCGACTTGGCCAGGATCTTGTCGTCGATGTCCGTCACGTTGCGGACGACGGTGACGCGCAGGCCCCGGTACTGGAGCCAGCGGGTCAGCTGGTCGAAGGCGATGGCGGAACGGATATGTCCCACGTGCGGCATGCCCTGGACCGTGGCTCCGCAGTAATAGAGGCTGACCTTGCCCTCGACGAGGGGGACGAAGTTCCGGACTTCGGCGGAGGCTGTGTCATAGAAGCGCAAGGTCACCGATCCAGACTAGCCGATGGCTCAGGACTGCCGCGGGTACACCAGGGCGGTGGCCATTGCGGAGATACCCTCGCCGCGCCCCGTGAAGCCCAGGCCGTCGCTGGTGGTCGCCGTGACCCCCACATGCGCACCGGCAGCTTCGCTCAGGACCTTTTGGGATTCCTCCCGCCTGGGCCCGAACTTGGGCCGGTTGGCCACGAACTGCACGGCGACGTTGCCGATCTCGAAGCCGGCCGCCCGGACGATCCGCGCGGCCTCGGCGAGGAGGGTGGCCCCGGAGGCACCGGCGAACTCCGGGCGGTCGGTACCGAAGTGCGTGCCAAGGTCGCCGATGCCGGCCGCGGAGAACAGTGCGTCAGCTGCTGCATGCGCCACCGCGTCCCCGTCAGAGTGCCCGGCAAGGCCACGTTCGCCGGGCCAAAGGAGCCCGCCGAGCCAGAGCGGGCGGGGGGCGTCTTCGGGGGCGTACGCGTGGACGTCAATTCCCACGCCGGTCCGGGGAAGGACCATGTCCCGGCTCATCCTTCCACCCACCGGGCCCCGAGCGGGCCTTCCAGGAGGCCTTCGGCGAAGATCAGGTCCAGGGGCGTGGTGATCTTGAGGGACTGTGTTGACCCGCGCACCACGTGGACGGGAGCGCCCAGCATTTCAACCAGCATGGCGTCGTCGGTGACAGCCGCTGACTGTTCCTGATCCAGGGCCTGGGCCGCCTGGTGGGCCTGCACCAACGTGCCGGTCCTGAAGCCCTGGGGCGTCTGTACCGCGCGGAGTTCCTCGCGGCGGGCAGTCCCTGTTACGACCTCGGGGGCGAAGTCCGCACCCTCCCCCGTGGTGGCCGCCACGGTTTTCACGGTGTCCACGACCGGCAGCGCGGGAATCACGGCATCCGCGCCGGCGGCAAGCGCATCGGACACGCGGTGGAAAACCGACTCTGGCGTCAGTGCTCGCGCGGCATCGTGGACCAGAACGGCCTCGATGCCCTCCATCAGGGCAGCGATGCCGGCCCGGACGGAGTGCGCCCTGGTGGAGCCGCCGTCGACGAGCGTCAGGAGGGGTCCGCCGTCGGCAAGTTCCCCGCGGAAGTCGTCGCACAACTGGCGCAGGCCCTGGTCCCCTGCGGGCAAGGCGACGCACACCTGCGTGGCAACCCCGGACGCGACGATGCCGCGCAGGGCATGCATCAGGATTGGCTCGCCGCCCAACGGCACGGCCGCCTTGGGCATGCCGTAGCCAAGGCGTTGCCCTGAACCTGCGGCCACCAGGATGACGGCTGTGACCAGGCGCGGAGGTGATTCACTCATGCGGACTAGCCTACGACGCCGGCACTTGCGGCAGGTGCGCAGGCCCCGCCGGATTGGGCCAAAAAAAGAAGCCCCGGCTGCACTTGCGTGCCGCCGGGGCTCAATTCTTAGGAAGCCAGGACCTCGTCGAGAACGCTTGCTGCCTTCTCCTCGTCGGTCTTTTCAGCCAGCGCCAGTTCTGAAATCAGAATTTGGCGGGCCTTGGCCAGCATTCGCTTCTCGCCTGCGGAAAGGCCCCGGTCGTGATCCCGGCGCCACAGGTCGCGGACAACCTCTGCCACCTTGATGACGTCACCGGAAGCAAGCTTCTCCAGGTTTGCCTTGTACCTGCGTGACCAGTTGGTGGGTTCCTCGGTGAACTCAGCGCGGAGCACATCGAACACGTGCTCCAGGCCTTCCTTGCCCACGACATCCCGGACCCCAACAAGGTCAACGTTCTCTGCTGGAACTTCAATGGTCAGATCACCCTGAGCCACCTTGAGCTTGAGATACATCTTCTCTTCGCCCTTGATGGTGCGCATCTTGATTTCTTCAATCTTCGCAGCACCGTGGTGAGGGTAAACTACTGTCTCGCCGACCTCAAATACCATGTGGACATTTCCCCTTTCCCGCAGACCAGTTTATCACGATTCAGGCATATGACCGGCCGAAGAAAGGGCCTCCAACCGCGAAAATACGCGGAAAAACGGCCCAATCAACCCCCTCCACCCTCTTGACGAATGGGCGGATTAGTGCATCGCGTGAGCGCTCGCACAGGGGTTGTGACACGGCCGAATCCTCGTTTGACCCTCTTTGCGGATAGGCTATGGCTGAAAAAGACTTCAAATTTCTTGAGGAGTACGTGACGTGCGTTCCACTGCGATGAACCGGGCCCAGCGCGGCAAACTGGCACTGACGGCTGCTGCCCTTGGCGCCAGCCTGCTGACCGCGGGCTGCGGTTACATCACGCCCCAGCAGACCAGCCACCAGTACTCCGCCTCGGACGGCGTCCGCGCGGACCTGGGTCCCCTGCAGCTGCGGAACATGCTCATCGTCTCCGCCGGCGAAAATGAGCCCGGCCGCCTGATCGGCGCCGTCTACAACTCCTCCTCCAAGGACGTAAAGCTCACCGTCAATGGCGCCAAGGGCTCGCAGACCCAGGTTCCAGTGAAGGCCAACTCCTACACGCTGCTCAACGAGAACTCTGATCCCGCCATCCTGAGCACCACCGGCGGCAAGCCCGGCTCCCTGGTGGACGTCAAGGTCAGCGAGGACGGCACCAACGTCAGCAACACTGTCAAGATTCCCGTCCTGGACGCCACCTTGCAGGAGTACAAGGACTACATCCCCACCCCGAGCTCCTCGGCGACGCCTTCCTCATCAGCAAGCGCAAGCTCGTCGGCCAGCGCCAGCTCATCCGCAGGCGCAAGCTCTTCGGCAGGGACAAGCTCCTCCGCCAGCGCCACTCCGAGCGCTACGGCAACCGCCACCAGCCGCTAAGCGGTCACCGGCCCCGGGAGGCCGGCAGGCATAACAAAAGGGAGGAGCCCCACGGCTCCTCCCTTTTGTTATGCCGCCGTCCGGCCGGTTTAGGGTTCGAACTTGTAACCGAGGCCGCGGACCGTCACCAAATAGCGCGGGGCAGAGGGATCGGGCTCGATCTTGCCGCGGAGGCGCTTCACGTGTACATCCAGGGTCTTGGTGTCACCCACATAGTCGGAGCCCCACACACGGTCGATCAGCTGGCCCCTGGTCAGCACCCTGCCCGAGTTGCGCAGAAGCATCTCCAGGAGCTCGAATTCCTTCAACGGAAGCAGGACCTGCTCGCCGTCAACGCTCACCACGTGCCGCTCAATATCCATGCGGACGGGCCCGGCCTGGACCGTGGACGAGATCAGCTCCTCCGGTTCACCCTGGCGACGCAGCACGGCCCTGACCCGGGCCACCAGTTCGCGGGACGAGTAGGGCTTGGTCACGTAATCGTCCGCGCCGAGCTCAAGGCCTACTACCTTGTCGATCTCGGAGTCCTTGGCGGTCAGCATGATCACGGGGACGCTTGAACGCTGGCGCAGCTGCCGGCACACCTCGGTGCCGGAGAGGCCCGGAAGCTGAAGGTCGAGCAGCACAAGGTCGGCGCCGTTGCGGTCAAATTCGGTGATGGCGTCGAGGCCGTTGTCCACCACCTCCACCTCGAACCCTTCTTTACCCAGCAAATAGGACAAGGGATCGCTGAACGATTCCTCATCCTCCACAATCAAAATCCTGCTCAAGCGTTAGCTCCTTGTTCTGTAGCGCCCGGTTCTGTTGCGCCGGCAGCGCGGGGTACTTGGGTGAGAGATGGTTGCCCGGACGTCTCCCGAACCTGCCCCGGCGCCACTGCCGGTGCCCCGGGAACTGAAGGCTCGGCGTCGCCCTCCTGCCCTTCCATTTCGGGCAGCCGGAGGGTGAAGGTGGAGCCCTGCCCGGGCTGGGACCACAGCGTCACTTCACCGCCATGGTTGGAAGCCACGTGCTTGACGATGCTCAGGCCCAGGCCGGTACCTCCTGTCTGGCGGGACCGGGCCGCGTCCACCCGGTAGAAGCGCTCGAAGACACGTTCCTGCTCCTCGGGGCTGAGGCCCTCCCCTTGGTCGGTCACGGAAATTGACACAAGGCCTTCCCTGGAGCGCACGCCGATCCCCACGCGGGTATTGGGGGGTGAATAGCGGATGGCGTTGTCGATGAGATTCCGCAGCGCAGTAACCAAAAGGTCCTGGTCGCCGAACACCTTGCCATCGGTGCGCCCGCCCACCACGATGCTGATGTTCTTGCTCTCGGCGGGAAGCTGCGACCGGTCCACGGCCTCGGCGATGACAGCGTTGATGTCGACAGGTCCGCCCTGCTGCGTCACGCTGGCGCCCTGCAGGCGGGAAAGTTCAATGATGTCCTGGACCAGGGCTGCGAGCCGTGCCGACTCCTTGTGCATGCGCTTGGCAAAGCGGCGGACGGCTTCTTCGTCATCGGCGGAAGATTCGAGCGCCTCGGCCAGCAGCGAGATGGCACCCACCGGGGTTTTCAGCTCGTGCGATACGTTGGCGACAAAGTCATTGCGGATCTCTTCGGTGCGGGTGATCTCGGTGCGGTCATCGGCGAGGAGGAGGATGTATTCCTCGCCCAGCATGGCTGCCCGGACCTGCACGATGATGGTTCCCTGCCCCAGCGGCCCCCGCGGAAGCTCCAACTGCTTTTCGAGGATGACGCCGTCCCGCCGGACCCCGGCGGTCATCTCCAGGAGTTCCTTGTGGACCACAGTGTGTCCGCGGACCAGTCCGTAAGCGTAGGCTGCGGGGCTTGCGCGCACCACCCCGTCCACGTCGTCCAGCACCACAAAGGCACGTCCGACGACGGCGAGCACCTCCGCTGCACCGGCCGGAAGGGCAAGCTCCTCGGGTTCGACGTCCAGCAGCTCGCGCTGCTTCTCGCTGACCCGGTAGGCAAGCACGCCGAACGTGCCAAGCGCCAGGCCGATAAGGCCGGCAACCAGACCAATGAGCATAGGATCCACAGCTCCACTTTATGCTCTTGCCTGGAGCGGCCTGCCGCCTTATTGCCCATCCGGTGAACGGTTCAACTAACGTTCATCTGTGTGGGCATAATCGTTTACCGGGCGATGCCAGAGTTGGTGGTTAGAGTGCCCAACGGCGACACGATTCCTGCTGCCCTGGAGCGGCCGGCGGGAGTTCCAAGGAAAGGACGCCTACGTGCGTAAGGTTTTTCAGGAAGAGCTTACCCAAGTCGGTGACCAGCTGGTGGAGATTTCCCGGCTGGTCAGCGAAGCGATGGCCAAGGCCACTACCTCCTTCCAGGTAGCGGACGTGGATCTCGCCCAGGACGTCATCGCAGCCGATGCGCGCATTGACTTCCTGCAGAACAGCCTGGATGAGCGGGCAATCGACATTCTGGCGCTGCAGGGCCCCGTCGCCAGCGACCTGCGCATGATCGTGGGTTCCCTCCGGATGAGCGCCTCCCTGGAGCGGATGGGCGATCTGGCCCGCCACATCGCCCAGCTGGCCCGCCTCCGCTACCCCTCCATGGTGATTCCGGAGTCCATGACGGACACGTTCAACCGGATGGCCGAACTGGACCAGGAAATCGCGGACAAGCTGACGGTACTGCTGGAGAGCCGCGACCTTGAGGTGGCCCGGGACATCCTTAAGGCCAACACCGCCATCAATGATCTGCACCTGAGCGTGTTCAAGGCCATCGCGGCTCCCGACTGGTCCGGGTCGCCCGCCACCACCGTGGACGTAGCCCTTGCCAGCCGTTACTTCGAGCGGTTCGCGGACCACGGCGTTTCCGTCGCCCAGAAGGTGACCTACCTGGTCACAGGCGCGTGGCAGCCGAACGCCACCGAGCACAGCTAAGCCAAGTAGAACAACGACGGCGGGCTGGTCACCTGAGGTGGCCAGCCCGCCGTCGTCGTTTCACCTTTGACGCAGCGCGTTCTTCGGCCGGAGTGCGTCTAAGGGTGGGCCCACTACGTCAGGGTTCCCTGGCCGAGCTTGCGAGGTCAGGGAGACGTTGGGGCAAACGACCGAGCACCCGGCGGAGAACGCGAAGTCTTATTTCTTGCCCTGGTTGGCAACGGCCAGGATGGCCTGCTCTGCGGCCTCGGGATCGAGGTAGGTGCCGCCCGGCTTGATCGGCTGGAAGTCCTCGTCGAGGTCGTACACCAGCGGGATGCCGGTGGGGATGTTCAGGCCGGCGATGGCCTCGTCGCTGATGCCGTCCAGGTGCTTGACCAGAGCCCGGAGCGAGTTGCCGTGTGCGGTGACCAGGACGGTCTTGCCGGCCTTGAGGTCTTCCTTGATGTCCGATTCCCAGTAGGGCAGGAGCCGCACCAGGACGTCCTTCAGGCACTCGGTGCGCGGGAGGGCATCGCCCAGGTCCGCGTAGCGGGGATCGTGCGCCTGCGAGAACTCGGAGTCATCGGACAGCGGCGGCGGCGGGGTGTCGTAGGAGCGGCGCCATTCCATGAACTGCTCCTCGCCGAACTCGGCCAGGGTCTGGGCCTTGTCCTTGCCCTGCAGCGCACCGTAGTGGCGTTCGTTCAGGCGCCAGTCGCGCTTGACCGGGATCCAGCCGCGGTCCGCCTTGTCCAGGGCGATATTGGCCGTGTTGATGGCCCGCTTCAGCAGGGAGGTGTAGAGCACGTCCGGGAGGATGTTGTTCTCTACCAGCAGCTCACCTCCGCGCGCTGCTTCCGCGCGGCCCTGGTCGTTCAGGTCAACGTCCACCCAGCCGGTGAACAGGTTCTTGGCGTTCCATTCGCTGTGGCCGTGGCGCAGCAGAATCAGCTTGTAAGTCATGATTTTCATCCTAGCCGAGCAGTGTTGCCGCCCGCCCAGCGTTACAAGGCGGCCCCACGATGGCGGCCAGCGAAGATAGGGTTGTGCGGTGGTTCAAAAGGCTGAACGGGTCAATGCCCCGCAACTTTCCGGCAGGTCCGCCGTCGCCAGGCAGGGGCGGCCGGTGGGCAACGTGACCCGCGGCACCACCAATCCCAACCGGATGCGCCGCGTGGACCGCTGGCTGGCCGGACCGCAGGCCTGGCGGCTGAGGAGGGCATCCGAGCCGCTCGTGGTGGACCTGGGCTATGGCGCAACGCCGGCAACCGCCGTCGAACTTTATGAAAGGCTCGCCGTGGTCCGGCCTGACGTGCGCGTCTGCGGCATTGAAATTGAGCCGGAGCGCGTCCGGGCGGCGATTCCGCTGCAGCGTCCCGGACTGACGTTCCACGTGGGCGGCTTTGAATTGCCTGTTCCCGGGCGCCCCGTCCTGGTCCGGGCCTTCAACGTCCTGCGGCAGTACGAAGAGGCTGACGTAGCGGGGATTTGGCGGCTGGTGCAGGACCGGTTGGCGCCTGGCGGCCTGTTCGTCGACGGCACGTGTGATGAGATCGGGCGGCGCGTGACCTGGGTGGCGCTGGACCGGGACCGCCCGCTGTCCCTCAGCATCTCCGTCCGATTCGGGAGCTTCGACCTGCCATCCGACGTCGCCGAACGGCTTCCCAAAGCCCTGATTCACCGCAACGTCCCCGGCGAACCTGTTCACACTTTCATGCAGGCGATGGACCGGGCTTGGCTTGGGAGCGCGGCGCTGGCCCCTTTTGGCAACAGGCAGCGCTGGGTAGGCATGTGCAGGAGCCTGCGCACCGCAGGGTGGCCGATCCAGGACGGACCGGGCAGGTGGCGGCTGGGTGAGCTGACGGTGGACTGGGAGTCCGTGGCGCCGTTACATGCGGCCGGGTGATGAACGGGCCCAGGCCGGCAGGGTCACCAGGGGCCGTAGGGACCCATGTTGCGGCTGCCGCCCCGGCCGGCGTCCTTCACTGCAGGCCGGACGTCGGCCAGGTAGACGGAGGCTGCTACGACAGCGGCGAGCCCGAACAGGCCGAGGGTGCTGAAGATGCCTCCACCAGCGCCCAGCAGCGAGATCAGGCCCACGGCGGTTGCACCACCGGTGAGGGCAAGCCAGAAGGTCTTGGTCCGCTTGCCGGTGGCTTCGAAGGCGTTGGGCCGGTGGCGGAGGCAGTCCACAAAAGCCCACAGTTCAAGCCCCAAGGCCACCAGGCCAAGGATGAAGAACACTGCCTGCTCCACGTACGCAATGATTATTCGACCGTCCACAATCCCAGCCTAGCCGCCAAGAGTGTCCAGCGCCTGCTTAAGGTCAGCCCACAGGTCCTCAACGTTTTCCACCCCGACGCTCAGGCGCACCAGGTTCTCCGGCACGCTGGTGGGTTCGGCCGAGTGCCGGCGCCGGCGCTCGATGAGGGACTCCACCCCGCCAAGGGACGTCGCCGGCAGCCAGAGTTCCAGGGCCTGCACCAGTTTGTCGGCGGCATCAGCACCGCTAAGGCCTGCGGCAGGCGCCACCTGGATGCAGATGATGGAGCCGAATCCCTTCATCTGCTCCTTGGCGCGGACGTGCCCGGGGTCGGTGCTGAGGCCGGGGAACCGGATCGATTCGATGGCGGGGTGCGCGGCAAGGCGTTCCGCCAGGACCATGGCTGACTCCTGGGACCGCTCTACGCGCAGCGCAAGGGTCCGCAGGCCGCGCAACGCCAGCCATGCTTCAAAGGGACCGGCGATGGCGCCGTGGATGATGCGGTGGTGGAGGAGCGTGGCGCGGATGTCGGGATTGGAGGTGACCAGCGCGCCGAGGACGACGTCGGAGTGCCCGGCCAGGTACTTGGTCACCGAGTGGAGGACGACGTCGGATCCCAGCAACAGGGGCTGCTGGACCAAGGGGGTGGAGAAGGTGTTGTCCGCAACGACGATTGCGCCGGCGGCGTGGGCGGCCTCTGCGACCGCGGACATATCGGCGATTCCGAGCATGGGGTTGGTGGGGCTTTCGAGCCACAGCATGGCCGCCGCCTTCGCGGACGGTCCCGTGGGTGCCAGTGCTTCCCTGACGGCATCGGTATCGGCGATGTCCACGGTCCGGAGCTCGATGAAGCCTTTTTGGGCCAGTTCCGAGGCCATCACCAGCGAACCGGAGTAGCTGTGGTTGGGCATGACCAGCACGCCCCCTGCGGGAATCAGCGACAGCGCAGAACTAACCGCCGCAAGCCCCGATGCGTACAGCAGGCCGGGAAGCCCGGATCCTTCAAGCTGGCCCAGCGCCTCTTCGAAAGGGTCCCAGGTGGGGTTGGAATAGCGGCCATACCCCCGGTCGCCGTCGCCGAGGGGGCCGGTACCGAAGTAAGTGGAGGAAAGGGTGATGGGAGGATTGACCGGCTGGTCCCTTTCCCGCGGCGGCCGACCCGCTGCCACCACCACGGTCTCGGGTGACAAGGACGCGGTCTGGTGCTCGGAAAGACTCATGGTGCAAAGCGTACTGTTCCCGCTTGATCTGCCGCCAAGCGGTGACGTTTTGTGGACGGCGGCCCCTACACCCGTCCTGCACAGGCGCCGGCTGGAGGCCGGAAATGTCCCCATGCCTCGGTAGGCTTAAGAAGTGAACAACCAAAGGGCCGGATTATTCATCGCATTCGAAGGTGGCGATGGCGCCGGCAAGTCCACCCAGGCGGCCCGTCTCGCGGCCGCGTTGGAATCCCAGGGCCATACAGTGCTGCGCACCCGTGAACCCGGCGGAACCCCCATCGGGGAAAAATTGCGCTCGCTGGTGCTGGACCACGGCAATGGCGAGATTGACGCCCACACGGAAGCGCTCATCTTTGCCGCGTCCCGTGCCGCCCACGCCGCCCAGGTCATCCGACCGGCACTTGGCCGCGGCGAGATCGTGCTGACTGACCGCTACATCGACTCCTCGGTCGCCTACCAGGGGGCCGGCCGAAACCTTGGACAGGACAACGTCCAGTCCCTCAACCAGTGGGCCACCTCGGGCCTGCAGCCACACCTCACGGTCCTCCTGGACGTGGACCCCCGGCTTGGCCGCGAGCGCCGGACCGCCGGGCAGGCAGCTGAGGACCGCCTCGAATCCGAGGCTGACGAATTCCATACCCGAATCCGGGGAGCCTTCCTGGACCTCGCCGCGGGCCGCCCCGAGTCCTACCTGGTACTCCCTGCCCAGCTGCCGGCCGACGACCTGGCGGCCCGGATCCTCGCCCGGGTGGAAACCCTGCTTGATGCGCCCACCCCGGCGGCAGGGCACGCTCCCGTGCCGCAACTGGCGGTACCTGAAGCAGCGACGGACGGCGGTGGGGCGTGACCGTTTGGGATGACCTCCAGGGCCAGCCCGCCGTCGTCGAACAACTGCGCCAGGCCGCAAGCGGCGAAAGCCTGACGCACGCCTGGCTGTTCACGGGGCCGCCGGGCTCCGGCCGCTCCAACGCCGCCAAGGCCTTCGCCGCCGCACTGAACTGCGACCAGGAGGACGTCAGCCTCCGTGGCTGCGGGCAGTGCCAGGCGTGCCACACGATCCTGGGCGAAACCCATTCGGATGTTACGTTCGTGCGCACCGAAAAGGTCACCATCACCATTGATGAGGCCCGGGAACTGGTGGCGGCGGCAGGCAACCGGCCATCATCAGGGCGCTGGCGGATCATCGTCGTGGAGGACGCCGACCGCATGGCCGAGCGGACCACCAACGTACTGCTCAAGGCCATCGAGGAACCCACGCCGCGGACTATCTGGATGCTTTGCGCGCCGTCCCCCGCCGACGTCCTGGTCACCATCCGCTCCCGCTGCCGGAGTGTAGCTTTACGGCTGCCGCCGGCCTCGGACGTTGCAGCCCTGCTGGTGCGGCGTGACGGCGTGGACCCTGCCCTTGCGGAGCAGGCAGCCCGGGCAGCGCAGAGCCATGTGGGTATTGCCCGCCGGCTGGCCAGGGATCCAGCGGCAAGGGAACGCCGGCTGGAAACGGTCCGTTTTCCGCTCGGCCTCCGCGGCGTCACAGCGGCGGTCATGATGGCGGACAAGCTGGTGAAGATCGCCACCGCCGAGGCCAACAGCTCCAACGAGGAACGGGACGCAGCGGAAAAGGCCGCCCTCCTCGCAACGCTGGGAGCGCCCGAATCGGGCACGCTGCCCCCGGCCATGCGCGGCCAGCTGAAGCAACTCGAGGACGACCAGAAACGGCGGGCCAAGAGATCCATTACGGACTCCCTGGACCGTACGCTCACCGATTTACTGTCCTTCTACCGGGACGTGCTGATCATCCAGCTGGGGAACGCGGTGGAACTGGTCAACGTTGAGCTGAGGAGTGAGCTGGAAGAGTTCGCCGCCCGCAGCACTCCTGAAACCACCCTGGCCCGCATGGATGCCATCAACAAAGCCCGCGAACGCATCACCACCACCAACGTTGCCCCGCTGCTGACCATCGAGTCCATGGCGGCCAGCTTGATCCAGCCCTCCAAGGAGACCCGATGACTGCCCGCCCCCTGTCCGCACGCCACAGGTCCCTGGCGGTCGCCGTCCGCGCCGCGGGAGCAATGGCCCTGGCCATGGTCCTGGCCTCGTGCAGTCTGCTCAACGGCGGCGACAAGAACCCGCCGGAGGCGGCCACGGCCAAAGCCGACCCCTCGATCGTGGCTTCGGCCCCCGCGGGACTGGAAAAGTTTTACTCCCAGGAAGTCGTGTGGCAGCCCTGCGAAGGGGAATTCCAGTGTGCCAAGGTGACGGTGCCCATGGACTATGCCAATCCGGGCGGCGACACTATCCAGCTTGCCGCTTTGCGGGCGCCCAGCACAGGCAAGAAGACCGGCAGCCTCCTGGTCAATCCCGGCGGTCCGGGTGCCTCCGGGTACGACTTCGTCAAGGACGCGGCCGCAACCCACTTCTCAGCCGGTGTACGCAACGCCTATGACCTCGTCGGCTTTGATCCGCGAGGCGTCAAGCGCTCCGCTCCCGTAACCTGCATGACCGACGCGGAACGTGATGCGGCCCGGGCCAAGATCTATGCCCTCGAAACCGACGCCGGACTCAAAACGGCGCTGGCTGACAACAAAGCGATCGCTGACCAGTGTGCGGCGCAAACCGGCCCGGTCCTGGGCCACATCGACACCGTCAGCGCCGCCAAGGACCTGGACGTACTCCGGGCCGTGGTGAACGACTCCAAGCTGAACTACCTTGGCTACTCCTACGGCACCTTCCTGGGCTCCACCTACGCATCGCTCTTCCCTGACAACGTGGGCCGCATGGTCCTCGATGGGGCTTTGGACCCGTCCATCAGCAACGAGGACCTGACCAGCGGCCAGGCCCGGGCCTTCGAAAAAGCACTGCACAGCTACGTCGCCAGTTGCCAGAAGCAGGGCAAGTGCCCCTTGAGCGGTGATGTCGACTCCGGAGTGCAGCAGATCCGGGACCTGATCAACGCCGTGCAGCAGACGCCCCGCACTGCCAAGGACGGGCGCTTGGTCAACGCCACCATGTTCGTCAGCGGCCTGATCACCCCGCTCTACAACGACCAAAGCTGGCCGGCCCTCACGCAGGCGCTGGAGGCGGCGATGTCCGGAGACGTCAGCCTCATGCTCCGGCTGGCCGATCTGGGCGCCGACCGCGGCTCCGACGGGAAATACACCTCCAATTCAACGTTCGCCTTCAACGCGATCAACTGCCTGGACTACCCCATGGTTTCGGACGCTGCAGGTATGCGGGCCGAAGAGAAGCGGCTGGAACAGGACTCGCCCACCCTTGGCTACTTCTTTGCCTACGGCGGCACCACCTGCGCAGACTGGCCCTACAAGAACGTCCGCACCCCGGCGCCGGTCGAATACACCGGGGACTCTCCGATCGTGGTCATCGGTACCACGGGTGACCCCGCTACCCCCGTTGACTGGGCAGCCTCACTCCGCAAGCAACTGGGCAACGCCTCCCTGCTGACGTGGAGGGGCGAAGGACACACCGCCTACGGGCGGGCAAACAGCTGCCTCGAGGATTCGGTGGACAACTACCTGGTGAACGGCAAGGTTCCGGCCGACAATACGGTCTGCTGATCGCTCCGGGAGCCGCCGCACCTCCCATTTTGACCGGGGCGCGGAGACTCCATTACAGTTGACTCTTGCATGAGGCGCCCGGTTCCGCCGGGGATTTCGTGCGGTGCTTCCTTAGCTCAGTCGGTAGAGCGTTTCACTCGTAATGAAAAGGTCATCAGTTCGATTCTGATAGGAAGCTCGGGATAAACCCCGGACAGCCCCTGGTTCCAGGGGTTTCCGGGGTTTTTCGCTGGTTAAGCGGTTGGCGTTTGCTGTTCGCGGGGCCCACTGATGGTCCCGCACGGACCCCTTGAAAAACTGCAGGTCACGGTCAGTTACCGGGCTCATCCATCTTCGAGCGGATAAAGTCCTGGTCCTCGCGGGACATCGGGGCCTCTCCGTGCATCCCGGTGGGAAGGTTCTCCCCCGTCTCCTTCGAGATCACAGCCGTGATGGTTCTTGGGAGGATCTGGCATCCCGGATTGTCCATGAACCACTTCCGGGTGGCCGGATCGAGCCGGCCCCAGCGATCTTTGAGATTCATTTCCTGCGCTGCCTCCTTGCTCTCCTCCCGGTGCGAAAGTCGCCCGGGAGCGGGCGCCGTGCCCATTTCAACCCACAAGTAAACCCGGCCCCTAAAAAGGCCCACAGGGGCTAAAGTCCCGGTATTTGCAGCTTTCCGGCGCGGGGCACTTGGTGGAAACAGCCGATTGCGGAACCAGTGCCGTTAAGAAAGCGACAAGATACTCCCGCCAAACCATTCGCGGCACCGCGGCGGTGTTAACCTCGCGGCTTACGGGCGTCGGCTTCCCCAGCCCTGGAGTGAGGCCCGTGTCGGGACCAGCAGAGGGGAGAAACCCGTGACTGCCTCTATCCAGCACTCCATACCGGAAAGCGTTCCCCGCCCTTCGCAGGACGCGGCGCCACGGAGCCCTTTGATCCGTTGGTTGCTTGAAAACCGCGTCCAGCAACCGGAAGGCTTCGAAGCCCCGGAACACGACGACGGACAACAACGCTGGTGGAAGGTCATGTGCCTCACCGGCGTCGACTACTTCTCCACACTGTCCTATTTGCCGGGAATCGCCGCCCTTGCTGCCGGCGCGTTGTCTCCGCTGGCCACACTGCTCATTGTCGCCCTGACGCTTTTCGGCATGCTGCCCATGTATCGCAGGGTGGCCGCTGAAAGCCCCCACGGCCAAGGCTCAGTGGCCATGCTTGAAAAGCTCCTGCCCTTCTGGCGCGGCAAGGTCTTCGTCCTGGTACTGCTCGGGTTTGTAGCTACGTCCTGGATCATTACCATTACGCTTTCTGCGGCCGACGCCACGGTCCACCTGCTCGAAAATCCCTTCCTTCCGTCCGTCCTCAAAGGACAGGCGGTACCCATTACCGTCCTCCTGCTGGTCATCCTGGGCGGGGTGTTCCTGCTCGGGTTCTCGGAGGCCGTAGCGGTCGCAATACCCCTGGTGGGGGTCTTCCTGCTGCTGAATGCCGTGGTCATCGGTTCAGGCATCGCCGATATCTTCGCCGATCCGGGACTGTTGAATTCATGGAGCGGGTCACTGACGGCCCAGGGAACAGGTCTGGGCGGCATCGCAGGCCCGGCCCTCCTGGCCTTCCCCCTGCTGGTCCTGGGACTGTCGGGATTCGAAACAGGCGTCAGCATGATGCCATTGATCGCATCCCGGGGCGCCACCGGCGAAGACAAGCTGAATGGGCGCATCCGAAATACACGCAAGCTGCTCACCACTGCGGCGCTGATCATGAGCGTCTACCTCATCGGCAGCAGTTTCGTGACCACCGTCCTCATCCCCGCCGAAGCATTCCAGCCGGGCGGGGCAGCCAATGGCCGTGCCCTCGCATACCTCGCCCACGAACGCCTGGGCAGCGTGTTCGGATCCGCATATGACATCAGCAGCATCCTTATCCTCTGGTTCGCCGGGGCGTCGGCAATGGCCGGGCTCATCAACATCGTCCCGCGCTATCTGCCGTCATATGGCATGGCGCCTGAATGGACCCGTGCTGTCAGGCCGGTGGTGCTGGTCTACACCACGGTCAGCATCCACATCACAGTAGGATTCCGGGCGGATGTAAACGCCCAGGCCGGTGCGTACGCAACAGGAATCCTGGTGATGATGGTGTCCGCAGCCATAGCTGTGCTGATCTCGGCCATCCAGCGGAAACACGCCGGAGCCGTAACAGGCTTCACCCTGCTGACGCTGGTGATGCTCTATGCACTGGGCGCCAACGTAATCGAGAAGCCGGACGGCATCACCATCTCCGCCTTCTTCATCCTCGGCATCATCACCGTGTCACTCGTATCAAGGGTCAGCAGGACCACCGAACTCCGCGTGGACAGTATCGAATTCGATGCAACTGCACGCCGCTTCATCAAGGACTCCCTGGACTACGACGGGCGCCTGACCCTGATAGCCAACAAACCGCAGGCGCGTGACGTCGCCGAGTATGACCGGAAATCGGCCGACCAGCAGGACAGCAACCCAACTCCCTGGACCGCCGACGTGATCTTCCTTGAAATCGACGTCACCGATCCCTCGGGCTTCAGCAAGGTACTGGTTGTCAGGGGCGTCGAGGTGGGTGACCACCGCGTTCTGCGTGTACAGAGTCCCGCCGCGCCGAATGCCATCGCAGCCATCCTGCTGGCACTGCGGGACGCCACCGGTGTCATTCCGCAGGGCTACTTCGAGTGGTCCGAAGGAAACCCGCTGGCGCACCTGATGCGGTACCTGCTCCTCGGCCAGGGCGACACTCCCCCTGTGGTACGCGAAATCATCCGCCGAAACGAACCCGATCCCCGGCGCCGTCCCGGCATCCACGTCGGATACCGGTGCACTGCACCCTCCTACCGCCCTTTGTTACGACCGACGCCCCGTTGGGCGGCGGGGTTCAGGAAACGGCAAGTCCGGCAAGGTATCCTCCCGTCATGACTCCCCGCATCCAGGCCGCTGTTCCGCGCGCTGCAGCCTGCACCGCTGCGTCCTGGCAGGGGTCGTAGCAGTGGAACCGAACGCGCCCCGTCACCTTGGCCAGGACGGCAAGGGCCCCGGCCGGAGGGCCGTCCTGCTGGCAGCAGTGCTCACCTTGTCGTCCGCCGTCCCGGACCTGCAGCCGCATCCGAAGCAGGCGGCCGGAACGCAGAGCGAAAGCGCGGCGCCCGATATAGCCCCGCCCGGCGATCTTTCCCCTCCAGTGATACACACAGGCCCGGACGGTGACGAGCCTGCACCGGCCACGCCAACGCCGACGCCTGTCCCCTCACGCCCGCAGATCGTCGAAACCTACGGTAAGCACCAGGCCCGCTATTGGGGCCTGGAGGCTCCAGGCGTGCTGACGCGGCTGCCGCCCGGCCAACAAGGCATCGCCCTCACCTTCGACTTTTGCGGCGGCTCCGGCGGCAACGGCTACGACCAGGCCCTTCTGGACACCCTGCGCCAGCGCCACGTGCCCGCCACCCTCTTCCTTAACTCGAGGTGGATCACGGCCAACCCCGCCATGGCCCGGCAGTTGGCAGCCGATCCGCTTTTCGAAGTTGCCAACCACGGCACGTCGCATAAGCCGCTGTCCACCACCGGCAACTCCGCCTATGGAATCCCGGGCACAAAGAACGCCGGCGAGGTCTACGACGAAATCATGCCGAATGACGGTCTCCTTGCCGGCCTGACGGGCAAGCGTCCCAGATACTTCCGCCCGGGCACCGCGTACATGGACGACGTCGCTATGGACATCCTCGGTACATTGGGTGTGAAAGCGGCCGGCTTCAGCATCAATGGCGACGGCGGCGCAACGTTTCCCTCCGCCGTCGTAGCCAAAGAAGTGGGAAAGGCCCGGGCGGGCGACGTGGTGATCTGCCACGGCAACCACCCCAACGGCGGAACGGCCGAAGGCGTAAAACAGGCGTTGGACAAGCTGCTGGCAGCCGGAATGTCCTTCACCCACCTACCCTGAGAGCTCATGCCCGATGCCGGTGGCGGCCTGCCTGCTGATCCGATACGTTGACAGGGAAGCCCTGCCCACCACCGCGCGGCTGGACCGCGGTCCGGCCGCAGCCAGACGTTAGGAATTCCCATGCCGGAACAGCACAACACGCCCGCAATCGGGTGGGTCCCTGCCTGGGCGGATCTTCTGGGACGCACTGCCGAGGCAGCCGATGCAGGATTCGTTGTCGGGGGCGAACCCGGACAGGTGGCCGAAGGTCAGGAGTACGTTGCACTCTGGCCGGGCCAGAACGCGGAGGAGTTCGCCGCCAAGGCAGCTGGCGAAGGGGGCCGCCTGACCCTGCTTTGCGCTGACGCCGGCAGTGCTGATGGTTTGGCCCCAGGCGGCCTCACCCGGGCGTCCGAGAGGGTTCTGCTCATGGCACCCACGGCCGAATTGAACACGGATGTGGAGCTGCCTGAGAACTCCCAAGTGGCCTTGGCCCCCATGGAGACCTACGACGCCGTCGAAATAACGGTCTTTGACCGCCCGGTGGCCCGGGGACGTGTCCAGGTGCGGGACGACTTCGCCACCGTGGCCATCACGGAAGTTCCCGAGGGTCCGGAGAAGGAGATGTTCGAGCGCGGATTGTTCGCAGCCATGGCCGAGGAGGCTTTCCTCCACGGCGCGGAGTACCTGCACATGGTTGTTGAGCCGGATGCTGCCGGCCACTTCGAGGAGTCCGGGTGGACCGAAGCGGGCCGCCTGGTGGGTTTCGACAAGAACTAACGACGGCGGCTTGGCCCACCAGCCTCTTCCTGCGGGCAATATCCACTTCTAATATCGACTCATGGTTTTACCTCGGGGAGCCGTGCTCCGCGACCGGCGTGGTGATGCGCTGCGGGTATGGTGGGACGCCTTCCGGGTGCACCGGCGGGGTCCGGAAGCGGTCCGCGCCCGCCAGCGGGAGCGGCTGGCCGATCAGGTGGCCTTTGCACGCGAACACTCGCCGTTTTACCGGGAGCTGTACCAGGCGCTGCCGGGACGGGTCGACGACCCCGCGGTATTGCCCGTAACGGACAAGCGGCAAATGATGGCCCGGTTCGATGACGCCCTCACGGATCCGGCGGTCACACGCGCGGGCGTGGAGGCATTCGTGGCGGATCCGGCCCGGATTGGGGAGCGGTTCGCCGGCGAGTACCTGGTGGCCACCACGGCCGGCACCACGGGAACCCGTGGCTTGTTCGTGCTGGATGACCGCTACTGGGCGGTGACGTCGGGCATGATGGCCCAGCTAAGCGCAGGCTGGCTGTCGCCGGCCCAGCTGGTGCGGCTGATGGTCCGTGGCGGCCGCTTTGCCACGGTTGTCGCAACCGGCGGCCACTTCCTTTCCGTAGCAGCCGGGACCCGGGAGCGGCGGGAAAAGCCGCGGCGCCACCGCCGGCTGAGGATCTTTTCCGTCCATCGGCCACTGCCGGAGCTGGTGGCCGGCCTTAACCTGGTGCGGCCGGTTTTGCTGGGAGGCTACGCGAGCATCCTTCGCCTGCTGGCAACTGAGCAGGAAAGCGGACGGCTGCGCCTGCACCCCACTCTGGTGGTCAGCACGGCCGAGGGCCTCCCGCCGGGAGAGCGTGAGCGCATCCAACGGGCTTTCTCGGCCCCCGCGCGGGAGGTTTACGGGTGCACCGAGTCCAGCTACGCAGCGGCCAGCTGCGAAGAGGGCTGGCTGCACCTTCTTGAGGACTGGGTAATCCTGGAACCTGTCGATGCCGACCACCGCCCTGTTCCACCAGGAGTGGTCTCACACACGGTACTGATGACCAACCTGGCAAACCGGGTCCAGCCCATCCTCCGCTATGACGTAGGTGACCGGGTGCTGGTGAAGCCCGACGCGTGCGAGTGCGGCAACCCGGCCCCGGCCTTGAAGGTGGAAGGCCGCGCCTCTGACGTGCTTACCTTCCCCGCCGCCGACCGCCAGGGCCGTATCGCAGTGCCCCCGCTGGCCCTGGGCACCGTTATCGACAGGACACCGGGAGTGGAACTGTTCCAGATAGTCCAGTCGGCTCCCGCCCTGCTATCGGTGCGGCTGCTTCCCGAACCGGGCACGGACCCGGATCAGGTGCGAAGGTCAGTAGTGGAAGGGCTGGCAGCACTGCTCACCGGACTCGGCCTGGCCCACATCGCAGTGGAGGCTGACGCAGAACCTCCCCAGCAGTCGGCGGGCGGGAAGTTCCGCACGGTCATTCCGCTGCCGCCCACCAACACCCAGGAATTCCCGTCACCGTGACAAGCGCAAGAGACGCCGCGGGCAGCGTGGGAAGCCAGGAACTGCAGGTGCGGTTCGAGCGCTTCCAGGCCAGGTTCCCCATCCGTTCCGTGCAGGTGGGGCCGGCGGCATGGAACTACCTGGATACCGGCGGGCAGGGGCCGGTGCTGCTGATGCTCCCGGGTGGAACCTACCGCCCGGACAACTATTTTCAGCTCATCGAGGACCTCGCCCGGGACCACCGCATCCTTGCCCCCGCCTACCCGGCAGTCCATCCGTTGCCCTTGGTGGCGGCCGGCCTGACGGAGCTGCTCGACTATGCAGGGGTTGGGAGCGCCACGGTGTGCGGGTGGTCCTACGGCGGCTATGTGGCCCAGGTCTTTGCCAAGGAGGCTCCAAGCCGGGTGCGGAACCTGGTGCTGGCGGAGACCGGCACCAGGCACATCTTCGGCCTGACCACCATGCGCGTCTTCGCCGCGGTGTTCGCACGCCTGCCCTTGCGCGCCAAGCAGTCGTTCACCCGGCGGCTGTGGCGGCGCTGGTCCAGCGCCGTGCCTGAAAGCCGGGAATTCTGGGACCGCCGGTTGGAGGAGGAACTTCAGCAGATAAGCAACCTCCAGCACACCGCCGGGGTGGCCAACATGATCGACTTCATGGCGCACTACACCCCCTCCCCCGGGTGGCTCGCACCGTGGAAGGGGCGTGTGCTGATCCTGCAGTCCGCAGGCGACGAAGCTTTTTCAGCCGACCGGCAGGCTGAACTGCGGGCGGCCTACCCCGACGCCGTAGTGCGCACCATCACCGGCGGCCACACGGCCCTGTTCAGCAATCCGGGCTGGTTTACCGGGCACATCCGGGATTTTGACGGCTAGTCCGGCCTGCCCACCACCACCTGTGCCGGGCTGTGGGTCACGTAGCCATTGGCCCAGGAGAACAAGGCCCGGACTTTCTGCTGGAAGCCGGGCAGCAGGGCAAGGTGCACCGCCAGCCACGAAACGAACGCCAGCGGGCCCTGCAGTTGCAGTCGCCGGCGGCCCAGTTCCGCTACGGCTGCGCCGCGTCCCACCATGGCCATGTAGCCCTTGTCCCAGTAGCGGAAGGGCTCCCGGAGACCGCCGGTAAGGTCTGCGTAGATGTTGCGGGCCGCCCACTTGCCCGATTGCTGTGCCACGGACCCAAGCTGCGGGAGCTTGTTTCCGTCAGCATCGGTGATGTTGGCCGAATCACCCAGGACGTAGACACCTTCGAGGTCGGGGGCCGTCAGGTCAGGCTGTACGTCCACCCGGCCGCCCCTGCCCTGCTTCAGGCCGGACTCCGTAATGATCCGGCCGGCCTGCAGTCCGCCGGCCCATACGACGATGCGTGCAGGGATGACCGTCCCGTCCTTGAGGGTAACCCCGTCCGGCCGGACTTCACCCACCGCGGTGCCCATGTGCAGCTGAACACCCAGCTTGGTCAGCCGGTCCCGCGCGTACGCCTGGGACTTTTCAGAAAAAGCAGCCAGCACGTTGGGAACCATGTCCACCAGGTGCACGTGGCACCGGGCGGCCAGCCCCGGCGAGAAGTACTTCGGCACAAGGTACTTGACGTTTTCCGCAAGTGCGCCGGCGGTCTCCACCCCGGTTGGGCCACCGCCCACCACGATCACGTCGGCGTCTGCCGAGGGTTCCCGGTCAGCCTCGTCCATCACTGCTGTTATCGCGGCGCTGAGCCGCGTTGCGTCCGCCACCGAGTACAGCGGGTAGGCGTGCTCATCAGCGCCCGGCGTATTGAAGAAGTTGGGCACCGCGCCAGTGGCAATGACCAGGGCCCGCGACCGGTAATTGGCGCCGTCCGCGGTGGTGACGGTGCGGCTGGCCGCGTCGATGGCGGTCACCTCCGCCGTCAGGACACGGACATTGTTGATCCTGCGGAACTCGGACCGGAGCGGCCGGGTGACCGCAGAGACGCCAATCTGGGATGCAGCCACCTGGTAGAGGAGCGGCTGGAACTGCTGGTAGTTGTTGGCATCGAGCAGCAACACCCGGACGCCCTTGCGGCCTAACTCCTCAGCCGCCGTCTTTCCGGCAAAACCGCCGCCAACCACGATGACCTGATATGAATCGTCCATTCGTGCAACATACCCCTCCCGGCGGGCGAGTAACAGGGTGCCCGGCCGCTGCGTTATGGCGGACATCTTGTCCCGGGCCGGGCAGGCAACCTTCAAAACCCTGCCCTCCCGGCACCTAGGATGGCGGCATGGAAGACGAAGCCCTGGCGGACATCGCGGACAGGCTCTATGCCGGGACGCTGGACGGCTTCGTCGCGGCCCGGGCGGCCGCCGCCCAGGAGGTTGCCCGCCTGGACAAAGGCCTGGCTGCAGCGGTCCGCGGCCTGCCCAAGCCGTCCGTAGCCGCGTGGGCCCTGAACATGCTTGCTCGGCACCGGCCGGACGTGTTGGACGGTCTCGCCGATCTCGGGACGCGCATGCAGGCCGCGCAGGAGTCGCTGGATGCTCCTGCCCTCCGCGAACTGGGCCGGGAGCGGCGCACCATGCTGGCTGACGCCGTCGACATTGCCCGTTCTGTTGCCCGGGAGCAGGGCCGTTCGCTCAGTGACGTGATGGCCTCGGACGTGGAGGAGACCCTCCGGGCCCTGACGGCGGACCGGGGTGCGGCCAACGCCGTCGGCAGTGGCCGGCTGCTGAAGGTCCTGTCCGCCGACGGCGTCAACGACGTCGACCTGGAGGGGGCGGTGGCCCTCCCCGGGCTGCTTCCCGCGGCTCCGTCCAGCCGCCCCGTGAGCACTCCCCCCTCTGCACCGAAGGCACAGGCCGCAGCAGCAGCGAAAAAACGGACGACGCCGGAAGCCGCCTCCCAGCCAAAGCCCACCAGGCCACGGCTCGAGGCAGTGCGGCAGACCCCACGGCCAGCCTCGCCACCGGTGCTGGAAAAGGCAAAAGCGGCCCTGGCCGAAGCCCAGTCCGCCGAAGATGAGGCGGCACGCCGGGCCGGCGAACTGCAGGACCAGGAGGAGCAGGCCAGGGCGGAAATCGCGGAACTGCAGCAGGAAACGGTTGAGCTGCGCAGCCGGCTTAAAGCCGCCGAAGACCGCCTGGAGCGCTCGCGCAAGCGCCTTGCGGCGACGTCCGCGGAAGCAAAGCAGGCGGCGCGGGCGGCGGACAAGGCCAGCCGCACCGCTGTGCTGGCACAGGAACGGGTGCTCCGGCTGGGCAGTGACTGAGGCGCGGAAAAAGCCCATGGCCGCTCCCTCTCCCGCAGGCCGTTCGCGGGACCTACTCTGGAGCTATGGATGCCGCAGCAGCCCATGCCTTTGCCATTCCGTCGGCAGCAGTACACCGCCCCACCACGGCCCTCGAGGACGCCATCACCCTCGCGGCCGGCATCTGGCTCCTCATTGGAACCTATGTTGATGGCTGGGCCCACAACAACCTCCGCAACCTGGAGACGTTCTTCACGCCATGGCACGCCGTCCTGTACTCGGGCTTCGCTGCCTGTGCCATCTGGATCGCCTCCCTGACGTGGCGCCGGCACGTCACCGGCACGCGGTGGGTTGAAGCCGTGCCCGCGGGCTACGGGGCTGCGGCGGCCGGCGTCGCCATCTTCCTGGCCTCGGGAATGGGAGACTTCGCGTGGCATTCGGTGCTGGGCATTGAGCAGAACATCAGCGCGCTGTTCAGCCCGTCCCATCTTGGACTTGCCACGGGCGGATTCCTTATCCTCGGTGCCCCGTTCTCGGCAGCATGGCAGTCACCGGTGCGCCGGTGGCCCCGGCTGGTGCCGGCGTTCGTCAGCGCCATGCTCGCCGGGATGGTCGCTGCGTTTATCCTCCAGGAATTCGCCGTCTTTGCCCGCCACGGGCTCGTCCAGACCTACACCACCGCTGCGGGAACGCCGCCCGCGGTGACGGCCCCCACGTCGGCCGGCATCATGATCGCCCTGGCGACTTTCCTGGTCTCGACGGTGGTGCTCTTTGTTCCCGTCCTGTTACTGTCGCTGCGGTGGCGCCTGCACCCCGTGATCCCCGCGGCGATGACCCTTGTCCCTTCGGCAGCCCTCCAGGTCATGGTGGCGCTGCGGGACGCCTGGCTGGTGCCGGTGGCCCTTGCCGGCGCGGTCCTGGTGGGAGCGGTGTGGGCGGTGGTGCGGCCGGCGCCGGACCGTCCCGGCAGGCTCATGGCTGTGGCAGGCCTCACCCCAGTCGTTTTTTGGGCACCCTATTTCGCCGGCGCGGCGCTCCGGGACGGCTCCCTGAGCTTCTCCCCCGAGATCTGGAGCGGAACGCTCGTCTGGACCGGGCTGGGAATGCTGGCACTGGCGTCTCTCATGTTGAAGGTTCGGGCCGGGACCGGCGCCGACGGAGATCCAGGGACCGGATAGGGGCCCGTCAGGGGCGTCGAATCTGCAGCGGGACCGGCCTCCATCCACAACACGCGGAGGACGGTTCCTCAGAATGTCAGACCCCGGTTGCACACTGGATTCATGGAAAACCAAGCTGTACAGGAATTTCACGTCACGTACTTCGACGCCGACTGTGGCCGGGCCCAGTCAGAGGTCTTCGAGACGCTCGCAGAGGCTGAGCGCTTCGCCTGCCGGCACTGCCACGGCGAGGACAACTGGGCCGTGGTGGACGCCGTCGTGGTGGAGCATATCCAGGTCGCTGCCTAGGAGTCCCACCAAAACGGTGCCCGGGAAAGCCGCGTCGCTGCCAGTGGTTAAAGGCGTCAGCCCGCGCTGCCAGGCATTTGCCGGCAGCGCGGGCTGACGTTGTTTGACGGGAGCCTGCAGGCCACGGTGGGTCCGGCTCCCCGCGTCGCGGGTTAGGCGAAGTCGGAGACCGCGGGATCGGCTCCGATGCGGCCTTCGCCGCTGGCGGTGCGGTCCAGCTTGTTGATGGCCTCAACATCCTCGGCGTCCAGGGACACCTCAAGGGCTGCGAAGTTCTCCTTGATGCGTGACTCGGTCACGGACTTGGGAATAACCACGTTGCCGATCGCCAGGTGCCACGCGATGACCACCTGCGCGGGGGTGGCCTGGTGCTTGTCGGCGATGGACGCGATGGTGGGGTCCTTCAGCAACTCGCCGCCCTGGCCCAGCGGAGACCATGCCTGGGTGAGGATGCCCTTGGAGGCTCCGAACTCACGCAGTTCACCCTGGTTGAAGTAGGGGTGCAGTTCGATCTGGTGGATTGCCGGGACCACGCCCGTCTCGTCGATGATGCGCTGCAGGCCCTCGACGGTGAAGTTGGATACGCCGATGGACTTGACCCGGCCGCGCTTCTGAAGCTCGATCAGCGCCTTCCAGGTGTCAACGTACTTGTCCTGCTTGGGCTGCATCCAGTGGATCAGGTAGAGGTCCAGCGTCTCCAGGCCAAGCCGGTCCATGGACTCCTCGAAGGCGGCGAGGGTTGACTCGTAGCCCTGGTCCGCGTTCCACAGCTTGGTGGTGATGAAGATCTGCTCCGGGGAGAGGCCGGAACCGGCGATGGCGCGGCCCACGCCAGCCTCGTTGCCATAGATCTTGGCCGTATCGATGTGGCGGAAGCCGGCTTCGAAGGCCTGGCGGACAACCTTTTCAGCCACGTCGTCCTCAACCTGCCACACACCGTAGCCGAGCTGGGGAATCGTGTTTCCGTCGTTGAAAGTCAAGGTAGGTGAAAGAGTCATGCTTTCATCCTGCCAAAACAGGGCCCGGGAATGCGCTCGATCCGCGCCTTGTCAGCCAGTCGCGTAACCCCAAAATTCCCAAGCAAATCGGGAATATTTCACTCAGCTGCCAAACGCCGTCCGCTGGCTATTCCCCGCGAAGCTGCCTCTCGGCGTCCTCAACCTGCTGGAAGACGGCCTCGGCACGGCGCCGCACGGACGCTGCTCCTACGGGCACGGGGCCGACGGCGAGCCGAAGCATCGCTGCAGCTTCGGCCGTGGTGGCCAGCGAGTTTCCGGCCTTGGAGAGCGACCGATGCACGTTGGCCAGAGCAGCAGGTATGTCCAAACCGTCACTGGGCGAACGCAGCTGCGCTTCCATGCAGACCGCACGCACCCGTTGCAGGAGGGCGGCAAGTTCGTTCGCTATCTCCACCAGCTCGGCGTACAGCTGGTCATCCTCCACGCCCTCGAGCACCTGGTGGAAGCGGTCCAGTCCCCGGTGGAAGCGGTCGTGGGCGCGGCGCCACAACCCCTTGCCCAGTTCCGCATCATCCTTGCGCCCCTGCCGGGCGGCGCTGAAAAAGCCCAAGCGGAACCTACAGGTACTGGCCGGGACCGTGGTCCGGTTCGTCACGCCCGCTGGCCGGGGACGGAGCTCCAGGGCGGGCGCCCGCCGGTGCCCGCTGGGGCTCGCCGTTCTCACCAATCACGACGCCGGGCGCGATCATGGTGCCGGGCGGCAGCTGGCGCAGCTGCATCTGCGCGGCGGCCTGCTGCTGGGCGGCGTGCTGGGCCGCGATGGCGGTCTGGATACCGTGGAAGAGGCCCTCGAGCCAGCCGACCAGCTGGGCCTGGGCGATCCGGAGTTCGGCGTCCGAGGGCGTGGCTTCGTCGGAGAACGGCAGGCTGATCCTGTCCAGTTCCGCCACGAGCTCCGGCGCCAGGCCGTCCTCGAGCTCCTTGATGGAGCGTTCGTGGATGGCAGCGAGCCGGCCACGTGCAGCGTCGTCCAGCGGCGCAGACTTCACCTCTTCAAGGAGCTGGCGGATCATGGTGCCGATCCGCATCACCTTGGCCGGCTCGTCCACCAGGTCCTGCAGGCTGCTGCCCCGGGGCTTGCCGTCCCCGGCGGACGGATCCTGCACGGATTCCTGTGCGTCGTCAACGGGGGTGCCTTCTACCGGGAGGTCCTCAGCTGCCTGAGTGTCTTTGGGATCGCTCATGCGTTCATACTCTCATGGCCTATCCGCCCGGGGCCCGCCAGGAAGCCTCCTGGCGGGCTTGTCCGCTGCCGGCACAATCAGCAGCACCTGCCCTGCGGGTTGCTGTCCTGGCGGTCCGTCCGGTCCCGCCAGAACTCCCGCTCGGTCAGGGGTGCCTCCTGGTGCCCTGCGGCCCTGTGGTGTTCCAGGTACTTGGCGTAGGCGTCAGCGCCCATCACGCCGCCCAGGTAGCGGGCGAACCCGCGGAACCCGCTGGCCACCAGGGCGATGCCGCTGCTCATCAGTGCCCGGCCCGTTCCAGCCGGGCGTCGGCGGGCACTTTCTCCCACTCGGCCGCCAGTTCACGTTCGGCGGTGGTGGGAACCAGCCCCGCAGGGGCGAAGACGCGCGACGGCACGAACGGGTCCTCGTTGTCCGTGGTGGCTGTCCCGGCCGCCCTGTCACGGAAGGCCTTGACCGTGGCGAGTACCGCCGTCGCAATCACGATGATGCTGAGCACCACGAAGATCACGGACAACCAGCCCTGGATGGCGGTGTTGCGGACTACAGCTTCCATGGCGGCCACGCTCTTGGCGGTGCCGAACTCGGTCTTGCCGTCCGCCAGCGCCTTGCTGAAGGCAGCGTTGTTCGCGAAATATCCCACCGCCGGGACGGGCGAGAAGATCTTCTGGTAGCTGGCCGTGATGGTCACCACCGCGGCGAACGCCAGCGGAAGGGCCACGATCCACAGGTATTTGAAGGTACCCCGCTTGGCGACGATGGCCAGGCACACGGCCAGTGCGATGGCGGCCAGCAGCTGGTTGGCGATGCCGAAGAGCGGGAACAGGGTGTTGATGCCGCCCAGCGGATCGGTAACGCCCATCAGCAGCACGGCGCCCCAGGCAAGGACCATGATGGCGGTGCAGAGCCAGGCACCGGGCCGCCAGGAGGCTTCCTTGAACTTCGGGATAAAGTTGCCGATCGAGTCCTGCAGCATGAACCGGGCAACGCGGGTGCCGGCGTCCACGGCGGTGAGGATGAAGAGTGCCTCGAACATGATGGCGAAGTGGTACCAGAAGCCCATCAGCGCCGTACCGCCGACGAACTGGTGCATGATGTGGGCCAGGCCCACGGCGAGCGTGGGGGCGCCGCCGGTACGGGACACGATGCTCTGCTCGCCGACGTTCCGGGCCGTCTCTGCCAGCAGGTCGGGGCTGATATTGACCCCGGCCAGGCCCAGGCTGTTGACCCAAGTGGCCGCGGTTTCGACGGTTCCGCCGGTCAGGGCAGTGGGGGCGTTCATGGCGAAGTAGAGGCCACGGTCGATCGAGATGGCGGCGACCAGGGCCATGATGGCCACGAATGACTCCATCAGCATGCCGCCGTAGCCGATGTACCGGGTCTGCCGTTCCTTTTCCACCAACTTGGGGGTGGTGCCGGAGGAGATCAGGGCGTGGAACCCGGACAGGGCGCCACAGGCGATGGTGACGAACAGGAAGGGGAACAGGGCCCCGGAGAAGACAGGCCCGTTCTCCCGGCCGGCGAACTCGCTGAAGGCCGGGACGGTGACTTCGGGCCGGACCACGATGATGGCCAGCGCCAGCATCACTATCACGCCGATCTTCATGAAGGTGGAGAGGTAGTCGCGCGGGGCGAGCAGCAGCCACACCGGCAGGATGGCGGCGATGAAACCGTAAATGATCAGGCCCCAGGCGATGGTCACCTTGTCCAGGTGGAACACGGCTGCGCCCCATTCGGTCTGCGCCACGAGGCCGCCGCCGATGATGGCGGCCATCAGCAGGACGAAGCCGATGATGGAGACCTCCATGACCTTGCCGGGGCGCAGGTAGCGAAGGTAGACGCCCATGAACAGGGCGATGGGGATGGTCATGCCTACGGAGAACACGCCCCACGGGCTTTCACCCAGGGCGTTGACGACGACGAGCGCCAGGATAGCCACGATGATCACCATGATGAGCAGGGTGGCAATGAGGGCCGCGGTGCCGCCGATGACGCCGAGTTCCTCGCGGGCCATCTGGCCCAGGGAGCGGCCGCCGCGGCGCATGGAGAAGAACATCACCAGGTAATCCTGGACGGCGCCGGCGAGGACGACGCCGACGATGATCCAGATGGTGCCGGGAAGGTAGCCCATCTGGGCTGCGATGACCGGGCCCACCAGCGGGCCGGCGCCGGCGATGGCGGCGAAGTGGTGGCCGAACAGCACGTTGCGGTCCGTGCGGACGTAGTCCTTGCCGTCGGCCTTGTACTCGGCCGGGGTGGCGCGGCGGTCGTCAGGTTTGGTGATGTACCGCTCGATCACCTTCGAGTAGAAGCGGTAGCCGATGAGGTACGTGCACACGGAGGCGAAGACGAACCAGATGGCATTGACGGTTTCACCGCGGACGATCGCCAGCATGAACCACGCGACGCCGCCCAGCAGGGCGATGGCGGCCCAGAGTGCGATCTTTGCCGGCGTCCATTTCCGGTCCTCGGCCTCGAGCCGGGCCTCATCCACGGCGGGCGGGGGAAGATCCGGGTCTGTGGCCAGTCCGCCCTCCGCCCGGGATCCGTTCTTCCGTTGGTCAGGCACTCCGGCCATGTCTCCTCCTTGAGAGTTATCCCACTTCTGCTACTGGCACCCTACCAACGCCGTCCCTCCACAAAGCGGCCGACGGCGGCGCGGCGCCGGCCCGTGCGGCGAGCGGCGGCAGGCCGGCGACGAACGAACGGACGGACGCCGGCTACAGCAGGCCCCGCCGCGACAGCGGCAGGCCCGAGGGCGTAAAAGCCCAGGCAAGCACCGCGCCCGTCATCGGGACCGCCAGCACGAGGGCAAGCAGGTGCAGCCAGGGCACCTCGAGCGCTGTCCGCATGTCAGTGGACAGGACGAGCAGGACGGCGGGCACCGATCCTGCCAGCGTTCCCAGGACGATGCCTGCCCCACTGGTAAAGAGGGCCTGCGAGCCGGCCAAAGCCTTGCGCAGCCGTGGCGATGCTCCAACCCCGGCGAGGGTGGCGTGGTCCGTTCGGGCGTCGGCCAGGGACAGTCCGGTGGTGATGCCCGCGGCGCTGAACGTGATGAGCGCAGCAGCGGCCACAATGGACCAGGTCATCCACTGATTGCCCTGCGAGATGCCCGGTTCCGCGCGGAAGGGCACCCCGGGCTGCCGGTAAACTGCCGCGGCAGCCGCCGAGGCGGCATCGGCTTCCGCTTCGGAGGGGTATTTCGCAAGCTGGACCAAAAGTCCGGCCGGTGCGGGGCGCAGGTCAAGGCGCGTGGCCGTTTCCGGTGAGACAACCCCGTAATACGGGACGGGCACGGCCGGTTCAAGCACTGCTGCGGCGAGCGAATCGCTCCTGACCGTCGCGTGGACGGAAGCCGGCCCGACCGCCGACGGTATTTGGGTCCGCACATCCTGTGCCTGCAGCAGCACTTTCCCCTCCGCGACGAACACGGGGTTGGTCACCACCATTCCGCCGGCATTCAGCACCGCGAGCGCTTCGTCGGTGGGTTCACGGCCCAGCACCGCACGCACGTCGTCCGCACCGCCTACCAGGATGGCCCGGTCCGAGGGTTGTTCGCCTACCAGGGAACCCCGGCAGCGCCAGTCTCCGGGATCAGTCATCCGCCCCTGGGGTGTTCGGGGGCATTCGTTGGCCGCGGGCTTGGCCAGCGCGTACATGAGGCAGCTTGACGTTTCCGTCCGGGCAGGCAACGTTGGAGCTGCCGGACCATCGGGGCAGTTCAGCAAGCCCTGCGGAGCCGTGAGGGGGTGAGTCCACTCCACCGTGCCGAGCGCGGCGGCGACGGCAGCCGAGAGCGCTGCCGGATCCGCATGGACGGACGGTTGCCTGGTCCCGTCGGCCGCGAAGGGCTGGTCCACGGTCAGCGGCAGGTACGCCTGGTTTTCCAGGGCGCCCCAGTAATGCGATTCCCGCATTCCAGCCAGTTGACTGGCGGACAGCACCAGGGCGGCACTGGCAAGCGTGGCAGCAGCCAGGACGGCGGCGACGGCGGGAACACTGCGGGCCAGGTTCCGGGCCGAATCCCGGGCGGCCATGCGAAGGGACAAGGACAGCCGCTGGGTCCGTGAGGTGAGCCGTTTGACCAGCCATCCCGTCAGGAGCACCAGGCCGGTTACCGCGAGCACGGCGCCCGCGATCAGCAGCGTGACCACCAGCGGCAATTGCTCCGCCCGCCGGTCGGGGTCCCGGGTCGAATTGCCCAGAAGCCAGCCGGCGGCCAGCAGCCCCGTGGCAAGTGCGAGTGTTCCCACGCCGGCCACTGTGGTGCGCCAGCCTTTGGGCGCCGGTGCCCGTCCGGATTTGAGCGCCCCCAGCACCGCCCGCCGGGACACTTGGTGCGCCGGCACCATCGCCGCGATGATGCAGGCAGCCAAGCCCATGACCATGGCCACCGCGGTCAGCAGGACATCCGGATGCAGGCCGGCCAGCCTGACGGAGCCGGTGGAACGGACCACGGTGACGACGGCGGCAGCGCCTCCCAGCCCCACCCCGGCTCCTGCGGCAACAGCGAGGGTGCCAAGCCACAGCCCACCCGAGGTGACGACGGCGCCTATAGTGGAACTTTCCGCTCCGGCGGATGCCAGCAGTGCCAGCTCACGCACCTGCCGCTTGGCGCCGACAGCGAAGGCGGCCCCGGCAAGTAACCCGACTTCCAGCAACGCGAGTGCCCCGAGCAGGCCGAACGTCGCGTACCTGGCCACAGCGGCCGACGAGTTGTCCCACGGCTTTGAACCTGCCACCACGCGCTGCTCGGGAGGCGGCGGATTCAGCACTACGCTGCGCGAGAGCACTCCCACGCCTTTGCTGTTCGCTTCCCTGATTTGCTGCCATGTCACCGGTTCAGGTCCCACGAGGTAATAGGACGCGGACCCGGGGCTCGGCGGCCCCGGGGACATACCCTCTGGGACCTGGCCGGCCTGCAGGTAAAGGAAGCTGTTGCCGTCCGAGGCAGCGGAATCCCGGACCGTGCCGACCGGGACGAAGGTTCCGGCCGACGTCGTAAATTCCTGTCCAAAGGCGAGCTTGAACCGTTTCATCAGCCCGGGCGATGCCAGGACCTCCGTGGCGGTTTGCGGTGCCCGCCCGTCAAGGAGGCGGTATTTGCCGGCAAACGCCGGATTGAGGGCGTCCACTTCGGAGCCTTGCAAGGTCACCCGTGCTTCGCCCACACCGGCACTGAGTTGAAGCATCCGCTGCGGCAGGACGTCATAGCCCTTGGGAAGCGCGTCGAAAGGGTCCATCCGCTGGAAATCCGGGTCACTCCGGCCCGAGCTGGAGGCCACCATGGCGTCGTTGAGCGGGTCCTGGAGTGACTCGGAGTTTGGGACCGGCAGGGTGCTGAACCGGGCCTGCGTCGCTCCAAGTTCGTAGTCCACGATTTCCCCGGGCGTGCGCTGGGAGCTCTGGTAGAGCGTGGCGGCGCCGGTCATGCCCGCCACCGGCAGCATGATCAGCAGGACGATCAGGAGCGAGCGTCCCTTATGGCGGGCGATGTCGCGGCGGGCCAGCCGCAAGGCAACCCGGCGGCCGCTCCGGCGGCCCTGGGGCGCGGGAGCGAGGTCAAGCGGCATCAGAGTCCGGCCTGCGTGAGGAGCATCGTGGGGTCGTGCATGGCTGCCGCCTGGTCAATGATGCGTCCATCGCGCAGGAAGACCACCCGGTCCGCCCAGGCCGCGTGCCTGGCCTCGTGCGTGACGAGCATAACGGCGGCACCGGCGTCGGCGCGGGACCGCAGGACCTCCATGACTCCCTGCCCCGTGGTCGAATCGAGCGCGCCGGTGGGTTCGTCGGCCAGGATCAGCCGCCGCTGGCCCACGATGGCGCGGGCAATGGCCACGCGCTGCTGCTGGCCGCCGGACATCTGGTCCATGAACCGGTCCGCGAGTTCAGGGATGCCCACTTGCCGAAGCGCGTCGGCAGCCTGGCGGTGCGCCTTCCGGGCCGATGTTCCGTCCAGCTCCAGGGGCAGCGCCACGTTTTCCGCGGCGGTCAGCGTGGGGACGAGGTTGAAGTCCTGGAACACGTAGCCGACGGCCCGGCGGCGCAGGCGGGCAAGGTCATTCAGGCCCAGCCCGGCCAGGGGCGTGGACTCGACGAAGACAGCGCCCGACGTCGGCCGGTCCAGTCCGCCGGCAAGGGCCAGGAGCGAGGACTTGCCGGAGCCCGACGGACCCATCACTGCGACGAACTCCCCCGCGCAGATGGTGAGGTCGACGCCGCGGAGTGCCGCGACCGCCGTCGCGCCTTCCCCGAAAGTCCTACCAACCTTGGCGAGTTCAAGGACCTGCTGCGGCCCCTGCACGCTCACCGGCGGCTGTCCGCGTTGAGCGGGGCGTCTTCCGTGGCCCCGTTGGACAGTTTCCGGGCCGGCCCCGTGGCGGAGGCCTGTGCCTGCTGGACCATCCTGGCCTCGCAGAGGTCCAGCCAGCGGACCTCCGCCTCGGTCTGGAAAATCAGCGAATCCAGGACCAGGAGCCAGGCGGTGTCGCCGGCCCTCTGGTTGGCCGCGGTGTCACGGCGCGCCTTGGTGTAGTCCTGAAGGGCCCGGATGGATGCCACCCGCTGGGCCTGGATGATCGCCTGCACGTCCACGCCGGGCAGCGTGACGGCGAGGGCGAGCTTGATGGCCAGCTCATTCCGCGGCGGGTTGTTCCGCTCCACCGGAGCCGCGAACCAGCTGCGCACCTCCGCTTTTCCGGCGGGGGTGATGCTGTACACCACGTGCCCTTCGCCGTCGTCGCCTTCCTTGGCCACCAGGGCATCGCGTTCCAGCCGGTCCAGGGTGGTGTACACCTGTCCGATGTTCAGGGGCCAGGTGGCTCCGGTGCGGTTCTCGAACTCGACCCGAAGCTGGTAGCCGTAACGCGGCTGGTCCTGCAGCAGGGCGAGGAGGCTGTGGCGTATCGACATGGTGCTCCCCCGGGCTGGTCATTGTCGGTATGCACAGGCCCCCAAGACCTGTGCATACCGCGTATGGTCAGCGTAACGCCCAAGACTTCCGGGCGCAATACCGGGTATGCAACGGGAGTTGCTACATGACCAGCAGGACCTTGCCCACGTGGTCGCCGCTGTCAAAGTAGCGGTGGGCCGCACTGACCTGGTCCAGCGGGAAGGTTTTGGCAACGAGCGGGCGTATCCTTCCATCGGCCACCAGCGGCCACACGGCGTCACGGACGGCGGTCATGATGGCGCCCTTTTCCGCCACCGGACGCGGCCGCAGGGCTGTAGCCACCACGGCAGCCCGCTTCTTCAGCAGCAGCCCCAGGTCCAACTCGCCCTTGGCCCCGCCCTGCAGGCCGATCACCACCAGGCGGCCATAGTCCGCCAGGGCATCCACATTCTGCTGGAGGTACTTGGCCCCCACCACATCCAGGATGACGTCCGCGCCCTTGCCGTCATTTTGCCGCCGAAGGCTCTCCGGGAAGTCTTCCTCTTTGTAATTGATGGCGATGTCCGCCCCGAGGAACGCTTTGGCAGTGCTGACCTTTTCCTCGGTGCCGGCCGTCGTGGCCACCTTGGCACCGAACGCCTTGGCCAGCTGGATGGCCATGGTGCCGATCCCTCCGGTGGCACCGTGGATGAGGACCGTTTCGCCCGGCTGCAGCTGCGCCGTCATGATCAGGTTGGAGTAAACCGTGGCGGCCACCTCAGGGAGGGCTGCCGCCGTGACCAGGTCCACCCCCTCAGGCACGCGCAGCACCTGCTCGGCCGGAACGGCCACCTGTTGCGCATAGCCACCGCCGGCCAGCAGGGCCACCACCTTGTCCCCCAGCGAGAACGGCTTGCTGACGCCGGGGCCGAAGCCGGCGATCCTGCCGGAAACCTCCAGCCCGGGAACTTCGGAGGCGCCGGGCGGCGGCGGGTAGAACCCGCGGCGCTGCTGCACATCGGCGCGGTTGAGGCCGGCCGCCACCACATCAATCAGCACTTCACCCTGGCCGGGCACGGGGGCATCCACGTCCCGGACTTCCAGCACCTCCGGGCCGCCCGGCTCCGAAATGTAGACGGCTTTCATGGACCTCTCCCGTTCCTGACTCAAATCCTGGCTGCAACCAGTGTGCACCGGGCACCTTCTCCGGCCTGTTTTGTTGCAGGCAAGTGCCTATGAAACACTACTAGCTGAGGAAGGTTGTCCGAGCGGCCGAAGGAGCTGGTCTTGAAAACCAGTGTGCGGTAACCCCGTACCAAGAGTTCGAATCTCTTACCTTCCGCAAGGGAACCCCTGGCAGCCGGAAACGGCCGCCAGGGGTTTTTGCTTTTAACCCCACTGCTTCGGCGCCAGCGGGCGCGACTGCGGATGATCCCTGTTGCCGGGACGTAAATTCTTTGGACTAACCCCTGCCAAAGCACCGCCGGAAGGCTACCCGCCGGTATCGTTTGTGATTGCCGGCACACCTGCGTGTTTGCCGGCATCATCACTCCCGCCAACAGCATTTCCGGTACGGGTTGGGGAAGCCAGTACCGGAAGGCGGGGCGTTCCGCTGGGGAACGTCCCGCCGAATGCACGCGCCAGCCACCTTGCGTTCATTCAGTGCTGCTGTCATGAGCCGGACCACCCACTTGACCAGGAGCCGGACTGCGCACCTGGTCCGACCGGTACAACCGGACGCACCCTCCCGGGCCACCCACCCGGGACACCTCAATGAAAGTAAGAGCGGATGCATCAAAAAACATGGAAGTTGACGCTGGGCACAGCGTTGTCGGCGGGGCTTATCGCAACCCCGCTGGCAGCTGTGCCGGCGATTGCGGACAACACAGCCGCGGAGGTCTCAGCCGCGGCCGGCACCTCCCCCGTTGTGATCAACGAGGCCTACCTGAGCGGCGGCAGCAGCGGCGCCGCCTACAAGAACAAATTCGTGGAGCTTTACAACACCTCCGACGCTCCGGTGTCCCTTGACGGCTGGTCCGTGCAGTACCGCTCCGGCAGCGGCACGGCGGCGCCAAGCGGGGTGGCCGCCCTCGCGGGATCCATCCCGGCCAAGGGCTACTACCTGGTGCAGGGCGGCAGCAACGGCGCCAACGGCGCCGACCTGCCCAAGCCCGACCTCGTGGCCGGCGCCCTGAACTTCGCCGGCGCCTCCGGCACCATCGTGCTCGCCAAGCAGCCCACCGCCGTCGGACTTCCCACCGGCTCAGTGGTGGAAACCGCAGGCGTAGCCGACCTCCTGGGCTACGGAACCTCGAACACCTTTGAGACCCAGGCCGCCACGGCGCCCGCCTCGAACACCGATGTGAAGAGCCTCAACAGGAGCGCCGGCGCGGACAGCAACAACAACACCGCAGACTTCACCCTCAGCGCCGCCATCACGCCGACGTCCACCGGCGGTGCTGCTCCCGCGCCGAACCCCACGCCGGCCCCTGACCCAGTTGCCAGAACCATCGCCGAAATCCAGGGCACCGGGACGGAAAGCCCGTTGACAGGCGCAGCCGTCACCACCCAGGGCAAGGTCACTGCAGCGTTCCCCACCGGCGGCCTCAATGGTTACTACATCCAGACCCCGGGCACCGGCGGCGACCTCACGGCCACCAACCATGCCGCATCCGACGGCATCTTTGTCTACTCCCCTGCCACGGTGGGTTCGGTGCAGGCAGGCGACTACGTCCAGGTGACCGGCACCGTGGCAGAGTACTACGGGATGACCCAGCTCAACGTCACGGCGGCAGCGGGCCTTACCAAGCTGACCGACGCCGCACCCGAGGTCAAGCCCACCATCTTCACCCTCCCCGCCACGGAAACCTTCCGCGAGTCGCTGGAAGGCATGCTGCTGGCGCCGCAGGGCCCCCTGACGGTGAGCGACAACTACAGCCTGAACCAGTACGGCGAGATCGGCCTCGCAGGCGGGACCACCCCGCTCGAGCAGCCCACCGCCGTGGCACCGTACGGCTCGGCGGAGTACACCGCCGTCGCGGCGGAGAACGCGGCACGCGGCATCAAGCTGGACGACGGTGCCAGCACCAACTTCCTCAAGGACGCCACCACCAAGGCCGAGGTCCTGCCGTACCTCACCACCACGGACCCCGTGCGGGTGGGCTCGCCTGTCAGCTTCACCACCAACGTGGTGCTCGGCTACGCCAACAACTCCTGGAAGCTGCAGCCCCTGACCCACCTGACCGAGGCCAACAAGTCCACGGTCCAGCCGGCCAGCTTCGGCGCCACCCGCACCGCGGCTCCCGCAGCTGTGGGCGGCAACCTGAAGATCGCCTCCTTCAACGTGCTGAACTACTTCCCCACTACGGGCGACACCCTGTCCGGGTGCACCTTTTACGAGGACCGGGCCGGCAACCCGATCACCGTCCGCGGCGGCTGCAACGCCCGCGGTGCGGCCAACGCCGAGAACTTGAAGCGCCAGCAGGACAAGATCGTTGCCGCCATCAGCAAGTCCGGCGCCGACGTGGTCACCCTGATGGAGGTCGAAAACTCCGCGCAGTTCGGCAAGGACCGCGACGACGCCCTGGCCAAGCTGGTCGAGGCACTGAACATTCCCACCCCCGGTATCTGGGACTACGTCCGCACGCCTGCCAACGCTCCGCCGCTGGCGGACGAGGACATGATCCGCACTGCGTTCATCTACAAGAAGGCCGCTGCAGAACCTGTCGGTGAATCGATCATCCACAACGACACCGTTGCCTTCGCCAGCGCCCGCAAACCGCTGGCCCAGGTGTTCAAGCCCGTGGGCGGCGCTGCCGGCAGCGAGTTCATTGCCATCGCCAACCACTTCAAGTCCAAGGGCTCGGCCGCAACGCCGGATGACGCGGACAAGGGCCAAGGCGCCTCCAACCTCGCCCGCACGGCCCAGGCCACGTCCCTGCTGGACTTTGCCAACTCCCTGCAGGCCACCAAGGGCACGGACAAGGTCTTCCTGATCGGCGATTTCAACTCGTACGGCAAGGAAGATCCCATCAACGTCCTGACCGGGGCCGGCTACGTCAACCAGGATGACAAGGCGAAGAACGCCGACGGCTCGGCCAAGCACTCCTACCTGTTTGGGGGCCTGGCGGGCTCCCTGGACCACATCCTGGCCTCGCCCGCCGCCAATGCGGTGGTATCCGGTGCGGACATCTGGAACATCAACTCCGTTGAATCCGTGGCCCTGGAGTACAGCCGCTACAACAGCAACATCACCAATTACTACGCCCCGGACCAGTTCCGCGCCAGCGACCACGACCCCGTGGTGGTGGGCCTGAACCTCCCCTCCATACCTGCCAGCGTTGACCTGAACTTCCTGAACATCAACGATTTCCACGGCCGGATCGACACCAACACCGTGCAGGCGGCAGGCACCATCGAGAAGCTGCGCGCTGCGGCTGCTCCCGGTGCCACGGCGTTCCTGTCCGCGGGCGACAACATCGGCGCCTCCCTGTTCGCCTCCGCGGTTGCCAAGGACCAGCCCACCATCGACGTGCTGAACGCCCTGGAGCTGAAGGCATCGGCCGTAGGCAACCACGAGTTCGACGGCGGTTGGGCGGACCTGCGCGACCGCGTCATTGCCGGCGGCACCAACGCCAAGTTCCCCTACCTGGGCGCCAACGTCTACAAGAAGGGCACCACCGAACCGGTCCTGCCGGAGTACACCGTGCTGGACATGAACGGGATCAAGGTGGCCGTGATCGGCACCGTTACCCAGGAAGTTCCGTCCCTGGTGACGCCGGCCGGCATCGGCGACCTCGACTTCGGCGACCCCGTCGAGGCGATCAACCGGGCAGCCGCGAAGATCTCGGCGGATAAGCTCGCCGACGTGATCATCGTTGAGGATCACGACGGCGCCGGCTCCGGCGTGGTGGAAGGCGCCACCCTTGAACAGGAAGTGGCAGCCGGCGGACCTTTCGCCAGGCTGGTCACCGAGACGTCCCCCGAGGTGGATGCCATCTTCACCGGCCACACGCACAAGGAATACGCCTGGGACGCCCCCGTTCCCGGCGTGGCAGGCAAGACCCGGCCCATCGTGCAGACCGGCAACTACGGCGAAAATGTGGGCCAGATCCAGCTGACCGTGGACACCGCCACCAAGGAGGTGGCCGCGTACAAGGCCGGGAACGTCAAGCGCAGCACGGATCCTGCCGCGGACCTGGTTGCCGCCTACCCGCGCGTGGCCGCCGTCGACGCCATCGTCAAGAAGGCCTTGGCAGATGCCGCCGTCGTTGGCAACCAGCCCGTCGGGTCGATTACCAAGGACATCACCACCGCGTTCACCACGGATGCCACCGGCACTGCCAAGCGCGATGACCGCGGCAGCGAATCCACCCTGGGCAACCTGGTGGCCGACTCGCTGCTTGATTCGCTGAAATCCGCCGACCTCGGCGGTGCGGAGATCGGCGTCGTGAACGCCGGCGGCCTGCGCAATGAGCTCTACTACGCACCGGACGGCACCATCACCTACGCCGAGGCCAACGCGGTGCTCCCGTTCGTGAACAACCTGTGGACCACATCCCTGACCGGTGCGCAGTTCAAGACGCTCCTGGAGCAGCAGTGGCAGACCAACCCGGACGGCTCGGTTCCCAGCCGCGCCTACCTGCAGCTGGGCCTGTCAAAGAACGTGAACTACACCTACGACGCCGCCCGCGCGGCCGGTGACCGGATCACCTCGGTGCGGGTGAACGGCGATCTGCTGGACCCGGCGAAGTCCTACCGGGTGGGCACATTCAGCTTCCTGGCAACCGGTGGGGACAACTTCCGGGTCTTCACTGAAGGCACCAACACCCGGGATTCCGGGCTGGTGGACCGGGACGCTTGGATCGGCTACCTGCAGAAGAGCAGCCCCCTCTCCCCGGATTTCGCCCGCCGTTCCGTGGCTGTCACCAACACCACGGCCGCCGGGGTCAAGCCCGGAGAGCCCATCACCCTGGCAGTATCCAAGCTGGACCTGACCTCCCTGGGCAGCCCTGTGAACACCGTGCTGGAGGCCTCACTCACTGACGCCGCCGGCACGGTGACGCCGCTCGGCACTGTTCCGGTGGCTTCCGGCGCTGCATCAGTGAACCTGGCGGTCCCTGCCGGCGCTGCGGAGGGCACCGCAACCGTGGTGCTCACCGCCGTCGAGTCCGGCACCGTGGTGAAGGTTGCCGTACTGGTTGGCGCGGACACCCCGGCGCAGCCGGTCTGCGTCCCTCCGGTCAAGCCCACCCGCCCGGCCGACGTCAGGGGCCAGGCGAACTACGGCCAGGCCATGGCCGAGTACCGGGCCTGCCTACGCGGCTAAAACAGCAGATGCGCCATCACTTTTCGTTCCTATTCCGCCGGTTTAGGGACCAAAGTGATGGCGCATCGCCGTTTAAGCCCGGTTGAGAATGGCGGCCGCGATCTCGTCGGCGTCGCGGAGGGTGCGCTGGCCACTGCGGTATGTCGGGCTGGCCGCCTGGACCGACTCGGCGGCGATTGCCGTGCCCCACTGGGCGGAGGACAACTGCAGTCCCAGTACGTACAGGTTCTGCGTTACGGATCCGTTGGCGGCCACCGGTCGGTAGGGGTGGGGCTCCACGTCCAGGCCGGTGGACTGGATGGGGGCGCCTTCCGGTGTCATCATGAGCTTGGGGCGGACCAGCCCATCAGACAGCAACTGTTCCAGCACCGGGGAGTCGTTGGCTGAGACCCGGTTGCCGGGGGCCAGGGCTTCCACCATGGTCCGGGCGGTGGCGGGCGGGCCTGCAACCCAGGGCGAGGCCGCGGTGAATACCGCCGCTTTCCGGTCCACGCCGAACTTTGGGTCGGGGCCAACAAAGCTCACGACGCCGGCACGTGCCAGGGCGGCGAGCTGTTCGGCCCGCAGCGCCGGCGGCCCGCTGGCCAGGCCCTCAACGAAGGACTCGAACCAGCCACGCAGCCCGGCGACCCACGACTCATCGGTGATGCCGCCGTCGGCCACTGCTGTCTTCAGGACCGCCCGTCCGTGGTGCAGCGCCCCAATGGCCATCTTGACGGGGTCGTCCTCCCCCAGGGCCGAGCGGCGCGCATCGTCGAGCAGGAACTCCACCACTGCCGCGTCATGCTCACCGCGGGACGCGAACGAACGGCCTGCCAGCGGAGCCGTAAGTCCAGGCAGGTCCAGGCGGTGCCGGGGCCCAACGTGGATGGCGAGGACGCTCTCCACGCTGTCCTCCCAGTTGGCAGCGCTGTGCGCGTGCGGCTGCAGCGCCTCCTCCAGCGCGGCCAGGAACGCCGGCGCGTCGGGCACCGCCCCGGGCTGCGAGCGCACCAGCGTTGAGTAGTAGGCCCACAGGGCGTCCCGGTGCAGCAACGGCCAGAGGTCGTGGTCAAAGGACGGACGGATGCCGGTCCTGGCCAGCCGCCCGATCGCTGCCTCCGTGAGGTAGCGCAGCGTGATGGACGGGGCGTAATAGCCAGGTAGGGCCGCCTTGGCCCGGTACGGGGTCCCCCGCCGGGAGGCGGCGATGATTAGCGGTTCCTGGCCGGACGGTTCGTACTCCAGGCCGCTGCCGCTGGGAACGAACTTCCCGCCGCGGCCCTCGGTGAGCTGGCCCATGGTGTCAAAGAAGTTCAGGCCCATGCCACGGACCAGGACGGGTTCGCCGGCGGGGATCCGGGCCCAGTCGACGTCCGCGGGCACGGCTGGAGGAAAATACTGCAACCCCAGCTGCGCGGCTGATGCCTGCAGTTCGCGCTGTTCCGGGTTAAGGCGGGACGGAATGTGCCCCAGCGCCAGCACCACCGAGTCGGCGCGGAGGGTCGCTCCGGTGGCCAGGCCGACGTCGTACGTTCCGTCCCCCACGGGGCGCACCGACTGTGCGGACGTTTGGTGGAATTCGACCGTGACGCCGTCGGGCGCCTTGTCCAGCAGTTCCGCGAGGGTGCTGGACAGGTAGCGTCCGTAGAGGGCGCGGCTGGGGAAGTCAGTGGATTCCAGCACCGCCAGTTCCGCCAGTTCATCGGCCGTGAGGTCAGGCAGCGGGTCCCGCTGCTGCTTGGCCCGCCACTGATCGAACGTAGTGCCGGCAACCGGCGCGGGCAGGGCCGGATCCTGGGGAATCAGGGTGGGATAGAAGGACTGGGTGTTCATGAGGAACAACCGGGACTGCCCCGGCTGCCAGACATGCCCGGGACCGGCCGGGTAGGGGTCCACGACGTCGACGTGCAGCCGCAGGGAGCTTCCCGCGGCGGCAGCGTGGGCGAGCAGCCGCTCCAGCACGCTGGTGCCACGGGGGCCGCCACCGATGATGACGGCCCGGTTGCTCTGCGATAATTCCACGGATCCAGCGTACGGGCTGAAGACGGAGCCTGCGCCCACCGTGTGACTTGCCAGCCATGGGCGATGTTGTTTGGATGGGGCGCATGACCACCACAGCAGCTGATCAAGCGCCCTTTCCCGGTCCCGGCGGGGATACTTCCGGCACCGCACCCCGGGAGACCGCACCGGAACCCGTCGACGAAAACGTGTGGCTGGAGGACATCTACGGCGAAGAGCAGCTGGCCTGGGTCAAGGAGCAAAACTCCCGCACCGAGGACCTGCTGGAGGACGGCGGCTACGCCGAACTGGAAGCCGGCATCCTTGAAGTCCTGGATTCCACCGACCGGATCGCCATGGTGGGCAAGCGAGGCGACTGGTACTACAACTTCTGGAAGGATGGCCGGAACCCCAAAGGCCTCTGGCGGCGCACCACCTGGGACAGCTACTGCACCGACACCCCGGAATGGGATGTCCTGCTTGATGTGGATGAGCTGTCCCGCGCCGAAGGCGTGGAGTGGGTGTTCCACGGCGCAACCTTCCTGCGCCCAGCGGCCGGCGAGCCCTACCGGCTGGCGCTGCTGGCCCTCTCCCCCGATGGCGGCGACGCCAACCGCTACCGCGAGTTCGACGTCGAGGCACGCGGCTTCGTTGATCCGGACGAGGGCGGGTTTGACCTCCCCACTGCCAAGGGCAACGTGTCCTGGCTGGACGAGGACACGCTGCTGGTGGCCTCCACCGCGGACGGGCTGCCCAAGACCGCGTCCTCCTACGCCCGTACGGCAGTGACGCTCAAGCGCGGCGAATCCCTTGCCACAGCGCCGCGCCTTTTTGAGGTACCCGAAGACCACATGATGGCCGTAGCCGCGCACGACTCCACGCCCGGCTTTGAGCGGACCTTCGCCGTGGACTACATCGACTTCTTCAACCGCACCAACTTTGTGCTGCGGGACGGATCCTGGATGGCCATTGACGTCCCCACCGACGTCAACGTCAGCGCGCACCGGGAATGGCTGCTTTTCCGCCCGCAGCAGGACTGGGTGCTGGACGGCAACACCTACCCGTCCGGGTCCCTGCTGGCCGCCAGCTTCGAGGACTACCTCGGCGGCACCCGCCGGCTGACCGTCCTGTTCACCCCGGACGCCCACACCTCGCTGCAGTCCTGGAGCTGGACCCGGAACTTCCTGCTGCTCAACCTGCTCAAGGACGTTTCCTCAGAAATCCGGGTACTCGATCCGTCCCGGGCCAGCGGCACCGACGGTGGCTGGGCCGCCACTCCCCTGGACGCCTGCCCGCCGTTGCACGATGTCAACGCCTACGCCGTGGACGACGAGGATGAGGCACCGGCCGACGGCGGGGCCGGCGACGATTTTTGGCTCATCGCCACCGGCTTCACCACCCCCACCACGCTGATGCGCGGCACGCTGGAGCGGGACGGCGCTGATCAATCCGGCGTGGGGACGCGTGGCGTGGTGAGCCGGCACGCAACGGTCAAGAGTTCGCCGTCATTCTTTGCCGACGGTGACTATGAGGTGGAGCAGCACTTCGCCGTGTCCGACGACGGCACCCGGGTCCCGTACTTCCAGGTGGCGCCGCGGGGGCTGGCTTTGGACGGGCAGAACCCCACGCAGCTGTCCGGCTACGGCGGGTTTGAGGTTTCACGGACACCCGCTTACAGCGGCACCGTGGGCAGGGCGTGGCTGGAGCGGCGGACCACGCTGTCGGACGGAAGCGACGGGAAGGCCCCGCACTCGCGCGGCGGGGTCTACGTGGTGGCAAACATCCGCGGCGGCGGCGAGTACGGGCCGGCATGGCACCGCGCCGCGCTGAAGGAAAACCGGCACCGGGCCTATGAGGACTTCGCAGCCGTGGCCCGCGACCTCATTTCGCGCGGCGTCACCTCGCCCCGGCGGCTGGGCTGCGTGGGCGGCTCCAACGGCGGCCTGCTGGTGGGGAACATGCTCACCCGCTACCCGGAACTGTTCAGGGCCGTCTCCTGCGGGGTGCCCCTGCTTGACATGCGGCGCTACACCAAGCTTTCCGCCGGGCATTCATGGATTGCCGAGTACGGAGATCCTGATGTTCCCGAACAGTGGGAGTACATCAGGACGTTCTCGCCCTACCACCTGCTCAAGGACGCCGTGGAGTACCCGGAAACCTTCATCTGGACAGCCACCTCGGACGACCGCGTGGGTCCTGTCCAAGCGCGCAAAATGGCCGCCCGGATGCTGGCCATGGGGATCCCGAACGTGTGGTTCCACGAGGCCCTGGAAGGCGGCCATGCGGGCGCATCGGACAACCGGCAGGCCGCCGCGCTGCAGGCCCGCAGCCAGCATTTCCTGTGGAAGGCGCTGGCAGGCTGAACGCTTTGCATTCTGCCCTGACGGTCCGGCGGGCAGGCGCCGGCGACATTGAGCGGCTTTCCCAGGTGCATGTCCTCTGCTGGCAGGAAACGTACCGGGGGATGCTGTCCGACGCCTTCCTGGCTGCAGTGGATCCGGCGGGCCGGCTGCGGCTGTGGCGCCACCTGCTGGACCGCCCGGAGCCTGCCGAGGCCTGGGTGGCGTGCGACGGCGGGACAGTCGTTGGGTTCGCCGGCGCCCGCCGGTTGCCTGCCCCCGGTTCCCCGGAAGGCCACCCGCCGCCGTCGTCCGGAGACCTGGAACTCTGGGGCCTCTATCTACTGGCCTCACACCAGGGCCTTGGGCTGGGCGGCCGTTTGCTGGAGGCGGCCATCGGCACCAGCGCGGCGAGCCTGTGGGTGGCGGCCGGCAACAGCAGGGCCATCGGCTTCTACCGGCGTTTCGGCTTTGAACCCGACGGGGCCGAGGACGTCCTGGCTGACTGGGAGAACCTGCCCGAGATCCGCATGGTTCGCCCGGCCCAACATTTCCTGTAAGGGCAGCACGCCTGCAGTACCGGGCTCGGTCAATGGCGGGAACCGTTTTGCGCTGCATGGCCGGATCTGCGTATCCTTGGTGGGCTAGCAATAGCAATTGGAGACGTGCCAGAGCGGCCGAATGGACTTCACTGCTAATGAAGGGTCGGGGTTAAACTCGACCGGGGGTTCAAATCCCCCCGTCTCCGCGTTTGGCCCCGGTCCTCGGACCGGGGCCTTTTGCGTTAACCGGCACTTTCCGGGAACGCGCTGTCCAGCACACGGACGTGCAGGGCGCCAGTTGATGCCGCGGTGGCAGGATTAGCCCATGGCGGCACGCAGCAACCCACAGCAGCCGGACGGCACCCGTTCAGGATGGAACCCTCGCCTGGCGCTCCTGGTGGCGGCGACCTTCTTCATGGAATTCCTGGACGGCACGGTCCTCACTACTGCCATTCCCAGCATCGCGGCGGACTTCGCCATCCCCGCTGCCGACGTCAACATCACCATGACGGCCTACCTCCTGACAGTGGCTGTTGGAATTCCGATCAGCGGCTGGCTGGCTGAACGGTTCGGTGCCAGGCGGATCTTCTGTGCCGCCATCGCCGTGTTCACCGTCGCTTCGCTGGCCTGCGCCCTGAGCCAGGACCTGGCCACGCTGACCCTGAGCCGCATCGCCCAAGGAGCCGGCGGGGCCATGATGGTCCCGGTGGGAACCCTGGTGGTCCTGCGCGGTACCCCGAAGTCCGAGCTGCTTCGGGCCACCGCATTCCTGGTGTGGCCGGGGCTCCTCGCACCGGTCCTTGCGCCGCTGGTGGGCGGCGCGCTCACCACCTACCTGTCATGGCACTGGATCTTCCTGGTGAACCTCCCCCTCGGCGCAGCAGCGTTTGCCGCTGCCCTGCGCCTGGTTCCGGTAACGCCGGGAGATCCCGGCCGACGGCTGGACTGGACCGGCATGGCGCTGACCACCGTCGGGGTGGGTGCCTTGGTGGCCGGCCTGGAGCTGGCCAGCAGCCATCCGGAGCTGCCCTGGGCCGGAATCAGCGCGCTGGCCGGAGCCGCAGCACTAACCGCCGCCGTGCTCTGGATGCGCCGGGCCCCCCACCCCCTGTTCAATCTCCAGGTTTTCCACGCCCGGACGTTCCGGGCCATGGCCACCGGCGGGTTCATGTACCGGGTGACCATCAGCTCGGTCCCGTTCCTGCTGCCGCTGATGTTCCAGACGGGGTTCGGCTGGTCACCGCTGCAGGCTGGTGCCATGGTGGCAGCGGTATTCGTCGGAAACATCGGGATCAAGCCCGCCACCACCCCGCTGATCCGGAAGTTCGGGTTCAAGGCAATGCTGGTGTTCGCTTCCGTGGCATCAGCCATCACCTTCGCCCTCTGCGCCTTCCTGACGGCGGAGACTCCGGAAGCACTGATGTTCGTACTGCTGGTATGCAGCGGCGCCTTCCGCTCCATCGGCTTTTCGGCGTACGCGTCGGTCCAGTACGCGGACATCCCGCCGGCACAACTCACGTCCGCCAATACGGTTTCAGCCACGATCGTGCAATTGGGCACCGGTTCGGGCATCGCCCTCGCAGCCCTGCTCATCCGAACCTTCAACGGCCCGGCGCTGGTCCCACAGGATCCGGCCGGGCCCTTCCGTGGCGCGTTCCTGGCAATGGCCGTCCTGATGCTCGCCAGCACGGCGGACAGCCTGCTGCTCCCCCGGCACGCCGGGGCGGCAGTGAGCCAGCGGGACCAGTCCCCCAAACCCGGTACCGGCGCAGACGGGGCCGCGCAGCCAACCGCCTCCGGCACCGACGCCGTGTCCAAGCCTGCCCAAGCCGGCAGCACCCAGCCCGCGGTCAGCCTGCCTGCGCCAGAACCAGGGGAAGCACCGCACCCGCCCCGGCCTGCCGGAGGGCGCGCCCCGCGACGGTAAGGGTCCACCGGCTGTCGGCAAGGTCATCGATCAGCATCACGCTCTGGCCCTGGACCGACTGCAGGGCTGCGCCAAGTTCAGGACCCACCACCAACCGGTCCCAAACCCCTGCCAGCCTGTAGGCGCTGTTGCCGCCGCGGCCGCCGGTAGGCCCACCGTGCGCCAACTGCAGCTCGCCCAGGTAGGGGATGCGCCCAATATCGGAGATTCCCCGGGCCAGTGAGCCCACCAGCTGCGGCTTGCTCCGCGACGGGACACCAATAATGGCGGCAGGCCGGCCCGCCCCACTCCAACCCGGGTTCCGGCTGTCCCCGGTTCCCCATTCCCGCAGGACCTGCACACATGCCTGGAGCATCGCAGGGTCCACCGGCCGGTCCTCCGCACCGGCGGCAAACAGCTCCCGCAGGGCACCGCCCCACCCAAGATCCGTCAGCCGGGCCAGGACGCGTCCCTCCGCCAGGCCTTCGCCCGGCTTGAGTTTGCCTTTCACCGGAACTCCCAAACGGTCCATGCCGCTGGGCCACTGCAGCCGCGGTTCCAGGACGCCTCCTGCCCTGCTCAAGGTCTGGCCTGCCGCCGCTGTAGCGTCCGCGGCAACGTCTGCCGGGAACCAGCGGCCCGCACAGTTGTCACAGCGGCCGCAGGGACGGGCTGTCTCGTCATCCAGGACGGAGGTGATGTATTCCATCCGGCAGCCTGCGGTGTCCTGATAGATCACCATGGAGTCCTGCTCGTCCACGCGGGCCTCGGCGATGCGGCTGTACCGCTCCGCGTCGTAAACCCACGGCTGGCCCGTGGACCGCCAGCCTCCGCCGACCCGTTCAACAGCGCCGTCCACTGACAGTACCTTCAGCAGCAGATCCAGCGGCGTGCGGCGAAGGTCCACCCTGGCCTCCAGGGCCACCGTTGACAGCGCGGTACCGGCCTCGGCCAGCGCCGTCAGCACGGCCGCTGCCTTCTCCTCCGACGGCATGGACGCGGTGGCGAAGTATTGCCAGATTTCCCGGTCCTCGGAGCCTGGCAGCAGCAGGACATCGGCGTTGGCAGCGCCACGGCCGGCGCGGCCCACCTGCTGGTAGTACGCCACCGGCGAGGACGGCGCGCCGAGGTGGACGACGAAGCCAAGGTCCGGCTTGTCGAAGCCCATGCCGAGGGCGGAAGTGGCCACCAGCGCCTTGACCTGGTTGTCCTTCAACAGCTGCTCTGCCCGTTCCCGGTCCGCCGGATCGGTCCGCCCGGTATAGGCAAGCACATTGTGTCCTGCCTCGGACAGCAGCCTGGCGGTGTCCTCCGCAGCGGAAACGGTCAGGGTGTAGATGATGCCGCTGCCGGGAAGATCGGCCAGGTGGGTCAGCAGCCATCCCAGGCGCGCCTTGGAGTCCGGCAGCGACAGGACCCCCAGCCGCAGCGAGTCACGGCCCAGGGAGCCGCGGATGGTCAGGACCCCCGCACCGAGCTGCTCTTCGATATCGTGCACCACCCGGGAGTTGGCCGTGGCGGTGGTGGCCAGGACCGGCACCGAATCCGGCAGCCGCGTGATGAGGTCCGCGATGCGGCGGTAATCGGGACGGAAGTCGTGGCCCCAGTCGGAAATGCAGTGGGCCTCGTCGATGACCAGCAGCCCGGTGCGGCGGAGGAGTTCGGGCAACTGGGTCTCCCGGAATGCCGGGTTGGTGAGCCGTTCCGGGGAGACCAGGAGGACATCAACCTCATCGGCGGCCAGCTGCTCGCGGACGGTATCCCACTCCAACTGGTTGGCGGAGTTGATGGCCACGGCGCGAACCCCCGCCCGGGCGGCAGCGGCCACCTGGTCGCGCATCAGGGCAAGCAGGGGCGAAACGATCAGGGTGGGCCCGGCTCCGCGGCGCCGCAGCAGGAGGGACGCCACGAAGTACACGGCTGACTTGCCCCAGCCGGTGCGCTGGACCACCAAAGCTCGCCGCCCGCCGTCGACCAATGCCTCGATGGCCTCGAACTGGCCCTCGTGGAAGACGGCGCCCGGGTTGCCCACCAGCCCGCGAAGCACCTCAAGCGCCTCGGCATGCGTGGCGGTCCCGGGCGCGTCCGGACCTGCCGTGGCAACTGCGGCGGCGGAAACTGGGGAAGCGTACTGGTTATTGGCCATTGATTCAGTATCCCAGCACCCTCCGACACCCCGCACAGCGTCGCGCCGCCATGTGGAAACGGGCCCGGCACCCGCTACAAAGCAGAGCTGTTACGCAAGTTCTGCCAAAGTCCCCTTGGCCACATGCGCCGCACACGTAAGATAAAGCCCGTGACTAGCGAACAGACAACGACATTTGATCTCTCGGCCTCCTTCAAGGCCTACGACGTCCGTGGGATCGTAGGCGAGTCGATCACCGCCGAAATCGTCGAAGCCGTGGGTGCCGCGTTCGTGGATGTCCTGCAGCTTGAGGGCGAGACCATCGTGGTGGGCGGCGACATGCGCCCCTCCTCCCCCGAGTTCACCAAGGCCTTCGCCAACGGAGCGGCAAGGCGCGGTGCCAACGTTGAGCTGCTGGACCTGATCTCCACGGACGAACTGTACTTCGCCTGCGGTTTCCTCAACCGCGCCGGGGCAACCTTCACCGCCAGTCACAACCCTGCCGAGTACAACGGCATCAAGATGGCCAAGGCAGGCGCCGTGCCCATCTCCTCCGAAACGGGCCTCAAGGACATCCAGGCGCTCGCCGAGCAGTACCTGAACTCCCGGTCCATTCCGGCTGCCGGCACCAAGGGCCTCATCAGCGTGCGCGACGTGCTGAAGGACTACTCCGAGTACCTCCGCAAGCTCGTTGACCTCTCCGCCTCCCGTCCCCTGAAAGTAGTGGTGGACGCAGGCAACGGCATGGCCGGGCTGACCACGCCGGCGGTCCTGGGCGACGCACTGCTGCCCAAGCTGCCTTTCGACATCGTCCCGCTGTACTTCGAACTGGACGGTTCCTTCCCCAACCACCCGGCCAACCCGCTGGAGCCGGAAAACCTCCGCGACCTGCAGGCCGCAGTGATTGAGCACGGAGCGGACATCGGCCTGGCGTTCGACGGCGACGCCGACCGCTGCTTCGTCATCGATGAAAAGGGCGAGCCCGTGTCGCCGTCGGCCATTACCGGCATGGTGGCCCGCCGCGAAATTGCCCGGGCCAAGGCCCAGGGCGAGGAAACGCCCAGCATCATCCACAACCTGCTCACCTCCCGCGCCGTCGCGGAACTGGTGGAGCACGACGGCGGCCGCGCGGTCCGCACGCGCGTGGGCCACTCCTTCATCAAGGCAGTCATGGCCAAGGAAGGTGCCGTGTTTGGCGGCGAGCACTCCGCGCACTTCTACTTCCGCGACTTCTGGAACGCGGACACCGGCATGCTGGCCGCCATGCACGTCCTGGCGGCCCTCGGCGAGCAGGAGGGCCCGCTTTCCGACCTGGCCCGCGAGTACGAGCCCTACGTCAGCTCCGGCGAGATCAACTCCGAGGTGGAGGACAAGCCGGCAGCGGTGGAGCGCGTGCGCCAGGCCTTCGCGGACGAGGACCTCACTATCGACACGCTGGACGGCAGCACGTTCACGGCCAGCGACGGCAGCTACTGGTTCAACCTGCGCCCGTCCAACACCGAACCGTTCCTGCGGCTCAACGCCGAGGCCACGGACCGGGCCACCATGGAACGCATCCGCGACCGCGTCCTCTCCCTGGTGCGGGCCTAGGACCGGATGACCGACAACACGGGGCAGGCAGCGGACGGCAACGGCGGGCAGGACAGCTGGCGCGATTCCGTCTCCGAAGCCACGGCAACTGACCTGGAGAATCTCCTGGGCACAGGCGTCAGCGCGGCCCAGGAGCAGCTCCAGCGCAATGGCGGCTTCCTGCCCTTCGCACTGACAGTCCAGAACGACGGCGAGGTGCGGCTGGTTGCCGTCTCCCCGGCGGATGCCGGGGAAGGCACGGACGGGGACTTCGACGCCGACGCCATGATCGGCGACCTGCAGGCACTCCTGCGCCAGAACCGTGACGACTTCCGTGCGGCGGCCGTGGTCTGCGACATCCTCCTGGTGGAGGAGGATTCGGACGCCATCCACGTCGCCGCCGAACACCGGGACGGCTCCCTCTTCGCAGCCGTGCTGCCTTACTCCGCCAACGCCACCACCCAGTCCTGGGAATTCGGCGAGCTGGGCGCGGACGCCAGCGAGCCCACTATCTGGGTGGACTAGACCGGAACTGCAGCCATGAAGATCAATGCCTTTGCTGACGTCAGCCTGCGCGCGCTCATGGTGCTCGCGGCCGTACCCGACGGAACGCTGCTCACGACCCAGAGCATCGCGGACTCGGTGGGGACGCCCTACAACCACGTCAGCAAGGCCATGGCCAAGCTGCGCAGCATGGGCCTGATCGAGGTGGTCCGCGGCCGCTCCGGAGGTTCACGGCTCAGTCATGCGGGGCGGATCGCAACAGTAGGCCAGATCCTCCGGCAACTCGATAGCCGCACTGATCCCGCGGACTGCGTGTCTCCCGCCGGAAACTGCCCCCTCATCAACGAGTGCCGGCTGCGCGGCGCCTTGGCCCGCGCACGCGAGGCCTTCTACGCCGAGCTCGATTCGGTGGTCATCGGGGACCTTCCGCAGGCCCGCCAGATGGCACCCGTTTTCCAGATGATCGGCCTCCGCGCCGGGCTCTAGCCTCCCCATATCCGGTCGCTCGCTATCAGTTTGGTTCAAACTTCTACAAGGTGTAGAAATGAGGCAGAAATACTCGTATTTCAAATATGAGTTTTCCTCCGGCCGGACGAAGGCCCCGGCCATAACCTCAGGAGTACAGATGCTCTCGGACAAGTCCCGCCCCGTCATCGAGGCCACCCTGCCACTGGTCGGCTCCCGGATCGGATCCATCACTCCCAACTTCTACGCCCGCCTTTTCGCGGCGCACCCAGAACTGATGGATGGCTTGTTCAGCCGCTCGAACCAGCGCTCCGGCAACCAGCAGCAGGCCCTCGCCGGCAGCATCGCTGCCTTCGCCACCCACCTGGTGAACAACCCGGGCACCCTGCCCGAAACCGTCCTGTCGCGCATCGCCCACCGCCACGCCTCCCTGGGCATCACCGAACCGCAGTACCAGGTGGTCTACGAGCACCTCTTCGCAGCCATCGCCGAGGACCTGGCCGAGGTCATCACCCCCGAGATCGCCGAAGCCTGGACCGAGGTGTACTGGCTCATGGCAGACGCCCTGATCAAGCTCGAGAAGGGCCTCTACGCTGCACAGGCCAACGATAAGATGTGGACTCCCTGGCGCGTGGCCGCGAAGACTCCCGCGGGAACCGGGTCCATGACCTTCACCCTGGAGCCCGCGGACGACACCCCCGTCACCCCGGCCCTTCCCGGCCAGTACGTCAGCGTCAAGGTCGCCGTTGCAGACGGGCTGCGCCAGGTCCGGCAGTACTCCCTCTCCGGCGACGCCGGCACCAGCCGCACCTTTACTACCAAGCTGGACGACGGCGGCGAGGTCTCACCCGTGCTGCACAACACCGTCCAGGTGGGCGACGTCGTCGAGATTTCCAACCCTTACGGCGAAATCACGCTCAAGGAGGGCGACGGCCCGGTGGTCCTGGCCTCTGCAGGCATCGGCTGCACCCCCACCGCTTCCATCCTCCGTTTCCTTGCCGAGTCCGGATCCGACCGGCAGGTCCTGGTGCTCCATGCCGAAAGCACACTGGATAGCTGGGCCCTGCGCAGCCAGATGACGGACGACGTGGAACGCCTCGACGGCGCCGAACTGCAGCTCTGGCTGGAAAAGCCGGTGGACGGGGCCAAGGAGGGCTTCATGTCCCTGCGCGAGGTCGACCTGCCCGCGAACGCCTCCCTCTACCTGTGCGGTCCGCTGCCGTTCATGAAGAACATCCGCAATGAGGCCATCAACGCCGGCATCCCCGCCACCCGGATCCACTACGAGGTCTTCGGTCCGGACATCTGGCTCGCCAGCTGAGTCCCCACCGCCTCCCTGACTTCGCTTCGCTCAGCCAGGGAACCCACGGCGGCGGAGGCCCCTGTTGGAGAACGGCGACGGCCCCGCACCTTTTCGCAAAGGTGCGGGGCCGTCGTCGTATGGAAGGTCGGGCGGCTGCTAGTGCCTGGACATCCGGTCCTTCAGGGAATCGAGCTCGGAGCGCAGGGCATCCGGCAGCGAGTCGCCGAACTTGGCGTACCACTCCTCAATGGAGGCGAGCTCCGCATCCCACTCTTCGCGGTCGACGCGGACGGCGTCTTCAACGTGGGCGTGGGTCAAGTCCAGGCCGGTGACGTCCAGCGCGTGCCCGGCGGGGACGTATCCGATGGGGGTCTCGACGGCGTCGGCCTTGCCCTCGATGCGTTCGATGGCCCACTTGAGGACGCGGGCGTTGTCGCCGAAGCCGGGCCAGGCGAAGCCGCCGTCAGCTGTGCGGCGGAACCAGTTCACTAGGAAGATGTGGGGCAGGCGTTCCGGGTTGGCCTTGCCGGAGACGCTGATCCAGTGCTTCAGGTAGTCGCCGGCGTCATAGCCGATGAACGGCAGCATGGCCATGGGGTCCCGGCGGAGCACGCCCACCTGGCCCGCGGCCGCGGCCGTGGTCTCGGAGGACAGCGTGGAGCCCATGAAGATGCCGTTGGTCCAGCTGCGGGCCTGGGTGACCAGCGGAACGGTGGTCTTGCGGCGTCCGCCGAAGAGGATGGCGGAAAGCTCCACGCCTTCCGGGCTGTAGTACTCCTCGGCAAGCATGTCGATCTGCGCGATCGGCGTGCAGAACCGGGAGTTCGGGTGAGCAGCCGGCTTGTCCGAATCAGGGGTCCAGGAATTGCCCTGCCAGTCGGTCAGGTGCGCCGGAACCTCGTCCGTCATTCCTTCCCACCACACGCCGCCATCGTCGGTCAGGGCGACGTTGGTGAAGATGCTGTGGCCCTTGGCGATGGCGCGCATGGCGTTGGGGTTGGTGCCCCAGCCGGTGCCGGGGGCAACGCCGAAGAGGCCCGCTTCCGGGTTGGTGGCGCGGAGTTCGCCTTCCTTGCCGATCCGCATCCAGGTGATGTCATCGCCCAGGGTCTCCACTTCCCAGCCTTCGATGGTGGGATCGAGCAGCGCGAGGTTGGTCTTGCCGCAGGCGGAGGGGAAGGCGGCGGAAACGTAGTAATTCTTCTTTTCCGGCGAGGTCAGCTTGAGGATGAGCATGTGCTCGGCCAGCCAGCCCTCGTCACGGGCCATCACCGAGGCGATGCGCAGCGCGTAGCACTTCTTTCCCAGCAGGGCGTTTCCGCCGTAGCCGGAGCCGAAGGACCAGATGGAGCGCTCTTCGGGGAAGTGGACGATCCACTTGTCCGGGTTGCAGGGCCATGCGACGTCGTCCTGGCCGGGCTCGAGGGGCGCGCCCAGGGAGTGCAGTGCCGGGACGAAGAAGGCGTTGGTCTCGGTGATCTTGTCCAGCACCGCGGTACCGATGTTGGCCATGATGCGCATGGAGGCAACCACGTAGGCGCTGTCGGTGATTTCGACGCCAAACTTGGGGTCCTCGGCGTCGAGGTGGCCCATGACGAACGGGATGACGTACATGGTGCGGCCGCGCATGGAGCCGGCGAACAGGCCACGCAGCTTGTCCTTCATCTCCCGCGGATCCATCCAGTTGTTGGTGAAGCCGGCGTCGCGCTTGTTTTCGGAGCAGATGAACGTCTGCTCCTCGACGCGGGCAACGTCAGCGGGATCCGAGAACGCGGCGAAGGAGTTCGGGAACAGGTCCGGGTTGAGCCTGGTCAGGGTGCCGGCAGCAACGAGCTCGTCCGTGAGGCGGGTGTTTTCCTCTTCGGAGCCGTCAACCCAGTAGATGCGGTCCGGCTGCGTAAGCTCAGCAACCTCTTCGACCCATGCCAGCAGGCCGGCATGTGTGGTGGGTGCTTTCTCAAGCAGCGGCTTCTGCGCCAGATCGCCCATTGCAGTTCCCTTCCTCGGGTTCATCGGTGTGTCCTAAATGCTATGGTCCGGACCAGTGGAGTTTTTGGGGAGCTTGACTGACATTTCCGGTCACCAAAAGTGAATTCCGCGGGAAATCAAGGAATTATTGCCGCGAAAAGACGAATTAAGTGACAAAGGTCACCTAGACCGGTCTAGTCGCGCAGATTACAGCCGCTTCGATTTGGCATCACGCCCCGGCTCGCGTAAAGTAATTCGAGGTTCAGGGAGAGCGGTTCTTCTCCCGGGACACGGAATGCGCCCATAGCTCAGCTGGATAGAGCGTCTGTCTACGGAACAGAAGGTCAGGGGTTCGAATCCCTTTGGGCGCACCAACAAGGTCCGCACCGGTTCGCCGGTGCGGACCTTTTTTGTGCTGTCAGCCAGGTCATCCCCGGCTAGGCTTTGCACATGATGCCCGAGGCCGCTGAGCGCGAATTTGATGTTGTTGTTATCGGCGCAGGCGCCGTGGGGGAAAACGCGGCGGGCCGCGTCGTCGAGGGCGGGCTCACGGCCGTGCTCGTGGAAGCGGAACTGGTGGGCGGCGAATGCTCCTACTGGGCGTGCATGCCCTCCAAGGCCCTGCTGCGCCCCGGCACCGCACTGCATGGAGCGCAGACTACCCCCGGCGCCAAGGAAGCGGTGACCCGGACCTTGGATGCCGCCGCCGTCCTGGAACGCAGGAACTACTTCACGTCCAACTGGCAGGATGAAAGCCAGGTTTCATGGGTAAAGGACACCGGCATCGAGTTGGTGCGCGGCCACGGCTGGCTCACGGGACCAAAGACGGTGGAAGTGGCCGGCCTGGACGGGACGCAACACCTGCTGCGGGCGCGGCATGCCGTGGTGCTGGCCACCGGTTCAGCCCCCAACACGCCGCCAATCGAAGGCCTGCAGGATGTGCAGGTATGGGGAACGCGTGAGGCGACCTCGGCAAGCGAGGTGCCGGACCGGCTGACAGTACTGGGCGGCGGCGTGGCCGGGACCGAACTGGCCCAGGCCTTCGCCCGGCTTGGCTCCAGCGTCACACTGGTGGCGCGCAGCGGATTATTGGGCAGCTTTCCGAAAGAGGCCTCGGAACTGGTGGCGGCGGGACTGCGGGCGGACGGGGTGGAACTCCGACTCCATACATCCACGGAACGGATCAGCGGGAATGATGACGGCACCATCACCGTCAGCCTGGGCGACGGATCCACGGTCACGTCGGAGAAGGTGCTGGTTTCCACCGGCAGGCACCCGGCATTGGAGGGCCTTGGCCTGGAAAACGTCGGCTTTGAGCCGGACGAACACGGGCACCTGTCCCTGACGGCGGACATGTCCGGCCTGGTCCAGCAAACACCCGGCGACGAGCCCTGGCTCTACGCCGTGGGAGACGCGGCGGGCAAGAATCTCTTCACCCACCAGGGCAAGTACGAGGCACGCGCCACCGGCGCTGCCATCGCGGCCCGCGCCAAAGGCGAACTCAAGGGCTCCCCCGGAGACTGGAGCCGGTATGCCCAAACAGCAAACCAGCATGCCGTGCCCAGCGTCGTCTTCACGGACCCGGAGCTGGCCAGCGTTGGACGCACGCTGCAGGCCGCCCGCAAGGACGGATTCAACGCGTCCTCGGTGGAACTGCCCATCCAGGTGGCGGGGTCCTCACTGCACTCGGAGAACTATGAAGGCTGGGCGCAGCTGGTGGTGGACGAGGACCGCAAGGTCCTGCTGGGCGCCACCTTCGCGGGCCCGGACGTGGCCGAACTGCTGCACGCGGCCACCATCGCCGTAGTGGGCGAGGTGCCGCTGGACCGGCTCTGGCACGCGGTCCCCTCCTACCCCACCATCAGCGAGGTATGGCTCCGCCTGCTGGAGAAATACGGCCTCTGACTCTATTTGAACTGACCAGTCAGTTCGGTTAGCCTTGATGCAGACTTCTTCTGCGAAAGGCAATCATTGCTCTCAGCACGCCAGCTCCATGCCAAAGGACGCCGGGACCCGCTGCTTCCGCCCACCTCGCTGACGGTTCGCCGGGGCGGGCTCCTGCTCGTCACCGGCGAGCGCCAGGACCAGCGGACCGCGCTGTCCCTCCTGCTCAGCGGCCGGATGAAGGCCTCCGGCGGAGACGTCAGCTGGGACAACAGCCCGCGGACCAAGCAGCTGCGGCTGGCGGCGGCGCTGGTGGATTCCCCCGGCGTGAACGAGCCCGAGGAGCACCTCAGCGTCCGGGACCTGGTGACCGAGGACCTGGCCCTGATACCCCGCCGCTACCGGGGGGCGTTGCTCAGCGGGCCGTGGCTGAAGGTCAACCGCTTCGAGGACATCGCGGACCTGTGGACGGAGCAGCTGGAACCCCAGCGGCGGCTTGAGCTGCTGACGGCACTGGCCCTGGCCAATCCGCGCACCGACCTGCTGGTGGTGGACTCTCCGGACCGCCACAGTGCAGACGGGCTCACCTGGTTGCCGCGCCTCCAGGAGCTGGCGTACGACGCCGGGCGGCCGCTCGCCGTCGTGGCGGCCGTCAGTGCCGTCCCCGCTTGGTGGGACGGCCCGGTTGCCGCAATCGGCAATGAGGTGCCCGCCCCTGTCCTTTCCGACGGCTCCGACCCGCTCGACGACGACCACGCCGACGACGACACGGCCTCCGCCGGCAGCCATCCCGGCAAGCACGCCGCCGAAGCCGGGCAGGACCCGGAACACACCCGAACCACACTCGAAACCGAGGTTGCCAAGTGACTGTCCTGCGGCTGGCCCGCTCCGAACTCAAGCGCATGACCGGCGGGCTGCTGCCAAAGCTGACCATCCTGGCCCTGGCCATGGTCCCGCTGCTTTACGGCGCTGTTTACCTCTACGCGAACTGGGATCCCTACGGGCACCTCAACAACCTGGACGCCGCCCTGGTGGTGGAGGACTCCGGCGCGACAGCTGCAGACGGGACCCGGCTGGAGGCCGGGACCAAGGTGGCGGACAGCCTGGTGGACGGCAACGTGTTCCACTGGATTCCTGTGGACAGCTCCGCGGCGGCCGATGCAGGCGTCAGGAGCGGGCAGTACGCCTTTGCACTCCGGATTCCCAAGGACTTTTCCGCCAACCTGGTGTCCCCGGGCAGCTTCGACTCGGCCAGCCAGGCGATGCTGAACGTCACCACCAACGATGCGAACAATTACCTCCTGAGCACCATCGTGGACAAGCTGACCACTGCCGTGCACTCCACTGTGGCGAAGGAAGTGGGTGAGGAGACCGCCAACCAGTTGCTGACAGGTTTCGGCACCATCCACTCCAAGATGGTCCAGGCCGCGGACGGCGCCAACCAGCTGGCCGACGGTGTGGCCACGCTCAGGGACGGAACGGTTACCCTTCACGAAGGGACCTCGGCGCTGAGCAGCGGGGCGGACCAGTTGTACGCCGGCCAGCTGAAGCTGCGGGACGGCGCCAACCAACTGTCCGACGGCGCAGGGCAGCTCAGCAGCGGCCTGGCGGTCCTCAAGGACAAAACGGCCACCCTGCCCGCAGACACGCAAAGGCTTGCTTCCGGCGCCGCCCAGGTCGCGGCCGGAAACGCCCAGCTCAACGCCAGGGTCCAGGATGTGGCCGCCCAGCTGGACGCCGCAGACCAGGGCCTCCGGTCCCGCGTGGTGGAGTCCAACAGCCAGCTGGTGGCCTCCGGCGTCCTGACCCAGGACCAGGCCAACAAGGTCCTGGCAGACTTCGACGCGGCAGCGGCTTCCAGTCCGGTGGCAGCCGCCAAGAGCAAAATCCACACAGACGCGGCCCAGGTCCAGCAGCTCGCCGACGGTTCCCAGGCAGTCAGCGCGGGGGCCGCACAGCTGGCGGCCGGCATGCCGGCACTCACGGACGCCATCGGGCAGGCCTCGGCAGGGGCTGACCAGCTGCACAGCGGGGCCGCAGCGCTGGCAGCCGGTGAGCAGTCAGCCGTCGACGGTGCCGCAGGCCTTGCCGACGGGGCACACAAAGTGGACATCGGCGCAGCCCAGGTTTCCGACGGCGCGGCGCAGGCAGCCACCGGCTCACGGACCCTGGCGGACGAGATCGGGAAGGGCGCCGGGCAGGTCCCCAACCCCGACGACGCCCAAAAGAACAACCTGTCCCAGGTGATGGCCGATCCCGTGGCGGTCAGCAACGTCTCCCAGGCCAAGGCAGGGTCCTACGGCGCAGGCCTGGCACCGTTCTTCCTCACGCTGGCCATGTGGATCGGGATCTTCATGCTGGTCCAGGCCATGCGCCCCATCACGCAGCGGGCACTTGCCTCCAACGCGCCGTCGTGGAAGATCGCCCTGGGCGGCTGGCTGCCCTTCTTCCTGGTCTCGGTGGTCCAGGCCTCGCTGTTGACCCTGGTGGCGGACGTGGCACTGGGGCTCAATCCCGCCCACCCGGTCCTGATGTGGCTGCTGATGCTGGCCGCTGCCATGGCCTTCAGCGCCCTCATCCAGGGCATCGTGGCGCTGCTGGGTTCCCCCGGAAAGCTGGTGGTGCTGATCCTCCTGGTCCTGCAGCTGGTGTCGTCCGGCGGCACGTTCCCGTGGCAGACCACCCCGCAGCCGCTGCATGTGGTGCACCAGGTCCTGCCCATGGGATATGTAGTGACCGGCATGCGGCACCTGATCTACGGCGGTGACCTGTCAATGATCCTCCCCACCCTGGCGGGTCTTGTGGGTTACACCCTGCTGGGGGCGGTGCTGTCCACGCTCGCAGTGCGCAAGAATAAGTTCTGGACGCTCAAGACGCTGAAACCGGAGATCGCAGTATGACCACAGAACCCATGGCCGCTGCCAAGAGCCTCCGCCCGGCCCGGACCAACGCCACCCGCCAGAAGCTCTTCGATGCCTCCATGGAGCTGATCGGCGAGCGCGGGGCGGCCAGCGTCACGGTCGACGAGATCGCGGCGGCCGCGGGGGTCTCCAAGGGCACGGTGTACTACAACTTCGGCAGCAAGTCAGAGCTGATCGCGCAGCTCCTGCGGCATGGCGTGGACATCCTCAAGGCGCGGCTCCTCGAGGCCGCCGACGCCGAAGGAACGGGCAGCGACCCGCTGCTGGCCATGGAGGCGATGATCGGGCAGGCCATGGATTTCATGGCGGAGTACCCTTCCTTCGCCCGCCTCTGGGTAAGTGAGAACTGGCGGATCCCCAGCGAGTGGCAGGGCACGTTCTCCGTCCTGCGTGCGGAGCTCCTTGAAGTCATCGGCCAGGCCGTGGAGAAGGTGGCCAAGGCATACCCGGTGGACGGTTCGGTGTCCCGGGGCAGCCTGGAGACCGCCATCTTTGGCGCCTGCTTCGTGGTGGGCCTGGACCGGCAGACGTACAACCCCGAGCGCACCCGTGACCAAAGTGTTGCAGCAATCATGGCCATCATGCGCGGCTACGTCCTGAAGGGGCCCGCTCCTCGGGGATGATGGAGCACATGCGCCATACGGGAAAGAGCGGAAAGTTTGCGGTGATCTGCGGCATCGTCGCTGCGGGACTGCTGGTGCTCACCGCAATGACCCTCGCCGAGCCGGTGTTCGTCGCATTCCTGGGTGTCCTGGCGCTGGCCTACCTTGCCGCGCTGGCCGAGATCCTGCTCCGGCGGCGGCGCTTTGCCCTGCTGGCCGCAGGTGCCGGGACCGCCCTGGCCCTCGGCTTTTCGCTGGCGTTCCTCAGCACCTGGGAATTGGCGTTCGACGGCCAGTCGTCCTTCCTGGGCACCCCGCTCCCCACCCGCGACCCCGACAACTACTTCATCGGCGCTGCCGGTGCCCTTGCGGCAACCTTCGGCATCCTGTTCCTGGGTGCCTTGTGGCCGGGCAAGGGACGGACGACGGCGGCGCGCAGGCCTTCGTCCGCAGGCCGCGGAACTTCTCCTGCAGCCCGCCCCGCGGCCAGGGGAGCCGCCCAGGGCCAAGGCAGGTCAGCGGCTCAGCGTCCGCAGGCGGGCCAGCGGAATGTGGCTCCGCGGGCCGGCACCCAGGCAGCCACCCTTCAGCGGCCCTCCGCTTCCCGGACCCCGGCCGGAGGCCCGGCTGCGGCAGCCAAGCGCCAGCCGTCGTCAGGATCCCCTGCGGCCAGGCCTGCACCCAGGTCCGGCAGCGGCTCCGCCTCCCGACGCTGACGACGACGGCCCCCACTGGTCAGCACCGCCGTCGCAACACCACCCAGCAGGAGCAGTCCGCCCGCCATCTCCGTAGGCGACGGCACCTCCGCAAGGACCAGCCACGCAGCGGTCATGCCCACCACCGGGACCAGCAGGGTGAAGGGGACAACGGCCGACGACGGGTGGCTGGCAAGGAGCCGATTCCAGATTCCGTAGCCCACCAGTGAAGCGAAAACTGCGGTATAGAGGGCACTAAGGACAGTCGGGGCCTGGAGGGTGGACAGTGACTGCCACACGGTGTCCGGCCCGTCCAGCAGTAGGGACAGCGCGCCCAGCGGGAGTGGAACCACAGCGCCGGACCAGACCACCAGCCCCAGACCCGACGCTGCTTTGGCCCTGCGGACGATGACATTGCCGGCTGCCCATGACAGGGCCGCGGCCAGGACGATGACCAGCGGCAGCAGCGGGGCCACGGCACTGCGGCCCACAGCCACGAGCGCGAGGCCGGCGACGCCGAGCACCACTCCCGCGAGCTGCCGCCGGGTGGGGCGTTCGCCCAGGAAGGCGGCAGCGAGGAGGACTGTCAGCAGAACCTGCGCCTGCAGGACCAGGGAAGCGAGCCCTGCGGGCATGCCCAGTGCCATGGCAAGGTAGAGAAGGCCGAACTGTCCGGCGCTCATGAAGAGTCCGACGCCGATGATGGCCTTCCAGCTGACATCCGGTTTCCTGATGAAGAAGATCCACGGGAAGACCACCAGGACGAAGCGCATGGCAACGAACAGCAGCGGCGGGAAGTCTTGTCCGCCCGCGTGCAGCCCGATGTCGATGGCAACGAAGTTCAGGCCCCAGAGCAGGGCCACGAGGACGGCAAGGAGGGAGTCTCGCAGGTTCACGCTTCCACTGTCCCAGAGCAGCGGATGAAGCACCAGCGCTCATTTATGCGCTCGATCATGTACCTTTGCTTCATGATCGACATCGGCTCACTGCGGGCACTGGCAGGAATTGAGCAACACGGTTCCGTCATTGCTGCCGCCGAGGCCATCGGGTTCAGCCCCTCGGCCGTGTCCCAGCAGGTGAAGAAGCTGGAGAAGGAAGCAGGCTTCGCCGTCCTGGAGCGCCGTGGCCGCGGCGTCCTGCTGACAGAGCGCGGGCTCGCCTTGGCCGCGTACGGCCGGCGCATCCTGGCCGAACTGGAAGAGCTGCAGTCCACGCTGTTGGCGGACCCAGCAAAGCCCAGCGGCAGCCTGAAGATTGTGTCATTTTCCACCGCCTGCCGCGGGCTTGTAGGCCCGTTGCTGGCGCGGCTGGAGCAGTCAGGCGCGGCGCTGAGCGTTGCCGTCCTGGCGGAGGATCCGCGCGAAGCCGTGGCCCGGGTGGCGAACGGCGAAGCGGACCTCGGCCTGGTGCACAACTGGAACTCCGTGCCGCTGGTGATACCGGAACACTTGACGTTGGAATGGCTGTGCGAGGATGTCGCCGACCTCCTGGTCCACCGCAGCCACCCGTTGGCGCAGCGGCCTGAGGTTGAGCCGGCCGAGCTGGTCGACGAGGAATGGATCAGCACGCCGGCCGGAGCAATCTGCAATGAGGCGTTGCTCCGGATTTTCGCCGACTTGGGGCGCGTGCCGGACATCCGGGTCTACGATCCCGATTTCGCCACGCACATCGCCCTGGTGGAGCAGGGGGTGGCGGTTGCACTCGTCCCCCGGCTGGGGCGGCCGGCACTGCCGTCAGGGGTTGCGGCTGTTCCCGTGGTCAACCCGGTCCAGGCCCGGCACGTGGGACTGGTCCACCGCCGGACCATGACGGCCAGCCCAGGGATCAGGCACGTCGCCGGACTGCTGCGCGAGATTGCCGCCAGCGTGCCAGGTGCCTAGCGGGCCCGGGACTGGTTTGGCCGGATCCTAGTGGGCCCGGGCTGGTTTGGCCGGATCCTAGTGTGCGCGGGGAACTGTAAATCGGGTGATCCGGGCGTCCTGCCCGTCCAGTTCGGCCCACGGCTTCTCCGTTTCCAGGACCGTCAGGGCGTTGGTGGGAAAACGGGTGGCGGCGTCCATGTAGGCGTCGTGGTCGGAGTCACGTGAAGCGAGGTGCATCGCCAGGTCCTGGACGCCCGGCAGGTGCGCGATCAGCATCAACGTGGTTACGGTGTCCGGCACATGGTTGACCACGGTGAGCATCCGGAGGGCCGACGCCGCGTAGAGGCCGTCTTCAAGCTTGGGCGTGGGGGCCTTGTCGCCGAGCTCTGAGCAGACCCATGTACAGGTTTGCCGGGTCCGCAAGGCGCTGGAGCACAGGATGAAGTCCGGAACGATGTTGTGCTTCAGCAGCCAACGGCCGGCCAGCGGAGCTTCCCGGTGCCCGCGCTCCTCGAGGGGCCGCTCATGGTCGTCCACCCCGCCCGGCCAGTCCGCCTTGGCATGGCGCATGATCACAAGGCGTCGGACATGGTGCGAACTCATGGCCCAAGCCTAGCCCCAGCAAGCGCAGCAAAGGACAGGAGGGAACAGCAGACACGGGCGTCACGCAGAGCACGCTTTCATGAGCAGGCAACGAGACAAGGCCCGCGAAATCAGGGCGCAGCCACAGACAAGGTTCCCAAAGCATGCCCACAGTGACGCGAGGCCAAGCAGGCGGGAAGGCACAGTGCTTGGAGAGGGCTGTCCTAACGCCGAAAGGCGGCATGTCCCGACAGCGCCGTTGTTGCGTTGGGCCCACGCCGCCAGGGTTCCCTGGCCGAGCTTGCGAGGCGAGGGTGGCGGTGGGGAGGAACGAGCGCAGGCGCCGAAGGATGCCTCGCGAGAGCGAAGGCGACCAGTTCCACGGGAACAGGTCGCCTTCGTGCGCAAGAGACTTAGATCGAGTACTCCGGAGCGGCCCAGACAACAACTTCCGGGTGCTCGTAGAACCGGTAACCCTGGCCGCGGACGGTGCGGACGGTGTTGGCGAGCCGGCCCAGCTTGGAGCGGAGACGGCGGATGTGGACGTCGATGGTGCGCTCGTTGGGCACTTCTTCGGCGTTGCGCCACAGTCCTTCGAGGAGTTCGTCGCGGCCCACGGTGCGGGTGCCGTTTTCCACGAGGTAGTTGAGGAGTTCGAACTCCTTGAAGGTGAGGTTGAGGGATTCGCCGTCGAGGTGGACTTCGCGGCGGGCAAGGTCGATGAGGACGCCGGACGGGCGCGGTTCCTGCTGCTGGGCAGGGCGTGGGGCCTCGGTGCGCTGGCGGGAGTTGACGGTGGGGTCGCCGAAGGTGGAGCGGACGACGTCGAGCGCGGAACCTGGGGTGCCTGCGGGGGCTACTGCCACGGCGGCGTAGCTCTCGGCGCCGGAGACCAGCGACTGGGCGTAAGCGCGGATTTCCTGGGCGAGCTTGGCGATGGAGGTGCCGGCTGCGGCTGCGGTTTCCTCGTCGATGCCCATGTAGAGGACGAAGCCGCGGGCCACGTTTTCGTTGGCTACCGGGCGGACAGAGTTTGCGCCGGGCACTACAGGGGTAGGGGCAGTAACGGGAGCGGGCTCAGTGGGGTGCACGGCGCGGAGCTGGCCGTAGGAGTTGGGGTTGTATCCCTGCGGGGCGAAACCCTGGCCGGGAAAGCTGCTTCCGGAGGTGGAGGGAGCGAGCGCCTGCCGCGGGCCGAAACCGGGACGGAGGCCCGAAGACTGGCCTGCCTTGGCGGCGTTACGGACAGAGATGTGGACGTATCCGGATGCTACTGACATGGAATGCTTACCTCAATGTGAAATGGCCGTCTTCGCGGCTCGAATGCTGACTTCCCCGATTGCACAGAGCGGGGAGGGGCGCCCGACGCTGGGCTTGGGGGCGAATGCCTAAGAACTTCGGTGGGTGGGAAGGTCAGGCGTGCATTCGACAACAGCGCATGTCGGCAGCAGCGGATGTGCTGGGCCAATATTCTGCGGCTGCAGGTGCTGTTGAGTTCTTGTTCACATTGGAAGTGTGCAGCGTAACAATGCCAACTTGCAAGTAACAATGGACCGAAGGGTCCGCATTGTGAGACAAATCCCGGAATTGTGGTCGATGTCACTAGTTCGGCAGCGGGCTTATATTTCGACTCTTATCCGGTGGGACCACCTATTTTGGCCCGTTCCCGAAATATTATTCGCCTGTTTGCGGCAACGCCGAACAGCATCGAAATTCAACCGTTTGACGTGGAATCGCCTACCGCCGGTTAGCCCGTGTCCAGCCACCGTCCTGCCCCCGGCATATTTTTCTGCTGAAAATCCTCCGGCCGGAGGCAGGATGAGTGGGAAGTGACGGCGGTGCTCGTTGTCCCGGCCCTTAGTTGCTGCTGGTTCCCGGGTTGGGAGTTGTTGCAGTGCCGGCCGCTGCAAGCTGGATGGTCTGCGCGGTGTAGGTGTCCGAATTCTTCAGCGCCGTAATGCGGACAGTCGCTCCGGTGGTCACGCTTGACAGGCTGAGCGTGCTGCCGGTGGAACCGCCGCGCTGCCGCATACCCTGTGTCACCTGGACATCGCTGCCCACGGCGTAGGTGCGGGAAAAACCGTCCTCGCTCTTGACGGTCAGGGAGGTTCCCGAAATCTCCGTCACGGTGCCGGTTTGTCCTGCCATGGTCACGTAACTGGAGTCCCGCAGGACCACATATTCAGAGTGGACGGCTGCATTGAGGCCTGCTCCGCCCATCCCCAGACCACCGGGACCGCCGTCCAGCCCCATGCCGCCGTCCATGTCGCGCCCTGTCCCGCCACCGTCTGTGCCGGTTTGGCTACCCGGGCCCGCCATGCCGCCTTGCCCGTTCATACCGCTTTGCCCGTTCATGCCGCCTTGCCCGCCGGGACCGAACTGGCCGTTGGCACCTGCGCCCAAGCCGTTGTTGGCTGAAGCAGCAGTGGAGCCGTTTCCGGCGGCGTAGGCGCCGGCACCGGCTGCTGCGGCAACTACCACCGCCACTCCACCCACCAGCAAACCCTTCTTTGCAGTCCAGCTTCCTTTCCCGGTCCGCGGCGTAGCGCCTGGTGCGTACGGCTGCGCCGCGCCCCACCCTGTGCCGGGGCGGGGCTCCTGGCCGGCTGCCGGCGTCGTGCCCCATCCTGCGGAAGGCGAACCGGGTACGGGCGCGCCCCAGCCCTGTGCAGGCTGTTGCGGAATCGGCTCGTACGTGGCGTGGTCCGGGGCGTCGTTGGCGTGGTCGGCCGGGGCGCCGCCCCACACGGGTGCCGGCTGCCCCTTCTGTGCTGACGCGTCGGGGACGGCTCGGTTGTCCTGCTGATCCATGGCTTTCTCCAAGAATTGATTTGATGGTGGTGATGCTGCTGTCCTGTTGTTCGATCAGGTTCTGCCGGTTTGCTGTGCGGCGCCTGTGCCGCAGGCCAAGGCTGCCTGTGACCTGGCGGGACAGCCCCGGTCCGGACTAAGCCCGGGCTCCGTGTGCTGGGCGTCCCCGCTGGCTAGGCTGGAGCTCACAGCTGGAACACAGCAACGGCAAAGCATCGGCAAACCGGCAGATCGGAGGGTTGTCCCATGGCATCCCCGCACCCCATGACCAACAACCTTCCGCAGCTCACCCACCCCGACGGCTCCCCCATCCGTGCCCTGGTGGTGGATGACGAGCCCAGCCTGTCCGAGCTCATGAGCATGGGGCTGCGCATGGCCGGGTGGTCGGTGGCCGTGGCCGGGGATGGGCCCACCGCAGTCAAACTGGCCAAGGACTTCCACCCGGACGTCCTGGTGCTTGATGTCATGCTCCCCGGGTTCGACGGCGTGGAGCTGCTGGGCAGGATCCGCGCCTTTGCCCCGGAGGTGCCTGCGCTCTTCCTGACGGCAAAGGACGCCGTCCAGGACCGCATCGTGGGGCTGGCCGCCGGCGGGGACGACTACGTCACCAAGCCATTCAGCATGGAGGAAGTGCTGCTGCGCCTGCACCGCCTGGTGCAGCGCTCCGGGGTGGCCGCCATGGACACCGCCGAACTGGTGGTGGGCGACCTGGTGCTCAACGTGGACACCCGGGAAGTCACCCGCGCCGGAGAGGAGATCCAGCTGACGGCAACCCAGTTCGAGTTGCTCCGCTACCTGATGGAGAACCCCAAGCGCGTGGTCAGCAAAGCCCAGATCCTGGACCACGTGTGGGACTACGACTTCGGCGGCCAGGCGAACATCGTGGAACTGTACATTTCCTACCTGCGCAAGAAGATCGAAGCCAACCATCCGCCGATGATCCACACCGTGCGCGGGGCGGGCTATGTCATCAAACCCGCAGACTAGCCAAGGAAAAGCATGTCATCGCTTTCCGGTGTCCCCCGGCCTGCCGGCCGGTCCTGGTTCAACCCCTCCACCTGGCACCTCCGCACCCGCCTGATCCTGCTCTCCATGGCGCTCCTGGTGGCCATCTCCGGCGCGATCGGCGTGGTCAGCTATGCCTCGATGGACGTGGTCCTCACCAATCAACTGGATGCGCAGCTGAAGCTGGCGTCCCGCGGCCGGCCGCCCGAAGGCAACCCGTCCGGCCGCCCCGATCCCCTCGACGCGCGCGGGCAGAGTGTGGGAACGCTGAATGCCAGGGTGGTGAACGGGCAGGTAAGCAGGGAGGCTGGCTTCCTTTCCTCCGACTTCACGCGGACATCCTTGACCTCCTCTGATGTTGCCACCCTGCAGGCACTCCCCCACGATGGCCTGCCGGTGGACCGCGAGCTGTCCAACGGCGACTACCGGGTGCTGGCCACCCAGACCGCGTACGGCGACGTGGTGATCACGGGACTGCCGCTGTCGATGAAGCAAAGCACCGAGGCCTCACTGGTGCTGACCATGGTGCTGGTCTCGCTGGGCGGCCTGGTCCTGATCGGGTTGGCCGGCACTGCCATGATCCGTAGGACCATGCGGCCACTGGAACAGCTGTCGGACGTTGCCACCAAGGTTTCCAAGCTGCCCCTGGATGCCGGTGAGGTGGCGCTCGCCGTGCGCGTGCCGCCCTCCGCAGCGCACCCCACCACGGAGGTAGGAAGTGTGGGCCACGCCCTGAACCTGATGCTGGACAACGTCTCCAGCGCGCTGGAAGCCCGGCAACGCAGCGAAATGAAGGTGCGCCAGTTCGTTGCCGACGCCTCCCATGAACTTCGAACTCCGCTGACCGCCATTCGCGGGTACACCGAGCTAATGCGCATGACCGAGCACCTTACCGAGGACGGACAAAAGTCGCTGGGCCGCGTCCAGAGCCAGTCGGAGCGGATGACTGCGCTGGTGGAGGACCTGCTGCTGCTGGCCCGCCTGGACGAGGGCAAGGCAACCGAGACCACGGATGTGGACCTGACCCAGCTGGTCATCGAAACCGTCAGCGACGAAAAGGTCATGGCCCCGGACCACACCTGGCAGCTGAAGTTGCCCGACGAACCTGTCACGGTCCGCGGGGACACCACGCAGCTGCACCAGGTGCTGGCCAACCTGCTCTCCAACGCCCGGAAGCACACGCCGGCGGGCACCACGGTAACCACCGGCGTGATGCGCTCCGCAGACGGGAGCGTGGTGGTCACGGTTACCGACGACGGTCCGGGTATCCCGGCCGAGTTCCAGGGCAGCATTTTCAGCCGCTTCACCCGGGCCGACACCGCCCGCTCCGGCTCGGAAGGGTCATCAGGGCTGGGGCTGTCCATTGTTGAGTCCATCGTGGCCGCGCATGGCGGCACCGTGGAACTGGTCTCGCGGCCCGGCAGGACCGAGTTCGCCGTGCGCCTCCCCGCCGCGGGGCCGGCCAAGGCATAAAACCAGGGCAGCAATACTTACACAGGCACGTCACAGGTTGTGCCTAAAGCCCACAAATCCGGCGGCGCCACTCTTGATTCATGACGCTCACCGACTCCACTTCAGGAACCCTGCAGGACGCCGCGGTGGCGCCGCCGGACGTTCCTTCTGCCGGCCTTCCATCCGCTGGCCTCCCTTCCCGCGGGCGCGGCGTACGCCGCGCGCCGGTCGATACCCGGACCGCGGTCCCCGTCCTCGATGTCACCATTCCCGTCTTCAACGAGGAACGCGATCTTGAGGAATGCCTCCGCAGGCTCCACAACCACCTGCGCGATTCCTTCCCGCACAGCTTCCGGATCACGGTGGCGGACAACGCCAGCACGGACGGGACCCTGAAAATCGCCGAACGGCTGGCCCGTGAGTTCCCCGAGCTTGCGGTGGTCCACCTCGACGAGAAGGGCCGCGGGAATGCGCTGCGCAAGGTATGGCTGGCGTCGCCGTCGCCCGTCCTGGCGTACATGGACGTAGACCTGTCCACCGACCTTGCCGCCCTGCCCCCTCTGCTGGCACCCCTGATCTCGGGGCACTCGGACCTGGCCATCGGCACCCGCCTCACCCGCAACTCCCGCGTGGTCCGCGGCCCCAAGCGGGAGTTCATCTCGCGCAGCTACAACCTGATGCTCCACTCCTTCATGGGTGCCCGGTTCAGCGACGCCCAGTGCGGATTCAAGGCCATCCGCGCCGACGTCGCCCAGCAGATCCTCCCCTACACCGTGGACAATTCCTGGTTCTTCGACACCGAGCTCCTGGTCCTTGCCGAGCGCTGCGGACTGCGGGTCCATGAAGTTCCCGTCGACTGGATTGACGACCCGGATTCAAGTGTGGACGTGCTCCGGACGGCGCTGGCGGACGTCCGGGGCATGGCCCGGCTTACCCGGGACCTGGTCTACGGCCGCATCCCGGTACCCGAGCTGCGCGCCGCCCTGGCGCGGGGTCCGCTGCCGGCGTCGTCGCGGGCGGACGAACAGACCCGCGGCAGCAGCCTGTTCGGGCAGCTGGTCCGGTTCGCCGCCATCGGGGCCGCCTCAACCCTTGCCTACCTGCTGATCTTCCTGTTCTGCCGCGGCTTCATGGACCCGCAGCTGGCAAACTTCCTGGCGCTGCTGATCACCGCGGTAGCCAACACCGGAGCCAACAGGCGCTTCACGTTCGGCATCCAGGGCGGCAATCCGGTCCGGCACCACTTCGAGGGGCTGATAGTTTTCGGCATCGGCCTGGTGCTCACCTCCGGAGCGCTCGCCCTGGTGCACCGCACGACGACGCCCGACCGGTGGGCGGAAGTCCTCACCGTGGTGGCGGCGAACCTTGCGGCCACGGCAGTCCGGTTCCTGCTGTTCCGCCTGTGGGTCTTCCGGGACCGGACGACGCCCCCGGTACCGGCCGGCGCCGGCACCACCAGTTCCGACTCCACTGCTGAAAACATCACGGCAACCACTTCCACAGAAACGGCAGCATCATGACCTCCACCATTTCCCCGGCAGGAGCCACCTCCGCCGCCGGACCCCAGCATCCGCACGCCGGCCCCGCCGCAGGTCCTGCCGGAACAGCCAATCCCGCACCCCGCTGGACCCACTACGCCTTCGGTAACCAGGCACGCTGGGTGCGGCCCTCCGCGGCGGGGCTCCTGGTGGCAACTGCGGTCCTGTACCTGTGGAACCTGGCAGCAACCGGCTACGGCAATTCCTTCTACGCCGCGGCCATCCAGGCCGGCACCAAGGACTGGACCGCTTTCCTCTTCGGGTCGCTCGATGCCGGCAACGCCATCACGGTCGACAAGCCGCCCGCGGCACTCTGGATCCCCGCTCTCGCAGGCCGGATCTTCGGCTTCTCACCGCTGAGCATGCTGGTGCCGGAAGCACTCATGGGTGTGGCCGCCGTCGGGTTCCTCTATCTGGCCGTCAAACGGGTCTCGGGGCCGGCGGCGGGCCTGTTGGCCGGCGGCGCCCTGGCGTTGACGCCGGTGGCGGCGCTCATGTTCAAGTTCAATAATCCGGACGCAATGCTCACGCTGTGCCTGGTGCTGGCGGCGTACTTCACCACCCGCGCCATCGAGCGGGCTGGCTGGAAATGGCTGGTGGCGGCCGGAGCCGTGATCGGCCTGGCGTTCCTCACCAAGATGCTCCAGGGTTTCCTGATCGTCCCGGCGCTGGGACTGGCCTACCTGTGGGCTGCGCCCACCTCGATCGGGCGCCGCATGGCCCACCTGCTGGGCGCCCTGGGCGGAATCATTGTGGTGGCAGGCAGCTACGTTGCGCTCTTCCAACTGACCCCCGCTTCGGAACGCCCGTACATGGCCGGTTCCACCACCAACAGCTTCCTGGAACTGACCTTCGGCTACAACGGCCTGGCCAGAATCACCGGTTCGGGGGAAGGCATGCCCGGCGGTGGAGCCGGAGGTGCTGCGGATGCGGCCGGAGGCCCCGCCGGCGGCTTCGGCGGTGGCAATTCCGGGTTCGGCGGGGCTGCCGGCCTGCTGCGGATGTTTGGGACGAGCTTCGCGGGCGAAGTGTCATGGCTGCTGCCTGCGGCCCTGATCCTGCTGGTGGCGGGCCTGTGGTTCACCAGGCGTGAAGTCCGCACTTCCCCAAGCCGTGCATCGCTGATCCTGTGGGGTGGATGGCTCCTGGTCACCGCGGGTGTCTTCAGCTTCATGAGCGGCATCGTCCACCCCTACTACTCAGTGGCACTGGCACCGGCAATCGCGGCCCTGGTGGGCATCGGTGCAGTAGGACTCTGGCGCGGCCGGGCGTACTGGCCCGCGCGCATTGTCCTGGCGGCGACCGTCCTGGGCACCTCCGTATGGTCCTCCATCCTCCTGGGCCGGGACGCATCCTGGCTCCCCTGGCTCCGCGTGGTGATCATCATCTTCGGTGTCCTTGCCGCCGCGGCAATCCTGCTCCGCCTCGACGCCGTGGGTACTGCCGGACGGTTCCGGCGCGCGGGGGCTGCCGCCGTCGTCGTCGTATCCCTCCTGGCCGGCGGGCTTGGAGCGGGTGCCTGGACCCTGGCCACTGCTGCTTCCGCGCACTCAGGCTCCATTCCGACGTCGGGGCCCGCGGGGTCTTCGGCGGGCGCTTCCGGCAACCGGGCCGCGGGATTCCGCGGCGACCGGACTGACGGCAGGAACTCCACCACGGACTCTGCCACCGGAACCAACGGACTCGACCCCACGAATGGCTTCGGCGGCGCACCCGACGGCGGCACGGACGGCCCAGGCCGGGCAGGCGGTGCGGGTGGTCCCGGTGAAGGAACTGCCGACGCCGCGGTGACTGCCTTGTTGACCGGCACCACCACCAAGTGGTCGGCCATCGTCTCCGGTGCCAGCCAGGCGGCAAGCCTGGAACTCGCCACGAACACCAACGTCATTGCCTTGGGCGGCTGGAACGGCGGTGACCCATACCCAACACTCGCCGAGTTCCAGGACATGGTGGCCAAGGGCCAGATCGGCTACTTCATCGAGGGTGGCGCCGGTGGCATGGGCGGAGGACGCATGGGTGGCCGGGGCGGCAACTCCGAGGTGGCCGCCTGGGTCCAGGCCAACTTCCAGGCCCAGACCGTGGGCAGCTCAACCGTTTACCAGCTCACCAAGTAGGACGCCATGGCCAGCCAGCACACCATGCCTGTAACCACCGCAGCCCACTCCCGGAGGAAGCCGCCGGCGCGCCGGGCCGGGTTCGCCCTCAGGGACCGCGCGGGGTTCGCCCGCCTGGACCGGGCGGCCTTCCGCCGGCGGCTGGAACTGGCAACTGTGCTGGCCGGTACGGCCGTGCTTTACCTGTGGAACCTTGGAGCATCCGGCTGGGCCAACGCGTTCTATTCAGCCGCAGCCCAGGCCGGATCCCAGGACTGGGCAGCCTGGTTCTTCGGATCCTCCGACGCCGCGAATGCCATCACGGTGGACAAGCCGCCGGCTTCCCTGTGGATCATGGGGCTCTCGGTCCGGATCTTCGGCCTGAGCTCCTGGAGCATCCTGGTTCCCCAGGCGCTGATGGGGGTTGGCGCTGCCTGGCTGCTCTACGTGGCAGTGCGGCGGGCCGCAGCACCGGCCACCGGTGACGTCCGGCTCGCGCACCGCGCAGGCCTGCTGGCGGCGGCAGTCCTGGCCCTCACCCCGGTGGCCACACTGATGTTCCGGTTCAACAACCCGGACGCCCTGCTGGTGCTGCTCATGACGGCCGCCGGATACGCGGTCCTGCGTGCAGTCCAGGAGGACCGGCTGCGCTGGCTCCTGCTGGCCGGGGCGTTCCTGGGCTTCGGGTTCCTGGCCAAGCAACTGCAGGTCCTGCTGGTGCTTCCCGGGTTCGCCCTGGCCTACATGGTTGCGGGGCCGGGCAGGATGCGGCGGCGGCTGCTCCGGCTGGCAGCGGCAGCGGCAGCGATGGTAATTTCCGCCGGATGGTGGCTGCTGGCCGTGGAGCTGACTCCGGCGGACATGCGGCCTTACATTGGCGGGTCGCAAAACAACTCCATCCTGGAGCTGACCCTGGGTTACAACGGGTTGGGCCGGTTGACGGGCGACGAAACGGGCAGCGTGGGCGGCGGCAACGGCTGGGGTGTTCCCGGCCTACTCAGGATGTTCAACAGCGAGTTTGGCGGCCAAATTGCATGGCTGCTGCCGTCCGCCCTCATCCTTGCGGTGGGACTGGTGTGGGTTGGGCGACGGGCGCCACGCACCGATGCCGTCCGCGCTTCCGTCATCGTCTGGGGCTCGTGGGTCCTGGTGACGGGCCTCGTCTTCAGCTTCATGGCCGGCATCATCCACCCGTACTACGCGGTTGCACTGGCGCCGGGTATCGCCGCGCTGGCCGGCTTGGGCTCCGTTCTGCTGTGGCAGCACCGCCGGCAGGCCGCTGCCGGCATCTTCCTGGCCGCAGCGGTGGCCACGGCAGCTCTTATGGCCTTCCATCTGCTGGGAACCACGTCCGCTTACGGCCCATGGCTGCGCTGGCTGGTGCTCGCCGGAGGTGTGGCCGCCGCGGCAGGACTCGGGCTCAACAGGTTCCTGCGCCTGCGTTCCATGCAGCGGACGACGGCGGCCCTCGCCATTGCCGCGTCGCTCGCCGGGCCGCTGGCCTACTCCATCACCACCGCGGCGACGGCACACAGCGGGGCAATCGTGAGTGCAGGGCCAGCCTCCGGCTTTGGCGCCGGCGGACGCGGGCCGGGAGGCTTCAGTGCGGCCGGCCGGAACAACTCCGGCCGAGTTACAGGACAAGGCTTCGCCGGGCAGAACTCCACGGGACAAGGCTTCCAGCAGCAGGCCAACCGCGGCGGGACCGGCGGGACAACCCAAGGCGGTGCTGGATTTGCGGGCGGCATGGGCGGGCTCCTCGGCGCACCCACCCCATCAGCGGATCTCGTGGCCGCGCTCAAAGACGGCGCATCCGGTTACACCTGGGCAGCAGCGGTGGTGGGCTCCAACAATGCCGCCGGGTACCAATTGGCAACGGAACTGCCCGTGATGGCGGTGGGCGGCTTCAACGGCACCGACCCCTCCCCCACCCTGGCCCAATTCCAGGACCTCGTGAGGCAGGGAAGGATCCACTACTTCATCAGCGGCGGAACCATGCGATCCGCCTCCGGTTCGGATGCCTCGGCCCGGATCGCGCAGTGGGTTTCGGAAAACTTCACTCCGCAAAGCATCGGCGGCACTACCCTCTACATCTTGGCAAGGTAACAACACGGCATGGTGTACCGAAAGTAACGACTCAACCGGACGCAGACCGCAAAGCGGCGCGCCAAAGATCGTGACATCCGTTACCCAAATGTGACATTGGAATGCTTTTCCTGTACCGTCGATTGGGTGCGGCTCCCGTTCGGGCCGCATATCCCGGGTTGACGCCAAGCTCTGCCGCTTCCCCGGATCCCGATTGAGCAACGGCAGAGGCGGGGGACCCACCGTCCCGGGCAATGTACGCCCTTGGGGTTAAGCCAGTACGTGATTTTTCCGTGCGGCCGGATGCCCTCATCCGAACCCGACAGCTAACTCCGCAGGTGTGAGAGGCGATCAATCATGTCCAAAAACACGGCAGAACCATGCCTGCATGCCAAGGCTAAACACCGGGCAGAGCAGCAAGCAGCTACAAAGCCCGCAAAGAAGACCAGCTTCGGTACGCGAGCCGGGATCCTCGCAGCATCCTGCGCGGTGCTGGTGGGGGTAGGCGCGGCAGGTCAGGCGACCAGCAACATGACTCCGGTGTCATCCACCGATTCAAACTCTTCCACGGCAGCGGCCGACGCCCAAATGAGCATCGAGAAGAGCGAAATCCGTTCCAACCCGGCAGCGTCCGTTCCGGCGGCAATAAGCGTTGCGCCGCAGGCAGCGGAACCAGCCCCCGCGCCGGCACCGGCAGCCCCCGCAGCAGAAGCCCCGGCTCCTGCACCAGCCCCTGCACCGGCTCCGGCACCCGAGCCTGCTCCTGCACCTGAGCCGGCACCCGCCGTCGCGGTTAATGATCCCGCCGGCGCCCAGGCCTACGCCGCCGGCCAGTTGGCAACCTTTGGCTGGGGACCTGACCAGATGCAGTGCCTGCAGACACTGTGGACCAAGGAGTCGGACTGGACCACCACGGCCACCAATCCCAGCAGCGGGGCATACGGCATCGTCCAGTCCCTGCCCGCGGAGAAGATGGCCAGCTCCGGCGCGGATTACCTGACCAACTACCGCACCCAGATCAACTGGGGCCTCGATTACATCAAGAAGAGCTACCAGTCCCCCTGCGGCGCACTGAACTTCCACCTCGCCCACAACTGGTACTAGGCACCACTCCCCTGGCGCCGGGGGCTCAAAGGGAACTCTTCCGCTGAATCTCCCCACCTTTGGGGGCGTTCGACGGCGTGTCGCCGGCCATCCGCCGTCGTACGCCTTGGCGACGGGGCAAAGCTGCGAAATTCCAGCACAAACCGCGGGCCGCATCATCACGATGCGGCCCGCGGTTTGCTTTTAACTGTTGCCTTGCCCAGCGTCCTGCGCGCTGCTGTCCTGCCCAGCGTTCCGCCACGGTATGTACTGGACGGCCCACTTGTTGCCGTCCGGATCCGCAAAGTAGACGAAGTGGCCCCATGGGAGCACCTCGACATCACTGACGTCCACACCGTTGTTCTTCAGCTGGTCGTGCGCTTTTTGGATATCGTCGACCACCATTTGGAGAGTGGTCCCCGTGCCGGGAGGGGCGTCCAAAAGCCCCTCGCCCATGCAGATGGAGCAGGCAGAGCCGGGCGGGGTCAGCTGTACAAAACGGATGTCGTCCGACGGCCGCTCGTCGTAGTCCGCGTTGAAGCCCACCTTGTTGACGTAGAAGTCCTTGGCGCGGTCAACGTCGGATACAGGGACAAAGACAAGTTCCAGTTTCCAGTCCATCCGCACAGGCTAGCGGCGGGACCAGCATCCAGAAAGGGTGAAAACTACCCTGCGATGCCGTAGAGCCGGTCGCCGGCGTCGCCCAGGCCGGGAACGATGTAGGACTTCTCGTTGAGCTTCTCGTCGATGGAGGCCAGGACGATGTGCACGTTTGCGTCGCCCAGTTCCTCCTCCAGCTTGGCAAGGCCCTCCGGGGCCGCCAGCAGGCAGATGCAGGTGACGTCCGACGCGCCCCGCTTGAACAGGAACTTGATGGCCTCGCGCAGCGTGCCGCCGGTGGCGAGCATGGGGTCCAGCACGAAGACCTGGCGGCCTGTCAGGTCCTCCGGGAGGCGCTCGGCGTAGGTGATGATGTCCAGCGTTTCCTCGTCCCGGGCCATGCCCAGGAAGCCCACCTCGGCGGTGGGCACCAGCTTGGTCATGCCCTCCAGCATTCCCAGGCCGGCACGCAGGATGGGAACCACCAGCGGCGTGGGCTTGGTGAATGCGGTGCCAATAGTGGTGCTGACGGGAGTCTCGATGGTCACGGGCTCGGTGCGGACCTCCCGCGTGGCTTCATACGCCAGCAAAGTCACCAGCTCTTCCGTCAGCTGGCGGAAAACCGGCGACGGCGTGTTCTTGTCCCGCAGGACGGTGAGCTTGTGGGCGACCAGGGGGTGGTCAACAACGAGAGTGCGCATCCCCCAAAACTATCACCCGGCGGTGTCCTTGCCTCGGCTTCCGGACGCGCCCTCCTTGCCGGCGTCGCCGCCGTCGTGCACGGATTCCAGGACGACATCGCGCACCACGGGACGGTCGAACGTGGGCGCCGGGCCCGCATGCTGCTTGCGCCTCAACAGGTGGAACAACCGATGCGCCAGGATCACGACGGCCACCCAGGCCAGCCCCAGCGTCCAGCCGGCCATGACGTCGGTCAGCCAGTGGTGGCCCAGGAAAACCCTGCTCAGCCCCATGGCGATGATGAAGATCACGCCGGCCGTGATGGCCGTGACCCTCACCCAGAGCTGGTGGAACTGCAGGCACAGGACATACAGGAGGACACTGATGACCACCGTGGTGTTGAGGGTATGGCCGCTGGGGAACGACGGCGAATCCTCGTAAGGCGGCACCGCATCGGCGTGGTCGGGGCGGGTCCTGCCCACGAGCTTCTTGCCGAACGTAGTGGCCAGGATGGAGACGGTTGCCGCGCCGCCCACCAGGAGGAGCGGCCGCCAGGTCCGGGTTACGAACGTCAGCCACGCGGTAAGGATGCTGGCGAGGATGGGCATGCCGACGCCACCGCCGATGTTGGTGAACCCGGTGACAAAGGCATCGAGGCCCGGGTTTCGCAGCGACTCCGCGTAGTGGAGGGCCGGGACATCGAGGTTTGCGAGTCCGTCCTTGCCCACCACGTCGTCATAGACCTCGGCGCCCGCGAGCGCCATGATGACAACCACCGTTCCGCCGATGATCAGGGTCAGCCAGAGGGCGGCATAAGGCTTGAACCATCTGTCCATGCGCTCGTGGACTCTGCTCATCATGCCTCCCTGGAAAGTACGCAAGCTTAGTATCTCTCGAAACTATCATTGAGCCATGCTGTTGCCCGAAAAGAAACACAACGCCTGGATGGGCCTTGCCCTGGCTGAGGCCCGGCGGGCCCTCGCTACGGAGGATGTGCCGATCGGGGCCGTGGTGATAGGGCCCGACGGCGAGGTGCTGGGTAGCGGCCGGAACCAACGGGAGGCATTGGGCGACCCCACGGCCCACGCCGAGGTGGTGGCGATCAGGGAGGCGGCCGGACGGTTGCAGGAACGGGCCCGGCTCGACGGCGGCAGCGACGACGGCTGGCGGTTGTCCGACTGCACGCTGGTGGTCACGTTGGAGCCCTGCGCCATGTGTGCTGGCGCCATCGTGCTGGCCCGGATCCCCAGGGTGGTGTTCGGGGCGTGGGACGAGAAGGCCGGGGCCGCGGGATCGGTGTTCGACATCCTCCGCGAACGCCGGCTCAACCACTGGGTTGAGGTCTACCCCGGGGTCCGCGAGGAAGAGTGCGCACAGTTGCTGCGGGAGTTTTTCGCAGGGCACCGGAGCAGCCTCTAACCCGTTTTATTCAGTCACCGCCATGATGCCCAGCATCTTTCGGGCGGTGATGCTCCAGTCCGGCAGCCTGCTCCTCGCGTCCAGCGCTGTTTTCCGCCAGCTTTCCCGGACTTGTTGGTCCGTCAGCCATTGGCGCAGGGAGCCTGCCAGACGATCGGGACTCTCATTTTCCCCTGCTGGAAGTGGCAGCGCTGCCCCCGGAAGGCGGGGGCCGCCGTCGTCCGCTGCCTGCCCGGCCGTGCCAAGCGCTTCCACTGCCCCCGTCCCCTCGCGGACAAGTACCGGGATCCCGTGGGCCAGGGACTCGGTGACTGCCATTCCGAACGCTTCGGTCCGGGAAACCAGCAAGGTCAGGTTGGTGCGGGCCCACTCGGCTTCGAGCGCTTCCCCCGTCAGTTCGCCCTCGAGTCGCACCCGCTCCTGCAGCCTATTGGCAGCGATGGCAGCCCGAACCTCCCGCGCGTAGCCCGGGTCCGCCTGGTCCGACCCCACGAACGACGCAGTCCACTCAAGGTCCTGGATCCGGGCCAGCGCTTCGACGGTCAGCACCTGGTCCTTGTTGGGCAGCAGGGCGGCGACGACCGCCAGGTGGGGAGGGGCGGAACCGGCGGCGCGGGGCGCGGGGTCGACTCCGGGCAGGACCACTTGGGCCTGAGGAAGTCCCCGCTTTGCCAGTACTGACGCCGCAGAAGTGCTGGTGCAGATGACCCCGATTGCTGCACGCAAGGCCTTGGCTTCGTCTTCCAGGGCTGCAGGCCCGGAACTTTCCAGCACAGGCATATGCACCAGGACCCATATTTGCCGCCCCGCCTTTGCGGCGTACTCCAGTTCGTCCGGGGCCCCAACCGCTACCAGCCCATCCACGATGAGTACGGCCTGCCCGGGACCCTCGTCAGGTTCCCGTGTCCCGAGGAAGGTGCCCAGACGGCGTCGTTCGTCGGCACTGGCATCCGGCCAGGTTCCATCGACGCTGATGACGTCCACTTCGGCACCCAGCTCTTCCAGTCCAGCAACCAGGCGTGCGTTGTAGACGTTTCCGCCTGAACTGTGGCGGATGTTGCCGGGGACCAGCAGCCGGATGGGGCGCACGGTTAGGCGGTGAGGTCCAGGGAATAGGTGGCCCAGGCGTCCGGATTCTCGCGCAGCGTGACGTCGACGCCCGCCAGTTCGCGGCCGTCGTCGCTGTCTTTGATCCTGGCGGCGACCTGCTGGGTGATGTATTCGGCGAGTGCTTCCGTGGTGGTGAGCTTGCCTGCGAAGTCGGGGTGCTCGTCCAGGTTCTGGTAGTTCAGCCCGGCCAGCACTTCCTCGATGATGGTCCCGGCGGCACCGATGTCCAGGACGATCGCGTCGGCGTTGAGCGCACGACGGCGGAAGGTCACCTCCGCGACGAAGGTGGCCCCATGCAGGCCCTGGGCAGGCCCGAACGCCTCACGGGGAAGGCTGTGGGCGATCATGAAGTGGCGGCGGACGGTCAGGCTGAACATGGGTTACCTCAAGTTTTCGTTGTTGTCTGTGGCTGGACTGGGTGCGAGACTGCTGCCGGGGTATTCGACCACGTGGCACAGGGCCTGCAGGCTGCCGTCGGCCAGGTTCTGAACCACGTCCGGCAGGTCCTCGAAGCGGGATGATCCGGTCAGGAACGCGTCGAAAATGGGGTCCCTGAGCAGCGATACGGCAAGGTCCAGGCGGTCCGCGTTGGTGCGGCGGTGGCGGCGGGCGCGCGCCACCATGCCCACCTGGCTGGCCCGGATGGACAGGCGCCTCGCATGGAAGTCCTCACCCAGGGGTACGGCGACCTCCCGGTTGGCGTACCAGGACATCTCGATGACGTCGCCTTCATCGCCGACAAGCTGCAAGCTGCGTTCCAGGCCTTCCTGGGAGGCCGAGCAGTGGAACACGATGTCACAGTCGGCCAGGGCGTCATCCGGCTGCGCGAACTCGACGCCCAGTGAGTCCGCCAACTGCTTCCGGCCCGGGTCAAGGTCCACTAGCTGCAGGCGCTGCAGCGGGAAGGAGCGCAGTAGCGTGGCCACCATGCCACCCACCAGGCCGGCGCCGACCACCGCGACCCGGTCGCCCAGCCGCGGCCCGGCTTCCCACAGGGCATTGACGGCCGTTTCGACTGTGCCAGTAAGGACCGCGCGCCTGGAGGGGACCTCGTCCGGGATCCTGGTCAGGGATTCCACGGGAACCACGTAGCGGTCCTGGTGCGGGTTCAGGCAGAAGACGCGCTGGCCCTTCCACCCCTCGGGCCCCTCCTCCACTACTCCGACGGACAGGTAGCCGAATTTCACTGGCCCAGGGAACTCGCCTTCCTGGTGCGGGGCGCGCATTTCCTCTGCCACCCGCGGCGGAACGGCCCCGGCGTGGACCACCATTTCCGTGCCCTTGCTGATGCCCGAATACAGGGCACGGACCAGCGCTTCACCCGGTCCGGGGGCGGCCATTTCTTCCGCCCTGAGCTCGCCGTGCTCCTTAGCAGTGGTCCAGTATGCGGTTGCGTGGATGGGGGTTTCTGAATTCGTCATCTTGCTGACGAATCTATCCGGACGCACGGCGAGGGGGAAAGTCCGACGGCGGGTGTCGGGTTTTCATTGCGGCCTCCTGGAACACTGCGGACAGCATCGCGTTTAGACGAAAGGCACAGTTTCGTGGCCCCGGTCTTGGGACAGTCCGGACAAACATCGCGGTCGGTGGAACGCGCTCGGTGGAAAAGGCATGGGGTCCGTTGCGCGGCCTAGCGACGCAGTTCCATCGCAAGGCGACGGTTTGGAATGCGATCCGGGTGGCAAGGTTCCCCTACACAAAGCAAGCTGCTAGGCAGAGGGCGGGTGGAGGATGCCGTCAAGGCATGCCTCACCCAAGGAGAAGCCAACGCCCACCAAGTCCGCGCAGCCTGCGATTGCCCTTTTCAACGGCTTCAGTTGCGGCACCAGCTGCCTGGGCCACTTCGGTGGTTCCCAGTCCTGGTGTTCGCTTGGGTAGTGCCGGCCGGTGGGTGAGGTCCAGCCGGGTGGTTCGTTTTTGGTGGCCGGGGTGGGTTTCCATCCGGTGGTGTGGCGGAGTTTGTGGTGTTTGGGGCAGGGCTGCCCCAGGTTGCTGATCCCGGTGGGGCCGCCGTTGGCCCAGGCGAGGATGTGGTCGGCGTCGTTGTCCAGGGAGTTGTTGCTGCAGCCCGGGAACGGGCACTTACCGTCCCGCATCCGCAACCAAGCCCGCATCGCCCCGGTCACCCGGTAACTCGTCCGCCCGATCTCCAACGGCGCCCCGTCCCGGGGATCCACCAACACCCGGTAAAACGATGTTGCCCCCTTCGCCACCAGCTCCCGCGCCATCGACGGCGGGATCGGCCCGTACCCGTCCAGCATCGCCGGTTCATCGGTCAACCCCATCAACGAGTACACCGGGACCGTGACCAGGACCTGGGCGCGGATCGGCGAAGACCAGGGCTGCTGCCCGGCACCGTAACGTCCACCGGCATCTGGACCGTGGACGGCACAAGCGCCGCCCCGGTGGACGGCCTCGACGTCACTGCCTGCGTCGGATAAGGGCGTGGCACAGGTACCACCGGCGTGGACGATACTGCCGCTGCCAAGGACCGCATTGGCGAAGTTGTCGGCCCGCAGCTGCGGCATGGTCCGGCACTCATCCGGCCCCTGCATGCCACGCGAGATCGCGGTGAGCCGGTTCCACCCGGCCAACGCCTCAGCCGCCGGCAGGCACGCGGACAGCCAGGCCATCCCGTCCTGGTCCGGCCGGAACTCCACCCGCCGATCCGCCACCCCCTTGGCATGGCGTTTCTCGATGCTCTCCGCGTGGTGGCGTTCCCGCCACGTCCTGGCCTTGACCCGAAACCGGTGCGCCGGAAGCTGCCCCACAGGGCACCCCCGAGCAGGGTCCTGGGCGTCAGGGTCAAGGAAATGGGCTTCCAACGCCGCCGCCCCCGCAGCATCCAGACACGCGGCCTCGTCCGCCATCACCACCGCATGCTGCCACGACAACGTCCCGGCCTGCAGCCCCACAAGGGTTCGCGGCAACGAGGAAACAACGGCGTGCGAAGCAGCCAGGAACGATGACGCAGCCCGCGGCCCCAAAGCCAGCACACACCCGACCTCCGCCGCGACCGCCATCTCCTTGGCCTGCACCGGCGCATCAGGCCCGGCAACAACAGAGGCGCTCTCCGCGTACGTCACCGCAGCCTTCGCCTTCAAACCAGCGAACCAGGCCTCAACCTCCCGGGCACCGGCCAAAATATCCAGGCACCCATCAGCCAGCCCAGCCAACGGATCAGCCACCGAAAACGGCTCAGAACCGCACCCATCCACCTCCGCATTCAACACAGCAAGGGCAGCCCGGATGTCCGCATAAGCCCTGGTTACCGCTGCCTTTCCCATGAACTAATCATCGTGCGAGGGTCTGACATTCACCTGCGATGCCGTTCAAGGCAGTAATCCGCGACGGCACTGCCGTGAGTGCGGCAGGTGCACAGGCAAAATCGATCCTTGCTTCACGCGCGCGCAGGCACCCGTTTTGGGGATGCAGGCCTTGCTCCGGTACCCTATTGAGGTTGGTGACGTGTCCGAGCGGCCGAAGGTGCAACACTCGAAATGTTGTTTGGTGTAAAAGCCAACGTGGGTTCAAATCCCACCGTCACCGCCAGGTAGAAAGGCCCTGCTGCCCTTGTTACAAGGGAGGCAGGGCCTTTCGCTTTAAGGTCCAGGAACCGCCCTGCCTGGCCTTTACGGCCTGCCCGCACGCCAAACCTGCCCGTCCTCTTTTCTCGGCCCGCACCGCTGCTGTCGACCCGCTAATCCAGTATTTACTTTGCACCGCACACCTGCGCACCATTCAAAGTGTGGGAACCATGGGCAGGTGGCACGGGCTTGCTTTCGCCTTGTCCCTGTTGATCCCAGCCGGCGCAACAGCGGGGTGCTCCTACGAATACGACGAGCCAACGCATACGCCTCAAACCGAATCTCCACGCGAAACGCGCTCCCCTGTGCCTTCCATTGATCCTCTCGTCCTGGAGCGCGAGGTCCACAACTACCGTGAGTTGGACCGGCTCCTGAAGGCAACACCGGGGCCGGTCCTCCTTTTTGAGGAGGGCCCGCTTGATGGCCCGGTCAGGGGGTTTGGCACGACGGCGGAAGTCCCCGTGCCTGGGCAGTACACCTTCACAGCGGCCTGCGTCGGCGCTTCCAGTGCCAGGGTGGCCATCGGGCAGGAGCACCCCGGCGCTCCCTTCCAGCCCGTCGAACTGACGCTGGACTGCATCGAAGCAACCACGCAGGTCATGGAGCTGCAGCAGGGGTACGTTTTCGCCCACCTGGTGGTGCCGGCGCCCGGCGATACCCCCTGGACAGGAGCCGTGGGCGGAGTACGCGTGACAGGTGGGGCACCTACGCCAAGCACCGGGAAATCCCCCTGACAAAAGGCCCTGTTATCGCTGGCCGCATGCCACAAGGCTGGGGTTTAAGGATCATCAGCAGGCCAGGCAGGAGGTCTGGAATGACTGCGCAGCCACAACATGGATTGCCGCTGGTACCAGGCGCCGCAGGGAAAGGGTTCACCTACTTCATCCGTCGGCACCCCGTACCTGCCTACTACGCCCTGACCTTTGTCATTTCATGGGGCTTGATGGCAGCTGTCATTGGCGTCGCGCCGGCCCCGATGGCTGTTGCACTATCCCTTGGCCCCCTCGGACCCGCCGCCGCATCCATCATCCTCACGAGCTTCCTGGACGGAAAGGCGGGCCTTCGGGAGCTGGTAGCCCGCCTTCGCCGGTGGCGCGTGGGCGCCCGCTGGTATGCGCTGGCACTCCTGACCGCTCCACTCGTCATGGCTTCGACGGCCGTGGCAGTCGCCGTCGTCTTCCCCGGTTTCTACGGCGGCGTTTCGACGGCGGCCGAGCTGGTGATCGTCGTATTGGCCGGGATTGCGGTGGGCTTGATAGTCGGCATGCTGGAGGAGCTGGGCTGGACAGGCTTCGCGCTGCCCCGCCTGCGCCGGCGGCACGGCGTGGTGTCCACAGCCTTGATCATGGCCGTGTTGTGGGGTGCCTGGCACTACCCCATGTTCGCCAACAGCACTGACCCGTCAGGAGCCATACCCAACGCCCTCATCGTGGCCGTGTTCCTGTTTGGCTGGCTGCCCGCTTATCGGGTGCTGATGGTTTGGCTCTACGACCGGACGGGGTGCCTCCCCTTGGCCATGCTGATGCACGCGCCCCTCTCCGCGGGCGCCTTCATTAACTCCTTCATGGCGGCCTCCGGGAACGCATCGGGAATCGCCATCCTGGTTCCGTCCCTCAGCTGGGGTGCGGCATTCTGGGTGGTTGCCGCCGTCGTCCTTCTCACCGAACGCCGCCACCCGCGGGAGACGACGTGACCGCGAAACTCCCGCCGGTGCCGGCAGGGGAAGCAATCCTGTCGGCAGCGCGGCGTTTCACCGCTGCCCACGGCCGGAAACTCAAGGTCGGTGAGGTGGAATGGCGCTATGCAAGGCTGGGCGAGGGACCGCCCGTGCTCTGGCTAACCGGCGGCCTGCGCCGGGCTGGGCTGGGGTACGACTTCCTAGGGCGGCTTGCGCGCAACCACGCGGTGGTGGCGCCGGATTACCCGCCAGTGAAGCGCTTTACCGATTTCGACGACGGCGTCTCCGCGATCCTGCGCGCTGAGGGAATTGAGCGGTGCGACGCGGTGGGCCAGTCCTACGGCGGTTTGCTCGCCCAGGCGTTCCTTGCTGCCCATCCCGGCCGGATCAACCGTTTGGTGCTCTCCAGCAGCGGCCCGGCAGACTACGGCCGGCTCTGGGTGCCGGCCCTGGCAGTGGCAATCCTGGCGGCGCGGGTACTGCCGAAGCGTTGGTCGGCTTCCCTGCTACTTGCCGGCCTAACCGGACTCCTCCCGGCCGGGTCAGATCCCGATGGCAACTGGGCAGCGGTTCTTCGCCACACTGTCCGGCACGACTTGACCAGGGCGGATATGGTGTCGCATTTCTCGGTCGCCGCTGACGTGGCCAGGAGGCAGCTGGTGCGTCCGGAACGGTTTCAGCAGTGGAGGGGAGACGCCGTGGTGCTGCGGGCGGAGAACGACCGCACCCAGGACGCCGGCGACATCCCCCGGCTCCAGAGATTGCTGGGCAGGCCGGTTCGGACGATTTCGATGGGCCCTGCCGGTCACACGGCGGCGCTGCTGGAACCGGAGCGCTATGTGCAGTGGCTGGAAAAGGCGCTGGGCTGATCTCCGGCGGACCACCGCCACATGGACGTCGCTCCCCAAAATTATGAGGTGTGCGCAGTTGAACCGCCGGCGCAGCCGCTTTCAAGGATTTGCCTGATCTCCGCGAGGCGCTGCAGCAGCCGGGGCCGCATGCTGTGGGTGATGGCCGGCAGCAGCCACCGGAGGAGCCAATGGGACCGGACGGTTTCTCTGTGGTGCAGGATGCTTCCGCCCTCAAAAGTATCAATTTGGTAGGTGAGGTGCCCGTTGAGCCAGTGGCTGGAAAAGTCCATGCCGAGAAGGTGCGGCGGGTCGAAATCGGACACCACGCTCTCGGTGTGGAACCAGCAACCCGGCGCCAAGCGTACCCATTCGTGCCAGCGTGTGCCCACCGCGGTTGGGCCAGCCGGTTCCTTGACCATTCGGACGGCGGCGTCGCGAGGTATCGGTTCGAAGTCCTGGATATCGGAGAGCAGAGCGAACACCGCCGATTGAGGCCTCCGGATCGCGACGGCAAGGTTGAACGTGGTGGCCCTTCTGATCACTTTTCAAGCATCCACGGACACAGCCCCACCGGTAGGGACCACTACCCCTGGACTTTTTGTCCTACCCGTCCGGCAGAATGGGGTTTCAATTGTTCAAATGTCTGGAATACAAGCCCGCCTACGAGAACCAGGACAGGAATGAAGGAATTCTTTACTGCCTCTTGCGATGGGGACATGCTGCGGTTGCAGTGGCTGCCGGAAGTCCACATCACGTACCAGACCGCCGTGCGTGCAGCCCGGGTTCTGGAGGGGTTGAGTGGTGGGCGCGCGTTACCTCTCCTGGTTAATCTCGCCGGTGTTGCCGGGTTGACGCCGCAGGCCAGGGCGGGCATGAATGCGTACCGCGGATTCTCGGCAGTGGCCCTCATCGGGGACGGGGCGATGGGTAAAGTCGTAGCGGCCTTTTCCAAGCGGGCCCTCACCCCCACGGCATATTTCACCAGTGAATCCGAGGCCCTGACATGGTTGTCCGAACAGGGCAGCCGGGCAAGCGCTCCGCGCGAAGCGCGGCAAACGGAAATTTGATCGCCACCAGGCTCACGACGCCGGCGACGGCTGAGGCTGGGAATTGCCCCTCGGCGCGCTTCCTGATGCCCAGCAGCATGCCAGGGTCCATGACGAGGCAACCGGGGCGGAGGAGGAAGTCCATGACCCTGAGCGCGGCCTCCCGGCGAACCAGGCGCCTGCGTGACACGTCGGGTGCCCATGCTTGACGCCGCCATGCGGCACACGCTAGAAAGTAAGCAGCCTTATTATTTGTCGATTCTGCAAAAGAGTTCTGCAAAGGGAGGACCTGACATGAGTGACAAGCCCGGCAACCAGACGCCGAACACGCCCGATGTGAGCGAGACGAAACTGCGCAGCATGAAGGTGGATGAACTCCGCAAGGAGGCCAGGGAAGAACACATTGCCGGCGCCTCGGATATGCACAAGGAAGATCTGGTAAAGGCTGTGGCTAAGGCCCGGCAGGAGGACCACGACGGCGGCCGGAAGGAAGGTTCCCGGTCCGGCTCAGGCAACTCCGGACGGGCCAGCAGCGGCAAGTCAGGCAGCGGCAAGGAAGGCCGTGACGAGCCCGGCAACCAAACCCCCAACACCCCGGACGTCAGCGAAACCGAGCTGCGCGGCATGAAAGTGGATGAACTCCGCAAGGAGGCCAGGGAAGACCACATCCCCGGCGCCTCCGGCATGCGGAAGGAAGAACTGGTCAGAGAGGTGGCCAAGGCCCGCCAGGAGGGCGCGGGCGGCGGAGGTAACCGGAGTGAGGATGCCGGCGGAGACGCGGAGGACCTCGGCGCCGGCCCCGACGGCGGCAAGATCCGTTACGGCGATGACTCGTCCAAGTCACTGAAGTACTCGCAGGAGATCACCTCCACGGAGGAGGAACCCGAGCGCGAAGGCCGGAGCCTGGCTACCACGCACCATGAAGTCATCAGGCAGTGGGCCGAAGAACGCGGCGGTGTCCCTGCCACGGTGGAGGGCACCGAGCATGGCGACCATTTGGGCGTCCTGCGCATCGATTTCCAGGACAGGGACGCCAACCTTCGCGAGGTCAGCTGGGAGGAATGGTTCAAGACGTTCGACGACCGGCGGCTGAACTTCATTTACCAGGAGGAGCGGACGGACGGAAACCAGTCCACCTTCTTCCGGCTGGAGAACCCGGACCGTGAAGACGCGTAGGGTCACCCAGGCCTGACACATGCAGGAGGCGCCATCGCTGTTGCGGTGGCGCCTCCTGCATGCGCGCCTAGAGCCGCGTATCAAACGACCCACAAAACACGTTCTCGTTGAACGTGCCCTGGAACTCCGATTTGCCCTGGATCTTTTCCACTGCGGCCCGGATCGCTTCCCGTGTTCCCGCATGGGCGTGGATGGCGGTCCTGACCATGGGCACGTCGATCAGGTGGTTCGGCTGGTTCAGGGAAACGAACACAGTGGGCACCTCGGTGGCGTACCAGGGAATCTCGGCAGCCATGGGAGAAGACCATTTGATCCGGATGGCTGCCTCCTGCGCGAAACCTTTCACGTTGGCGAAGACAAACGCTGCGTCGTACTTCTCCGCGTAGTCGCCGGTGGCTTCCTCGGACAGCACCCGCATGAAGTTCATGCCGGCCTCCCCCGCCGCCTCGCGCTGCTCTGCCGTCCGGAACAGGTGGACCTGGAACCCGGCAGCTTCCAGTTCCTCCTTCACCACGTCCAGGTAGGCCAGTGGATCCGCCCGGGTAAAGTCTGCCCCGCCGGAGATTCCGTACAAACGGATGCGGGGGTGGGTGGCCGGCGTGATGGGCAGGTTACCGGCCGTGTCCTTGACCAGCGTCACCGTCTTGTCTGCAATCCCAGCGGCCACGGCACGGTGCTCAGCAGACCCAATAACGGCAAGCGCCTCGGCAGGCGGAACCAGCTCATCAGCAGATTTCCGGTGCAGCCCCAGCGACGCCTTCAATCCCAGGATCCGTCGCAGCGCATCATGCAGCCGCTGCTCGGTAATGAGACCGGACTTGTAGCCGTCCATCATGTATTGGAAGTCCTCGGCGGGGTTCCGGAAGAACAGGAACATGTCGCAGCCGGCAGCGATCGTGGCAGGCACCAGGTCCTTGCGCTTCATCGCCTGTGTCAGCCCAACCATTTGCGAAGCATCGGTGAGCACCAGGCCGTTGAACCCGAGTTCCCCGCGCAGCAGGTCCTGCAGGAGTTCCGGGGACAACGTGGCAGGCAGGACCTCGGAGTCGGACAGCCCGGGCCGGAAATGCCGGGATACCTCCGGCGCCCCGATGTGGCCGGCCATGATGGACTGCACGCCATGCGCAATCATCTCCCGGTACACGTGTCCGTACGTCCGGTTCCACTCCTCGTAGGGGAGGGTGTTGTAGGACGTGACCACGTGCTGGTCCCGCTCATCCATACCGTCCCCCGGGAAGTGCTTCATGGCGCATGCCGTGGGTGATTCGCTGATGCCGTCGAAGTACTCCTTGGCCCGCTCCACCACAACTTCCGGCGTGTTGCCGAAGGAGCGCGTGGAAATGACCGTGTTCCGCCAGTTGTAGTGGATGTCCACGATCGGTGCGAAGGCCCAGTTGCAGCCCAGGGCCGCCGTCTCCACCCCGGCCACCTGCCCCATCTGCCGGGCGATGTTCTTGTCCGGATGCGAGCCCGCCTGCAGATGCGTGGATACGAACGTTCCGTCGTCGCAGCTGCCGGCCCCGCCCATCTCGGGGTTGGACGCAACCAGCAACGGAATCCGGGACTTGGACTGCGCGTAGCGGATGTGTTCCTGCACCGCAGCGGACGGACCCGGACGGTAACGCATGCCGCCCACGTGGTAGTTCTCCAGCACCCCGTCGAGGTACTCGGGTGAGTAGTCGTTGTTGTGGTTGATGAACAGCTGCCCGATCTTCTCCTCGAGCGTCATCGCACCAATCGTGCCCTCCACCCAGGCGACCGCGTCGTCGTCGAGATTGAACGGGGCGGCGGCCAGGTCGACGTCGAACTGCCGCGGCCGGGTCCCGGCGGTACCTTCGGCTGAATGTGCGACGGCGGCAATCCCCTTTAGTGCCGCGGCCACCACTTCCGGCACGGGCGCGGCGATGTCCACCACCACGCCGCGTTCGTCCTCCTGCAGCGGTTCCAGGGTGGCGAGCTGGGAGTCCAGCAGCGCGGGCGGCATGAAATGCCCGGCCCTGCCGCCCACACGCTGGGCGAGGACCTCCTTGCTGCCGTTCAGATGCAGGAAGATGGTGTCCGGCGCCTGTTCCCGGATCGCGTCGCGGTAGGTTCGCCGCAGCGCCGAACAGGCCAGGACCATCCCGCTGTCACCGGCGGCAGCCAGCTCACGTCCCACGATCGCCAGCCAGGGCCAGCGGTCCTCATCGGTCAACGGGTGGCCGGCCGCCATCTTGGCAACGTTCTCCACCGGATGCAGGGAGTCGCCGTCGAGGAAGGGCACCCCGAGTTCGCGGGCCACGAGGCCGCCCACGGTCGTCTTGCCGCAGCCGGAGACGCCCATGACCACCACGCGGGGTTTAGCAGGGGCGGGAATATTGTTGCTCACCAAAGTTGTCCTTCTTGCCGGTCGTGGTTTCTGTTACCAGCCGTGGCCACGCTCACCAGTCGTGGACGGTGCCGTCGACGAGGCGGTTGTAGGGCAGGTAGGCCTGCTGGTACGGGTAGGCCGCGGCGGCTTCTTCGTTGAATTCGACGCCGATGCCGGGCTTGTCGCCCGGGTGCAGGTACCCGTCCACGAACGTCATGGACTGCTCGAAGACCTCGTTGGTCTTCACCGAGTGCTGCATGTACTCCTGGATCCCGTAGTTATGGATCGCCAAGCCCACATGCAGCTGCGCCGCGAACCCCACCGGGGAAATATCCGTCGGCCCATGGAACCCGGACTTGATCTGGTACTGCGCAGCGAAATCCATCACCTTCTTCAACGGCGAAATCCCGCCAAAATGCGTGGACGCGGCCCGGACATAATCGATCAGCTGTTCCTTGATCAGCGTCTGGTAATCCCACACCGTATTGAAGATCTCCCCGATCGCCAACGGCGTGGTGGTGTGCTGCCGCACCAGGCGCAGCCCCTCCTGGTTCTCCGCCGGGGTGCAGTCCTCCAACCAAAACAAGTCATACGGCTCCAGGGCCTTGCCCAGCTTCGCCGCCTGGATCGGCGTCATCCGGTGATGCCCGTCATGCAGCAACGGGATCTCCGGACCAAACTCGTTCCGGACCGCCTCAAACACCCCCGGCAGGTGCCGCAGGTACGCCCGGGTGTCCCAGTCCTCCTCCACCGGGAACGCACCCCGCCCCGCAGGCTCATAGTCATACCGCTCCCCCGACGCCTGCGCCTGCGCCGCCACCCCATACAGGGCCTTGATCCCCGGCACCGCCGTCTGGATCCGGATCGACTTGTACCCCAGCTCCAGATGCTCCCGCACCGAATCGAACAACGACTCAATATCCGCACCCGAGGCATGCCCGTACGCCCGCAACCCGTTCCGCGACGCCCCACCGAGGAGCTGGTACACCGGCAAACCGGCCACCTTGCCCTTAATATCCCAAAGAGCCATATCCACCGCAGCGATCGCCGCCATCGTCACCGGACCCCGCCGCCAATACGAAGACCGGTACAGGAACTGCCACGTATCCTCAATCCGGTGCGCATCCTTGCCGATCAACAACTGCGCCACGTGCTCCTTCAGGTACGCGGCAACAGCCAGTTCACGCCCGTTCAAGGTGGCATCACCAATACCCGTCACCCCGTCCTCGGTCGTAATCCGAAGGGTCACAAAGTTCCGGGACGGACTGGTCACAAACACATCGGCGGCAATGATCTTCATGGGGTTTAACTGTTCCTTTCGGAAGTAAAAAGCAGGGTCTAAAGAGGTGAGGGAGTGACGCTCTGGGCTGCGATGGATCCGCACAACCCGTGGACAAGGGAAACAATGCCGGGGTCGTCCGCGATGTCGGCGCTGACCAGGCCGAGCAGGGCCTGGACCCTTTCGCCTCCTTCAAGCGCGTTGGCCGCGTGGATGTGCGCGGCCAGCGGGTCCTGGAAGTCCTGGGTGGCAGCTACGTAGTCGATCCAGGCGGCAAGCATCAGGGCGGCCCCGCTGCCGGTCCGGCCGCTGGCCCGTTCCGCCGTCAGGACGGGTACGGCGCGCATCCGCAGCTTGGTGGTGCCGTCCGCCGCGATCTGTGCAAGCCGGTGGGCGATCCGGGCATTTCCGAACCGCTCCAGCAGTGCCTGCCGGTAACCGGGAACGTCCAGTCCTGCAGCCTGCAGGTGGTGTGCGGCCTCGTCCCAGAAGTCCTCCACAGCCTTCCGGCAGGCGGGGTCGGAGAGGGCATCGGCCACGGTGGCGTGCCCACGCAGCTGCCCGGCATACGCCAGGATGGAGTGCGACCCGTTGAGGAGCCACAGCTTGCGGTTTTCGTAGGGTTCAATGTCCTGCACCACGAGGGCGCCGGCCTCCTCCCAGCGCGGACGCCCGGCGGGAAAGTCCCCGCTGAGCACCCAGTTGCGGAAAGGTTCGGCCACCACCGGCGAGCTGTCGGCGTAGCCGCACTGCCCTGCCACTTCCGCGATGTCCGCGTCGGTGGTCCGCGGGGTGATCCGGTCCACGGAAGTACTCACGAAGCTCACGTTCGCTTCGATCCACTCCACCAGTTCGGAACCCCATCCGGATGCCAGGCCCAGGACGGCCCGTCGGGCCACCTCGCCGTTGGCGGACAGGTTGTCACAGCTGACGACGGCGATCGGTCCCGCACCGCTGTCCCGGCGGCTGGCGAGGGCCAGCACCAGGCGGCCCAAAGGTGTAGCGGGCGCTGTGCCGGCCACCTGTGGTTCCCCGGACGCCGCTGCCGACAGCGCGCGGAGGTCGTCCGCCACACCGGGAGCGCCGCCGTCGAACGTTCCATCCGCAGCCAGCCCGTAGGCGGCCTCGGTGATGGTCAGCGTAACGATCGAGGTCTCTTTCGCCGCCACAAGCTCGCACAGGCGGCCCGCGTCGGCACCGTCCACCGCCTCGACGATGCTGCCGATGACTTCAAAGCTGTCGCCGCCTCCAGACCGCTCTACCAGCGTGTAAAGGCAGTCCTGCGCGGACAGCGCCTCCGCGGCGTCCGGACGGCGTCCGGTGAACGCGGCGATCCCCCACTCCCCTGAGTCCCCGGCATGCTGCGTGTACCAGGCCTGGTGGGAACGGTGGAACGCCCCCAGCCCGAGGTGCACGATGCGCACCGGAGCTGCGGGCAGCGGCTTCAGGCTGCGGTTGAGTACAGGCGGCGCGGCAGTCACAGCTTGAACACCCGCCGCGGCGATGCGTCGATGATGTCCACGATCAGTTCGTGGGCACGTTCCTCGGTGACCCGGTGCTCGGCCACCAGTCGCGCCAGGAATGACGCTTCGATCCGGCGGGCCGTGTCGTGGCGGGCAGGGATGGAGCAGAACGCCCGGGTGTCATCGATGAAGCCCGAGGACCGGGAGAAACCTGCCGTTTCCGTGACCGCCGAGCGGAAGCGGAGCATGGCGTCGGGCGCATCCAGGAACCACCACGGCGCTCCAAGGTAGACAGACGGGTAGAACCCGGCCAGAGGCGCGAGTTCCCTTGAGAACACCGTCTCATCCAGGGTGAACAGGACCAGGTGGAAGTCCTTCGCCGTCCCGAAGTCCTGCAGCAGCGGCCGCACCGCCTCGGTGTAGTTGACTGCCACCGGGATGTCGTGGCCGGTGTCCGCGCCGAAGGCCTCGAACGTGGGCGTGTGGTGGTTGCGGAAGGAGCCCGGGTGGATGGTCATGACCAGGCCGTCCCCCACGGACATCCGTGCCATCTGGTAAATCATGTGCGCTTCGAAGGCATCCCGGTCCGCCGCGCTCGCCTGGCCCGTCCTGCCGCGCTCGAAAAGCCGCTCCGCCTCGCCGTCGTCCAGTTTGAGCGTGGTGGGCGTGAAGACGCCGTGGTCCGCGGATACCGCGCCGCGCTCCACGAAGTGGCGCCGGCGCGCCTCGAGGGCTTTGATGTACCCCGCATAGCCGGAGGCGCCGTCGCCGGCAGCTCCGATGAGGCGCTCCACGTTGTCCTGCCAGGCCGGGTGCGCCATGTTCAGGTACTGGTCCGGCCGGAAGGTGGGCAGCACGCGGGCGGCGAACGAGGGGTCATCGTGCAGGGCGGCATGGCTGTCGAGCGAGTCCAGTGGATCATCGGTGGTGGCGAGCACCTCGATGTTGAATTCCTTGAACAGCTCCCGCGGCCGGAAGCCCGGCTCTGAGAGCTTGGCCTGCAGGGCATCGTAGAGCCGGTCCGCGTTGTCCGCGGATGGCTCCCCGCTGATGCCGAAAACGTGGGCGAACTCCTGCCGGATCCAGTAACCGGACGCCGTTCCCTCGAAATTGGGCCACGCCTCGCAGAAGTGGCGCCACACCTGCCGTGAATCGGCCGGCTTGCTGCCGAGGCCCAGCTGGTCCATCGGTACCCCGCCGGCGTGGATCAACCGGGTGACGTAATGGTCCGGAGTGACCAGGAGCGCAGCGGGATCAGGAAAGGGGGTGTTCTGTTCGATTACCGCCGCGTCCACGTGCCCGTGGGGAGAGATGATGGGCAGCCCCTCCACCTTTTTGAAAAGCGACCGCGCGATCTCCCGGACGCCGGGATCAGCCGGCAGCAGCCGGTCCGGGTGGTCCGCTATTGGCTGGCCCATGGCTCACCGCCTCCCTGCCGCGACGGAGAGCCCTGCCAGGGCGGCCGTGGAGCGGAGGTAGTCAAGGTTGTCCGCGGTCCGTTCGGCCAACGGGAGGTCGGTGGAGAAGTCCTCCACTGTCACCCATCCGTCATAGCCGAAGGCCGCGAGCGCCTTGAAGTACTGCAGCACGCTGCCCTGGCCGGAACGGAGCGGAGCCCATTCGTTGCGGTAGACGGCGGCACCGGACTCATCGGTTTCCCCGCTGTTGACCCATACCGCGTTCTTGACGTGCACGTGGGCCAGGTAGTCGCCCAGGAGCTCGAAGGCGGGCAGGTAGTCCTCCTGCCCTTCGATGAGGAGGTTGCCCAGGTCGTGGATGACGCCTACATGCCGCGGATCCAGTCCGTCCAGCAGCCGCAGGGCGGAGGACGCTGAGGCGGTGATGGTCCGGTGATGCAGTTCCACCAGCGCCTTCACCCCGTGCTGTGCTGCCCGCTCGGCGATCCATTCGAAGTCACGCCGGGCAGCCGCGAAGAGCTCCGGATAGGCCGTACCGCTGGCAGGTTCGTTCCCCCATGCCGCTGTTCCCAGCGGAAGTGTGGTTACCCTGACCTTCTCCGCACCCAGCTTGGCCGTGGCGGCGAGCATCCGGTCCACGTCCGCATGGTTGTCGCACCGCGCGTATCCGCCAATCCCGGAAAACTCCAGCCCCGCCCCGCTGGTAAGGGAGGCGATGCGGTCCAGGTGGTCTTCCATTCCCGTGAGCGGGATGGTGGCCCTGTTGCCAGCCCAGAAGCCAGGTGCTGCGGCGTCAGCCTGGTCCGTGATGCGCCATTCGACGCCGTCCCAGCCCTGGTCGGCGAGGTGCTTCACTGCCTCTTCCGGAGTCCAGTCGGGGGTTGATGCCGTGAATACTGAAAACTTCATGATGTCAGGCGCTTTCTGCCGCGGAGCTGCCGGTGCGGACTTCAAGGTCGTTGTACTTCCCTGCAAGGACGTCGTCGAAGAGGACGGGCTGGCCCAGGGTGGCCGAAACGTACACGGAGCGCACTGCCGCGAGCGCGTTGACGGCGTCACTGACGGTGACGCCGGGCTGCCGTCCGCCGGCGATGGCGGCCAGGATGTCCCGGTATTGGCGCACGTGGCCGGCGGGGTACGTGGTGGGGTCCGCGGCCTTGTAGTCCTCCACCGGGTACTTGGCCAGTTCCTGGTCGGCCTGGTTGCCGCCGCCCTGGAGACCCATGTCCGCCGACTCGCCGCCGGCGTCCTTGCTGTGGAAGTACTGCAGCCGGTCGTTGTCCACCACGGCCGATCCTTCGGATCCCATGAGCTGGACGCGGACGGTCAGCCCGGGGTAGGCGGAGGTGGTGGCGTGCAGGACTGCCAGTCCGCCGTTTTCAAAGGTGACGGTGGCTACGGCAGTGTCCTCCACTTCGATCCGCTCGTGCGCCAGCAGGGCGGTGTGCGCGTGGATTTCCACGGGGCGTCCCATGAACCACAGGAGCAGGTCCACGGTGTGGACGCCCTGGTTCATCAGTGCACCGCCGCCGTCCATGGCCCACGTACCGCGCCAGTCGCCGGAGTCGTAGTAGCCCTGGCTGCGCCACCAGGCAACGGAAGCGATGGCCGAGGTGAGCCGGCCGAACCGGCCCTTCGCGATGGCGTCCGCGACAGCCACGCTTGACTGGTCGAACCGGTGCTGGCTGATGACCGAGGCAACAACTCCGTTTTCCGCGGCTTCCTTTGCGGCGGCTTCGATTTCCTGGGCCCGGGTGAGGTCCACGTCGAGGGGCTTCTCGATCACCACGTGCTTGCCGGCGGCCAGGACCTCCAGCCCCTGCTGGATGTGGAGGCCGCTGGGCGTTGCCAGTGCCACGAGGTCAATGTCTTCAGCCGCGAAGGCCTCCGCCAGGGTGCTGAACTGCGGCGGACGCGGGGCGCCCTGCTTCTCGATGAAATCGGCCAGGGCCTCGGCAGCTGCCGGGATGGCGTCGACGAGGGCGACGATCCGCACCTCCGGGAACTGCTGCAGGGCTACGGCGTGGGTGCGGCCGATGACGCCGCATCCGGTGATGGCTACGTTCAAGGTGCTCATGCGGTCTGGACTCCTGCTTCTGCGGTGACTTTTGCGAAGGCCCGTGCTGCGATGCCGAAGGCTGTGGGCCCGGAAAAACCGCCCAGTCCGTGGGCTCCGGCCAGGTGCGGCTCCAGGGAGGCGAAGCCCTGGTAGCCGTCGGCCTTGAGTGCCTCCACGGTCTTCAGCAGGTCCCCGTCGCCCTCACCGGCCGGCTTGACGTGGCCGTTGGCGAAGAGGGCGTCCTTGACCTGGAGGTATTCCAGGTGCGGGCGCAGTTTCGTGTACGCCTCATCGAAGGGTTTGACCCCCACCTGGACGAAGTTTGCGGCATCCCAGGCAACCTTCAGGGCGGGCGAGTTGACGGTCTCGATGATGTCCAGGACCCGGTCCGGAACATCCCCGAAGATGTCCTTTTCGTTTTCGTGGAGGAGGATCACGCCGGCTTCCTCCGCCACATCGGCGAGGGCGCGCATGCGTTCGATGACGGCATCGCGGATGCTCTCCACCTGCACGGACTCCCCGTAATAGAAGGAGAAGATGCGGATGTACTTTGCATCCAGGACCTTGGCGGCGTTCACGGCCCGGCGGAGCCGCTCCACCTCGTGCTCCACGGGCAGGGTGACATCCACTTTCCCGATGGGGGAAGCGATGGCCGAAACCTTCATGCCTTTCTCCGCCAGCAGGGACGCGAGGGCCTGGAGCTGTTCGTCGCTGAGGTCCACGATGTTGGTGCCCCATGCGCTGCGGACTTCGATGTGGTTGGCGCCGAGGGCCTGCAGCACTGCGATCTGGACTGCGGGGTCGTCGTCGATCTCATCACCGAAGCCTGACAGCTGCCAGGTGACCTGGGTGGTCGAAACCATGGTTATTTAACTCCTCCGGCGGTCAGCCCGCCTACTAGGTAACGCTGGAAAATCAGGTAAAGAATGACCACGGGAGCGGCACACACCAGCGCCGCCGCCATCATCTGGCCGTAGTAGGGAATGGCGCCGCCTTCCTGGGAGGCACCAAAGATTTGAAGTGCGACGGCGGCCGTCTGGCTTTCGGGGCGCGTCATCACCGAGGCGAACAGCACGTCGTTCCAGCCGAGCAGGAACGCGAAGATGCCGGAGACAACGATGCCGGGCCAGCTGAGCGGCAGGATGATGCGGAAAAGCACTCCCAGGTTGGACGCGCCGTCGATCCTTGCCGCCTCTTCCAGCTCCTTGGGAAGCCCGCGGAGGTAGGTGACCATCACCCACGTTGAGAACGGCATGGCGAACGTCAGGTAGGTGACGAACAGGCCCCACTGGGTTCCGATGACCTGGATCCCCAGGTAGGTCGCGGCCGAGGAAAACAGGACGAAGACCGGCAGTACCATCAGGGTTCCGGGCACGGACTGCAGGGCCAGCAGCCCCCGGAGGATGGTCAGCCGCCCGCGGAAGGTGTAGCGCACCAGCACGAAGGCGGTGGATACGGACAGTGCAGCCGAAACCACTGCGGTGGCGCCGGCCACCAGGACGCTGTTGGCCAAACCGGTGGCGAGACCCACGCTGGTCCAGATCTTCGAGTAGTTCTCAAACGTGACCGTCGAGGGCCAGAACTCACCGTTGGCCACCCCGATGTCCGAGTTCACCGAGGCCAGGAAGATGTACAGCACGGGGACCAGGACCAGGGCGCCCAGGAACACCAGGACGAAAATCAGCAGCGGGGTCGGGAGCAGCCGCAGCACCTCGTGCTGCCGGTGCGAGCCCGGCCGGTCGACTTCAAACGTTGGCGCACTCCGCCGGGTGGCTGTCGTGGCGCTCATTTCTTGCCTCCTGGTGTTTCGGCGTCGTCGAGTTTGACGGCGCGGAGGTAGACGAACAGCGGGATGGCGATGAGCACCAGGGAAATGAAGGCCATCGCGGCGCTCAAGCCAAAGCGGAAGCTCTGGAAGCTGGTGACGTACGTCAGGATGGGCAGGACTTCGACGTCGGACGGGGCCGGAACGCCGAACAGCACGAACGGGAGGGTGAAGTTGTTGATGTGGTGCAGCATCCCGATCAGGAACGCCAGCGCCAGCGGGCCCTTCAGGTAGGGGAAGACCACGTACCGCAGCTTGTTCCACCACAGTGCCCCGTCCAAGGCCGAAGCTTCATGCACTTCATGGTCCACGGACTGCAGGCCGGAGAGCGCCAGCAGGTAGATGAACGGCCAGGAGGCCCAGATCTGTACCAGGACCAGCGTCCAGAAGGTTTGGGGGCCGTTGAGCCACAGCCCAACATGGATCCCCACTGTGCCCAACGCTTCGTCCACGATGCCGCCGGGCTGGAGCATGGTCCGCCAGACGGTGGCCACCACGAAGGACGGGAGGACGTAGGGAATCAGGAAGATCGACCGGATCACCGCGCGGCCCTTGAAGGCGTTCTGCGTGGCCACAGCGGCGGCGATGCCCAGCGGCAGCGTGACCACCATGGCCAGGAAGGAGTAGCTGACGCTGAGCCAGACGGCGTGCAGCAGCGGCGAAGCAGTGACAGCTTCAACGAAATTTTCTGCTCCGATGAGCGGTGCGCTGATCCACTTCCGCAGGGTGTACTGGTCCAGGTTGAGGACCGACATGTAGATGCCCAGCAGGAGCGGGAGCACGATGATGATGATCATCAAGGCGCCGCCGGGGATCAGCATCCAGAGCGGCCGGTTGCGTTCGCTCAGTCCCTTGCGGCGCTTGCCGCCCTTGTGGCCGGGCTGCTGCCCGGCGTCGTCTGTGTTCCGGGGCGCCCGGCTTGCGGCGGTATCCGCCGCAAGCCGGACTTCATGTGAGGCGTCGGTTGACATCAGGACTTATCCTTTGGAGGCCCGGTCCAGGGATGCCTGGCCCTTGTTCTGGGCGTCCTTGATCCTTTGGTCCAGGGCGGACTCGTCCACCTTGCCGGCGGCCAGGTCCGGAATGGACTGGACGGTGACATTCAGGAGTGCGAGCTGGATATCGCCCCAGGCACCGGTAAAGGGTGTCGCCTTGGACTTGGCAGCGGCGTCAGCCATCGGCTTGAGCTTCGGATCGGTCAGGCTGGCGAGGGCCTCGGCGTTGGCCGGCAAATCGCCAAAGATCTTCTGGTAGTTCAACTGCTCATCCTTGGACGTGATCAGCTTGATGTAGGCGAACGCAAGGTCCTTCTGCTTGGAGTAGTCGGCTACCACCAGGTTGTCACCGGAGAGGATGCTGGCGGCGTCGCCGTCGGACTTGGACTGCGTCTCACCCGGGGGGATGGTGGGCATCAGCGTGTACTCGTATTTGCCGGCTATGGCCGATTTATCGAGCGTCGGGATAGAGGTGCCAGTGGTCATCATCAGGTAGCCGGCCTTGCCGCTGGCAAAGGCCGCCACGGCGTTGCTGTTGCTCCAGCCGACGGAAGCAGGGTCAACAACCTTGTCGTCGGTCAGCCACCCGAAGTAGGTCTCGTACGCCTTTTTGACGGCGGGATCGTCCAACTTCAGTTTGTTTCCGTCAACCAGGGGGTTGCCGGCCTGCACGGACATGGCCCAGATGAACTTCCAGGGATCGTAGTTGTCCTTGTAGCCGGTGGCGATGCCGTAGGTATCACCCTTGGTCATCTTCTTCGCCTGGGCTGCCAGTTCGTCCCAGGTGGTGGCGGGCTTGTCGATGCCGGCCGCTGCCAGCAGGTCCTTGTTGTAGGCCATCACGAACGGACGGCTCACGAAGGGGATGCCTGCCTGATGGTCCTTGTCCGGACCGGAAATGCCGAGGGCGGCGGGGTTGAAGCGGTCCTTGCCGCCCACTGCCTTCCAGTCATCATCCGAGAGGGTGACGAATGCTTTGGTGGCGTAGGCCGTAGGCGTGAACGTTGTGCCGAGTCCATAAATGTCAGGTCCCTGTCCCGATACCACCGAGGTCTGGATCCGGGTGAGCTCGTCATTGGCCGAGGCGAAGGTCTCAAATTTCACGTCGGCGCCGGTTTCAGCCTTGAACTTGGCGGCGATGTCGCTTTGCCACTGTTTCTGCTGTTCGGGGTACTGGGCCAGGACGCCGGTCAGGACATTGAGGGTCTTGCCCGCTCCGTCCACCTTTCCACCCGCGTTGGAACCTCCGCCGCTTCCGGAGCCTCCGGACCCACAACCGGTCAGGGCGAGTGCTGCAGCCGTGACAATTGCCGCGAGCCCAGTAGTCGATTTAAACCTCATTGTTTTTCTCCTCTTGGACACCCGCATGGCCACATCCGTCCTGTGGCGGAGATCACTGCAGGCGACTCGAAATTCAGTCTAGGAAGATGGCAAGGGGGTGGCAAGCGGTTGCCAAAAATTGCCATAAATGCTCAGATAGATGCATCAGGTATCAGACGGCGGACAGCGTTTGAGCCCCAAAGGGCCGGTATTCCGGGCCGCGAGGAAAGGCCGCAGCGATGGCAGACCCCACAATGAAGGCGTCAGGCCCGGCCAGCTTGAGCGCCGGCGCCCAGCGGGACCGGCCGCCCACCATCCGGGATGTGGCGGAACTGGCAGGAGTTGCCACTTCCACCGTGTCACGCGCCCTCGCCCGGCCGGACCGCGTGAATCCCCGGACCCGGATTCGGATCGAAGAGGCGGCTGCCCAGCTCAATTACGTGCCCAGCTCCCAGGCCAGGGGCCTCAGTTCCGGACGGACCAACGCCGTGGCCGTGCTGGTTCCTGACATCACCAACCCGTTTTACTTCGACATCATCCGCGGCACGCAGCACCAACTCAAGGCTGCAGGCGTCACCCAGCTTCTGGTTGACACCGAAGAGTCCAGCGAGATGGAACTGGACGCCCTGCACAAGATGCGGAAGTCGGCCGACGGGTTCATCCTTGCCGCCTCACGCCTGTCGGACGCCCAGCTTGCCGAGGTGTCGCAGTCTCAACCCTTGGTAACGTTCAACCGCGCTTCCACCAGCGCCCCCACAGTGATGATCGATACGCCGTCCGCCATCATCCAGGCCCTGGAACACCTGGCTTCGCTGGGCCATCACAAAGTTTGCTACGTCGCTGGCCCACCGACATCATGGTCCAACCAGATGCGGTGGAAGGTCTTCGACGAGGATGCCACCAAGCGTGGAATGGAAGTACACCGCATTGGCCCCTACACCCCGAAGACCACATCGGGGGCCGCCGCCGCCGACGCGGCGGTCAGGACCGGGGCAACGGCCTGCATCGTCTTCAATGACCTGCTGGCCATCGGTATGCTGCAGCGCCTGCAGGCCCGTGGCATCCGCGTTCCCCAGGACATGAGCATCATCGGATCGGACGACATCTTCGGCGCCGACTTCTGCAACCCGCCATTGACTACCATTTCCAGCCCCATTGAACAGGCTGGCCGGGTGGCGGTGTCCATGCTGCTGGCCCAGCTCAACCCGCTGCCCGGCAGCGCCACCCGCCAACTGGCCGTTATGCCCACGCACCTCACCATCCGGGAATCGACCGGCCCCGCGCCGGCGTAGGCCTCATCCATTGCTCCGTAGTTGTCGTTTTCGGGGGTCAAAACGGCAGTTACGGAGCAGTCGATGGAGTCCCTGCCCGAGCTTGCGAGGTTCGGCGGGGAGCAATCGGAGGGTTCCCTGGCACGAGGAAGTCATCACGGACATGGTCCGCGGCCTGCAGCTTGCCGGGCGCTTCGCCGCGGAAACCCGCCGCATCCGCGGCACCCTGGCCTTCACGCAGCTCGACTACGTGGCTACGCTGTGGACCCGCCGCAAAATGGAGCCAACCGCGAGCATGCCCTGGAAGTGCTGGCGGACAGCTGGTACCACCTGCTCTGCGACGAAGGCTAACCTCCGCTCCCGCGTCCGGTTCGGGGCCCGCCGTGGGTATGGGTGGCACCTATGGGAGCGGCCTGCAGGACAACCAGCAGGCAGGCGCCACCTATTACCAGGCCGTAGCCTACCGGGCCCCTTGGCCACCAGAGCATACTTGGGGCACCACTCAAGTCACGGACGACGAATCGTCCAGCCGCACCCTCACCGACAGCTCCGGGGAATCCTGCCGGCACCATGGCGAAGGGTGGGTGGAATCTTCCTCCATCGCTTCGCATCCCCTGCAGGCAAAACCTTGCACCGAAGACCTGCAGGGAGGCCTGTACAAACAACATCGGTCTCGAAAAGGGGTAAAGATCAACGATGAACCGCACCAGGACGGGGTTGCTGTCCGCAGCCTCCGCTGCCGTACTTGCCCTGGGAGTTGCTCCCGGAGCTGCCGTGGCCCATGGCGGATCCGGGCACGGTGACTCCGACAACAGCGACGACTGGCGGAGCAATGATGATCAGCGCCGGCTGGTCAAGACCCTGCGCGACGTTACCGACGACTACCGGTGGCTGGAAAACGCGGAGGCGGACGGCTACCGGAAAATCACTGAATGCATCGACAAACCCGGCGTCGGAGCCATGGGCTTCCACTACGCCAGGCAGGACCTGATCGATGACAAGACCCAGGCCCGCAAGCCCGAGGTCCTGGTGTACATGCCCGACGAGGACGGCCAGTACGAGCTGGTAGCGGCCGAATTCATCTCGACGGCGGCCGACCGGCCTGAGCTCGCCGGCCTCGACTTCGAGGACGGACCGTTCCCCGGTTCCTACGCGCTTCACGCATGGATCTGGCGGGACAACCCGGACGGCATGTTCGCTTCCTATAACCCGGACCTGAGCTGCCCCACGTAAGTCCCCGCCGGACGCCCGCACCCAGCCCATGCAAAAAGCGGGCGTACGACGCCGGGAGCCACCCGCCGTCGTACGCCCGCCCTGGACCGCGGTGCTTAGGCTTCCACCAGCTTGGCTCCGGCCGGAACCTCGGCCGGTGCGCCGGGCTCGTTGCGGCCGTACAGCCAGTCGTTGTACTGGAAGTTGTTGTCGCCGCGGCTCTTGAACAGCATGTTGCGTAGGACGCGTGCCACGCCGTCAACGTGCCAGGACTCGCCCCAGATCCGGGCGGTGCGCTGGACGCGGGCGGTGCGGGCTGCGCGGGTTTCGTTGAACTCGCGGAAGGCATCCTCCCACGCACCGGCGTCGATGCCTTCGGGCGTGAAGACGCGGTTGCTGGCGGCGTCCTGCAGCACGGCCGCGTCCTCCAGCGCCTGGCAGGCGCCCTGGGCCAGGTACTGCAGCATCGGGTGGGCGGCATCGCCGATCAGCGCCATGCGGCCGGAAACCCAGTTCTCGATCGGGTTGCGGTCATACATGGGCCAGCGGATGCCGGTAGCGAGGTTCTTCAGGGCTTCCTGCACGGCCGGGACGCAGTCGGCGTAGGCGGCCTCGAGCTCGTCTACGCCGCCATACTGCTCTTCGCCGCGCTCGAAGGACGGGGACTTGAATACTGCCACGGTGTTGAGCAGTTGGCCCTTCCGCAGCGGGTACTGGACCAGGTGGCAGTTGGGGCCGAGGTAGACGATGACGTCCTCCAGGTCCGCTGCAGGGGTTTCCTCCGTGATGGGCACGGTTCCGCGGTACGCCACGTAGGCGGAGTTGACCGGGCCGTCATTGGCAACGGTGCCGCGGAGGGTGGACTTCAGCCCGTCCGCAGCCAGGATGGCGTCTGCCTCGAAAACCTCGCCCTTGGCGCTGTAGGCCCGCGCCCGGTCGCCGTCGGTTTCCACTTTCTGCACCAGGACGTCGTTCACCAGGGTGACGCCGGCTTCCTGGCATGCTTCGAGCAGGATCCGGTGCAGGTCGCTGCGGTGGATCACCACGTAGGGGGCGCCGTAGCGTTCCTCGAACTCGCCGCCCAGGGTCTGGCGGGTCAGTTCCTCCCCGGTGACCGCGTCGCGGAACACCAGGTGCTTGGGCTGGACGCCGATTTCCAGGGCTTTTTCCAGCAGGCCCCAGCGCTTGAGGACGCGGGAGGCGTTGGGGGCTATCTGCAGTCCGGCACCAACTTCACCGAAGGCCGGTGCCACCTCAACGAGCGTGACGTCGGCGCCGTTTTCGCGCAGTGCCAGCGCGCCGGCCAGTCCGGCCATGCCGCCACCCACCACCAGGACATCGGTGGAATCTTTGACGTTAGACATTGGAAACTCCTACTGCTGTTGATTTCTTGATTTTGATGCCGACTGCAGCGATCAGGACTGCCGCTGCGGCTGCTGCTCCGGCAAATGCCAGGAAGTTGGAATTCACGCCCAGGCCCGCTGCGAGCAGGAGCCCGCCGGCCTGCGGTGCGGCCACGGCCCCGATCCGGCCCACGCCCAGGGCCCAGCCCAGGGCGGTACCGCGGAGGTGCGCGGGGTAGTGGCTGGCCACGGCGGCGATGATCAGGCATTGGGTGCCGTGCGTGCCTACGCCGGCAAGCACCAGCATGAAGTAGACGACGGCGACGGGCGGCCCGGTCACCAGGACCACCAGGGCGACGGCCGCCACCGCCGCTGCCGCGATGGCCGTGGGGATGGGCCCGAAACGGGTGCCTGCCCAGGCCGTCAGCACCGAGCCCGCCACGGCGCCCAGGTTGAGCGCCAACGCGAACGTCAGGGCGGACCCCAGGTTGTATCCGGCCAACTGCATGAGGTTGGGCAGCCAGGTGCCCAACCCGTACCAGGCGAAAAGGGTCACCAGGGTGCCGATGGCGAACAGCAGGCTGATGCCGAGATAGGGTGCCCGGAGCAGGGAGCCGAAGCCGACGGCTTCCTTGGCGGTGCCGCCCCCGGCGGCGCCCGTTTTGGTGGGGGCCAGCGTCTCCGGCAGGTAGCGGATGCCCAGCGGGATGACCACCACCAGGGCGACGACGGCCACCAGGAACATCACGGGCCAGCCGAAGGCCGGGATCAGCGGGATGCCGACGAGGGCGGCGATGGAGCCGCCGATGGGAACGCCGGACATCATCAGGGTGGCGATGGTGGAACGCCACTTTTCCGGAACCAGCTCGGCCACCAGGGCATTGGCGGACGGGACCAGGCCGCCCAGGCCGATTCCGGCCAGGAGCCGCAGGCCGCCGAAGACCGGGGCGTTGGGTGCGAAGGCGCAGAGGATGGTGAAGAGGGAGAAGACGACGGCGCAGCCGATGATGGTGCGTCGTCGGCCCCAGGTATCGGACATGCGGCCGGCGAAGACCGCTCCGATCATCATGCCGACGAAGGCCATCGAGCCGATGGTGCCGGCGGTGGCCTTGGTCAGGCCCCAGCCGGTGTCGTTGATGAGCGAGCCCTGGACGGTGCCGTAGACGATCAGGTCATAGCCGTCGAAAACGACCAGCAGCCAGCACACCAGGACGGCGAGCACGGAACGCCGGGGAAACCCGGAAAGGCCTGCGCCCGGGGCGGGGGCGGCCATGCGCTGCGGCGCTGCAGCGGAAGTTGTGTGATTCATCCCACCACTGTGCTGGCAGTCATAACGGGTGGCCCATAAGATTCTGTTATGCAGAATCTTCCTGCCCGGCGAAAGCCCACCTACTCCATCGAGGCGGTGGACAACGCCCTGCAGCTCCTGCAGCTCCTGCGGGATGTGGGCAGCCTGCGGCTCAAGGACGCCGCAGCGGAACTCGGCGTGGCCCCATCCACGGCGCACCGCCTGCTGGCCATGCTGGTGTACCGCGGGTTTGCCGTCCAGGACGAAACCCGCCGTTACGTGCCCGGCCCGGCGATGGGCGCCGGGCCTGCCGGATTCAGCTGGACCCGGCAGCTGCGGGACATTTCCCGGCCCCACATGGAAGTGCTTTGCGCGCGAACCAACGAGACCGTCAACCTGATGATCCGGGTGGGTACCAAGGTCCGCTTCCTGGACACGGTGGAAAGCTCGAACATCCTGCGCGTGGGCGACCGCCAAGGGACCTTGCTTCCGGCGCACAAGGCATCCGGCGGGAAGGCCATCCTGGCCGAGCTGGAACCGGCCGCGCTGGAACAGCTGTTCCGAAGCCCCAACGCGGAGCTGGCCGGCGACTACATTCCCGACGCCGAGTACCCGGCATTCCTGCGCGAGCTGGAGTCGGTGCGGGCCAACGGATTCGCCGCAAACTTTGAGGGCACAGAGGAGGGCATCAGCGCCTTTGGCATGGCCCTGCACAACGGCAAGGGCATGGTGGTGGGCGCCTTGAGCGTGGCCACGCCGGTGGCCAGGTTCCGGCCCCTGTTCGATGCCGGACTGGTGGGCGTAATGATGGAAACCCGGCGGCAGCTGGAGCTGGACATCGCGGCGAATCCGGTGGACGGTGCGGCGGGCAGCTGACTGCCCGTGGATGCGCACCGCTAAATTCTGCACCACAGAATATGTTGGAGATCACAGCACCGCACTCCCTAAGGTCGAATCCACGTCGCATTCAGTCCGCACGCAAGGAGAAGGCCAGTGTCGATCAGCGCTGAAAACCAAACGCACGAGTCCGTCGCGCAGGAACACCACGTTCCCGAGCCCACCCCGGAGGAGGCTGTTCAGCTTGAGCAGCTGTACCGGGATTTCGACAAAGAGAACCTCATTCCGTTGTGGACGGAGATCGCGGACCTGATGCCGATGGTTCCGTCGCCCAAGGCCGTGCCGCACGTGTGGCGGTGGGATGACCTGTACCCGCTGGCCGCCCGCGCCGGCGACCTGGTTCCGGTGGGACGCGGCGGGGAACGCCGTGCGATTGCGCTGGCCAACCCCGGCCTGGGCGGCACCCCCTACGCCACCCCCACGCTATGGGCTGCCATCCAGTACCTGGGCGGCCGCGAAACTGCCCCGGAGCACCGCCACTCCCAGAACGCTTTCCGCTTCGTGGTTGAAGGCGAGGGTGTGTGGACGGTGGTGAACGGCGATCCCGTGCGGATGTCCCGCGGCGACTTCCTGCTCACCCCGGGCTGGAACTTCCACGGCCACCACAACGACACCGACGAGCCAATGGCCTGGATCGATGGCCTGGACATCCCGTTCGTGCACTACGCCGACGCCGGGTTCTTCGAATTCGGCACCGAGCGTGTCACCGACGAGGCCACCCCGGACATTTCCCGCTCCGAGCGGCTCTGGGCCCACCCCGGCCTGCGCCCCCTCTCCGGCCTGGAGAACACCACCAACTCCCCCATCGCCGCTTACCGGTGGAAGTACACCGACGCCGCCCTGCGCGAGCAGCTGCTCTTGGAGGACGAGGGCCACCCGGCCACCGTGTCGCAGGGCCACGCCGCCATCAGGTACACCAATCCCACCACCGGCGGGGATGTCATGCCCACCATTCGCGCCGAATTCCACCGGCTGCGCGTCGGCGCCTGGACCGAGACCGTCCGCGAGGTGGGCTCCAGCGTCTGGCAGGTCTTCGAAGGCATCGGCACCGTGACCCTGAACGGCGAAACCCGGGTCCTGGCCAAGGGCGACCTGTTCGTCGTCCCGTCTTGGGCCGCATGGTCCCTGCAGGCGGAATCCGAGTTCGACCTGTTCCGGTTCAGCGACGCCCCAATCTTTGAGCGCCTGAACTTCAACCGCACCTACATCGAAGGACGCACCAAGTAATGAAACTCCTCACCCTCCGCACCGCTGACGGCACCGGCAATGGCAGCACGGTGGCGGTCCGCCAGGACGGCGACACCCTCACCGAGATCCCGGGTTTCTCCGACGTCGGGGCCCTCCTGAAGGACCCCAACTGGGAAACCACGGCGAAGGCGGCCAACGGCGCAACCCATGCCCTGTACGGCGCCGACCTCGCCGCCGTCGTGCCCTCCCCCGGCAAGATCATCTGCGTGGGCCACAACTACCGCAACCACATCAAGGAAATGGGCCGCGAAGTCCCGGCGCACCCCACCCTGTTCGCCAAGTACGCAGAATCCCTGATCGGGCCCAACGACGACCTTGCCCTGCCGCAGGAATCGGACACCGTGGACTGGGAAGCCGAACTCGCCGTCGTCATCGGCAAGGCCGGCCGCCGCATCCGCGAATCCGAGGCAGCGGACCACATCGCCGGGTACGCCGTGCTGAACGACATCTCCATGCGCGACTACCAGTTCCGCACCATCCAGTGGCTGCAGGGCAAGACCTGGGAGAAATCCACCCCGTTCGGCCCGGCCCTGGTCACCAGGGACGAATTCACCCCCGGCCCGCTGATGACCTCGGCGGTGGACGGCGAAGTCCAGCAGTCCACCCCTACCTCGGACCTGGTGTTCACCCCTGAGTTCCTGGTCTCCTACATCTCCACCATCATCACGCTGAACCCGGGCGACGTGATCGCCACCGGCACCCCCGGCGGCGTGGGCCACGCCCAGGACCCCAAGCGCTACCTGCAGGAGGGCCAGGTCCTGGTCACCACCATCGAGGGCCTGGGCCAGCTGACCAACCGCGTGGTCAAGGAAGCCTGATGGTTGCCCGGCACGACCAGACCACCGATCCTGTCCTGCTCGACGGGCTGCTGCAGGCCCGGCGCGGCACCGCGTTCTTCGCCCGCAAGCTCAACGAGCTCACCGACGCGGAACTCGACGGGAAGTCCCTGCTGCCGGGCTGGTCGCGCCGGCACGTTGCAGCCCACGTGGGCTACAACGCCCGGGCCGTCGCCCGCCTGGTCGAATGGGCAGCCACCGGCGTGGAGACCCCCATGTATCCCTCGGTCGAGGTCCGCAACCACGAGATCGACTTCGGTGCGACGCTCTCCCCCATCGCGCTGCGGAACCTGTTCGACCACTCCGCGGTGCACCTGAACGTCGAGTGGCGGGACCTGCCCGCGGACAACTGGCACCACAAGGTCAAAACCGTCCAGGGACGGACGGTCCCGGCCGAGGAAACCGTGTGGATGCGCACCCGCGAGGTCTGGGTGCACGCCGTGGACCTGGACAACGGAGCCACGTTCCAGGACATCCCCGAGCCCGTCCTGGAACGGCTCCTCACGGACATCACCGGCGCCTGGCACGCCCGCGGCACGGACAAGGACCTGGTGGTCAAAGTCACCGGCCAGCCTTCCGAGCTGGTCTTCGGTGACACGGCAGCCGCCTCCCCCACCGTGGTCTCCGGCTCCCTGGCCGCCATTGCACAGTGGGCCACCGGCCGCGACACGGACGGCACCACGGCAACCCGCGACGGCGGATCGGTCACCCCGGCGTTACCGGCTCCTGCCTGGATCTAACGCCCAGGACACTTCCACTAACCGCCAAAGGCGGGTCAGCATCCGCTGGCCCGCCTTTCGTGTGTACCGTCATTTACTCGCCTGTCCCCCGCCTGCCGCCGCACCTCAGTCTGCGGACCAAAAATCACCGCCCGCACTTGGAAGGGGATCCATATTTCGGCTGCCCGGCGCTCGGTAGCATGAGGGAACCGGACAAAGCCGTCCGGCGGGATCGACGCAAAAGGAAACCCCATGGCCGCGGTTACGGTGGATGACATCCTCTCGGATCTCCCCCTTGGCTTCGCCAGCCTCATTCTCCGGCCCGCTTCTACGGCGCCGGCCATTGAACGGTTCCTGATTGTCGACGCCGACGACGACGCACCCGCAGCCTCCGGCGCGTTTGTCCTGCTCATCGGCGTCCGCGGCCGCTCCGCCCTCCCGGCGCTCCGGCGGCTCCTCAAAGACCCGCCGCCGGTGGTGGCCGTCAAGGGCACCCACGAAGACCTCGCCGAAGCGGAAGAAACTGCTGCAGGCCGCCGGCTCGGGCCTCCTGCTGGTGGATCCGGCCGCCGATTGGGACCGCCTGCTCTCCATCGCGCAGGACCGGATCCAGCCGCGCAGCTACGAGAGCGAAGTCCTCACCCTGCTCGAGGAAGACCTGTTCGCCATCGCCCAGACCACAGCCAGGCTCACCTCCAGCCACGTGCTGATCGAGGACGCGGCCAACAAGGTCCTGGCGTATTCAACGGTGACCAATGACATCGACGAGCTCCGCAAAGCGTCCATCCTCTCCCGCCGCGGCCCGCGGAAGTACGAACTGCTGCTCAAGGACCTGGGTGCCTACCGCGAACTGCACCGGACCCGCCAGCCGGTCCGTGTGCCGGCCCGCCCCCAGGACGGGCTGCGGGAACGCGTGGCCATCGCACTCTTCGCCGGCGAGCGGATCATGGGCTACATCTGGCTCCAGGAGACCGGAGAGGGCTTCGGCCCGGATGTGGAGTACGTCCTCACCGGATCCGCGGCCAGGGTTTCCGCCGAACTGATCCGCTACCGCAACCAGCAGTCCGTCCACATGCGGGAGGACCGGGTGGCACGGATCCTGTCGGGCCCCGCCGAGGCCGCCGCCAGCGCCCACAGCGGAAAGATCCCTTCGGAGCGTCCCGCCGCTCTGCTCCTGATCGGCATGTCCGACGCCGACTCCCGGGCTGATGACGCCGCACTCAAGCACGGCGAACTGGCCAACCTGGCATCCATCCACGCCGCCGCGTACAAGGCGTCCGCCGTCGTCGGCCAGTTCAAGGGCGACACCGCAATCATCCTGCCGGACCTTCAATCCGGCACGGCGGAGGCTGGGCTGAGGTCCCTCGCGGAAGCGGTGGTCAAGGATGCCCGCAGACACCTGGGCATCACCCCCTTCGCCGCCGTCGGACCGCTGGCCCCGGACCTGCTGTCCATCCACGGGATCGCCGGTATTACCGAGGCCCTGCTGGCCTGCGTCCGGGACGCCACCCCGGGCACGGTGGCCGGCGTGGACGATTTCGAGGCGGAAGTCCTCTATCGCGAGGCCATACGGAACTTTCACAGCTCACCCTTCAGGCACCGCAGCCTGGCCGCGCTGCTCCAGGAGGACGCCGAACTCGCAGCAACCCTGCGGGCCTACTTCGACGCGTGCTTCGACGTGTCCGAATGCGCCAAACACATGAACCTTCACAAGAACACCGTCTACTACCGCGTTGCCAAGGCGGCCAGGGTGACCGGGCTGGACTTCGGCAATCCCCGCGATTCACTGGTGGCCCTGCTCCACATCCAGGAGTGGGCCTCCTCCAACGACAATTCAGGCAGGAAATGAGCACCACACTCAGCGCACCGCCACTCAGCCTCCTCCTGGAGGACATCGTCCGGCGCCACCGGCCCCGGCAGAACGCCGGCAACGTCCCCACTAACATTCCATTCCTGGCCACGGTTCCGTTCGACCGCTTCGGCATCGCCGTGGCCACCACCTCCGGGGAGGTCTACAGCTCCGGCGACGCCGGCGTTCCCTTCTCCATCCAAAGCATTTCCAAAGTCTTCACCCTGGCCATGGCCCTGCAGGGCGGCAGGTCCGCCGGCCTTTGGTCCCGGGTGCTGCGCGAACCGTCCGGAACGTCCTTCAACTCGCTGGTCCAGTTGGAAGCCGAAAAGGGCATTCCCCGCAATCCCTTCATCAACGCAGGCGCCCTGGTGGTCACCGACCACCTGCTGGAAGAGACGCCCGACGCCGCCACGCAACTCCTGCGGTTCCTCACCGAACAGGCGGGGGACGCGGGCCCCGCGCCGTTCATCGATGAGGCCGCCGCGGCCGGTGAGCTGGACAGCAGCAGCCGCAACCTGGCCCTGGCGCACTTCCTCAAGGATTTTGCCAACCTCACCCGGCCCGCCGCCGTCGTGGTGGAGAACTACGTACGCCAATGCTCCATCATGATGACCTGCGTCCAGCTGGCCAGGGCCGGCCTGTTCCTCGCCAACAACGGCCAGGGAACAGCCGGCACGGTGCTGTCCCCCAGCGAGGCAAAACGGATCGGCTCCATCATGCTGACCTGCGGCATGTACGACGCCGCCGGCGAATTCGCCTACCGGGTGGGCCTGCCCGGCAAGAGCGGGGTGGGCGGCGGCATTTTGGTCATCGTCCCGGGCCAGTGCGCCATCTGTGTCTGGAGCCCCCGCCTGGACGCCAAGGGCAATTCCCTGGCCGGCACCGCAGCCCTTGCAGACCTCTCCGACCGCACCGGCTGGTCGGTCTTCTAAGCTTCCCCATCCACCAGGATCTTCCCCTGATTCGAAAGGAACACCCATGCCCAGCAACCCCAATGACGAGGTTGATTTCCGCCACACGGTTGACGTTCTTGACGGCGGCCGCGCGCCTGCGTCCAGGACGGGACTGCCCATAGGAGACAAGGGTATCCCCAGGACCCTCGCGCCCCGGCTCCGCCCGCATCCAACGGACCGTGTGCAGCCCCAGCTCAAGTCCGCCGGGCACGTGATTGTCGATTCACTGGCGGCCCACGGCGTGGAACGCACCTACGTGGTTCCCGGCGAGAGCTTCCTCGACGTGCTGGACGGGCTGCACGATTCGGACATCGAGACCATCATCTGCCGGCACGAGGGCGGGGCCGCCTACATGGCCGAGGCGGACGGCAAGATGCAACAGCGTCCGGGCGTGGCGATGGTCACCCGCGGACCGGGAGCAGCGAACGCCCACGTCGGGCTGCACACCGCATGGCAGGATTCCACGCCCATACTGCTCTTCGTGGGCCTGATCCCCTTTGCCCACCGTGACCGGGAAGCGTTCCAGGAATTCGACATCAAGTCGTGGTTCGATACCGGCGCCAAACGCGTCATGGTCCTGGACCATCCGGAACGGGCCTCGGAAATCGTGGCCGAAGCCATGTTCGCGGCCATGAGCGGGCGGCCCGGGCCCGTGGTTGTGGGCCTGCCCGAGGATATCCTCCGGCAGCAAATCAGCCCCGCGCTGCACCCCGTAATTCCTGTGGCGGCCGGCGGCATGAGCGGCAGCGATTCCGCGGCATTGAAGGCTGCCCTGGCCGGGTCCAGCAAGCCGCTCTTCGTCACTGGCGGCAATGATTGGACGAAGGAGGCGGCAGATCAGCTCACCGCCTGGCTGGAGCGGCACCACATCCCCGCCGCTGCCGAATGGCGGACGCAGGGAACGGTTTCCTTTGATTCGCCGTCCTATGTGGGACCCATCGGGTACGGCCGTCCCCGCCCCACCTACGACCTGCTGGAGGAAACCGACCTCCTGATATTTGTGGGCACGGTGCCCGGAGACGTGATCACTGACGGGTTTGTGTGCCGGCAGGACTGGGACAAGAAGAACTTCCTGGTGACGGTAGACCCCTCCCTGCGCGGCCGCTCCGGCCCCGTTTCCCGCCAAATCCTGGCCAAACCGGAAGCCTTCGTCCGGAACCTCGACGAGATCGACCTGCCGGTCAAGGAAGAGTGGAAGGCGTGGACCGCCAGGATGCGCGCCGAGCAGGAGAAATTTGCCGCACTCCCCCCGGCCGCGCCGGCTCCGGGCAAGGCGCGGATGGACACGCTGATGGCTAACCTCGTGCCCCGCCTTCCCGAGGATGCCGTGGTGACTTTCGGGGCCGGTGAACACCCCAACTGGGCCCACCGGTATTTCCCCACCCGCCGCTAAGCCTCCATGCTCAGCGCCCGCAACGGCTCCATGGGGTATTCCGTGCCGTCCGCCATTGCCGCGTCGCTGGCCGACCGGGGACGCCGTGTGGTCACCATCGCGGGGGACGGCGAGTTCCTCATGAACGGGCAGGAGTTGGCTACTGCCGCCCAGTACGGCGCCACACCGCTGGTGGTGGTGATGGACAACCGGGAATACGGCACCATCCGGACGCATCAGGAGCGCCACTACCCGCAGCGCGTGTCCGGCACGCAGCTGACAAACCCGAATTTTGCGCTGCTGGCCAGGGCTTTCGGTGGTTTCGGCATCACTGTCACGGCGGACTGGGAGGTCCCCGCTGCCCTGAACGCCGCCATGGCGGCAATCGACAGGGACGGCGTGTTCGCCCTGATCCACCTCATCGTGGAGCAGAGGGTGAAGGCCTATTAGGAGCCGGGCAAGGCCGGGGACAGGCAAATGGTGACAGGGACGACGGCGGGGCTTCCCGCCGTCGTCCGCCTGCCCTAACTGCCGGTCACCAGCGCCGGCACCGGCTACAGCGCCGACCAGCCGCCGTCGGACGCGAGGATGGTGCCGTTGACGTTGGTGCCGTCATCGCTGAGGAGGAACGTGATAGACGCGGCGAGCTGGGCAGCCGTGGCGGGTGCGGGAATGTTGGCCTGCATTAGCGGGCCCAGCCGTTCGGCGGCCATCTGCGACCCCCAGTTGGCCACGATGTTGGTGATGGTGGCGCCGGGGGCGACGGCGTTGAAGCGCAGGCCCTTGGGTCCGTATATCACTGCCGAATTCTTGGTCAGCCCCACCACGGCGTGCTTGGAGGCGGTGTAGGCCGCTCCGGCGGCAGAGCCACGGAGGCCGGCTTCGGAGGAAATGTTGACCACCGAGCCCGCGCCCGCTTCAAGCATCAGCGGCAACACTGCCCGAGTGAGCCGCATCAGGGCGGTGACGTTGATGCGGAGGACGCGATCCCAGGTCTCGTCGTCCAGGTCGTGAATGGGCGCGAAATTGTCCATGATGCCTGCCACGTTGGCCAATGCGTCCACTCGCCCGCCAGCGGCGCTCACCACGGCGGCCACTGTTTCTTCAGTCGATATATCCCCCGCGACCGGCACCAGGTCCAGTCCAGGGTTCTGCTCCACCAGTTCGTCCAGCCGTTCCTTGCTGACGTCGGCGGCGATGACCCGGCCGCCTTCCTTCGCAACCCGCAGCGCCGTTGCCTTCCCGATGCCCGAACCTGCGCCGGTGACGATGACGGTCTTGCCTGCGAAGCGGCCGTGCGTGACCACTTCCTGCCATGAAGCTTCGTTGCCCATGATGTCCTTCCCAATTGCGAGCCAGATGCCCACACTTTATGACACAGGGTGTCATTATGGAAGGGCAGGCAGGACGGCAGCGATGGAGGCAGCAGTGAATGGTTCAAAGGTGCGGACGCCGGGCCGTCCCGCGACTATCGACCCGGACGCCGTTGCACGCGCTGCCACGCGGTTGTTCGATACAAAGGGGTACGACGACACCTCCATGGACGATATCGCCCGAGCGGCGGGAATCGGCCGCAAGAGCCTGTACCGTTACTTCGCCACCAAAGCCGACCTGGTGTGGGGTGGAATGGAACCCGCCCTCGATGCTTCGCTGGAGGCCCTCGACGCCGGTGCCGCAGAACCTGTACGGTCCGGGGACCCGCTCGCCCGCCTCGCCCGCGCGGCAACCGCAGGATCGGCGGCATTGCCTGACCTCGAACTGACCCGGGCACGCTTGCGGCTCATCGCCGCGCACGGCGAGCTCCTCAGTCACAGCTACGAGGCCTTGGGTGCCCAGCGCGGGCGGACGCTCGCCTACCTCACGGCAGCGGGCGTACCGGATGATACCGCCAGTTACCTTGCCGCAGCCTTCATCGCCGCCACCTTCCAGGCCTGGCTGGACTGGGCAGCGGGAACCGGGCCGGATCCGGCCCCTTACCTGCGGGCGGCGGCAAGCGTCCTCCAGATTCCGTCCGATTGAAGTTGGCGCGGCGGGAATAGATTTCCAAAATCAGTAGTTGAAGCTTCAAGTAAGAGCATTTCGACAAAGGATTGCAGTGAGTTTCCTATCCCGCCTCTTTGGAAAGAAGAACATCATGACTGACATCACCATCATCGGCACCGGCAACATGGCCCGTGGATTGGCAGTCCGGGCCCTGGCCGCAGGCAAGAACGTCCAGCTGCTCGCCCACGAAGACAAGTCCAAGGCCGACGCCCTGGCCGCGGAACTCGGCGGCCAGGTAGCCACCGGAGTACTCGGCGACACCGTCACCGGTTCCATCGTCATGCCGGCCGTCTACTTCGACGCCGCCAAGGACATTGTGTCGCGCTACGGCGAAAGCCTCGAGGGCAAGGTGTACGTGGACATCACCAATCCTGTGGACTTCTCGACCTTCGAAGGCCTCTCCGTTCGCGCCGACAGTTCAGCTGCCGAAGAACTCCAGAAAATCACCCCGGCCAAGGTGGTCAAGGCCTTCAACACCGCCTTCGCCGCCACCCTGGGTGCGGGCGAAGTGGATGGCCAGCAGCTAGACGTCCTGATTGCCGGCGATGACGAGTCCGCCGTTGCATCCGTCAGCGGCTTCGCTTCCGCTGCCGGCCTGACCCCCATCGTTGTCGGTCCTCTCCGCCGTGCCCGGCAGCTGGAACAGGCAGGCTTCCTGAACATCCTGCTCTCAGCCAACGAGCAGCTGCCGCAGTTCCAGTGGAACTCGGCCCTTAGGTTCATTCCCGCGGCGTAGCCGGCACTGAGCAGGACAGACAGAGGGGAAGGCCGACACATCCATGCCGGCCTTCCCGTCTATTTGTTCGGGCTAGAGCCTGTCGGTCCGGTCCTCGCCACCCTTGTGGCCGGCTCCACGCAGGTTTTCCTGGACCTTGCCGAACAAGTCCTTGATGGTGGACTCCGCATTGGAAATAACGTCCACAGGAACGAAGACCTCATGGGTCACCGGCAGGTCGTATTCATCCTTCAGGTGCGTGCCGTTTCCAACCCCCGTCAGGGAGAGGTAGACCATGGCCTCTGTCCGGGCGATGCCGGCGAGCTTGCCGAATACGATGGTGAACTCGTTCGGCTGGAAACTGATGGTCTGCCCGATGTGGCTGCGGCCCAGCTCTCCCGCGGGGACGGCCTTCTCTGACTGGCTTCCGGTGTAGTCCATGAACTTCTCCTTCGATCGCCAACACGTACGGAGGCAGTCTAACCCTGGCCCCTTCACGCCGACACAGGCCCTGCTGGAGCCGTGCACAAAGGCCGGCGCGCGAGGGTGGCCATTCCTCCATTGAGCCGGGCAGGGGCGCCCCTGTTTGATGGCATCACCAGTGCGGCAACGGCCGCCCGGCCATACGCTTTCAAAGGAAAAACCGTGACTTCAATGACGAACCGCGCAAAAATCCCTGTCCGTTGGGACACCGTCGAGACCGGTGATGCAGTGGAACTGAGGAGTAATGGACGCACCGTGTTCAGCGGCCTGGTGGACTCCCGGACAGAAGACGGCGACGTGGTGTGGGTGGCTGCTCCCGCGGGCGGCCGGCGCCTGTTCCACATCGCGGACGGCTTCGACCTGGCAGGGGTGCCGGCATGACGGACTGCCCCGAGGACTGCCACTACTGCACGGGCCCGGAAACCGATTGAAGGTCCGGATCATCACGATCCGGGCATCAAATTGCCGCTACCGCATGTGGCATCGTTGACGCGGGCAACAGCTACAGCGAAGGTGGTGCCATGAGGTCTCAGAAAATTTCCCAGGGGTTGGTTATGACGACGGCGGCTGCAGCGGCAGCACTGTTGCTCACCGCGTGCGGTCCAAGCCAGCCGCAGTCCCAGACGACGACGTCGCCCTCACCTTCGGGCAGCGGGCAGGCGAGCCAGTCCGCTACGCCGTCGGCCAGCACGCCACCTCCGGCGTCTTCGGCGCCGGCCACGTCCACGCCTTCCTCCCCGGCCCCCGCCACCACAGCCGCCGGCGCACCCGGCCTGTGCAAGGCAGCCGGCCTCACCGCCGCCACCGACGCTTCCGGCGGCGGCGCGGCGGGCAGCGTCTACATGAAGCTAAACCTCACCAACAAGGGCTCCGAGCCCTGCATCCTCAGGGGCTTCCCCGGCGTTTCCCTGGTGGCGGACGCCGCCGGCGAACCGATCGGCGCCCCGGCAACGCGGGACGACTCCGCCGGCGTCGTCGACGTCCTGCTGGCTCCCGGCCAGACCGGCACCGCGGTGCTGCGCTACACGCAGGCCCGTAACTACCAGGGCTGCTCACCGGTGGATGCGGCCGGTTACCGGATCTACCCGCCGGAGGACACCGACTCACTGTTCATCCCGCAGCCCACAACGGCCTGCAGCAACGCAGATATCACCCTGCTCTCCATCGGAGCGTTCCAGCCCGCCTGACCTGGCGACCACTCCCCATACGGCGAAAGGCGGCCCGGCAATCAAGCCGGGCCGCCTTCGGTAGTCCTGGGCCGCCGTCGGAGGTTTCATCCCGACGGCGGCCCTATTGGCTTATTCGCGCTGCGTTATGGTTACCGGGCCGCCGTGCTGGTGCGGCCTGCGCGCGTCGTCCCGCGGGACAGTGCCACGCCCAGGCCGATCATGGCGACTCCGAGGACGAAGTGCAGCCAGTTGTCAGCACTGTTGACCGGCACGAAGTTGGCTCCGCTGTCCTGTCCGATGAACAAGCCATAGAGCCACAACACCAGGTAGATGGCGCCACCGACCACCAGGTAGTTCCTGGAGGCTGCCGCGCTGCGCGCCATGGCGACGCCAGCGATGCCGAACAGCAGGTGGACGATGTTGTGCAGGATCGAAACCTGGAAGATGCCCAGCAGCAGGGCGTCGGATCCGTGGCCGGCGAAGCCCAGGGATCCGTAGTTGGAAGTGATGCCCGGGATGAACCCCAGGACCCCCACCAGGAGGAAGACCACGCCTACGGCAAGGGTGGCTTTTTGGATGTTGGCCCGGCCTGCGGTGCGACCGCCGGAATTCATGGTTGTCATGATGTCTCCTGCTTGTGTCGTTGGTGCATTCTGGCTGCCGGGCGATGCACGACCATTGGTGCTCGACCGTAGACTTAAACCCCGACATCGTAAGTATACTTAGCAAATCCGCCGCGGATAGTAAGGGTCAGTAACGGACCCATCACAAAGTGGCCTGTCAGGGCCTTGGACCGGAGGCAGGTTGGACTGGCATGACGTCGATATGGCTGGACCGCAGGACCCCTTTTACATCTGATCCTTTCGAACCGGACACCAGGTACGACACTGTGGTTGCCGGTGCCGGGCTCACGGGTCTGGTCACCGCCCTGTTGCTGGCCAGGTCCGGGCAGAGCGTGCTGGTACTGGAGGCCCGCCACCCCGGCGCCGTAACCACCGGCAACACCACGGCCAAAGTAACCCTGCTGCAGGGAACGTTCCTGTCCCAGCTTGCCCGCCAGTATTCCCGGAAACAGGTGCAGGCGTACGTCGACGGAAACCGGGAAGGGCAGTCGTGGCTGCTGCGCTACCTCGAGGAACAGGATGTGCCCTTCCAGCGACGGGATGCCTACACCTACGCCGCCTCCGCGCAGGGCACCGAAAAGCTGCGGGAAGAGATCGGCGCCGCTACCACCGCCCTGCTGGACGTGGACTACGTGCGCGACGCCGGCCTGCCCTTTCCGGTCCACGGTGCCGTGCGCATGCGGAACCAGGCCCAGATCAACCCGCTGGACGTCCTGGATGCGCTGGTGGCGGATATCCGCAGCCGGGGCGGACGGATCGTTAGCGGAGTGCGCCTCCGCGACGTCACCGGGGATTCCCCCTCCGCCGTCCGGACCGACCGGGGCAGCGTAAGAGCGGACAAGGTGGTCCTGGCCACCGGCATCCCCGTCCTGGACCGCGGCCTCTATTTCGCCAAGCTGAAGCCAAGCCGCTCCTATGCCGCCGCACTCCAGCTCCAGGAGGACCAGGCACCTCCGCCGGGCATGTACATCTCCGTTGAGCAGCCCACCCACTCCCTCCGCGACTACGAAGTGGACGGCAGGAACCTGCTGCTGGTGGGCGGACACGGGCACCAGGTAGGCCGCACGGAGTCCGAAAAGGCACACCTCGCAGGCCTGCTGGACTGGGCCGGGAAGCATTACCCCGGCGCCGTCACCACCCATACATGGTCGGCGCAGGACTACATGCCAACCAACCTCATGCCGTTCTTCGGCAAACTCCCCCGAGGCAAGGGCCAGATCTACTTTGGCACCGGCTACAACAAGTGGGGAATGACCAACGCCGTAGCCGCCGCACTGGGCATCTCCGCGGACATCCTGGGCGGGCAGGTGCCCTGGGCGGATACCATCCACCACCGCATCACATCGCCGGCAGGTGCATTCTCCGCCGTCACGCTTAACGCCGGCGTGGCTGCCAGGATGGCCACGGACTGGGGAAAGGTGAGTGCCGGGGGCCGGAAGATCGATGGCCTGAAACGCGGCACGGATCAGGCTCCTCCGGCACCTGTGGCGGCTGGCCCGTCCGATGCCGCCGCTCCACCGGAAGGGCAGGGCAAGGTCTACCGTGACGGCAACCGTCCGGTGGCAGTGTCCACCGTGGACGGAATCACCTGCCGGCTGTCCGCAGTCTGCACCCATCTGGGCGGCATCCTGCACTGGAATGACAACGAACGGTCCTGGGACTGCCCGCTGCACGGCTCCCGGTTCACCAACGAGGGCCAGTTGCTCGAAGGGCCCGCCACCAAAGACCTGCCGGAGGCCGGAACTGCCTGAGCAGGGTGGAGTTGAATGGGGCGCAGTTGACTGTCAGTGGCTTGGGGCATGATGGAGGCATGAACCAGGAACAGCGTCCTGCCGGCAGCAGTGCTTCCGGTGCAGCTGCACCCATGGGCCAGTTCAGCCGGCCCACCCGGGAATGGTTCCTGGGCGCGTTTTCCGAGCCAACACCTGCGCAGGCAGGAGCCTGGAACGCCATCTCCTCGGGCTCGCATGCGCTGGTGGTGGCCCCCACGGGCTCCGGCAAAACCCTTGCGGCCTTCCTTTGGGCACTGGACCGGCTCTTGGCGTCTGCGCCCCAAGCCCCTGAACCCGTCGCAGCTGAGACGCCCGCCAAGGGCAAGCGTGTCCGCGCGCCCAAACGCAAGACCCGGGTCCTTTACATCTCGCCCCTAAAGGCTTTGGGCGTGGACGTTGAACGCAACCTGCGGTCCCCCTTGATCGGCATCACCCAGACAGCCAAGCGGCTGGGGCTTCCCGCGCCGCTGATCACGGTGGGGGTCCGGTCCGGGGATACGCCGGCGGCGGACCGGCGTGCCCTTTTGAGCAACCCGCCGGACATCCTCATCACCACCCCCGAGTCCCTGTTCCTCATGCTCACCTCCAAGGCCCGGGAGACCCTTACCGAGGTGGACACCATCATCATCGACGAGGTTCACGCCGTGGCCGGCACCAAGCGCGGCGCCCACCTTGCTGTCTCGCTGGAACGGCTGGACGCGCTGCTGCCCAAACCTGCGCAGCGCATCGGGCTTTCCGCCACGGTGGAACCCAAGGAACTCGTGGCCCAGTTCCTTGCCGGTTCGGCCCCCGTGGAAATTGTGGCCCCGCCCGCCAGGAAGAACTGGGACCTCACCGTCTCCGTACCCGTGGAGGACATGTCGGACCTGCAGGGGGCAGCGGGAGCGTTCGATTCCGGGCCAGCCTCCGGGCTCCAACCGCAGGCATCCATCTGGCCGCATGTGGAAGAAAAGATCGTGGACCTGGTGCTGGCCAACCAGTCAACCATCGTGTTCGCCAACTCCCGGCGCCTCGCCGAGCGCCTGACGGCCCGGCTCAACGGAATCTACGCCGAACGCCAGCTGATCGCGGTGGGTGGCGGCTGGGACGACCCCAGTCCGGAAGGGCACGCGGGTGCGTCCGGTACCCGGGAGGCAACGGCGTCGGGCATTCCCGCGTCAACCGCCACGCCCGCCCATATGATGGCCCAGGCCGGAAGCTCCGCCGGTGCGGATCCTGTCCTGGCCCGCGCCCACCACGGTTCCGTCTCCAAGGACCAGCGCGCCCTCATCGAGGATGACCTCAAGTCCGGGCGGCTGCGCTGTGTGGTGGCCACGTCGTCCCTGGAACTCGGCATCGATATGGGAGCCGTGGACCTGGTGGTGCAGGTGGAGTCGCCGCCTTCGGTGGCCAGCGGCCTGCAGCGCGTCGGCCGGGCCGGGCACCAGGTGGGCGAGATCTCCCAGGGCGTCCTCTTCCCCAAGCACCGGGCGGACCTGGTCCACACCGCAATCACCGTGGAACGGATGCTGGACGGCAAGATTGAGCGCCTCAGCATTCCGGCCAACCCACTGGACATCCTGGCCCAGCAGACTGTGGCCGCCACCGCCCTGGGCAGCATCGATGTGGAGGAATGGTTCAGCACCGTCCGGCGCTCGGCACCTTTTGCCTCCCTTCCGCGCTCAGCATTCGAGGCCACCCTGGACCTGTTGGCCGGCCGCTACCCCTCTGACGAGTTCGCCGAGCTGCGGCCCAGAATCATCTGGGACCGCAACGCCGGCACCATCGAAGGCAGGCCGGGCGCCCAGCGCCTGGCCGTCACGTCCGGCGGCACCATTCCGGACCGCGGTTTGTTCGGCGTCTACATCATCGGCACCGAGCAGGAAGGGGCGGAGTCCCCTGCGGAGGACGGAAAACCGGCGCGTGCCCCGAAGGGCGGCCGTCGCGTGGGCGAGCTGGACGAAGAGATGGTCTACGAGTCCCGGGTGGGCGACGTCTTTGCCCTGGGTGCCACCAGCTGGAAGATCGAGGACATCACACACGACCGCGTCCTGGTCTCCCCCGCTTTCGGGCAACCCGGCAAACTTCCGTTCTGGAAGGGTGACTCCCTGGGGCGGCCGGTGGACCTGGGCCGTGCGCTGGGAGCGTTTGTCCGCGAGCTGTCGGCCTCCGACGCCGGCCCTGCAGCGGAGCGGTGCAAGGCCAGCGGGCTGGACGACTTCGCGGCGAACAACCTTATCCAGTACCTCACCGAACAAAAACAGGCCACGGAGGTAGTCCCCAGCGATACCACCCTGGTGGTGGAGCGGTTCCACGACGAACTGGGCGACTGGCGCGTCATCCTGCACAGCCCCTTCGGCATGCCGGTGCACGCGCCGTGGGCACTGGCCGTGGGGCAGCGGCTCCACCAGCGCTACGGGCTGGACGGCTCGGCAATGGCGGCCGACGACGGCATCGTGCTGCGGGTGCCCATGATGGAGGACGAGCCGCCGGGCGCTGAACTGTTCCTCTTTGATCCGGAGGAACTGGAGCAGATCGTCACTGCCGAGGTGGGCGGCAGCGCCTTGTTCGCGTCGCGGTTCCGCGAATGTGCAGCCCGCGCACTCCTGCTGCCCCGGCAGACCCCAGGCAAGCGGCAGCCGCTGTGGCAGCAGCGCCAGCGGTCGGCCCAGTTGCTGGATGTGGCCCGCAAATACCCAACGTTCCCCATCGTCCTGGAAACGGTGCGCGAATGCCTCCAGGACGTCTACGACCTGCCGGCGTTGAAGGACATCGCCGCATCCGTGGAACGGCGGGAACTGCGGATCCTGCAGACCACCACCCAGCAGCCTTCACCGTTCGCCAAGTCCCTGCTCTTCGGCTACGTGGCCCAGTTCCTCTACGAGGGCGATTCCCCGCTCGCGGAACGGCGCGCAGCCGCCCTGGCGCTGGACTCCACCCTCCTGAACGAACTGCTTGGCCGGGTGGAGCTGCGCGAACTCCTGGACGCCAAGGTCATCGACGCCACCGAACGCGAACTGCAGCGCCTGGCGCCGGACCGCAGGGCACGCGGGATGGAAGGCGTCGCGGACCTGCTGCGGCTGCTGGGTCCGTTGGCGCCCGCGGAAACCGCAGCACGGCTGCAGGGCGCGGCGGAGGCTGATCAGGAAACCACGGCGCCGGGGCCGCCCGGAAACGCGGCCATTCCAGCTCCGGAGCCGCCGAGTGAAGGCGACGACCCGGCACATACTGAAGCCGGGCCTGGGCCCATGCCCGCAGCCACGGTGGCAGAAGCGGCAGCCCACCTCGCCGCCCTCCAGCGTGCCAACCGCGCCATCAAGGTCAACATCGGCGGAGTTGAGCGCTTCGCCGCCGTCGAAGATGCAGCGCGCCTGCGGGATGCCATCGGCGTTCCGCTGCCCATGGGGGTGCCGTTGGCTTTCATTGAACCGGTTGCCGATCCCCTGGGTGATCTTGTCTCCCGGTACGCACGGACGCACGGCCCCTTCACGGCGGCCGAGGCAGCCGCCCGGCTCGGTTTGGGCGTGGCCGTGGTGGGAACAGCGTTAAAACGGCTGGCCGCGGACGGCCGCGTCGTTGAGGGCGAATTCCGCCCCCATGTCACCTCGACGGCAGCCGCGCTGCCCGAATCAGCGCTGGCGGATGCCGCACCCCTGGAAGTCGGGCCGCCGGAGGCCGGCCGTGCTGCCGGCGCACCGCCGATCGACGAAACAGCGCAGCCAACTGGCGGCACGGCTCTGCCGCCCGCCGAAGCGCCCGCGCCGGACATTCCGCATTCCATCGCCAGCGAATGGTGCGACGCGGAAGTGCTGCGCAAGCTCCGCCGTCGTTCGCTGGCTGCCCTGCGCGCTGAAGTGGAACCGGTGGATGCCGCCGCCTACGGACGCTTCCTGCCCGCGTGGCAGCACGTCCGGACGCCGGGCGGTGGCCGCGGCCAGCCTTCGCTGCGCGGACTGGACGGCATCATTACCGCCATCGACCAGCTTTCGGGGGTGCCCGTCCCGGCATCGGCATGGGAGCCCCTGGTGCTGGCCACCCGCGTGTCCAACTACCAGCCCGCCATGCTGGACGAACTCATGGCCGCCGGCGAGGTGCTCTGGTCCGGCGCAGGCGCCCTGCCCGGCAACGACGGCTGGATAAGCCTGCACCTGGCGGATTCGGCCGAGCTGACGCTCAACCCCGCGCCCGAGTTCGAACCGGGGGACGCGGGACAGCGGCTCCTGGACCACCTGCGCAACAACGGCGGTGGGTACTTCTTCCGGCAACTGACGGAGGTGGCCGGCGGCATGGACGCCGTCCTGGGCGACCAGGAAGTGGTGGCTGCGCTCTGGGACCTTGCGTGGGCGGGGAGGATCACCGGCGACACTTTCGCCCCTGTGCGGGCCCTGATCGCCGGAGGCCACACCGCGCACCGGCAAGTGGCCCGTGCGCCGCGTGCCAGGGCCCCGCGGCTAAGCCGCCTGGGCCGTTCCCATGGCACCGGCCTGATGGGGTCCCCCGGGCTGGCCGGCGGGCGGTACGGAACGCAGGGTGCCGCCACACCGCCTACAGCGGCAGGCCGCTGGTCGGCGCTTCCGGAGCCTGAACTCGATCCCACCATCCATGCCCGCGCTACCGCCGAACTCCTGCTCGACCGCTACGGCGTGGTTACCAGGGGATCGGTCATGGCGGAACAGATCCTTGGCGGCTTCGGGCTTATGTACAAGGTGCTCGCACGGCTCGAGGAAGCAGGCCGGTGCCGCCGCGGCTACTTCATCGAGCACCTGGGTGCCGCCCAGTTCGCGGTTCCCGCCACCGTGGACCGGCTTCGCTCTTACTCGGAGGACACCCAACTGGCAAAAGGCGAACCCGTGGCCCTGGCCCTCGCCGCCACCGATCCCGCCAACCCCTATGGCGCGGCTTTACCCTGGCCGGCGCTGCAGGAAGACGCCGGCACGGGGCACCGGCCGGGCCGGAAAGCGGGGGCACTGGTGGTGCTGGTGGACGGGGCGCTGGTGCTCTACGTGGAGCGCGGTGGAAAGACCCTTCTGGCGTTCAGCGAGGACGACGCTGTGCTGGCGGCAGCAGGTGCTGCTCTGGTGGGGGTGGTGACCCGCGGGGCGGTGGACAAGCTGATCATGGAGAAGGTGAACGGTCACGACCTCCTGGATACCCCTGTCGCTGCTGCCCTGAGCTCCGCCGGTGCCTACTCCACGCCGAAGGGGTTGAGGATCCGTGCCTGAGGGCGATTCCGTGTGGCGGGCCGCCCACCAACTTCACGAGGCCCTGGCCGGACAGACACTGCTTGCCTCCGACTTCCGCGTGCCCCGGTTCGCCACACTGAACCTGGCCGGCTGGACCGTGGACGAAGTTGTCCCCCGCGGCAAGCACCTGCTGATGCGGGTGGTCAGCCCGGAGGACAAGAGACTCACCATCCATTCACACCTGAAGATGGAAGGCGCGTGGCAGGTTTATCCGCCCGGCGGCAGGTGGCGGAAGCCGGGCTTCACCGCGCGGTGCGTGCTGCGCACGGCAGTGGCGGACGCCGTCGGCTTTTCGCTTGGCATTGTGGAAGTGGTGGCAACAGCGAACGAAGACGCCATCGTCGGCTTCCTCGGCCCGGACCTCCTGGGCCCGGACTGGGACCTGGACGAGGCGGAACGCCGCATCCGCTCCCGTCCGGAAGTCCCCATCGGAGTAGCGCTCCTGGACCAGCGGAACCTGGCGGGCATCGGCAACATCTACCGCTGCGAAGCGTGCTTCCTGTCAGGAACGCATCCCGCCACGCCTGTCTCCGAGGTGGCCGACGTCCGGACCATGATGACCGACGCCAAGCAGCTCCTGGAGGTCAACCTTGGACCCGGCCGCCGCGTCACCATCCTCAACACCCGGGGCATGCCGGTGGGCAGGATGGCCGGCAGGCCCGGCTACTGGGTCTATGGCCGGGAACGCCAGCCGTGCCTGAAATGCCGCACACCCATCCGGCGTGGGCTCCTGGGCAAGCCCAACGGTGAAGAGGAGCGGGACATCTACTTCTGCCCGAAGTGCCAGCCGGCTCCTACCTGACGTCGTTCAGCGGGCCGCCAACAGTTCGCGGCGCTGCTTTCACTGCTGGATTTCCGGGGCGCGGCAGCCACCGTGAAACGCGGCAGCAGCACATGCACCAGGGGGCCGATGGCCAGGGCGTAGACCACCGTGCCCACGCCCACCGAACCGCCCAGCAGCCACCCGGCCGCCAGCACTGTCACCTCAATGAGGGTGCGTGACACCCTGACGGTCCATCCGGTACGGCGGGCCAGACCGGTCATCAGGCCGTCGCGGGCGCCCGGGCCAAAGCCGGCGCCAATGTAGCAGGCTGAGGCCACGGCATTTACCAGCACGGCCCCCGCGAGGAGCACAATCTGCAGGGCCAGGTGGGACACCGGCGGCAGCAGTGCCAGCCCGATGTCCGCGAACACCCCCACCAGGATGGCGTTGCACAGGGTCCCGAATCCAGGCATCTGCCGCAGCGGGATCCACAGCAACAGCACCAGGAAACTCACGATGATGACCACAAGGCCGATGCTGAGCCCGGTGCGGTTGGCCAGCCCCTGATGGAACACGTCCCAGGGATCCAGGCCCAGTCCGGCGCGGATGAACATGGCCAGGGAGATGCCGTAGAGGGCGAGGCCGGTGAAGAGCTGGATCAGTCTGCGGGTCATCATAAAATCATGTTCGCAGCCAACTGGCATGGAATTACATATCCAGTCTGAAAGACTGGCTACATGGCTGCCGCGCTTAGTGCCCTTGCTTTGTCCCGCCTCCTTGGCCCTTGGAACAGCGGAACCGGCCCGGCCTATCGTGAACTGGCCGACGTGGTGCGCCTGCTCATCCTCGATGGCCGGATCCCGCTCGACACAGCCCTCCCCAGCGAGCGTTCACTGTGCACAGCCCTGACGGTCAGCCGCACCACCGTCACCGCGGCCTACGCCAGCCTCCGGGAGCAGGGATTCCTCAGCAGCGGGCAAGGGAGCCGCGGTAAGACCCGCATCCCTGAACTGACGCCGTTCGGCCCGGCACTCTTCGGCCCCCAGCCGCCTACCGCCAGCCCCTCGGCGGGGCCAGGGCTGAGCGCGCCCGGGCTGGCTGCGCCCGGGGGACTCATCGATCTGGCATACTCCGCTCTGCCCGCGAGCGGCGAGGTGGTGCACCGGGCCTTCGCCGCGGCCCTGACGGAACTTCCTGCCCTGCTCCCAGGTTTCGGGTACGACGCCTTGGGGCTGCTGCCGTTGCGCCAGGCGGTCGCGGACCGGTATTCAGCCGCCGGAGTGCCGACGCAGCCGGGACAGATCATGGTGACGTCCGGTGCCCAGCACGCCCTCACCATCATCATCCGCACCCTGACGGACCGGCAGGACCGGGTGCTGGTGGAACATCCCAGTTACCCCCACGCGCTGGATGCCATCCGCTCCGCACGGTGCCGCCCGGTCCCGGTGGCGTTCACAGCGTCCGGCTGGGACCTGCCCGCGCTGGAATCCGCCATGGCGCAGCAACAGCCAAAGCTTGCCTATGTGGTCCCGGACTTCCATAACCCCACGGGCATGATCATGCCTGATGCCCAGCGCCGCCGGCTGGCGCGCGCGGCCGCAGCTGCAGGAACCGTGCTGGTGGCAGACGAGACGCTTCGCGACCTTAATCTCGACGGCGTTGCCACAACTCCCCTTGCCGGGTTCAGCAGCAGCGTGGTGTCCATAGGGTCGCTGAGCAAATCCCACTGGGGCGGCCTGCGGACTGGCTGGATCCGGGCATCGGAACCAATGATCCAGCGTTTCGCCGCCGCGCGTACCACCTTGGACCTTGGCGGCCCTGTGATGGAGCAACTGGCAGCAGCCCACCTGGTCCGGGCACTGGAGGAACCACTGCCCGCGCTGCTGCAGTCGCTGCGCCGCAACCGGTCCGCACTGCTCGGCTTCCTCGCCGAGCACCTCCCGACATGGCAGGTGGCGCCTCCGCCGGGCGGTCTCTCCGTCTGGTGCCGGCTGCCCGGACCCATCAGCACGGCCCTGACAGTGCTGGCACCCGACTTTGGCCTCAGGCTTGCAGCCGGTCCGCGCTTCGGGATTGGCGGCGCCTTCGAACGCAACCTGCGGCTGCCCTTCACCCTTCCGCCCGACAAGCTTGAGACCGCGGTCCTGGCGCTGCGGGCGGCCCAGGACAAACTCGACGCCGCACCCCAGCTCCGGCAGTCTCTGACCCAGGCCCCCGCCGTCGCCATCGCGTGACCGGCACCACCGGACTCGCCGGAACGGCAAGCGGGAGCTACGCGTACACGCGCTCCAGGAATCCACCCCACGCCTTGGCAGTTGCCTCGGAATCACCCGCGCCGCTGAAGTCGTGCACCGTCATGCCCACGGGGGCACCCCACGCATTGCGGCCGAAGAACCGGTACATCGCGTCAGCGGTGCGAATGCCCAGGAAGTGCTCGTTGGAGAAGTCCACCTCGCCCGTAAGCCGCCCCACGCCGTCGAGCTCCACATCAACCTTGGCGCCCTGCTCCACGGAACCGGCGCCCAGCGCGTCACGGAGCAGGGTGAACCCGCCCGGCCCCTGGGAGGCCGCAGGGGCCTGGATGTCGGTGAAGACCACGGGCCGCCCGTCAAAGTACTGCAGGTACTCGCCCAGCGTGTGCAGGTAGAACCCGGTGTGGCGGCTGGCGCCGTCATACTGCTGGTCCCAGTTGTCCGCGAAGATGCCGCTGTGGACGTAGTGGAGCCGGGCGCGTCCGCCGTCGAGCGGTTCCAGGACGTGCTCCAGCTGGTTGAACCAGCCGTCCGGGCCGTCCATCCGGGACACCAGGTGGCGGGGGTACTCCTCCACGGTCTTGACGTCCGGCCACTGGTCCGTGGGGAACATCCACGCCGGCGTCCCGTTGGTGACGGCTTCCCAGACCCGCTCGGGAGTGGCGGGAAGTTCAGTGTCGTAGACGATTTCGAAGTCTCGGTTCTCAGTCATTGTCCTGCTCCTTGCCTGCTGTTTGGTTGGCTGCCTTGGGGGCATTGGTTTCTTTGAGGGCAGGGTGCAGCGCCACGACGAGCCGGTGCCTCCGCCCCTGGGGTGCTGCCCCGCCGTCGTGGTACTTGTCCACCAGACGCGTGACTTCCACGCCGAGCTCCTCGGCGAAAGCGGCACGGTCAGCGGCGCTGCGGAAGGTTATGTCGCCGTCGATGGCGAACGTGGCCAGCTTTTGCCTGGCAGCAGCGGCGCCGGCAAGGAGCTTGCCCACCTCCTGGACCATCCGTCCCGCCAGCGCCAGCAGCCAGAAGGCGGAGAAGCGGTCCGCGAACCGCCGCGGGTCGGGGGACACCGCCGCGAGCGCGGTGGGTGAGATGAGGTAGGACGCCGCCGTGGCCTGCACCACCCGCTCCGTCACGTTGCCCTTCCGGCGCTCCTCCACCAGCTCAACCAGCCCGTGCCGCTCCAGGGCCTTGAGGTGGTAGTTCACTTTCTGCCGTGGCAGGCCCACGCGGACCGCCAGCTGCGTGGCTGAGCCCGGCTGGACCAGCTCGCGCAGGATCTGCGTGCGGATGGGGTCAAGGGATGCCTCGGCCGCAGCCGGGTCCTCGATGATTGCGATGTCCTGCATGCCTTCAGTCTGGCAACCGACAAGTTTTTTTGTCAAGAACTTTTTTGTCGTCGGGAGGACAGTGCCAGCAGGGTGCCGATCCTGCCCCGGTAGAATGGACCGGTGATGCGATCCCCCCTCCCCGTGCGCGACGGCGTCAACGCCACCCGCCTGCGGCTTCCGGACGAAGGGCCGTGGGACACCGCGATGGACTACATGATGCACCGCTGGGGCCACATCGATCCGCAGGGCATCGAGGACAGGTTCGACGCCGGCGAGATCGTCGGCGAGGGCGGCATCCCCCTGAGCCGGCACACCAAGCTGGAGGACCACACCTTCATCTGGTACTACCGCACCCTGCCGCAGGAGACGCGCCTGCCCGTGGACCTCAGCATCCTGCACCAGGACGAGCACCTGCTGGTGGTGGACAAGCCGCACTTCCTGCCCACCACGCCGGGCGGCACCTACATCCAGGAATCGGCCCTGGTGCGCCTGCGGAACCAGCTGGACCTGCCGGACCTGATCCCCATGCACCGGCTGGACCGCATGACCGCCGGGGTCCTGCTCTTTTCCACCAATCCGCAGACACGCGGCAAGTACCAGGTGCTGTTCGAGAAACGGCAGGTGCAGAAAGAGTACGAGTGCGTGTCCGCAGCCGAGCCCGCGCCGGGGTATCCCGCCGTCGAATTCCCGGTGGTGGTCCGCAACCGGATGACCAAGTCCCGCAGCTACCTGCTGGCGGAAGTCATCGACGGCGAGCCGAACGCTGAAACCAGGATTGAACGGCTGGAAACGTTCGACGGCGGCAAGGCCATGAGTGCCCGGGGAACCAGTGCGAACGGAACCTCGGGTGCCAACCGCCTCGCCAGGTACCGGCTGGAACCGCACACCGGCAAGACCCACCAACTGCGCGTCCACATGGCTTCGCTGGGACTGGGGATCGTGAACGACGCCTTCTACCCGGACCTGCTGGACAAGGCCCCGGACGACTACACCAGGCCGCTCCAGCTCCTGGCCCGTGGCATCCGGTTCGTAGACCCTATCTCGGGGAAGCCAGTGGAGTACCGCAGCGGCCTGGAGCTCAGCGAAGCAATTCGGGCACAGCCCTAAGCTTCGGGTACGTCCCTAAACCCCGAGCACGTCCCTGAACACGGCCTCGATCCCGGCGGTGTGCAGCACGAACTCCACCAGCGCCAGTCCGCTGTCCGGGTGCAAGGATTGGAACCCCGCCACGGCATCCTCCGCGGCCTGCGCAACGGCCGCCGCGCTCCACCCATAGGCTCCGGCTCCCACCGCGGGAAAGGCCATGTCCCGGGCGCCCAAAGTATGGGCCAGCCGCAGGCTTTCGCTGAAGCAGGACACCAGGAGCGCGCTGTTGGTCTGGCCCGCGTGCCGGTTGGGCCCCACGGTGTGGACCACCCAGCGGGCCGGCAGCCGGAACGCAGGGGTTGCCACGGCGGCGCCGGTCTGGAGGCCGTGCGGCAACGCGCTTTCCCGCAGTTCCCGGCACGCTGCCAGCAGCTCCGGCCCCGCGGCCCGGTGCAGCGCCCCGTCCACTCCCCCGCCGCCGAGCAGCGAAGCGTTGGCGGCGTTCACCACCACGTCCACCCGCCGTTGCGTAATGTCGCCCTGCAGAACAGAGATCCGCATGCCGCCAGTTTCCCAAGTGCGGTACCTTGTGGCAATGGACTTCGGCGGCATCGACAGCTGGGGAGCGACCTTCTATTTGTGGGTCATCCCGATGGTGATCGGTGACGCCATTTTTCCGCCCATCCCGTCCGAAATGGTGGTGATCACCGGCGGCGCCCTGTCCGCGGACGGCCGGGCCAACGTGTTCCTGGTGCTGGTGCTCGCCGCCCTGGCGTCCTGGCTTGGTGACATGGTGGTCTTCCATCTCTTCCGGCGACGCCTCAGCCATGTGCTGGACCGCTGGAAGTGGGGCCGGCGCGTCCATACCGGCATCCATGCGGCCCTGGCCAAGGCGGGGCGGTCCTCCACCTACGGAACCATCATCGGCGCGCGCTTCATCCCCGGCGGCAGGCTGGCCACCTCGGCAGCCTCAGGCGTGGCAAACGTTTCGGTCCGCGGCTTCAGCCTGTGCGCAGGCCTGGGGGCGGTCCTGTGGGCCTGCTGGCTGGTGGGGCTTGGCTACTTCACCGGCTCAACCACCAAGCTGCCGTTCTGGGCAAGCTCGCTCATCGGCGTGGCGGTGGGCCTGGTGATCGGCGCCGTCGTGGGCATCATCGTCACCCGCCGCAGGGGCACCCGTTCCCCGGTCGAGGACGAGCCCATCCCCGACGCAGGCTAGACGGGCAGCCACTTGCCGCGGCTGCGCCGCAGCACGCTCAGTGCACCCGTCAGCGCAACGCGTTCGACGGCGTCGCGCATCATGGCTGCCGACTCCACCGCCTGGCGGTTCTCGCCGCTGTATTCGCTCGCCTCCACGAGGAAGCGCAGGTTCAGCTGCGGCACGCCTCCGGCGATCTGGAGCTGGTGCGCCTCCACGTGGTGCCGGGTCCCCAACGCCTCCACGGCCGCGTCCATGACGGATTCCGGCGCATTGCCCGGCCGGAGCCCGGTGATCTTGAGGCGGGTCTGGAAGGAAGGCATGCCCTCCACCCTATCCAAACGCCCCGATGCTCCATCACGTATGGTCCCTAACATCGCCTGTTAGGGACCATAAGTGATAGAGCAACAGGAGAGATTAGCCGGTGTTGCGGAGGCCGGCGGCCACGCCGTTGACGGTGATGAGCATGGCCCGCTGGAGGCGCTCGTCGAGCTCGGCTCCGCTGATTTCGGATTCGGTGCGGACGCGGCGCAGGAGCTCCACCTGCAGGTAGCTGATGGGGTCCAGGTACTGGTCCCGGATCTCCAGGGAGCGCTTCAGCGTCGGCTGTGCGTCCAGGAGGATGTTCTCGCCGGTGAGCTTCCGCACCTCGGCCACCGTCAGCTCGTACTCTTCGCGGATGGTCCGGAACAGGTGGTGCAGCTCCTCCGGGACCAGGGTGGACACGTAGTAGCCGGCAATGTCCATGTCCGTCTTGGCCAGTGTCATTTCCACGTTGGACAACACAGAGCGGAAGAAGTTCCAGTGGTCCATCATTTCCATCAGCTGCGCTGAGTGGCCGGCTTCGCGGGCTGCCTTCAGGCCCGAGCCCACGCCGAACCAGCCGGGCACGATCTGCCGCGACTGGGTCCAGCCGAACACCCACGGGATGGCGCGCAGGCCGCCCAGGCCGGCACCGGAATCGGGGCGCTTCGACGGGCGGGACCCGATGTTCAGGGAACCCAGCTGTTCCACGGGGGTGGAGGCCATGAAGTAGGCGGGCAGGTCCGGGTGGTCGATGAGCTTGCGGTACCGGTCAAAGGCGGCGTCCGAGATGGCCTCCATGACGTGCCCGTAGCGTTCCCGCTGGTCCTCGGAGGTTCGCGGATCGCGGTGCAGGGCGGACCCCTGCAGGACCGCAGCCAGGGAGAGCTCAAGGTTTTCCCGGGCCAACTCCGGCAGGGAGTACTTGTCGGAAATGACTTCGCCCTGCTCGGTGAACTTGATCTCGCCTTCCAGGACGCCGTTGGGCTGGGCCAGGATGGCATCGTAGGTGGGCCCGCCGCCGCGGCCCACAGAACCGCCGCGGCCGTGAAACAGGCGGACGCGGACACCGTGCTTGGCGGCGACGTCGCGCAGCTTGCGCTGGGTCTTGTGGATCTCCCACTGGCTGGTCATCACGCCGGATTCCTTGTTGGAGTCCGAGTAGCCCAGCATGACTTCCTGGATGTCACCGCGCAGCCGCACCAGTTCGCGGTAGGAGGGGTCGGACAGGAGCTGGTCGATGATCTCCGCGGAGGCCCGCAGTTCCTCCACGGTCTCCAGCAGCGGCGCGAAGCCGAGCTTGGCGTAGGGCTTGTCACCGAAGAGGTTGATCAGCCCTGCCTCGCGGGCCAGCACGGCCGCGGCCAGGACGTCGTCGGCGCCGCGAGTCATCGAGATGATGTAGGTCTCGATAACGTCCGGGCCGTACATGCGCAGCGCCCGGCGGATCTCGCGGAAGACGTCGTAGGTGCCATCGGCAGCGCCGTCGAGCTTGATCGGGTGGCCGGATAGCGGGCGGCGGGAAGCCAGTTCGGAGCCCAGCACCTCAAAGCGTTCTTCCCGGCTGAGTTCGGCGTAGCGCAGCCCCGGACCGCCGATCCGGTCCATCAGTTGCCCCACGGCGTCGTGGTGGTGGTCCGCGTGCTCGCGGATGTCCAGGGTGGCCAGGTGCAGGCCGAAGGACGCGATGGCGCGGCGGACCCGGGCCAGGGAGCCATCCGCAGCGAGGGCTGCGGAGTGGTTGCGGAGCGACAGTTCCAGCAGGTGCAGGTCCGCCAGGAGCTCTTCGGTGCCACTGTAATCGCGGCCGTGCTCATGGTTGGAGTTCACGGCGACACGCTTGCCGGTGTTGATGAGCTTGGCCTTGATGCAGGTGAGCTTGAGCCGGTAGGGCTCCTGGGCGTTCAGCTCCAGGACGCGCTTGTCCAGGCCGGGAAGCTTCCTCAGATCCTCGTCGATGGACGTGAGCAGCGATTCGTCCGCGCCTGCCAGTGCTGTGGAGTTGGAGAGGATGGAGATCAGTTCGTCGATCATGCCGATGCTGATCCGGATGGCGCTCTGGTTCTGGATCTGCAGGATCTCGCGGGTAACGGCCGCGGTAACGTTCGGGTTGCCGTCGCGGTCACCGCCGATCCAGGAGCCGAACCGGATGGGGGCGTCCTTGGAGGCAAGGGTGACGCCGTGCTCGCCGAGGAGCTCGGAGAGTTCGGACAGCATTTCGGGCATGGCGTCGGTGAGGATGCCGCCCAGGTAGTAAATGGCGTTACGGGCTTCGTCGACTGGAGTGGGGCGGACCTGGCGCAGTTCGTCGGTCTGCCACATCTGGTCGATGATCTCGGCCAGCTGCCGGTCCTGCCGGCGCCGGGCCGTGGATCCTTCGGCGGTGGACTGGGACAGGACGTCGGAGAGCTTGCGGATTTTGTCCAGGACCGAGCGGCGGGAGGCCTCGGTGGGGTGGGCGGTGAAAATGGGCCGCACGTCCAGGCCGTTAACCACTTCCTGCAGGACGTCGGGTCCGGCCTTGGCGGCGATGTCCGCCACGGTCTTGGCCAGCCAGCCGTCCTTTTCGGCGCGGGTCCGCAGTCCCCGGACGCGGTGGACCTGCTCGGCGGCGTTGGCCAGGTGGAAGTAGAACGCGAAGGCACGGACCAGGTCGGTTGCCTGCTCAATGGGCAGGGAGCCGAGGAGTTCACGGACCTGGGCAACGACGTCGTGCGCGCTCCAGGGGCCGGTGGCGTGCGCACCGCCGCGGGCCGCCTCCTTGGATTCCTTGGTCAGGAGCCGGACCTGCTCCACGAGGTCCAGGAGTTCCGGACCGTGCTGGCGGACCAGGGATTCGCCCAGCAGGGTGGAGACGCGCCGGACGTCCGCGCGCAGTTCGGAGGCAAGATCGGTCTCGGGAGGTGTTGCAGTGTGAGCCATTGAAACAATCTTTCGAGGGGTTCGGACTTGGCTCGTACACTGCGCTGGATACTGTGAGCCACGTTACTAGCTAAAGATGCTACCCCCGCTCCTGCGCGGTGGTGGAATCCGTCTCAAAAGATGTCGTGATACCCAGGTGGTGTTTGACCGCGTCGAGTTCGTTGCGTAGTTTTTCCACCTCGTCCTGCCAGGCAGCAGCCTGGGCCTTCCGCCGGCGTGCGCGCCTGGCCTGCACCGCTGCGGCTGCCAGTGCCACCGGCACCGAAGCGGCAAGGGCCCAGCCTGCGGCCGCGAAGAAGCCCAGTGCCACAGGCAGTGCGGCCTGGAAGTCGATGAAGTCGTTGACGCCGCCGGCCATTCCGGCCATGGCCCCCTCAAGGGGCTGCAGGAACTGGCCCACAACGGGAGTCCCGGACAACGATGGCGCGGCGAGCTTGGCCTGCGCATCCCCGCCCCAGCGCCCGTCCGCCAGGTGGTTGAGGACATAGATGCCGGCGCCGACGTTTGCTGCCATGAAGACGACGACGGCGGCGAGCGCGGCGAGGTCCGCCCGCCTTCGCCGCCACACCAGCACGCCCGCGCAGGCAGCCGCAGCTGCTATCCAGGTGAGCGCCGCCAGCCACTCCCGATTCACTCCGGCAAGGATGTCCACCTCCCCATTCAACCCCGGCGGACGATCTTGAAGTTGAAATCCGGGGTGCCCAGCGCGCCGAACAGCCGCAGCCAGAGCGGCAGCACCATCTCGGCGCCGCGGGCCGTCGTGATGTCGCCGAGGTCAATGACGTCCCGGTGGCCCAGGGATTCCAGCAGGCCGGTGACGATCTTCTTGGCTTCGGCGTCGTCGCCGGAAACGAACACCGAATGGTCTGCGTCCGCCAGCCGGCGCGGGTCCACCATCAGCCCGGCATTCATGGTGTTGAGCGTCTTCACCACCCGCGTCTCCGGGAAGGCCCGCTGGATCCGCTCACCCAGGCTTTCGGTATTGACAGGGTTCAGCACCGGCGGCATGCCCTGCGAGAAGTCGAGCGGATTGGAGACGTCCATCAGGACTTTTCCGGCCAGCCGCGCGGCACCGGCCGCCCCCAGGGCCGCAAGGGAAGCGGCGCCGTTGGTGGCATTGACCACCAGCTCACAGTCACCCGCCGCGGCCGCGAAGGTGTCCAGCCGGATGTTGCCGTGCCCTGCATGCCAATCCTTGAAGGGCGGGCCGCCCATGGGATCCGGGCTGGTCCGGCCCGCGGTTTCGGCGGGGTCCCGTGTTCCCAGGACCACCTCGTGGCCCAACCTGCTGAATGCTGCTGCCAGCGTGCGTCCTACAGTGCCCGTGCCAAGAACTGCGATCTTCATGGCAGAACGCTACTCTCCGCACCAGCGGGAACAAGAGGACTTAGGGCGGAATAAACACGCCGTGTACGCGGTTATAGCGGGGGCATCCGCAACGGAAGGAACCATGGCCACCACCCCAGCCGCCCAAACGTCAACTGCCACTGCACCAACTGCCGCCCCGCCGGCCGCGCGGGTAGAGCGCTGGCAGCGTTTCCGTACCAACCGGGACAAGGCCCTCGCCTCACCGCATGGCTGGCTCACCCTCACTTCCTTCCAGTGGCTCGGGGACTCCCCCGCCGCCGTCGACCTCGCCCCGGGCCTGTGGTCCACTGACGCAAAGGGTACGACGGCGTTCCTCACCGCGGTCCCGTCGGACGGGCTCACGCTGGTGGAGACGGGCGGGAAGGTGGACGGTACCGTGTCCGCCGTCCTGGCGGACGAGGAATCGCTGATGTGGGTGCGGTACGGCGGCCCGGACGGGGACCAGGTGGTGGTGGAACTGGCCATGCGCGGCGGCCGGTACGCCATCCGCACCCGGGACGCGGCCTCACCGGTCTTCACGGACTTCGACGGCGTCCCCACCTACCCCTACAACCCGGACTGGGAAGTGACGGGCCGGTTTGAGCCGTACCCCGAGCCGGTGGACGTTCCGATCGGCACTGCGAACCCATTGGTGGACGGCGTGCACCGGAGTGTGGGCGAGGTGGTCTTCCGCCTGCCTGGCAGTAGCCACGAGTTCCGGCTTCAGGCCGAGGAGGAGAAACTCGGCGCCCTGACCGTCACCTTCCACGACGAGACGAATGGGGACACGACGGACGACTGGCGAAAGCTCGCGGTGCCCAGGCCGCGGCCGGATGGCTCCGTGGTCCTGGATTTCAACCGCGCGATCAACTACCCCAGCGCCTTCACCCCGTACGGCACCTGCCCCATGCCGGTGAAGAACAACAGCCTGGATGTGCGGGTTGAGGCAGGCGAGAAGCAGCCGTATCCGGCCTAGCATCCGGGAAGCTCAGGAAATGGCGGAAATCCCGGTGATGGCCCGCCCCACGATCAGTGTGTTGACCTCAAACGAGCCCTCGTAGGTGTAGATGGCTTCGGCGTCGGCGAAGATCTTGGCCATCCGGTAGTCGGTGACGATGCCGTTTCCGCCCAGGATGGAACGGCCCAGGGCCACGGTTTCGCGCATCCTGGCGCTGAGGTAGGACTTGGCCAGGGCCACCTGGGGCATGTCGGCGGCGTCCCGGTCCTGCAGCCTGGCGATCCCGGCCATCATGGACATGCTGGCCACGGCGTTGCCCAGCATGGTCACCAGCTGCTGCTGGATCAGCTGGAAATGGGCCAGCGGGCGGCCGAACTGGTGGCGTTCAACCGCGTACTGCCGGGCGACGTCGAACGCCGCCAACTGCTGGCCCACCGCCTGCCAGGCCACCATGATCCGGGAACTGCGGAGCAGTTCCTTGGTGTCCTCGAAGCTGTTGATCCCGGCAAAGCGGTCCGCTTCCGGCACCAGGACGTCCCGGAACTCAATGTTCGCGTTCTGCACCGTGCGCAGGGCGATCTTGTTCTCGATCCTGCTCCGGCTGACGCCCGGCAAAGCGGCGTCGACAATGAACCCCCGGACCGATCCGTCCGCCTCGTCCCGGGCCCACACCAGCATGTAGTCGCAGAACGTCCCGTTGCCGATCCAGCGCTTGGCGCCGTTGAGCACCCAGGCATCACCGCCATCGTCCGTTTCTCCTGTTGCCGACGAAACCCGCCTGGCACGCGTCTCCATGCCACCAGCCACATCGGACCCGTGCATCGGTTCGGTGAGCGCGAAGGCACCGGTGGTGCGCAGTTCCGAGGCGTCAGCGAGCAGCCGTTCCTTCTGGTCGTCGGTGCCGAAGGTGTGGAGGGATTCAACAAAGAGGTCGTGGTGGACCAGGAAGAAGGTGGCCAGGGACGTGTCCACCCTGGTTATCTCCGCGATGACCAGCCCGGCGAAGAGGTGGCTGTAGCCGCGGTGCACGGGCGTGCTCAGTTCCAGGGCGGCCAGCTTGGGAAGGATGTGCGCCGGAAACTCGGCCTTGTTCCACCAGTCCCCCGCGTAGGGTGCGACCTCGGCGGCCAGGAAGTCCCGCAGCTCGGCAAGCTTGTTCCGTTCAGCCCCGTCCAGCATCGCTTCGACGGCGAAGAAGTCCGCCGCAGGCAACTGGGACAGGTCCGGCGTGCTCATTTCGGCCCCATCCTGATGGCGCCGTCCAGGCGGATGGTTTCGCCGTTCAGCATGGCGTTGTCCACGATGTGCGCCACCAGGTTGGCGTATTCCGCGGGCTTGCCCAGCCGGGAGGGGTGCGGGACCTGCGCGCCGAGGGAGTCCTGGGCTTCCTGCGGCAGGCCGGCCATCATGGGCGTCTCGAAGATGCCCGGGGCAATGGTGACCACCCGGACCAGCGAGCGCGCCAGCTCCCGGGCGATGGGCAGGGTCATCGCAGCCACCGCACCCTTGGACGCGGAATAGGCGGGCTGGCCGATCTGCCCGTCGAAGGCCGCCACGGAGGCAGTATTGATGATGACCCCGCGTTCGGGGCCGCCCAACTCGGTGGCGGTGGGCTCCGTGGCCACCATGGCTTCGGCGGCCAGCCGCAGGACGTTGAACGTGCCCACCAGGTTCACCTGGATGACGCGGCTGAACGTGTCCAGGGGCAGGACGCCGTCGCGCCCCAGGACCTTGCCGGGGGTGGCGATCCCGGCGCAGTTCACTACGATCCGGAGCGGCCCCAGCTCCGCGGCGGTCCCGACGGCGGCCCGCACGTCGGCCTCGCTGGTCACGTCTGCGGGGGCGAAGACGGCGGACTGGCCGGCTTGGGCGCGGCCGTTGAGTTCGTCCGCCACTGCCTGGCCGCTTGAGGACGGCAGGTCGACGAGCACGACTGACGCGCCGCCGTCGAACAATCTGCGCGCGGTGGCCGCTCCCAGCCCGGACGCGCCGCCTGTCACCAGCGCGACGCTGCCTTTGATGTCCATACATCCTCCTTGATGCGTGTCCCCATGCCGCGGCGCGGCCTCGAGCAACAGTTAATGAATGTTAACTGAAATTGTGATCTCCCGCACCCTGCGCGCATGCCGCGTTGCCCCGGCGGCTCCGCAGGCACGGTTAGGGTGGACGGCATGACGTCCAGCAGCACTTCCATGACCGCCTGGCCGGACAGGGCGAACCACGCGGCCCGGTCCGTCACCGCCCTGTTCGGGCACAGGCTGCTGTTCCTCCCGGGCACCCATCTGGGCGCGGTGCTGTGGCAGGGCAGGCACCCGGGCCCGCGGGTCCAGCAGGAGCAACAGGAGCAGGCCGCGCATCCGGGCAACCGGTGGCTCGCGTTGCTCCGGCGGGCCCGGCCGGCCGCCGCCCTGGCCCTCCCGTGGCACTACTGGTGGCAGGCGCACTACGTGGACTGCCTGGTGGACGCCGGCCGGCGCGAACTTGGCAGCGGAGCAACCCCCGCGGCCCGGTTCGACGGCCCGGACCGGCCCAGCGCGGGCCACCTGGCCTCGCGGTTGGTGACGGGCATCAGGCTCCGCAACGCGCTGACCTTCGTGAACAGCTACTACGACGACATGGCCTGGCTTGCCCTGGCAACCCTGCGGCTGGACCGGCTGGCCGGGGAGACACGGCGCCCCGGCCGCCGCCGCAACGCCAAAGTCCGTGCGTCGCTGGCGCTGCAGTTCGACGCCGCCTGCACCGACGACCTGGGCGGCGGAACGTTCTGGAGCAAGAAGCGGGACTTCAAGAACACCCCCGCCACGGCGCCGGTGGCGCTGTTCTATGCCCACACCGGCCAACATGCCAAGGCACAGGCGCTGCTGGACTGGCTGGACGCTACCCTGTTCGACGCCGGGCAGGGACTGTACCTGGACGGCGTCCGCCTCACCCCTGCCGGCGAGGTGGTGGAACGGGCCGTGTACACCTACAACCAGGGCCCGGTGCTGGGCGCGCTCCTGGAACTGGGCGGCGAAGCGAATCTGGCCCGGGCAGCCGTCCTGGTGGACGCGGTGCAGCGGCTGCTGACGGTGGCGGCAGGCGGCGCGGAGGGCGCTTCCGCCGGCGGTTCGGTGCTCCGCTGCGAAGGAACCGGCGACGGCGGCCTGTTCACCGGGATCCTCTGCCGTTACCTGGCGCTTGCGGCAGCGGATACCCGGCTTCCCCAGGCCACCCGCGCAACCGCGGCCCGGCTGGTGACGGACACGGCCGAGGCGTTCTGGTCCGGCCGCCGCCCGGTAGGCCCCAACGAAGCCGGTGGGCGGTTGCGGGGCAGGAGTATCTTCTCTATTCACGCTGCGCAACCGGCGGCCGCGACATATCCGCCGGGCGCCGCCGTCGAGCTCGTCACCCAGCTGCAGGCATGGATGACGCTGGAGGCCGCCGCGGCCGTAACCGCAGCGGGTCTTCCCTAATCCAACCCTGGCGGGCGCTTCTTCTGCGGATAGGGCGTCTCGCCGCGCGCCAGCATGTCAACGAAACCGGCGATCCTGCGCTCGCGGGTGGCGGCCTGCTTCGCGGAATTGGTCCGGTACACCAGGGAGAACAGGTTGGTCTTGGTGAGGACATCGAACATTGCCTGGGCGGCCGGGTTTTCCGCGATGGCGGCTGCCAGGTCCGCCGGAACCTCAACATCGGCCTGCCCGCCGTAGGCCGCGTCCCAGCGGCCGTCGGCCTTGGCGGCTTCCACCGCCGCCCTGCCGGCGTCGGTCATCTTTCCTGCCGCTTCCAGCCTGGCGATATGCCCCACGTTCCGGGCGGACCAAATGCTGCGGGGACGCCGCGGCGTCATCCGCTGGAACACGCTCTCGGCATCCCGGCGCCGCCCCTGCCCATCGATCCAGCCAAAACACAGGGCCTCATCCAGTGCAGCGGGATAGTCGAGCCCGGTGACCGTCCCGCCCTTCTTGTGCAGGACCAGCCACACGCCCGGGCTGGTCCCGTGATTCGCTTCCAGCCAGGCACGCCAGGCAGCGGCATCAGGCACCAGCAGTTCCTCAAGGTCATTGGCCATGGCCTAATTCTGCCCCCGGAAGCACAGGCCACAAGCCCCGTGTGCACCGCGCCTCCAGGTGGCATCATGGCCCTACAGACCGTCGCCCACCTCCTCAAGGACAACGCCATGCTTCGAGTCCGCCCCGTCCACTTCACCTCCCGCACCGACTCCTGGAAGCAGTTCCTCACCGCACTGGGCATGGTGCAGACAGAGGACGACGGCGGCTGGCACGTCTTCGATTCAGCGTCCGGACGGCTGGCGCTCCACGGAGCGGAGGCCGGGTCCGGGCAGGACGGCCACACCGTATTCGGGGTGGAGGTGGGCGACGTGGCCGAATTCGCGCGCCGCACCAACCTCTCCGCGCAGGAGGATGGGACACAGGGAGGAGGAGCGCAGCCGGCTGAGCTGGTTACGGCGGCCCACGGCGAAACCTGCCGGATCAGCGCCCCGGACGGCTTCAGTTTCATGGCCGACAAGGCATCCCATGCCGCCCAGTGCGCTGACGCCGACCCCGCCCTGGCCGTCGTCGCGGTCTGGTACACAGCGGACCCCGAGGGAGCCGTCCGCACCCTGCTGCACGTAGGCGCGCATCCCCGCCCGGTCCCGGACAATGACGAGACCGCCGACTTCACGGCCAAGAACGGCGGTGTCCTCCTGGTGCGGCCGGCAACGGGCGCCTCCCGCTCGGGTTTGGGCTTTGAGTACGACGGCGGCCTGGAACCGTTGCGGGACCGGCTCACCGCCGCCGGTTTTGCCGCCAGCCTCACCGAGGAGGCGTTTGGAAGCACCCTCCACGTGGCCAATCCGGACGCCGGCAGCCCCAACGCGCCAGCCACCGTCTGGATCTCCCAGCGCCGCCCCATGGGGTAGAACTTAAGCATGAACGTGCGCACACCTGACCCGAATCCCGGCTGGCTCTCCGAAGAAGACCTCTTTGAGGCGCGCGGGCGGCTGCCCATGGTGTACGTGGAGGCCGTACCGGTCAGGCTGGATCCGCTGGGGTACGTCAACGAGGTGGGCACGCTGCTCCAGGCGGACTCGGACGGAACCATGGTGCGCTCCCTGGTCTCCGGCCGGGTCATCTACCGCGAAACCATCCGCGCCGCCCTGCTGCGGCACATGGAAAAGGACCTGGGCCCGCTGGCGTTCCCGCAGCTGCCGCTGAGCCCCGTGCCGTTCACGGTGGCCGAATACTTCCCCGCGCCCTCACAGACGGGGTTCACGGACGAGCGGCAACACGCCGTGTCCCTGGCCTACGTCATCCCGGTGACGGGCGAGTGCGAGCCCCGCCAGGACGCCCTGGAACTGACCTGGATGACCCCCGAGGAAGTCCTCAGCCCGGGCGTCCAGCTGGAGTTTTCCGGCGGCCGTGGCGGCCTCATCCGGCAGGCCCTGGCGTTCGCTGGCGTGGGCTTCTAACCACCCCGCCGGGACGTGGGGGTCCCCGGTTTTGAGTGCCCGCCTTTGTAGACTGTAGGGCGGACCGCAAGAGAACTTAAGGACTCCCATGACCGAATCACCAGCCGCCAGGCACCACAGTGAGCAGCAGGCTGGATCTCTGACCACCGGCAGCCACATCCTCCTTCCCGACGGCCGCCGCACTGCCGAAATCGACCAGGTGGAGCTCGAGCACGACGACTTCGGCTCACCGGCACTGGTGCTGGCAAGCCTTTCGGGCGGCGGCACGCTGCGGGTGGCCATCGGCACCACGGTCACGGTGGTGGATGGAGCGCACGACGACGTCACCCAGCTTCCGCTGCCGGCAAACCTTCCGGAGCCCACACCGCCGGCGGAAACCGCCGCACCCAACGACGGACGGCAGGAGCAGCCCGGCTCCGGGACCGGTCCCATCAACGTGGCCCCCGCCGTCGTCGTCCCTCCCCTTCCGCCGGTGCCGCCCGCGGTGACGGGGCCCAGCGAAGAGGAACTGGCGCTCATCCCGGCTCCTGCCGGCACCCCTGAGTCGGTGGTGGAAGCCGCCGCTGAGGCGCACCCTGACGCGGAGGGCGTCCTGCTCCTGGCCGACCGGCTGTCCAAGGGCGTCAACTTCAAGTCCGGAAGCTGCCTGAAGGACCTCAGCGACCTGGCGCACGAGCTGTTCATCACGCTGAAGGACGCAGACGGTGCACTGTCCGTGGCGGACCTCCTGACCGTGCTGCCCTATGACGGAAACCCGGGTCGATGGACCTCGGTGGAGGCGTCCCTGGCGCTGGCCAGCTACATCTGCCGGCAGGACGGCCAGGACAAACGCGCCGAGGTCTACGAGAAGCTGATCCGCACGCCGGAGAACCAGGAAACGGACCCGTTCAAGGCGCGCATGGCCGCCAAGGTGCGGCAGCGCTCGCTCAACGAGCCCAACCTGTACGACAAAGAGATCTTCCGCTCCATCGACAACTCCAATCACGACGCCGAGCGCGAGTGGCGGCTGCTGCGGCTGGAGTCCCTGCTCTTCCTGCGGGCGCACGGCGGCTCTGAAACCATCGGGATGTCGGAGCTGGAACGGCGCATCAGCAACGAGCTGGAGGCCGTCCGCTCCTGAGCCCCGCGGCATCTGCCCGGGCGGGGAAGTTACCCCTACCCGGGGCAGTCTCCGGGGCGTACATTCGGGGCTATGACGAACAATCTCAGCGTAGTGATCAACGCCGACGCGCCGCAGGTCTGGACCATGCTGCGTGAACCGTCCAGGGTGGCCCAGTGGCATGGCTGGCAGGCCGAAGACCTGGAATCCGAGATCAAGGAGATCTACTTTTCCAGCGACGTGGAGGAAGCCGCGGACCACACGAGCCTTACCGTGCACGGCGGGGACACGTTCCAGCTCCACCCGGAAGCCGGGGGGACGCGGGTCAGCGTCACGCGTGGAGCCGTGGATCACGATTCCGAGTGGGCTGCCTGGGACGAGGACATCACCCAGGGCTGGCTGACGTTCCTGCAGCAGCTCCGCTTCGCTTTGGAACGGCACCCGCACGGCAAGCGGCACACCTTGTTCCTGCACCTGACCGAGGGCAACGGCTCCGCCATCGACAAGCTGGGGCTCGCCGACCTCCCGGCGCCGGGTGAGCCGTACCAGGTGACGCTGGGCACCGGCGAGGAGATCAGCGGCAAGGTCTGGTACCGGACCAGCCACCAGGTGGGGCTTACCGTTCACGGCTACGCGGAGCACGGCGAAGGGCTGCTGGTGGTGGCCGACCATCCCGCCATCAAGGATGTCCGGGCAGAAGGCGACGGCTCGCTGGTTGTCGCGTCCACCTACGATCTCGGGGCCGGGGCGTTCGACGCCATCCGGCAGTCCTGGGATTCCTGGCGGGCCACGAACTACCCGGCATCGGAACCGGCCAGCTGACCCCACTTGCCCCTTGATTTACGGGGGCCGGGTGGTTTGCTGGCACACTGGTACGGTGCCAGCCAACCCTGCCTTCGCCCTGCCTGATACCCGGTCACAGTTTTCCTTCACGGTAGGCACGCGCCTTGGGGACTCCTGCCCGCCCTCCGGGGAACAGGTTGCTGAAAACGGCGGGGAGTTCCTGGGCCGCACCGGCACCATCACCACCCCGCACGGCGAGATCCAGACGCCGGCGTTCATCGCCGTCGGTACCAAGGCCACGGTGAAGGCCGTCCTCCCGGAATCCATGGCGGACCTTGGCGCCCAGGCGCTGCTGGCCAACGCCTACCACCTGTACCTGCAGCCGGGCCCGGACATCCTTGACGAAGCCGGCGGGCTGGGCGCCTTCATGAACTGGTCCGGCCCCACGTTCACGGACTCGGGCGGATTCCAGGTGATGAGCCTGGGCTCGGGGTTCAAAAAGGTCATCGACATGAAGTCTGTGGACGCCTCCGGACCGGACGACGCGGTGGCACCCGGCAAGGAACGCCTGGCACACATCGACGACGACGGTGTCTGGTTCAAGTCCCACCTGAACGGCGACCGGCACCGCTTCTCCCCCGAAATCTCCATGCAGGTCCAGCACCAGATCGGCGCGGACATCATGTTCGCGTTCGACGAGCTGACCACCCTGCAGAACTCCCGGCGGTACCAGGAGGAATCGCTGGAACGCACCCGGCTGTGGGCGGAGCGGTGCATCGAAGAGCACTTCCGGCTGACGGAGGCACGGGCGGCCAAGCCGTACCAGGCTTTGTTCGGCGTGATCCAGGGCGCCCAGTACGAGGACCTGCGCCGCAAGGCCTGCCGTGATCTTGGGGCCATGCCCTTCGAAGGATTCGGCATCGGAGGTGCCCTGGAGAAGGAAAACCTGGGCACCATCGTCCGCTGGTGCAACGAGGAGCTCCCGGAGGACAAGCCGCGGCACCTGCTGGGCATCTCCGAACCGGATGACATCTTCACCGCCATCGAAAACGGCGCCGACACCTTCGACTGCGTTTCCCCCACCCGGGTGGCCCGGAACTCCGCCTTCTACACCCCGGAAGGCCGGTTTAACCTCTCCGGCGCCAAGTACAAGCGCGACTTCGGGCCGCTGCAGGAAGGCTGCGACTGCTACGCCTGCGCCAACTACTCGCGGGCCTACATCCACCACCTGTTCAAGGCCAAGGAAATGGTGTCCGCCACCCTCATCTCCATCCACAACGAGCGGTTCGTGGTAAAGATGGTGGACGATGCCCGGCTGGCCATCGAGTCCGGCACGTTCTTCGACTTCAAGGCCGAGACGCTGGGCCGGTACTACTCCTAGGCACTACCATCAGGGAGCTCCGGTAGGGTGAGCCCCATGCCTATCGAACCCATCGAAATCCCTGCCGCTGACGGCACCGCAGAGGCCCTGGTGGCCCGTCCGTCCAACGGAACCGGCCCTTTCCCGGGCGTCATCTTTTATATGGACGCTTTCGGCCTGCGGCCCCGCATCCACGAGATGGCCCAGCGCATTGCCGACTGGGGCTACGTGGTGCTGGCGCCGAATGTTTTCTACCGGGAAGGATCGGCCGCAGAGCTGGCCCCTTCAATGGACATGACCAGCCAGGAAGGCCGGGAGACGGCCGGCAAGGCTGCCTTCCCGCGCGTTGGCCGGCTGACCTCGGACAAGGCGCTGCCGGACATTGATGCCTGGGTTTCCGCGCTCAGGGCGCTCGACGGCGTGGCCCCCGGCCCTATCGGGACCACCGGCTACTGCATGGGTGCCCGGCTCGCCGTCCGCACCGCCACTTCCCACCCCGAGGAAGTGGCAGCGTGCGGGGGCTTCCACGCCGGCGGCCTTGTCACCGACGAGCCGGACAGCCCGCATCTGGGACTCAAGGAGGCAAAGGCGCGGTTCGTGTTCGGCCACGCAAACCACGACCCCAGCATGGCCCCCGCCGCCGTCGCCCGCCTGGGCGAAACGCTGAAGGACGCAGGGCTGGAAGCGTCCAATGAGATTTTTGAGGGGGCCCCGCACGGCTACACCATGGCGGACACCTCCGCCTTCCACCCCGAAGCCACCGAGCGGCACTTCCAGGAACTGCGGGCGTTGCTGGACGGCGCGCTGAAGGGCTAAGCCGGCCAGCCGCCGTCGAACCCGCCGGAAAGCTGCCGGCCCGCCGGAACGTTCCGGCGACCCCGCACATTTCCGGCGAGCCCGGGAGGCAGGACGTTGTCCACATGACGACGGCGGCCCCTTCCGGAGGTGCCACAGCTGCAGGATCGTGTCGGCATGACGCCACAGCAGCCGGTCCGCCTCCCCGCCCTTCCGAGCACCGGCAACCTGTGGCGGACGGGACAATTGCACGAGCACGGGCTCAATTCCCGGGCCATCAAGGCGCTGGTGCTCCACGGGAAGCTTGTCCGCCTCCGCCACGGCTGCTACATCCGCTCCGGGCTGTGGGAGGAGCAGTCAGGGCCTGTCCGCAGCAGGCAGTTGATTTACGCCCATGCCCACGGGACGCTGACCTCCTCAGCAGGCGGCTATGTGTACAGCCACACTTCGGCGGCCCGGCTGCACCGTTTGTATGTCTGGGACGTCGATGACCTGATCCACCTTCTGCTGCCAGGCAGCCCATCAAGCGAACGGCTCGGCAAGGATGTCCGTGGCCACACCCGGCCCTGGACGGAGGCGGATGTGGTGACTCTCGGCAGCCTCCGGGTGACATCGCTTGAGCGGACGGTAGTGGATTGCGCCATGATGCTGGGCCACCGGCAGGCACTGGTGCTGATGGACCACGCCCTCCGGCTCGGTGCGGACAAAGCCGTCATGGAAAGCATGGCTGACGGCCTGCCGGGAAGCCGTGGGATCCGGTGGCTCCGGCTCGCGCTCGCCCACGCAGATCCTCGATCGGAGTCGGCCGGTGAGACGCTTACCCGTGAACTCCTCATACGGCTGAACCTTCCCCTGCCGGAGCCCCAAGTCAACGTTGACACGCGCGCGGGCCGGTACCGCCTTGATTTTGCCTGGAAGGAAAAGAAGGTCGCCCTGGAATTCGACGGTAAAACGAAGTACTTCGACTACAAACCGGCCGCCGAAGTGCTGTACCAGGAACGGCAGCGGGAGAATGCCCTCACCGAGGACGGCTGGACCTTCGTCCGCGTGAAATGGGCCGACCTCTTCCGCGAACAGGAGTTCAAAGCCCGAGTTCTTGGCGCGCTCCGGCGGTAGTCATGCCACGGGGCGCCAAATCGCCGGAACGGCACCAAAACGCCGGTAATTTCCGTCGATCCGGCAGCTTTCCGGCGGTCCCACGCGATCAGCTGTTGGAACGCCCGACGCCGGGTGGCAGCTACGCGGCGTTGGTCACCGCTTCCGCGGCGCGGGCCGGGGCACCGTAACTGGGCTCGCGCCGCTTGACCCAGTTGATGGCCAGCGAGGTCACGGGGACGAAGAGGAACTCCACCAGGGTCTTGTAGATGAAACCCACCAGCACGTAGTTCACAAAGCTGCCGAAGTCGGCGATGCCGATGACGGGCGCGGCGATGCTGCAGAAGATCAGCGTGTCCACGAACTCTCCGGCCCCCGAGGATCCCATGAGCCGCGCCCACAGGGACTTCTCCCCCGTGCGGGCCTTCATCCGCACCAGGATCCAGGAGTTGATGGTCTGCCCGGCCAGGAATGCCAGCAGCGAAGCCAGGACAATCTGCGGCACGGGGCCAAGGGCGCCTTCCAGGGCGGACTGCTTGGCTGCGCCGTACTCGTCGTCGAACCCGGGCAGCGCGATGACCACCCAGTAGCAAAGGGAAGCGAACACGGACAACGCGAAGGTGGTGAAAATGGCCTTCCGGGCCACCTTATAGCCGTAGACCTCACTGATTACGTCCCCGAGGATGTACGCGAGCGGAAAGAGGAAAAAGCCGCCGTCGGTTACGATGGGGCCGAATGCCACTCCCTTGGACGCTCCGATGTTGGACAGGATCAGCACCACTGCCATGGCCGCCAGCATGATCCCGAAGTAGGGCGAACCGATGTCCGCGAATCTGGCGGCGGAACGCGCGGCGGTTGGCTGGATGTCTTCGGGCACGGCGCTGCGGCCGGGGGCAGGGGTCATCAGGGGATCCGTTCAGGAGTGGTTGGCCGGCCCGCCGTCATGGGCGGCCGGTTGTATTAGCACTCGTGTCATTCTCGCACCGCCTTTCGCAACAAAGCTCCTCGAGCAGCAGGGCTGACCGGCGCGGAGTATTTTTTGAACATGTTCAAGTAGTGTGGCAGACTGCTTTTGAACACGTTCAAGAATGGGGATGCTGTGGCAGCGAAGAGCGAACAGACCAGGCAGTTGGTGGCGGACACCGCGCTGCGGATGTTCCGGGACATCGGGTTCGAGAAAACCACCATGCGCGCCATCGCCGCCGAGGCAGGCGTTTCCGTGGGCAACGCCTACTACTACTTCGCATCCAAGGATGACCTGGTCCACGAGCTGTACATCCAGGTACAGGCAGAGCACGCGGCGCGGGCCGCGGAGGTGCTGGACGGGACCGCCGCCCTGGCCGACCGGCTGAAGGTCACGCTGCATGCCGGCCTTGACGTCATGGCCCCGTACCACCGGTTCGGCGCGGACTTCGTGGCCACCGCCATCCGGCCCACGTCACCGGTGAACCCCTTTTCAGCAGGGTCCACGACTGCGCGGGAGGCATCCCTGGACATCTTCAGGCGCACCGTGGAGGGAGCCAAACCTGCCGTGCCGAAGAAGCTGCGGGCCGACCTGCCGGAGCTGCTGTGGCTTTGCTACATGGGGGTCACCCTCTTCTGGGTCTATGACACATCGGAGGGCCAGCGGCGGACCAGGAAGCTGGTGGACGGCGCGGCCCCACTCCTTGCCCGCGGACTGTCACTGGCCCGCATTCCGGGAGTCAACAAGGTTCTGGACGATGTCCTGGACCTGAGCCGCAGCATCCGCGATTAGGGAAGAAACATTGGGGGACAAGATGGGCAGCACAAAGACCGTGGTGGTGGCAGGGGCTTCGGGCTTCATCGGCACGTACCTTCGCCGGCGTTTCCAGGAGGACGGGTGGACGGTGCGCACCATAGGACGCAAGGGAACCGGCAGTTCTGCGGCAGCGTGGGACGACGACGCCGGCATGGTCCGGGTGCTCAACGGCGCCGCACTGGTGGTGAACCTCGCCGGCCGGTCCGTCTCCTGCCGCTACAACAGGCGGAACAAGGCGGAGATTCTGGACTCGCGGGTGGCCACCACCAAGGCACTCGGCCGGGCCATCGCACAGTGCCCGGAGCCGCCGTCGACCTGGCTGAATGCCAGCACCGGCACCATCTACCGGGACGCCCGCGACCGCCCCCAGTCCGAAGCCGGGGGCGAGCTTGGCTCCGGGTTCTCCGTGGACGTAGCCAAAGCCTGGGAAGCCGCCGTCGAGGCAGCCACCACGCCGGCCACCCGGAAGATCCCGCTGCGGATCGCCATCGTGCTGGGCCGCGGCGGCGGCGCGCTGGCGCCCTTCGCCAACCTGGCGCGGCTGGGCTTGGGCGGCCACATGGGCGACGGCAGGCAGCGCTTCAGCTGGATACACGTGGAGGACCTATACCGCGGCATCCGCTTCCTGCATGCGCGGACCGATATCACCGGACCCGTCAACGTGGCCTCGCCCGATGTGGTCAGCAATCAGGAGATGATGCGCCTGGTGCGGCGGGCTTACGGCGCGCGCTTTGGGCTCCCCACCCCTGCGTGGCTGCTGCGGGCCGGGGCCGTGCTGATCCGCACCGAAACCGAGTTGGTACTCAAAAGCAGGTGGGTCCAGCCGCAGAAGCTCCTGGACGCAGGCTTTGTCTACAGCCAGCCGGAGTTGGGGCGGGCCCTGCTGCAGATCGCCAAGGGCCAGGGATGAGCCGCCCGGTGCGCGTCACCTTCGGTCCCGGCGCGTTCCTTGCCGGCGCGTTCCTCACAGTCCTGGTCTTCGGGTTCCCCCTGGGTTTCCCCGGCTATCTCTACGGAACGCTCTCCGCGCTGCTTCTGGGCATGCCCTGGCGCTGGCTGCCGGAGTTTGCATGCGGCCGGTCCGCAACCAACTGCTTCACGTCTTGGCCGTCAGCGCGGCAGGGCTGGTTACCGGGATGCTCACGCTCATGTTCATCACCGGGAGCCACTGGCCCGCCATGTGGGGCACAGTCTTGTGGACCGGGTTCTGCGCAGCCCTGGGGCGCGCTGCCGTGTCCGGCCTCGTCACCATCCATGACGCAGCCGGGCACCAACCCGGGGTACCCGCACCTGCACCGCTGGAACCCTGACCATACGGCGTCCCGGAGCCCTGTCCGGTGACACATGGAAAGCGGCCGACGCCGGGTGGCAGGATGGGTGCATGACTTCCGCTACCCCTGACGCAACGCTGCCCGCCGCAAGTCCCGCCGTCGTCCTCACCGTCGCCGGCTCCGAAGCGACCGGCGGCGCCGGCGCGCAGGCCGACCTGAAGACCTTCCAGGAACTCGGCGTCTTCGGCATCGCCAACCTCACCTGCATCGTGTCCTTTGACCCGAAGGACAGCTGGAATCACCGCTTCGTGCCGGTGGACCAGCAGGTGATCGCGGACCAATTGGAGGCGACGACGGCGGCGTATGGTCCGGCGTCGGGCGCACCGTCGGCTTTGGACACGGTGAAGATCGGCATGCTGGGCAGCCCTGCCACCATCAGCACCGTGGCCGGCGCCCTGAAGGAGAACAGCTTCGCCAACGTAGTGCTGGATCCGGTGCTGATCTGCAAGGGCCAGGAGCCGGGCCACGCGCTGGACACGGACCAGGCCCTCAAGTCCCAGATCCTTCCGCTGGCCACATTCGTCACGCCCAACCGCTTCGAGGCGGAGTCGCTGTCCGGCCTGGACATCACGGACGTGGAGTCGCTGAAGGCCGCTGCGGTCCGCATCCACGAGCTCAGCGGCGCAGCAGTCCTGGCCAAGGGCGGGGTCAGGCTGGAAGGCCCGGACGCCGTCGACGTCTTCTATGACGGCCAGACCCTCGAAGTCCTCAGCGCCCCCAAGGTGGGAGAGGTGGCAGTGTCCGGTGCGGGCTGCTCGCTCGCCGCCGCGGTGACGGCCGAGCTCGCCAAGGGCGCCACGCCGTTGGACGCCGCCCGGACCGCCAAGGACTTCGTCACCGCCGGCATCCGCAACCGGGTTGCCTCGGGCGCCCCCTTCGATGCCCTCTGGCAGGGCGGCGCCCGCTAGCCCTGGTCCTGCAGAATCCCAGGGAAGGTCTCATGAGCTGGGGTTAGACACCCTGCCCATAAACAGCGGCAGCCCGGTCTCGACGTGGACGATCTCGTAGAGGAACGGCCGGTCGAAACGGATCGTGCGCGAGGAGACGGTGCCGCTCACCGCCTGCGCGTTGATCTGGGTGGCGGCGGCCGCAATGGTGCCCTTCTCCGCAACGGTGATGTTGGCGGCCTGCGCGGCCTGCGTGATCTTCAGGCCAGGCTGGATCGAGTCGAAATCTGTCTCGGTATCAAGCATCTTCCGCAGTCCGAGGCCAGCGAAAACCTCCCGCAGCTCGAAGCTGCTCTTGTCATCCCAGTGCGGCAGGTAAATCTGAGTAGGCGCCGAGGCAGCCGCGGCCAGTGCCCGGGCAGCATCTGTCAGATATGGCTCGCCGGCGCCGGGGGTCCCGGCATCCGGCAGAACCAGCCGCATGACGAATCCCTCGGCGTAGGGAAGGTCGACGGCCTGCCAACCCTCGCCCCGGGCAAAGGCGAGATCCTGGACGCCGGACATGGTGGGAACAGAGACCTTCTCACCCGTGGCAGTCGTGAAGGGACGGTCTGCGGAGTCCGCCGGATTGAAAGGAACCTTCCATGCCGAGGCGAAATACACGGCATTGACCATACTGAAGGTGTTCTCGCGGCGGTAACCAGCGGGTGCCTTTTTGATCCGTCCGCCGGTGTTCTTGTCCACCCAGGCGTCGATCGCCGGTTTGGTGGTGCCCTCATCCTGGAAATCCACTGGGTACACACCGGCCCCGAAGTATCGCGCCAGTGAGCGCAGGTAACCCTCACCCGCGGGTACGCGCTTGTCCACGAACAGGCCGTTGGCGGTGTGCAGGACCGGCCGCCGCGGAGGGTTCTTTTCGTCCACCGAGCCGGGGTCGCCGTCGAAAGCCTCCAAGGAAGCGAGCAGCGCGGCCAGCGCCTCGTCGCGGTGCTGTGCGGGGAGGTCCAGGACGTTGTCCATCTCGGCGGCCGTCGCCCCAGACGCACCCGTGCGCAGCATGGCCAGGGCAAGCAGCAGGCTGCCCGGGGACGCAACGACGTTGCCGTTTCCGGCCTCCCCGCCGTTGGCGAGGAGCGTTGCGCCCAATTTCCGGGCTGATGCCTGGAGCTGCGCCAGCCCGGCCTGGTAGTCGGACCGGCCCACCGACACGCGTTCGACGCCGCCGGCCTTCACCACTGCCGGCGGCGAGGCCGCACAGGCTGTCAGAACCAGCACCAGGCCCGCTGCGCCCGCAAGAATGCGTGCCGGAATCTTCCGTTTCATCGCGCCCCCAAAGCCCGCACAACCGAGGAAAACGGCGGGGAATCCGCCTACCGCCAGTCAAGCACCGGCAACGGGATAGCGGGACCGCGCCCCGGTCACGATTTGGTGCCGTTTCGTGTGGGAACCGGCGCCCCTTACCTCCGCGGAATGTTCCGCAGGTTGCTGCGGGCCATGCTGACGGCCTCGCCTGCGCCGCGGTTGAGGACCACCTTGGACATGGCGGTGGCAAAGCCGATCACCTGCGATCCGGAGATCTTGGGCGGGATGGACAGTGCGTTGGGGTCGGTGATGAGTTCCACGAGTGACGGGCCCGGGTGCGCAAACGCCTCCCGGTAGGCCGCCTCGATCTGGCTTGGATCGGTGACCCGCACGGCGTGGAAGCCCAGGGCCTTGGCCACCTGGGCGTAGTTGGCGTCCGGCACGTCCACGCCGAAATCCGGCAGCCCGTCCACCAGCATTTCCAGCTTCACCATGCCCAAGGTGGAGTTGTTGAAGACGACCACATTGACCGGCAGCTTGTATGCGGCGGCAGTGATGAGTTCGCCCAGCAGCATGGAGAGCCCACCGTCGCCGGAAACCGAGATGACCTGGCGGCCCGGATACGCCAGCTGCGCGCCGATGGCGTGCGGGAGGGCGTTGGCCATGGAGCCGTGCAGGAAGGACCCGATCAGCCGGCGCGTGCCCAGCGGGTTGATGTAGCGCGCGGTCCAGACGTTGCACATGCCGGTATCCGCAGTGAAGATGGCGTCCTCGGCGGCCACCTGGTCCAGCAGCGACGCCGCGTACTCGGGATGGATGGGCTGCTTCTTCTCCACCTTGCGCGTATAGGCGCCCACGGCCTTGTTCATGAGCCGGTCGTGCTTTTTCAGCATCTGGTCCAGGAACCGGCGGCTCTTTTTGGCTTTCACCAGCGGCAGCAGCGCACGAAGCGTGGGCAGGATGTCGCCGTGGACAGCGATGTCAACGTCGGTCCGCCGGCCCAGGCGCTGGGCCGCGCGGTCCACCTGGGCGGTGCGGGTGTCCGGCAGGAACTGGTCGTATGGGAAGTCCGTGCCCAGGAGGATCAGCAGGTCTGCGTCCTCGATGCCCTCCGCCGCGGCCCCGTAGCCAAGGAGGCCGGTCATGCCGATATCGAACGGGTTGTCGTACTGGACGAAGTCCTTGCCGCGCAGCGAGTGCCCCACCGGCGCCTTGGCGAGCTCGGCGAGCGCCATGAGCTCACTGTGTGCCCCCTCGACGCCGGCGCCGGCAAAGATGGCAACCTTGCCGGCGTCGTTGATCGCGTCGGCGAGCGCCTGCACGCTGACGGGATCCGGCACCAGGGCGGCCGGCCGGAAGGTGGCCGGCGCGGGGGTGGAACCTACAGCCTCCAGGCCGGCGATGTCGCCGGGCAGCGTCACGACGGCGACTCCCCCGAGTCCCAGCGCGTGCTGGATGGCGCTGTGCATCACACGCGGCGCCTGCTCGGCGGTGCTGACCAGTTCGGAGTACACGGAGCACTGGTTGAAGAGCCGGTCCGGGTGGGTTTCCTGGAAGAAGTCCGTGCCGATCTGCTTGCTGGGGATGTGCGAGGCGATGGCCAGCACGGGCGCCCCGGAGCGGTTGGCGTCGTAGAGGCCGTTGATCAGGTGCAAGTTGCCGGGCCCGCAGGATCCGGCGCATACGGCGAGCCTGCCAGTGAGCTGCGCTTCGGCCGCTGCGGCGAACGCGGCGGCTTCCTCATGGCGGACGTGGATCCAGTCGATGCCGCCCTTCGCGGAGCCTCCCGTTTGGCGGACGGCGTCCACGATCGGGTTGAGGCTGTCACCCACGATTCCATAGATCCGCTGCACGCCGGCAGCCTGGAGTTGTTCGATGAGCTGGGTGGCAAGTTCCTTGGCCATGGGTGCAGACTCCCGCGTTTGTGGTGGTGTTCTGACATGGCCCAATATAGTCCGCCCACCTCAGCGGGCACTTCGGAACAGGTATTCAGCAGCAGCAAGCCGAAACAAAAAGGAGGCGTACGACGGCGGCCTGGCAGCCGCCGTCGTACGCCTCCTTTAGGAAACAGGCACCGTGGCGCCGTCCGGACTAAACGCCCAGGGGATCCTTGTCCTTGCCGCCGCCCTTGGGCGCCTGGTCCCAGGCGTGCCCCTGCTCGTCGTCGAGGTGCGTGGCCTTCTTGTTCTTCAAGGCGAAGATGTAGACCAGCAGCGAGATGGCGATCGCCACGGTGACGTAGGTGAAGAAGAGGTCCTCGCGCTCCGCCTTCTGGAATGCGGCGCCAATCAGCGGAACAGTGCCGCCGAAGAGCGAGTTTGCGATCGCGTAGCCCAGGCCCACGCCCAGGGCTCGGATGGAGGCGGGGAACAGTTCTGCCTTCACCAGGGCATTGATGGAGGTGTAGCCACCCACGATCAGCAGGCCGCCCATCATCAGCAGGAACGCGGTGAACGGGTCCTTGGTGCCGGCCAGGGTGGACAGCAGCGGCCAGGTGAACAGCACGCCGGTAATGCCGAACCAGAGCAGCAGGGGCTTGCGGCCCACCTTGTCCGAAATGATGCCGTAGACAGGCTGCAGCAGCATGAAGATAAACAGGGCCCAGAAGTTGATCACGGAGGTGTCGGTCTTGGCGATGCCGGAGGTATCGTTCATGAACTTCAGGATGAAGTTGGTGTAGGTGTAGAAAGCCACGGTGCCGCCCAGGGTGATGCCGATGCACACCAGCAGCGGCTTCCAGTAGCCGGTGAAGAGCAGCTTGAGTGTGCCGGGCTGTGCCTGGCCGGACTTCGCGGGGGTTTTCGCGGCGTTGATCTGTTCAGCGGAAACGGTCTCTTCCATGGAGCGCCGCAGCCACAGCACCACCAGTGCGGCCACGCCGCCGATCGCGAACGGAATGCGCCAGCCCCACTCGCCCAGGTCGCCCTTGGGCATGACGTTCTGCAGGATCACCAGGACCAGCAGGGCCAGCATCTGGCCGCCGATCAGTGTCACGTACTGGAAGCTGGAGAAGAACCCGCGGCGCTTGCTGGTGGCGGCCTCGGACATGTAAGTGGCGCTGGTGCCGTATTCGCCACCCACGGAGAAGCCCTGGATCACGCGGACGATGACCAGCAGGATCATGGCCCACAGCCCAATGACGTCCTGGGTGGGCAACACCGCGATGGCGAAGGAACCGGCGGACATCAGGGTGACACTGAGCGTCAGCGCAGCCTTCCGGCCGTGGCGGTCGGCGTACCGGCCGAAGAACCAGGCACCGATGGGCCGCATGAGGAAGGACGTCGAGAAGACGGCCATCGCTTCGAGGCCCGCCTGGAGTTCATCCTTGGAGTTGAAGAAGTGGGCCTGGAAGTAGGCGGCGAAGACCGTGTAGACGTAGAGGTCGTACCATTCCACAAGGTTGCCCGCGGAACCCTTCAGGATGTTGCCCACGGCCCGCCGGGTCTGGGCGGCCTCCGATAAGGGCGCGGTTTGTTGGGTGCTCATCGGTGAGTTCCTCCTTGTGGTGACGTGCGTCCTCCAACGCCGGAGGGCCTCATCCAAGGTATGGGTGATCCACCGCACAACCAACGTGGCGGGGCATTTCCTAACACTTCCTTAGGTTTTGACTGACTGGCCGTCCCTTCCTGCCGGCCGGCCGCCGTCGGACATAACTGTTCCTTAGGCGGTAGTCTCCAAAGGCGGGGGATGAACCGGAGACCGCACAAAACAGCAAGGAAGATGGCAATGGATGTGCTGATCGTCGAGGACGACGACGCCATGGCCGGCGCCCTTACCGCTGCCGTCGAAAGCGCCGGGCACCACCCGCAGCGGCTCTCCCGCGGCGCGGACGCGCTGCTGTCCCACCGGAACTTCCAGGTGATCCTCCTGGATCTTGGCCTGCCGGACATGGACGGGCTGGAGGTCCTGCGCAAACTCCGCCAGGTTACCAACGTCCCCATCCTCATCCTGACCGCCCGCGACGACGAACGCAGCGTGGTGCTCGGGCTCCGTTCCGGCGCGGACGACTACCTGGTCAAGCCGGTCAAACTGGTTGAACTGCTGGCCCGGATCGAGGCGGTGACGCGGCGGGCCGGGCGTACGGGCAGCGTGCCGCAGGAAGACACCATCGTGCTGGACGACGTCGCCATCGACCTGAACCGGCGCACGGCGTTTAAAGCCGGCCTCCCCATCCCGCTGACGGCCACGGAGTTCGAACTCCTGGCCCTGCTGGCGCGCCACGCAGGCTCGGTGGTCACCCGCGAACAGATCCTGGACGCGCTGTGGGGCGACGCCTTCCTGGCCTCATCCCGCTCGCTGGACGTCCACCTCACCGGGCTGCGGGCAAAACTGCAGAAGCCGGGATTCATTATCAACGTCCGCGGCGTGGGCTACCGGGTGGAGGCGGCCGGCGCATGAGGCTGCGGGTCCTGGGCGTCCTCAGCGTCCTCTGCCTGGTAGTGGTGTTCCTGATCTCGGGCACCATCCTCACGTCCGCATCCCGTGAGCTGACCCAGGAACTGCAGATCAACCGGGCGGCCTCGCTGAACCGGCTGGCCCAGGTGGCCTTCGATGCCGCGAACGACGGCGACACCGTGCGCCTGCAGCGGGAAATGGACACGTACTCGGGGCTGTACGGCGAGGGAATAGTGGTGCGGGTGCAGGCGTCCACCCTGGCCTCCGGGGGCCTGTCCCCCGAACGGCCGGATGTGCAGAATTCCTTGTCCCTGGCCCGACTGAACGTGAGCGGCACATCGCTGAAGCCGCTGGAGCCGTTCAGTTCGGGCTCCCAGGTCATTTTCCGCCCCTTCGGCAGCGCCAGCCAGGTCCTGGGTGCAGTGGTCCTGGACGTCCATGCGGACACGGCACAGCAGAAACTCCGTGAGCGCTGGCTTGGGGTGGGCGTGGCCGCGCTCGCGCTGGCCACCATACTCCTGGTGGGGGCGGCACGGGTCACCGGCTGGGTCCTGCGGCCCGTCCTCCGCCTGGATTCGGCGGTGCATGAGCTGGAGCGGACCGGGCGCATGGAACGGCTCCCGGAGGACGGCCCACCTGAGCTGCGGGAACTGAGCCGGTCCTTCACGGCCATGGCCAGGACCGTCAGCGCCAGCATGGCGGCGCAGCGGCAGCTGATCGCGGACACCTCGCACCAGCTGCGGAATCCGGTGGGAGCCCTCCGGCTGCGGCTTGACCTGCTGCAGCTCGAGCTGAAGACGGCCCGCGAACACGACGCGGCCGAGCGGGCCGTGGCGGAGCTGGACCGCGTGGAGGAGATCCTGGACGGGGTGCTGAAGCTGGCCGCAGCGGAGCACCGGGCATCCGAAGGCTACCTGCGGGCTGCCGGTGGTTCCGGAGACCATCCCCCTGCCCAGCCGGTGGATCCTTACCCGGTACTTCAGGGGGAGATCGAGCGTGCAGCGCCGCTGGCGGAACAGGCGGGGTGCCGGCTGGTCCTCGCCGAGCCTCCGCAGTCGCCGGCGCTGGCTGCCTGCCACCCGGCCGAGCTGGCCCAGATGGCGGGCGAACTCCTCAACAACGCCATCAAGTACGCCCCAGGTGCCACGGTGGCGGCGGCAGTCCGGCTGGAGCAGGATGTGGTGGTTGTGGAGATTTCCGACGACGGTCCCGGGCTTTCCGCTTCAGAGCGCGCCTCGGCTGCCACCAGGTTTTGGCGGTCCCCGCGGCATTCCGCGGTTCCGGGGACGGGGCTGGGCATGACAATCGTGGGCGAGCTTGCCGCGGCCAACGGTGGCCGGCTGGTGCTCGCCGAGGCCTCTCCGCATGGGTTATTGGCCCGGATTGAGTTCCCCGTCGCAGCTTCTGACCCGGTGCTTCCGGATAAGGGCGGCGCCAATGCGTGAACCACTTGCCCGGGGCTGTCCTGACCCCCTGCCGGCGCGACGGTCCGTGCTGAAGTCAGCCTTCGCCGTCGGACTCGCAGCGTTCCTGCCGCCTGCCCTCAGCGCCTGCACCGGCGGGGACCGGCCAGAGGATCTCGTGGTGGCCGGCGGCGAACCGGGCGGGTTCTACCTGGAGTTCTCAACGCTGCTGGCCGCCGCGCTTGAGCGGCACGGCGTCGCCGCGCACGCCCGGGCTGTTGCAACGGGCGGAAGCCTGGACAACATTGCAGAACTGCGGGACGGGCGGGCCGCTTTTGCCGTAGCCCTGGCCGACGCTGCCGGCCAGGCGGGCAGGGACACAGCGGAGATCGCCGCCATCGGGAAGGTGTACGAAAATTACGTCCACTGCGTGGTCCGGAAGGACAGCGGCATCCGCGATATTTCCGGACTGGCAGGGCGCAGGGTTGCCGTGGGCCAGCCGGGATCGGGCACTTCGCTCACCACTCCCCGGCTGCTGGAAGCGGCCGGGCTGGGCACCTCAACGGACGGTGTGGCGCCCGCTGCCGGAACTGCCGCCGTCGAAAATCTCGGCCTCAACGATGGGATCGCCGCCCTCAAAGCGGGCACCGTGGATGCCCTGTTCTGGTCCGGCGGGGTGCCCACGGCTGCCATCGCCGCCGCCCAGCAGGAAGTGGCACTGGGGCTCGTGGACCTGTCGGGCCTGCTGCCGGAACTGCGCCGGCGATATGGCGGCATGTACGACCGCGTCCTCATTCCGGAAGGCAGCTACCCCGGAATTTCGGCAGTGTGGACGGTGGGCGCACCCAATCTGCTCCTGTGCCGCCGTGACCTGGACAACGCCACCGTGGAGCGGACCGTCCAGTTGCTGGTGCACAATGCCGGCGAGCTGATTCCGCAGTCCACCCTGGGCGTGCAGTTCCTCAGCGCTGAGAGCCTCATCAACACCGCAGGCGTCCCCCTGCACCCCGCCGCCGCGGACGCGTACCGTGCCCTCCACGGCTAACCAAACGCCCGCTCATGTTTGGCAGGAAATCCTCCAACGCCCGCTCACTTATGGCGGCCTAAACCCCAACGCCCGCTCACTATCCTCAGGAGAGTGAGCGGGGGTGTCTGGAAAACGCCAGGATTCGAGCGGGCGTTCAGTCAGCTTGTATGCCGACTTTCCACATAGGTGCTTCCGGCTGTCGCAGGGCCGACAGTTTCCTCCGTACTGTTTGGACGACCAGGAGAGCAGGCAGGAAACGAGGATCACTGTGGGCAGGAACCAGCGCCGACGGGCGGCACGAACGAACCATGTGCGAAAGCAACCAAGAGTCGCGTTCAAAGCCGCCGTCCCTAAAGTGGCAGTCCCTTTATCGGACAACGTCCGGGAGCTGGAAACGCTGGCCCCAGCCTTCATCTGCTGGTATGTCCAGCGCCCATTCAGCACAGACGTGGAAGAGGTGCTGGCGAGCCTGAAGCTCTTTTTCCGCTTCTACCCTGAGGCTGGCGAAAGCCGTTCCATCACTGCCCTCGACCCGGCCGAGGTGGCAGCAAGACTGGTATCTCTGATAATCAATACCGCCCACGCAGGCCTCGTGGCCACCTATTCGCTGATGCAATTCCTAAAGTTTCTCCAGGATTCCGGCCGCTGGTGCGGCAACCCGGAATCGTACCGGGCAGTATGCGGCATCCTGACGGACATCATCTGCCTGGACATGCGCTCGACTCCCAGCGGCGCGGAGACGGCTGCAGGCGTCACAGCTTCCCCCGCTGACTAACTCCCCGAGTGGGCCTGCAGGAAGCTGTACACCTCGGTCTCGTCCACGCCGGGGAAGGCGCCGGGCGGCATCGCGGCGAGCAGGTGGGAGTGGGCCCGGGCTGACGGCCAGGCGTTGCCGGCCCACTGTATGGCCAGCTCGGCCGGCGGCCGCTTGCAGCAGGTGGGGTCCGGGCAGTTGGACGTTGCCCGGGCAGTGGTCTCCCGGCCCCGGAACCACTTCACATGCTGGTACGGCACCCCGATGCTCAGGGAAAACTCTCCGCTGGCGGACCGCTCTGTCCGTGCCGTGCACCAGTACGTGCCGGACGGCGTATCGGTGTACTGGCTGTACGCACTGAACTTGTCCGGCACGTCGAACACGGCGCGGGAGGTCCAGGCCTTGCACGACGGTTGCCCCTCGATGGCGCCGGTGTGGTCCTGGGGGAAGTTCACGCCGTCGTTCTCATACGCCTTGTAGATGATCCCGCTCTGGTGTGTCTTCTGGAAATGCGTGGTGAGGCCCAGATGCTTCGTGGCCAGGTTGGTGAAGCGGTGTGCTGCGGTCTCGTAGGAAACGGCGAACGCATCCCGGATGTCCTCAACGGCTATTTCCTTGGCCGCTTTGGCTTTCTGCAAAAAATCCACGGTTGCCTGTTCGGGCAGGAGCAGGGCGGCGGCGAAATAATTGGTGGCCACCCGCTGGGCCAGGAAGTCGCCGTAGTTTTTGGGTGTCTCATGGCCCAGAACGTAGTGGCCCAAGGCTTGCAGCAGCACCGAGCGGGGGTCATGGTCCTGCCGCTGGCTCTGCGTCAGGTAAATTTTGCGGTTCTTCAAATCCGTCACGGAGCGGGTGGAATGCGGTAAATCCCCCACGTGGTGGAGGGTGAAACCGAGGTGCTCGGCGATGTCCGCGATGACGTGCTGGCTCAGCGGACCTGAGGTGTAGCCCACCTCTTTGAGGACCTTCTGCGCCTCGGCCTCGTACTCCGGGAAGTAGTTGCCGCGCTCCCGCATCATGGCCCGCAGTTCACCGTTGGCGCGGCGGGCCTCCTCAGGGGTGGCCACTTGCTCGTTCATCTTCCGTTCCAGCTCATGCAGCAGCCCCACCTGGGCCTCCAGCACATCCAGCGGAAGCCGCGAACTGATGCGGATTTTGGGCAGGTCCAGCGATTCGTACAGCGGCCCCCGCTGGTACCGTTCCAGCTCGATTTCCAGGGCTGCCCGGCGGCTGGGAGGCTCGGCTCCGAGCAGCTGGTCGATGGTCACATTGAGCGCCCCCGCGAGGTGCTGGAGGAGGGTCAGTTTGGGCTCACGCTTGCCGTTTTCAATCAGGCTTAGCTGGCTGGGCGCGGTGCCGACGGCGGCGCTCAGGTCATCGAGCGTGAGCCCGGCTTGTTTGCGCAAATGGCGGACCCGGCGGCCCAGCGCGATGACATCCAGTTCCGCTGCGGCGGTGGACTGTGGCTGGGAAACGTCCCTGTTCCAGCTTGAAGGCGACATTTCTGAAGAATACGTGAAGAAGTGCATTTCTTTCCAGACTTCTTATCTAGAAAGGGGGTTGAAAGTGCTGAAAAGTAGTTGTCACGGAAAGAAACACCGCACCGGATAAGCCGGTGGGAGCCTCAACGACGCGGTTCCCACCTACTCCATCCGGAGCTCAATCAAGGAGATCAACGATGACTGCAGCATTTGAGCCCACCCAGCAGCCGTCCAGCCAGGACACAACGCAGCAGGCCGCCGCCCTGGAGCTCGAGTGGGCCGCCAACCCCCGCTGGGAAGGTGTGACCCGGGACTACTCAGCCTCCGACGTCGTCCGCCTCCGCGGCCGCGTCTCCGAGGAGCACACCCTGGCCCGGCGGGGCTCCGAGAAGCTGTGGAAGCAGCTCACCGAGGAGCACAAAACCGGCGGCTACACCAACGCCCTTGGCGCCCTCACCGGCAACCAGGCCGTGCAGCAGGTCAAGGCCGGGCTGCGCGCCATCTACCTCTCCGGCTGGCAGGTAGCAGCCGACGCCAATAACTCAGGCCACACCTACCCGGACCAGTCCCTCTACCCGGCCAACTCGGTCCCCACGGTTGTCCGCCGCATCAACAACGCCCTGCTCCGCGCAGACCAGATCGAATTCTCCGAAGGCATCCAGTCTGTTGAGGACTGGCTGGTCCCCATCGTTGCCGACGCCGAAGCCGGCTTCGGCGGCCCGCTCAACGCCTACGAGCTCATGAAGTCCATGATCCAGGCCGGCGCATCCGGCGTTCACTGGGAAGACCAGCTCGCATCCGAAAAGAAGTGCGGCCACCTGGGCGGCAAGGTCCTCATCCCCACCCAGCAGCACGTCCGCACCCTGAACGCCGCCCGCCTGGCAGCCGACGTCGCCGGCACCCCCACAGTCGTCATCGCCCGCACCGACGCCGAGGCCGCCACCCTGATTACCTCCGACGTCGACGAGCGCGACCAGGAATTCATCACCGGCGAGCGCACAGCCGAGGGCTTCTACAAGGTCCGCAACGGTATCGAACCCTGCATCGCCCGCGCCAAGGCCTACGCCCCGTACTCCGACCTCATCTGGATGGAGACGGGCACCCCTGACCTGGAACTGGCCCGCAAGTTCGCCGAATCCGTCAAGGCCGAGTTCCCGGACCAGATGCTCTCCTACAACTGCTCGCCGTCCTTCAACTGGCGCAAGCACCTGGACGACGACACCATCGCCAAGTTCCAGCGGGAACTCGGCGCCATGGGCTTCACGTTCCAGTTCATCACCCTGGCCGGTTTCCACGCCCTGAACTACTCGATGTTCGACCTCGCCCACGGCTACGCCCGTGAAGGCATGAGCGCCTACGTCGAACTCCAGGAAAAGGAATTCGCCTCCGAGTCCCGCGGCTACACCGCAACCAAGCACCAGCGCGAAGTCGGCACCGGCTACTTCGACACCATCTCCACGGCGCTCAACCCGAACGCGTCGACCCTCGCCCTCGTGGGATCCACCGAAGAGGGCCAGTTCCACTAATTTTCGCCCAAGGTGAGCCATTCGCCTCGCTCACCGAAGAGGCACGACGGCGGCACGCGCCTGAGCGTGACGTCGCCTGGCCGGGATGGGGAATCCGGAAGAGTGCGTAAAGGGGCCCTGTCCCCGGCGTCGACCGAGCTTTGCGAGGTCTTACGCCGGGGATGGGGATAGCACGCGGAGGATTTCCGATCCCGGCCCACCCAGGTAAGTCCCGCCGTCGAACTTCCCTTTCGTCTTTAAGGAGACTGAGATGAACAGCTTCACCGATAACTTCACGATCAATGGCATAACCCTCACCGCGCAGCCGATTTGCCGGCAGGATGAAGTGCTCACGCCGGATGCCCTGTCCTTTATCGCCAAGCTGCACCGGGCCACTGCCGAGCGGCGTCAGGAGCTGCTCCAGGCACGGCGGGCACGGCGCGCCGACATCGCGGCGGGCGCCGATCCCCGGTTCCTCCGGGAGACCGAGCACATCCGCAACGATCCGTCGTGGCGGGTTGCTCCCCCCGCACCCGGCTTGGAGGACCGCCGCGTGGAAATCACCGGGCCGGTCGACAAGAAGATGACCATCAACGCCCTGAACTCGGGCGCCAAGGTGTGGCTCGCTGACATGGAGGACTCCTCCACCCCCACATGGCGCAACGTCATCAAGGGCCAGCTGAACCTGACGGATGCCCTGGAGCGCCGGATCGATTTCACCAGTGAAGAGGGGAAGGAATACAAGCTCCGCCCGGCCGGCGACCTGCCCACCATCGTGGTCCGTCCCCGCGGCTGGCACCTGCCGGAGAAGCACATGCTGATCGATGGCCAGCCAATTGCCGGTGGCATCGTGGACTTCGGCCTGTTCTTCTTCCACAACGCCCGCCGCCTGCTGGCCCAGGGCAAGGGCCCGTACTTCTACCTGCCCAAGATCGAGAACCACCTCGAAGCCCGGCTGTGGAACGACATCTTCATCCTGGCCCAGGACCTGCTCGGCATCCCGCAGGGCACCATCCGCGCCACGGTGCTGATCGAAACCATCACCGCCGCATTCGAGATGGAGGAGATCCTCTACGAACTGCGCGACCATGCCGCGGGCCTGAACGCGGGCCGCTGGGACTACATCTTCTCCATCATCAAGAATTTCCGCACCCGCGGCCCCCGCTTCGTGATGCCGGACCGCAGCCAGGTGACCATGACCGCCCCCTTCATGCGCGCCTACACCGAACAGCTGGTCCGCGCCTGCCACAAGCGCGGCGCCATGGCCATCGGCGGCATGGCCGCGGCCGTACCCAATCGCAAGGACCCCGAAGCCAACGCCAACGCGCTCGAGAAGGTCCGCGCCGACAAGACCCGCGAGGCCAACGACGGCTTCGACGGCTCCTGGGTTGCCCACCCGGACCTGGTGCCCATCTGCCGCGAGGTGTTCGACAGCGTCCTCGGCGAACGGCCCAACCAGCTCGGCATGCTCCGCGAGGACGTCACCTCTGACGACCGCGCCCTCATCGATATCGCCTCCCTGCACGGCACCATCACCGAACAGGGCATCCGGAACAACATCGAAGTGGGCATCCGCTACATCGAGTCCTGGCTGCGCGGCAACGGTGCGGTGGCCATCCACAACCTCATGGAGGACGCCGCCACCGCCGAAATCTCCCGCTCCCAGCTGTGGCAGTGGATCTACGCCCGGGCCATCACCGACCACGGCGAGATCGTCAGCCACGAGTGGGTGGAGGAGCTCCTGGACGAGGAGTTCGCCAGGCTGGAACGCTTCGACGGCGATCGGTTCGAGGATGCCCGCGACATCTTCGAAGAGGTCACCCTGGCCACCGAGTTCCCGTCCTTCCTTACCCTCCCCGCCTACGCCCGCTACCTGACCGAGGCCCGCGAGAAGGCAACCGTTGAGGAGCTGGCTGCGGCCTGACACTCAAGAAACTTCCGTTTGCCGGGCCGGCACGCCCTTCGCAACAGGCCCCCCGAAATCCGGGGCGCCGGCCCGGTAACGGAGCATTACATTCCATCCGCGAGATGGCATTTATGGGCAGTGTTCCGAGGAACCATCGGCCTTAAATGCCATCTCGCGGTGGGGTTTAAGGGAAGCGCGACGGCGGCGCCCCGCCTTAGCGCCCCTTCGGCACCTTTCGCACGGAGAGGGTGGTGCTGACGAAGAAGGTCAGCACCGAAACCAGGATGACCAGCAACGCAGGGGTCCACGACTCCGAGCTGTCGTGCACGAAGCCCACCAGCGGCGGGGCCACCGCCCCGAGGCAGTAGCCCAGGCCCTGGACCGTGGCGGACATCCGCCCGGCGGAAGCCTGGTCGCGGGCCAGCTTGATGATGGCGATGAAGATCAGCGTGATGCCGCCGCCCTGGGCGATGCCGCCGGACGTTGACCACAGCCACCACAGCTGCGGCGCAAGAAGCAGCCCCACCGGAACGGGAAGCCACAGGGCGCCCAGGGTGACCGCGACCGCAGTCGTACTCATGTATTTGGCCGCAAAGGGCACGCCGAGCCCGCCCACGATGGCAAGGATCTGGAAGATGGAGGAGGCGGCTCCGGCTTCCGCGGCCGTCATGCCCAGCTCGTCATGCAGGTAGCTGGGCAGCCACGCCGTGACGCCGTAGTAGGAGAACGCCTGGCCACCGAACCCGGCCGTGAGCCCGAAGGTGATCCAGCCGGAACGGGCCGCCGGGGCACGGGGTGCATCTGCGTCATCCTCAGCCACGGCCAGGAATGCGGTCCGGGGCCCAACAGCCAGCACCCACACCACCACCGCTGCGACTGCCAGGACGGCAACTGCTGCCAAAGCCAGCCGCCACCCCGTCGCGGCCGCGAGCGGGGCCATGATGACCGAGGTCAGGAAGGACCCAATGTTCAGTGCGGCGGTGTAGATCCCCATCGCGGTCCCCTGCCGCCGCGGCGCAAAGTCCCGCCGGATGATCAGCGGCACCGCGATGTTTCCCACCGTGATGGCAACCCCGATAACCACCGTGCCGGCCACCACCAGCACCGGTCCCCCAGCGGAGCGCACCAGCACACCGGCCAGGACCCCCACGATGGTCAGCGTAACGGCGAACTCGGCACCGAATTTCCGCGAAGCAAGGGACGCCAAGGGAGCAGCGAGCGAAAAGCAGAGCACGGGAATGCTGGTCAGCAGCCCCAGCATGACCGGCGAAAAGTGCAGCTCCGCCTGCATGAGGTCCACCAGGGGTGCTACGGCAACGAAAGGGCCGCGGAGGTTCAGCGCAAGCAGGCCGATGCAGGCCAGCAGGACCCAGCTCTTCGGGATGCGGGAGAGGACGCGGCCGCTCACAGGGGCAAAATCGGGAATGGGCGTGGATTCATCACTCCCATTGCTATCATGCCCGGCGTTGCTGGAGTTTCAGGCACCCTCCCGGGCGGCGCTGCCATACGATGAACGTGACCCAAGGACGCAGCACACTGGGAAGGACACCCATGACGCACCGCCTGGCCATCCTCGACGACTACCAGGACGTGGCCCACGGCTTCGCCGACTTCGCGGCCCTGGAGGCGGAAGGGGTCGCCGTGACGTCCTACCGTGAGCCTTTCGCTTCCCAGGACGCCCTGGTTTCCGCGCTGGCAGACACCACCATGGTGATCGCGATGCGCGAGCGGACCGCGTTCCCGCGTGAGGTGTTTGAGAGGCTTCCGGGGCTTGAGCTGCTGGTCACCACCGGAATGGCGAACGCCGCCATCGACGTGGCAGCCGCGGCCGAGCACGGGGTGACGGTGTGCGGCACGAACGGTTCGCCCGCTGCAGCGCCGGAACTGACCTGGGCCCTGCTGCTGGCCATCGCCCGGCACCTTCCCGCGGAGGAGTCCTCCCTCCGGGCCGGAACGTGGCAGTCGACGGTCGGGGTGGAGTTGGCCGGAAAGACCCTGGGGATCGTGGGGCTGGGCAAAATCGGCCGGCGGGTGGCCGCCTACGGGCAGGCCTTCGGCATGGACGTGGTGGCGTGGAGCCAGAACCTCACGGCGGAAGCAGCCAAGGAGGCCGGGGCCCGGCTGGTTTCCAAGGAGGAGCTCTTCACGGTTGCCGATGTGGCCACCCTCCACCTGAGGCTCTCCCCACGCTCGGAGAACACGGTGGGCGAGGCAGAACTGAGGCTCCTGGGGCCTGACGGCATCCTGGTAAACACCTCCCGCGGACCGCTGGTGGACCAGGAAGCGCTGATCAAAGCGCTGAACGAGGGGTGGATCCGCGGCGCCGCCCTGGACGTCTTCGACCAGGAACCGCTGCAGGCCGGTCACCCGCTCCTGGCTGCACCCAACACCGTACTCTCCCCGCACCTGGGGTACGTCACCCAGGAAAGCTACCGGCAGTTCTACGGCGGCGCCCTTGAGGACATCACCGCCTGGCTGGCCGGCTCCCCCATCCGAACCATCACCGCCTGAACCCGAAAGAACAGCATGACCCACACCATCCGCAGGGCAACAGCGGACGACGCCGGCGCGCTGGCTGCGCTGGCGGCCGTCACCTTTCCGCTGGCCTGCCCGCCGTCGTCGTCACCTGCCGATATTGCCGCCCACCTGGCCAACACCCTGAGCGAAGAACACTTCAAGGGGTACCTTGCGGACCCGGACACCACCATCCTGGTCATCGACGCCGGCGGGCAGCTCAACGGCTACAGCCTGCTGGTGGACCGGCCCGCCACCGATCCCGACGTGGCCTCTGTCCTGAAGTTGCTGCCGTCCGTCGAAATCAGCAAGTGCTACGTCCACCCTGACTACCACGGCCTGGGCGCGGCAGCCGAACTCATGCACGCCAGCCTGCAGGCGGCGGCAGGAGGCGGCGGCGCCGGAGCCTGGCTGGGCGTGAACAGCCAGAACGCCCGGGCCATCCGGTTCTACGAAAAGTCCGGTTTCCACAAGGTGGGCACCAAGTCCTTCCGGCTGGGCAGCACCGTTGAACATGACTTCGTCCTGGAGCGCGCCCTCCCCTGAACCCGGGATCAGGCGCCGGGCTGGTTGAGTCCGTGCCGCACGGAACTCCCGGCAAAACCGTTCGGCGGGTAGGCCAGCGGGGGCCGGGGCTCGGTCAGGAGCTTGAGCCCCGGCGGAAGGCCCTCGACACTGCCTTTGGTTCCGGCTGCGCTGATGGTGACCCGGCTGGAGTCGAGCAGGACGTTCTCCGCCCGGAAGGTGCCCACCACCTCAGGCAGGATGGGTGCCAGGTGCACCACGTCCCGGGTGAAGACGGGGTCGAACCGGAGCAGGATGCGGGCGAGTTGCACGGGCGCCGCGGCAGCCCACGCTTGAGGTGAGCATGCCGTGGGATAAGGCACCGGGCTGGGAAACTCTCCGCGGTCGAAACCGCAGAACAGTTCCGGCAGCCGACCGTCGAAGTGCGCGGCAGCGTCGAAGATTCCCAGGGCCACCCGCTTGGCCTCGTCCACGAACCCGTAGCGCATCAGGCCCGTGGCTACCAGCGCCGTATCGTGCGGCCACACGGAGCCGTTGTGGTAGCTGACGGGGTTATAGGCGCCCATGTCCGAGGCCAGCGTACGGATGCCCCATCCGGTGAACATCTGTGGGGACATCAGATGCTCCATCACGGACACCGCTTTGTCCTGGTCCACGATGCCGGTCCACAGGCAATGGCCGATGTTGGAGGTCAGGGCGTCGACCGGCCGCTTGTCCTTGTCCAGCGCCACCGCATAATAGCCCTTGTCCGGCAGCCAGAACTTCTTGTTGAACTCCTCCTTGAACGCCGCTGCCTTGTCGGCCCAGTGCAGTTCCAGGGCCGGGTCGCCGCTCCAATGGGCCAGCAGTGACCTGCCCAGGTAGGCGGAGTACACATAGGCCTGGACTTCGCACAGGGCGATCGGGGCTTCGGCGATGGTGCCGTCGGCGAAGTTGATGCCGTCCCAGGAGTCCTTCCAGCCCTGGTTGACCAGGCCATGGTCATTGGCGCGGAGGTATTCGACGAATCCATCACCGTCCCGGTCGCCGTAATTTTCGATCCAGTCCAGTGCACGGTCGGCGTGGGCCAGCAGCGGCTGGATCTTGTCCCGGGACAGCCCCCAACGGCTCAGCTCACCGAGGACCGCTACAAAAAGCGGTGTCGCATCCGCCGTGCCGTAGTACGCCGTGCCGCCGAGGGAAAGGCCCGCCGTCACGCCGAGCCGAACCTCATGGGGAATGCGCCCCGGTTCTTCCTCCGAATCCGGGTCCACCTTCTTCCCCTGGATTCCGGCCAGGGTCTGCAGGGTGCCCAGGGCAAGGTTGGGATTGACCATCAGGCTCATGTAGGAGGTCAGCAGCGAATCCCGCCCGAACAGGGCCATGAACCATGGCGCACCGGCAGCAACCGCTGCCCGTTCCGGGTGATGGGCATCGAAGATGCGAAGGGCACCAAGATCGCTCTGGCTTCGGTTGAGCAGGTTCTGGAGGCTGGTGTCCTCAATGCTGATCCGCGGGATGTTCTCTTCCCAGGCCAGGTGCCGTCGCACACCCTCGCGGTGATGCGGCAGTTGTCCTTCCTTGAATGGCTCTTCCGGCGCTTCACCGTTCACCAGCGGCACCACAATGACACTGGTGGCCCATTTGCCCCGGGCCGGGACAGTCACCCGGAAGCGCAGTCCGTCCGTGCTGACCTCTGCGTCCCGGGCCCCAATGGCGGAGCCGCGCTGCTGGCCATGGCGCCCGGCCTCGATGACAAGCCTGCCCTCGGACACCGTCCGGGTGGTGTCATCCGCTCCCGTGGTGCGTCCACCTTTTACGTCAAACAGGTCGGCCTGGTCGGCATCCACCAGGAGTTCGATGTCGCATTCCACGGGCTCGGCGGCATAATTTTCCAGCGTGATGTCGTCCTGCAGGCCCGGGCCGATGTGCCGGACCTGCCGGACCACCAGCGGGCTGTCGAATCTCCCGCCGGGCCACTTTGCCCGCCCTACGAAGGTGGCCTGGAAGGGTTGGGGGCGCTGGGCCGAAAGCGGTTCGCGCAGCGAGCCGTTGACGCGCAGAACCCAGCGGGACACGATGCGGGTGTCCTGGTAGAACGCTCCGTTCGTGCCGGCATCTGGACTGATGTCGCCACTGCCCGAGGAAATACAGAAGGACGAACCCTCCAGGACAGTGACTGAGCCCGACTCGGAAACGGTGGCCTCATTGTCTGCGTTCCAGGCTGTCATGGAAGGACTCCCTTCTGAAGGGGACGCTTCCCGGGGGATCGGGAATGCAGTTCTGCCCCTATCGATTCTGGTGCAACCGGGTACCGTGCGGAACCCCTGGCGGCATCCTCCCTTCAATCAGGTCGCTGTAGAGTTCCAGGTGCTCGGCAACCATCCGTTCGGCACTGAACCTGTCCTCCACGGATTTGCGGCACCCAGCCCTGTCCAGTGCTGCAGCAGCAGGAACGAAGCCGGCCAGCTCCTCTGTCTTTCCCAGGAATCCCGTGCGTCCGTGCTTAACGATCTCCGGGGCGGAACCGATGTACGTCCCTACCACGGGCGTTCCGGTGGCCAGGGCTTCGATCATCACCAAGCCGAACGGCTCCGACCACTGGATAGGGTTCAGGAAGGCTGCCGCCTCCCCCATCAGCCGGTATTTGGTGGCGTCGTCCACCTCGCCCACGAAGTCCTCGTTGGGCCCAAGCATCGGTTCAATGACATCCCGGAAGTAGCGGATTTCTTCCGGCTCCCGCATTTTGACCGCGATCTTAAGATGCATGTCGGCCTGCCGCGCGATGGCGATGGCCTCAACCAGGCCCTTATCCGGGCATGATCGGCCCACGAAGCACAGGTAGCCGCCGCTTCCGGACCCAACCGGTACGGCGGAAAGGTCCATTCCATGGTGAATCACGCGGGTCACGGGAACCGTGGGTGCGTGGGATGCCTGGTCCCTGGAGATGGCTATGACCGCTCCACTCCTGGCTACGGCACGGTAGATGTCCGCAGCCTGTTCGTGGATTGGCCCGTGGATGGTGGTTGCCAGCGGAACCCCGCCGGGCCGGTGCAGGTAGAGGGGACCCGCAAGCGTGTGGTCGTGGATGATGTCCACGCCCTTCAGCCCCTCGTAAGCCCTGACCACGTGGCTGAGCTCGGAGAGCGTGGTCCCCAGCCCCCCATAGTCGGTGGGCCGCATCCCGGGCACCAACTGCACGGGGCAGGTGCTGTCTGACGGTGCTGCCAAAAGCACCTCATGCCCGGAGGCCGCGAAGCCCCTGGCCAGCGTGTCCACCACTCTCTCGGTTCCGCCGTACGTTGCCGGTGGCACCTGAATCCACGGCCCTGTGACAAGTCCAATCCGCATTCCTGGCTCCCAGGTTTGACAGGCCGGGCTCCCCAGCTGGCCGGGCAATACTTCACCGGGCGTATTACCTGCGCCGCGGTGCTTTCCGAAAGGGCCCGCTGCATGACCTCTGCTCCGACTATTCCGCAGGATTGCCCCGGCCACAAGACCCGGTTGTGGGACATCTCATACCCGGGGCCAGGAATGGTGGCGGAAGCCCGCGGGTTGTGCAGGACATGAAGATTGAGATCTGGTCCGACGTCGCCTGCCCGTGGTGCTTCATCGGCAAGCGCCGGTTCGAGGCTGCCCTGGCCGCATTTCCCCACCGCGATGCCGTTGACGTGGTGTGGCGCAGCTACCAGCTGGATCCCACGCTTCCGGAACACTACGACGGCACCGAACTGGAGTACCTGAGCAGCCGCAAGGGCATGCCGGCCCAGCAGGTTTCCCAAATGTTCGAGCACGTGGCCCAGCAGGCAAAGGGCGAAGGCCTGGACTACCGGTTCGACAAAGTGGTGGTGGCGAACAGCTTCACCGCCCACCGGCTGATCCACCTGGCCGCGGCACACGGCAAACAGGATGCGGCGAAGGAACGCCTGCTCAGCGACCACTTCGAGCACGGCAAGGACATCGGCAGCCGGGAGTACCTGTCCGCCCTCGGCAAGGACCTGGGGCTGCCGGCCGCCGAGGTGGATGAGCTGTTCACCACGGACAAGTACTCGGACGAGGTACGGTTCGACTTCCAGGAAGCCCGGGGCCTGGGCATCAGCGGTGTCCCGTTCTTTGTGATCGACCGCAAGTTCGGGCTGTCCGGAGCCCAGCCCACGGAGACGTTCACCGCAGCCCTGGACCAGGCCTGGCAGGAAGCCAACCCACTGGTCCTGGTCAATTCCACTGACGCCGAAGCCTGCGGTCCTGACGGTTGCGCCATCTAGCGCACTTTACTGACACATCGCGGTAAAGTGTCCGCATGCCCAGGATTTCAGCGGCCAGCAATGCCGAACAACGCGCGGAGACCCAGCGCCGCATCCTCACCGCTTTCGGCGAGCTCCTGTTCACCCACGGCCTTCCAGGGCTGACCATGACCGACGTGGCCCGCCACGCAGGCATTGGCAGGACTGCAGTCTATAACTACTTCGCCGATATCGAAGAGCTCCTGATCTCCTACGCCCTCGATGAAACCGAAAAGTTTCTTTCCGACCTGCGCGACGCACTGGAGCGCCTGGAGAACCCGGTGGACCGGCTGGCCCTGTACGTCCGCGCCCAGGTGGTTGACCTCAGCCGCCGCCACCTCCCGCCTGGGCCTGCCATGGGGGCCGTGCTGTCGCCGTCGTCCTTTGCCAAACTCTCGGACCACGTGGGTGAGCTCAGCGTCCTGCTCCAGGGCATCCTGCGGGATGGCATGGAACAGGGCTACCTGCCCGTAGCCGACGTGGGCCAGCAGTCGCAACTGATTCTGGGCACCCTGTCCTCCAGCGCGGCGAGGGGCAGCGACGAGCCTGCCGAGCTGGAGGCCCGCGTGGCCCGGACCGTGCGGTTCATCCAGTTGGGCGCAGGTGCAAGGTTCGACGCCGGGGGGCGGCCCATCAGGGTGGCGCAGCTTCCGGCGGTGGCCAGCTGACGGGCAGGCGCCAGGTGCCGGGCCGGAGGATCAGGCGGCAGGCGTAACGGGCAGCTTGTCAGGGTCTGCTATGCGCCGGCTTTCCCGGGGGCAGCTGAGCTGGCCCGGAGTCTGGTCAACAAGTTCCGGCGGGACGAGGCCCTTGTAGTCCTGCGCCAGGATCACATCAACGCTGGCGTCGTTCCTGCCGTCCTGGAAGTAGTCGGAACCCTGGAGATTGCGCTGCACCGTGAAGGCCGCCGCTTGTCCGGCCGCACCTGACACCACCGCAGCCACGCCCCGATAGCCGGCGTTGATGTTAGACACGTTCCCCACCACGAACTTCCGTGCCAGGAACTCGTCCGCCACCGAGCGGGCCAGCCCGGACCGGCTGGTGGAGTTTAGGACGTTGAGGTTGACCTTGTCGTTGGGTGTGTAGTCGAAGCTCGAGGCCGGGCAGGATGACACCGGAGTCGGGGCCGGTTCGGCGGCAGGGATTTTCAGCCGCCCGTTGATGATGGCCATGGCAACGATGATGCCGGCGGCGATCAGGCCGATCAGCAGGACCAGCACCACCCCGTGCAGTACGCGGCGGCGGACCCGGGCGGTCTCATCGGCGTCCTTGGCCGCTTCCATGGCGGCGCGCAGCTCCGGGCCGGAAACAACATGGTGGCCGTGAAGGACGCTGGGGTCCGCCGGCCGCTTCCTAGCCATCGAGTACCAGGACCCGGGCGTGGATTGCGGTGCGCTGGTGCAGTGCGGTGCGGACCGCGCGGTGCAGCCCGTCCTCCAGATACAGGGTTCCCCGGTACTGCACCACGTGCGGGAAAAGGTCGCCAAAGAAGGTGGAATCCTCCGCCAGCAGCGCCTCCAGGTCCAGGGTGCGCTTGGTGGTCACCAGTTCGTCCAGCCGGACGGGCCGCGGCGGCAGGGAGGCCCACTGTTTTGGGGTGTTGAAACCATGGTCGGGGTAAGGGCGGCCCTCGCCCACAGCTTTGAATATCACCATGCCACAGTAGGCACCGCGCCGCGCCAGTGAAAGTAGCAGGGCTGGTGCGTGCCAGGTTGTAGCCAAACAGTGACAAAGCGCCCCCGTCCCCCGGCGCCCGCGCAGCACCCCCGCCCGTGCTGAGAGAATGGAGCCATGACAGCCACCGAGTCCCCAGCCGTGCCCGCACCCGGAATCCGCCTGCCGTCCGCACCGCCGCTGGCGCTCCTGCTGGATGTGGATGGGCCGGTGGCCAGCCCGGTGACCCGGAACGTTAAAGCGGACATCATCCTGGACCTGGTGGCCCTCGCCGCGGCAGGGATTCCCGTCATCTTCAACACCGGCCGCTCCGACGCCTTCATCCGGGAGCAGGTGATGGAACCGATGATCGCGGCCGGTATTCCGGCAGGCACGGTTATCCACGCCATCTGCGAAAAGGGGGCCGTCTGGTTCAGCTACACCTCCGCCGGGCCCGGGCCCGTCCACGTGGACCGGGAACTGGCCGTGCCGGCAGCGTATGGCGACGACATCCGCCGGCTGGTGGCAGAGGACTACGCCGCGCACATGTTCTTCGATGAAACCAAGCGGGCCATGGTGTCCGTGGAGCAGCACATCGACGTGCCGAGCGCCGACTACCTGGCCGAGCAAAAGCTGTTCGACGCCGAAGCGATGGAGCTCATGGTGCGGCACGGCCTCGGCGTTGTCCGGCTGGACCACCACGTCCCCAATTCCGACGACGAGGTGGACTACCGCGTGGATCCCACCATCATTTCCACTGACATCGAGTCCGTACGCCTGGGGAAGGACCTGGGCGCCAGCCGCGCCGTGGAACTCCTCGCGGCCCAGGGCATCACGCCGCAGGCGTGGCGGACGGTGGGCGATTCACGCACCGACTACGCCATGGCTGATTGGCTCCACCACAACGACCATTCCGTCAAGCACGTGGACGTGCGCCCTGCGGACGGCGTGCCCAACAAGCCCTACCCGGTGCTCACGGCGGAGGACCTGGGGCTGGAAGCCACAGTGATCCACGACGACGCCGGCGGCGCCTTCCTGCGCGCCTGGCGGGAGGCGCTGGACGCCTGAGCCGCTGCCGGGCCGCCGTCGAACGTTCACCGGGGTGCCCTGACGGCGCTCCGAAACCTCCCGTTACAACTGCAGGACTATCATGCAGGTAAGAATGCCCACTTCCAGCAGCACGGAGACAACCATTACAGAAGCACCGGTCCAGGACGAGGTCTACTACGGCGGCCAGGCGTCCGTGGAGGAACAATTTCATGCCGAGATCACGTCGGCGGCGGCGGAGCAGCGGCTCAGCCACCGGCCGGACGTCATCAGGCACAAGGGCCGCTATTCCCTGATCAACGACACCAGGACCCCATACCAGGCCATGGTGGAAGACCTGCTGTTCCTGCGCAACGTCCTGGCCAACGCCGGCCTCTCCTACCTCCTGGTCCGCGGGAACAACGACCGGCCCGTGCTGGCTCTGGACTGGAAGGACCGGAAGAAGCTTCGCGCTGCCCTGGTGGAGGCCTGCCGGGACGAGCCCTTCTACTCCATGACCGTGGATGCCAAGAAAAAGACATCCGTCCTGGTGGCCGACGGCGAACTGTCCCCCAACCGGCAGGGCCGCATCTTCCGCCTCTACCGTCCGCGGGTTGAGCCGGTGGGCGGCTTCGAGTTCGGCGCCTCCGCCGGCGTCCAGATCGAACTGTGGGCCTTCGAGGGCGAACAACTCACCCTTCCCATCGAAAACTCCCTGACCCGCAGGACCCTGCTGCGCCAGGACGCGGTCCGCGGCACGGTGGAGCGCTACGGCCACACCTGGCCCACCATCGAGAACATGTTCGCCGACCATGCCAGCGACATCAGCTTCGACGTCGACATCGTCTTCTCCTGGGTGGACGGCAGCTCCCCCGAATACATCGCGGCCCGCCGCGCCCAGCAAAAGGGACATGTCCTGGGTGAAGGCGACGACCATGAGGCCCGCTTCCGGCAAATCAACGAGCTGAAGTACGCGCTGCGCTCGGTCTACATGTTTGCGCCCTGGATCCGCCGCATCTTCATCGCCACGGACTCCCCCGCGCCGGCCTGGTTGGCCGACCACCCCTCCGTCACGATCGTCCGCAGCGAGGAGTTCTTCTCTGATCCCTCGGTGCTGCCCACCCACAACTCCCAGGCGGTGGAGTGCCAGCTGCACAACATCGAGGGGTTGTCCGAGCACTTCCTCTACTCCAACGACGACATGTTCTTCGGCCGCCCCGTGGGCCCGGACATGTTCTTTACCCCCGGCGGCATCACCAAGTTCATCGAGGCGGAAACCAGGATCGGCCTGGGCGAGAACGATGCCGAGCGCAGCGGATTCGAGAACGCCGCCCGCGTGAACCGCAAGCTGCTGTGGAACCGGTTCGGGCGGATCACCACCCGGCACCTTGAGCACACCGCCGCGCCCCTGCGGCGCAGCGTGGTAAGCCAGATGGAGCAAGAGTTCCCTGAGGAGTTCCGCAAGACGGCGGCCAGCCGGTTCCGGGCGGCGGACAACATCTCCGTGACCAACTCGTTCTACCACTACTACGCCCTGCTCACCGGCCTGGCCGTCACCCAGACAGCGGCCAAGGTGCGTTATGTGGACACCACCATGCGGTCCGGGCTGAAGTACCTGCCCAAGCTGCTGGGCAAGCGGAACATGGACTTCTTCTGCCTGAACGACGGCAGCTTCCCCGAGGTCAGTGCGGACGAGCGGGCCGAACTGGTGACCGATTTCCTGGAACGGTACTTCCCCATCAAGGCGCCCTGGGAAAAGTAGCCAGGAAAGACCAATGCCGGTCCCCCAACGGGGACCGGCATCACCTTCAAGCTATGCCTAGCGTCGCACGCTGATTCCGAGCTTGGAGCTCCCCAGCTGCTTGGTGGTTTCCGGGATCCGGACGCCCGCCGCTTCCAGGCGCCGGGCCGTTTCTTCGGGTGAGACGTACTCGCCCACGGTGGGCGAGCTGCCCAGCGGAACCACCGAGTGCACGATGGTGTGCTCGTAGACGTGCACCAGGTTGAACGCCTGGCCGCCGTCCTGTCCGCGGGTGCCTCCCACCGGAACGTTGAGGTCCTGCGTGTAGCAGGACGCGGACGCGACCGACACGGGCACGCCGGCGAAGCTGGCAGTGGTGGAGTAGTGCAGGTGGCCGGCCAGGATGGTGCGGACGTCCGAGTTGCGCACCACGGCCGCCAGGGATGCCTGGTCCCGCAGTTCCACAAGCACCGAAAGATCCAGGACAGACGGGACCGGAGGGTGGTGGAGGGCCAGGATGGTGCCGTCCGGCGCGGGGGTTTCCAGCTGCCGGGCCAGCCACTCCAACTGGGCGGCACTCAGTTCGCCGTGGTGGAAACCCGGGACGGTGGTGTCCAGCGTGATGACGCGCAGCCCGTTGATGAAGTAGCTGTGGTCCACCGGTTCATCCGTACCGGGTTGGTCGAGCAGGCCCTTGCGGAAATTGGCACGGTCGTCGTGGTTGCCCATGGCCCAAATGACCTGGGCGCCGAGTTCCTTGCAGGCGGGCTCGACGATGGCGCGCAGCTTGACGTAGGCCTGTGCATCGCCCTTGTCGGCGAGGTCGCCGGTAAAAATCACGGCTTCCGGCCTGGCGCCGGATGCTTTGACTTCGTCGAACAGCTGGATAAGCCTGGCTTCGCTGTCGACGGTTCCGTAGAGGGGTTCTGGACCTCCCAACAGGTGGGGATCGCTCAGGTGGAGTAGGAAGTGGCGTGGCCGGGGATGTTCGGCCTCGATGTGCTCCATTGCTACCTCTATGGTCGGTGGGAAGCCGTTCTTCCCTTGTACCCTTCAGTAATATTTATCCAATCAGACATTTGGCAAACTTGGGGTGAATCGCCGTTGCTGATGTGGAAAAAGTTAAAAGAACTGCGCTTTTGCGGACGATGTTCGGACAACCCGCCCTTATCCGAGCTCCTGCTCGATCGCGTCGATCACTGCTGCTGAGTCCGGCTCCACTGTGGGAGCGAACCGGGCCACCACATTCCCCTCGCGGTTGACCAGGAACTTCTCGAAGTTCCACTTCACCATCCCCGGCAGCAGGCCGGTCCGGAACTTGGTGAGCTCGCCGGAGAGCAGGTGCTGGTTCCTGCCGCGGACATCGGTCTTGGCCGTGAGTGGGAACGTGACGCCAAAATTCCGTTCACAGAAGTCCGCAATTTCGTCGTCGGTACCGGGTTCCTGACCCGCGAACTGGTTGCACGGAACGCCAAGGACTTCGAACCCCCGGTCCCGGAACTTGCCGTAGAGGGCTTCGAGGCCTGCGTATTGGCGGGTGAATCCGCAGTTCGAGGCGACATTGACCACCAGCACTACTTTCCCTTCGAACTGTCCAAAATTCGTCCTGGTCCCGTCATTGAGGATCAGCGGGATCGGATACAGGGGCGCGGGCTGCGCATCAGCGAAGAATTATTCATATGGGGAGTTCGTTGCCGAAGCCCCCATGTACGGGTACGGACCGGAGTTTTTCTAGGCCGGCGGCGTTGTGGGTACGGGTCCGGTCAACGAGGGCGATGGCGTGGGGGTTGGCGTTGGGGTTGGCGCAGGCGGCACGGTCGTCGGAGCCGGGACCGGAACCGGTGCCGGCGCCGGCGCCGGAGCAGGCGCTACCGTCGTCGGTGCCGGGGCGGGTGCGGGAACCGGGGAGGGTGCGGGAGCAGGAGCCGGAGCCGGAGCCGGAGCCGGAGCAACTGGAGCCGGCGCAGGTGCGGGAGCAGGTGCTGGTGCCGGTGCGGGAGCAGGTGCAATTGGCGTTGGCGCAGGTGTAGGAGCCGGCGGGGCAGGAGCCGGGTCGACGGGCGCCGGTGAGGTGGGCGAGGGAGCCGGATCAGTGGCCGCGGGAGTCGGGCTGACCGGCTCTGTGGGGGTCGGCTGGGTCGGCGAAGGCGACGGACCCGGCGAAGTGGGCGAGGGCGCCGGATCAGTGGGCGCGGGAGTCGGGCTGACCGGCTCTGTCGGGGAAGGCGACGGGCTCGGAGAAGTGGGCGACGGCGTCGGCCCAGTTGGCGAAGGCGTCGGGCTCGGCGAAGTGGGCGACGGCGTCGGGCTTGGCTGAGCAGCCGGCGGCCCGCTGGGTGCCGGGCCGGACGAAGGCGGCGCGGCACCTCCGGATGGTTCGGGCGGTGGCGGGGCCGACGTCGTCGTTTGCGCGCTGGGAGGTGGGAGCACGATGCCCGTCGCTTCGGACGGCACTGGGCTTGGAAGACGTGGCAGGAGCGGCGGGAAGGGCGACGGCAGCAGCCCGGCCGCCGGCGACCCATCGCCCGGGTCCACCTGGAGGGGAATAGTCCAGCTGATCATGCCCGCGGAGGCTCCCTGGCCCGGCGCGTACGAAACCATGTCGGCCGGAACCTGGCCCAAAGCCCGGAGCTGGAGGAAGCTCCACCGCAGGGGATTGGTGTAGCGGCCGTTGAGGATGGCTTCGAAATGCAGGTGGCAGCCCGTGGACCATCCGGTGGTGCCCACGCGTGCGATGACCTGGCCAACCTTCACCCTGTCGCCGGTATGAACGCCGATGGACTCCAAGTGGTTGTAGGTGGTGATGAGTCCATCGCCGTGGTCGATCTCTATCCGGTTGCCGCCGCCCCATGGATGCCAGCCGGCCGCCCGCACAACACCCGAATCAGCTGCGTAGACGGGCGTGCCGCAGGCCGCCGCATAATCCTGTCCCAAATGGAAGTCCCCCGCAGTGCCGCTAAGCGGGCTGACCCGGAGACCGAAAGGCGAACTCGGATCGAGGAACTGGAGCGGTGCCATCAGGAAGCCGGCCAACGGCCTGCCCGCACCTGCGGGTCCCAGGGTCAGGGCACCCGGACCCACTTGCCCGGCGCCACCGATCGACGTGTGCGGGAAGGCCAGCGTGACCTGCGGACTGGACAGGATTGCGGGCGGAAGCGCGCCGGCCACAACCTGGTCTGATGCAGGCGGAACTGGTTGCCGTTCGGTCTTTTTGCCCGCGTCTGCACCCGGAGTTTCGAACGGGGCGGCGGTACCCGGAGTTACCCCGGCGGGGGCAAAGGATCCTGCCCATTGTCCCGGTTCTGCTGAATCGGCGGAAAGATTGACAGCGTAAACAGACGCGGCCAGCACGCCTGCAGCGGCGGCGGCGCGGGCAACGGGGCGAAACGTACGCTGGTCCGGCTTCCTGCTGCCGGGTACGGATTTCTTAGCCAATTGACTGACTCCACGACGTGGCCTGCCGCACGTTGTCTCGACGGTATGTCCCATGGGACCACAGGGCCGCACGGGTGGAAACCCCACGTACGGGCAATGCGGGTTTTTTATCGGGCGTTAGGGGGTGCGCAGTTGTGGTCTTGGGCCGGCGGCCCTGCTGTCCCGGCCGGAATGGGCAACAATGGTTCATGCGCAATGTCCTTCGATCATGGCAGGACGAGGTCAAGAAGACCTTCTCAGGCAACGCCGACGCTCCGCCGGAGTGGTCGCTGCGCCTGGCGGAAGGCGACGACGCGGGCTACCACCTGCCCGGTTCAGCGGTCTGGGCTGTCCACGGCTCCATGACGCCCATTGTCGGAGGAATCCGAACGTTGCTCATGCAGTCGCTGCATCCGGGCGCCCTGGCAGGCGTTCACGAGCACTCCAACTTCCGCGAGGACCCCTTGCGCCGGCTGGCCAACACCATCCGCTGGATCTTCACGGTCACGTATGGATCCACGGCGGCGGCGGAGGAGGCAACACGGCGTGTCCGCCACCTGCATAAGCCCGTCCAGGGCAGCTACCAGGACAACGACGGCGGCCAGCGCACCTACAGTGCCAACGATCCGGCGCTCGCAGGCTGGATCCACCTCGCCTTCACGGACGGCTTCCTCGCAGCCCACAAGATCTGGGGTGGGCCCATTCCGGACGGGGACGACGCCTACGTCCGGGAGTGGGCCCAGGCGGGGCGGCTGATGGGGGTGGAAAACCCGCCGACGACGGAAGCGGAGATGCGGAGCCAGCTGGAAGGGTGGTACGCGCAGGGCCAACTGAGGGCAGACGGGCGGGTGAAGGAGACCGTGGAGTTCATCCGCAAGGCTCCGCTGCATCCCCTGCTCAGGCCCGGCTACCGGATCCTGTTTGCCGGCGCCGTCTACAGCCTGGAACCCCGGTACCGCGAAATGCTGGGGCTCTCTGTGCCACGGCTGGGCCCCTTTCCCCTTCCGGTGAGGCTGGCCACGAAGGTGGTGCTCGGCGTCGTACACCTCGCCCTGGGCGGCATCGGCCGGCGCATGGGTCCGAGTGAAATCGCCGCGAGGCAACGCCTGAAGCGGCTCGGGGAGCCCTCGGCGAACCTGGCCTGAGCAAACATCTATCGACAAGGCGGGCACCAAGGAAGCCGGCGGCAACAGTGCCGGGCGACGGCGAAAAAGCAAGAACCCGGCCCCAGGGTTGCTGGGACCGGGTTCTCGACCGGCGGAGAATGGGGGATTTGAACCCCCGAGGGCGTTAACCCAACACGCGTTCCAGGCGTGCGCCATAGGCCGCTAGGCGAATTCTCCATCTGCTTCTGAATCAAAAGCAGGTACTAGATTACCTGAACTTTTCCGCATCGCCCAATTGGCCCACACGGAGCAGGTTTGAGGGCGCCGTCCAAGCATTTGCGGAGGCTTCTTTAGGGAGTCTTTAATCTGAAAATGGACGCCCCCAATGCGCCCATTCCCTGGTGCACCGTTGAGCTGCCGGGTCCGGCCCGCCCAACCAGGCCACGCAGCTCACAACCTTGAGATTGCCCCAATCGGTGTACGTTTCCATGATCGCGGCTGGGACGGAGATAAGCAATGGAATCCGTGAAGCGCCCCGCCCCTGGCGGCATCGGGCAGGATGGGTTCATGGCCGAGCTGCATGCACTGGTGGTTTACGTTCCCGCGTCCCACACCCGGAAGGTTCTCGATGCCATCGGCGACGCCGGAGCTGGCCGGCTGGGCAATTACTCCCACTGCTCTTTCGTCACGCCGGGGACCGGGAGGTTCACACCCCAGGATGGCGCCCGGCCCTTCCTTGGGCGGCCAGGCGCCCCTGAAGTAGTCGCCGAAGAACGCATCGAGTGTGTTGTGGACGAACGGGTGCTGGCCGCCGTCGTGGCCGCCTTGCGGGCCGCGCACCCGTACGAGGAGCCCGCCTTCATGACCTGGCGCGTGGAAGGCTGGCGGTGACGGGAGCCCGATTCGAGTCGGGCCACATGTTCGGGTAAAGTATCTGACGGCCCCTCATGTGGCGTCATCCTGTTGAACTCCCCCAGGACCGGAAGGTAGCAAGGGTAGACGGGCTCTGGCGGGTGCATGGGGGGTCTTTACTATTCCCCCACAGGGCGGCATGATGTCAGCCCGGATTGGTAGGGTTTTCTCTGTGACAGTTACTACCGCCCTGTACCGCAGATACCGTCCCGACTCGTTCGCTGACGTTATCGGGCAGGAGCACGTCACCGAGCCGCTGATGACGGCTTTGCGGAAGAACCGGGTCAATCACGCCTACCTTTTTTCCGGCCCCAGGGGCTGCGGAAAGACCACGTCCGCCCGCATCCTGGCCCGCTGCCTCAACTGCGCCCAGGGTCCCACAGACACCCCTTGCGGAAGCTGCCCCAGCTGTATTGAGTTGGCACGCGGCGGCTCCGGATCCCTCGACGTCATCGAGATTGACGCCGCCAGCCACGGCGGCGTCGACGACGCGCGGGACCTCCGCGAGCGGGCCACCTTCGCCCCCGTGCGGGACCGCTACAAAATCTTCATCATCGACGAAGCCCACATGGTCACCTCCGCAGGGTTCAACGCCCTGCTGAAGATCGTGGAAGAGCCGCCGGAACACATCAAGTTCATCTTCGCCACCACGGAGCCGGACAAAGTCATCGGAACCATCCGGTCCCGGACCCACCACTACCCGTTCCGGCTGGTGCCGCCGGAACCTCTGATGGCCTACCTCGAGCTCCTGTGCCGCCAGGAAAACGTCCCGGTTGCCCCGGGCGTGCTGTCACTGGTTATCCGGGCCGGCGGCGGTTCCGTCCGCGACTCGCTCTCCGTCCTGGACCAGCTCATGGCCGGTGCCGGTCCCAACGGCCTCGACTATGAACTCGCCGTCGCGCTGCTGGGCTACACCCACGCCTCACTGCTGGACGACGTCGTGGAGGCCATCGCCGCTTCCGATTCCGCCACCGTCTTCCGCGCCGTGGACCGGGTCATCCAGACCGGCCACGATCCGCGCCGGTTCGTGGAGGACCTGCTGGAACGCTTCCGCGACCTGATCATCGTCCAGGCCATGCCCGAAAGCGCCCACGCCATCCTGCGGGGGATGCCGGCCGACCAGATCGCGCGGCTGCAGAACCAGGCCCATAACCTGGGGGCTGCGGAACTTTCGCGTGCCGCGGATGTCACCAATACTGCGCTGACCGAGATGACCGGTGCCACGTCCCCGCGGCTGCACCTGGAACTGCTGTGCGCCCGGATCCTGCTGCCCAGCTCCGAGCAGAACGAGCGCGGCATGGCTGCACGGATCGACCGCGTGGAGCGGCGGCTGAACTACGCCGGGAACGACGTCGGAGCTCCCGCCGCCCCAGCACCGGCAGACCCGGCAACCGTCCCCTCAGCCCGGACAGCAGCGGCTGCAGCACCAACGGCAGCGCCAGCAGCCCCGGCAGGCCAGGCCACAGCCCCTGCCGGAGCTCGTGGCCCGGCCTCCGGCGCATCGTCTGCCGGACCACGCCCTGCCCCGGAGCAGGCGGGCCCCGAAGTGAGCCGTATGCCGGAGCAGGCGCGCCCTGCCCCTCAGCCGGCTCAAGAGGCATCCGCTCCCGCTGCGTCCGCTGCACCCGGGTCCGGCAGCCAGGACTCTCCTGCCGCCGAGGCATCCCGCAGCCCGCTCACACCGCCAAGGGTCAGCACCAGCGACTGGCCTGTCGAGGAGCCGGCGCGGCCCCGAACACAGCATGGCTCCGGAACTGCGGACCCCAGCCAAGCAGCGCCGCAGGCGAGCGCTGCGGTGCATCCCGGCGCCGCGCCGGACCACGAATCTTCAAGCCCGCAGGCACCTGCCCACCAACCACCAGCCGGCGCGCCAGCCCCTGGCAATCACGCACCGGGCAACCAGGCGCCCGCGCCGCAGCAGGGGGCACCGGGAAGGCCAGCACCCGCCAGTGCTGCAGGCATGGGTGATGTGGAGGTCCTCCGCAGGGCATGGCCGGACGTCCTGCAGGCTCTGTCCAAGATCAAGCGCAGCACCTGGGCGCTTGTTGAGCCCAACGCGCAGGTAAGTGCGTTTGACGGCAGTGTCCTCACCCTGTCCTTCACTACGTCCGGACTTGCAGGCGCCTTCGGCCGGGCGGACCACTCTGACAACCTGCGCCAGGCCATCCACAGGACCGTGGGCATTGACTGCCAGATCAACGCCGTTGCCGGTGGCGCCAGCCAGGCGAGCTCTGAGCCAAACCCAAAAGCGCCCGTCAGCCCGGTGGTTCCGGCCACTTCAGCTGACGTTGCCTGGGGTCTGGCTCCTGCGCCGGCACAACCAGCCGCACCGGCACAAGGCCCGGCCTCACCCGTCCAAACAGCCGCACCGGCGCAGGGCCCTGTCTCACCGCTCCAGCAGGCGGCCAATTCGACCACGCCCGGGACCGCCCCTGAAACTCTGGCCGCCCCGGCAGCCCAGTCGGGTGGAAGTCCTGAGGGTTCCGACGTTGGTAACTCCGCCCGCAGCAGAAGTTCCGGGAGCACTGCCGTTGCCGGCGGCCCGGCTGCCGCACCGGCAGGTACGCCTGCTGCGGCCACCGTCGCTGAAACACGTCCGGCACAGGGTGTGAACAGCCGCGTCCGGCAGGACCCGGAACCCGTCCGGACGGCGGCCGGGAGCCCGGGAACCCCTCCTAGCGCCTCCGGCCCTGATGCCGGCCAGTCCCCGTACCCGTCAACCGGCGGTGACTATTCCTACTCGGATGACGACTGGGGCCCGCCCCGGGACGAGGACGCTCCCCCGCTGGATGAGGAACCTCCCATGGACTGGGAGCCCTCCGCGGGTCCCGCCAGCCGCGGCGCCTCATCCTCCTCCGCAGCCGGCGGGCGCCAACCTGCCGGCGGCCAAACGGAGGCTGGCACACGTTCCCACGGAAGTTCGGCTGTTGCCCCGCGCACGGACAGTGCCGCCGCTCCGCAACCTGGCCCGTCCTCCGCCCAGTCTGCAGACGCACCCCACGATCCATGGACACGGGCGGTTGAGCAGGCCCCAGGGGTCTGGGTTGTGGGAGACAAGAGCAACGTGGGTGCCAAACCGGTAGCCGCCTCCGGCAGCGACAACATCGGAGCGCAGGGCAACGTTCCGCACTATGCGCCGGCAACAGCCCAGGTACCGTCCTCTATTCCTGTGGCTCCGGTGCCTGCTGCCGGCGTGCCAGGGAACGGTTGGGATCCGGGTTCCGGCAACGGTCATGCGGCGTCCGCCACGGAAAGCTACCAGGCATCGTCACCGCAGCCCGCCCCGGTACCCGAATACGCCATGGCCTCCGCCGCGCCCGCGACGGGTGCGCCGGCCGCTGTTGCACCGGCCACGATGGCACCCGCTGCCCCGGCCCGCGCGCAGCCGCCTGCAGCTGCTCCGGTGGCCGGGAGAACCGAAACGCGGCAAAGCCTGTACCAGCGGCTTTCAAGCAGTCCGGAAGCTGAAGCAGGCCGGGCCAAGGCGCCTGCCAGGGCGGCTGCCGCCCCCAGCGCCTATGTCCAGGACATCCCAAGCGCCGATGATGAAACCATCGAGGAATCGGGCGTGTTCGGCCGGGCGGCCGTGGAGCGAATCCTGGGTGGCAAGCTGATCGAGGAGCGGTCACTGGACGGCAGCCCGGTCACCCCACGCTATTGACGGTGGGCAAGGCTGCCCCGGCAGCCCCAGGCCATGACCGATCCACCCGCATCCAAACCAATTTGAAGAGGGAAACGTGTACGAAGGTGCTGTCCAGGAGCTGATTGATGAGCTCGGACGCCTTCCGGGGGTTGGACCCAAGTCCGCACAGCGGTTGGCGTTCCACATCCTGGAAGCCGATCCCCAGGACATGAAGCGGCTGGTGGAGGCCATCACCACCGTCAAGGAGCGGGTCAAGTTCTGCACCGTGTGCGGCAACGTCACCGAGCAGGAGCTGTGCAACATCTGCCGCGACCCGCGCCGTGATCCCGCTGTCATCTGCGTAGTGGAGGAATCCAAGGACGTGCTCGCGGTGGAGCGCACCCGGTCGTTCCGCGGCCGGTACCACGTGCTGGGCGGTGCCATTAATCCCATCGCCGGTGTGGGACCGGACCAGCTGCGGATCCGCGAACTGCTCACCCGTTTGAACGACGGCCAGATCCAGGAAGTCATTATTGCCACGGACCCCAACCTGGAAGGTGAGGCGACAGCCACGTACCTGGCCCGCATGCTGAAGACGATCGGCATCGCCGTCACCCGCCTTGCCTCCGGCCTTCCCGTGGGCGGGGACCTGGAATACGCCGACGAGGTTACTTTGGGCCGGGCCTTCGAAGGCCGCCGGAACGCCCTGGGCTGACGCACCCGGCCGCCGTCCGCCGTCGTACATCATCCCCACTTGGCCCTGCCGCCATCTTTCCTGCCGGCGCCGTGCCGTGGCCGGTATGTGGTCACAATTAAACGTCCCTCCGGGCACGGCGATAAACTGTCCCAAGGAATGCTGCGCCCGCGCGGCGCCAGGCCGTCTGGCCTCCCGGAACTCCAATTGACCCAATGAAGGTACGCGCATGAGTACGCCCACCACCGAAGTGCACAACGCAACAGAGCCGCAGGCAGCGCCCGCCGCCGGCGCGGTGACCAAGCAGCTCATTGTGCAGAAATTCGGCGGCTCGTCCGTTGCGGACGCGGCAGGGATTAAGCGCGTGGCCGCGCGGGTGGTGGCTGCCCAGCAGGCCGGCAACGAGGTGGTGGTGGTTGTTTCGGCAATGGGCGACACCACCGACGAGCTCCTCGACCTTGCCGCCGAGGTCACCGACTCCGCGCCCGCCCGCGAAATGGACATGCTCCTTTCGGCCGGCGAACGCATCTCCATGGCGCTGCTTGCCATGGCCATCAACAAGCTTGGCGCCTCAGCCCAGTCCTTCACCGGATCCCAGGCCGGCATGATCACCGACGGGATCCACGGCAAGGCGCGGATTATCGACGTCGACCCGCACCGGATCCGAACCGCCCTGGACAAGGGCAACATCGCCATCGTGGCCGGCTTCCAGGGCATGAGCCGCACCACCCACGAGATCACCACCCTGGGCCGCGGCGGCTCGGACACCACCGCCGTGGCGCTGGCCGCAGCACTTGAAGCTGATGTGTGCGAGATCTACACGGACGTGGACGGCATCTTCACCGCCGACCCCCGTGTTGTCCCGTCAGCACAGAAGATCGACACCATCTCCAGCGAAGAGATGCTGGAACTCGCTGCCTCGGGCGCCAAGATCCTCCACCTGCGCTGCGTCGAGTACGCCCGCCGGTTCGGTGTGCCGCTGCATGTCCGTTCCTCATTCAGCCAGCATGAAGGCACCTGGGTAATCCCCAGCGCCGACGACAAGATCACCACTCAAGAGGGAGTTGCCTTGGAGCAGCCAATCATCTCCGGCGTTGCGCATGACCGTTCCGAAGCGAAGGTCACCGTGGTCGGCGTCCCCGACATCCCCGGCAAGGCTGCCGCGATCTTCCAGGTCATCGCCGCCGCGCACTCGAACATCGACATGATCGTGCAGAACGTCTCCACCCACGGCACGGGCAAGACCGACATCTCCTTCACCCTGCCCATTATTGAAGGTGCCGACGCCCTGGCCGCCCTTCACGCTGCGCAGGACCAAATCGGCTTCGAGGCCATCGAATACAACGAGAAGATCGGCAAGCTGTCCCTGATCGGCGCCGGCATGCGGTCCCACCCGGGCGTCTCCGCCACGTTCTTCAAGGCGCTGTCCGACGCCGGCATCAACATCAACATGATCTCCACGTCCGAAATCCGGATCTCCGTGGTGACCCACGCGGACCTGCTCGACGAAGCTGTGCGCGTCATCCACAAGGCGTTCGGGCTCGATACCGAAAGCGAAGCCACGGTTTACGGCGGCACCGGCCGCTAACGCCGCGCCGGCAAAAAGCCTGGCTGCCTTCCCTGGATTCCCAGGAGGAAGGGCAGCCCGGCTTTTTTGGTGCCATGATGCTTTGTTGTTTCAGGAAGCGCCGGAGAGAATCAGGTTTCGCGTTCCAGGTCTTCGCGGCGCACGGCGTAGTGGTGTCCGGTTGAGTCGGTTTCCACCACGAAATGCGTGAGTTCCTCTTCGGAGGCCTGCTCGAATTCATCATGCTTGTGCACCACCGGCGCATCGGCATCCAGTCGGGTGGCAGGACCGAAGACGAAGCGGAGCCTCTCAGTCAGGCTCATGAAGCCGCTGAGGACATGTGCCACTGTTTCCACCCCCTTCCCGAGCCTCGGGCGAAAGTGCAGCCGGCTCCGGCGGGAGCCAGTGCCCTTATTTTATGCCCGGGCCGTGAAAAAGGCGCCGGCGCGTGAAGGGCGGAATCGTCAGCGCAGGGACCGGTCTTCGGGGTTCCTTGGGACGACGTAGGTGCTGCCGTCCGGCCTGGTGATCGTTTCCCATTGCTGGGTCTCGGCCTGGCGCTGGGCAAGCAGCCGGCGGTTCTCTTCGGTCATGTCGTGCCCCAGGGCAGTGCGGCTGGCGGGACCGAAGATGGCCCTCAGCTTTCCTGTGGCGCGCATGAAGCGCTGGGAGGCGTTGCCCTTGTCCGCGGACTTGTCCCTGCCCATGAAGAAGTTCCTTCCACTCACCCTTTACCTACATCAAATGTACACTAATGATTAGTGCACTAACAGTTGGAGGGGCCATGACCGTCACAACGGCGAAGGAAGCGACAGCAAAGGACGCGGCAGGGGCAGATGCGCAGGAGGAAGACCTGCTGCTGGAACACCAACTCTGCTTTGCCCTCACGGTGGCTGCCCGCAGCGTGGTGGGGGCCTACAAGCCTGTATTGGAGAAGCTCAACCTCACCCATCCGCAGTACCTGGTGATGCTCTGCCTCTGGGAAAACAGCCCGCGGACAGTCCGGAACATCAGTGAGGCGCTCGCGCAGGAACCGGCCACCATTTCCCCGCTCCTCCGCCGACTGGAGGCAGCGGACCTGATCACACGAAAGCGGGCCGACGGAAACGAGCGCGCACTCGCCGTCGAACTGACACCCAAAGGGGCCGCACTGCGGCAGCAGGCATTACGGGTGCCGGGGACCATGATGGAGCGGCTGGGGCTGACCCGCGAACAGGTCGCTGAACTGCATGCCTCGATGATGGGACTGATTGCCGCCACCTCCCAGTGAGTGATTGCGGCCAAACGGAAACCTGCCGCCGTACGCCAAGCGACTAGAATTACGGGACGAACGAGAGGTGGCCTGATGCGCAAATTTCGGACCCTCGCGGTCTTCCTGGCCGTGACCGCCGGGCTGGTCTCCGGTTGCAGTGGTACACCCGACGGCGGCACGTCCGCGTCCACAGCACCTTCCACCAACCCAGGCAGCTCCTCCAGCTCTCCCGCGGACTCTGCCACCCCCTCCGCTGACACGGAAACCTCGGTACCGGCCCCCGCTCCCGCATCATCGCGGCCAAGCGCCGGCCCGGGACAGGGAAACGCCGAACTGGCCATCACGGTGGTGCCGTCCCAGGGCGCACCTGAGGTCGACTACACCCTGGTCTGCACCTCGGGAACACCGGCCGCGGAAAGCAGCCATCCGAATGCCGCTGCGGCCTGCGCGGCAATTAAGGCAAACCCGGACATCCTGGCTCCGTCGAAGCCGACAAGCGCCCAGGCCTGCACCCAGCAGTACGGCGGCCCCCAAAAGGCGACCATCACGGGGGTAGTGGACGGTGTCGCCGTCGATTCATCCTTCGCCCGGACCAATGGATGTGAAATCAGCGCGTGGGACGCCGCCAAGGACGTTTTGGGTGCGGCCGGTGGAGCCTCTTAGGCTCCTGGCGGCTGACGGTGCGCAGGACAGGGAGAAAGCCCATGTGCAGCGTGTCAGCCGCTATGCCGATCCCTACCTGGCCCGCCGGTCGGCCGGACAAAAACACCCCGTAGAGGATTTCCTCTTCACCTACTACACGCAGAAACCCGGCCAGCTAAAGCGCTGGCACCCAGGGGCCGGCGCGGTCCTCACCGGTGACCAAGCCGCCGCGCGGGTTGGGTGGAAGCACTACCGGAGGCTCGACGACGGCGAGCTCGCCTCCCTGGGGCTGGCTGCGGGCAGCACCGCGGTCACCTTCGACCGGAGCGCCTTCCTCGACGACCGCAAGGAAGCGGTGGCCTTTGCCGGCATTATCCTCCGCGGCACTGCCGCCAGGCCCGCCCAGTTCGGCTGCTTCGGCCTGCACGAGTGGGCCATGGTCTACCGGCAGGACAAGTTCGACCTCCGCCATGAGTACCTGCAGCTCCGGCTGGGAGCCGCCGGCACGGACAAGGTGGTGGAGGACAACAGGATCCGCTGCACCCACTTCGATGCGTTCCGCTTCTACACTCCGGACGCCATACCGCTCAATGAACACTCCCCCAGCCGGGAAACGCAGCGGCATCTGGAGCAGCCCGGCTGCCTCCACGCCAACATGGACCTGTACAAGTGGGCCTACAAACTCCTGCCTGCACTGTCCAGCGAACTGGTCATGGACTGCTTTGAACTGTCATGGCGAATCAGGGCCATGGACATGCAGGCATCGCCCTACGATCTGGCCGACTGGGGCTACCCTGCCATCGCCATCGAGACGCCCCAGGGCAAAGCCGCCTACGTCGAGTACCAGCGGGCGTTTGCAGCGGAAGCGGGGGTCCTGCGGAACAGGCTCGCGGCGGAGCTTGGGGCCATGGCAGAAGGGATATCACGGTGATCGACCTGACCATCAGTATTCGGGAGGACCCCGGAGCTCCCGAACACGTATTCCGCCTGCTGGCTGGCGACGGCCAACCCCATGCCGGGACCACCTTGCCTGACCCGGGGGCGGCCCTGGCAGCGGTAGAGCGCTTCGGCGAGGACATCTTCTTCCCCAAGCCCGGACCCCCAAAGCTGTGCACCCAGCAGTACGGCGGGCCGCAGGTTGCCGTGGTCACCGGGACGTTCCATGGGCGCACCGTGCATTCGACCTTCACCCGCACAGACGGGTGTGAAATCGCACGGTGGAAAGCCATGGCCCCTTTGCTGGGCGGCACGGCCACCTAGCCACTCCCGGGCAAGGGAAGAAGCCGCGGGAACAGAAAAGGTCCCGGGCGGCCTGACGACCACCCGGGACCTCCCCCCATGTCTACCCGGTCAGGTGGCGGGTACCGCCTGGGCCAGGTCAAGCTGGGGAGCGCCGGCCGGGGCAGGAGCGGTGCCCGCTCCCACCTGGACGTTCACCCAGGTCTTGATGCCGTTGCTGCCAAGGCTCAGCCGTGAGAGGTAGGAGCCTTCAGCAAGCCCGGTCCAGTTCAGCGTCGCCGAGGTTGCGGTTCCGTTCGGTGCCACAATGGGGTTCGGGTTCACCGTAAGGTTGCCCGCATCACCGGCGAAGGTCACCGCCTGCACGGAGGCAGTGGCGGGACCATTGTCCGGCGTGGCGTACAAATTGGCCACCACATAGTAGGTTCCGGCCCGCGGAGACTCGATGTCCAGGAACTCACTGGCAGATGCCGTGGCCACCTGGGTGGCCGCCAGCCCGCCCGAACCGTTCGGTGCGTAGACCACCATGTCCCAGTCGACGTCGTTCGACTGCGCCTGGATGCCCAGCCGGGCAAACGAGGCGCCGGCAGGCACTTTCACCTGGACCAGGGCGTTGTGTGCGTCATTTGTAGGCGCGTACTCGCCCGGCGTCTTGGTGATCGCGGTCTGGCTCAGTGGTGCAAGGCCCTCGACGCCGACGGCGATGGGGCTGTCCGAGCCGGACACCAGTTCCATGGTTCCGCTGCCGGTGCCGGTGCCGGTGGCAGAGCTGAACGAGAACGACGGGGCGATCTGCGCGTCGACCGGGCGGATGGCGATCGGTGAGGTCACCGTCCGCGGGCCCTTCCAGGTGAGGCTTCCGGTGCTGAACTTGCCCACGGGTGCACTGACGTTGCGGATGGTCACGGTCACTTCGCGGGTCTGGCCCGCCTTGGCGAAGTTCAGGGCCTTGGGTTCCACATTGACGTTGAAGCCCGGCATGTTCACCTCGGGGCGGTACATGCCCGGCACCAGAGCGGTCAGCTTGCGCTTCACCTGGACCTCGCCCACAAGGCTGCCCAGGGCAATGGAAGGCAGGTTGAGGTCGCGGGCAGCGATGGAGCCTGCCTGCGGAGCGCCGGTGTCCACACCCTGGCCGTTGAGGAAGCCGAGCCAGTCCTGGATACCGGAGTCGTACACCAGGCCGGGATCGAGGACCCGGGTGGAATCGATGTGTCCCGCACCGCCCTGGAAGGGGTCGGTGTTGGGCGAGCCATCGGCGTTGACCAGCGGGTAGGCCGTGGTCATCATGGCGGACTTCACCATGGCGGGGGTCCACTTGGGCTGCTTGCCCAGCACCAGGGCGCCGAAACCGGCGATGTGCGGCGCGGCCATGGACGTGCCGGACATGAACCCGAACTGGTCGCCGTGGTTGCCGATGGTGGAGACGCCAGCCAGGACGTTGACACCCGGGGCAGAGATGTCCGGCTTCAGCAGGTCACCGCCGGAGGCGAAGGTGGGTCCGCGTGACGAGAAGCCCGCGATCTGGGGTGCCGGAGCCGGGGGAAGGCCAGTCAGGTCACCCTTGACCAGGCTGACGGTCAGCGCAGGGTTGGCTTCCAGTTTGGATTTGAGTTCCAGGCTCTTTGGCGCGTTGACGTGGACCGTGGGGATGACGTGGTTGTCGGCGTCCTCGGAGCTGCTGGTGAGGTTCACCAAAATCATGCCCACGCCGCCCTTGTCCATGACCTCCTTGCTCTTGGCGGTCCGGTCCACCACTCCGCGGTCGCAGACCACGACCTTGCCGGCCACCTTGGTGGCGTCGAGGGTTCCCGGACCGCACAGGTTGGGATTTGCGGCGCCGGCGGCAGCGGCTGCGGCGGCGACCACAACAGGCTTGTCCGCCACTTCGGACTTCATGATGGAGGCGCCACGGTACAGCGATCCGTCGGATACCTTGACGGTGCCCTGCAGGTCGCTGGGGAAGGTGGAGGCGGCCACAGTGGTCAGCCACGGCGATGCGTGGTTCACGGTGGAAGCCGTAGGACCGGAGTTTCCTGCGGAGGCCGAGACGAAGATTCCTGCGGCTGCGGCGTTCAGGAAGGCCAGCGCGACCGGATCGGTAGTGCTGTTGTTGTTGCCTGAAATGGAGTAGTTCAGGACGTCGACGCCGTCCTTGATGGCTGCGTCCACAGCCTCAACGGAGGCCGAGGAGTAGCAGCCGCCGGTGTCCGGGTTGGTGTCCTCCCAGCAGACCTTGTAGACGGAGACCTTGGCGGCCGGGGCCACGCCCGAGCTCTTGCCGAAGCTGGCCCCGTCAATCACCTGCTCAATATTGGCGTTACCGGCTGCCGTGGTGGCGGTGTGGGTGCCGTGGCTGCCGACGTCCACCGGGGAGATCTGCTCTTCCGGTGCCCGGTTTCCCGGCGCCACGTACTGGAGGAAGGAGTCGGCGAAGTAGCGGGCACCGATGACCTTCGAGTTGCAGAGCGAGCCGTCAAACCCTGCCCCGGTTCCCTCGCCCTTTTGGCATTCGCCCTCAAAGGTGGTGCCGTCTGACTTCAGCATGGCGATCTTGCCGTCAGCCGTGCGGTAGGGAACGCCCACCTGCGGGCTCCCCTGCAGCGGCTTCAGCGCTTCGCCCTGGAGGAAGGGGTTGTCCGGTGCGTAGCCGGAGTCGATGACGCCCACCACCACACCCTTGCCGGCGTTGGCTTCTCCGCCGAACTGCTTGGCCCAGGAACCGTCGGGACCGGTGAGCTTGAGGAAGTCGGTGGTGGTGTAGTCCGGCTTGTTTTCAACGTCGGGCGCCACCACCAGGACGCGGGTGTCCTTGGACAACGCCGAAGCCTGGGCCGCGGTCAGCTCTGCGCTGAACCCGTTCAGGGCCGCGGTGTACTGCTTGGCCGGTGTGACTCCCTGGGCAGCCGCGACATCACGCTGCTGCTTGCGCAGGTGGGCGTCGTAGGCCTTGTAGTTGGGGCTGCCGGCGTCGAGCTTCCTGCCCTGCTGGGGCTTGGTTGCACCAAGCCCGGGAGCTCCCCCTTCATAGGCCGCGGCAGCGGGCCCGGCCAGCACTACGATGTACCGGCCGTCCTTGAACTGACTGTCCTTGGCGCTGGAGGAAGCATTCCCCACGCCCTTGCCGTCAGGGGCCGCCGAAGCGGGACCTACTGCCAGCGAGCTGAGGATAAGGGGCAACCCGACGGCCAGCGCGGCCGCCTTCCGGAGTCCCCCAGCCCGCAAGGGGCTCTTTCCAGTTGATTTCACGTGCAACCCTTTCACGATGTGCCGCCCAGACTTGGTGGGCGCCCCCGAACGACTGGCACTGCAGAGGAAATTACAGGTTTTGTAATTTGCTGAGACCAGACTGATCACAGAGTACAGACTGAGAGCGGGATATGACATAGAGCACATTTGAGATTTTTTTGCTTGTCATATGGGCATGCCCGGACAGTTCCGGGCATGAAAAAGGGCGCCCCGAAGGACGCCCGGACGAGTGGCAGGTGGGAGGCCGCGTTACTGGCGCGGGGTCCGCACCACGTCGCTGATCCACTGCCTGGTCTTTTCATCCACCGGGCCGGCTATCCGCGTTTCGCGGGCCAGCCGGTCTGCCTTGATCTTCTGGAAGACCATCCTGCCCAGGCCGGCGAACACCGCTGCGGCAACCATCGGCAACAGCACGGACTTTGAATTCTCAGCCATCCAGCAATCCTAGTGAAGGCCTTCGGGCAACTCCAGACCATCCTGCCAGCGGAGCCGGAGCGGGCCGTTCCACGCGGCGTTCCGGCCCCGAACCCGCCGAATACAGAGGGACGTGTCCGGGCCGGTAGAATGGGAAGGCAAGCTCGCGGAGCGCCCGACCTCATGGTGAACCAACGCAGGTGACCACTTGTCCCCCAACATCCCGGTACGGCGTGAGACGGCACCACTCCGCTGCGCCCTTACCCAAGCTCACGCACAGGAGTTACCGGATGCCCCGGATCGTTGTTGACGTCATGCCCAAGCCCGAGATTCTGGACCCGCAGGGGAAGGCAATCGTTGGCGCTCTCCCCCGGCTGGGCTTCACCAGCTTCAGCTCTGTCCGCCAGGGCAAGCGCTTCGAACTGACGGTCGACGGCGAGGTGACGGAGGAAATCCTGGCCCAGGCACGTGACGCCGCGGAAACCCTCCTCTCCAACCCCGTGATCGAGGACGTCGTCAACGTCGAGGTCGTCGAGGCCTGAGATGACTGAACTTCCCCTGATCGGCGAAGCTGTCGCTGTCGCGGCGGAACCGCGCCTCGCCGGCGCCCGCATCGGCGTCGTCACCTTCCCCGGCACCCTGGACGACCGGGACGCTGCCCGCGCCGTCCGCCTTGCCGGCGCCACCGCCGTCGAACTCTGGCATGGCGACACCGAACTTGGCGACGTGGACGCCGTAGTCATCCCCGGCGGTTTCTCCTACGGTGACTACCTGCGCGCCGGTGCCATTGCCCGCTTCGCCCCGCTGATGTCCAAGATCATCGACGCCGCGAACTCCGATGCCAAGCTGCCCGTCCTCGGCATCTGCAACGGTTTCCAGATCCTTACCGAGTCGCACCTGCTCCCCGGTTCGATGATTAAGAACGACCACCTGAAATTCCTCTGCCGCGACCAGGTGCTGCGCGTCGAGAACAGCAACACCGCGTGGACGCTGGACTACGAAGCGGGCCAGGAAATCACCATCCCGCTGAAGAACCAGGACGGCCAGTACATCGCTGACGAGAAAACCCTGGACGCCCTTGAGGCCGAGGGCCGCGTCGTCTTCCGCTACGTAGGCTTCAACCCGAACGGTTCACGCCGGGACATCGCCGGCATCTCCAACGCCGCCGGCAACGTGGTGGGCCTCATGCCGCACCCCGAGCACGCCGTGGAGCCGGGCTTCGGTCCCGAGTCCCTCGATGGCATCGGCGGGTCCGACACCGACGGACTGGGCTTCTTCACCTCCGTACTGAACAAGATTGTGGGAGGCGACAAGTGACCACCGAAACCACCAAGAAGTTCAACATCGACACCGTCGAGAACGCTGCCAAGACCCCGGACACCGAGCTGCCCTGGGCAGAGCTGGGCCTGAAGCAGAACGAGTTCGACGAGATCGTCAAGGTCCTGGGCCGGCGCCCCACCGGCGCCGAGCTGGCCATGTACTCCGTCATGTGGAGCGAACACTGCTCCTACAAGTCCTCGAAGAACCACCTGCGCCAGTTCGGCCAGAAGGTCACCGAGGAAATGAAGAAGGACATGCTGGTGGGCATCGGCGAAAACGCCGGCGTGACCAACCTGGGGGACGGCTGGGCCGTGACCTTCAAGATCGAATCGCACAACTCGCCGTCGTTCGTTGAGCCCTACCAGGGCGCTGCGACCGGCATCGGCGGCATTGTCCGCGACATCATCTCCATGGGCGCCCGCCCCGTGGCGGTCATGGACCCGCTGCGCTTCGGCGCCATCGACCACCCCGACACCGCGCGCGTCATGCACGGCGCAGTGGCCGGCATCGGCGGCTACGGCAACTCGCTTGGCCTGCCCAACATCGGCGGCGAGATGGTGTTCGACTCCGTCTACCAGGGCAACCCGCTGGTCAACGCCCTCGCCGTGGGCGTCATGCGGCACGAGGACATCCGCCTGGCCAACGCCTCGGGCAAGGGCAACAAGGTGGTCCTGTTCGGTGCACGCACCGGCGGCGACGGCATCGGCGGAGCCTCCGTCCTGGCCTCCGAGTCCTTTGACGACACCAAGCCCTCCAAGCGTCCCGCCGTCCAGGTGGGCGATCCCTTCGCCGAGAAGGTGCTCATCGAGTGCTGCCTGGAGCTCTTCAAGGGCTCCCTGGTGGAAGGCATCCAGGACCTCGGCGCCGCGGGCATCTCCTGCGCTACCTCCGAGCTCGCGTCCAACGGCGACGGCGGCATGCAGGTTGAGCTGACCTCCGTCCTGCTGCGCGACCCCACGCTGACCCCGGGCGAGATCCTGATGTCCGAGTCGCAGGAACGCATGATGGCCGTGGTCACGCCGGAGAACGTGGAAGCGTTCGAAGCCGTCATGGACAAGTGGGCTGTGGAGTACTCCTGGCTGGGCGAGGTCACCGACACCGGCCGCCTCATCATCACGTGGGAAGGCGACGTGATTGTCGACGTCGATCCGCGCACCGTGGCGCACGACGGCCCGGTCTACGACCGCCCGTTCGCCCGTCCCGAGTGGCAGGATTCGGTCCAGGCCGACGCCTTCACCGGGTCCGTCCAGGATGCCGGCCGCCCGGCCGCTCCCACGGAACTGGCCGCCGCTGTCACTGAGCTCGTGGCGTCCCCGAACATGTGCTCCAAGTCCTGGATCACCAACCAGTACGACCGGTACGTGGGTGGCAACACCTCCATGGCGTTCCCCGACGACGCCGGCGTGGTCCGCGTTGACGAGGAATCCGGCCTGGGCGTCGCCCTGGCCACCGATGCCAACGGCCGCTACACCTACCTGGACCCGTACCACGGCGCCCAGCTGGCGCTGGCCGAGGCTTACCGCAACGTTGCCACCGCGGGCGCCATCCCCATGGCCGTCAGCGACTGCCTGAACTTCGGTTCCCCCGAGGATCCGGACGTCATGTGGCAGCTGGCCGAGGCAATCCGTGGCTTGTCCGATGCCTGCATGGTGCTGGGCATTCCGGTCACCGGCGGCAACGTCTCGCTCTACAACCAGACGGGCACCACACCCATCCACCCCTCCCCCGTGGTGGCGGTGCTGGGCAAGCTCGACGACGTCGCCCGCCGCACGCCGTCGGGCTGGCGTGAAGACGGCCAGGCCATTTACCTGCTGGGCACTACGGGTGCCGAGCTGGACGGGTCCGAGTGGGCCAACATGCGCGGCCACCTGGGCGGGCAGCCGCCGAAGGTTGACCTTGAGGCCGAACGCGCCCTGGGTGAAATCCTGATCAACGCCTCGCGCGATGGCATGATCGACGCCGCGCACGACCTCTCTGAGGGTGGCCTCGCGGCGGCCCTGGTGGAGTCCTCGCTGCGCTACGGCGTGGGTGCGCGGATTGCGCTGCAGGACGTCATGGACCGGGACGGCGTGGACCTGTTCACGGCGCTCTTCTCCGAGTCCCAGGGCCGTGCCATTGTGGGCGTCCCGCGCTCCGAGGAAGTCCGCTTCACCGACATGTGCACCGCCCGCGGCTTCGCGCACACCCGCATCGGCGTTGTGGACGCGGACAGCGGCAAGCTGGAGATCAACGGCGTGGACGCCCTTTCCCTCGACGCCCTCCGCGAAGCCCACGAGGGGACCCTGCCGAAGTACTTCGGCTAGTCCCACCCCCATCGAGTGCTCCGTACTTGTCGTTTTGAACCGTCAGAACGACAAGTACGGTGGGCCCCCGCCGGCGAGGGGCCCGGCCTGAGCTTGCGAAGGCTGGGAGCCGGTGGGGACAATCGTTTTTAAGAACCCCTCCGCCAACCGGCCTGGGCCAGGGCAACGAGAACTCTGGCCGCGGCCGGTTTCGCGTCGTTGACCATGTGGCGCTTGGAGATCCTGACCTCCGTCCACCCCAAGGCGGCGTACCGTTCAGAGCGCGCTATATCCCTGCGATCTGGCTTTCCTCGCCGTGGTGTTCGCCCTCGTACTCGATGCCGATCCGGTATTTGCGGTAAGACAGGTCCGGCTTGTGATGCCTGATGCCGTCCTCAGTGATAATTGGGACATTCAGCTCGGGTTCGGGCAGCCCCGCGCGCACAATCGCGAGCCGCAGCATGGTTTCCTGGGCCGAATCCGAGCCGACCCGGATCAATTCCAGGGCGTCCTTCGCCTTCCGGAGCCCGCGTTTTCCCCGGTGTCCGTCAACCATCCGCTGCAGATCCCATACGCTGCACAGCGGCATGTCCCGGTCCTCAAACTCCGGCCTGGGCATGCGAACGCAGGCATCCCCTATGGCCACGATTTCATCGAGGGACAGCAATTCCGCCATGTCGAGCCAGGTACGCGCCGGGGTCGTGACCGGAACCCCGTCAATTGCCGTGACTTCGTCCCCGTACAGCTTCATGCGGTGGACGATGACGTGGGGCCTGTCCAGGTGGGCTGCGCCTTCGGGCCGGATCAGGTGGAAAACGTCAAAGGTCCCGTCCTGGCGCCGCTGCGGCAGCGCGTGAAGCTCCGCAGCCGTAACATGCGAGGCGGCGCAGAGCTCGTTGACCTCAACGAAAGGCCGGACCCGCGCGCCTAACGAAAGCGCCGCCGTCGTGCCCTCCATCCTGATGCCCCGGCCGAAGCGCTCCAGCGACCCATGCCGCCAACGCCGCGGTGATAGGCCCGCAGAAGCTGCGTCAGCAACGGTAAAGGGGCGGCCGCGGAGTTCCTCCGGTAATGAGCGTGGGGTCTTCATCGGTCCATGACACCAGAATCAGGATTAGTGCGCAGAAGTTATCCACACCCTCCATCGATTGCTGAGTACTTGTCGTTTTGGCGCGTGAAAACGACAAATACTCAGCAGTCGATGGGTTAATCTTCGCTGTGGAGTTCCCGTTGGCGGGCGCTGAGCAGTTCGATCTCCGGGCGGCCTGCCACGAAGCGTTCGACGGCGGCCAGCACCTCCACGAGGTGCGCCCGGTCGGCTGCCACCAGGCCAACGCCGAGCTGCGTGCGCCGGTACTGGCTGTGGTCCCCCGTCTCGGAGACTGAGACCTCGAAGCGGCGCTTGAGCTCGGCCAGGAGGGGCCGGACCACGGAGCGTTTCTCCTTCAGGCTGTGTACGTCGCCAAGGAGGATGTCGAACTCGATCCAGCCGATCCACATGGCTTCATGCTATCGACTGCTGCGTACTCGTCGTTTTGGCGGGTCAAAACGACAAGTACGGAGCAATCGACGGGGTTTAGATGGTGAGTTCGCCCATCAGGTCCCAGCCTTCGCCGTCGAGCTGGCGGCTGATGATTTTGGGCGTCTCGACGAGGGCCTGGGGCATGTCAGCCATGGCCTTCTTGAAGTGGTCGCTGTTCACGTGGTCGCCGGCCGCGTCGTCCTTGAAGGCCTCCACCAGGACGTATTCGTTGGGGTCGTCCAGGCTGCGGGACCAGTCGAACCACAGGTTGCCCGGTTCCTTGCGGGTGGCTTCGGTGAAATCAGCCACGAGGTCCGGCCAGCGCTCCGACCACTCGGGCTTGACCTTGAACTTGACGACGATAAAGATCACTTGGTTTTTCCTTCCGCGGCGAGACTGCGTGCTCCTTCAATGTACCGGGAAGTAACGTAGCGCTGCGTCGCCCGGGTGACCGGGCCGCCGGCCGCATAGAACCAGTTGGAGGGCTTGCTGAAGGCACGGATCCTCAGCCACACCTCCCCCTGGCTGTTGATCTCCACCTCGAATGATTCCTCCCCGCGGGCGGGGTGGCCAGGCAGTGTGCCGTATCCGAAGCCGGCGGATTGGGGAACACCGTCGGGGGCCGGCTCGTGGACCCACACCACTTGGCAGGGTGCGGGCAGGCGGAAGGGCCCGACGCCGAATCCGCTCACCACGTGTGCCCCGGGGACGGCCCGCGGCGAATCGGCCCGGACCCGGAGCCCTGCCCACCGCTGCAGTTCCCAGCCCAGGATGCCGTCCGCCACCCGCCTGTAAACGTCCAGTCCAGTGCCCAGGCGGGCCTCCTCCAGGACTCGGTCGTAGCCTTGCGGAGCGCTGCCCTGCTCCGTGCTCCCCACACCGGGGTATCCGAGCTTGCCCGGAACCTGTCCCTCTTCAGTCATTGCCGCCTGTCCTCTCGAGGCCTGCCCACCCCAGTTGCTCCTGTTGCTTCCGGCTCAAGCCTGCCACCACAAGGTCATAGGAGTCCTCCACCATGTCCCGGACCATCCCGTCCGGCAGCGAGCCGTCAAGTCGGATGCCATTCCAGTGGGTTTTGTTCATGTGCCATGCGCCGGTGATGGCCGGGTGCACTGCGCGCAGCTGCACGGCCAGGGCCGGTTCGCACTTCAGGTTCACGTAGAAGTCGGCCTGGTCCATGGAGGACAGGGCAAACAGCTTGGCCTCGTGGCGGGTCCCGCCGGCAATGTGGGCGCGGACCTTGAACACCGAGGTTTCGGGCCCGAAGGGGAAATCCTCATAGGTTCCCGGGAAAGACAGGCAGATCTCCCGCAGCGCACTTGGGTCCATATAGGAAGCCTATAAAGCGGGCCTGCACGGTGCTAGTGTGCAGGGATGTCACGCGACCAGGGAGCAATACCTGTTCTGGATTTAGGTTCCGCACGGCTGCCTTACGGGTCTTTTCGCCCTGAGTTTATTGAGCAGCTGCGGCACGCCACCCACGATGTTGGCTTCTTCCAAGTCACGGGATATGGCGGCCGGCCGGGCCAGGCCGAAGAGCTCCTGGGCACTGTCCGGCGCTTCTTCGACCTGCCGCTTGAGGAGCGGATGAAGCTGGACAACCGCCTTTCCCCGCATTTCCGCGGCTACACCCGGATGGGCACGGAGGTGACCCAGGGCAGGGCGGACGCCCGCGAGCAGATTGACTACTCACCGGAGCGCGAGCCTGTCAGGGATTATCCGGCCGACCAGCCCTACTGGCTGCTGCAGGGCCCCAACCTCTGGCCGGATGAAACCTTCCCGGAGCTGAAGACTGCCGCGATGGAGTGGGCGGACCTGATGTCCGGGGTGGGGATGGAACTGCTGCGGGCCATCGCTGTCTCCCTGCATCTGCCCGAGGACTATTTCGACGAGCCTTTTCGGGATTCGCCTGCGTGGATGGGCAAGCTGGTGCACTACGTAGGCGGTGTGGTGGAAGAAGCCGGCGACCAGGGCGTTGGATCCCACGCCGATTACGGCTTCGTGACGCTCCTGCTGCAGGATGAGGTGGGCGGCCTTGAAGTACTGCCGCCCGGGACCACCGAGTGGCTGCCGGTGGAACCGCTGCCCGGAGCGTTGGTGGTAAACCTCGGCGAGATGCTGGAAGTTGCCACCGAGGGGTACCTCGCGGCGACCATCCACCGTGTGCAGGCGCCTCCGCCCGGCGTGGACCGCTACTCGGTGCCGTTCTTTTGGTCGCCACGGCTGGACGCGGTCATTGAACCGGTGCCGCTGGCTCCTGACCTGAAGGCGGCTGCCCGGGGAATCACCGATGACCCCGCCAACCCGCTCCTGGCTTCCTTCGGCATGAACATGCTCAAAGGCCGGATGCGTGCGCACCCGGACGTCACCGAACGGCACTATCCAGAGTTACTGAAGCGCTAAAGGTTGTACTTCCACGCGAGCTGGGCCGGGCAGGCGTTCATCACCACGTCCAGTCCTGCAGCCTTGGCGCGCTCCGCCGCTGCCTCGTCGATAACCCCCAGCTGCAGCCAAACAGCTTTGGCCCCCACTGCGATGGCCTGGTCCACCACGCTGCCCACCTTCTGCGAGTTCACAAAGCAATCCACGACGTCGATGGGCCGCTTTTCCGCCGGAATGTCACCGAGGGTGCGGTACCCGGTTTCGCCGTGGACAGCGTCGCCGGGCAAGTTGACGGGGATGATCTCCATGCCCAGCCGGTCGCGGATGAACAGCGAGACATCATAGGCGGCACGCCATTCGTTGGTGGTCAAACCCACGATGGCCCAACGCCCCTTGGTTCGCATGAGGCGTTCGATGACTGCAGGATCGTTCGTGTGGCCCATGGGATTAGCCTACGCTTTGCCTTGAGCAGCAGGAGCGATCGAATAAAAGAATGATCGCTCTTCGCTCATGCCGCTATGAACGAATATTACGCGCGGAAACGCGAGAGTTTGCTCTCGGCGATTCATTGCTGTGTAGTGGTGCTTGACCATCCCGAGCGGCCGAGAGACCTGGATCGATGACGCCGCAGCAACCCTGGTCGCCGGACGCTCCCCAACGGCCCCGGCGATAGCAAGGATTGCAGCCGTGGGTACCGGAACCGACCACTCCGGCGAAGGCTGCCTCCGTAGGGTGCTACTGCCAGGACCGATGGAGTGATCCTATGACTGCAGTTTTGTCGCCCCTTTCTGCCGGGGCGAACCCCGGCCACGCGCCTGCCCTCCCCGTATCCTTTAGGAACCTGCGCCGCACGTTCGGAGCCGGCACCGCAGCCCATACCGTCCTCCGCGATGTGACGTTCGATGTGGCAGCGGGAGAGGTGCTGGCCATCCTGGGACCTTCCGGCTGCGGAAAGTCCACACTCCTGCGCGCCACGGCGGGCCTGGACTTCCCTAGCGCCGGTTCCGTGGTTATCGAGGACACCCCGGTGCACGGCATCGATCCCCGCTGCGCCTTCGCCTTCCAGGAACCCCGGCTACTGCCCTGGCACACCCTGCAGGCGAACGTAGCCATCGGCCTGCCCACCGGATGCAGCGCGAAAGAGGGCAAAGCAAAGGTCGCCCGCCTGCTGGAACTGGTGGGGCTCGAGAAATTCGCCAAGCACCGCCCGCGCGAGGTGTCCGGCGGCATGGCGCAGCGCGCATCGCTGGCCCGTGCCCTTGCCCGGAACCCCGGCGTCCTGCTGCTCGATGAGCCGTTCGGCGCGCTGGACGCCCTCACCCGCATCAAGATGCAGGACCTGCTCCTGGACATCCACCGGGCAGAGCCCACCACCGTCCTGCTGGTCACCCACGACGTAGACGAGGCCCTACAGCTCGCCGACCGCATCATCGTCCTCGGCCCCGACGCCACCGGGCAGGGTGCAACCATCGTCAGGACAGTCCAGGTACCCGGCAGCCGGCCGCGCGATCGCGCCTCAGCCGAACTCGCGCTCATGCGCAGCTCGCTCCTGGAAACGCTGGGCGTCGACGGGCACTAGGCGCCCCTGACCCCGACAAAACCTTCACCCGCCCCGGTGGCCCGCGCCGCCGTCGGACCCTATCCCTTTGGCAGGCGCAGCCTGGCCTCCCCTGTTCCGCACCGTCTATTTCCGCACCGTTCCATCCCGTTTTCGAAGGAAACCAATGCCGCACGCATCGCCCATCTCCCGCCGTTCAGTCCTGGGCGCCGCAGCCCTCGCCGTTTCCACGGTCCTGGCACTCACCGGATGCGTTGCAGGGGAAGGTTCCTCCGGCAGTGCGGCGGCGGCCGGCAACAGCAAAGGCGGTGGAACCCTGAACATCGACTTCGCCACGTACAACCCGCTGAGCCTGGTGATCAAAAAGCAGGGGTGGCTCGAGGCGAGCCTCAAGGAGCAGGGCGTCACCGTGAACTGGGTCCAGTCCGCCGGCTCGAACAAAGCCAATGAGGCGCTGCGCTCCGGGGCCATCGACGTCGGATCCACGGCAGGATCCGCGGCACTCCTGGCCCGTGCCAACGGTTCGAAAATCAAGACCATCGACATCTTCTCGCAGCCGGAGTGGGCAGCCCTGGTGGCACCGGCCGGCTCAGACATCAAGTCTGTGGCCGACCTCAAGGGCAAGTCCGTTGCCGCCACCAAGGGCACCGACCCCTACTTCTTCCTCCTGCAGGCACTGGAGCAGGCCGGACTGAAGCCAAGCGACGTGACCGTGCAGAACCTGCAGCACGCCGACGGCCGGACCGCCCTGGAAAACGGCTCGGTCCAGGCCTGGTCCGGGCTGGACCCGATCATGGCAGGGGCGGAGCAGAAGGGCGCCAAGCTCTTCTACCGCAACCTGGACTTCAACACCTACGGCTTCCTCAACGCCACCGAATCCTTCCTGAAAAACAAGCCTGAACTGGCCCAGGCTGTGGTGAACGCCTATGAAAAGGCCCGTGCCTGGGCAGCGCAGAACCCGGACCAGACCGCCCAGATCCTGGCTGACGTCGCCGGCCTGGACCTCTCCGTGGCCAAGACGGTAGTCCTGGAGCGCAGCAACCTGGACGTCAACCCCGCACCGGGTGACGCGCAGCGCAAAGTATTGGAGAAGATCGGCCCCACTTTCGTGGAAACCGGCGACGTCAAGACGCAGAAGCAGATTGACGACGCCGTAGCCTCCCTTCTCGACGACTCGCTGGTGAAGAAGGCTGATCCGTCAGCCATCAAGGCCTCCTGATGAGCCATCAAGGAGAGCCCTACACCACCGGCGCAAGTGTTGCGGATGGGCGTGCTGCAGCCGCCACCGCAACCGCGGCAGACGCCGCCCATGCGGGTGCCGGCACGGCACCCGCTCCGGCACCGGGATGGTCTCCCGCCGGAGTCCGTTCCTGGAACTGGGCGCGTCTGCCCCTTGGCCTGATCATTCCGGCAGCCCTGCTGGCAGCGTGGCAGCTCGCCTCCACCAGCGGGATGTTCACCGTGGTCCAGCTGCCCCCGCCGGCCATGGTGCTGTCCGCTGCCGGCGAGCTCGTGGACCGTGGCGAACTGGGGACCCACATCGCCATCTCCACCCAGCGGGTCCTTATCGGATTCCTGGTGGGCGCGGCCCTGGGCCTGGTCCTCGGCGCAACCGTGGGACTGTCCAAGCTCGCCGATGCCCTGCTGGCACCCACCATCGGCGCACTCCGGGCAGTGCCGTCGCTGGCCTGGGTGCCGCTGCTGATCCTGTGGATGAAGATCGGCGAGGACTCGAAGGTCACGCTCATCATCATTGGCGCCTTCTTCCCGGTGTTCACCACCGTCTCCCTGGCGCTGCGCCACGTGGACCGCAACCTGGTGGAAGCCGCCCGCGCCTTCGGGCTCAAGGGGATCCGGCTGCTGACCACCGTGCAGTTGCCCGCCGTCGTCCCCGCCGTGTTCTCCGGCCTGCGCCTGGCCCTTGCCCAGGCCTGGCTGTTCCTGGTGGCGGCTGAGCTGATCGCCTCCTCCATGGGACTGGGCTTCCTGCTGATTGACTCGCAAAACAACGGCCGCACGGACCGGCTGCTCCTGGCTATCGTGATGCTGGCCGTGATTGGAAAGATTACCGACGCCCTGCTGGGCCTGGCCGAAAAATGGGCGGTGAAACGATGGGCTTGAGCGCCACCGAAACGTTGGACCAGAACGCAGGCGTGCACCCGGACAACGTTGCCTTTTGGGAGCAGCAGGCGCTGCGACTTGACTGGGACACCCCCTGGCATACCCCGCACCGCTGGATTCCGGCAGACGCCGGGGCGGGCCGCGGCCCGGAAATCACCTGGTTCGAAGGCGGCAAGCTCAACGTGGCCGCCAACTGCGTGGACCGGCACGTAGCCGCGGGGCGCGGCAACAAAGTGGCCCTCCATTTCGAAGGCGAGCCGGGCGACCGCCGCTCCATCACCTACGCCGAACTCCAGCGCGAGGTGTCCAAGGCAGCCAACGCCCTCCTGGCCCTGGGCATCACCAAGGGCGACCGGGTGGTCATCTACCTCCCGGTCATCCCCGAAACCATCATCATCACCCTCGCTGTGGCCCGCATCGGCGCCATCCACTCGCTGGTGTTCGGCGGCTTCTCGGCGGAGGCACTGAAGTTCCGGGTGGAGGACACCGGCGCCAAGCTCCTGGTCACCACCGACGGCCAGTTCCGCCGCGGCGTGGCCGTTCCCGTGAAGGACAACGCGGATGCAGCCGTCGCCGGGGACAATGCCATCGAGCACGTCCTGGTGGTCAACCGCACCACCCCGGCCACCGACCTGGCAACCGTCCCCATGACGGAGGGCCGCGACCTCTGGTGGCACGACGTCGTCGAAACCGCCGCGGACGTCCACGTTCCGGAGGCGTTCGACGCCGAGACGCCGCTGTTCATCATGTACACCTCCGGCACCACCGGCAAGCCCAAGGGCCTGGTCCACACCTCCGGCGGCTACCTCACGCAGGCGTCCTGGAGTTTCGAGCACTTGTTCAGCAACCCGGACCCTGCCCTGCGGGACCGGGACGTGCACTGGTGCACCGCGGACCTTGCCTGGGTCACGGCGCACACCTACGAGATCTACGGCCCGCTCTCCAACGGCGTCACCCAGGTGACCTTCGAGGGCACCCCGAACACCCCGCATCCGGGCCGGCACTTCGAGATCATCGAACGCTACGGCGTGACGCAGTACTACACAGCACCCACGCTGGTGCGTTCCCTCATGGGCTGGTTCCCGGACGGCGTTCCGGACACCTACGACCTGTCCTCCATCCGCCTGCTGGGCACCGTTGGGGAAGCGGTCAATCCGGAGGCCTGGCGCTGGCTGCGCGAGAACGTGGGCGCCGGCACCGCACCGGTGGTGGACACGTGGTGGCAGTCCGAAACCGGCGCCACGATCCTCTCCCCCGCGCCCACGGACACCAGCTTCAAACCCGGCTGCGCGGCACGCCCGCTGCCGGGCGTCAGCACCAGGATCGTGGACGACGGCGGCAGTACCGTTGCGCCGGGCGTCCAGGGAAACATCGTGGTGGACTCCCCCGGACCCGCCATCGCGCGCACCGTCTGGGGCAACCCCCGGCGCTACTTTGATTCCTACTGGAGCAAGTATGCGGACCAGGGCTGGTTCCTGGCCGGCGACGGCGCCAAATACGATGCCGACGGCGACATCTGGATCCTGGGCCGGGTGGATGACACCCTGAATGTTTCCGGCCACCTGCTCTCCACGATCGAGATCGAGTCCGCCTTGGTATCGCACTCGGACGTGGTGGAAGCCGGCGTCTGCCCGGTGGCGGACCCCAAGACGGGGCACGCCGTCGTCGCGTTCGTGGTGCTGAAGGCCGGTTCCCCGGCTGACTGTGCCCAGGAGCTCCGCAACCACGTCGCCAGGGAGATTGGCCCCATCGCCAAGCCGCGCGACGTCGTCGTGGTCCCTGACGTTCCCAAGACCCGCAGCGGCAAAATCATGCGCCGGCTGCTCACCCAGCTGTTCGAAGGAACGACCCTGGGCGACACCACCTCACTCCAGAACGAGCCGGCCATCGCCGGCATCCAGGACGTCCTGCGCCAGCGGGCCCTACCAAAGGAAGAATCATGACAGACACCAGCAACGTCGCACGTCTCTCCGAACCGCTCAAGTTCGCCTACTGGGTGCCCAACGTCTCCGGCGGCCTGGTGGTGTCCACCATCGAACAGCGCACCGGCTGGGACTTCGACTACAACAAGAAGCTGGCCCGCATCGCGGAGGAGTCCGGCTTCGAGTACGCGCTGACCCAGACCCGGTACGCCGCCTCCTACGGGGCGGACAAGCAGCACGAGGCAACCTCGTTCAGCCTTGCCCTGCTGGCCGCCACCGAACGGCTCAAGGTAATCGCCGCCGTCCACCCCGGCATGTGGCACCCGGGTGTGCTGGCGAAGTACATCATCACGGCGGACCACATCTCCAACGGCCGTTCCGCCGTCAACATCGTCTCCGGCTGGCTCAAGAGCGAGTTCACCAACTTCGGCCTTGAGTGGCTGGAGCACGACGAGCGCTACGTCCGCACTGAGGAATTCATCAACGTGCTGCGCGGCCTGTGGACCGAGCAGGAGTACAGCCAGTCCGGCAAGTACTACAACATCACCGACTTCACCCTGAACCCCGCTCCCGTGGACGTCCCGGGCCGGGCGCACCCGGAGATCTTCTTTGGCGGAAACTCGACGGCGGCCCAGGCCACTGCAGGCCGGGTGGCCGACTGGTACTTCTCCAACGGCAAGGACCTGGAGGGCTTCAAGGAGAACATTGCCGGCGTCGTCGCTTCGGCCGGTGAAGCCCGCCGCGGCACCCCGGGCCAGCTGGCCGCTCCGCGCTTCGGGCTGAACGGTTTCGTCATCGCCCGCGACTCGGAGAAGGAGGCCCGGGACACGCTCCGGGAAATCGTGCAGAAAGCCCACAAGCCGGCCGTGCAGGGCTTCCGGGACGCGGTCCAGGAAGCCGGGGCCTCCACCAAGGACGGCAAGGGTATGTGGGCCGACTCCACGTTCGAGGACCTGATCCAGTACAACGACGGCTTCAAGACCCAGCTGATCGGAACGCCGGAGCAGATCGCAGAACGGATCGTCGAATACAAGAAGATCGGCGTGAACCTGTTCCTCACCTGCTACCTGCACTTCCAGGAGGAGGTGGCCGCCTTCGGCCGGGACATCCTGCCGATCGTCCGCGAGCTTGAGGCGGACCTGGCCCGGAAGAACGGCACCGAGCTCGACCTGTCCAGCACCCCGGTTACCGCCGAAGCGGTGGCTGTCTGATGGCTGAACGCACCTTCGGTTTCCGCACCCGCGCCCTGCACGCCGGCGGCACCCCCGACGCCGAGCACGGCGCCCGCGCCGTCCCCATCTACCAGACCACGTCGTTCGTCTTTAAGGACACCAACGACGCGGCCAACCTGTTCGCCCTGCAGAAGTACGGCAACATCTACTCCCGCATCGGCAACCCCACCGTCGCGGCGTTCGAGGAGCGCATCGCGTCCCTTGAGGGCGGAATCGGAGCCGTGGCGACGTCGTCGGGCATGGCAGCGGAGTTCATCACCTTCGCGGCCCTGACGCAGGCGGGAGACCACATCGTGGCAGCCTCCCAGCTGTACGGCGGCACCGTGACCCAGCTGGACGTGACCCTCCGCCGGTTCGGCGTGGACACCACCTTCGTCCCCGGCACGGACCCCGCAGACTACGCCGCGGCTGTCCAAGACAACACCAAGGCGATTTTCGTGGAGGCAGTGGCCAACCCGTCGTCGGAGGTCCAGGACCTTGCGGCGCTGGCAAAAGTGGCGCACGACGCCGGGATCCCCCTGGTGGTCGACGCCACCTTGAGCACGCCGTACCTCGTGCGGCCCATTGAACACGGCGCCGACATCGTGATCCACTCAGCCACGAAGTTCCTGGGCGGGCACGGCACCACACTGGGCGGCGTAGTGGTGGAAAGCGGCCGGTTCAACTGGGGCAACGGCAAGTTCCCCACCATGACCGAGCCTGTGGCTTCCTACGGCAACGTCTCCTGGTGGGGCAACTTCGGCGAGTACGGCTTCCTCACCAAGCTCCGCTCCGAGCAGCTGCGGGACATTGGCCCGGCCCTTTCGCCGCAGTCGGCGTTCCAGCTGCTCCAGGGTGTCGAAACCCTGCCGCAGCGGCTGGACGAGCACCTGAAGAACGCACAGGCCGTGGCCGAATGGCTGGAAAACGATGACCGGGTAGCCTACGTCAACTACTCCGGGCTGCCGTCGCACCCGCACTTCGAACGGGCACGCAAGTACCTGCCGCAGGGCCCTGGATCGGTGTTCTCCTTCGGGGTCAAGGGCGGCCGCGCTGCCGGCCAGAAGTTCATCGAGTCGCTGCAGTTGGCATCGCATCTCGCTAACGTGGGCGACTCCCGGACCCTGGTAATCCACCCCGGCTCCACCACCCACCAGCAGCTCAGTGCGGCCCAGCTTGAATCGGCGGGTGTGCCGGAGGATCTGGTCCGCATCTCGGTGGGCCTCGAGGACATCGAGGACATCCTGTGGGACCTGGACCAGGCACTCACCGAAGCGTCCAAAGCGGTGCCCGGAGCCATCGCTGAAGAACCCGCAGAAGCCTGCACGATCGGAGCAAACGCATGAGCACCGCCGAACGCACCTGGTCCGGCCCGTCCGCACCGGAGCGGCTTTCCCTGCTCCGGCAGGCGAAGTCCATTGCCATTGTTGGCGCCTCGGACAAGCCGTCCCGGGCCAGCTACTTTGTGGCCACCTACCTGCTGTCCTCCACCCGCTACAAGGTGTACTTCGTCAACCCGGTGGTCAAGGAGATCCTGGGCCAGCCCACCTACGCCTCGCTGGCGGACCTGCCGGAAAGCCCGGACATTGTTGACGTGTTCCGCAAGCACGACGACCTTCCCGGTGTCCTGGACGAGGCAGTGGCCGCGGGCGCGAAGACGCTCTGGCTGCAGCTGGGCTCATGGCATGAAGGCGTGGCAGCAGCCGCGGAAGCCGCGGGGCTCAATGTGGTGATGGACCGCTGCGTGAAAATCGAGCACGCGCGCTTCCATGGCGGACTTCACCTGGCCGGTTTCGATACCGGCGTGGTTTCCTCCAAACGCCAGGTCCTGGCGTAACGCTTCCCTTCGAAAGACGACAGCGGGCCCGTTGCCACGGGCCCGCTGTCGTCTTTAACGGTCATTTCGCGGGGAAGGCACCCTTCTGCGCGTTGCCCGGGTTCCCGCCCTGCGACTGGCCCTGTGTCTGGCTTTGGGGCTGGCCCTGCCCCGCATTGCCCGCGGAGCCTGCCGGCTTCTGCGCGCCGGCACCGGCTGTCCCCTGGGCCCCGGCCGGAGTACTGGCTGCCGGCGGTTCAGCCTTCGCCACTCCCTGCGAGCCCGGCCCTGCCGTCGTTCCGTCAGCCCCGGCCGGTCCCGCGTTGCCTTTGCCGCTGCCGGCTCCATTGCCCTGTGCAGCTGCCCCGGATGAACCGTTGTCCCCGGTCGCCCCACACTTCGCTGTACCCTGTTCGGCGGCAAGCCTCACCGGGCTGGTGCACGGCGGGAAGTTTCCGGACAGGCCCGCATGACCCCGCAGGAGCCGGGACGCCGGATTTGCGGCGTCGGCAGCCGCGCCGGGCGCAGCGGTTGATGCGGGTTCACCGTCTGCCGCCGCTTGAGGCGCGCGGTAACCCGGGCTGGCCGCCCCGGTACCGTCCCCGGCGGCTGACGCGTCGGCGGCAGGCCGGCTCCACGGTGCCCACTCCTCCAGCACCTGCTCGATGGCGTTGCCCCCGGGAGCGGTGGTGCTGGCAGCAACTCCACCAACGCCGAGTCCCATCCCGGCCACCAGGACCAGGCCCAGCGCCGTAGGGCGCTGGCGGCGACGGCGGCGGGCAAGTTCGTCCTGCGGCTGGACGCCTGGCTCCTCCTGCGGCGGGCCACCTGGCTGCTCTGCATCCGGCTCACCCGAATCAGGCACTTCAGCCGTTGGCGGCACACCTGCAGCAAGCAATGCGGCCAACTCCCCGGTGGGAGCGGGTACGGGCAGCGATGCCATGGTGCCGAGCGAGAGCAGGGCGTCACGAAGTTCCGCGTCCTGGCCGCAGCCTGCGTCCTGGAGCATGTCGTCCACAAGGGTGGCGAGGTTATCCGAGGCGGATGTCATGGCGTGAGATACTCCTTCACTGCCTTAAGTTCCCGGAGTTTGAGCAAGGCGCGCCGCTGGAGCTGTTTCACCGCACCGGCGCTCTTATCCATGGTTTCCGCTGTCTGTTCTATGGAAAGGCCGCCCACCAGCCGAAGCGACAGCACTTCCCGCTGGTCCTGGGGCAGTCCGTCCAGCAGCCCAAGGACTTCCCGGGGCGAGATGCGCCGCAGGGCTTCCTTCTCCGCGGAGGTATCTTCGCGCTGGTCGAGTTCGGGCTCGAAGGACAGCTTGACCGGAGTCCGGCTTTGGCGGCGGTGGTCATCCACCATCCGGGCATGGGCAACGGAGAAGATAAAGGTCTTCAGCCCGGCTTCTCCTCCATGGACGGTGTCGAGCCTGGGCAGCACCGAAAGGAACACTTCCTGCATGGCGGCCTCCGGATCCTCGACTCCCCGGGCCGTGAGATAGCCCAGTACCTGTGATGCGTATGTCCTGTAGACGAGGCTGAAGGCAGCGGTACCGGAAACTGGCTGGTCCGGAGCCTCATCTGTCTGTGCATCGGTCACTGACGTAGTGCTTTCCGTCAAAGAGGGTGTTGGCAAGGCAAGCGCTCAGTACATCCGGAACGCTGGCCCCCACTCTACCCTCCGGTAACCACCCTGCCGGAACGCCACGGTGCCGGGTACGGTCCGGTGCGGGGTACGGTCCGGTGCGGGGTCAGGCGGGGAAGCTACCTACGGGGAAAGATAAAAGAGCCGGCCTGGAACGTGATGGGGGACAGGTTCCAGACCGGCACTTCATAGGGGTAATCGCCAACGCTGCAGTCAGGGTTACGCGTTTTCAAAAAAACTTTCAAAAGTTTTTTCAGCGGGCTGCTGTCCTGGTCCACCGCGGGGACGTCGCTTGCCGTCGGGGCGCCTTGGCCAGTGCGAATGCGTGCAGCCTGACGGGCAGGCGCTCTTCGCCGCAGACGGGCACGACGACGGCCCGCGGCTCCGCGGCACTCGCGGCAGCGGGCGGGGTTCCGTGACGGTTTACCGCTTCGCCGGGACGGGTTACGGCTCCCGCGGGGCACAGATCGGTGACCAGGCCGGTGCCGGCACATTCCCGCACCGCGGCGATCCCGGCCGCCACCGATGCCTTATCTTCGTACGGGCCTGAGATCGCGATTACTCCCCCGTCAGGAGCCAGGAGCCGGAACCGGAAGAATGAATCAGCGTCGATGAATGCTTCGAATTTTCCAGCCATGACAGTCCTTCCTTGGGCACCAGGGGGTACTACCGAGTGTGGCTGCCACGCCAGCCGCCTCACAAGACCGGCCGCGTTAAGCCTGTGTAAATTGCTTCCACCCCAGCACCAAAGCAAACGGCAGGCCACCTGCAAAGGTGGCCTGCCGCCGTCGTCATGCTGCGCTCTAAGCGCGGGTTAGTCGTTGATGAGGTCGTTGACCACAATCGTCTGGTCCCTGTCCGGGCCAACGCCAATGGCAGAGAACCGAGTGCCGGAGAGCTTCTCCAGCGCCAGCACGTAGTTCCGCGCGTTCTCCGGCAGGTCCGCAAGGGTCCGGGCGCCGGTGATGTCCTCGGTCCAGCCGTCGAAGTACTCGAAGATCGGCTTGGCGTGGTGGAACTCGGTCTGCGTCATGGGCATTTCGTCGTGCCGGACTCCGTCCACGTCGTAGGCCACGCACACGGGGATCTGTTCGATGCCGGTGAGCACGTCCAGTTTGGTCACGAAGTAGTCCGTGAAGCCGTTGACGCGGGAGGCGTGGCGGGCCAGGACGGCGTCGTACCAGCCGCAGCGGCGCGGCCGGCCGGTGTTGACGCCGAACTCACCGCCCGTCTTCTGCAGGTACATGCCCATCTCGTCGAAGAGTTCCGTGGGGAAGGGGCCGGCGCCAACGCGGGTGGTGTAGGCCTTGATGATGCCGATGGAGCGCGAGATCCGGGTGGGCCCGATGCCGGAGCCAACCGATGCGCCGCCTGCGGTGGGGTTGGAGGAGGTGACGAACGGGTAGGTGCCATGGTCCACATCGAGGAACGTCGCCTGGCCGCCTTCCATGAGGACCACCTTGCCTTCGTCCAGGGCGGAGTTCAGGACCAGGGTGCTGTCGATGACCAGCGGGCGGAGCCGCTCGGCGAAGGACAGGAAGTACTCCACGATCTCGTCAACCACCACGCTGCGGCGGTTGTAGACCTTGACCAGGAGTTCGTTCTTCTGGCGCAGCGAGCCTTCCACCTTCTGGCGGAGGATGGATTCGTCAAAGACGTCCTGGACGCGGATGCCCAACCGGGCAACTTTGTCCATGTAGGCGGGGCCGATGCCGCGGCCCGTGGTGCCGATGGCACGCTTGCCGAGGAATCGCTCGGTCACCTTGTCCAGGACCTGGTGGTACGGGGCCACCAGGTGGGCGTTGGCGGAGACGCGCAGCCTGGACGTGTCGGCGCCACGGGCCTGCAGGCCGTCGATTTCCTGGAAGAGTGCCTCGAGGTTCACAACGCAGCCGTTGCCGATGATGGGAACGGCATTGGGGCTGAGAATGCCTGCCGGCAGCAGCTTGAGTTCGTACTTTTCACCGCCCACGACGACGGTGTGCCCGGCGTTGTTGCCGCCGTTGGGCTTGACGACGTAGTCAACACGGCCGCCCAGCAAATCGGTGGCCTTGCCTTTTCCTTCGTCGCCCCACTGGGCTCCTACGATCACAATTGCTGGCATGGGATCCTCCCCCATTCGTTCGGGCTGCCCGGGTCCGGCCACCAGGTGGCAGGCCTATGCAGCGCCGTTCATGAGAATGCCCCGAACATACCGGCCTTCGCGCGGCCGCAGCACGGCACGGCGAAGGAAGAGTCCCGGGGCTCTTACCACCCAAGTTTAGCCGATGGGGCACTTTGTCCACCGTTTGGCCCGCCGCTGCCCTTCAGGCGTATAGGGCAGCGGCGGCCCTTGGCGCGCTATTCGTCGTCCGCCTCCCCGGCGGGCCGGGACGTCTGCTCGGCGAGGGTGTCCCAGAAGGAGGTGTCGGCGTCGGCAATGGAACCGTCCGCAATGGCGGCGGCGGTGGACGTCAGCGTGGTGACCGTCTGCTTGATCAGGTAGCCGTTGCTGCGCTGGCCCAGCGCGTAGCCGTCCAGGTAGTGGTCGGACATGCCGCGCATCTCGAAGAGCAAGGTGGCGATGCCGTATTCCACGGAGATGCCGTTGCGGCTGATGGTCTCGGCGCTGCCGCCCTGGTACTTGCCCAGGTGGCCCCAGCCGGTCGAGTCGACGTTGTTGAAGACCACGGCGCCCAGCTGCTTCGACTTTTCGACGACGGCGGGATCTGCGTTGGGAGTGGTGGGGTACAGGATGGAGCCGGAGACCAGCTTGCCGTCACGCTCGGCGCGGGTGCCCTGGTGGTGCAGGTCGATCATGTAGTCGATCCGGTACTTGCGCATCACGTTGTTGTGCAGCGCCTGGGTTTCCGGCTGGACCTTGGCCACGTGGTCGCGGTTCAGGTCCACGCCCTGGGCGTTGTAGCGGGTGAGGTGCCGGTCCCCCTTGGCGAGGTAGTTGTCCAGGGAGAAGTTGACGTCCCCCATGGCGCCATCCGCGTTAAGCATGGGCACCACCAGGATGTTCACGCCTTTGAGGATGTCCGCCGATTTGCCGGTGCCCAGGTGCTTGATGAACTCCATGGCGCCCTCGGTGGTGAGCTGTTCGTTGCCGTGCTGCTGGGTCAGGTAGAGGATGGTGGGCTTGGCCGGATCGGAAATGTACTTGACCAGGTGGATGTCGCGGCCCTTCACGGTCTGGCCGATGACTTCCAGTTCCATGGCGGGCTGCTTGGCGTCCTGGTCCTTCAGGAAGGAAACCATCTGGTCATAGGTGGCCAGTTTTGTTGTGGTGATCTGGCCGTTGCCGTCATAGCCGGGGCCTTCGCCCACTGCGATGGCCAGCGGCGCCGGTCCGGCCACGACGGCGAGCGCCAGGGCGCCGGAAAGGGCAAGGTTCCTGAAGGTTGCCAGGGATTTGTTCACGGTGAATGACCTCTTCTTTGGGTGCGATGCGGTTCGTGCGAGTGGGCAGTCAGCCATCGTTTCCCTCATTTGGCTGTGACAAGAGCCAACCAAGCTGGACAGAATCTGTCAATACGCTGGACGAAAGCTGTAAGTACGCCAACAGCACAGAAGAAGTAAGCGCCGGCATCTGGTGCGACACAAAGCGGACAGGACTTGCCCAGACCCGCGCTTCTCGCTTTAAGTGAGAGGGAACCATCCGGAGCGGCCGAGAGACCTGGCTCGATGACGCCGCAGCAACCACGGTCCAGCAGGAGTCCTGCTGGCCGAAGGTGCTACTGCCAGGACCGATGGAAAGAGAGATTCCAGCATGTCCCTGAACACCGACCACATCCGCGTCACCCACGCCGGTTCCCTCCCCCGCACCCCGGAACTCATCGCAGCAAATGCGGCCAAGGAAGCCGACGGCATCACCCCGGAATTCCTTGATCTCCTCGAGGCCTCGGTGGTGGACATTGTCCAGCGACAAAAAGACCTGGGCGTCGACATCGCCAACGACGGCGAGTACGGCCACACCATGTCCACTTCCGTGGACTACGGCGCTTGGTGGAACTACTCGTTTTCCCGACTCGGCGGCCTGGAACCGACCAACGTGGACCGCTGGGCCGACTCGCAAGTCCACCGCTCCTCGCCGGGCCACATCGTCCTGACCTCCTTTCCGGACCGCCGCGACCGGCAGAAGTTCAACGACGCCTATAGCGATCCGTCCTCGGGCATCCTCTCAAACCGCAAGTCGGTCACCCAGCCCAAGATCGCCGGGCCGCTGACGTACACGGGCCAGGACCTTGTGGCGTCGGACATCAGGAACCTGAAGACCGGGCTGGCCGCTGCGGGCCTCTCCGACGGTTTCGTGGCCTCGCTTTCCCCCGGCTCCTGCGCCCGGGTGGCCAATGAGTACTACAAGTCCGACGAGGAACTGGTCTACGCCTGTGCCGACGCCATGCGGGAGGAATACAAGGCGATCATCGACGCCGGACTCACCGTGCAGCTCGACGACCCGTCCCTGGCCGAGAGCTGGGACCAGATCAACCCCGAACCGTCGTTGGAGGACTACCTGAAGTTCATCCAATTGCGCGTCGAGGCTACCAATTGGGCCCTCCGGGACCTTCCGCAGGAGCAAATCCGGCTGCACGTCTGCTGGGGTTCCTGGCACGGCCCGCACACCACCGACATCCCGTTCGCAGACATCATCGGCTCCGTGCTGCAGGTCAACGCCGGCGCCTACTCCTTCGAGGCTGCCAACGTGCGCCACGAACACGAATGGCGGATCTGGGAGGACACCAAGCTCCCCGAAGGCAAGGTGATCATTCCGGGCGTCGTATCGCACGCCACAAACGTCGTGGAGCACCCGGACCTGGTGGCGGACCGCATCGTCCGTTTCGCCGACGTGGTGGGCCGGGAGAACGTCATTGCCTCCACCGACTGCGGCCTGGGCGGCCGCGTGCACCCGCAGATTGCCTTCGCCAAGCTGGAGGCGTTGGGCGAGGGTGCCCGCCGCGCCACCAACCGGCTCTGGTAAATACGCCTGCAGTCCGGGCGCCGGCTGTTCCTTCCATCACCGGAAAGGGGCAGCCGGCGTTTCGCTTCCCGGGGCTTGCTAAACTGGGGAAGGCCGGCGAGGTCCGGCCCACCCCAACCAACCGCTGCTGATGCGTTGCGCCTGCCCGCGCCCTCATCTGCCGGCGGCAGCAACGCCAATCCCCGCAGGAGAACCAGCACTTCATGACAGCCCTGGCCCCCGAAACATTCCACGAACAGCTCATGAGCCGCCGCTACGAACCCAGCGTGGCAGCCGTCAACGAACTGTGCGATTCCCTGCGGGAGACCAAGCCCGGAACCGTGGTCCCCTACGTGGATCCGATGCACGACGTTGAAGAATGCCGCATTGTCAGCCTCTACTCCAACATCGGTGAGGCGGATCCGTCCGGCTTCATCACCGCCGGCGACCAGGACGCCGCCACCCGTATGCTGGGCATCCAGTGGAAGCTGGGCCTGCGCCCCGAGTTCGTGATGCCGTGGAACGTCCACCCCTGGCACGTTCCCGGCGAACCCAACGGCAAGTTCACCCCGGACCAGGTTCAGGCCGGCCTGAAGCCCCTGCTGAAGTTCCTGGCCCTGGTGCCCCGCGCATCGGTCATCGTGGCGCACGGCACTGAAGCCAACCGCCTGGCCAACCTGCTGCTGAAGACCGAGGTGCCCCTGCTGTGGCGCCGCGGCCTGAAGACCTACAAGGTCCGCTCGCTGAGCGGCCGCGCGTTCGCCGGTTCCCCTGCACGCCAGGAGGAGTTCCTCGAAGACATGCGCACGGCCTACGCCGACGCCATGGCCCGCACCGGCATCGCCAAACCTTAAACGAACGACGGCGGGTGGTGACTTTCGGAATGAAAGTCACCGCCCGCCGTCGTCTGCTTTAAGGCCGTTGGGCCTCAGGCACCCTCGATGGCCGCTTTCGCCTTGGGGTCCGAGTCGTTGAGGAATTTCTCGATCCGCTCCGGCTCGTCAGCCTCGCCAATGGCCGAGGACGCCCGCCCCAGGGAGTAGAGCGCCCGCAGGAAGCCGCGGTTGGGCTCGTGCTCCCACGGGATGGGCCCCACGCCCCGCCAGCCATTGCGCCGGAGCGAATCCAGGCCGCGGTGGTAGCCCACCCGCGCATAGGCGTAGGAGTCGATGGTGCGCCCCTCCGCCCAGGCTTCCTCGGCCAGGATGGCCCACAGGAGCGAGGACGTTGGGTGCTTTTCCACCAGGTCCAGGGCTTCCTGACCGGCGTCCAGCTGTCCGTACACTTCGGTCTCGGCGGGCAGGAGCGTGGGCTCCGGCCCCATCAGGTTCCGGCGGAACTCGTCCGACATCTAGAAGGTCTTTCCGGCCGAACCGAGCTGCTTGGTGGCTTCCACCACGCGGGCCGCCAGGCCTGCTTCTGCGGAAGCGCCCCAGACGCGGGGGTCGTAGGTCTTCTTGTTGCCCACTTCGCCGTCCACCTTCAGGACACCGTCGTAGTTCTTGAACATGTGGTCCGCCACGGGACGCGTGTAGGCGTACTGGGTGTCGGTGTCGATGTTCATCTTGATCACGCCGTAGGAAACAGCGTCCGCGATTTCCTGGTCGGAGGAGCCGGAGCCGCCGTGGAACACCAGGTCGAACGGGTTCTCCTTGCCGATCTTGGCACCCACCTGGGCCTGGATGTCCTTCAGGATCTCCGGGCGCAGCTTAACGCCACCGGGCTTGTACACGCCGTGGACGTTTCCGAAGGTCAGGGCGGTGATGTAGCGGCCGTTCTCGCCGGCGCCCAGGGCGTCGATGGTGGCCAGGGCGTCCTCGACCGTGGTGTAGAGCTTGTCGTTGATGGCGTTCTCCACGCCGTCCTCTTCACCGCCGACGGTGCCGATTTCAACCTCGAGGATCATCTTCGCCGCAGCGGTGCGTGCCAGCAGGTCGCGTGCGATCTTCAGGTTCTCCTGCAGGGTTTCGGCGGAGCCGTCCCACATGTGGGAGTTGAACAGCGGGTTGCGGCCGGCCTTGACCTCAGCCTCGGAAGCCTCGAGCAGGGGCAGGACGAATCCGTCCAGCTTGTCCTTGGGGCAGTGGTCCGTGTGCAGGGCGACGTTAACGCCGTAGTTCTTGGCAACCTCCCGGGCGAAAGCCGCGAAGCCCAGGGAACCGGCGACCATGTCCTTCGTGGAGGCGCCGGACCAGTAGGCTGCGCCGCCGGTGGAAACCTGGACAATGCCGTCGGACTCGGCCTCGGCGAAGCCGCGGAGGGCTGCGTTCAGGGTCTGCGAGGACGTGACGTTCACGGCCGGGTATGCGAAGCCGCCCGCCTTCGCGCGGTCGATCATCTCGGAGTAGATCTCTGGGGTTGCAATGGGCATGCTGGCTCCTCTGCTGAGTTTCGTCTGTGGGTGGAAGACCCTCAAGTAGACCGCTTACGGCTTGGCACCATCCTAGCCATTAGCGGGCCGGGAGTGCTCTGGGTTACGCCCCACCCGCACCCTAACTTCGCAAGCTCAGCCAGGGAACCCTGCGGGCGTGGGCCCACCACCCGCACCCTAACTTCGCAAGCTCAGCCAGGGAACCCTGCGGGCGTGGGCCCACCACCCGCACCCTGGCCGTCCAAAGGAAGCGGCCCTTCCCTAGACATGCTGGTTGAAGACGTGCCGGCGGATCCACGCGTGCATGGCGATGGCGGCGGCGGAGGCCGCATTGATGGAGCGGGTGGAACCGAACTGCTCGATGGACAGCGTGGCGACGGCAGCCTGGTGGACTTCCGGGGTCAGGCCCGGCCCCTCCTGTCCGAAGACCAGCACGCAGTCCCGGGGCAGCTCGTAGGTTTCCAGCGGCACGGAGTCCGGGAAGATGTCGATTCCGATGATCGCGAGCCCCTCCCCCTGCGCCCACTGGACAAAGTCCTCAACGGTGGGGTGGTGGCGGACATGCTGGTAGCGGTCGGTGACCATGGCACCGCGCCGGTTCCACCGCCGTCGGCCGATGATGTGCACTTCCTTGGCAAGGAAGGCGTTGGCGGTGCGCACCACGGTGCCGATGTTCAGGTCGTGCTGCCAGTTTTCGATGGCCACGTGGAAGTTGTGGCGCCGCGAGTCCAGTTCCGCGACGATCGCCTCGTGCTTCCAGTAGCGGTATTTGTCCAGGACGTTGCGCCGGTCGCCGTCGGCCAGCAGATCAGGGTCCCAGTGGTCGCCTTCGGGAAGTTCCCCTTCCCAGGGCCCGACGCCGACCTCCGCCTTTGCGGGTTCGGCCTCCCCGGGCTGGTGGTCGGGTTCGTCTGTCATGCCGGGCGTTTGGTTCACCCTTCAACACTAGACTGGACTCTTCGGGCAACCATCACAGGCGGAGGCAGGCATGGCAGAGGCAGACGAGGTAGCAGGCAACCCCGCGGTATACCGCAGCGGCCAGGACATCGAGTGCTGGTTGACGGACATGGACGGCGTCCTGGTCCACGAAAACCAGCCCATCCCGGGAGCCGCGGAACTGATCCAGCGCTGGGTGGATACCTCAAAGCGCTTCCTGGTGCTGACCAATAACTCCATCTTTACCCCCCGCGACCTCGCCGCCCGCCTGCGCGCGTCCGGTCTGGAGATCCCGGAGGAAAACATCTGGACCTCCGCCCTCGCCACGGCCCAGTTCCTGAAGGACCAGGTGTCCGCCGGGGGCGCTGAATCCGGGAACCGCGCCTACACCATCGGCGAGGCAGGGCTGACGACGGCGTTGCACGAGGCAGGCTTCATCCTCACCGACCAGAACCCCGACTTCGTGGTGCTCGGCGAGACGCGCACGTACTCTTTCGAAGCGATCACCACCGCCATCCGCCTGATCCTGGCCGGTGCCCGGTTCATCGCCACCAACCCGGACGCCACCGGCCCCTCCAAGGACGGCCCGATGCCCGCCACCGGCGCCATCGCGGCCCTGATCACCAAGGCCACCGGCAGGGAGCCTTACATTGTGGGCAAGCCGAACCCCATGATGTTCCGTTCGGCGATGAACCAGATCGACGCCCATTCCGAAACCACCGCCATGATCGGTGACCGGATGGATACGGACATCATTGCCGGCATGGAGGCTGGCCTGCACACCGTCCTGGTCCTGAGCGGCATCACCCACAAGGACGACATCGCCGCGTACCCGTTCCGGCCCAACCAGGTGCTGAACTCGGTGGCGGACCTGAAGAACCAGATCTAGAAGATGCTGACCCGGGAACCGCCCCGGGGAAGTGGGAAGTACTCGTCCAGCAACTCCTTTACCAGGGGCCGGTAGATCTGCGGATTCCAGCCGGGGCTGGCGTGGGCGGGGGCAGCACCGGTGGTCTGCAGGTTGCTTGAGACCATGTTGTCCTTGAACACCACGGACCACGTTTCGGACGCGGTCTCGTAGTCCACGGTCCCGTCCTTGGGATTGCCTATGTAGGCCATCTTGGCTGTGCCAAGATGGCCGGCGAACTGGCTTCCCTCGAAGTGGTAGATGTAGGCGGACTCCGTCTGGACCAGGACATTGGACGGGGCAATCGGTGAAAGCTGCTCCAGCGTCTGGTTCAGGATCTGCCGCCAGCTCCGTTCGTCCTTGTGGATGATCCGCTCCCCCAGTTCATAGCCGCCGCGGAGGGTGGACGGGAACCTGACCCCGCTCTCGTAAAGGAACACCACGCCGTCGAACCAACTCTGGTCCAGGACGTCGTGCGCGCTGTAGGGGCTGGAGTCCAGGAGGATGAACTGCACCTGGACTCCCTGCAACGCCAGCAGCCGCGCAGCCACCTGTGTTGCCAGCATGCCGCCAAAGCTGTGTCCGTAAAAGAACAGCTTGGTGATCTTCTCGGCGGCGATGTAGTCAGTGATGGCGTTGACCACCTCGGTGATGTTCAGGCCCAGATTGGAGTACCCGACGGCGGCTAGCCGGGCCCGCTTGTTCAGGGCGCCGCGCATGGTGTTGAGGATCCACTGCGCCTCTTCCCAGCTGGTTTTGTAGCCCGGGAACAGGAACCAGCTGGCGTCCGGGTAGTAGGCGTCGGCGAAGTCATCAGGAACGGTCAGGATCCTGGTGCTGCGGCGCTGCGACTGCACGTCGCGGGTCACCAGCATGTCGGCAGCCAGAAGTCCGGAGGCCCCGGCACCGGCCAGGAAGCTGCGCCGTGAAAAGCGCTTTAGGGCAGCCGCTTCCAGCAGCAGCCGGGCGTCTGGGACCCAGCGCCGGCCCTGCGGACTTACCTCCCCCTCATACGGCACCCTCCTACCGTAAGCCCACCGAAAGTGGCCACTGCAACCGGTGGAGGTAACCGTTTGGTGACGGGAGGGTCAGCTGGCGGCCTGCCCTTCCGCAGCTGGGAACGGCGCGTGGGGTTCCTGCCGGCGGCGGAGGATTTCCAGGCCGATATCGTTGTAGCGGCCCAGCAGGTCCGCTCCGTCGGGGGCTTCCGGGGTGTCCAGGAGCGCAAAGACCGCGTCACTCGCCTGGAGCAGTTCCTCGTCTGTGTATTCGGTCAGCGGGCGGCCGTACAGCTCTTGGATCCACATGACGGGCAGCTGGGGGAACTCACCGGCAAACTCGCCCCCGGGGAAAAGCTCACGGACGTCGTCGTCCATCAGGAGCGGCTGGCAGCTGGCGGCATTCTCCGGGGCCCAATCATGCGCGGCGGGCGTGAGCTGAAGTTCCACCGTGGCGGAAGGAACACCCAGCAATGAGTTGGTGGCGATTGCGTTGAGATCCGTCCGCAGCCCGGCCAGCGCGGAGGATTCAATAAGCTCAGCCTGCGAAAGATCAACGCAGATGCGGCAGCGGATGCCCATCCTTCGGACGCGGCGGATAATGTGGACCAGGTCAGCACGGGTGTCGTGGTGAAGGGCCCCCCGGACTTCAATCCGGACGATGTCGGCAGGGACATCAAGGTTAACGAGTGCGTCTAATACGCGGTCCATAGGTACTCCAAAAGAGGTCTATGGCCGACGGCTCAACCTCCGCAAGCGTAACCCCCGTGAAGCCCCCGCACAAGCTGCCGTCAGGCGCTGGGGCCCGACCCGACCTTCCCCGGCTCCTGGTAGTAGGTGCGCGCACCGGGACCGCCCACCGAATCAACCAGTGACTTGGCGATGTCCCGCAGCTTTGTGTTGCTGTTGCTGGACGCCTCGGTGAGGATTTCGACGGCGGCCTCTTGGCTGCAGCGGTTCTGCGCCATGACGATGCCCACCGCGATGTCGATGATGGTGCGGGATTCCAGGGTGGCCTTGAGGTTGGTCGCGCTGTCTGCGTGCAGCGAGAACCTGACGGCCAGGCGCAGGGCCTGTGAGATCTCCCGGGTGAAGTCCCTGGCCCTCTCCGCAGCCCGCCCGTCGAACTTGTGCGGGAAATCAGAGTAGAGGTTCAGGGCTGCCCTGGCTTCGCCCTGCAGGTGGAAGGGCAGGGAAAAGACCGAGCGCAGGCCATGCGAGGCAACCGCAGCGGCATAGTCCGGGCCCCACCGGTCCTCCTGCAGCAGATCCGGAACGTAGACTTCCCGTTCTTCCTTCGCCGCAGTCAGGCAAGGACCTTGGGAAAGGGAGTACTGGATCTCGTCCACTTCCCGCGCCGAGGGGCTGCTCCAGCCAATGGTGGCTGCCTTGCGGTCACGGAGCAAGGTGATGCCGCACAGGGCATCGTCGCCGTCCCCTGCCATTTGGTGGGCGGAGAACCGGGCGAGTTCGTTAAGGAAATCCTCGAAATCAGCGCTTTCCAGGATCAGGTTCTGCACCTGGTCGGTTGCGCTCAAGGGCTGTTCTGGGGGGAGCAAGATGCATGGTCTCCAAGCAACTGAAAAGTGTTAACGCACATCATAAATCAGCGCCTATGGGGGCTCCAAGCGCATTGGCCAGTCCCAAGCCGGCAAGCCGCCCGGCGCCTGATTCAGTCAGGACGACGGAGCGGGGATGCGATCCGCGCTTGAGCCATCCTGACGACAGTGCGTGCTGGGTGAAAAGATCCGGCAGCACGCCGGCGGCATGGTCAACACGTTCGGTCCAGTCCAGGCACGGCCGGACCAAAGGGCGTGGCGGCTTGTCGGGGAACCGCAGGCCAATCGATTCCGCCCAGTCAAACCCGGCCCCGCTCACCTCCCAAGCCGGGGTGATGAACCCACGGGTTTGCCACAGGGCGGTCAGTTTGACCCCCATTGCCCCGGCCAAATGCTGGTAGCAGGTCCGGCCATGTTGCAGCTCCTGCTTATGCCTGCCCCCGCGGTAGGTCGTGGGAACTTCCGGGCCGGGTGAAGGACTGAGCCGGACCATGGCTTCGATCGCGTCGGCTACACCCTGGTTCTTCAACCGTACATACCGGTGCCGCCCCTGGCGCACTTCATCCAGCAGGCCGACATCAACGAGATGGTTCAAATGCGTGGTGGCCGTGCCCTTGCTGATCCGCGCACAGCCGGCAAGTTCTGTGGCTGTCCAGGCCCGGGCATCCATGAGGGCAACCAGGATCCGCGCCCGCGACGCTTCTCCCATCGCCCTGGCTATCAGGGCGAGGTCCTCAGCCCAATACGCTGTCATGCAGCCATCCTGCCCGGAGGACAGTTTGTCCCCCCTCAAACCTTCTCCCGGGAAGGATGAACCCATGTTCACCACGATTTCCCCAAGCGTCCACTACTTCGGCTCCCTGGTGGTCCTGCTAACCACCAGCAACCCGGATGGAACCACCAACATCACGCCCATCTCCTCCGCGTGGTCGCTGGGAGACCACTACGTCCTGGGGCTCAGCTCCCGTAGCCAGGGTTACCGGAACCTGATCCGCACCGGCGAGGTGGTGCTCAATCTTCCCGAGGAATGCATGGCGCCGGCCATCGAACGGATCTCCATGACCACGGGCAGTGACCCGGTGCCGGCCGTGAAGGGCAGCAGCTACCGCACCGAGCACGACAAATGGGCCGTGGCGGGCTGGGACCCGTTGCCGGGCCTGCGGACCGCTCCCCAACGGATTGCGCAATGTCCCGTCCATATCGAGGCGACCCTGGACAACTCGTGGCCCTTGGAAGCCGACCTGCATGCAATCCATGTACGCGTCCGGCAGGTGCAAGTCCGCGATGACCTGGCGCTCGATACCTCCCGTGTGGACGTGCGAACCTGGCGGCCCATGTTCTATACATTCCGCCACTACTTTGGGAAAGGTCGCCATCTTGGCCAAAACGCAAGGGCGGAGCAGCGGTTCACCGCCCAGACCAGCGGCCCGTCCGGCCGCGGGGTCTAGTCCAGCCCCAGTTCGTCCTTGCCGAACGCGAACAGGTACGGCACGCCGGTTTCGGCTTCGATCTTTTCCTTGGCACCGGTGTCGCGGTCCACGATCACGGCCACTGCCACAACGTTGCCGCCGGCTTTCCGGACGCCTTCGACTGCCGTGAGCGCGGAGCCGCCCGTGGTGGAGGTGTCCTCCAGGACCAGCACCTTGCGGCCCTCGACGGAGGGGCCCTCCACCTGGCGGCCCATGCCGTAGGACTTCTGCGCCTTGCGGACCACGAACGCGTCAACGGTGCGGCCGGCGTCAACGGCGGCGTGCATCACGGCTGTACCCACGGGGTCGGCACCCATGGTCAGCCCGCCGGCGCACTCAAAGTCGATGCCGGCGTCGTCCGCCAGCGCCAGCATGACCTGGCCCACCAGCTTGGACGCCTCGTGGTGCAGCGAGATGCGGCGGAGGTCGATGTAGTAGTCGGCCTCAGCTCCACTGGAAAGGATCACCTTGCCGCGGACCACGGCGAGCTCCTTGATCAGTTCGAGCAGTCGGGCGCGGGCAGCCGCGGTGTCTACCGCAGTGTCAGTGGGCGAAGTCATGGCTTCAAGTTTAGTGGGTGGGCGGACCGTGAGTGGGCGCGCAAACCCCGGCGCATGCTCCGGGCGCGGTCCCAGCGCGATGACGCGCGGGAGTACGCGCTTTACCACGGGGTTGTGGCGGAGGATGAAAAAGATGGCCCGCTGTATCAGGAACCTGCCACCAACCCCCTTGCCTGCCAGCGTGTCTCCGGACAGCCTCCCCTCGAAGAGCGGAACGAACACCACCCTGTGCATGACGCGCTGCACGGTCTGCACCACCACCGTGGGCATGCGGCGGCGGCGCTGGATCGCGGCGAGGGTTTTGGTGCGCACGTATCCCCGGCGAAGGTCCGGAGCCAGCCGTTCCGCGGCTGCCACTGCGTCCTGGATGGCGAGGTTGATTCCCACTCCCCCGGCGGGGGACATCGCGTGCGCCGCGTCCCCAATGCACAGGAAGCCGTCCACGTACCATCGGCGCAGGCGGTTCAGTTTGACGTCCAGCCAGTGCAGGTCCTCCACGCTGCGGATGGACTCGACGCGGTCCGCGAGGTCCGGGCGGAGCGCCGCCACCCGCTGCCGGAACCGGTCCACACCATTGGAGCGAATCAGGGCGTCGGAACCCTTGGGGGCGAGATAGCCCATCTGGTAGTACTTGGTGCGGTTGAGCGCGATCATGGCGTCCCGGTCGCCGATGGCGGGCACCACCCCGGCAACTTCACCTTTCTCGGAGGCGTGGCGTGGAAGCGTGAACCACCAAACGTCGAAAGGCACGGGATACTCCTTGGTCCGCATCCCGGCCGCCTGGCGCAGCACCGAATGCCGTCCATCCGCGGCCACCACCACGTCGGCGTGCAGCACCTGCTCGCCGGTGGCTCCGGCCCTGCGGCAGCGCACTCCGGTGACCCGCCCGCCGTCGAACTCCAAACCCGTTGCTTCGGTTTCCAGGAGCAATGTGAACGTCGGTTCCTCCGCGGCCGCGGACGCGAGGAAATCCAGGAAGTCCCACTGGGGCATCATAGCCACGTAGTTGTACGGGGGTTTCAGGGAGTCGAAGGCGGCAAGGGTGACCAGGCCGGTGCCGGGGACCGGGACGGCTACATTGCTCAGGCGGCTTTGCGGCAGGGCGCGGAACCCCGCGCCCAAACCCAGTTCGTCCATCAGCCGGACAGTGGAGGCATGCACCGTGTCACCGCGGAAGTCACGCAGGAAATCGCGGTGCTTTTCCAGGACCGTTACGTGCACCCCGGCCCGGGCCAGCAGCAGGCCCAGCATCATCCCCGCCGGGCCCCCGCCCACCACGGCACACCCTGTCCGCTCCATGGCATTACGCTACGCCCCGCAGAACCCTCGTGGAACAGTTGAGGGTTGTTGACAGCGCTGGCTAGGCTGGACCACATGCGCGAACTCCAGGCCAAGATCATTGCAGAAATGGGCGTCCAGCCCCGGATCGATCCAGCAGGGGAGGTGCGCAAACGCGTCACGTTCCTCAAGGAATACCTCAAGGCCACCGGCACCAAGGGCTTCGTCCTGGGCATCTCGGGCGGCCTGGATTCATCCCTCGCGGGAAAGCTTGCCCAGCTGGCAGTGGACGAGCTTGAAGCCGAGGGCGTCGAGGCCAATTTCGTGGCCGTCCGCCTGCCCTACGGCGTGCAGCATGATGAGGAAGACGCCCAGGCGGCCCTGGACTTCATCAAGGCCAAGACGGAATGGACCTTTAACATCTCCGCGGCGGTGGACGGTTTCGAGGACGAGTTCGAGAAGACCGTGGGTTCGGAGATTTCCGATTTCCACAAGGGCAACACCAAGGCCCGCACCCGGATGATCGCCCAGTATGCGCTGGCCGGCGAGTTCAACTACCTGGTGCTCGGCACGGACCACGGCGCCGAATCCGTCACGGGGTTCTTCACCAAGTACGGCGACGGCGGCGCGGACATCCTGCCCCTGTTTGGCCTCAACAAGCGGCAGAACAGGGCCCTGCTGGCCGAGCTGGGTGCGCCGGCCCGGGTCTGGGAGAAAGTTCCCACGGCCGACCTGCTCGATGACCGGCCGGGCCGCACCGACGAGGATGAACTGGGCATCAGCTACGACCAGATCGACGACTACCTCGAAGGCCGCGAGGTGCCGGACGCCGTGGCCGAGTCCATCGAGCAGAAGTACCTGCGCACCCGCCACAAGCGCACGGTGCCGGTGACCATCTTTGACACCTGGTGGAAGGAAGAGGGCCCGGAGGAGCCCCGCGCTGGCCTGTAGCCCTCCGCTTCTGCTGATTTTTCCCCATCTTTGGGGAGTACGACGGCGGGCCGCGCCGGAAAAGCGCGGCCCGCCGTCGTGGTTTCACGCCAAAGCCGGGGAGACTCAGCGGGTGCGCCGGCCGCCGTCGCCGCCCCCGCCCAGCTGCTGGGTAATCCGGTGCGCCTCCGCCATCAGCAGGCCACCCAGCTCCTCCTGCCGCTCGGGCTTGAAGCGCGGCTCGATGCCGGTCAGGGACAGCGCCCACGCAGGCTTCCCGGAACGGTCAAACACGGCGGCCCCCATCCCCCAGCTTCCCTCCAGGACCAGCCCGGGGTTCACCGAGTAGCCGGCCAGCCGGGTGCGGGCCAGGTTCTCCCGCACCAGCTGCGGAGTGTGGTTCGCGGCGAAGGCTCCGGCGTGTTCGCTCCAGTGGCCCAGCAGTTCCTCCTGCTCGCTCTTCGGCAGGAACGCCAGGATGGCGGTCCCGGCCGACGCCACCCCCAACGGGAACCGGACGCCCTCGTGCAGGACGAAGGACCGGACCGGGAAGCTGCCCTCCTCGCGCAGCAGGCATACCGTTTCGGCCCCGCGGCGGATCGAGAAGAAGGCGCTCTCCCCCGTTGCCTGTGCCAGCCGGCGCAGGCTGGGCCGGGCAATGTCCTCCATGGGAAACCTGGCTGAAGCCACCGACCCCATCAGCAGGATTTCCGGGCCCAGAACCCAGTTGCCCGTGATGGGGTCGTGGTCCAGGAGTCCTTCCGCGGCCAGTGATGCCAGGAGCCGGTGGACCGTGGGCCGGGTGAGTCCCGATTCCCGGACCAGGCCGGCAAGCGGCATGCCTTCGGCGCTCCGGCCCACCAGGCGCAGCAGCCCGGCGATTCGCGCCACAACCTGGGCGCCCTGTACCGGCGTCGTCGCCATCAACCCTCCCAGTGTCCACAATATGGATGCTTTTGTTCCTACTGTCCATACTGTAATGCCTAGAGAAGTGATTCTTGACACTCCCGGCCAGGCGCCCGTAGTCTCCAAACTCAGATCCAGGTGTCCACCAAGTGGACGCCACTGCGCTCAACGAGGAGACGTCATGAAGAAACTCCAGGCTTCTGCCGCCGCCGCCCTGGAAGGGGCCCTGCAGGACGGCATCACCCTGGCCGTCGGCGGGTTCGGCCTCAGCGGCATCCCAGCCGACCTGATCGAAGCCGTCCGGGACTCCGGTGTCCGGGACCTTACCGTCGTGTCCAACAACATGGGCGTGGACGGCAAGGGCCTGGGCCTCCTGATCGAGGCGGGCCAGGTCCGCAAGGTGATCGCCTCCTATGTGGGTGAAAACAAGCTGTTCGCCGAGCAGTACCTCGCCGGCAAGCTCGAGGTGGAATTCACCCCTCAAGGCACCCTCGCCGAGCGGCTCCGCGCCGGCGGCGCCGGTATCCCGGCCTTCTATACCAAGACCGGCGTGGGCACCGTGGTTGCCGAAGGCAAGCCGCACGAGGTGTTCGACGGCGAAAAGTACGTCCAGGAGCGCGCCATACTGGCCGACGTCGCATTGGTCCACGCCCACACCGCGGACACGGACGGCAACCTGGTCTACCGCTACACCGCCAGGAACTTCAACCCGGTGGTGGCCACGGCAGGGATCCTCACCGTCGCGGAGGCGGAAGTCATCGTGGAGCATGGCCAGCTGGACCCCAACCACATCGTCACCCCCGGCGTCTTTGTCCAGCGCCTGGTCCAGGCAACGGACCGGGTCAAGGACATCGAGCAGCGGACCGTCCGGCAGCGCGCCGGAGCAGACATTGCAGCGTTAGCTGTCTAAACCCCCGCCACTTTTCAAAGGAGAAACCCCATGGGATGGACCAGGGATGAAATGGCCGCCATCGCGGCAGAGGAACTGAATGACGGCGACTACGTGAACCTGGGGATCGGCATCCCCACCCTGGTGGCCAACAACCTGCCCGAGGGCGTGCGGGTGGTCCTGCAGAGTGAAAACGGCCTGCTGGGCATGGGACCGTTCCCGTACGAAGGCGACGAGGACGCGGACCTGATCAACGCCGGCAAGCAGACCGTCACGGTGCTGCCCGGCGGGAGCATCTTCGACTCCGCCACCTCCTTCGGCATGATCCGTGGCGGGCACGTCAAGGTGGCCATCCTGGGCGCCATGCAGGTCTCCGGCAACGGCGACCTGGCCAACTGGACCATCCCGGGCAAGATGGTCAAGGGCATGGGTGGGGCCATGGACCTGGTGGCCGGCACGCCGCGCGTGGTGGTCCTCACCGAGCACAACGCCAAGGACGGCTCAGCCAAGATCGTGCGCGAATGCAGCCTTCCGCTGACCGGGCTCAGCTGCGTGGACAGGATCATCAGCGACCTCGCCGTCTTCGACCTGCACAAGACGGACGACGGCGGGCGGCAGCTCACGCTCACCCGGCTGGCCCCGGGGGTCACGGTGGAAGAGATCCGGGAGAAGACCGAGGCCGGCTTTGAGGTCCGGCTCGAGAATGAGGAAGTGGCGGCATGAGCTTGCAGGAACAGTTTGGCAAGGACGTCCTGCTCACCGGCTGGGGACACAGCCGGTTTGGCAAGCTGGCTGAGGAGACCCTCGAGTCCCTGATCGTGCAGGTGGCTACCGAGGCCATTGGCAATGCCGGGATCGAGCCCGGCCAGATCGATGAGATCTACGTGGGCCAGTTCAACTCCGGCATGATGCCACTGGCCTTCCCGTCCTCGCTGGCGCTGCAGGTCTCGCCGGACCTCGCCAACGTCCCCTCCACCCGGGTGGAAAACGCCTGCGCCTCCGGTTCGGCCGCATTCCAGCAGGGCACCAAGTCGCTGCTGGCGGGGACCGCCAGGACGGTCCTGGTCATTGGTGCCGAGAAGATGACGCATGCCGGCGCCGACGTTGTGGGCGCGGCCCTGCTCGGGGCCGACTACGACATGGCCGGCAAGCCCTCCACGACAGGCTTCACCGGCCTCTTCGCCGAGGTGGCCAAGCACTATGAGAAGCGTTACGGAGCGGTGTCCGACGTGCTGGGCACCATCGCGGCGAAGAACCACCGCAACGGCGTCGACAACCCTTACGCCCAGCTCCGGAAGGACCTTGGTGAGGAGTTCTGCCAGACCGTCTCGGACAAGAACCCGATGGTGGCAGATCCCCTGCGCCGCACCGACTGCTCCCCGGTCTCCGACGGCGCTGCCGCCGTGGTGCTCAGCGTGGCGCCCACGGGCGGCGCCACCGCACCGGTACGTCTCGCCGGCTTCGGCCAGGCGAATGATTTCTTCCCCACCGACCGCAGGGACCCCACGGCCTTCGCCGCGACCCGCGCGTCCTGGCAGCGTGCCCTGGGCATGGCCGGTATCGGGCTGGAGGACCTGGACTTCGCCGAGGTGCACGACTGCTTTACGATCGCCGAACTGCTGATGTACGAGGCCATGGGCCTGACCGAACCCGGCCAGGGCGCCCGCGCGGTCAAGGAAGGTTGGGTCTTCAAGGACGGCAAGCTTCCCATCAACGTCTCGGGCGGCCTCAAAGCAAAGGGCCACCCGGTGGGGGCCACCGGAGTCTCACAGCACGTCATCACTGCAATGCAGCTCACCGGAACCGCCGGCGACATGCAGTTGGCCAGCCCTCGCCGGGCAGCCGTGCAAAACATGGGCGGCGTGGGCATCGCGAACTATGTCAGCGTGCTTGAAGCCGTCTGAATGCCCGCCCGCAGAGCTGGTTCGGGTTACCAACTGGCTTGGGCTGGCGGCCGGCGCACCCGTGATGGTGCGCCGGCCCGGGTGTTTCCCGGCGGCCGCGACGGCAGAACTCGCGACGCCGGACGGGACAGTTCTCTGGGTCAGGTACCTTGCCTCCGCTGAGCGCGTCATGCTGCACAAGGGCGACGGCACACAGGTCTGGTGCCCGGCAGTCCGGGGCTGAGTACGGCATCGAACATGCGGCTGGTCTGCCGTTCCGGGATTCCTCGACAACAACGTAGGCATCGCCAAGGTGGGCGGCGGATTTAGGCGTAGTCGCTGTAGAACCCGCGGCCGCTCTTGACGCCCAGCCAGCCCTTGTCGATGTAGCCCTGCAGCAGCGGGGCCGACTTGTTCTCCATTCCTGCCAGCTGGCAGTAGTGGTTCTCGATGTCGAGGACCACGTCCAAGCCCACCTGGTCCATGAAGCGGAACGGCCCGGTGTTGGACTTGAAGACATCAAGGAACAGTGCGTCCACGTCTTCGGGATCGGCAACACCCTCGGCCACTACCAGCAGGGATTCACGCTTGATCGCGGCCCAGACCCGGTTGAAGATGAAGCCCGTGCTTTCCTTGCGCACCAGGTGTGGGGCCAGTGCGTACTTGGGCAGCTCCCCCATCAGCAGGTCCAGGATCGCCGGCTCGGTGCGGCCGCTGGACATCAGTTCCACCGAGCGCACGGCCGGCGGCATGTAGAAGTGCATGTTCAGCACCCGTTCCGGCGTGCCTACCCCACCGATGAATTCGGACGAGGCGAAGGACGAGGAGTTGCTGGCCAGGACAGTGTCGGGGGCGGCCAGGCGGTCGAGGTCGGCGAAGATCTTCTGCTTGAGCTCAAGCTTTTCCGGCACCGCCTCAATTACGAGCCAGGCGTCACTGAGGGCTGACGGGAGGTTGTCACCCGCGGTAATCCGCCCTGCGGGAACACCACCGAATTCCTCCACGGCTGCAGGGCGCTCCGCTGCGATGTAGTTGACGGCGGCCTGGGCCACCGCAACGTTGGTGTCGAAGATGCGCACCTCGGCGCCCTGGAGCGAGAGCATGAGGGCGATGCGCCGGCCCAGGGTGCCGCCACCGAGTACGGTGATGGGCCGGCCCGCGATGTTGGCAGGAAGGGTGAAGGTCATGTCATTTCCTTTCAGGATGCCGCTGTTGGTTCAACAGGCGGGGTGATGCGGTTGGTGCGTGTGCCCCTGGCGGTGACCAGCAGGGCAGGAATGGCCGCCAGCACCAGGGCGGCGCCGTAGAGCAACGTCGTGCTCTTCATCCCGGCAACGGCCACCAGCAGCCCTGCCGCCACGGCGGGCACACTGAAGCCGAGGTAGCAGATCAGGTAGATGCTGGAGAGCATCCCCACGCGCTCATGCGGGCTGCACAGCGGCAGCGTCATCCGCATCGCGCCGAAGTAGCCGCTGCCAAAACCGACTCCGGCCACCATCGTGCCGGCGAAGTACAGCGGCGCCGAGCCCACCTGGACGGCAAGGACCGTCAGGGAGATCCCGGCGATCAGGGAGACTACACCGGTCAGGAGCGTGTTGCGGTCGGACCAGCGGCGGACGACAAGGATTGCCAGCGCCCCCGGAACGAAGAGGGCAAACAGGGCCAACCCTCCCACCAGCACCGAGTTGTCTTTCGTAATCGAGTGCGCGAGCGACGGTCCGAGCGAGAGATAGAAGCCGGCAAGCGCCCAGGTTGCGGCTGCCACCGGCATGGTTGCGGCCATCGTCTTACGGGCAGAACTGGGGATCCTCGCCTCGGGGACCAGGGAGCGGAACCAGCCGGGCGTCTTCTGCCCGGCGCTGGGCAGCCACAGCAGCGCAGCTCCGAGGACAAGGAGGAGGGCCGCGAGGAAGAAGTACACCGTTTTGGTCGGTTCGGGCAGGAAGCGCACCAGCGAGGCCGAGCCCAAGGCACCAATGGAGAGCCCGACGGGGGAAGCGGCGCTGTTGACCAGGGAGCCGCGGCCGCGCCGCACGGTGCCTTCGAAGGCCAGCAGCGCAGCTCCGGCGGCCGCCATGGCCCCTCCGGTGGCAACTCCCTGCAGGGCCCGCGCAGCGAGGAGCATTTCCGGGCCCGGCGCGAATGCAAAAGTCATCATGGCTCCGACCTGGAGCACCACGGCGCCCAGCAGCACCGGCCTGGTTCCCAGATGGTTTGCCAGCGATCCCACCACCAGCAGGGTCAGCAGCACTGCCACCGCATACACGGCGAAGACGACCGTGACGGCCGCGGATCCGAGACCCCATTGCCTGGCGTAGAACTCATACAGCGGAGACGGCGCCGACGAGGCGCCAATAAAGACTGTCAAAAGCGCCGCGTGCAGCCAGAACGCTGCCCCATTGTTTTTCACTGCTCTCCCTGCCCGATCCACGCGCAAAACCTCTCTAAAGCACAAACTCTGCATTAAGAGACTACTCCTGAGTGCCGTCACTAAAGCGTAGTTTTTGCATTAAGATGGTGTGATGATGGTGACAGCGACTCCCCGGCCAGGCGGCCGCAGTGCCCGGGTTCAACAGGCCGTTCACCAGGCTGTGCGCTCTCTACTCGACGAGAACGACGGCGACCGCTCGGCTTTGTCGGTCCCGCAGGTTGCAGAGCGTGCCGGCGTCAACTCCTCCACCATCTACCGAAGGTGGGGTGACCTTTCGCGGCTCCTCGCCGCCGTCGCCTCCAACCGGATGCTGCCCGAGCAGGTGGAGGATACCGGCTCACTCAGGGGCGACATGGAAGCCTGGTTCATCCCCTACGTAGAAGAGTTCTCCTCGCCGCTGGGGCGCCAGGTGCTGAGGGACATGCTCGCGGACGGGGCAGTAACGCGGGAGTACTTCCAATCGATGCAGGGCCATGTCGACGAAATCCGAAGACTTGCCGGACTTCGCGGCGAGAGTGCGCCGGAGACGTCGCAAATTGTGGATACCGTGGTTGCTCCCGTGATCTACCGCATCCTCTTCAACCATGAATCTGCGGCGGATCTGATGGTCCAGGACCGGATTAGCCGGCTGCTGGGCGATGGACCGGAACACCCCGCGCAGCCATAGAGCCCGGCCAATGGCCCGGTTGCGACCACATCGGACAACGCTTTATGGCGTATACCCTTGCACCACGGCCCTGCGCCCCGTACGTTTGGGGACAGTGGGGGATTACCTCCCGCGCACTCCGGGACGATCCCCGGGGAGAGAATCAGAGTCACATGAAGGAATGCAGCCATGGCAACAGGCACAGTTAAATGGTTCAACGCCGAAAAGGGTTTTGGCTTCATTGCCCCCGATGACGGGTCCGCTGACGTTTTCGCCCACTACTCGGCAATCGCCACCAGCGGTTACCGCTCCCTGGACGAGAACCAGAAGGTCGAATTCGATGTGACCCAGGGCCCCAAGGGTCCGCAGGCTGAGAACATTCGCCCGCTCTAAGTCTTCGGCGGCCTCCGGCAACTGCCGGGACCCCATTCAGCGGCCCCTCCACCCCATGGTGGAGGGGCCGCTATTTTAATGCCAAGGCTGTTGGGTGTCCGCACCCTTCGTTTCCAGAGTTTGGGATAATTAAGGCATGAGCGCACAGGACCAGGACAGGGATCCGTGGGAGGAGTTCGACTCCCTTGGACCTGCCGCACCGGACCGCGTCCCCGGCCAGCCCGGCGGGGAGCCGCACGGGTTTGGGTTCCGGACCGGCGTCCGCAGCGCCCGGGTGGCCGTCGGCTTCGCCGTTTACGCGCTCGCCCTGGGAACCATTCTGGCCTTGACCGGATGCATCGTCTTTATCACCCGGCAGCAATGGCTGTTGATGGGCCTCATGCTGCTGTTCGAGGCGATCTTTGTTTTCGCGTTCACCAGGCTGGTCGCCCAGGCCAGGCACCGCACGCCCCGTGACCGCCACGCCAAATAACCCGGCGGAACGCCTGCCGGCCATCCGGCGTTGACCTTGACGCAGCGTCAAACCTTAGGCTCAAACCATGGAAGAAACGGCGGCTCGCGGGGGACGGGATTGGTCCATCCAGGAGGTGGCCAGGATCGCAGGCACCACCAGCCGCACCCTGAGGCACTACGACGACATCGGCCTGCTGAAGCCCAGCCGGGTGGGCAGCAACGGTTACCGCTATTACGACGGCGCCGCCCTCCTCCAGCTGCAGCGCATCCTTTTGCTGCGGGAGCTGGGCCTGGGGCTGCCGGCCATTGCGGAGGTCTTCCACCGGCAGGCCGGTCCCGTTGCGGCGCTCACCCGGCATCTCAAGTGGCTGGACCAGGAGCAGCAGCGGCTGGCCCGGCAGGCGGAGTCCGTGCGGCAAACCATCGAAACAGTGAAGGCAGGAGGCCAACTGATGGCAGAGGACATGTTTGAAGGCTTCGACCACACGCAGTACAAGGATGAGGTCGAGGAGCGTTGGGGCAAGGACGCTTATGCCACATCCGATGCCTGGTGGCGCGGCATGGCTGCGGCGGAGAAGCAGGAGTGGAAGTCGAAGGCGGAAAAGCTCAGCAGGGACTGGAGCACGGCAGCGGCCGCCGGAGCCGCGCCGGACGGGCAGGAGGCCCAGGACCTGGCACGGCGGCACGTGGCCTGGCTGCAGTCCATTCCCGGAACCCCCGCCGCCGGCGATAAAGACCTTCGCGGATACGTCCTCGGCCTGGCGCACATGTACGTCATGGACCCCCGGTTCGCTGTGAATTACGGCGGGATGGAGGGCGCGGGTTTCGTCCGGGAAGCACTGCGCAGCTTCGCCGACGAGTCCCTGTAGCGTTCAGGAGGTGGGGTTCGCCTGCTGCCGGTTGTCAGCGCCTGGTCTTGGCGCGTTTGGTCCGCCGGACGATGAGCAGGACCACAGCAACAGCCAGCGCGGCGTAGACCGCGTAGTTCAGGTAGTGCGAGTACTCCTCAATGAGCCGGTACTGAGTGCCCAACAGGTAGCCCAGGCCAATGAGGGCGCCGTTCCAGAGGCCGCTGCCGGCGAGGGTGAAGAGGCTGAAGGTTCCCACGGGCATGGCAGCCGCTCCGGCCGGCAGGGAAATCAGGCTGCGCACCCCGGGCAGCAGACGGCCAAAGAATATGGAGGACCTGCCGTGGCGCCGGAACCAGCCTGCCGCGTGCTCAAAGTCTTCCCGGTCCACCAGCGGCAGCTTGGACAACCACTGGATGGACCGGTCAAGGCCCAGTTTGGCCCCCAGCCAGTAGAGCAACAATGCCCCGAGGTACGCGCCAAGGGTGCTGGTGCCAAAGACGAGGAGGAGGTTCAGGGAGCCCTGTTTGGCGAGGTAGCCCGCCAGCGGGAGTATCACCTCGCTGGGAATGGGAGGCAGCACCGTTTCGGCGAGCGTGAAGGCGCCAACGCCCCACTCCCCCAGGGCATCAATAGCCCTCGCCGCAAAGCCCACGATTCCGGTGAGCCCCTCGGTGGGGCTGGCTGCACCGGTCATGATTGTCCACATACGCCTGTCCCGTTCCGCTGCATGCCATGGCCGCGTGCTAGCCCCGTCATGCCTACCTTACGGGGCTTCCCGTCGTCGCACGCTTTATCCAGGCAGGCGGGACATCCGCATCACCGGTGCTTGAACTCCGGCTGGCGCTTCTCAGTGAAGGCTGCCATGCCTTCCTTTTGGTCCTCGGTGGCGAACAGGGAATGGAAGAGCCGCCGTTCGAACTGGACCCCGTGGGCCAGGCCGGTTTCGAAGGCCGCGTTGACCGCTTCCACCGCGGCCATCGCCGCAGGCTTGGATTTGCCGGCTATCACCCCGGCCGCCGCGAGCGCCTCGGACACCACGTCCGCTGCCGGAACCACCCTCGACACCAGACCGCACCGCTCCGCTTCGTCCGCATCGATGAACCTGCCGGTGAGGATCATGTCCATCGCCTTCGCCTTGCCCACGGCCCGGGTGAGGCGCTGGGACCCGCCCATGCCGGGGAGGACGCCGAGGTTGATTTCCGGCTGGCCGAATTTCGCGTTGTCGCCGGCAATGATGAGGTGGCACATCATGGCCAGTTCGCAGCCGCCGCCCAAGGCAAAGCCGGACACAGCAGCGATTGTGGGGATCCGCAGCCGGGCGAAGTCCTCCCAGCCCCGGAACCAGTCCGCCAGGTACATGTCCATATAGCCCTGGTCCGCCATCTCCTTGATGTCGGCTCCTGCCGCGAACGCCTTGCCCGAGCCCGTGATCACCACCGCCCCCACGCCGGGATCGGAATCCATGGCGGTGACGGCTGCCACCAGCTCTTCCATGGTGGCCTTGTTCAGGGCGTTCAACGCGGAGGGCCTGTTGAGCGTCACCAGCCCCACCCTGCCCTGCTGTTCCACCAGGATGTTGGCGTACTCCGTCATTCGGGGCTCCCGTCGTCGTGTGCTCTTGTACTGTGCCTGCGTGGTGCCTCCCCGGGGGCAAGCTCCCCGGCTGCCTCGTCCCGGGCAGGCTTGCCGGATGCCCGGCGGATCTCCGTGATGATGGCGGAGAAGTCACGGCCCGCGCCGCCCTCCGCGGCAAACCTATCGTAGATATGGGCGGCGAGCGCTCCCATCTCCCCCGCCACCCCCGTGCCGTTGAGGGCGTTGACCGCGAGGTTCAGGTCCTTTGCCATCAGCGCTGAGGCAAAGCCCGGCTGGTAGTCCCGGTTGGCAGGGCTGGTGGGAACCGGCCCCGGCACCGGGCAGTTGGTGGTCAGCGCCCAGCACTGGCCGGACGCGGCGGAGGCGACGTCGAACAGCGCCTGATGGGTCAGGCCCAGCTTTTCGCCCAGGACGAAGGCCTCGCTCACCGCAATCATGGAAACGCCCAGGATCAGGTTGTTGCAGATCTTGGCAGCCTGGCCGGCGCCGTGGCTGCCGCAGTGCACCACCCGCTTGCCCATGACCTCCAGGAGCGGCCGCACGGCCTCAAAGTCCGCGTCGTCTCCGCCGGCCATGAAGGTCAGGGTGCCGGCTTCGGCACCCACCACGCCGCCGGAAACGGGGGCGTCAACGGACCGGTGGCCTGCCTCGATGGTTAGGCGGGCAGCTGCGCGGGCCTCTTCGACGTTGATCGTGGAGCAGTCCAGGAACATGGTTCCCGGACGGGCTGTTGCCAGCAGGCCGGGATCACCATCGGAGCCCTGGTAGGCGTCCAGGACGTGGCGGCCGCTGGGGAACATGGTCAGCACCAGGTCCGCGCCGGCCAGGGCGTCAATGGCAGAACCCGCCACGGGAATGCCGTGCGCCTTTGCCGCTTCACGTGCTGCCGGAACGACGTCGAAACCCGTCACCCGATAGCCTGCGCGGACCAGGTTGACGGCCATGGGGCCGCCCATGTGCCCCAGTCCCAGGAGGGCAACACTAAATGTGCCAGGCACGGTCGCCCTCCTTCACCTGCAGGTCCAGTTCCCCGCTATCCAGCGGCTGGAAAAACCGGTCCACATCCTGGGGAAGCACCTCGGCAAGGGTTGCCGGCTTCCACTGCGGGTTCCTGTCCTTGTCCACCACCTGCGCGCGGATTCCCTCGCGGAAATCCGGCCCCTGCAGGAATCGCAGTCCTGCCCGGTACTCCTGGGCCAGCGCTTCATCCAAGGTCAGGTTTGAAGCGCGGCGCAGGGACGCCAGGGTAACTTTCACGGACGTCGGCGATTTGGCTTCGATGGTGTCTGCAGCCGCCGACGCATCGTCCTGGCCTGGCCCGGTCCAGGAGCGGAGGCGGGCGACAATTTCCCCCGCGTCGTCGGAGTCATAGCAGGCATCAATCCACTCCCGCTGCCCTGCCAGCACCGAGGCGGGGGCCTGCTCAGCGTAACGGGCGACGGCGTCTTCCGGGCTTTCGGTTTCCAGCGCCGCCGCCAGGCGGGGCAGCTCGGATGACGGAACATAGTGGTCTGCAAGGCCCAGGAACAAGGCATCCCCGGCGCCCAGGTGTGCGCCCGTAAGGGCGGCGTGGGTTCCCGTTTCGCCCGGCGCGTGCGAGAGCAGGAAGGTCCCGCCGACGTCGGGCGCAAACCCGATGGTGGTTTCCGGCATCCCCATCCTGGTCCGCTCGGTGACCACGCGGACGTTCCCGTGCGCCGAAACGCCAACCCCGCCGCCAAGGACCAGTCCGTCCATCAGCGCAACGTACGGCTTGGGGTACCGGGAAATCAGGGAATTCAGGCGGTACTCGGTTTGCCAAAAACCCGCCGTCGCACTTCCGCCGTGCAGCATGTCCTGGTAAATGGCCACGATGTCTCCGCCCGCGCACAGTCCCCGTTCCCCGGCGCCCTGCACCAGGACGGCGGCCACGCCGTCGTCCCCTGACCAGGTGGTGAGCTGGCTCAACAGCAGGTCCACCATGCCCGCCGTGAGCGCGTTGACCGCGCGGGGGCGGTTGAGGGTGGCCACCCCCAGCCTGCCGCGGCGCTCAAATAGTACATCCGCACCTCCGCCGCCTGTCGTGCTGTCCGTCATGTTCCCCTTGGCTGCGGTCATCGGCTGGGTGCTCCTTCGCATGGTGGCCGGATGAGTGATCCAGGTCATTCTGCTTGCGAATATACCCGCCCCTTCCGGTCCCTAACCAACCGCAGGGGCACCTGGAGGCGGGGCCGCCCAGGGCTTTACCCGGCGTGCGGCTGCCAAGGTAAGTTAGGAACCGTGAAGATAGCTACCTGGAATGTGAACTCGCTCCGTGCCCGCGCCGACCGCGTGGAAGCGTGGCTGCAGCGCAGCGACTGCGATGTCCTGGCCATCCAGGAGACCAAGTGCAAGGACGACAACTTCCCCTGGGAACTCTTTGAGCGGATGGGTTACGAGGTGGCCCACTTCGGGGTGAACCAATGGAACGGCGTGGCCATCGCCTCCCGGGTGGGGCTGGAGGACGTCGAGCGGACGTTCCTGGACCAGCCCTCGTTCGGCAAGGCCGGGAAGGACCCCGTCCAGGAGGCGCGCGCCATGGCTGCCACCTGCGCAGGCGTCCGGATCTGGAGCCTGTACGTCCCCAACGGCCGCTCCCTCGACGATGAGCACATGCCGTACAAGCTGAAATGGCTGGAAAGCCTCAAGACGCACGCCCAGGCCCTGGTCACGGACAACCCCCAGGCGCAGGTGGCACTGATGGGCGACTGGAACATCGCCCCCTTCGACGAGGACGTCTGGGACATTGACCTGTTCATCAACAACCGGTCCACGCACGTCAGCCCGCCGGAGCGGGAGGCATTCCACGCGTTCGAAACCGCCGGCTACACGGACGTAGTACGCCCGTACACCCCCGGCCCCGGCGTCTACACCTACTGGGACTACACCCAGCTGCGGTTCCCGAAGAAGGAAGGCATGCGGATCGACTTCGTCCTGGCCTCCCCCGCCCTGGCCGCGCGCGTCACCGGCGCCTCCATTGACCGCGAGGAACGCAAGGGCAAGGGCGCTTCCGACCACGCGCCCGTGCTGGTGGAACTGGCGGACTGATGACTGTGGCCTGGACCCACGCAAGGAGACCGCAATGACGGGAAACCTCTACCGGGGCCAGGCAGGCCTGCCTTTCTCCTCCACCCTGCGCGTCTACGAACCCCTGGAAGCCTTTCCGGAGGAACAACGCCCGGCCATCCAGGCAGCCGGAGCGCAGGCAGTCTCCCGTGCCGCCGTCGAAAACGCTGAACTGCTGGCCTCGCTGGGACGCATCACCCGCTCCGGCGGCGATCCCTTCCCCACCGGACGCACCGACCTTGTACGCGTCACCACAGCGCCGGCAACGGACGGCGGAACGGCCGACGACGGTGCTGACGCGGCCCCGGAGCCCGTCCTGCTGTATTGCCCCAGCCAGCTGGTCCTGCGCGCCGGACTGGCAGCCAACGCCTTGATGGAAGGCATCCATGGCCCGCTGGCCGAGCTGCTGATCCCGGAGGAGCAGCGGGACCGGCACCAGGAGAGGATCGACCTGGTGAAGGCCAGGGACGGTTCCGTCCGGGTGCACACGCGGGCTTCCACGTGGGGCATCCCGTTCAGCTGGTTCTCGCTGTTCGCCGAATCCGACCGCAAGGACGTGGTGGAAGCCGGCGGCCGGATTCTCACCGTGCGCGTCTGGGCGTCCATTACCGATGCCCTGGAGCGGGCCCGCTATGCCGTGGCCAACCTGGCCCTCGCCGCTCCCGACCTGGACATGCTTGATGACCTGGCGCAGCTGACGGAATGGCTGGAGCTGTTCCACGTGGACTCCATGGTGGAGCTGGACTACGGCGCCGTGGCGGACAAGGTCTACCCGGACGAGTCCCCCATGGATATCAGGCTGGGCATCGAGTGCCTGGCGGAGGGTGACATGACCGGTGCTGCAGCGGCCTACCGGCGGCTCGCCTCGCGCTGGATCCCCATCCGGCAGCTGGCCCGCGCCTCGTAACCGTTCCCTGGCTTTTAGAGGTTTTGGGGCTTTTAGAAGTTCTGGGCTTCTAGGGGTTCTGCGGCGGCGCCGTGGTGCGCCGGACAATCAGTTCATGCGTCGCGACGGCGGAGCGCACAGCTCCTGCCTGCCCATCAAGTTCGTCAAGAAGCATCTTGGTGGCCAGTTCGGCCTGCTCGTCCGGCCGCTGCCCCACCGTGGTGAGGCCCATGGGTTCAGCAAAGTCGTGGTTATCGATGCCCACCACGGAGAGGTCCTCCGGAACCCTGATGCCAAGGTGGTTGGCTTCGAAGATTACGCCCATGGCCATCTCGTCAGAAGCGCAAAAAATGGCGGTCGGCTTCTCCCCCTCCCGCGACCAGAGCCGGCGCAGGGCTTCCTGGCCGCTGCGTACGGTGAAGTCGCCCCATTCGTCCCATTCCGGGCGGGTGGGCAGACCGGCTGCCGCCATGACGTCCTTGAACGCCAGGATGCGAACCCGGGGAACGTCGAAGTTAAGGTCGGTCTCGTCGTCGCCGTGAAGCAGGGCGATCTTCTTGTGGCCGAGGTCGATCAGGTGCCGCACCGCCGTTGACGCGGCTGCGTAGTCGTCGATGCCGATGTACGAGCACTCCTCGACGTGGCCGCCGACGACGATGAGGGGGATGTCGATTTTCTGGAGATGGTCCAGTTCGTCATGGCTGAGCGCCATACACAGGACCAGGAGAGCGTCGATCTGCTTGTAGACCATGGTCTTGCTGAAAAGCCGCTCCCGGTTGCTGCCGTGGCCGCCGAGGTTGAAAAGGGACAGGTTGTAATTGCGGGCATGCAGTTCGCGGTCTGCACCCTCAATGGCTTTCGAGAAGAACCAACGGCTCACGAACGGGGCCAACACTCCGATGGTCCTGGTCCGCCCGGTCGCCAGGCCGGAAGCCGATGAGGATGCAACGTAGCCCAGGTTCCCGGCCACCTCAAGAATCTTCTCGCGGGTGGCCGGCGAAACCCTGGGCAACCCGCGGACTGCGCGGGACACCGTGGCTGTGGAGACTCCGGCGGCCGCCGCCACGTCCTCGATGCTGACGCCGTTATGGCCGCCCCGCTGGGACCTTTCCGTTGTCCGTGCCACCGTGTCCCCTCTTTGACTCCTTTGCGGCGTGGGGCCGCCCGGCCCCGCGTTTACCCCCGGCCCTGTATTTTTCCATTCAGGGGCCGGGCAGTGAAAACTTAGACAGCGCGAATCCACACAGTTGCCGCCAAGGCGGCGGGCGTGCGTATCAGCGCCTACCTGCGGGCCGGCAGTTTCCTGCGCAGCCGCACCATACCGTACAGCGCCAGCAGTGTTGCCAGCAGGCCCAGCGCCCACCCAAGGGCCGGCTGGGCAGTAACTTCCATCCACACGGTGACCACCAGCAGGACCAGTGCCCAGAATCCGAGGAAGCCGATGATGATATCGAAGTCCTCACCGGAGCGGACCAGTCGGCTGCGGCTTCCCGCCCCCGCGGTGCGGGGACGGGAACCGTTGTCCGTCACTTGACTGCACCTGCCGTGAGGCCGGCGACAATTTTGCGCTGGAAGACCAGCACCAGGATCACCAGCGGGATGGTGACGATGGTGCCCGCGGCCATGATGGCCGTGTATGGGATCTGGTTGGGCTGTGCCCCGGCGAAGTTGGCGATGGCCACCGTCACCGGCTGGGTTGCGTCGCTGGACAGCTGGCTGGCAATCAGGAACTCATTCCACGATGAAATGAACGCCAGGATTGCCGTGGTGAAGATTGCCGGCGCGGCCAGGGGCATGATGACCTTTCGGAAGGCCTGTCCCTGGGTGCAACCGTCCACACGGGCGGATTCCTCCAGTTCCCACGGCATCTCGCGGAAGAACGACGTCATGGTGTAGACCGTCAGCGGGAGCACGAAGGAGATGTTCGGGATAATCAGCGCCTGGTAGGTGCCCATCCAGCCGATATTGGTGAACAGCTGGAACAGTGGGGTGATCAGGGCAACGCCGGGGAACATCGAAGCACCCAGGATGAAGCCAAGCACCAGGAACTTGCCCTTGAAGTTCAGCCGGGCCAGTGCGTAGGCCGCGAACACGCCAATGAGCAGGGATACCAGCGTCACTACGCCGCCGATGAACACACTGTTCAGCAGCGCCTGGCCGAACCTGTTCCCGAAGGACGTGTCGAAGGCCGTCTTGAAGTTGTCCAGCGTCACATGGGTGGGCAGGATCGACGTGTCGTAGGTGAAGCCCACCTCGCGGAAGGCAGTGACCACCATCCAGTACGCCGGTGCCAGGCACCAGAGCAGGATGATGGCGGCGCTGAGGTACGTGCGCCCCTGTGCCCACTTCTCCCTGTTCTGGGCGGCCTTGCGGCCTTTGTCCTGTTGGGCCCGCAGCGCCGAGGCATCTGCTGTTGCCGTGGTCATTTCTTCCCCTTTCCGGTGGCGCCGCTCTGCTCAACGACGTTCGCCCCAAGGAAGCGCACGAATATGAAGGCGACGAGGAAGATGATGATGAAGGTGATGGTGGACAGCGCGGCTGCCGAGTTGAAGCCCTGCCTGATTTGGTTGATCACCAGGATGGACAGGGTGGTGGTGTTGTTCGCGCCGCCGGTCAGGATGTAGGGCAGGTCGAACATACGCAGCGCGTCCAGTGTCCTGAAGAGGATTGCCACCATAAGTGCCGGTTTTACCAGCGGCAGGGTGATCAGGCGGAATCGCTGCCAGGCAGTGGCTCCGTCCACCTTTGCTGCTTCGTAGACGTCCGCCGGAATCATCTGCAGGCCTGCAAGGATCAGCAAGGCCATGAAAGGTGTGGTCTTCCAGACGTCCGCGATGACCACGGCCCACTTGGCCGGCCACTCGCTGCCCGTCCACAGGATGGTGGTGTTGAACAGCTTGTTGGCAATGCCCTCGAAGGCGAAGATGAAGAACCAGAGCTTGGCCGTTACGGCAGTGGGGATGGCCCACGGCACCAGGACAGCTGCGCGGACCAGGCTGCGGCCACGGAACTCGCGGGCCATGATCATGGCCATCCAGAAACCCAGGACAGTTTCGAATGCCACCGTCACCACTGTGAAGAAGAACGTGGTGGCCGTGGCGGACCAGAACTGGCCGCCCAGCGTGCCGGGCGGGCAAGCGACCGTTCCGCCGTCCGGTGACGAACACTGCTGCGCAAGCCAGTTGACGTAGTTTTGGATGCCTGCCGGGCCGCCTGCAGTGAAGAGTCCGGTGGCTGGATCCAGGCCGGCGTCCTTCTGGAAGGACATGACGATGGCACTGATGATCGGGTAAACGATCACGATGCCCAGGGCGACGATGGTGGGGGCAAGCAGCCAGGACGCCCAGCGCCCCTGGCTTGCAATCCTGTTGTCCTCCCCCACGCCCTTGGGCGCATGACGGACGGGGGTACCGCCCGACGCCGGTGACTTGACCGGCGTCGGGCCTAGTTCGGTTGCCATGGCAGAACTACGATCCCGCACCGGCGGATTCGATGGACTTCTGCATGTCGGAAAGTGCGTTATCCACTGTCTTTTCTCCCTTGATAGCGGAGTAGGCATTGTCTTGAATTGCCTTGGTGACAGCCGGGTAGAAAGGCGTCACAGGACGCGGAACGGCGTTCTCGATGGACGTCTTCAGTACCGGCAGGTAGGGCAGCTTGGCAACGAGTTCCTGGTCGTCATACAGCGATCCGAGAACCGGAGCCAACGAGCCCTGCGTGGCGTAGAATTTCTCGGTTTCCGCCGAGGTCATGAACTTCATGAAGTCCAGCGCAGTGGCCTTGTTCTTGGAGTACACGCTGGTAGCCAGGTTGTGGCCACCCAGTGAGGAAGCGCCGGGTCCATCCTTGCCGGGGAGTGCAGCCAGCCCCGTCTTGTCCTTCACTGCAGAGGAGCCTTCAGTGGTGATCAGGTTGAAGGCGTAGGGCCAGTTGCGCAGGAACAGAAGCTTGCCGCTCTGGAATGCCTGGCGGCTGTCCTCTTCCTTGTAGGTGATGGCTTCCTTGGGGATGTTGCCATCCGCGTAGGCCTTTGCGAGGTTCCCCAGGCCGGCCTTGGCCTCGGGGGTGTTCAGGTCCGGCTTGCCGTCCTTGTTGAGGACCGAGCCGCCGGCCGAGTTGATGGCCTCGGAGGCATTCACCGTGAGGCCCTCATACTTGCTGAACTGGCCCGCGTAGCACCCGATGTTGTTCTGCTTCGCGATGGAGCACATGCTCATCATCTCGTCCCAGGTCTTGGGCGGGGTGGGGACCAGGTCCTTCCGGTAGTACAGGATGCCGCCATCGGAGGTTTGCGGGGCTGCGTACAGGGTGCCCTTGTAGGTTGCGCTGTCCACTGTCGGCTTGAGCATGGCGCTGGTGTCGATCGCCATCTTGTCCTTCAAGGGCTGCAGCCAGCCCTTGGCAGCGAACTCAGCGGTCCAGACGACGTCCACATCCACAACGTCGTAGTCGGACTGCTTGGCCTGGAAATGCTGCACGAGGTCATCGTGCTGCTGGTCGGCCTGGTCCGTCTGTTCCTTGAAGGTGACCTTCTCATTCGGGTGGGCGGCATTCCACTTGTCGACCAGGGGGCGGACCACATTGCTGTTGTCCTTGCCCTGCACATAGGTGATGGGGCCGCGGCCGTCGAGGTTGGCGCTAGCGTCACTGCCGCCACCGCCGCCGCCTGTAGAGCCTCCTCCACCTCCGCCGCCGCAGGCGGACAACGTAAGGGCCAGGATGCCGGCCGTGGCAGCCGGAAGCAGGAATCTCGGGGTTTTCATTAGCTTGAAGCTCCTCGCTGAGTGACAAGTAAGTCGACAGTGCGCTTGCTAGGTGAGGTTGATGTGGTGACTGTCACACTAGTAAGGTACATGTCAGTAATGCAAGCGTTTACATCAAAAAGTTATCAGGAGGGGAACCTAATGCCAGACCCATCCGTTCCCGCATCCGGACCGGCCCCCTCTGCCTGGTGGGCCGACGCCGTCGTGTACCAGATCTACCCCCGCTCCTTCGCAGATGGCAACGGCGACGGCATGGGGGATCTGCGCGGTGTGCTGGACCGCCTGCCCTACCTTGAACGGTTGGGAGTGGATGCCATCTGGCTGTCCCCCTTCTACAGGTCGCCACAGGCCGACGGCGGCTACGACGTGGCGGACTACCGCCAGGTGGACCCGCTCTTCGGCTCCCTGGCGGACTTCGACGCGATGTTGCAGGAAGCTCACCGCCGCGGATTCAAAGTCATCGTGGACCTGGTTCCCAACCACACCTCGGACGAACACGCATGGTTCCGGGAGGCGCTGGCCGCGGCTCCTGGAAGCCCGCAACGGGACCGGTACATCTTCCGTGACGGCAAGGACGAAGTACCCGGCTCCGGGGACGGCAGGCTTGCACCGAACAACTGGAAGTCCGTGTTCGGCGGTCCGGCCTGGAGCCGGGTAACCGACGCGGACGGATCGCCCGGCCAGTGGTATCTCCACCTCTTCGACACCAAGCAGCCGGACCTGAACTGGGAGAACCCGGAAGTTCAGGAGGAGATGCGCTCGGTGCTGCGGTTCTGGCTGGACCGCGGGGCGGACGGCTTCCGGGTGGACGTTGCGCACGGCCTGGTGAAGGAGGCTGGGCTGCCAGACTGGGACGGCGTGGCTGCCATGGTTGAGGGAACATCAGGTCCCCGCATCGAGAGCCATCTGCCCGGGGATGCACCCCACGCCCACACCGACGCCGAGGAACCACACAGGGCAGTCTCCCCGATGTATCCGCCGTCGCCGTTCTTTGACCAGGACGGGGTACACGCAATCTACCGCGACTGGAACCAGGTCCTGGCCGAATACGGCGGAGACCGGATGATGGTTGCCGAGGCCTGGGTGGAACCGGCTGAGCGCCTTGCACGCTACGTCCGGCCCGATGAGATGCAGCAGGCCTTCAACTTCGATTTCCTGCTGGCCGGCTGGGATGCCGAACGCATGGCCGACGCCATCGACGCGTCGCTGGCAGCGGCAGCATTAGTTGGTGCTCCCTGTACGTGGGTACTCAGCAACCACGACACCGTGCGTCACGCCACCCGGTTCGGGCTGACAGACCCCACCACTTTCCCGAAGGGCATTGGCCCTGATGACGAACAGCCGGACGCAGCCCTGGGCCTGGCCCGCGCCCGCGCTGCCACGCTGGTTGCACTGGCGTTGCCGGGTTCGGCCTACCTTTACCAAGGTGAGGAATTGGGACTTCCGGAGCACACAACCCTCCCTGCGGAGGCCAGACAGGACCCGACATTTTTCCGGACCCACGGTGCCGAGATCGGGCGGGACGGATGCCGGGTCCCACTGCCGTGGGCAGGAGAAGAACCTGGCTTTGGTTTTTCTGGAGGGGTATCCACAGGAGCACCCGGGCCGTGGCTCCCGCAGCCGAAAAGCTTCGGCCCCCTGGCCGTCGACCAGCAGGACGGCGAGGAAGGCTCGACGCTGGAACTCTACCGCGCCGCATTGGCGTTCAGGGCGGCCCAGCGCCTGGGCAGCGGCACCGTGGAGTGGACTGACGAACACGCGCCGGACAGCGGTCTGCTGGCGTTCCGCAATGGGGAAACAGTGGTCCTGTCCAACATGGGCTTCTCCTCGGCCCCCGTGCCCGAAGGTTATGCCGTGGTCCTGTCCAGCGGTCCCGAACCCGCCGAAGAATGGGCCAGCATGCAGGAGGTCCCGGTGGACTGCACTGTTTATCTCCAAAGCGTCCGGCATTCCTAAAGCCCACGGCATCCCTAAAGCCCACGGAACGCTCAACGCGGGCGGTAGCCGGGAAAGGCGGACAGTACCGGCCGCAGCGCCGGCGGAACCAGCGGTACGCTAGCGGACGCGTTCAGCCCGGCTGAAGCGGGTCCGTGCCCCGGCCCCTATGTGGATGAGGACCGGCACCTCCTTGCCCACAGCGGACTCCAGTGCGTGCAGGAGTCCTGACACCTCGGCTGCGAGCAGATGCGGGGCCACACCCTGGCGCGGCAGGAGACGGACCTTCAACGCGGGCGAACCTTTTACGTCATAGGTAGTGACGGTGGCCCCAGCCAAGTCCGGCCTTCCCTCCAAGGCCTGCTTCAGGGCCTGTTCCGCTACCCCGGCGCCGATACGGACGTCGCCGGGGGTGTCGCCGGGATCGTATTCGGCCGCGAGGAGGTTTGACCGGCCCTTCCCCTGCTGGGCGATCCAGGCCACCATGAGCCCCATTAGCGCCACCAACGCCAGTGCAACGACAATCCACAACCAGCTTTCCGGCCGGCCCGGGAACCGGGTCGAGTCGAAAAGCCGGGTGATCCCGCCCCATACTCCACCGGACCAGGCATGCCACCAGGAAGCGACGGGAGGAAGGGCCGCCAGCAGCACCAGCAGGATCCCTGCCCCAAGCAGGATCAGGCCCAGCACAGTGAGCAGGATGCGGTTGAGCAGCGCCGGTGTGCTGTTCATGCCCCGATCACCCCGGAAGCCGTGACGTTGACACGGGGAACGGGCGCAGGTTCCAGCAGCATCTGATCCAGCTCGTCGCGGACCGCGTCCAGCACCCTGTCCTGATCCACAGGGATTCCGGACGTGGGACGCACGTTGACCAGCACCTGCCGTTGGGAAACAACGACCATGACCTGTTCAGGTGTGACGTTGGCGGCCAACCGTGCGCGGCGGGCGAGCGAGGATGCGATGACCTCGTCATCCACCACCACCGCGGGGAGCCCCTCGCCGGGCGCACCGGCCAGCAGATGGCGGGCGCGCTTTCCGGGAAGGACACCGTTAAGGAAGAAAATCAGTCCCAGCATGGCAAGAACGGCGCCGATCGCTGCCAGCAGCAGCGGGGAGATTCCGGCCGGAAGGTCCACGATGCGCTGCGCCGCCACCTGCGGCTCGATCAGCCAGGCCGGCTGGCCCACGGCGTGGACCCCGGATTCCAGGACCCCGTACGCGGCCAGGACCAGGACCAGGATGGCGGCGGCAACGGACACCGCTGCACGGGACGAGTGGGTCTCACGGTAAAGGACCCGACGCATCCAGGGTTCGTTCTTCCCGCGGGTTCCACCAGTGACTCCGCGGTCTTCCACGCTGCTGCTCACCGCACCCGCCCTTCTGTGCTGATCCTTGGTGTGCTGACCCCGGCTGTGCTGATCCTTGCTGTACTGATCCTCGCCCCGCTGATGCGGATATCCACGCGGCTCAACCGGGAACCACTCAGTTCGGAAACTGTTGCCAGGATGCTTGCCTTGGCCCTGACAGTGCGGTCCCAGATGGAACCGCCGGCCGCCTGCACCCGTGCGGGGTCCAGAACCACGGACTGCAAAGGCGGGATGCTGATGGGGGCAACGACGGATAAAGCCAGCAGGCCGTCGTCGTCCGTCCAATCCGCGCGGACATCCTGCGCGTCGACGCCCAGGGCCTGCGCCGCCGCCACCCTGGCAAGGCTGGTCAATGCCTGGGTGCTGATCCGGTTATGGCCGCTGAGCGCCTGCCCACGCACAACGGGCGCGGGCGAGCTCATGACGACGAGCGCCGGCCGGTGATGGCGTCGAACACGCCGCGCAGGTCCAGCTTTCCTTCCGCGGCACGGCCCAGGAGCGCTCCGATGGCCATGAACAGCAGTGAAACAAGGAAGCCCCACAGGCCAAACTGCAGGGACATGAACGCAACGAAGGCGCCCATCGCCGCGCCTGCCACCGTGAGGCTCACAGCAGTGCCTCCCGCTCGGTGGTGGCGGGCGGGGTGGTTTTGACGGGCGGGGGTACGTAGACGTCCGTTATCTCCACGTTCACCTCGATGACCTGCAGGCCCACCAGTTCCTCGACGGCGCGGTAGACAGCGGCGCGGACGTCATTGGCCAGTGAGTGCAGGGGTGTTCCGTAGCTTGCCACCAGGGTGATGTCCACGGCTACCTGGGTTTCGCCCACTTCAGCGTGGACCCCGGCGGCGTGGTCGGAGCTTCCGACGGCGTCGCGGATGGCGCCCAGGGCACGGGAGGGACCCGAACCCAGGGAGTAAACGCCGGGAACTGCCCGCGCGGCAATTCCGGCGACCTTTGCCACAGCAGTCTCGGAAATAACGGTCCGTCCGGGGCCCGGGGCCGGGCTTGCGGCGGGACGGCTTGGCACCACGGGTTGTGGGTTCTGGTATTCCATCAGGCACTCCCCCTTCTGTTGCTTCCACCCTATCCCCAGCCTGTGACACTGCGCTGGAAGAGTGATCAGGGGTTAAAGCAGAAAAGCACCAGTTCCGAAGAACTGATGCTTCCCAGTGGTGGCTCCGACCGGCGTCGATCCGGTGACCTTTCGATTTTCAGTCGAACGCTCTACCAACTGAGCTACAGAGCCTAGGTGACTAGTCACCATGACAGCCGGAATTTCTTCCAACAATCAGAGCGACCCTGACGGGACTTGAACCCGCGACCTCCGCCGTGACAGGGCGGCGCGCTAACCAACTGCGCTACAGGGCCTTGCGTTTCTTGCTTTGCAGTATCTCTACCGCATTTTTCAAGGCTTCCAGCCTACCAGACTTTTTTAGCCTGCTTGACCAGTTCCTTGCGTACCCCCAACGGGATTCGAACCCGTGCCGCCGCCGTGAAAGGGCGGTGTCCTAGGCCGCTAGACGATGGGGGCCAGAACCTGTCCGGAACAAAATAAAAGGCGTCAAGCGGGGCTTTCCGTCTTTGTCCTCTGCGTTTCTCCGAACGGGACTCCACAACTATAGGGGGTAACCGGGAATATTCCAAAATTGCCGGAAACCCCCGCCGTTCCGCCGCTGTGCGCGGTAAATCCGGGTAAAGATGGACGGATGGATGCCGTCGCAGCCCTCAACGAGATTGCTTTCTGGCTGGAGCGCGGACGCGCCGCCACTTTCAAGGTCCAGGCCTTCCGCAAGGCGGCGGCCGCAATCGAGCCCCTTGGGCCTGATGAAGTGGCACTGCGTGCCCGCACCGGCCGGCTCAAGTCCATGAAGGGGATCGGTGACCGGACCTATGCGGTGATCCGGCAGGCCGTGGACGGGTTTGTCCCCGATTACCTCGCTGACCTCAGGGAGAAGGGGGCCCAGCCACTGGCATCCGGCGGGGAGGACCTCCGGGCGGCACTTCGGGGAGACCTGCACAGCCATAGCGAATGGTCCGACGGCGGCTCCCCCATTGAGCTGATGGTGGCTGCTGCAGAGGTGCTGGGCAGGGAATACGTGGCCCTGACCGACCACTCCCCCAACCTCACGATTGCCAACGGGCTGTCCGCCGAGCGCCTGCTGAAGCAACTGGATGCGGTGGCCGGCATCAACAGCAACGGCGGGGCCACCCGGCTCCTGACCGGGATCGAAGTGGACATCCTGGAGTCCGGTGGGCTGGACCAGGAGCCGGAACTGCTGGACCGGCTGGATATTGTGGTGGCCAGCGTCCATTCAAAGCTGCGCGCTGACCGGAAAACCATGACCACCCGGATGCTCGGCGGCATCCAGGACCCGCAGACCAACGTCCTGGGCCACTGCACAGGCCGCCTGGTGGAGGGCTCCCGCGGGACCCGGCCGCCGTCGGAGTTCGACGCCAAGGAGGTCTTCGCAGCTTGCGCCGAGCACAACGTCGCCGTGGAAATCAATTCCCGCCCGGAGCGGCAGGACCCGCCCGACGCCCTGATCCAGCTGGCGCTGGAGGCGGGGTGCCTGTTCTCCATCGACAGTGATGCCCACGCACCGGGGCAGCTGGACTTCCTGCAGTACGGCGCGGAGCGGGCCGCCCGCAACGACGTCCCGGCTGAACGGATCATCACCACCTGGCCTGTGGAGAAGCTGCTCGCCTGGGCTGGTGGGAAGTAGGGACGGCAAAAGGCAACGTCGGGCAGAAAAGCAGGCCGGGCATGAAGCAGGGGGCCTGCCCGCCGCCGCAGCGCCAGCCGGGCACCGACGTGGCCGATTCCCGCCAGTCCGGTGCCCACATCCGCCGTAGATTTATCTCATGCCTTCCACCAGCCCCGCCCGCCAACCACTTCCTCCCCAAGCTCCAGCGGCTGCTCCCGTCAAGGCCCTGGGCGTGGCGGCCATGGTGGTCACCGTCGTGCTGTGGGCCTCGGCGTTCGTGGGCATCCGGGCCATCGGCCCGCACTTCTCCCCCGGCTCCCTGACACTGGGCAGGCTGGCGATTGCCGCCGTCGTCCTGGCCTTCCTGGTGGTGCCGCAACTTCTCAAGAGCCGGCTGTTGCCCAAGGGCCGCGAGTGGCTGCCCATCCTTGCCTACGGCGTGATGTGGTTCGGCGGGTACAACGTGGCGTTGAACGCTGCGGAGCACATCCTGGACGCCGGCACCAGTGCCCTGCTGATCAACGTCAACCCCATCCTGGTGGCCATCATGGCGGGCATCTTCCTCAAGGAAGGGTTTCCGCGCTGGCTGCTCATCGGCAGCACAGTGGCGTTTGCCGGGGTCGCGTTGATCGCCCTCGGCCCGGGGCAGCCGCGCACACCGGGGGAAAGTTCGACGGCGGACCTGGCGGGTGTGGCGCTTTGCCTCCTTGCAGCGGTCCTCGCCGCGGTCAGCGTCATCATCCAGAAACCGGTTGTGCGGAAATTCCCGGCGGCCCAGGCCACGTGGTTCGGCATCGTGGTGGGAGCGCTGTGCTGCCTGCCCTTCGCAGGGCAGCTGGCGGCCGAAGTGCAGGCCGCCCCGCCGCAGGCCACGCTGGGGCTCGTGTACCTTGGCGTTTTCCCGACCGCCATCGCCTTCACCACCTGGGCCTACGCGTTGTCACTCGTGGATGCCGGGAAGCTGGCGGCCACCACCTACCTGGTCCCCGGCACCACCGTCCTGATCTCCTGGCTGCTGCTGGGCGAAATCCCCACTGCCTGGGGACTGGTGGGCGGGCTGGTGTGCCTGGTGGGAGTGGGGCTGACCCGCCGCAGGTCCCGGGCGGACCGCCTCCGGCAACAACGCTTCCAGCGGTAGGGTCTGGGCATGCCAACCAATCTGCCGCCGGGCCTGCCGATCGTTCCCGACGGCCCGCACGAGCCTTCCGCCTTCAGCATGTCCCCCGACGAGTTTGAGGCCGCTGTCCAGGACGCCCTGGACAGCATTCCGGAGCGGCTGGCCCGCGCCATGGACAACGTTGCGGTCTTCATCGACGACGATTACGTGCCGGGGCCTGGGGAGGATCCGGACACGGTGCTGCTGGGGCTGTACGAAGGGGTTCCGCTGACGGAGCGCGATTCGTGGTGGGAAGCCGGCTCCCTCCCGGACCGGATAACAATCTTCCGCGAACCGATCCTGGAAATCAGTGCCTCGCGGGACGACGTGATCCACGAAGTGGCCGTGACCGTGGTCCACGAAATCGCGCACCACTTCGGCATTTCCGATGACCGGCTGCATGAACTGGGCTGGGGCTAGCCTTGTAAACATGGGACACGACCACAGCCACAGCCACGGGATGACCGCCACCGGCCGGCACCGGAAACGCCTTCTGGCCGTCCTGGGGATCACCCTCGGCGTGGTGGTCATCCAGATCGTGGGGTCCGTGCTTTCCGGGTCACTCTCCCTGCTGGCGGACGCGGGGCACATGCTCTCCGACGCGGCCGGCGTCACCATCGCCCTGCTGGCTGCATGGATCGCGGGCCGCCCCGCGAGCGATCAGCGGACCTATGGCTTCCAGCGGGCAGAGGTCCTCGCGGCCCTGGCCAACGCGCTGATCCTGATTGTGATTTCCGTGGTCATTTTCACTGAAGCCATCAGACGGTTCGGCGCACCCCCGGAAGTGCAGACGGGCATCATGCTGTCTGCCGCCATCCTCGGCGCCGTGGCCAACCTGGTATCGCTGCTGGTCCTGCGTACGGCGCAGGAGGAAAGCCTGAACATCCGCGGCGCCTACCTGGAAGTGCTCGGCGACCTCCTGGGCTCGGTGGCCGTCATCATCGCCGCCGTGGTGATCATGCTGACCGGCTTCCAGGCAGCGGACACCATTGCTTCCGTCCTGATCGCACTGATGATCCTCCCGCGGGCCTGGAGCCTGTTGCGCGATGTGGTGGACGTCCTGCTGGAAGCCAGCCCGAAGGGAGTGGAGGTGCAGATGATCCGCGAGCACATCCTTTCGGTGGCGGGTGTGACCGACGTCCATGACATTCACATCTGGACCATCACATCAGGCGTTCCGGTGTTCTCGGCCCACGTGGTGGTGGAGGACGGCGTGCTCAACGCCCGGGGCGCCGACCAGCTGCTGGACAAGCTCATCACGTGCCTGGGATCCCACTTCGACACGGACCACTGCACCTTCCAGCTGGAACCCGCCAGCCACTCCGAACATGAGGAACACCAACACGCCTGAGCCGACACACCCCCGCGGATTCCGCCGCTAATGACACTGTTGTGGTTTATGTTATTGATGTGACTAGTGTTGCCAATGTGCAGATGGTCACGTAGCCTCGGACTGCTGGCGAGCAGCTGAGGGGCACGGTTGTGCCGCATCCAGAACCTCACTCCCAGCCTTACTGTTGCGAGGTCTCTGCAGATGGCTTTATCCGGATCCGGCCGCAGGACGGCCGTGCTTTGCGCCGCCGTCGTCCTTTTTGCTTCCGTCGCAACGCCGGCGGCCGCAGTCCCGGCACCGTCCCTGCCCCTGACCGTTCCGGCGACGCCCGAGATCCCGTCGCCCGAGGACATTGCCGCAGCCAAGGCCAGCGAGTCCGCAACGGCGGACAAGGTCACGGACATCGAACGCATCCTGGCCGACGCGTCCACAGCCCAGCAGGCCGCGTTCGCGGTGGCCATGCAGGCCAACAACGCCTACAGCGAGGCACTGGTGGAACTGCAGCAGCGGACCGAGGCGGCATCAGTCGCCGCAGCCAAGGCCGACTCCGCCCGGGAACAGCAGGACAAAACCCGCAAGCAGGTGGGGCAGCTCGCCGGTGACCTGTACCGGAACGGCGGCCTGAACCCCACCCTCGGCACCTTCGCCAGCGGCGGTGAAAGCCTGCAGCAGGCCGCCACGCTCGAGGCCCTCTCTGCCAGCCGCAGCCGGGCTTTCGAAGCTGCCGACGCCGCAGCCACCGCCTACCGTTCCCTGACCGCAGCTGCGGATGACGCCTCCAAGGCCGCCGACGATGCAGCCAAGATGGCGGAACAGCGGAAGTCCCAGGCGGAACAGGCCAACGCCGCACAGGCCAAGGCTGTGGCTGACGCCAAGGCCCAGCGGACCGTCCTGGTGGACCAACTCGCACAGCTCCGCAACACCACGGTGGCGCTCGAATCAGCCCGCGTAGATGCCTTGGACCGGCAACGCGAGGAGGCCCGCCTCGCCGCACTGTCCGCCGCCGCAGACAAGGCTGCAGCGGACAATGCCGCCCAGGATAAGGCAGCCCAAAACCAGGCAGCGCAGAACCAAGGCGGGCAGAACCAGGGCGGGCAAAACCAGGCTGCTGCCGGCCAGAACGACCCAAGCCAGGACACGGCCCCTGCGGCACCTGCTCCAGCAGCAGCCCCCGCAGCGCCGGCCGCACCGGCACCTGTTGCACCCGCGCCGGCGCCCGCGCCCGTTGCTCCGGCACCTGCTGCGCCTGTTCCCGCCGCGCCGGCTCCTGCCCCTGCTCCCGTTGCCCCGGCTCCCGCGCCCGCGCCTGCACCGGCTCCTGCGCCCGCCCCTTCAACGGGTTCAGGCACCTATGAGGCAGCGATCTCCGTAGCCCTGGGGAAGGTGGGGGCACCGTACTACTACCAGTGGGGCGGGACCGGGGTCTACGGTTTCGACTGCTCCGGGCTGGTGCAGAACGCCTTCGCTGCGGCTGGCCAGTACCTGCCGCGCACCGCCTCCCAGCAGTACGCGGCAGCCCCGGTCCACGTTCCGATTTCGCAGGCCCGCCGCGGCGACCTGCTGGTCTGGGGCTCGGCACCGAACTTCTACCATGTAGCCATTTACCTGGGGAACGGCCAGGTGGTGCAGGCCCTCAACCCGCAGGAAGGCATCACCGTTTCCAGCATCAGCTCGATGGTGGGCATGGAGCTTTACCCGTACGCGGCCCGCTACTGACCCTCATCGCTGGACCCTGCGGCAGTGATGTTTGCCGCCGGCATCGTCAGCTCAGAATGTCCTTGGTGACGAACCGGCCGTAGGCGAGTGCTCCGAACACTGCCACGTAGCCGGCCTGGAGCAGGGCGTTGCTGCCGAAGGAATCCCACACCAGCGGCTGGCGCAGCATGTCGCCAAAACCGAGCCAGTAGTGGCTGAATAGCCACGGGTGCAGCCACTCCAGCTGCGGCAGCTGGTCCGCGACCTGCGACACCACCGAGACCACCACGGTGGCAGCCATGGCCCCGACCGGAACCACGGTGAGGGTGGACAGGAACAGCCCGATCGCGGACAGGCCCGCCAGGGATACCGCCAGGTAGGCGGCGATCAGCACGATGCGCAAAGCCGCTTCGCCCGGCTGGACCACGCCGCCGGAGAGCAGCGTCACCGGGCCTACCGGGAAAAGCGCGGCTCCGATGGCCGCCCCGGCGACGCCCACGGTCAAGGGTGCCGCGATGCAGAAGGCCAGCGCGCCTGCGTACTTGACCAGCAGGAGCCGTACCCGTCCGGCCGGTGCCACCAGCAGGTACCTGAGGGTTCCCAGGTTCGCCTCGCCTGCGATCGTGTCCCCGGCCACCACCCCCACCGCAAGCGGCATGAACAGCGGTACGGAGACCAGCATGGCGGTGAAGGCAACGAACAGGCCGTTCTGGGTGATCCGGTCAAGGAATGCGGGACCCCTGCCGGGCGGGACGGCGGAAGAGACTTTCACGGCGATGGCGATGAGGACCGGGATGGCAGCCAGGGCCAGGAGCAACGCCCAGGTCCGGCGGCGCGCAAACAAAACCTTGAGTTCTGACCCAAGAAGGGAGAATCCGGAGCTTCGCGGGGCTGCTGCCGGCCGGGCCGTTCCGGCGGCTTCGGGCATGTCGGCGGGCACGCTACTGGGCAACGTCGAATCCTTCCCCGGTGAGGGCAACAAAGCGGTCTTCAAGGCTTTCACGCTCGACGGCGAACCCCCGGACCCGAACGCCGGCGTGCACCAGGTGCGCCACGACGTCCTCCGGGAGCACCTCCGGCTGTTGGGCGCCGGTCTGGAGCACCGCCACAACGGTCTCCCCATCGGCTTGTGCACGCGGTCCAGCCTGTCCGGGGTCAGGTGCCAGCCCCAGCCGGGCCAGGACCTCCCGGGCCGACCCGCCGTCGGGCGTGACCAGCCGGAGGCGGGTGGACCCTGCCTGCCGCAGCTCAGCCAGCGGCCCCTGCGCCACAAGCCTGCCGGCGCTCATGACGGCGGCATGGGTGCACATCTGGTCCACCTCGGCCAGCAGGTGGCTGGACACAAAAACGGTGGCGCCCTCATTCGCCAGGGACCGCACCAGGTTGCGGACTTCCCGGGTGCCCTGCGGATCCAGCCCGTTGGTGGGCTCGTCCAGCACCAGCAGGTCCCGCGGCGAGAGCAGGGCGTTGGCGATGCCCAGCCGCTGCTTCATTCCCAGCGAGTACGCGTGCACCCGTTTGCCTGCGGCGTGTTCCAAGCCCACACGCTCCAGCGCCTGCTGCACCCGCGCCTTCCGCGTTGCCGGCACGGTGTGCGGGCTGGCCGAATCCAGCCGGTGCAGGTTGGCGGCGCCGGAGAGGAAGGGGTAGAAGGCCGGCCCCTCAACCAACGCGCCCACCCGCGGGAGGACCTCGTGGAGTTTGTCCGGCATCTCGCGGCCCAGCAGGCTTACCGTTCCGGCGGACGCAGCGGCCAGGCCCAGCAGCATGCGGATGGTGGTGGTCTTGCCGGACCCGTTGGGCCCCAGGAAGCCGAAGACCGTCCCGTGCGGAACGGCGAGGTCCACGCGGTCGACGGCGGCCTGCTGGCCAAAGTGCTTGCTCAGGCCACGGGTTTCAATCGCCAGGGCGCCGCTCACCGGAGCAGCCCCCGCATGGCCACCGTTCCCCGTCCGGCCACCACTTACTGGGCCGCTGCTGCTGACTGCAGCTGTTCCGGCGGCACCATTCCCGCGAAGACGCGTCCGTCGTCGGTGACCAGGACGTTGATGAGTGCGGTGGAGAGGAGCCGGCCGCCGGGTACGGCGACGGCAGCCTGGGACAGCAGCGGATCCTGCAGGACGGATCCGGCTGCAGAGGCATTACCCTTTGCGGTGCCCACCACGGTTTCCCAGCCGGTACCGGTTACGGACACCTGTCCCTTGGCGCCCTTGTGCATGCCGTTCTGATGGGCACCGTCAGCGTGCTCACGGGACTTGTCCGGAACCGGGAGTTCCTTGACGGTGCTGCCCGGGGGCGGGGTGAAGGCGAAGACGGACTGGTCGGGGACGGCCAGGGAGAGGCTGGTGAAGCCGGAGCTGAAAGCAGGCTTGTCCGCTCCGCGTGCGGTTACCTGGACGGACAGGGGCATGCCGTTTTGGCCGTCGACGGCGATGGCCACCTTGCCCACCAGGGTTGCGTCTGTGCGTGGCTCAATCAGCAGGTTGTAGGCTGCCCGGCCGGCAACGGAAACGTCCGGTCCCACGGACACGGCGGTGCTGGGGTCAACCTTGGACAGGAACTGCTGGGCCACCTCGGCCGGTGTAGGCATAGCGCCCGCCCCCTGGCGGTCCTTTGGCGACGCCGGGTCATGTGCGGGCAGCGCAACGTGCGCCGCCGAGTTGTCCTTCGACGAATAGAACCACACATCGCTGCCGTGGCGGACAACATCCCGCTCGGCCAGTTGGTCCATCACCTGAACCCGGGCATTGTCCTTGCCGTCCATGAAGACACGGGCGGTGTGCTTGCCGGACAGCAGCTCAATCACGGAAGCTGCGCTGCCCGGGGATGCAGGCGCGGACGGCTTGCCCGTGGCCGGCAGCTCCGGCAGCCCCAGATCGGCCGACTGCTCCACGGTCCCCGAGAAGGCCTGCACCTGATGGCTGGCTGCCAGCTCCAGGACTTGGGCGGGCGTCCTGGCCGGCAGGGGGTCGCTGGCCCCTGCCGGGAGGGACCCCGCGAGGGCGCCCGCGGCAATAACTACCGGGGCCGCCACGGCAGGCAGCCACCGCAGCCACACCCGACGGCCCGGTGCTGTGGTGTTCACTTGAAAGCGTCCGCTGGAACCCAGCCTGTTGGAGCCCATACGTAAAGACTACGCCCGTGCCGGCGGCTCCGCGCCCCTCCGCAGCCCTCCGTCCCGGGGCGTTCCTGGCGGTTCCGGCACCACGGTTCCCGCCCCGCCGTCGACCGTTATTTTTTGGCCCGTGCTGATGCGGCCCGTTGCGTCCGCCACTCCCACCACCGCCGGGATGCCGTACTCCCTGGCCACCACGGCGCCGTGCGAGTTCGCTCCGCCCATCTCCATCACCAGCCCTCCCGCCGTGAGGAACAGCGGAGTCCAACCGGGGTCCGTGGACGGCGCCACCAGGATCTCGCCCGGCTCAAGGCGGGCGCCGACCGGATCCAGGATGACCCGTGCCGGCGCAGTCACCGTTCCCGCCGAGGCCGGGCTGCCGGCCAGGGTTCCGTCCCCGGAACTTCCGACGGCGGCCCGCACCGCTTCGGGTTCGGTGCCGTCCGAGAGCAGCACCCTGGGGATGTGCCGGCGCCTGAGCTCCCGGGCGTACTCCTGCTTCCGCTCCGCCACAAGCTGCCGCAGGTCCAGGGCAGGCCCTTCCGCGCCAGGGGTGTTGCCCGCCAATGCGCGGCGGACCTCGGCGAAGTCCAAAAAGAACACGTCGTCCCGGCACGCGATGGTGCCCGCCTGCTCCAGTTCCCTGCCAACCAGGAGCAGCTGCCGGCGGACTTCCCCGAGTCCAAGCACCAAAAGGTACTTTGGCAGCTCCCGCAGGCCGGCAAACAACCGTGCCCTGCGCAGCGCCGCGCGCACGAGTCGTCCCCGGATCCTGCCCCGGGCCGCTGCGCGGGCAACCAGCCGTTCCACCTGTTCTTCGGCATCCTCGGCTGCCTTGCTGAACTGGGCGTCAGGGGCCAGCGCCGGGTTATCCAGGCGGAGGTAGTTGGCGAGGATTCCCAGGATGTGTGCCGGTTCCTCCGACCATCGCGGCAGTCCTACGTCGATTTCACCCACTGCCCGCTGGCCGTACCTGTCCAGGAACCTCGCCAGGCCGGCGTCCAGTCGGGCCGGCAACTGCCCGGCCCGGTATGCGTCCGCGAGGATGGAGGGGTTCTTCGTCAGGAGCGCGGCGCGCGAGTCCGGGTCTTCCTGGATGGCTGTTGCGAGGCGCCACAATTCCAGGTCCATTTCCGTGGTGACATTGTGGGGCAGGCCGCGGATCACAGGCTGCAGTTCATCCCATGCATCTCCGCCAAGCAGCTTCCCGGCGAGGCCCAACATGGCGAAGCCCAGGGCGGGAAGGGGCAGGATGGCCGGCACGATCAAGAACAGGCGTGACCCCAAGAGCGATTCGGCGTGGTCGAGCCGCACCAAGGTATCAGCGCCTGCATCGGGAGCCAGCGAGGCTTCATAGTCTTGGGTGAACTGGTCCAGCCGGCGCAGGGCCGCGCGGGGCCGGAACAGGGCATGGACGAGGGTGGCGGGAACCTTGGCACGGATCGCTACCGGTGCCACGTGGCGCAGCAGCCCGAACGGCGTCCTCTTAGTCACCGAGAAGGCGGGGTCCTCCATCAGCCGGCGCATGACCGTTGCGGTCCGCGCCTCCATGATGTCGAAAACCCGGGGAACGATGCGTCGGCCCACCGCGCTGCGGATCGGGGTGGTGAAGTCAACGTAGATCCGCTGCCCGGCCTCGGCATAGGGTGACGGTCCGTGCCGGGGATCAGGAACAGGGAAACCGGCAGCCGTGGCAACGGAGGAGGCAATGAGTCGGACGGCCGCGAGGCCCACGGGGGTGAGCGGCCGGGTGAGCCCCTGGGCCAGGCTGAAGCAGAGGTACGCCCTGGTGCCGGTGACGGGTTTTCCCCGCGCGGCCCTGCCTGCGGCGCCGTTGCTCCTCGGAACCGGGTACAGCGTGGTGATCGGCCTGGACTGCGTGAGCCAGAGGGCACCGGCCCGGTCGATGGCCCACTCGGTGTCCTGCGGGGAACCGAAATGCTCCTGGGCCTTCAAGCCCAGCGTGGCCAACATCCGCAATTGGCTGTCTGCCAGGCAGGCCCCACCGCGGTCGTCCGGCAACTCCCGGATATGTGTCCCGCCGCCGGGGAGCGGCCGCACCTCGATGCCCGTGGCGCCCAGTTCCAGTTCCAGCACCCTGCCGGTCAGCGCATCCACTACGAAGTGGTCCGGATTGACCGCGCCGGAGACAACCGACTCGCCCAGGCCCGGACTGGCGTCCACCACTACCTGGCGGCGGCTGCCGGTGAGCGGATTCGCCGTGAACATGACGCCCGCCGTCTCCGCGTCCACCATCCGCTGGACCACCACCGCGAGCGCCACCCCGGCAGGGTGGATCCCCAGGGTTGCCCGGTATGCCGTTGCCCGGTCAGTCCACAGCGACGCCCAGCAACGACGTACGGCCTCCAGCACCGCAGGAACTCCCACCACGTTGAGGTATGTGTCCTGCTGCCCCGCGAAACTGGCGAACGGCAGGTCCTCGGCGGTGGCCGAAGACCTGACCGCCACCGGAACATCCGGACCGAGGGCCCGATAGGCGTGCCCTACGGCCTCGGCGACGGCAGCGGGAATCGGCGCTGCCTGGATTGCCGCACGTGCCTTTCCGGCCAGCCCGGTTATGTCAGGTGGTTCCCCTCCGGCGCCGGCTGCAGTGTGCAGGGCCGCGTAGGCCACTGCCAGCGCGGGGAGCAGGCTGTCCGGGGCTCCGATTGCCTGGCGGTACGCAGCGGTAGTGAGGCAGAAGCCGTCAGGAACCGGCAGCCCGCGGGACAACAGCTCACCGAGGTTGGCTGCCTTGCCGCCCACCAGCGCCAGCATCCCGGCGTCGAGGCCACGCAACTCCAGCACCAGCTCGTCGTCCGGGCTGGTGCCCACCATCGGCGGGGTTTGCTGCGCCATGTCCCAGGTGCCGTATGCCTGAATAGCCGTGTTGCCTGGCAGTCCTGCGCTTTAGGCGGCGTCGCCCAGTATTGGGCCGAACCGCGCACGGTCAGCCATGCGCGGGTCCTCCCGGTCCGGGACCACCATGACCGGTCCCTTGGCGTGGTGGAGCACGCCGTCGGATGTTGAACCCAGGAGCATGCCGGTGAAGCCGCCCCGGCCGCGGGTGCCTACTACCACCAGCTCCACGTGCCGGCTTTCTTCAACGAGCACGTCAACCGGTGAACCGTCCTTCAGCTCGTACTCGGCCTCAAGGTGGGGGTAGTGGCTGCGGAGCCAGGCCATGCCGGCCTCCAGGGTGACCCGGATGTCATCGAACAGGGCTTTGCGGTCCATCGGCGCCGGAACCCAGGCCAAGGAACCGCTGTACTGGGGTACGGCGCACACCACGCGCAGGGAGGCGCCAAGGCGTTCGGCTTGGTCGGCTGCTTCGAGGACGGCGACGCGCGCCTGATCGGAGCCATCCACCCCGACCACCACCACGTTTTCCACTTGCCGGTGCCCGGACTTGGCCTGCTCGGCCTTGACCCGGCGGTCCTCGGTGGTCTCGCCCAGCCGGTTTGAGCAGAACAACGGCACCGTCACTGTGGGGCATTTGGCATGGGCGGGAAGTGCACTGCTGACCGAGCCCAGCAGCCGGCCCACGAAACCGCCGCGGCCGCGGGTTCCCACCACCAGCAGTTCCGCGCTTTCGGAGATCTCCAGCAGAACTCCTGCCGCGTCACCGTTCTCCACGGAGGATGTCACGTCCACGTCGTACGGCGAGATCTTCTCGAGCGCCTGTTTGAGGATGGCCTCGGCACCTTCGCGGATAACGGAGTCGTCCACCGTGGCGTAGCCGCCGTCCAGCCCTGACGCGGCGAAAATCGGCACAGAGTAGGCGGTGACTATATGGAGAGGGCGACGGCGGCGCTGGGCTTCGCGTGCAGCCCACACCAAGGCGCACTGGCCATGGTCCGAGCCGTCAACGCCCACCACGATGCCATGGGGAGCGTCAGACGCACCACCACCATCCCGGGCCGGGTCCGGATGCAACTCTCGTGAGCCCATGGGGGCCGCCTCCTCGCGATACGCCTGATGTTGCGGCTATTCTGCCAGAAAACCGACCCTCCCCCGCACATCCCGATTCCGGGCTGCACCGGCAGGAAATGACCGTCTTCCGTTTCCCACTATTCTCCGTCCCCACAGGCTTAGCAAGCCTGCTCAGGGGCACGTGAGCCCAGTTATCCACAGGCTCGGCCAGCCCATTCAGGGGTACGCGAGTCCACGTATCCACAGGCTTTAGGGCGACCGTCGGAAAGCGCCTTCACGCCCGGAGGATTGTTTTCTCCATTGGGCTATTCAGGGCCGCTTTTGTTCTGTAGTCTTCAGGACATTGTTGGTCCGGGACGCCAAGCGCAACTTCCTGCCAGGACGTTTCCGGCCATACTCTGCGTCCGGACTTTGGGGTTACCGGGACGCGGGCCGGCGAGGATGCCGGCGCCTGCTGAAAGCTTCGAAGGAGGGAAACTGTAGTGTCAAGCGTGCCTGGGGATGCGGGGACCGAACAGACCACCACGGTGATCATTGGCACGGGCCTGTCCGGACTGGCCGTGGCCGCCGAACTGCGCCGGCACGGCGTGGACTCCATAGTGGTGGACGGGCTGGACATCCTTGGCGCCAACCAACCCGCCAACACCTCCTCACTGCAGCGCTGCGATGCGGCAGACAGCGATACCCTCCGGGAACGGAACGAGATCCTCCGCCACCTCCGCAATTACGCGGCAAGCCATCGTGTAGATGTCCGGAACACCACCCGCGCGGTCCAGCTGACCATGGTGGGAGGCCCGAAAAACGAATCGACCCCGCAGTGGCGGGTGCACACCCCCACAGGCGTCCTGGTGGCCGACCACATTGTGCTGACCCGGTGCGCGCACAGCCAGCTGCGGCGAATGCTCAATGACTTCGGCATTACGGTTGGCCGCAACGTGGCAGCGGCCATGCGCGCCATCGGCATCTACCTGGTGGGGGTGGGCGAACTGATTACGCCCTCGCCCAAGGAAGTGCTGCGCCAGGCCAAGACCGTGGGCCAGGCAATCTCGGCCAAGGTCAACCAGGGCACTGCCCAGCAGCCCGGCGGTGCCTTCCCGGCAACGGGGAGCTTTGCGGTGCTGGGCTGCTGAAGCCCCAAACCCTTTCCACCGTCAGGTCCCGGCCTTCCGGCCCTGCTGGCGGCAGCTACTCCCCGCCCTTTTCTCCCGCGTCCCCGTCGCCGTTAAGCCGACGCCGGGCCAGCACGCCGAGAGCCACCAGCAGCCCCACCGCGACGACGGCAAAGATCACAATGCTCCACTGGAAGGGCTCTCCCGCCCTGGCGGGGCTGGACGGCTCTTCCGTCACCCCGGGCTGTGCCGTGCCCATGCTCGGCACCGTACCCGCCGCCGTCGAACTTCCCGCCGCGGAAGTTCCGGAGGACGCAGCACTGGACGGAGCAGCAGCGGAGGGGGCAGCACCGGGTGCGCCGCCGGTCACGGTGAAGGTGAAGGTGCCTTCGATGGGGTGGGAATCCGACCCGACTACGCGCCACGCGACGGTGTACGCGCCCGACGGACCGCCCTGCCGAAGCTTCTGGGTTGCCACGTTATCAACGATCTGGACGGAGCCGTCAGCCCATTCCGTGCCACCCGAATCCTTGACCGAGAAGGACGATCCGATGCCCAGCGGCTTGTTGCTGAAGGTCACGGAGACCTCCTCCGGCGGCGCGGCGAGCGAAGCCCCCTGGGCGGGGCTGGTGGACTCTGCAGCATCGTGGGCGGAGGCTGGGCCTGCCAGGCCCAGCGATGTGGCTGCAAGGATAAAGGACCCGAGCACAAGGCCCAGCAACTGGCGGCGAATTTGGCGCATGGTTGGGCTGCTCCTTGTGTTGGCTTCCTTACAGACTAGGCGCATTTGGCGGCCCAACCCCTCCCGCACCATTAGGATGCAGGTATTCCCACACACTCCCCCGGAGGACTAATGCTTAAGCAAGGCTCTGCCCTGGACCGGTATTTCAGGGTTACCGAGCGCGGTTCCAACCTTTCCCGCGAGATCCGGGGCGGGTTCGCCACGTTCTTCGCCATGAGCTACATCGTGGTGCTGAACCCGTTGATCCTGTCCGGTCCGGACTCCAGCGGCACCACGCTCGGCTTCACCGCGGTGGCCGCCGTGACCGCACTGGTGGCAGGCATCCTCACTATCCTCATGGGGGCATGGGGACGTCATCCCTTCGCCCTGGCCACCGGCCTGGGCGTCAACGCGTTCGTGGCCGTCACCGTGGCCACCAACCCTGGCCTGACGTGGCCCGACATGATGGGCCTGGTGGTCCTCTCAGGTGTCACCATGCTGATCCTGGTCCTCACCGGCTTCCGCACCGCCGTCTTCAAGGCCGTGCCGGACGGGCTCAAGACCGCCATCGTGGTGGGCATCGGCCTGTTTATCGCCCTGATCGGCCTGGTCAACGCCGGCTTCGTGCGCCGCATCCCCGACGTTGCAGGCACCACAGTGCCCGTTGGCCTTGGTTTCGAGGGCAAGCTGCTGGGCTGGCCCACGGCCGTTTTCGTCTTCGGCCTGATCCTGACCATCGCCCTGGTGGTGCGCAAGGTCAAGGGCGCCATCCTGATCGGCATCATCACCTCCACGGTGCTGGCCGTCATCCTGGAATCGACCCTGCACATCGGCCCCAGCTTCGACGGCAAGAACTTCAACCCGCAGGGCTGGTCCCTGGTGGCCCCCGCATTCTCCGGCTGGGCCGCCCCCGACCTCTCGCTGATCGGCAAGGCCAACCCGTTTGGCGCCTTCCAGCACCTCGGTTTCGTCGCCGCCACGCTGCTGGCCTTCGTCATCCTCCTCAGCATCTTCTTTGACGCCATGGGCACCATGGTGGGCCTGGCCAACGAAGCCGGCACGGTGGACGAAAACGGCAACATCCCCGACGTCGACCGCGTGCTCCAGGTGGACGCACTCGGCGCCATCATCGGCGGCGGCGCCTCGGTATCCTCCAACCAGATCTACGTCGAAGCCGGCGCCGGCATCGGCGAGGGTGCCCGGACGGGCATCGCTTCGGTCGTTACCGGCCTACTGTTCCTGGTGGCCATGTTCTTCACCCCGCTGATCAACCTGGTGCCGTTCGAGGCTGTGGCCCCGGCCCTGGTTGTGGTGGGCTTCATGATGGTGTCCCAGGTGGGCAAGATCGACTGGCAGGACTGGGGCATCGCCATCCCGGCGTTCCTGACCTTCGCCCTGATGCCGTTCACCTACTCGATCGCCAACGGCCTCGGCGCGGGCTTCATCAGCTACGTCATCATCCGGACCGTCCAGGGCCGTACCAAAGACATCCACCCCCTCATGTGGGCCGTGGCCGCGGCGTTCGCGCTTTTCTTCGCCATTGGCCCCATCGAGGCTGCATTGGGCATCAAGTAAACCCCTGCGCAGAAAGGGCTGGTGCGGCGTTCGCCGCGCCAGCCCTTTGTCGTTTGCACGGGTAACTACACCGGGGTGTTCGGTGCCAGCCCCTCATCGCCGGACACTGCCAGCGCCTTCCTCTGCCGCAGCCGGTCGAGCCGGTTCATCAGCGGTGAAGTGGTGGCACCGTGGATCACGATGGACAGCGTAATGACCAACCCAATGAAGGACCAGAGCCAGTGTGCCTGGTCCGTGAAGTGGCCCTCAGCCAGCGCAAACGCAAGGTAGTACACGGAACCTATTCCGCGGATGCCGAAGAAGGACAGTGCCACGCGTTCCCGCGGGCCGGTCTTGCCGCCCAGCAGGCCCAGCCAGCCCGCAAGCGGCCGGACCACCAGCAGGAAAGCCAAAGCCACCAGCACTTCCGCAGGGCCGACCCCGGCGAGCAGCCCGCGGGCAATGGCACCACCCAGCAGGACCAGGATCACCACCGTCAGAAGCCGTTCCAGCTGCTCAACGTAGGAGTGCAGCACCCGGTGGTAGCCGTGGGTGCGTTCTGCGGCACGGATGGTCACGGCACAGACAAACACCGCGATGAACCCGTAGCCCTCCACCATGTCCGTCAACCCGTACGCCAGGAACGTCGCCGCCAGTGCCACAAAGCCTTCGGAGTGGTTGGACAGCCGGAGACTGTCGGCGCGGGCCGAAAAGAACAGCCTCGCGAGCAGCTTGCCGGTGAGGAAACCCACGAGAAGCCCAACCGCCAGCCGCCACAGCACGTCCAGGCCGAACCATTCACCGAACCAGGCAGAGGGGTTTGCTCCGGCGACGCTGATGGCAATTGCCAGGTACACGAACGGGAACGCCAGGCCGTCATTGAGCCCGGCCTCCGAGGTCAGGCCGAACCGGACCTCATCCTCCTTGTCAGCGTGCTCGTCCTGGTCTGCGGGCTCGCCCACCTGTACCTCCGAGGCCAGCACCGGGTCCGTGGGGGCGAGGCTGGCAGCCACCAGCAGCGCCGCGCCGAGACCGAGGCCAAGGAACCACATGCCCAGCAGGGTCAGTCCAACGATGCAGAGGGGCATGGCGATCCCCAGGAGCCGCCATGTGGTGGACCAGCGCTTACGTCCTACCGGCCGGTCCAGGGCAAGCCCGGCACCCATCAGCGAGATGATCACGCACACCTCCGCAAGGTGCATTACGAAGTCGCTGTGCTCCACGGGGTTGGGGTCCGGCAGCGAGGGGATCAGCGCGAAGGCACCCATCCCTGCGCCAAGGAAGACCATGGGCATGGACAGGGGCATATTGCGCAGCAGCTTGGGCAGCACCGCGGCAATGAAGACGGCCAGGCCGGCCGCGGCAAAAAGGATGTCGGGGGCTTCAAACATGGGCTCTCCAGCCTGGAATTGTTGCGTTGACGGCCGGCAGGAATTGCTTGCTGCCACGGACCCACTGGGTCTCACCCTATTCCCTGTACCCCACCGGGCGCGCCCTTCCCCGCGAAGGCTTGCTTTCCGTGCGGGTTCTTGGATCCCGGACAGGACGACGGCGGCCTTGCTGGTTTTCGCGGCCGGCATGCGGTGAGCTTGGAGCATGTCTCTCCAGCTCCCCGCCGTCGATGTCCCGCCGCAGCCCTGGACAGGAAGGTTCGACGGCGACGGTCCCGGCCACCGCCGCTGGTGGCAGGCGGTGAACTCCGGCAGTAAGTCGTGGAATGGAGAAGCGGCGGCGAAGCCTGCCGCCCTGCTGGGCTTCGCCAGCGATGAGGGCGTGCGGCGCAACAAGGGCCGCACGGGAGCATGCGAGGCCCCGGCTGCCCTGCGGAAAGCCCTTGGCCCGCTGGCATTCCACCTGGACCGCGCGGTGGTCGACGTCGGTGACGTGGTGGTGTCCGGGCAAGACCTGGAAGCGGGCCAGGACCGGCTTGGCCGCGCAGTGGCGGCCCTGCTCGAGGCCGGCCACCAGACTGTCGTGCTGGGCGGCGGCCACGAAACGGCCTACGCCAGCTACCTCGGGGTCGCCGGCTCGACGGCGGTCCAAAGCGGGCAGCGCCTCGGCGTCCTGAACCTTGACGCCCATTTCGACCTCCGCGACGAGCCCATCCCCAGCTCCGGGACACCGTTCCTTCAGATGGCCCGCGCGGAGGCGGACGCCGGCCGCGAATTCCGCTACGCCGTCGTCGGCATCTCGGAGCCGAACAATACGCAGGTCCTCTTCGACACCGCCCAAAAGCTCGGCGTCCAATACCTGCTCGACGAGGACTGTGACGCGGACCGGGTCCGGGACTTCGTGGGCGGCTTCCTGGCAGGCATCGACGTCCTGTACCTGACCATCGACCTGGACGTGCTACCCGCCGCCGTGGCGCCCGGGGTCAGTGCGCCCGCTGCGTACGGCGTTCCGCTGCACGTCATTTCGGCGGTGTGCCGGCAGGTGGCGCAAAGCGGCAAGCTGCTGCACCTGGACGTGGCCGAACTCAATCCTGCGTTCGACATTGACGGCCGCACGGCACGGACGGCGGCGCGGCTGGTGGACACCCTGCTGCGCTGACGGCCTAGGTGCCTCCCGCAAAGGGTCAGGCTTTCAGGGCGTACCGCCGCTCGGGACGGCCCACGCCGTACTTGAGCCGCACGTCCAGCGTCCCCTCGTCGTGCAGGTATTCCAGGTAGCGGCGCGCGCTGACCCGGGAGGTCCCAAGTTCCTCGGCTACCTCCGCCGCGGACACGTCGCCGGTGGCCGCGTTCAGCGCGGCCTCCACCAGCCTCAGCGTCTCGATGCTGCAGCCCTTGGGGAGAGGACGTTCGGCGCGGTCCAGGCCGAACACCCGGTTGACGTCAGACTGTTCGGCAACGTCCTTGGACGCATCCAGGCTTTGGTAGGCGTTGCGGTAGTGTTCCAGCCGTTCCTGCAGGTCCGTTTGCGAAAACGGCTTGATCAAATAGTGGACGATGCCGCCGCGCAGGGCTTTCCGCACGGTTTCGACCTCCCGTGCGGCGCTGATCACCAGCACGTCCAGTTCGGGGGCCACGCCGCGCAGCCGCTGCATCAGGTCCAGGCCGTTGATGTCCGGCAGGTGGATGTCCAGCAGCACCAGGTCGGGCTGGAGCCGTCCCGTTTCCGCGAGGGCCTGGGCGCCGGTATGCGCCGCACCCACCACGGTGAAGCCCGGCGTGCGCTGGATAAAGCCGGCATGCACCTTGGCCACCATGAAGTCGTCGTCGACGATCAGGACCTTGATCATGGCTGGGTAGTTCCTCGTTTCAGCACGGCGGTAAAGACAGCCCCATTATCGTTGGCCACGGTCAGGTTCCCGCCAGTCCGGCGGCAAACCACCCGGGACAGCGCCAGGCCGAAGCCGCGGCTGCCGGCGGGACCCGGTTCCTTGGTGGTGAAGCCCTGGCGGAAAATGCGGTCGGTGGACCCGCCGGGAACGCCGGGACCGTTGTCCCGCACCGTCACCACCACGTCTTCACCAGCCCTGCCATCCACCAACACCCTGACCGCTGCGTGTGGAAGGCCCGTGACGGCGTCGAACGCGTTGTCCACGAGGTTCCCCACCACGGTGGTGAGGTCCCTGGACAGCCCGTCATCAATCTTGTCCAGCATGGAGTCGGGATCCAGCTGCAGGGCCGCCCCGCGTTCGGTGGCAAGGCTCGACTTGGCGATCAGCAGGGCCGCGAGCGCCGGGTCCTTGATCCGGCCCGTCACCTCATCGTTGAGCCTGGTCCGGTCCACGGTGGCACCGTTGACGAATTGGACCACCGAATCATACTCGCCGATCTGGATCAGGCCGGAAATCACGTGCAGTTGGTTGGCGAACTCGTGGGCCTGCGCCCGGAGGGTGTCCGTGGCGGTGCGGGTGGTCCCCAGTTCCTGCTCCAGCTCGGAAAGTTCCGTGCGGTCGCGCAAAGTGGTGACGGAGCCGATCACGCGGCCACGGGATTCGAACGGCATCCGGTTCATCACCACCAGCCGGTCCCCCACCAGCACCAGCTGGTCCGGCCCGGGCTGCTCGTGGGTTAGGACTTCCTTCAGGGCAGGTTCGACGGCGAGTCCCGCCACACGCTTGCCCACACAGTCGGGCGGGAGGCCGAGCAGGGCACGCGCACTGTGGTTGGCCACCGTAATCCGGTCGTGCAGGTCCAGCGCCACCACACCTTCCTTGAGGCCGTGCAGCATGGCTTCGCGGTTTTCCACCAGGCTGGTGATTTCGCTCGGTTCCATGCCCAGCGTTTGCCGCTTCACCCGCCGCGACAGCAGCAGCGACCCGGCGATACCCAGGACACTGGCCACGCCGAGGTACGTCAGGAGGTTGGGGACGGCGTCGCCCAACCGCTCGAGCATGGTGGGATAGCTGCGGCTGATGGAGGCGATCCCGATCATGTGCCCGGTGTCGTCCAGGACCGGGACGTGCGCGGACAGCAGCGGGGCAGGGGTTCCGCCCACCACGCCGGTCCATGCCCTGCCTTCCATCACCCTGCTGGCGCCGAGCTCCAACGGCTCTCCCAGCAGGCTGGGATCCGAGGACGCCACCACTGTCCGGTCGATTCTGGCCAGCGCCACCCTCGAGGAGCCCGAGACAATGCGCACCGACTCCGCCACTGCCGGCAGCACGGCTCCGCCGCGCGCCTGGGACTCGGGGAGGAGTTCACGCACCACCGGGTTCCCGCCCAGGGCTTCTGCAGCGGACAGTGCCCGCCTGCCTTCAGTGCGCTCGAAGGCGGCAGCGGACTGGGCCAGGGAAATGGCCACCACGCCCACCAGGACCGCGAGGACGATGAGCAACTGCAGCAGCAGGTATTGCCCCGCGAGGGACATTCCTCGTCGTCGAGTCACAATGGTCTTCCTGGTGGTGCGGCAGGGCGGGTTCTCCGGCACGGCGGGCTGGCGGGCAAAGTGCGGGCAGCAGCAGGGGCGCAGGGCCGGGTGTACCGGGAACTATATCCCAAAGCCGCGCCCCCAAAGCCCGGGCAGGGGCGATGTGGGGTTTTGGAAACGTGAACGCAATGAACACAACTTTCTCTGCGTACACAAGAGTGATCGCCGTCACGGCCGCCCCTAGCATCGGAACCGCAAGGCATCGGAAACACAAGTCAACTGATGCTGATCAGATTTGTTTTGAGAGAAGAGGAACACATGCGCCAGATCCGCGCATTGCGAATTGCCGCCGTTGCTGCCGGCATCGCCCTGATGGCCACCGGCTGCGGTGCCACCGGCAAGAGCTCCACCGGCTCGGAGAGCACCGGCGCCGCCGCCGGGCCCATCACCGGCCTGCAGATCATGGTCCCCAACTCCCCCGGCGGCGGTTACGACACCACCGCCCGCGCCGCCGCGAAGGTCCTGGACGACGCGAAGATCTCCACCAACACCGAGGTCTTCAACCTGGCCGGCGCCGGCGGCACCGTGGGCCTGGCCCGCATCGTCAACGAAAAGGGCAACGGGGACCTGGCCATGCTCATGGGCCTGGGCGTTGTAGGCGCCAGCTACACCAACAAATCCGAGTCCAAGCTGACCTCCACCACCCCGCTGGCCCGCCTCATCGAGGAACCCGGTGCCATCATGGTCAGCAAGGATTCGCCTTACAAGACCATTGACGACCTGGTGAAGGCCTGGAAGGCAGATCCCGGCTCCATCGCCGTGGGCGGCGGCTCCTCCCCCGGCGGTCCCGACCACCTGCTCCCCATGCAACTGGCCGGTGCCGTGGGCATCGATGCCACCAAGGTCAACTACGTGGCCTACGACGGCGGTGGCGACCTCCTGCCCGCGATCCTGGGCAACAAGCTGGGCTTCGCTGCCTCCGGCGCCGGCGAGTACCTGAAGCAGATCGAATCCGGCGAGGTCCGCGTCCTGGCCACCAGCGGCGAGAAGCGGCTGGACGGTGTGGACGCACCTACGCTGAAGGAATCCAATATCGACCTGGTGTTCACCAACTGGCGCGGCGTCGTGGCCCCTCCGGGCATCAGCGACAAGGATAAGGAAGCCCTGATCGCCGCCCTGGAGAAGATGCACGGCACCGACGGCTGGAAGGAAGCGCTGAAGACCCACAGCTGGACCGACGCCTTCATCACCGGTGACCAGTTCAAGACCTTCCTCACCGAGCAGGACAAGCGGGTGGCGGACGTCCTCACCAAGCTTGGGTTGGCGTGACGTCCCTGACCACAGGTCTCAAGGGCCGCTCCGAGCTGGGAGTCGCACTCCTGCTCGGGGCGGCCGGCGTCGTCGTCTTCCTGGACGCCAACGGCCTGGTAACCCCGTATTCGAAGTCGGACCCGGTAGGGCCAAAAACTGTTCCGTTCATCGTGGCCGGAATGCTGGTGGTCTGCGCAGTCCTGCTGGCCATCAACGTGCTGCGCGGCGGCAAGGGCGAGGCCGAGGGCGGCGAGGACGTGGACCTGGACCACCCCGCCGACTGGAAGACCATCCTGCCGCTGGCAGGTGCGTTTATTGCGAACATCCTGCTCATCGACTGGGCCGGTTGGGTAATCTCCGGGACCGTCCTGTTCTGGGGCAGCGTCCTGGCCCTCGGCAGCCGCCGCTACATCCGGGACGGACTGATCTCCGTGGCACTGTCCCTGCTGACCTTCTACGGCTTCTACCTCGGCCTGGGCATCGCGCTGCCGGCCGGCCTCCTGGAAGGAATCCTCTAAATGGACGTCTGGTCCTCCCTGATGGACGGCTTCGCCACCGCCCTCACCCCCATGAATTTCCTGTACGCCGTCATCGGTGTCATCCTGGGCACCGCCGTCGGCGTCCTCCCCGGCCTGGGCCCGGCCATGACCGTCGCCCTCCTGCTTCCCGTCACCTACGCCCTGGAACCCACCAGTGCCTTCATCATGTTCGCCGGCATCTACTACGGCGGCATGTACGGCGGCTCCACCACCTCCATTCTCCTCAACACCCCCGGCGAGTCGTCCTCTGTGGTTACCGCCATTGAGGGCAACAAGATGGCCAAGGCGGGCCGGGCGGCACAGGCGCTTGCGACGGCGGCCATCGGCTCGTTCGTTGCCGGCACCATTGGCACGGCGCTGCTGGCCGTCTGCGCACCGATCGTGGTGAAGTTCGCCGTCAGCCTCGGCGCCCCCAGCTACTTCGCCATCATGGTCCTCGCCCTGCTGGCCGTCACGGCCGTGCTCGGTTCGTCGCGGCTGCGCGGCTTCGCCTCCCTGGGCCTTGGCCTGGCCATCGGCCTGGTGGGCATGGACTCGGTCACTGGCCAGCGCCGTCTGACGTTCGGCCAGCCGCTCCTCGCGGACGGCCTGGACATCGTGGTGGTCGCCGTGGCCATCTTCGCCGTGGGCGAGGCCCTCTGGGTGGCGGCGCACCTTCGCCGGACCCCACTGCACGCCATTCCCGTGGGGCAGCCCTGGATGGGCAAGTCCGACTGGAAGCGTTCCTGGAAGCCGTGGCTGCGCGGGACCGCTTTCGGCTTCCCGTTCGGTGCGCTGCCGGCCGGTGGTGCCGAGATCCCCACCTTCCTGTCCTATGTCACGGAAAAGCGCCTCAGCAAGCACCCTGAAGAGTTCGGCAAGGGAGCCATTGAAGGTGTTGCCGGCCCGGAAGCAGCAAACAACGCTGCCGCTGCCGGCACCCTGACTCCCATGCTGGCCCTGGGCCTGCCCACCAACGCCACGGCGGCCGTGATGCTCGCTGCCTTCACGTCCTACGGCATCCAGCCGGGCCCGCAGCTCTTTACCAGCGAGGGTCCCCTGGTGTGGGCGCTGATCGCCAGCCTCTTCATCGGTAACCTCCTGCTGTTGATCATCAACCTGCCGCTGGCACCGATGTGGGCCAAGCTGCTGCAGCTCCCCCGCCCGTACCTGTACGCCGGCATCCTGTTCTTCGCCACGCTGGGCGCCTACTCGGTGAACCTGCAGGCGTTCGACCTGGTGATCCTGCTGGTCCTGGGCGCCCTCGGGTTCATGATGCGGCGCTTCGGGCTTCCCGTGCTGCCGCTGATCCTCGGCGTGATCCTGGGCCCGAGGATCGAGGGGCAGCTACGTAAGACCCTGCAGCTGAGCGCGGGTGATCCGGCAGGGCTCTTTGGTGAGCCGATCGCCGTCGTCATCTACGTCATCATTGCCCTCATCCTGTTGTGGCCCTTCGCCTACAAGCTGATCCGGCGCAACCGGCCCGCTGCTGCTCCTGCCGCCGGGGCATCGGCCCTTGCCACGGAACCCGATGATACGGTCCACTCGAACCACGATGCCGTTTATTCCGACCATAAGGAGCGACCATGACCGTTGTTGTGGGATACGTCCCCACCCCCGAAGGCGAAGCTGCCTTGACCCAGGCCATCACCGAAGCCCGGAAGAACAACAGCACGCTGGTGCTGATCAACTCGTCGAAGGGCGAGGCAGCGGTGGACAACCGCTTCGCACCCGAAGGCGAGATCCAGGACATTGAGCAGCGGCTGGCCAGCCAGGGCATCCAGTACCTGATCAAGCGGCCGGTCCGGGGCCATGACGCCGCGGCCGAGGTCCTGGACGCGGCCGAGGAACATAAAGCCGATCTCATCGTGATTGGCCTGCGCCGCCGCACCCCGGTGGGCAAACTGATCATGGGCAGCACGTCCCAGCGCATCCTGCTGGAGGCGGACTGCCCGGTCCTGGCCGTCAAGGCCAGCTGAGCCAGGCCGCCGAGCCAGCCCGCCGAGTCAGTACGGCTGAGTCAGGCCGGCTGGGCCGTACTGGCCGCCGGCGTCCGGAACAACTCCTGGCGCTGGCGGCCCAGGCCTTCCACCTCGACCTCCACCACGTCACCCGGCTGGAGGTAGGGGAAGCGGCCGGAGAGGGCCACACCCTGCGGGGTTCCGGTGAGGATCACGTCGCCCGGTTCCAGCCGCATGTACTGGCTGCAGTGGTGGACCAGTGTGGCGGCGTCAAAGATGAGCTCAGCTGATGTTGAATCCTGCCGCGGCTCACCGTTCACCCAGCTGCGCAGCCGCAGGTTGCCGCCGTCGATCTCTTCTGCCGGAACCAGCCACGGGCCCAGGGGGGTTGACCCGGGAAGCGATTTGCCCTTGGTCCACTGCCCTGCCGCCCCGGGCAGCTGGTATTCACGCTCGGAGAAATCGTTGGCCGTGACGTAGCCGGCGATGCAGCTTGCCGCTTCATCAGTGGAGCGGAGGTAACTCGCTTCCCTCCCGATAACGATGCCCAGTTCCACTTCCCAGTCGTACTGGGTGGAGCGCGGGGGCATCGGGGCGGGGTCGCAGGGGCCGGTGACGGTATTGCTCGGCTTGAGGAACACGACAGGAATGGTGGGCGGCTCTGCCCCGGATTCCGCGGCGTGGGCGGCGTAGTTCATTCCGATTCCCACGACGGAGCCGGGGCGGGCCACGGGTGAACCAATGCGGAGTGAATGGGCGTCCATGATCTCCGGCAGCTCCCCCGCCTCCAATGCCTTCCGGGCCTTGTCCAGGCCGCCGGAAGCAAGGAATGCCCCGTCCACGTCACGGGTAATGGGCAGCAGGCTGAAACACCGGTCAGTTCCGTCCACTGAGGGGACCAGTACGGCTGGCTGTTCGTTGCCGACATCGCCCAGGCGCATGATTTTCATTCCCGAATTCTCCTCAGGGTCTTGGTGGGTCGTTGGGCCGGTGGTGGCCCGTTTCCATGGTCCTCGATCTGCTGCCTGGGCCGCGAACGGACGCTTTGTGACCGCCCTCCTAAGAGCAGACATCTGACATATCGCCGGATCAGTCGGTAGAATGTGGGAGCCATCTTGGCACGAAACACAGAAAGTTCAGTACATGACTACAGCCATTTTGGAGCGCGTCCCCGCCGCTGCCAAGACCACCGAAGGATCCGCGACGCGGTCGATCAGCCTGGAGTTTTCCAGCGCCGCCGAGGTCCACGCCGGACTGGAACAGGCCGTCGCGCAGCTGATTGACGTTGCGGCCAAGGACGCCGCCTGCGGCATCCTGGTCACCAGGCTGCACCCGGGAAGCTACACCGTAGCCCTGGATGAATCGGTACCGTTCGGCGAAACCTACGAGTCCTTCGCGGCCTGATCCGGGCCGCCTGTTCGTCAGTGCCGGCACCTTCCCTCCGCCTCCCCTCGTGGTGGCAACAAAAACCCCGCACGCCGGTTGGCGGTGCGGGGTTTTTTGCTCTTGGCGGGACTAGCCGCGGCGAATCTCGACGCCGTCAGACTTTAGGAAAAGCTGCTTCTCTGCAGGACCTGTCGGACCCGCCGGAACCAGCCAGAGGACGTTGCCGCTCTGGGACACCTCTTCCACTTCCCCGGCTGCCACCACCTGCGCATGCTTGATGATCTCGACGCGGTCCCCGGCCTGGAGCGACTTCCAGTTGGATACCGCGGCGGAATGGGCATTGCGCCTCGACAGGACTGCCCCACGTGCTTTCATTTGAACTTCTACCCCTTTGTATCGTTCTGCTGCCACAGCCTCTTTGATGTGACTTTCACTACACCTTCAGTTCTACTACACTCCCGGCGCCACGGCAGGCCGTGGCGCCGGAAATTCCGCCTTTTGGGCGCGTGCCCTGCAGCCCCTGAAGATCCTTCGGTGTCAGGCCAAGGGCCCGACGGCGGATTCGGCTGCCCGGCGCACCTCACCTGAGGCGACCAGCCGGTCCGCCGCTTCCAGTTCCGGAGACAGGAACCTGTCCGTCCCTGGCCCCTCCACCACGTCGCGCAGGGCAGCGACAACGGCGGCGCCTGCCGGCCCCGGCGTCAGGACGCCGCCCGAGAGCTGCGTCCGGATATCCAGCGCCCGCGCCGAGGTCACCAGTTCGATGGCCAGGACCCGGCGGAGGTTCTCCACGGCCTTGCGCAGCTTCCGCGCCGCGTGCCAGCCCATGGACACGTGGTCTTCCTGCATCGCCGAGCTCGGAATGGAGTCCACCGAGGCCGGAACGGCCAGGCGTTTGTTGTCCGAGACCAGGCCGGCCTGGGTGTACTGGGCAATCATCAGGCCGGAGTCCACTCCCGGGTCCGCGGCGAGGAAGGCGGGGAGACCGTGGGACCGGGCGGGATCCAGCATCCGGTCGGTGCGGCGTTCGGCGATGGAGGACAGGTCCGCGACGGCGATGGCCAGGTAGTCCAGGACGTACGCAACCGGGGCACCGTGGAAGTTGCCGTTCGAGCTGACGCGGCCGTCCGGCAGGACGACCGGGTTGTCGATGGCTGCCGCCAGTTCCCGGGTTGCCACCAACTCCGCATGGTCAACGGTGTCGCGGACGGCACCGGCCACCTGCGGGGCGCAGCGCAGCGAGTAGGCATCCTGCACCCGGGAGTCCCCCACCCTATGCGAGGCGACGATCGGGGAATCCGAGAGAACGCGCAGCATGTTGTCCGCGCTGGCCGCCTGGCCCGGGTGTGGCCGGAGCGCGGCGTGCAGTTCTGGCAGGAACACCTGGTCGGTTCCCAGCAGCGCCTCGACGCTGAGCGCGGCGGTGATGTCCGCCGTCGTCAGCAGCCGCCGGAGGTCCGCGATGGCCATCAGGAGCATGCCCAGCATGCCCTCGGTACCGTTGACCAGCGCCAGGCCTTCCTTCTCGGCGAGGATGACCGGCTCAATGCCGTGTTCTGCAAGCAGCTCAGCGACAGGGCGCTCTCCGCGCCCACCGTACGTGACGCCGTCGGGCCCTTCCGCTTCGCCTTCCCCCATCAAAACCAGCGCGCAGTGCGAAAGCGGGGCCAGGTCGCCGGAGCAGCCCAACGACCCGAATTCGCGGACCACCGGCGTGATGCCGGCGTTGAGCACGTCCACCATGGTCTGGAGGACCACGGGGCGGACGCCGGTGCGGCCGGAAGCGAGGGTCTTGGCGCGCAGGAACATGATGCCGCGGACCACTTCGCGCTCCACGGCGGGGCCCATGCCGGCCGCGTGGCTGCGGATCAGGGACTTCTGCAGCTGGGTGCGCAGTTCGTTGGGGATGTGCCGGTTTGCCAGGGCGCCGAAACCGGTGGAGATGCCGTAGGCGGGGACGTCGCTGGAAGCGAGGTCGTCGATGTGCGCGCGGACCTTGGCGACGGTTTCCAGGGCTTCGGGCGCGATGGTCACCTTGGCTCCCCCGCGTGCGACGGCGAGCACGTCCTCGGGCGTGACGCCCGCCGGACCAAGGGTGACGGTGAGCGGTTCATGGGTAATCGTAGTCATTTGGTGGTTCCTACTTTTTTCTCGTCGATTGCTCCGTAAGCGCCCTTTTGAGGGGTCATAACGGCGCCTACGGAGCAACCGATGTGGAATTGGGTCTCGGTTAGCGGGATTCCTGCATGGGGATACGGACGCCGCGTTCCTTGGCGACGTCGAGGGCTCGCTCGTAGCCGGCGTCCGCGTGGCGGATGACGCCCATGCCCGGATCGTTCGTGAGGAGGCGTTCGAGCTTCTGCGCAGCGAGATCCGTGCCGTCGGCGACGGAGACCTGGCCGGCGTGGATGGAGCGGCCGATGCCGACGCCGCCGCCGTGGTGCAGGGACACCCAGGTGGCACCGGAGGCGGTGTTGAGCAGGGCGTTCAGCATGGGCCAGTCGGCGATGGCATCCGAACCGTCCGCCATGGCCTCGGTTTCGCGGTACGGGGAGGCGACGGAGCCGGAGTCCAGGTGGTCGCGGCCGATCACGATGGGGGCCTTGACCTTGCCTTCCTTGACGAGCTGGTTAAAGAGCAGCCCGGCCTTGGCGCGTTCGCCATAGCCCAGCCAGCAGATGCGCGCAGGCAGGCCTTCGAATTCCACGCGGTCCTGGGCGGCATCGATCCAGCGGTGCAGGTGCTTGTTCTCGGGGAAGAGCTCCTTGATCGCTTCGTCCGTGACGCGGATGTCCTCAGGGTCGCCGGAAAGGGCCACCCAGCGGAACGGACCCAGGCCTTCGCAGAACAGCGGCCGGATGTAGGCGGGTACGAAGCCGGGGAATTCGAAGGCACGGGTGTAGCCGCCCTTGCGGGCCTCGTCACGGATGGAGTTGCCGTAATCGAAGACCTCGGCGCCGGCATCCTGGAATTCCACCATGGCCTGGACGTGCCGTGCCATGGAGGCCTGGGCCTTCTTGGTGAAGCCTTCCGGATCCGCTTCAGCTTCGCGGTGCCACTCGTCCACGGAAATGTCCTCGGGCAGGTAGCTCAGGGGGTCGTGGGCGGAGGTCTGGTCAGTGACAATGTCCACGGCGAGTTCACCGGCTTTGTGGCGCCGCAGGATCTCGGGGAAGACCTCGGCGGCGTTGCCCACGTAGCCCACGGACCAGCCGCGGCGCTCTTCCTTAGCCTCGAGCACCTTGGCGATGGCGGCGTCGAGGTCTGTTTCCACTTCGTCCAGGTAGCGCTTGCCGGCCCGGCGGCGCAGGCGGTTTTCGTCGACGTCGACGATCAGGCAGGCACCTTCGTTCAGGGTGACGGCCAGCGGCTGGGCACCGCCCATGCCGCCGCACCCTCCGGTGAGGGTCAGCGTGCCGGCAAGGGTGCCGTTCTCGTCTCCGGTCAGCTTGCGGGCGATCGCGGCGAACGTTTCGAAGGTCCCCTGCAGGATGCCCTGGGTGCCGATGTAGATCCAGGAACCGGCCGTCATCTGGCCGTACATCATCAGGCCCTCGGCCTCGAGGCGGCGGAATTCGGGCCAGGTGGCCCAGTCGCCCACCAGGTTGGAGTTGGCCAGGAGCACGCGCGGGGCCCATTCGTTGGTGCGGAAGACGCCGACAGGCTTGCCGGACTGGACCAGGAGGGTTTCGTCCTTTTCCATGGTTTCCAGGGTGCGGGTAATGGCGTCGAACGCGGCCCAGGAACGGACGGCGCGCCCGGTGCCGCCGTAGACCACAAGGTCATCGGGGCGTTCGGCTACCTCGGGGTCCAGGTTGTTCATCAGCATGCGCAGAGGCGCTTCGGTCTGCCAGGACTTTGCGGTGAGCTCGGTGCCGCGGGCTGCTTTGACCGGGCGGGCACCGGTGGTGAAATCGGCGGGTGCCATGATGGGCTCCTTCTGGTGATTGTCTGGATGGGGAAAGAAGTTCTGTATCAACTAAAGCCCCTCGGCCAGGGCCGCCACAGGGCTTTCGTCGTGGTTGTGTCCGGTATTCCAGACGAGGGCCGGAGGCTATTTGACGGGGCGGCCGTGAATGCGCACAGAGAGTTCATCTGCCACTTTCTGGACGCGGGCAGCCAGCACCGGCCACTCCTCCGCGGGCAGCTTGTCCTCCAGGAAGGTGACCGCGACGGCGGCCGTGGGCCACCCAAGATGATCCGTGACAGCGGCGGCGATGGAGCCGAAGCCCGGGGTCACTTCGCCATGCTCGGTGGCGTACCCGCGCTGCCGGACCTGGTCCAGGTGGGAGGACAGGGCCGAGTACTTCATGATGGCTCCCTCCACTTCGTGGCGGGCAGTGAAGGCCGCGGCGTTGGGATAGAGCGCACGCACCTGGGATTTGGGGAGGGCGGCCAGGATGGCGCGGCCGCTGGCGGTGAGGTGGCTGGGAAGGCGGACGCCGACGTCGGTCACCAGGGACGGCCGGTTCTTGGCCCGCTCCTCCACGATGTAGAGCACATCCCGCCCGTGCAGCACGGCGAGGTGCGCGCTCTCGCCAATCGTGTCCACGAGGCCCGCAAGCAGGGGCCGGCCGAGGCGCGACAACGGCTCCTGCCGGGAGTAGGCAGAGCTCAGCTCGAAGGCACTGATGCCCAGCCCGTACCGTTGCTCCTCGTGGAGATGCAGCACGAAGCCGTTGGCCTCCATCACCCCCAGCAGGTGATAGACGCTTGACCGCGGCAGGTCCAGGCTGGAAGCGATCTGTGACGCCGCCATTGGACCCCGCCGCGAAGCCAGCAGCTTGAGGATGCGCAGGGTGTTTTCGGCGGCAGGAACTTTCGACGACGCCTTGGCCGACGCGCGGGACGCCTGCGTTTCGGTGTTGGGTGTTGGAGCGCCTCGTGTTGCGGCGCCTAGTGCAGTGCTCATGGAGTGGAAGGATCTTTCTGGCTAGCTCTGTCCGGTATCCCGTACTTAAGCTTGCGGCCGCTGGCAGGCGTTGACGACCCCCAATCCTGGTCAGTTGTCTGTAATACCAGACGCGCTAGCTACCGCTCTTCTGGTGAGCGCCACCGTTCACCGGTCTGGCGTTCGCTGGGGGTTCTCCGACCTCGTCGATAGTGTGGCCGCTGCAGGCGGTCTTAGTTACGGTGGCCTGCTGGACACGCGACACGCTAAACCATCTCATTGCGTCGCGCATCAGGCACCATCCAACTAAGTACCACTGGCCGTTCGTGGAGGCGAACAGCACGGGCTCCACATCACGGGTTGTTGTGGCCCCTTCTCCCGAGGTGTAGACAATGCGGATTACCCGCTGTTCGGACATCGCTTCCTCCAACGCCGATTTGGTCGCGCGCGAGGTCGAGGGAAGCGAGTTAACCCACACACGGCGGGCCAGATCGTCCGCTCTTGCCCGGGTCCTGGGATCGAGGACGTCCAGGATTTTCCGGATACCAGCTGCTGCCAGGTCAGCGTAGGGGGCATCCGACGCAGCGGACACAGCCGCCATGAGTGCAACAGCCTGCGCCGGAGACAGGCTGACGGGCGGAAGGGAGGAACCGATTGCCAACCCGTACCCACCACCTGGACCTGGACGTGACCAAAGAGGCGCACCGCTGTTCTCCAGCGCATCGAGATCCCTCTTAACGGTGCGCACAGACACCTCGAACTCTCTCGCCAACTGTTCGGCGGAGACACCCCTCGCGCCGCTGCGGCGCAACATCTCCGATAGCGCATGGAGCCGTTCCGCCCGCTTCACAGCTCAAACCCAAGCAAATTCATGACATAAATAGTGACATAGCGTTGTCCACCGCGCCTGCGAAAGTTGTGGCATGACAACCGCTACGAGCAGTCCGACCATCATTCTCATCGCTGGCCACTGGCTTGGCGCCTGGGCGTGGGATGACGTTCTTGAACACCTGGATAACCACCACCTCCATGCTCTGGCGATGACGCTGCCCGGCCTTGACGCGGACGATCCGGAGCGTTCAAGTAGGACCTTGGACGCCCAGGCTGACGCGATCCTGGGTGTCATCACTGAACACGGCAATCAGCCTGCAATTCTCGTCGCCCACAGCGGGGCTAACGCGCCCGTCAGCCTCGTTATGGACCGACACCCTGAGCTTGTCCACCGGGTAGTGTGGGTCGACTCCGGCCCGGCGGCGACGGGAAGTGTCTTCGCCCCAGACCTCCCGGAGGAATTGGAGGAGCTTCCACTGCCGCCCTTCGACGTCCTTGCACAGCAGACAAGCCTCGAAGGCCTGAGCGCAGAGGTCCTCGAGCAGTTTCGGGCCCGGGCCGTCCCTGAGCCCGGCCCCGTGCTTCGTCAACCCATCGAGCTCACCAACGGCGGCCGCCGCAAAGTCCGGACAACCCTGATCTGTTGCTCAATCCCCAGCGCCCAGGTGCTGGAGCTGGCCCAAACCGGTCATCCCATGTTCGCTGAAGTCGCGAACCTGGAACACCTCGACATCATTGATCTCCCGACGGGCCATTGGCCAATGTGGAGCAGTCCCCGGGACCTCGCCAAGGCCATTCAGTCAGAGGCTTTTCGAACCAACTGAGCTGCACGCGCAACATGTAGGGGCAGCCGAATCCAGCTGGCCCGGCCCTGTTCCATCAGAACACCTACGTGGCGCCCGGGAGCGCTGGTGCCCTCAGCTCGTCGAAGTCCAAAAACAAGTTCCACTCCGGAAAAGGATCGGCGGGGAGTTGGTAGTTCCAGGGGCCGGGGTCGTCGGGGACGCCTAGCTCCTCAAGCAAGCCGGGGTGTTCGGGTACGTACACGTCCGGCCACTCCAGTGCCCGTGTTGAGGTCTCCCGTTCCGAGGTGTCGCCGAACAACGCCAGGAGCCATTGTGGCCAGTGTGTTGGTTCGGTGTCTGGGTGTTCGGGTTTGTAGTGGCGGCCGGTGGGTGAGGTCCAGCCGGGTGGGTCATTGTTGGTGGCCGTACCTGGTGTCCATGGGCTGTGGTGTTTGAGCCGGTGATGTTTGGGGCAGAGTTGGGCCAGATTGGTGGTGCCGGTGGTGCCGCCGTGTTCCCAGGCTTGGAGGTGGTCGGTTTCGTTGTCGGGGGTGTGGTTGGTGCAACCGGGGAAGGTGCATTTGGTGTCGCGCATCCTGATCCAGCGTTTGATGGTCTCCGTCAGCCGGTAGTTCTTCCTGCCGATTTCCAGCGGTGCCCCGTCCCTGGGGTCGACCAGGACCCGGTAGAAGGAGTCGGCCCCGTCGGCGACGAGTTTCCGGGCCATGGACGCCGGGATTGGTCCCATGCCGTCCAGTACCGCCGGCTCATCCGTCGCACCCAGCAGGGAGAGTACCGGCACCATGACCAGGACATCGGCCCGCGGCGTGGGTACTTCGCCGAGTTCGCTTGCTGTTCCTGATCCGAGGAGCAGTGATGCTGCGATGTCGGGGCGGAGTTGGGTGATGGTGCGTGGTTCGTTGGGGCCCTGCAAGCCGCGGGCGGTGGCGGTGGTGCGGTTCCAGATGGCGCATGCGGTGTCGCCGGGGAGGTGGAGGGAGATCCAGGCCATGCCGTCGCGGTCGAGGGTGTATTCCATGCGCCGGTCGGCAAAACCTTTGGCGTGGCGTCTTTCGATGGATTCGGGGTGGTGGCGTTCACGCCAGCCACGGACCTTAGCCCGGAACCGGGACGGGACGAGTTCACCCGGTGCGGCGCCGCGGGCGGGGTGGGGTGCGTCGGGGTCGAAGAAATGCGCCACCAACTTCACCGCGCCCTCAGGAGTTAGGCCTTCGGTTTCATCGGCGATGACCTTGGCGTGCTGCCAGGACATGTCACCGGCGGCCAGGGCCTCGAACACGGGTGGGAGGGAGCAAACTTTCCGGGACTGTTCCAGGAACGCCCCGGCGGCGGCGGAGCTGATGGTCAGGACCCCGGCGATCTCCTCCACTACGGACATCTCCGTGTAGGTGCGGTCGTGCAGGGACGCGTCCGGCGGTGTCATGGCCTGCTGAAACCCGACGGCCTCGGCTGAGTCCCGTGCCTTCATCGCGGACAGCCGCGCCTCCAGGCGTGCCGTGACCTCCAGGCGTTCCAGCCGGATCTCATACCGCCGCTGCAACACATCAATGCCTGTACCAATGGAGGCGCCGGAAGCCAGGGAAGCGTCCTCGAGCTCCAGGGCAGCGAGGGCAGCAACAGAGGCATGAACACCTTCCAAAACCGCCCCAACACCGCTGCCGCTTGCCATACCCCTATCATCCATTGACCCACTGACATTCAGACTCCGGGGCTGCCGGCCGCCAGGCCCCCTGCAGCTCGGTCGTGCCTCAGCGCCTCAAGCCTCGCGCCGCCGTCGTACGCATCTCACGGCCGACAGTCTGTAACCGAAGACACCAACCCCGCGTGAGCCTCATCACGGCAGGGCCGAAAATGGTCTGCTGGTTACCGGCTCCCCTCCCAAAGACGAGAAGGTAACTCTATGCAACCCACCCCAACCCGGACCCAAAGTCCGGTGGAAAAGCAAAACCCGGCACCCGTCGTCGGACAAGCCCTTAGCCGTGGCCTGAATGTCCGGCACATCCGCTTCATGGCCCTCGGCTCGGCCATCGGTACCGGCCTTTTCTATGGCTCGGCCTCGGCGATCCAGAAAGCCGGCCCGGCCGTGCTGCTGGCTTACATCATCGGCGGCGCGGCCGTGTTCATGGTGATGCGCGCACTCGGCGAGATGGCGGTGCGGCACCCGGTATCCGGGTCCTTCAGCCAGTATGCGAGCCGCTACCTGGGCCCCCTTGCCGGCTTCGTAACCGGCTGGACGTACGTTTTCGAGATGGCGATCGTGGCGATCGCCGACGTCACCGCCTTCAGCATCTACATGGGTTTTTGGTTCCCACAGGTGGACCGCTGGATCTGGATCCTGGCTGTCATCTGCTTCCTGGCCGCGTTGAACCTCCTCAGCGTGAAGGTGTTCGGCGAGCTCGAGTTCTGGTTCTCGCTGATCAAGGTCGTGGCCATCATCGCCATGATTGCCGGCGGTGCAGCGCTCATCGTGTTTAGCTTCCAGACCGCCGATTCCCCGGTCGCTCCGGGCCTGGGCAACCTGGTTGAGCACGGGGGCCTGTTCCCCAACGGCTTCGAAGGCCTCCTGGCATCCTTCGCCGTGGTGATGTTCGCCTTCGGCGGCGTGGAGACGCTGGGCATCACGGCCGGCGAGGCTGCCGATCCCAAGAAGGTCATCCCCAAGGCCGTCAACACCGTCCCCGTCCGCGTGCTGCTCTTCTACGTCCTCACCCTGGGCGTCCTGATGAGCCTTTTCCCGTGGGACCAGGTAGGCACCAGCGGCAGTCCGTTCGTTCAGATCTTCAGCAGCCTGGGCATCCCGGCCGCGCCGCACATCCTCAACGCGGTGGTCATCACGGCAGCCCTCTCGGCCATCAACAGCGACATTTTCGGCGCCGGACGCATCCTCTTCGGACTCTCCAACCAGGGCCATGCGCCCGCCGCCTTCGGTAAGGTCTCCCGACACGGCGTCCCCTGGATGACCGTGGTCATGATGGCAGGCATCCTGCTGGTGGGCGTAGTCCTCAACGCCGTCATTCCGGAAGACGTGTTCCTGGTGATTGCCTCTATCGCCACCTTCGCCACGGTCTGGGTCTGGGTGATGATCCTGGCGTCCCACGTGGCCATGAAGCGGGAAATCGCGCGGAAGGGCCTCCCGGCGTCGGAATTCCCCTCGCCGTGGTGGCCTGCCGCTTCCGTGCTCACCATCGCCTTCATGGCGCTGGTGATCGGCGTCCTGGGTGCCTTCGAGGACACCCGGATCGCCCTGTACGTCGGCGCGGTGTGGCTGGGGCTGCTGGTCCTCGCCTACCGTTTGTGGATCAGAGGTGACGGACGACGGCGGGCCCACCTTGAGGACGAAACCTCGCCGCTGCCGGTGGTCTCCTCCTAGGCGGCCTTGGGGAACACTCCCGCGCCGGCCAGCCCCGAGCGGGGAGCCGTCTCCACTTTGGCGCAGATCCAGCGCCCCAGTTCGGTGGCCGCCCGCGGGTCTATCGAGGTGGCAAACCCTGCTCGTTCCAACATCCACGCCAGGTCTTCCGTGGAGATATTGCCGGCCGCGCCGGGGGCAAACGGGCAGCCGCCCAGGCCTCCCACGGCACTGTCAAAGACCCTGACCCCAGCAGCCACGGCCGCATAGGTATTCGCCAAAGCAGTGTGGCGCGTCTCGTGCAGGTGGGCGCGGAGTGACACGTCCGTTTCCGATGCCAGGGCGGTAAAGACCTCGCCCACCTGCCAAGGGACGGCGCAACCGATGGTGTCGGCCAGGGCAACTTCGGCCAAGTGGGCCCTTTGAAGCGCGCTTCGGACGACGGAAAGAGCCTGTTCCGCGGGCACGTCGCCCTGGTACGGGCAGCCAAAGGCGACGGCGGCCGTGACGGTGAGCGGGATGGCCGAAGCGGCAGCAATTCCGGACACTTCCTCAAGGGCATCGAGGGCGGCGGCCACCGTGGTGTTCTGGTTGGCCGCCGCGAAGGCATCCGTTACGGGAAGGACGTAGTTGATCTCGTCCACCCCTGCATCCACCGCCCTGTACGCGCCCCGGGTGTTCAATACGAGGCCGATGTAGCTGGCTCCCGCATCCCGCGGCACCCCGGCCATGACGGCGTCGGCGTCAGCCATCTGCGGAACCTTTTTGGGATTCACGAAGCTCACTGCCTCGATCCGTCTGGCCCCCAAGGCGATCAGGTCGTTGATGAGGCGCAGCTTGTCGTGGGTACTGACTGGAACCTTTTCATTCTGCAGCCCGTCCCGGGGACTGACATCCACGATGGAGACTGCGCCCCTGGACTTATCGCTTCCCGCAATTCCGTTCATCAGATCGCACCTTCATCCTTGGCATCCTGCAGTTCTTCGGCGCTGAGCTTGAGTAGGCCCGCGTAGACGTCGCTGTTGTGCGAACCGGGCGCCAGAGGCCCGTTCCATGCGATGCCGCCACGGGTCCGGGACAGCTTGGGGATGATGCCCGGCTGGACCACCGTCCCCAACTGTTCATCGGCAACGTCCACCAGCATCCCGCGCGCCCGGAGCTGTGGGTCCTCGAAGATGTCCTCGATGGTACTCACGGTGCTGTTGGGAACAGCGTGCCGGTCAAGGCACGCCACCAGTTCCGAGTGGTTGAAGCCTGCGGCCCATTGGGCGATCAGTTGTTCCAACGCCTCCTGGTTGACGCCGCGCGAAGCGTGGTTGCTGTAGAGGGGGTCGGACGCCAGCTCCGGGGCGCCCATCGCGGCAGCCAGCCGCACGAACACCGAGTCCTGGTTGGCAGCGATCACCACCCACTTTCCGTCGCTGGAGCGGAAAATATTGGACGGCGCTATCCCCTTCAGTCCGGAACCGCTGGGGCCCGGCACAACGCCCGCAGCCGCGTAATCGGGCACGGCACTTTCCAAAAGGGAGAAGCAAGCCTCTACGAGGGACACGTCCACAACCTGCCCCGTCCCTCCCTTGGCATCCCGCCAGTACAGAGCCAACAGGATTCCCTGCAGCGCGTAGAGCGAAGCGAGGCTGTCCCCCAGCGAGATGCCTGTCCGTGGCGGCGCCTGGTCCGGATATCCATTGAGGTGGCGCAGGCCGCCGCGGGCCTCGGCCACGGAAGCGTAGCCCGGTTTGTTCGCGTCCGGTCCGGTCTGGCCGTAACCGGAGACCCTGGCGATCACCAAGCCCGGATTGGTCTGCCAGAGCACTTCGGGGGAAAGACCTAGTTTCTCGAGTGTTCCGGGTCGGAAATTCTCCAGGATGACGTCGGCTTCCCTGCAAAGTTCCAGGAACAGCTCACGACCGCGGGGTGACTTGAGGTCCAACGTCACGCACTTCTTCCCCCGTGACTGGACCGACCACCAGAGGGTGTGGCCCTCGATTCGGGCCCGGCCCCATTCGCGCATGGGATCGGGACGGTCAGGAGACTCAATCTTGATGACCTCCGCACCGAAATCCGCCAGTTGCCGTCCCGCAAAAGGGCCCGCGATGAGTGATCCGAGCTCCAGTACACGCACGCCGGCGAGCGGTCCGCCGACTGCGCCCGTGGCGTCACCGGGATCAGGAGTACCGCCGGACTTAGCAGCAACGCGCCGGGTACCGGTCTGGGGCGCAGGTCCGGAATCCGGGTTCTGAGCACCGCGCATCTCCCCGGCGGGTGCGGATTGTGAAGTTTCCACCATCTTTGGGACTCCTGTTCTGCCGGCAGCCGGTGTCCGGGCCGCGTTGCCCGGCCTGCCGTGGATCGCGAAACATCGTTGGCACGATAACTCATATTGTGGACCCAAAATCACAATGTGGATAGAGGGATCCGGGAACCGGCCCTACTGGGGGATAGTGCCGCCGATCACCCGGGTGCCCTCCTCGGCGGCCGCCAGCACCTGCTCCACCCAGGACGCGCAGACGTCGAAGGGCATCCTCAGCGCGGGACCCATCACCGTCAGGGCCCCGAAGAGTTCACCCTGCGGCCCGAAAATCGGAGCCGAGATTCCGCTGGCGCCTGACACGCGCTCACCGGTGGTGATGGCGAAACCATCGGCCCGGACTTTGGCGACCGACTCCTCCAGGCTCGCGGCATCGGTGATGGTCTGGTCCGTCAGGGACGCCAGGCCGGACCGGTACACGTGCTCCGCGACTTCCGGGTTCCAAGCCAGCAGCACCCGCCCCGCCGCACCGACGTGCAACGGCATGATTTCACCGACGCTCACCACCCTCCGGAGCATGCGGCGGGTCTCGGCCAGGGCGATGCAGACGCGCTTTCCCTGGGATTCGCGGAAGATGCAGGCTGTCTCACCCAGTTCGTCACGAAGCCTCCGCAGCACGGGGGTCAGCAGTTCCAGGAAGTCCAGGCCCTGGGTTGCCGGCGCTGCCCAGTGGGCCATCCGCACCCCCACCCGGTAACGGTCGCCGTGCCGGTCCAGGATCCCTTCCTGCACCATGTTCGCCACCAGCCGCTGCACCGTGGAGTGCGGCACGCCGGTGCTGGAACGGATCTCGGCCAGCGACAACTCGGGCCGGGCGAGGGAGAAAGCATCAAGGATGGCAGTGATCTTTCGAAGGACCAACAGGGGCGTGGCCGACGTTTCGCTGGAGCTCATGGGGAAAGTGTATGAGCCACGGAGGCGTTGAGTGTGACCGAAGTAACTGTTAGCATCAGGTCCACATCATGATGGAGAACCCACGATGTGGCAGGTATACACCTGCTGATGAGCAGTACCAACGGAGTCCGTACACGGGACTCTGGACGCGGACCGATGCACCACCATCGTTCCGACAGCGTGAACCAGCAGGGGGAAACAAGCGGCCGGAGTTGGCCGGGAAGAGGCAAAGATGCCAGCTGCACAGCCAGCCACGTCCGGATATGCCGTGGAGCTCACCGGGTGCACCAAACAATTTCCAACATCCGGAGGCGAGACCTACTTCGCAGTCCGCGACATCGACCTGAAGGTTGAACCCGGCCGCTTCGTCTCAATCGTTGGCCCGACTGGATCAGGAAAGTCCACCATCCTGAACATGGCGGCAGGCCTCCTGACTCCCAGCTTCGGCGAGGTCAAGAGCTTCGGTGAACCCGTGACCGGCGTGAACCGCCGTGCATCCTACATGTTCCAGCAAGACGCGCTGCTGCCATGGAAAACCGTCATCGACAACGTCAGCCTGGGCCTCACCATGGCTGGCGTCTCCAAGGCCGAGGCCCACGCAGAATCGCGGCGCTGGCTCGAAAAGGTGGGCCTCAAGAACTTCGCCGACCGCTACCCGCACCAGCTCAGCGGCGGCATGCGCAAGCGCACGGCCATCGCCCAGGCCTGGATCGTCAATCCGGACATCCTCCTCATGGACGAGCCGTTTTCCGCGCTCGACGTCCAGACTCGCCAGATTATGGAAAACGAACTCCTGCAACTTTGGCAGGAATCGGGCAAGGCGGTGGTCTTCATTACCCACGACCTCGACGAAGCGATTGCCTTGTCCGACGAAGTGGTCATCCTGGGCGCGGGCCCCGGGAGCACCGTGGTGGGAAGCTACGAAATCGACATTCCGCGCCCCCGCGACCTGCTGGACATCCGGGATGACCCGCGCTTCGTTGCCCTGCACCGGGAGATCTGGGGCCGCCTGAAAATCGAAGTCTCAAAGACCTACGAAAGCGCCATGGCAGAGGAAGGTGAAGCCGCATGACCATCCTCGGTTCTCGGAAGCCGGGTCCGCGCGGGAACGGCTCTCCCGGCAGCACCCAGGACCGCAGCCCCGCCAGCCGGTCCACCCGCCGGGGAGAAATGTCACCCCTGGCCATGCGGAGCATCCAACTCCTCCTCACGGTCCTCGTGCTGGGAGCGTGGGAGGTCCTGGGCCGGGCCGGGGTGATTGATGAATTCTTCTTCCCCCTTCCCTCGGACATCTTCCAGACCGTGTGGCTCTGGGTGTCGTCAGGGTTCGTGTTCCCCCATCTTTGGGTGACCATGCAGGAAGCCATCCTCGCGTTCCTGGTGGGGGCCGCCGTCGGACTCCTCCTGGGTTTCATCCTTGCCCGGGTCCGTTTCCTGGAACGGCTGCTGGACCCCTTCCTCCAGATGTTCAACGCGCTCCCGCGCGTAGTCCTCGCTCCAATCTTCCTGCTCTGGTTCGGGCTGGGCATCTGGTCCAAGGTCGCTTTCGGCTTCACCCTGGTGTTCTTCATCGTCTTCTTCAACACATTGGAAGGCGTCAAGAGCGTCGACCGGGTCCTGGTGGACAACGCCAAGATGCTGGGGGCCAGCGAAAAGCAACTCCTGCGCCACGTCTTCATTCCCAGCGCCCTCACGTGGATCTTCTCCAGCCTGCACATCAGCGTGGGCTTCGCCATCACCGGCGCAGTGGTCGGTGAATACCTGGGAGCCTCGGGCGGCATGGGCTACGCCATTGCCCAGGCCCAGGGCGTCTTCGACACCAAGGGCGTCTTCGCCGGGATGTTCATCCTCATGATCGTGGTCCTGATCATCGATCTCCTCGTCAACCGCCTGGAGCGGCACCTCCTCAGATGGCGCCCGGTCCGGTCCTCCTGACCAGTCCTCACAGCCAAAAGCCGCCTCACAGCGCAAACTTTCCAAAACCGCCTGAAAGGGATACCCATGACAGACAAAGCAACCCGGCGCCGTGGCCGGGTCTTCCTCCGGCCGCTGACCCTGATTGCTGCCGTTGCCGTGGCACTCTCGGCCTGCGGCGCCCCCGCCGCAGCCCCTCCCGGCCAGAGCGGATCAGCCGCGGCCGGCGGCGGAGGCGGGGGCGGCAAGGTGGTTATCGGCGTGGGCGGCCAGACCCTCCTGACCTACCTTCCGACGACTCTGGCCCAGCAGCTTGGGTACTACAAGGATGAAGGCGTGGACGTCGAGCTCCAGGACCTCCAGGGCGGCTCGAAGGCCCTGACGGCCATGGTCGGCGGCAGCACCAACGTGACAAGCGGCTACTACGAGCACACCATCCAGATGCAGGCCAAGAACCAGCAGATCAAGGCCTTCGTGGACATGGGCCAGTCGTCCGGCCTTGCCCTGCTGGTGGCGCCGAAGAACGAAGGCCAGATCAAGACCATTGCCGACCTCAAGGGCAAGAACGTCGGAGTGACGGCCCCGGGCTCCTCCACGGACATGTTCGTGAAGTTCCTGCTGGCCAAGAACAACATGCAGCAGTCCGATGCAGCGGTGTCCGCCATCGGCGCGGGATCTTCCGCCGTTGCCGCTGTTGAGCAGGGCCAGGTCGACGCAGCCGTGATGCTCGAACCGGACGTATCGGTCCTCACCAAGCGCATTGGCCACAATCCTGTAGTGCTGGAGGACGTGCGCACCTCCGAGGGGCTGAAGGAAGTGTTCTCCACTGATTCCTGGCCTTCCGCCTGCCTCTATGCCAAGACGGACTGGCTGAACCAGAACAAGGACACGGCGGCCAAGCTGGCCAAGGCCATCAAGCGCACCCTTGAGTACATCAACGGTCACTCCGGGGCCGAGATCGCGGCCAAGATGCCGGAAAGCTTTGCCGGCGGAGACAAGGAGCTCTACGCCAAGGTCATCGATGACCTCAAGAAGACCCTGAGCAAGGACGGCACTTTCACTGAGGACGGCGTCCAGGCGGTCCTGAAGACCCAGCAGGTAGCCAACCCGGACGTGGGGAATAAGGAAATCAAGCTTTCCGACACGTACACCAACGACCTCGTGAAGTAGCTGCTGCCGACGGCAGCGAACCACGCCCGGCGAGCAGCTTAAAAACGAAAGGTGCCCGGTCCCCCAAAGGGGCCGGGCACCTCGCCGTTTCTGTCCTAGGCGGAAGCAGCGGCGGAGCTGACCGCCTGGCCCAGCGACGTCGTCGGGCGCCCGATCAGCCGGCGCAGGTCGCCGGTGCTGACCAGGAGATCGCCGCGCGCAATGCCAAGGTCGGAATCCGCAAGGATTTCAGCGAAAGCCTCCGGCACGCCAACACCAGTGAGCACGCCAACGTATTCCTCCGCGGGCAGGTCGTTGTACTTAATGGCCTTTCCGGTTGCGGCGCTGATCTCCGCAGCCAGGTCCGCCATGCTGAAAGCGTCATCGCCGCCCAGTTCGTAAACCTTGCCGGCCTGGGCGTCGGCCACCAGGACTGCGGCGGCTGCGTGGGCATAGTCCACCCTGGCAGCCCCGCTGACCTTGCCCTCGCCGGCACTGCCCGCGAGCGCTCCCTGGGCAAGGGTTCCGGGCAGCTGCTCCGTGTAGTTCTCCAGGTACCAGCCGTTGCGCAGCAGCACGAAGGGCACCCCGGATTCACGCAGCAGCGCCTCGGTTGCCTTGTGCTCATCGGCCAGCTTCATGGCCGTGGTGTCCGCGTTGGCGATGCTGGTGTAGGCCAGCAGCTCCACGCCCTCCGCCTTGGCGGCTTCAATGACGGTCCGGTGCTGCTGGACCCGCTGTCCCACTTCGCTGCCGGAGATGAGCAGTACCCGTTCGGCGCCCTTGAGGGTGGCTGCCACTGAGTCGGCGTCAGCGTAGTCCATAGGCTTCACCTGCACCCCGCGCTCGGCGAAGTCCGAGAGCTTGCCCACCGAACGGCCGGCCGCGACGATCTCCTCCGCGGGTACGCCCCGCTCCAGGAGGGCTTCCAGAACGTGGCGGCCCAACTGTCCAGTGGCGCCGGTAACAACAATGCTCACGATGATTCCTTTCGGTATTTGCTCTGCCGAAGGGCACAACCACCGCCCGCAGAAAGAACTTCCCCAAAGGGAGTACGCACTTTAAAGTAAGGTACTGACCTTTAGGTAAGCTGGCTGCATGGAAGCAGCTCCCCTACCCTTGGCCTTTAGCGACGGCGTGTTCCCGGCAGGGTGCCCCAGCCGCGTCGTACTGGACCACATCACCAGCAAATGGGGCGTCCTGATCCTGCTCGCGCTGTCCGAGGGTGAACAGCGGTGGAGCGACCTGCGGCGTCGGGCCGAGGGCATCAGCGAAAAAATGTTGGCACAAACGTTGAAGACATTGGAGCGTGACGGCCTGGTGAGCAGGAACGCGCAGCCGGTCATTCCACCGCGGGTGGACTACAGCCTCACCGAGCGGGGCTACGAATTGAGCGCGCTCCTGGTACCGCTGGTGGCGTGGGCATTCGAGAACGCAGAGGAGATCGTCAACGGGACCGGAACAGGCAAGTAGCCGGCCTCCGCAACTCGAGTACCTGTTACTGGTGTGACTGATGTGAATAATGCTTAGCGTAGGAGTACGGTGGCGGCCGGAATGGGAGGACCATCCTCTGCTGGGAGCGTTCCGCCAACCAGCACCGTTAGCAGGCGGCAGGCTGCCGCTTGGAGGAGTTGGTCACGTGGCCAAGGACTATGCACAGGATCTTTCGGATATGGGCCAGCCCGTCAGCCTTGGCACTGCCCTCGCAGGCGCTTGGGGCCGGACTTGGGCGGCCTTCGAACCGCGGTGCCCCTACCGCATTGGGGACACGGTGATAGGGGACGACCCCTTCAGCGGCAGGCGCGAAGGGGTCGTCGTCTGGAAAGACCGCCGGTCGGTGGGAGTCAAGACGCCGTACGGTGTCTTCTTTTTCGACCACCGGCTGGTCAAGCCTCTGGACTAGCGTGCTAGCGTGCGGACCAGCCGCCGTCCATGGTGTAGCTGGCGCCGGTGACCATGCCGGCGTCGTTCGATGCCAGCCACGCCACCAGGGAGGCCACCTCTTCCGGTTCCACCAGGCGCTTGATGGCGGCTTCGGTGAGCATCACCTTGGACAGCACCTCGGATTCGGGGATGCCGTGCACCTGGGCCTGGTCCGCGAGCTGCTTCTCTACCAGCGGCGTGCGCACGTAGCCGGGGTTGATGCAGTTGGAGGTGACACCGTGCGGTCCGCCCTCCAGCGCCGTCACCTTGCTCAGCCCCTCCAGGCCGTGCTTGGCAGAGACATAGGCGCTCTTGAACGGGGAGGCCCGAAGACCGTGCACCGAGGAGACGTTGATGATGCGGCCGAACTTGTTGGCGTACATGTGCGGCAATGCGGCGCGGATCAGCAGGAACGGCGCCTCCAGCATCAAAGTGATGATCCGGCGGAAGTCCGCGGGGTCGAAATCCTCGATGGGGCTAATGCGCTGGATTCCTGCGTTGTTGACCAGGATGTCGCAATCCAGGCTCAGGCTGGCCAGGGCGTCTACGTTCAGCAGGTCAATGCCCCATGCGCTGCCGCCCACCTCATCGGCGAGGGCCTCGGCAGCAGCGGCATCGACGTCGGCCACCACCACTTTCGCGCCGCGCGCGGAGAGTGCGCGCACGCAGGCCGCGCCGATTCCACTGGCACCGCCGGTGACCAGCGCCTTGCGTCCATTCAACGTGTTGTCCATTCCAGTTCTCCTTTGTACACCCACGATTAAAACGCTTCAGTTATCCGGGGTGGGAGGCCCAGCCCGGATAACTGAAGCCCGGCAGCCGGCTCAGCGGCGTCCGGCGGTCAGCAGCCCCTCGCGGGCAGCATCTTCCTTGTCGACGTCCTCCAGCGCAACGCCCTTGGTCTCCTTCAGGCTCAACACGGCCACGGCGGTGATGACACAGGCGACCACCAGGTAGATGGCGGTTGGCAGCCAGGACCCGGTGTCCTTGAGCCACTGGGTGGCCAGCAACGGCGCCAGTGAACCGGCGAAGATGGACGTTACCTGCGAGCCCAGGGATGCACCGGAATACCGCATGCGGGTGGGGAACATTTCGGCCATGATGGCCGGTTGCCCGGCGTACATGAGGCCATGCAGGATGAGGCCGATGGTCACGGCCAGAACGATGACCACGGCGTTGCGGGTATCGAACATGGGGAAAGCGAAGAACGGCCAGGTGGCTCCGAGGATGGCGCCGGCCAGGTAGACGGGCTTGCGGCCGATCCGGTCCGCCAGGCGTCCGTACTGCGGGATGATGGCGAAGTGGATAATGTGCGCGATCAGCAGTGCCAGCAGCAGCGATGAAGTGTCGTACTTGTGCACGCTCTTGAGGTAGACAATCGAGAAGCTGACTACCAGGTAGTACATGATGTTTTCCGCGAACCGCAGGCCCATGGCCTGGAAGATGCCCTTGGGGTACTTGCGGAGCACTTCGAAGACGCCATAGCTGACGGCCTGTTCCTTTTCGACCAACTCCTTCGCCTCGAGGAAGATGCGCGACTCGCTGACGTTGGTGCGGATGTAGTAGCCCACGAAGACGATTACGGCGGAGAGCCAGAAGGCCACGCGCCAACCCCAGCCGAGGAACGCCTCACTGCTGAGGGTGGTGGACATGATGTACAGCACCAGGGTGGCCAGCAGGTTGCCCACCGGGACGGCGGCCTGCGGCCAGCTGGACCAGAAGGCGCGGGTCTTGTTCGGGCTCTGTTCGGCCACGAGGAGGACTGCTCCGCCCCATTCGCCGCCCAGCGCGAAGCCCTGGATAAAGCGCAGGGCCACCAGCAGCGCCGGGGCCAGGTATCCGATGTCGGCGAAACCGGGGAGGCAGCCCATCAGGAACGTGGACACGCCGATGATGACGATGGTGAGCTGCAGCGTGGGCTTGCGGCCCAGCCTGTCTCCAATCTGGCCGAAGACGATGCCGCCCAGCGGGCGGGCGATGAAGCCCACGGCATAGGTCAGGAAGGCCTGGATGATTCCGTCCAGGTCATTCCCTGTGGCGGGAAAGAAGTACTTGCCGAACACCAAAGTGGCGGCAGTGGCGTACAGGAAGAACTCGTACCATTCCACCACCGTGCCCACCATCGATGCGGCAACAACCCTCTTCAGTCCCGATTCCTTGGGTGCACGCCCGGCATCCGTTGCCCGGCCTTGCTCAATGCTCATGGTTCTCCTCAGTGTCCACATTGACACGCGCTGTGATCTCCAGCACAAGTGACTCAGATGAGTATTGCTGCACAAAGAGGGCACTTCAATGGCCAAAACAGCACTATGTGTGTGCACAATTGCAGATATGAAGGCGAACCCCGACGACCTGCTGGTCCTGCTTGCGGTGTCCCGCTCGGCAAAATTCACGACGGCGGCCCAGGCCCTGGGCTTGAACCACACCACGGTCTCGCGCAGGATCGCCTCGCTGGAAAAGGCACTCGGCGGCAGGGTCCTGTCCCGCGCAGCCGGTGGCTGGGAATTGACGGAGCTTGGCGAACAGGCGGTGCGGGCGGCGGAGCAGGTGGAGGCGGTGCTGGGCACGCTGGGACCGACGGGCCAGGCACACGACGCGATTGCCGGCGTCGTACGCATGACCGCAACGGATGGCTTCAGCGCCTATATTGCCGCCCCGGCCGTGGCGCGGCTGCGCCGGGACCACCCCGGCCTCAGCGTGGAAGTGGTGACCATGACCCGCCGGGCCCTGCAGCAGCGGTCCGGGCTGGACATCGAGGTGGTGGTGGGCGTGCCCCAGGTGCACCGTGCCGAGGCCATCCGGCTGGGCGAATACCGGCTCGGCATGTACGCCTCGCGCACCTACCTCGAGGAGCACGGAACGCCGGCCACAGTGGGAGAACTCAACCAGCACCCACTGGTCTACTTCGTGGACTCAATGCTGCAGGTGGACGACCTCGACGCGCCGCGCCGACTGGTCCCCGCCATGCGGGACGGCCTTACCTCCACCAACGTGTTCGTCCATGTGGAGGCCACCCGGGCCGGCGCCGGCGTTGGGTTCCTGCCGTGCTTCATGGCAGACCTCCACGATGACCTGGTCCGGCTCCTGCCCGACAAGATCGGCGAACTGCTCCCCTACTGGATGGTCCTGCGCCCTGACTCGCTGCGCCGCCCGGCGGTTGCCGCCGTCGTGCAGGCACTCCAGGACCGGATGGCTGAGTACCGCGAAGCGCTCCTGGGGAAGCAGGAATCCTCATCGACTGCTGAGTAACTGCCGTTTTGGACGCTGAAATTAAAAAGGGCCCACGCCGGCAGGGTTACCTGGCCGAACTTGTGAGGTCAGGGGGCCGGTGGGGATCAATCGATGGGGTGGGAGCGGGGTCGTGACGGACCGGTGCTCCGGCGGCGAACGCCCGGACCTGCGCATCGTCCCAGAGGTGCGCGGGGACGGCGCCGCCCAGGAGCCGGCGGCGCAACTGGGGGTCGTGGCCGAAGGGCACATCGCTGCCGGCCATCACCATGTTTCCGTAGCGCCTGCCCTTGAGCATGGCGGGGTCGGCGATGATCACGGTGTGCTTGAAGGCTGCCGCGATAGTGGCGGCGTCTTCCCGCGCGTTCTTGAGGTCCGGGGCATCGCCGGAATTGGCCACGTACAGGCCGCCCGGCGCCAGGACCCGCTTGGCGTGGGCAGTGAACTCCGCCGTGGTCAGCGGGCGCGGGGTGTGGGCGCCGGCGAAGACGTCCCGGATGATGAAGTCCCTGGTCTGGGCAGTGAGGGTTTCCGTTACGGCGCGGGCCTCCCCCACGCGGATCCGCAGCACGGGCGCCTTGGGAAGGTCGAACCAGCCGCGCACGTACTCGGCCAGCTTCCCGTCCAGTTCCACCACCACCTGCCGGGCGTCCGGGTAGACGGCCGCGAAGTAGCGCGCCATGGAGCAGGCCCCGCCGCCCAGGTGCAGCCCACGGAGTTTGTGGCCACCCCCGGCCGGGGAACCAGCAGACGACGACGGCGGCCAGCGGGACTCGATGAGCGCCGCCATCCACCGCATGTACTCGAAGTCCAGGAACAGCGGATCGGCCAGGTCGATGTGGGAGCTCATGACGCCGTTGATCTTCAGGAGCCAGCCGGTGGAGTTGTCCTGGTCCGCGACCAGCTCGCAGTCACCGGTGTCGATGTAGTACACACCCTCCACCGGGCCGGCGGGGGCAACGCCCTTGGGCACCTCCACCACACCCGGCGCGGACCGGGCCCGGCCGCCTGACTTTCCGCGTTTGCCCATTACCCGTGCCCCGCTTCAGTCATCCCTCAACCCTAGTTGACCGGGCTGGCTGCCCCCTTGCCGTCCCGGATCCGGTTCACCACAGCCGTGGTGGACCGCTCTGCCACGTAGTCCAGGATGGCCACGCGGCCGCCGTACTCCTCCACGGCCGGGGTCTCCTCCAACATTTCGGGGGTGTAGTCCCCGCCCTTGGCGTACACCTCGGGCCGGAGCCTGCGGATCAGCGGCGTGGCCGTGGGGGTGTCGAATACCGTCACGTAGTCCACGCAGCTGAGGGCCGCCACCACTGCTGCCCGGTCCACCCCGTTGTTGATGGGCCGGCCGGCACCCTTGAGCCGGCGCACGGAGTCGTCGCTGTTCAGGGCCACCACCAGGACATCACCCAGTTGTTTGGCCTGGTTCAGGTAGCGGGTATGGCCGCTGTGCAGCACGTCGAAGCAGCCGTTGGTCAGCACGATCCGCTGGCCCTGGGCCCGGTGCAGCTCCATTTGCCGCTCCAGCTCATCCGCGCTCAGCGCCGTGTCCGCGAAGGCCTCCAGGTACCGGCTGAGCTGGGCGGTGCTGCACACGGAGGTGCCGGGCTGGTGCACCACCACATCGGCGGCCGACTGGGCCAGGTCCAGGCTGGCGGTCAGCGGAAGCCCGGCTGCCCGGGCCAACGTCAGGGCCGCCACAAAGGTATCGCCCGCCCCGGAGGCCTGTTTCTCGGCTGCCGGCCGCGCCCACGTGCGGTGCCGCACGCCGTCGGAAGTCAACAGCACGGTGCCGTCCCGGTCCAGGGTGACCACCACGGCGCGCGCACCGGTTCCCCGCAGCAACGCGGCGGCTTCGGCGCCCACCGCGTCCACCCGTTCCTGGCCTTCCGGCAGTTTCCGGTCCAGCAGCTGCGCGGTCTCCTGCGCATTCGGGGTCACTAGGTCAGGCTCCAGGGCAGCCCACGGGCGGGGGTCGTGCGCGTCAACCACCACGAGCGGACGGTCGGTTCCGGCATTCCCGCTGCCCAGGACATCGGCAAGAGCCGAGCGGACAGGGTCCGCCACCACGCCGGTTCCGTAGTCGCACACCAGCACAGCATCCTGGCGATCGACGGCGGCACGCACCGACGCGGTGAGCGCGGCGAGTGCTTCGGCAGGGACAGCTTTGGCTGAGTCGTCGAGGCGCAGCATCACCTGGCCCCCGCTGCTGATCCGGATCTTGGTGGTGGTAACCATGTCCGGGTGTGTGAGCAGGTGCTGGACATCGATGCCTGCGGCCGCAAGCTGCCCGCGCAGGTCCTCACCGGCGTCGTCGGCGCCGACGATGCCTGCCACCGACACCTTCGCTCCGAGGGCGGCCAGATTCATGGCGGTGTTGGCCGCCCCGCCCGGAACCGATTCGCGGGTCTGAATGTCCACCACCGGCGCCGGGGCTTCCCGGCACAGCCGGTCAATGCTGCCGCTCCACCAGCCGTCCAACATGACGTCACCGATCACCAGGATCGAAGGCTGCTCCGCGGCCAGCCGGCCGGGCAGCCAGTCGGACAGCGCCCGCTGGGTGGAGAGATCGGCGTGTTCCGGGGAGGTGCTCATGGCAGGTCCTGTTCCTCGGGGACGGAGCCTGCAGGTGCCGGCGGAGCTTCGATGTGCACCACCTTGACCTGGGTGAACTCGTCCAGCAGTTCGGGCCCGTAGCCGAACCCGGCACCGCTCTCTCCGCGGGGCTGGGCAGCGCCTCCGGGTGCGCCGCCGAACACTGCGTTGACCTTCACGGTTCCCACGGGCAGCGCGGCCACTGCCTGCTGGATGTGTGCGATGTTGCCGCTCAGGACAGTGGCGGCCAGGCCGTACTTGCCGCTGCAGGCCAGGCGCAGGCCGTCGTCGAACGTGTCCACCACCTGCACCGGGGCAACCGGGCCGAAGGTTTCTTCCGTCATGACCGCCATGTCGTCGGTGCAGTCGAGCAAGACGGTGGCGGGGTAGAACGAGCCCGGCCCCTCCGGCAGGGCACCGCCCTCAAGCGCACGCGCGCCCTCCGCCAGGGCATCGGCAACGTGGGCATGGACAGCGTCCCGCATCCGCAGGTCCACCAGCGGCGCCACGGTGCCGTTGCTGTTCCGGAGCGCTGCCTCTGCCTCCAGGGCGCTGCAGAATTCCTCGGCAATATCGCGGTGGACATAGATCCGTTCCACCGAGGTGCAGATCTGCCCACTGTTGGCGAACGCGCCGATCGCCGCCTGCCCGGCAGCCCACGCCGGGTCCACGTCGCGGTCCACCAGCAGGGGGTCGTTGCCGCCGTTTTCCCTGATGACGTGGGCACCCGTGCGGGCTCCCGCCTGGGCTATCCGGGCACCGGATGCGCTGGAGCCAACATGGGCAATGACGTCCACTTCTGCCTGGGACAGGGCGGCACCCACTCCGGCCCCGCCGGAAATGGTCAGGAAGACGCCGGAGGGGAAGGCCGGGGCCAAGACCTCGCCAAGCGCCTCGCCCAGGCGCGGACAGCGCTCACTGGGTTTGTGGATCACCGCGTTGCCTGTGACCAGCGCGGCGCCGATCAGTCCGCAGGCCACGGCTACGGGGTCGTTCCACGGGGTCAGCAGGACTGCCACTCCGCGCGGTTCAGCGATGGTGTAGTCGGTGGCTGAGCGGCTGCCGCGGAGGCTGTGACCGCGCTGGACCGGGCCCAGCTCGGCGTACTGCTCCAGGGTGGAGACGCCGGCGGCGATGCCTGCCAGTGCCTCGGCTTCCGGCCGTCCGGTTTCGCTGGCGTTCAGGCCCGCGAGCTCCTGGGCTGCTGCTTCGAGCGCCTTCGCCGCGGCGCGGAGGGCTGCGCCACGTTCGGCGGGAGCTGTTGCTGCCCAGCCGGGTGCAGCCCTGCGGGCCACGCCCACGGCATGGTTTACTGCGTCCGGTCCCGCTTCGGGAACTGTCCAAAGCACCTCTCCGGTGCGCGGGTCCTGGATGGTGACGCCGGCGCCCTGGGCTGTTTCGTTGCCTGCGGTTGTTTCGATGGCTGTGGTGGGCATGGTGTTCCTCCCGCCTTTCGGTGCTGGATGAGTTGCTGCTGGTGGTCCTGCTGTGGCCGCACCAGTTGGGTGCGGCCACAGCAGGTGGTGCGGCCGGTTCCGGCTTAGGGCCAGGAGCCTTCTTCCTCGTGGCAGATCAGCATTTCGCGGACCTCGCAGCCGGTGGGCTGGTTGAGGGCGAACAGGATGGCCTGCGCAGTGTTGGCGGGGTCGTTGAGCCGGGAATCATCCTGCGGCTTGTACTGCTCCGTCCGGTCATCGAAGAAGCGCGTCTTCATGCCGCCGGGGATCATGGTGGTCACGCCGATTTCGCCACCGGTTTCCGCAGCGAGCGCGTGGCTGAAGCCCACAACGCCGAACTTGGAGGCGCAGTAGGCGGTGGCATCGGCCACGGCGCGCTTGCCAAGGGTGGAGGCGACGGTGACTACCCGGCCGTGGGTTTCCTTGAGGTAGGGCAACGCCGCGCGCACGGTGGAAACGGTGCCCATCAGGTTGACCCCGATGACCTTTTCCCATTCGGTGGCTTCGACGTCGGCGAGCTTGCCGCAGCGGTCGATCCCGGCCGCCGTCACCACCGCGTCCAGGCCGCCCAGGGTCTCCGCGGCTTCACGCACGGCCTGCTCCACGGCGGCGCGGTCCGCCACATCCACTTCGAACGCCTTCACGCCGGAGACGCTGCTGATGTCGCGGTCCAGGACCACCGGGGTGCCGCCAGACCGGAGGACGGCTTCGACGACGGCGGCCCCCAGTCCGGAGGCACCTCCCGTTACCAGGACGCGGCCAGGCGTGGTGGAGGCAGTTGCAGTTGGTTCTGCAGTCATGGTGTTCCTTTCAATGGGGAAAACAAGTTTGCGAAGTAGTCAGGATCAGCTGACCTTGGCGAGTGCGTCGGCCAGGCCTGTCGTGGAGCGGGCGGGGTGGAAAGGGACGGTGAGGCAGCGTCCGCCCCAGCTTTCCACCAGGTCCGCCTCGGGGAGGCGGGCGCCTTTGTAGTCGCCGCCTTTGACCCAGATATCGGGGCGGAGCCGGTCCAGCGCTGCTTCGGGGGTGTCCTCGTCGAAGACCATCACGGCGTCCACGCATTCCATGGCCAGGAGCAGTTCCGCCCTGTCGTGCTGGCCGATGATGGGACGTTGCGGGCCCTTCAGCCGCCGCACCGAGTCGTCGGAGTTCAGGCACACGATGAGGCAGTCCCCCAGTTCGCGGGCTGCCGCAAGGGACCGGATGTGGCCGGCGTGGATCAGGTCGAAGCAACCACCCGTGGCCACCACCTTTCCGCCGCTTTCGCGCACCGAACGGGCCAGCAGCAGCGGCTCGGTGGTTCGCCGGGCCGGGACCGGCGTGGGCCTGGGCTTGCCGGCGGCAGCATCGGCTTGATCGGTCTCCGGCAATGCCGAGACGCCCCCTGCCGCCAGGAAATCCGCGGCGTCGTGGACTGCCAGCGCGGCCGCTTCCGGCAGGTCGCGTCCGGCCAGGAGGTGCACTGCAAGGCTGGCCGCCAACCGGTCGCCGGCACCGCAGGGGTCGCCGGCTTCCACCCGTGGCGCGGGAACGGCGCGGGAAGCGGCCTCTCCCTGCTGCAGCAGGAGGGCCCCTTCCTCGCCCTTCGTCACCAGGACGGCCTGGCTGCGCCAACGCTGCAACAGGACCTCCGCTACGGCTGCCGCGGGGTCATCGGAGTCGGGAAGGCCGCCGGCTCCGGACTGCACGGCCTTGGTGGCTTCGGAAATGTTCGGAGTCACGACGGCGACGCCCGGCACGGGTTCCGGCCCCGAGGGGTGCGGATCCCAGATGATGGGCACAGTACCGGCAAGCCGTGCGAGCGTATCCCGCAGCTGCTGGTTGGCCGCCAGTCCCCTGCCGTAATCGGCAACAATGACCACGCCGGCTTTCTCCACGGCACGGAGCATGGCGGGGCTGACGTCGGGAACAGGGGTTTTCTCGCAGCCCTGGTCGAAACGGACCACCGGATGGGAACCAGCACGCACCCTGGTCTTAACCGGGGAGGGGTAGCCGCTGCTGCCCGCCACGAGCCGCACCCCGCCGAGGTGCGCACGCAACTGGCTGCCGGCGTCGTCATCCCCCAGGACCGTCACCAGGGTGACCGGCCAGCCGTCCTGGGCCAGCATGCGCGCCACCAGGCCCGCACCGCCGGCGCGGCGGCGGACACCGGAGACGTCCACCACGGGTACCGGGGCATCAGGGCTGAGCCGGGTGGCCTCACCGGAAAGGTCGACGTCGAGCATGACGTCGCCCACGACGACGATCCTCATCGCCGGCCTCCGTTTGCCGCCGCGGTGCCCAGGGAGGGGGTGTGCCGGGCCACCTCAAGGTCGAAGGCGCGGCACACTGCATGCAGGGCGATCAGGTGTCCTTCCTGGGCGTTGGCGTTCAGGGCGTCCACCATGACGGCTTCGTCGCAGGCTTCCGACAAGGGATTGGGCCCGGAGCCGGTGAGTGCCCAGGTGGTCACGTTGAGGCGGGAGGCAGCTTCCGCGGCCCGCAGCAGGTTGGGACTCTTGCCGCTGGTGGACAGCAGCATCAGCACGTCGCCCGAGCGGCCGTGCGCCCGCACCTGCCGGGCAAAGACGTCGTCGTACCCGTAGTCGTTGGCGATCGCGGTGACGGCGGACGACTCGGCATGCAGGGAGATGGCGGAGAAGGGCACCCGCTCGGAGTCGAACCGGCCCACCAATTCGGCGGTCAGGTGCTGCGCCTCCGCGGCCGATCCGCCGTTTCCGGCCGCCAGGAGCCGTTGGCCGCGAAGGAGGCGCTGGGCCAGCTCCACACCCCAGGCTGCAAGCCGGCCGGACTGGCTGCGCAGCGAGTCCAGCGCCGGAAGCACGTTGTCCAGGTGCGTGCGGACGGCGTCCGCACTGGCGGGGTCCACGAACGTGGCTCCCGGGAGCACCGCAGGCAGCGCCGGCGGCACCATCAGTGTGCGGAGGTCTGCTTCGCGCAGGCTTGATTCACGCAGGGATGATTCGGCAGTCACAGTGCGGCTCCTTCCATCGGTACGATGCCGGCCGGAGCGCCCGGCTGGGCGCTTTTCTGGACGCCGGCCACGGCCAGCTGGTAGGCCTTTTCGGTTTCCGCTGCCACCCGGTCCCACGAGTAACGGGTGCGGGCACGCCGCTCGCCGGCCTGGCCGAGCTTGGTCCTGAGGGTTGGGTTTTCCAGCAGCAGCGACAGGGCCGACGCGATGGCCTCAGGGTCCTTGGGCGGCACGTGCAGGCCGGTGGCGTGGTCCACCACCGTGTCGCGGAGCCCGCCCACGGCGGCTGCCACCACGGGCACGCCGCAGGCCATGGCCTCGAGCGGCACGATGCCGAAGGGCTCGTACCAGGGTGCGCACACCACGGCGTCGGCGCTGCGGAAGATGCCGGGCATCTCAGCCCGGGAGACCTGGCCCTGCAGCGTTACCTGTTCGGACACGCCGAGTTCGGCGGCAAGGTCCAGGAGGCGGCGGATTTCCGGGTCGGCGTGCATCACGTTCGAGTCCCCGCCGCCGCCCACAATCAGGAGTTCAACGTCTTCGAACCCCGCGGCCTTGAGGTACGGGAGGGCCCGGATCACCAGGTCCACGCCCTTGCGCGGCACCAGCCGTCCCACGGACAGGATCCGGTAGCGGCGCTTCCGGGCAGCGGCAGGACCGTCCGGGGAGAAGAAGCCAAGGTCCACACCGCAGGGTGCGATCGAGATCTTGTTGGTGGCGATGCCCATGGCCTTGAGCTCGAAGACCTCGTCCGAACAGGTGGCGATGATCCGGTCCGCGGAGCGTCCCACGCCCGGTTCCAGCCAGCGGCGTGCCTCCGGGCTGGTGTCCTCCGCACCCTGGTGCCTGCGCTTGACGGTTCCCAGCGCGTGGAACGTCTGCAGCATCGGCACCCGGTAGCCGGTGTCCGGCCGCCGGGCTGCGTCCAGGGCGGCCAGGCCGGACATCCAGAAGTGTCCGTGGACCACGTCCGGCGGCTGCTGGCCCCAGTCGCTGGCCACGCCGTCGGCGAGCTCACCCATGTAGGGCAGCAGTTCGTCCTTGGGCACGTGCCGGGCAGGCCCGGCGTCTACGTGGACCACCTCGAGGCGGCGTCCCACCCGTACCCTCCCGGGGAGCTCCTTTGCATCCCTGCGGGTATAGACGGTGACGTGGTGGCCCCGGTTGGCAAGGGCTTCTGACAGCGCGGCAACGTGCACGTTCTGCCCGCCGGCATCCACCCCGCCCAGTGCCGCCAGCGGACTGGCGTGCTCGGAAATCATTGCGATTTTCATGGGGTCTTCCTCTCCCGCGCCGGAACGAGGATCCGCTCGTCCGGACGTTCGTTGTCGGAGTGCCGGGGCCGGCTCCGCAGGTCCGCCAGGAGCTCATCCCAGCGGTCCTGGAACTTGCCCAGGCCGTAACGCTCCAGCGCCGCCTCACGGGCGGCAAGTCCCCGCCGTCGGGCCTCATCCGGATTGGCAACCAGCCGCGCCGCGCAACGGAGCAGTTCGTCGACGTCCGCGGAAACGATGCCGGCTTCCTGCGGCACTGCCCGCGGCGCCTCCGTGGCTGCGAGCACCACCACCGGCATGCCCAGATGCATGGCTTCCAGGAGAGACAGGCCCAGCGAGGTCCAGCGCATCGGGTGGACGTAGACCCGGCAGCGGGCCAGTTCCCGGTGCAGGTCAAGGGTTTTCAGGTCTCCCCGGGCCGTCAGCCGTGATGCTTCGATTCCGGTGGCTTCCGCGAGGCCGTCCGTCTTCATGCCGAACACCTGCAGCGGTGCCACAGAAGCGAAGCCCGGCAGCAGGTCAGTTCCGGTGACGCGGCCGCGGCGGACGGGCTCGTTGATCACGACGCCCAGTTCGGGCAGTTCGCCGGTGTAGAGCTGCCCGGGGTCGGGGATGCCGTGCTCGATCACGGTGGTGGGAGCGGAGCCGTTGTCCCAGGCCAGCCGGTTGAAGTGGGTGACGTGCACAAGGGGGATGCTCTTTTGGTCAGCGAGCGGGTGGCTGATGTTCGGGAAGTTGCCCTTGGGCGTGTTGTGTTCCACGAATACCGCCGGAAGGTCGACGCCGGGCATGCGTCCCAAAGCGCGGACCACTTCGTCGATCTCTTCGGGCCGTTGGAGGACGACGGCGTCCACGGAGTCGGCGTCGAGCGTCGCCAGGTCCACCTCCCGCACGAATTCCGGCCAGTCCCTGCCGGCGCGGCCCAGTCCCCAGGCCCCACCTCCGGGTAGGACGGGAAGCAGGTACTCATGACGGCCGCGGACAAACGCGTCCGTCCAGGAACCGTGGACATGCCAGAGCAGGATTCTCATCTGTTGCGGGCCTTTCTACGGGTACTCACGTGGGTGCTGAAGGAACTCACCCCGCTGATCAGGCGTTCCACCGCCGCCACCACTTCTTCGGGCGAAACCGAGTCGAGGCAGGGGTGGCCGGGGACCGGGCAAACCCGGGCGCGGGACATGCGGCAGGGGGCATTCTGGTCCCCGAGGAGTTCCAAGGGCACGCCATACGGCGCCCAGCGGATGGCCGGGACCACGGGGGAAAACAGGCACGCGACGGGTGTACCCACCGCGGCCGCCAAATGGGCCGGGCCGGTATTGCCGCTGACCACGGCATCGGCGCCGGCCATGACGCCCGCCATGGTGGAAAGATCAGTGCGTCCGCCCAGGTCCAGGGCAGAAGGGCCAGCCACCGTGGCGGTCAGCGACTTTTCCGCCGGACCGCCGGTTACCACCACGCGGTACCCGGCGCCCTGGAGGAGTTCGACGGCGGCGGCATGGTGCAGCGGGGGCCAGGCCCTTGCGGGGACGGCCGCTCCGGGGTGGACCACGACATAGGGTTCGTCGCCTACCAGGCCGGTTACGTCGGGGATGGAGCCGACATGGAGTTTCCCGTCGTCGCCGGCCGGAAGCCGGAAACCTGCGGCCTCGGCAATGCCCAGCGCGCGTTCCGCCTCCGGCTGGTCTTCGGGGAAGTCCTCGCCGGGCTTGAGGCGAATGTCCAGGAGTGAGCCTGCGTAGTCGGTTGAGGCCCCCGTGATGCGCTCCACGCCGGCCAGCCGCAGCAGCAGCGCCAGCGGCAGCGGTGACTGGTGGAAGGAGGTAAGGATGACGGCTTCGGTGATCCGGGAATTGCGGACGAATTCGATCAGCCGGTCGGCATGCGGGCCTGTCATCCTGGGCGCCGGGTTCATGATCCAGGGGCTGTCCCAGCTGTAAACCTCTGCCACCCCCGGCAGCATCGCGGCAGCAGCTTCACCCTGCCGGCCGCACAGCATCACCACGTGGTTGGTGCTGCCGCCGTACTGTGCCCGCCCGTTGGCCACTGCCCGGACGGCGGGGCCGGCCAGCAAGACATCGCCCATGCTGTCCAGCCGGGCCACCAGGACGCGCCCCATCAGGCGGTCCCCTGCAGCAGTCCGACGGCGGACGCAAGATCCGGGGCTACAAGCCGCGCAGCGACTACCTCTTCGGCGCGCGTCACGGGGGTGGGAACCAGGACTCCGGTGGCTCCGGCCGCTTCGGCAGCGCCCACGTCGGCACCGATGTCCCCGATCAGGGCGGCTTCGGATTCCAGGATCCCGAGTTTGCGGCAGGCGCTGTGCACCATCCCGGGAGCAGGTTTGCGGCAGTCGCAGCCATCCTGCTCGGCATGGGGGCAAACTTCCCACACGTCGAACGGTCCCAGCAGTTCTTCCACGCGGGCATTGACTTTTGCCACGTCTTCGGCCGTGATCAGTCCGCGGGCAATGCCCGACTGGTTGCTGATCACGCCGGTGGCGATGCCGTCTGCCCGCAGGCTGTCCAGCACGGCTTTGGCGCCGGCCACGGGCCGTACTTTGCCGGGGTCCCCGTTGTAAGGCACATCGACCACCAGGGTCCCGTCCCGGTCGAACAGGACAGCCCGGAGCTTGGAGGTTTCAGAGCTTCCCATAACCAACCTGTTCCCTCCTGCTGCTGCTCCTAAACAGCGCCCTAGGCTTTTTCGGCTGTGGAAGCTGGTTCTGACATCGGTTTGAACAGGCAAGATAGGGAGCGGGTTGCCGCGGCTGCTCCTTCCAGGGCTCTTTCCAGCCTCTCCACGCACGCCCGTGCCGGCGCCTTTGAAGCCGTGTGCCGCCGTCGGAAATTAGCTGCACCGTGGCAAGAGATGGCAGCGTGGTCAGGGACTGCGCCGTCATCAGCGGCTGCGCCGTCGCGGAAACTGCCGGGGGCGTCCTGAAGGGACTACTGCTACCTGGACTGCTGCTACCTGGTCCGGGTGCCGCCAATTCGGCGGCCGGCTCCGGTGCGGGCCATGCCCTGGTGCCCGGCGCTCCTGGTCTGGCGGAACTGCGCAACCGGGCTGCCCATACGGTCAGCGTGCCCGGCGTGCGTTGAGGTTCCGGTGCCAACCGCATCCTCAGGCCGGGAGAACTGGGCGCTTGCCTCCAGGCGCCGCTGCAGTTCCACCAGCACCTTGGCCAGGCGGCGCGACACCTGCATTTGGGACATGCCCAACCGCTTTCCCAGCTGCACCTGTGTTTCCTCGCAGAAGTAGCGGCGGTACAAAAGCTCGCGGTCCGAGTCGTCCAGGTCCTGCATGGCGTCCCGGAGGCAGGCGAGTTCCTCAAGCCGCTCGAGCGGGGTTTCCGGGCATGCCAGCACTTCGCCGATGGAGGGTGCGTCCGAGTTGGGGTTTACTGCGTCGAGGGAATCCGGGTGCATGCTGCTCGATGCCGAAATGGCCTCCTGCACATCAGCCGGGTCAGCTCCCAGTTCACCGGCCAGCTCAGCAACGCTTGGGCTCCGGCCCAATGACTGGGTCAGCTCAGGCTCTGCCCGGAACAGCCGGGTCCTCAGGTCCTGGATGTGACGCGGAGGGCGGACAACCCACGTGCGGTCGCGGAGGTACCTCTTGAGTTCCCCGGTGATGGTGGGGGCGGCATAGGCGGGAAAGCTTTCACCCTTCGCCTGGTCGAATCCGCGTGCCGCTTTCACCAGGCCCAGGTAGGCCACTTGGTTCAGGTCAGCGCGTTCCCTCCCTCGGGCCTCAAACCTCGCGGCAAGGGCTTCGGCGAGGTCCAGGTAGCGCAGGACCAGGTCGTTTTCGAACGTCTCCCGCAGCCGTCCTGAGGTGGCGGGGGGACTTTGTTGTGGAGCCGGTTCCGGCTGTTGATGGTGGACAGGCGCAGCGTCCACGGCAAATGCGGCAAAGGATTCGGGCATGAGTGTTGGTTTCCCTCGGTCTGGTTCCGAAAGCCTGCGGCAAGACTTAGAAGCAGCAAATCATAAGGTTGCTTATAAAACAATCCTTCTCCGCTGTAGGCTCGGGATGTAAGCGGCGACCGGACCAACCCGCCAAGGAGTTTTTGCCATGCGCATCGCCATCACCGGAGCCAGCGGAAATGCCGGAACAGCCCTGCTGCGCAACCTGCAGGGCCAGCTTGCCCGGAAGCCCGGCAGCCTGCAGCTTGTGGGCATCAGCCGCAGGCTGCCCGACACTTCCCAAGAGCCCTACGTGGGCGTGCAGTGGCACACGCTGGACGTGGGCCTGGAGCAGGACAGGCCGAAGTTGGAGAATGCCCTCCTGGGCGTCGATGCGGTGGTCCATCTGGCGTGGCAAATTCAGCCAAACCACAATTTGGACCTCCTGCACAGGACCAATGTCACCGGCACGAAGAACCTGCTGGAAGCTGCTGCCAGGGCGGGCGTGAAACAGGTTGTCTGCGCGTCCTCCGTGGGCGCCTACAGCAAGGCCGGCAAGGATCCGCGCAGGGACGAGACCTGGCCGGCAACCGGAATGGCCGGGTCCCATTACAGCCGGCACAAAGCCGAGCAGGAAAGACTGCTGGATGAGTTCGCTGCCGCCCACCCGGACATTTCGGTGGCCAGGCTCCGGCCGGGGCTCATCTTCCAGGGCCGGGCGGGAAGTGAGATCGGCAGGTACTTCCTGGGACACGTCTTTCCGCGGCTCGTCCCGCGGAAACCATGGCTTCCACTGCTGCCGGCTCCGGACAACCTGGTTTTCCAGGCAGTCCATGCGGACGACGTCGCGGAGGCCTACTGGCGCGCGGTGGACCAGCGGGCCAGCGGCGCCTTCAACATTGCCGCAGAGCCCGTCCTGAACCCCCGGGAACTGGCCCGCATCCTCGGCGCCAAGAGAATACTGCCCGTCCCCATGCGGCTGCTCCACGCCGTAGTCGACCTGACGTGGCGGGCAAGGATCCAGCCCACCGATTCCGGCTGGGTGGAGATGGCCGCCGGTGCGCCCATCATGGACACCAGCCGGGCCCGGCGGATCCTTGGGTGGGAACCAAAGGTATCCTCCATTGACGCCGTCAAGGAACTCCTCCAGGGCATGGGGACGGGGGAAGGGGCAGCCCCTTCCCCCGCCCTCAAGCCGCGCAAACCCTAACCTTCTGCGGCAGCTATCCCGCGGTTGATTCCCGCCGCCGGGACAGCGGGGATCCTAGATGCGCGGATTTCCGTCGCCCCGCGCATCCCGCCCCATGGAGGTGTCCCCGGGTCCGGGGTGGCGCCTGCGCCCGGATCCATCCTCAGGAAATTCCGCATTGGCACCCGGAGCCGCGGCTTCCTGGTGCGCGCCGTGGCCATGTTCGTCGGAATGTCCGATGTTCGAATACCCGGCGTGCGTTTGGTCCGCGTTCCTTTCGTCGGCATTCACGTGGCCGGCATCCTGATATCCGGCGTCCCCATGCCCACCGTCCACGTACCCCGCGTCGCGGCCGGCAGGAGTGTCATGGCGCGGGCTGCGGTCCGCCCCGGCATCGGGGTCGATCTCGTCCGCCTTGCGGGTATGGCTGGCAACGTCACCACGCAGGGACTGGGCTTCGTGGCTGCGCTGTTCAGCTTCTTTTTGCAGCCGCGCCGCGTCAACCTTGGCCTGTTCGGCGTCGGCACGCGCCCGGATGGCCTTGGCCTCCCGTTCGCGGGCGTCGATTTCCATGTTCTCGGCTTCACGCCTGATCTCGGCAGCCTTTTCCCGGTGCTCCTGGTCCCGCTTCTGCTGCATGGCTTTCCGGCGCCTTCCTCCGGCCAGAAGCAGCAGCACGATCAAAACCACCACAACTACGGCAACTACCACCCATACCCATGGAGCTGTATCCATTTTTCCCACCACTTTCCACTTCGTTGTGACCGGGCAGGCCCTCGCCATTCCGGCTGACATTTTTGGAACGGTTATAACTCGCTTAGCAAGGGTACTTATCTTTTATTAGTAATCATGCTTATCATTTTACCGCCAGTATTGCTGGTTCTTGATTCAACAACCGGCCTTCTTGGAAAGAGAGCGACGATGACAGAGAACCAATGGTCCGAGGATCCCGCTTACACGGCCCCTCCGGCCAGCACAGGAATTCCTGGCGAGCGGGAGCCCGCCACCTTCCCATCCACCGCTGCTCCCCTCGCCGGTGAGAGCCAGGCCGGCTACGCCCAAAGCCCTGACGCCCACGCCGGTGACGCCTCTGGTTCATCCCGCAAGGATGCAGCCAAGGAAGAAGCAGCCGATGTAGCCCGGACTGCCAAAGGATCGGCCCAGGGCGTGGCGGAGACGGCCAAGGGTGAGGCCGCGAACGTGGCACAGGAGGCGAAGGCCAACGCGCAGGACCTGCTGCACCAGGCAAAGTCCGGGTTGACCAGCCAGGCCGGCACGCAGCAGCAGAAGGCTGCCGAAGGCATGCGCAACATTTCCAGCCAGCTGCACAGCATGGCCAGCGCCCCGGACCAGCAGGGCGTGGCCAGCGACCTTGTCCGGCAGGCGGCCGAGCGCACCTCCACGGTGGCGTCCTGGCTGGAGAACCGCGAGCCCGGTGACCTCCTGAACGAGGTCACGCGCTTTGCCCGCAACCGCCCCGGCACCTTCCTGCTCCTCGCCGCAGGCGCAGGCGTACTGGCCGGGCGCCTCACCCGCGGCCTCACCGCAGGAGCCCCGGAGTCTTCCTCCACCACTTCTGCCGGCACCGGTGCCGCAGGCCTGTCCGGCCAGTATTCCGGCACCACATACGGCGACCAGTACAACCAGTCCTACCCGGTTGCCGGTGGAACCGTTCCGCCACCGCCGGTCCAGCTCCCCGCTCCGGCCAGCACCACGGCAGGTTACGACGGCGGCGCAGCAGGGAGCAGCTATCCCGAGGCCGCAGGTCCGGCGAGTGGACTCGACAGCCCGCAGCTGGTGGAGGAACCCTGGTCCGGCAACCAGCTGTCCGACGACCCGCTGCGTGACCGCGCGCTTGCTGACGATCCCATGGCGAACGATCCCCTCACCCAGGACCGCACCCGGGGTGGCCAGACGGGTGGTCTGTGATGAGTAGCCAGATTCCTGAGCCGCCGCCCAGTGCGGCGCATGTGAAAGCGGACAACGCGTCCCTGGGTGAACTGTTTGGTGATGTGACCCGGGACCTGTCCACCCTGATGCGCCAGGAAGTGGAGCTGGCCAAGGCCGAACTCAAACAATCCACCTCCCGGGCCGGGAAGGGCGCAGGCATGCTCGCCGGCGCCGGCGTGGGCGGACACTTCGTCCTGCTCTTCCTCTCCCTGGCCCTGATGTGGGCCCTGGGCGCCGTCATGGCCCTGGGCTGGGCCGCGCTGATCGTCGCCGTGATCTGGGCGATCATCGCCGCGGTCCTGGCCTCGGTAGGCCGCAAGGAACTCAAGCAGATCAAGGGACTGCCCCAGACAGGGGAAACCCTCTCAGAAATTCCCCCAACCCTAAAACCAGGTGAGGTAAACCGATGAGCGAAAACCCCGACGTCATCCGAGCAGACATCGAAGCCACCCGGGCACGCCTGGGCACCAACGTGGACGCCGTGGCCGACAAAGTCACCCCGTCCAACATCGTCCACCGCCAAACCGACAAAGTCCGCGATGCCGTGACCGGGGTGAAGGAGAAAATCATGGGAGCCGCAGACACCGCCACCACCAAAGTCCACGACACAACCTCCACCGGCGCCGAGCACACCACCAACGCCATGCACTCAGCCGGCGACAGCCTCCACCAGGCAGGAGACACGGTCTCGGCCAAACTCTCCGACGCCGGCCACACCGTCAGCGCCGCCCCGGACCAGGTCAAAGCCAAAACCGCCGGCAACCCCCTGGCCGCAGGACTCATCGCCTTCGGCGCCGGGCTGCTGGTCTCCTCCCTGATCCCGGCAAGCCAGAAAGAACGCGAAGCCGCGGACCAACTCAAAACCGCAGCCCAGCCCCTGGCAACCCAGGTCACCGACGCCGCCAAAACCGTCGCCCAAGACCTCAAGGAACCCGCCCAGGAAGCCATGGAAAACGTCAAGGCCACCGCCACCGACGCCGCCCAAAACGTCAAAACCGAAGGCCAACAAGCCGCCACCGACGTCAAAGACCGCGCCACCGACGCCAAAGACAACGTCCAAAACACCTAACCCGGCCGGTCACGGCACGCAAAGGCAACAGCACTGTCCAGCAGGCCGGCACCGCTTCCCGCGGGCCGGCCTGTTGGCTTCGCCCCCTGATTGAGAGGACGCCCCATGGCCACTCACGACGATTCCGAAACCAGTACCGCCAAGGCGGGACAGGCCCCGGCCCCAGACGATCCAAGAAAGCCCAACAGCGTACGGGACTTGGACGGCACGTCCTGGAAATACATCGCCAAGAAAACCCTCCGCGAGTTCACCAAGGACCAGTGCCCCGACCTCGCGGCAGGCCTGACGTATTACGCAGTCCTCTCACTGTTCCCGGCCCTGCTGGCTTTGGTTTCGGTGCTTGGACTGTTTGGCGACCCGCAAAAAACCACCAATGCGTTGCTCGAAATCGTGCGCGGCTTTGCTCCGGCGGAGACCGTAAACACCATCAGCGGCCCGGTGTCGGAACTGACCAGTGCGCCCGCGGCAGGGTTCACCCTGGTCATCGGCCTCGTTACCGCACTGTGGTCCGCGTCCGGCTATGTGGGCGGCTTTGGCCGGGCCATGAACCGGATCTACGAGGTGGACGAGGGCCGTGGCTTCGTGAAGCTGCGGAGCACCCTGCTCGCCATCACTCTCCTTGCCGTGGTCATCGTGGCGCTTCTGGCCGGCATGCTGGTCCTCAGCGGCCCGGTTTCCGAGGCAGTGGGCGGACTGATCGGCCTGAGCGGTGCCTTCCTCATGGTCTGGAACATCGCCAAATGGCCGGTCATGATCATCCTGATCATCGCCATCATCGCCGTGCTCTACTACGCCACCCCCAACGTCAAGCAGCCCAAGTTCCGCTGGATGAGCATGGGTTCCGCGATCGCGCTGGTGGTGTTCCTGATCGCTTCGCTGGGCTTCGGCTTCTATGTGGGCAACTTCGGCAACTACAACAAGACCTACGGCGCCCTTGGCAGTGTGATCATCATGCTGCTGTGGCTCTGGATCCTGAACATGTCGCTTCTTTTCGGCGCCGAGTTCGATGCCGAGGTGGAGCGCGCCCGTGAGCTCCAGGCCGGCATCAAGGCAGAGGAAACCATCCAGTTGCCGCCTCGGGACACCAAGAAGAGCGAGAAGCTGCAGAAACAGTTCGAGGACGACGTGAAGTACGGCCGCGAACTCCGGGAGAAGCACAGCTCGGAAAACGGCGAGGATGGCCGGCACGGTTCCGATGGGGACCAGGACGGCCAGAATGACACACGCGCCGGTGAAAGCCACCGCGACAGGATCCGCGAGAAGGTACAGCACCGTGCCGGCAGCGCAGAGTCCGACGGCGGTCCGCGGGGCGGGAGCGCCTAAAAGATCGGGTGCAGGGCCCCAGGGAAAGGGGCCGGCAGAAGGACTAGGCAGGACCTTCAGGATGGAGGAAAATTCATCTTGAAGGTCCTGTCGAGTTTTCCGGGTTTGCACCGAACCCGGGGTATAGCGGGGTCGGCGGTGAGATGGCCTCTTCTGAGACCGAGGCCAGTCCCCCCAGTCGCCGTCGGCCCCCTCAGACTCCCTTGGTACAGGGGAAGCAGCTGGACAGAACCGACTGGACAAATTGCACTGAACTGCAATACTTTCTTGAATACCTCGCCGGGATCCTTTGGAGACTGGCAGGTCCGCTGAAGCAGCCGGCGGCATCAAGGTCAACCTTTTAACGAGCGGACATGCCTGCTACCCATTTTGAACAGTTTCTTGCCGAAGCAGTTGTCCCTGACAAGGAGCCTGGCCTGGGCTTGGGACGCGACGAGCTATACGGCCTCTATACGAGTTGGTGCCTTTTGCAGAAGGCTGAACTCCAGCAGCCAGCCGCCCTTTGGCAGGCCATGCAGGAAGCCGGAATCAATCCGGACAGCAATAACCTTTCCATGACGGGACCAGCTGCGGCTGACTACATCGTTTCCAGCGCTCCAGATTTGGTGTAATGCGGAGATGATGGGTCTTCCAAAAGATTGACTCCTTGACCACAAAAGGGCTGTTGCCAAAAGGCAACAGCCCTTTTGCATGCCATCAAGCCTGCTTCCTGCTGTCACGGGCAAGGCTGTGCCAGCGCCAGGAGGTAGGCCGCGAAACCCTTCGGCGCGCGTCCTGCGGTTCTCCCCGATGTGAGGATGCGTGTTGTGTCTGTGGCAATAATGTCGGCACCGCCGGCACGAAGCCGGTCCACCAGCGCGCGGTCCTCATCAAAGTCAACTCCGGGGAAACCGCCCGCGGCAAGGTAGGACGAGGCACGGACGCCCAGATTGGCGCCATACACGTGCGGATGGTCCTCGGTGGAGGCATGGCGGGCGTGCCATCGGGCCACGAGTTCATGGTGCATACCGTGGGGATCCGGGTGCACGGTGCCAAGGACAACGTCGCTTCCGGACGCGGCGAGTTCCAGCTGCCGGACCAGCCAGCGCCCGGGGACTGACGAATCGGCGTCGGTGTTCGCCACCCAGACCCACTGCATCGGATCGCCTGCAGCGGTATTCCCATCGTGGGGACGCGTACTCACGTTTTCCAGCGCTGCATTGACGCCGGCCCGCCGGCTCTTTCCGACACTTCCGAAGCTGACAGGCAGGATGTGGAACCGTGGGTCCGCTTCAGCTGTTGCCGCGGCTATTGACGGTGACGCGTCAGTGCAGCTGTCCAGGACAACTACCACCTGCACCTCCACGCCTGGACGTTCCGACTCAAGCAGGTCTGCGGCGCTGCCCACGGCGGCAAGTGCCTGCTTGAGGTGTTGCTCCTCGTTGTGCACTGGAATTACCACTGCCACGTGCTGGATGATGCGTGGATCGAGGCGCTCAGGGCCCGCTTCATCCCCCTCTGACGCCCACAGCCTCATGCCGTTGCCTTATTACCGGGGGCAATAAGGACTTCCAGCACGAAGTCGCGTTCCTGGTAGAGCCCTGCGCTGCGCCAGCCCAACCGCTGCCGGGCCAGCGCGTGGACTGCGTCGCCATCGAGTTCCCAGCCCCTGATGGGGTGCCGCCAGTGGCACAGGAGGAGGGTTCCCCCAGGTTCCAGGGAGGCCTCCACCCGGTCCCACAGCGTGGTTAGCTCTTCAGCCGCCAGGTAGTAGCCCACTTCGGAAACCACCACCAGGTCATAGTTCCCCTCCGGCCAGTCGCGGGGAAGGACGCGCTGCTCCACGTGGACGCCGGGCAAGCCCTCCAGCACCTGCCCGGCTTGGCGCACCGCGGACCCACTGGCGTCGACGGCCAACAGGCTGCTGCACCGCCCTGCCAACTCGGCCGTCAGGGTTCCGATGGAGCAGCCCACTTCCAGCCCGTTTTCGTAGGAAGGATCTGGAAGCGCGGCAAGGGTCAGCGCTCGTTTGCGGCGTTCATACCAGCTCCCGGTGTAGTTCCACGGATCTGCCGAGCCGTCGTGGACTCTGTCGAAGACCGCCTCGGCATCACTGCTGGAGTACACCTCGTCGGAGGGGGGTAGCGCGGGTGTCCAGGCAAACACCTCGAAGCTACGTGAGAAGTGCTCCAGGAATTCGCCGCTGAGCAGTGTTTCGTCCCCGGGCAGCGGTGACAGCGGCTGCACCTGTGTTGCGTGCTCGGCCATGGCCGTCTGTTTGGCCTGGCGGGCGGGTTCAGCCAGGTGGAAGCGGACCCAGTCGCGCCACTCCCGGTGCTGCGTGGTGGCCCAATGCCAGAACCAGATGGGGTATTCCAGCAGTGCGTGGCCGTCCTCCCGGGCAACCTCTGCTGCCACCGCGCCCAGCGCGTCATGGTCGCCGTGCCCGTCTGCGCGGTATGGCGCCACGACGGCCAGCATGCCGGCATCAGCGGGCATTCGATGGGCAGCGCCGCGGACGGCGCGGGCGATCGCCTCCGCGTGCCCGGCAAGCCCGCCGTCCGGCAGGCCGAGGAACGTCCAGTGGTCCTTCAACCCGAGGGCTGTGAGGGCTTCGGAAAACTCGGCCAGCCGGACCTGGGCCAACTGCTCCGGAGTGATGGTGGGTGAATCCGGGTGCGACCCCTCCCCCGCGGTGCAGAGCAGGACTTCCACCTTGGCTCCAAGCCCCACCAATGACGCCATGAGCCCGCCGGCGCCCAGTGTTTCGTCGTCGGGATGTGCTGCGAGCACCACAAAGCGCATGGCGGCCAGTTCGGTGGCATGAAGCGGCAGCTCCGGCGCTGTGGGCAGTCCGCTGGCTGCCCAGGCGGCCTCGCTGGTTCCTTCGTCCGTGTGCGAAAAGGTCACCACGGGCAATCTCCTTTGAGCGCGAGCCGGCCCAGCTGGGCGTCATCGCGTGCGCCATGATGCTGGCGCACGTAGAGTGCCAGGTCCGCCATTCTCTTGGCGTATTGTTCGTCGAAGGCAAGCGGCCCTGGACCCCGGTTGGAGCCCACCAGGGTAAGGACACGTTCGACGGCGGCGGCGACGGTTCCGCGCAGGCGCTGGGCTTCGCTCCAGGTACTGGGGCCGCCCGCGCCGCCCAGAAGGCCATCATCCAGCCGTGCAGCAGTCCGGGCAAGATACTGCAGGGCGGCCGTTAGCGTGCGGTCCACCTCGCCAAGTGCGGCGAGCGCCACCTGGTCAGGCTCCCGTCCTCCCTCCGCTCCCGCAAGCAGGCCAGCGCGGAAATCCCTGGCCACGCCCACTGCTCCACCGAGCCAGCAGGCAGCCACACCCATGCCGCCCCAGGCGAAGCCCGGCCGGCTGTGGTACCAGCCGGTTCCGCCAAGGGGCAAAGCCGGGACCCCCTCGAACCGGACGCTTCCGCTGGGTATTTCCCGCAGCCCCCGCGCAATCCACTCCGGCTGCTCACATGCCACCCCTGGGTGGCGTAGGCTCACCGCGAAAGCCGCGCGGCCGCCGTCGTCAGTGTGGGCTGTGATGACGGCGGAGTCCAGGCTGCCGGCAAGGGAGCACCACGGCTTCGTCCCGCTCAGGACTACGCCGGTTCCAACAGAGCGTGCTTCAAGCCGGACCCCTGGCGCTTCTGCGGCGAATACCCCCCATGTTTGTGCCAGGGATGCCTCCGGCACAGGCTCGGCGTCCGGAAAAGCTAGGGCGAACTGGGAAAGAATGGCGACGGCATCGAGGTGCGGCTCAAGCACACGGGCCGCCGCCACGTCGATGGCGGCCACGGAGGCCAGGAGCTCCCACAGCACCGCGGTCCGGCCTTCCCCGGGTCGCGGCCAGGTCCTTCCGGCCTCAACCGCCAGCGACAGCAGGGCAGGGACGTCACCGACGGCAGCGCTGACCGCATCAAGGTGCGAAAGCCACGGAGACAGGTCGGCGGGGGTGGAGCTGAGGAGCACGGGGGCAGGTGCCGCTTGCAAGAAGGTCCTCCATCGACGATGGCCGGCAGGGCACCGGTCGCATCTCCACAGCTTACTTACTGTTGTTGCGGAAGAATGCGTGCCAGCGCGAAGCCGTCCCAGCCCTTGGAGCCGACGGTCTGGATGACAGTGGCATCCAGCCGTGGATGGTTCCCGAGCACCTTGAGCGCGTCGATGATTCCCGGCGCGTTGACGGGATCGATGTCGGGGTCCAGGACCGCCCCTTCCCAGATGGTGTTGTCCAGGACCACCACAGCACCGGGCCTGCCGAGCTTCACCGCCCAGTCAAGGTAGCGGCTGTTGTTCTGTTTGTCGGCGTCAATGAAAATGAAGTCGAACGGCTCCCGTTCCTCTTCCTCGAGGGCAGCGAGCGTATCCAGTGCGGGGCCCAGCCGGATCTCCACCCTTTCGCCCAGTCCGGCGGCATCAATGTTCGCCCACGCCACCTCCGCGTGCTGGGGCAGGTATTCGCAGGTGACCAATGTGCCGCTGCGCGGAAGTCCCCGCCCCATCCAGATGGTGCTGTAGCCGGCCAGCGTCCCGATCTCCAGGATCCGGTGGGCGCCGGACAGCTGGACCAAGAGCTTCAGGAACTTCCCGGCATTCGGCGCCACCTCGATGGGCGGCATTCCCGCTTCCGCAGCCGCGCGGATGGCTTGCTGGACAGCCGCATCCGGATGCACCACGGCGCTGGACAGGAACTCCTCAGTGGCAATCCACTCCGGCCGGGGCTTGTGCTCGAACATGGCCACAGTTTGGCACGCGGCGTTACGGCGGTCCAGATGCTTTGGCCCCTCCGGACAGGCTTAGGGCTCCTGCGTCAGGGCGTTCTCCAGGCGGTCCACTTTCGCCGTCAACTCGCCGCTGTATCCGGGCCTGATGTCCGCCTTAATCACCAGTGAGACGCGGCTTCCGTAGCGGCCCACGGCCTCGGTTGCGCGTTTTACGACGTCGAACACTTCATCCCACTCGCCCTCGATGGTGGTGAACATGGAATCTGTCTGGTTGGGAAGCCCAGACTCCCGGACGATCTTCACCGCGGCGGCGACGGCGTCGTGCACTGACGCATCGTTGGGCCGGGAACCTTCGCTGGGAACGCCTGACGGAGCAACAGAAAATGCAAGCAACATGCCCCCAGTCTCCCACGCGGCCGCCGGCGAGTTACCCGGGAAAACAGGCTGCCCTCCGTCACATAAGGGCCTACCCCGGAGTAACCGTGTTGGCCGCAGGCTCCGTTGCTACCCTTTTGGGCATGAGCCTCGCAGTCGCCCGCAAGCCCCTCCGCGCAGACGCAGCGCGGAACGTGGACAAGATCATCACGGCGGCGCGCCAGTGCTTCCGTGAGTTCGGACCGGACGTGCCGCTCCAGACCATCGCCACCACCGCCGGCGTGGGGCCGGCCACCCTGTTCCGCAACTTCGCGGACAAGGAGGAGCTGGTGCTTGCGGCGCTCAACCGGCAGCTCCGGCTCACGGTGGACCCGGTCATGGACGGAGCGCTGGCCGATATCGACGCCGCAGCCGGGCTGCTGCGCGTCCTCGAAGCCCTGATGGCGGCCGCAAGCGACGACGCCAACCTGTTGTGCGCTGTGGCAGGGCGCCGTGAACTCCTCCCCGGAATCACGGGATCGCTCATGGACTCCATGGGTGTGCTGCTGGTTCGGGGACAAGGCCAGGGAAGCCTGCGCACTGACATTTCCATGACGGACATGTTCCGGCTGCTGGCCATGCTGATTGGGGTGGTAGACACCATGGAACCCGGCTCCGACGCCTGGCGCCGGCCGCTGGCGCTTGTCGAGGACGCCATCCGCACCGTCCGTCCGTCGCGTGCGCTGCCCGTGCTGGTGCCGGTTCCGGCTGCCGCGCCCAGCCTGTAACAGGCCGGGCCCTGGCAGGCCCGGCCCGCTGTTTACCGGGTTCCTCTTTGGCCGGGTTCGTTGTTAGCGCCGGGAAGGTGCAATAGACTGCCACTTGGGGTTAGGCAGCCAGCCTCGGTACTTCCAGCGGGAGCGACCCATGCACTTTGTGCCTATCCGCCGTTCGACGGCTGCGCTGCAATGAATCACTCAAAGCTTCTCCACTACCTCACCGATCCCCGCGGGCCCGAGGAGGTCCTCCCTGCGCTGACCGCCGGGGAACTCGTCGAACTGCTTGACGCGCTGTACCAGAACCTTGACACCCCTGAGCCAGAGTTCGGCGCACAGGTTTGGTATGAGATGGGCGTGGAAGAAACGTGCCGCCGCCGGGCAGTGTCGCCGGGCGGCGCCGCCCACGGAGTGGCTTAGCTGACTGCCGCATCCGGCAGCGCCTCGCCGCCGTCCCGCATTACAAAGCGTCCTGCAATACCCGACAGCAGAGCGAAAGGCCAGGCTTCAGACCTGCAGTGGGAGTTGCCCCCTACCCGTTGCTTTCAGTTTCGCCGTGTTGGGACTGGCCTGGGGCTTGATGATGCGTTTGCGCTGCAGCCTGCTCATCACCACGCTGTTCATGACCCTGCTGTTCATGGCCCGGGTACCCATGTCCTTCATGCCCGTGGTGGTGCTCGTGGAACTCGTTGGGAACGTGATCCTTCGCTTCCATCAGGTGCTGCTGGAGTTTTTCTTCGGCATCACGGCGCCTCCTTGCCGTGTCCCGCAACTCCCGGGTCGACTCCGAACCCCTGGGATCCAGGTAGGCGGCCCGCTGCTTTCCTGTCTGCTCTGCCGCCGGCACCCCGGTGCCCTGTTCTTCCCTGGCGTTCCTGCCGGTGTCCTCGGTGCCCTGGCCGTCCTGCGGCTCAACCGGCCGTGACTGTTCGTCCATCTCGATTCCTCCTTTGGTGGCCGCCTGGGTGTGGGCTGCCTCTCTTCCAGTGCACCACACATGGCACCCGGAAGGTGCCGGCGCTAGGCGCTGCCGGCTTCTTCCCGCCTGCGCATTTCCTGATGCACCAGGGCCTGCAGCGCCGGTACGGGCGACGCCGGATCGACGTCGAGCGCCTCGCGCAGCCTTTGGGAAAGCATCTCCAAGTCCTCTTCCGGCACGTCCGAAAGCCTGGAAAAACGCCTAAAGAAGCGTTTGGCAGGCAGCCCTGCCCGTCGTCGGGCGTTTTTGTGACGGGGCTTGCCCGCTAAGCCCCCTGCAGGATGCAGCTGATTTTCCATGGTCGCCGTTCATAGGAATGCCATGGCCAACTGCATAAGCCGATCTCATAGTACAACCGGCACCTGGCAGTTGAAGTGACCTGGATCACTATCCGGCGCAAGCGGTGCGACCGCTAACTCCAGCCCAGGAACCTCAACAGTGCCGCCGTGCCTGCTCCGGCGATGACCACCACCAGGAAAGGAGCCCGGAGCGTCAAGGCGATTGCAGCCGCGCCAAGCGCGCCAAGCCTCGCGTCGGCGGCAAGGCCCTGCCCTGACACCACCGCGTTCACCACGGTCAGCGAAGCGAGAAGGCCGATGGTCATGGTCCCTGCGACGCGTGATGTGCGCGGGTCCTCGAGGAATTTGGCGGGCATAAAATACCCCACGATTTTCCAGGCGTAGGCCAGGGCGCAGGCAATCAGCAGCCAGATCCACAGGCTCATGTACCCGCCTCCGGATCCGCGCCTTCGGGGCGCTCCGCTCCCGGACGGGTGCCGGCGGCGTCCTGGTGATGTCCGGGATGGTGTGTGTAAGGCTCGATGTCGGGCTCCAGGCCTTCGTCACGGCGGCCATGGCTGAACCACCCCACGAGTGCAGCCACCACGGCGGCAACAAGGATGGGCACGCCCGGAGGCACGAAGGGAACCGCCACGACGGTGGCCACGGCGCAAACGGCCGCGATGGCGATGGGTTCCCGCCCCTTGAGCCGGGGCCATAGCAAGGCAAGGAAGGCTGCGACGGCAGCACCGTCCAGCCCCCACTGTTTGGGATCGCCCAACCCGCTGCCGGCGATCGCGCCCACAGCCGTGAAGAGGTTCCACAGCACGTACACCCCAACTCCGGCTGTCCAAAAACCGCGGCGCTGCTCCGCGGGGTCTGTCTGGCCGGTACTGGTCGCCGTGGATTCATCGATGGTCAGCTGGGCCCCGACGTACTTGCGCCATCCGGTTGGCCGCAGTAAAGCGTTCAGCTGCATGCCGTAAATTCCGTTGCGCATGCCCAGGAGGGTGGCGGCGCTCATGGCTGCGATGCCCGATCCGCCGCCGGCCACGACGCCAATAAAGGCGAACTGCGATCCGCCGCTGAAGAGGAGCAGGCTCAAGGCCATCGCCTGCCAGAAGTTGAGCCCTGACGTCACCGCGAGCGCGCCGAAGGAGATTCCATACAAGCCGGTGGCGATGCTGATGGAGAGGCCTACCCTCACCGCCGGCGAGGCCAGGAGCTTCACACCCGCCCTCCGTGCTGCTCTGTGGGCAGGGCCGGTTTCCGGAGACTCCAGGCCCACAGGATCAGGGGCGCCTGAAGCGGCAGGCGCACGGTGTGGATCTTCCGACGGCGGGGAGTACCGGCCGGCCCGTACGCCCGCACGAGGGCGTCCACATGCCCGGCCAGGAATGCGGTGAACATGGCAGTGAGGGCGGTGGCCGTCAGTTTTCGCGTGGGCGGCAGCAGGATTCCGACGGCGGCGGCCAGCTCCAGCAGGCCGCTCACTGCGATCCACTCGTCCCGGGACAGGAGGGCCAGAGGATGCTGCGCTGTGGTGCCCTGGTCCCCTGTGCCCTGGTCGGCGTTGCCCTGGTCTCCTGTGCTCTGGTCGCCGCTTCCTTGGTTGGTGTCGGGCGCCGGATCCTGGCGGCACAGGTAGTCCGGAACCACCTCCCGGTAGAAGCCCGGATCCCGGAAATGCTTGCTTGCGCTGGCCAGCAGGAGGGCGCCCATGGCAGCCGCGGAGAGGTTCTGGGCGACTGGGCCCTGAAAGGACGGGCGGGAAAACGACCGGCGCGAAAAAGGCCGGCCCTGTGTGGACAGGCCGCGTATGGACAGGCTCCGAAACGCGGGGCCGGGCCAAAGAAAAGACATGGAACCACTCAATCACAGCAACTGCGACGGCCAGAAACCGGCGGCTGCCGCAAGACGGTGACGTCAGAAAAGGCATTATGCAGCTGTCACGCCGGGCATCTGTCGCACTGCGCACCTGTCACACCCAGGCGAGCGGCGAACCTCCATACGGCGGTGGCGGAAATGGGTAGTCCAGGGGCTGGCCCCCATCCGTCAGCGGAGGCCCAATGTAGCGGAGTTCGCCATAGGTGCTGTCCGTGGACCGGTAGTCGGGGGCGGACACTTCTGAAGGCCGTTCCGTGTTCCTGCCCAGCGAGAAGAGTTCCTCGGCAGTCCGGGCGAGGGACAGGTGCGCGGCGCCCCCTGTCCCGGCCTCCCGGCGTCGGGCCAGCAGGTGGATGGCAGCCGCAGCGACGCCGTAGCCTGTGGCGTGGTCCAGTGCCTGGACGGGCAAGGCACCCGGGCGCCATTCGCCGTCGTGGTTGTCCTTGCCGTAGACGTGCGCGATTCCGCACGCTGCCTGGACGATACTGTCGAAGCCGCGCAGCCCGCCCCAGGGACCGGCACTCCCCCAGCTGTCCAGGGTGACCACCACAAGCCCGGGGTGCGAGGCCAGCAGTTCCCGGGGATTGAGCCCGAAGCGGTCCAGGGCGCCGTGCCGGTAGCCGGCAACCACCACGTCCGCGGCCGGCAGGAGTTGCCGGAGCCGGTGCTGGTTACCCGGCAAACTGAGATCGGCTTCGGCGCTGCGCTTGCCGAATGCCGTGTCCACGAACTGGTCTTCAATCTCGGGGAAGGCAGGCGGGTCGATCCGCAGGACATCTGCTCCGAGGGCCGCGAGCAGGCGGGTGGCAACTGGTCCCGCGATCACGCGGGTCAGGTCCAGGACCCGCAAGCCTCGCAGGGGCAGAGCCTCCGCCTGGCCGCTGCCCCGTCCGGCGCTGTTTCCGCCCGAACTTTGCTCGCCAAAATCCCGCAGCCCCAGCCCGTCCGCCGTCCCGTCCGCGAACTCGAAGGCAACCCAAGCTCCCAGGCTGGCCGCACGGCCCATGTCCGAGGCAAGCCATTCGCTGCGCGTCCTGACTGCGGCCGCGATTCCGGCATTGCTTTGGATGGCCGCCTCGGCTTCCAGTGCGGCCATGGAGCGGAGCCGCCGCTCCGCCTCCTCGGGCGAGGTGGCGCCCAGTGCCCGCAGCAACCGCTGCTCGTGGTGGGGGTAGTTGGCGTGGAGGCGGATCCACCCGTCGCCGGTACGGTGGAAGCCGGAAAGGGGCGCGAAGCCCTGCGGTTTGCGCCCGGCAATGCGCAGGTGGCCAAAGGAGTCGAAAGCTGCTGCGGTGAGCGCAGACGTAGTCCTGAACAGGCCGGGCTTACCGGCATATAGGTTGACGGCAGCCGCCGCGGCCTCCACCGAACCCAGTGCCAGGCCTTCGACGTCGAGCGGACCGGCCCACCAGCGGCGCGGGGAGTACGTCACCGCCGCATCCACGGCAGGCCCTACTTCCCCTGCGGTGAGGCCATCCGGAGCTGGTCAAGGACACGGCCCGGAACGTTGGTGGTGATCTCCTGGATGCCCAGGTCCTGGCAGAGCGCCACATCCTCTGGCGAATCCACCGTCCACACGCGGAAGCGCCGGCCCGATTCGAGCCAGCGGCGGACGGTGGCCGGGCGCTCCCGGACGTAGTCGATGCCGGGGCCGGCCATGCCAACTTCCCGGTCGTCCAGGATGCGTTCCCCCTCCAGCTGCGTGGCCTTCATCAGGTTGGCGATGGCGCCCCCGGTAAGTGGTCCCACGCCCAGCCCGCCACGGATCTCATGGATGGTGAGGTCGTCCACGAGCTGGCAGATGTATTGCGGCGGGACGGAAAGGAGCAGGTGCCGGACGGAATCGGGGTTGAAACTCATGAAGGTTACAGCCACGTTGTCCACCGTGGAGCTTTGCGGGTCCCAGCCCTCGCTGCGGAGCACCTCCAACACCCGGTCCTCAAGTTTGAGCTGGTACGGGCTGGGGTGCTTTAGCTCGATGGCCAGCTTCATGGGCCGGCCCGCTCCCCGGAGAATGTCCAGAAGCTCCGGAAGCGTGAGGAGCTGTTCCGAGCGTGCCCCATATGCTTCCGGGATGCGGGCTCCCTTCCAGGAGGAGAAGTCCAGCTGCTGCAGCTCCCGCAGCGTCCGTTCCGCCACCGGACCGGTTCCGTCCGAGGTGCGGTCCAGGTTGGCGTCGTGCAACAGGACGACGTGCTGGTCCCGGGTCAGGTGGACATCGCACTCCACCCCGTCGGCGCCGTCGGCCAGGGCCTGCAAATAGGCGGCGCGGGTGTGTTCGGCATAGGCGCCGCTTGAACCGCGGTGGGCAAAGACCAGCGGCCGCGGCGGCACTGACTCGTCAGTTGTCATGCTCACACGGTAGCCGACCGGCCCCCGCCTTCGGGGCTAGGCTTGGCACATGCAGGTGAACTCTGAGGCAACTACCGGGCCAACCACGCAGGAAGCACCCGCCGAACCAGCGCAGCAGGCGAGGTCCGGCACCAGGGCGGCAGGCGCCGTCGTACGCGGCCAGCTTGGTGCCGGTGACGCCGAAAAGGCGGCAGCGCTGCGGAAGATGAAGCTGCTGGCACTGAGCCTGCTTATTGCCATGGCGGTGATTTTTGTCTTCGCGTTTGCCCTGCAAAAGGACTATCCGTGGCTGCAGTACGTGCGCGCGGCCGCGGAAGGCGGCATGGTGGGTGCGCTGGCCGACTGGTTCGCGGTAACGGCCCTGTTCAAGTACCCCATGGGCATCAAGATTCCGCACACAGCCATCATTCCGCGGCGGAAGGACCAGATCGGCGCTTCCCTGGGCGAATTCGTGGAAACCAACTTCCTGTCCGAACAGGTGGTCCAGGACAAGCTGGCGAGCGTCAACATTGCACGCCGGGCAGGTCAATGGCTTTCTGCACCCGCCGGCGCGGACCGAGTGGCCAAGGAGGGTGCAGCGCTGATCCGCGGCGCGTTCAAGGTGTTGAATGACGACGACGTCCAGGCCGTCATCGAGGGAATGGTGCGCAAGCACCTGCTCACTCCGCCATGGGGACCTCCGGTGGGCAGACTGGCGGAGCGGATTTTCCATGACGGGCACCACCACACGCTGGTGGACCTGTTGGTGGACCGTGCCGCTGACTGGGTGGACGACAATCACCAGACAGTGACCCGCCTGGTGTCCGACCGCTCCCCCACCTGGGTTCCGCAGTTCGTGGACGGGCTGGTGGGCGACAAGGTCTACCTCGAGATCCTCAAGTTCGTGCGCGCCGTCCAGGCGGACCCCAGGCACCAGGTGCGGCAGTCGATCGACAAGTACCTCAACGATCTCGCCCAGGACCTTCAGCATGATCCCGCGATGATTGCGCGCGCCGAGGACATCAAGGCCCAGGTGCTGGGCGACCCCGAGGTGCGCGAGCTGGCGTCCCGGACGTGGGGCACCGTGAAGAACGCTTTGCTGGGTGCCGTGGACGATCCGGACAGCGAGCTCACCGTCAAGTTCAAGGCAGCGGTGCGTGATTTCGGGTCGCGGCTGGTGGACGATCCCGAGCTGGCCGGGAAGGTCAACGCCTGGATCGGTGACGCCGCAGGCTACCTGGTCCGGACCTACCGTTCAGACATCGCCGGGGTCATCACGGACACGGTTGCGCGCTGGGACGCCGAAGAGACCTCGCAGAAGATCGAGCTCCAGGTGGGCAAGGACCTGCAGTTCATCCGCATCAACGGCACAGTGGTGGGGTCCCTGGCGGGCCTGGCGATTTTCACGGTGGCACAGCTGATTTTTGGGTGATTTCGCCGCGGATAAATTCCGGCGCTGCGCACATTCCTTTTCGACCCCCGCATTTGAGGTGCATAAAGGAACGTGCGCAGCGAGAAGGCTTACGACGACGGCGGGCGGCCCGGTCAGTCCGGCACCACGCCCCTAGGCGAAGGCCTCCAGCTCCACGCCTGCGGCCTCAAGCCCAGCACGGATGCGGGCCGCCATTTCCAGCGCTCCAGGGCTGCCGCCCTGCAAGCGCAGGGAGTCCGGCCGGACCTTGACCACCGTCCCGTCCACGGCGATCACTTCCCCTTGCGTTGCCAGCCGGACGGCGCGCTCAACCACCACGTCAATGTCGTGCAGGACTGCGTCCTCCTCGGAAAGCGGCACCAGGCTGCCGTCGGCGAGGTACGCCCGGTCGGCGAAGGCCTCGACGAAGACCGGGTTCCCGGCTTCCTTGGCCTGCTTCACCAGCTCGGAGCCCGGGAAACCCAAAATGGGAAGGCCCGGGTCATAGGCATTCACTGCCGCAACCACGGCCGACGCCTGCTCGGCGTCGGAAATCAGTGCGTCGTACAGCGCTCCATGTGCTTTCACGTAGTCCACCGAGGCACCCACGGCATGCGCGACGCCGTCGAGCGCCCCTAACTGGTACAGCACATCGCCGAACAGCTCGTCGAAACCCATCCCCAGCGCGCGCTGCCCATAGCCCGCCAGGTCGCGGTAGCCGAGGTGCGCCCCCACGGTGACATCGAGTTCGTACGCTGCGCGGCAGCTGTCCAGCATGGTGACGGGGTCGCCCGCGTGCAGGCCGCAGGCCACGTTGGCGCTGGTGATCAGCTGGAACATGGCCGGGTCGCCTCCTGCCGTCCAGGAGCCGAATGATTGGCCTACGTCAGCGTTGAGATCCAAGTATGTTGCCTTCCAGCGTCAGGTGGTCCGGCCCGGCAGCTGCGGTCAGCTCCCCGGGAATGGTGTCCGGCATCGGCCCGAACGCCTCACGGGCATTCTTGGCCACCGCACGGCCCATCACGAGGTTACCGGCTCCTCCCACAACGGCCCCTATGCCGAACGGGAGCGCCCTGCCGAACAGGGCAGTACCCTGCCGCTTGAGCAGGTTCTTGAGGAAGGCGTGCTGGATACGCTTGCGTACACTGCCGAAGCCCGGCCCCACCATCGACTTGGAAAGCACATTGCCCCAGTTATTGGCGGCGCTGTTGCCGCTGCCGGAGGCCTGGCCACTCAGCGTTCCCAGCAGGGCGGTACCCTCCTCGCCGAGCATGATGGCCATGACCATGGTGCCGGCCTTCTCCGGGTTGGTGAGGCGGATGCCGTGAAGTTCGGCCAGCGAGGTTGCGTACAGTGCCGTTGCTTCCAGGAAGCCCACGGTGGCGGCGGCGGACAGTCCCAGCGACGCCACAGTGCCAACACCGGGTACGACGGCGGTAGCGCCCACCACGGCGCCGCCACCGGCGACAGCACGCAGGTAGTCGCGCTCGGCGATGTCCGCCAACTGGGCAGCCGTTGCGCGGGGGTGCTTCTTTTGGAGCCGCCGGATGTAGCCAACCACCAGCGGCCGCTGGATCTGCACCGCCTTCAGAAGCATGTTGTGGACGCCGGGCTTGGGCTTGCCGTCGGAGTCGAACATGGTTCTGTGGGCGGTTTCCTGTGCGATACGAAGTGCGGGATTGCTGCGCCGGGCCATGGTCACCTTCATTCAAATCGACCTGCAGCGGGAGGCTGCCGTGCTCTTTCCATCCTATGTGGATAAACACTAAGTATGCTTAACTTCCGCGCCCGGCACCGGCGGGCGGGCTACCTTGGCAGGCCGGACCCATCATTGGATCCAACGCACCTGCCCGGCAGCCCGCCGTCGGCCGTTACTTCCTGGCCTGCTCTACCTCTTCGGCGGACACCCCGGCGGCGCTCCGTCCGGCTGCCACCGCGGCGTCATTGCGAAGCTCGGCGCGGAAGACCTCGAAGCGGGCAAGGTGTGCGGGTCGGCGCCGCAGGACGGCCCAGGCCACGCCAAGGACGACGAACCAGGTGGGCGTCACCAACAAGGCGATGAGGGTGTCCGGTTGGGTGGTCAGCGCCCAGAGGACGAACGCGAAGAACGCGTAGACCACCCAGACCGCGGGGGTGCCGCCTGGCATCTTAAAGTTCGACGCCGCGTGCAGATGGGGGCGGCGGCGACGGAACGAGATGTAGCTGGCCAGGATGATCGACCAGACGAAGATGAAGCAGACGGCGGACACTGTGGTCACCATTTCGAACGCCTTGCCAACGTCCTGGCCGGCGTACATGAGGACGACGCCGGAGAGCAGCAGCACGCAGGACAGGCGCAGGGCGTTGCTGGGCACCTTCCTCGTGGACAGGCGGCTGAAGATGCCCGGCGCGTCGCCCTCCTGGGCAAGGCCGAAGACCATGCGGGACGTGGAGTAGATGCCGGAGTTGGCGGAGGACATGGCCGAGGTGAGGACCACCAGGTTGACCACGGTGGCCGCGGCGCCGAGGCCGGCCAGGGAGAACATGCCGATGAAGGGGCTGTGGCCAGCGGCGAACTGGGTCCACGGGGTGACGGCCATCAGGATGACCAGCGCGCCCACGTAGAACAGGAGTACGCGGACCGGGATGGCGTTGATGGCCTTGGGCAGGGTCTTCTCCGGGTTCTTGGCCTCGGCGGCGGTGGTGCCCACCAGTTCAATGCCGACGAAGGCGAACACGGCGATCTGGAATCCGGCTACGAAGCCCATGAATTCGTTGGGGAAGAACCCGCCGTGGCTCCACAGGTTGGTGAAGCTGGCCGTGCCCGTGTCGGACTGGAAGCCGGTGAAAATCATGAAAAGGCCCACGATGATGAGCGCAGCGATGGCGACAATCTTGATGAGGGCGAACCAGAACTCGGTCTCGCCGAAGGCCTTGACCGTGGCGAGGTTCAGCAGGAGCAGGATGCCGATGGTGGCCAGGCCAGGGATCCAGAGCGGCAGCGCCGGCCACAGTTCCTTGGAGTAGCCGGCGATGGCGATAACGTCCGCGATGCCGGTGATTACCCAGCAGAACCAGTACGTCCAGCCGGTGAAGAAGCCGGCCCACGGCCCCAGGAGGTCCGCAGCGAAGTCGCTGAAGGACTTGTAGTTCAGGTTGCTCAGCAGCAGTTCGCCCATGGCGCGCATGACGAAGAAGAGCATGAACCCGATGATCATGTACACGAAGATCACGGACGGGCCGGCCGCGGAAATGGTTTTGCCGGAGCCCATGAAGAGGCCGGTGCCGATCGCGCCGCCGATGGCAATGAGCTGGATATGGCGGTTGGTCAGCTGCCGTTCCAGGTGGGGAGGCTCGCTGCGGACCGCCGTGCGCGCGCCGTTGCGCGCTGGTTCGCCGTTGGACGTGGGGGGATGAATCGCCATGAGGAACTCCATCGGTAAAGCGGCATTTTGGGTACCGCAAAAGATTTGGTTCCTCCCCGCTCTGTAGGGAACCTGAGAGTTTCCGCAGCCCAAGCCGCTTGCACCGTCGGTGAGCCAGGGCATGCCTGGCTGCTTTCCAGAGTTGCCTGTCCGCGGCGGTACGTGGGCCTGAGAGTTTCCTGGGGAGGGTTTGCTCCTACGGCGCCTGCTAAATGTACCCGGCAAGGCTCTCCCGCCGCAGGTCGAAGGCATGTTCAGTTGGAAACCGCAGCCCGTAAGGGCCGCAGCGGTCATGCGTCGGGACGGGCGCCGGCAGTCGGACTGCTCCGGATACGCTGAGCCAGCCGCAGACGGCGCCAATCCCGGGGATCAGTGTGGTGTCCGTCACGATGCAATGTCAAACCCTTCCCGACACAAGCGGAGCAAGGCCCTGTCATCTTCCTGTATCTGACCCGCTTCAGGAGCCCGCGATTTGCCACCGGCCGCATATCCCGATACCTTGTGAGCCGAATCACCCACATTTGAATAAGCCTTTCGAGCTGTGACGGGAGAGTCCTCCCGGCGAAACACCGGGCAGGCGCCGTAGGAGCAAATCCTCCCCAGGAATCTCTCAGGCCCACGTACCGTCATGGCGAGGCGACTCTGGAAAGCAACCGGGCTTTTGCCTGGTTCACCGACGGTGCAAGCGGCCCCCTGCCAAGAGCAGGCAACGCGGAATCTCTCAGGTCCAATACAGAGCGGGGAGGAACCCATCCCACGCCGTGCCACCTTCGGCCGGCCAGAACTGGAGTTCCTCATGACGATTCAATCGCTTCCAACATCGTTTGTTGACCGCCATATCGGCGCGCGCCGCCAGGCCGACGTCGAAACCATGCTCAAGGCCGTGGGCTACGACAGCGTGGACGGCCTGGTGGACGTTGCCGTCCCGGCCTCCATTCGGCAGGAAACCGCCCTCCGCCTCCAGGACGCCCTCAGCGAGGTTGAGGTCCTCACGGAGTTGCGCAAGCTCGCCGGCAAGAACAAGACCGCCGTCCAATTGATCGGCCAGGGGTACTTCGACACGGTCACTCCGCCGGTGATCCGCCGCAGCATCCTTGAGTCCCCAGCCTGGTACACGGCCTACACCCCGTACCAGCCCGAGATTTCCCAGGGCCGCCTCGAGGCGCTGCTGAACTTCCAGACCATGGTCCAGGACCTCACGGCACTCCCGGTGGCCAACGCCTCACTGCTGGACGAGGCCACCGCGGTGGCCGAGGCCGTGCTCCTGATGCGGCGTGCCAATAAGAACAAAGACGCCAAGGACGGCAGGACTCTCCTCGACGCTGACTGCCTCCCCCAGACCATCGCCATCGTGAAGGGCCGCGCGGAGGCGCTGGGCTTCGAAGTTGAAGTGGCGGATCTCTCCAAGGGCCTGCCGGAAGGTGCCATCAACGGCGTCGTCCTGCAGCAGCCCGGGGTTTCCGGCCGGGTATGGGACCAGTCCAAAGTCATCAGCGCCGCCAAGGACCGCGGCGCCCTGGTCACCGTGGCAGCTGACCTGCTGGCCCTGACCCTGATCACCCCTCCGGGCGAGCAGGGCGCCGACATCGCTGTCGGCTCCACCCAGCGCTTTGGCGTGCCGCTGTTTTTTGGGGGGCCGCACGCCGCCTACATGGCCGTCCAGAAGGGCATGGAACGCTCGCTCCCCGGCCGCTTGGTGGGCGTCTCCAAGGACAACGCCGGCGCCCCTGCCTACCGGCTGGCTTTGCAGACCCGCGAGCAGCACATCCGCCGCGAGAAGGCCACGTCCAACATTTGCACCGCGCAGGCATTGCTGGCCATCGTTTCCTCCTTCTACGCGGTTTACCACGGCCCGGATGGACTGAAGGCCATCGCCGAAGGCGTCCACCACAAGGCACGCGTCCTGGCCACCGCCCTCGCGTCCATGGGCCGTGAACTGGTCACCGATTCCTTCTTCGACACCCTCACCGTGCGCGTCCCGGGCAAGGCCGCCAAGGTGATCACCGCCGCTGAAGCCCGCGGCATTAACCTGCGCTTTGTCGACCAGGACACGGTGGGCGTCTCCCTGGACGAGACGACGACGGCGGCAACGCTGTCCGCCGTCGCGGTCGCCTTTGGCGCGGGTCCGGTGGGCGACGCCGAAGGCTTCGAACTGCCTGAATCGGTCCTGCGCACCTCCGGCTACCTGGAGCACCCGGTGTTCAACACGCACCGGTCCGAGACGCAGCTGCTGCGCTACATCCGGAAGCTGTCGGACCGGGACCTGGCCTTGGACCGCACCATGATCCCGCTGGGTTCGTGCACCATGAAGCTGAACGCCACCGCGGAAATGGAAGCCATCTCCTGGCCGGAGTTCGCCTCCATCCACCCGTTCGCCCCGGACTCCCAGACCGAGGGCTGGCGCGAACTGATTGCTGGTCTTGAATCAGACCTGGCCGAGATTACCGGGTACGACCAGGTTTCCATCCAGCCCAACGCCGGATCCCAGGGCGAGCTCGCAGGCCTGCTGGCGATCCGCGGCTACCACCACTCCCGCGGTGACCAGCAGCGCAACGTCTGCCTGATCCCGGCTTCGGCGCACGGCACCAACGCCGCCTCCGCCGTCCTGGCAGGGATGAAGGTGGTTGTCGTGGCCACTGCATCTGACGGCACCATCGACCACGAGGACCTGACGGCCAAGATCGAGGCGCACAAGGATGTTCTGTCCTGCATCATGATCACCTACCCGTCCACCCATGGCGTGTACGACGGCGACGTCCGTGAGGTCTGCGACGCCGTGCACGCCGCCGGCGGCCAGGTATACGTGGACGGTGCCAACCTGAACGCGCTCGTTGGGCTGGCCCAGCCGGGCAAGTTCGGCGGCGACGTGTCCCACCTGAACCTGCACAAGACCTTCTGCATCCCGCACGGCGGCGGCGGACCCGGTGTTGGCCCTGTTGCTGCCAAGGCCCACCTAGCACCATTCATGCCGGGCGACGCCAACAACGCTTCTTCCGGGGGCGCAGTGGAGGGACACGGCGTTGCCATTTCAGCCTCGCGGTTCGGTTCGGCCGGCGTGCTGCCCATCTCCTGGGCCTACGTGAAGCTGATGGGCGGGGAGGGCCTGACCGAGGCCACCAAGTCCGCGCTGCTGGCTGCAAACTATGTCGCCACCCGGCTGAACGAGTTTTACCCGGTCCTCTACACCGGTGAAGGCGGTCTGGTGGCGCACGAGTGCATCCTGGACCTGCGTGAACTCACCGCCAGGACTGGAGTGACCGCCGAGGACGTGGCCAAGCGGCTGATCGACTTTGGCTTCCACGCCCCCACCCTGGCGTTCCCTGTCGCCGGGACGCTGATGGTGGAGCCCACCGAGTCCGAGGACCTCGCGGAAATCGACCGCTTCATCGACGCCATGATAACCATCCACGCCGAGATTGAGCAGGTTGCTGCCGGGGACTTCTCCCTGGAGGCATCCCCGGTGCGCAACGCACCCCACACGGCTGCCGCCGTCGTCAGTTCCGACTGGGACCGCGCCTACCCGCGCGAACAGGCCGTGTTCCCCGTGCCCTCGCTGCGGCAGGACAAGTACTTCCCGCCGGTGGGACGGATCGACGGCGCCGCCGGCGACCGGAACCTGATCTGCTCCTGCCCGCCGCTTGAAGACTTCGAAAACTAAGGACTCACCCAATGACTGAGAACTACACCGCTCTCTACGAGCAGCACAAGAAGGCCGGGGCCTCCTTCACGGACTTCGGTGGCTGGCAGATGCCGCTCAAGTACAACTCCGAGCTCGCCGAACACCACGCCGTGCGCAAGGCTGCCGGCCTGTTCGACCTCTCCCACATGGGCGAGGTCTGGGTGACCGGGCCGGACGCTGCCGCGATCCTGGACTACGCCCTTGCCGGCAAGTTGTCCGCGGTCGCCGTCGGGAAGGCCAAGTACTCCTTGATCTGTGACGCCGACGGCGGCATCATCGACGACCTCATCACCTACCGCAGGGCTGATGACAAGTTCCTCGTGGTGCCGAATGCGGGCAACGCGAAGGTGGTGGCCGATGCCTTGCAGGAACGCGCCGCCAACTTCGACGTGACCGTTGAAGATGCCTCCGTGGAAACTTCCCTCATCGCCGTCCAGGGTCCCGCCGCCGAGGCCATCCTGCTGCAGCTGGTTCCCGCAGAACAGCACGCCCTGGTCACGGATCTGAAGTACTACGCCGCAGTTGAAGTGGGCGTCAGCTTCGGGGGTGCCGTCCGCGACCTGCTCGTGGCCCGGACCGGTTACACCGGCGAGGACGGGTTCGAAATCTACGTTCCCAATCTGGACGCGCCCGCGCTGTGGGAAGCACTGCTGGAAGCCGGGGAAGGACATGGCCTGGTCCCCGCCGGCCTCGCAGCCCGTGATTCCCTCCGCCTTGAAGCAGGCATGCCGCTCTACGGCAACGAGCTCTCCCGCCACGTGAACGCCTACGCGGCTGGGCTGGGCCCGGTGGTGTCGCTGGCCAAGGAAAGCGACTTCGTGGGAAAGGAAGCCCTGGCCGCCATCAAGGCTGCCGGCGTCGGCTCCACCATCGGTCAGAAGCTCGTGGGCCTCAAGGGCGCCGGACGCCGCGCCGCCCGCGGCCACTACCCTGTCCTCAAGGACGGCACCCTCGTTGGCGAAGTGACCTCCGGCCAGCCGTCGCCCACCCTCGGCTACCCCATCGCAATGGCCTACGTCGACGTCGAATTCGCCGAGCCCGGCACCGTCCTGGACGTAGACCTCCGCGGCAAGCCCGAACGCTTCGAAGTAGTAGCCCTGCCGTTCTACCGTCGCCAAAAGTAGGCCGGCGCGGCTGGTTGGCCCAACGGGCCGCCCTCCTCTGCATGCTCGGTCGCGTAGACGCCCGCTGGGCGGACGTGACGCTCCCTTAGACGCATGCTGCCGGAGGCCGGCCCGCAGGGGCCTGACGCCCGCTCACTTTTGGTGGGTTTTAGACCGACGCCCGCTCACTTTTGGCGGGTTTAGTGCGGACGCTCTCTCACTTTTCACACACGAACAATAGGAAAAATTATGAGCAACGTTGTAGCTGAACTGAAGTACTCCGCCGAGCATGAATGGGTTGCTGTTGACGGGTCCGGGCCTGCGGGGATTGGTATTTCCGCCGTGGCCGCCGATGCCCTGGGCGACATTGTGTACGTGGATCTGCCCGAGGTGGGTTCTACCGTGACCGCCGGCGAGACCTGCGGCGAGGTGGAATCCACCAAGTCCGTGTCCGACCTCTACGCGCCCGTCACCGGTGAGGTCACCGAGATCAACGACGCCGTGGTGTCCGACCCCGCACTCATCAACAGCGACCCTTACGGCGCCGGCTGGCTCTTCAAGGTGGCCGTCACCGAGGAAGGCCCGCTGCTGTCCGCTGAGGAATACGCTGCGGCAAACGGCGGCGAACTGTGAGCGCCGCGGCCGCAGGCACCGGTACAACCATGGCCTTCGAGCAGGTGGTCTCCCCCAGCCTGAACGCCGACCTGTCCGTCCTGGACCCCGAGATCGCGGCAAAGATCGACGACGAACTGGGCCGCCAGCGCGACGGCCTGGAAATGATCGCTTCCGAGAACCACACTGCCGCAGCCGTAATGCAGGCGCAGGGCTCGGTACTGACCAACAAGTACGCCGAGGGCTACCCCGGCAAGCGCTACTATGGCGGCTGCGAGCACGTGGACGTTATCGAGCAGCTCGCCATCGACCGGGTGAAAGCCCTGTTCGGCGCGGAGTTCGCCAACGTCCAGCCGCACTCCGGCGCGCAGGCAAACGCCTCGGTGATGCACGCACTGATCAAGCCCGGTGACACCATCATGGGCCTGAACCTTGCCCACGGCGGCCACCTAACCCACGGCATGAAGATCAACTTCTCCGGGAAGCTGTACAACGTGGTGCCGTACCAGGTCCGTGAGGACACCCACACCATCGACATGGCGGAAGTGGAGCGGCTGGCGCAGGAGCACAAGCCGCAGCTGATCGTGGCTGGCTGGTCGGCCTACGCAAGGCAGCTGGACTTCGCTGAGTTCCGGCGGATCGCGGACTCCGTTGGTGCCTATCTGATGGTGGACATGGCGCACTTCGCCGGGCTGGTGGCCGCGGGCCTGCACCCGTCGCCGGTCCCGCATGCCCATGTCACCACCTCCACCACGCACAAGACCCTTGCCGGTCCGCGCGGCGGCATCATCCTGTCCAACGACCCCGACGTTGCCAAGAAGATCAACTCCGCCGTGTTCCCGGGGCAGCAGGGCGGGCCGCTGGAGCACGTGATCGCCGGCAAGGCTGTGGCGTTCAAGATCGCCGCCTCCGAGGAGTTCCGTGAGCGGCAGGAGCGGGTCCTCGCAGGTGCCCGCATCCTGGCCCAGCGCCTGGTCCAGCCCGACGTCACGGCCAAGGGCATCAGCGTGGTGTCCGGAGGCACGGATGTGCACCTGGTCCTCGTGGACCTGCGGAACTGCGCGCTCAACGGACAGCAGGCCGAAGACCGACTCGCGGCAATCGATATCACCGTCAACCGCAATGCAGTCCCCTTCGACCCACGTCCTCCGATGGTGACGTCGGGCCTGCGCATCGGCACCCCCGCCCTGGCCACCCGTGGCTTCGGCGAGGACGCCTTCCGCGAGGTTGCGGACATCATCGCCGAGGCATTAATCGCCGACGCCGATGCCGACCTTTCCGGTCTGCGTCACCGCGTCGAAGCACTCGCCGCAGCCCACCCGCTCTACCCGGGCATCGCACCGCTGTCCTGAACTTGGTTTCGACGGGCTCAGCCAGAGGTGGTTGAGCCCGTCGAAACCCGCTCCGATCGTAATTTTTAGTTAGGAATCCCCGCATGGCTGTTGGTGTCTTTGACCTTTTTTCGATCGGTATTGGTCCGTCGTCTTCGCATACTGTGGGGCCGATGCGGGCTGCTGCTGTTTTTGCCGAGGAGTTGGTGGGGTCCGGGGTGCTGGGTTCCGTGGGGTCGTTGCGGGTGGATTTGTATGGGTCCCTGGCGGCGACGGGGCATGGGCATGGGACGATGACGGCGGTCCTGTTGGGGTTGGAGGGGTTTCATCCGGAGTTGATCCTGCCGGCGGAGGTGGAGGAGCGGCTGGCTTCGATCGCGGAGACCGGGGTCCTGAACCTGGCCGGGGCGGTGGAGGCTTCCGGTGGCGGTGTGCCGTTGCCGTACGGGGTGGAGGATATGGTGCTGCGGCCGTTGACGGTGTTGCCGCGGCATACGAACGGGATGACGTTCACCGTCTCTGATGCGGGCGGGGAGGTGCTGCATGCGGCGACGTTCTTCTCGGTCGGTGGCGGGTTCATCGTCCGGGAGGGTGGGGAGGATGCCGCGCAGCAGGAACTGGATGCGTCCAAGGAGGAGTTGCCGTTGCCGTTCCGGACCGCTGCTGAGCTGTTGGAGCACTGCGCGGTGACCGGGCTGGGCATCGCCGATGTGATGTTCAGGAACGAGCTGGCCTCCCGGGATGAGGGGGAGATCCGGGCCGGGCTGCTGCAGATCTGGTCGGTGATGGAAAACTGCGTGGCCACGTCCCTGAAGCGGGACGGGGTGCTGCCGGGCGGGTTGAAGGTCCGCCGCCGGGCCCCGGACTGGTACGACCGGCTGAAGAAGGAATGCGCCGACGGCCTGGAGGACCAGGACAACAGCGAGGACCAGGACGCGGCCTGGGACGCGGGCCGGCACGATCCACGGTATTGGCAGGAGTGGGTTAACTTGGTGGCGTTGGCGGTGAACGAGGAGAACGCTTCCGGCGGGCGGGTGGTCACCGCGCCGACGAACGGGGCGGCCGGGATCATCCCCGCGGTGCTGTACTACGCGCTGCACTTCGCCCCCGGCATGGACCAGGCCACCCAGGCTGACCGGGACGGTGTGGTGGTGCGGTTCCTGCTCGCCGCCGGCGCGGTCGGGGTGCTGTACAAGGAACAGGCCTCGATCTCCGGGGCAGAGGTCGGCTGCCAGGGCGAGGTCGGGTCCGCGTCCTCGATGGCCGCCGCCGGCCTGGCGGAGGTCATGGGCGGCACCCCGGCGCAGGTGGAAAACGCGGCCGAAATCGCGATGGAACACAACCTGGGCCTGACCTGTGACCCGATCGGCGGGCTGGTCCAGGTCCCGTGCATCGAACGGAACGCGATCGCCGCCGCGAAAGCGATCAACGCCGCGAAAATGGCCCTCTGGGGCGACGGCACCCACCGGGTTTCCCTCGACGAAGTCATCATCACCATGCGCGAAACCGGCAAAGACATGAGCGACAAATACAAGGAAACCGCCATGGGCGGCCTCGCCGTCAACGTCGTCGAATGCTGACACCGGTTCCCGACACGCTCAGCCAACGGCAAAACCACCGAACAAAGGAAACAAGACCATGACATTGGCACCTGAAGGCCGGAAGATGCTGCGGATCGAGCAGCGCAATGCTGCGGTTCCGGTGGAGCGCAAGCCGGAGTGGATCAAGGCCAAGGTCCAGATGGGCCCGGAGTTCGTCGGGCTGAAGAACCTGGTGAAAAAGGAAGGCCTGCACACCGTCTGCGAGGAAGCCGGCTGCCCCAACATCTTCGAATGCTGGGAAGACAAGGAAGCCACGTTCCTGATCGGCGGGTCCGAATGCACCCGCCGCTGCGACTTCTGCCAGATCGACACCGGCAAACCCTCACCCCTGGACCGGTTCGAACCCACCAAGGTGGCCCGCTCCGTCCAGTCCATGCAGCTGCGCTACGCCACCGTCACCGGCGTGGCCCGCGATGACCTCGAGGACGAAGGCGTCTGGCTCTACGCCGAAACCGTCCGCAAGATCCACGAACTGAACCCCGGCACCGGCGTCGAACTGCTCATCCCCGACTTCTCCGGCAACCCCGACCACATCAAAGCGATCTGCGACTCCAAACCCGAAGTCTTCGCCCACAACGTCGAAACCGTCCCCCGGATCTTCAAGCGCATCCGCCCCGCGTTCCGCTACGACCGCTCCCTGGACGTCATCACCCAGGGCCGCAACCACGGGATGGTCACCAAATCCAACCTCATCCTGGGCATGGGCGAAACTCGCGGGGAAATCTCCGAAGCCCTCCGAGACCTCCACCAGGCAGGGTGCGACCTGATCACCATCACCCAATACCTGCGCCCCAGTGAGCGGCACCTGCCCGTGGACCGCTGGGTCAAGCCCCAGGAATTCGTCGACCTCCAGCACGAAGCCGAAGAAATCGGGTTCCTCGGCGTCATGTCCGGCCCCCTGGTCCGATCCTCCTACCGCGCCGGGCGCCTCTGGGCCACCGCCATGCGCAAAAAAGGCCGCGACATCCCCGCTGAACTCGCCCACATCGCCGACGGCATCCAGGACTCCGGCACCACCCGCCAGGAAGCCGCCACCCTCCTGGCGGGCTAGCAGCGCAACGTCAGCTGTTCCCGCGCACCACCGGGATGCTCGCCGTCGGCAGTCCGCTGGGGAAAACCGTGGGCTCCGGCTCCACGACCGGTTCAAGCGGTACCTGCACGGGCCCTGCCCCCACCGTGAGGAGCTGGCCGCGGACGTCCACCTCCAGCGACTCACCCTCCTGCACCGTGAGAGTGATGGAACCGGCGGCGAGCTGGACCAGCAGCAGGCGCCCCCGGATCTTCAGGTGGAAGGCCAGTCCGTCCCATTCGGCGGGCAGGCGGGGATCGAAGTACGGCACCGGGCCCTGGTCGCGCATGCCAGCGAACCCGCACACCAGCGAACTCCAAACTCCCCCGGTGGAGGCGATGTGGACGCCGTCGATGGTGTTGCCGTGGGTGTCGTCCAGGTCGATGAAGGCGGCGTTGGTGAAGTGCTCCAGCGCTTCCTTCGAGTAGCCCACCTCCGCCGCCATGATGCCCTGCACGCAGGCGGACAGCGTGGAATCGCCGGTGGTGAGGGGATCGTAGAAGTCGAAGGCGCGCTGCTTTTCCTGCGCAGTGAAGTCCTGCCACTGCAGGAACATGGCCAGGACCGTATCCGCCTGCTTCAGCACCTGGTGGCGGTAAATCACCAAGGGGTGGAAGTGCAGCAGCAACGGGTACTTGGACCGCGGAGTGGTCCAGTCCCAAGCCTCCAGGGTCATGAAGTCGTTGTCCTGGGAGTGCACCTGCATGCGCTCGTCGAACGGCAGGTTCATCCGGCTGGCCGCAGCCTCCCACAGCTGGCGCTCCTCCAGCGTGATGCCGGCGTGCTCAAGGGCAGCGGCCGCGCGAAGGTTGAAGCGGGCCATGACGTTCGTATAGAGATTGTCGTTCACCACGGCCGTGTACTCGTCCGGGCCGGTGACGCCGTGGATATGGAAGAGCCCGTCCTTACCGAAGAAGCCAAGTGAGATCCACATCCGGGCGGTCTCGATCAGCAACTCGGCACCCATTCCGTCCCGGAACGCGGTGTCACCGGTGGACCAGAGGTACCTGTTGGTGGCGAAGGCGATGGCTGCCGCGATATGGAACTGGGCGGTGCCGGCAGCGTAATAGGCGCTGGCTTCGAGCCCGTTGATGGTGCGCCACGGGAACAGGGCACCGTCCACGCTCAGCTCCTTGGCCCGGATCCTGGCTTCGGGAAGCATGCTGTGCCGGAATTCCAGGACCTGCCGGGCGCCGTCGGGATTGGTGTAGGTAAGGTACGGCAGGAGGTACACCTCCTGGTCCCAGAAGTAGTGCCCCTCGTAGCCGGACCCGGTCACGCCCTTGGCGGGAATGCCGGCAACATCCGCACGCGCGGTGGCCTGGGCCAATTGGAACAGGTTCCACCGGATGGCCTGCTGCAGCCCGGGCCGGCCGCCCTCCACCACGATGTCGGACGTGGCCCAGTAGCTGCGGAAGTGCGCCTCGCTCTCGGCAAAGATGTCACTCACCGGCCGCAGCGCCTCTTCCGCCACGGCGGCTGCGTCGATTTCCGGGTCCTGGATGGTGCGGCCGGCGGCGTAGCTGACGCTCTTCTCCAGCCGGAACGGCTCATCAGCGTCGACCGCCAGGACGTACCGGACACTGCTGTCGTCCTGGTCAACCAGCGTCTCGAACGGCTGGTGCCCGGGCGACGTCCAGTGGTCCACGGCGATGCCCACCCGCTGCTTGGACTCCGCCGCCTCCCACGACAGGCGCAGGGAGCCGTCGCCGCCGTCGAGCCGCAACGGCAGCAGCACGCGCCCTGCGTGGCGGCCGGCGCGGCGGGGATCGTGCACGGAGTGGTCTTCCACCGGCTGGTCCTGGCGGTTGATCACGGACGAGGTGACATCCAGGGAAACCTGCTGGTTCGTTGCCACCTCCAGCGAAATGCCGAGGCCGCCCCGCGACGCGAAGCCCACGGCACGCCGCTCCGTGGTGGTCACGGTTGCGCCGGACCGGCATTGCCAGGTGATGCGGCATTCATAGATTCCGGTACAGAAGTCCACGGTCCGCCGGTAGTCCAGCACCTCGGACTCGGCCAGGCTGAGGCTTTCCCCGTCCACCACTACCGTGAAGTTGTTGGCGTCCGGAATGTAGAGGATGCGCTGCCCGGTCCGGGCGAAGCCAAACGCGTTCTCGGCGTGCTTGATGTCCCAGATCTCGTGCAGCCCGTTGATGAAGCTTCCCGGCAGTTCGGCATCGGCCGCCGCCCAGTGGGCGCCCCGGATGCCCAGGTGTCCGTTACCGAGGGCAAACAGGGTCTCAAGCGTTGCGGCTCCATGGGTCTCGTAGCGGGTTTCGACGAGCTGCCAGGGGGTGTCGGGGAACCGTTCGCGGTCCGCGGTGATCAATGCCATGGTCGGGGTCCTTTTGGCCTTGCTGTGCTGCCGGGCTGGCCGGCACGGAGTATTCGGGGGAAATGCGGTAACTGGATTGGTGCTGCGGTGGGTGGGATAGCGGGGTTGCCCGGGGGAAGGCAACGGCTCCCGGATGGGTTTAGGGGATGAGTTCCTGAAGGTCGTTGACCACCAGGGTGGCGCCGGCGTCCAGGAGCGTCTGCCGCCCGGCTCCGCGGTCCACGCCGATGACGGAGTGGAATGATCCCGCCTGCCCGGCCTGTACACCGGACACCGCATCTTCGACCACCACGCACTCGGAGCTGGACAGGTCCAGCAGCTTGGCGGCGTATTCGTACGTGGCCGGGTTTGGCTTGCCTGGCAGGCCCTGCTCCGCGGCCACCACCCCGTCCACCACGACGGCGAAGTGCCGGCTGAGGCCGGCGGCCTTCAGGACTGCGGGGGCATTGCGGGAGGAGGAGACGACGGCGACCTTGAGTCCGCGGTCAAGCGCGGCTTGGAGGAAGCGGACAGAGCCGTGGAACGGTTCGACGCCGGCGCTCACGATGTCGTTGAAGACCGCGTTCTTCCGGTTGCCCAGACCATGGACGGTGTCGTGGGAGGGATCGTCATCCAGCGGGCCCTCCGGCAGGGTAATCCCACGTGAGGCCAGGAAGTCGCGTACCCCGTCAAAGCGCGGCTTGCCGTCGATATGGTCGAAGTAGTCGCTTTCCCTGTAGCCGGAAACACCTGGCTGTGAGGCAAGGTAGCCATCGAACAGCTCCTGCCAGGCCCGCTCATGCACGCTGGCTGTGGGCGTCAGCACCCCGTCCAGGTCGAACAGGATTGCTGCGGCGCCGGTCCAGGCGGCGGTATCAGCTGCAGTTTCTTGTGTCATCGGCGGTGCGGTGTCCTCTCTGTTGGTGGACAGCCGGCCCCGCCGGGCAGCCGAAAGGAGGTTCAGCTGCGCGGCATGCGCGCAGCATCACTCCCTTGTCCGCCCACTGCAGGACCGATCATGGCCGTAGACGAGTGTAAGCGCTTGCAAATTTCGCTGGCAACTGTTTTTTCTTACCCTCCGCTGCAGCGGATAATCAGTCACCGCAGGACGTAATGGCGGAGGAAGGCGCTGACGTCCACCATCTCCGTTTTGGACATCGCGTGCCCCATCCCCGGGTAGGTCCGGGGCGTCAACAACGTGTTCTGGTCCAGCCATTCGGCGGTGTAGGCGATGGCGTCCTCGTTGATGACCAGATCGGCCTTGTCCCGCCCCCAGAAGAAGGGCGGCTTGGCCTCGAAGGAATCCATGACCGTGAGGAGCTCGTTCTTGAGGACGAAGCCGGACAACCCCACAACGGCCTTGTAGTCCTCGGGGTGCAGCCGCAGGAGCGTGGTGGCCATGGCCATGCCCTGGGAATAGCCCATGAGGGTGACGCTGCTGTGCTGGTCCCTGACGGAACTGATCCACGCGCGGACGGAGTTGGCTGCGGAAATGACGTCGGCGAAGTCGTTCGCCAGGAAGTAGTCCAGCAGGAACCAACCCCAGTGGTCGCCAATCGGCATCGGGGCGCGCACGGCGGCACAGGTGAACTCCTGTGGCAGGTATTCGAAAAGGCGCACCATCCGCGACTCGTCCGTGCCGTAACCATGCATCATCACCAGCAACGGAGTGCCGGCACGCTGGCCTTCGGGCTTGGACCACACAACTGTTTCCACCGGAACAGCCTAGCGAGACGTGCCTGTCCTCACGGCCGGGTCATTGAATCCCGAATCACTGGGAGGTAGCGTGACGCTTGACAGACAGCAGGCTTAGCTTTTGGCAGTGACGCACCACCTTTCCGTAACGCCCTACCAGCGCCGCGCAGGACGCGGTTATAAGGAGCAAGTCATGAGAATCGGCTCGTCAATCTTCCTCATCGCCCTCGGCGCCATCCTTGCCTGGGCAGTGGCTCCCGGACTCATTCCATTCGTGGACCAGCAGTTGGTGGGCTACATCCTGATGGCCGTGGGCGTGATCGGACTGATCGCGTCCCTCATCCTAGCTTCCCCCGGCCGCAGCCGGCGCGTCAGCGAGTCCCGCTCCGTCATCGATCCCAACACCGGCGAGCGCATCACCCGCCATGAAAGCCGCGACGGCGGAATCTAACCACCGGCGGACCGGGGACAAGGCGCCTCGAAACAAAAGAACCCGAAGAGCCGGGCTGGACCAAAGCGTTCAGCCCGGCTTTTTCGCGTCCCGGCCCGGCTTTCTTGTCCAGAGCTGGAGGCCACAACACTCCCAATCCGTCGTTCGGAGCAGGAATTCCAACCCTTCGCAGATCTAAATCTTGTTTCATGTTGGTTTCCATTGACAAACCAACAGAAGCAAAGATAAAGTCAAGTAACTCAACACCAGAGTGATCCAAGTCACGACAGCCACTACGCAACGGAGGGTACGTGTTCGCCGAGGAGCGCCAGCAGAAGATTGCCGAGCTTGTGGCCGGCAACGGCCGGGTCAGCGTGACCCTGCTCGCTGAGCGCTTCAGCATCACCACGGAAACCATCCGCCGTGACCTTGCCGCTCTGGAGAACGCCGGCACCGTACGGCGCGTCCACGGTGGAGCGGTGGCGGCAGACCGCTTCAGCACCACCGAGGAAAGCGTCACCGAGCGGGCCATCCAGCGGCCGGACCAAAAGGTCCGGATCGCCCAGGCCGCCCTCACACTGATCCCCCGGAACTCGCCGGCCAGCGTCCTCATGGACGGCGGCACCACCACCGAAGTGCTGGCGGACCTGCTGGCGCGACGCACCGCCGTCGAACCTTCCGACGGAACCGGGCCGCAGCACGAACTGGTGGTTATCACCCACGCTGTACCCATCGCCAGCAAGCTCTCCAACGTCCCCGGCGTCGCCCTGCAGATCCTGGGCGGCCGGGTCCGCGGACTCACCCAGGTGGCCGTGGGCCAGGCAACGGTGGATGCCGCCAGCCGCATCCGCCCGGACATCGCGTTCATCGGAACCAACGGCATCCACGCCACCTTTGGCGTCAGCACTCCCGATCCTGAAGAAGCCGCCGTCAAGGCAGCCTTCGTCCAGTCGGCCCGCCGCATTGTGGTGCTGGCCGACTCCTCCAAACTGGACACGGAAACGCTGGTCCAGTTCGCCTCCCTGAAAGACCTGGACACCTTGATCACAGACAGTGAACCCGGACCTGAACTCGCCTCCGCCCTGGAAGAGGCCGGCGTTGATGTGGTGATCGCATGATCGTCACCTTCACGGCCAACCCAAGCCTCGACCGCACAGTGGCCCTCCCCGGGCCCCTGGCGCGCGGCGAAGTACAGCGCGCCGTCTCCGTCCGCCAGGAATCCGGCGGCAAAGGCGTCAACGTCTCCCGCGCCCTGGTGGCCTCCGGACTCGAATCCCTTGCCGTCCTGCCAGGGGCGGACAGCGATCCCGTCCTGGCCGGCCTGCGCGAAAGTGCAGTCCCCTTCATATCCCTCCCCATCGACGAGCCGCTGCGCACGAACGTGGCGCTCACCGAGCCCGGCGGCGTGACCACAAAGATCAACGAGCCCGGGCCCGTCCTTGCCGCGGACCAGCAGGAAGCGCTCATCAAGCTCCTGCTGGAAAGCTCCCGCGGCGCCAGCTGGGTGGTCCTGGCCGGTTCGCTGCCGCCCGGATTCCCGGACAACTTCTACGCCACGGTGGCCCGCCGGATTCGGGAGGCGGGCAACGGCAATTCGCCGCTGATCGCCGTCGACTCCTCCGGGACACCCCTCGCCGCTGCCCTGACCGACGCCGGAACCCCCGACGACGGCACAGGCACCAGCGGAACAACCACGGGTTCCGGGAAACCGGACCTCCTCAAGCCCAATGCCGAAGAACTGGCGGAGCTGGCCGCAGCCGCCGGTTTTGCCCCGGCCTCCGGTGACGAGCTGGAAGCGGACCCGGCGGCTGCCGCTGCCGCCGCAGCCGCCGTCGTACGTTCCGGTGTGGGTGCTGTGCTGGCAACTCTCGGTTCCAAGGGAGCTGTCCTCGTAACGGCCGACGGCGCGTGGCTTGCCACGCACCCGCCGGTCGCCGCGGTCAGCACGGTGGGTGCGGGCGACTCCGCACTTGCCGGCTACCTGCTTGCCCACGGCCGGGGCGCCGCCCCCGCCGACTGCCTTCGTCAGGCGGTGGCCCACGGTGCCGCCGCTGCCTCGCTGCCCGGATCCACTGTTCCGGCAGCAGACCAAACCACCCCGGATGCCGTAACCATCACGGCCCTTCGAAAGGATTGACAGTGACCCAGCTCATCACCACGGACCTGGTCGAGCTCGACCAGAACCTGGGCAACGCCCCCGAGACGGTGATCCGGCATCTGGCAAGCAAGGTAGCTGCCACCGGACGCGCGTCGGAAGTCGAAGGACTCTTCGCCGATGCCTTCGCCCGCGAGCAGAAGACCGCAACCGGCATCCCTGGCGGCATCGCCATTCCGCACTGCCGTTCCGCCGCCGTCACGGTTCCCACCCTGGCCATGGCACGGCTGGACCCGAAGGTTGACTTCGGCGCCAAGGACGGCCCGGCCGACCTGGTGTTCTTCATCGCCGCTCCCGACGGGGCGGACCAGGAGCACCTGAAGCTGCTCTCCAAGCTGGCCCGGTCCCTCATCAAAAAGGACTTCACCGCGGCCCTGCGCAACGCCTCCTCACAGGCCGAAATCGTGGAGCTCGTGGACGGCGCCCTGGCCGACAAGCCCGCCGCACACGCCGCTGCCGCCCCGGTTGACGCCGTTCCGGTCGGCGCCACTGTTGGCGCGGCAGCAGGCGCCGGTGAAGCAGGTTCTTCAGCCGCTGCAGGCGCAAGCGCCGACGGATCTGCCGCCGGCTCAACCCCTGCACGGTCCAGGCGCCTCGTGGCCGTGACCGCCTGCCCCACCGGCATCGCCCACACGTACATGGCTGCCGACTCGCTGGTGGCAGCTGCCAAGGAAATGGGCGTCGACCTGCAGGTGGAAACCCAGGGCTCCTCCGGGGCCAAGCCACTGGACCCCGCGGTCATCGCAGCGGCCGACGCCGTGATCTTCGCCGTTGACGTGGATGTCCGCGGCAAGGAGCGCTTCGCCGGCAAGCCGGTCATCAACGCTCCGGTCAAGCGCGGCATCGACGAGCCGGACAAGATGGTCCGCGAAGCGCTCGCCGCGGCAGAGAACCCCAACGCCCACCGCGTTCCGCACTTCGGTGCCGAGGAACAGGCTGAGCACGAGGCTGAGGAGAAGGGCGAGCACATCGGCCAGAAGCTCAAGAAGGCCCTGCTCACCGGCGTCAGCTACATGATTCCGTTCGTTGCCGGCGGCGGCCTGCTGATTGCGCTGGGCTTCCTCCTGGGCGGCTATGACATCACCGGCGTCGCTGACAAGGTGGTGGTGCAGAACAACTTCGGCAACCTGCCCGAGGGCGGCCTGGCCATCTACCTGGGCGCCGTAGCATTCAAGATCGGCGCGCTCTCCATGGGCTTCCTGGTCCCCGCACTGGCCGGCTACATCGCGTACGCCATCGCTGACCGGCCCGGCATCGCCCCGGGCTTCGTTGCGGGTGCGGTGTCCGGATTCATGGGCGCCGGCTTCCTGGGCGGCATCGTGGGCGGCCTGCTGGCCGGTTACATCGCCCACCTGATCGGAACCTGGCAGGTCCCCCGCTGGCTGCGCGGCCTGATGCCCGTGGTGATCATCCCCCTGCTCGCCTCGATCGTTGCCTCCGGCCTGATGTTCCTGGTCCTGGGCGGACCCATCGCCGGACTCACCACGGCGCTCAACAACTGGCTGTCCGGCATGACCGGTGCTTCCGCCGTCGTCCTTGGAATCATCCTTGGCCTCATGATGTGCTTCGACCTGGGCGGCCCCGTCAACAAGGTTGCCTACGCGTTCGCCGTGGCCGGCCTGAGCGCCGGCAGCGCCACCAACCAGGCTCCGTGGCAGATCATGGCCACCGTGATGGCGGCCGGCATGGTTCCGCCGCTGGCCATGGCACTGGCAACGGTCCTGGACAAGAAGGTGTTCAGCCTGGCCGAACGCGAGAACGGCAAGGCAGCCTGGCTGCTGGGTGCGTCCTTCATCTCCGAAGGCGCCATCCCGTTCGCCGCGGCCGATCCCCTGCGCGTCATCCCCGCCTCCATGCTGGGCGGCGCACTCACCGGCGCACTCACCATGGCCTTCAACGTGACCTCCCAGGCCCCCCACGGCGGCATCTTCGTCTTCTTCGCGATCGGCAACCTGCTGATGTTCGTCGTCTCGATCATCGCCGGCACCGTGGTCAGCGCGCTGGCCGTCGTTGGCCTCAAGCGCTGGGCAGTCAAGAAGACCGTTGATACGGTTGAACCGGTTCCCGCAACCGTCTGAGCCGGCTTAGCCACACACCTCACCGGCCGCTGAACCCTCAGCACGCCGAAAGACAAAGGAGCAAAAATGCCAGAACGCACAGCAACCGTTGCCAGCCGCGTGGGCCTGCACGCCCGCCCGGCCGCCATCTTTGCCGAGGCAGCCGGAGAGTTCGACCTGGACATCACCATCGCCCGTGAAGGCGAGCCGGCCGACGAAGCCATGGACGCTGCCAGCATCCTGTCCCTCATGAGCCTGGGCGCCTCGCACGGTGACGTGGTGGTCCTCCGCGCCGAAGGTGCCGGCGCAGACGACGCGCTGGACCGGTTGGTGCAGATTCTGGAAACGGACCACGACGCCGAGTAGCAGCAACGCTGCCCCAAGCCACAAAGCCGGCGGCCGCCGTCGGGCTTCCCTAAATGGGAACGTCCGACGGCGGCCGCTTGGCTTTAAGCGCCCCGGCCTACCTGGGTGCCCGGAACAGTCAGCCGCGTTCGGCGAGCGCCTTGACGTCGGCCAGGAGTTTGTCCCACATGCCCTTGGAGTGTGCGGCGGCTTCCTCGGTGGGGTTGTTGTCCTGCGCCAGCGACAGGCGAGTGGTGCCGCCCTGGTCCTCAAGCGTCCACTCGAGCGTGTGGTAGTTTTCCGGCTTGTCCTCCTGGCCGGACAGGGGGCTGAAGTGGGTATGCACCAGTTTCCGCCCCGGTTCGACATGGAGGATGCGGCCTTTGTCCCGGTACGTCTTCCCGTTCCACTCGCCCTGCCAGGTGATGGGACTGCCAACGCTCCAGTCGGTCTCCAGGGTGGTTCCGAACATGAACTCCTTCACGGCGGCGGGATCCGTGAGCACGCCCCAGACGTGTTCGGCAGGTGCGTTGATGGTGATGACTGAGGTTGCCACGTGGTTTTCCGTCATGGCTCAGGCCTTCTTTGCCGTGAAAAGCAGGTATTCCCATTCCATCTGGAACGGGGAATCGCCGTGGGCGTCGCCAAAGGAGTCAGCCAAATCGGTGAGGGCCTTATCCAGCGCGTTGACTCTGTCATGGTCTTCCGCGAGCGACTTGTAAACGGAGATCATGGGGCCGTAGTGGGACTTGAAGTACCTGACGAAGTCCGCGGGCTGGTGGAAGCTTTTGACGGCCAGGTTCTGCTTGCGGGTATGGACGTCCGTGATCCTGTCCCCCAGCAGTTCGCGGACATGGCCCTCACTCCCCCACAGCGGCGCAGGCTGTGCACCGGGCGGGGGCGGCGGCGCGAAAGGCTTCATGGCGGCAAGCATCTGGCCGACAAATCCTTCCGGCGTCCAGCACAGCAACCCGATGGAGCCGCCCGGTTTGCAAACCCTGAGCAATTCGTCGGCGGCCGCCTAGTGGTGCGGCGCGAACATCACTCCGATGCAGGACATGACAGCGTCGAACTCGGCATCGTCGAAAGGCAAAGCCTCGGCATCACCTTCCTGCCAGTCCAGGGCGACGCCCCGGTTCGCCGCTTCCCGCCGCCCCGCCTCGAACAGCTCCGGGGTGAGGTCGCTGGCAACCACCTTGGCGCCCATCATTGCTGCCGGAATGGCGGCATTGCCGGTTCCCGCCGCCACGTCCAGGACCCGCTGGCGCGGCCGGATGCCGGTGGCCTCCACCAGTACGGCGCCCAGTTCCAGGAGCATCTCGTCCGCGAGGGCCGGGTAGTCCCCGGACGCCCACATGGCCCGGTGCTTCTTTTTGAGCTCCCGGTCCGCCTCCACTGCATCGGTCTGCTGGCTCATGCCCGTGCCCCTCTACGTGTCCGGTCCGAATGGCTGACAGCACGCTGTTGGCACAGCGGAGGCTGTGATGCGACTCATTGTGGACGCGATGGAGGCCGCTGTAAAGGCGGGACTGCCGCCGGGCAGGCTGGCGGGCGCGTGATTCCTGCTCAGGCCGGCTTGCGCGCCCTGGTGGTCTTGGCGGCCGGCTTGGCTGCGGTCTTTGTTCCGCTGGATTTGGTGTCCGCTGATTTGGTTCCGGTGGACTTGGATGCGGTTGCCTTAGCGGCAGTGGACTTGGCGGCGGTGGACTTCGTGGCGGTGGACTTCGTGGCCGACTTGGCGGCCGGCTTTGCGTCGTCCGTGCCGGTCTTCGCGGCCGTCTTCGAGGCTGCCCCGGTGCTGGAAGCCTTGGTGCCGGAGGCTTTGCGGGCCGGCTTGGCCGGCTCGGCTTCCCCGTCCCCGGTGTCCGCCACGTCATCGGAACTTCCGCCGGCGGAGGCGGCTTCCCCGCCGCCGCGTTTCCGGTCCAGGCTCCGCTTGAGGGCCTCCATGAGGTCGATGACTTCGCCCTTGCCGCCCTCGCCGGCCTCGACGCCGAAGGTCTCCTCCGTGTCCAGCGATTCGCCCTGTTCGAGCTTGGCGTCGATGAGCTGGCGGAGCTGCACCTGGTACTCGTCCGTGAAGGAGTCAGGTTCGAAGTCGGCAGCCATGGACTCCACCAGCGCCGCGGACATGTCCCGCTCCTGCGCGGAAATCCTGATGTCGGCTTCCAGGGACGGGAAGTTGGCTTCCCGCACCTCATCGGGCCACAGGAGGGATTGGAGCACCAGCACGTCGTCCTTGATCCGTAGTGCCCCCAGCCGGGTCTTTTCCCGCAAGGCGAACTGGACGATGGCCACCCGGTCCGTGTCCTCCAGCGCCCGGCGCAGCAGCACGTAGGCCTTGGGCGACTTGGAGTCGGGCTCCAGGTAGTAGCTTTTCTCGAACATCATGGGTTCAAGCTGCTCGGACGGGACGAACTGCACCACTTCGATCTCGTGGCTGTTTTCCGCCGGGATGGATTTGAGCTCATCCTTGGACAGCACCACGGTACGGCCGTCCTCGTCGAACGCCTTCTCGATGTCCGAGTAGTCCACCACCTCGCCGCACACCTCGCACCGGCGCTGGTAGCGGATCCTGCCACCGTCGGCATTGTGAACCTGGTGCAGACTGATGTCATGATCCTCAGTGGCGCTGTAGACCTTCACGGGCACGTTGACCAGGCCGAACGCGATGGCACCTTTCCAGATGGCTCTCATTCCTACAGTCAACATCAGAGCGGGCCGGAGGTGAAGCCCTGTGGCCGGTAGCAGGGAGCGTGTCCGGGTGGCGGGGCGGGAACTGACCCTCACCAACCTGGACAAAATCATCTATCCGGAGACCGGCACCACCAAGGCGGACGTGCTGGCCTACTACGCCGCGGTTGCCCACGTCCTGGTTCCTGCGGCAGCCAACCGCCCGGCCACCCGCAAGCGGTGGGTTAACGGAGTGGGCACGGCGGACAAGCCCGGGGAAGTGTTTTTCCAAAAGGAGCTGGAGGATTCGGCCCCGGGATGGCTGCCTCGGGCGGCGATCACGCACAAGGACCGCACCATCCACTACCCCCTGGTCAACGATGCCGCAACCCTGACCTGGTTCGGCCAGATCAACTCGCTGGAGATCCACGTGCCGCAGTGGCGGGTGGACTCGCACGGCAACCAACTGAATCCGGACCGGCTGGTGCTGGACCTGGACCCGGGCGACGGAGCCGGCCTGCAGGAGTGCCGCGAGGTGGCCCTCCTGGCCCGCGCCATCCTGCAGGACGTGGGCCTGAACCCGGTGCCGGTGACCAGCGGCAGCAAGGGCATCCACCTCTACGCCGCACTGGACGGGACCCAGACCTCCGAACAGATTTCCGCGTTCGCCCGGGAACTGGCGCGCGCACTCGAGGCCGACCACCCGGACCTCGCAGTCAGCGACATGAAGAAGTCGCTGCGCAAAGGCAAGGTACTGGTGGACTGGAGCCAGAACAACGCGGCGAAAACCACCATCGTCCCCTACTCGTTGCGTGGCCGGCCCACCCCCCTGGTGGCTGCACCGCGGACGTGGCGGGAGATCGACTCGCCCAACCTGAAGCACCTCGACTACCAGGAGGTGCTGCGGAGGGTGCGGGACGGGAAGGACCCGTTTGCCGCCGTCGTCAGCGCCGCAGGTGGCGGGGCACCAACCGCGGCGGACGACCACGAGGAAGCGAACGACGCCGATCCCCGCCTGGGCAAGTACCGCGCCATGCGCGATCCCAACGCCACGCCCGAGCCGTTCGCCGGCCTCCCCGCAGGCGGCAACAGCTTTGTCATCCAGGAGCACCACGCCAGCCGGCTGCATTGGGACCTCCGGCTGGAACACGAGGGCGTCCTGGCATCCTGGGCACTTCCCAAGGGCGTTCCGGAGTCCGGCGGCAAGAACCACCTGGCTGTCCAGACCGAGGACCACCCCATGGACTACCTCACCTTCCACGGGACCATCCCCAAGGGCGAGTATGGCGCGGGCGTCATGACCATTTGGGACACCGGCACCTATGAACTGCACAAGTGGATCAACGGCCGGGAGGTCATCGTCACGCTGACCGGCGCCGAGGACGGCGGGCTGGGCGGCACCAAGAAGATTGCGCTGATCCACACCGGAAGGGGCCCAGGCAAGGACGCCCAAGGGCAGTGGCTCATCCACCTGATGGACCAGGAGCAGCCAGGCGGACGACGGCGGCTTGCGGCTCCGGCGGGACAGGTTCAATCCGCTTCAGCGGCACCGGCTGAGGAGCCGGCCGGGGAGCCGGACGAGGAGCCGGACGAGGAACCGGACGATCCCGAAGAGGACGACGGCGGTGCGGCGCCGGAGCAGGAAGCCACGCCTCAAGTGCCGGCAGAGCCTGCCACCGGCACCGTTGCGGACCCGCTGGAATACCAGCCCATGATAGCCACGTCCGGCACCACGGTTGACCTGCAGGGCAGCTCGTGGCAATACGAACTCAAATGGGACGGCGTCCGGGCCATCCTGGTGGCCGACAGGGAAAGGGTGCGCATCTTCTCGCGCAACGGCAACGATGTCAGCCGCACCTACCCCGAGTTCACGGACCGGGGCTGCTGGCCGGAGCAGCCCTTCGTGGCGGACGGTGAGATCATCGCCGTCCGGCCCGGCGGACGGCCTGACTTTGGCCTCCTGCAGGGCCGTATGAAGCTCACCCGGGCCGCCGACGTCGCCAAAGCCCGCACCACCATCCCGGTCCAGCTGATGCTGTTCGACCTCCTGTTCGACGACGGGAGGGACCTCCGGCGCCTGTCGCTCAGCAAACGGCGGCAACGGCTCGAGGAGTTTTTCGAGCCGTCCGACTGCCCTGTGGACCTGTCCATGGTGCTGGCGGAGTCCGTTGAACTCCTCATGGCCAGCGCGCAGGAGCTTGGGCTTGAAGGCATCATGGCCAAGCGGACCGACAGCCGCTACGTCAGCGGCCAGCGGACCCGGACATGGATCAAACTCAAGACGGAACAGACCCAGGAAGTGGTGGTGGGCGGCTGGCGTCCGGGCAAGGGCGGCCGCCAGGAGACCGTTGGATCACTGCTGGTGGGGATTCCCGACGGCGACAAGCTGCAGTACGTGGGCCGCGTCGGCTCCGGCTTCAGCAGCCGTGAACTCACGGAGCTGCGGCAAACGGTGGAGCGGCTGGGCCGGAAAAGCTCGCCGTTCCACGAGGTCCCCCGCCCCGATTCTGCCGACGCACACTGGGTGGCACCGGAACTGGTGGGCGAAGTAACGTACAGCGAATGGACCGGGCCGGGCAGGCTCCGGCACCCACGGTGGCGGGGCTGGCGCGTGGACAAGGACCCGGCGGACGTTGTCCGGGAAGGCTGAGGCAAGTCCGGCGGGAGCGGCGGTTTTCGACGCGCCCACGGGTCCGCGACGCACAAATTACCCGGCGCGCCCATATTCCGGGGGCGCCAGGTAATTTCAGTGTCGATTTTGAATGCGCGTGTCGCGAGGCGCACGCTCCCCCCGGCTACGAGGAGTGCGGCATCTGCGGCCTGCCGGTGCGGTGGACCGCCGTCACGGCTGCTTCGTGGCCAAAGCGGCCATGGCCGGAAGCGTTGTCCTTCGGATGCCGGCGCTTACCGTACCCGTCAGGCCACCCGCTTTGCTGCGCCAGCGGAACACCGCCGATCGCTGCAGGGCCGGGTGCCACTGGAGCATCCATTGCCGCAGCCAGGTGGTCTGCCACCTCAGGCTTGATGTGGAACTGGTGGGATTCTTCACCCATTTTGGTTCTTCCCTTCTTCCCTCGTTTTCCTTGAGACGAAACGCCAGCGAAAGCGCCCGGGCACGCAGGCTTACTGCCCGGAAAGAAGTGTGTTCATCGCTCTACCATAGGCACCTCTGCCCCTGCTGGGAACCCCCTTCAAGGACAGTGGTTGCCGTCACGTTTGCGCCCGGTTTCCCGGAAGTTGGCGGGTGTAAACGGGGCGATTTGGAAAATTTTTGGTAACGGCGCTGTTCATCAGCCTGCTTCCCAGTGATGGCGCGGGAAAAGCCGGGGCAAAAAATTTCGGAACCGGGCTCATTTCGATGCCAAAAGGCCGGACTCTACGCCATGAAACCGAACGCGCGCCAGCGGAATCCCGTAAAATTGAAGGCCTGCCCAGAGCGGGGCAGCTACAAGTCGCAAGCAAATGACCTCCACAGGAGTTGCCCAAATGCCCACAGACCGAAGCAGGACCGACTCTTTTGCAGGCGCCACAAACGCCCGCGGAACCGACCCGGCAGCCGCCACGGCTGCCAAGAAGCCCAGGCTGCTGCCACGCCGCCGGCTCAAGGAATCAGACGTCAACGTGGTTGACCAGCCGATGCTCAAAAAAGCGCTCGGCGGAACCATCGTGGGCAACACGATGGAATGGTACGACGTAGGTGTCTTCGGCTACCTCATCACCACCATGGGGCCCGTATTCCTGCCGGAGTCCGATCCCACAACGCAAAACCTGTTCCTGTTGGGAACGTTCGCTGCGACCTTCATCGCCCGCCCTCTCGGTGGCGTCATCTTCGGCTGGCTCGGCGACAAGGTGGGCCGCCAGAAGATCCTGGCCACCACGCTGATGATCATGGCGGCCAGCACGTTCGCCGTCGGCCTCCTGCCCGGGTACGCCCAGATTGGACTGTGGGCGGCAGCGCTGCTGGTGCTCCTCAAGGTGATCCAGGGTTTCTCCACAGGCGGTGAATACGCCGGCGCCACCACGTTCGTCAGCGAATATGCCGCTGACAAGCGCCGCGGCTTCTTTGCCAGCTTCCTGGACCTCGGCAGCTACATGGGCTTCGCCATCGGCGCCGCTTTGGTTTCGGTCCTGCAGCTGACCCTGGGCCAGGCGACCATGGAGGACTGGGGATGGCGCATCCCGTTCCTGATCGCCGGTCCGCTGGGCCTGATCGCCGTGTACTTCCGGAGCAAGATCGAGGAATCGCCGCAGTTCCAGGCCACCCTCGATGCCCAGGAGGAGAACGCCAAGAACGCATCCGACGGTGACACCGCCCAGGCCAAGGGACCCGTGGGGATTATCAAGGCCTACTGGCGCCCCATCATCGTTGCCATGGTTGTGGTGGCTGCTGCCAACACGGCCGGTTACGCCCTGACGTCCTACATGCCCACGTACCTGACCGACGCAAAGGGTTACGACGAGCTCCACGGCACGCTGCTGACCATTCCCGTACTGGTGGTCATGAGCCTCTGCATCCCGCTGACCGGCAAGCTGTCCGACCGGATCGGCCGCCGCCCGGTACTCTGGATCGGCGCCGTAAGCACCATCGTCCTGGCCGTGCCGGCGTTCCTGCTGATCGGCATCGGCGCCGTCTGGTCCACCCTGGCCGGACTGGCCCTGGTTGCCTTCCCGGTCACCTTCTACGTGGCCAACCTTGCCTCGGCCCTGCCGGCCCAGTTCCCCACCTCCAGCCGCTACGGCGCGATGGGCATTGCATACAACTTCGCGGTGGCGATCTTCGGTGGAACCACCCCGTTCATCGTGGAGCTGCTGATCAAGTCGACCGGCAACGACATGATGCCGGCGTACTACTTGATGGCAACCTCCTTCGTTGGCGCAGTGGCCATCTACTTCCTGAAGGAATCCGCCAACCGCCCCCTCCCGGGATCAATGCCCAGCGTTGACACCGAGGCAGAGGCGAAGGAACTGGTGGCCACCCAGGACGAGAACCCGCTGATCAACCTGGACGAGCTGCCGTTTGATACCCACGATGGCACCGACCCCCAGGCGCACCGCGGGGTTCCGGCCGGGGCATAGCTCCGCTCCTGGCGCTCTTGTAGCCCACGCTCGCAGGCCCGTCCCGCGTGCTTCCTTGGGGGAAGCACGCGGGACGGGCCTTTGCGTGCCCGGCGCATGTCCGATTGTGACCGCCGGGAATGTGACTCCTCCTGAGGGCCAGTGATACGTTCCGAAAGGCCTCCGGGCTAAGGCAGCACACCAAAACAGAACAGGTTCGGTACATGAAGCAGGTAGTGGAGCAGGTGCGGGCGCTCCACCGGCTGGAACCTGCCAGCGGGGACCACCTTGCCGCACTCCGCGTGGCGATCAGCGTTGCAGTCCCCTCGCTGCTGCTGTTGGCTGCGGGCCGAACCGACCTCATGATCTACGCAGTGTTCGGAGCTCTCACCGGCATGTACGGCAGGTCCGAACCCCACCAGCTGCGGCTCCGCCACCAGGGACAGGGTGCCCTGGTGCTGCTCAGCGGCGTGGCCGTGGGAGTAACGCTGTCCATCAACCACATCCACTCGTGGTGGCTGGTGGCCGTGGAAGCCACCCTGGCAGGAGTTGGCTCGGTCTACGCTGACCGGGTACGCCTCAAGCCGAACGGTCCCTTCTTCGGCATTCTTGCCCTCGGCGCCTGCGCTTCCGTTCCCACCGTGGTCCCCTGGTACGCCGCCATGGCCATCGCCTGCGCATCGTCGGTGTTCTCGATCCTGATCGGCTTCAGCGGCTGGGTGCGGAGCCGGGCATGGGAACCGGGCGCAACCCGGAGCAAGCCGTCCCGTTCATCGGCACGGCACCGCGAACTCTCGGTCCACGCTGCACGGTATGTTCTGGCAGTGGGGGCCGCGGGGACGGCGGGTGTCATCAGCGGCACCGGCCATCCGCATTGGGCCATGGCCGCGGCGGCTGTGCCGCTCGCCGGCGCAGACCTGCCCAGCAGCGTCCGGCGTGGCGTCCACCGCATCGTGGGGACGTTCGTGGGGCTGGCGGTCACCGCCGTCGTCCTCCTGCCGGAGCCCTGGGCACTGGCAGGCCTTTACCCCGCACTCCAGGAACCGGCGCACCGGGCCGCGGTGCTTGCCCTGCTGGTGATCCTCTTCCAGTTCGCCACCGAGTTGTTCATGACCAGGCACTATGGCCTGGCGATGGTCTGGTTCACCCCTGTCATCCTGCTGATGACCCAGTTGGCCTCGCCCATCGAGCCGAGGGTCCTGATCCTTGAGCGCGCTGTGGAGACGCTGGTGGGCGCACTGCTGGGGATTCTGGTGGTGGTAACTGTGCGCCGGCCGGGTTCCCGTACCCGGATCCCCCTACTTCGGCTTCCGCGCCGGCCCGGCCATTAGGCGCGCCGGAGCAACCTTGGCCACTGCGGCCACCACCTTGTAGCGCTTGGACGGGATGGACACCGCCTTGCCGTGCTCGTTGTCCGCCAGCCCTTCACGGACCACCCGCTCGGCGCGGAGCCATGTCCATGAGGGGGCCACCGATTTGTCCATCCCCATCCGGTCGTGGAACTCGGTGTGGGTGAAGCCGGGGCAGACGGCCGTAACCTTGATGCCGCGCTTGCGGTAGGCAAGGTTTGCCCACCGGCTGAAACTCACCAGCCAGGCCTTCGCCGCCGAGTAAGTGCCGCGCGGCAGGAACGCGGCCACGCTGGCCACGTTGATGATCCTGCCGTCGCCGCGCTCCAGCATGCCCTTCAACGCTGCGTGGGTGAGCAGCATGGACGTTTCCGCGTGCAGCTTCAGGTGCTTTTTCTCCTCCGCTGCGTGGTTGTCCTCAAAGTTGCGAAGCAGGCCAATCCCTGCGTTGTTCACCAGGATCCCTATGGGCCGCGTGGCGTCCTCAAGGCGTTCGACGACGGCCGCCACGTCGTCGTCCTGGGTCAGGTCAGCGGGAAGCACCTCAGCCGTGATTCCGTACTGCCGCCGGAATTTTTCGGCTGTTTCTGCCAGCCGGGAGGCGTTGCGTGCCACCAGGACCAGGTCGTTGCCCTGGGCCGCAAGCTGCTTGGCGAATTCGTGGCCGAGCCCTGCGCTGGCTCCGGTGACGAGTGCTGTGGTTCGGGTGCTGGATGGCGTCATGCTGCCAGCCTAGCCAGCAAGGCGGCGGGATGGGACCGTCCTGCCTGCACCAAGCGTGAATTCGGCAGAGGCAGCACCAGGGACTCAGGTTGGAGTGCGTGTGACAGGACGGCCCCGCCTGAGGAAGGTACGCTGGAACCGCTGGCGGCCGGCCAGGCTGCCGTGAAGGGGGAAACATGGACCAGCAACAATCCGCGGCGTTCGGGTTTCGTGAAGTGGACCGGGACGGAAACCCGGTGCTGCCTGAAACGGAGGACTTTGAGCCGGCTGGGCCTGCCCGGAGCTTGCGGATGCCAAACCCTTTCATCGTGGTGCTGTGGCTGCTTGCTGCAGGCCTGATTGCCGGCGGACTCAACGCACTCCTGGCTGGCCCCATGTCCGTCGGCATGGCTGACCGGGCCACAGCCGAATACCTGGTCTTCGCATTCGCACCACAGGGTGTTTCGGGCGGAATTGCCGTCATGCTGGCACTCATGTTCTGGCACGCCTGGCAGTGGCAACGCCGGCGCGGCTGAGCGGTTTTCACAAAAGCAACTTGTGCAACATTTAGTAAGCATGCTTTGCTTATGGGGATAGATGAACCTCCGCAAGCAGTTCGCGGCGGGGCTGCCAACGTTGGCACTCCGTGAAAGAAGCCCAGGGAAGAACATAATGACTACCGCAATGGAAGACCAGTTGGCAGCGTTTGGGGAGCGCACTAAAGCAGCTGGAAATGTCTTGACCGCCACCGTACCCGTAGACGCAGGGCTGCTGTTAACCCTCAACTCACGGATGCATTGCCGCACGCCTATGCAGCGCGTCGACCACGACGAACTTCCGGTCCGGCAGCCCGTGTACGTTGACGGGAACTCCGTCGTTGCCCTTCGGCCCGGATCCGTTCCGGAGAGCGTGGTCACCTACCGCTGCGCCTGCGGCTTCACGATTGACGATCCCGGGGCCGCCATGCCGGTCAGCGACCAGGCGCTCGCCAGCTAGCCGGCCCCTGCTTGACCCTCAAGACCCCCGCCAGCTAATCAGCCGGCGGGGGTCTTTCCAGCTGACAAGGCCCCCCAGTCAACGACCCGCGGTCAACCTGGACCCGCGCCCGGCCAAGACCGGGGGCTATGCCCAGGGAATAACGCCGGAGCGGGTCGGGGGCCGGTCAGCTTTCAGCGGTCCGGCCAGTCGACGAATTGTTCGTAGCCCTCGTGCTTGCGCAGGTAGCCGGAAATGAAGGGGCAGTGCGGGATGATGCGTTTGCCGGTTGCCACTACGTCGTCCAGGGCGAAGTGCGCCAGGACCTTTCCCAGGCCCTGGCCTTCAAAATCCTGCCCTGTCTCGGTGTGGGTGAAGTCGATGTGACCGGGAAGGTCGCGGAAAAAGGCCTGCACCGCAAGCCGGCCATCCACCAGGAGTTCGTACCGGTGCTGCGCGTCATTGCGCCGCAGCGAAACATTGGCGGTGAACTTGTCCTCTGCGGACGTGGTGTTCTCGGTCATGGTTCGACACTGGCACTACTTCACCCCGCTGGCAATGCCCCTTCTCCCCCTCTTCCGGCGCGCACCCAGGGGGACACCTCCCAGCAAAAGCGTGGCGACGGAGAAACACGCAGCCCCGGCTGCCAGCAGCCCCAGGGACAGCCCGTTAAGGGCGGCGTCCGCTACGGGGATGAAGACCACCACGACGGCGGCCCCCGCCTGGGCGGGCCGGCAGCGGAAGGCACGCATCGCCGTCGTCCGTTCCTCCAGGTGCCCAAAGGCAGCCGCCACCGGCAGGAGCAGGAGGACCAACACAAGGACCACCAGAGGCCGCGACCACCACCATGCGGCCGTGCCGGAACCGGGTTTGGGGATCGGTGCCAGGAGCAGCAGCCCGGACATAGCCACCAGGAGCGGCAGGTGCCACAGGTACACCGTCAGGGACCTCGCCCCGGCCAGCTTCAGCATCCGGCTGATCCAGCCCACTTCCGCCAGCGGAGCCAGCACCGGCCGCGCCAGTTCCATCACGGCCAACTGCGCAACGCCCAGGATCACCAGGGTCAGGTTGGGTGGGTTGAGGTTGACCAGCATGTTTCCCCGATACAGCCCCAGCCCGGTCACGAGTCCCAGCAGCAGGTGTGCCGCCACGGCGACGCCCAGCAGCCCCGAGCGGGAAAGGCGGGAAAAGTAGCCGTCGGCGGCCAGGAACCCCAGTTGCTGAACCGCGCACCACACGAAGACCAGATTGGCGTTGGCAAGGTCCGGCAGCGCACCCCGCAGGCAATCCACGGCGACCACCAGCCCCGCGAGCAAGCCCAAGGTCAGCCAGGGGGCGCGGGCATGCAGCGCCGCCAGAACCGGAATGTTCAGCTGCGCCGCCAGATAGGCGGCCAGGAACCACAGCGGCATCGCAGCGCCGGTAGCCATGAGCTGGACTACCTGCCGGTCCACCCCGAAGGCGCCCGCCACGGACAATCCCACAACCATGGAGGCAAGCAGGGCGGTTGCCGGGCGGACCAGGCGCAGGAGCCGGGCGCGGATGAACTGTGCCGCCGTGCCACCGGCCGCCTTGAGCCGGCGCCAGGACTGCAGCCCGGTGATGCCGCCGGTGACGAAAAACAGGGGCATGACCATGAAGATCCAGATGACCGGCTCGAACCAGTGCTGATCACCCAGGGTATTTTCCGTGGTCACGGTGCCGTCCGGGTGAAGGACGGGGCTGACCATCATGGAGTGCCCCACCACCACCAGCGCCAGGCAGACGAAGCGGACAAGGTCGATTGCCGGATCACGGTTCGCCGTGTCCGGCACAGAATCTGGCCCGTGCCTGCCGGTGTTGCGCACGGGGTCCTACAAGCGCTCGAGGCTGCCCACGGCACTATTGTGCCCCCGTTGCCTGTGCTGGTTAAGGACCTTGGGCCCCTTCCGCCGCTACTGCAACACGGCCAGCAGGCCCAGAACGACGGCGAGCAGGGGCGTGGCGCCCTGCGTTACGGCGGCGCGGAGGTACTTGCGCCCGGTCAGGGCCAGGACGGCCGCAGCGAGCAGCATGGACCCGCAGCAACTGAAGATAAGGGTCCACCCCGCCACGGACTGCGCCGACCCTTGGCCGCCAACGGCTGCCAGTACGATGCCGACAATCGCCCCGACCGCCAGGAACAGGTTATAGAAGCCCTGGTTGTAGGCCATGGGTTTTGTGGTCTCGGCATCCGACTGGGAGGCAATCCCGAAGCGCTTCCAAGTGGCCGGCCGGGTCCAGGTGAGCGATTCCATCGTGAAAATGAAGACGTGCAGCGCGGCGGCAAGGAAGGCAAAAAGAAGGGAGGCCAGGATCATTGCTCGATCCTAGCCTCCTGCTGAACCCTCACCCCTCCCCGGCAATTCGGTGAAGGCACAAAAAAGGAGGCCAGGACCGGCTGCATGATCCTGGCCTCCCGCTTGTGGTGGATTTAGCTACCGTGCCAGTGTGGCCAGTGTGGTGGCCGCAAAGCCCTTCGCCGACTGGTTCCACAGCGACAGCAGGCCCTGCAGGTTCTCGCCGTCGGCACGGTGCGCCGGAAGCTGGTCCTGGAGGGTGGCCAGCACGCCGGTTCGCAGCTCCGTGTTGAAGTTGACCTTGCCAACGTTCATGGCCGCGGCCTTCACCAGTTCCTCCGCCGGGATGCCGGAGGCGCCGTGCAGCACCAGCGGAATGTGGATCCGCGCCGCGATGTCCTGCAGCACGTCCCAGCGCAGCTTCGGCTCGCCCTTGTACTTGCCGTGGACGTTGCCCACGGCGACGGCCAGCAGTTCCGCGCCAGTGCGGGAGACGAAGTCCTCCACCTGCGCGGAGTCCGTCAGGCCGGCCACGTCGACACCGGACTGGTCGGCTCCGAAGGCGCGGTCCTCGTCCCCTGCCAGGCCGCCGAGCTCGGCCTCGAGCACCACCTCGGCACCCAGCAGGGCACGGGCCGCCTGGACCAGCGCAATGTTGTCCTCGTAGGGAAGGGACGAACCGTCGGCGAGGACGGAGTCCGCCCCTGCCTTGACGGCGTCGGCCATGACACGAAGGTCGGATGCGTGGTCAAGCTGCACCGCGACGGGCACGGCAGCGGCATCGGCCAGGCCACGGAGCGCCGCGATGAGCCTCAGGCCGTTCGCAGTGGCGGCGGTCTTGGGTGCCACCAGCAGGATCACGCCCCTGCCGGACTCTTCCGCGGCACCCACCACGGCAAGCGCGGTGGTGAAGTCGTAGCAGGTGAAGGCGGGCACTGCGGAACCCTGCTGCAGGGCGGAGGTGACCAGGTGGTCCAGTCGGGTATGCATCAGGCGCCCAGCCCTCCCACCAGGATCCAGGCGACGAAGGTCAGCAGGAAGCCGGCCACGCCCAGGATGGTGGTCAGGACGGTCCACGTCTTCAGGCCGTCGGAAACCGTCAGGCCGTAGTACCGCACCACCACCCAGAAGCCGGCGTCCGTCACGTGGGACAGTCCCAGCGCGCCAAAGCCGATGGCGATCACGATCACGGCGATCTGTGCCGGGCTGTAGCCGCCGCCGCTGACCGCCGCGGACAGCAGGCCGGTGGTGGTCACGATGGCCACGGTGGCAGAACCTTGGGCCGCACGCAGTGCCAGCGAGATGATGAAGCCGAGCAGCAGCAGCGGCACGCCCAGGGTGTCCAGCGTTTTGGAGAGAGCGCCGCCGATGCCGGAAACCTGCAGCACGTTGCCGAACACGCCGCCGGCGGCCACCACCATCAGGATCGAGGCGATGGGCGGCAGGGAGCCCTCGAAAATTTCGCCGGTTTCCTTGAAGGACCAGCCACGGCGGACCGCCAGCAGGAAGAAGGACAGCGCCACGGCCACGAGCAAAGCAAGGAACGGGTTGCCGATGAAGGCAGCGAGGCCGTAGAGCGGATCGGACTTGGGGATGACGAGCGTGCCTACGGTACCGAGCAGGATCTGCACGATCGGCGCGGCGATCAGGAAGATGATCAGGCCCGGCCGCGGCGGGGCAATGGCGGCGGCGCCGGGGCCGTCGTGGCCCACCTTGACCAGCGAATCGGAGCCGAATTCCTCCACCTGGGTCTTTACAGCCGGCAGGAGCTCGTAGTCCTTGCGGTTCATGATGGATGCTACCCAGTAGGACAGGAAGCCCAGCGGCACGCAGATCAGCAGCGAGATCAGGGCGATGAGTCCGATGTCGGCGCCGAGTACGCCCGCGCCGGCCACAATGCCCGGGTGCGGCGGAACTGCCACGTGGATGGAGAGCATGATGCCGGCCATGGGGAGGCCGAACTTCACGGGGTGGACCTTGGCGATTTTGGCGAAGGCGTACACGATGGGCACCAGCACGATGATGCCCACCTCGAAGAAGACGGGGATGGCCACCAGGAAGCCGACGGCGGTCAGCGCGACGGCCACGCGGCGGGCGCCGAGCTTGCGGGTGAAGTGGTCGGCCAGGGACTGGACGCCGCCGGACACCTCGATCATGCGGCCCAGGACTGCGCCGAGCGCGATCAGGATGGCAACCTTGCCCATGGTGCTGCCCACGCCGCTGGACACCACGGTGAAGATGTCCTGCAGCGGGATGGTTGCTGCCACGGCCACCAGGATGCTGACGGTGAGCAGGGCCACGAAGGCCTGGATCTTGAAGCGGATGATCATCATCAACAGGATGGCGATGCCTGCCGCTGCGATGGTGAGCAGCAGCGGGGTGCCCAGCTCGACGGCAGGCTTGATGGCCGGAGCATCGGCCGCCCGCTGTATCAGCGGGTTGATCAGGTGGTTCACGGGGAGGTGTCTCCTATAACGTGCCGGCCTGAGGGCAGGCGGCAGCAGGGAATGGTGGGGGTGGAACGAACGTTGCGGGACTGCGCCGGCAACGCTGGGAGGTACGACGACGGCGGAGGGGGGACCGCCGTCGTCGTACCTTATGCCGCAAGGGCAGGAGGGTGGCTTGTTTGGTGCGCTGGCTTACTTGGTGCGCTTGGCGGGGGCGACCACCTTGATGACGGCGGAATCATCGGCGGCGGCGAGGCCCTGGGCCTGGCCCAGCAGGTAGAGCTGTTCCGCGGCGGCGGCGACGGGGGCTGCGAGGCCGGCAGCGCGTGCGGCCTTGCCTACGATACCCATGTCCTTGACGAAGATGTCCAGGCGGGAGAGGACCTCGGCGCCTTCCTCGTTGTAGGCCTCCAGGATGCGCGGGCCCCGGTTGGACAACATGAAGGAGCCGGCAGCACCCGCTTCCAGGGCGGCCAAGGTCTTGGCCTGGTCAAGCCCCAGGGCGTCGGCCAGGGCCAGGGCTTCGGCGGCGGCGGCGATATGGACGCCGCACAGGAGTTGGTTGACGGTCTTCAGGGCCTGGCCGTCGCCGGGGTTGTCGCCCACAACGGTGAGCGTGGAGGCGAGCAGGTCCAGGGCCGGCGCAGCTTTTTCGCGGGCTTCGGGGGAAGCGCCGACGACGATCAGCAGGTCGCCTTCGCCGGCGCGCTTGGGGCCGCCGGACAGCGGGGCGTCCACCAGGTTCACGCCGTATTCGGCCAGTTTGGCCACGGTGGCGGGGATGGCGTCGGTGCCCACCGTGCTGCCGAGGATGACGACGGCGCCCGGCTCCAGCACGGAGGCCACGCCGTTTTCGCCGAAGAGGACCTCGTCGAGCTGCTCACCGTTGCGGACTGCCAGGAGTACCGCGTTGGCACCCTTGGCGGCGTCGCGGGCCGTGGTGAAGGTGGTGATGCCGGCTTCTTCAGCGAGCTTGAGGCGGGCCTCGGCGATGTCGAAACCGTGGACGGTCAGCTGGGTGGCCAAGCGGGTGGCCATGGGGAGGCCCATGGCGCCGAGGCCCAGGACGGTGACGGTGTAGTTGCTGGTCATGGTGTTTCTCCTTGAAATTTGCTGGGCCCACTCCGGCGAGGGCCCCGGCCCGAGCCTGCGGGGGTTGGGAGCCGGTGGGGACTAGAACGTAGTGCTGAGCTTGCGGGTGACCTGGGCCAGGGAGTCGTCGTCGCCCACGTTGCCGGCGAAGACGATGTACGGAATGCCCTTGGCAGGTCCGTCCACCGGTTCCCAGAGGGAGACGATGCCCGGCAGCATGGGGCCGCGGACGATGGCGTGGCGGATTTCCAGGCCGTGGGCTGCCACGTCCGAGGACGTGATGCCGCCCTTGGCGATGACGAACCGCGGCGGGAACGTCTTCAGGGTCCGGTTGACAACGTCCACGACGGCGGCCGAGACGGTCCGCGCGATCCGCAGGCTTTCGGCGGGGTCATCGGTTTTGATGAGCAGGCGGCTGGTGTGGACGATGACGTCCCCTGCGTGCAAGGCATCGACGACGGCGGCAACGGTCTGGTCCAGGTGGGCCTTGGCGTCCGTTTCAGCACCAAGGAGCTTCTCGACGTCGATCTCGATGATGCGCGCGGAGCTGTGTTCCGCGGTGAGGACGTTGAGCTGGCGCGTGGTGAGGCCAACGTGTGAGCCCACCACGATGAGGCCGCCGGCTTCCGACGGGGTGTTGCCCTCGTAAGCCTCTTCCCCGGTCAATGCTGCGCGGACTTCCTGGCCGATGCGGCCGCGGACGAACGGCGGGCCAACGCGGTACAGGAGCTTCTTGCCGCGGCGTTCGGCTTCTTCCAGGCCCAGGGCCAGGGCGCGGAGGTCGTTCTCGGTGACGATGTCGGCCACGATCGGGGTGGAGTCTGTTGCGGGCTCGATGGCGTCGGCGATGGCCTTGGCGGAAATGGCGGGGTCCTGCGCTGAGGCACCGGCGCGGATGATGTTCAGGTCCAGGACGATCACGGAGTCCGCGGGGAACCGGCCCTGGGATTTCTCTGCGATGTAGTCGGCCATGACGGAGGTGCTGAAGCCGAAGGATGCGTCCTTGGCGAACTCGGTTTCGGAGACCGGGACCAGGGTGCCTTCAGCGTCGCGCATGTAGTGGACTCCCCCGATGGTGACCCGTCCGGCGTCCGGGAACGCCGGAACCAGCACAACGCCGTCGGTCTTCTCCCCGCTGACCTCGGCGACCGTCGCCGAGATGACGTCCGGTTCCAGCGGGTAGTGGCCGCGGAGGGTGGAGTCACTGCGGCTGACGAATCCGAGCCGCAGGCTCGGAGTGGCGGTGGAATTGGCGTTCTCCTGCGCTCCTGCCGCGGCCAGCGCGTTGCGGACTACTTCCTCATTGCGGGCCGCCGCTTCTGCCGGATCCAGGCTGCGGGTGTTGGTCAGGACGTAAACGGCTGGCTTGCCCTGGCCAAAGGCCCAGGCGAAGTCCGCCACGTCCCAGCGGGTGAGCACGGGCAGGTCTGCCACAGACTGCGTGCCGGTGGGATCGTCGTCGAGCACTACCAGGACGCGGGGAACCTCCGCGTTGGAAGCGGCAAGCGTGTCGGCTACCAGCCCAGCGGGGATCTCGAGGTCTGCCGGGTAAGCGGCCAGAACGTCTGCTTCATGCGTCACAGTGCACTCCGTTGTGTAACGATCCGGTTTGGCGGATCCAGGTGTAAAGGTAACTGTAAGATGTCTGACATCTTGCATTTGAATGTTAGTGTGGCACACGGCATACGGACGCGCAAGTACACTTGTCTGACATATCCGCCGCGGAAGCCGGAAGCAGGAATCGGGGGCAGCATGGCACGGAAGTCGCTGGTTGGCGTTGTGGCCGACGAGTTGCTGGACCGCATCATCGAAGGCGAGTTCCCGCCCGGTTCCACCGTTCCCGGCGAGCACGAACTCAGCGCCCGCCACGAGGTCAGCCGCATGACGGTCCGCGAAGCGATGAAGACCCTGCAGGCACAACGCATCCTGAGCGTGGAGCGCGGCCGTGGAACATTCGTGAACCCGCTGAGCCGCTGGGCCTCGCTGGAAGCCGTCCTGCGCGCGGCGTCCGAGGGCAAGAACGACGCCGATGCCTCCATCCAGCTCATCGAGTTGCGCAGGATGCTGGAAACGGGAGCCTGCGAGCTTGCCGCCGGACGGATCGCGGAAGAAGAAATCACCTCCCTCTTCAACTACATTTCGGCGATGAAGGCGGCCCACAGCATCAATGACGTCGCCGCGTTCGTGGAAGCAGACCTCGCCTTCCACGACGTCATCCTGCACGCCTCCGGCAACGTCTTCGTGTCGGTCCTGTTTGAGCCGCTGCACCGGGTCCTGGAAAACCGCAGGACCGAGACCTCCGCCGTTCCTGAAATCCAGGAACACGCCATCGGTCATCACCAAAACATTGCCGAAGCCCTGCAGTCGCGCGACTCAGTCCGGTCCCGGGAGGCCATGGACGCCCACATGCAGCAGACCCTCGATGACCTGAAGCACCTGGTGCTGGAAACCAAGTAACCCCTCCCCCCTGGTCATGGGAAGCGGCTCCCCTAATTGCCGTTGGCCCTGTTCAACGCTCCAGCAGTCCTACTAGGCTTCAGGGACGGCCCGCAACCGGGAGCATCGACGATCACGAGGAGCGAAGTTGTCCAACCACACGTACAGCATTTCTGAAATTGTCGGCACCTCCACCGAGGGCGTGGATGACGCCGTCCGCAACGGTATTGCCAAGGCGTCCCAGACCCTGCGGAACCTGGACTGGTTCGAGGTCAAGGAGGTCCGCGGCCACCTGGAGGACGGCAAGGTCGCGGACTGGCAGGTCACCATCAAGATCGGCTTCCGCCTGGAAGAGCACTGATCGAAAGCAACCGGCCACAGCCGACACTTCCTGGAGGTGTTGACTGCGGGCCGGTTTTGCTTTTACAGCTGTCCTAGTTTGCCGTGCCCGGACTGCGCCGCCGCCATACCGTTGGGACGCCGTCGAACGCGGGGAAAACGTGGCCCTCGAAGAAGGACAGGACCGTATGGGGATCAAGGTCCGGGCTCCATAGACCTGAGGCGGGGCAGTGCGAACCGGTGGCGGTGGAAGCGGCGCCGGCGGATGCCTGGCGTTCCTTCAACAGGGCGATGCGTTTCATCGTTGAGACCATCCTGGGGTGACAAAAAGCGGGCAGAGAAGCAGTACTCCCCACCCTAGGAAAGGGCGCGCGCCGGACCAATGGGCGGCTGGCCAGAATCCACCCCTTCCGCTGGACGAATGTACAGTGGCTCACACCCATTAAGGGGCAGGTCAGCCCAGGTCGCCGCTTTCCGCCACGGCGGCTGCGTCCCGCTCAGCGCCAGTCCCTTGACCCGCTCCGAGGCTGCCCAGCAAGGCCAGGGCGTCCGACGACGGCGATCCCGGCCGCGCGGAATACACTCGGAGCGTCTGGTCGGGGTCCTCCGGCAGGGCGAGGTTTTCAAAGTTCAGTTCCAGGTCCCCCACGGCGGGGTGATGCAGGCGGACGGTTCCGGCTGCGCGGGTTGCCACCCGATGCCCGGCCCACCACTGGCGGAAGTGTTCACTGTGGACCGCCAACTCGCCCACCAGGTGGTTCGCCTGGGGATCGTTGGGGTGCCGGCCCACATCCAGGCGGAGCGATCCGGCGGCTTCGGCCGCCACCGTCTTCCAATCCCTGAAGAGTTCCCGGGCGGCGGGGTCAAGAATGGTCCAGCGGGTGAGGTTCCGCTCCGCGGGCGGCAGCGCCGGAAAGTCGGTGAAGAGCAGGAATGCCATCCTGTTGCCGGCAAGGACGTCGTTGCGCCGGCCCAACACGAGGGCGGGCACTTCCCCCACGGCGTCAAGCAGCTGGCGCAGTGCCGGCCGGACGCCTTGGGCTGCACTGGCACCGGGATCCCGGGGAGCGCTGGCGCAGTTTTCGAGCAGGTCCAGCATGTGCGCGTGCTCGCTGCTGTCCAGCCGCAGCGCCCGGGCCACCGCGTCCAGGACGGTGCGGGACGGGTGGATGTTGCGGCCCTGCTCCAGCCGCACGTAGTAATCGGTACTGACACCGGCCAGCCGTGCCACTTCCTCCCGCCGCAGGCCGGGAACCCTGCGGGCGCCCGTGCTGGGCCCTGTCCCGGCGACTTCCGGGCTCAACCGGGACCGCATGGCTTTGAGGAATTTTCCGAACTCGGCGCTTTGACCCATGCAGACCATTCTGCCTGCGTTGGGTGCCACGCTCTACAACGAAGGTAGGACTGGCAGTCCTAGGAAAAACAGGAACAGCTTTGCCTGCTGACTTGGTGGCCGAAAGTGCATAGGCTCAGGAGTGAGCCGGTGGAAACCGCTTTCTCACTTGTCGAGCAGCCGGCACCGTTCAGCACCTCATCTTCCAGCCATACCTCCCATAGAAGGAGCACACCCATGTCAGAGCTGACACTCAACAATGGCGTCACCATCCCGCAGCTTGGCTTCGGCGTTTTCCAGGTCCCGCCGGAAGACACGCAGCGGACAGTAGAGGACGCCCTGGAAGCGGGCTACCGCCACATCGACACCGCTGCGGCCTACCGCAACGAGGCAGGAGTGGGGGCAGCACTGGCCGCCACCGGCATCGCCCGCGAGGAAATCTTCGTGACCACCAAGCTCCGCAACGGCGAGCAGGGCAGGGCCCAGGAGGCATTCCAGAACAGCCGCAAGGCCCTTGGCCTCGACTTCGTCGACCTCTACCTCATCCACTGGCCCGTCCCGTCGCAGGGGCTGTTCGTCCAGGCATGGAAGGAGATGGAGCGGCTGTACGAGAACAAGGAAATCCGCGCCATCGGCGTCTCCAACTTCCTCTCGGACCACCTGGACACCCTGCTGGAGTCCGCGGAAACCGTCCCGGCCGTCAACCAGATCGAACTGCACCCCAGCTACCAGCAGGCAGACCTGGCCGCCAAGTGCCGCGGTCTGGGCATTGCCGTCGAGGCATACAGCCCGCTGGGACAGGGCGGGGACCTCAACGGAAACGCCGTCACCGAAATCGCCGCTGCGCACAACGCCAGCACCGCGCAGGTGGTGCTGGCATGGCACCTTGCCAACGGAAACATCGTCATTCCCAAGTCGGCCAATCCTGACCGCATCCGCGAGAACTTCGGGGCGTCGTCCCTGACGCTGTCCCAGGACGAACTGGCCGCCATCACGGCACTGGAGTCCGGTGCCCGCATTGGTTCCGATCCCGCCGTCGCCTCCTTTACCCAGATGTAGGGACCGGCAGGTTCAACCATTCCCTGCAGGCTCCCCCATCGAAAGGAAATTCCATGCAGTACACCCATCTGGGCCGCTCCGGCCTGAAAGTTTCCCGCCTCTGCCTGGGCACCATGAATTTTGGGCCGCAAACGGAGGAAGCGGACGCCCACAGCATCATGGACTCCGCCCACGAGGCCGGCATCAACTTCTTCGACACTGCCAACGTGTACGGTGGCGTGGACCACCGCGGCTGGACCGAGGAAATCATCGGGCGCTGGTTTGCGAAGGGTGGCGAGCGCCGCGAGCACACCGTCCTGGCCACCAAGCTCTATGGCACCATGACGGACCGGCCGAACGAGTCAAAGCTGTCCGCGCTGAACATCCGCAGGGCCCTGGATGCAAGCCTTAAGCGCCTGCAGACCGACTACATCGATGTGTACCAGTTCCACCACATCGACCGCGACACCCCGTGGGACGAAATCTGGCAGGCCATCGAGGTTGCCGTGCAGCAGGGGAAGATCCTGTACTCGGGCAGCAGCAACTTTGCCGGCTGGCACATCGCCCAGGCACAGGAAGCGGCGCGCCGCCGAAACTACACCGGGCTGGTCAGCGAGCAGTCCATCTACAACCTGTTCCGCCGCGAGCTCGAGCTTGAGGTCATCCCGGCAGCGCAGCAGTACGGCCTGGGCCTGATCCCCTGGTCACCGCTGCAGGGCGGGCTGCTGGGCGGCGTGCTGAAGAAGGAACGCGAGGGCGTGCGGCGCACCGAAGGACGGGCCGCCGAAACGCTGAAGAAGCACCAGGACCAGATCCGCCAGTACGAGGACTTTGCGGACGAGCTGGGCCACGAACCCGGCGATGTCGCCCTGGCGTGGCTCCTGCACCAACCCGCGGTAACCGCTCCGATCGTGGGCCCCCGCACCCAGGAACAGCTGGATGCCGCCATCCGCGCCCTGGACGTCTCGCTCGACGAAGACGCCCTCAAGCGCCTGGACGACATCTTCCCGGGGCACCGCACGGCACCGGAAGACTACGCGTGGTAACCCCGCTTGGGGCCGATACCGTGGCGCAGCGGAACATCCTCTTCATCGGCGGCACCGGGGTCATCAGCGCGGCGGCGGCAGAACGCGCCGTCGCGCTGGGCCACCGGCTCACCATCCTGAACCGTGGCCAGTCCACCCGCCCCATCCCGGAGGGCACGGAGGTGCTGCACGCCGACGTTCGGGATGCAGCAGCCGTGCGGGAGGCGCTGGGCAACAGGGAGTTCGACGCCGTCGCGGACTTCATCTCCTACACCCCGGACCAGGCGCAAACCAGCATGGAGTTGTTCCGGAAGCGGACCGGGCAGTACGTCTTCATCAGCTCCGCCTCCGCGTACCAGAAGCCGCCCACGCGGCTGCCCATCCGCGAGTCAACGCCGTTGAAGAACCCCTTCTGGCAGTACTCCCGGAACAAGATCGCATGCGAGGAGCTGCTCTTCCGGGCCTACCGGGAGGATGACTTTCCCCTGACGGTTATCCGGCCGTCGCACACCTACGACCGCACCAAGATCGCCATGGTGGGCGGCTGGACGGACATCCACCGCATGCGCAACGGCCTTCCGGTCATGGTCCACGGTGACGGTACCTCCTTGTGGACCCTTACGCACAGCAAGGACTTCGCCAAGGCTTTCGTCGGACTGCTCGGAAGGCCGCAGGCGGTGGGTGAGAGCTACACCATCACCTCGGATGAGTACCTGCCCTGGAACCAGATCTACCAGCTGTTCGCCCGGGCAGCAGGGGTCCGGGAACCGGAACTGGTGCATGTGGCGTCCGAAACCATCGCCGCCCATGACGAGGAACTGGGTTCCAACCTCCTGGGCGACCGCTCCCACTCGGTGGTCTTTGACAACGCCAAGATCAAATCGCTGGTCCCGGACTTCACGGCCACCATCCCTTTCGCGGACGGCGCCCGGGAGATCGTTCAGTGGTACGACAGCCACCCGGAACTGCAGCAGGTGAACGAGGCCTACATGCAGCTCTCCGACAAGCTGACCGGCTGGGCACGCCAGGGAGCCTGAGCCCACGTCCACCGTCAACTGCCCTGCCTCCGTCCGGAGGCAGGGCAGTTGCGCAGGGGCGGCTGTGCTACATTTCGGCGCATGACTTCGCCCCCTACCAGCCAGCCCGACGACGGGCATCCCGCCGACGGGCCTGTCGCGGCAGCCATCGGACTCCTGGCGAAGCAGGGCTTCGATGCAACGTCCGTCGAGGAGCTCGCCGAGGCCTCGGGAATGAGCCGCAGCACGTTCTTCCGCAGGTTCGGGTCCAAGGAGGACGTGGTCTTTGCAGACCATGAGCGGATCCTGCGCCAGGTCAATGACCGGCTGTCCGAATCAAGGCTTGAGCCGCCCGCCGCCGTTGCGGACGCCGCCATGCTGGTCTTTGAGCACCACCTGCGGAACCCGGCAACGTCCCGCGCCCGGTACGGACTCCTGCAGGCAGTCCCGGCCCTCCGCGACCGGGAGCTGGTCACCTCCCACCGGTACGAGCGGGCATTCCTCCAGTTCCTCAATGACACGCTGCCCGGAAAGGGCCGGCACGAGTACAAGGCCGTCGCCTTCGCCGCGGCCGTGGTGGCCGTGCACAACGCCTTCCTCCGCCAGTGGCTGCGCACCACACCCAAGGCCGGGGACACCGCTGCGGCAGATCGGAAAAGGGCAGCCGCCCTGGCCGCCGAGCTCCAGTCCCTGGCGGAAACGTTCCGGCCTGCGCTCCTCGGTTCCCCAGCCCCCTCCCAACCGGCCCCGACCGTCGTCGTGACCGTCCTTCCCGGCACCGCCGACCGGGAAGCCATCGCCCAGGCGGTCAGGGACGCCCTCCCCTGGGAACATTCCTAGCCAGCCGCCCACTTTTGGAACGCAGTTTCTTGACGTGGAACTGCGTTTCATTGCATTCTTAGTTGGTGTGGTGCAAGCCACACAGTTCCGGCAGCCCCCGCCGCTGATTCAAAAGGATGCAGATACATGACGACGACGTCCCCCACCCGAGTGCCCGCCCGCACCGAAAGTCCCACCAGCTTTCCTGCCGGCACCGTGGAGCCGGACTACCTCCTCACTGAGGCGCTGGGCACGGACCCGGCCTCCGTCCTGGCAGGCATCGGTGCCGAGGACCGGGCGTACTGGGACCGCGCCCGCAACTTTGTCCAGGATGAGGTCCTCCCCGTCATCGATGGCTACTGGGAACGCGGCGAGTACCCCCTGCACCTCCTCCGCCGCCTCGGCGAACTGGACCTCCTGCGCGACGGCATAGCGGTGGAGGGCTATGCACCCATGAGCAGCATGGCCGCCGGCCTGGTGAACATGGAGATCAGCCGGGGTGACGGCTCCGTGGCAACGATGATCGCGGTCCAGGGCGGCCTGGCCCTGCGGTCCGTCGCGGAATGCGGCTCCCCGGAGCAGAAGGAGCGCTGGCTCCCGGAAATCGCCGGCGGCGCCGAATACGCCGCCTTCGCCCTTACCGAGCCCACCCACGGCTCCGACTCCGTCGCGCTCGAGACCACGGCCACCCGCACCGACGGCGGCTTCCTGCTCAACGGCGAAAAGAAGTGGATTGGCAACGGATCCGTGGGCGGCGTCAGCATCGTGTGGGCCCGGGGCGAGGACAGCCAGGTCCACGGCTACCTGGTTCCGCAGGATTCCCCCGGCTACACCGCCACCAAAATCGAAGGCAAGCTGGCCCTCCGCGCCATCTGGCAGGCCCACATCCGGCTGGAAGACGTCTTCGTCCCCGACGAAAATGTCCTGCCGGGCGCCCGAACCTTCAAGGACACAGCCCGTGTCCTGTTGGCGACCCGGCTGGGCGTTGCCTGGTCCGCCGTCGGGCATGCCACCGCCTGCTACGAAACGGCCGTCCAGTACGCCAAGCAGCGCAAGCAGTTCGGCCGGCCCCTGGCCGCCTCCCAGATCGTGCAGGAACGGCTGGCCCGGATGCTCAGCGAACTGGCCACCATGCAGCTGATGGTGGTGCAGATGACCCGGCTCGATGAAGCCGGGGCGCTCACCCCTGAGCAGGCGTCCCTGGCAAAGTACACCTGCACCCGAACTGCCCGCGGCATCGCTTCGAACGCACGTGACCTGCTCGGCGGCAACGGCATCCTGCTGGAAAACCGCGTGGCCCGGCATCTCGCCGATATTGAAGCCATCCACACCTACGAAGGCACCGAGACCATGCAGGCCCTCATCATCGGCCGCGGCATCACCGGTACCTCCGCCTTCGCGTAACTCCGCCCAACACCTCCGAAAGGAACGTTCTTGAACCAGAACGCCAACATCCCCGTCATCCTGGGCGGCGCCCGCACCCCGTTCGGCAAGTTCCGCGGCGGCCTCACCCCCTTCTCCTCCAGCGACCTCGGCGCCCACGCAATCCGGGCCGCCCTGGAACGGACCGGAGTGGCGCCGGAGCAGATCGGTGCCGTCATCGTGGGGCAGGTGATCCAGGCCGGCGCCGGCCAGGGCCCCGCCCGGCAGGCCAGCCTGGCCGCGGGAATCGGCTGGGACGTCCCCACCATCACCATCAACAAGCTTTGCCTGTCGGGTCTGACGGCCGTCATCGACGCCGCCAGGATGATCCGCACCGGGGAAGCGGACTTCATTGTCGCCGCAGGCCAGGAGTCCATGACCAATGCACCACACCTGGTACCCGGGCTCCGTGCGGGCGTGGTCATCGGTGACGCCCCAATGCTGGACTCCCTCAATCACGACGGGCTGCAGGACCCGGTGAGCAAGAAGCTCATGGGTGAGGCCACCGACGCCGGAAACGCCGAACGCGGCATCACGCGCGAAGAGCAGGACGCCGTCGCGGCCCGCTCCCACCAGCGTGCCGAGGCCGCCCGCGCCGCCGGGATCATGGCGGAGGAGATCGCGCCGATCGAGATACCGCAGCGCAAGGGACCCGCCGTGACCCTTGAGCACGACGAGGGCATCCGCCCGGACACCACAGCGGAATCCCTGGCCCAGCTCCGCCCGGCGTTCTCCAAGGCGGAGACCGCCACCATTACCGCTGGTTCGTCGTCGCCCCTGTCCGATGGCGCGGCCGCCCTGGTCATCGCCAACAAGGCGGCAGCCGAAGCCGCAGGCCTGGAATGGATCGCCGAGATCGGCGCCCACGGCCAGACCGCCGGACCTGACGGATCCCTGCACTCCCAGCCCGCGCGGGCCGTCGAGCGCGCGCTCAAGCTCCAGGGACTCACCGCCCAGGAACTGGACCTGGTGGAAATCAACGAAGCGTTCGCCTCCGTCCTCATCCAGTCCGCCAACGACCTCGGCATTGAAACTGAGGCCGTGAACGCCGAAGGTGGTGCCATCGCCCTGGGCCACCCGGTGGGAGCGTCGGGGGCACGCCTGGTACTGCACCAGGCGCTGGCCCTGAAGCGCCGCGGTGGCGGCACCGGCGTCGTGGCCCTCTGTGGCGGCGGCGGCCAGGGCGACGCCCTGATCCTCTCAGCATGACCCACCCCAACGAAGAAGCAGGCCATGACCAACACCAACTCCGCTGACGGCTTCGCCACCATCTCGGTGGCAGCCGTGCTGGCTGAATCAGCCAAAAGGACTCCGGACAACATCGCGCTGGTAGTGGGCGAGGACCAGGTCAGCTACGGCGACCTGTGGCGCCAAACGCGTGCCTATGCCGGCGCACTGCGGGCGCGTGGGATCGGGCCGGGAGACGCCATCGCCGTCCTGATCCCCAACGTTCCGGACTTCGCCCGGGTGTACTACGCCATCCTGTCGCTAGGTGCCATTGTTGTGCCCGTGCATGCCCTGCTCAAGGCCCGCGAAATCGAGTACGTCCTGCAGGACAGCGGCGCCAAACTGCTGATCTGCGCCGCACCGCTGCTGGGCGAGGGCGCTGCGGGTGCCACGGCCAGCGGAATCGACGTGCTGACCGTGATGGCTTCCGACGACGGCGGGTTCCACCGGCTGGAAGCGGAAGCTGCGGCGGCGGAACCGATCCAGACGTACGAACCGTGCCGCCCCTCGGACACGGCCACCATCCTTTACACGTCAGGCACCACCGGCAAACCGAAAGGCGCGCTCGGCACCCACTTTGCCTTGGTGGAACAGACCAGCACCCTGCTGACCAGCGTGATGGATTTCCGGCCCGGCGACGTCCTGTTCGGCGGGCTGCCGCTCTTCCACACCTTCGGCCAGACCGTGGTCCTCAACACGGGGCTGCGCGCCGGCGCCACCATCGTCCTGATGCCGCGGTTCACGGGCCCCGACGCCCTGAAGCTGCTGGCCAAGCACAACGTCAACATCTTTATCGGCGTGCCCACCATGTACGTGGCGCTCCTGGAAGCCGCCAAGACCGTACCCGATCGGCCCGCTGCCCTGCGGTACGGCATCTCCGGCGGCGCGGCCCTTCCGCTGGCCGTGCTGGACAAGTTCCGCGACGTCTACGGGGTGGAGATCCACGAGGGCTATGGCCTGACGGAGACCTCGCCGGTGGCTGCCTTCAACCACGTGGGCACGACACCCCGGCCGGGCACCATCGGGGTCCCGATCTGGGGCGTTGACATCGAGATCGCCCGGCCCGAGGTGGTGGACAGCATTGAGCTGCTTCCCAACGGCGAATTGGGCGAGCTGGTCATCCGCGGCCACCTGCTGATGAAGGGCTACCTCAACCGGCCCGAGGCTACCGCGGAGGCCGTGGTGGACGGCTGGTTCCGCAGCGGGGACCTCGGGACGAAGGACGACGACGGCTACCTCACCATCGTGGACCGCAAGAAGGACATGATCATCCGGAACGGCTACAACGTCTACCCGCGTGAAGTGGAGGAGATCCTCCTGACCCACCCCGCCGTCGTCAGCGCCGCCGTCTATGGGATTCCGGATGACGTCCACGGGCAGGAAATCGCGGCAGCCATCGTGCTGGACGCCGGAGCCAGCGTGACCGAATCCGAGTTGATCGACTTTGCCAGCGCGCAGCTGGCCGCCTACAAGTACCCGCGGGTGGTCCGGATCCTCTCCGAGCTCCCCCTGGGACCCAGCGGAAAGATCCTCAAGCGGAAATTGGCGGAAGACCCTGCATAGGGTTCGTTTGGACTAAAAAACTTGGCGAAGCCGGGCGTCACACCCTGAGTCAGCCTGCGTCAGAGGGCCCGCTGCAACCGCAGCGGGACCTCTTTCGTTCTACAACGTTCTAAATACCCGCTCTGAGCTAGGAAAACAAGGCTTCCCTTGCCCCCACCCCACCGCTAGATTGCTGGGGAAGCGTTTTCCGGTCTCAAAATTGAAAGGATTCACTGATGAATCCCCGCACCCTTCCCCTTCGCCTGCTCTCCGTTGGCGCAGCCGGCCTGGCACTGACCCTGAGCTGTCTCGCGGCCCCGGCCTCCGCCGTCGGACCCTCCCCCAAGCCCGGGAATCCGGGCATTCAACTGGACCACCTGGACCGTGGCCTGGTGGCCGCCGCCACCTCCGAGGGCGTGTTCCTCAGCTGGCGGTTGCTGGGCAACGAGGCAACCGGCTCCTCCCCCACCGGCTTAACCGGCACCGACTTCAACGTCTATCGGGACGGCCAAAAACTGGCAACCGTCACGGACAGCACCAACTTCCTGGACCGGGCTGGAACCGCAGGATCGGCCTACCAGGTGCGGGCCGTTGTCGCGGGAGTTGAGGTTGACCGGAGCGCCGGCACCACACCGTGGGGCAGCAACTTCAAGGACATCCCGCTCAGGAAGCCGGCCGACGGAGTCACCCCGGCCGGCCAGGCCTTCACCTACTCCGCCAACGACACCTCGGTGGGGGACGTGGACGGCGACGGGCAGTATGAGTTCATCGTCAAATGGGATCCGAACAACTCCAAGGACGTCTCGCAGGTGGGCTACACGGGCAACACCTACGTCGATACCTACAAGGCGGACGGTACGCTCCTCAGCCGGATCGACCTGGGCGTCAACATCCGGTCGGGGGCCCACTACACGCAGATGCTGGTCAACGACTTCGACGGCGACGGCCGGGCGGAGATGATGATGAAGACAGCCCCGGGGACCAAGAGCACCAGCTTCAACGCGGACGGCAGCATAGCGGCCAGCTCGTTCATCTCCCTGCTCCAGTCCGATATCGACGCCGGATACTCCAACACTGATGACTACCGCATGAGCGCGGCGGATTACTACCAGCACATGGTAAAAACCTTCCGGGGCTGGACCGAGCACCCGGAGGTCAAGGCGGGCCGTTGGCCGGCCACCCTGGAGGAAGCTTTCGGTATCGCCCCGCAGTACAAGTACCCGCTCTCCCAGGCTGATGCGGAAAAGCTCACCGACTACTTCATGGACGTCTATGCCCCGTCCCGCAGTGCACGCAACAACCTGCGTGCATTCGAGGGCTTCATCGTGTCGGGACCGGAGTACCTGACGGTGTTCGAAGGCGCCACGGGCAAGGAACTGAAGACCGTGGCCTACACCCCGGGGCGGACGGACGACGGCCTGATGTGGGGCGACTACGCCATGGCGCGGATAGAGCCGGGGAACCGCGTGGACCGGTTCCTGGCCGGCGTCGCCTACCTGGACGGCCGGAAGCCGGCGGCGGTCTTCGCCCGCGGCTACTACACCCGCACCACACTCGCCACCTACACCTGGGACGGGACCAATCTCTCGCCTGTCTGGAACGTGGACTCGGGCTGGACACCTATGAGCAACCCGTTCAACGACTCACCGCACGGCCGGGACGGCACGGACCCCACCTACGGCAAGCTCACCACGCAGGGTTTCCACTCCCTGAGTGCGTCCGACGTAGACGGTGACGGCAAGCAGGAGATCGTCTACGGGTCCGCGACGCTCGACGACGACGGCTCGGTTTTGTACACGTCGTTCGACACCCTGCCGGCGGGCAGCGCCGCTCCCGGCGAAGAGGCGCGGCTGGGCCACGGCGACGCCATGCATGTGGCCGACATCGACCCCAACCGGCCGGGAAAGGAAATCTTCACCGTCCACGAAGGAGCGGCATATGCCCCATACGGCTACGCCATGCGGGATGCCGCCACGGGTGAGGTTCTGTTCGGCGCGTACTCCGGGAAGGACACCGGCCGCGGCATGATCGGCGATGTGGATCCGGAAGTTCCCGGCATTGAGAACTGGGCCATCGGCATGCAGTCTGCGGACGGCCGCAAACTTTCCAGCAGCGCACCCGGCACCAACATGAGCATCAAGTGGGCCGCAGACATGACCACGCAGATAATCAACGGCTCGGGCGACCAGACCCCCACTATCGATGACTGGAAGCGCGGACGGCTGCTCACCGCCGACGGCACCCGGACCAACAACAGCACCAAGGGCACTCCCGGCCTGGTGGCCGATATCCTGGGCGACTGGCGGGAGGAAATGGTGGTCCGCACGGCAGACAGCTCCGCCCTCCGCATCTACCTCAGCACCGAAGTAACCAACCACAAGCTCTACACGCTGATGCACGATCCGCAGTACCGGGCCGAGGTTGCCAGGCAGAACACCGCGTACAACCAGCCCGCTTACACCGACTTCTACTTCGCTTCCGACATGAAGTTTGGCAGCGTCCCGCTGCGTGCTGCCTGGCTTCCGGGCAGCATCGAGGCCCTGCAGGACATCCTGACGGACCTGAGGGACTCGGGGGACGTTTCCGGACCGGTGGCCAGCCAGCTTGCCGCAAGCATCCAGCAGGCGGCAAAGGCGGTCCAGGACGGCGACACGGCTAAGGCGGGGCAGGCGGTGCAGCGGCTTGTTGACTTCCTTGCCCAGCAGAAGAAGCCGGATGCGGTGTCAAGTACGGCCCGCGTGGCGCTGGAGTACAACGCAGGCAATATCCTCCGGGCATTCTCGAATAGCGGGCAGTGAGAGCCGGGACGGGCGATAGAGGGGAGACTGATGGCATGACACTTGCACCGCTCATCGAGCTCAATGACGGCAACAGGATCCCGCAGCTGGGGCTTGGCACCTGGCCGCTGGACGACGAACAGGTGGCGGCCGCCGTCGTACACGCCGTGGAAGCCGGGTACCGGCACATCGATACCGCCGTGAAGTACGGCAACGAACGGGGTGTTGGCAACGGCATCCGTGCCAGCGGCGTGGACCGCAGCGAGCTGTTCATCACCACCAAGCTGGACGGCGAATTCCAGGGCCACGACCGCGCCGTGGCTGGCCTGGAGGGATCGCTTAAGCGCCTGGGGCTCGATTATGTGGATCTGCTGCTGATCCACTGGCCGCTCCCCGGCCGGGACCAGTACATTTCCACCTGGCAGACGTTTGAACGGCTGCAAGCCGAGGGGAAGGTCCGGTCCATCGGGGTGTCCAACTTCAAGCCCGCCCACCTTGAGCGGCTGATGGCGGAGACCGATGTGGTGCCGGCGGTGAACCAAATCCAGCTCAGCCCTGCAATCACCCGGACCGCGGAGCGCGAGTTCCATGCCGGGCATGGCATAGTTACTGAGTCCTACAGTCCTTTGGGCGGCTCGGGAGCAGGTTTGCTCAGTGCCCCCATCCTTTCCCAACTGGCTGAAAAGCACGGGAAAACGCCTGGCCAACTGGTCCTGCGGTGGCACATACAAAACGGATTGGTAACGATTCCGAAGACTGCTTCCCCGGCGCGTATGGCCGAGAACCTGGACGTGTTCGATTTCGCCCTGGATCCGCAGGATCTAGCGGAACTTTCGGTCTTGGACGAGGGTCCCGGCGCGGGCAATGACTCGGACAAGACGGGGCACTAAAGTTGCCCTGAACAGCACTTTTTTCCTAAAACGGGGTTGGCAAATAGATAGTAAGCATGATTACTATTGAGCCAGAAGGACGAAGTGCCTCCCCAACATGGAGGCCTCCTTTACTTAGGAAGAGAGCGACAAATGGGATTTATTGCATTTCTGATTCTCGGACTCATCGCCGGCGCGATTGCCAAGGCAATCCTTCCGGGACGTCAGGGTGGCGGCTGGATCATCACCATGGTGCTGGGCGTCGTAGGCGCACTGCTCGGTGGCTGGATCGGCGGCGCCCTGTTCGGCGGCGGACTGCAGGAGTTCTTCTCGCTGCAGACCTGGCTGCTGGCGATCGTTGGCTCGTTGATCGTTCTTGCGATCTACGGCATGGTCACTAAGCGCGGCGCACGCGGCTAATAACCGCGCACGCCAGGAAGCCGGCCTGGGGACACCATCCCCGGGCCGGCTTTCACTTTCTCCAGCATGGGGCACCTCTCCCCGCCAGGATTGACAACCTTCTCGCAGAGCAGGAGTTCAACGTGAAAAACAAGCTTCTTTTGGGTGTAGGCGTTGCCGTCGGCTATGTCCTCGGCTCGCGGTCAGGCCGTGCTGCTTACGACAAGCTGAAGGCCCGTGCGGCCGGCATCTGGGACAGCAAGCCGGTCCAGGACAAAGTTTCCGTAGCTACGGAGGCCATCAAGGAAAAGGCGCCTGAAGTGGCGGACCAGCTGGGCGAAGCCGCACGCAGGGCAGGGACCGTGCTTGGTTCTGCCGTGCACCGGGATGGCTCGTCCAACGGCGGCCAGTCTTCCGCAGCGGCCGGCACTTCCCCCGGCACCCCCACCGGTACCTCTACAACCAACGCGGGCGGCCTTGGCGAAGACCACATCCCCGCACACAGCACCCACCCGGAAACCACCAACCTTGGGACCTCCGATGGAAGCGGCGCAAAGTCCTGACTCCCGTTTCATTACGCGGTCGCTGCCGCGTGACATGGGACTGAGCGGGCTTTGTGCTACAACTGAATCGCCTTGCCGGCCGTCGCGATCCTTGGGGGACGCGGCGGCCGGCAGTGTTTAAACCGGTCCATTGCGGAGAGGACCGCCAGCCAGTTTCCGTGTTTATCCGTGGCTGCCCTGTTTTCCACATAGGGGTTTTGGGGTCTCTTGATTGTCGGTGGTGGCTGGCAGAGTTGGGTTATGGAGGCCATTGGGGAAGATCTGGGGAGGGCGTACGACGCCGGCAGTCGGCTGCCGCGCCCGGCCCGCCTTCGCCCGGTCCCCAGTGAGGATCCTCTGACAGGTCCTTTGCAGGCATCAGCCTCAGGGCCCGGTGAGCAGGACGTATTGGACCGGCTGGCCGCACAGCTGGCAGCCGCCGCCCTGGCCACCCCGGACCTGCTGGCAACGGCCTCTTATGTCGAGGCTGCCGATTATGCCGCCCGGATCGAGGGCCTCGCCCGCTCCGTGGAGTACCTCCAACTCGTCTCAGCCGGGGCCGTGGACCGCACCCGCACCCAGGCCATCAACGACGCCGCCACAGCCAAGACCCGTGCAGCCCGGTCCCGCGCAGGCCGGTCCCGCGCAGGCCGGTCCCGCGCAGGCGGGTCCACGGGCTGGATCACCGGGTGGGACGCCACCGGCTTTGAAACCCTGCGCACCGCCCCAGCAACAGCCAGCGGGACCGGTGTCGTGCGTGAGACCGACGCCAACTGGCCCGGGCCGCCCTCCACACGAGGCCTGATGCGCCCGGTGGTGGTGTCTCCGGCCGATGACGGGTGCCGGAACACCGCAGAGTTCCTCCGCCTGCGCCTGCAAATCCCCATCCGCGAAGCCCGGCGCCGCCTCGCCCTCGCCCAGCACGTCCTGCCCGTCACCACCATCACCGGCGAACCACTCCCGCCAACCCGGCCACACCTCGCCGCCGCCCTCACCCCCGCCACTGAACTCCACGCCAGCACCGAGGCCGGCGCCTGGCCCGGGCCGGCTCAGGGACCTGCGGTGTCCTCGCACGCCGCGACCATCATCACCGCCACCCTGGACCGGCTCCAACACCACACCACACAAGAAACCCTCGACACGATCGAGCACCACCTCACTACCGCCGCCACCAGCTGCGACCCCGACTTCCTCACCCGCCTGGCCCAACGCTGGACCGACACCATCGACGCCGACGGCACCGAACCCACCGAAGAAGCCCTCCGCCACACCCAAGGCGCCTTCATCCGCAAACCCCGGCACGGCCTGCACCGTGTCGAAATCTTCGCCACCGGCGACCAATACGAACACCTCCTCACCGTCATGAACACCGCCACCAACCCCCACACCACCACCCCCAACACCGAAACCGGAACCGGCACCGGCACCGGCAGCGAAGGCAGCACGTTGGCAGGCAGCGCAACGGCAGGCGATGCCAGGGGGCACATCGCCCTGCCGGACCTGGACCGGCGCACCCGCGCCCAAAAACAACTCGACGGCCTCGTCACCGCCGCCAAAGCCGCCCTCACCACCAACACCCTGCCCACCACCGGCGGCAACCGACCCCAAATCATCGCCACCATCAACTACCAAGACCTCTTCCCCCACACCACCGGCACCAAAGCCGACACAGCGGCATCCGCAGGAACCGGGACATCCGCAGGAATCGGGACCGGGACCGGTTCCTTTGCCTTCACCGGGCCCGTCGCCGCCGCCACCCTGCGCAAAACCGCCTGCGACGCCGACATCATCCCCGCCCTCCTGGGCACCAACGGCGAAATCCTCGACCTCGGCCGCAAAACCCGCCTCTTCACCCCCGCCCAACGCCTCGCCCTCACCGCCCGCGACCAAGGCTGCGCCTTCCCCAACTGCACCATCCCCGCCCCCTGGTGCGAAGCCCACCACATCACCTACTGGTCACAAGGCGGACCCACCACCACCAACAACGGCGCCCTGCTCTGCAGCCACCACCACCACCTCATCCACAAAGAACAATGGAAAATCACCACCACCCACGGCACACCAACCTTCATCCCCCCACCCCACCTCGACCCCAACCAAACACCCCAACAAAACCACTACTTCAAACCACCCCCACCACCCCACCCACGGGAATGACGAGGGCTGATTCGGCGTGTGGGCACCGTGTTGTGAACGTCCAAGCCACCCAGCGAGGCAAAGCGCTACCGAAGCAGGCTACTTACCCACGTTCTTCGCCACCAGGCGCCCTATGACCACTGTCCCATCAAGCTCCTTTGAACGAACCGTCCGTACGGCGAACCCGGCCGCTGCCAGGATCTCGGAGGTGGCCGCCGCCTGCCGCTCACTGGTTTCGATGAGCAGATGCCCCTCCGAAGCCAGCCACTGAGTCCCACCAACAGCAATCCGGCGGTGAAAGTCCAGGCCATCAGGACCGCCATCGAGTGAAACCGCGGGTTCGTAAAGGCGTGCTTCCGGCGGCATGGTCCGGATGGCTTCTGTGGGTACGTATGGAGCATTTACAGTCAGCACTCGCACCCGGCCATGCAGTGCAGGCGGAAGAGCCTCGAAGAGATCACCCGCATGGACGTGGCCGCCAAGAGGTTCAAGATTCGCATGGGCACACCGTACGGCCGTGGGTTCAATATCTGCCGCATGCAAATCCACCCCCGGCGCCTGGCGAAGGACGGCCACCCCCACGGCACCCGAACCACAGCAGAGGTCCACCACAACCGGGGGCGCCGCCAAGGCGTCGTTCCGCAGCAATGCCACGGCCTCGGCGACCAACAGTTCCGTGCGGCGCCGCGGCACAAAGACGCCAGGCTCAACCAGGACCCGACCGCCGGCGAACTCTGCCCAGCCCAGGATGTGTTCGAGGGGAACACCCTCCATGCGGCGCCGGACGTTCCGCTGGAGTTCCGTGGGGCTACAGGTTTCAGCCAACAGGAGCCGGGCTTCATCTTCGGCGAAAACACAGCCGGCAGACCGCAACAGGGAGACGATACGCTCGTAGGCCGGCCATCCGGGTTGGCCGTGAACCGCCTGTGATCCAGAAGGCAGCAAAGCTGCGCCTTTCGGTGAGCCGACGGGCACCCCCACGGTCGCTAGGCCCAACTCTCGGAACGGCGCGGCGAGGGAGAACCCGATACTGATAGAGCCGAAATTGCACCCACCGCCTTCTGCCGTTGCCGGAAATCCCATGCTAATCGGCGGCCCGGCGCTCCGGAATAGCAGCAGCTGTTGGCAGGATGGGAACATGACCACCGGCGCAGCCAACAACAACGCAGCCAGCAACCTTCTTTGGATCGGCACCTACACCCCCGACGGCGGCGGCCGGGCCCAAGGCATTGGCGCTGTCCGCGCGCACCAGGACGGAAGCCTCGAATGGTTGGGAACAGCAGTCGAGGCCCAGTCGCCGTCGTTCGTGGCCGTCCACCCCGCACTGCCCGTCGTGTACGCGGCCGCCGAGCAGCGCAAGAAGGTCCAGGCATACCGGCGCCTGCGGGACTGTGGCCTGAAAGTCCATAAAGAAGCACAGCCTGCGGGCGAGGCCACCTGCCACGTTGCCGTCGACCCGGGCGGCCGCTTTGTCACCGCCACGTGCTGGGGTGACGGGCAGGTCCTCCTCTACGAGTTGGACGCCGACGGCGGGATGACCGGAAGGTTTCCCGCCGCACCGTCGGTTGATCCCCACGGCAGCCTTTCTCCCGGCAGCCCGCGGCAAAGCCGTGCCCACGCCAGCCTGATGCTCAGCGACGGCCGCGTCATGACCACAGACCTGGGCCACGACACCCTGCGCATCTGGAACTACGAGCCGGGAACCGGATTGGTAGCCGACCACGAGGTTGTCCTCCCCCACGGCAGCGGCCCGCGGCACATGGTGGAGCATCCATCCGGCAGCGTCGTCATCGTGTCTGAATACTCAGTGGAGGTCTTCGTGGTGCGCCCCGAAGCTGGCACCTACGAGCTGGTCTTCCGCGGACCCGCAACGGCGGGCGGAAGCCAGGAGGGCGACTCCGCCGCCGAAATCTGCCTTGGCCCGCAGGGAAACTTTGCCTACGCCGGCGTCAGGGGCTCGAACATCATCAGCGTCCTGGAGGTGGCAGCGGGCGGTACCGAACTGATCCCCGTCAAGGACATCCACAGCGGCGGGGACTGGCCGCGGCACCACCTGGTCCGGGGAAACCTGCTGCACGTGGCCCACGAACGGTCGGACAACATCGCCACATTCGAGCTGGACCCTGTAACGGGCCTCCCAGGCCCGCTGCTGCATAACCTGCCCACCCCATCACCCACGGCCCTGGTGCCCGCAGTTATGCCTGCGACCGCAGGCTAGAACGTCGGCTGCTCCACCGCGACGGACCTTTCCTAAACACTGGAGTAATCCAGTGCAAGCGCTTACAGTTGTGACTTGGTTCACAGGACAGCATGCTGTCCTTCGAACTCTCCTGCCGCATCCCCATGTCAACGGCAAGCCTGTACAGCAGCGCTGCTTCCCAGGAAGGTCTCACCCTTGTTATTCCGCACCCCTCCCGGCGCGCCCCCACGCGCCCAACTGCCGGCAAAGCCCGCTGGAACACAACCCGCCCCCGGCCGGCGAACCCGCGGCCGTACCGCCGCCGTCCGATCGGCAGCCGGCCTCCTGGCAGCCGCCGTCGCCTTTTCCACTGCAGTCCTCCCGGCCCAGGCCGCACCAGGTCCGGACGGCCCCGGCCCCAATACCCCCGGCTCCAACGGTTCCAACGGCTCCAACAGCGCCGGCACAAAAAGCAACGGGTCCGCCTCCGCCCAGCACTCGCTCCGCGGGCCGGTGACCGACGAAAACTTCTACTTCGTCATGGCGGACAGGTTCAGCAACGGCAGCACCGCCAACGACCAGGGTGGCCTGGGCCCCGATCCCATGGTGTCCGGCTTCGACCCCACTAAGAAGGGCTTCTACAACGGCGGGGACCTGGCCGGCCTGCACAGCAAGATCGACTACATCCAGGGCCTGGGCACCACATCCATCTGGCTCACCCCCAGCTTCAAGAACAAGGCCGTCCAGCCGGAGGACAAATCCGCCGGCTACCACGGCTACTGGGTTACCGACTTCACCCAGATCGATCCGCACCTCGGCACGAATGACGAACTCAAGGGCCTCATTGACGAGGCCCATGCCCGCGGCATGAAGGTGTACTTCGACATCATCACCAACCACACCGCGGATGTCATCGGCTACCAGGAAGGCGACCGCAAGGGCTACGTGTCCAAGGACGCCGTTCCCTACGAGACGGCCTCGGGCGAAGCGTTCGACGACCGCGATTACGCAGGCACGGGAAACTTCCCCAAGCTGGACGCGAACACCTCGTTCCCCTACAAGCCCGTCCTGGCCCCGGGCGAGGAGAACCTGAAGGTTCCGGCCTGGCTGAACGACCCCACGCTGTACCACAACCGCGGCGACACCACCTTCACCGGCGAGGACTCCATGTACGGGGACTTCTACGGCCTCGATGACCTCTTCACCGAGAACCCGAAAGTGGTGCACGGCATGGAGGACATCTACAAGTCCTGGATCGGCGACTTCGGCGTGGACGGCTTCCGCATCGACACCATGAAGCACGTTAACGACGAGTTCTGGCAGGAATTCGGCCCCAACGTCCTGAGCTACGCCAAGGAACACGGCAAGGACGATTTCTTCATGTTCGGCGAGGTCTTCGACACCAGCAAGAGCTTCACCTCGCAGTTCACCACCCGCAACAGGATGCAGGCGGTCCTGGACTTCCCCTTCCAGGACGCCGCCCGCAACTTCGCCTCCAAGAGCCAGGACGCCAAGGCGTTGCAGGCCTTCTTCGCCGGGGACGACTGGTACACCGACGCCGACTCCAACGTCTACGAGCTGCCCACCTTCCTGGGCAATCACGATATGGGCCGCATCGGCAGCTTCATCGCACAGGACAACCCTGCCGCCACCGATGCCGAGAAGGTGGCCCGGGACGAACTGGCCCACGAACTGATGTACTTCTCGCGCGGCAATCCGGTGGTCTACTACGGCGATGAACAGGGCTTCACCGGCCCAGGCGGTGACCAGGATGCGCGTCAGACCCTCTTCGCCAGCAAGGTGCCCGACTACCTTGACGACGACCTGCTGGGCACGGACGCCACCAACGCCACCGACAACTTCAACCCGGACCACCCGCTCTACGCCAAGATCAAGGAACTGGCTGCCCTCACCAAGGAGCACCCCGCGCTGCGGAACGGCGCCCACCAGCACCGCTACGCCTCCGACGGGCCCGGCATCTACGCCTTCTCCCGTACCGACGCCCAGGACCAGCGCGAATACGTGGTGGCCCTGAACAACAGCGCACAACCGCAGACGGCACAGGTCCCCACCTACATCGCCAAGCGCAGCTACACCCGCATCTACGGCCAGGGCGCAGACGAAGTGAAAACTTCCGAGGACGCCAAACTGACCGTGACCGTGCCGCCGCTCTCCGCCGTCGTCTACGAATCCTCCGGCCGGATTCCGCACTCCAAGACGGCCCCCGCCGTCAAGCTCCAACAGCCGGCCGCCGCGGCCGGTGACAATGGACGGCTCAACGTAACGGCCGACGTCGACGGCACTTCGTTCTACGAGGTCACCTTTGAGGCAAGGACGGCAGGCGGCGAGTGGCAGCCGATCGGCACCGACGACACCGCCCCGTACCAGGTGTTCCACGACGTCGCGGCGCTGGACGCAGGCACCCCACTGGAGTACCGCGCCACCGTGCTGGACAATGGCGGGCATACCGCCACCACCCAGAGCCGATCGGCGAGCGTTCCCGCGCCCGTCCTGACCCTGCAGAAGCCCACCGAGGGCAGCAGCGTGGAGGGCAAGGTCGAGCTGGGCGCCACCGCCGATCCGGAGAAGTCCAGCCATGTGGTGTCCTTCGAACGCAGCGTCAACGGCGGGAACTGGACCGCACTGGGCACCGACTCGTCGTCGCCCGTGTACACCGCAAATGATGATGTCTCCGGGCTCGCCGACGGCACTACGGTCCGGTACCGCGCGGCCATGACCGGCACGGGCTTCAGCGTCACCAGCGAAACCAGGACCGTCACGGTAGGCCAGCCGCCGCAGCCCGACTCAGTGACCGTTGCCGGTTCGCTCAACCAGGCAATGGGGTGCAGCTCGCAATGGGACCCCGCCTGCGCGCAGGCGAAGATGGTGCTGGACCCGGCGGACCGGATCTGGCGGCTGACCGTGGACCTGCCGGCCGGAAAGTATGAGTACAAAGCCGCGCTCAATGGCGGCTGGGACGAAAACTACGGCGCGGACGGCCAGTTCAACGGGCAGAACATCGTGCTGGACCATCCCGGCGGTCGGGTCACCTTCCGCTATGACAACCGCACGCATGTACTCAGCGCCGTGTACGCCTCCCAGCAACCGGGTGCCGTGGCGGCGGCCGGAAGCATGGACAGCGAGCTGGGGTGCGCCTCGGACTGGGAGCCGTCCTGCACCCAGGCGCAGCTGGTGCTGGACCCTGCGGACCTCGTCTGGAAACTGACCGTGCCTGACCTGCCGGCGGGAAGCTACGAGTTCAAGGCCGCGCTGAACAAGTCATGGGATGTGAGCTACGGGGCCGGCGGGGCATCCCCGGGCGCCAACATTGCCTTTAAGCACGACGGCGGTCCTGTCACCTTCCGGTACGACCACTTCACCCACGTGATGACCACGGGCTAGGTTCATCCCGGAACAAACACCGTGGCGCCGCCGCTTCCAGGAGCGGCGGCGCCACGGTGTTTTCGTGTCCGCTTAGGGGCCGGTGCAGGTTATTGGCGGTGCATCGCTCCCTCGACCGCCGCGAGCAGTGAATTGAACCGCCTGTTGCCAGGAAGGTCATCGAGGTAAACGGGCCTTCCGTCCGGGCCGCCCAGCGGAACCTGCCAGTTGGGATACAGCTCCTCCGTGGTGCCCGGCTGGTTCTGGACGCGCCGCTCCCCCACCGCATCCACCAGGGCCACCCCGAGCAGAACCGACGGTGCCTGGGCGAGCAGGAGGTGCAGCGCCTCGATGGTGTGTTCCTCGGTCTCCTGCCCGGACCCACCGGACGCAGGGACCTCGGAAAGGTAACCGCGCTCCCGCAGCAGGGCGAACATCTTCTCCAGGGAGGCGTTGTGCTCCGCGCGCTCTTCGGACTCGGAGCGTTCCAGCAGTCCCAGCCTGCTCCGCAGCCCCACGTGGTCCCCGGCAAGGTAGCCGGCGGTGGGCGGGAGATCGTGGGTGTTAACGCTGGCCAGCGCCTGCGTGCGGTACTTTTCCGGCGCAAGGGGCGAATCGCCGTCGTACTCAAACCACAGGATGGACGTGCCCAGGATGCCGCGGGCCGCGAGGTAGTCACGCACCCACGGCTCGAAGGTGCCCAGGTCCTCGCCGATCACCACGGCACCGGCCCGGTGTGCCTCGAGCGCGAGGATGCCGATCAGCGCCTCGTGGTCGTAGCGGACATAGGCACCGTCCCCCGGGGCGTTCCCCATGGGAATCCACCACAACCGGAACAAGCCCAGGATGTGGTCGACGCGGATGCCGCCGGCATGCCGGAGCACGTTGGCCAGCATATTGCGGAACGGCTGGTAGCCGGCTTCCGCCAGCCGGGCCGGGTGCCACGGCGGCTGACCCCAGTCCTGGCCCTGCTGGTTGTACATGTCCGGCGGCGCGCCCACGCTGGTGTTCGGGGCCAGTACGCCGCGCAGCGTCCAGGCGTCCGCGCTGCTGTGGTCCACGCCGACGGCGAGGTCGTGCACCACGCCGAGCCGCATCCCGGACCGCAGCGCGGTGCGCTGTGCGTTCTCCAACTGCTCGTCGCAGATCCATTGCAGCCAACGGTGGAAGCCAATGCGGTCCGCCAGCTTCTCCCGGAGCGCCTCCGCCTCCGGTGTTCCGATGGCGTACGCCGGGTCCTTCCAGAGCGGGTCGCCCGGTGCGAGGTCCTCGCGGATGGCTGACCAGAGCGCAAAATCCTCCAGCCCCTTGCCGGAGAGGCGGCAAAATTCATCGAACGCGGCCTGCCGGGCCGGTGAACGGCGCGTGTGGTAGAGCATCTCCAAGGCCTGCAGCTTCGCCGCGTACACGGCATCCCGGTCCAACCGCGCACCTTCCTTGTTCAGCACTGCCACCTCTTCGTGGAGCTTTTCCAGGGCCGCACGTTTGCGGGGCCGCAGGTACGCCAGCTCAGGAATGGCTTCGATGCGGATGTACAGCGGGTTGAAGAACCGGCGGGTGGACGGCGAATAGGGCGAGGGCTGGACGGGCGGTACGGGCTCCGCGGCATGGAGCGGGTTAACCAGGACGTAGTCAGCACCGCGAGCGCCACTGATCGCAGCCAGGTCCGCCAGGTCGGCGAAGTCTCCAATGCCCCAGGACCGTTTTGAGCGGACGGAATACAACTGGGTGGCCAGGCCCCAGCCGCGGCGCTCCTCGAGCGGCTTCGCCGTGGCCAGCCGCGCCGGCGTCACCACCAGGGTGGAAGTCGCCGTGGCGCCTTCGGACTCAGCGTGCAGTGTGTGCCAGCCCAAAGGCAGGTCCTCGGGAAGGGAGAACGTGGCACGTCCGGTGGAGACGCCGTCGACCTCCCGGGGCTGGACCCAGACATCCTGCTGGACCGCCTCCCGCTGGACCGCACCCCCCTCAAGGGTGATGGTCAGGCGGGTAGTGGCCCCGTCCCGGACGTGAACCGGAACCTGGGCGGGCTCGCCCTGCTTGATGACGACGGCGGGCGGCAGCATCCGCCGCCATGGCGCCAGTTCCGCTTCGACCAGGGCCGCCTCAATGTGCTGGTTGGTGCGGGCGTCAACGCCCAGGGCGGCCAGCACCTTGACCAACGTCGATTCTGCAACGGAGTGCGGGAGCCCGTCCCAGCCCTGGAAGGAGGTACCCACGCCGTGCGCGTCGGCCAGTTGCTGCAGCAGGTGCGGATCCACGGGTTCAGGGGCAGCGGCGGGAGGGTCGGCGGGCATAAGTGGCCGTGGTGCGTGCTGCTGGTCTGAAGCCGTCATGGGTGTCCGCCTCGTCTGTGATGGTCCCGGAACTTACAGTGCTGCTGTTGTTGTACCCGGGCAGTGACACCCCATGCACAACCGTTGGTTCAGATTATTGCAGGGCGGCGCGGAGGCGAAACCCGGGCTGCATGCAGGCGGGTCGGGACAGGTGCACCGATTTAAGGATCGAAGTGCGTGTTCACTGCGCCGTCGCTGACGCGGCCAATGATTTCACCGGCCAGGTCCCGCAGCTTCTGGTTCCGGTGGCTGGACGCCTTGGTGAGGAGGGCCATGGCTTCCTCCTGCGAACACCGGTTCTGTGCCATGATCACCCCGCACGCCATATCGATGGTGGTGCGGCTTGCCATGGCGGCCTTGAGGTCATCCGCCAGGTTCTGGGCGTCCGCGATCCGCAGCGCCAACCGCAGTGCCCTGCCGGCAAGGTCCGCGAACCCTTCCGCCCGCTGGACGACACCAGGGGTGAACACATCCGGCTCCGCCGCGAAGAAGTTCAGGGCGGCCGCCTGGTGCTCATCGAGGGCGAGCGGCACTCCCAGCGCGCTGCGGCAACCGTTGTCGGCCAGCACCTCCTGGTAAGCGGGCCAGCGCGTATCGGTGTGCACGTCGGACAGAACCATCGGCTTCATGGCATCCAGTGACGCGATGCAGGGCCCGTTCCCCAGCGCCTGCTCCAGCTTGTCCAGCACGGCTGCGCGTTCGCTGCTGCCGGCAATGGTGGCGGTGCGTTTACGGCGGCGGAGCGTCACCCCGCACTCGATGACGACACCGGCAGTATCGCTGAGCGTTGAAGCGGCAACCGTGGAGAGCTCAGTCAGGAAGTCAGCCACGTTGGTGCTGCCAATGATGAGGTCGTGCAGTTGGACGAACTCATCGCCACTTGTAGGGGTACTCATGCCTCAATATAAGCGCTCCTGGCAGCTGTTTGGGCGCCACAAAACGTCATTCCCGCGGCCCCGGTTACTCCATGCGACGAAAAGCGAAGGACTAAGGCGGGATTCTGTGGGGGCCTGCGGAACCTGTGTAGCCTCGTGACGATCCAAGGCAGGGCAACCAGATGGAGGAGACCGCGGATGAGCCTCAGCGAACTGCGGGTGTTCGGACGGTCGGGCACCCCCATCAGTCCCCTCACCCTTGGCACCATGAACTTCGGCGAGGGAACGGGCAGCCCGGGTGCCCCCACCGGCGCGGAAGAGAGCATCCGCATCATCCACGCCGCACTGGACGCCGGCATCACGGCGATCGACACGGCAGACGTCTACTCCCAGGGCGAGTCCGAGCAGGTGGTGGGCCGGGCGCTCCGCGGCCGCCGGGACGACGTCTTCCTGGCCACCAAGTTCCATGGCCAGATGAGCCCCAATCCCGCACACTCCGGGAACTCCCGGCGCTGGATCACCCAGGCCGTGGAGGGGAGCCTGCGCCGGCTCCAGACAGACCGGATCGACCTGTACCAGGCACACCGGCCGGACTACAACACCGACGTCCTGGAAACCATCACCACCCTCAACGACCTGATCCGGCAGGGCAAGATCCTGTACTACGGCACCTCGGTGTTCACGCCCGCGCAGCTTGTCGAGGCGCAGTGGCTGGCCACCACCAACCACCTGATCCCGCCGCTGGGCAACCAGGTCCCGTACTCCATGCTGGTCCGCGGCAACGAACGGGACGTCCTGCCCATTGCCCAGCAGTACGGGCTGGGGGTTCTTGCCTACGGCCCGCTGGCGGGTGGCTGGCTCTCCGGCAGCTTCGTCCTGGAATCCGGCAAGCCGCCCACCCGGGTCCACACGCTGCCGGGCCGGTACGACATCTCCGGGCCCTCCAGCGAGCGGAAACTGCTTGCCGCGGACTCGTTGGCCCGGCTGGCGGACAAGCTGGAGCTGTCCCTGGTGGACCTGGCCGTGGGCTTTGCCCTGACCCACCCCGCCATCAGCAGCGTGATCATCGGCCCGCGCAGCGAGGAACACCTTTCCGCCTACCTCCGCGCCGCGGATGTCCGGCTGGGCGAGTCCGTCCTGGACGCCATCGATGACCTGGTGCCGCCGGGCACCAACTTCGTGGAGCGGGACGCGGGCGCCATTGTCCCGTCCATCGAGTTCGCGGAACTACGACGGCGGTAGCCGGCTTTCCGGGGCCGCATCCAAGGTGCGGCAACCCGAAGAGGCCGCGGGCCGCCGTCGTACCTCCCCTGAGCCCACAGCACCGCCCTGCCTATGATGGCTGGGATGGAAACGCTGTTCACGGTAGGTCACGGCACCTCCTCCCAGGCGGACTTCACCGCCCTGCTGAGGAATGCGGGGGTAACGTCGCTGGTGGACGTGCGGATTGGGCCCGGCAGCCGCAAGTATCCGCAGTTCGGCAAGGACCTGATGGCGGAGTGGCTGCCCGACGCGGGCATAGGTTACCGGTGGGAGAAACGGCTGGGTGGATTCCGGAATTTGCTCCCTGACTCCCCGGATACGGCCCTCCGCAACGAGTCGTTCCGCGCCTATGCCGGTTACATGCGCACCGGGGACTTCCTGGCTGCTGCTGAAGAACTCGTCGCCGGCTCCCAATCGGCGCGGACCGCGATCATGTGCAGCGAAACCCTCTGGTGGCGCTGCCACCGCCGCCTCATCTCCGACCATTGCCTCCTCCTGGCCGGCCAGCCCGTCGAGCACCTGATGCCGCCGGGCAAGGCGGTCCCGCACGTTCCCACCAAGGGCGTGCGGGTACTGGGGCATGAACTGCGCTACGACCTCGCCGGGTGATGCCCCCACAGTGGCGCCGGCGCTATTGACTAACCGGTAGAACGCTCCTACGGTCGATACCGATACCGCCTCCCAGGGAAGCAGGGGCCCGCCATGCCGATGTCCGATGAGGAGCGACGCCTGCTCAAGGAACTGGAACTGGGACTGATCGCGGATGACCCCCATCTGGCCATGGAGCTGCTGTCCGGTTATCCCGCACGCCGTTTCCCTTCGGGCCTGCTCCCCGGAATCGTGGCGGTCTTGATCGGCGTGGTGCTTGTCGTTGCCGGGGCCGGGCTACCGGCTCCCGGAGCGGTGGTGCTGGGGATTCTGCTGTTGGGGCTGGGCGCCTGCCTGCTGCTGGGCCCCACTGTGCTGGCCCGCAGCGCCGGACGCCAGCCCACCGGCTGAGAGGCTTGATGCAGCGCGCCCAGGTGCCGGGCGGAGCTTTTTCGGCCTCGGGGTGAGGATGAACAGGCTGGCCAGGACGACGGCGGCGCCAAGCCAGCCAAGTGCCGGAAGCCGTTCGCCCACCACGAGTACCGCCAAGACGGCAGCCACCACGGTTTCGAGCAGGGAGATGCTGGTGGCCGTGCTCGCCCCGACCCGCGCCAGCCCCCACCCGAACAGGAGATACCCGGCGAACATCGGGACTGCGGCCATGTAGGCGCCCACGCCGACGCTGCGCCAGGATTCCAGCAGCGGGCCGCCGGTCAGCGCGAGGACCGGCATCAGGAGGAGCCCACCCAGCCCAAAGATGGCGCCCATTGCCGCCCTCGAGGTGAGGCCTTGACCGGTCAGCCGGTGCGCCGCCCAGGAGTACAAGGCATACGTGGTGCCGGCCAGCAGGCCCAGGAGGATTCCCGCCGTCGAGGTCCATGGATCCGCGCCCGGGCCTGCGGCAGCCGGCTCGTGTCCGGAAAGCGACAACAAGGCGGCTCCGCCCACTCCCAGGAGGGCCCCCAAAATCCATTGCCGGCTCAGCGGTTTCCGGTCCGCGAAGCGTTCGATGAGGGCGGCCGCCAGCGGGGCCGATCCGATCGAGACTACGGTGCCCACGGCCACTCCGGACAGATGCATGGAGCTGTAGAAGGCCAGCGGATACACGGCCACCGCCACGGCGCCCAGCGAAACCAGGCGCCACCGCTCAAGCAGGCTGCCGGACTGGATCCTGATGTGCCGTGCGGCGTACAGAGCCTGCAGCAGTCCGCCCAGACCCATCGCCACGGCGCCTATGGCCAGCGGGCTCACAGCGGGAGCGAAGGTGGCGGCGGTCCCCGTGGTGCCCCAGAGAACCGACGCCGCCACCACGGCCAGCGCTCCCCAGAGCTGGGCCTTGGGATGGGGCTGATTCATGGTCACAGGGCGTCCAGCAGGTGCCCGGCAATAGTCTTCGCTTCCTGCACGGGCGCGTCGTTTCCCTCCAGGCCTGCCCTGGCCATGGCTCCTTCGAGCAGGAAGGCCAGATGCGCGGCAATTTGCGGCGTCCGTTCCTCCTGTGCGGGCAGCAGGCCGGCCACATGTTCCGCGAGGAGTTCCTGCACCTCCTCCTTGTGGCGGCGCACGGCGGCCCTGCCGGGATCCCCGGCGGGCAGCTCCGCTGCCGCGTTGAGGAGTCCACAGCCCCGGAACCCGTGCTGGTACGCGAAGTTGGCGTGGTCCAGGTACGCGTCGAACACGGCCAGGACCTTCTCCCGGGGAGCGCTGGCCGTCTCCAGCCGCTTGCGGTAAAGCCCCAGCCATTCCTCATGCCGGGCTTCCAGATAAGCGGCCACCAGTTCGGCCTTTGAGCTGAAGTTGTTGTAGAGGCTCTTCTTGGCAACGCCCGCTTCGGCGGTGATGGTGTCGATTCCGGTGGCTGCGACGCCGTTTGCGTAGAAGAGACGAGCGGCCGCCTCCAGCAACAGCTCCCTGGCGGGCGGTCGGGCTTGAGTCGAGGCGGTCCCCGCCGTACGGGCAGCAGGCATGGGTACTCCTTGTATTCGTAGTAGGTAGACCAGTCTACCTACTACGACCCGGAACCGGAGATGCATCACCTCGGGCTCCTTGACATGCGTTGGTGTGAGTTCTAAATTCAAGATATTCAATTTTAGAACGAGGCTCCGATGCTGCATTCCAACTACTCCACGAATGGAACCCTGGCCCTACTGCCGCTGGATTGCGCGGCATGAGATGGACTGGCAAGGATGGGGACTCTTCGGGCTCCTGGCCACCGCAGTCCTGACGATCATCATGATTGCCGCCCAGATGGCCGGCCTGACACGGCTGGACCTGCCACTGGTGCTTGGCACCCTGGTAACACCCGATCCGGACCGGGCCCGTGTTGCCGGCTTCTTTATCCACCTTGCGGCGGGCCAGGTGTTTGCCCTCGGCTACGCCGGAACGTTCGCCCTCCTGGGCAGGGCTGACTGGTGGACTGGCGCACTGCTGGGCCTGCTGCACGTAGCGGTGGTGCTGACGGTCATCCTTCCGCTGCTGCCGGGCGTGCACCCCAGGATGGCCTCCACACGGGCAGGCCTTTCCACCACCGCCGTGCTCGAGCCGCCGGGACTGCTCGGTCTGAACTACGGCATCCAGACGCCGGCCGTGGCCATCGTGGCGCACGTAGCGTATGGGGCCGTCCTGGGACTTTTGCTGAGGGCGCTATGAGCATCGCATCTGAACGGAAACGCCGCACCACCGCAACAGGGCAGCCAAAGCCGCAAGCCGCCGTCGGCCCCTCCCCCGCCGCACCCTGGCAGCCCTCCGCCATCGCCAATTACGGGATGATCGGGGATACCCGGACGGCAGCCTTGGTATCGTCCGCGGGATCAATCGACTGGATGTGTGCCCCGGCCTTCGACGGTGAGCCAATTTTCGGCGCCCTGCTGGGCGGCTGGGAAGCAGGCCAGTTCGTTGCCGGACCGGCCGGGCCAGCGCACCTGCTGAAGCGCCGCTACCGCGGGCATACCGCGACGCTGGAAACCACCTGGTCCTCGGGTGGAGGCGTGTTGACGTTGACCGAAGCGATGGTGGCTGAGGTATCCGGCGCGCTCTTGCCCACCACGCTCCTGGTCCGGCGGCTCACAGCGCACGAAAGCCCGGTAGCCGCCGTCGTCCGCTTTGCTCCACGGCTGGGCGAAACGCACCGCGTCCCGCGAATCAGCAGGCGGGCCCGGGACCTGGTGTGCGAATGGGGACCGTTGGCCGTGTCTCTGGGCTCCAGCGAAGGCTGCCCACTCCCGGAAGGCGATGAACAGGAACTCGTGGTGCATCCCGGGCACCCGGTGACGCTCGTCCTGGCCGTCGCGTACGGCGAGCCCTTGATCCACGTGGACCCGGAAGCCGCCTGGCAACTGCTGCTCGATGACGAACGGAAATGGGAATCCTGGGCAGAGGAGGTGGACGCAGGCCTCCCGTTCCGCGAACAGGTGCTGCGTAGCCTGCTGACGCTGCGGCTCCTGACCTATTCACCGTCGGGCGCTCCGGTCGCGGCGCCCACCACCTCCCTGCCGGAAAATCCGGGTGGAATCCGGAACTGGGACTACCGGTTCGCGTGGCCGCGGGATGCAAGCATCGGTGTCGCAGCGTTCCTGCACGCCGGCAAGACGGATGTGGCCTTGAACTTCTTCGGTTGGCTGCTGCACGCCAGCCGGCTGCAGCGGCCCCGGCTTCCGGCCCTGCTGACGCTGTCCGGACGTGCGGTCCCCCGCGAGCGCGAACTGCGGGGCTGGCCGGGCTATTTGGGCAGCACACCGGTGCGGACCGGCAACGGTGCCGCCGGGCAGCACCAGCTCGACGGTTACGGCTGGGTGCTGGACGCTGCCTGGGTGCTGGTGCAGGGCGGCCACCGGCTGTACTCGGAGACATGGCGGGCCATGCGCGGGTTCGCGGACTTGGTGGCCGAATCGTGGCCTGCGCCAGACGCCGGGATCTGGGAAATCCGCGATGACGCTGCCCACCACGTCCATTCCAAGCTCATGGCGTGGCTCGCCCTGGACCATGCCCTGCGCATTGGTGCCACCCATCGCCTGGCAACCAGGCAGCGGCGCCGGTGGGAGTCCTCCCGCGACCGGCTCGGGGCGGAAATCCGAAGCCTGGGCTTCGATCCGGTCCGGGGCACCTACACGCGCACCTACGGATCGGCGGACCTGGACGCCGCCCTGCTGGTCCTTCCCCTGGTTGGACTGGAGGAGCCACGCGCCGAAGCAGTCCGCCGGACCGTTGACGCGATCCGGGACCAGCTGGGTGCCGGCGGACCCCTCCTCTACCGGTACCCGCCCGGGCAGGATGGACTGGAGGGCGGCGAGGGCGCCTTCCTGCCCTGTTCGTTCTGGCTGGTCCAGGCGCTGGCCCTGACCGGCAGGAGGGAAGAAGCGGAAGAGACATTCCGCGCGCTGCTGGACCTGGCTTCCCCGCTGGGGCTCTTCAGCGAGGAGCTGGACCCCGCCACGGGCGCCTTCCTTGGCAACTATCCCCAGGCCCTTACCCATGCCGCAATGGTCCAGGCCGCGCTGGCCCTGCGCCAGGCTGGCGTCCCGCCGTCGGAAGCGCTTGAAAACCCTTCCGGAAATCCGGCCGCAGCCTCGGGAATTAGTTGCCTGCGTCCTGCGTTGTCGATCTGTTCAGAACAATCTGGGCACGGAAATCCTGGACAGGAGAACACACCACATGTCAGTTGACTACGACGCTCCGCGGGTGACTCCCGAGGAAGAGCCGAACGTCGCCCTGGAGGAGCTGAAGTCCGATAAGTCCGGCCGCCGGGAAGCTTCTCCCGACCTGGACGAAACGGACCTCGCGGACAGTTTCGAGCTGCCCGGCGCAGACCTCTCCAACGAGGAACTCCTCATCCAGGTGGTCCCGGTGCAGGCAGACGAATTCACCTGTATGTCCTGCTTCCTGGTCCACCACCGCAGCCAGTTGGCCCGGGAGAAGGATGGCAAGAAGTACTGCAAGGAATGTGAGGGCTAGCCGGGGACGAAGACCGGCCACGGTTAGGCTTCGACTATTGGACTCCCTACTCGTGGCCGGCGGGAACGCCAGCTGAACCGTTTCCCCTAGCTGACCAGGACCTGCGTGGCGGACTCCTTCAGCTTGCCGTTGGCCCACTTCATCTGGCGGATGGTCTGGGGGTGGCACTTCTCAGCCAAGGCGAGGAGGTCCTTGTCCTTCTTCCCTTGGGCCGCCTGGGCCAGCAGTTCCCAGTCCGCCGATACCCCGCAGGCCTTCAGGTAGAGCTCGCGCAAATCACGCAGCAGCAGCATGCCGGTTTCGGGTCGCCGGCCGACCATCTCGCTGCCCTTCTCGCGGATGGTTTCCATCAGTCCCATCTCGCCGCGCGGTTCCGGATCAAGGTCCAGGCCGTAGTTCTTGCCCATGGCCGCGATGTCCCGCACGTGCTGCTGGGACCAGCGCGCCAGGTCCCGGGCCAGGTGGTAGATCTCGTGGTCCACCTTGTGCCGCTCCGATATGGTCAGCAGGTGGTGCGCCAGGTCGTTCTCGGAGCGGTGCATTTCCTCAAGTACAAGCCCGAATTTCATCGTGCGCCTCCTGCCATCTCCGGAGCCTCATCGGCCATCGCAGACGGAATGCCCTTCGTCGCGGCCGCTTCAGGGAAGCCGCCCACCGGAGCCGAGGCTGTGGTGGTGGGCGCCAACGACGGACCATCGCCGGCCGAAATCCTGGTGATGCGTGCCGCCGCCGTCTTGAAAATGGGCTGCTTGGACGCAGCGTCCCAGTCCGTGATGGTCAGCTCGTTCGCGGCCCGCCCTGCCCCGTCCGGCTGATGGCCGCCGTCGGTGTCCCAGTAGCCGTAATGGAAGGGCAGGAACAGCACCCCGCTCCTGATGCCGCTGATCCGCACCTTGGCACGGACGGACCCGCGGGGCGTCGCCACCTCCGCAAGGTCACCTTCGGCCATTCCGTACGCGCCGGCGTCGTCCGCGGACAACTCAACCCAAACATCCGGTGCCGCCGCGTTCAGCTCCGGCGCCCGGCCCGTCTTGGTGCGGGTGTGGAACTGGTAGAGCGTGCGGCCGGTGATGAGCTGGAGCGGAAAGTCCTGGCTGGGCAGCTCGTGCGGCGGCATGTACTCGGCGGCCTTGATGATGGCTTTGCCCTCAGGGTTGAGGGCCTTGTACTCGGACGGGTCCACGGGCGCGCCGGTGATGAGGTCGCGGCCGTAGGTTTCGCAGTACTCCGGGTGCGCCCAGAACTTCCCGTCGGCGTAGATCCGCTCCGTGCCGTCCGGGTTCTCCTCGTTGCACGGCCACTGGATGCCCGAGCCGCCGCGCAGCTTGTCATAGGTGATGCCGGTGTAGTCGCAGGGCCTGCCGCGGGTGCATTCCTTCCAGGCCTCAAAGGCCGATTCGGGGTCGTGCCACTTGATCAGCGGCTGCCCGTCCTTGTCCTGCAGGCCCATGCGGTGGGCGTAGTCGATGAAGATCTCCAGATCCGGCCTGGCGTCACCCGGCGGCTCCACGGCTTTCTCGGAGAGGTGCACGGTGCGGTCCACGTTGGTGAACGTGCCGGTCTTTTCGCCCCAGGTGGCGGCGGGAAGGACGACGTCGGCCAGCTGGGCTGTCTCGGACAGGAAGATGTCCTGCACCACCAGGAACAGGCGGTCCTGTTCCAGGATGCCGCGGATGCGTGCCAGCTCGGGCAGCGAGACCGCCGGGTTGGTGCCGCTGACCCACAGCATTCGGATGGAGCCGTCCTCCGCGTACCGCATCATCTGCATGACGTGCGTGGGCGGGGAGTAGTGCGGGATGGACATGGGGTCGATGTTCCAGACGCGTGCGAGGTCCTTGATGTGGGCGTCGTTTGACCAGTTCCGGAAGGCGGCAAGGTCGCCGTCGGCCCCGCATTCGCGGGTGTTCTCCGCCGTGGGCTGGCCGTTCATCTGCAGGATGCCGCACCCGGGCTTGCCCAGCATGCCGCGGATGATGTTGACGTTGTTGACCTGGACGGCGGCGGCCGTGGCCTGGTTGGACTGGTAGAAGCCCTGCAGCACCGTGGACAGCAGCCGCTCGGCGTGGCCGATGATGCTGGCCGCCTCGGTGATCTGCTCCGCCGGGACACCGCAGATTTCCGCCACCAGGGCCGGCGGGTAGTTCTTGACCTCTTTTTCGAGCTCGGAGAACCCCACCGTGTGCGCCTGGATGTACTCCTGGTCCACCCAGCCGTTGGAGATGATCTCGTGCAGGATGCCGTTCATCAGCGCCACGTTGGTGCCGGGCCGTGGGGCCAGGTGCAGCGTGGCAGCCTTGGCCACGGGCGTCATGCGCGGGTCCACGCAGATGATTTTGGGTGGGTTGGGCCCGGCCAGCCGGTCCAGCATCCGGGTCCAGAGGACGGTCTGGGTCTCCGCGACGTTGTGCCCGTAGAGGGCGATCACGTCGGCGTGGTCAACGTCCGTGTAGGAGCCGGGCTGGCCGTCGCAGCCGAATGACTCCTTCAGCGCTTCACCGGCGGTAGCTGTGCAGAGCCTGGTGTTGCCGTCCACGTGGTTGGTGCCGATCCCGCCATGCGTAAGCGCACCCAGAGTGTAGTACTCCTCGGAAAAGAGCTGGCCGGTGGTGTAGAAGCCGAGTGCGCTGGGTCCCTGTTCGGCCAGCAGCGCCTTGGATCTGTCCACGATGCGCTGCATGGCCGTGTCCCAGTCCGTCTCCACCAGTTTGCCGCGCTCGCGGATGAGGGGCTTGGTGAGCCGGTCCGGGGAGGCGTTGGCCTGCCACCCGTACAGGTCCTTGGGGCCCAGCCGGCCGTGGTTGACGCGGTCCACGGCCCGTCCCCGCACCCCGACGATCCTGTTGTCCATAACGGCGATATCCATGGCGTCACCGTTTGAGTGGAGGAGAGACGCCGTCTGGACCCACCGGTCCACGTCCTCCGCAGCCACCCCCTCGGCCAGGTGGGTGTCCACCCTGACCGGCCATTCACCGCCGCTGCCGTACGGCGTCCTTGTCCCCCATGGTTCAGCTATTCGGTCAATCCGAGTCATCTGTCCATCTCCTGTCCGGAACCGGCGGGCAGCGTCGAAACGACGCTGTCCCTACCGGTTCCTGTACCCAGGACGGGCGGCTGGTAACAGGGGTTTTTTGTGCCGCCGGAGAGAGACGGTGCTGGTCAGGCCTGCTTGGAAGGCGACGGCGCGTAGGCCGGCTTGTCCTGCAACGGACGCCGGGCCAGCCAGGCGGCCACGATGGCGCCGGAGACGTTGTGCCACAGCGAGAAGACGGCGGACGGGAGCGCGGCCAACGGGGTGAAGTGGGCGGTGGCCAGGGTCGCGGCAAGGCCTGAGTTCTGCATGCCCACCTCGAAGGCGAGGGCGCGGCGGGCCTTGTCGTCGAGGCGGCCCAGCTTGCCGGCCAGGTAGCCCAGGCCCAGCCCGAAGCCGTTGTGCAGCACCACGGCGAGGAACACGATGGCCCCGGCGCTGATGATCTTGCTGGCGCTGCCGGCCACCACGATGGCCACGATCAGGGAGATTACGACGGCGGACGCCCACGGCAGTGCCGGCAGCACCTTCGCAACGAGCTTCTTGAGGAACAGCCGGGCAAGGAGGCCGGCGATGACCGGCAGCAGCACGGTCTTGACGATGTCCCCCACCATGCCGGCGGCGTCGATCTGGAGGTAGGAACCGGCCAGGAACAGGACCAGCAGCGGGGTGACGATCGGGGCGATCAGGGTGGAGACGGAGGCAACCGCCACGGAGAGCGCAACATCGCCCTTGGCCAGGAAGGCCATCACGTTGGAAGCGGTCCCGGAAGGCGCGCAGCCCACCAGGATGACCCCGACGGCCAGCTCCGGCTCAAGGTTGAGGGCCCCGGCAATCAGCCAGCCGGCGCCGGGCATGATGATGTAGTGCGCCACGATCCCCAGGGCCACGGCCCACGGCCGCTTGGCAACGGCGGCGAAGTCGGGCGGCGTGAGGGTCAGGCCCATGCAGAACATGATGATGCCCAGCAGGTACGGCACGCTGGGCGCGATGGGTTTGAAGACGCCGGGGAGCAGGAAGCCGATGATGCCTGCAGCCACCACCAGGATGGGGAACACCGTCACGGCGATGCGGGCGATCTTGCTTTCCGCTTCGAGCGCAGGGTTGACGGGTGTTCCGTCCGAATTCTGGGGTTTAGTTGCCTCAAGCATCCAATCATGGTGGCACCGGCTGGTATGGTTCCGCCAATTGATGACCGTGAACGGTAACAACGGCGGAACCATACGGGGCCTGAACTGCAGGGATCTCAGCAGTCAGAGCTGCTTCCGGAGCTCCATCTTCCGGATCTTGCCGCTGGCCGTGCGGGGCATGTCCGCCACCACCACCATCGACTTGGGGATCTTGTAGCGGGCAAGCCTGCCGTCGAGGAAGCTGCGCAGCTGCTCCGCGGTCAGCGATTCCCCCTCGCGCAGCGTCACAATCGCCTGCGGGACCTCGCCCCATTTGTCATCCGGAACGCCGATGACCGCCACGCTTCCCACGGCGCCGTGCTCGGAGATGACCGCTTCCACCTCCGCCGGGTAGATGTTCTCCCCTCCGGAAATGATCATGTCCTTGAGCCGGTCCGAGACGAACAGGAAGCCTTCCTGGTCCCGGTAGCCCATGTCGCCCGAGCGGAACCAGGAACCGTCCGCGTAGCTGGCGGCTGTGGCCTCCGGCCGGTTCCAGTACTCCTTGATCACGTTGGGTCCGGAGATCTGGATCTCGCCCACCTCGCCCGGGACCACCGCGCCGCCCATGGGATCGGCGATCCTTAGGTCGGTGAAGAAGTGCGGCAGGCCTGCCGAACCCGCCTTTTCCCGCGACCGGTCCACGGGGAGCATGGTGACGCCGGGGGCCGTTTCGGTCATGCCGTAGCAGCTGGTGAAACCGATGCCACGGTCCTCGTAAGCGTCCAGGACCCGGCGCGGAATCGCCGAACCGCCGCAGGTCAGCTTGTCCAGGGAGCTCAGGTCGGCCGCGGCCCAGCCCGGATCTTCGCAAAGCAGCTGGAACGTGGTGGGCACCCCGTTGAGGGTGGTCACCTTTTGCTTCTGGATCAGGTCCAGGACCCTGGCGGGATCGAACTTGGCCTCGAGGACCACGGTGGCACCCTTAAGGAGCATCGGCAGCAGCCCCATGTCCAGGGACGCCACGTGGAACAGCGGCGAGATCATCAATGCCACGTCGTTGCGGTTGATGTCCATGTCCACGATGGTGTTGATGCAGTTCCACGTGATGTTCCCGTGCGTCAGCAGGGCGCCCTTGGGTTTGCCCGTGGTTCCGGAGGTGTACAGGATCATGGCTCCGTCGTCATGGCCCACGGCCACGTCGATGGGTTCGGCAGCTGCCCCCTGCAGCGCCTCCCCATACTGTTCCACCGTGACGGAGTGTCCGACGGCGGCCGGTGACGTGGCGCCGGAAGGTTCCGTCCCGCCGTCGGCCGCTACGACCAGGCGGTGGGTCACCGCCGTTCCTTCCAGGGCAGCGGAGGCGGAGGCCTCCAGGGCGCGGGCGTTGACCAGGAGCCGGGCTCCGGCGTCCTGGAGCTGGAACTGCAGCTCCGGCGGGGCGAGCCGGGTGTTGAGCGGGACGAAGATTGCGCCCAGGAGGCCACAGGCGAAGAACGTTTCCACGAACGAGGGGTGGTTCTCCCCCAGGTACGCCACCCGGTCCCCCTTGGCCACTCCCCTGTCGCGGAGCGCGTTGGCCAGGCGGTCGGTCCGTTCGGCAAGCGCCTCGTAGCTCAGGGTTCCCGCTGCTGACAGCAGGGCCGTCTTGGTGCCCGACTTGCGGCGGCGGCGCTGCAGCCAGGAGCCAACTCCGTTGTTGTCCATGGTTCTCCTAACGGACCGTGGTGAGGTCGTTGTTCTTAGATTCGCGCGTCAGGGCGATGAAGACAATCGAGACCAGCGCCATGACGGACAGGAACACCACCACAGGGAGGATGTTCTGGCCGGAGTCCTTGTAGAGGCCTGCGATGATGCCGGGGGTGAAGCCTGCGCCGATGAGGGTGGCCAGCTGGTAGCCCACGGCGGCGCCGGTGTAGCGGGAAGTGGTGCCGAACTGTTCGGACACGAACGCTGCCAGCGGCCCGTAGAGGGAGGAGTGCAGGATCAGCGCCACGGTGAAGGCAACGAACACCAAGGCAACATTGCCGGAGCCGAGCATCCCGAACATCGGGAAGAGGTAGGCGATGAACAGGGCCAGCCCGGCGATCATCACCGGACGGCGGCCGAACCGGTCGGACAGGCGGCCGCCCAGGAGGACGAAGACGATGGAGATGGCCGAGGCTCCGGCGAACGCGTAGAGCACGCCCTGCTGCGGTGCGCCCTTGGAGACGGCGTAGGTCACGGAGAAGGTGGGCAGCACCACCTGGAGGCCGAACCCGGCAGCCCCGGCGAACATGATCATGATCAGCGCCTTGGGCCGGCGGAGCACGTCCAGCAGCGGGATCTTGCGCTTGGTGCCCTGCGCTTCTTCCTTGGCCACGGCTTCGGCGAAGATGGGGCTTTCGGAAACCCGGAGGCGGACGAACATGCCCACGATCAGCAGCACGAAGGACAGCAGGAACGGCACGCGCCAGCCCCAGGCCAGGAAGGCGTCCTGCGGCAGGGCCGAGAAGGCGCCCATCACCAGGGTGCCCAGCACGGCGCCGGTGGGGGCACCGGCGTTGACGAACGACGCCGCGAAGCCACGCCGCTTGGGGTCCGAGTGCTCCAGCGCCATGAGCGCCGCCCCGCCCCATTCACCGCCGACGGCGATGCCCTGGCAGACCCGCAGCAGCACCAGGATGACGGCACCCCACGGCCCGATCACGCCGGCGCCCGGAATCAGGCCGATCAGGGTGGAGGCGATGCCCATCATGGCCATGGAGATGATCAGCATCCCCTTGCGGCCCACTTTGTCGCCGAAGTGGCCGAAGATGATCCCGCCCAGCGGCCTGGCCACGTACCCGGCAGCAAAGGTGGCGTAGGCGGCGACGACGCCCACCCATTCATCCGTGCCGGCGAAGAATACCTTGGGGAAGGCCACTGCTGCGGCCGTGGCGTAGAGCAGGAAGTCGTAGAACTCGATGGTGCTGCCCAGATAGCTGGACAGGATGACCGTGCGCGCTTCCTTGCGCGTGGCGGCCGTGCCCGCAGGTGCGAGCGTGGTGTGTCCGGACATGGCTGTTCCTAAAGACGGAGGAATGTGGGGTTTTTGGGGTTGCCTGAGGCGGCGGCGCCGGGGCGTGCCGCCTGTGGGTTTGCAGCTGTTGTTCCTTGTGGGTGCGGCTTACTTGTAGAAGCGCGCCAGGAATTCGGCGACGACGGCCGGGCGTTCCTGGCCTTCGATTTCGATGGTGGCGTTGACCTTGATCTGGGCGCCGCCCTTGACCTCTGTGACGTCGGCGATAGTGGCCTGCATGCGGACCTTGGAGCCGACCTTCACCGGGGATGTGAAGCGGACCTTGTCCAGGCCGTAGTTGACCTTGGTGGTGACGCCGTCGACGTCGAACAGCTCGCCCCAGAACGGGATGATCAGGGACAGGGTGAGGAAGCCGTGCGCGATGGGCGCGCCGAACGGGCCATCTTTGGCGCGTTCGGGGTCGGTGTGGATCCACTGCTGGTCGTCGGTGGCGTCCGCGAACTGGTTGATCTGGTCCTGGGTGATCTGGCGGTAGTCGGTGGTGCCGAGGTCCTTGCCGGACAGGGTGAGCAGGGTGTCGAAATCGACGACGAGATTGGGCATCATTGCCTCCTGGGCTGGTGTGTGGTTGTGGTGCTGTGCAGGTGTTGCAGGGCTCTAGCGGGTGAAGGCACTTTCGCCGGTGAGGGCGCGGCCGATGATGAGGGCGTTGATCTCGTGGGTGCCCTCGTAGGAGTAGACGGCCTCGGCGTCGGCATGGAAACGCGCGACGTCGGTTGCCAGGGTGATGCCGTTGCCGCCCACCACTTCCCGGGCCAGGGCTACGGTGTCGCGCATGAACAGGGACGTCTGCATCTTGGCCAGGGCAGAATCCTGGTCGCGGTAGATGCCTCTTGCCTGCTGTTCCGTGAGCCGGACCACCAGGGAGAGGCTGGCCGTGACGTTGCCGAGCATTCGGGCCAGTTTCTCCTGGACCAACTGGAAGGAACCGAGGGTCCGTCCGAACTGCCGGCGTTCGTTGACGTAGGCGAGCGCGGCCTCGAAGGCGCCGGCGGCGATGCCGGTGGCGATCCAGGCGACGTCCGAGCGCATGGCCCGGAGCATTGCCGCCACATCCCGGAAGGAGTTGACGTTGTGCAGGCGCATGGCCTCGGGGACGCTGACACCGGTAAGGGTGATGTGGGCGTTCTGCATCATCCGCAGCGAGGCCTTGCCCTGGATCTTCTCCAGGGTGACGCCGTCGGCTGTGCGGTCCACGAGGAAGGCCTTGACCTGCCCGTCCGCGGTGTCCCGGGCGAAAACTGCGAGGACGTCCGCGGTGGCTGCGCCGCCGATCCAGCGTTTGGCGCCGTCAAGGATCCAGCTGCCGTCGGGCTGCCGCCGGGCGGTGGTGGAGAGTCCGCCGGCGATGTCCGATCCGGATTCCGGTTCGGTCAGCGAGAACACGCCCTTGAGCGAGAAGTCGATGACCTTGGGCATCCATTCGGCCTGCTGTTCCGCTGAGGCACCCACGCGGATGGCGGTGCGGAACAGTCCGGCCTGTGCGGTGTACCACGTGGCCAGGGACGCGTCCGTGCGGGCAAGCTCGAAGATTCGGAAGCCCTGATAGATGCCGCGGGCCGGCCCGTGTCCTGCACCCGCGGCGCCAGTGAGTTCGGCAGGTTCCATCAGGTCCAGGTCGATCAGCGGCCGCGCGAGCTGCTCGGGAAACTCCCCGCGTTCCCAGTACTCGGCCAGGAGGGGCCTGGCTTCCGCATCGAGGAAGGTCCGCAGCCGGGACAGGACCTGGCGCTCTTCGGGCGTGAGGAGGGACTCGGCGTCATACCAGTCCGCTGCCTCGTAGAGCCGGGCACCCAGGGCGGCCTCCGCCGTCGTCAGCGTGCCCATCTCAGGCCCCCAGCCCGAGGAGGCGGACCGCGTTGTCCTTGAGGATCTTGGGCCGGACCTCGTCCTTCAGTGGCAGATCCGCGAACGCACCGAGCCACTTCTGCGGGGTGATGAGCGGGAAGTCGGTGCCGAACAGCACTTTGTCCTGGAGATAGGAGTTGGAGGCCTTGACCAGGGATTCCGGGAAGTACTTGGGCGACCAGCCGGAGAGGTCTATGAAGACGTTGGCCTTGTGGGTGGCGATGGAGTTGGCCTCGTCCTGCCAGGGCACGGACGGGTGGGCCATGATGATCTGCAGGCCCGGGAAGTCCGCGGCGACGGCATCCAGCAGCAGGGGGTTGGAGTAGGCGAGCTTGATGCCGAAGCCGCCGGGAAGGCCCGCGCCCATGCCGTTCTGGCCGGTGTGGAAGATGGCGGGCAGGCCGAGTTCCTGGAGGGTTTCCCAGAGCGGGTAAAAGCGCTCGTTGGAGGGGTCGAAGCCCTGCAGGGAGGGGTGGAACTTGAAGCCGCGGGCGCCGAGTTCGATGGCCTGGTGCTTGGCGCCGGCGATGGCGTCCTCGCCGGTGCGCGGATCCACGCTGCCGAACGGAATCAGGACGTCGTTGTTCCGGGCGGCCCCGGCGATGAGCTCGGGGATGCTGTTGGGCTCGTGCTTGAGCTGGGTGCGTGCGTCCACGGTGAAGACGACGGCGGCCATGTTCAGTTCGCGGTAGACCTCGGCGATCCGGTCCAGGGACGGGGTGCGGTCCTCGGCCTTGAAGTACTTGGCCGAGGCTTCGGTCAGTTCCTCCGGCAGGGAACCATGGCCGCAGCTGTCCACCTCGAGGTGGACGTGCATGTCGATAGCATCGAGTTTCGCGGGGTCGATGCCCAGTTCGTAGCGGTCGGCCATGGTCAGCGGGCGTCGGCGGGCTGTGCGGGCTTCAGGTCCTCCGGCAGCGGGAGGAATTCCTCGCCGTAGCTTTGGAGGGTTTCGGCGGTAAACAGGTGCCCGGCGTTTTCCTGCAGCGCCTCGTAGCTCCAGCCGCCCTCGCGGTACTCGGTGGTGGCGGCCTCCGGGTGGGTCCAAACCTGGAGCCGGTCACCACCCGCGCCGATTGCCTGGCCGGTGATGTTGGCTGCCTCGTCTGAGGCGAGGTAGGCAACCAGTCCGGAGACGTCGTCGGCCGTTCCAAAGCCCAGGTCGTGGCGGAAGAAGGACGGCATGGCTTCGCCGCGCTCGTCTGCCTCCACGGCTTTCTGGAAGTAGGGCACGGTCTTGGTCATGGCGGTGGCGGCGACGGGGATGACGCTGTTGACCGTCACGCCGGCCTTCTTCATTTCCAGCGCCCAGGTGCGGACCATGCCCACGATGCCGGCCTTGGCGGCGGCGTAGTTGGTCTGGCCGAAGTTGCCGCGCTGGCCGGTGGGTGAACCGATGGTGATGATGCGGCCCTGGACGTTGTTTTCCTTGAAGTAGGCGTAGGCCTCGCGGACGCAGGTGAAGGTGCCTTTGAGGTGGACGTTGATCACCAGGTCGAAGTCCTCGTCCGTCATCTTCAGGAGGGATTTGTCGCGGAGGATCCCGGCGTTGGTGACCAGGATGTCCAGGCCGCCGAACGCGTCCACGGCGCCGGCCACCAGTGCCTTGGCGGCATCGGTGGTGCCCACCGGAACCACCACTGCGGTGGCGCGGCCGCCGTCGGCTTCGATTTGCGCGACGGCCTGCGCGGCGGTGTCGGCGTTGACGTCATTGATGACGACGGCGGCACCCTGGCGGGCCAGTTCCCTTGCGTAAGCGAGGCCGAGGCCCTGCCCGCTGCCGGTGACGATTGCAACCTTGCCGTTCAAGCTCATGGCCTGCTCCTTCGCATGCGCCGGCCGAAGCCGTTGGGGTGGTCCCACTGCGGTGTGAGATCCTTGTTGAAATCAATGAAATTACGGATCATTGAAAAAGTCAACGATTGTTTTTTACACCGGAGTTGTGATGGCCACCTTGGGCACCGAAGTTCAGACCCCCCGCCTTGCGGCAGCCAGGATCGGCAGTGATGTGGGCCTGCTGCTGGCCAAGCTGCATGCTGCCGGCTCGGTGCTGAACAACAAGGCCCTGGCCGACTTTGGGCTGCGCGAGCGGTCCTTTTCCATCCTGACCCTGGCGTGCAGCGGACTCGAGCCGACACAAAGGGAACTGGCGGACTTCCTCAGCCTGGATCCCAGCCAGGTGGTCAACCTGGTGGACGACCTTGAGCACCGCGGCCTGGTGGAACGGGCGCAGGGAAAGCAGGACCGGCGCGCCAAGATCATCGTCTCCACCGCCGAGGGCCGGCGGATGCACGGCAAGGCCCGCGCCGCCATGGACGCAGCCGAACTGAACCAGCTGGCAGTGCTCTCCGGGGAGGAGTCGCTGGAACTGAAGCGGCTGCTCCGCAAGGCACTGTGGGGCGCGGCGGAGTAGGCAGCTGATTTTAGGGTTTAGCTGCACGAGCTTGGGCAACTCCGTGAACCCGTTCGGGGACCTGTAAGACGTCTCACGCTCCAAGGGTTTCGAGGCAATCTGGAGTGTTGCGGTTAGGGCACCTTCACCGTGCATCTCATCGTGCGGGGTAAACGTACATGGGGGCCAGTTGCGGTTGCGATACAAGAATCCGTACGTGGCTGCACGGTAAACGACCGGCAAACGGAACACCGGATGAACTACCCCCTGGTGTCCAAGTCTGATCACGGCTAGGCTCCGCGTACAACTAAAGGGGGAAACGTGGTTGATCTGAAAGCACTTCCGTATTGGGCACGGATCGGTTCCGCAGCTGCAGTTGTAGGTGCCGTCTACTTCTTCACGTCAGCAGTACTCTCGGGCATAGATGGCGCCGGGAGTAGTGACGTTCTGTTCGACATGCTCGTGGCGGGGGCATTTGCACTCCTGGCTGCTGCAATCGCTACTAAAGCAGGCTCGCGGAATGCTGTAGGTGACCGCCGTTCGGGACCCTTGGATTTCTAAATAGGCACCGTTGCCCGCTGAACACGATGGCTATTGGGGAAAGTAAGTCAGCGAGTCGCCGAGGTTACAGCATCGAATTGCAGCTACGCACGATACCTGCCCGATAACGGATCCCTGACCGTGCATGCGCGGCGTGGAAAAAGGGCTTGGACCTGAAAATCCGGAGACCGTCAGCACCGTGAGGAAAAAGTGACCAACCCCGGTGTTGTGGTGCTCTTTCCCACGGCATACGCTTTGAGCCTGATCGGGGATTGGGGTGCGGTCGAATGGCCGGAAAAATCAGACTCTCGCTATTGGCCGTTACGCTATTGGCCGTTCTGGTTGCGTGCGCAGGTCCTGACACGCGGATGACCGAAGCATCGTCGAAATCGCCGCCCACTACTGCTTCCGGCATGCCAACCATGCTCTATACCCACTGTGGAATCAAGGAATTGCGCGTCGACGACACATTCTTCCTCGCCGAAACCCCATTGGACGACGGCCAGGGCAATCCCCTCCGGGATGGGGAAACCCTTATCAGGCGGGCACTGTGACGGTGTCCGGCTCAAAAGCTGTACTTCGGGATGACAATGGCCACCTCATCACTTTCCTTGCTCGTCCGGGTGCCACAGGTTTCCTCAATATCTGTTCCTAGGAACCGCTGGGCCACACGGTAAAAGATCGGCTTACGTACGCTACCCTAGAGAACATTGGGGGTTAAGTCAGAAGTTCCACCATCCAATTGCGGGCGGTCCTCTACCTTGAGGGCGGCGTCCTACAGAGAAATCGGGCGCACGGCTCGGCCGGTCATATTTGCCAAGAACTAGCCGGTTTCGACTTGCGGCCTTGTCGAAAGACTACGAGTCACGCACCACGCCAACACACGGCTGGCACCCGAACGGAGGGTCTGGGGCAGCTTGACTCAAGCGGAGGCGACGCCTTCCCAATACTTGCTCCCGAGGGCCGTGCGGTATTTGGTCAGGAACTCCGTTAGAGACGGAGCAACTCGATACCAGTGGGCCCTAGGGTCGAGAGGGAGAGCTACGAGCACTCCCTCCCCATCACCGGACAGCACCAGAAGTTCCAGATCACCGAGGAACTCTCCTATCACGATGTCACCTCGGACGGCGTCATCCGGGTAAGTATCGTAAAACTCGATTGTCCGAGCCGCCGCTTGCTCGGGTGACAGGAGGACTAGGCCCCACTGTCCGTACTCCACGTCCTCAAAAAGGCGCACAGTCCGGCTTGTCAGCCACAACCAGCGCAATTCGGTCGGCACATCACCTCTCCACGTCTTTTCGATCTCGTCGTGCGGGGCGGGGTCTGCGAGAGAGCAACCCAACTTGAAGGGGTTCGTTCCCACTCCGTGTCTCGGCTCTTCGAACGCCCGAAAAGAATCAAGGGCTCCCGAAATGTCATTATCCATAGCCTAACCACCCTGCGCCAAAGAGAGTTTGATTACCTCCGGGATTGCCGCGAACTCCAACCCCGTGATCGTGAGTCTAGGGCGCGGCTGACATATGTTCCCTGAAGTAACGGCTGCCCCACTAAGGGATCCTCTTGCGGGACAGTGCATCCCCTGCGCGTCTCATAACCCATGCGCCTCAATTCCGGGGGGTCCGGATCCGCAGTTGAAGGGTCTCCTGCACCGGCCTGAATCTCAAGGGGCCGTCGCATCCGATAACAAACGGGTGTTCACCGGCGGATTCCGTTTCTACTGCCCTCGTGTCCCGAGACAAACCGCCAATGGCAGCTACGATCGTCACCCTGCGACCACGCTGCCGACCACAACGAGGAGTGCCCACCGACGCTTCATGGAGTGAGACTAACTCTCTACTGCTCATTTCCTCCAAAGAGGGAACTGTGCAGTCTAAATAGGCAAAATGATAAAGGACGCTGGTCCTGATTCAGAGCGCACTGGGCCTTATTGCGTGGGAGCAAACGCTAATGGCTTTCTCTCTGTCCCCGCCGCCCTCGGTAAAGGGCTCTAACGAGGCAGGATCCGAAACCTGCACCCAGCAGGACGGAAGCCGCCGTTATTAGCCCTGTCGCAAAGTAACCGGCCGGCGGTCCGACATAACAGGAGCTGTTCCCCTGATAGTCATCGGTGTAGACGGAGCAACTTCCTATCGGCATCCACAACAATCCCGTGAAAACCACGATTGGCGTCATAAAGAATATCCAGGGCCAGGCTCGGTTCCATGGTCACTCATCAATTTTCCTTATCATCCCGCTCCCCCGTTGCAAGTTTGATCGGGACAAGATTCAAATCTGTGCCCCGCGCAATTAGTCCTTTAATTCGTCCTGCTTATAGGACCTTCAGCTGACGCCAGGATGTCAGTTCCGGTTCTTCGAATGTTGGACTGACCGGATAATTCGATACACGAAGTAGACGGCCAGTAGCAATACGACAGCCATAAAGACTGGGCGGATATCGAGAGGAACGAGGTAGAAGTCCCGGCAGAGGCTTCTACCCTCGTCAGAGGTGGCACTGCAGCCATGACTCGCGATGCTGAGTGCAAAAGCAGCAATAGCGGACACCAGCAAAAGAGCGATTGCCCAGGGCCACCATTCGGACCATGGCCACGAGCCAGCCCCGTGAGATTGCCGCCGGTCCGTCATACGCAGAGCCTAGACAGCTTTCCGAGAAGCGTAAACAGCCATTTTCGAAAGGATGATCAGGACGGCCGCGAGCACACGAACATGACGGTCCGGATGCGACCCTCGGCGAGGTTGGCCACCTGGTTGGCTGTCATCTGCGCGAAGCTGTCGCCAAGGAAGGTCGCGAAAGTCACCGGCGGAGGCCCCTCCCGCTGGATTTTGGCACGCATGTGCTGGAACCAGGAAAGGCTTTCGTCCGAAGAGTCGACCTCCGAGAGGACGTCGAAACCGGCCGACGGAAGCAGTTGGCGCATGTCCGCCAGGGTTGCGGGAAAGCTGGTCGAGGTGTCCGCGGCCCACGGCACCGGGTAGTGCACCTCGCCGCCTTCACCCTGCAGCACGTCGTAAACCACAAATCTGCCGCCCGGCCGCAGGACCCGGAAGGCTTCTGCATACAACCCGTGCTTGTCCGGGATGTTCATCGCCACATGGACGGTCATCACGGCATCCACTGACTCGTCCGGAAGGCCGGTGGCCGTAGCGTCCCCGACGTGGAAGCGGGTGCGGCGGGACAAGCCTGTCCACTCCGAGAGCGCCGTCGCTACCTGGCAGAACTCAGGTGTGAGGTCGACCCCCGTCACCGTGCACCCTGTCACCTCGGCGAGCGTCCGTGCGGGGCCGCCCAATCCGCTGCCCAGGTCGAGCACATGGAAATCAGCAGTAAGGTCGAGCGCTTCGATGATTTCCAGCGTGGCCCTGCGACCACGGATGTGGAACTCGTCAACGGCAGCGAGATCGGCCGGCCGCAGCCCTGCGCGGCCCACACCGGCCATGTCCAAAGCAGAACTGATGGCCGCCAAAAGTCGCCCGGGGCCGGTGTAGAAGGCCGAAACCTCATTCATGGCGCCATCCTCACACCGGGCGGCCCCAGGGTCAACGGGAGCCCCGCCGGTGGCGGCTTGGTTTCCGGTCAGTGGCTTCTGCTACCAGTCGTGGACGGTGCCGTCGACGAGGCGGTTGTAGGGCAGGTAGGCCTGCTGGTACGGGTAGGCCGCGGCGGCTTCTTCGTTGAATTCGACGCCGATGCCGGGCTTGTCGCCCGGGTGCAGGTACCCGTCCACGAACGTCATGGACTGCTCGAAGACCTCGTTGGTCTTCACCGAGTGCTGCATGTACTCCTGGATCCCGTAGTTATGGATCGCCAAGCCCACATGCAGCTGCGCCGCGAACCCCACCGGGGAAATATCCGTCGGCCCATGGAACCCGGACTTGATCTGGTACTGCGCAGCGAAATCCATCACCTTCTTCAACGGCGAAATCCCGCCAAAATGCGTGGACGCGGCCCGGACATAATCAATCAACTGTTCCTTGATCAACGTCTGGTAATCCCACACCGTATTGAAAACCTCCCCGATCGCCAACGGCGTCGTGGTGTGCTGCCGCACCAGGCGCAAACCCTCCTGGTTCTCCGCCGGAGTGCAATCCTCCAACCAAAACAAGTCATACGGCTCCAACGCCTTGCCCAGCTTCGCCGCCTGGATCGGCGTCATCCGGTGATGCCCGTCATGCAGCAACGGGATCTCCGGACCAAACTCGTTCCGGACCGCCTCAAACACCCCCGGCAAATGCCGCAGGTACGCCCGGGTGTCCCAGTCCTCCTCAACCGGGAACGCACCACGACCCGCAGGCTCATAGTCATACCGCTCCCCCGACGCCTGCGCCTGCGCCGCCACCCCATACAGGGCCTTGATCCCCGGCACCGCCGTCTGGATCCGGATCGACTTGTACCCCAGCTCCAGATGCTCCCGCACCGAATCAAACAACGACTCAATATCCGCACCCGACGCATGCCCGTACGCCCGCAACCCGTTCCGCGACGCACCACCGAGGAGCTGGTACACCGGCAAACCGGCCACCTTGCCCTTAATATCCCAAAGAGCCATATCCACCGCAGCGATCGCCGCCATCGTCACCGGACCCCGCCGCCAATACGAAGACCGGTACAGGAACTGCCACGTATCCTCAATCCGATGCGCATCCTTCCCAATCAACAACTGCGCCACATGCTCCTTCAAATACGCCGCAACAGCCAACTCACGCCCGTTCAGCGTGGCATCACCAATCCCGGTCACCCCGTCCTCGGTAGTGATCCGGAGGGTGACAAAGTTCCGTGAGGGACTGGTCACAAACACATCGGCGGCAATGATCTTCATGGCTGGCTTTCGGGTTGGAGTTGGCAGGACCTGGGAAATATGTGCCTGGCGGGGGTCAGCGCTGGGTGCTGCCCCTGGCGGCATCGAGCAGGGCAAGTTCTTCGGGACGGGGCAGCCCTTCCCAGTCGCCGCGGGTGCTGACTGCGAAGGCGCCGGCAAGGATGCCGCGGTGCAGGCGTTCGGGAACTTTTGCACCGCCGAGCAGAGCCGAAAGGTAGCCGGCGGTGAATGCGTCGCCGGCCCCGACGGTGTCCAGGCAGGTCACGGCGAGGGCGGGCGCTTCGAGAAGGCCTTCGGCTGTATAGACGGCGGCGCCGGCGGCGCCCCGCTTTACCACCACTTCCCGGACCCCCGCCTCCAGCAGCCGGGCAGCGGCACAGGCCTCGCCGCCAGCCGCCCCGCTCCCCGCCTGGGGTGGGGCAATCAGGTCCAGTTCGTCGTCGGACGCTATGACGATGGTGGCGTGCCGCGCCAGGAGGCCGAGCACGGCCCTCGCCTGGTCCCGGGACCACAGCTTGCTGCGGTAGTTCACGTCGAAGGAAACGACAATGCCTTCGCCGGCAGCCCGCTCGGCGGCATACTCCACCGCGTCACGAGCCTCGGCGCTGAGTGCCGGCGTGATGCCGGTGAGGTGCAGAATCCGGGCACCTCCGTCCAGCGCGGCAGCGACATGGTCCCGTGAGATGGTGGCGCCCGCAGAACCTGCGCGGTAGTAGAAGGCCCTGCTGAGGTCTGCGGTGCGCTGTTCCAGGAACATCACGCCCGTGCTGCGGTCCGGATGCACGCTGTGGTGCAGGTGGACGCCCTCGCCCCGGAGCTGCTTCACGATGAACTCGCCATGCGGGTCCGCCCCCACGGCCCCTGCCCAGGCGGACGTGTGGCCCAGGCGTGCCACGCCGATGGCAACGTTGGATTCGGCCCCAGCCACCTGCATGTTCAGCGTTCCGCCGTTCGCCAGGGGGCCGGTGGACCGGAGCGAAACCATGGACTCGCCGAAAGTCAGCAGGCCCACCGGGTCCAGTGCCGGAGCAGTCATGAAGACGTCCCGGTCCGCGCGGCGAATTCGGCGGCGAGGCCCAGGAAGCTGCGGGCGCGGTCCCGCATCTCCGTCAGATCACCGCCTGACGCCGCCTTGCCGAAGAGCGGACCACCCAGGCCGACGGCGATGGCCCCGGCCTCCCAGTACCCGGTGGCTTCATCCAGGCCCACACCGCCGACGGCGATGAACGGGATGTCAGGGAAGGGATCCCGGACGGCCTTCAGGTAGCCGGGGCCGCCGATGGACGCCGGGAACAGCTTGATGGCGGTGGCGCCGCCTTCCATCGCCTCGTAAGCCTCGCTGGGAGTCAGCGCACCGGCCAGGACGGGGATGCCGGCACTGGCAGCCTCGCTGATGGAGGGGGCCAGGGACGGGGTGACGATGAACTGGCCACCGGCTGCCAGGACGCGTCCGACGTCGGCCTGGCTGAGGACGGTGCCGGCGCCCACCAGGCAGCCGGCCGGGGCAGCCGCACGGACTTCCCGGATGGCCTCCAGCGCGTTGGGCGTGGTGAGGGCGATCTCCACGTACTGGAAACCCTCCTCCATCGCCGCCAGCGCAGCCTTGGCGGCAGCACCGCCGTCGTTCCCGCGGACAATGCCAATAAGGCGCGTCTGGCGGATACCCGCCAGGAGGCTGGCGGGGGTAACAGCTTCATTGTGGGATGTCATGTGGTTCACCATTCTGCGAAGGATCCGTCGGGATGGCGCCACACGGGGCCGCGCCAGGCATGGCCGCGCTTGTCCGCCGCCCGCACCACGGCCTCATCAATCTCGACGCCGAGTCCGGGCCCGGTGAGCCGCTCGATGTGGCCGTTCACGAACTTGAACGGTGTCTTGTCCACCACATAGTCAAGGACTTCCGCGCCCTGGTTGTAGTGGATGCCGATGCTTTGTTCCTGGATGAGGAAGTTGGGCGTGGCGAAGCCAACCTGCAAACAGGCCGCGAGCGCCAGGGGTCCCAGCGGGCAGTGCGGCGCCAGCTGGACTTCGTACACCTCGGCCAGCGCGGCGATCTTGCGGACCTCCGTGATGCCGCCCGCGTGCGACAGGTCCGGCTGCGCCACGGCGATGCCTGCCTGCAGCGCGGGCAGGAATTCCTGCCGGCTGTAGAGCCGCTCCCCCGTGGAAACCGGGGTGGTGGTGGATGAGGTGAATTCGCGCAGCAGGTGGGTGTTCTCCGGAACCACCGGCTCTTCGAGGAAGAAAGGCCGGAACGGCTCCAGCAGCGGCGCCACCCGTTTCGCGTTCGCCAGGCTGAAGCGGCCGTGGAAGTCGACGGCCACATCCCGGTGGTCGCCCAGGACCTGGCGCGCCGCGGCGACACGGCGGATGACGCCGTCGATCTCCGCGACGGACGCCACCGGGCTCATCCGGCCGCTGGCGTTCATCTTCACGGCGGTCAGCCCCACTTCAAGCTGGGCGCTGATCTGGTCCGCCACCTCGTTGGGTTCGTCGCCGCCCACCCACCCGTACATCCGGATCCGGTCGCGGACATGGCCGCCCAGGAGCTGGTGCACGGGGGTGTTGAAGTGCTTGCCGGCGATGTCCCACAGGGCCTGGTCCAGGCCGGAGACGGCGCTGGCCAGGATCGGGCCGCCGCGGTAGAAGGACCCCTTGGTCATCACCTGCCAGTGGTCTTCGATCCGGAGGGCGTCCCTGCCGATGAGCAGTTCCGAGAGTTGTTCGACGGCGGCGCGCACCGTTTCGCTGCGGCCCTCGCAGGTGGCCTCGCCCCACCCCACGATTCCGCTGTCGGTCTCGATCCGGACAAAGAGCCAGCGGGGCGGGACGAGGAATGTTTCGATCCGGCTGATGACGGTCACGGGCGGTCCTAACCCTTGGTGGCGCCGGCGGTCAGGCCGGAGACGATGTACTTCTGCGTGAAGAGCGCAATGATCATGATGGGGATGGTCACCACGGTGGCCGCTGCCATCAGCCCGCCCCAGTCGATGCTGGCGTAGGAGACGAAGTCGAAGATCGCCACCGGCAACGTCTTGGTCTTGGCACCGGAGAGCACCAGCGCGAACATGAAGTTGTTCCACGAGAAGATGAAGGACAGGATGCCCGCGGTGGCGATGCCGGAGACCGCCAGCGGAAGGGTGATCAGCCGGAACGCCCCGATCGGCGTAAGGCCGTCCACCTCGGCAGACTCCTCCAGTTCCAGCGGCAGGGAGTCGAAGTAGCTCATCATGATGTACACGATCAGCGGCAGGGCCACGAACATGTGGCTGAGGATCAGTACCTCGAACTTGCCCACCATGCGCAGGTTGGAGAAAACGTAGTACCAGGGCACCAGGAGTGAGACGCCCGGGATGACGCGCGCCATAAGGACCACCAGCGCGGAGCGGTGCATGGTGAACCGGCTCATCGCGTAGGCAGCGGGGACGCCCAGGACGATGGACAGCGCGGTGGAGACAAACGCCACCCAGAAGCTGTTGACGACGAACACGAAGTAGTTGTTGCGCTGCAGCACGTTGGCGTAGTTCTCGAAGGTGGGCGAGAAGATGAAGGCCTTGGCGGTGTCGTAGATGTCCACGTTGGTCTTCAGCGACGCCAGGAGCATCCAGAACAGCGGCGCGAGCAGGAACAGCACCACCACGATCAGTGCCACCACACGGAACACTTTGTACGCGCGGGTGCCCAGGGGCTTGCGGCGGCGCCGGGGCGTGTTGTCCGCGGACGGGGCGGCGGAGTCTGTCATGACGGTCATTTGCTTACCGCTTTCTTGCGCATGGTGAGCAGCCACATGGAACCGATGATGATCATGAAGAACAGGATCAGCACCGCCGAGGAGAGCCCGTACTGGTTGTAGTCGAAGCTCAGTCCGTAGGCGTAGACGTTCAGCGTCTCCACTTCATGGAACGAGCCGCCGCCCTTGCCCTTGGTGGCGTAGAGGATGTCGAAGGTCTTCAAGGCGTCGATGCCGCGCAGCAGGATGGCCACGATCACGGTGGGCATCATAAGGGGCAGGGTAATGAAGAAGAACCGCTGGAAGGCGTTGGCGCCGTCCACGCGGGCGGCCTCGTCCGGTTCGTCGGACAGCGAGGTCAGGCCGGCCAGCAGGATGAGGACCACCATGGGGGTCCACTGCCAGACGTCCATGAAGATGGTGGTGCCCAGGGCGGTGTCCTGGCCGGACAGCCACGGCTGGGGCGGGATGCCCACCATGCCCAGGAGCTGGTTGACGAAGCCGATGTTGGGATCGAAGATCAGCCGCCACATCATGCCGACGGCCACGGGGGTTGCCACCAGCGGCAGCAGGATGGCCACGCGGACCCACTTTTCCCCGCGGAACGGCCGCCACAGGAGCAGCGCGATGCCCATTCCCAGCACTACTTCGAAGGCCAGCGCGACGCCGGTGAAGGCAAGGGTGCGGCCTACTGCGGGCCAGAAGCGCTCGGTGTCACTGAGGACCGTGAGGTAGTTCTGGAGCCCGATGAACTCCGTGGCGGCCCGGACGGAGCCCTGGGAGTCGGTGAGGCTGAGGTACAGGGTCCAGGCAAGTGGGAAGACGATCAGGACACCGACGAAGATCATGGCCGGTGCCGCGAACAACCACTTGCGGTGCCGGTTGGCCCAGGCGGAAAAGCTCCCCCTGGCTCCGGAGGGGCCGCCGGCCCGGCGGGTGCGGGCACTGCGGGGAGGGTTCAATACAGACATGGTTCACCTAAGGAGTTCGGGGGTGAAGCGGGCCGCGCCGGGACGGCCCTGGGGCCGTCCCGGCGGGATGGGTTGGCGCGGTACGCGCCTGGCGTCCTACTTCTTTTCGCTGTCCAGGAAGGTCTGGAAGGCAGTCTGGGCGTCGTTGGCCGCGGCGGCGGAGTCAGCGCCGGTGATGGTGGCAACGATCGGAGCGCCCACGATTTCGCGGGCCTTGCCCACGGTGACTACCTCGGGACGGTCATGGCCCACGCCGCTCTTGGCGCTGGCGGCAATCGCGTCGGCGAGGTCCTTGGGGTAGGTGGAGGTTCCGTCAGGGTTGGCCCAGACGGAGGTGCGGGGTCCGGGGACGCCGGCCTTCTGGGCTTCCAGCGTGCGCTCCTTGCTGGTGGCCCACTGGATGAACTTCCAGGCGTTCTCCTGGTTGCTGGAGTTCTGGTTCACACCAAGGGCCCAGGAGGGGATGTTGTAGGGCTTGGAGCCGGCGGGGCCAGCCGGCAGCGGGGCGAAGCCAACCTTGTCCGCAACCTTGGACTTGGCGGGGTCGGTGGCGTTCTTGTAGAGCGAATCAGCTTCGGTGTAGAAGGCAGCGCCGCCCTGGGTGAAGATGGCCATCGCCTCAGGCCAGCTCATGTCCGTGCTGACGTTGGCGGGGCCGTAGTTCTTGATCAGGCCACCGTAGAAGGAGTAGGCCTTCTTGGCGGCATCGGTGTTGACGGAGGCCTTGCCGCTGGAGTCGACGAAGTCGCCGCCGAAGCTGTACAGGAAGCTGGAGAACTGGGTGACGGCGGCGGACTTGCCGGTGCGGGCTACGAAGCCAGCGGTGTTCGGGGAGGATGCCTTGATGGCCTTGGCCGCGGCTTCCAGTTCATCCATGGTCTTGGGCACCTGGAGCCCGGCAGCCTGCAGCAGGTCCTTGCGGTAGTACAGGACTTCACGCTCGGTGATGATCGGGACACCAACCACCTTGCCGTCAACGGTGGTGGCCTTGACCGGGCCTTCCTGGTAGTCCTTCCAGTCCCAGTTCGAGTCGGAGGAGACGTTCTTGGTCAGGTCGGCCAGGTAGCCGTTCTTGGCGAATGCCTTGCCTTCCTGGAGCGGGCGGTACATCATGACGTCGATCTCGTCGCTGCCTGCGTTGAGCTTGACGTTGTACTGGTCAGAGAGCTGGTCTTCGCCCAACTGGGTGAGCTCGACCTTGAGTCCGCTGGACTTCTCGAACTCGGGAATGGCTGCCTTGATGCCATCGGTCCAGACGTGGTTGGCGAGGGTGACGCGGACCGTTCCGGACTGCTTGGCCTGGTCGCTGCCGCCTCCACCGCCGCTGCAGGCTGTCAGCCCCAGCGACATCACTGCGGCAACTGCCGCGTACTTCACAATTGAACGCCGCTTCATTACGACTTCCTTTGCCTTCAGGGCCCGCAGCTCCGCGGACCGGTTACAAACGCCTCTTTACGTCTGCTGTGTTCAGCGAGCATAAACAAATAAGGCAGACATATACAAGAGCTTGCTGTGTCCCCATATGATTTATTCATGACCATCCCAAAGGCGGCGTTGTCCCCCGACCTGCATTCATCGCTGGTCGAGAACCTGGGGCTCGCCATCGCTGAGGGAACGCTGGCGCCGAACTCGATCCTGCGGCTGGATGAGTTGGAGGCGCAGCACAAGGTGTCCCGCTCCGTGATTCGGGAGGCTACCCGCGTCCTGTCCTCCATGGGAATGCTTGAGTCCCGGCGTCGGCTGGGGACGGTGGTCCAGCCGGAGGCAAGCTGGAACCTCTACGACCCTCAAGTGATCCGGTGGCGGCTGGCATCGGCCAAGCGGCTTGAACAGCTGCAGGCGTTGAACGAACTGCGCGGTGCCATCGAGCCGCAGGCTGCCCGCCTGGCTGCCGAGCGGGCCTCCCTTGATGCGGCCAGCGATCTGGTTTCCATGGCGGCGCGGCTGTGGGCCGCCGGGCAACGGGGCGACCAGGACGAATTCCTGCGCCTGGACATCGAATTCCACGCCGCGGTCCTCAACGCTTCCGGCAACCTGATGTTTTCGCAGCTTCACAAGCTCGTGGCTGAAGTGCTGTCAGGGCGCACCCAGCACGGCCTGATGCCCCATCTTCCGGATCATGAGGCGCTGCAGATGCACGTGGACGTAGCCAGCGCCATCCAACACCGCGACGCCGGTGCCGCACACGCCGCCATGAGCAGGATTGTGGAGCAGTCCACGGAAGAGATGGGCGATATCTGGTCCAGCAGCCACCCGGGCTGAGAACCTGCCGGGAAGAAGTGAGCCGCTCTTCGGCGCGGCCCTGCCCCGGCCTGCCCTCCCGTTAGGCATGCCTCCGGCGCGGGTACGTGGAGAGCGACCCCTCAGGGAATTTTGAAGGGGCCAGTTGGCAGGCACTAGCGAGTCCGGCCGAACCGCCGGACCAGGATCGAGGATGCAGGCATGGCACAGTTCACGGACAGGGTTGCACTGGTTACCGGCGGCGGGTCGGGGATCGGTGAGGCCACCTCAAAGGAGTTGGCGGCCAAGGGCGCAAAAGTCGTTGTGCTGGACCTCGATCTGCACGCCGCGCAGCGGGTGGCCGATGAGATCACCCAGGGCGGCGGGACCGCCAGTGCCCTGCAGGGCAACACCGCAGCCAAGGAAGACAACGAAAAGGCGGTCCAGTTCGCCATAGAGACCTACGGCAAATTGAATTACGCGGTGAACAACGCGGGAATCGGCGGCAAGCAGGCACCGGCCGGGGAGCTGGACCTGGATGATTGGGACAAGGTCATCGGCATCAACCTCAACGGTGTGCTGTACGGCTTGCGGTACCAGATTCCGGCAATGCTCGACGCCGGCGCAAAGGAAAGTGCCATCGTCAACATGGCCTCCATCCACGGTTCAGTGGCAGCGCCGATGAGCAGCGCATACACCGCAGCGAAGCACGGCGTGGTGGGCGTGACCAAGAACGCCGCCGCCGAATACGGTGCCCAGGGCCTGCGCATCAACTCCGTCGGCCCCGGCTACATCGCCACCCCGCTGCTGGACAAGAACCTGAACGAGGAAGCCCGAAAAGCCCTGACCGCCAAGCATCCGCTGGGCCGCCTGGGTACCGCGGAGGAAGTCGCCCACATGGTGTGCTTCCTGCTTTCGGATGAGGCATCGTTCGCCACTGGCGGTTATTACCTTGTGGACGGCGGCTACACCAGCGTCTGAGAGTCGGTTCCCTGCCTGCCCACCGGACTTCCCGGCGTCCTGGACACCACAGGTGCAGGGGTCTACTCAGGTGATGGTTCCCGGATCACCAGCACCGGACAGTGTGCGTGGTGGATGGTCTGGTGGGACACGGAGCCAAGGAGCATTCCGGTGAACCCGCCGTGGCCGCGCGAACCGACGGCAATGAGATCAGCGTCGCGGGAGGCATCGATGAGCGCCGACGCCGGGTTCCCTTCCATGACCCGCCCGGAAACCGTCACACCCCGGTCCTTGACGCGTTCGAGTTCCGCTTCAAGAATGGCCTGCGCGTCCTTCTCGAAGATGTCGTAGTCCCAGGCCGTGCCCATGGCGTCGCTGACGTAAGGAAAGCTCCAGGCCGTCAACGCCTGGACCTCACCCTTGCGCAGCCTGGACTCCTCAATTGCCCAGTCCATCGCCGCCTTGGACTGCTCGGAGCCGTCAACCCCCACTACGATCCTGAAACTTCCGTTGCCGGCCACGACTCCCCTTTTCCTGTTGTACTGGCGCCGGCGGGACTAACCCTGGTCCGCCGTCGCGCCCTGTGCCGGGACAGCCACCGTGGAGTGCTCCGTCTTGGCGGCCTGGTGTGGATTTCCTGCTTCCCTGGCGCAGTGGAGGCAGCAATAAATGCCGGCTTCGCTTTCAACGGGATGGCCCAAAATCCGGCAGCCGCAGTGCTCGCAGGCCGGCGCCATCATATGGATGGCGCATTCGAAGCTGTCGAACGTGCCGGTTTGGTTTCCCATGCTGACGGTGAACATCCGGCCCTCGCTGCTGCCGCAGACATCACATGCGCCCATGGTCCATGCCTCCTGTTGTAGTCACCTGCTCCAGACACTCAAGTTGACTGCTTTCCCGGGTGCCTGCCTAGGGGCAAAAGTCCTTGCGCAGGGACGTGATGCACCCGGGGCGAAGGCCGCTAAATGTGCCTGAGGTAGCGCTCGGGCGAGCCCAGGAAGTTCCGCCAGTTGGCCACGAGCTCCAGCTCCTCCCAGCGCCGCCGCCGCAGGCCCCAGGGTCCCACTTCGAGGATGGTGGCGCCGGTAAAAGCCGCCAGCAGAGGGGAGTGGGTGGACATCACCACTTGGGATTTACCGTCGGCCATCAATTCCTTCAGGACTGACAACAGGCTGAGGCAACCGGAAAAGGACAGGGCGGATTCCGGCTCGTCCAGGAGCCACAGGCCCGGGCCATGGAACCTGTCAGCGGCCAACTGCAGGAAGGACTCGCCATGCGACATGTCATGGAACGGGATGTCAGGAAGGAAAGTGCTGGGGTTCTTTTCCAGGTAGGTGTAGAACCCATGCATGGTTTCCGCGCGGAGGAAGTAGCCGCGGCGCGTCGCACCGGCGTTGCGGACCAGCTGGAGGTGGTTCCCCAGGACTGATTCGGTGGGCCGGGTAACATGCCGGGCACCAGTTGAGCCGCCTTCAGGAGACAAACCGTAGGCGAGCGCTATGGCCTCCACCAGCGTGGATTTACCCGAACCGTTTTCGCCCACCAGGACGGTGGCAGGTCCCAGGTCCAGCCCCTGTTCAAGGACCTGGGCCACCGGCGGCAGGTCGGCCGGCCAGCGTGAGCGGTCAAGGACGTTTCCAGGATCCTCTGCCAGCCGCCGGATCGGGTAGGTGCGCAGAGGCATGGAGCCATTCTTGCAGCAAATTCTTTCTGAACCTTCCCCATCCGCCGGCCGGGCCGTTCCGAATTCCGAGCGTAGTAGTGCAAGCAAAGCTAGGACGGGACGATGGATGCCGTGGACCAGCAGGCCCTGACCGGTGCCGTTATCAAGGAGCACCAGTTGGATTTGGCGCAACTGTGGCTGGAATTCGTTGGATTGGGCGGGGATGCCTCCGAACAGCTCATCCGGGATTACTGCGCCGGCGAAGCCACCCTTTCACCGAAGGAGCGCGACGCTCTGGCGCAGGCAGTCAACGAGCATTGTTCTGCCGAGGGCCTGCCGCTGCGGGCTCCCTTGAGCATCTCCCCGCTTTCCCTTCCTCAGCCGGACCGGAGGGACCCGGAGCGGCATGACCCGGATCGGAAAGACCCCTACTCGTCGAAGTAGGTGAAGGTGTCCGCCACCCCGGCCACCGACGCGACCACAGCGGCCGCAACCTCGCGGAGCTTCATGTTCCGGGTGTTGGATGCATCCTTCAGCAGCTTGAAGGCAGCGGCCTGGCTGCACCTGTTCTGCGCCATGATGGCGCCCGTGGCCAGGTCGATGACCGTGCGGGTCTGCATGGCGGCGCTCATGCCGTCCCTGGTTTCCTCCAGCTTCAGCATACGCAGGGCGAGTGTGAGCCCCTTGGACGCCTGCCGCACAAAGGTCTCGGCAACGTGGATTTCGTCCGTTATGTCAACAGGCGCTGTGCAGTAGAACGTCATCATGCCCCGGGCATCCCCTTCCAGCGCTGCGGGGATACTTAGCACCGAAAGGAAACCGTGCCTCCGCACTGCCCGGACGTACTCCGGCCAACGCTGCTCCCGCCGCAGGTCCGCCACCAGAACGGTACTGCCGGTCCGCATCGCCAGCAGGCCCGGGCCGTCACCATGGTCGGACTCCAACGGGCTCAGCAGCGCTCCATCGGCCCTGCTTCCGGCAGTTGCTGCGGGTTTCTTGGGCCGCAGCACCGTAATTTCACAGCAGCATTCATGGTTCAGCGGAGCCAGCCTGGACGCGGCGTACTCGGCCAGGTCCCGAAGGAATGCCTCAACCTCAGGGTTCTGCAGGAACGACTCCTGAAGATGCAGGGCAACGTCTGCGAAGTCCTCGCCTTCAGGGACGCCGGCCTTGAGCACGGGGCATACCTCCGGGACAGTAGTTAAAAGCCACACGATGTGGGCGCCCACTGCCGAACGGTGATGACAGCCTACCCGTGGTGAGGCCGTAATCTGGCATCCATGACGCGTCTTTCCACCCCGAGCGGATCCGTCCGCGGCAGCCGCCTGGAGACTGACGGGACCACCGTGCAGCGGTTCCTGGGCATCCCGTACGCAGCGCCGCCGTCGGGCGCCAACCGCTTCCGGCCGCCGGTCCCGGTGGTGCCGTGGAAGGAAGTGCTGGACCGCACCGTTCCTGGCCCCGCCGCGCCCCAGAACCCTGAACTGCCTGCGCCCCCGGGCGCCACGCCGCGCAGCTGGAGCGAGGACGGGTGCCTCAACCTGAACATCTGGACGCCGGGGACTGACGGTCCGGCCAGGCCGGTGATGGTTTGGATCCATGGCGGCGCGTACCTTTCGGGCGCCAACAGTGACGGGATGTACGACGGCGGCAGGCTCGCCGCTGCGTCGGGCGCGGTGCTGGTGTCCATCAACTACCGCCTGGGTGCCCTGGGCTTCCTGCACCTGGCGGAGCTGCTGGGTCCCGGCTACGAGGACTCCTCCAACCTGGCCCTGCTGGACCAACTGGAGGCCCTGCGCTGGATCCGCCGCAACATCAGCGCCTTCGGGGGCAACCCTGACAACGTCACCATCTTCGGCGAGTCCGCAGGCGCTGCAGCGATCGGCACCTTGCTGGGCATGCCGGCGTCCGAAGGACTGTTCCGCCGGGCCATCATGCAAAGCGGGACTGCGGAACGGTACCGGCAGCCGGAGGAATCGGCGCACATCAGTGCCGCATTCCTTGAACTCTGCGGCCTGGACCGCGGCTCAGCCATGGAGTTGCTGAGCCTCCCGGTGGAGCGGCTTCTCGAGGCCCAGGCCGCCCTGGAACGGCGCATTGCCGCGGAGTCCTATGCCGTTCCGCTGCCGTTCCAGCCCACTGTGGGCACACCGTCGCTGCCGGCCCCGCCACTTGAAAGCGTGCGCAGCGGGGTCAACGCCGAGGTAGACCTGCTGATCGGGACCAACCTCAACGAGGGCTCCTTCGCGGTGGAGATGCGTCCGCCTTCCGCCGGTGACCCGGCCTACCCCGAGCGCGCGGCCGCAGTGCTCGCAGGGGAAGGGATCCCCGCCATCGAAGCACCCGGCTACGCCTGTGCGCTTGCAGAGGTGCTCAACCGGGAGCCGTCCGGAAAGGAACTGCTCGAGGCCGCCATCGGGGATTCCATGTACCGCCAGCCCAGCAACCGGCTGCTTGACGCGAGGCTGCTGGGTGTCGCCCACTCGGCCGCCGCCGCGACCTCCGCCAATACCGGGAAGAACTTCGCCTACCTGTTCACGTGGCGGAGTCCCGCCATGGGCGGGAAACTCGGCGCCTGCCACGCCCTGGACGTCCCCTTCGTCTTCCGGCACCTGGACATCCCCGAAGCCGCCTTCCTTACCCGCCGTAAGGCGCCGCAGTCCCTCAGCGACGCCATGAGCGGCGCCTGGGCTGCCTTCGCGCGCCACGGCGCGCCGGAGATGGCCGAACGTGAGTGGCCGGAGTACGGGCAGGAGCGCAGCACCATGGTGCTCGACGCCGAGCCCCGCCTGGAAGCCGACCCCCGGCGGGAGATCAGGAAATTTTTCGAAACGGTCACTCCGCTGCCATAGCGTTGAGGGTGTCCCGGATCCCGTTGAGCGCGGGGTCCCGCAGGGAATTGAAGGCAGGCCTCAGGAGCGGCTGGATGATCTTGGCCGGGCCGTTGATGCTGAACTCGGCCGTGTACGTCACCACGGAGCCGGTGCCGCTGGGGCCGACGTCCACCGAGTCGAAGGCCGTGACGGTCTTATTCTCGCCGCGCAGCTTGATGTGGTTTTCCGTCAGCTCAATGACCTCGTAAACCAGGGTCTGGCGCTTTCCCCTGAACTCGGATTCGGCATGGTACTTGTGCCCCACAGCCACTGGCCCGGGGGTGAGCTTGTCCATGACAGGGGTGTTGGGGTCCCACTTGCTGGTGTTCTCGAACTCACTCATGAAGGCAAAGGCCTTCTCCGCGGACAGGTTGGTTTCCACACTTCCGGTGACTGTGATCATCGTCCAAGTCTAGGAGTAGCGGGCAGCCGGACGGCAGGTTTTTGTGCGGCGTGGACCCGCGAAGCATAATTCTTGCCGCCTGCAGATCCACTGCCGCCAATCTGGTGGCCTAACCCCTTCCCACCTGCCCTTTTGGGAATCCCAGCGCCCTCCCACCCGTTAACTTACTGAGCGGTAAATAGCCGCAGCGTTAACGAGGGATGGTATGACCGCAAAGTTTGTGTCAGTCGAGGACGATACCGGGAAGGTCACCCGGTATGCCCGCCATGACAACGGCGGCGGGTTGATCGCCCCGGGCGCCCGGGTGGCGGACAGCGCCCGCATCGGCCCCATGACCTACATTGAACACGGTGCCCAGGTGGGCTCAGGCTGCCGGATTGGACACGGCAGCTGGATCGACCGCGATGCCACCATCGGCGACCGGACCGTGATCGGCGACGGCGTGCGGATCGGCCGGGGTACGGTCATCGGCAACCGCGTGCATATTGGCAGCCACTCGAGGATCGGCTCCAGCGTGCTCATCGAGCACGGGGTCCACCTAGATTCCGACAGCGCAGTGCCGGACGGCAGCGAGGTGCTTACCGGCGCCCACACACGCGTGGCTCGGGCAAGGCACCAGCAGCACCGGAAGGCGAAGGGCGGGCTGGCCGCCTAGGCCCTACATAACACTGCTTCCGCGGACCACGAGTTCCGCCGGATAGATGACCGGCTCCAGCTGCTCCCCGGTGTTCTCAATGGCGCGGATCAAGAGCTGTCCTGCATTTTTGGCTATCTCCACCATTGGATGGGCCACCGTAGTGAGGTCCATGCCGTTCGGCGCCTGGATGGAGTGATTGTCGAAGCCCACAACGGCCACGTCCTCCGGCACGCCCTTGCCCGCACTGCGGACGGCCTCGACCACGCCCAGCGCCATGAGGTCCGACGCGGCGAAGACGCCGTCCAGCGCAGGTGCCTGGCCGAAAAGTTTGCGTGCTGCCTCGGCGCCGCCCGCCGTCGTGAAATCCCCGTGGACAATCGGTCCCGGCTTCAGTCCTGCTTCCTTGAGTCCCTGCAGCCAACCGTCCAGGCGGTCGACGGCGGCCGTCATGTCCCTGGGGCCGGCAACAGTTCCGAGCTGGGTACGGCCGATGGCGGCAAGGTGCAGCGCCGCCAGCCGCCCGCCCTCGAAGTTGTCCAGATCCACAAACGGAAGTTCCGACTTCCTGTCCCACGGCCTGCCGATGAAGACGGTAGGCAGCCCGGTGGAACCCAGGGTTTCCACCCAGCCGTCTGCGCGGTGGTGGGACACCACGATGGCGCCGTCCACATGGCCTCCGCGCAGGTAGCGAAGTGTCCGTGAAGAATCGTCCCCTGCCCGCGACATCAACAGCACCAGCTGTATGTCGGTATCACGGAGGGATTGGTTGACGCCGGTGACCACGGCGGCAAAGTAGGGATCCATCATCACCCTGGCATCCGGTTCCGGGATGACCAGCGCCACCGATCCGGCCCGCCGGGTGACCAGGCTTCGTGCCGCACGGTTGGGTATGTACCCCAATTCCGCGATCGCAGCGTCGACGGCGGCCTGGGCCGCCGGGCTTACCCTGGACCCACCGTTGATGGCCCGGGAGGCAGTGGACCGGGAAACTCCAGCGGCCCTGGCCAGGTCCTCGAGCGTCGGGAGCGGCCGCCCCTCCCCGACCGGCGCGGCTGGAGTGGTCTTTGGGTTCACTCAACAGACATTACGACACTGGCGGCATGGGAGCGCTTCCGTCAACCCTTGCTGGGGCAGGAGGGCGATGCTACTCTTCCCCCGTGGGAGCGCTCCCACCACTGACCCAAGTTGCCAACTGCAGCTCACGGGGGTCGTCCAGCACACCGAATGACAGGACCAGCAATGCCGCTAGCCCCTTGCCCTGATCCATCCCGTCTCTCCCCGGCAGGCCGTCGGCACGGCGGCGGTCTCGTCGCCGCGGGTGCCGCCCTTCTCATTGGGCTATTCGCCGCAGGCGGGACCGCTCCGGCCCAAGCGTCGCCGCCAGCGCCGTCTGCAGCGCCCGCGCAGCAGGCTCCCGCCTCCCCGCAAGCTCCACCCCAACCCGCGCAGAACCCGTTCGGGTCCAATGTCTACGTCTTCGACCCCGGCATGCCGGTGGCGCAGATCCAGGCCACGGTGGATTCCATTGCCGCCCAGCAGGTGGACGACGAAATGGGGACCAAGCGGTACTCCCTGCTGTTCAAGCCCGGCACCTATGGCACACCGGAGGAGCCGCTGATCGTCCAGGTGGGCTACTCCACTGAGGTGGCGGGTCTGGGCGCTTCACCCACGGATGTCACCATCAACGGGCACGTGGACGTCTACAACCGCTGCCTCACCGCGGAGAACTGCATCGCGCTGAACAACTTCTGGCGGTCCCTGTCCAACCTCACCATCAATGTCACGGGCCTGGAAGGCTGCCGCAGCTCGGCGAATTTCTGGGCGGCGTCACAGGCCTCCCCCATGCGGCGGGTCAACATCACCGGCGGCAACCTCTCCCTCATGGACTACTGCACGGCCGGCCCGCAGTACGCCAGTGGCGGTTTCATCGCGGATTCGAAGACGGGGGCCATCATCAACGGCTCCCAACAGCAGTACCTGGTGCGCGACAGCAGCATTGGAAGCTGGTCCAACGGAGTCTGGAACCAAGTGTTCTCCGGCGTAAACGGCGCACCCGGCGATTCCTTCCCTAACCCGCCGTACACCACGCTGGCCAACACCCCCATCAGCCGCGAAAAGCCGTACCTGACGCTGGATGCGGGCGGGCAGTACAGTGTCTTTGTTCCGGCCGTCCGCCAGAACTCCGCGGCGACCACGTGGGAGAACGGTCCTACAGCAGGCCGCAGCATCCCCTTGGACGACTTCTACATCGCAAAGCCCGGCGATTCGGTGCAGGCCATTAATTCGCAACTGGCCCGTGGAAAGAACCTCCTGCTGACCCCGGGTGTCTACGACGTTGACCGCAGCATCGAGGTCAAGCGGGCCAACACCGTGGTGCTTGGGCTCGGCATGGCAACACTGACCGCCGTCAACGGGTCCGTCCCGCTTAGCGTGGCCGATGTGCCCGGGGTTGATATCGCCGCAGTCACGGTGGATGCCGGCAAGGTGAATTCCCCTGCCCTGATGCGCCTCGGCAAAGCAATTCCGGGCGAAGGCAGTGGACCGGCCAACGCTGCCGTCCACAGCGATCCCGCAAACCCCACCACACTCCATGACGTGTTCTTCCGCATCGGTGGCCCGCACGTGGGCAAGGCCTCGGTGAGCCTGGAGGTCAACAGCGACAACGTGCTCCTGGACCACATCTGGGCGTGGCGCGCCGACCACGGCAACGGGGTGGGCTGGACAACCAATACGGGCCGGAACGGCGTGATTGTCAACGGCAACAACGTCACCGCCACGGGCCTCTTTGTGGAGCATTACCAGGAGTACAACGTCATTTGGAACGGGGAGAACGGCAAGACCGTCTTCTTCCAAAACGAACTGCCCTACGACGCGCCCAACCAGGCAGCATGGCAGCACGACGGGATCCTGGGCTGGGCGGGTTACAAGGTCGCCGACTCCGTGAAGACCCACGAACTGTGGGGCGGCGGCAGCTACGTGTACAACAACGTGGACCCCACCATCCACGCCACCCGCGGCTTCGAGGTCCCGGTTGCTCCCGGCGTGAAGCTGCACAGCCTGCTGACCGTCAATCTTGGAGCGGGCACCCTGGACCACGTTGTCAACGACACGGGGGCGCCTGTCTCGACCGATGCCGTTGGCGTTCCCAGCTACGTCGCCGATTTCGGCTAGGAGCCAGGCCCCCACAGGGCGCGGCGCCGGCAGTGGATGCCGGCTCCGCGCCCTGTCAGTTCCGCTGTCGCGAGGTGTTCCGGGGCTGCCTCGATGCCAGCGCAGCTCCTCCCCACACGGCCAGCAGCAGCGCCACCAGCAGCAGGCCGGCGTCGCCGAGCTCGACCGATCCAAGCCATGCCGTCACCGGATCATGCAGGCCGAATGCGGCGTGGACGAATCCACCCAAGGTGATCACGGCAATGAACAATGCCGAGACCGCGGAAATCCCCGTGACAAGCGCGTTGAAGCCCAACTTCCGCTGCGGATCATCAAGTGCCGAGCGGTACATCCGCATCATGGCCAGACCGTTCAGGGAATCACACAGCGTCATCGCGGCTGCGAAGGCCAACGGCAGCGCGAGCAGGGTAAAGGGCGGCACCCCTGCCAGCGAGGCCGCCGTCGTCATCATCAGCAGTCCGATGGTGGTGGCGGTGTCAAAGCCCAGGCCGAAGAGGAAGCCGATCACGTAGATGTTCCGCGGTCGCCGCACCCTGGCCAGCGGCCGGGCGAGGAGCCGCGCCACCAGCCCCTGCGGTTCCAGGTCCCGGGGATCGACGGCGGCGCCGTTCCGCACACGGCGGTAGGCCCGGGCGGACTGGGCGAACGCGGAGCCGTTGAATAGGCCCATGGCCAGCAGGAACAGCCCGGACATCCCGCTGCCGACCAGCCCGAGTGCGAGGTTCCCGGCAGTGCCGTCCTCCATCAGCCCGCCAACCATCGAGGCACCCGCGATCACCAACGCCCCAGCCAGGGTCACCACCGAACTGTGCCCCAGGCTGAAGGCGAAGCCCACGCTGACCGGGTCCTGCTTCTGCGCCACGAACTTCCGCGTCGAGTTGTCGATCGCGGCGAGGTGGTCACAGTCGTAGCTGTGCTTGACCCCGGCCAGGTAGGCGGTAGCGACCAGGCCCAGGGTCAGCACCTGGCCGCCCCCGTTGAGGGTACCGGCAAGCAAAAGTACGACGGCGGCAGCATGCAGCGCGGTCACCGCACCGAAAGTGAAGACCAGGCGCGTCCGCAGTGGCAGGGCGTCCCGGTCCCGGTAAAGCGCCGCGATGCTGGTCATCAGTGCTTCCTCAGGTCCAACGGTTCCTGCCCAAACCAGCGTCGGCGCAGCAGGTCCGTGCAGGATCGAAGAAGGCGGTTCAGGTCGTCGGTGCTGTTGGACAGGCTGCGCAGCACCAGCCCGGTGGTTCCCCCAACCGTGCGGGTCAACGAGAGGCCAGTCAGGGCCTGGTGTTCAGCAGTCAGCAGATGCAGTTCATCCGCCAGCCCTTGGTCCACCCGCGGATCCACCACCACCAGCGACCCCAGATGGCTGAAACCCTCCATGAATCCAAGCCCGGTGACATCGGTCAGCGGCGGCCGGATTAGCAGGTTGTCCAGCGCCAGCAGTTCGGTGCCGGCTTCAGTTTCGACGCGGATCTCGTTCCGCAGCCGGACTTCCTCGTACCGGAATGCGGCCCCGTCCGGGGACCAGCCGGGCGTCACCACTTCGGCCATGACCAGCGACGACGTCGGCTGCAGGGTCACGGAGGTCCGCTGCCGGTAGCTGGCCTCCCGATAGGCAATGAGCTGGTCCGGCATCAACTCCAGCCGGGCCCCCTCCCCCAAACGCACGGCCATCCGCTGCTCGGCAAACGACCCAGGAGTCCGATAAACCTTCGTGGCGGACTGCGTGGTCAGCAGCAGGTCAGCCCCATCCTGGACTTCAATATCCAGCAGGAACAGATCCACCCCAAGATAAGCCCCGCCAGGATTCACAACGACATAACAAACCTGCCCCGAGTCATCGAGATAGTGAGGCCGCATAACTCGAAGAGCACCCCGGTGGTACTGATGCGAAGCAACCGAGCGCTGACCACGCAAGGCGACCACAAACTCAAGCTCGCCCATCGGGGGCCGATCAGCGGACGCGGGTGGAAGGGGCCGCGGCGTGGCGGGCACCGCGGAGCGGGCACGGCCCCTTCCACCCGCGGGCGCAGGCCCCGGTGACGGACGTGCGGAACTTGCTGCCGCCGTCGTACTCATGCCAGGTCGAGCATCAGGACGTCGCGCCTTATCCATTCGATGACTTTGTCCAGCCCTTCGTCGGTTTTGAGGTTGGTGAAACAGAAGGGTTTGTTGCCGCGGAATTCCTTTGAGTCCCGTTCCATGACGGCGAGATCGGCGCCGACGTGCGGAGCCAGGTCGGTTTTGTTGATGATGAAGAGGTCGGATTTGATCATGCCTTGGCCGGCTTTCCGGGGGATCTTTTCGCCCTGGGCCACGTCGATGATGTAGATGGAGAAGTCGACCAATTCGGGGCTGAAGGTGGCGGAGAGGTTGTCGCCGCCGGATTCGACGAAGATGACCTGCAGGTCGGGGTGCCGGGCTTTGAGTTCCTCGATGGCGGCCGTGTTCATGGAGGTGTCTTCGCGGATCGCGGTGTGCGGGCAGCCGCCGGTTTCGACGCCGATGATCCGGTCCACGGGCAGGATGCCGTTGGCGGCGAGGATTTTGGCGTCCTCGATGGTGTAGATGTCGTTGGTGATGGCGGCCATGGAGATGTCGCCGCTCATGTGCCGGGTGAGCCGTTCCACGAGCTGGGTTTTACCGGCGCCGACCGGCCCGCCGATGCCGATCATGATGGGTTCAGTCATGGTGTTCCTCCTGTGAAGCGGTAAGCACGGTTAGCTCATGAACATCCGGGCACGTTGGCGTTCGTGCCGCATTTGTGAAATTTCCAGTCCGGGGCTGACGGCGCCGAGGTCGTCCGGCGTGAGGTCCGCGATCGCGTCGAGGGCGGCAGCGACGTCGTCGTGCGCTTTCCGCAGCACCCGCTGCCCGGCGTTCTGGCCGAGCGGGATGGCGCGGACGGCGTTCTGCGTGAGGGACGTGACGGTGGCGAAGAGGTAGGCGGCAAGTGCTTCCTGCAGCGGCACCCCGAGGGAGCGGGCGACGACGGCGAACGCCAGCGGCTGGTGCCCGGAGGCCCGGCCGGTGGCTACCAGGTCCCGGTACAGCCCCAGCGCGGGCGAAGGAAACACCTCAGCCCCAATCTCGAGCAGCCGCGAGCCCATCTTGAGGGAGGCCTCCCGAACCTGCCGGGGCAAAAGGGAAGCAGACAAAAGAGAATCGAGCTCCCCCAGCTCACCGCCCTCATAAAAAAGTCGAATAGCAAGCCCATCCGAATAGGTCAGCGACTGAGAGATGAACGCGGACAACCACACTCCAAAACCAGCCTCATCAGCAACCACACCGGCGTCAACGTAGGTCTCAAACCCCAAAGAGTGGGCAAAAGCCCCAGTAGGAAGCGCAGAGTCAACCAACTGCTGCAAAGCCAACTGATACCCGCTCACGAAAAGCGCACCCAAGGCGACGAACCCAAGCGACGCCCGGGGATGGGGGCCGCGGCGTGGCGGGCACCGCGAAGCGGGCACGGCCCCCATCCCGGGGCGGCGCAGCCAACCCGGACACCTCGAGGAGCGCCCAGCGTGGCGACGGGCCTATTAGTGACTGTGTTCAGCATGGCGGAAAGGCACAGGGAGGACGCGTTGCTGGCGGGTGTAGGGCACGGATTGGTGGCGGAGGTAGTCCTCGACGGTGTGGTCGTAGGCGCACACCATGACTTCGGCTTCATATTCCGAGGACGCATCGAAGAACTGTGCCTGGAGGTGCCGGTTGCCGAGGGAGTGTGCGGTGATGCCCATTTCGGTGATGGTCCTGGGTGCGATGACCAGGACGTCGGTGGGCAGGACGGAGACGACGATCATGTTGGTATCGGCGACGTGGAGGATGTCGCCGTCGCGGAGGTCGCCGGAGCCTGCGGGGAGCCGGATGCCGATCTCCTTGCCGTGGTCCGTCGTCGCCCGTTGAATGCGTTTGACCAGGGAAGCGCTGGGCAGGACAACCTTCTCGCGGTGCAGCCCGGCATAGGCCGCGAGGTCGGTGTCCGGCAGGTCGTGGAGGTTGCCGAGGACTCGTTCGATGATCACGTGGTTGCTTTCTGGGTGTGATTAGAAGAGGAAGTACCGCTGCGCCATGGGCAGGACGTCGGACGGCTCGCAGGTGACGTCCTCGCCGTCGACGGTCACTTGGTAGGTTTCCGGGTCCACCTGGATGTCCGGGGTGGCGTCGTTGTACTTGAGGTCGGCCTTGGTGAGTTGCCGGATGCCGGAGACGGCCCGGATGACCTTTTGAAGCCCCAGCTCTTCGGGGACACCGGAGTCGATCGCTGCCTTGGACAGGAAGGTGATGGACGACCGGTGCACGGCCTTGCCGAAGGTGGCGAACATGGGCCGCATGGTCCGTGGCTGCGGCGTGGGTATGGACCCGTTGGAGTCGCCCATCAGGGCGTAGGCGATCTGGCCGCCCTTGAGCACCACTTCCGGTTTGACGCCGAAGAAGGCCGGGTCCCAGAGCACCAGGTCGGCGAATTTGCCCACTTCCACGGAGCCGACAGAGTCCGCGATGCCCTGTGCCAGGGCAGGGTTGATGGTGTACTTGGCCACGTAGCGCTTGAGCCGGAAGTTGTCGCCGTCCGCGCTGCCGTGCGTGCCGCCGTCGTTGTCTTCCAAAACCCCGCGCTGCTTCTTCATCTTGTCCGCCACCTGCCAGGTGCGGGTGATGACCTCGCCCACCCGGCCCATGGCTTGCGAGTCGGAGGAGGTGATGGAGAAGATGCCCAGGTCCTGCAGGACGTCCTCGGCGGCGATGGTTTCGGCGCGGATGCGGGAATCGGCGAAGGCCACGTCCTCGGGGATGTCCGGATTGAGATGGTGGCACACCATCAGCATGTCCAGGTGCTCTTCGATGGTGTTGCGCGTGTACGGGAGCGTGGGGTTGGTGGACGCGGGCAGCACGTTGGGCATGCCCGCGATCTTGATGATGTCCGGGGCGTGTCCACCGCCCGCGCCTTCGGTATGGAAGGTGTGGATGACGCGGCCGTCGATGGCGCGGATGGTGTCCTCCACGAAGCCGCACTCGTTGAGGGTGTCGGTGTGGATGGCAACCTGGATGTCGTACTCGTCAGCCACCTTGAGCGAAGTATCGATCGAGGAGGTGGTGGCGCCCCAGTCCTCGTGGACCTTCAGCCCGATGGCGCCGGCGCGGATCTGCTCGGTCAAGGGTTCGACGGCGGACGCGTGGCCTTTGCCGAACAGGCCGATGTTCATGGGGAATGCCTCGGCGGCCTGCAGCATCCGCTGGATGTGCCACTTTCCCGGGGTCACGGTGGTGGCTTTGGTGCCTTCAGCGGGGCCGGTGCCGCCGCCGATCATGGTGGTGACCCCGCTGGCCAGGGCCGTGGGGATCTGGTCCGGGGAAATGAAGTGGATGTGGGTGTCGATGCCGCCGGCGGTGAGGATTTTCCGTTCCCCGGCGATGATCTCGGTGCTGGCGCCGATCACGATGTCCACGCCGTCGGTGATCTGCGGGTTTCCGGCCTTGCCGATCCGGAAGACGTGCCCGTCCTTCAGGGCGATGTCCGCCTTGTAGATGCCGGTGTAGTCCAGGATGACGGCGTTGGTGATCACGGTGTCCGGAATGTCCTCATCCCGGATGGCCTGCCCGTTCTGGCCCATGCCGTCACGGATCACCTTCCCGCCACCGAACACCACTTCCTCGCCGTAGACGGTGAGGTCCTTTTCGATCTCGAGGAAGAGCTCGGTGTCGGCCAGGCGTATTTTGTCCCCGGTGGTCGGTCCATAAAGGTCGGCGTATTGCCGGCGCGGGATCTCGAAGCTCACTTGCCGTCCCCTTCCGTGACAGTCCCGCCGGGGCGGGCGCCGCCGTCGAGCTTTCCGTTGACTCCGTTGCTGAGGCCGTAGACCTCGCGGGAGCCTGCCAGCTCAATGAGCCGAACGGTCCGTGAGTCCCCCGGCTCGAACCGGGCAGCCGTCCCCGCCGGGATGTCCAGGCGCCGGCCGTGGGCAGCTTCACGGTCAAAGTTTAGGGCCGCGTTGGCCTCGGCAAAATGGTAGTGGGAACCCACCTGCACGGGCCGGTCTCCGGTGTTCGTCACGGCAACCTCGATGGCCTCCCTTCCCGCATTCGCTGTGATGGGCTCCGGCCGGAGGACGTACTCGCCTGGAATCATTGCCGCGCTCCTAACGGATGGGGTTGTGGACGGTGACCAGCTTGGTGCCGTCGGGGAACGTGGCTTCGATCTGGACGTCGTGGATCATCTCCGGCACGCCTTCCATCACGTCGTCGCGGGTGAGCAGCGTGGTGCCGTAGCTCATGAGCTCCGCCACGCTGCGGCCGTCGCGGGCGCCTTCGATCAGCTCATAGCTGATGATGGCCACAGCCTCGGGGTAGTTGAGCTTGAGGCCGCGGGACTGACGCCGGCGGGCGAGGTCGGCGGCCACCACGATGAGGAGCTTTTCCTGCTCACGCGGCATCAGATGCATGGGGTTCCCTTCGACGGCCTGGGGCGTGCTGCCAGCGTAAGCCCGGCACGTTTCCGCCAGGTTTCAGGAGTATCAGTAAAGGCTGTGGGTCCGCCTACTTGGCGTCGCTGAGCCGGCCGAGGATCTCATCGCTTGACTGGATGGGCTGGCGGTAGGTGGTGGAAAGGATGCGGAGCATGTCGGCGGCGTCCTGGTCGGCTTCGGAGGCCATGGCGTCCTTGGCGTAAGTGACCCGGATGTTGTGGGCGAACGCGTCCGCGGCGGTCTGGGCGATGCAGTTGTGCGTGGAGACGCCGGCGAGCACCACTTCCTCGGCGCCCCAGTTCCGCAGCCGCGCCAGCAGGTTGGTGCCCACGAACCCGCTGTCCCTTGTCTTGTTCAATTGGGGCAGGTCCTCCTTCAGGAGCCCCGGCACCGACTGGGCCTGCTCGGTGCCGCGGAAGATAAACCCTTGGTCGTCGTCAAGCATGCTCAGGGTCCAGGTGGACTTGTCCCGTTCGTGTTCGGTGCCCACCAGGAGCGCGTTGTATCCGGCTGCCTTGAACCCTTCAATCAGCCGGTTGCACTCCCTGACCACCCGCTCCTGCTGGGCTGCCAATTCGGGTGTTTCGAAGAATGCGTTCTGCATGTCGATGACCAGGAGGGCAATCATGTGCACACCTTTCCTCGTTGAGCGGGTTTACGGAAAGGTACCCGCCAGCGGCACACGCGAAACCCCTGGCGGGAGGTGTGGGCCAGGTGCGGGGGCAGTCAGGGCGCGGACTCGCGGACCTTCAACTCGAATCCGGCCTCCACGTGCACGCCCTGTTCCGATGTCTCGCGGCCTGCGATCCGGTCCAGCAGCAGGCCGATGGAGCGCTCGGCGATTTCGTCCATGCCCGGCGAGACGGTGGTCAGGGACGGGGAGGCGAACCGCGCCTCGTCAATGTCGTCAAAACCGGCCACCGCTACGTCCTGCGGCACCTTCACGCCGCGAATCAGCAGCTGGTGCATGGCGCCGAGTGCCAGCACGTCGTTAAGTCCGAAGACGGCGTCGAACTGCACGCCGGACTCCAGCAGGCCGGCCACCGCCGCGGCACCGGTATCGCGCCGCCACTCAGCAGGGGCGATCAGCGCGGGGTCGAAGGGAACGCCTGCCTCCTCCAACGCCTTCCGGTAGCCGTTCAGGCGCAGGCCGGCCGTCCCGGCAGACTCCCCCGTGTTGGCACCAACCACGGCAATACGACGGCGGCCGCCGGCCAGCAGGTGCCTGGTCAGCGCGGCCGCGGCTTCCTCGTTTTTCATGGTCACCAGGTCGAAGCGGGGATCCAGGATGTGCTCGCCGAGCATCACCATGGGCTTGTTGCCCGCCCGCGCGGCAATGGCATCCGCGTCCACCACCAGTGGAGTGAACAGCAACCCGTCGGTGAGCTGGCGGAAGGTCCCCTGGAGGGCGCCAAGTTCAACGGAGGCTTCGGCGTCGGACTGCTCCACCATCACCCGGTAGCCGTGGCGGGCGGCAGCCTTCATCAGCTTGGACGCCAGCTCGGCGTAGTAGGGGGCGGAGAGGTCGGACAGGACCAGGCCCAGCATGGACGTCTTGCCGGACCGCAGGCTGCGGGCGGTGAGATTGGCTTCGTAGCCCAGCTCCGCGATGGCATCCTGCACGCGTTGCTTGGTGGCGGGCCGGATGAATTCGTAGTCGTTCAGGACGTTGGAAACCGTCTTGAGGGAAACCCCTGCCGCCCGCGCAACGTCGTTCATGGTGACTGCCATTAACGCTCTTTCCCTGCCTTCGCCGCGGCTTTGGCGGCCTGCTTGCTGGCGCGGACCTTGGCCAGGGACTCCGGGTCCACGATGTCCGCCACCGAAAGGTAGGAGCCGTCCTCGCCGTAGTGACCGGCAGCTTCCCGCCACCCCGGCGCCTCAAGGCCGCGCTGCTTGCCCAACAGGGCCAGGAAAATCTTGGCCTTCTGCTCCCCGAATCCGGGCAGGGCCTTGAGCCTGCGCAGCACCTCGGCACCGTCGGGGGACCCCTTGGTCCAGATGGCTGCGGCATCGCCGTCCCACTCGCTGTGCACTGCTTCGGCGAGCGCCTGCACCCGCGCGGCCATGGAGCCGGGGAAGCGGTGGACCGCCGGGCGTTCCTTGAATACCTCCACGAACGCGGCGGGATCGTGCGCGGCAATGGCCGCGGGTTCCAGCGACCCGAGCCGGGCCCGGATCTTCTCCGGCCCCGCGAAGGCTGATTCCATGGTGACCTGCTGGTCCAGCAGCATGCCGGTCAGCAGGGCGAAGGCGTCCTCACTCAACAACTTGTCCGCGGCGGGATCCCCCGTGATGTGCAGTTCCATGCCGTCCATCCTCCCACCTGCGGCCCGCCGTCGTCATAAGGACGCCCCCGCCTTCCCACCCGGGGGTCAGGCGCTGACAGCCAGCCGGATCATGGACCAGGACACGGCCGGAAGCTCGGCGGTGAGCCAGCCGCCGTCCACCTTCACCGTTCCGTTTTCGGACGGCAGGACCGACGTTGAATCGTCGGCGCTGGCCTGCCAGTAGGGGTCCTTGTTGGCGTAGGTCACGGCTTCCACCACTCGCACGTTGCCCAGCGAGGCCACGGCGGCATCCAGGTTCAGTGCCTGGCCTGCCGAGCGGTTGACCGCGAACACCACGGCCTCGCCCTTGTCCGCGTCATAGGTGGCGACGGCGGACAGGGCCGCGATGTCGGCGGTCTTGCCGCTGCTGACCAGCGGCGATTCGACGGCGAGCTGCAGTACGGTACCGGAGGCGTGGCGGGAGGTCAGGGCGAAGGGGTGGAAGGTGGTCTGCTTCCAGGACCGGCCGCCCGGCTCGGTCATGATGGGCGCGATGACGTTCACCAGCTGTGCCAGGCTTGCCGAGTGGACGCGGTCCGTGTTCCGGAGCAGCGTGACCAGCAAGTCCCCAACTACCACGGCGTCGGCAACCGTGTAGGTGTCCTCAAGCAGCACGGGGGCCACGGGCCAGTCCTTGCCGGTGGGCACCTTGGATTCATCGCGGCTCATGTGCCAGACGTTCCACTCATCGAACGAGATGTTCACCTGCTTGGTGGACTTCTTCACCGACTTCACATGGTCAATGTGGCTCACGAGGTCGCGGATGAAAGCGTCCATCTTGTGTCCGGCGGCGAGGTGTTCCTGCAGGTCGCCAAAGTCCTCAAAGTACTGGTGGGCGGAGATCAGGTCCACCAGTTCGTAGGTTTCGGACAGCACCACACGCTCCCACTCACCGAACGTGGGCATGGTGGGCCCGGAACTGCCGCACGCCACCAGCTCCAGATCCGGCTCCATCATGCGCATTCCGCGGGCGGTGTCGGCAGCGAGCCTGCCGTACTCCAGGGCGTTCTTGTGGCCGATCTGCCAGGGACCGTCCATCTCATTGCCCAGGCACCACATCTTGATGCCGTAGCCATCGGCGGCCCCGTTGGCCCGGCGCTGTTCGGAAAGCTCGGTACCGCCGTCGATGTTGCAGTATTCCAGGAGGTCCAGCGCCTCCTGCGTGCCGCGCGTGCCCAGGTTCACCGCCATCATGGGTTCCACGCCGGCCTTGACGGACCATTTGGCGAACTCGTCCACCCCCACGGTGTTGGGGTCGGTGGAGTGCCAGGCGAGGTCCAGCCGCACGGGGCGCCGGTCCACCGGGCCCACGCCGTCCTCCCAGCGGTAGCCGGAGACGAAGTTTCCGCCCGGGTAGCGGACGGTGGAGACTCCCAGTTCCCGGGTCAGCGCCAGGACGTCCCTGCGGAAGCCGTCCTCGTCGGCGTCCGGGTGGTCCGGCTCGAAGATGCCGGTGTACACACACCGGCCAAGGTGTTCCACGAAGGCACCGAAAGTACGACGGCGGACGGGGCCCACGGTGAAGGAGGGGTCAAGGGTGATTTTGGCTGCAGCGGGTTCTGGCTGGGTCACGAAGGTATCCTCGGCTTGGTTTTTACAACGTTATAGAAGACATTGTTGAGGCTTCCGCTTCATGCGTCAAGGGTTGTATCAATCCATTCCTGTTTGGGGATTCCGCCGGCGACGGGAGCGGAAGGCGGACTGACCTGCGGCGGGACCCCGAACAGCCTCGCGGCCCCGGGCCTCCAAGTACTACCTAACCGAAAAGACAGGTACCAGTTACGCATTCACGCGGGCCCGGAGGGCAATTAGGTTTCTTTACCAGAGACAAGACCTGTTCTGGTTCTCGGTACTTGGCTCACTAGGGGGTGTGAGACTGGCAATGCACGCACGACACGTAGGCCCAGGCTTCCCGGTCCACAGGACGCGGGTAATAGGCGGGGCCGGCGACGAGGAGTCCTTTGAGACCAAGGACTCTCCCCCAGCCGTCGCCGGCCCTCTTGCCCCTTCGGACGCCCGAAGGGGCCGCACACCCCTGTTGAAGGCCAGCCATGACCAGGGCACGCCCACAAACCCGGCCCTCCTGCTGGACCTGGTCAACGGAGCACAGACCCTGGCCGATTCCCTTGACCTGCTGGTGGCGGCCTCTGCCGGGCATGTGGCCAGGACAGCCAACCTGGATGTTGGCTGCGGCCTGGTGCTGCGCCAGCCAAAGCGGAGCCTTGCCATCACCGGCACTTCGGGCGAGGTGGTCCGGCTGCTGGACTGGGAACGGGAGATGGCCGAGGGGCCGGTGACCGATGTGATGTCCGGCGGCCACCCCGTGGCGGTCCTCCAGAGGAACGGCGACTTCCGGTGGCGGCAATATTCCACCCAACTGCAGTCAGCCGGGTTCGGCAGCGCCCTTGCGGTGCGGTTCCGCCTCGATGCAGACATTCCGGCCGACGACGGGATCCCCGGCAGCGCTGAACTGGGCCAGTCCAGCGCCGCGCTCGCCTTCTTTGCGCAGGACGCGAAGGCCTTTCCGCTCCAGGCCATCGCGGAAGCGCGCACCTTCGCCGCCCTGGCAACCAAGAGCCTGCAGATGGCCATCAACCTGCACACCGCCCGTTCGCTGGCCACCGATCTCCGCTCAGCCCTGGACAGCCGTACGTCCATCAACGTGGCCTGCGGCGTGATCATGGCCCAGAACAGGTGCTCATACCAGGAGGCGTTTTCCATCCTGGCCAAGGCATCCAGCCACCGGAACATCAAGGTGCGCAAGGTAGCCGAGGACATCCTTGAACGCCTGCCGGAGGGCACACCGACCTCACACTTCGGCCGCTAGCCACCCCGCTGACCACGCCGCAGGCCACCCCTGCCTGCCTCCTTGGTTCACTCCTGCCGGAATGGGTAGGGAACAATGAGGTCCAGCAGCGGAAGGGCAGGCGGATGGAGAGCACGCAGTCAGCCGTTCCGCGCACCCGCGGAAGCGCCCTTACCTCGCTGGCAGGTCCCCTGGCCACCGCCCTGGGACTGGCCGCGCATGTTGCGGGGGGAGGCGCCTCTCCCGCCGTCGTCATCGTCGTTGCACTGGCGGTGCTGCTGGGCCTGGGCGCAGTGCTCCTTGAACGGCTGGCGCCCCCGCAGCTGCCGGGCTGGGCTGTCCTGGCGGCATCCGCGGTCGCCCAGCAACTGCTGCACCTTGCCTTCTCAGCTTTCTCAACCGCCAGCGCCGTCCCCTTGCCGGGCCACGACCATGGCGCCGGAAGCACGCCGGACGTGCCGTCGTCGTCGGCCGCTGCTCCGGCCGCGCACTCACTCCACCTGATGCTGTACCTGCACGCGGGCGCTGCGCTGGCAGCCGCTGCCATTGTTGCCCAGTGGAGCAGGGTCTCCGCGTGGGTCCGGGCACGCATCAGGACGTGAGGGTGCCCCTGGCGATGCTCACGGTGGAGTGGGCCGGATTGCCGTCCATGGGCTCGTCCGACACATCAACCACCGGATACTGCGACAAGTCAAGGCCGGCGGGCACCTGGAAAGTTCCCGACGTGGAGTTCATGACGCCGAGGCTGACCAGCTTGGAGAGGTCCGGGGCGATCAGCCACACCTCCTGGTAGCCCTTGGCTTCATCCTTGTCCAGGCTGACCTCCAGGCTGCGTGAACCGTCGGCGGCGGACACCACCTTGGCTGATCCGGCGGCGGAGTGCTGGGCCAGCGGGGTCAGTTGGGCCTCGGCAAGTTCCCGGGGCTGCGGCGGGCGGTTCAAGGCCCAGAGGGCGCCCGCAACCACCAGGACAGCAGCGGCCGCTGTCGCCAGCCACGCGCCGGGGCGCTGCCACCAGGCGCCCTTCCTTCGGGCACCCTTCGGCCGGGCAGCCATGGGAACAACGTTGGACGGCGCCGCGTCCCCGTGTGCCGCCGTGGCGGCAGGGGTTGCCCCGGCTTCCGTGGGTGGTTCCGCGGCCAGCGGGTCCTCCCGGACGGACTCCCCCAAGCCGAGTTCGCGGTGGATTCCCGCCCAGACCTGGGGCCCGGGAACGGACAGGCGGCTGGTGTCGGGCGTCGTCTTCACTGCCTCCACCGTGCGGCGCAGGGCGGCGTAGTCGGCGGCGCACCCAGGGCATTCCAGGAGGTGTTCGCGGCCTGCCGGGTCCTCCCAGTCGTCGTAGAGTGCCAGGAGGCTCAACTGTTCCGGATCAAGATGCGGCATGGTCTACCTCCAATCTGCTTCTCAGGTGCGTCAGGCTGCGCCGGATGTGGCTCTTGACGGTACCAAGGGGCAGGTCCAGTTTCCGCGAGATCTGTTCGTGCGTCAGGTCCTCATAGAAGGCAAGCTTCATGATGGAGCCCTGGGGCTCGCCGAGCCTCTCCAGTTCGCCGTCCAGGAGCAGCCGGTCCGCCAGGGTTTCCGCGGCCTCGGTTCCCGCCCCGGGGTCCGCAGCCAAACCGGCCCCGGCAGCAGCATGCGCCTTGCGTGCTTCGCGGGCCGATGACTGCTGCGCATCGGTGATTGCGTTCCGCGTGATCCCCACGATCCATGCGGGAAGCCGCGCCACCTGCGGGTTGAAGGTGCTCCGCGAGCGCCACACCCGGATGAAGACCTCCTGCGTCACGTCGTCCGCGGCGGCCCGGTCGGCGAGCGACCGCAGGGCCAGGGTATGCACCAGGGGCGCGAACTCACGATAGGCAGCTGCCAGGGCATGCTCATCGCCGGACAGGAAGGAGGCGGTCAGCCCGTCGTCCCATCCTTGGGCGGCACGGCCGGGGAGCGTCACAGGCTGCTCCCTCCCGGCTTCGGCGACGAGATACATTGCGGGCCACCGCTTATCCAGGAAGTGGTTCATCCGGAAACTGGTTCAGGGACTGCGGTGACAATGACATTGTCGCTGTAGTCCATCCGCGCGTCCAGCCATTTGCCGCCGCAGGTGACCAGCTTGAGCTCATGCGGTCCGGAGCGGCGGAACACGGCGGCGCCGTCGAACTTGTCCTTCGCCATCAGCTCCACACCCACCACCCGATAGGTAAGGGCCGGGGCGCCTTCCCGTCCCACGCTGATGACGGTTCCCTCCTTGAGCGACTTCAGCGCGGAGAACGGCGCGCGGTCCGAGGTGGTGTCGATGTGCCCGGCGATGACGGCGGTGCCTTCGGCAGCCCCGGGGGCCGGGCCGTACTTGTACCAGGCGGCACGGTCGAACACGTCTGGAATTTCCATCGCTCCCCCGGCCGACACTCCCCCAGGCACCACGGGCATGCCGATGGCCGTGCCGGCCACAGTAAGCGAAGTGGGCGGCGGGGCGGCAGCGGCGGCCGGCGGAGTGGCCGGCCGGACCGGGATGGCCTTTGGCGGCGCTGCAGCAGGGGTGGACGGGGCAGCTTCAACGGCGGTTGCGGGCGGCAGCGGGGTGTTGGGTGGAGCCGGCGCGCTGGTGGCCACCGCAGGAGTTGGCGCCTGCCCGGAAGTGGCGGGGCCCGCGGAGCCGCAGCCGGAAAGAACCAGGGCAGCAGCCACCAGCGCTGCTGCCCCGGCACCCAAGGAATGCCGACGGCGCTGGGCACCTGCCGTCGTCGTACTTGCCTTCATGCCTGCCGCCTCCTGGAAACGCGGAAACCGAACAACTGGAAGGACCGGGGCAGGGGCCCGTCCGCGGGGTGCGGCCGGGCCCCTGCGCTTGCCGGTCCTGCGCAGGAACTGGTTAGAGTTCCGCGCGCCGGGCGCGGACCACGCGGTCTACGCCCACCGCACCGGCCAGCAGGGCCACGGCTGCCAGGCCGAATCCGGCCGTGGTGGCAGCGGAGCCCGCGCCGGCGGAATCAGCGGAACCATTGAGGGCGCCAGGCACGGAGGCCGGAGCCGAGTGCAGGCCCTCGATGGTCTGCACGGCGAGCTTCAGGTTCTGGTCCGCCAGGCTGCCCCAGGCGTAGACGATGGTGTGCGTCCCTTCCGCCACAACCACGTCCGCCGGACCGATCACGGGAGCGGTGGTTCCGGCGGCGGCAACTGCGGCCGGAACAGTGCCGGGATCGAGGGTCAGGGTTTGCTCGTTCGGGTTGGCCAGGTTGGTGACGACGGCGGTGCCGCCCGCCAGGACATCGACGGCGGGCGCGGCGGCGGCGTGCCGGACGGTCAGCTTGCCCTTGCCGGCCGGGATCTGGGACGTGTCGTTGGTGAAGAGGCTGGCGGTGGGCTTGCCATCGGCGCCCAGGTGGGCAGCAGCGGTGTAGTTTCCGTTGGCCGCCAGGTTGACGCTGACCGGGCCAATGGCAGGTGCGGATGCGTCGGCGGCGTCGGCTGCCGTGATGGCGATGTCGTAGGTACCGGCCGGAAGCGCCAGTGGCCCGGCAAGGGTTCCCGGGGCGAAATCATCAAGCGTGCGCTCGCCGTTGACCCAGACGTCCACGGTCAGTCCGGGGACCCCGTGCAGGACGGAAAGCTGGGCGTCTCCGTCTGCTGCGTTGGCGGGACCTGCCAGAGCGATTGCCGCTGCAATGGCTGCTGCACCGGCACCTGCGGTGAAGATTGTGTTGCGCATGTCCATCTCCTTGAACGGCCCGGCTGCCGGGCGTTTTTTGCTGACACCCCTACTACCGGCGGAGGCCCGGATTTGGATGCAGATTCATGGAGATTTTTTTGGGGGAGCTCCTAGGGGGATGCCGGAGCGGCGGTGCTGGCACGGAGGACCAGTTCCGGCGGGACCACGGTGGAGCTCACGGGGGCGCCGGACTCAATTTCCTTGAGCATGATGTCCATGCACCGGCGGCCCAGCTCCTCGAAGTCCTGGCGGACGGTGGTCAGCGGGGGCGTGAAGTACCCCGCCTCCGGCTGGTCATCGAAGCCCACCACGGAGACGTCGTCGGGCACCTTGACCCCCGCCTCGGTGAAGGCGCGCAGCAGGCCCAGTGCCATCTGGTCATTCCCCACGAAAATGGCCGTCGCCGTGCGTTCCGACGCCAGCTCGCGGCCAATCGAATAGCCGCTTCCGGCGCTCCAGTCGCCTTCCACCAGCAGGGACTCATCCAGCCCTGCCTCCCGGAGCGCGGCTCGCCAGCCCTCGGCACGCTCGGCGCCGTCTGTCCAGTCCGGCGGCCCCGCGATGTGCCCGATCTGCCGGTGGCCTTCCTTGATGAGATGCTCGACGGCGAGCCTTGCGCCCGCGCGCTGGTCCACCATGGCACCGCTCACCGAAGCACTGCCTGCCGAGCCCACAGCCACCACGGGCACGGGGAGGTTCATCTGTTCCAGTACGGCCAGGGTTTCCGAGTGCGGCACCAGCACACCGATGCCGTCCACGGCCTGGTCCATGAAGTGGCCAACAGCGTCCGAGATGGCGTCCCTGCTGACTTCCCGCAGGGCGGCGATGCTGACAAAGTAGCCGGCGTTCCGGGCGGCATTCTCAACGCCCACCAAAGTGTTGGCCGGGCCGTACTGCGAGAGCTCGCTGGCCAGCACGCCGATGGTCTGCGAGCGCCGCGTGACAAGGCTCCGGGCCGCGGTATTGCGCCGGTATCCCAGTTCCGCGATGGCCGCTTCCACCTTTTCCCGGGTCGCCTTGCTGACGTTGGGATGGTTGTTCACCACGCGGGACACGGTCTGGTGGGAGACCCCGGCGATCTTTGCCACGTCTTCCAGGCGCGGCATCCGGCCCTTGCTGGTTTTTGCCATGTGCCTATTGTGCCTGCTGCGGCCCCTGCGGCTGCCTGTATTGCGGGTGCAAATAGTGCAGAGCCCTGATTGCGTATGAATGCTTGCGTTGCCCCAGGGGGATGGGAAGGATGAGGTCATCCGCGTCTGCAACAAAGGAGCCGGCCCAATGACCAAGTACCTAATCTCGTTTCCCAGCGGCGTGATGGACATTCCCGACGGCGGCCTGCAGGAGGTTGCCGACGCCGCCCATGCAGTGGTCCAGGAGGCAAAGGACGCGGGCGTCTGGGTGTTCGGCGGCGGCATCGACGAGAGCGTCCCGCCGGTCATGGTCGACGGCGGCGGAACCGTCACGGAGGGCACCTACCCACAGACAGCGCAGATTGAAGGCGGCTATACAGTACTGGAGCTGCCCAGCTACGACGCTGCGCTGCACTGGGCCGCGAAGATTGCCGGCGCCTGCCGCTGCGCCCAGGAAGTGCGGGCGTTCCAGTACGACCCCGCCAGCTGAACACCGGACCCGGCCGCCTGGAGCTGGAGTGATTGTGGAACTGCAGTATCCGTTCACGGGCTCCTGGCTGGTGCAAAACTCCCCCGCGGACAGGGTCCCCAGCCACGGGACGCGGCTTTTGGGCACGAGTTACGCCATCGACTTCACGCCGGTGGACGGAAACGGGCGGTCTGCGCGGTTCACGCCGGCGTCGTTGTTCCGGCCCGAGCCGCCGGAGCACTTCGCCGGTTTCGGCAGGGCAGTCCGGGCACCGCTGTCCGGGCTGGTGTGTGCCGCCCATGACGGCGAGACCGACCACGCCGCCTTCCGCGGCTTCCCTTCAATCGGCTATGCCGCCACCCAGGGCAGGCGTGTCCGGTCTGGATGGCTGGGGCTGGCCGGCAACTACGTGATGATCGAGAGCGCGGGCATGTTCGTCGCCCTGTGCCACCTCAAGCGGCAAAGCGTCAGTGTCCGTCCGGGGCAACGGGTTGAGTCGGGTGAAGTGGTGGGAGCGTGCGGCAACTCCGGCAACAGCACGGAACCGCATCTGCACGTGCAGGCCATGGACGGCCCGGATCCGGAACAGGCTTCCGCCGTTCCCATCACGTTCCCGGGCGGGCTGCCGCGGAACGGGATTGTCCTGTCAGTTTGATGGCTGCCCAGACGCGGGTCCTCGCTGGTTCAGGGTCCTGAAACACCGGCAGGCCAGCGGCTGCGTGCCGCTGGCCTGCGTGAATGGTGGGCCCTGTGGGGCTCGAACCCACGACCCACGGATTAAAAGTCCGATGCTCTACCAACTGAGCTAAAGGCCCCTGCCGGCCAGTCAAACACGCTGTGTCCGCCCGTCCGGCCCAATCCATTTCTGGACGTTAATACTCTAACCCATGGTTCCGGCGTCTTTCGCACCTGCTCCGGAGCCGCCGTCGTGCGTCCAACCCGACTGGTGAGGGCCCTTTTTGCCCGGAGCGGGAGGAACGCAAACGTGCTCGATTTCCATTGCGGCACAGGAGTAGCGTGGGGGCATGAGCGAGCAAGCAGGAACCAGTCCATACGGCGGCAGCAACCGGCACCACAAGCCCAAGCCTTTTGCGCCAATGGACTTCGAGCCCTTCGCCGGCGGCGCTGATCCTGCACGCGTGTCCGAGGCCGCCCACCTCGCCGCCCAGGCCTTGGTCCGCCACGGCCGTGATAGCGACGACCCCCAGATCACTGAACGCCTGGTAAGGCTCGCCGACGAACAGGGCCTGGACGCCATTGCCGAAATGTGGGCAGAAAGCCCCGCCCGTTCCCTTCCCGGTGCGCTCTGGCGCCTCTACGCCCTCCGCGCCGCCACTGTCCAGGACCCCGAGCGCATCTCCGTCTACTTCCGGGCCGGCAGGGACACCGCCCAGGTCTCCAATGTGGTGGCCGGCGCCGCAGAACCTCCGGGCGCTGATGAGATGCGCACCATGGCGGACGCCATCCTCTCCGGCGCCTTCGACGGCGATTTCGACGTCGCGCTGGAGCGTTCCGCCGCGTTCTGCCGCGTGGTGGCGCTCGGCCAGGCCACCCTCGCCGATGGCGCCGAGCACGCCAACGAGGCACATGCCAGCAAGCTGACGCGGAACTCGCACCAGCTGGTGAAGACCGCCGAGGACCTGGAACATGCTGCCAACGCGTGGCGCCTGGGCGAGCTGGACTGAGTCCTGCTTGAAGCCGGCGGCCCGGATTTCCGGGACGGACCGGGCCCCGCTGTCAAGATTGACTTGGGCCGGGTGAAGTAGAAGACTGAAACCGGTGCCGAGCCGCGAAACCCCCGGGCTTCAACAATTAGCCGCCTAGAGCGGCCTACCGCCGAGAGGCGTATCCGGTTCGGCACCATTTTTCTGCCCTCATCCAGGTGGCCGATTCAGAGGGTGCTGTTACGGGCCGGTAGAGTAGGCGACAGTTGCCCGCCGGCGTCAAGTCACACCGCAGCAACCCCGCCTTGATAAGTCCCCGGAGACCGGTAAATACGTGAAGCTGCGCCTTTTTCCCCAGGAGCCCGCAGGGCTGAAGCTGCTCTCGCAGATGGCACAACAGATCGTGCTGGCCAGTGCCACCCTGGCCGAGATCCTTGGCGTACCCGCGGACGAGCACGCCAAGCTCGTGGAGGACATGCACAACATCGAGGCCAAGTCCGCGGAACTGCACTTCGCCCTGCTGACCCACATGCGCAGCAGCTTTGTGAACCCCCTCCCCCGCGAAGACATGTATGCGCTGTCCCGGTACCTCAACGAGGCCATGGAGAAGATGGATGCCGCCGCGGAGCTGGTGGCCCTGTACAAGCTGGACCGCCTTCCCAAGCGGGCAGCCGACCAGCTGGAGATCATCAGCCGTCAGGCCGAGCTGACCGTCGACGCGATGCGCAGGCTCAACGACCTCGATGACCTCGAGGACTACTGGATCGAAATCCTGCGCCTCGCCAAACGGGCGGAGCGGACCCACCGCGTCTGGGTGGCGGACATGATCGCGGACATGAAGTGGGCCCAGTACTCCCGCAACCGGGACATCGCCAACCAGTTGGTGGAGGTCACCAAGGACATGCGGCGGGTGGCCACCCAGGTAGGCAGCATCATCGTCAAGGAATCCTGAGGTGGCGGCGGTCATCTTCGGCGCGGTGGTCCTGTTGGCCGCAGTGTTCGCCTTCCTGAACGGCTTCCGCGACGCGTCCACCTCCGTTGCCCTGGCGGTGCGCAACCGGGCACTGACACCCAGCGTTGCCGTGCTCCTTGCCGCGTTCTTCAACTTTGTCGGCGCCCTCCTCAGCGCCCTGCTCGCCGTCGCCGCCAGCCAGACCTGGATCAACCTTCCCAGCGGTGCTCACGGCCTCACCATCCTGGTGGCCGGGCTGGCCAGCGCCTGCGCCTGGGGGCTGCTGATGTGGCGGCGCGGCATTCCGGCCTCCTCCACCCATGCATTGGTGGGCGGCCTGGCAGGCGCAGGCCTTGCCAGCCTGGCGATCGGCGGCCCAGGGGTGGCCGGCGTGGACCAGTCCCTGCTGTTCCAGGTGGTCCTGCCGCTGGTGCTGTCACCGCTGGTGGCCTACAGTGGCTCCTTCCTCCTGGTGTATCCGGCCACCTGGGTGGCCCGCTACACCCAGCCCAACGTGGTGAACCAGCGCTTCCGCCGGGGCCAGGCTGTTGCCGCCGGCGCGGTTGCGTTCGGCCACGGCCTGCAGGACGGCCAACGCGTCAGCGCCGTGCTGCTGCTTGCCCTCCTGGCGGCAGGCAATTCCGACGGCGGGATCCCCACCTGGGTGGCGGCGCTCTCCGCCGTCATGATGACGGCCGGGACACTTTTTGGTGGCTGGCGGATCTCGCAAACCATCGGCTACAAGATCACCAGGATCGATCCCCTCCGCGGGTCCGTGGCCCAGACCTTCAGCGCGCTGATGCTTTTTGTGGGCGCCATCGGGCTGCACTGGCCGCTGTCCACCACCCACACCGTCACCGCCGGGGCCCTGGGCGCCGGCGAAAACCAGCACTTCTCCGTGACCAACCGGAAGCTGGTCATCCGGATCCTGTGGCTCTGGGCCCTGACTCCCCTGGCCACCTGCGCCCTGGCCTTCGTGCTGGCCCTGGCACTCTCCCCCATCTCCGTCTAGGCGGGGTTCCCCGGGGACGCGGCTACCCTGTACACGGAATCCGCCGTGACGTACATTCGAAAGTGCGCCCCCGGTCAATGGTGCCGGGGAGCGGCGTCCGCGCCGTGTGCAGGGCTGCGGATGAGCGCCGCTGCAGCCACACGGCGGCTTGGATGCACCACGCGGAAATGAGCACGCGTCATGTCTTTCCAGTATTCCCGGCGCCCCCTGCCACAGCCCCGGCAGCCGCAGTGCGAGGCCTGTGGAACCGAGCACCAGCTGACCATCCACGCCATCACGGCCATCGGCGCCGCGGGCGGGGACCTGGTGACGGTCTCCTACACCTGCAACGACTGCAACCTGTTCCAGGAACACACGGCCTACGCCACCGACGTCGCGGCTGCGCTGAACCAGGTCCGGTGGATGGCCAAGGTCATCATCTTCGGGGACGACTACATCCACTGCGGTTTTCCCATGGAGGAGGCCGAGTTCGAAGTTGAGCGGCTCTGCTACCGCAGCAGCAGGACCGGCCGCAGCCTCAACGCCGTGTCCCTGCCTACCCGGGTGCTGCGCTGCCACTGCGGGTTCCAGCTGGAAGTTCCGGAATGAGCGTATCCGCAGGGGCTCCCCTGTACCGGGCTGCGCAGTGACGGTGCGGCTCAGTGCGCCGCGGCAGTCCCTGCGCATCGAGGCCAGCCGTCAATGCGCACGGCGAACCACGGGGTTTGTTAGAGATCCAGGGTTACGGGAGCTGCGGCCATCAGCACGGTGGTGAGTTCGTCCTGCGTTAGGTTCGCGGCTGAGCACAGCTCATCCTGCGCAATTCCAGCTGTGGAAGCTGCGCGGACTGCTTGCCGCAGGGCTTCCTGGGCGTTATCCAGTTCCCATTGCATGCTTTCCACGTGGGAACTGGCCCGCCAGACCACGGACAGCACATCGACTTCTTCCTCGATGCCGGCCGCCGCGGCGAGACCGAGGCCCGGATCAAGTTCCGGGGCCAGTGGGCCTCCGGCGAGCGGACCCGCCACAAGGGGCCCCGCCAGGCCGGCGGCCTCGGCGAAACCCTGCACCGGCACCACGTCATCCTGCCCAGGTGCGCCCACCGCAGGTACGGAAACAGTAAGCTGGGGGCCTAATGGGCTGCTGGCCGTCTGCGTCATGGCAAAACTCCTAAGCTTGCTTACTACTAGTTTCAAAAGTATCTAGTTCAGCGTACTAAACGAATTGGTAGAGCGCCAACAGGAGCGGGTTTACCCGAAGCGTCCGGACACGTAGTCTTCGGTGGCCTTCTGGACGGGGTTGCTGAAGATGGTGTGGGTGTCGCCGTACTCGATCAGCTTGCCCGGCTTGCCCGTGCCCGCGATGTTGAAGAATGCGGTCTTGTCAGAGACGCGCGCGGCCTGCTGCATGTTGTGGGTAACGATCACCACCGTGTACTGGTCCTTGAGCTCATTGATGAGGTCCTCGATGGCCAGGGTGGAGATGGGGTCCAGGGCAGAGCAGGGCTCGTCCATGAGGATCACCTGCGGCTCCACAGCAATGGCGCGGGCAATGCAGAGGCGCTGCTGCTGGCCGCCCGAGAGGCCGGAGCCGGGCTTTTCCAGCCGGTCCTTGACCTCGTTCCAGAGGTTGGCGCCCTTGAGTGAGCGTTCCACCAGGACATCAGCCTCGCCCTTGGAGATCTTCTTGTTGTTCAGCTTCACGCCGGCCAGCACGTTGTCCCGGATGGACATCGTGGGGAACGGGTTAGGGCGCTGGAAGACCATGCCGATCTGCGAGCGCACGGTGACAGGGTCCACGCCGGGGCCGTACAGGTTGTCGCCGTCCAGCAGGACCTCGCCCTCGACGCGTGCGCCGGGGATGACCTCGTGCATGCGGTTCAGGGTGCGGAGGAAGGTGGACTTTCCGCAGCCGGACGGGCCGATGAACGCGGTGACGGACTTGGCCTCGATGTTGATGCTGACGTCCTCAACGGCGAGGAAGTCGCCGTAGTACACGTTCAGGTCCTTGACGTCGATGCGCTTAGACATGGTGTTCCTTCACTTACTGGGTATGGATTGAAGTCTAGGATCCGCCGCGGTACGGCGGAAGATGCGGCAGGTCTGCTTACCGGCCGGTTTTGGGGGCGAAGATCCTGGCGATCAGGCGCGCCACCAGGTTCAGGACCATCACCAGGATGATCAGGACCAGGGCCGCACCCCAGGCCCGCTGCGAGGACGGGTCCGGGTTGGACGGCGAAGTCGGGTTGAGGATCTGGGTGTAGATAAACGTGGGCAGCGAGGCCATCCAGCCGCCGAACACGTTGGAGTTGATGCTGGTGGCAAAGCCGGCGGTGACCAGGATGGGCGCCGTCTCACCGATGACCCGGGCGATCGCCAGGGTAACGCCGGACGCGATGCCGGAGATCGCCGTCGGAATCACCACCTTGAGGATGGTCCGCCACTTGCGCACGCCCAGCGCGTAGGCGGCCTCACGGAGTTCATTCGGGACGATCTTAAGCATTTCCTCGCTGGAACGGACCACCACGGGGATCATCAGCACGGAAAGCGCGACGGCGGCCACCGCACCGGTCTTGGTCCCGGGGCCCACCACCGCGAAGAAGAATGCGGCGGCGAACAGGCCGGCCACGATGGAAGGGATACCGGTCATGACATCCACGAAGAACGTGATGGCCCTGGCCAGCCGTCCGTTCTGGCCGTACTCCACCAGATAGATGGCGGTGAGCAGCCCCACGGGGACAGAGATCAACGTGGCCAGCAGCGTGATCTGCACGGTGCCCAGGATGGCGTGGTAAATGCCGCCCATCACGGGGGCGCCGCTCTCCACGGACTTGTTGTCGAAAGCACCCGTCACACCGTTCATGGAGGTGGTGAGGAATCCGGGATCGAGGAGCCCTGGGATGCCGTTGACCAGCACGGTCCAGATGACCGAAACCAGCGGCAGCAGCGCCACCAGGAACGAACCCACCACCAGGCAGGTGGCCAGCTTGTCCTTTGCCTTGCGGGAGCCTTCCACAGCCGCGCTCCAGGACACCAGGCCGATCGCGAACAGGATCGCGGAAACCACGCCCCAGCCAAACGGGTTGAAGCCGATCAGGGCCATGATGGCAGCGCCGGCGATCAGGGCCGCACCGAGCACGGCGTACGGCGCGTACTTGGGCAGCTGGCCCTTGGTGAGTGCCGACCGCTTGCTGCGGACGGGGGTAAGCGTGGAGGTCATTTAGTTGGCTCCCGAGAATTCTTTGTGCCGGGTGATGACCCAGCGGGCGATCATGTTCACGGCCAGGGTGATGATAAACAGCACCAGGCCGGCGGCGATCAGGGTGCTGACCTTGATGCCGCTGGCTTCGGGGAAGTTCAGGGCGATCTCGGCGGCGATGGTCTGGTTTCCGGACTGGATCAGGCTGGCGGTCAGCGCACCGGAGGAGAGCACCAGGGCGACGGCCATGGTCTCGCCCAGCGCGCGGCCCAGGCCCAGCATGACCGCGCTGATGATCCCGGGGCGGGCGAAGGGCAGCACTGCCATCTTGATCATTTCCCAGCGGGTGGCGCCCAGCGCCAGCGCCGCTTCCTCATGCAGCTTGGGGGTCTGCAGGAAGATCTCGCGCGACAGCGAGGTAATGATCGGCAGGACCATGACGGCCAGGACAATGCCGGCCGTGAGGATGGTCTTGCCGGTGGTGGAGGCCGGGCCCTGGAAAATGGGCAGCCAGCCCATGTTGGCTGCGAGCCAGCCATACGCCGGCGAAATTTCCTTGGCAAGGAAGGCCGCACCCCAGGCACCGTAGACCACGGAGGGTATGGCGGCCAGCAGGTCCACCACATAGCCAAGCCCGGAGGCCAGGCCCCGGGGTGCGAAGTGGGAGATGAACAGCGCCACGCCGATGGCGATGGGGGTGGCGATCACCAGCGCGATGGCGGCGGCGATGAGCGTGCCGATCACGATGGGCCAGATGTAGGCGAAGAAGCCCTGGCCGCCCTGGATCTTGTCCGCGGGAGCGGTCAGCGCGGGAATTGCCTGGACTACCAGGAAGAGTGCGACGCCGAAGAGGACGGCGAGGATCAGGCACCCGGCGGCGAGCGTGGCACCGGAGAAGACTTTGTCCCCGGCGCGCCCGGCGCCCTGGGTACTGGTCAGGGAGGTGGCGGTCATTCGACGGCCCTTCGATTCGTTGCTGGATTAAGGAAGCTGGGTGCAAAGCCAAGTTCCCCGCACTGCCGTCCGGCAGGCGGGGAACCCGGTTTTGCAGCGTTGGCTAGGACTTGACCTTGATCGAGTCGATGGCCTTGCCGGCCTTTGCTGCGAGGTCGGAGGACAGCGGGGCGGACTTGGCCGACTCGGCTGCGGCCTTCTGGCCCTCTTCGGAAACTACGTAGTGCTCGAAGGCCTTGACCAGGTCAACGGTCTCCTGCTTGTCGTAGGTGGTGCACAGGACGTGGAAGGACACCAGGACGATCGGGTAAGCGCCGGCGATGGTGGTCTTACGGTCCAGCTTGATGGAGAGGTCGTTGGCGGCGCGGCCTTCAACCGGCTTGCCGGCGTCAACGGCCTTGGCAGCAGCCTCGGCGGAGATCTTGGTGAAGGAGTCGCCCACCTTGATCTGGGCCACGCCGAGCTTGCCGCTCACTGCGGAGTCGTCAGCGTAGGTCACGGCACCGGGGGTGTCGGAGACGGTCTTGACCACGCCGGAAGTGCCCTTGGCGTTCTCGCCCTGGAGGCTGGCGGGCCAGACACCGGCGGCCTTGTCGGTCCAGACGTCAGGAGCGGCAGCAGACAGGTAGTCCGTGAAGTTCTGGGTGGTGCCCGAGTCGTCGGAGCGGTTCACCGGGGTGACCTTCAGGTCGGGCAGCGAAACGCCGGCGTTCAGGGCGGTAATCGCGGGATCATTCCACTTGGCGATCTGGCCGCGGAAGATCTTGGCCACGGTGGCGGCATCCAGCTTCAGGTCCGTGACGCCGGGAACGTTGAAGGCCACGGCGATCGGGGAGATGTAGACCGGGACGTTGATGGCGCCGTCGGGGCCGCAAACGGACTTGGAGGACGCGTATTCGTCATCCTTCAGGTAGGCGTCGGAGCCGGCGAACTGTGCCGAGCCGTCCAGGATGGCCTTGCGGCCTGCGCCGGAACCGTCCGGGGAGTACTGCACGCTGGCGCCGGAGTTGGCGGAAGCGAAGTTGGTCTTCCAGGCGTCCATGGCAGCGCCCTGGGCGGAAGAGCCGATGCCGGTCAGGGTGCCGGTGACCTTGGTGCCGCCGGCGGACTGGCTGCCGGCGGGAGCGGTGCCAGTGGCGTTGTCTGAACCGCAGGCGCTGAGCGCGAGTGCGCCGGCTGCGATAACAGCGATAGCCGCGTGGCGGCCGAAGCGGAGTGCCTTCACTAGATACCCCTTCCAGGGTTATTCAGGTGCGGGACAGGGACGGAGAACCCTGCTGCGCGATGCGTACGTTGTGTACCTTCAAGAAAGTTATGGGCCGCAGGTAACGGGATGGGCTGTCCAAAGTGAACGGAGGATTAACGACGGCGGGATGTTGGCTGACAAATGCCGGGTCACCATTGCGCGGATCACATGTCCGGCCGTAGTGGCGGCACGAAGTGAAGCACCGTGCAGCAAATAGACTGAACGGCATGGCTCCAGCAGCAGGACTTTCAGCAGGCAAACGGTTCCTGCACGGCCGCATCCGCACCGGGCTGATCCGCAGCCGGAATTCCCTTGTTCCGGCACTCCAGATGACCGTCTGCGCAGTGGCGGCCTACGCCTTCGCCGAGTACGTTCTGGGGCACACGGGACCGCTTTTCGCGGCCACGTCGTCCCTGATTGCCCTTGGTTTTTCCCGCGAGCCGCGGCTGCGGCGGGTAGTGGAGGTGGGCCTTGGCTGCACCATCGGGATTGCCGTGGGTGATCTTCTCCTGCACTGGCTGGGCAGCGGAATCTGGCAGGCCGCCGTCGTCCTTCTTTTCTCAATCCTGCTGGCCCGCTTCCTGGACAGCGGCGTCATCTTTACCACCCAACTGGCCCTGCAGTCGGTGCTTGTGGTGTTGCTGCCGGCGCCGGCGGGCGGCCCGTTCACCCGGAGCATCGACGCCGTGGTAGGTGGAGTTTGCGCGCTGCTGGTGACCATCCTGATGCCCAAGGATCCACGCCGGGAGCCGCGCAGGGACGTCCAGAAGCTGCTCCATGAGCTGGCGGAGGTGCTCCGGGAATGCGCCGATGCCATGGTCAACAGTGATTCCAGCCAGGCGTGGCATGCCCTCATCCGGGGCCGCAACTGCCAGCCGTTGGTCGATGCAATGCGCCAGTCGCTCCGCGCCTCGGGGGAGGTTGCCACCCTGGCGCCCGCCTACCGTCGGCACCGGGATGAGCTGGACCGGCTCAAACAGTCCTTGGATTTCATCGACCTGGCGCTGCGGAACAGCCGGGTTTTTGCGCGCCGGCTGACCAGTGCCATCAACAATGCGGCCCTCTCTGATGAGGCGACGGACAGCATCGCCGGGGTGCTGCAGGAGACCGCTGCCGCGATTGATGAGCTGTCGCTGGGCCTGGCGGAGTCGCACGACGGCGTCCGCCGCGCCCACCTGCGCACCGCCCGGCGGGACCTGAGCGAAATCGCACTCCGCCTCCATCCCAAGCTACTGGAGGTGCAGCGGCTTGAGGGTGAAACGGTGGTCATGCTGTTCCGGCCGCTGATGGTGGACCTGCTGGAGGCCACCGGAATGGACGCTGACGAGGCCAGGGACGTGCTGCCCGCACTGTAGTGTCAGTGCCCGCCACTAGGGTTTAACACATGGCAACAAAGACTTCCCGGGCATCCAAAGCGCCCGCGTACAAATGCGCCGAATGCGGCTGGACCACGGTCAAGTGGGTGGGCCGCTGCGGCGAGTGCCAGGCCTGGGGCACCGTTGAGGAAACAGGCACCGCGGTGGCCCGGACGACGGCGGCCACAACGGTCGCGGAACCGGCACGGAAGATTGCTGACGTGGACGCCACCACGGCGGCGTTCCTTCCCACCGGTGTGGACGAACTGGACCGGGTGCTGGGCGGCGGGCTGGTTCCGGGTGCCGTCATCCTGCTGGCCGGTGAACCGGGGGTGGGCAAATCCACGCTCCTGCTCGACGTCGCGGCCAAGTTCGCGCGGACTGCCCAGGACGTCCTCTACGTGACCGGTGAAGAATCGGCCGCCCAGGTGAAGCTGCGCGCGGAGCGGATCGATGCCGTGGCCGAATCCCTGTACCTGTCCGCAGAGACCGATCTTGGCCAGGCGCTGGGGCAGGTGGAGAAGATCGAGCCGCGGCTGCTGATCGTGGACTCGGTACAGACCCTGAGCAGCGCGGACGTGGATGGCAGTGCCGGGGGCGTGTCCCAGGTGCGGGAAGTGGCGGCTTCCATCATCGCCGCGGCCAAGCGGCGGAACATGACCACCCTGCTGGTGGGGCACGTCACCAAGGACGGGTCCATCGCGGGGCCGCGGCTGCTGGAACACCTGGTGGACGTGGTGTGCCAGTTCGAGGGCGAGCGGCATTCGAGGCTGCGGCTGCTCCGGGCGGTTAAGAACCGGTACGGGCCCACCGACGACGTAGGCTGCTTCGACCTGAACGAGAACGGCATTGAGGGCCTGGCCGATCCCAGCGGCCTGTTCGTCAGCCGCACCAAGGACCCGGTTTCGGGGACCTGTATCACCGTCACCATGGAGGGGCGGCGTCCCCTGCTGGCGGAGGTGCAGTCGCTGCTGGCCGAAAGCCCTAATTCGCAGCCCCGGCGGGCCACCAGCGGCCTGGACAGTTCACGGGTGTCCATGCTCCTGGCCGTGCTGCAGCAACGGGCAGGAACGCTGCTGCACAAGGACGATTCATACGTTGCCACCGTTGGCGGGGTGAAACTCAGCGAGCCCGCAACGGACCTTGCAGTTGCTCTTGCCGTGGCTTCGGCCAAGGCCCGCAAGCCGCTGCCCATCCGGCTTATCGCCTTCGGCGAAGTGGGGCTGGCAGGCGAGGTCCGTCCGGTGCCGGGCATTAACCAGCGCATCCAGGAGGCCCACCGGCTGGGATTCACCCACGCAGTGGTTCCAGCCAGCCACACCGGCCCCGGCCCGGTGCCGCCGGGGTTCTCCGTACGTGAAGTGGAACACCTTACGGAGGCACTCAGCCTTTTGATTGGCTAGCAGCCCCGGCTTCTCGGTCAGCCGCTGGCCTCTGCGCTTAGGCAGATGGCGCTCCAGCTCAGGGTACTGTGAGTGGGAGCCTTCTTGCAGATGGAGGCTTACACGTCTGTGCTGGGGGAAGCTTGGTAATCCAGGAACAGCAGGGCACCGCCGGGGACGCGGGCCTCGCACGCAAAACGACGGTGCAGCCGGTCGTGTCGAACCGGCTCGACGGGCTGTTCGGAGGGCTCAGCGCGCGCATGCGGGTGGTGGCTGCCCAGTCTCCGGTCACGTTGGCCATGGCCCTTGTGATTGTTGCCACGGCTGTTTTCAGCCCGGAAACGTTCAGCAACAGCCTGTTCGTGGCGGCTCTGGTTTTCCACCTGGCAATTGCCGCGTTCTGCGTAACCATGCCATGGGGCCGTGTCCCGGCTACGGCGTTTGCCGTCATCCCGCTCATGGATTGCATTGCCATCGGGCTTACCCGCCAGGCGGGCGGCCCCACGTTCAGCGTGCTGAGCGTAATGCTGGTGTTCCCCGTCATCTGGCTCTCCGCTCAGGTCCGGCCCTATATGCCTGCCCTCGCCATTGGGGGGACCGTCCTCAGCATCGTTGCCCCCGCGGCGCTGCAAGGCGCTCCGCCTGCGGGCGGCTCGATGATCCGCACCCTGATCCTCCCCCTGGTCATGTCCGTCATTGCGGTCACGGCGCATGTGGTTGCAACCACCATCCGCCGCCAGCGCATCACCCTGGTTGAAAACGAACATGAGATGGCACGGACCCTGGGCGAAAGCGTCCGCCGGCAAAACCTGCTCGACGCCGTCCTCAAAGCCGTCGGGGTCGGCGTTTGGGTGGTGGACCGGCGGGGCAACACCGTGCTGACCAACAGGGCCATGCGGGCTGACCCCGTCCTCGCAAGCGTCATCGGGTCCCAGGGTGGAAGCAGCCCCGCCGGTGGGCCGGGGCTGCTCATGGCGGCAGACCGCTCCACCCCTGTCACAGCCGGCCGGCTTCCCGCGGCCCGCGCCGCCGCAGGGGAAGCTTTCACGGACGAGTTGTACTGGGCAGGTCCTGCCGGCCGGCAGCGCGCCTACTCCGTAAGTTCACAGTCCTTCCCTCCTGCCGGCGGGCAGGAGGGCGGTGCCGTCATCACGTTCGTGGACGTCACCAGCCTGATTAGCGCGCTGGCGGCAAAAGACAATTTTGTTGCCACCGTCTCGCACGAACTCCGGACCCCGCTCACCTCAATCCTCGGCTACCTGGAACTGGTCCTGGACGAACCCGGGCACGAGGAGATCCAGGAAGAGCTCCTGGTGGTCCGCCGGAACGCAGAGCACCTTCTGAGCCTGGTCAACGACCTGATCGCCGTGGCGTCGGAGCGGGTGGATCTGTCCTTGGAGGAGACGGATCTGGCCCGGCTGCTCGCCGTCGAGATTAACGCTGCCTTACCCGCAGCCGCCAGCAACGGGCTGCAGCTGGCGCTCGATGCGGGGCAGCCGCTGCCTGGCATGATGGACCCGAAGCGGATCAGCCAGGTGATCCAGAGCCTGCTCTCGAACGCCATCAAATACTCCCCCGACGGCGGCCTGGTCACCGTCCGGGCTTATCGCAACGGGCAGGGCCTGGTCTGCACCATTACGGATACCGGTCTGGGGATGACGGAGGAGGAGCAGGAGCAGGCGTTCACCAAGTTCTTCCGTTCGGCCCGCTCGCGTGAAACAGCCATCCCCGGTGCGGGCCTTGGGCTGATTGTCAGCAAAACGATTGTTGAGGGCCACGGAGGGTCGATCAGCCTGGACAGTGAACCCGGCGTGGGCACCAGCGTTACCTTCATCCTGCCCCCATCCTGAACGGTTCGGGCTGACCCGGCCGACGCCCAGTTTGGAGCCAGCGGTCAGGAACCGGCGCTCAGCCAGCGGGAGACATCGCTGCGCAGCACCAGCAGCGGGCCGCCGGTGGCGCTCACATTGCCGTTTGCCACGTAGTACCCCCGGCCGGAGCCCGCTCCTCCGGCCGCCCGGTCCAGGGCCTCCACAAGGTGCCGCGGCAGGTGACCCTGCGGGCCAAGGCTGCGCAGCTCATCCACTTCTTCCGGCGTCAGCCGTCCCAAAACTTCAGCGATGTTGGCCATGAGTGGTCCCTTCGAGCGAGGTGCCTAGCGAAGTGCCTGAAGGAATAACCTAGAGCAGCGCCGTGAACTGCACGTTAACGGCGGACGGCAATTGCACTTCCGCCGGGAAGTGCCCTGGTTGGAGGATCAATGCCCATTCGAAGCGCCGGCATACTGCTGTATCGGCAGGACCTGCCCGCACCCGCCGGCGCCCACGATGGGTTGCAGGTATGGATCGCCCACATGGGCGGCCCCTTCTGGGCACGCAAGGACGCCCACGCCTGGTCCATTCCCAAGGGCGAGTACGCCGACGGCGAGGACCCGCTGACCGCCGCCCGGCGCGAGTTCGCCGAGGAGATGGGCACTGAAGCCCCCGGAGTCGAGTACAGGCTGCTTGGCGAATTCCGGCAATCCTCCGGAAAGATCATCACCGTTTACACCGCGGAAGCCGCTTTCGACCCGGAGGTCATCAGCAGCAACACCTTTCCGCTTGAGTGGCCCAAGGGGTCCGGCAGGATCCAGCACTACCCGGAAATTGACGACGCCCGCTGGTTTCCGGAGGAGGAAGCCCGGCTCAAACTCGTCAAGGGCCAGCTGCCCATCCTTGATGCACTGGTTGAAGACATGGCAGCACGCTAGACCAGCCGCTTAGCGCACTGCTGCATCCGGATCGCCGGCACGGTGCGGAAACGCCGATCAGTTCCGGCGGACCCGCACCGTTCCGGCGTTTCCGGCGTTTGACTAGGCGCCGGTTAGCACCAGGGCCACGCTGTGCCCACCGAAACCGAAGGCGTTCACTAGCCCGGCCCGTGTATGGTCCGGGGCCAGTTGGTAGGTTCCTTCGGTGATGACGTTGAGGTCCACCTCCGGGTCCAGCGCCTCGACGTTCAGGGTTCCCGGCAGTTGGCCGGTGCCGAGGGCTTCAAGGACCACGACGGCGGCCAGCGCACCCGCTCCACCCAGCAAATGGCCAGTATGACCCTTCGTGGACGTTACCGGCACGTTGGGGCCGAAGACTGCGCTGATCGCCTGGCCTTCCAGCCGGTCACCCACGGGAGTGGAGGTGGCATGTGCATGGACGAAGCCAATGTCCGCCGGCTGCATACCCGCACAATCCAGCGCCTTCTGCATGACCCTGCGCTGCATCGCGGGATCGGCGGCGACGATGTCGTTCGCATCGGACGTCACCGCCCCGCCGGCCACCGCTCCCAGAATGGCGGCGCCCCGGTTCCGGGCATGCTCTTCGCTTTCCAGCACCACCACCGCAGCGCCCTCCGCCAGCACAAAGCCATCCCGGCCGGCATCGAAGGGACGGGACGCCCGCTGCGGTTCGTCCGCGCGCGTGGACAGGGCACGGATCTGGGAAAAGCCGCTGATCACCAGGTCGTTAACCGAGGCGTCAACACCACCGGCAATTACGACGTCGGCAGCACCTGAGCGGATCAGCTCGGCTGCCTGGACAATCGCCTCAGCCCCGGAGGCGCAGGCGCTGACAGGCGTCCTGGCACCGCCACGCGCACCGAGATCGATGGAGACCCAGGCCGCCGGCCCATTGGCCATCAACCGGGTGAGGGTATGTGGCGAGACTTTCCGCGGGCCGGACGCCGTCAGCACCCGGTCCTGTTCGATGGTGGAGCCCAGCCCGCCGTACGCGGAGCCGATGACCACGGCAAACCGCTCAGGATCCACCTCGGGGGCACCTGCCTGCACCCATGCTTCCCGTGCCGCAATCAGGGCAAGCTGGCCGCAGCGGTCCATCCGTTTCATTTCTCGGGTGCTGAGGTGCTCCGCAAGATCCGTCGTCACCTGCCCGGCGATCCTGACCGGCAGCTGCTCCGCCCAGTCCTGCTCCAGCACCGCAATCCCGGACCGCCCGTCGAGCAGGGCCTCCCAGGTCTCCTTGACCGTGGCACCGAGCGGATTAATTGTGCCGATTCCGGTCACCACGGCGCGGGCCTGTGCCGGGCCCGCCGGAAGGTTGGCCACCCTACTTCGCCGGGTTATGCGTGCCGATGGGCACAAGCGTCAGGTCCGGGTGGTTCTTCTCAATCCGCCGCAGCGCCCACACGTCGTTGAACAAGGCGAGGTACTCGCCATCGGACCGCAAAAGCACCTCCGCGCCCGGTACGTTGGCCAGCGCCGGCATGGCGTCCGCCGTCGTAATCCTTGCCAGGGAGTAGGGCAGGCGTTCCAGGCGCATGGGGGCGCTGAAGTCGTGCGCCATGCGGTCCTCCACCACTTCGAACTGCATGGGTCCGACGGCGGCGAGCACCGGCGCCTGGTCACCGCGGAGGTCGGAGCGGAGCAGCTGGATGACGCCCTCGTGTTCGAGCTGCTCGATGCCGCGGCGGAACTGCTTGAACTTGCTGGGGTCCTTTGACCGGGCCACCTGGAAATGCTCAGGGGCGAACAGCGGGATGGCCGGGTACTCCACGGCTTCCTCAAGGAACAGGCTGTCACCGACGCGCAGCGAGGACGCGTTGACCAGCCCGACAACGTCCCCGGGGTAGGCCTCGTCGATGACTTCGCGTTCGCGGCCGAACACCTGCTGCGCGTACTTGGTGGCGAAGGACTTGCCGGTACGGGTCTGGGTAACCACCATGCCGCGTTCGAAGACGCCGGAGCAGACGCGAATGAAGGCGACATGGTCGCGGTGGGCCTTGTTCATGCCGGCCTGGACCTTGAACACGAAGCCGGAGAACGGGGATTCCACCGGGCGCGGGTTGCCGTCCACGTCCGGGCGCGGGGATGCCGGCGGCGCAAAGTCCACCAGTGCGTCCAGCAGTTCCTTGACGCCGAAGTTCAGCGCGGCGGAGCTGAAGAGGATGGGGGTGGCTTGGCCGGCGTGGAAGGCGTCTACGTCGAATTCGAGGTTGGACTCGATCACCAGTCCCGCCTCGTCCACGGCGTCGGACCAGTTGCTGCCCTGGTCTTCCGCGGCTTCCTCCGGGGTGAAGTAGTCGGTGATGGCGATCTGCGCGCCTGCGTTGTTGCGCTGGAACCGGGCAAAGCGGTCGTTGCGCAGGTCCCAAACGCCGCGGAAGTCGCCGGAAATGCCCACGGCCCAGGTCAGCGGCATGGGCTGCAGGCCGGTGCGTTCGGTGATCTCGTCCATGAGCGCCAGGGCGTCCAGGCCCGGGCGGTCCCATTTGTTGATGACGGTGATGATGGGCAGGTTGCGCTGCTTGCAGACCTCGAAGAGTTTCATGGTCTGGGTTTCCAGGCCCTTTGCGGCGTCCACCAGCATCACGGCGCAGTCGACGGCGGCCAGCACGCGGTAGGTGTCCTCGGAAAAGTCGGCGTGGCCGGGGGTATCGAGGAGATTGATCACGGTGTCACGGTAGGAGAACTGCAGGGCGGCCGAGCTGATGGAGATGCCGCGGTCCTTTTCCATCTGCATCCAGTCGGAGACGGTTTCCCTGCGGTTGGCCTTGCCGCTGGAGGCGCCCGCGGTGCCGATCACTTTTGCGTGCAGGGCCAGCGCTTCGGTGAGCGTGGACTTGCCGGCGTCGGGGTGGGAAATGACGGCAAAGGTCCTGCGGCGGCCCGCCTCCTTGTGAATCTCGGAGATCCGGGCGGGGGTCAGGACATCTTGGGACACGGTGCTACTTTCGCTGCGGTTGTGGCTGCCCAGGGCCTGTCGGGAACTGCGCTGCGACTCATGGGCGGGGAATGTCGTTGGCAAACGGCCAAAGTACAAGTTTATCGCAGGGCCGCAAACGGCAGCGGCGCCGCTTAACGAAGGCGAAACCGAACGTTCAAAGCCGCGAAATGCCGGGACGTTAGCTTGGGCGCATGATGCATGGCGCCACCTTCACCGGCAACCTCTTCTTCGACCCGCTGGCCACCAACCTTGCCGACCGCTTCGGTGCCGTCGACAGCTTCGACGCGTCCGCGGCACAGCGTCCCGATCCCAGCCTTTCCGCCGGCTCACCGCGAAAGCGCGGAGTCCAGACAGCGGAAGAACACAAGGCGCTTCGGGCCGCCTCCCTTTCAAAAGTCAGCAGGGACCTGGAGCGGATGCTCAGGGACCTCAAGCGCTGATCCCGCATGATGGGTTCATGCGCAGCATCGAGTTGTTTTTTGACGGCCCCACCGATTCCCTGATCAGGGCGGACTGGGCGCGGCTGCAGGCCGCGGGCCTTCCGAGCCTTGCAGCGCACAGCTCCCCCAGCAACAGCCCGCACATCACGCTTGCCGCCGGGACGGACCTGCGGGCTGATGGGGATGGTCCGTGGCAGGCGCTGCCCGTGAACGTCACGTTCTCCGGCGCCATCGTTTTCCCCGCGGGGCCGGGCAAGTATGTCCTGGCCAGGGCCGTCCTGCTGACCGCTCCCCTGCTGGACCTGCACAGGTGCCTCCACCAGGGCCTGTCTGGTGCGTTGCCGCTGACACTGCCGGGGGCATGGACGCCGCACGTCACCATCTCCCGCCGTATTCCGGGCCACCAACTCGGAACAGCCATGGACCTGCTGGACCTGCGCCTTGAAGGCCAGGGCACGGGGGCGCGCCTCTGGGACAGCAGCACCAGGGCCATCTCGCCATTGGGAGGGATGGTCTAGGCAACGGCACTCCACCCGGGACTTAAAGGGGGAAAAATGCCCTGCCCGCACCCGCCGTCGAGCGCGTTTTCCCGGTACTTTCCGAGACCCCCTAATGAGGCACTTTGGGGCTTGCCCGTGCGGAACTTGGGCTTCTTACCCCTATCATTGAGCTTGCGGGGAATCAGAGCACTTTCTGATCCTGCCGGCCAACTACTGATGCCGGCATTCCTGCGGGCGGCGGTCCGCACCTTTGAAGGGACATACCTATGGCGCGGAGCCCCGAAGAATCGCTGAGGGCCACTCTGGGCAGGGTTGCACCCGGAACTCCCCTCCGCGACGGCCTGGAACGGATCCTGCGCGGACGCACCGGCGCGCTCATCGTGCTGGGGTCTGACCGCACTATCGATTCCATCTGCTCGGGCGGGTTCGATATCGGCATCGAATTCTCGCCCACCCGTCTGCGCGAGCTGGCCAAGATGGACGGCGCCATCATCTGCGACAAGGACGCGGGCAACATCCTGCGCGCCGCGGTCCAGCTGGTCCCGGACTCCAGCATCGAAACCCAGGAGTCCGGCACCCGCCACCGCACGGCGGAACGGGTGGCCAAGCAGACGGGCGTACCTGTCATATCGGTCAGCCAGTCCATGCAGATCATCGCCCTCTACGTCAACGGCCTGCGGCACGTCCTGGAGGGCTCGGAAAACGTCCTGGCCCGCGCCAACCAGGCCCTTGCCACCCTGGAGCGCTACCGCGCCCGCTTGGACCAGGTCACCAGTTCGCTCTCAGCCCTGGAAATCGAAGCCATGGTGACCGTGCGGGATGTGGCCGTCACCCTCCAGCGGCAGGAAATGGTCCGCCGCATTTCAGAGGAAATCTCGCAGTACGTCCTGGAACTGGGCGAGGACGGCCGCCTCCTCTCCCTCCAGCTGGACGAACTCACCGTGGGGCGTGGCCCGGGCAGCGACGTCATCATCCGGGACTACGCCAGCCCCCACGCCTCCGCCGAGGATATCGAAAAAGCCGTCACCGAGCTGGTCAACCTGGGCCCCACCGAGCTGATCGACCTGGGCAAGATTTCGGCAATAGTTGGGTTTGCCGGCGGCGAGGCGAACCTGGATGCAGTGGTCCAGCCCCGCGGTTACCGCCTGCTGTCCGGCCTCAAGGCAGTGCCCAAGGCCGTTGCGGACCGCCTGGTGGACCATTTCGGGGGCCTGCAGTTCCTGATGGCCGCAACCATCGACGATCTCATGACCGTTGATGGCATCGGCGACCAGCGTGCCCGGACCGTACGCGAGGGCCTGAGCCGGATGGCCGAAGCAAGCCTCCTGGACCGGTTCCTCTAGACACCCCGGGCTAAACCCAGCACCGCGCCGGTTCAGCCCCTGCAGCACTGCCCCCAGCGCCACGGCTAAACCCCATCGATTGCTCCGTAGTTGTCGTTTTCACGCCTCAAAACGACAACTACGGAGCAATCGATGGGGACGGAATAGTCAGTTCAGCTGGAAGACCGCCTTGGGGCTGGCCCGTGAGCCCAGCTTCGCGGTGAAGATGTAGTACGCCCCGCCACCGCCGGGAGCAGCGGCCACCTCTTTGCAGCCATCGGTGCTGCGGTTCCGGTTCCACGGGAAGTTGGCTGTTTCGCTGGCGCCGGGCGCAATGACCTTCACCAGGTCCTCGCTGGACGCCTGGCAGTCCTTGGAAGAAAAGATCCGGTCCGAGCCGCTGGTCACCAGGAATTCCATCTGCGAGGTGCCTATGTTGACCTCACAGGGGACTTTGCCTCCGTTGGTCACCTTGAGCGTGAGCATCGGGTTTTCACCGGGGCCGTAGGCGGGTTTGTCCGTGGTGGCAGTGACGGTCACCAGGTTCTGGTTGCAGGTGGGGGTTGCGGAGGCAGTGGGCGACGGCGTGGCGGAAGCAGTTGCCGAGGCGGAAGCGGAGGGTGTGGCTGAGGCCGCCGGATTCGCGGAGGCAGGGTCGGTGGGAGAAGGCTGGGTGGAGGAGGCCTGCTGCGATCCGCCCTTGAAGGCACCCGCCAAGGCGAAACCGCTGACCACGAGTGCGATCACCAGCAGCAGGGCACCGCCAGCGACCAGCCGGCGGCGGCGGTATACAGCGGCGCTCGGTTTCCGGACGCTGCTGGAACCCGACGTGCCGCGTGCTGATGAATTGCCTTGCCTGCCCATCCTTCTAGGCTAGGGAACGCCTCCGGTTCTGCACGGCCACCACGCCGCCGCCGGCCCATTGCTCTGGTCACACCCGGTTTTCGGCCCGCCGGAATCCATCCACTACAGTGTTGGCATCGAAACTCAAACCTCCCCCATTACGGACGCATCAGTCGCCTCCGCGGACCTGGAGCTGCTGCACCGGCGGATCAATGGCTGGTTCGCCGGCATTGCCCGCGACCTGCCGTGGCGGGACCCTGGCTGCTCCCCCTGGGGCGTGCTGGTCAGCGAGATCATGCTGCAGCAGACGCCTGTGGTCCGGGTGCTGCCCGTCTGGCATGAGTGGCTCAAGCGCTGGCCCACTCCCGCCGGCCTGGCAGGTGAACCGGCAGGCGAAGCTGTCCGTTCCTGGGGCCGGCTGGGCTACCCACGGCGGGCCCTGAGGCTGCACGCGGCGGCCACCGCCATCGTGCAGGACCACGCCGGCAAGGTCCCCGACACTTACGCGGAACTGCTGACCCTTCCCGGCGTGGGCAGCTACACCGCCGCGGCCGTAGCAGCTTTTGCCTACGGCCGTCGGGAAACGGTGGTGGACACCAACATCCGCAGGGTGCACGCCCGGCTCATCACCGGCACAGCGCTACCGGCCCCGGCCCTGACGGCGGCGGAAATGCGCCTTGCTGCCGCCCTGCTGCCGGACAACGACGAAACCTCCGTGCGCTGGAACGCCGCAGTCATGGAACTGGGGGCGCTGGTGTGCACGGCCCGCGCCCCCAAGTGCGCCGACTGTCCCGTGAGAGACTCCTGCGCCTGGCTCGCCGCCGGTGAGCCGCCGCCGTCGTACGTTCCCAAAGGGCAGTCCTGGCACGGCACCGACCGCCAGGTCCGGGGCGCCGTGCTGGCCGTGCTGCGGCTGGCGGACGCACCCGTGCCGCCGGACATGTTCCACCGCGAACCCGCCGATCTTGGCTACGCGCCGGAGGGAATCGGCGTGCCCCTGGCCGCCCTGCACCGGCTCAACTCCGCCCCCGAGCAATTGGACCGGGCGCTGGCAGGGCTGCTGGCGGACGGGCTGGCGGAGATGCACGACGGCGGCTTCCGGCTACCAGCCTGAGCAACCGGCCGCGGGGGCCGGGATGGCATACTTCTTGGTGACCGGAACCGGGGGAACCATGAAAACCATTCTGTACATCGTGTGGGCGCTGTTTGTTGCGGCCGCCATATTTTCACTGGTCTACGCGGCACGCAGGACCAAGCGCCAGAGCCAGCAGATGGCTGCGTGGCCCAAGGCGCAGGCTACTGTCACCGGCAGCGCCACCCGATGGATCGGTGGAACAGGCGGCTCCAGCCGTAACCTGCGCTATTACCCCACCTACCAGTTCACCGATCCGCGGGGCACCCTCTTCATGGGCAAGTCAGAAATTTCGACAGTGGAGCAGCCGGCGCCGGGCTCGCTGATCGAGGTTGCCTACAACCCGGTCAACCCGAACGAGTCGCTCCAGGTTTCCTCAGAACCGCGTACCGTAATGGGCTGCCTGATTGCGTTTTTCGCAGTCTTTGCCGTGGTTTCGTTCTGGTTTATCGGCGTCTTCCCGCTGGGTTAGTGGTACCCGGACCGGACCAGGAGCAGGCAGCTAGAACAGCGCGGGCTGGCTGTACTCTTCGCCCTCGGAAGTCCCGCCTGCCGGGCCACCGCCCACAGGTTCTGCCGTCCAGTTGAAGCCGAGTTCAGCGAGCAGTTCCTCCACGGAGATCTGGCCGTCCAGCACTTCGATTTCCTGGGAGTTGTCTGTAAGCGGCCGTTCCATGCCACCGAGCTTATTAGCAGGAACGGCCGGGGTGGTCAGGGCTCGCCGAATCCGGCCTCCACCAGGCCGCCCACATACTCCACGGCACGTTCCGCATCGGGGCCCCACGCTTCCACGTGCAGCACGGTGCCTTTGCCGGCGCCCAGGGTCATCAACCCGGTCATGGACGCGCCATCCACGCCGTTGATGGTGACCTCGGCATCCAGGGAAGCCAGTCCCCCGGCCACCTTTGCGGCAGGCCGCGCGTGCATGCCTGCCTGGTTGACCAGTTCGAAGTCCCCGGTGCTGTCGGGCGGGGCGCTGGTGACAGGCTCCACCGCCCCGGATGCGGCCGATCCAGCCGGATGCGCCGGGCCCCTTGCAGCTTCAGCCGCTTTCCGTACCGCTTGCACGTCAGCTCCACCCTGGGCAGCGACGGCGGCGGCTACCAAACCTTCTACCAGCGGCGCGTCGGCGAGCAGGACGCCGGCCGGGTTCTCCAGGAATTCGAGCGCCGATTCCGCTGTCATCACTGCCGATCCCAGGTCCGTGATGACCACGGTTCCATCCGGGCCAGGCTCCCCTCCTGCCTGTTCGCCGGCCTTTTCCAGGGCTGCGAGGACCTTCTCCAGGCTGGTACCGATCCTGCCGTCGTCGGTGCCGCCGGCAGGCAGGATCATCACGTCCGGCGCCATTTGGGCGGCAAGCTCCACGGCGCCGTCGGCAATTTTTTCGCTATGGGACACCACAACGATGCTGACGGTCACGCAGCCGCCCCAACGGCTGCGCGCAGGATCAGCGCGCTGGACACCGCGCCGGGGTCCCGGTGGCCGGCGCTGCGTTCGCCCAGGTAGCTGGCCCGGCCTTTCCGCGCGACCATCGGATCGGTTGCCACGGCCCCGGCCTCCGCTGCCTCGGCGGCCGCCACCAGGACGCCCAGGACATCCGCGCTGCCGCCGTCAGCTGCCGCCCGGGCAGCGTCGACAGCTGGAGTCCAGGCGTCCACCATGGTCTTGTCCCCGGACTCCGCCTTCCCGCGCGCCACAATCCCGTCCCGCGCAGCCGCCAGGGCCCCGGCCAGGGCGGCCGCATCAACCTCAGCGGAATCTCCAAGTGCGGTGGCGGCGCGAAGGAAGGCCGTGCCGTAGAGGGGGCCTGCGGCGCCGCCGACCTTGGACATCAGCGTCATGGCGGTCATCTTCAACGCAGCGCCGGGCGTCTCCGGTGTTGATTCGCCGAGCTTGGCCAGCACAGCCTGAAACCCGCGGTCCATGTTCTCGCCGTGGTCCGAGTCCCCAATGGCCCGGTCCAGTTCGATGAGTTCAACGCGGTGTTCAGCCATGGCCTGCGCACACAGCGTCAGCCACTTCACGGCCCAGTTGACGTCCAAAACCACGGTTACAGGCCCCAGCGCAGCGCGGGGGTGTGCACGGGCGCGTCCCAGAGTTCCGTCATCTCATCATCAAGCCGCAGGACGGAGATGGAGCAGCCCTGCATCTCCAGGGCCGTGATGTAGTTGCCCACCAGCGAGCGTTCCACCGTGGCGCCGGCATCTCTGAGTACCTGCACCGCCCGCCGGTACACGATGTACAGCTCACTCAGCGGGGTGCCGCCCATGCCGTTGACGAAGAGCAGCACCTTGTCCCCGGAGGTGATCTTGAGGTCGGCCAGGACGGGCTCCAGCAGGCGGTTGGTGATGTTGTCCGCGGTTTCCATGGGAATCCGGTGCCTGCCCGGCTCACCATGGATGCCGATGCCGATCTCGATTTCATCCTCGGCGAGGTCGAAACTGGGTGTGCCGGCGTGCGGGACGGTGCAGGCGGACAGCGCCACGCCCATGGTCCTGACGTTGGCGTTTACCCGTTCGCCGATGGCGGCAACCGCGTCGAGGTCGTCACCGCGTTCGGCCGCGGCCCCCGCAATCTTCTCCACCAGCACAGTGCCGCCCACACCACGTCGGCCTGCGGTGTACAGCGAGTCTTCCACCGCCACGTCATCATTGACCAGGACGGTACGGACACTGACGCCTTCGGCCTCAGCCAGTTCGGCAGCCGTCTCGAAGTTCAGCACGTCGCCGGTGTAGTTCTTGACGATGTGCACGACGCCGGCACCTGAGTTCACTGCGAGGGTGGCGGGAAGGATCTGGTCCGGCGTAGGTGAGGTGAACACCGCCCCCGGCACCGCGGCGTCGAGCATTCCCTGCCCCACGTAACCGGCGTGCAGCGGCTCGTGTCCGCTTCCGCCGCCGGAAACCAGCCCCACCTTGCCGGCCACAGGCGCGTCCTTGCGCGTGATGTAGATGGGGTCTTCGCTGACGGTGACCAGTGCGGCATGTGCCAGGCCAAAGCCCTGGACAGCTTCCTGGACAACGGATTTTGGATCGTTGATGAGTTTCTTCATGGCGTTGCTCCTGGCTGTGCTCCTGAAGGATGTGTGTCTGACCCTACTACCGGGATCGCGGCTGGCGGTAGGTTCGTCCAGCCCGCTTTTCCGCACTTAACCCACAGGCTTGTGCCTTCGACGCAGCAAAGGGACAGCCCCCAATGACTGTCCCTTTCCTGCGGCCCCCCACATATCGGCCTCCAGCAGTTTATCCATCAATTCGAGTAAAGCAAAGAGGGCTTTGCCGAATGCTGCCTCCGGGCGCCGTGTTACAGTGCGCGGATCATCCGGGTGTTGCCCAGGGTGTTGGGCTTGACGCGTGCCAGGTCCAGGAATTCAGCCACGCCCTCGTCGTGGGAGCGCAGGAGCTCCGAATAGACTTCCGGATCCACCGCTGACTGGTCTGCCATCACTTCGAAGCCATGGCGCTTGAAGAAGTCCACCTCAAAGGTGAGGCAGAAGACGCGGGACACTCCCAGCGCCTTGGCTTCCTCCAGCAGGCTCTCCACCAGCACATGCCCCACCCCTTTGCCGCGCCACTCCCCCGACGCTGCAAGGGTGCGGATCTCGGCCAGGTCCTCCCACATGACATGCAGCGCTCCGCAGCCGATCATTTCGCCGTCGCTGGACTCGGCGATGCGGAACTCCTGGAGGCTCTCGTAATAGGCCACCGTCTCCTTCGCCATCAGGATGCGCTCCTCGGCCAAGGGCGCCACCAGCCTCTTGATGGCAGGGACGTCGCTGGTGCGTGCTGGGCGGATGTGGAAGGAGTCGGTCACAAGGCCATCCTACGAGGCGTGACGGCTCGCGGCTCGGTGACTGGGGCGGGGCGTTCCGGCACCGGCGCTATTTGCCGCTTGCTGCTCCTTCGTCGCTCTGACGCAAGCTACACAAATAGCCCCGGCACCTTCACTTCGCTAAAGGTGCCGCGCCTGGCGGTGCCCTGTACCGGTTAGAGAAAAATTAGAGGCCGAGTTCCGCCGGCAGGTCGAGGTCCTGGCCCAGGACGTTCTTTGCCAGGAACCACTCCACCACCTGGTACCAGACCTTGGCGTGCTGTGGCTTGAGGACCCAGTGGTTCTCGTCCGGGAAGTAGAGGAACCGGTGCGGCGTCTGGCCGTCCTGGCCCGCCGCCAGCTTTGACTTGGAAAGCAGTTCGTACCAGAGCCGAAGGCCTTCGCCGATGGGTACCCGGTAGTCCTTGTCGCCGTGGATTACCAGCATAGGGGTGCTGATGTTTTCGGCGTGGAGGTGCGGCGAGTTCTCCAGCGCCATCTCCTCGGTCATTTCCTTCAGCCAATACTGCGATGCGTCGGTGGTGGGCCCGAACTGGTCCAGGGCCCAGAGGCTGGCGTGGGTAACAACCGCTTTGAACCGGTCCGTGTTGCCCGCCACCCAGTTGGCCATGTAGCCCCCGAAGGATCCGCCCATAGCCGCGGTCCGGGTCTGGTCGATGTCCGGGCGCTCTGTGGCGGCATCGGTCACTGCCATGAGGTCCGTGAAGGGCGCCTTCCCCCAGGCACCCCAGCCGCGCTGGATGTACGACTGCCCATAACCCGTGGACAGCGCCGGATCCGGCAGCAGAACCGCGTACCCCTTCGCGGTCAGGAGCCAGGGGTTCCATCGCCACGTCCACGCGTTCCAGGATCCCAGCGGGCCGCCGTGGATCCACAGGAGCAGCGGTGCCGGCTGGTCAGCGGAAGCACCTTCCGGGAGGGCGAGGTAGGCGGGCACGCGCGAGCCGTCGGCAGCGGTTGCGGCGATGCGCTCCAGCCTGCCCGGAAAGGCCGGCCGGTCAGCTGGAGCAGGCAGGCGGGTGGTTTCCCCGGTGGCAAGGTCGATCCGTACGGCCTCGGCAGGGAACCCGTACGAGCTGCGCAGGGCATAGGCGCTGCGCCCCTCCGGCGAAATGACGACGTCGGAGTAGGCCGCAGCGTCCTGCGTCACCCGGGTGACGCCCACCTCAGCGGCAGCCGACGGAACGCTGACCCGGAAAACCGGCGACGCGCCGTCGTCGTCCGCTGTGACCAGGAGGCCGGAGCCATCCGGAAGCCACGCGGCCGGCTTGGGCCAGCGGTCCCAGTCGTGCGCCAAAGGCTGGAGCCCGGCGTCCCCGGCGGCCTCGCCAGAGACGTCGAGCAGGTGCATCTTGATCTCGGGGGCCTGCCGCGGGGTTGAATCGCTCTCGCTGACCACCACAAGCGTGCGCCCATCGGGGCTGACCGGGCCCGGGAAGTAGTTCATGCCTTCCTGGTCCAGCAGTACCTTCAGGTTGCCGGATGCCACATCCACGGCCACCAGGATGGACCGGCTGTCTGCCTTGGCAAGGGGCCTGGTGTAGCCGCTGTAGATGGTCTTCCCGTCGGGACTGACCACGGTCTCCGCCTCCCGAAGCCGCGGACCGGCGTCGGGGGTGAGGTTGCGCAGGACCAAGGGTGCGGTGGCGTCAACCGTTGTTGGCTTGCCGGCTCCTTCGGTTTCCCCCTCTTCCACCGCGAAAATCCGCGGCTGGCCCGGCCCCAGGTCGGCGTCCCAGTACCGGACCGGATATTCGCTGTGGAGGATGGCCGAAACCTTCCTGTCCTTGCGGGACTTGCGCCGCTCGGCATCGTCCTCCTCATCGGCTGACCCCGCCAGGACCTCGGCGGTCACAAACGCAGCATCTGCGCCCTTGGCAGTGATCACCCTGCTGACGCCGCCCGGCCGGCTAAGGACCACGCGCGCTTCACCGCCGTCGGCCGGAAGCAGCCACAGCGCACTCACCGGATCCTCGTCCGGGCTGTCCGGATCGGGACGGGCTGATGTGAAGTAGACGTCCCCGTTGGCCGCGAAGGCGGCGCCGGCTTCGCCCTTCGCGCTGCGGGTGATGCGCCGGGCGTGCTTCTGCCCGGCAGGGTCCAGCTCCCACAGGGCGCTGGCGAATTCGGTGCCCTTGCCGTTCAAGGTGCTCACCGTGGTTACCAGCCGCGAGCCGTCCGGGCTCAGGGCCAGGCCGCTTACCCGGGGGATGGACAGGTAATGGTCGAGGTCGTGGAAAGGGGTCAGCGGTTGCTCGTCCGGGATCGCCGGATTCTGATTAGCCATGCTCCCGATTCAACACGTTTTGTGCTGCTCGTCACAAACCTTCAAGCCGACACGCTGATGCGTTGGCTCGGGCGTGGTTGGGGCGCGCCGCCACCGGTGCCATTTGCCGCTTGCTGCTCGTTCCTCGCTTTGACGCAAGCTACACAAATGACCCCGGCGCCTGCGCTTTGCCTAACGCCCACCAGTGCACGAGGTGGCGGACATCAGGGATTTATGTAGGCGCCGTCAAAGCGAGGAACGAGCAGGCGCCGGGAAATCTCTGATGCCCAGCCACCGGACCCAACCACGGTGTCGTTAAAAAGCGAAAACCCCGCCGCTCCCTTCGGGGAGTGGCGGGGCTTTCGGTGTTGCGCTTAGACGCTGGGGGCGATTTCCGGGATGCGCGGCTTGGCGTTGCCGGCGAAGGTGAACTTCGCGTCGTCGCCTTCGCCTTCGACATCCACTACGACGATGTCGCCGGTGTGGATCTCGCCGAAGAGGATCTTCTCGGAGAGCTGGTCCTCGATCTCGCGCTGGATGGTGCGGCGCAGCGGCCGGGCACCCATGGCGGGATCGTAACCGCGGGTTGCCAGGAGCACCTTGGCGGCCTTGGTGAGCTCGATGCCCATGTCCTTGTCCTTGAGGCGCTTCTCCAGGCGGGTCACGAACAGGTCCACGATCTCGATGATCTCGTCCTGGGTGAGCTGCGGGAACACCACGACGTCGTCAACACGGTTCAGGAACTCGGGGCGGAAGTGCTGCTTGAGTTCCTCCGTAACGCGGGCACGCATGCGGTTGTAGCCGGTCTGCGTGTCGGTGCCGGACTGGAAGCCGGTGGCGACGCTCTTGGAGATGTCCCGGGTACCCAGGTTGGTGGTCATGATGATCACGGTGTTCTTGAAGTCCACCACGCGGCCCTGGGAGTCGGTCAGGCGGCCGTCTTCCAGGATCTGCAGCAGCGAGTTGAAGAGGTCCGCGTGGGCCTTCTCAACTTCGTCGAACAGCACCACGGAGAACGGACGGCGGCGGACCTTCTCGGTCAGCTGGCCACCCTCTTCGTAGCCCACGTAGCCCGGAGGGGCACCGAAGAGCCGCGAAACGGTGTGCTTCTCGGAGTACTCCGACATGTCCAGGGTGATGAGGGCGTCCTCTTCACCGAACAGGAACTCCGCGAGTGCCTTGGCGAGTTCGGTCTTGCCGACGCCGGTGGGGCCGGCGAAGATGAACGAGCCACCTGGGCGCTTGGGGTCCTTGAGCCCTGCGCGGGTGCGGCGGATGGCCTGGGACAGTGCCTTGATGGCCTCGTCCTGGCCGACGACGCGCTTGTGCAGTTCCTCTTCCATCTTGAGCAGGCGCGAGGATTCTTCCTCGGTCAGTTTGAAGACGGGGATGCCGGTGGAGTTGGCCAGCACCTCGGCGATGAGATCCTCATCCACCTCGGAGATGTCGTCCATGCCGCCGGACTTCCAGTTGCGCTCCTTCTCCGCGCGCTCGGAGATCATCTTCTGCTCCTTGTCGCGGAGCGAAGCTGCACCTTCGAAGTCCTGGGCGTCGATGGCGGATTCCTTCTCCATCTTCAGCTTGGCGATGCGCTCGTCCATGGCCTTGAGCTCCGGCGGAGCGGTCATGCGGCGGATGCGCAGCCGGGCGCCGGCTTCGTCGATCAGGTCGATCGCCTTGTCCGGGAGGAAGCGGTCCGAGATGTAGCGCTCGGCGAGGCTGGCGGCCGAGGCCAGGGCACCGTCCGTGATGGTGACGCGATGGTGTGCCTCGTACCGGTCGCGCAGGCCCTTCAGGATCTCGATGGCGTGCGCCACGGAGGGTTCCTTGACCTGGATCGGCTGGAAGCGGCGCTCCAGGGCGGCGTCCTTCTCGATGTGCTTGCGGTACTCGTCCAGGGTGGTGGCACCGATGGTCTGCAGCTCGCCGCGGGCCAGCATGGGCTTCAGGATCGAGGCTGCGTCGATGGCACCTTCGGCGGCACCGGCACCCACCAGGGTGTGGATCTCATCGATGAACAGGATGATGTCGCCGCGGGTGCGGATCTCCTTGAGGACCTTCTTCAGTCGCTCTTCGAAGTCACCGCGGTAGCGGGAGCCTGCCACCAGGGAACCGAGGTCCAGGGTGTACAGCTGCTTGTCGCGGATGGTCTCCGGGACGTCGCCGCGCACAATGGCCTGGGCAAGGCCTTCGACGACGGCGGTCTTGCCGACGCCGGGCTCGCCGATGAGGACAGGGTTGTTCTTGGTACGGCGGGAAAGGACCTGCATGACGCGTTCCATTTCCTGCTCGCGGCCGATGACCGGGTCCAGCTTGTTCTCGCGCGCAGCCTGGGTCAGGTTGCGGCCGAACTGGTCCAGGACTACGGAACCGGCGGGTGCGCCCTCGGGCTGTCCGCCGCCGACGCCTGCGCCGGTGGTTTCCTTGCCCTGGTAACCGGAGAGGAGCTGGATGACCTGCTGGCGGACCCGGTTCAGGTCGGCGCCGAGCTTGACCAGAACCTGGGCGGCAACGCCTTCACCTTCGCGGATCAGGCCGAGCAGGATGTGCTCGGTGCCGATGTAGTTGTGGCCCAGCTGCAGGGCTTCGCGCAGCGAGAGCTCCAGTACCTTCTTGGCACGGGGGGTGAAGGGGATGTGACCCGAGGGAGCCTGCTGGCCCTGCCCGATGATCTCCTGCACCTGCTCGCGAACGCCGTCGAGCGAAATGCTCAAGGACTCAAGAGCTTTGGCGGCAACGCCCTCACCCTCATGGATCAGACCCAAGAGGATGTGTTCGGTACCGATGTAATTGTGGTTCAGCATGCGTGCCTCTTCTTGGGCAAGCACAACTACGCGACGGGCACGGTCCGTAAATCGCTCAAACATTTCGCCACACTCCTAGCTACGACGTACTTTGATGCTACGTGGCCCGTCCGGCGATGTGGAGCGTGTTCGCCACAGGGGAAACCCGGCCTCTTGCGGGAATAGACGCAGCAGTGGAGCACAGCGCTGCGGAACCGGCCGGCAAAGGCACCGGAGGTGGGTACTGATACCGGGCCCCGGGGTTCTGCAAGGTCACCAAACGCACAGGAACCCAAATACTTCCGTGGGCCGTCCAACTGCCAGCGCGGCCCGCGGAATAAGGCAATTGGCGCATGGGCGGATGCCGTCCATAGCAGCATTATCGGGAAATTGAAAAACCCCGCCCCGCCGTGTGGCGGTAAGCGGGGTTTCCGTGGAGCTAAAGCCGGCCCTAGGAATTTGCCTTTTGGTAGGCTTCCTGGATTTCGGCCTGAATTCGGCCGCGGCTGTTAACCGTGTAGCCGTTATCCCGTGCCCATTGCCGGATTTGCGCTGAATCGTGGCTGCGGCCCCCGGTGGACGCCTTGGTGGCCCGCTGGCTCCGGCCTCCGGACGCCTTGCGCGCAGCGTTGATGAACCTCTCCAACGAAGACCGAAGTTCAGCGGCATTGGCTGCCGACAGGTCAATCTCGTAGTTGGCCCCGTCGAGGCCGAACTTAACATTCTCGTCTGCGGATCCCCCATCCAGATCATCAACGAGGATGATGTTTACTTTCTGTGCCATTAAGGTCTTCCTCTTGCTGGAAAGTCGGTTTTCAGAAAAGCAGGATGTTTCCCAAAAAAAGTATGACTCTTATCTTGGCAACGCGTCAAAGCGCCTAATGGTTCCTTGGGGATAATTCCCGAAAGTAGGGGGTTTTATCTATTTGGGTTCGAAACCCGGGCCGTCCGTGGGTTGCGCCGGGAGGGAATCCGCCTCGGCCTGGGCGCGGGCCTCCGCCTGCCGCTCGGCCTTGTCGGCGTTAAAAATGGCTTTCATGGCGAACCAGAACAGCAGGCCCACCACCAGGGAGGGAAGGAGTACAGCTACATATTCCATGATCAGTGCCCTTCGGGCTTCAGCAGGGGGAACAGGATGGTTTCGCGGATACCGGCACCGGTGAAGAGCATCACCAGCCGGTCGATGCCCAGGCCAATGCCGCCCATGGGCGGAGCACCGTATTCGAGGGCGCGCAGGAAGTCCTCGTCAAGCTGCATGGCTTCGACGTCGCCGGCGGCCGCGTGCATGGACTGTTCGGTAAGCCGCTCGCGCTGGATGACGGGGTCGATCAGCTCGGAGAAAGCCGTGCCGCGCTCCATGCCGCCGATGATCAGGTCCCAGGCCTCGATCAACCGGCCGTCCTCGCGGTGCGGCCGGGCCAGCGGCTGCGCGGAGGGCGGGTAGTCATAGACAAAGGTGGGGTTCAGCAGGGTGGGCTCGACGATTTCGCCGAAGAGCTCCACCACCAGCTTCTCGGCGTCCCACTTGGGATCCACCTTGACGTCGTGCTTGGCGGCAAGCTCCCGAAGCACCTCAACCGGGGTGTCCGGGGTGATCTCCTGCCCAACGGCGTCGGAAAGCCCAGGGTAGACGGGCAGCCAGACCCAGTCGCCGTCGAGGTTGATCTCGCCCGCCTCGGTCTGAAGGACCCGCCCGGCACCCACGGCGTCGGCGGCGTCAAGGATGATCTCCTTGATCCGCTGCGCCATGACGAACTGGTCGGCCCAGGCCTCGTAGCACTCGAGCGTGGTGAATTCCGGGCTGTGGGTGGAGTCAACACCCTCGTTGCGGAACACGCGGCCCATGTCGTAAACGCGGTCGATGCCGCCCACCACTGCACGCTTGAGGTACAGCTCGGTGGCGATGCGCAGGGTCATCTTCTGGTCGAAGGCGTTCATGTGGGTCTCGAACGGCCGTGCCAGGGCGCCGCCGTGGACCAGCTGCAGGATGGGCGTTTCCACCTCCACGTAGCGGTGCCGGAACAGCGTTTCGCGGATGGAGCGGGTGATCGCGGCACGAGTGTAGACCATCTCACGGGCCTCGTCGCGGACCATCAGGTCAACGTAGCGCTGGCGGACGCGGGTTTCCTCATTCAGGTCCGCGTGCAGCACCGGCAGCGGACGCAGGGCCTTGGAAGCCATGGACCAGGAGTCGGCCATGATGGACAACTCGCCGCGGCGGGACGAGATGACCTCGCCCTTGATGAACACGTGGTCGCCCAGGTCAACCAGGGCCTTCCAGTCGGCGAGCGCTTCCTCGCCGATGTTGGCCAGGCTCAGCATCGCCTGGAGGCGCGTCCCCTTGCCGTCGGTGCCGCCTTCCTGCAGGGTGGCGAAGCAGAGCTTGCCGGTGTTGCGGACAAAGACCACGCGGCCGGTGACGCCGACGATGTCGCCGGTGGTGTCGTCCGCCTCAAGGTGGGCGTACTTTTCCCGGATCTCGGCAAGCGAGTGCGTGCGTTCCACTCCCACGGGGTATGCCTCCGTGCCGCGCTCAAGGAGTTTGGCGCGCTTTTCCATGCGGATCCGCATCTGCTCGCTGGCGTCGACGGGCTCTGGGGCATTCTTGGGCGCGGGGGTGTTTTGGGAAGTCACAATCATCAAGTTTACCGGGCATTGGCTACCCGGGTTCCCAGCTGCCGCGCAGGCTTGCTGCCTAGGATGGATGGGTGAAAGAACAGGTCCTTCCAACGCACGACGGCGGCAGGCTGGCTTTGTACAGCTACGGCGCCGAGGATGCGCCGGGCGAAAAGCGGGTACTGCTGATCGGGGGCGCGTTCCTCACGGCCCTGATCTACCGCCCGTTCTCTATTGCGCTGGCGAAGGGCCTGGGCGACGGCTGGGCGGTGGATGTGTATGACCGCCGGGGCAGGGGAAACTCGTCCGAACAGCCGCCTGACTACAGCATGGCCACTGAGATCGAGGATGTCCGGACTGTCCTCACCGCCACCGATGCCCGGAACATCCTGGGCCACAGCCTGGGCGGATCGGTTGCGCTGAACGCGGTGCAGGAGTTCACGGGGACACCGTTCGTCCCGGACAAGCTGGCGGTGTACGACGCCGCAGTCAACATCGACGGCAGCATCGATACCAAGTGGCTGGACGGGTTCGAGGACGCCGTCAACAACGGCAAGGTGGGCCATGCCCTGGCCCACATGAAGAAGGCCACAAGCCCGGGCTCGGCCATGGCGAGGATTCCGGAACCCGTCCTGGCCGGCCTGATGGCGGTTTTGTCCCGGACCAAGGTGAACACCATTTTCCGGCAGGTGATGCCCAGCGGCGTGGGTGAGCTGCGCGCGGCCTACGACGAAAAAGACCACGCCCGGGACTTTAGCGTGCTCCCGCCGGGCACCCACTTCATGGCCGGCGGGAAGAGCCCCAGCTATTACCGGGTGACTGCCGAGCGGCTCCACGCAGCCGTCCCGGGCAGCACCTACCAGCTCTCCCCCAAGTGCTTCCATGGTTCCGTCCCGGCAGCGGTCAAGGAACTGGTGGAGGCCATCGCCGCTTACTTCAAGGACGAACGTCCGGACGGGGCCAACCCCGACGATGATTCCCGCCCGGACCAGGCCGGCGCTATCCCCGTTCCCCGCGGCTGAAGCCCGCCAACGCTGCTTCCCCGAGGTTCCGCCACACTGTGCGCGGCTTCGGTTCCACGCTCCGGTCCGCCAGCCAGTCGCCCCACGCGGTGATGTCCTCCCCGCCCGCAGCGGCAACGGCATCACAGGCAAACCCGACGCCGGCGGTCCCGTCAGAGAGCACCACTGAGCCCAGCAGCATGGGTTCGGGAAGCCCCGCCAGGAACGTCCCCAAAGCCGCCGGTGACAGCAGCCACCGCTCCCCCGCCAGCTCCGCGCCATCGTCGGACCGGTAAACGCCGGGCTTGGCCGGCACGGTATCAAGCGCCACCATCCGGTAGCGCGCTGCCGTCCGGACCGCACCATCCCAGAAGGCCCCAAGTTCCTCCAGCTGCGGCGCCAGCGGCTGTCCTTTACGGTGCGCCCCGACCACAACCAGCGGCACGGCCACCGCGCCCGCGGCCATCGGCCAGGGAACGGACGACGACGGCTGGCCGGCTTCCGGAATGGGTCCGCCTATGTCGCCGGCAACGGCAGCTCCGGCGGCGAAGAGTTCCGGCGCCGGCGGCGTGGTTTCGATGCGGTGTGCGATATCCGCAGCCACGGCGTCGTCGAAGGTCCGGCCCACCACCGTAAGTCCGAACTGGGCGCCGTCCACTTCCCCGGCGGGGACGGCCACGGCGCACAGATCGAACAGGTTGCAGAAGTTGGTGTAGGTGCCCATCAGCGAGTTCACGCCCACGGGGTCCGCAGCAACTTCGGCCAGCGTGGGGTGGAAGGGCGCCGTGGGAACCAGCAGTGCGTCGAAGCCTTCCAGCCGGTCCATGGCCCTGGTCTTCAGCTCCTCCAGCCGGGCGGTATCGGCGACATAGCGGTGCGCGGGCACTGTGCCGGCCGCGCTGATGATGCCCTGCACCGTGGGATCGATGCCCGCACTGTCCGCGGCGCCGTCGGCCGTTTCAACTGTCGCAGCATTCACGAAGCTGCCCACGGCGGCGTAGCGCTCTGCCACCAGCCCGCCGTCGTACAGCAGGCGGGCGGCCTTGAGGAAGTCGTCGAATTCGATCGGTTCGGCGTCCACCCCGGACGCCTGCAGCCGGTCAACCTGCCGGTCGAACTCCGCCGCCCACTCCGGTGTCAGGGCAGGCAGTGACGCGGGATATGCCACTCGCGGCCGGGACGGCGCAGCGAGCCGGATGTCCGCTGGCCAGGCCCGGGAGTTGCCGGCCATGACGCCCATGGCGAGTTCGGCGGCAGCAAGATGCCGGGCAAAGATGGTGACCGCGTCCCAGGACCGGCAGGCCGGCACCACCCCGGCCGTGGAGACCACGTTGAGGGTGGCCTTGATCCCGACGATGCCCTGCAGGCCGGCCGGGACCCGTCCCGAACCGGCAGTGTCCGTCCCGATCGCGATGTCCGCCAGTCCCAGCGCCACCGCAACAGCGGAGCCGGAGCTGGAGCCGCCGGAAATGTGGTCCGGGCGGCGGGAGTCGCGGACCGCACCGTAGGGACTCCGCGTTCCCACCAGTCCGGTGGCGAACTGGTCCAGGTTGGTGGCGCCCAGGACCAGGGCCCCGGCGGCGCGCAGCCGGGCCACGGCTTCGGCGTCCTCGTCCGGTGTATAGGCGAAGCCGGGGCAGGCGGCGGTGGTGGGGATGCCTGCCACGTCAACGTTGTTCTTGACGGCGAGCAGGAGTCCGGCCAAGGGGAGGCCCGCGCCGCCTGACACGGCGGTATCGATTTTGGCGGCCTCGGCCAGGAGGTCCTCCCGGCCGCGGAGGGTGACCCAGATTTCCGGCCGGTCCACGGCGTCGATGGCTGCGAGCGCTGCCCTGACGCGGCGGGTGGCACTGCCGGTGACGGTGTTGCTCATACCGTTGCCTCTTCCAGTTCGAGTGCTTCCAGCTCCGCAGTTGCAGGGTCCATGCCGGCCAGGACCACCACCGCTTCGCCAGCCACCACCTGCGAACCGGCGGCCGGCAGGACGCGGAGCACCACGCCGTCGCAGGGCGCTTCCAGGACGGTTTCCATCTTCATCGCCTCCAGCGAGATTAGCGGCTGGCCCTTGGCCACGCGGTCGCCTTCCGCCACGTCCACCTTCCAGACGCTGGCGGCGAACGGTGCCGAGACCAGCGAACCGCCCTCCGGAGCCTCCACTTCGCCTGCATCAGGGGCAACGACGGCGGCGAGCGCCTCCGCGCGGTCGAACTCGCCGGCGTCGGCCCAGGCCTGCCGTTCCACGGCGAAGGCTGCGCCCTGCTTTTCCCGGAACACCTCGATTGACTCGCGGTTCTCCGCCAGGAATGCCTCGTGCTCGGCCAGGGAGAAGGTGCCGTCCTCGATCTGAACGCCCCGTCCCCTGCCGGCGGCCATGTCCGCGCGCAGGTCCAGGAGTTCCTCCGGGCTGACCGGATACCAGGAGATCCTGTCGAAGAAGCGCAGCAGCCAGGGCGATCCCGGGTCGAACGGTGCGGAGTCGGCGTAGCGGGACCACACCTGGGTGGTGCGGCCCACGAACTGGTAACCGCCGGGGCCTTCCATGCCGTAGATGCACATGTACGCCCCGCCGATGCCCACGGCATTCTCCGGCGTCCACGTGCGCGCCGGGTTGTATTTCGTGGTGACCAGGCGGTGCCGGGGGTCCAGCGGCGTGGCCACGGGGGCGCCGAGGTAGACGTCGCCGAGGCCCAGGACCAGGTATTCGGCGTTGAAGACGGTGTCGAAGACCTCGCTAACGGAGTCCAGGCCATTGATGCGCCGGATGAACTCGATGTTCCACGGGCACCAGGGGGCGTCGTCGCGGACACCCGCCATGTACCGTTCGATGGCCTCGCGGGTGGCGGGATCGTCCCAGGACAGCGGCAGCCGGACGGTGCGGCTGGGAACCACCAGTTCTGAGCTGGCGGGCAACGCGGCCTCGACCTCCTGGACCAGGTCCAGCAGGCGGGTGGTGGACAGGACGGACGGGTCCACCTTGATCTGCAGCGACCGGATCCCCGGGGTCAGGTCCACGACGCCGGGAACACGCAATGCCTCGATGTGCTGGTGCAGGGCGTGGACCCGGGCGCGCAGGCCAAGGTCCAGCACCATCTCGCCGTATTCGACCAGCAGGTTGTCATCGCCGGAGCGGCGGTAGGTGACCGCCGGCCGGCCGGAGCCTTCCGGCACCCGGCCCAGCACGCCGTCGTCGCCATCTCCCTGGAACGAACGGGCCGGAACGCCGAGCGATGGGGTTGACGGCCACCCGGCGTTGCCCGGAAGCACCAGCTGCCGGCCGGGTCCCAGGTCCTTGGCCGACGGCGCCTGGCTGGCTTTGATGGGCACGAACCGGACCTTGTCCCCCGGGCGCAGCTGCCCCAGCTTCCAGCGCTCGGCTGTCACCACGGTGACCGGGCAGACGAAGCCGCCCAGGCTGGGTCCATCCGGGCCGAGCAGGATGGGGGTGTCACCGGTGAAGTCCAGGGCGCCCACGGAGTAGGCGGTGTCGTGGATGTTGGATGGGTGCAGGCCTGCCTCGCCGCCGTCGGTCCGGGCCCAGCGGGGCTTGGGTCCGATGAGCCGGACGCCGGTGCGGGCGGAGTTGAAGTGCACCTCGTACTCCGCGGCGTACAGTTCGTCGATGTCTTCGCGGCGGAAGAACTCCGGGGCGCCGTGCGGGCCTTCGGCAACTGCCAGCTCCCAGGTGGACGTCAGGGCGGGGCGGCTGTCCAGCGGCACCGCAGTTCCCGTGGCGTGACCCGCCGGGCCCTTTACCGTGCGAAGGACGTCGCCTGCCCGCAGGACCCGCCCGGCGTGGCCGCCGAACTGGCCCAGGGTGAAGGTGGAGGCGCTGCCAAGGTATTCCGGGATATCCAGTCCGCCCTGGAACAGGATGTAACCGCGCAGGCCCTTCCCGCCGGCCGTGCCGACGTCGAGCGTTCCTCCCGCGGGGACCGTGACGGGGGCCCACGCGGGCACCTCCGCACCCTCGACGGTCACCGTTACTTCCGCGCCGGTGACGCATACGGTGGTGGCGTGGGTGAAGGTCAGGCTGGGGCCGGTCATGGTGAATTCCAGGCCGGGGGCGCCTTCCGGGTTGCCCAGGGCCGTGTTGCCCAGACGGAAGGAAAGATCGTCCATGGGGCCGCTCGGCGGAACGCCGATCTGCCACAGCCCGGTGCGCCCGGGCCAGTCCTGGACGCTGGTCTGCAGGCCGGGGCGGTTCACGGTGATGCGCGGTTCCGGATCCCCCACGTTGTCCAGGGTGCTGGTGGAGTGCAGGACGCTGCGGACCACGTCCATTCCACTGACGGCCCGGAGCATACCGAGGTTGGTTTCGATGCCGTCGATGCGGGTGTTTTCCAGGGCTGCCGCGAGCCCGTCGAAGGCGGCTGAGCGGCTTGCGCCGGAGGTGATGATCTTGCCCAGGAGGGGGTCGTAGTTGGTGGCCACCTCGGTCCCGGTTTCCACCCAGGCGTCCACCCTCGCTTGGTCCTTTCCCGGGTAGGCCGCGTTTGTGACGGTGCCCGCGCTGGGCTGGAACCCGCGGGCCGGGTCCTCGGCGTAGACGCGGGCTTCGACGGCGTGGCCGGTCACGGGCAGTGCGTCCGGGACGTCGGCGAGGAAGGCCTTGGCGTCCGGGCCGCCCTGAGCCAGGCGAAGCATCCATTCCACCAGGTCGACGCCGGTGACGGCTTCGGTGACAGGGTGTTCCACCTGGAGGCGGGCGTTGACTTCCAGGAAGGAGGCTTCCCTGCGGGCGGGGTCGTAGACGAATTCGACGGTGCCGGCGGAGCGGTAGTTAAGGGAGGCGCACAGGGCACGGGATGTGCGGTGCAGTTCCGCCCGCAGATCATCGGGGAGGTCCGGGGCAGGTGCTTCCTCGAGGACCTTCTGGTGGCGGCGCTGGAGCGAGCAGTCCCGGTCGCCGAGGCTCACCACCCGGCCCTCGCCGTCGCCGAAGACCTGAACTTCAACGTGGCGGGCGTTTTCCACGTACCGTTCGGCGAACACGCCCGCGGTGCCGAAGCTGGCACGAGCCAGCCGGGCCACGCGGGGAAAGCTTTCGGCCAGCTCCGCCTCGGAACGGCAGACGGTCATGCCGATGCCACCTCCACCGCCGGTGGCCTTGAGCATCAGCGGGAAGCCGATTTCCTTGCCGGCCGTGACCGCGGCGTCCACGTCCTCCAGCAGCCCGGACCCCGCGATCATCGGCACCCCGGCCGCACGGGCGGCGTCGCGCGCTGTGTGCTTGGTACCGAAGATGCGCAGCTGGTCAGGCGTGGGGCCCACGAAGACATGTCCGGCTGCTTGCACGGCCTCGGCGAAGTCCGCGTCCTCTGACAGGAACCCGTAACCGGGGTGGATGGCGCCCGCGCCGGTGGCCTTGGCAGCTTCCAGGATCGCGTCGACGCGGAGGTAGGACTCTTTGGCGGGCGCGGGTCCCAGGAGCACGGCCTCGTCGGCGAGCCGGACGTGCCTGGCGCCGCGGTCCGCCTCCGAGAAGACGGCAATGGTGCGCAAGCCCAGTTTCCTGGCGGAGTCGATGATGCGGCAGGCGATCTCGCCGCGGTTGGCGATCAGCAGGGTGTCAAAGGTACTCATCGTGCAGCCTCCGGCCTTGTGACGATCATGCGGACAGGCGTGGGGTTGAACCCGTTGCAGGGGTTGTTGATCTGCGGGCAGTTGGAGACGAGCACAAGGGTGTCCACCTCGGCACGGAGGGCCACGCGCTTGCCGGGGGCGGAGAGTCCGTCCACGATGCCCAAGGCGCCGTCCGGGTCCACCGGCACGTTCATGAACCAGTTGATGTTGGACACCAGGTCCCGCTTGCCCAGGCCCCAGCGCGAGCCCTCGATCAGGAAGTTCTCCACGCAGGCGTGCTGCTCCCGGGTGTGTTGGCCGTAGCGGAGCGTGTTGGACTCCTGCGAGCAGGCGCCCCCGATGGTGTCGTGCACGCCTACCTCGTCTGCCACCACGGTCATGAGGGGTGCGCCGGTGTCGGCCCGGAGGACCGATCCTGTGGTGAGGACGATGGCCTGCTGCGCTGCGATCGTAGCGGGGGCGGAGTAGCGGACGGTGGTGTCGGCCGCGGAGTACAGCAGGCAATCGACGGCTTGGTTGCCTTCAAGGTCCACGATGGTCAGCACGTCGCCTGCCGCCACCACTGCCGACCACGGTCCGCGGGCTTCGACGAATTCGTCCAGGATCACGGTGCCGGCGGCGAGCGCGGTGTCGGCGGCCTTTGGGGCAGGTTTGGTGTCCGCGGGGGTTTCGGTGAAAGTGGCGGTGTTCATCGGGCGTTCCTTGCGGTGAGGTCGTGGTCGGTGTTGCGGAGGGCCTGCAGGTGTTCGGGGGCCAGCGGGCCGGTGAGGCGCCCGGCTTCCAGTTCCCCGAGGTCCCTGGGCGCGTGCCAGGCAACGATGTCGACGGCGGTGCCGGTAAAGTCCGGGCGGGGGTCCAGCGGGTGGGCGGTGTTCGCCAGGACCAGCACGGCGTCCATCTGGAGCAGGAGTTCGACGGCGGCACCCGGCCCCGCGCTTCCGGTGAAGGTAATGCTGCCGGCCGGGTCAACGGTGATGCCTTTGAAGAAGGCGAGCGACGGCGCCACATCCCTGGTGCCCAGGCCGTTCTTGAGGGCGGCCAGGGTGAGCAGTTCGCGGGCTGCCGGGGAGGCGCTGTGGGCGGTCCCGGCTCCGTACTTCGCCGTGTTGCCGGTGAGGGTGGTGGCGCCGGTGAGGGCATCGTGCCGGCTGGAGGTGTCCGCGACGATGGTGGCCATGAGCCGGCCGGCGTCGGACAGCAGCGGGTGCCCGACGCCGGGGTAGGCCTGCCACGGGACCTTGACGGTGTCCGCGATGTTCAGCCGCTCGTGCAGGTTGCCGGCGCGGTAGAGGAGGGCGTGCACGCACGCGTCGCCGGCAGTGTCGGTGAGCCGGATCCGGGTGCCCCGGGCCAGCGCCATGGTGGTGTAGCGGCCAAAGGCGAGGGATTCCGCCCAAGTGGGTATCACGCCGTCGGGCGCTCCGGCCAAAAGGTGCGAGGGGGCGGAAGCTGCCGGCACGTGGCGCATGGTGTCCGCCGTCTTGCCGTGCTGTTCCCTGGCGTGGGCACGGGCGCCGGCCGTCGTGGCCGTCCCGCTGGTGACTGGTGTTTCGAGGGTCTGTGTCATGTCAGTCCTGTACTTGGTGGAAGTTCGTGGAGTTCTGGGTCTCAGGCCTTGGCTGCCAGGTTCCGCTGCCGGACCCAGACGCCCAGGAGCAGGACGGCGGCGACCATCAGCGGTGCGGACCAGAGGAGGAGTCCGTTCTCGCCGGTGGGGTCGTACACCTCGGGCCTGGGCCAGGCGAGGTTGACCACCATGAGGCCGCCGTAGAGGACGGCAAGGATGTTGACGGGAAGGCCCCAGCGGCCGAGGGTGAAGAGGCCTGCCGGCATGGTCTGCCCCACCCGGTCCCAGTCGCCGCGGAGGCGGTTGAGCAGCTGCGGGACGGTGACCAGGAGGTAGGCGATGTAGACCATGACGATGCAGACGCTGCACAGGGTGGTGAACAGGGCCGCATTGCCAACGTTGATGGCCAGCACTCCCACTGCCAGGGCGCCGATCACTATGGAGGGCCACATCGGGGTGCCGCGGGTGGGGTGGACGGAGGAGAGAAGGGCCGACGCCGGGAGCTTGCCATCGCGGGCCATGGAGAACACCAGCCGGGAACCGGCTGTCTGGATGGCCAGGGTGCAGACGAAGATGGCGATGGCCACGTCCACCAGCAGGACCTTGCCCCAGAACGTGCCCAGGACAGCGGTGAGGACGTAGGGCAGGCCTTCGGTAGCCAGGCGGCCGTCGTCCAGGCTGGGCGCCGCCATCAGGGCGGTGATGATCATCAGCGCGCCGCCGATGCCGGAAATGAGGAGGGCGGAGAGGATGGTCCGCGGTGCGGTGCGACGCGGGTCCTTGGTTTCCTCGGACAGCTCGCCGGCGGAGTTGAAGCCCACCATCACGTAGGCGGCCATCAGTCCTGAGACGAGGAAGGCTCCCACGGCGCCCAGGTCGGAGCCCTGCAGCACGGTGGTGTCCGCGACAACTTCCGGTCCGCGCTGGGCGGCGCTGATGAGGGCCAGGATGACGGCGGCAACGCCCACGATCTCGCAGGTGACCCCCACCGAGTTCACGTGGGCCATGAGCTTGACGCCCAGGGAGTTGATGATGGTGGTGGCCACCAGGAGCACGGCGCCAAGGACCACGGCGTTGCTGGCGCCGGTCACGGTGTTGAGTGCGGGGTCGCCGCCCACCACCTGGAAGCCGTCCCAAAGTTGGGGCAGGACCACCTGCAGGGCGATGGCCGCGGCAGCCGCGGTCACCACCTGTGCAATGGCCATGAACCAGCCGGCGAACCAGCCGACGCCTTCTCCCCCGACGCGCCGCGCCCACTGGTACACGGCGCCGGAGAGGGGGTAGCGGGCGGCGAGTTCGGCGAAGTTCAGGGCGACCAGCAGCTGGCCTACCAGGACAACGGGCCAGGTCCAGAAGAACGCGGGCCCGGCGAAGGAGTAACCGAATGCGAAGAGCTGGAAGATGGTGGTGAGGATCGACACGAAGGAGAAGCCGGCGGCAAAGGAAGCGTAGCGGCCGAGCTTTCGGTGGAGGGTGGGCTGGTAGCCAAGGGACGTCAAGTCTGCATCGTCCTGGTGGACGGTGGGAAGAACGGTTGAGGTCATCGGGAATCTCCGGGCTGGAAAGGGATTGTGGGGCAAAGCCTCCCGGCACTGCAGCGCTCGGCCGAAGGCTGCTGATTACCGGTCAATTGATAGTTTTCCAGCGGGATGTCCCCAAACAGTTTCACCTCTGTAAAAGGCGGATAGACATCTTGTTTCGCGCAGATTTCCGTACCCTCACAACGGTGGCAGGCCCTTCCCGGGCTGTCCTTTGGTCCCGTCCGTGGTGCAAGAATGAGGCCGTGACTTCAGCAGGACCGGGACGTCCCCGCCACCAGCAGCCCTCGCGGCCAGGCGCCACCGCCCGCGATGAAATCCTCGACGCCGCGGCGGAACTGTTCACCACCCAGGGCTTTGCCAGCACCTCCACCCGCTCCATCGCGGACGCCGTGGGCATCCGGCAGTCATCCCTCTACCACCACTTCAAAACCAAGGACGACATCCTTGAGGACCTCCTGGAGGGGACGGTGTCAGGGGGCCTGAAGTTCGCGCGCGCAGTTGCCGCGTTGCCCGCCGAGCAGGCTGGAACCCATCGGCCGGCCGGAAGCCAGCTGCACGCCGTCGCGCTTTATGACGGAACCCAGCTGTGCAGCGCCCGGTGGAATCTTGGGGTCCTGTACCACCTGCCCGAGGTACGCACCACGCGCTTCGCCCGGTTCCTCAGCCACCGCCAGGAACTCCGGCGGCTGTACGGGGAGCTGGGCGGCGGGCTGTCGGCGACCGCCGCTGGTCCGGACGGGGGCGACTTCACCTTCCGGCTGGTCGAATCGCTGATCTATCTGCGTGCCGATGGTGCCGTGACGGCGGAGTCCGCACTGCAGGCAGCGGACGCGGGACTGATCCTCTGCGGACGCGGGGACCACCTGCCGGCCATCCGCACAGCGAGCCAGGCGTTGATCAACCAACTGGCGTGAGCTGGAGACGCCCGCGTCCGTGATGCCCCACCCAGCTTGCTCGGCTAGGCTCGGACCATGACGCGAGAGAACATCAGGACCCCCGACGGCGGCACTGTGGAGCTCTTTTCCACCGGCGCGGACATGGCTTCGGCAGGTTCGGGCGTGGTGGTGGTGCCGCCCTCCATGGTCACGGCCGCTGACTACACCAAGTTTGCCCAGAAACTGAGCGCCTCGCTGGGCCGGCCGGTGCACACCTTCAACCGGCGCGGCCGCGGTTCGTCGTCGCCCCAGCCGGAGGACTACACGCTGGACGTGGACATCCGGGACCTGGACACCGTCATGAAGCACACCTCCAGCACGGACGTCTTTGGGCACAGCTTCGGCGGGGCGGTCGCCCTGCACGCCGCGCGGACCCTCCCCGTGGAACGGCTCGCCGTCTACGACCCCGCCGTGTCAGTGAACGGCAGCGTCACCGCCACTTGGATCGCCGAGTACGAGAAGGCCATTGCCGCCGGCGACGATGACCGCGCCCTCGCCGTGATCCAGCGCGGCCTGGAAGCCGGTGGATCCTTCTCATCGCGCATGCCGCTCTCCATGCTCACCCTGGCCAACAAGCTCACGGCCGGCACCACTGAAGGGAAGCAGCAGCGCGAACTCATGCGCACCGGCGTGCGGGAGATCAAGGCCATCATCGCGGCGGACATGCCTGCGGAGCCGTTCCTGGACCTGCCCTTGGAGACGCTGATCGTGGTGGGCGAAAAGAGCCCGGCCTACTTCGGCATCGCCTGCGGGCAAATCCACGACGTATTGTCCGGCTCCAGCTACACCATCCTGCCCGGCTTCGGCCACGACGGCGCCATCAAGGCCCCGGACAAGCTGATCAAGGAACTGAGCGACTTCTTCGCCGGTTGAACCGGCACGAAAAGGCCGTTGCCCCACTGGGAGCAACGGCCTTCTTGGTTGAGCCTGGACCCGTCAGTGCGCTGCGCCGTGGCCCGGACCGGTGCCTTCGGTCTTGCGCATCATGGCAGAAAGCACGACGGCGGCGAGGGCTATGACGGTTGCCGTCATGAAGGCGGCGCTCATCCCTGCGACGAGGCCTGAGGCCGCGCTGACCACGGCGAAGATGGACACCAGCAGTGCCGTACCGGCGGCGCCGGCCACCTGCTGGGTGGTGCTCATGATCGCCGACCCGTGGGAATAGAGGTGCGGCGGCAGCGGGTTCAGGCCGGTGGTGAAGGCAGGGGTGAACAGCAGCGCCAGGCCGAAACTCAGCCCCACGTGCAGGGTGACGATCCACCAAACTGCCGTGCCGGCGTCGAGCATTGAAAACTGCCAGAGGGTCACCACCATCAGGATGGATCCGGTGACGGTGAGGGGCAGCGGGCCCACTTTGTCGAACGCGCGGCCGATGACCGGGCCCAGCAGGCCCATGGCCAGGCCGCCGGGGAGCAGCACAAGGCCGGTTTCAAGCGAGCCAAGGCCCCGGACCTGCTGGAGGTAGAGCGGCAGCAGGATGACCCCGCCGAACAGGGCCATCATGGCCACGACCATGAGCAGGACCGAGACGGTGAACATCCGGAAATTGAAGGCGCGCAGGTTCAGAAGCGGCGCTTCGCCCTTCTGCAGCCGGACCTGGCGGAGCACGAACACCGTCAGGGCAGCGACACCGATCACCAGGGCCGCGATGGCTCCGGCACCCGGACCTGCCTGGCCGCCGTGGCCGCCGCCGATCTGGCTGAGCCCGTAAACCAGGCCGCCGAAGGCCGGGACCGTGAGGACAACCGAGAGTGCGTCCAGCTTCCCCTTTTCCGTTTCGCCCACGTTGGTCAGGTACTTCGCGCCGATGGCCAGCGCCGCGAGGGCCACCGGCAGGACGAAGACGAACATGAAGCGCCAGGTGAAGTGCTCCAGGATCAAGCCGGAAACGGTGGGACCCATGGCCGGGGCGACTGAGATGGCAATGCTTACGTTGCCCATGACGGCGCCGCGCTTGGCGAGGGGAACCAGGGTGAGGATGGTGGTCATCAGCAGCGGCAGCATGATGGCCGTGCCGCCGGCCTGGATGATGCGGGCCAGCAGGAGGACCTCGAACCCGGGGGCAACTGCCGCCAACGCCGTTCCGCCGGCGAACAATCCCATGGCCAGCAGGAAGACTGCCCGGGTGGAGAGGCGCTGGAGGATGAAGCCTGTGGTGGGAATGACCACGGCCATGGTGAGCATGAAGCCGGTGGACAGCCACTGGACTGTGGGGGCGTCCACGCGAAGGTCCACCATGAGCCGCTGCAGGGCGACGTTCATGATGGTCTCGTTGAGGATCACCACGAACGTCGCCACCAGCAGCGTGCTGATGATGGTCACTGCTTCCCGCGACATCTTCTCCGGCGCTGCAGGCTGCTGTCCTTGGCGGACTCCACCGCGGATTTCGTCGCGGGTTCCTTCGCCCGGGCCGGGCTGGGCGCCGGCGTTCGGAGAGACTTCGGTAGACATGGGTGTTCCCTCAGGGGTGTTTGGATGAGTGATGCGCGGTCAGCGCCGCTGCAGATTCCAACACTCTACCCGCTGGAGTAATTCCTCCATACGGGTTTAAAAACCCTGAGGGAACTTTAGGGATTAGGCGGTCTGGCCCGCGTGCTGGCCTTCGGAGATCTCCTCCACCAGCTTGTTGTTGAATGCAGGGAGGTCGTCCGGGTTCCGGCTGGTCACCAGCCCCTGGTCCACCACCACTTCCTCGTCAGTCCAGTTGGCGCCCGCGTTCTTCAGGTCTGTCTCCAGCGTGAAGTAGGACGTGACGTTCCGGCCCTTGATCACGCCGGCCTCGATCAGCAGCCAGGGTCCGTGGCAGATCGATGCCACCGGCTTGTGCTGTTCGAAGAAGCTGCGGGTGAAGTTTTGCGCGTCCTTGTCGACGCGCAGGTGGTCCGCGTTGACGACGCCGCCGGGAAGCACCAGGGCGTCGAAGTCTGAGGCGTTGGCGTCGGCGACCGTCATGTCGACGTCGAAGGTATCGCCCTTGTCCGTGCCGTTGTAGCCCTGCAGCTTGCCGCTCTTGGGAGCCACCAGGGTGGGCTCGCCGCCGGCGTCTTTCACTGCCTGCCAGGGACTGGTGAGCTCTACCTGCTCCACGCCGTCAGTCAGCAGGAATGCGACCTTCTTGCCTGCGATGCTGTGCTCTGACATTGTTCCTCCTCGCCTGAGGCGGTCCGCGGCCCTTAGGCGCGCAGCAACCGCCCGAGAGTTGATTGCCTGACGTGTTCCAGCCTAGGAAATCCGAAAGTAATAAGCAAGCTGACTATCTGTTTTGTCAGCCTGGACGGTCCCGCTGGCGCGCATCCCCGGGCAACGTACGACGGCTGGTGGGTTGAGTGCTTCCAATTACCTGCGTGAGTGGTGGACCGGCGCAAGTCAGAATGTCAGTGCCTCGTTAGAAGATTCTCTTATGGAAATCAGCAGCAGTGCATCAGCGGTAGGACAGGGCCTTCATGGCTTTGCTGCTGCCCTTGATGCGCTGGAGCGGGAGGACGCTGCGCTGGCCTCCGGCCTTGCTGTTGGTTCCGGTGTTGATGTGTTGCAGCGGCGGTATGAGATCCGGTTGGAACGGCTGGATCTCCGGTCCCGGCTCACGGCCCAGCTCGCGGCCGGGCAGGCACAGGATGCATCCGAGGCCGTCGCGTTTCAGCAGGCCATGACTCCGCCCGATGCCTCCCTCCAGGACCGCACCTACGCTGAAATGTCCACCGTGGAGGAAATCGCCGGCGTCCTGACGCTGAGTTCAGCCGCCGCCGGCGCGTTCGTGGAACAGTCCCGGAAGGTCTGCTCCCTCCCGCCCGTGTTCCAGGCCCTGGCCGTCGGGGCCATGTCGTGGCAGCACGCGAGAATCGTGGCGGACGAAACCGAAGGCCTCGACCCGGCCGGTGCTGCCGGGCTGGTGGCGCATTTCTTCGACCCCGCCGCACCCCACCCCGCCCGCGGTGCCGCACCCGGTGAACTCGCCCCGTCCCGGTTCCGGGCCAAGGTCCGTGGCTGGCGGGAACGCCACCACCCCGAATCCATCGAAAAACGCCACGCCAAGGGTTTTGCCGACCGGCGGATGGAATACACCCCCGACCGCGACGGCATGGCCTGGATCTCGCTCCACCTCCCCGGCGACACCGCCTGCGCCATCTGGAACCGCACCACCGCCACCGCCCGGGGCCTCCAAGGCCCCAACGAACCGCGCACCATCACCCAACTCCGCCCCGACATCGCAGCATCACTGCTCCTCAGCACCGGCACCACCACCGCCGCAGCAACCGAGCCGGTCAGTAACGATGAAGGACCCGGTAACGACGACGGGACCGGCTCCGCTGCCGGTTCGCGGCCCGTCCGGGAGATCGGGAAGGTACCCGCCCCGCGGGCCGATGTCCTGGTCATGGTGCCGGTTTTCTCCCTGCTGGGGGTGACGGATGAGCCGGCGGTACTTGACGGGGTGGGACCGATCCCGGCCTCGATGGCCCGGAAACTCGTCGCGGACGGGGCGGAGTCCTTCTACCGGGTCCTGGTCGACCCCAGGGACGGGGCACCGCTGGAGATCGGGAGAACCCGTTACCGGCTTCCCGAGTCCATCAAACGCTGGATCAGGATGCGCGACACCAAATGCACCTTCCCCGGCTGCACCAACCACACCCCGGACAACGAAACCGACCACCTGCAAGCCTGGGAACACGGCGGAACCACCGGCACAACCAATCTGGCCCAACTCTGCCCCAAACATCACCGGCTCAAACACCACAGCCACTGGACACCCGGTCCGGCCACCAACAATGACCCACCCGGCTGGACCTCACCCACCGGCCGCCACTACAAACCCGAACACCCAGACCCCGAACCACCACACTGGCCGCAATGGGCGATGCCCGCCGGACTGAAGTCTCCTGGCGCCCAGGACCCCGACGCCAGATGCCGGGAAACCAAGTGTCCGGACACCAGGTGTATCGACGCCTGCTGTCTCACCATCCGCTCCGGCAATATCTGCTGCCTTGGGATCAGCCCCGAAGACCTGTCTCCCTGGGAACCGGAGGACGACAACTTCGTAGACGAGCACCTCATACACCCCGACGACCTGCCACCGGGTTATCCACTCTGGGCCGAACTCCTCGCGACGCCGCTCATACCCTCCGGATGACATGGGCTCATAGTCACGCGGCGGCATGCTCGGGCCGACGCCGTTACGGCCCGTGGTGCTAACCCCTGTGGTGCTCGATCAGCCAGACTGCCATCTGATGGGCTCGCTGTGCGGCCAGCCGGTCTCCCTCGGTGGCCGAGATGATTGAGCCCTTCATCAGGATCTGGCAGGAACGGGCAAATTCTTCAGGACGCACCAGGCCGGCTTCTTCTGCCAAAGCCTGGATATGTCCTCGGATTCTGGCCAAGTAGTCGATGCTGGCCTGGCCCAAGGGGTGGGCGGGCCCCATTTCCAGCAGGACGTTGACGAAGGAGCAGGCTTCGAAGTCATCACGCTGGAACCAGTCGCCAAACACGTCAAAAATGGCCAGCAACTGCTCCACCGGCATACTCCCCCGGCGGCGCGCCTCAGTCAGGATGGCGTCAACCGTCCACTGCCGGTCCCGCCGCTCGAGGAACGCCAGCACCAACGAGTCCTTCGAGGGGAAATGCCGGTAAAAAGTGGCCTTGGCTACGCCGGACCGTTCGATGAGCTCGTTGACGCCAACGTCACGGATCCCCCGCCGCGAAAACAGCTCGTAAGCCACCGAAAGGATCCGCTCCGCAGGGTTGGCATGCTCTGCCGGGTTGGCAAGATCCGTGAGGTTGGCAGGCTCTGTAGGGTGGGCAGGAGCAACCGCCGCCCCGGCCGTGAGGGGCGCGGCAGACGGTGAAAAATCTGCATTGGGATTCATTGCAATTGAAGTGTACTCCGGGGCAGACAGACCGGTCTTTCCCGCTGTACTGTTTTCCTACGCGCAGTGCTTTGAAGGCCGCGTAGGCCAGACCACCGGCCGCTTGGGAATGGTGCAAGGAGGCTCCAGATGACAGCAGAGCGGATGTTCGAGGGCGTTCCGTCAGCCCCGGACCCCTGGACGTCCAGTGACACCCCTGCCGAGATCCGGCAATTCGCCCTCGAGTCCCTCCGCTGGCAGGCCCAGGAAATAATCGATGAATTGCTGGCGGACACCAACCCCGCCGAAGAACTGGCCAGGGCACGGCTTCGCCGTTGCGTCGCCCGTAACCCGGGCCAGCCGGAGAAGGCACTCCTTGAACAGCTGATGGCCAGCGAGGACGGGTTGCACTTCTAAGCGGCGGGAAGTCAGGAACTCAGCGGGACGTTGTCGATCAGCCGCACCGGGCCCACCTTGGCCGCGATAAGTGCCAGGGCCTCGCCGCGGAACGGAGTTTCCCGGCAGTTCTCCGCCAGCGGCTCAAGGGTCCCCGGATCCACCACATCGAAGTAGTCCAGTTCCACCAGGGGCTGGGACTCAACCATCGCCAGCGCAGAATCAAGGTCCAATGGCTCGTGGGCGTTCGCCCGCTCTTCCAGCAGCCGCAGCGCCCTCGACAGGACCAGCGCGGCGTCCCGCTCGTCGTCGGACAGGAAGCGGTTCCGGCTGGACAAGGCCAGCCCGTCGTCAGCACGGACCGTGGGCACACCCACAATCTCCACGGGGAAGTTCAGGTCCGCAGCCATTCGCCGGACCAGGGCCAGCTGCTGGGCGTCCTTCTGGCCGAAGTAAGCCCGGTAGGCGGGGAGGCTGCCGCCGGCCGTGCCCGCAGATCCGGCCGGGAGGCCGGCCGCCGGCATCCCATAGTGCAGCAGTTTGGCAACGACAGTCAGGGCGCCATCGAAGTGGCCGGGCCGGGAGGCGCCTTCCCACTTCTCCCCCAGGCGTCCGGAGGTGATCCGCACCAGAGGCTCCCCGCCGGGGTAGACCTCCTCCACGGAGGGCGCGAAGGCGAGGTCCACGCCCTGCTCCTCCAGCAGCGCAAGGTCCGCGTCAAGCGTCCGCGGGTAGCGGTCCAGGTCCGCGGCATCCCCGAACTGAAGCGGGTTGACGAAGATGCTCGCCACCACAACGTCATTGTTTTCGACGGCGGTGCGGGCCAGCGCAGCATGTCCCTCGTGGAGCGCGCCCATGGTGGGCACCAGCCCCTGTGAGGTCCCCTGCTTCGCCTTGAGGAGCCGGGCGCTTTCGGTGTGCAGGCCGGCCACGGTGGTGACGAGTTGAATGGACATTCAGTCCTCCTTCGGATCGAGGGCCTCGTGCAGCCCTTTCAGCTGGTCGGCTTTCAGCAGTCCGCGCCCTTCGGCGCGGAGGGCTGTGGCGCGTGCCATCGCAAGGTAGGCCTCCAGCACATCACCGTGCCCGCCGGCGTCGTACTCCCGCAACGCCTCGGCGTGCGCGCGGACCGTTCCCACATCCCCGCGTGCAACGGGACCGGTCAGCGCAGACTCCCCCGAGGCCAGTGCGTTCTCCAGGGTCGCCCGCAGAAGCGGTCCCAGCATGCGCTCGGGCGACTCAACGCCCACCTCGCGCAGCAGTTGCGACGCCTGCGCCACCAGGGTGACCAAATGGTTGGACCCGTGGGCCAGGGCTGCGTGGTAGAGCGTCCTGTCCGCCTCGGCGATGGCCACCGGTTCGGCCCCCATCTCCACCACCAGCGCATGGGCAATGGGCAGCATAGGCGCGTCGGCCGTCACCCCGAAGGTGCAGTCCAGCAGCCGGGTAAGGTCCAGGCTCATGCCGGTGAAGGTCATGGCCGGGTGAAGTGCCAGCGGGACGGCGCCGGCGGCACGGACGGGATGGAGCACGCCGACGCCGAAGCGGCCGGAGGTATGCGCCACGAGCTGGCCGGGCTGCCAGGCGCCGAGCTTCGCCAGCCCTTCCACCAACCCGGGCAGGGCGTCGTCGGGCACCGCCAGCAGTACCAGTTCCGCGCGCTCCACGATGTCCTGCACTTCCAGGATGGGCACGCCGGGCAGCAGGGTTTCGGCCCTCTCCCGGCTGGCGTCGGAGACCGCCGACACTCCGACGACGGCGTGCTCGGCTGCGCGCAGCGCGGCGCCAAGGACGGCCCCCACCTTGCCGGCGCCGATGATTCCGACGCCGAGGCGTCCGGGCTTAGCCATGCTGCTGGCCTTCCTGTTGGTAATGGGTACGGGGCTCTGCTGCAGCCCCAGGCTTCACCGCCGGCGTGCATTCCGGAACTGGTTCAACTGACGGGACAACCTGCCGCAACCATTGTTCGGTGGTTTGCCGCTTCCGTGCCAGCCGGGCGCGTGCGGACTGCTCGTCGAAGAGTTGCCGGGCCTCGTCCAGCCCCGCCTGGGTCAGCCGTGGGGCCACCGGCCCGGCGGTGGTGTGCAGCACCAGGTCCGCCACCCGGAAGTGGCGCGCCACAGGCCCTTGGTGAAGTGCCATCGACTGCGTCCGCTGGTGCGGGACAACAACCAGTTCCCGCCACCAGCGCCCGGAGCGGATCAACAGCGCCGTGTCGGTGGCCGCGAAGCCGTTGCGCCGCCACGCCAGGGGTGCCAGCAGCCACGCCCGCCGCGGCGTGGTGACAAAGCCGCCGTGGGAATCGAAGCCCCCAAGCCCGGCAGCGAAAACCGCCTCCGGCTGGTCGGTGCCAGGGTCGGGCAGGACCAGCGAGAGCATGGCAAGGACGTCGGCAAATTTACCTACCGGCAGCAGGATGGTCCGGGTGTTGCCTTCGACGGCGTTGCCCGATGTCCCGTAGCCGGCGACATTCACCTGAATCCGATACCAGCCGAACGGGCGCCACAGCGGCGGCTGGGCAATCTTCACCGCCTGGATCCGGCCGGGCGGAAGCGTCTGCGCCTGGGTGTCGAGCAGACCGTACCGCAGCCGGATGCCATCCGGCGAAATGGCGGCGATGAAGTTGTACCCCTTGTTGAAGAAGTTCCAGTAGCTGGCCGCGAGGCCAAGGGCGGCGGGCACCAGGTAAAAGTAGAAGGCCCGGTTGTCCGTCAGTGCGGAGAGGAACATCGAAGCGGCGCCCCCCACCACGATGAAGAAGCTTTGCTCGCTCAGCAGCAGCGATCCGATAAGGCGCGACGGCGGCACGGCCAGTACCGTAAACTCCGGCGCCTCGGGTGCGGGCTGGGCGGGATGCTGCTGGCCGGCCGGCCCTTCCAGATCAATGCCCGGCGGGCGGCCCGGGATGTAGCCCGCGCCTGAACCGGCGCCGGCAACGGCCCCGGAAGCGCGCGCCAGGATGGTGGCGCGCAGTTGGCGGGCGTCGGCGATCTTCAGGTACGCCAGCCGCACGGCTGACTCGCCGGCGTCGGCCACCTCGAACTTGAGTTCGGCCAGGCCAAAGATGCGCGCCAGGAGGGGCTGCACGATGTCGATCGCCTGCACCCGGTCCAGCCGTGCCTGCCGGTGCTGGCGGTAGAGGAGCCCGCTGTTGACCCGTACATACCCGGCGGACACCTGGTATTTGGTGAAGTACCAGGTAAGGACGAATCCCAGCACCGCCACGGCCAGCACCACGGCACCGCCGCCCAGGACCCAGGGCGCGCGGCGGCCAAACCCCTCCTCGAAAACAGGCTGCCCCTGCAGGGACCGCTCAAAAAGGTCCCTGCCAAAGAAGAAGGCGATGGCAGCCAGGGCAACCCAGCCGCGGACGAAAGGTGAGGCGGGATGCACACGCAGCCATTCGCCGTCGGGCGTTCTGCTGCTTTCCGTGCCGGCTGCCGCAGGAGGCAGGACCGGCTGCCCGGGCTGCTGGCCGTCAGCCGTCACAGTCCTGCCAGCCTGGCTTCGCCGCGGGCCGCCAGCTGTTCCCGGAGCCGCGCGCCCTCAGCAGCCGGAAGGCCGGGGATGCGCGCGTTGGTGCCAGGCGACGCCGTATGAAGCTTCACGGTACACAGGCGCAGCCCACGCTCCACGGGGCCGACGGCGATGTCCACGTACTGCATGCGCCCGTAGGGAACGGCCATGGTGCGCTGGAAGAAGATGCCGCTCCTGACCAGCAGGTCGTCGTCGCGCTCGGCGTAGCCGACGGCCCTGACCTGCCGCGGGATGAGCACCAGCCGCCACACGGCAACCAGCAGCATGACGGCCGGAACGGTGATGGCCAGCCACAGCGGAGGCCAGCGCCACCAGCCCAGGAGGACAAACACCAGCGGGGCGGACAGGACCAGGACTGCGGCCAGGTTAGCCAAGGCCCACTCCACGAGGCGGACTGTTATGAATTTTGGCGACACCCGCTGCCAGTCGATACCCGGCGGGTCAATCGCCTCGGTACGCATATTCGCCTTCCCCGGCGGCCTCCCCGCGGGCAGGGCGGCCCTTCTTCCCGTCCAGGTTGGGGTCACCGTCTTCGGGTGGAATTTTGCAGAACCGTTCCACGATGAGCCCCACCACGATCATCACCAGGCCGCCGCCGGCCATGGCCAGGGCCAGCCACGTGATTCCCTGGTCACTGCGCATGCTCCAAATCCGCAGCTGGTCCAGGAAAATGCCCACGTGCCACCCGAGCAGCACTGTTCCGGCGTACGCGCAGGCCTGGGCCAGGACCAGGGTCCGGGCGGCCAGGAGGGGGTCCAGCTGGGTCTTCTTTGCCGTGCTGTTGGGCTTGTGGCTGTTGCGCCACCTCAGGATCCGGATGCCCAGGATCAGCGTGATGATGACGATGACGCCCATGGTGGCAAGGGCGGTGGCGGGCAGGACGGGCGTGGCAATGCTGTAGCGGCTGGTGACCACTGTCGCAGACCAGCCCGCGATGGCAAGGATGACGCCGATCAGCAGCAAGCGCAGGGGGTTGATGGGTTTCATCGCTCCTCCACCGCGCCGGCCGTGGGCATCCCGTCAAAGTCGCCGAAGCCGTCGAAGGGTGCCAGATCGGCGAAATCATCGGCCCGGGCGGCCAACGCGCCGATCCTTTCGCCCCCCAGGGTGGCGGCCGGTTCGATCAGCGACCAGGGGTAGAGGACGAATGCACGGGAGGCCGCCCGCGGGTGCGGGATGGTCAAGGCGGGATCGTCGCTGCGGAGGTCCCCGTAGGTGATGATGTCGACGTCGAGCGTCCGCGGCCCCCAGTGGACCTCGCGGACGCGGAGGTGCTTGTTCTCCACGGCCTGGCAGTGTTCCAGCAGCTCCATGGGGGTGAGGCTGGTTTCCACGGTGATGACCATGTTCAGGAAGTCAGGCTGTCCGGCTGGGCCGCCCACGGCTTTGGTCTGGACGATGGGAGAGACGGCAAGGAGGCGAACCTCCGGCGGATCCACCAGGTCCGCCACGGCCTCGGTCAGGGTCTCGTTCCGCTCACCAAGGTTGCTGCCGAGGGCGAGCACCGCCTTGGTGTAGATGCCGTTCATGTGCCGGCTCCGGACAGGGCATGGCCTGCACCGGCGCGTTCCCTGTGCACGGTGACGGCCACGTCGCCGAAAGGAACCTCGATGGGGGCCTGGGGTTTGTGGACTGTGATCTCCACGGCCTGGAGCTTGAATTCGGCCAGGAGGCTGTCCGCGATCCGCACCGCAAGTGCCTCGATGAGGTTCAGGGGTTCCCCGGAGATCCACTCGGTTATACGCTGCGCCACCTCACCGTAGTGTGCGGTGTCCCGGACGTCGTCGGACTGCGCCGCCTCGGTGAAGTCGAGGTAGAGCACCGCGTCCACCACGAAGGGCTGGCCCTCCCGGCGTTCGAAATCGAAGACACCGTGATGACCCACTGCGGTCACTCCGGTCAGCGTAATCCTGTCCATGGGTCCCCCGGCCCTATTGCGTTTTGGGTACGGCTGATGCTGTAGGTACGGCCGCCATGCGCGCGGCCACCTTGACGGCGTCAAGGCTTGAGCCGACGTCGTGGACGCGGACGGCCCAGGCGCCGCGGTAGGCGCTGATGGCCGTAATGGCCGCCGTAGCCCCATCCCGTTCCTCGGGAGCGGCGGCTTTCCCGGCCACGGTGAGGAGGGTGCCCAGGAAGCGCTTGCGGGAGGCGCCCACCAGGACCTTGTGGCCCAGGCTGTCCAGCTGGTCCAGGTTCTGCAGCAGTTCCCAGTTCTGGGCGTCGTTCTTGGCAAATCCCAGGCCCGGATCGATGATGATCTGTTCCTGGCTGACACCGGCCGCGTAGAGCTTGTCGCGCACTCCTGCCAGTTCCGCCACCACTTCCCCGGCAACATCGGTGTACTCGGCAAGCGAGTTCATGGTCCGGGCGTCGCCGCGCCGGTGGGTGAGGACGTAGGGCACCTTGGATGCTGCCACGAACTCGGCCATTTCAGGCTCGATGCTCAGGCCGGAAATGTCGTTGACGATGGCGGCGCCTGCCTTGACTGCAGCTTCCGCGGTGGAGGCATGGGTGGTGTCGACGCTGACCAGCGCCCCGGCCTTCACCAGGGCCTCGATCACGGGCAGCACCCGGCGCTGCTCTTCGTCGGGGCTGACGTCATCCGCGCCCGGCCTGGTGGACTCGCCGCCGACGTCGATGATGTCCGCACCGGCGTAGAACATCCGCAGGCCTGCGGCGATGGCGGTGTCCGCCGTATCGTGCTTTCCGCCGTCGCTGAAGGAATCAGGGGTGACGTTCAGGATGCCCATGACCAGGGCCCGGCCGGTGGGCAGGTCTTCGAAGCGCGCGGCCGGGCGGGGCTTGCGCAGAATGGGCAGGGGGGAGGTTGCGGGCCCCGTTCCGGGGGCTGCAGCGAGTGAATCCATGGTGTGTGGTTACCTTCCGAGGATGAGGCTCATGGCTTCGGCACGGGTGGCCGGGTCATGAAGCTGCCCGCGGACCGCACTGGTGACGGTCTTCGCTCCGGGCTTACGGATGCCGCGCATCGACATGCACATGTGCTCGCATTCAACGACGACGATGGCGCCGCGGGGCTTGAGATGGCTGACCAGCGCTTCGACGATCTCAGTAGTGAGCCGCTCCTGCACCTGCGGCCGTCGGGCGTACATGTCCACCACCCTGGCAAGCTTGCTCAGCCCTGTGACCCTTCCGTCGTGCGACGGGATGTAGCCAACGTGGGCCACGCCGTGGAACGGCACCAGGTGGTGCTCGCAGGTGGAGTAGAAGGGAATGTCCTTGACCAGGACCAGTTCCTCGTGGTCCAGGTCAAAGGTGGTGGAAAGAATTTCCGCAGGATCGTGGTGCAGCCCGGCGAACATCTCCGCGTACGCCTTGGCCACCCTTTTGGGTGTGTCCAGGAGGCCGCCGCGGTCCGGGTCCTCGCCGATGGCAAGGAGGATTTCTCGGACGGCCGCCTCGATTCGTGGCCGGTCCACCTTGTGGCTCGTGGGGTGGTGGGAACCGTCCCCCGCCGGATATCCGGCGGAGGCGGAAACGTCGTCGTCGTCGAAGGAAGTCACAGGGAAAGCTTAGCCGCGAAGGGTGTCAGGCCCCGAGTCGGTGACTCCGCCCTTGAAGGGTGCATCCTCCGGCACGCCCTGGGGGTGCGGGGGCTGGGCGTCCAGCGGCTCGTCCAGCCGGGCCTTCTTCGCTTCTTCCTGCGCTTCACGCTCGGCACGCTCCTGGCGGGTCTCCACCGGTCCGGCCAGGACGGGGCGGGTTTCCTTGGAGAGCCACACCTCGCGGAAGTCGCGCTTGCGCACATCGCGGAAGATGTCGGCAATTTCGGCCTGGTTGAGGGTTTCCCGCTCCAGCAGCTCAAGGGCCAGCAGGTCCAGGATGTCGCGGTTCTCGGTGAGGATTTCGTAGGCCTCATCGTGTGCCTGCTCAATCAGGCGGCGCACTTCCTCATCGACCACGTAGGCGATCTGGTCCGAGTAATTGCGCTCGTGCCCGGCGTCGCGGCCCAGGAAGGGCTCGCCGCCGCCCTGGCCCAGGCGGACCGCGCCGACGCGTTCGCTCATGCCGTACTCGGTGACCATCTTGCGCGCGGTGCCGGTGGCCTTCTCGATGTCGTTCGAGGCACCGGTGGACGGGTCGTGGAAGACGATCTCCTCGGCCACCCGGCCGCCCATGGCGTAGGCCATCTGGTCCAGGAGTTCGTTGCGGGTGACGGAGTACTTGTCGTTTTCCGGGACCACCATGGTGTAGCCCAGTGCACGGCCGCGGGGAAGGATGGTGATCTTGGTGACCGGAGCCGAGTTCCGCAGGGCCGCCGCCACCAGGGCGTGGCCGCCTTCGTGGTACGCGGTGATCTTGCGCTCGTGTTCCTTCATGACGCGGCTGCGCTTCTGCGGCCCGGCCATGACACGGTCGATCGCTTCGTCCAGCGCGCGGTCATCGATCAGGTTGGCGTTGGAGCGGGCGGTGAGCAGCGCTGCTTCGTTCAGGACGTTGGCGAGGTCCGCACCGGTGTAGCCGGGCGTCTTCTTGGCCACAGCCTTCAGGTCGACGCCGGGCGCCATCGGCTTGCCCTTGGCGTGCACCTGCAGGATCTGGTCGCGTCCGATCAGGTCCGGCGCTTCCACCGAGACCTGGCGGTCGAAACGGCCGGGGCGCAGCAGCGCGGGGTCCAGGACGTCGGGCCGGTTGGTGGCGGCGATCAGGATTACGTTGGTCTTGACGTCGAAGCCGTCCATCTCCACCAGCAGCTGGTTGAGGGTCTGCTCGCGTTCGTCGTTGCCACCGCCGATGCCGGCGCCGCGGTGGCGGCCAACAGCATCGATTTCGTCCACGAAGATGATGGCCGGCGAATTGGCCTTGGCCTGCTCGAAGAGGTCGCGGACGCGGGACGCACCCACGCCGACGAACATTTCCACGAAGTCCGAGCCCGAGATGGAGAAGAAGGGCACGCCGGCTTCACCGGCGACAGCGCGGGCCAGCAGCGTCTTACCGGTGCCCGGAGGGCCGTAGAGCAGCACGCCCTTGGGGATCTTGGCGCCGACGGCCTGGAACTTGGCCGGTTCCTGCAGGAATTCCTTGATTTCCTGCAGTTCCTCCACGGCTTCGTCGGAACCTGCGACATCAGCGAAGGTCACCTGCGGCATGTCCTTGCTGACCATCTTGGCCTTGGACTTGCCGAACTGCATGATCTTGGAGCCGCCGCCCTGCATGCGGGTCATCAGGAACCAGAAGAGGGCGCCCAGCAGGATGACCGGGATCAGCAGGGAGAGCAGGCCGGAGAACCAGTTGCTCTCGATTGGCTGGTCGGTGAAGCCCTGGGCGGGCTTGGCGTCGGTGACAGCCTTCACCACGTCCTGGGCACGGGCATCCACGAAGAAGAACTGGACGCTCTTGCCCTTGTCCTGCCCGTCCAGCTGCAGGTCGTCCTTCAGTGTGAGGTCAACGCGGTTCTCACCGTCGAAGATCTTGGCCTGCTCCACCTTGTTGCTGGAGAGCAGTTCCAGGCCCTTGTCAGTGTCGATCCGGGCCGCACCGCCGGGGGCGAGCGTTGCAAAAGCCACGAGGAGCAGACCGACCACAATGACGATCCAGATGCCCGGGCCTTTGAAGAAGTTCTTAGCTTTCATCTGTTCGGGGGCTGGCCCCGTCCTTCCGGTAGTGCTTCACGGCGAGTACTCTGCGCACGTGATGGTGCTGCGTCAGCTTCTAGCTATACACCGTCCGGAGTACATCACGCATAGCGAAAAGCAAAAGTTCCCTGTGGGCGTAGCGGGACAGACAGCGCACCGAATGCGTTGGAAGGGCCTGGGGTTACTCGTAGACGTGCGGTGCCAGGGTTCCGACGAAGTCCAGGTTGCGGTACTTCTCGGCATAGTCCAGGCCGTAGCCCACCACGAACTCGTTGGGGATGTCGTAGCCGACGTACTTGACGTCGATCTCCACCTTGGCGGCGGTGGGCTTGCGGAACGCAGTGCAGATTTCCACCGAGGCGGTCCCGCGGGATTCCAGGTTGGTCTTGAGCCAGGACAGGGTGAGGCCGGAATCGATGATGTCCTCGACGATCAGCACGTCCTTGCCCATGAGGTCCGTGTCCAGGTCCTTCAGGATGCGCACCACACCGGAGGACTGGGTTCCCGAACCGTAGGAGGACACGGCCATCCAGTCCATGGAGATGTGGCTGTGCAGTGCCCGGGCAAGGTCCGCCATAACCATGACAGCGCCCTTGAGGACGCCCACAATGAGGATCTCGCGGCCTTCGTAGTCCTTGTCGATCTGCGCGGCGAGTTCGGTGATCCGCTGCTGGATCTGCTCCCTGGAGTAGAGAACGTGCTTGAGGTCTGCCTGGACGTCGTTTGAATCCACCAATGGCTCCTGTTTAGATGCGGGGTGCGACTATTTTGCGGGCGGTTTTTGAGGCCGGAATACTAGCTTCCCACAGCGCGCCCGTTCGCGGGGAACAGAAGAGCCGCCCCCGATGGCAGCCGGCCCGGGATTGCCTTTCGATTCCTCCAGCTGCGCCAGCGACAACCGGTATGCACTTACGCCGCCGGGAAGCTCCACAGGACCGGCCGAACCCTGCCGCCGCAGCAGCGCTTCCGCCGCCAAAAGGCGCTGGTAGCTGGGCTGCTGCCCGCCGACGTCGGCCGCTGCCTTGGCGATCACCCGGAACCGGATGGCCGGGGCCAAGGCGCGCAGCGCCTCCTCCGGCAGGCTCAGCCCGCCGTCGTCCCGCTCCACGAGCGATGCGAAGGTGCTTTCCGCCACATCCTCCAGGTAGTCAGCGTCCAGCTGCAGGATGGCGGCGGTCCGGGCCAGCGATTCGGCCACGCCGGGGCCGAGTTTTTCCTCAAGGTGGGGGAGGACCTCCACGCGGGTCCGCGACCTCGCAAAGGCGGGATCGGCGTTGGTGGGGTCGTGCCAGGGGTCCAGCTCCTCCACCGCGCAGATCTCCTCCGTGTCTGCCCGGCGGAGCCCCAGGAAAGGACGAAGCAGTTTGCCTCGGGTTGGGCGCATGCCGGCGAGCGAGCGGGTCCCGGAGCCGCGGGCCAGGCCCAGCAGCACCTGTTCGGCCTGGTCGTCGAGGGTGTGGCCCAGCAGGACTGCTTCCGCGCCTTGTTCCGTGGCGGCGGCTTCGAGGGCCGCGTGCCGGGCCTCCCTGGCAGCTGCTTCCGGTCCCATGCCGGCGCCGGCCACGGTGACGGTCCGGACTTCCACCGGTGAGAGGCCAAGCTCCTGCAATGTCTTGGCGGTGCGGGCGGCAATGGCAGCCGATCCGTCCTGCAGCTGGTGGTCCACCACCGCGGCGCCCACGGTCACAGGGTGCCCGTCCACGTGGCCGCGGCGGGCGAAGTAGGATGCGACGGCGGCGAGCGCCAGGGAGTCCGGCCCGCCGCTGCAGGCCACCATGACGTGGCGGGGGTAACCTGCGTCCGCCAGGGCGTTCTGCAGCATTTTGCGCGCCGTGCCGACGACGGGCGCAAGCCTCCCGGGCCGGCGTCGTCCGCTGTGAACGGCGGCAGGCGCGCCTTCGGGCAACTGGGCGTCAGGCAATCAGAGGCCCATCCGCTCAAGCCACAGCTTGGCGTCGTGGATCTCTGGCTCGGTGGGCAGGTGGTCTGCCGACTCCCAGACCTTGTTGAACCCGTCCATGCCTGCCACATCCACCACGGCGCGGACAAACCGCGCGCCGTCGGAGTACTGGCGCATCTTGGCGTCCAGGCCCAGGAGGCTGCGGATGAACTTCTCCACCACGCCGCGGTCCTTGCCGCGGTCGTTGAAGCGCTGCCGGATGGTTTTAACGGAGGGAACGATGCTGGCGTCCACGGCATCCATCACCACGTTCGCGTGGCCTTCGAGCAGGCTCATCACGGCGGTGAGGTGCGAAATGGCGGCCTTTTCCTCCGGGTCCTGCAGCAGGTCCAGGATGGCGCCGCGGCGCGGCGCGTCCCCGGTGGCTGAGCGGTCCTTCAGGGAACGGGCGGCAGCGGACGCGCGCTCCATCAGGGAGTCGACGTTGCCCAGGAGGTGGCCGCTGAGGTTGTCGATTTGCTCCAGCATGTGGTGGCGCAGCCAGGGGGCGGCCGCAAACTGGACGCGGTGGGTTTGCTCGTGCAGGCATACCCAGAGCCGGAAATCCTCCGGCGTGACGTTGAGCTCGCGTTCCACCGAGACGATATTCGGCGCCACCAGCAGGAGCCGGCCGCCGGCGGGAGCCGTGGAGTTCTCGGCCAGTGCCGCGAAGGGGTCGTACTGGCCCAGGACCTTGCTGGACAGGAAGGCCAGGACGGCGCCCAGCTGGCTGCCGGTGATGGCACCACTGACGCTGGCCGCAGAGGGGCTCAGGGACCCGCGCCGGCTGTCCAGCATCTTCTGCATGGCAGGCTTGAGCATCACTGCGAAGCTCTGGGTGTTGGCCTTGGCCCACGATGCCCGGTCCACTACCAGCACCGACGAGTCGCGGAGGTCGCGTGCCGCTTCCAGCCCGGTGATTTCATGGACGTGCGGCACAGAGGCGTCCGCAAGACGGCGCAGGCTGTCCACCGCCTCGCCGATGGCCTTTTCGTCAAGCACGGGGCCGGCCGGAGCCAGCCGTGCCGCGGTGGAAGCAGCGAGGTCCCAGTTGATCAGGGCCTGCGCCTGGTCGGGGTGGACCCCATTGGATTGGGCCCCGTTGGACTGGGCTGCTGAGGACAACGTCGATGCGGACTCGCGCGCAGTGGACTCCATGAGTCCCATCAGAACACAGCAGGCTGGGGATCGTCCTTAAGTTCGCTCACCGGCGAACTTCCACAGCCGCTGCACAGGAGGCCGAAAGCGCTGCCCCAGCCAGGCCAGCCGAGCTGGAAGCACAGGAAGATTCCGCCCCGAAGGAGGCCGCCATGATTCCCTACCGCCCTGTTCCTCCCCTGACCGCAGGCCCGCGCAAGGGCTGGGCATCGGTGCTTGCCGCCGTCGTGATGGCTGCTTTCCTGGGAGTCCAGCCGCAGTAGCGGCAGCGGTACTAGCGGCAGCCGCAGCCTGCAAGCGCCGTGGCCGCCCTGTCCAGCGCTTCCTTGTTGCCGGCCGCCCCCGGCGTCAGGCCGTTGCCGAGGAACGAGAACACCAGGAGCCTGCCGTCGGCGTCCACCACATAGCCGCTCAGCGCCAGCACCGTGTTCAAGGTCCCCGTCTTGGCGCGCACCAGCCCGGCGCCGCCGGAGGTGGTGGCGTCTCCGTACCGCATGTCCAACGTGCCGGACAAGCCACCCACCGGGAAGCCGTCCAGAACGGCACGAAGCCTGGTATCGGCACCGGTGGTAATGGCCCGGACCACGTCCGTGAACTGGCGGGCGGAAACCTGGTTGCCCATGGCCAGGCCGCAGACATCCACCAGTTTCATGGTGTCCGAGGACAAGCCAGCGGCCCCGGCTTCGGCAGCAACCGCCGCGGTAGCGCCGTCATTGCTGCCCGGCCGCCCGTTTGCCACCGCTGCCATGCGCCCCATGGTTTCGGCCAGGTAGTTGTCCGAGACCTGCAGCATGAGGTTCACTTGCTCCGCCACTGTGGCGGAGTCGGCGGCGGCGAGGAGTGCGGCGTTGGCTTGGGACGCTCCCGGTGAACGTTCGACGCCGGCCGCCACGGTCAGTCCCGCACCGGCACCTGCCGCGCGGAGCAGGGCCGCGAATTCCTGGGTTGCAGCCAGGGCGGAGTCCTGCGGGCGGGGGCCGGTGGTGACGGCGGGATCGAAGCGCGCGGAGTTCAGGGCCAGCGGGTACAGCGGGGCGATTTCCCCGGCTTCCACGTCACCGGACTGCCAGTTGGGGTTCAGTGCGGGACCTGTAAAGAGGGAATCATCCACCAGCACCGTGATTTCCCCGGTTGTGCCGGCGGCCTGCAGCGCCTGCACGGTGGCTGCGGCAAGCGTGGCGAGGCCCGCGTGGCCCATCACCTGCTCCGGCTGCGACTCCCCGGCGCCCAGCAGGACGTCGCCGCCGCCCACCAGCACCACCTGGCCCGGGGCAGGGCCTTGAATCACCTTCGTGGTGAAGCGGTGATCGGGCCCCAGGGTGCGCAGCGCGGCGAGCGCCGTCAGCAGCTTAAGGTTCGACGCCGGCACCCGGCCGTCCGCGCCGCCCCGGTCAAAGAGCACCTGGCCCGTGAGCGCGTCCTGCACCATGCCCGTGAAAGTACCGCCGCCGTCGCCCTTTAACACCGGGTCCACCTGGGCTGTCACCGCCGGCTGCGCGGGGACCGGAGCCGAGGGCTGGAGCGGGGCAAGCACCTGCGCAGCGGAAAGCGTGGCGGGCGGTTGCTGCCACGCAGGCGGCGCCGGGACGGGTGCGGGAGCCTCAGGGCCTCTGAACCCGGGGGCCACCAACAGGACCCCCGGGATGGCAAGGACGATCAGGATCAAGGCAGCGAGGGCCAGCGGCCAGGGCTTGCCCGGACTTTGGCCCGGGCTTTCCCGCCGGCTGGACCGACGGGCGCGCAACGGTTCCCCGCCGGTTGTTTTGGTCATGCTGGTGCTGGTCCTCAAGTCCTGAAATTTCCCCACAAGTTCCTGATTCCAGGGCCTCTCGCTATATCCTCAATTGTAGTCGGCGGCACCGACACTCTTTTTTGTGGGCCCGTCAAGTGTGCCGCGCACCCCCTGCAATTGCCGAGGAGCATTCCCATGAAGCACGACGTGACCATCGAGATCCCCAAGGGATCACGCGTCAAGTACGAAGTTGACCACGAGACCGGCCGCGTCCGCCTGGACCGCGTCCTCTTCACCTCCATGCAGTACCCCACGCACTACGGGTACTTCGAGAACACCCTCGGCGAGGACGGCGACCCGCTGGACGCATTGGTGCTTCTGCAGGACTTCGACCTGCACCCCGGCGTCATCGTTGAGTCGCGCCCCATCGGCGTCTTCAACATGACCGACGACGGCGGCGGAGATGCCAAGATCCTCTGCGTCCCCGTGGATGCCCGCTTTGACCACATCCAGGAAGTCAGCGACGTCAACGAGTTCCTGATCAAGGAAATCGAGCACTTCTTCACCCGCTACAAGGACCTGGAGCCCGGCAAGTGGGTCAAGGCCGAGGGCTGGGGCGACCGCGCGGCCGCCGAAGCCGAGCTGGAAGCATCCATCAAGCGCTACGTGCCCACCGGACACTGACCCCACCCACCTAGGCCCTAACCTCGCTTCGCTCGGTCAGGGAACCCTGACGGCGTGGGCCCACCCACCGAGGCCCTAACCTCGCTTCGCCCGGTCAGGGAACCCTGACGGCGTGGGCTTACCCTTCACACCAGTCCGACGGCGGGTGCCTGGCTTTTCGAAGCCGGCCACCCGCCGTCGTTGTTTCAGGAACTTATGGCATGGTGGGGCTGTGAGTTCCGAGCCAGCGTTGACCTCCCAGCTTTTGTTCCACCCGCCCTGCGGGCCCGTCAGTGGATGGCGCGACGGCGACGTCATCCGCGCCACCGGCATCCCCTATGCCAGGGCCGGGCGGTTCCAGCCGCCGGCACCGGTCCCGGACTGGACCGCCGAGTTTGCGGCAACGTCGCTCTCCCCGGCGTGCCCCCAGGCACCGGTCCCGTTCCTCGACGCCGTCCTGGGCACCAAATACGGTGAGCTGCCCGGCAGCGAGGACTGCCAAAACCTTTCCATCACCATGCCCGGCGATCTCGCTCCGGACGAGAAGCTGCCCGTCATGGTCTGGATCCACGGCGGCTCCTACACCACGGGGTCGGGCGACCTGGCGATCTTCGACCCCGCCCGGCTGGTGGCCGAGAACCGCATCATCGTGGTCTCCGTGACGTACCGCCTGGGTTTGTTCGGCTTCCTGGCGACGCCTGCCGGGCGTCCCGGCAACCTGGGGCTCCTGGACCAGCTTGAGGCGTTCCGCTGGGTGCAACGGAACATCGGGGCATTCGGCGGGAACCCACGCCAGGTCACGGCTTTCGGCCAGTCCGCCGGCGGCGACGCGATCGCCCACCTGATGGCCACGCCTGAGGCGCCCGCACTCTTCCAGCGCGCCATCATCCAAAGCGCCCCGCTGGGCATCACCAGAGGGCGGGCGAAGATGAACCACGCCATGGGGATTGCCGCGGACGGCGTCACGGAACAGACCCCTGCCATGGACGTGGTGGCGCTCGAAACCCAGGTGACGCAGGTGGCCAAGAAGTTCGGGATGTTGGCGGCCATGCCGTTCGGCACTCAGTACGGGCACGATCCGCTCCCCGGGGAATCCGGCATCGAGGCTGCCTGGAACCGGACTTCCCCTGCCATCGAGGTGCTGATCGGGCATACCTCCGAGGAGGCCCGGCTGTTCCTCCCCCGCAGCCCGCGCCTGATGCGCCTCGCCGCGGTTCCACTGGTGGGCCGTGCTGCCGTGCGCGCCATCGACTGGGTGGTCACCGAAACCGTGTACGGGCGGGCCACCCGTCGCTTCGCCCGCCGGCACGCCAAGGCAGGCGGACAAGTGCACCGCTACGTCCTGGACTGGCACGCACCCGGCAATATCTTCGGCGCCGCCCACACCGTGGACCTGCCCCTGCTGCTGGGAAACCGGAAAACCTGGGACGGCGTGGGGCTCATCGCCGACGCCCGCTGGGAGGATGTGGACATGACCGGCAGGGCGGTGAGGTCATTGTGGGCCGGTTTTGCCCGCGGTGATGACCTCGGCGAGGCTGGCGTGGTGGACAACGCCCTCCGCTACCGGCGCGTCTGACAGGCCAATGAAGACCCTCGGCGTGGATCTGGCGGCCGCCACGAAGAAGACTGCGGTGGCGGTTATCGAGTGGAGCAATGACCGGGCCAAGCTCGCCCACCTGGCCCTGGACGTGGACGACCGGGAGATCGTGGACCTGTTCGGCAGCTGCGACATGACCGGGGTCGACTGTCCCGTGGGCTGGCCGGACGCACTGATCCCCTTCCTGGCCGGCCATCTGAACTTCGATGCCGCCCCGGTCCTTGAGCACGACGGGATCGCCGGCCGGCGGCTGCTGGCCTACCGGGACACGGACCGGTTTTGCACCGCCCAAACGGGGCTGATCCCGCTCAGCGTGTCCGCGGACAGGCTGGCCCATCCGGCCATGCGCTGCGCCGTGATCCAGGCCAAGATCGCGGCACTCCACGGCCCGCAGCCGCGCGACGGTTCAGGCCGGCTCGCCGAGGTGTACCCGGCAGCCGCACTCAAGATCTGGGGACTGAACGGGCGCGGCTACAAAGGCCGGGGCATCCCGGAAGCGGAACGCCTAAGCCTCCTGCTGGCGGCCCTCGAAGAGCAGGCGCCCTGGCTGAACCTGGCCGGACACCGGGACAGGCTCACCGCTTCGGACGACCTGTTCGACGCCGTCATCGCCTCGCTGACCGCCCGGGCCGTGGCCCGCCGTCGTACGCTCCTGCCCGATGCCGGGCACGCTCAGGCCGCCCGCAGCGAAGGCTGGATCCACCTGCCCTCCTGCACGCTGGACGACCTCCCGCTTTAGGGCGTCAGCCGCCCAGCTTCCAGTTCCGGATCTCTTCCGGGTCCTCGCCGTGGGTGCGCGTGTGTTCGCGCGCCCGGTTGCGCCGGTCCTGCAGGTCCTGGCGCAGGAGCGAGTGCTTCTCGGCCAGGCCGGGAACGCGGTCGATGGCGTCGATGGCCAGGGTGTAGCGGTCGATGCCGTTCAGCATGGCCATGTCAAAGGGCGTGGTGGTGGTCCCCTCTTCCTTATAACCGTGCACGTGCAGGCCCTGCTGGTTGGTCCGCCGGTAGGCCAGCCGGTGGATCAGCGCCGGGTAGCCGTGGTAAGCGAAGATGACTGGCTTGTCCGGGGTGAAGATCCCGTCGAAGTCGTGGGCCGGCAAGCCGTGGGGATGCTCGCTCTCGTCCTGGAGCCGCATCAGGTCCACCACGTTCACCACGCGGACCTTGAGCCCCGGCGCACCGTCGCGGAGCAGTTCGGCGGCTGCCACGGTCTCCACGGTGGGGACGTCTCCCGCGCACGCAAGCACGACATCGGGCTCCTCGCCGGGCACTTCCGAGCCGGCGAAGGTCCAGATGCCCAGGCCGCGGCGGCAGTGGTTGGCGGCGTCGGCGGGGCCAAGCCAGGTGGGCGAGGGCTGCTTGCCGCTGACCACGATGTTCACGTAGTCCGTGGACGCCAGGCAATGTTCCATGACGGACAGCAGGGTGTTGGCATCCGGCGGCAGGTAGACGCGGATGACCTCGGCCTTCTTGTTCACGGCATGGTCGATGAACCCCGGGTCCTGGTGCGAGAACCCGTTGTGGTCCTGCTGCCACACGTGCGAGGACAGCAGGTAGTTCAGCGACGGGACGGGCTGGCGCCAGTGCAGTTTGCGGGACACCTTCAGCCACTTGGCGTGCTGGTTGAACATGGAGTCGACGATGTGCACGAACGCCTCGTAGCAGTTGAACACCCCGTGCCGTCCAGTCAGGAGGTAACCCTCCAGCCAGCCCTGGCACAGGTGCTCGCTCAGCACCTCCAGGACCCTGCCGGAGCGCGAAAGGTGCTCGTCGACGTCGTCAATCCGGTACTGCCACACCTTGTCGGTGACCTCGTAAACGTTCTGGAGCCGGTTGGACGCCGTCTCATCCGGGCCGAACAGCCGGAAGTTCTCCATGTTCTGCCCGATGACGTCCCGCATCCAGGACCCGAGCGTCACCATGGGGCTGACGCGCTCGACGCCGGCAGATGGAACCTCGACGGCGTGGTCCTGGTACGCGGGCAGTTTCAGCGCGCGCCGCAGCACTCCGCCATTGGCGTGCGGTGTGGCGCTCATGCGGAAGTCGCCGGTGGGCGCACCTTCGGCGACGTCCGCGCGCAGCCGGCCGTCGCCGTCGAACAGTTCATCCGGCCGGTAGGACTCCAGCCACTCTTCCAACTGCTTCAGGTGCTCGCCGTTGGTGCGGACCTCGGGCAGCGGAACCTGGTGGGCCCGCCACGTGCCCTCCACCTGCAGCCCGTCCACGGTGCGGGGCCCGGTCCAGCCCTTCGGCGAGCGCAGGACGATCATGGGCCAGCGGTGCCCGCCCTCCCCCGCCTCTTCGCCGGCCGCGTCCTGCCGGTGGGCGTCCTGGATGGCCCTGATGTCGGCCAGGCAGCGGTCCAGCACGGCCGCGAAATCCCGGTGCGCCTGCGCGGTGTCATCCGGGTCCGCCACGGTCACGAAGTAGGGCTCATGGCCGTAGCCGCGCAGCAGCTGCTCCAGCTGCTCCTGCGGCATCCGGGCCAGGACGGTGGGGTTGGCAATCTTGTAGCCGTTGAGGTGCAGAATGGGCAGCACGGCGCCGTCCACGGCCGGATCCAGGAAGTTGTGCGAGTGCCAGCTGGCGGCCAGCGGCCCGGTTTCGGCCTCGCCGTCGCCAATCACGACGGCGGTCACCAGCTGGGGGTTGTCGAACACCGATCCGTAGGCGTGGGCCAGGGAATATCCGAGCTCGCCGCCCTCGCTGATGGAGCCGGGGCTTTCCGGGGCCGCGTGGCTGGGGATGCCGCCGGGGTAGGAGAACTGGCGGAACAGTTCAGCCAGGCCAGCCTCGTCATTGCCCACGTGCGCATAGATTTCGGAGTACGTTCCCTCCAGCCAGGCATTGGCGACGACGGCGGGACCGCCATGGCCGGGGCCGGCAACAAAGAGCATCTCGAGGTTGTCGCGGCGGATTGCGCGGTTCAGGTGGGCATAGACGAAGTTGAGTCCAGGGGTGGTGCCCCAGTGGCCCAGCAGGCGGGACTTGGTGTCCTCCGCCTGCAGCGGTTCGCGCAGCAGCGGGTTGGAGCGCAGGTAAATCTGGCCTACCGAAAGGTAATTGGCCGCCCGCCACCATTTGTCGACGAGTTCGAGTTCTTCCTGGGGAAGGCCATTCTGCTGCGCTTCATCCTGCATCTCATCCTGCCCAGTGCTGCCGGCCATAACCATCCTCACCTCGGGTGTGCCGCTGCAGGCGGCCGTTCCCCCATCGCAACAGATGAAGGGGCAGGCAGGCAACCCCCGCCGTCGAACCTTGCCCTGTGGGCCGTGGGCACCTGTAGGATACTAAGCAAGCTTAGTTTTCGCTGCGGCGAAGGCTGGGAACATCAAATGTGGGGAGATCAAGACATGCCAGCCGAAGACGATGTTGTAATTCCCGGGGTTCCGTCCAGCGAGCCTCCGGCGCTTGAGGAGCCCACGACGCCTCGGGAGCCGTTGCCGCCAAAGCCGGACCAGCGCGCTCCCGAAGCCGTGTCCCCCACGGGCAGCCCGACCGGCGCGCCGGCCACCGCACGTGCCCAGTCCGGCCAGTACCTGACCACGGCCCAGGGGCTGCGGCTGCAGGATACGGACCATTCCCTGAAGGCCGGGGCGCGCGGTCCCATCCTTCTGCAGGACCATCATCTGCGCGAAAAGATCACGCACTTTGACCACGAGCGGATTCCGGAGCGCGTTGTCCATGCCCGTGGAGCGGGAGCACACGGCGTGTTCCGTTCCTACGGGACGGCTGCCAAAGTCACGCGCGCCGGTTTCCTTGCCGCGGACGTGGAGACGCCTGTGTTTGTCAGGTTCTCCACCGTGCTTGGCTCCCGCGGGTCAGCCGACGCGGTGCGGGATACCCGCGGGTTCTCCACGAAGTTCTACACGGATGAAGGCACCTACGACCTGGTGGGAAACAACATCCCGGTGTTCTTCATCCAGGACGGCATCAAGTTCCCGGATGTGGTGCACGCGGCCAAGCCGCACCCCGACCGGGAGATTCCGCAGGCCCAGAGCGCGCACGACACGTTCTGGGATTTCGTGTCGCTCCACACCGAGGCGCAGGCCCACACCCTGTGGAACATGTCCGACCGCGGCATCCCCCGCTCCTACCGGACCATGGAGGGCTTCGGCGTCCACACGTTCCGTCTCGTCAACGCTGCCGGTGACACCACGCTGGTGAAGTTCCATTGGAAGCCCAAGCAGGGCGTGCACTCGCTGGTCTGGGAGGAAGCCCAGATCATCAACGGTATGGACCCGGACTTCCACCGGCGCGATCTGGCCGACGCCATCGAGGCCGGCGCCTACCCGGAGTGGGAGCTCGGCATCCAGACCTTCCCGGACACCGAAGACCAGATGTTTGAGGGCATCGACCTCCTGGATCCCACCAAGTTCGTCCCCGAGGAACTCGCGCCCGTGCAGCCCATCGGGCTCATGACCCTCAACGCGAACCCCACCAACTTCTTCGCCGAAACCGAACAGGTGGCGTTCCACCCCGGGCATCTGGTGCCGGGCATCGACGTCACCAACGATCCCCTGCTGCAGGTCCGCCTGTTCTCCTACCTGGACACCCAGATCTCGCGCCTCGGCGGGCCCAACTTCGCCCAGATCCCGATCAACCGGCCGCACGCACCGGTCAACGACATGCTCCGCGACGGCATGCACCAGACGGCGGACCACGCCGGAGTTGCACCGTACCGGCCCAATTCGTTGGACGGCGGGTGCCCCTTCCTGGCCGGGCAGGACATGGGTGCGTATGTGGATGTGCCCGAGGCGGTTGCGGAATCCATCAAGGAACGGCGCAATCCGGCGTCCTTCGATGACCACTACAGCCAGGCCCGGCTCTTCTTCCGGAGCCTCAGCGCCGTGGAGCAGGACCATGTGGTCCAGGCGTACACGTTTGAGCTCGGCAAGTGCTTCGAAACCGCCGTCCGTGAACGCCAGCTCCAGGCTTTGGCCAACATCGACGCCGCACTGTGCGCCGCCGTTGCCGCCGGCCTGGGGATGCCCGCCCCGGACGCCACCGAGCAGGTCCCGGACCGGGAGCCCAGCCCGGCCGTGTCCCAGGTGGGAGACACGTGGCCCGTGGCCGGGCGCGTGGTGGGCATCATTGCCGATTCCTCCAGCGACCTTGCCGAGGTGGAGGCTGCCCGCAAGGCGCTCGACGGCGAGGGCATGGTTCCGCTGGTCATCGCACCAACCGGCGGCACACTTTCCTCCGACGGGCTTTCGGTTACCGTGCAGCGGACCTTCCTCACGGCAAGGTCCACCGAGTTCGACGCGTTGATCGTCGCCGGGGGCAAGCAGCCTGGGCCTGACGCCACCGCCGGGCGCGACGCCAAAGCCGGGGAACCGGTTGGAGCCCCGGATCCGCGCGTGGCCCTCATGCTGTCCGAGGCGTACCGCCACGCCAAGGCCATCGGCGTCTGGGGCTCCGGCTCCGCCGTTCTTGAGGCGATCGGTATTCAGCAGGAAACGGTAGGCGTCGCTGCGGGAGACAACGCTGATGACGTGACTGCCGAGGTTTCCGGGCTGCTCGCCGCGCACCGCGCCTGGGACCGGTTCCCGGCAACCGGCGCAGCCGCCTCCGCGGAGCAGTAGCCGCAGCCTATTCACTGCCGCGTTCACCGCTGGGACCCGCATCGCACCTGATGCGGGTCCTCTGCGTTTTTACCGACGGCCCGGTTGTGGCCACGGTGGCCGACTGCGAAACCGGCCGTTTCGCCGTACCTACTTCCGGGTAGTGTGGACCCAGAATGTTCACCCTCACCATCAACCAGACGGACAGCCGGCGCGACGGCGACCAGGTTCCGCAACTGCTCAAGGCACTGCGGCACATCCCCGCGCGCCTGGATTTTGACCGGTCCGTGGAGGACGAGGTCCAGGGAATCGTCGACTGCCCGCACCAGGCGGTGGACGCCGCCCTGATCGCGCTCCGCAGCGGGCATTGGTACGTGGGCATCGGGGCAGGGCCGGTGGACGAGCCGCTGCCCAACCAGATCAAGGATGCATCCGGCCACGGCCTGGTCTACGCGCGCCGGGCGGTGGACCGGCTCCGCAACAGCAAGGAGCGCATCCCGGTTGCCGTGGAGGGGCCGCGGGCTGATGTAGCCCACGACGCCGAAGCCATCCTCCGGCTGCTGGGCCACATCGTGCGGGACCGCTCAGGGGCGGAATGGCGGGTGCTGGACCTGCTGACCCCCGGCGTTCGCGGGCAGCAGAAAGCGGTGGCGCAGGAACTGGGGATCACCACCCAGGCCGTCAGCAAAGCCGTGGCACGGGCGCAGTGGAATGAGGAACATGCCGCCCGGCCCGCTGCCGCCCGGCTGCTGGCGCTGATCCTGGCGGTGGGTTAACTGCCCCGGCCGCGTGCCGCCGTCGTACTCGGTTTTTGCGCCCCTTGGACCCTTAGCCTCCGGTAGCCGCCATCACGGGCTCTCCGTTGAAGTACTCCAGCTTCCACCCGTCGACCGCATGGTGGTGCGCCAGGTTAAGCGCGGCGTTGTCCACGCTGGCCAGGGTCTGGCCGACGGCGCGGCTGAGGCTGACCCGCAGCAGAGTGCCATGGGTGACCACCAGGAGCCGCTGGCCCCGGAACTCCTCCGCCAGGGCTTCCAGAGCCGCAATTCCACGGTCTGCCGCTTCGTCTTCGCTTTCCGCACCCTTGAACCCGCCGGGCACGCGCAGCGCCTCCAGTTCCGGGCCGGCCTGCATTCCTTCGGCAGGGCCGAAACTGCGCTCGGTGAGTTCCGGGACACGGCGGGACACCGTCAGCCCGAGCCCCTCGGCAATGAGGTCCGCGGTTTCGGCGGCACGGCTCAGCGGCGAGGAGACTATGGCGTCCCATTCGTAAGGGGCAAGGACGGCGACGGCGTCACGCGCCTGGCCGCGTCCGACGTCGTTCAGGGGGATATCGGTTGCCCCCTGCAGCCGGCGCTCGGCATTCCAGTCGGTCTGGCCATGGCGGACGAGGGCGAACGTCGTAAGGGTCATGCCCCTATTCTGCCTTGGCCGAGCACTGCGCCCTGAATTCCCGCTTGCTCCATCAGTAATGGCCCCTAAAACGGGAGTTTAGGAGCCATATCTGATGGGGCAAACTGCTGGATTTTGCTCAGAGGAGGCTGCGCAGCACGTGGGCGGCGCCGTCGTCGTGCACGGAGTGGGTGACCTCGTCCGCTGCTGCCACTACCTCTGCCGGGGCCTGCCCCATAGCCACGCCGCGTCCTGCCCAAGTGAGCATCTCAATATCGTTCCGGCCGTCACCCACGGCAACGGTAAGGTGCTCCTCGAAGCCGAGCCGGACCCGGAGGTTCTCCAGGGCGCTGGCCTTGGTCACCCCTGCGGCGGCGATGTCCAGCCACGCGGTCCAGCCCACGGAGTAGGTGACCCCGGCGAGGCCCACGTGGTTGATGGCCTCGTTGAACTCCTCGGGCGTGTTCTCGGTGCTGAACACCACCACGCGGACGGCGGTGGACTCCAGCATGGTGTGGAAGTCGACACCCACGGCCTCGACGCCGAAGCTGGCGTCCTGGAACCGCTCTGTGGAGAGGAAGTTGCCGTCGGCGTCCTCCAGCGCATACTTGGCGGACGGGAGGCGTTCCCGGAGGGCGCGCAGGGCCGGGGCGGGATCGAAGGTAGCCTTGTGGATCACCTCGTAGCCGTTTTCCAGTTCGGGGTGGAGCCGGAGGGTCACGCCGCCGTTGCAGCACACCGCGTACCCACGCTCGATGCCGATCTTTTCGATAATGGGAAGCGTGGCATTCAGGGAGCGGCCGGTGGCGATCATCACCTCGTGCCCGGCGGCCACCACGGCCTGGGCGGCCTCGCGCACGCCCGGGGACATGTGGCCGTCGTGGTTCACCAGCGTGCCGTCCACGTCCAATGCGACCATGAACTTCTGGTCAATAGCGGTGAACTCGATGTTGTTCAGGGTGTTGTTCTTGTTGTTCTCTCGCCGGTCATCGTTGCCGGCGACTGAGGTTTCAGTCAGCGTTGTCATCCACATAGTGAACCAGACGTAACTGACCCGCGCTAGGACGGGGACCACAGGTTTATTGAACTGTTGATTAACTCGGCGGGTTTCCACATGCACTCCCCCTGCGGCAGGTTTCCCTTCGCCGTCATCTACGATACGCACCCGCCCGCGGACACCACACCCCCGAACGCGCCGGTGCAACGTCCATCAGCCGGTGCGAATATGAGCTGCCTGGTTGTCCACATGCGCCAACCGGCCCCTTCAATTGCCACTCATTGGCCGGTGACGATAAGGGCATGCACCTGATCTCCGCGCAGGACCTCCGCCGCACCACGGGGGACACCCGTTCACTCAGTAGGCGCTATGCGCAGGGTGAACTTGTCCGTGTCCGCAAAGGTGTTTATGCCGAAAAACGTGCATGGGTGTCATTGCCGCCGTGGGAAAGATACGTCCAGACCGTCCGCGCGGTGGATCTGGAGCTCCCGCAACCAACATTCTGCCTGCACACGGCCGCTGTCATTTGGGATCTGGAACTTCTCGCCGTGCCGGCATACATCCACGTCTCCGGGGCAACCAGAGGCCACACGGGCCGCAGGAAACCAACAACGTCCGCGGCACGGGACAGGTCCGGACAAACAGGAATCGAACACATCACCGCCTACGGCATCCACCGGCATTTCGCGAACGGAGCAGCAGTCCAACGAGGAGGACTGCTGGTAACCCCTCTTGCGGAAACAGTCATTGGCGTCATTTCGAAGGAGGACTTCACGGCCGGAGTGGTACTGGCAGACCACGCGATCAGCAGCCGCCGGGTTTCAGGACCTCCCGTGAGCAAGGACGAACTGTTCCAGGCTGCTTCCCCGATCCCCTCGGCCGCCCGCCGACATTGGGTGGCACAGGTGCTCGACTTCGCATCGCCACAGTCAGAGTCGGCTGGTGAATCGCTCAGCCGCGCCCAGATGCATCTGCTCGGCTTTCCGGCCCCCATGCTCCAGGCAAAGTTCCTGCAGGAAGGTTCGCTGCTCGCCCGGACCGACTTCTTCTGGCCCAAGTACCGGCTCATAGGCGAGTTCGACGGCGACGCCAAATACCTCAATGATGAATATCTGGGCACTCGAACAGCCCGCCAGGCCGTACTGGCGGAAAAGAAGCGCGAGGACAGGCTTCGGGCGGCAGGTTTCAGGGTTGTCCGGTGGGACTGGGCAACGGCGTCGAACCCTGTCCGCTTTGCAGCATGCCTCCGGCAGGCAGGGCTGCCAAGCAGCCGGAGCAGGCAACCGGGCACCCGATAACGGACAGTGCACCCCCGAACTCGGCGGTGCACTGTCCGTTCAAGGGTGCACCGCCCAGTTGCGGGTGCGCGCGAAGAAGAGACCCCTACAGGACCGGCAGGACCTCGAGGCCGCCCAGGTACTTCTGCAGCGCCTTGGGAACGTTGACCGAGCCGTCCGCGTTCTGGTGGTGCTCCAGCAGGGCCACGATCCAGCGCGTGGTGGCCAGGGTTCCGTTGAGGGTGGCCACGGCGCGGGTGCCCTTGGAGACCCCCTCCGCATTGACGATGCGTTCACGGATGTTCAGGCGGCGTGCCTGGAAGGTTGTGCAGTTGGAGGTGGAGGTCAGCTCGCGGTAGGCGCCCTGCGTGGGAACCCAGGCTTCGCAGTCGAACTTGCGCGCCGCGGACATGCCGAGGTCGCCGGCGGCGGTGTCGATCACCCGGTAGGGCAGCTCGCACTTGGCCAGCATCTCCTCTTCCCAGGCCAGCAGCCGCTGGTGTTCCGCTGCGGCCTCCTCAACCGTGGTGTAGATGAACATCTCCACCTTGTTGAACTGGTGTACGCGGATGATGCCGCGGGTGTCCTTGCCGTGTGAACCGGCTTCGCGGCGGTAGCAGGAGCTCTGGCCGGCGTAGCGGATGGGTCCGGCGGAGAAGTCCAGGATCTCATCGGCGTGGTACCCGGCCAGCGCCACCTCCGAGGTGCCCACAAGGTAAAGGTCGTCTTCGGCGAGACGGTAGATCTCGGCGTCGTGTTTTACATCGAAGCCGGTACCCTGCATGGTCTCCGGACGCACCAGGGTGGGCGTGATCATGGGAACGAAGCCGGCTTCGATCGCCTGGTCCATAGCCATCTGAAGCAGCGCCATCTCAAGCCGCGCTCCAACGCCCTTCAGGAAGTAGAAGCGGGCACCGGAAACCTTGGCACCGCGTTCCATGTCGATCGCGCCGAGCAGCTCGCCGATCTCCAGGTGGTCGCGCGGTTCGAAGTCCGGGAATTCGCGCGGCGTGCCGACGGTCTTGACCACCACGTAGTCGTCCTCGCCACCCTCGGGAACGCCGTCCTCGACGAGGTTGGGGATGGTGCGGAGCAGTTCTTCCTGCTTGGTCTGCGCGGCATCGGCTTCTCCGGAGGCTGCCTTGACCGAGTTGGCCAGCTCCTTGACCTCGGCCAGCAGGGCCTGCTTCTCCTCGCCCTTGGCCTTCGCCACCTTCTTGCCGAACACGTTCTGCTCGGCGCGGAGGTTCTCGAAGCGGAGCAGGGCTTCGCGGCGGGCGGAGTTCGCGGAGATGATCGCGTCCACCACTGATTCGTCCGCGCCGCGGGCGCGCTGGCTGGCACGGTACTTGTCAGGGTTTTCGCTGAGGTCTTTTACGTCGATCACCTGACAAGGGTATCCAATTCACCGCACGACGGCGGGCGTACGTCTCCGTGCCCCCTCCCGCCGCGTGCCGGGCTACTGTTGGAACACCATGAGCGACTGGATTCTCTACCTGCTGATTGCGGTGGCGCTTGCCTTCGCCACCTCCAGCTGGTGGGGGGTGCGTCGCCTCAAGGCGCTGCACGTTCGCAGTACCGTGGCCGGCGAGGCCTATGACTCCGGGCTGGCGCAGCAGCGCGTGGCAGTAGTCCTGAACCCCGTCAAGGGGCGGGCCGGGGAAGCCAGGGAAATGATTCAAAGAGCCTGCCTTGCCGCGGGGTGGGACGAGCCGGTCTTTTTCGAGACGACGGCGGAGGACCCCGGCTTCTCCCAGATGCAGGCCGCCCTGGCAGGGAAGCCCGACGTCGTCCTGGTGGGCGGCGGGGACGGAACGGTACGCGTCGTGGCCGAGGCCCTCGCACGCACCGATGTTGCCATGGGCCTGATTCCCCTGGGCACCGGCAACCTGCTGGCACGCAACGTGGACCTCGATGTGAACGACCTTCACGGCAACGTCCAGACAGCCCTTTTCGGCCGCCAGCGCTATATCGACACCGCCCGGATGGCTATTGAGAACTCGCGGACCGGGCACTACTCCGAGCACGTGTTCCTGGTCATCGCGGGCATCGGCATGGATGCCGAGGTCCTGGCCGACACCAACGCGGGGCTGAAGAAGGCCGTGGGCTGGCTGGCATACACGGAGGCCGGCGTGCGGCACCTCCCGGGCCGGCGCAAGAAGGTCTCCATCGCCCTGGACGGAAGCCCCGAGCAGATCCGTAACATCCGCAGCGTGCTGTTCGCCAACTGCGGCCTGGTGCCGGGTGGCATCGATTTCATCCCGCAGGCCATGATCGACGACGGCATGCTGGACGTGGTGGTCATGAGCCCGCGCAGCGCCATCGGCTGGCTCCTGATGTACGTGAAAATCATGTTCAAGCACAGCGGAAAGCTGCCCATCATGACCGTGTACCGGTCAACCAGGGTGGTCATCAAGTGCCCCGAGCCGATGCCTACACAGCTCGACGGCGACACGTCCGGGGAAGCGACGCAGCTTACGGTTCAGGTGGAGCCCCGGTCGCTCCTGGTCCGGGTGAAGGGGCAGGTACAGGTCAGTGGGGCAACCGCGCGGTAACAGACGGCAAAAGCGGCGCCGTGGTGGAACGCCGGAATGACGCGGGGCCGTGATACGGCCGCGGTCAGGCCCCGGATTCCTTCTCCGCCTGAGCGCCTTGTTTGCCAGCGGCAGGGGCTTCCTTGGCAGCGGCATGTGCTTCGGACTGTTCGCGGATCATGGCCTGCTCCTCTTCGAAGCGCAGGCGGTCGGCGCGGTCTGCGTCGTCCCCGTCCCAATCCTGGTTGTCCGCCGCAGGCTTGGGGTTGACGATCATCCCCTGGCCGTCGTTGTCATTGCTGCTGGTCATGACCCGCTCCCTTCATCAGGGGCCATACCCCGTGTGGATCAGGCAAGCATACGCATTGACCACAGCCCGCGGAAGTACTTCGAGAGGCATTTGCCTACGCTGTGCGCGAAGCTTCGGAACCGCTTTCACCTGCGACGGATTCCGCGCCGAGTATTGATTGGACCCAGGTATTCGCCGCCGAAAAGGCTGCATCGGAGGTGTGAGCAGCGACCGGCGTCACCTGCTTATCGGCCCTGGGGTATGAGCCCAGGAAGCGGGTTCCCGGGCTGATGCGGTGCAGCCCGGCGAGCGCATCCCCCACCCGCGCTTCCCCGGCGTGGCCGTCGGCGTCGATACTGAAGAAGTAGTGGCCCAGGTACTGCCCCGTGGGCCGGGACTCAATCCGGCTGAGGTTGACGCCGCGGCTGGCGAACTGGTCCAGGATCTCCATCAACGCGCCCGGGCGGTCCTCCGGAAGCGGGACCACAACCGTCGTCTTGTCCGCTCCGGTACGCGCCGGGAGCGCACCGGGCCGGCTGACCAGGATGAAGCGCGTCACGGCTCCGGGATTGTCGCCAATGTCCTCTCCCAGCACTGACAGCTCCGGGTGCTCCCGGGCCACGAGCGGGGCGCAGATTGCGGCGTCGTAGGTGCAGTCCTGTTCCAGCAATCCGAGTGCGGCCGCAGCAGTTGATGAGCCAGGCACATATTCCGCTTCAGGTATGTGCTTATCCACCCACAACCGGCACTGGGCCCAGGCATGGCCATGGGTCGAAACCCGCCGCACCTCTTCCAGCCCTATGCCGGGCCGGGCTACCAGGACAAAGCTGATGGGAACCAGGACCTCGCGGATGATGCGCAGTTCCTCGCCGGAGGCGATTGCATCCAAGGTGGCGGTAACTCCGCCCTCAACCGAGTTCTCGATGGGGACCATGGCGGCGTCTGCTGATCCGTCGCGCACCCGGTCGAGAGCTGCGTTGACGTTCGAGGCCGGGACCCTGACGGCCTGGAGCGCGTCCGGCACCTGCAGGAGGGCAGCCTCGGTGAAGGTGCCTTCCGGGCCCAGGAAGGCGTAGGTTCGGGAGCTGCCGGGCACTAAAGGACCAGCGGCTTAAGTCCGTTGTCCGAGACCAGGGGCTTGCCGGATTCCAGCCACTGGTCCATGCCGCCGGAGACGTTAATGGCGGTGTAGTCCTGGCCGGTAAGCCACTGGGCAACGCGGAAGGACCGCCCGCCCGTGCGGCAAATGACGTAGAGGTCCTCATCCGGATCGAGTTCCCCGAGCCGGGCCGGGATCTGGTCCATGGGGATGTGGAGTGCGCCGTCGGCGTGCCCTGCAACCCACTCGTAGTCTTCCCGGACGTCCAGGATCACTGCGTCGGCGGGAACGTCGTGGACGGGGACGGTATCGAAATCGCTCATCGGAGTCCTGTCTTGGCGGGATCAGAGTTCGCTTTAAGCCTAGCCCTTCCGCCCCTTGGTACCCCGAAGGGGCCGGAAAAGCCGCGGGTTAGGCTGGTTGAACCCAAGGAGGTTTGCATGTCCCAAAAGATCGCTGCCCACACCGGGGCACCGGCAGGCCCCGGCCGCAGCACGGAACCGGCGGCCAGGCCACAAGCGGTCGCGCGTTTACATGGCTGAACTCCACGAACTCCCGGCACTGGTCCTGCGCGGGCTCCTGCGGAGCGGAACGGTGTCTGCAGTGGAAGCAGCCACCCATTTCCTGGCGCGGACTGAACAGCAGAACCCCCTCCTGGGCGCCTTCATCACCGTGACTGCGGACCAGGCCCTGGAGGAGGCCCGTGCGGCGGATGCCCGGTACGCAAGCACCGACGCCGGGGACCTGCCGATGCTGCACGGCATGCCGCTTGCCTTCAAGGACCTCACGGACGTCGCGGGCGTGGTGACCACGCACGGCAGCGCCGCGCTGGAGCACAAACCCGTTCCCGTCGACAGCCCGCTGGTGGCCCTCTTCAAGGACGCCGGCGTGACCACGCTGGGCAAGACGCAGGTGCCCGAATTCGGACTGACTGCGTACAGCGAAAACCGCATCGCACCGCCGTCGCGCAATCCCCACGCACCCAGCAGGAGTTCCGGAGGATCCTCCGGCGGCAGCGCCGCTGCGGTGGCGGCAGGGTTGCTGCCTTTCGCCCCAGGGACCGACGGCGGCGGGTCCGTCAGGATTCCGGCAGCCGCTTGCGGCCTCGTGGGGTTGAAGCCGGGCCGGGGCCTCGTGACGGCCGGAGAAAGCGCGGGCGATCCCGCCCGGCTGGTGGTTCCCGGCCCCCTCGCCCGGACCTCAAAGGACGCGGCACTGATGATGGACGTCCTGGCACCGGGGCACGACTACCTCAGGGCACTGCAACAGGAGCCGCCGCGGCTGCGGATTGGGATCACGCAGGACAGCCCGTGGTCAAGCACTTTCCCCTTCACCGTGGAGCAGGAGGCCCTGGACGCGCTCCTCGCAGGCGTTACCCTCCTGGAGCAGGCCGGCCACGTTCTTGGTGATGCCGCCATCCGCTACGACAACCGCTACCCGGACGCTTTCACCACGGCCTGGACCGCGGGGGTGGGTGCGGCCAGGATCAGCCCCACCCGGGAGGCTTTACTGGCGCCCCTGACCAGGACCTTCCGGCGGCGGGCCCAGCAGCGCAGCCCCGCCAAGCTCGCCGAGGCGCTTGCCTTCCTGCGGCAGTTCCAGCATGACACTGTGGCGCAGTACGCCCAGTGGGACCTGATGCTGATGCCCACGCTGGCGCAGACGCCGCGGCCCGTGGGCTGGTTTACCGGCACATCCCACGGAAGCGACCGCTGGCCGGCCGCTGATTGGCCCGGGGATGCCGACGGCGACTACCGGAAACAGTGCGAATATGCGCCATGGTCCTCCATGGTGAACGTGTGCGGACTGCCGGCCATCACCCTTCCCGTGCTCTGGACGGGAGGAACCGCCGGTAGCGGGCTGCCCATGGGGATCCAGCTGGTGGGTCCCATGGGCTCGGAAGCCCTCCTCCTGCAGGTGGCGCACCACCTGGGCTATTAGGAAAGCCGCCTTATTGGGAGGCTGGCCGGCAAGGCTGTTGACCTGAACCTAACGCCCCCTTAACCCGCTGGTAACCCTGGCCGCGCACACTGGAAAGGCACGATTCAGCAGTCTCCATCCGCCCTCCCCCGACGAGGAGTTGCCCCACCATGAACGCTGAACAAGCTGCGGCGAGCGCCGGACCCACAGAGACCGTCGACGGCGAACGGCCGGACCTGAGCAATTCCAACGTCAGGGAGGACCTGGCCATGGCCGGCCGCTGCGCACTGGTCCACCTGCCCACGGGCCGGACCTGCCTCCTCCCCCTCCGCCATCAGGGGCCCTGCGAGTTCCACCGCCCCCAGGAGGCGCAGGACGTGGTGTCCAGCAGAGACTGACAGCTTCCGGCGCTGCTCTCTCGACTCCCGCGCCCGCCAGGAGGACGATTAAAGGGCAGTCACCTAAGGAGGTCTGTGATGTGCTACGCATCGAGCAAGGACTTCGGGTGGGGCGTAAGGAAGGAAACCCAGCGTCGCCCTGAAGCGGAACCGGCAACCCCTGCGGAACCTCCGGAGGAGCCGGTCAAGGCACAGAATTTCACGTTCTGGGCCTTCCCCAACTGGCGCAGGACGCCTGCGCCGCGCACCCCCTCCGCCGAAGCCGACAAGGACCAACGGAGCAGGGAGAGGGTCTGACGTCCGGGCAATCACCCGGGCAGAAGTCAGGAATGAACGGAAGGGTTCTCGTGGAGGGCCCTTCCGCCACGTTCCCCGCGGCCTGTCCATAAATCAAGCAGCACCCGGAATCAGGCGAGGCGGGCCGGTCGTTGTGCTGTCCCACCAGGCCGTCTATGGTTGAACCATAAGCATGCTTAGCATTCTGGGAAAGGGGACGAGCATGAGCGCAGGACAGTACACTCCGGGGCCGGACCGCCAGCCGGAAACGGACACGGGCACTTCGGCTTCAAACGCAGCCCGGCCGGCGGCAGACCGCGCAGCCTACGGCAACGCCCCGTCCTACTCAACGGGTGAGCCGGGAACACCTGCCACCGCAACCACCCCCGCCCCCAGGGCCAGCGGCGCCCCGGAACGCAAGGTCACGCGCACCGGAGTCATCTGGGCAGCCGTGGTGGCGGCCCTGGTGCTGCTGATCCTGCTGATCATCTTCATCCTGCAGAACCAGGAACTGGTCCTGGTGAAGTTCCTGGGCTTCGAAGGTTCCGTCCCGCTGGGCATGGCATTGTTCATCGCCGCCGTGACCGGCGCTGTCTTTGTGGCAGTGGCGGGCGGCGCGAGGATCCTGCAGCTGCGCCGGAACGCCCATCGGTCCAGGGTCCAGCAGCGCAGATAGAGGCACCGGCCAATACAAAAGGCTATCCGGCAAGGGAAGGCGGCCGGCGATGGGCAGGGTCATCGTGATGAACCACGTGACGCTCGACGGCGTCATGCAGGGTCCCGGCCGGCTGGATGAGGATACGCGGGGCGGATTCAGCGACGGTGGCTGGGCGGTGCCGTACGCCGACCAGGCGACGGTGCAGAAGATGGGCGAACGGATGGGCCCGGACCACGCCTTCCTGCTCGGGCATAGAACCTACGGGCAGCTCCTCGAGTCATGGAACGCCCAGGGCGGGCCCTTCAAGGAGGCCCTGAACAACACGCCAAAGTTCGTCGCCTCAAGGGACCCGGAAACCAGGCTGGAATGGCCCAACTCCACCCTTTTGCACAGTGACGTTCCCGCGGCCGTAAAGGAACTTCGGGAAGGCTTCGCCTCCAATCTCGTGATCATGGGCAGCGGCGTACTGATCCGCGCGCTCATGGCGGCCGGGCAGATCGACGAATACCTGCTCATGATCCACCCGGTCGTCCTGGGCAACGGGCAACAGCTTTTCGCCGGCGGCGCCAAGGCCCGGCTGCGGCTCATCGAAGCCGGGCATACAAGCACCGGCGTCCTCCTGGCCTTGTATACCCCGGACAGGCCTGATTAGGGACGCCAGCTGGAGCATGGGGCCGGAGCAGGAGGCACCGGGAAACCCCGGCGCCTCCCGACTCCGGACCAGGCGTCAGCGAGCACCGAGGCTGGCGAACTTGCGGGCCCGGTCGGCCACCAGTTCAGGAACCGGAACGCCCGCCACGGAGGCCAGCTCGTACTCGATGGCCTGCGCCATCCGGCTGCAGAACTCGCGTGGCTCCAAAGAGGCATCACCGCGTTCATCCACGATGTGGTCCACCAATCCGTTTGCGTACAGGGCGGCGACGTTCACGCCCTGCGCCTGTGCCATGGCCGGCGCGAACGCGGTGGTCCGGTGAACGATGGCACTGGCGCCCTCGGGGGGCAGTGGAGAAAGCCAGCTGTGCTGGGCCGCAATGGTCCGGTCCGCCGGCAGCAGGGCCAGGGCCCCTCCCCCGGCGCCCTGGCCAAGCAGCACGGAGACCGAAGGCGATCCCAGCCCGATCAGTTCGTGCAGCGAGCGCGCAATCTCCCCCGCAAGCCCGCCTTCCTCCGCCTCCTGCGACAGGGCCGCACCCGCGGTGTCGATGACGGTGAGCAGGGGCAGGCGCAGCTCCTCCGCCAGCTTCATTCCCCGGCGTGCCTCGCGCAGCGAACCGGGCCCCATGCCGGCGGCGTCCTTCCGCAACGGCCGCGCGTGTCCCAGCACGATGCACGACTGGCTGCCGAAGCGGGCCAGGGCCAGCAGCAGCCCCGGGTCCTTCTCCCCCTGCCCCGTCCCGTTCAAGGGCAGCGCGTCGACGGCGCCGAATTTCAGCAGCTGGCGCAGGTCGGGCCGCCGCTGCTGCCGGGAGATCTCGATGGACGTCCAGGCATCAACGGTCGAAGGCCGGATATTTAGGGTCTCGGGCGGGGCAGGCACCGCTGCGGCCGCGCCTTCCTTCGCGGAGAGGATGTCCAGGGCCCGGCCCACGAGGTCGGCCAGGTTGCCGGGTTCCACCACGCCGTCGATCAGTCCCTTGTGGAAGAGGTTCTCCGCCACCTGCACGTTCTCCGGGAACGGTTCGCCGTAGAGCGCCTCGTACACCCGCGGGCCCAGGAAGCCCAGCAGTGCGCCGGGCTCGGCCACGTTAATGTGCCCCAGGGATCCCCAGGACGCCATGACGCCGCCGGTGGTGGGGTGCCGGAGGTAGACCAGGTAGGGAAGCCCGGCCTGGCGATGGGCCCGGACGGCGCCGGTGATCTTCACCATCGACAGGAACGCAAGCGTCCCTTCCTGCATCCGTGTCCCCCCGGACGCAGGGCCGGCCAGCAGCGGCAGGCCCTCCGCGGTGGCGCGTTCGACGGCGGCAACAATCCTCTGTGCCGCCGCGTGGCCTATCGACCCGGCCAGGAAGGAGAATTCGCTCACGATCAGCGCCACCCGGCGGCCGCGGATGAGGCCCGCACCGGTGATCACCGACTCGTCGGCGCCGCTGCGTTCGCGGGCCCTGGCCAGGTCGCGGGCGTACTCCTCGGACAGGACCGGCTGTTCCGGCTCCGTGTCCCAGGAGATGAACGAACCGGGGTCCACCACCGCATCCAGCAGTTCGGTCGCTTTCAAGTGCCGCACCTTCTCCGCCGTCGCCACGTTATTCTGCCCCGGGAGCCGCGGAAGCGAGCCCCAGCCACTCCCGGATTGCCGGCCCGTCCTCGTTGAGCAGCGGCGGGGCGTCGTGGTGCTTCACCGTGGTTTCCGCTGCGTCGCCGGGGGCGAAGAACCGCAGCGGCGGGCCGGGCAGGCTCACCTTTCCGAGCAGTGGATGCTCAACATCCACTACCAGCCCCTGGGACGCCACCTGCTCCCAGGCGTACACCTCCTCCAGCGAGCGGACCTTCCCTGCCGGGATCCCGGCGTCGTTCAGTTTTTGCAGCAGTTCCTCCGCGCCGTACGCGGCGAAAGCGCCTTCGACGGCGGCAATCACCGCGGCGCGGTTCCGCACTCTTTCGGCGTTGCTGGCAAAGCCCGGGGCGGCCGGGTCCAGGCCGAATGCCGCGGCGAACGATTGCCAGAGCTTCTCGCTGCCCACGCTGATCTGGACACTCCCGTCCTTGCAGTTGAACAGGCCGTACGGGGCGATGGACGGGTGGTGGTTGCCCTGGGCCTGCGGAACCTCACCCGCGATGGTGGTCCGGGTCCCCTGGAAGGCATGGACCCCAATCAGGGAGGCCAGCAGCGAGGTCCGCACCACCTGGCCCTGCCCGGTCCTGTTCCGCTCCACCAGCGCCGCTAGCACGCCGAACGCTCCGTTCATGCCGGAGAGCAGGTCGGCGATGGGGACGCCCACGCGCTGGGGGTCGTCCGGCCCGGATCCGGTGAGGGACATCAGGCCGGCCTCGCCCTGCAGGATCTGGTCGTAGCCGCTGCGCTGGGACTCGGGCCCGTCATGGCCAAAGCCGGTGATGGACAGGATCACCAGGCGCGGGTTGAGCTCATGCATGGCGGCGGTGGAGAAGCCCAGCCGGTCCATGACGCCGGGCCGGAAGTTCTCGATCACCACATCTGCCCGCTCCAAAAGCCCGCGCAGCACCTCCTGGCCATCGGCGCTCTTCAGGTCCAAGGTGATGGATTCCTTGTTGCGGTTGCAGGACATGAAGTAGGTGGACTGCAGGTCGTCCTCCGGGCCGACGAAGGGCGGTCCCCAGCCGCGGGTGTCATCGCCCGTACCCGGGTTCTCCACCTTGATGACGCGGGCGCCGAGGTCCGCCAGCATCATGCCGGCGTGCGGTCCGGCCAGGGCCCGGCTGAGGTCGACGACGGTGTGCCCGGCCAGGGGGCCTTGGCGGTTCTCGGTGCTCATGTTCTGGTTTCCTTTCTAAAAAACAGGCGGTGTTGGGGTGCGGTGGCGGTTAGAGCCAGCCGGGGACCACCAATGCCAGCCATGCCAGGACGGGTCCGGCCACAATGACGATTCCGCTGTAGCCGAGGATCCGCTTGTAGAACTGGTCCTTGTCCACGCCCTCCGGGGCGTTGGCGAGCACCAGCGCGCCGTTGGTGGAGAACGGCGAGACGTCCACGATGGTGGCGGAGACGGCGAGGGCGCAGATAACGCCCACGGCGCCGATTTCGCCGGTGGACAGGAAGGGGACGGCGAGCGGGATGAGCGCTGCCAGGATGGCCGTGGAGGAGGCGAAGGCGGAGACGATGGCGCCGATGAAGCAGATGATGAGGGCTGCCAGCAGCGGCATTCCCATTCCTGCTACGCCGCTGGACACGAACTCGATGGTGCCGGCTTCCTCCAGCACACCGACGAACGTCAGCATGCCGCAGATCAGCAGCACGGTGGACCAGCTGATCTTGTTGATGGCGCCCTTCTGGGCTGCGGGCGAGACCAGCGCCAGCACGATGGCGATGGTGATGGACACGAAGCCGACGTCCATCTTGAAGCCGAGGGCCACGACGGCCAGCACGATCAGGCCGGCGATGGTGACCAGTTGCGGGATCCGGTCTTTGCGCTCCTTGGTTGCAGCAATGCCGTCGCCGGCGGGGTCCCGGGGGCCGTACATGCCGGAGCCAAAGCCTTTGAAGGGTACGTCGCCGCCGGGCGCCTTGGCGCCGACGCTGACGGCCATCCGCGCCTCGGCCGCCTGCTCCACGAAGTGCCCTACCTTGGAGGACATCAGGTTCTTGCCACCGAGGACCACGAAGAGCACGAGTGCAATGACCAGGTTGAAGATGAGGCTTGAGAGGAACAGGGCCGTGGGGCTGAAGGCGAGGTCGGTCTTGGCCAGGATGCCGTTGACCGTGACGCCGTAGACCGCGATGGGCGAGAAGCCGCCGGCCTGGGCGCCATGGATCACCATCATGCCCATCAGCAGCGGACTGATCTTGTACTTGCCGGCAAAGCTCAGGGCGATGGGGGCAATGATGGCGACGGCGGCGGGAGACAGGGCGCCCACGGCGGTGATCACTGCGGTGATGGCGAACATCACCCACGGAATGAGGGCCACGCGGCTGCCCACCAGCTTGACCGCGCCGCGGACCAGCAGGTCAATGGTGCCGTTGTTCTGCGCGATGGCGAACAGGTAGGTGACTCCGACGATGGTCAGGAACAGGCCACCGGGGAAGTTGGCCAGGATTTCGTTGGTGGACATGCCCAGCACCACGGCGCCGAGCAGGAAGGCGCCCACGAACGCGAGCGCGCCCATGTTGAGGGGCAGGACGGTGGCGAGCAGGAACATCGCCGCCAGGATGATGATCGATAAGACAGGAGCGGACATCGTTGGTTCTCCATTGGGGTGCGAGGAGTGTGACGTGAGTTACTGGCTCACTGGACTAGCCTCTTAGACAGTGAGTCTATCTGTCAATAGACGAAGCAGGTATCCTGATCCGGTACGTCCGAGGGAGGGCTTTGTGGAGAAGACAGCACGGCTGGGCCTGGAGCGGGTCTCGCGCCCGCGCCTTTATGAGCAGCTCGTGGAGCAGATCCTTGCCTACATCGAGTCCGCCCACCTGAAGCCCGGGGACCTCCTTCCGGCGGAACGCGACCTCGCCGAGCGGCTTGGGGTTTCCCGCGCCACCCTGGCCCAAGCGCTGGTGGCCCTGGAGGTGCTCGGCGTGATCGACGTCCAGCACGGCACCGGGGCCGTCCTGGCCCGGCGGCCCAGCGTTGCCTCGGTGGTCAAGGGCCTGCGCGAGCACCAGAGCCGGCTGCCGGAAATCGTGGAGGCCCGCAGCACCCTTGAAGTGAAGCTGGCAGCCTTGGCTGCAGAACGCAGGACCGACGCAGACCTTGCCGCCATCGACAACGCCTTGGACGTCATGTCACAGGAAATCAACGACGGCGACCGCGGCGCCCAGGGCGACGAACTGTTCCACCAGGCCATCACCGCCGCGGCACACTCCTCAGTACTGGCGCAACTGATGGCCTTCATCGCCGAGATGATCCTGGAAACCCGGATGGAGTCGCTGGGCCAACCGGGGCGGCCCGAGCAGTCCCTCGCCTCGCACCGCAAAATCGCCGAGGCGATCCGCGCGCAGGACGCGGACGCCGCCGCGAGCGCCATGTTGGCGCACATCGAACTCGTCTCGGATGTGGAACTGCTCCGCTAGGCAGCAAAGCAACGCCCCGTTAGACAACTCCCCGCCCCACAGACCAGTCCCCCCGCCCTTCGCAGGGGAATTGACCATCCGGTGGGGACTTTTGAGTACCGGGCTAAAAGGTGCCGGGCTAGAACGTGCCGGTATTCGACCCGGTGGTGGCCGCGACGGTCACGCCAATGATAAACAGCAGCCAGACTGCGCCGTAGCCCAGCAGGCAGAGGTAGCCCAACACCAGGCCGGTGATGGACATCCCCTTGCCTCCCGGTTCACGGCGCAGGGCCAGGTGGCCGGTGATGATGGCGGCGAACTGGGGAAGCAACAGCCAACCCATGATCACCGAGGCGATTCCGCAGACCATGCTGGCGATGCTCAGGGTCTTCGGCTCGACAGCCCTGCCGTAGTACGGCTGGCCAAAGTACTGGGGCTGGCCATACTGTCCCTCGTTGTACTGGCCGTACTGGCCCTGGTTGTACTGGGACTGGCCGTACGGCGGTTGCCCGTAGGGGGACCCCTGGTTCTGGGCCGGCGGCTGGTAGCCGGGCCATGGTGAAGAACCGCTGCGCTGGTAGTCAGGTCCCTGGGATGGCTGGTTGCTCATGATTTCTCCCCTGTAAATCTGGCTACAGCCTACTTCAGTGCAGCGCCAGGCGGATGGCCAGGACCACCATCAGCACACCGATGGCCCCGTCGATCCACCGCCAAGTGCGGGGACTGCTGAGCACTCCCGCCAAGGCCCTGGCCCCGTACCCCAGGCCGGAGAACCACAGTACGCTCCCGGTCACCGCGCCGGCGGCAAAGATCCAGCGCAGGTCCGGGCTCTGCTGGTTGGCCAGGCTGCCCAGCAGCACCACGGTGTCCAGGTAGACATGGGGGTTGAGGAAGGTCAGGGCCGCGGTGGTGGCAAGCACCGAATTCTTCGACCGGGGCGCCTGCTCGGCCAGGGCGGAGGGCTTCACCGCAGCCACGAAGGAGCGCACCGCAAACCACAGCAGGTAGGCGGCCCCCGCCCAGCGCAGGACTTCCAGCACCTCCGGGAAATGGGTGACAACCGCTCCGATGCCCGCGGTCCCGCCGACAATCAACAGGGCGTCGCCGGCCATGCACACGGCCACCACCGCGCCGATGTGCTCCCGGCGGATGCCTTGGCGCAGCACGAAGGCGTTCTGTGCACCGATGGCCACGATCAGTGCCAGGCCAGTCAGCATTCCGGTTATTCCTGCGGTCCACATAGGTACGACGGTAGGATCCTGTGCGATATGCAGGCAAATAACGGATTCTTGGGAATCATTAGGATTGCTTCATGAATTTGGAGCATCTGAAAGCGCTTGTGGCAGTTGTCGACGAAGGGACGTTCGAGGCAGCAGCTGACCTGCTTCGGGTCACCCCCTCTGCGGTGAGCCAGCGGATCAAGGCCCTCGAAGCCTCCGTGGGCCAGGTCCTGGTACGCCGCCGGCTGCCCTGCACCGCTACCGACGCCGGTGCCCTGCTGCTGCGGATGGCCCGCCAGGTGCAGGTACTGGAGGCGGAGACCTCGGCAGCGCTAGGTTCGGGACTGAACATCCGGGCCCATCTGCCGATAGCCATCAATGCGGATTCACTGGCCACCTGGTTCGTCCCCGCCCTGCACCAGGCCGCAGGCTGGGAGGACTCCACCATCGATCTCCACGTGGAGGACCAGGGCTACAGCAGCCAGCTGCTCCGCGACGGCGACGTCATGGGGGCCGTGACCTCGGACCCTGTTCCCGTGAGCGGCTGCCGGGTGGAGCTACTGGGCTCCATGCGGTACATCCCGGTAGCTGCCCCGGAACTGCGCCAGCGCTTTTCCACCTCCCGGGACGTGGACTGGGCGGCGATGCCGGTCCTGAAATTCAATACGAAGGACGACCTGCAGCAGCAGCTGCTCGCCGCAAGAGACGTGCAGCAGCTTCCGCCCACGCACACCGTGCCGTCCTCCCAGGGATTCCTCGCCGCGGTCACAGCCGGGCTGGGCTGGGGCATGATCCCGGAACTCCAGCTCACCGATGAGCTGGCAAACGGCGCCCTTGTCCGGTTGGAGGACACTGCCTACCAGGATGTGGGGCTCTACTGGCAGGCCTGGACGCTCGATTCCGAGCGGCTCAACCGGCTCAGCGAGGCAGTGCGCAGCGCCGCCAAAGACCACCTGCGGCCCGGTGATCCACAGGAAGCTACCGGCCCAAGTAGGGCAGGATATAGACGGCGAAAATAACGAAGGCCGCCAGCAGGGCCAGTTTCCCTCCGCTGGTAATGCCGTGCTGCTGCGCTTTGCCGTTCCGGCCGTGGCGGACGGGTCCCCCGGGGGTTCCTGCCCGGTGTCCCGGAGCCGCCTGCCGGCTTTCCGCGGACTTTCCTGCCGGCGTTCCCTTTGCAGTTCCCTTCGCAGGCAGGGCCCGGCCGGCCGGGTGCCTCGACACACTTCGGCTCCGGTCCGCGTCCTCGCCTGAACCCGGCTTTCCCCGCGGGTTGGCCGAGGGGCCGGCGGGCGGAAGTGCTCCAGCCGGCCGCACCACGGTTCCCGGCCGCACGTTCCGAAGGGCAGTGATGCCCGGCTCCTGCTCATGGGTGAGCTGCTGGCCCAGGTGCGCGTACACACCTACGACTGCTTGCTGGTCGAGTACCTCCGGGAGCGCTTCGATGGCTCCCACCAACCGCTGGAAACCGGCCACGGCAACGTCCGAGTCGGTCACCCCGAACAGGTCCGGCTGCGCGGCCATGCAGATGAGCGGCCGTACCAGCCTGCGGTGCGGCGGAGCGAGCACGGAAGCCACGGCGGCACATTGGGCCAGCGCGCCTTCCACGGCCTGGGTCCGGGCGTAGCGGCCCTGCCAGAGTACGCCGGACGCCACGCGGACTTCTCCGGTCCAGTTCTTGGAATCGACCACCACCACCCCGCCGGGACCCACCAGGACGTGGTCCAGGTTTGCCTTGGGGCGGCCCGGCCAATGGACATCGTGCAGCACGTACCAGCCGCGCGGCACCAGCTCACGGAGCTTGTCCGCGACCACCCGCTCCCCCACGGCCCCGGCGTCCCACGACTTCGTGGAGCGTTCGGCCTGGTCGAGCCGGCGCTTCAGCCGCGCGACGCGCTCGGCCGCCAGCCTGGACTGCTCCGCTGCCCCGTCTCCTGCCCCCATCGGACGTCCCCGTTTCCTTGCCGGAACGGACCAAGGCGGCAGGCCGCCGTCGTCCGTTCCCTTCGCTTGTTTTCGTGGAATTTTTCCGAAATTAGCAGTGCGGGAAAGGCCCGGTATATAGGTACTTTCGGGCCTGTGTACTCAGGCGGACTACTTGGGTGCGGGCGTCATGCCGTGTCACAGGGTCCGGATTTTGGGCGGGTCGTTTTGCCTCCTGCCAGGTTCTGGCATGCTGGAGCCATGGCTAGCCGCGCGGGCACAGTTGCCCAACCCCAGGACCTTGTTGACATCACTGCGCTCCTTGACGCGTATTACGACATCACACCGGACCTTGGTGATCCCGGCCAGCGCGTGGTGTTTGGAACATCCGGCCACCGCGGTTCCAGCCTCAAAGCCTCCTTCAACGAGCAGCACATCGTGGCCATCACCCAGGCGATCGTTGAATACCGCGCGGCGCAGGGCGTCACCGGCCCGCTGTTCCTGGCCAAGGACACGCACGCACTGAGCGAGCCGGCGCAGAACTCGGCGCTGGAGGTGCTGGCAGCCAACGGCGTAGAGGTCCTGGTGGACGCCCGCCACGGCTACACCCCCACCCCGGCGCTGAGCCACGCCATCCTCACCTACAACCGCAAGGCCGCGCCGGGTGCACCGCAGGCGGACGGCATCGTGGTCACCCCCAGCCACAACCCGCCGGCCGACGGCGGCTTCAAGTACAACCCCCCGCACGGCGGTCCCGCGGACTCCGACGCCACGGGCTGGATCGCCAACCGCGCCAATGAGTTGCTGGAAAACGGGCTGCGGGGCGTGAAGCGGGTCCCGCTGTCGGAAGCCCAGGCGGCGGACACCACCGGCAAGTTCGACTTCCTGAGCAGCTATGTGGATGACCTTCCGTCGGTCCTGAACCTGGACGCCATCCGCAACGCAGGCGTCCGGATCGGTGCCGACCCCATGGGCGGCGCCTCCGTTGACTACTGGGGCGAGATCGCCGAGCGCCACCACCTGGACCTCACCGTGGTGAACCCCACCGTGGACCCGCAGTGGGCGTTCATGACCCTTGACTGGGACGAGAAGATCCGCATGGACTGCTCGTCGCCGTCGGCCATGGCCTCGCTGATCCAGCGCATGTCCGACGCCGCGGCGTCCGGCCAGCCCGCCTTCGACGTGGCCACAGGCAACGACGCCGACGCGGACCGGCACGGCATCGTCACCCCCGACGGCGGCCTGATGAATCCCAACCACTACCTCGCCGTGGCCATCGACTACCTCTACCGCAACCGCAGCGGCTGGAACCCGGCCTCCGTGGTGGGCAAGACCCTGGTGTCCTCTTCCATCATCGACCGGGTGGCGGAGAGCCTGGGCCGAAAGCTCGTCGAGGTCCCGGTGGGCTTCAAGTGGTTCGTGCCCGGCCTGCTCTCGGGTGAAGGGGCGTTTGGCGGCGAGGAATCCGCGGGAGCGTCCTTCAACAAGCTGGACGGCACCGTGTGGACCACGGACAAGGACGGCATCCTGCTGGCCCTGCTCGCTTCCGAGATCACCGCCGTCACCGGCCAGTCCCCGTCCCAGCTGTACAAGGGCCTGACGGACCAGTTCGGCGCCCCGGTCTACGCACGGATCGACGCCGCGGCCACGCGCGAGCAGAAGGCGAAGCTGGGCAAGCTTTCCGCTGCGGACGTCACTGCCACGGAACTGGCCGGCGAAACCATCACCGCCAAGCTCACCGAGGCCCCGGGCAACGGCGCACCCATCGGCGGCCTGAAAGTGGTCACCGAGAACGCCTGGTTCGCTGCCCGCCCGTCCGGCACCGAGGACGTCTACAAGATCTACGCCGAGTCGTTCAAGGGCGAGGAGCACCTGAAGCAGGTGCAGGCCGAGGCCAAGGCCCTGGTGGACAGCGTCATCGCCTAGCTTTCACGTCCCGGCTCCACAGCCGGAGGATGCGCCGGATCGTGTGGTCGCCGTCGGGAGCCATGTCCACCAGGGCAATACGGTCAAGCACGACGGCGTCACCCGGGTGAAGGCGTTTAGCTTCAGTAACTGCGCTGGTTGGGTTGGTGCTGGCTTGGTTGGTTGCCGCCTGGTGGGACACGTGCGGGCGGTAGCCGGTCAAGGTGTGGTGCGGGGTGAGGATCCTGCCGCCCGCATCCGCCACCACCTGCACCAGCTGCTCGTGCAGTTCCTGCAGCGCTGGATGCGGTTGCACAAGGTTGACGGGGACGGAGCCGTTGCGGCCGAAGCCAGCGTCCTTCCCCACTGTCAGCCCCGCCCCGAGCGCGGTGGTGGCGGCAGCGGCGGCGAGCCCGGCGATGCGTTCGGCGACGTCCGCACTGTCCTGGCTGCCGGCGTCGAACCTCACCAGGGTGATGTGGAGCGGCCAGTCCGTCCGCGGGAAAACCTGGCCCTCAGCCACGGGCTCCACGAAGGCCACAAAGATCAGGTTCCGCATCGGCATAGCCCCAGTTTCCCACCCGCCCCTTAAACAGCGATGCTCTATCAGTTATGGTCCCCATTCCGGGTGGATAGGGACCATAACTGATAGAGCATCGGTGAGCTGCAGAAGTTAGACGGTGCGGACGGCCTCGTCGTAGGAGAACTTGGGCTTTGCCTCGCCCCAGGCCTCTTCACCGGGCTGGCCGATGTTGACCACCAGGAAGCTCTTCTGGTCGCCGGCCGGGAAGAATGCGGCGTCGATGGCATTGAAGTCGGCGCCGGTCATGGGGCCGGCGGCGAAGCCAAGCGAGCGGACGGCCAGAATGAAGTAGCCGGCCTGCAGGTGCGCGTTGTTGTTGCCGGTGGCGGCAGCCAGGGCGGGGTCGGCGTCGTACATCGCCTTGGGGGCGTTGTATCCGGGGAGGAAGCTGTCCCACTTACCGGCCCAGTCGGTGTCGAAGCTGAGGATCGCAACGAGCGGGGCGGAGGCGGTCTTGGCCTGGTTGCCGCGGGAGAGGGAATCCACCAGGGTGGCGCGGGCCTCGGGCGAGCGGACGTAGGTGACGCGCAGCGGCTGGGAGTTGAAGGCGGTGGGACCGAACTTGGTGAGCTCGTAGATGGCCTGGGCCTGTTCTTCGGTCACCTCGCCGGTGAAGGAGTTGGCGGTGCGGGCCTGGGCGAAGATGGCGTCCACGGCTGCCGAATCGATAACCGCTTCGTCATGGGCAATGGTCATTGGCTTACCTTTCGCTGTGCCGCCCGCCTGCCCGGGTGGCCTCTGTTGCTTTCCATAGTTGCAACTTCAAGTGCTTTCCTCCTCTTCCCGTGACGCCGGGTGACCTTGGACACAGCAGGGCTGCGCGAAAAACTTGGCGGTATTCTTGAGCGAGTTGATCTTCGCCCCCTCGCGGCACCCCCTGAAAGGCATTCCTTCCCATGAGCATGCTCGGAATCAAATGGAAGCTGCACGGCACCGGCAAAAACATCAAGCCCGGCCAGGTGGTGGCCCCGGATGAGCGGTTGGCGTGGCCGCTGACCGTCGGCGTTGGAATGCAGCACGTGGTGGCCATGTTCGGCGCCACCTTCCTGGTTCCCATCATCACCGGGATGCCGCCGGCCACCACACTGTTCTTCTCCGGCATCGGCACGCTGCTGTTCCTGGTGATCACCAAGGGCCGGGTTCCCAGCTACCTGGGCTCAAGCTTTGCGTTCATCGCCCCCATCACCGCGTCCCAGGCGCAGTTCGGCGTCCCCGGAGCCTTGGGCGGCGTGGTGCTGGCAGGCACCACCCTGGCCCTGGTGGGTGCGGTGGTGCAGAAGTTCGGCGCCGGCTGGATCAACCGGCTGATGCCGCCCATCGTCACCGGTGCCATCGTGGCGCTGATCGGCCTGAACCTGGCCCCCGCCGCCAAGCAGAACTTCGACGCCGCCCCCATCACCGCCCTGGTCACTTTGGTGACCATCATCCTGGTCAGCGTCCTGTTCCGCGGGATCCTGGGCCGGCTCAGCATCCTGGTCGGCGTGGTGGTGGGCTACATCGTGGCCATGCTCCGCGGCGAGGTGAAGTACGACAAGATGGACGCCGCCGCCTGGGTAGGCCTGCCGCACTTCCAGACCCCCGAGTTCCACATCGGCGTCCTGGGGCTGTTCGTCCCCGTGGTCCTGGTGCTGGTGGCGGAGAACATCGGCCATGTGAAGTCGGTTGCGGCCATGACGGGGCAGAACCTCGACGGCGTCTCCGGACGCGCGCTGATGGCCGACGGCGCCGCCACCATGCTGGCCGGCTTCGGCGGCGGCTCCGGCACCACCACCTATGCGGAAAACATCGGCGTCATGGCGGCCACCAAGGTGTATTCGACGGCGGCCTACTGGGTGGCGGGCATGTTCGCCGTCCTGCTCAGCTTCTCCCCGAAGTTCGGCGAACTGATCGCCACCGTCCCGGCAGGCGTGTTGGGCGGCGCGGCCACCATGCTCTACGGCATGATCGGCATCCTGGGCGTGAAGATCTGGGTCCAGAACAAGGTGAACTTCTCCAACCCCATCAACCTGACCACAGCCGCCGTCGCCCTGATCATCGGCATCGCGGACTACACCTGGACCATCGGCGACCTGAAGTTCACCGGCATCGCCCTCGGTTCCGCTGCCGCACTGGCGATCTACCACGGCATGAAGGCGATTGCGAACGCACGGGGAACCGTGGCCGAACCCGAAACGGAACAGGGCGTCCTGCCTCCCGCGGCCAAGGCCGCGATGAAGGCAGCCGCGAAACGGGCACCGAAAAAGCGATAAGGCCCGAACGCCGCGGAGGGGCGGCTCCGGGGCTGCCCCTTCAGGGTGGACGAACATCAGGCACTACCTTTGGGGGACCATGCTTGAGAACACCGCACGTCCATCGCAGCCGCCACCGCCGGCAGCCCATCGCCACGTCCAACAGGCGGACCTGCCATCGGAGCAGATTTTCGTTTCTTCAACGCCAGGGACAGTCACAGGCTGCTATCCCTTGCGCTCATCGCCGCCCTGGCTGCAAGCGTCGTAGCGGCGATACTCTCAGCGTTTCAACCCGAATACGGGCTTCTGCTGGCCGTTCCCGCCGTGGTGGCGGGGTTCCCTGCGCTCATGGCTCTGGCCCGGGACGCCCGCAGGTCGTGACGCCCGCCTGGTAGAGGCGGGCGTCACGACCAGCGGCTCCGGCTTTGGTGACGCCAGGTGAATGGAAGCTAGGCCGCGTGCCCTTCCGGTGCGGGACCCCCAGCCATGCCGGTGGGCAGGCCCGCGACGGGGTGGCCCGGCGGGAACGGACCCGGACGGCCAAGGCCGAACACCGGACCGGGCAGCGGCCGCTTCGCTGCCAGGGAGTCGTCGGACTGGTGGGGACGCAGCCGCTTCAGCACCCACGGCACGAAATACTGCCGCGCCCACACCAGGTCCTCGGCCCGCGCCTGCGTCCACCCGTGCGCCGGAAGCGGCCGCGGCTGGAGCGGCTTGAGCGCGTGTGCCACGCCCAGGGCGTTGAGGGTGGCCACGGCAACGGAATGATGGCCCAGCGGGGACAGGTGCAGCCGGTCCGGGTCCCACATCGGCGCGTGCTGGAGCTCCGGCAGGCACCAGAGGTCAACCATGATGGCGTGGTGCCGGGCCCCGATCCTGTGCAGGTGCTCGTTGTAGATCGCCACGCGGCCGCGGATCTTGCCAAAGACCGGAGTATTCCCCCAGTCGGGGCCGGCGTACAGCAGCACCGTGGCACCCGTTGCGGCCAGGACGCCTACAGCCTCATCGATCTTTTCCGCCAGCTTGTCCGGGTCGCCGTGGCGGAACACGATATCGTTGCCGCCGCCCGACATTGCAACCAGGTCGGGTTTGAGTTCCAGGGCCGGCGCCAGTTGCCCGTCGAGGATCTGCCTCAGCAGCATGCCGCGGATGGCCAGGTTGGCATAGGCGAAATCAGGCTGGCCGGCGGCCAGTTCCTCCGCCACCCGGTCGGCCCAGCCCCGCAGGCCGCCCAGGCTGTGCGGTTCGGGGTCGCCAATTCCTTCGGTGTAGGAGTCCCCCAGTGCGACGAACCGGTGCCAGGGGTGCCCGGCCGGTCCTCCCTCAATCGAACGCAGCTCCTGCTTCTCGATGGTCATGCCGTCCTCCCTTCTGCAGCGGACGGGGGTTCCTTCCCCGCCGCAGCGTCCTTGCGGGGCGACGTTCCGGTTGGAAAATCACGCCCCGCCGCCGACGGCCGCGGGAGTTCCGACACGCCGTCGTACGTTTCCTGCCGCAGCCCCGAAGGCTGCCCGGCCCCGCGGTCCATGCCGCTGGGGGCCACCACATTCAGTGCCGCGTCCCGGAGGTCCAGTTCGTGGTGCAGCGCCTGCGTCTGCAGGAACCGCAGCGCCCCCTCTCGGGTGAGTCCGTATTCGTTCATGAGGCTGCGCACCGCAAGGTCCACCAGGACCAGGGAGCTTTGGACGACGGCGAGACCCGCCGTTGCTTCCGCGCGCTCGGCCACCCGGACCACAACACGCAGCGCCCGCGCCACCTGGCGCGCATAGCTTTGACTGTGCACCAGGTCGTCGCTGGTGAAGGTGTGCGGAGACGGCGCGTAAAGATTGATGGCAGCACTGGTGGCGCCCTCGGTGAGGATGGGGACCGAGAGCAGGGACTGCACGCCGTGGACGGCCGCGGCGCTGGAATACCCGGGCCAGCGCCGGTCCCGGCTCAGGTCCGACAGCAGGACGAATTCCCCGGTGCGCACGGCTTCCATCACGGGCCCGTCGGCGAACGAGCATTGCTCCCGGTCCGCTTCGCGTGCCTGCTCGGTGCTGGCCGCGAGGGTGCGTGCCTTGCCCAGGCGAAAGAGGGTGGCTGCCCAGCTGATGCTGCGGCGCTCACCTTTGATACCCGCCATGAAATCGCGGGTCACTTCCCAGAGGTAGTCTTCAACGTCCTTGCTGTCGAAAACCGGCTCCGGGGTAACTGGAAGCGGTCCCCAGCCAACCTGCCCCGTGGGATCAGCGGCCATGCTCCAAGCCCTGCTATCAGCGCGTCGGCCCACTGCAAAACCTTTGCTCTAAGAATACGACCCCAAACCGCCTTGGTGGGGAATAGCGGGGAAACAAGGGGGATTCACCGGGTTAGGGATGAGCGGCGCGCCGGTGTCCCTTCCGCCGGCCCCGCTGCGCAGTAGCATCGGGAGAGGGAACGCCGAATACTCCCTGCTCACCTGGGTACCTGTCCCTGAGCAAGGGGTCTTGGAGCATCCATGCCAGCACGGAAACGAGCAACGGAAAGAGGAGCTTATGCGGGAGCCGGGCACCAGCGAGCGTACTTCGGAAGCGGATGAGGCCGTGGAGGCCAACGTGGAAGTGGAAGAGGACGCGGCGGAGCCGTCACCGGACCTTGAGGTCACGTTCGACGAGCAGTTCTTCGCGGCCCGCCCCAAGGCTCTGCGTCCCATCGCACGCAGGCGGCAGTTCGTAGGCAGCAAGCCGTCCTTCGAGTTCGACGGGCGCAACGCCGCCTACGTCGAATGGCTGCGCAACCAGGCTATGCTCGGGGACGCCAACACGCTGGCACGCCAGCTGTCCGGGCAGGCCAGCATGTGGCAAAACTCGTACGCGCACCCAAACCCGCGTGCCGCCGTCGAACGCGCCTCCGTGTGGTTTACCGCCTACCCGTTGTCCTTCATCACCCCCACCGGCCAGTCGTTCCTCTCCGCCCTGGGGGACCCGGAGATGTGGAAGGCGTTCCGCGAGATCGGAATCCGGGGCATCCACACGGGACCCGTGAAACTCGCCGGCGGCATCAGCGGCTGGTCCCACACGCCCAGCGTGGACGGGCACTTCGACCGCATCAGCATGGCCATCGATCCGGTTTTCGGCACCGAGGACGAGTTCCGCAGGATGTGCGAGGTGGCTGCTGAGCACGAGGGCACCATCATCGACGACATCGTCCCCGGCCACACCGGCAAGGGGGCCGACTTCCGGCTCGCCGAAATGAACTTCCGGGACTACCCCGGCATTTACCACATGATCGACATCCCGGAGGAGGACTGGAACCTGCTCCCGGACGTTCCGGAGGGTGCCGACTCGGTCAACCTCAGCCCCGACGCCGAGCAGGCGCTGCAGAAGGCCGGGTACATCATCGGCCGGCTGCAGCGCGTGATCTTCTACGAGCCCGGGGTGAAGGAAACCAACTGGAGCGTCACCCGGCCCATCGTGGACACCACGGGCAAGACCCGCCGCTGGGTCTACCTGCACTACTTCAAGGCCGGGCAGCCCTCCATCAACTGGCTGGACCCCACCTTCGCGGGAATGCGGCTGGTGGTGGGCGATGCCCTGCACTCGCTCGTGGACCTTGGCACCGGTGCGCTGCGCCTGGACGCCAACGGCTTCCTGGGCGTGGAAAAGAGCGCGGAGGAACAGCCCGGCTGGTCTGAAGGCCACCCGCTATCCGAGGCCGCCAACCAGCTCATCGGGTCCATGATCCGCAAGGTGGGCGGGTTCTCCTTCCAGGAACTCAACCTGACCATCGACGACATCAAGGCAACCTCGGAGTCCGGACCGGACCTCTCCTACGACTTCATCACCCGGCCGGCGTACCACTACTCCCTGGTCACCGGCGATACCGAGTTCCTGCGGCTGACCCTCCGCCTGTCCCGGGAAATCGGCGTCGACCAAGCCTCGCTCGTGCATGCCCTGCAGAACCATGACGAGCTCACCTACGAACTCCTGCACTTCGCTGCCGGGCACCGGGACGAGATGTTCGAGCTCAATGGCGAAGAGCTGACCGGCGCCCAACTGGCCGAACAGATCCAGCAAACCCTGCGGGACCGGCTCACCGGCGAGAATGCGCCCTATAACGCGGTCTTCACCACCAACGGCATTGCCTGCACCTCGGTCAGCTTCATCATGGCCGCCCTGGGGATCCAGGACCCGGACGCCGTCACTCCGGAGCAGGAAGCCCAGATCCGCGACGTCCACCTGCTCCTGGCCATGTACAACGCCCTGCAGCCCGGCGTCTTCGCGCTTTCCGGCTGGGACCTCACCGGCATCATGGCCCTGGACCGCGGCAGGGTCCGGGAACTTACCTCCCAGGGCGATACGCGCTGGATCAACCGCGGCGCGCACGACCTCATGGGAACCAGCCCGGACGCCACCACCTCATCGGCCGGGATGCCGCGGGCCCGCAGCCTCTACGGACCGCTGCCTGAACAGCTGAAGGACCCGGACTCGTTCGCGCGCCGGCTGCAGCGGATCCTCGCCGTCCGGGAGGACAACGGAATCGCCACCGGCACGCTGCTGGACGTGCCGGACGTCTCCAACCGTGGCGCACTGGTGCTGGTGAACCGGCTGAAGGACGGCGCCCTGCAGGTGACGGCGCTGAACTTCTCCGGGCAGGACATCGCCGGCAGCATCCAGTCCAACGAACTGCCGTCCGGAGCCAACGTCCGGGACCTGTTCAGCGGTGAGACCGTGGGGCAGGTGGACGATCTGCACAGCTTCTTCCTGGAGCTTCCCGCCTATGGCGGAACCGCGCTGCGCCTGACCGAAGCCCCGGAGGCGGAGGCCTAAAGCCACGGGTGGCGCCGGGAATCCCCCGGCGCTACCCGGCTGCTGCGGCCGTCAGCGTCGCCTCGATGATGGCCGGCGACAGGACGTACTGGGTGACCAGCTGGCTTGCCCCGAGCACGCCTGCATGGGCGCCGGCCCGCGAAACGTTGATGCGAAGGTGCGAGGTGGCCAGGGGCGGAGAACGCCGGTACACCACTTCGCGGATGCCGGCCACCAGGTGCTCCCCCGTCTCGCCGACACTGCCGCCCACCACGATGACGGACGGGTTGAGCAGGTTGACCACGGTGGCCAGCACCTCGCCGATGTCCCGCCCGGCCTGGCGCAGGGCCTGGATGGCCTGCAGGTTTCCATCGGCGGCGAGCCGGAGCACATCGGCGCCTACTGCCACATCAAGTCCCTGATCCTGCAGGGAGCGCACGACGGCGGGACCTGACGCGAGTGCCTCCAGGCACCCATAGTTCCCACAGGCACACAGGACGTCAGCGCCGCGCGCCACCTGGACATGCCCCAGGTCGCCGGCTGTGCCGTTGGCACCGCGCTGCAGCTCCCCGTTGCTGATGATTCCGGAGCCGATGCCGGTGGCCACCTTCACGAAGAAGAAGTTGCTGTGCTCGGGCCAGTGCGCGGACTGCTCCCCCAACGCCATGATGTTCACGTCGTTGTCCACCAGCACGTGGACCGGCAGTGAGCGCTGGACATAGCTGACCACGTCGAACCCGTCCCACCCGGGCATGATGGGCGGCTTCACGGGCTTGCCGGTGTCGTGTTCCACCGGGCCGGGCAGCCCGATGCCAATCCCGGCGAGTTCCCCCACGCTGCGTCCCACCGAGGCCAGCAGCTCCTTGCCCTGCGCCACCACCCGGTCCAGCACCACCTCGGGCCCGTCGGCCACCTGCTGCGCAAGCCGGTGTTCGGCAAGGATGGTCCCGCCAAGGTCCGTGACCGCCACGATGACATGCGTGGCACCCACATCCACGGCCAGCACCAGGCGGGCTGAAGGGTTGAAGGCAAAGCGCGACGGCGGCCTGCCGCCGCTGGAGAGGGCCTCCCCTGCCGGACCCACCAGGCCGGACAGCATCAGTGCGTCAATCCTGGAAGCGACGGTGGAACGGGCCAGCCCGGTGGTCAGGGCCAGCTCGGCACGGGTGCGTGCCCTGCCGTCCCGGAGCAGCTGGAACAGGTCGCCCGCCCGTGACAGGCTGCCGACGTCAGCGTCCTTCGCGGCCTGTTTCCCCGTGGCTTGAGTCATGTCTAAGTCATAACACTCTTACTTACTGCTGTCATCACGGCAGAAGAATGACGCGCAACAGACAACTTTTGCTTGACGCGCGTCATAAGTCGTCCTAGGTTGTGACTCACGGCACATTCGAGAATCCAATGCCTGGCATCGGCTGCAGTGATGGCCCCGCACTCCCCGAGTCCGCTTACAAAGAGGTAGGAACTTGTCCCAGCACGCAGCGCCCGCAGACCGGCCCCTCGGCGTCGGCATCCTCGGCGCCGGACCGGTCACGCAGGCCATCCACCTCCCGGCCCTGGCGCGCCTCCAGGACATCCTGGAGGTGCGGCACATCATGGATGTGGACCCCGCCGTCGCCTCCTCCGTGGCCGCCCGCGTCGGCGCGGTGGCCGGCACCAGCATGGACGCCCTGCTGGCGGATCCCGCCGTGGACATCGTGGCGATCTGCAGCCCGCACCAATTCCACGCAGACCAGGTCATTGCCGCCTGCAGGGCCGGCAAGAAAGCCGTCCTCTGCGAGAAGCCGTTTGCCATGAATGCTGAAGAAGCGGCGCGCATCTCGGCCGTCAGCACCGAAACCGGCGTTCCGATCGTCGTCGGGGCCATGCACACATTCGATCCGGGCTGGCTGGCGGCCGAACAGAACTGGGGCGACCTTCCGGAGCAGGTGCACACCATCCGCTCTTCGATCGTGTTGCCGCCCAATGCCCGGTTCGAGGACTTCGCTACCGAAATCATCACCCGGCCCGCCGCCGGCAGCCCCGACTATTCGGATATCGAAGTCATCAAGGGCGCACTGCAAGGCGGGATCATGGGGCTGGCCATCCACGACCTTCCCCTGGTGCGCCGGTTCACGCCCGACTTCGCGGACATCGAGGTCCTCAACGTGTTCCACGTCCGCCCGTTCGGCTACGCAGTTTCGCTCCGCACTCCCACCCGCGTCATCGAACTGCGCGCCGTCATGAATAGCACCTGGAAGCCGGAATGGACCTTCGAGGCCATCGGGGATGATGCTGCGCTGCATATCGACTTCACGCCGTCCTACGTCCAGGCGGGGTCCGCCGTCGCCACGATTTCCCGTGGCAACGGGAGCGAAACCAGCGTTTTCGGCCCGTATGGCCACAACGGCTACGAGGGCGAATGGCGTGAACTCGCCGGGCTCGCACGGGGAACCCGCCCTGCCCCTTCCGCCCAAACCCTGATTGACGACCTCACGTTCGCCCTGGCCATCGCCGAGGCAACGGTGGCAAGCGCCGCGGCAGGACACGCCGGCGCCGCAGAAGAAGCAGGAGTTTCGGCATGAGCGGCCAGTACACAGTTGCGGCGGCCCCCGTGGCCCGGGAAGCCGGGGCCGTCACCCCAACCATGGCTTCCCTGCCTGAAACCTTCGGCCCCGCCCAGGACACCCAAGCGGGTACAGCGGACGTGCTGGTGGTTGCAGGCGTGCCGGGTTGGACCGCCGAGGCCGCGAGTGCCGTCGCGGCGGGTACGCGGGGAATCGTGGTGGCCAACCCTGTTCCCGAAGACACCACGCAACTAGCAGCCGCGGCAGGCGCCGCAGGAACCGCCGTCGTCCTTGACCTCCGCTGGGCTTCCAACCCGGCCCTGGTGGGCGACGCCACGGAACCGGACGCCCGCGACGCGGTGCGCAGCGCCGCAGGCACCGCGTCACTGCTGGACAGTGTGGCGACGGCGGCTCAAGGCACTGATCCGCAGCGGCTCCTTGCCGACCATCTCGCCTCGCTGCTGGCCGTTTGCGGGCCGCTTGATGCCGTGCGCGTCCTGCGCCGTGGTGCCACCGGGTACACGGTGGGCGGCAGGCTGGCCAACGGAGCCCCGTTCACCGCCCAGGGCGTGCTCACCCCCGCGCGGGCGGCCGGCGTCGACATCCGCCTCTACACCGCCGACGGCGGGGTGAGCGTCCAGGTTCCCGATCCGGGCGCCGCCTGGCCCGCCGAAGTCCGGGTCACCGGCCCCCAAGGTGAGCTTTTGCTTCCCACGCTCTACGAATCCGCCCACCGGTCTGCGTGGCGGCGCCTGAAGGACCATCTTCGCGCCGGCACCAGCCCGGACGATCTGGCCGGGTTCGCCCGGCTGACCGACCTCTACACAACCCTCGCTGCCACGTAACCAGCCCTACCGATACGCAACCGAAAAAAGCAGTCCAGTCCCACCTCCACTCTCAACGATGAGCAGGACCGCACCAACCGCGCACAGCGCAAGCGGTCCCGAAAGGACACATCATGAACGCAACTTCCGAACAGCGCCGCTCCTTCTCCCGGCGCGGTTTCCTGGGCCTGACGGCTGCCGCTGCCGCAACACCCCTCCTCGCGGCCTGCGGCGGCGGTTCGGCCTCACAGGGCGGCGGCGGAGGCGGAGCCGGCGGGACCGTGAAGTTCTGGGACATGCCGTGGGCAACACCGGCGTACAACGACGCCGCCAAGGGCATCGCGGAAGGTTTCAACGGTGCCAACGGCGCCAAGGCGAGTTACCAGATCATCCAGTGGAACAACTTCTACCAGACCTTCTCCTCGGCAATCGCGTCCAAGACCGGCCCGGCTGTGTCCACGGGCGGCGGCTTTCAGGCCTTCCAGTTCGAGCAGCAGGGCCAGATCGCCTACGCGGACAAAGTCATCGAGAAGCTGAAGGCCAACGGCCAGTTCGACGACTTCCTGCCCGGCGTACTGGACCCGTTCAAGTCGGACAAGGGCTACGTGGCCGTCCCGTGGCAGCTGGACATGCGCGTCTTCTGGTACCGCAAGTCCCTGTTCGAGAAGGCCAACGTGGCACTTCCCACGGACTGGCCGTCCCTGCTGGAAGCCGGCAAGGCCCTGAAGAAGGTGGGAGCGTTCGGCTTCACCACCGGCGCCGGTGCGGGCAACAACTACGCCAACCACTCCATGATCATGATGATGGTCAACAACGGCGGCGGTGTCTGGAACAAGGACGGCGAGCTGGACCTGATGAACGACCGCAACGTTGAGGCCATGGAGTTCGTCCTGGAACTCGTGTCCAACGGCATCATCGATCCCGCCGCAGTCAGCTACACCACGGACAACATGTCGGCGCAGTGGAAGGACGGAAAGGCAGGCTACGGCCTGTTCCAGGTGAACGTGCCGCAGCGTGTCGGCGACACCTCGGGCGACCTCCTGGTAGCTGACCCCATTAAGGGCCCGCACGGCGACAAGGCCACCATCGTGTTCCCGAACAACATCATGATGTACACCAACACCCCGTCGCAGGACGCCTCGGAGGAGTTCCTGGTGTACTACCTGGGCCAGCTCAAGCAGCTGTGGCAGAAGAAGCTGATGTCTGCCCTGCCGGTCTTCAAGTCGATCACAGAGATTCCCGAGTTCGCCAACGACCCCAACAACGTCAAGATCGTCAAGGACTGGCAGCCCATCGCCAAGACCTTCGCTGCCCAGGGCAGCAAGCTGAACGCCAACCTCGCAGCGCTCGACGGCGGGCAGGCCCTGAACCAGTTCAGCCAGACCATTATCACCGGGAAGTCGGACGCCAAGACCGCCCTGCAGACCTTCCAGTCCGGCCTCGAATCGGTCCTGAAGAAGTAGGACGTACCGCCCATGTCCAGCGCCACCACCCAGTCCGGCCTGTCCCGGGCCCGCCGCGGGGTTGCCCCCGGCGGGTCCGGGCCCGTCCCCGGAAAACGCAAGAGCAAGCTTTCGGCGCAGGCCACCAGGACATTCTTCTGGCTCCTGCTCCCCTCCGTGGTCCTCCTTGTCCTGATCCACGGTTACCCCCTGATCTATGCCGCCGTCCAGGCGACGCACGACGGAAACCTGCTCCAGACCGGCAACTTCGTGGGCGGGCAGAACTTCGCCACCGTCCTGACCTCGCCGGCGTTCTGGAAGGCCGCCCAGTTCACGCTGTGGTTCACCATCGTGGGTGTCTTCGGATCCTGGCTGGTGGGGCTCGGCCTGGCCCTGCTCCTGCGCACCAAGATCCCGGCCGCCGGCACGTTCAAGGTCCTGCTGCTCCTGCCCTGGGTGGTGCCCATCGTGGTCTCATCCACCGCATGGAACTGGCTAGTGGCCACCCCGGACAGCCTGATCCCGTCGCTGTTCCGGAACCTGGGCATGGGCACCCCGCTCTTCCTGGCCGACCCCAACCTAGCCTCCATCACGGTGATGGTGTTCAAGGTCTGGGTCAGCTTCCCGTTCATGATGATGATGATCTCGGCCGCGCTGGCGTCCGTGGACACCACCGTCTATGAAGCAGCGAGCATGGACGGCGCCAGCCGCTGGCAGCAGTTCACCCAGATCACCCTGCCGCTGATTGCCCGCTCCACCTACATCAGCTGGATCCTGATGACCATCTTCTGCGTCAACGACTTCCCCACCATCTACCTGCTCACCGGCGGCGGCCCGGTCAACGCCACCACATCCCTGGTGGTCCTGGCCTACCGGACCGTGTTCCAGGACTTCGCCACCGGCCCCGGCGTGGCCATCGCCTTCCTCATGACCATGACCCTGGTGGTCATCTCGGTCATCCTGTACCGCCAGATCCGAAAGTCGAGCGTCGAATAATGAGCGCAGTCCTCCACGCCCATCCCGAATCCGGCCCGTCTCTTGGCATCGATGCCGGCAAACGGCGCAGGTCCCTCTCCGAAGCCGGCCAGCGCGGCCGCTGGTGGCGGTTCGCCGCAATCCTGATCATCACCGGGATCGTTTTGGTGCCCATCATGGTCACGGTCCTGCTGGCCTTCACGCCCGGACCCAACAGCACCGCCACCGGCTTCACCTTCGAAAACCTCAGCAATGTCTTCTCCAAGACCCTGGCCGCCACCTGGCTGAAGAACAGCCTGGTCACCACGCTCTCCACCGTGGTGGTGTCCGTAGCCGTCGCCGCCCCGGCCGGCTACGTCCTCTCCCGCGGCCGCAGCAAGGCAGTCTCCGGCTACTCGCTGCTGCTGTTCGTGATGCAGTCGCTGCCCATCATCACCTCGGTGGTGCCGCTGTTCATCCTGTTCGCCGGCATGGGCCTGGTGGACAACCTCCTGGGCCTGACCATCATCTACGTCGGCTCCACCATGACCGTGGCCACCTGGATGATGGCGGCGTACTTCGACTCCATTCCCATCAGCCTCGAGGAAGCCTCGTGGATCGACGGCTGTTCCGTCTTCGGGTCCTTCACCCGGGTGGTCCTGCGGAACTCGCTTCCCGGCGTACTGTCCACCGCGATCTTCGCTTTCCTCCTGGCCTGGAACGACTACCTGGTAGCCATCGTGTTCCTGCGCTCGAACGAAATCTTCACCCTCCCCATGGGCGTGCAGTCCTTCTTCCAGCAGAACGCGACAGACTGGACTTCGGTCATGGCCCTGGCAGTCGTCATGATGCTCCCGCCCGTAATCGTCTTCGCCACCCTGAACAAATACTTCAGCGTCGGCGGCATCGGCGGCTCGCTCGCCGGCCGCTGACTCCCCAACTTCCTCTGAACAACCACTCCACAAAGGAAATCCATGTCCTACTCATTGCAGCTTTACACCCTCCGCAACGCCATTTCGGAGGACCTTCCGGGAACCATCAAAAAGGTGGCGCAGATCGGCTACACCCAGGTTGAGCCGTACAACTTCGTGGCCACGGCCAAGGAGCTTGGTGCGGCCCTGAAGGAGAACGGCCTGACCGCACCGTCCGGCCACGCTCCCCTGATGAGCCAGGACCAGGACGAGATCTTTGCGGCAGCCAAGGAACTGGGCATCACCACGGTCATCGATCCGTTCCTGCCAGCCGAGCACTGGCAGAAGGCCGAAGACATCCAGGCCACGGCCGAAAAGCTCAACGCCGCTGCGAAGAAGGGTGCGGAGTACGGCATCCGGGTGGGCTACCACAACCATGCCTGGGAGCTGGAGTCCACCATCGAAGGCCGCACCGCTTTGGAGTACTTCGAGTCGCTGCTGGATCCGGAACTGGTCCTGGAAGTGGACACCTACTGGGCGGCAGTGGGCGGCCAGGACCCCGTGGAACTCCTCCAGCGGCTTGGCGACCGGGTGAAGTTCATCCACATCAAGGACGGGCCCCTGAACAAGGACAACAAAACCCAGCAGCCGGCAGGCCAGGGCAAGGTGCCGGTCATGGACGTCATCGCAGCCGCGAAGTCCCTTGAGGTGGGCGTGGTGGAGTTCGACGACTACGCCGGGGACATCTTCGAGGGCATCACCCAGAGCCTGTCCTTCCTGGACGCTGCAGGCGAAGGAGTCAAGGCATGAGCACCACAGCATCCCGCAAGGGACCTGTCGGCGTTGGCGTCATCGGCGCCGGCGTGATCAGCAAGCAGTACCTGGACAACCTCACGGCGTTCCCGGACCTGAAGGTCCACGTCATTGCGGACCTCTTCGAGGAAGCAGCCGAGGCACGCGCCAAGGAATACGGCATCGCCGAGTGGGGCGGGGTGGACAAGGCCCTGAACCACCCCGACGTCGAAATCATCGTCAACCTCACCATCCCCGCCGCGCACGTGGAGGTGGCAACCGCCGCCGTCAACGCCGGCAAGCACGTCTGGACCGAAAAGCCGTTCTCCCTGGACCGCGAATCCGGGCTGGGCCTGCTGAAGACCGCCGACGCCGCCGGCATCCGGCTGGGCTGCGCCCCGGACACTTTCCTGGGCGCGGGCTTGCAGACCGCGCTGCGGCTGATCCGGCGCGGCGACATCGGCACACCGCTGACGGCGATGACCACGTTCCAGACCCCCGGCCCGGAGTCCTGGCACCCCAACCCGGCATTCCTCTTCCAGCACGGTGCCGGGCCCCTGTTCGACATGGGCCCGTACTACCTCACCACCCTGGTCCAGGCCTTCGGTTCCATCCGCAAGGTGGCCGCCGTCGGCTCCAAGTCAAAGGACGTGCGCGTGATCGGTTCCGGACCCAAGGCGGGCGAGGAGTTCACCGTGGAGGTGCCCACCCACGTCTCCGCGATGGCGCAGTTCGAATCCGGTGCCTCCTCGCACAGCGTCTTCTCCTTCGAGTCCCCCCGCACGCGCATGGGCTTCGTGGAAATCACCGGCACCGAGGCCACCATTTCACTGCCGGACCCGAATTACTTCACCGGCGACATCAAGCTTTGGCGCGCCGGCGACGAGGACTGGACCACTGTTCCCGCCACCGGTCCGGCCAACGGCCGCGGCATGGGCGTGCTGGACATGGCCCGCTCCCTGCGCGCCAGCGTCCCGCACCGCGCCACCGGCGAGCTGGCCTACCACGTCCTGGACACGATGGTCTCCATCTCGGAATCCATCGACGCCGGCACGTTTATCGACGTGGAAAGCTCGGCTCCGGCATCCCCCGCCCTCCCCGAGGATTGGGCCCCGGAAACCGCAACCATCTAACCCGGCAACACCTCTCCAGCAAGCAGGAAGCCAGCAGGAACGCAAAATGACCACACCCGCACCCCCGTCAGAACCACCGGCCTCCCGCCCGGTTTCCCGGCCGGGCACCCGCCCGCTGGGCGTGGCCGCCATCGGTTACGCCTTCATGGGCAAGGCCCACTCCAACGCGTGGCGGAACGTGGCCAGTTTCTTCGACGTCCCGGCCTTCGAGCAGAAAGTCCTCGTGGGCCGGGACGCCGGCGCCGTCGCGGAGGCAGCAGCAAAGTATGGCTGGGCGGAATCGGCCACGGACTGGCGCACGGTGATCAGCCGGGACGACATCGACATCGTGGACATCTGCGCCCCGGGCTGGATGCACGCCGAGATCGCCATTGCGGCGCTGGAGGCAGGCAAGCACGTGCTGGTGGAAAAGCCGCTGGCCAACACCCTGGCCGAAGCCGAACTCATGACGGCGGCCGCCGCCAAAGCCAGGGCCAAGGGCATCCAGTCGATGATCGGCTTCAACTACCGCCGCGTCCCAGCCCTCGCCCTGGCCAAGGAGCTGATCGCCGAAGGCCGGATCGGCACAGTCCGGCACGGCCGCGCCGCGTACCTGCAGGACTGGCTCGCCGACGCCCAGGCCCCCATGACCTGGCGGTTGCGCAAGGAAACCGCCGGGTCCGGAGCACTCGGGGACATCGCCTCCCACGCCATCGACCAGGTCCTGTTCCTCCTCGGGGACCAGGTCACCGAGGTATCCGGCCGGCTCAGCACCTTCGTCAACCAGCGACCCGGCACGGACGGCCCCGAGGACGTAACGGTCGACGACGCCGCCTGGGCCACGCTGTCCCTCACCTCCGGGGCCATCGCCTCAGTGGAGGTCTCCCGGCTGGCCACGGGCAGGAAAAACAGCCTCCAGATCGAAATCTACGGCGACAAGGGCAGCCTCCTGTTCGACCTGGAAAACCTCAACGAACTTGGCTTCCTGGACGCCACCCTCCCGGTCCGCGAACAGGGCTTCCGCAGGATCCTGGTCAACGAGCCCGAACACCCCTACCTCGAGGCATGGTGGCCGCAGGGCCACATCATCGGCTGGGAACACACCTTCACCCACCAAGTCCGCGACTTCCTCACCGCGATCGAGGACGGAACCGCGCCCTCGCCGTCGTTCGAAGAAGGACTGAACGTCCAGTACGTGCTGAACGCGGTGGAGGAATCCGCCGCCAACAAGAGCACCCTCACCGTCGTCCGCCACTAACGCCCACCAGTTAAGGACCCCCCATGCCCCGCCCCTTTACCCTGTTCACCGGCCAGTGGGCCGACCTGCCCTTCGAAGAAGTCGCGAAGCTTGCTTCCGGCTGGGGCTACGACGGCCTCGAAATCGCGGTCTCCGGCGACCACCTGGACGCCTGGCGCTGGGACGAACCCGGCTACGTCGAATCCAAACTCGAGATCCTGGACAAGTACAACCTCAAGGTCTGGGCCATCTCCAACCACCTCAAAGGCCAGGCCGTCTGCGATGACCCCATCGACTTCCGCCACCAAGCCATCGTGGGGTCCAAGGTCTGGGGCGACGGCGACCCCGAAGGTGTCCGCACCCGCGCCGCCGAGGAAATGAAGCACACCGCCCGGCTCGCCAAGGCCCTCGGCGTGGACACGGTCGTCGGCTTCACCGGCTCCTCCATCTGGCAATACGTCGCCATGTTCCCGCCCGTCCCCGAAAAAGTCATCAATGCCGGCTACCAGGACTTCGCCGACCGCTGGAACCCCATCCTGGACGTCTTCGACGAAAACGGCATCCGCTTCGCCCACGAAGTCCACCCGAGCGAAATCGCCTACGACTACTGGACCACCGTCCGCACCCTCGAAGCCATCGGCCACCGCGAAGCCTTCGGCCTGAACTGGGACCCCTCGCACATGATGTGGCAGGGCATCGACCCCGTCTCCTTCATCTGGGACTTCAAGGACCGGATCTACCACGTGGACTGCAAGGACACCAAAGTCCGCCAGACCGGCCGCAACACCGTCATGGGCTCCCACCTGCCCTGGGGCGATCCCCGCCGCGGCTGGGACTTCGTCTCCGCAGGCCGCGGCGACGTCCCCTGGGAAGCCTCCTTCCGCGCCCTGACCGCCATCGGCTACAACGGCCCCATCAGCATCGAATGGGAAGATGCCGGCATGGACCGCCTCCACGGCGCCCCCGAAGCCCTCGCCGCCCTCAAGAAATACGACTTCCCCGCCTCCCAAACCAGCTTCGACGCCGCGTTCAGCAGCAAAGACTGAGCCCGGTGCGCAGGCTTCAGCCGCGCCAGCGTTGCGAAGTGTGGGTGGCCTCAGAGACGGCGGAACAGGAACTTGCATACTCCACCGGGAATATACTCCTCGAGGCACCCAACTGGACACTCGATGGCCGCGCATTGATCCTCAACGGAAATGGCAGGCTGTGGCGGTTCGACCTTGCGTCCGGTGCCCTCGCGGAAGTTCCGCTCCACGGCGTCCCGGAGCTTAATAACGACCACGTCCTGCACCCGGACGGCAGCAGCATCTTCCTGTCAGGCGAGGACGGCCATATCTACCGGGCGCCCCTTGCGGGCGGCTCGGCCACCAGGATCACGGACGACGACGGGTCCTGGCACTTCCTGCACGGTGTCAGCCCCGACGGACGGCAACTGGCGTACGTGGACATAGAGGGCGGGGACTTCGGCAAACCCGGCCGGCTTCGGACCATCCCCGCAGCAGGCGGAGCCTCCCACGACGTGGAGGTGGGTCCAGGGCACTGCGACGGGCCCGAGTACTCCCCCGAGGGAGACTGGCTCTACCTCAACACGGAATCCTTCAGCAGCGCTCCCGGCCACGCCCAGCTTGCCCGGATCCGGCCCGACGGCAGCGGATTCGAGCGGTTGCTGCACAGCAGCACCGTCGACTGGTTCCCGCACTTGTCACCCGACAGCAGACTGGCCACGTACATCCGTTTCCCCGCTGGAACCCAAGGCCACCCCGCGGACCTGCCGGTTGACGTCGTCCTTGTGCCCACCAGCGACTGGGCGGCGCCGCTGCACACCTGGCCGGTGTTCGGCGGCCAGGGCACCCTCAACGTCAACAGTTGGTCGCCGGACTCCCAACGCTTCGCCTACGTGGCATACCCGCTGGAAGCGCACTAAGGAGCCGCTAGGTCCCCCGAACGGACTCCTGGCCAAGGACCACGTCGTACGCCTCCACAGCGCGGTCCGTTACGGTGGTGGGTGCTTCCAGGTGGACGGCGCCGGAGGGCAGGATGCCGGCGCCGCCGTTCCGTTCCATGACCTGCCACTGGGCCACCACGTCCTCCCCCGCGTGGCCGGCCGGAAGGCTGGTCCAGAAACGGAACCCGCCGGCGTCGTTCAGTGCTTCCCTGCGGTACAGCACGCACCCGCCCAGCCATGCGACGTGGTACGGCACCCACTGGCCGGGCTTCAGCGATAGTTCCGCGCTGAGGTGGCTGAGGTTGGCGGCGTTATGCAGCGGCCACTGTTCGAATTCCAGTGTGCCCGGCCGGACGTGCTCCGGGGTCACGGGGCCGTCCCAAGCCTGGAAGTTAGCGGTCTGTTCCGGCCTGCGGTCGTCCAGGAAGGACAGGCCCTGGGGCGCCATCCCCACGAAGCCGCACTGGAGTTCGTCGAGCGCCTGGCTCAGCCGTGCCAGGGCGCCCGGTTCCAGCCAGACGTCGTCGTCCAGGAAAAGGCATTGGTCCGCGGTGGACTGGTTTAGCAGGAACTGCCGGTGTTCGGCCAGGCCCTGGCGCGGGAGGTGTCGCAGCAGCGTGACCTGCCGGCCCTGCGCCTCAAGCACCCGCACCATCGCGGCAACGGCCGGGTGTTCCCAAGCGGGTTGCCCCGCTGACTGGTCGCTGACCACGACGGCGAACGCGGGTTCCTGCTGCGCGGCCAGTCCCGCGAGGGTGACGGCGAGTTCGGCTGGCCTGTTGCAGGTGGGCACCAGGACATCCACCGCTGCCGTGTCCGGCCGGTCCTGTTGCTGCGCCCACTGCTCCGAAAACCTCATGCCCACGGTCCACCTTCCTGCCGTCGAAGTTGGCGCCGGCGGGGCGGCACAAAGTGCCTGCCGCTGCGCGTTGCCGGCGAATTGGTTTCGCGTGTTCCGTACCCAGCCGTGCGGGATGTATTCGCGCCGCCATCCCCCGCCACAGCCCCGCCAGGCCCCGGGCCCGGGCCCTCCGGAACGGCAAAGGCCCCCGCCTCCGCTGCCGGGTGGCAGCAGGAACGGGGGCCTATGGTTCAGGGCGACTTATCCGGCGTCGAAGCTTTCGTCGTCGTCATTGGGGGATTCCTCCTGCGGAAGGTCGTTGCCGCTCCCATCGGGAATGCCCGTGGCTTCCTGGCCGGACTCGGATGAGACCTCTGCCGACCCCTGGGAATCGTCATTCGACTCATCGATGTCCGCTGCGCTGGAGGGAAGGTCCATGTCGCGCGAGAGGGGGTCCCCGCCTGTGCCCGACTGCGGCTCATTGGTTTCCGCGCCGGCCGAAGACGTGCCACCGCCGGACTGCTGGCCGCCCTGCGTGCCGGCCGCCTCCTGCTCGGCGGTGGGGGTGCCGTAGCCGCCCGGGGCGGTCTCGGGTTCAGCCTGCTGGTTTTCCTGCGTCATGCTTCCTCCTGTTGTGCGTTGCCGATGGTGCTGGTCTGGTGAATATTCGTGGTCAGTGCTGGACGCGTGTAGTCCTGGACTACAGCCCCTTGCCGCCGGTGACCGGCAGGACTGCACCCGAAATGTAGGAGCCGTCCTCGGAGGCAAGCAGCACGTACGCGGCTGCCAGCTCCGCGGGCTGTCCCGCGCGTTCCAGGGGCGTGTCCTGGCCGAAGGATGGGAGCTTGTCCGGCCGCTCGGTGGCGGGGATAAGGGGTGTCCAGATGGGGCCGGGCGCCACCGCGTTGACGCGGATCCCCTTGGGTCCCAGTTCCTGGGCCAGGGCCTTGGTGAATGCCACCTGTGCGGCCTTGGTCATGGCGTAGTCGATGAGCCCGGGTGAGGGGTTGAAGGCCTGGATGGAGGCTGTGGTGATGATCGAGGCCCCCGCCTTCAAGTGCGGTACCGCGGCCCGTGCCGACCACAGCAGCGAGTAAAGGTTGGTCCGGAAAACCCGGTCAAACTCCTCGGTGGGAAGCGTCTCCAGGCTCTCGCGGTTCTTCTGGTACGCCGCGTTCAGCACCAGGACATCGAGCCGGCCGAACCCGGATACGGTCTCCTCCACGATGCGGGTGCTGAAGTCCTCTTCGCGTCCGTCGCCGGGAAAGAGGAGCGCGCGGCGTCCGGCTTTCCGGATCCATTCCGCGGTGTCCTGCGCGTCGTCTTCCTCTTCGGGAAGGTAGGAAATGGCGACGTCGGCCCCTTCGCGGGCGAAGGCGATGGCCGCGGCCTTGCCGATGCCGGAGTCCCCGCCGGTGATGAGCGCCGCTTTCCCTTCGAGCTTGCCGTTCCCCTTGTAGCTCTGCTCCCCGTGGTCCGGTTTGGGGTCCATGGGCGCGGTAAGTCCGGGCTGTTTCTGTTCCTGCTCCGGGAACGGTCCCGAGTGGTAGCCGCCGCGCGGATCTTTTGGCTGGTCTGTCTGCTTGTCCGTGTCGCTCATGTCCGCCTGCCTGTGTCGGTTGACCTGTTCGGTTGGAAGAGCACCGCCGCGCTCCGGCCCTTCGAAGCTATCCGGAGTAGCGGACCAAGTCCACCACTCCAAGGTAATAATCAGTAAACTTATCAAATGTGGTCGCAGGCGCAACGCCAGCCTTGTTTCTGGGTATGGGAGGAGTAGAAAGAAGGCCTGGAAGTGGCTGGAGTGGAAGGAGGGCCGTATGTCCGAAGTCGAGGACTACACGGGCCGGACGGGACGGAATGAAACCCGCGAGGAGCAGCTGGACCGCAACTGGGCGGAACTCCTGCAGGAGCTGCGCGTGCTCCAGACCGGGGTACAGATCCTGGCCGGCTTCCTACTGACGCTGCCTTTCCAGCAGCGCTTCGAAAAGCTGGACGACTGGGAGGTTGGCCTCTACCTCACCAACGTGGTGATCGCCGCCCTGACAACGGCCTTTATCCTTCTCCCGGTCAGCGTGCACCGGCGGCTCTTCCGGAAGCGGCTCAAGGAGACGCTGGTTTCGAGCGCGGACACCATCACCAAGATTGCCCTTGGCGGCATCGCCCTGCTGAGCGCCGGTACCGCAGCCTTGGTGTTCGACGTCGCGGCCGGAAGGTCCGCGGGGGTCACCGCCGGCGGGGCGCTGCTGGGCGTCATGGTGGTCATGCTGGTGTTCGTCCCGCTTCGGCTGAACAAACGGGCCACCGGGAAAATCCTCCCGCCCACCCAGGAGAAGGAGTGAAAATGCGGAAATGGGCCAAAGAGCATGGCCTGCTGGTTGCCAACCTGGCTTGCTTCCTGGTGTTCTTCGTTGGCATGGTCCTCTCCGGGGCCGCGTCCTACAGCGAGGACCAGCAGGCCCACGGCGAACCGCCGGTCTCAGTTCTTCAGTTCCTGGGCACCGGCGCTTTCGTGGAAGCCACCTTTGAGAACTGGGAATCCGAGTTCCTGCAGATGGCCATGTATGTGGTCCTCACGGTGTTCCTGTTTCAAAAAGGATCAAGTGAGTCCAAACCGGTGGGAAAGAAAGCGCCGCAGGATGGGGACCCGCAGCAGGCGGCCGTCAGCAGGGCCACGCCGTGGCCCGTCCGGCGGGGCGGTGCAGTACTCAAGCTGTACGAGAACTCCCTGTCGATCCTGCTCTTCGCCCTCTTCCTTGCATCATTTGCCCTTCACGCCGCCGGGGGTGTGGACGAGTACAACCAGGACCAGCAAAGCCACGGCCAGCCCGCCATCACCTTCCTGCAGTATCTGGGCAGCAGCCGCTTTTGGTTTGAGTCCTTCCAGAACTGGCAAAGCGAATTCCTGGCCGTGGGCGTCCTGGTGGGCGCCTCGGTCTACCTGCGGCAAAAGGGGTCCCCGGAATCAAAGCCCGTCGCCGAACCCCACTACGAAACCGGCGCCTGAAGACCCCAACCAATCCAGCACCAATCCACCCAGCCCCAACCAAAAGGAGAGACTGTATGCGAACCATTGTGCGAACCACCCTTCTGGCCCTGCTGCTCCTTGCCGCCCCGGCCCTGCCGGCCGGCGCAGCCACTGCGTCGGCACCGGCAGCCACCGCCAGCCAGGCAGCCCCGGAACAGGTGGCCCCGGGATCAACAGGCGCTGCGTGGGCGGCAGCCACTTCTCCCACACCTTCTCCGGGGGATTCCGCGTCCACCGGCCCGGCCAACCCCGGGACCGGGGAGTCGGCCCAGAATGAGAACACGCGCCTTAACTACACCCCGTGGGTGATTGCCGGCGTGGCCGTCCTGGTGGTGATCGCCATCCTGATCTTCCGGCGCCGCCGCAACACCACGATCGTCGGCTAGGCGCCCTCAAGTACCTGGCTTGTAACCCAGGTCAAGTACTTGCCGGCGTTAGCCACCGCATCCTCCGGGCTGGATGCCACGTCCAGCAACTGGGCAGCCGCCTCCACGCCGTGCCCGGCGAGATCCTCAAGGGTCACCAGGATCCTGCCCGCCACCACGATGACAGGAATCCCGCGGTCCCGGGCCGCGTCGGCGAGCGCAATCGGCGCCTTGCCGGTGAGCGATTGCGAGTCCATGGATCCTTCGCCCGTAATCACCAGGTCCGCCTGGCCCAGTTGGTCCGCCAGTCCGGTGAGGCCGGCCACCAGCGCGAAGCCGCCTTCCAGCGTGGCGCTGGTGAAGGCAAGGAACGACGCCGGGAAGCCGCCGGCGGCGCCGGCGCCCGGTACGTTCACGTCCCGCCCCGTCGCCTCCCGCAGCACAGATGCCCAGTTGCGGAGCCCGGCGTCGAGCATTTCCACGGCGTCCCGGTCCGCACCTTTCTGGGGCCCAAAGACGTGCGCCGCGCCGGTGGGACCGTACAGCGGGTTGCGGACATCGACAGCGATGCGGAAAGTAGTGGCGGACAGCCGCGGGTCCAGCCCACTCGTGTCCAAGGCAACCACATCCGCCAGCGCGCCGCCGCCCAGTGGCACCACGTTTCCGGCGGAGTCGAGCGGCTTCAGGCCCAGGGCACGCAGGGCGCCGCTGCCGCCGTCGGTCATGGCCGAACCGCCCAAGCCCAGGACGATCTCGGTGGCTCCGGCGTCAAGCGCCGCCGCGATCAGCTGGCCGCAGCCGTAGCTGTGGGCGCGCAATGAGTTGGCCGGGGTTGGTTCCATGTCGGCCAGGCCGGACGCCTGCGCCGTCTCGATCACCGCGGTCACCTTGCCGGCGCCCTTGTGGATGGCCCAGGCAGCGCCGAGCGGGGCGAGGATGGGGCCAACTACCGCGTTCAGCCGCTCCTCATAGCCTGCCGCAACCGCCGCTTCCAGGGTGCCTTCCCCGCCGTCGGCAATGGGGAACTGGGTGGCGACGGCGTCCGGGTACACCCGCAGGGCCCCTTCGGCGATGGCTGCGGCTGCCTCGGCTGCCGTCAGGGACCCCTTGAACTTGTCCGGAGCGATAAGAATGCGCATGCCGTCCATCATGCCAGCACGCCGCGGGAAAGCGTTTGCCCAATCCGGGATGTGGACCTCAGCATTGCAGGGAATGGGAGACTCCCCTCCCCCGCGCGGCTCCCTTTAGGCCTCGCGCCAGTCGTGGCTGGTGATGTGCGAGCCCGCCTGCGGTCCCATCTGCAGCATGCCGCCGTCAACAACCCAGCCCGCGCCAGTGACATAGCTGGAGGCCGGCGAGGCAAGGAACGCGATGACGTTGGCGATCTCCCAGGCGTTCCCCGGCCGCCCCAGCGGCACCCCGGGCCGCTCCGCCGCCGTCGGGTCCTGGTCCTCCTGCCCGGTCATGGGGGTGGCAATCTCTCCGGGTGCCACCGTGTTGGCCGTGATGCCGTACTGGCCCAGCTCAAGGGCAAGTGTCTTCATGAGGCCGCCCAGGCCGTGCTTGGACGCGTCGTAGGCGGATGAGCCCACGCGCGGCTGGAACTCGTGCACGCTGGACACCGCCACGAGCCGTCCGCCCGTGCCCGCCTTGACCATGCGCCGCGCAGCGGCCTGCAGGCAGACGAAGGCGCCGTTGAGGTTCGTGTCCAGGATCTGCATCCAGTCGTCGATTTCCATGTCCAGGAACTTGGTGCTTGCCCCCGTCCCCGCGTTGTTGACGAAAACATCCAGCCCGCCCAGCTCCTCGGCAAGTTCGTCGATGACGCCTCCCGCGTCGCGCAGTTGACTGGTATCCAGCCGCCGGACCACAGCCTTGCGCCCCAGGCCCCGGATTTCCCCAGCAGTTTCCTCCGCCCCCTCCTTGTCCGAGTGCCAGGTGACGCCGACGTCCATCCCGGCGCGGGCCAGCGCCACGGCAGTGGCCTTGCCGATCCCGGAATCGGAGCCGGTGACGATGGCGGTGGTGGGGGCAAAGTGGCTGGTGTCCGGCATGGCGGGCCTTTCGTTTGCGTTGGGCTCGGTCGGTTGGGCTGGTCGTTGGGTCAGGCGGGGCGTTGGGTTAAGCGGGGCGGCGCAAGTCCGGCTGGCAGGACTCGCTGTCGGCTTCGGCAACGTCATCCCGGACCGCCGCCCCCGAATCATCAGCTGCTTCTGGGACGGCCATCAGCGGGACGGCGAAGGTCACCACGGGCCGGCCGTCGGAGTCGTCCGCGGACCTGATGGTCAGGCTCCTGGTGCCCGGCGGTACCGACGGGGTGAACACCTGCAGGTTGCGGGAACCCACGGTGGCCGATTCCTGCAGGGTGTATTCGGTTCCGAAGTGGTCCTGCAGGATGAGCCGCGGTTCAGGTGCGTCATCCGAGGGCAGATGGATGTTGACCACCAGGCCGGAAGCCCACACCTCCACGGAAAGGATGGTGAATTCGGTGGCGGAGGTGACGTGCCGTCCATAGGTGGGGGGCAGCAGCATCCGGCGCAGTGCGCCGGATGGAATGAGGTTGCTCATGATATGTCCTGTAGGTCTTGCGCCGGCGGTTGGCAGATGGCGCCGGAGGGTGATCCGGCGCCGTCAAGCGCTGGGGCGCGGGTGCGGCTCAGGCGTCTTCCCGGTTGGGATTTTCCAGCCGGAAGAAGTTCGATTGGGTGCCGTCGCTGCGCTGTTCCTGGTAGATGAAGTTGAGTTTCCGGGAGTCGAAGGTGTCGAACCATTCCTCCCAGCTGACGTGGCGGAGCTTGTCGTCCTTGCCACCGAAGTCGATCCGCAATACTCCGAGGTGGTCGCCGTGTTCCGTGCCCTCCACGGTGGCCGGCACGCCGTCGCGCTCCTCCGCCCACTGCTTGATGACTTCGTGGTGGGTGGTGGCCAGGCTGCGGCCTTCACGCTCTGGCTCATCCTCGGTTGGGGTTACTTCCTGCGAGTACTTCAGGGACTTTGCGGAGTCCGGTCCGCGGCGGATCTTCCCGCCCTCGGGGCCAGCCCCCAGGTCCTCGACGTCCCCGCTCCCACCCGCTTCGCGGTTCCTGCTGCCTTTGTCTTCTGCCACGCCCGCCTTCCTTTCGCTTCGGGCTAACTAGTAAGTCTACTTACCATGGAGCCTCCGGAGCGGACCCCCTGTCAAGGGGAGGGGAGGGTGCTTTGCGGACGGTTTGCGGAGCGGGGGGTAAAGCCTGCGTGACAGGCAGGGGAGGTACGGGGGCCGCTATCGGAGCGGGCGGACCACCGCGTAGTAGCCGGGCACCCGGTCCTGTCCCGGGACACCGGTTGCCGGGTTGGTTTCGATAGCCACGTGGCCATCCTCAAGGAGTTCCCAAGCCGACGCCGGGAAGGCACGTTCGCGCTCTTCGGGCCCGAAGTGCCCCGGCATGGGCAGTCCGCGGATGGCGAGTTCCAACGGCGCCGGAATGCCGCGGGTGGTGGCTCCGAGGTGGGACACGTACTCCACCGGGTTCCCCTGGAAATTCGTCTCGGCCATGAACACGGTGCCGCGAAGGCCGGCAAGATGCCACAGGTTTTCAACGAGTGCCGTCTGGTGCCCGGGGTCGAGGACGTGCAGTACGCCGCGGATGAAAACGTTCGCCCCGTCCTCGCCTGCGCCAATGGCCTGGGCCAGCGCTGCGCCTGCACCCTCCGCCGTCATGTCCCGTGCTTCAAATGCTGCGCTGCTGCCTGCAGACTCCGCGCGCGCCCTGGCAATGGCGTGCCGGGAGACATCAACACCAATGACCTTGGGAAAGATCCCGGCGAGCTCACGGGTAAAACCACCGTGGCCGCAGCCGGTGTCCACTACGGGAAGTGCAGGATCCAGGTAGCGCTGGAGGCTGTCCTTGTAGCCAAGGAACTCATGGTCGCTGCCGGAGTCCCACAGGACCTCCCCACCCGGGCCCGTGGCGGTGATACCGGCCCAGTAGGTGTCCCACGCCTTGTGCCGGTCCTTCGGGGCGTTCCGGGAGAGCCTGACGAGTTTGGGGATCATCAGGTACTTCTGCCAGGCCGAGGAAGATGAGTTTGTTGGGGACACGGCTCAAATATATGTTCCCCCGCCGGGAGCCGCGGCACGTTGGGCTACATTACGGCGCGCCCTGCCGTACGTGGCGTGGAGCCGGGACGGGAACGGAGTGGTGGAAGCAGCTTCCTCCCAGTAGACCTGCCCGGCGGCCATCCCCCTAGAATGTACTCAACTGGGAGGGAAGGGAGCACCGTGACGGCTGTGCCGAGTGACACCCGCCTGCCCCGCACCGCCGTCGTCGCCGATCCCGACGCCGGCCGGCTGGCCACCAACACCCAGGCACTGCGCGACGCCGGCTACAGCGTCTTCGAAGCGGCCGACGCCGCTGGCCTCGCCGCCCTGCTGCACACCACCGAACCCTCCGTCATCGTCGCCGACGCCGCCCTGTCCGCAGCATTGTCAAAAGTCCCGTCCACCGTCCCCGTCCTGGTGCTGGTGGACCTGGACAACCCGCAGGAGATCCGCGCCGCCAACGCGCCAGGCGTCCACGACTGCATCACCAAGCCGCCTGCCCCCAGGGAGCTGGTCCACCGGGCCTCCGTCCTGATCGAGCAGGTGTCCCGGCGCCGCGCCTCCCGGCAGGAGGCCGAAGGGCTGCGCGGGCAGCTGCGCGAGGTCTCGGCTGCAGTGCGCGCCACCAACGATCCCCAGGAGATCGCCAACCACGTCGTCACCGGATTCGGGCGGACCTTTAGGGCGGACCACGTAGTCCTGGCCACCTTCGAGGACCACCGGGTCCCCGTGATCACGGCCGCCTGGCACCGGCCCGGGCTGGCAGGGCTGCCCGCGGATGCCCTTCCCGGCGAGGACGAAGCCCGCGCCACGGCGGACGCGCTCTGGGCGGGGACCGAGACCCTCTCCGCCGAAGGGAACGAGGCCGAGCCCAAAACAGACGACAAGCCCGTGGCCGCCGTCGCCGGAGCCGCCTCCACCCTGGCAGTGCCCATCGGCGAAGGAAATTCCTCCCTGGGCATCATCTGGATCGCCATGATGGACCGGCCCCGCACTTGGTCCAGCGCCGAACTGGGGCTGATCCAGCACGTGGCCGGCAACGCCGCCTATGGCCTGATCCAAAGCCACCTGATCAGCAGCCAGCAGCAGGTGGTGAAGCAGCTGCGCGAACTCGACAAAGCCAAGACAGACTTCCTGGCCACCGTGAACCACGAGCTGCGCACGCCCCTGACCTCGATCATGGCGTACCTGGACATGATCCAGGAAAGCACTGAGCACCCCGTGTCCAGGGAGGTCCACCAGATGCTGGACATCGTGGTCCGCAACACCGAGCGGCTCCGGACGCTCATAGAGGACATGCTCAGCGTTTCGCGCGGCGGCCTGGACAACACGGAGATGCACCTGGCGCCGGTGCGCCTGGGCCACACCCTGGACCTGGTGGCCGCGGCGCTGCGGCCGTTGGCCACACTGCAAAACGTGACCATCGAGGTGGACCCGGTGCCGGAGGACCCGGAAATCCTTGCCGATGAGGTGCAGCTGCAGCAGGTGTTCACCAACCTGGTGTCCAACGCCATCAAGTTCACGCCCAAGGGCGGCCGGATCGAGGTGGGCAGCGAATCCCACGCCGCCGAGGACGGCTCCAAGTGGGCCACCGTCCGGATTTCCGACACCGGCATCGGCATCTCGAGTGACGAAATCAACCACGTCTTCACCAGGTTCTACCGCGCCTCCAACGCCATGAACGGTGCCATCCCGGGGACAGGGCTGGGCCTCGCCATCTCCAAGGACATCGTGGACCGCCACGGCGGGCAGATCGAAGTCGACTCCACCCTGGGCTCCGGGACCACGGTTACCGTCTGCCTCCCCCTTGGGACTGACCGCGTGCAGGCCAACTAGGCGCCGAAGGAGGACTGCCCATGTTTACCGACGACGACCCCCGGCTCTCCCAGCTGCTGGAAGGCATTGTCCGGCTTGCCTCCGGCGACCTCACCTCCCGCATCGAGGTATCACCGGCCCGGGATGAGCTGGATGCCATCATCATGGGCACCAACCTGCTGGCCGAGGACCTGCAGGTTATCTACGAAGAACTTGAACAGCGCGTCCAGGTCCGCACCCAGCTCCTGCACGAGGCACACCTTGAGATGCAAAAGATGGCCATGCAGGACCCGCTGACGGGCCTGGCCAACCGTTCGGCGCTGATCGAAGCCCTTCGCGCGGCCCTCGAGGCCCGCTCGGGGTCCGGGCGGGAAACGGGAGAAGAAGGTCCAGCCATCCTGCTGATGGACCTCGACGCCTTCAAATCGATCAACGACAGCATGGGGCACACGGCCGGGGACCAGGTACTGGTCACCGTGGGTGAAAGGCTCCGGAACGCCGTCAGGGTGTCCGACGTCGTTGCCCGGCTGGGCGGGGATGAGTTCGCCATCGTCATGCCGTCGGCGTCGGCGGACCAGGCCGCCGTCGTGGCGCACCGGATCCTGGCCTCGCTCAACGAACCCATCGAGCTGCCCGGCCGCAGCGTTCGTTGTGGTGCCAGCATCGGGCTCAGCGTGGGCAGCGAAGGCCGGACCCCGGAAGACATGCTGATGGAGGCCGACGTCGCCATGTACGCCTCCAAGGCCGAGGGGCAAAACAAGCTGCACAGGTTCGAGCCCGCGTTGCTGCTGATGCGGCGGCTCCGCAGCCAGTTGGTGGACGACCTGCGGGCCGCCATCAAAGACGACGCGCTGACGCTGCACTACCAGCCGGTGGTAGAGCTTGCCACCGGCCGGATTGAAGGCGTCGAGGCGCTGGTCCGGTGGAACCACCCCACCCGCGGCTTCATCATGCCTGACGAGTTCATTCCCCTTGCCGAGGAAGCCGGGCTGATCTCGGAACTGGGCCTGTGGGTGCTCCAGACCGCCGTGAAGCAGCTCCGGTGCTGGACCGACGCCGAACTGGTGGACAGTTCCTTCTCCGTGCGCATCAACATTTCCGCCACGGACCTGCAGAGCCTGCAGTTCATTGAGGACGTGCGGAACACCCTCCAGGAAACAGGGGTCAAGCCGGAGCAGGTGGTCCTGGAACTGACGGAAGTGGCCATCGTCAAAGGCAACGAGTTGGACCGGTATTCACTGGGTGGTCTCCGCGGCCTGGGCGTGGGCATCGAAATCGACGACTTCGGCACCGGCTACTCCTCCATCAGCTACCTCCGCCGCCTCCCGGTGGACCGGGTCAAGGTGGACAGGTCGCTGATCACCGGCCTTGAGAGCGACCCCAGCCAGCCGGCCCTGGTGGCAGCGGTGCTGCAGTTGGTCCGGGCATGCGGGCTGGAAGCGGTCTGGGAAGGCGTTGAGACGGCGGAGCAGGCGCAGATCCTGCGTGATCTGGGCTGCCGCAGCGCCCAAGGCTACTACTTCAGCCGCCCCGTCCCGCCGGAGCAAATACCGGAACTGCTTGCTGACCAGCAGGAAAGCGCTAACCAATAGCGCGAAACTACTGCGCTTTTGGAGCCGCCGTTATACGATCAGCGTGCGGTGTCCGGTTCTTCTTCGCCGCAGGTTTCAGGGTCTTTCAGCATCGTACTTTTATAAGGCGTTTGGAAATTTGAACATAATTGGGCCATCGGGTCATTACTTCGTCAACTGGGGGCGTTGCTAATGTCGGTTCGGGTACAGGCATGGGGAATTATCGCCGCTGTCCTGGCGGATACGGATCCTGCAGGAGCCGCCATCCGGCAGCGCTTGAGCACAAGCCTCGACGAGAATCCCGGCGTGCCCGAGCGGGCGTTGCTGGAGTACCTGCTCGAGACCCGGCAGAGCGATGCCAATACGGTCGAGACGTTGGAAACGGCCAGGGAGATGCGCCTTACGCCGCCCGCCCTGCCGCCACAGTTCGCTGAGCAGTTAGACGCCATCCGCAGCATGTCCCGGATCAGCGCCCTGCTCGAGAACAAGATGCTGATGACCGCTTTCCAGCCCATCTATGGGCTCGAAGGAAAAACCGTGGTGGGCGCGGAGGCGCTCTCCCGCTTCGTCAGCGACGACGGTGCCGCCGCTGAATTGTGGTTCGCCGAGGCAGCCGCCGTGGGCTTGGGGGCAAACCTTGAGTTTTCCGCGCTCGGGTCCGCTGCTGCGGCGGCGCGAAACCTGCCGGAAAACCTTTACGTTTCGTTGAACATTTCGCCCACTTCCTGCATGGACCCGCGGCTGCCGGAACTGTTCGACCACATCGAGCTTCCCATCGACCGGGTGGTGCTCGAATTGACCGCGGATATCCCGGAAGAGGAATACCTGCAGTTCATTTCCGCGATTAATCCGCTGCGTGAAAAGGGGCTCCGGGTCGCGGTCGACGACACCCACAGCGGCGCGGGGGCGCTCAGCCGCATGATCCATCTGCGGCCCGATTTCCTCAAGGTGGGCCGCAATGTCATCGCCGATGTGGACAAGGACGGGCTGCAGCACGCCCTCGCGTCCTGCCTGGTGGACTTCACCGCCCAGATCGGCGTGACCCTGGTGGCGGAAGGCATCGAGACCGTGGGCGAACTGAAGGCCCTCAGCGAACTTGGCATCAGCGCCGGCCAAGGCTACCTGTTGGGCCGGCCGTCCGTCCGGCCTGAGGACTGGGCCAAATGGAACACGCGCCTGGACATGGACGGCCTGGAGCGCCACCTGGCCGGCCCCAGCAAGCCGCGGAAAAGCCAGGGCAAGGCGACCTCCTAACGCTGGCCGTGGGCCAGCTGCCGGCAGACCGCAGGCCCGCCGGCAGCTGGACACCAGGCACTATTCGGAGTGGCCCTGGTCCCTGCTCATCTGGTCCTCGGCGGGCGGCGTCTCTCCGGGAGGTACTCCCCCGCCTGGTTCCAGGCCGGTGACATTGCCCTCTGCGGGGTCGGGGTTCGGCGAGCCGCCGGACTCTTTGCTGCGCTGCTCAGCGAGGTGGGGCTGGGCGGCGCCAACATCGTCCTTCCCTGGACGGTCGGGGTTCGCGGGGTCATTTTCCGGATGGTAAGTGCTCATGCTGCCTTTCCTTCCTCTCCGGCTGCGGTTCAATTCCCCAGCACTGGACTAATTGTAAGCATGCTGATAATTCTGGAGGAGAAGGGCCGGTACGCCGCTGGGGCGCCGGCACGCGATGTCGGAAGGAGCAGTCAGATGGGAATTGGCGACAGCATCGGCAAGGCAGCGGAGAACGCCATGGAGGACCTGGCCGGGACATCCAAGCCGACGGAAAAGACGGATGTTCCGAACCCGGCAGACCCCAATGACGACGTTGAAGTGCACTCGTCCCTAAGCGAAGGGTCAAACGCGATGGAGGCGGAGAAGCAGAAGGCCCCCGGCCTCAAAACAGGGGCAGCGCCGGCTCCGGTGTCCAACAGCCCGCTGGGCGGGGACGTCGACGGGACGGACAACGACAGGGCACACAGCGACATGGCACGGCACGACCGGAAGCAGAACGAGGAGATGGACGACGGCGGCCTGGCCGGCGATGCGACGGCGCCCACCGAAACGGACCGCGGCTAGTCCCTCGACAGGTTCAGTAAGCCGGGCGGGGTTCAGCCGGTCGGGTCGTTGGTCCCCGGCGCATCCCGCCACTGGCCGCGGGCCCGCAGCACGTCGCGGAGCAGGTCCGCCCGGTCCGTGACAATCCCGTCCACGCCAAGGTGGAGGAGCCGGCGCATTTCGGCCTCTTCATTGATGGTCCATACGTGCACCACCAGGTTCAGTTGATGGGCGCGCCGGATGAAGCCGGCAGTGACTACAGGTATCCGCCCATACCGGACGGGTACCTGTAGTGCGTGCACGTCACGGAGGACCCGGCCCATGAGCCGCCGGAACACCGGGCGTGGCAGTACCGGGCCCAGCAGCGTGAAGAGGGCGTTCGAGGCCACTCCGGCGGACGAAGCCACCGGTTGGCTGAGCAGCTTCAGTACCGCCCGCCGCCGGCGGTCCGAAAAACTGGTGACCAGCACCCGGTGGTGCACCTGGTTCCGCTCGATGGCGGCCGCGGTGCTGCGGACCGAGCCCCAGTCCTTGACGTCCAGGTTGAGCCGGGCACCGGGAAGCTCGGCGACCAATTCGTCGAAGGTGGGAATGGGCACGCGGCCGTTGATCCGGGCCTTTGCCACCTCCGCCGCGGGCAGTTCCGCCACCCGGCCGTTGCCGTCCGTCACCCGGTCCAGGGTTTCGTCGTGGAACAGCAGCAGCACGCCGTCGGACGTTGTGTGGACGTCCGTTTCAAGGTAGCGGAAGCCAAGTTCGACGCCGGCGCGGAACGCGGCCATCGAGTTTTCCAGCCCATCGGCGGAGAACCCGCGGTGGGCCATGGCGATGGGCAGCTGCCGCCCGGCGTCGTCCGGGTGCTCGAAGAAGGGCAGGGTCACACTGCGAGCGTACCCGAGGCGCGAGGCCTTCAGTCAGCGCTGCTGCAGTTCAGTCGGTGCACGGAAGGATGTCCACGCCGTCGCTGCAATGCAGCAGGGTGCGCCCGCGGCCGCCGTCGAGGTGGACCCAAACCGCCGTGTGGTCCGGCGTGATGGTGTCCACCACGCCGCTTGACTCAAAGCCGGGTGAAAAGAGGACCCGGACGCGGTCGCCTTGGCGCAGCTGCTTCCAGTGCGGGGCCGGTGTTGCTGCGCGGAGCGGCCCATCGGCTGCGTGCTGCTTGGTGCTTCTTGCCATCGTTACCCCCTTTGAGCCGGCGGAGGTGCCTGCTCTCCACGCTTCACGCTACGGCGGGAAGGTAAACGCCAGGTGAGCGCAGGCTGGGAAAACGGTGCCGCCGGAGCCGGCAGGGTAGTTTCAGGAAAACTGGACGCCCAGGGAAGCGAGCCGGGCCTCCAAAACCTGGGCCACGCCGTCGTCGTCAAAATGCGGCGCCTGCTGCCCTGCCGCGCGGATGGCCTCCGGGTGGCCGCTGGCCATCGCATAGCCGTGTCCGGCCCAGCGGAGCATCTCGATATCGTTGGGCATGTCCCCGAAAGCCACCACGTCGGCCGCCTCAATGCCCAGGGCGGACGCATACTCTGCCAGGGTGACAGCCTTGTTGACGCCGGGAAGGGACAGTTCCAGCATCGCGACGCCGGGCGAGGAGTGGGTGGCGGCGGCCAGGTGCCCGACGGCGGGAGCCACCTCGGCGAGGAAGTCGTCAGGCGTGCCGTCGCGGACGATGGCGAGGAATTTCACCACGGAGTCGTCGCGGGTGAGCGTGTCCTTCAGCGGCGCGGGGGTGAATTCGGCGAGCAACTCGCTGGATTCGTTCTCGATGAAGCCCGGTTCCAGGTGGAAGCCGGTGAGCGTCTCCGCGGCGAACAGCGCCGCCGGGCGAAGTTCTTTGATAATGCTCCGCACTTCCATGACGGTGTTGATGGCCAGGGCGCGGGCAGAGACCAAGCGGTCCGCCTCGAGATCCCACACCACCGCGCCGTTGGAGCAGATCACGCGACCAGTGTGGCCCAGCTGCTCTTCGAGGGGGTGCAGCCACCGGGGTGGGCGGCCGGTGACAAAGACGAGTTCGACGCCGGCGTCCCGGCAGGCGTGGAAGGCGCGGACGGTGCGGGGGCTGATTTTGCCGTCGTGCCCGAGGATCGTTCCGTCGATATCGCTTGCTACCAGCCGCATCCTGCAAGTCTACGTGGGCGTTGGGCAGCTGGCGTTCGCTGGAAGGCGGCAGGCCGCCGTCGTACCTGCTGGGGAAGAACTCCCGCGCCTGCTGGACGCGGATCTGCCCTTTCCATCAGCGGATGATCGCAGCCGATTCCACGGAATATAGCCGGGCGTAATTCAGGCACATGCTCAGCCCTTCATCGGCGGGTACCCGGTTGCCGGTGAGGACTAACGGGTCGCCAGCGGTAATCCGGGGGCCGGCGGGCAGGACGAGTGTCCCGCCGCTGAGGCTGGTTCCTGCGGGGAAGATCAGCGTGTAATCGTCCCCGCCCTCCGCCTGCAGGATGACGCACCCTGCCCCGTCCCTGTCCAGCGTGCCTTTGAGCTCCGCCGCAGGTCCGGGAGCGGATGCCTGGCCGGTATTGACCACCGCCTTCAGTCCGCCCGTTCCCTGCAGCACAGTGGCGGTAAGCGCTGGGGAGGCTGGCACCAGCCGGAAGGCGTAGCGGCCGTTGGCGCCGTCCGCAGGGCTCATGAGGAACTCCACTCCCAGGATGGAAAGCGTCACCTGGGCTTTGAAGACGGCACCGTCGCAGGGGACCTGGACGGGCACGAGGACCTCGCCGCCGGCCTGGGTGGCGAGCGACAGCTCCGTCTCCGTTGGACCCTGGCAGGTGAAGTGAACGTCGTAATGGCCGGGTTTTGCCGCCGCAAAGCCGTAACTGACTGTGGTGCTTGACATGGTGGCCCCGGCGAACTGGCCTGGCAGCTCGAGCTGTAGCTGCCGGCGCGACCATTCCTGCATGGCCTGCACCTCTGCCGGGCGCGGATCCTCCGCGTGGCCGGTGGCCACCTCCTGAGGTGCCGTTGCCGCCGTGGCTGACGGCTTCGCCGGTTGCCCCTCCGGCGGCCCGCTGTACTCGCAGCCCGTGAGCGCGGCGAGCATCACTGCCGGAACGAACCAAAACCTCAAGAACCGCATCGTTTCCCCCCCAGAGCCGACGGTGCTCCCAGCCTAGCCCCTCGGCGCCCCAGCCTTGAGGAGTGTCCGTTGTCAGCCTCCGGGGCTACACTGAAACTATCGAACATATTTTCGAATAAAGGTGTGTTGTGGGCGTTGTTATCGGTCCCCGCGTGATAGATGCGGGTGCCTCGTTGTTCTCGGTGCTGATCTCGCCGGTGGCGGTGGCGGCCGGGTTTCCGTCGCCCGCACAGGACTACTTCGACGGCAGGATCGACCTGAATGCGCACCTGATCAAGGACATCACCAGCACCTTCGTGGTCCGGGTGACCGGGGACTCCATGGAGGGAGCGGGCATCAGCGACGGTGACGAACTGATCGTGAACCGCGCCCTGGAACCCAGGGACGGATCCGTGGTGATCGCGGTGCTGGACGGGGAACTGACGGTCAAGCGCCTCCGCATCACCCGCACCGGAGTGGTGCTCCAGGCGGAGAACCCCAAGTACCAGGACATCCACGTCCCCGCCCTGTCCGAGCTGACCATCTGGGGTGTTGCAACCAGGTGCCTGCACCATGTCTGAGCTGCGCAAGGGGTGAGAATTGCCGTGGCCAAGCCTGCCGTCATGCCGCAGATGCCGCAGATCGCGCACGTGGACGTCAACTGTTTTTATGCCTCAGCCGAGCGCGCGTTCGACCCCTCCCTTGAAGGGCGCCCGCTGGTGGTGCTGTCCAACAACGACGGCTGCGCGGTAACCCGTTCCCCCGAGGCGAAAGCCCTGGGCATAAACACCGGTGAACCCTGGTTCAAGCTCGCGCCGCGGGCCAAGGAATGGGGCCTGGTGGCAAAGTCCAGCAACTACGAGCTGTATGGGGACATCAGCGCCCGTGTGATGGAGCTGTTGGGCAGGTACTCGGCCTGGCTGGAGGTTTACAGCATCGACGAGGCGTTCCTGGGCGTCAAGGGCGCCCCGGATGAGCTGCTGTCCCTTGGCCGGAGGATAAAAGAGGCAGTCCGGCGGAACGTGGGGGTTCCCGTTTGTGTGGGCATTGCGCCCACCAAGACCCTGGCAAAACTCTGCAATAAATGGGCCAAGAACAATCCCGCTTTTGGCGGGGTCTGCCTGTGGGAGTCGGTTCCGGCTGACGTGCGGGAGGGTTTGATGGGCCGTTTGCCGGTGGATGAGGTCTGGGGCATCGCCGGGCGGCTCAGCAAGCGGTTGAACGTTTTGGGGATTTTCACCGTCCTGGACCTGATCCGGGCGGATCCCGTGATGATCCGGGACAAATTCTCCGTGGTGCTGATGCGCACCGTCCTGGAACTGCGCGGCACACCGTGCATCCCCATGGAGGAGGAACGGATTGGACGCGACCAGTTGATCTTCTCCCGCTCCTTCGCCACGCCTGTAGCCACTGCCGCCGGCCTCCGTGAGGTCCTCAGCATCTACGGTCAGCAGGCGAGTGCCAGGCTCTCAAAGCACGGGCTGCAGGCGAAGGTCCTGACGGCGTTCGCTGCCACTTCCCCATTCAGGGTCAACGAACAGGCTTATCCCTCTGTGTGCGTCTCGTTGCCCATGCCCACGGCGGATCCGCTGCTGCTCACCAAGGCCGCGCACGCCCTGTTGCCCCACATCCGCGAAGGGCTGAAGTATGCCAAGGCGGGTCTTATGCTCACAGACCTGCGGCCTACGGGAAACCAGCCGCCGCTGGAGCCGTTCGAAAACCGGCATGAGGAACGCGGCATCGGGCCCCTGCTTGAGGACGTGGGCCGTCGCTTCGGGCGGGGCTCCATCGGGTTGGGGCATGCGGGCATCAGGTCCGGATTGGACTGGACCATGAAACGGGACATGCGCTCGCCCCGGTACACCACGCACTGGGACGAACTCCCCCTGGTCAAAGCGGCCTGAAACGGAGCAGGTCCCGCCGCCGGCGCATTGCCGGCGGCGGGACCTCGTTACTGCCTGGGCGGTTTTGTCTGGACGTTTCCTGCCTAGACGCGCCGCCGGGCCGTGACGAAGTGGAAGATCAGGACGACTACTGCGACGACCAAAAGAATGTGGATAAGGCCGCCACCGATGTTTGCGAGCAGTCCGAGAAGCCACAGAACGGCGATGATAATGGCGATCCAAAGCAACATGAGAGTCTCCTTGACTAGTTTTTCAAAATCCCCATGCCGGGCACGTACCCACCAAAACGGCAGGTGAATCAACGCAGGTCAATCAGGAAAAGCCGTTGCTGACCGCAGTCGCTGCCGGGGCCTGCTGTATTGGCCCCGAATCAAGACGTCCCGCGTCGAATTTTGACGCCCCGCTACGCCGCATTGAGGGTTCGCGTCGCCCCGTGAACGCCTGCTACGGCAGTGATTGTGGGGCCGCTGGGTGCTCCGTAACCTCGTCTCAGCATCCGCCCCAGCAAAGGACTTCACCATGGCAAACTCGCAGGACAACAGTCCCCGGAACCAGCAAGGTTCCACCCGGATCGTCGCCGGCCAGGCGGCCGAGCCCAAGCGCCAGCTTGGGCTGAAGATCGGCATCGCGGCCGCCGCCCTGGCGCTCATCGGCGGCGGTGCCGCGGTCGCCTCCGCCGTCAACAACGCCGCCCCGGTCGCATCACAGGAGACTGCTCCTTCCGGCAACCCCGCTGCGGAGCTGAAGCTCGGCTACTTCGGCAACGTCACGCACGCGCCTGCCCTGGTGGGCGTCAGCAAGGGCTTCATCGCCGATGAACTCGGCAGCACCAAACTCAGCACCCAGGTCTTCAACGCCGGCCCTGCAGCCATCGAGGCGCTGAATGCCGGCGCCATCGACGCCACCTACATCGGACCCAACCCGGCCATCAACTCGTTCGTCAAAAGCCAGGGACAATCCGTGAACATCATTGCCGGGGCTGCTGCCGGCGGCGCTCAGCTGGTGGTCAAGCCGGGCATCAGCTCCGCTGCCGACCTGAAGGGCAAGACCCTGGCTTCACCGCAGCTAGGCGGCACGCAGGACGTGGCCCTCCGTGCCTGGCTTTCAAGCCAGGGTTACAAGACGAACGTGGACGGCAGCGGTGACGTCGCCATCAACCCGACGGAGAATGCCCAGACCCTCAAGCTGTTCCAGGACGGAAAGCTCGATGGCGCGTGGTTGCCTGAGCCGTGGGCATCACGTTTGGTGCTGACCGCCGGAGCCAAGGTGCTGGTGGATGAGAAGGACCTGTGGGACGGCTCGCTGTCCGGCAAGCCGGGGGAGTTCCCCACCACCATCCTGATCGTGAACCAAAAGTTCGCCGCCGACCACCCGGACACCGTCAAGGCGCTGCTGAAGGGCCACGTGAAGTCCGTTGAGTGGCTTAGCTCTGCATCCGCTGGAGAGAAGGCCACCGTCATCAACGCCGCACTGAAGGAAGCCGCCGGCGCGGAGCTCAAGCCCGACGTCATCGACCGCTCGCTGAAGAACATCGTGTTCACCGTGGACCCGCTGGCCGATACCTACGGGAAACTCCTGGCCGACGGCGTGACTGCCGGCACCACCAAGCAGGCCGACATCAGCGGCATCTTCGACCTGCGCGCGCTCAACGGCGTCTCGAACGAGAAGACGTCAGCTGCAGGGCTCGGAAAGGAGTAGCCCCACCCACATCGATTGCTCCGTAAATGTCCTTTTGAGCGTCCAAAACGGCATCTACGGAGCAATCGATTTCTCATGGGAGCCTTTTTGCGGAAATCCTTCGTATTTCCTGAGCCCGGAGTGGGAAGCCCGCCACTAGGCTGAGGGGGTTGCCCTGCGGCGGGCGGCCAAGGATTGGGGGACGCCGGTGCACGGTTTTGGGACAAACAGGGATTCGTTGCCGGATAAGTCAGGCGGCTTTCTCCCGCCGAACGTCCGGCGTTCTGCCAGCGGACGGGTCCCGCAGTGGGCCATCGATGAGGCTTTGGGAAAGGCCGAGCCGCCGGCGCCTTGGCGCACTCCTGAACCTTCCCCGCCTGACCTGCGGAAGTTCGGGCGCCGGCCCCGGAAGCAACAGCGCCGGCCCAAGCGGTCGGTGCAGTTCCGGACCATGCTGGGGATCGCCGTCGTGGTCTGCCTGTACTTCACGCCGACGTTCTTTGACCGCGCGGTCCTCCCAGTCACTGCCCCGTACCTGCCCGGCGCCAAGGTGCCGCCGCCAGGCGTGGAGGCCGCCCCGTCACCCTTGGGCAAGCCGCCGGCCAGCACCGGTTCAACGGCATTCGTGCTGCAGGAATCGCCCAAGGCGGGACAGACATTAGTGGCGTACGATCCGTGCCGCCCCGTGCATTACGTTGTTCGGCCGGACAATGCCTTGCCGGGTGGGGATGGGCTGATCAACGAAGCGGTGGCAGCCGTTTCCCGCGCCTCCGGCCTGCAGTTTGTCTACGACGGAACCACTACGGAAGCGCCGGCAGATCAACGTCAAGCTTTCCAGCCTGAGCGCTACGGGAAGCGCTGGGCACCGGTGCTGATCGCTTGGTCGTCGCCCGCGGAAACCCCTGAACTCGCCGGCAACGTCGCAGGCCTCGGCGGTAGCGGCTATGCAACAGCCCCTGGACAACCGCTGGTCCTCGCCGCCGGCCAGATCAGCCTGGACGCCCCCGACCTCGCCGGCATCATGGCCAGCAGGCCGGATGGCGCCGCGGAAGTGCGGGCCATCATCATGCACGAGCTCGGGCACGTGCTGGGCCTGGCCCACGCGAACGATCCAAGCCAGCTCATGTATGCCGAGAACAAGGGCGTGCAGGACTTCGCAGCCGGCGACCGCGCAGGGCTTGCACTGCTGGGAGCGGGACCCTGCGTGCCGCAGCTCTAGGAGGACTGCTGCCCGCGGAGGAACCCCATCGACTGCTCCCCACCGGCTTAGCCCTCTTTTTCAGCCCCGTGCAGCTCAGCGCGCGTGGGCGGGTTGGCCCCCGGCCGGGACACGGTGACGGCGGCGGCCCTTGCGGCGTGCTCCAGGAGTTCGGCCAATCCCTCAACCGGCAGGGCCCGCAGGTCCTGCCGGTTCTGGGCTCCATCCAGCTCCCGGTCCACCAGGCCGGACAGCAGCGCCGCCATGAACGAATCCCCCGCTCCGACGGTGTCCGCAACGTCCACTTTTGGCGCAGGCACGGATACTTCGCCGGCCCGGCACACGCCCCACGGGCCCTCCGCGCCACGGGTGACGACCACCATCGCGGGCCCCTCCTCCCCGCCGAGCGCCAGCCACTGGCGCGCCGAATCCAGCACATCCTGCCCGGGATACAGCCAGGCCAGGTCCTCGTCGGACGCCTTGACCACATCGGAGAGCACCACGAACTTCTCCGCCTGCCGCCGGGCGTAGTCCACGTCCGTGATGATGCTCGGCCGGCAGTTGGGATCGAAGCTGATCGTTGCGGACGGGTGGGCGTGTTCGACGGCGGCGAGCACCTCGGTGGCGCCCGGCTTCAGCATCGTCGCGATGGAACCGGTGTGCAGCAGCGTGGTGCCCTGCAGCATGAAGCCGAGCCGGTCGGCAATGCCGGGGAGGTCCCAGGCGAGGTCGAACGTGTAGGTGGCGGCGCCGTCGTCGTCAATCAATGCGGTGGCCACGCTGGTCGGCAGGTCGTCCGGGGGCACCGGCAGCATCACTGAACTGGCGCGCAGGTGCGCGGCCACCGAGTCGCCGTAGGCGTCCCTTCCGTAGCGGCCGATGAACTGCACCGGATGGTCCAGCCGGGCCAGGCCCACCGCAACGTTGAGCGGGCTGCCGCCCACGTGGGCCTGGATTCCGGTGGCGCGCTGGACAACGTCAACAAGGCCTTCGCCGATCACTGTGAGCATGGTCATACTCTGCCAGAAAGAGGGCAGCGTCAGCAGTTCATGTCAGCGGAGCAGGCGGCCCACAAGGTCCCGGCACGTCACATAGGCCTCGGCGCTGACATCGATCAGGGCGAAGTGGTCGCCCGGCACCATGACCAGCTCCGCCGGAACGGGTCCGGAACGGCCCGCATCCACGTAGGTGGCGGACATGCTCAGCGGCACGTCCACATCCTCCGTGGCGTGGACGGCGTAGACGGGCACGCCCAGCGGCAGCGCGGCCATGGGGTCTGCCATGCGGTGCCGTTCGGGGAAGCCCGACGACGGGCCGCCGAGCAGGTTGGCCACGGCTCCGTTGCTGAGGTTCAGGCGCTCGGCCTCGGCCAGGTTGAGGACGCCGGACTGACTCACCACCCCGGTGAGGCGGACGCCGTCGTTCTCCACCTGCAGGCCATCCTCCGCCCCAAGCCCGCGCAGCCGCTCCCTCCCCGCGGCCCACACCGCCAGGTGGCCGCCGGCCGAGTGGCCCAGCGCCACCACTTTGCTGAGGTCCAGTGAGTGCGGTTCCGCGAGCGCGCGAAGCTTGTCGATGCCCGCCAGGATGTCCTGGAAAGTGCCCGGCCACCCCCCACCGTTGCCGGCCCTCCGGTATTCAAGGTTCCAGGCGGCCATGCCATGGTCAGCCATGTCCTGTGCCAGTGGCTCCCCCAGTTCTGCCCCATACTGCGGGCGCCAGTAGCCGCCGTGGATCACCACCACGACGCCCCGGTGTTTCCCGCCGGGTGGAAGGTCGGGGAGGAACAGTTCACCCCACTGGCTGGGGTCCTGGCCGTAGTCATAGCGGTGGCGGTGCGTCACACTGGCCCACTTTAGCTGCCGCCATCGGCACGACGCCGCGGCTTTCCGGGGGCAGCACCGTCGAAACTGGGCCAGAACGCACTGTGCGCCTTCTTCCGTTTAGCCGCGCAGCTTTGTGGGCACGATTCCTGACATGGAAAAACCTGAAGTGACCACGCAGGGGTCGACTGTGGAGGAATGGACGCGGGCGCTGGCGGAGTCCACGGGATCACCCGGCGGAGGGGCGGGCACGGGCCTGATGCTCGCGGTGGCGGCTTCGCTGACGTCGATGGTTGCCGGCTACAGCGGGGACGACGGCGGCGAGCCGGCCAGGATCCGGGAGCGCGCCCAGGCGCTGCGCCAGGAAGCCCTTCGGCTGGCAGATGAAGATGCCTCCGCTTCCAAAGCGTTCGGTGCCGCCTTCCGGCTGGGACCCGGCGAGGAACGGGACGAAGCAATCCGCCGCGCTTCAGTGGAAGCTGCGGCGGCATCCGCTGTCCTGGGCGAGCGTGCCATCGAAGCCATCGACGACCTCGCCTGGTTGGCAACCAAGGGCAACCGTGCGCTGGTGGCGGATGTCGTCGTCGCGTTCGGTGCCCTCCGCGCCGCGCTGGCCGGGGCCCGCACCAATGTCAGCTTCGACCTCGGCTCGCTCCGGTCCGCCGGCACCAGCCTGGAACAGGTTCGGGAGCAACACCCTGACCTGTGGGCCGCGGTCCAAGAACTCAACGCCGCCATGGACCGGATTGACGAACTGTCCACCGCCGTTGATCATCGTGCCGCCCCTACGGATGCCATCTGACGCTGGCGACTCGGCATTTGGACTTGCCGTCTGACCTGTGCTTATGGTGAACAGCATCGCTTGCCGAAGCGCACCTGTGGGGAGGGGTATCAAGTGAAGTCCAAAGGCAGTGCCTGGGCGTTCCTCCGGCCCCTCCTGCTCGTCGTGGCGGCAACAGCAGCCTGGATTGCCCTGTCAGCGGCGGGCGCGTCCGCCGACTCCTCACCGTCCCGCGATTTGCTTCCGAAGGCTGTGGATTCTGCCGCCGCCAAGCTCACCCATCAGGCCAAAGATGAGCTGGAACCGGTGCAGGCAGGGCTGGACGGCGAGACGGCCACGGCCCCCGCTTCCACTGCTGCTTCGCTGATCCCGGCGCCATCCCTCCGCCCAGCCGCGGAGGAGGTCTCCGGCTTGGCCGACAACGCTGTGCAGTCTGTTCCTGTGGTCAACGGGCTTGTGCCCACGGGAGCTGTCGCGGCCGTGGTGGATCCTGCGGTGGGTGCCGTGGACGGCGTCGTCGGCGGGACGGTGGGGGCTGCTGTTCCCTTGGCCGGTACGGTCCTGGAACCCCTGGACCCCGTCCTTGAACCGGTCCTTGAACCGGTGGTCAACGCTGTTGTCCTGCCCGTGGTTCCACCGCTAGCAGAGCCTCAGGCAGTCCTTCCTGTCGCCACGGATGTCAGCGCGGCTTCTGCTCCGGAGCCCGCGCCTGGCCCTCCCCCAGTTGCTGAACTGCCGACGACCTCTCAGGGCGTGACGAATCCCGCGCAGTCCGGTGCTGTGTCGCAAAACCTCGGCGCGAAAAGCCGCCTGCAGATGAAGCCCGGAGCCGCAACGCCGGTGCTTTCCGAGGCCGGTCCGGACGACGCCCCGTTCCGCGCGCCGTCGGAAGTGCCGCCTGCCGTGCCAGGTGCTGCGCTAGGCGGAAGCGGCCCATCCGGCGGCAACGGGCCGGCGGATGCTGGCTGGATCAGCTCACACCACTTCCCGGTCCCAGCGGTTGGCATGGCCGCCGTTCCGGGCCATTCACTTACAGCCCCCGCCCCGGTGTCCTTCGACACCGGCTCTTCCCCTGACTAGTTCAGGCCGTGCCCGCGTCCATTTCACGCGGGGGACGCGCCAATTCCCGGGCTGAGCAGCAGGCCCAATCCAACTTTCAGGAGAACTTCCCATGACCCGTCGCAACTTCCGCAGATACTTGCTCGCTACCGCTTTCGCAGGCGGCCTCGTGACCTTTGGCGGTGCCGCCGCCAACGCAGCCGCTGCCCCAGTGTCAGCTGGCTACTCTTCCACTTCGGCGACGCTGGCCAACACGGGCATGAACACCGGCCTGTTGATAGTGGGCCTGCTGTTTCTTGCCTTTGGAGGACTGCTGGCGCTGGTCCTGGGGCGCAAGCGCCGCTGAGTGCACCCAAGGGAGGCCAGCAGAAGTAGCGTAGGGACAACACGCATAAACCAGGGAGGTCCCGCATGGCACGCGTCTTCATCACCGGATCCACGGACGGGCTGGGCCGGGCCGCCGCCGCCTCGCTCTTAAAGGACGGCCACGAGGTAATCGTGCACGCCCGGTCCTCCCGCCGGATCCCCGCGGTCCAGCACCTGCTGGACCGCGGGGCGCAGTGCGTCGTCGGGGACCTGGCGGTGGAGGAGGAAGTCCGGGAGACCGCGGACCAGGTCAACGGGATCGGCGGCATTGACGCCGTCATCCATAACGCCGGGGTGCTGAATGGCGCCGCGCTGCTGCCAGTAAACGTGGTGGCACCTTACCTCTTGACGGCCCTCATTCCCGGTCCCCGCCGGCTCATCTACCTGAGCAGCGGAATGCACCGCGGCGGCGACACCGGCCTGGACGGCCTGGACTGGACCGGGCGGACGACGACGGCCTCCTACTCCACCACGAAGCTGCAGGTCACTGCGCTGTCGGCAGCGGTGGCACGGCTTGTGCCGAACGTCGCCAGCAATGCGGTGGATCCCGGCTGGGTGCCCACCCGGATGGGCGGCCGGTCGGCGCCGGACAACCTGGAACTGGGCCACCGCACGCAGGAATGGCTGGCCACCAGTGATGATCCGGCGGCCCTGGCCAGCGGCGGCTACTGGTACCACCAGCGCCGGCAGACCCCGCATCCCGCGGCGAACGACCCCGAATTCCAGGACGCGCTGCTGGCGCAGCTCGCGGAGCACACCGGGGTCACCCTGGAAGCGCGGGGCTAACCCTCATCGATTGCTGAGTACTTGTCGTTCTCGAGCGTGAAAACGACAAGTACTCAGCAATCGATGGTGTTTAGGACGTGCGGAGGCGGCGTTCGACGTCGGCCGCCTCCGGATACGCCGCCTGGGTGCCTTTGCGGGTGGTCGCCAAAGCCGCGGCAACGGAGGCGAACGCGGCGGCATCGGCAAGCCCATCGCCCGCCGCGAGGCGGACAGCAACAGCCCCGGTGAAGGCATCGCCGGCGCCGGTGGTATCCACGGCGTGCACCTGGGTCGGCTGGACGAAAGCCACGCGGGAGCCAGCAGGAGCCAGCGAGTCCAGCACCACCGAACCGTTCGCACCCAGCGTCACCAGGACCTGGTGGATCCCCCTCTCAGAGAACCGAGACCGCACCGCATCCCACTCAGAGGCAGCAGCACCGGCACCGGGAACCGAAGAACGCAGGAACAGCGCGGCCTCGTGCGCGTTCACCAGCAGGATGTCCGCCAACCCGGCCAGGGCTGACGGGATCTCCGCGTACGGCGAGAGGTTCAGCAAAACCTGCGCGCCGGCGTCGTGCCCTGCCTGCGCTGCGGCGAGCACCGTGTCCATGCTGACCTCCAGGCAGAGGCTCACCACGGCGGCCCCCTCCAGGACGTCCGCCGCATCCGCCACGTCCTTCGGCGACAGGGTGCCGTTGGCACCGGCCGAGATGATGATGTTGTTCTCGCCGCGGGCATCCACGGCAATGACGGCAACACCGGTGGGCTCGGCAGACGTCCGCACGTGCCCCACATCCACGCCGGCCCCGGCCACGGAGGCCTCAAGCATGGCGCCGTTGGCGTCCTCCCCCACGGCGCCCACCAGGCTGACGTGCCCGCCCAACCGGGCCGCGGCAACGGCCTGGTTGGCGCTCTTGCCGCCGGGGTTCACGGCGAAGCCGTTGCCCTGGACGGTCTCGCCGGGCTGCGGGAGGCGGTCGCAGTAGATGGTGAGGTCGGCGTTCAGGGAACCGACGACGACGATCCGGCCGGCGCCGGAAGCCGCGGCACTCATGCGGCCACCTCAGCCTCAACCGGCTTGGGGATCAGCAGCGAGGCGGCGAACGCGGCGACGGTCAGCGCCAGGCCGACCACCACGACGGTGAGGTACGACGCCGTCGCATCGCCGAGTGCCGACGTCGCCACCAGCACGGCCGGCAGGATGAGGAAGCTCAGGCCCGCACCCAGGTTGAAGGCGCCGGCGTTCATGCCGGGCAGGAAGCCGGGGTTGCCGGCGGGCGAGAGGACAACGCCGAGTCCGTTGAGCATGATGTTGACCGTACCGGCGTACATGATGCCCAGCAAGACCGTGCCGGCGATCATCATCGGCAGGCTGTGCAGGCCAAGGAACGCGATGACGGCGAGCGCGGCGATGCTGCCAAGCAGGCCGATGCGCAGAACCTTGGTGTAGCCAAGCACAGGTGCGAGCTTGCCGCTCAGCGGTCCCACCACCCAGCCGAGCAGGGCGTACGGGGTGAGGATGATCAGCGACATCTCGGTGGGACCGACTCCGAAGCCCGGCGAGGCAGCCTGCACGTAGGCGGGCACGATGCCGTTGATGACGGCGAAGATGCCGGTCATGGTCAGGGTGGTGGTGAGGAGCGGGGCCCAGGTGGAGCGCTGGCGCAGGTGGACGGTTTCCACCATGGGCTGGGCGGCCCGCTGTTCCGTGCGCCAGAAGGCGAGGAACGCTAGGGCGGAAACGACCACCAGGGCCAGGCTCAGCATCAGCGTGCCGGAGTCGAAGCCGGCCACCAGCTTGGAGCCTTCGTTCAGGGCGGTCAGCAGGGCGCCCACGGCCACCACGATGAAGAACACGCCCAGCCAGTCCATGCGGGTTCCTGCGGCGGGCTTGCTTTCGGAAGCGAGGAACATGATGAGGGCTGTCGCGGCGACGGCGAGGACCACCATCAGCCAGAAGATGCTGCGGAAGCCGTAGTGCTCGGCGAAGTAGCCGCCCACGAAGGAGTCCACACCGGCCACGCCGCCGTTGACTGCAGTAATAAGGCCCATCAGCGTGCCGTACTTGCGCGGGTTGCTGACGGCGGAGCGCAGCATGATGAGGCAGAGCGGGACGGTGGGTCCGCTGACGCCCTGGATGATGCGGCCCACGAAGAGCCACGTGATGTCCGGGGCGAGCGCCGCGATCACGGAGCCCACGGCCATGAGCAGCATCATGCCCACCAGGACCTTCTTGCGGCCCACGATGTCGCTAAGGCGCGGCAGGAACAGGGAGAACAGGGCGGCGGCGGTGAAGAACCACGTCTGCGAGAGGCCGATGACGGCCTGGTCCGCCTTGAGTTCCTCGCCCATGGTCACCAGGGCGGGGCTGAGCATGGAGGCGTTGAGCTGGAACGCCACGCAGGCGGCCAGCAGCGCGGTCATGAGGGCGGCGATATTGCCGCGGCCGGTCTTGGTTTCACTCAGGGTTGCGGTGGTCATTTACTTGACCCCTCCGGCGGTGAGGTGGGCACTTTCCGGGCGTACGACGTCGGCCGCGTCGGCTTGGGTGCGGTCTGCACCTTGGTGGCTGCCGGCGTCGTCCGTGTTGGCGTTGGCGCCCGGCTCGCCGATCCGGACCAGCGCGTCGGTGACCAGCTCCCAGAACCGTGCGTGGTCCAGGTCCACGGCCACGCTGGTGTGGCAGTCGGCCGGCGCGGGGGCGCGGAAGTCGGCCACGGTCATGCCCAGGGTGAGCGTGCCCGTCAGTTCGATGTTCACGGGGACCTTGCGGGTACTGACGATGCTGGGGTCGATCACGTACGCCACGGCGCAGGGATCGTGGACGGGCGGGAAGTCGAAGCCCTGGGCGTCCTTGTAGGTGTGGGCGAAGAAGTCCATCAGCTCGGTGACGAACTTGGCGGGGCCGGTGCCGATGGCGGCGATCTTCTCCACCACGTCCGGGGTGGCCAGCGCCTGGTGGGTGAGGTCCAGTCCGACCATGACCACGGGCCATTTCTCGTTGAAGACGATGTGGGCGGCCTCGGGGTCGATGATGATGTTGAACTCGGCCACGGCGCTCCAGTTGCCCACGTGGTAGCCGCCGCCCATGAGGACCACTTCCTTGACGCGTTCCACGATGCGCGGTTCCTTGCGGGCGGCCAGGGCGATGTTGGTCAGGCCGGCGGTGGGGACCAGGGTGACGGTTCCGGGCTCGTGTGCCATGACGGTGTCGATGATGAGGTCGACGGCGTGGCGCGGGTCCAGTTCGATGGTGGACTCGGGCAGGGCGGGGCCGTCCATGCCGGAATCGCCGTGGATGTCCGGCGCGGTTTCAATGCTGCGGACCAGGGGGCGCGGGCAGCCGGCGGCGAAGGGGACGCCGGTGATGCCGGCGATGGTGCCGACGGCCAGGGCGTTGCGGGTGACTTTCTCGAGGGTCTGGTTGCCCACCACCGTGGTGACGGCCAGCAGTTCGATGTTGGGGTTGCCGTGTGCCAGCAGCAGGGCGACGGCGTCATCATGGCCGGGGTCGCAGTCCAGGATGATCTTCCTGGGCTCGTGCTGGTTCGCTTGCGGATTTGGTTCCACGATGGTTCTCCACGTCATTGGGGCCTGCCTTGCGGGCAGGGGTTTCTGTCTTCCGGGAGCGATCATGGCAGGGTTTTGTGGTCTACGTCAAACGCTTAACGTGCTCTCGGCATTGCCGCACGTCAAACGCTTGACGCCTTGCCTGCTCTGGACGCATGCGGGGCCGACTAGGATCGAAGTATGGATTCCGGGGAACAGGTGCAGCAGCGGGCCCGGCCGCGCCGGGTGACGGCGGCGATGGTCGCCGCACGGGCCGGGGTGTCGGTGGCCACCGTGTCCCTGGTGGCCAACGGCAAAACGGCAGGCCGCGTTTCCGAGGACAACATTTCCCGCGTGCGGGAGGCCATCACCGAGCTGGGCTACGTGGTGGATGGGATCGGCAGCTCGTTGGCCAAAGGCGTCAGTTCCATCGTGATCCTGGTGGCGCCGGACATTTCCAACCCGTTCTTCGCCAAGGTGATCGGCGGCGTGCGCGAATCCCTGGGACCCAGTTACCAGCTGCTGCTCTCGGTCACGGACTCCGGCGAATTTCCCAAGGCCGACGACGTCCGGAAGCTCATGTCCCTTCGTCCCGCCGGGCTCTTGGTGGACGCACCGAACGCCGGCTTCCTGGCCGACCTCTCGGTGGCCGGGCCGCTGGTCCTGCTGGACGCGCCCGGCCTGGAATCCGTTGCGCCGGCCGTCAACCTTGACGTCGCCCAGGGTGCGCGGGAGCTGGCCGCCCACCTGGCCGACGCGGGCCATCGGCGGGTTGCCTACCTGGACAGCGTCACCGGAACGGAAACCTTCACCATCCGCCGGGAGGCGTTCCTCGCCGAGGCGGCAGCCCGGGGCATGTCGGTGGATGCGGACCACATGCCCGCCACCACCATCGACGTCGGCGAGGCCGCGGCCGCCTTCGCCGCAGCATGGCCGGACTGGCAGCGCGAGGGGGTGACCGCCGTCGTCTGCGCCACCGATACGCACGCCTATGGGGTGCTGCAGGAAGCACGTGTGGCCGGAGTGCGGATCCCGGAGGAGCTGGCGGTAGCCGGGTTCGACGACCTGCCGTATTCTGCCACCAGCAGCCCGGGCCTGACCAGCGTCCACCTGCCGGCGGCCCTTCTGGGCCTCAAAGCCGGGGAGCAGCTGCGCCGGCTGATGGAGGGCCAGGCGCTGGAGCAGGAGGAGCTGACGCTGGAGAGCTCCCTGGTGGTGCGCGGTTCCACGTCGCCTGCCGAAACGTAGGGAGTCCCAAAGGCTCCGTGTCGGACCCCGGCCGTAAGCTGGGGTTATGCCGAGTAACTGGGAAAGCCTGGACGCGCCGCTGCGCGAGTCCGTGCAGCACAACGTGGAGATCTACGAGCGCGTCCGGCCTGCCCTGAAGCTTGTCACCCGGGACGTCCTGCTGACCCTGCGGGGCATGCTGAAGGACAGCGAAGTCACCCCGCTGTTCGTCACCGGACGCACCAAGACGGTGGAGTCCTTCAAGGAGAAGATTTCCCGCACCGAGGAACCGCTGGAACCGGGGGGCCGGCGGCTGCTGAAGTTCCCGGACCCGTTCCGCACCCTGAACGACATGGTGGGAATCCGCGTCATCACCAAGCTGCCGGCGGAAAACGCCGTGGTGGCCAACATCATCAAGCGGCAGCGCCAGGTTTTCGATTGCCGAGGAGACCGCGAGAAGGACATCGGCTCCATCGAGTCCGGCACCTATGGCTACTCCAGCCGCCACCTGATCCTGCGGACCATCCAGAACGAGGCCGTCAAGGAGTACCAGCAGGTCTTCAACCCGGACGTGCAGCCCAACGGCAGCTACTTTTTCGAGTGCCAGATCCGCACCATCTTCGCCCACGCGTGGAGCGAAATCGAGCATGATATCCGCTTCAAGGCCGAGGACCCCCGCGCCTGGACGCCGCACTTCGACCGCCAGTTCACGGCCACCGCGGCCATGCTGGAGACGGTGGAAACGGCCTTCGCGGACCTTCACGAACGGTACGAGGAAGTCCGCAGCTACTGGGACATGGACGGCGAAGGAGCCGCCCCGCTCACGCCCAACCGGATCCGGGATGTCTGGCGCACCCTGCTCCCCCACGTCGACCGGAAGGTGGACGACGACTGGGGCTGGGCCGCCGAACTGCTCGCCGCACACGGGCTCAACCAGACCATGCAGCTGGCCGGGCTGCTGAACGCCAACCGCATCACGGAGGTCCGCAAGGCCCTGGACCACCGCTACTCCCCCGGTCCCGACCGGCTCCTGGACGACCTCCTGCTGTGGCAGTACGGCACCAGTCACGTGGACCTCACCGCAGAAGCGTCCGACGTCGTCCCTCACCCCCGGCGCGACAGCCTCCTGCGGCGGCTGCGGCAGATCGAACGGTACCGGATGACGAACAAGTAAATGGCTCTGGGAGTGCCGCTGGTCCTGTCCGGGTTCGGCCCGGTGGGGCAGGCGTTTGTTGATTCCGCGTTGGGGCAGGATCCCTTGCTGCAGGTTGCTGCCGTTCGGGGCCATTCGGCAGAAGTTTTCCCTACGCCCGGGTCCGCGGTACCTGAGCGTGCCTCATGGGCGCCCATCCGCACCATCGAGCAGACACTGGCCCGGACCAATGCTGCCGTTCTGGTCCAGGCGCTGCCCTCCACGCCCGGCGCTCACGCGCGGGCCCTGCATGAGGCGCTTGCTGCCTTGCGGAGCGGCGTGGATGTGGTGACGGCAACCAAGAGCCACGTACTCAGCCACTGGCGAAACCTTGAGCAGGCCGCTGCGGAGGGCAACAGCCGGATCCGCATCTCCGGGGCCACCGGAGCCGCGCTTCCCGCCGCCGACATGGCCCGCGTCGCCCTGAGGGGCATGGGTTGCAACGCTGTCCGGGCTTGCCCCAACGGCACGTCCACCTTCATCCTGGACAAGCTTTCCGCTGGTATCGGGCTGGAGGATGCCGTGTTGGAGGCGCAGCGGCGGGGCACTGCCGAAGCAGACCCTTCCGCGGATCTATCCGGGAAGGATGCGGCCACCAAGGTGCGCCTGATCGCTGGACTCCTCTGGAACTGGGACGTTTCCGGGATTGCGGTGGAGACGGAGCCGATTGACGCGTCTACGTGCGCCAGAGCATTGGCCGCCGCCCAACAGGGACTGCGCCTCCGCGCCGTCGCAAGCGCCTCCCTCAACCGGCCCATGGTGGTCACTGTGCAGTTGGAAGCCGCGGCCCCGGGGGACCCGTTCTTCTCCATCGCCGGCCCGGAAAAGGCGATGGTCTTCAGCTGCCCCGAGGCCGGGGACATCACGGTGCAGGGCGGCCGCTCAAGTCCCAAGGGTGCAGCCCTGGCAATGCTGAAAGACGTATTTAACCTGGCCGGGCTGAGCCGGCCCGGATTCCACTAGGAGGAAACTTTTGGAACATTACGATACTTCCGGGACCCCTGCCATCGACCAGTTGCTGGCGGAGAGCCGCGCCGGGCTCGAGCGTGTACATGCCTCGGATCTTGAGCGGGAGATGGCGGCAGGTGCCCTTGTTGTGGACACTCGTCCGGTCGATCAGCGGGAGCGCGACGGTGAGTTGCCGGGAGCGGTGGTCGTTGACCGCAACGTTCTCGAATGGCGGCTCGATCCTTCCAGCCCCCACCGGCTCCCGATTGCTGATGACCGTGATCGGCGGATCGTCGTGGTCTGCAGCGAGGGGTACAGTTCCAGCCTCGCTGCACACACCCTTCAGCGGCTGGGCCTGGCACGCGCCACCGACCTCATCGGAGGATTCCAGGCGTGGGCAGCAGTGGGCGGGTATGCCGCTGAATAAGCAGCCCTGCTGATTGAATTGGCAGGGCGTTCCTGCCTCAGATCCTGGTCAGCTTTCATCAAGGTTCGTCCCCTACCCTCTTGTTTTGCGGTTCACCTACCGCATGTTTAGCGTGCTACTGACCGGCCGGATGGCAGGCATGGTGCCGGGCTAAAGAAGGAAACCCATGTCTGTGCCGATTTTGTCCACCCGCAACCTGACCAAGACCTACGGACGCGGGCCCGACCGTTTCGACGCCCTGAAAGGCGTGACCCTGGACATCGACCGTGGAGACTCCGTCGCAATCGTCGGCAAGAGCGGATCCGGTAAGTCCACGCTGATGCACCTGCTCGCACTCCTGGACAGCCCGGGTGGAGGAGAAGTCCATGTCGACGGAACGAACGCCAAAACGTTGAGCGGCCGGAAACTGAACACCTTGCGGAACCAGATGTTCGGCTTCGTCTTCCAGCAGTTTTTCCTCAACCACGCCACCAGCGTGCTGGACAACGTCGTCCTGCCACTGAAGATCGCCGGGGCGGGGGCGCGGGAGCGCCGCGCCCGGGGCATGGAAGTCCTCGAACAGCTCGAACTGGCCGACAAGGCCCGCAACAAGGCCGGGAACTTGTCCGGCGGCCAGAAGCAGCGCGTGGTCATCGCGCGTGCCCTCGCGAACAACCCGCAGGTTCTCTTCGCTGACGAACCTACTGGAAATCTCGACACCGCCACGGGCGCCATCGTCGAAGACATCCTGTTCGACCTCAACCAAAACCACGGCATCACCCTCATCACGGTGACGCACGACCACGACCTGGCCGCGCGGTTCAACCGCCGCCTCTACATCCGGGACGGGCAGCTCATCACCACTCACGAGGAGCACGCGGCATGAAACCGCTTGAAACGCTGAAAACCGCCATCGCCAACAGCTTCCGCAGCAAACTCCGCACCACCTTGACCATCCTGGCGATCTTCGTCGGAGCGTTCACCCTCACCATCACCAACGGTCTGGGCACCGGTATTTCCAACTACATCGACAGCCAGATCGCCGCCGTCGGGCCCAGCAACGCCTTTACAGTCACCAAGACGGACGCCGGCACCAGCCCGGGGTCCGGCCCGCAGAAATACGATCCCAACACCAGGGTCCTCGCCGCAGGCGGCCGCCCGGGTTCGACACAGATGGCCCTGAACCAATCCGATCTCGACGCCGTGGCCGCCGTTCCCGGGATCACGGCAGTCTCCCCGGTCAGCCGGCTCAGTCCCGCCTACATCCAGTGGGACAACCAGGACAAATACCAGCTCTCGGTCAGTCCGTTGGCAGGGGCCCAGCCGCAGCTGGCCTCCGGCGAAGCACTGGATGATGCCGGCAGCCAGCCCCAGGTAATCCTACCCACCAGCTACATCACACCGCTGGGTTTTACGGGCAACGACCAGGCCGTGGGCCAGGATGTCACCATCGGGATTCCGGACGCCACCGGCAGCATGCACGCCGTCACGGCGCGGATTAATGGCGTGGAAGACAACGCCCTCCTTGGCTCCGGCGGTGCTTTCGCCAACAAGGCCCTCACTTCCGCCCTCGCGGACGCTCAAAGCACGGGAGCGCCCGCCGCCACGAAAAACACATGGACCGCGGCGACCGCCACCTTCTCACCGACGTCAAAAAAAGAGATCAACGACATGAAATCCCGGCTCAGCGCCGCTGGCTACTCGGCCCAGACGCTCGAGGACAGGATTGGCACCGTTAAGACCGTCATCAACGGCATCATCGGCGTCCTGGACGCCTTCGCGATCATCGCCCTCGTCGCCGCCGGATTTGGCATCGTGAACACGCTGCTGATGTCGGTGCAGGAACGGACCCGGGAAATCGGCCTTATGAAAGCAATGGGCATGGGCAGCGGCTCTGTATTCGCGCTTTTCAGCACCGAGGCGGCCTTCATCGGACTGCTCGGCAGCCTCATCGGATCCGCCGCCGCCATCGGCCTGGGCACCGCCATCAGCGGCGCCCTCGCCCGGGGCCCCCTGAGCGACCTCGCCGGGCTGCAGATCCTCAGCTTCGCCCCCGCACCCGTCGCCGGCGTCATCCTCCTGGTCATGGTCATCGCCTTCATCGCCGGCACGCTCCCCGCCTGGCGCGCGGCCCGGCAAAACCCCATCGATTCCCTCCGCTACGAGTAGCCTCACGGCGGCCCACAGCCGGTACTTCAGGCACTAACGGAAGACACGGAGGTGTTGGACATGCGGGGACCAGAGGCTCTCGCGTCCTTGGCGGCTGCGAGTGGGCGCCTGACCGGACCCCACTTCATCGGGCTGAAGCTCGGGGTGGTCCTTCTGGCGCTGGTCTTGATCCTTCGCGTCCGTCGGCGCCTTTTGGTCAGGGTCAGGGGGTTGGGATGGCGGCGCCTGGCGATCGCCTGCGGCGCCGCTTCTACCCTCTTCTACGTCGCCTGGATTCTCTATTTGGGCGGGACGATGCCCTCCGTAACCGTCGCCTACAACTGGAACACGGCCTGGCTGGCCCTGGACGCCTTTGAAGCCCTCTCCGCGCTGCTGACCGCGGTGTTTCTCTTCAGGAACAGCACCCTGGCGATCCTTACCGCCACGGCCTTCTCCACCAGCCTCTGCATTGACGCCCTCTTCGACGTCACGACAGCCCAGCAGGGTCCACCACTTCTCACCGCGGTCCTGGAAGCAGTCCTCGTTGAGCTTCCGTTCGCGGCCCTGTCGGCAGTCCTTGCCGCGAAGCTCCTCGCCGCGACCACGCACCGGAACCACGCGCGGGCTGATCCGGGTCCCTAGCGGTGCAGGTTCCGAGCCGGGTCAACGGTCGGGCAACCGGAGGGTGTTGTTCACCATATGGGACGGCAACCAGTATAGTGAACGAATGACTCCCTGTAAGACTGTGGCCATCGCCGTCCCGCTCGAGGCAGAGCTCGTGGACCAGATCCGCGCCGTTGACCCGTCCATCTCCGTCGTCTACGAGCCCGAACTCCTGCCGCCGGAACGCTATCCTGCAGATCACGCTGGCGACCCCGCCTTCAAACGCACCGAAGAGCAGGAGGAACGCTATTGGGCCATGCTCAACAGCGCCCAGGTACTTTACGGGTTCCCTAACGAAAGCCCCGCAGGCCTGGCCCGAGTCGCGCTGGAAAACCCGGGGCTGGAATGGGTCCACGCCATGGCGGCCGGTGCGGGTGGAGCAGTCAAGGCATCCGGCCTGAGCCGGGACCTTCTGCAGAAATTCAGAATCACAACCTCCGCCGGAGTACATGCCCTCCCCCTCGCGGAGTTCGCCGTGATGGGAATCCTGAACGGCTTCAAGCGGAGCGCGGAACTGGCCGAAGACCAACGGGCCCGGGTTTGGCCAGAACTCCGGGTCCCCACCCGGTTGGTCAACGGGTCGAATTTGGCGGTCGCCGGCCTCGGCGAAATAGGCCTGGAAACCGCCCGGATCGCCCGGGCCCTGGGCATGAAGGTCAGCGGGACCAAGCGGAACGTGGAACCCATCGCCGGCATCGACCACGTGGTGGACAACGACGGCCTCCCCGCCCTCCTGGCCACGGCAGACGCCGTCGTCAATACGCTGCCCGGCACCGCCTACACGGAAAAACTGTTCAACCGTGAGCTTTTCGCCGCCATGAAGCCCGGAACCACCTTCGTCAACGTGGGCCGGGGAACCGTGGTGGATGAGGAGGCACTGCTGGAGGCATTGGATAACGGCCAGGTGGGCTACGCATGCCTGGATGTCTTCGCCGTGGAGCCGCTGCCGCAGGACAGCCCCTTGTGGAAGCACCCCAAGGTCATGGTTTCGCCGCACACGTCAGCCCTCAGCGCGGCCGAGAACCGCCTGATCACCGAACGGTTCTGCAGCAACCTCCGCACCTTCCTCGACGGCGGGGATCTCCCCCACCTCGTGGATACGGTCCACTTCTACTGAGCCGCGATTATGCGTATCGCCAGGATCACAACAGCAGCAGGTCCCCAGCACGCCGTCGAACGGGACGGGACCTGGCATCACGTGGCTGACCCATTCGCCGCCACCCTTCGCTACACCGGCGGCACCACGCCATTCAGTCAGGCAACTTTCCTCGCCCCGGTGACGCCCGCCGTCGTCCTGGGCATTGGCCACAACCGGACGCTGAATGACCACCCTTTGCCCATCCAGGCGTGGCACAAGTCCGTCCACACCGTTGCCCCACCGGGAGGGGCCATAGTGGCGGCCCGTGACCGCGGCACCGTCCACGCAGAGGGTGAACTGGCCGCCATAATCGGCAAAACAGCCACCAACCTCACGGCCTCGAATGCCCTGGAGCACGTCCTGGGCTACACGTGCGTCAACGACGTCACCAATGTGGACCAGAACGCGGTGGACGAACGGAACTTCCAAGGCAAGGCCGGGGTCAACTACACGCCCCTGGGTCCCTGGATAGAGACCGAACTCCGTAATCCGGAGCACGCGGGCATCGACGTCTATGTCAATGGAACCGCGAAGGCGAACTCCGGCACCTTCAATCTGCCGTCCAGTGTGGTGGACTGCCTCGTCTACGTCACGACCTGGCTGACCCTTGAACCCGGCGACGTCGTGATGACGGGCGCGCCGGCCACCGCAGTACCCGTGGCGCCCGGGGATCGGGTGGACATCGTGGTGGAAGGTATCGGCGCGCTGAGCAACACCGTCGCCTGAAGGCGGGGGACAGGGAGGGGTGCCAACCCCTTTATGATGGATAGCGTTCAGTCCACTGAACGCCTACCGAAGTCTGCCCTGGCGACCTAAGGAGAATCATGGCCGATTCCCAACCTTCCGCTTCCTCCGACAAGCCGGGAGCCGCCTCGCCGGCGCCGGCAGTCACCCGGGCAGCGGCCGTGCTGGACGCCCTCGCCGCCTCTGCCACCGGCCGGCTGACACTGAGCGACCTCTCGCGCGAGGTGGGAATTCCAAAGTCATCCACCTCCAACCTCCTGCTGGCACTGGAGGAGGCGCGCCTGATCAGCAGGCAGGGCGCTGAGTTCACCCTGGGCCGGAAGCTGGTGGAACTGGGCGCCGCCTATCTTGGGCGCATGGACGAGGTGCAGGAGTTTTACCGCTACTGCGAGCAGGCCTCCGTCCTGTCCCGCGAGACGGTCCGGATCGCAATGCTGGACGGTACCAACGTCATTTACCTGGCCCGGTACGAGGGCCATCCCGCCGTGCGGCTCACGTCCAACATCGGTGACAAGATGCCGGTGTCCCTGTGCGCCGTGGGCAAGGCCCTGATCGCGCGGCTGCGTGACCATGACCTGGAGGAAATGTTCCCGGACGACGCCGAACTGCCGGTCCTCACGCCGAAATCCCTGCGCACAGGCGCGGAGCTCAAGGCACAGCTGAAAGAGATCCGCGAGCAGGGTTATGCCTTCGAGGATGAGGAGTCAACCACCGGGGTGGTGTGCCTCGCCGTTTCCGTTCCCACCCGCGGAGCCCACGGACCCAGTTTGGGCCTGTCCGTAACGGCATTGAAGGCCACCTACACGCCCGAGCAGGGCTCGCAGATGGTCAAGGAACTGCAGGAACTGGCCCACTCCCTGGGCAACCCGATGGGTTAGGGACCGCGGCGGCCTGGCGGCCTTTCGGAACTTCAAAACCAAAAACTGTTGCTCGTTGTTCAGCTTGCTGTATTGTGTTCAGCATAGTGACCGACACAACAGGTGTTGTCGCTATCCCACCAGGCCAACGGGGGCCTGGAGTGCATTAGAGGGAGTTCTCGTGACAACTCGTACTAACTCACCGCAGGCCACCACGGACGGCGCCGTCGTCGATCCGGACCAGCTGCGAAGGGCAACACTTGCCAGCTCCGTGGGTTCCGCCCTGGAGTACTACGACTTCTACATCTACGGCCTGGCCTCGGCCCTGATCTTCGGGCCGTTGTTCTTTGCGCCGCTCGGGGAAAGCGGAGCGGTCATCGCCTCCTTCGCCACCTACGGCGTCGGATTCGCCGCCCGGCCCTTCGGGGGCGTGGTGTTCGGCCACATCGGCGACCGCTTCGGCCGCAAAATGGTGCTGATCCTGACCATCGGCCTCATGGGCCTGTCCAGCTGCGCCATCGGCCTCCTGCCCACCTTCGACCAGGCGGGCATGCTCGGGGCGGTGCTCCTGGTGACGCTGCGCATTTTGCAGGGCCTGGGCGCCGGCGCCGAGCAGGCAGGCGCCACCACCCTCATCTCCGAGGTGGCCCCGCGCCGCCGTCGTGGTTTCTTTGCCTCCCTGCCGTTCGTTGGCATCCAGCTGGGCACCCTCCTGGGCGCCGGAACCTTCGCCCTGATGGCCCTGGCGGACAAGCAGGTCCTGCAGGGCTGGCTGTGGCGCGTTCCCTTCCTGGCCAGCGTCATCCTGATCGCCATCGCCATCTTCATCAGGCTCCGCCTCAAGGAGACCCCGGTCTTCCAGGAACTGGAGAAGCACAAGGCCGTGGTGAAGAACCCGGTGGGCCAGATCTGGAAGCACTCCAAGAAGAACGTGCTGGTGGGCATTGGCCTCCGCATGGGAGAAAACGGAAACTCCTCCATCTACTCCGCACTGCTGGTGTCCTTCATCAGCATGCCGGCCGGCGTCTTCCCCGGCGACAAGTTCATCGGCCCCACCGGCCTGCTGATTGCCGCGGGCTTCGCAGCGGTGCTGGTTGTCGCCTTCGGCGCCCTGTCCGACCGCTTTGGCCGGGTTCCCGTGTACCGCTACGGCGCGCTCTTCCAGGCCGTCATCGCCCTGCCGGCCTTCTACCTGGTCACGCTCGGCAACGTCGCCCTGGTCTGGGTGGTCATGGTGGTGGGCATCGCCCTGGGCGTGCAGGCCATGCTCGGCCCGCAGTGCGCCCTGCTCCCTGAACTGTTCGGCTCCCAGCACCGCTTCACCGGCGTAGCCCTCAGCCGTGAACTCTCCGCGGTGCTCGCCGGAGGCTTCGCCCCGATGATCGGCGTCGCACTGCTGGCGGCCACCAACCACTCCTGGCTGGTGCCGGCGCTCTACTCGCTGGTCCTGGCGGGCATCTCCTTCGTCACCACGTTCTTCACCCCGGAAACCAACGGCCGCGACCTGGTGGTCGTGGAGGACGCCAGGTGAATAGCGGTAACGACGCCCTGACGAATCCCGCGCCCAAGCGCGCGGGATTCGTCGGGTTGGGGCTGATGGGGGCGCCGATGGCCGCCAACCTGCTCAAGGCAGCGTGGCAGGTTACGGGATGGAACCGCTCCCCCTCGGCCGTCCGCGACCTGGAGTCGCTGGGCGGGTCCGGCGTCGGCCACGTTGCGGACCTCCGGGACGAACCCGTCATCATCTTCATGCTTCCCGACCTCTCCTTCATCGAGGACGCTGCGGCCGGCCTCCTGGATGCGTGGCGGTCCGTGCCGCCCGCACCGGGAACACTCGTTGTGGTGATGAGCAGCGTGTCGCCGGTTGCGGTGCGGGCCTTTGGGCTCGCCGTTGCGGATGCCAGCGGCGGGAAGGCCACGGTGCTCGACGCACCGGTCAGCGGCGGTACTGCCGGCGCGCAGCGGGGAACCCTGGCCATTATGGCCGGCGGATCCCCGGAGGACTTCGAGCGGGGGCGCCCGGTTTTGGAGGCCATGGGGACCTCCGTACGCCGGATGGGTGACTTGGGTGCCGGCTCACTCGCCAAGGCCTGCAACCAGCTGATCGTCGGGACCACGACGGCGGCTCTCGCCGAGGCGGCTGAGCTTGCGGAACGCTCCGGCCTGGACGTGGAAGCCCTCTTCGAGGTCCTGTCCGGCGGTCTCGCTGCGAGCAGGGTGCTGGAGCTGGTGGGACCCCGGCTCGCGGCGAAGGACTACACCCCGACCGGCCCGGCGAAGTTCATGCACAAGGATCTGTCCTTTGTACTGGAGGCTGCAGACCACGCCGGTACTGCCGTGCCCCTGGCACGTGCCGGGCTTGAGCTCTACGCGGAACTGCTCGCGCAGGGCCTCGGTGACCTAGACCTGGCGGTGGTGCGGCAGGCCATCGCGAACATGGAGGTCACCGCCGCCGATGGGGAGGGCACGCAGCAATCCTGCAGTTGAACGTGGCGGGCATTGCGGCACGGCTGCCTGTCGCCTAACCGGCATATGGGTTGCTATATTCTGGTCCTTTCAAGCCCGGCTCGAGGGGACAGCGCCAGGCCAAGCACGTCGAACGGTCCGCCAGTGATCTCCAGCAGCAAGTACCCGGGACCTTTTCAGGGAGGGATCCCACAGAACGACTTTCTCAACTGCCCTACGGGGCTGGTCGAGTACTACTTCGCAGACGGCATCTTCCGCTGGTCTGACGGCCTGTACCGGATGTACGGCTATGAACGGGGCGAGGTGGTTCCCTCAATGGAAATGGTTCTCCCCCATATCGAGCCCGAAGACCGGCCGAGGGTCCAGGCATACTGGGACCACGTCTCCAAGCATGGCGGGCCGTCGTCCATCTACGTGTCCATCCGGGACCGCAAGGACCGCCAGCACAAGTTGCTGTACTCAGCGGACTACATCATGGACGGCACCACTCCCATCGGAGTCTGGGGCGTAGTTGTGGACCTCACCACCTCGATTCACACGGACCGACATCAGCTCGCCACCGAGGCAGTGGCCGCCTCCGCAGTAAACCGCGCAGCCATCGAGCAGGCCAAGGGCATCCTGATGGGGCGCACCGGCGTCACGGCAGACGAAGCGTTCGGGCTCATGAGCCAGTTGAGCCAGGACACGAACCGCAAGGTGTACGCGATTGCCCACGAAATCATTGAGCGTGCCACCACCCGGGCCGGAGAGCAGGCGGATGCCGGGGAGCAGGAAACCCGGGGCCATCCCCTGCTGTAACTGACGGACCGGAAGGTGAACTACCCCTTCCGTTCGGCCCGGTAGGCGCTGGGGCTGACCCCGTGCAGCCGGCGGAACTGGCGCGAAAAGTAGAACTGGTCCTGCAGGCCGACTTCCCGGCCCACCTGGGCGATGGACAGGTCAGTGGTGTCCAGAAGGTGCCGGGCCCGGGCCATCTTCAGGGCGGTGTGGTGGGCCAGGACTCCACCGCCCGTGGCTTCGCGGAACAGCTTGCTGAGGTGTGACGGCGACACCCCCACCAGCGCGGCGAGTTCCGGCAGCCGGACGGTCCCGTGCGCCCGTTCCTCCAGGTAGTTCAGGGCCTGCTGGAGCGGCGTCCCCGTCTCCGGAGCGCGGCGTTCCACCGCCAGCGTGGCCAGCAACTTCCACGCCATCCCGGCCGTGGCCACCAGCCGCGCCGGCGACTGGTCCTTCTCCAGGGCCGTAATGATCTCGTCCAGCATGGCCGTCAGCCGGTCCACGGCCAGCAGTGGAATGATGGGCCGGTCGGTCCCCACTCCGGCCTCGGCCACCAACTCGGCAACATCGCTTCCACGCACATGGCACCACCAGATCGTCCATGGATCGCCGGGGGCGGCACCGTACGCATGTGCCTGGCCGGTTCCGCCGGGAAGGACGACGGCGGCCGCCTTGCCGACCTCGGTCCGCGCACCGGTGGTTTCCACCCACCCCCGTCCGGCGACGCAGAGGATGATGATGGTTTCCTCGGCGCCGAGGGGACGGTGGCGTCCGTGGTCTTTCGCGGCAGGAAAGACGCCGGCGTCCGTAACCACCAGATGCCGGGTAATGGGACGGGCAAGAGCCTCACGGACCAGTGGACGTGGCACCACCACCAGCCGCTGGTTGGCGAACCCGTGCGCCCGTTCCACGTCCGCTCCTTCCGTCACGAAATGTCCATCCTATGACGGGGGCGGCGCATCAGTCGCGGGCTTCCCGCCAATCCGTCCAGCGGACCACCTGGACGCTGTCCAGGGCCAGCAGGTCGCCGGCGGATGCATCCCGTCGACGCTGGGCGGCCGCAGGCACCCCCACCTTGGCGGCCTTGGGCAGCGGAAGGATCTGAAGGACGACGTCGGATCCGGGCTGGATGCCCGCATCACTGGTTTCGAGGAGCCAAGGGGAGCCGTCCCAGAACCTGTCAGCCACCACCCGGCCATCGACCAGCAACCGGGCGACGTCGCCCGCCCAGGCGATCTCCAACTCCGTCATCCCGCCCGCGGCGGCACGTCCCGGCGTCGGAAGTTCAAGCCGGTACAGGGCCGAGAGCCCACCGATGGTTTCACCGTCCGGCGCCGCTGCCCGGCCGGCCAGCGAGCCAAAGGAGGCAGGAACAGGCTGCGCAGCACGGACAAGCTCCACAGGCACGGATTGGCGTGCCGGCCCCTGGACTGCGGCTTGGGCGGCTACGTCCTCAAAGCGGCAGTCCCCTGCCGAGTACCGCCGGACGCAAGGCGTTCCCGGCGACCTCCCAGCCAGCCGCCCCTCAGCGTCCACCCAGACCGGGTCCGCGGACAGCACCAGTTCCCGGCCCCGCCCCGAATCCAGGACCCAGGCCTCATCCGCCACGGCTGCGGGCAGTATCAGGACCTTGAGGACGCCCTGGCCCGAGGTCGCCGTCAACGCCGCCGGCGCGGAGGCATCAAGGGTGTAGGCACCTCCGCCCAGCGCAGTGGCTGGCCCCTCCAGCACGGTCCCGTCCGGAAAGCACAGGTTCGGCTCGATCCCTGCCTCGGCTGCCAGGACCAGGGTGGGCGCACCGGCGGTATTGAGCACCGTCAGCGGGGTGGCGGTGGCCCAGGCCAGCCGCACGCCCCCGACCTCAAGGCTCACCGGCCACGCGGCGATGGTCCCAGGGGGAATGTCCACGGGGTTTGGGGGGAACGTTGTTGCTCCAGCCTCGAGGCCCAGCCGGAACTGGGCACCGGAGTATACCTGAAGGGGAATATGTGGCTGGTGCCAGGTGATGAAGACGAACCCGGAGTGCCCGTCCGAGCGCAGCGCCCACCGCAACGCCCCGGAATCCTCAACTCCTGACGGCACCCGGTCCGGTAGCGTGGACGGCATGCGCGCCAACCGCTCCCCGAACGCTCCCAGGAACGCATGCTGCCGGCGCAGCAGCCCGAAACCTGGCGCCAGCCTGCCGGACGCACCTATCGGGGCATGGAAGTCGTAGTCGAACACCGGCAGGTCGTTCGGATAACCCGTGGCTTGGGACTCCTGCAGGCCTGCTGCGGGGTTGGCCCCGCCGGCAAACATGTAGTACCCCTGCCAGGCGGAGCCGCTGCCAATCTTGTTGTTCGCCACCGCAGCCACATCCCTGCCCGCAGGCCAGGGTCGGCGCTGGTAGGCCGTGGCCATGCCGCCGGTCAGCTCGCAGGTGGCCGGCGGGTAGAGGTCGGAAACAGATCGTGGCGCCGAAACCCCGCCGCCGGACAAATGCTCGCGCAAGTCGGCGCCGATGCCGGGATCGTCCCACTGGTGGCTGAAGAAATAGTGCTGCCGGAAGGTGGGGTCCCAGGGCGCGTCCGCGTCCACCCAGAAGCCATCGCCGTAGCCGCCGAAAACCGGCAGCACGTCTTCCAGGGGCAATTCGGCTCCGCCCCACGCCGTGGCCGTCCAGATCGGAGCACTGAGCCCCGCCGAACGCGCCAATTTCTTCAGCTCGCTGAGGTGCCGGGGCTGGTCGTAGAGTTCGTTCTCCAGCTGGATGCCGATGACGTTGCTCCCCGGCCCGGTGAGGCCGGCAAGCTGCGCACCTACCAGGTTGTACCAGCGCTCCACCAGCGCCAGGTAGCCGGGATCGTTGGTGCGGTGTTCGACGGCGGCCGCCTGGACCCAGTCCGGATACCCGCCGTTGCGGACCTCCCCGTGGGCCCAGGGTCCGATGCGCAGGACCACGTCCAGGCCGACGGATGCGCACAACCGAACGAAGGCAGCCACATCCAGGTTGCCGTCAAAGCGCGGCTTCCCCTGGACGGGCTCGTGATGGATCCAGAAGACGTAGCAGGCCACCACCGTGATCCCGCCTGCCTTCATCAGCCGGAGCCGGTCCTCCCAGCGGTTGCGCGGAAGCCTGCTGAAGTGGATCTCACCGGACACCGGGATCACCGGACGGCGGTCGTGTTCCAGGTAGTGGCTGGTGAGCCGCCACCGGCGGTGCACGTCTTCTGTGTTGCTCATTGCCGGCAGCCGCAGCTCCGAGGCAAATGGCCGGTGGACGGCGGTCAGCAGCTCAAGGGCTGTTTCTGGGGCACGCATTGGCGGAAGTCCTTCAGTTCGCAGGGGCGGTAAGTATCAGGGTGTTGATGCGGCGCTGCCACTCTTCGTCGGCCCACAACGGGTGGTGGGGCGCGGCGTTGGAGCAGGGCACCATGCCCCAGACGCCATGTTCAAGCGCCGTTCTGATGCCGTGCCCGGCCAGGTCCCGCCCCACCGGGCCCCCCTCGAACGTGCCGAGAAGCGGGGTGTACCCGATCCAGCCCTCGCCTACCACGGCGGGAACGTTCTTCCAGCGGGCCCATGCGGCGATGGAAATGACGCGGGACTCGATCTCGCGCCGCATCACCTCGCGGTACTGCCCGTACTCGTCGTGCAGCCACGTATCCCAGGCGCCGGGGTCGATCCAGTCATAGCCATAGAACATCTGGTCCGTGACCACAGTGGCCCGGTATTTCCACGGGGCCAGTCGTCCGTAGTCGGGGAAGGACGGCGCGTCCTTCCGGAGCAGCGCACGCAGGGCCGGGTTGGGGAAGCCTGCCGTTCCCTCGGACCTGATGTCGATCTGCCGCTGCAGCGCATCCAGCACGCCGTAGCTGTACACGTGGAACTGCGCCGCGCCCAGGCCGTCGGGAACTGTATGCATGGCAAGGTGCGGGGGTTTGCCGTAGCTGGCCGTTATCAACAGGTCGGGGTGCAGCCGCCGCAGCCGCCGCACCTGCTCAATGCCGCCGTCGGCCAGTGCCGGGAGGATGGAGAAGTCCACCTCGTTGTGCAGCTCCACCAGGGCGATGCGGTCCCGGTGTCCTGCGTCGGTGACCGTGCGGATCAGCCGGTCCCACGCAGCGGCAAGGACGCGGTAACGGTCGGCCAGCGGGACGGCATCGATGGCCTCGAACCACTGCGGGGACGCGGCAAACACAGGTGACTGCTGGTACTCCCAGCTGGCCAGGACCACCACCAGGCCGTGCCGTTCGGCGGCGCCGAACAGTTCCAGCAGCCGTTGCCGCAGATTCAGCCGGTAGCCGCCGGGGGCGTCGTACCAGCGCGTGCCGCGGCCGTAGATTCCGCCGTCGGGTGCAGTCCCCAGCCCCTCAATCTCCAGGTCCTCCGCGAGCGCGTCCAGGCCCAGGCCGCCGAACAGCAGCAGCGGTGCGGCGCAGATGCGGATGGCGTTGTAGCCGAGCTCCGCCGCCTTGGCGCAGGCCCCATCGAGGTCCGCGTAGGGACCGCCGTCCTCGGCCCGGGTGTACCAGGAGAAGTCCCAGAGAGTGATGGCCAGGCGGGCGGGAAGGTGCGACGGCGGCGGGCCGGTCAGGCCGCGCGCGGCACCTTCCAGGGTCCCGGACCCGAGGTAACGCGGTTCTTCAGTCACAGGGAGACCTCTTCCTTCGTCTGCAGGCGCCGGCCCAGTAGCCGGCCGTGGCTGGCCAGTTGCCGGAGGGAGGCCGCCGCAGCGCCCCGCGACTCAGCGCTGTCAGTGTCGAACAGCAAGAGCTCCGGCAGCGACGTGGCGAAGTAGTCAGGAGCAGCGGGCGCTGCCTCCAGATCGGCGGCGCCGTCCTCCAGGCTGCCCCAGATCCGGTCCGCTTCCCGCCGGTCGCCCAGGCGCATGCAGGCCACGCCCCGCCAATAGTCGGCAGGCCCAACCGGCTTTGAATCCACCGCCAGCGCATTCCCGCGCCCGCGGGCCGCTGCCCACGCCTCACGGGCAGCAACCCCGTCACCCGCCCGTTCCAGCGCATCGCCCAGCGCCACCAGCCGCTCGGCCATGCTGTCCGCGGGATGCCGCCCTTCGCCCAGGTTGGCCGGCGCTTCGGTACCTTCACGCAACAGGGCGGCTGCCGCCGTCGGCTCCTGCTCCATCAACGTCCGAGCCTGCTGGACGGCGGCGCGGTCATAGGCGGCGAGCACCAGCCCCTCACCGCCCTCGAAGGGCTGGAAGGTGCGCGACGCCAACAGGACCAGGGCGTCGAGGGGCCGTCCGACGTCGGTCAGCAGGTTTGCGTACAGGACGGCAAGATCATCGCGGGCCAGGGCGGCAGGGCCGGCCTGCTCGATGTCCGCGATCCGCTGCTCCGCCGGAAGGCTGCGCAATCCTGCCAGCACGGCCCGTTCAAAAACGAGCCGTGCGTCCCCCGGGCTCAGCTCCAGGGCCCGTGCAATGTAATCGTCGGCAGCAGCAGGATCTCCCCCGGTATTGACCACAGCCAACGCGGCATTCCGCCACACCACCGGGTTGTCACGGCCGTGGGTAAGGGACTTCTCGAGGTGGGTCAGCGCGTCCATGGTCCGTCCGGCGTCCAACAGCCAGCAACCCAGGAGCCCGTGGGCCACGTGGTCGCGGGGATCGGCCTCGAGGGCGCGGAGCAGCGCGTCGTAGTCGTCCAATCCATAAGGAAACGCGTAGGTGGTGTCCGCGCGCCGCGCCTTGGCGCGCTCGGCAGCAGCGGCCGCCGGTTCCAGGAGCTCCTCCAGCCAGCCGGCGCGCAGGTAATGCCGAAGCGGCCCCGGATTGCCGAACGCCGGGTACGCCTCCGACGCTGCTTCAGTTTCGGTCAGTTCCAGGGCGCGCTGCCACTGTCCCGCGCGGGCAAGCCAGCACGCCACGGTCAGCGCGGTTTTGGGATCCACTGCGTCCAGGGTCCCGGCGAGCGCCAGGGCCGCGGGGTCCAGCGGGTCGGAGGCCAGGATGTCCTGGAGCAGTTTGTCGCTCTGGTCACTGTCTCCCAGCCACTCCAGCGCCAGGTACCGGAGGTGCCGCGCTTCGGGGCTGGTGCTCTCCAGCGACTGTGCGGCGTCGGCGTGCTGCAGGGCCAGGGCTGGGTCCTTGGATCGGAGGGCCAGCCGCGCCAGTGCCAGCCGCGCCGGATGCGCCCAGGCCCTGTCCCAGGCAGCCTTCCCAAACCGTTCCCCCGCTTCCGCGGTGAGGCCGAGCCGCTCCAGGACCAGGCCCAGCCGGTAGTGGGCTTCCCCGCTTGGCGGGTTCAGGTTCCGCCGGCTCAGGCGCGCCACGGCATTTTCGAGCAGTTCCCGTGCCCGGCCATAGCGGCCTTCCCGGTATTTGGCCGCGCCGAGGGCAATGCAGGCACGCGAGTCCTGCGGATCCCGGCGGAGCATTTCCTCAAGGTACTGCACGGCTGACCTGCTGGGGTGCCGGTTCTGGGCCAGGTGGGTTGCGGTGACAAACAGCTCGTCCTGGCTTTCCATATTCCGCGGCTGCGCCGGTTCGGTGGCCACCCAGGGCCCGGGTGCGTTGTCCACGGGTTGCCGCGGCGTCCAGGAAATAAGTTCCCGGCCGCTGTCGAGGACCTGGAGCGTAAGGTCTTCTGCCTTTGCCGGTACGTGCAGCTCAACCGTGCCGGTGAACGGGTCGGCGGGTGAGAGGAGGACGTTCCAGGCCCGGACCGTGCCGCCCCGGTGTTTCAGGACAATGGCGGCGTTCTTCCTTCGGCTGGTGCCGGTGACGCCAACGGTGACGGCCCTGCCCGGCTCGTCGAGGGACAGCGCGACGGCGGCGTCCAGGTTCGCCTGGTGGGCCGGGCCCATCTGCCGGATGGGGTACCAGTACTGGCTGAACGTGCGCGTCTCACCCGGGGCAAGGTAGCTGAAGTCTGGCTGGTTGTCCGTGAAGACGCCTGCCATCAGCTCGACGTAAGGACCGTCGTCGTCCGTTAAATGCCCGTCCCAAGCCCGGCCTACGGGGCCGTTACCCCACGTCCATTGCTTCTTGCCCGGCGCGATGGTTCGGTCCGCCCAGTGGACAAACCCGGCCTGGGCGTCATGGTCATAGCCGCCAAAGAAGCTGTCCGCCGTGTCCGTGACCATGTAGGAGGTCGGGACGGGGATATTTGCATAGAAATCGAGCCGGTCCGCGCCGGGGCGCCCGCCGCCCGCAGCCACTGCCGGATAGTCCACTCCGTAATAGGGCCGGTCGGCGCGCGGGAACGACGTGATGGCCCTGCGCGCATGGTCAGCTACAAACCGGACGTCAGTGGGAAAGAACGACTGGTAGTTCTCATGCGAGCGGGCAGCCACATTGGCCCACCACAGAAACGTCTGCGGCTCATCCGTCCGGTTGTGAAGCCGGACATCGACCTCGATCAATGAACTGCCCGGCCTAAGCCGCACGCCATGGGTTCCGCGCATCCGCTGCAGCGGATCCAGGTCAGTGTGCCAGACGGTCACGTCGCCGGTGCCGGAACGTTCGACGGCGGATTCCACCGGCAGGAAGGTGGCGGGCCGGTGGTGCTGCGGCCAGTTGAACTCCACGCCGCCGGAGATCCATGGTCCGGCCAGGCCCACCAAGCCGGGCTTGATCACGTTGTTGCGGTAGAAGAAGTCGTACCCGGCGGTCTTGTCGTAGCCAACGTGGATCCGGCCCGCGATCTCCGGGAGCAGCATCAGGCGGACGTACTCATTCTCCAGGTGGATGGCCTGCCACAGCCTGGGCTGCTTCACCGACTCAATGCTGTCAATGAACGGCATGGGATAGACCTTGCCGCTGGAGCCCTGGTAAACGCGCCGGTCCAGGAAGAGCGGGTACTTGTCCGGTTTGCCAGGGGCGTAGGTGTCGATCCATACCGGTTCGCTCCAGCAGGCCACGCCGCCTGCCGCAAGAATGTCCCGCTGGTCAGCCGGGGCCTCGGGCAGGACGATCCTGCTGGGGTCTTTGGGTTCGCTGGTCACTCCTCAAGGCTAGGGAGTGTGCAAGCGCGTTCCCATGGCACAAACGATCACTTATATGGACGATCGTGCACTCAGGCGCGCCAGCCGGGCTACAGCGCCAGGCGCGGCCCGTCCGCCACAGCCGGCGCGGAACCAACAGCTGAAGAGACCACCGGCAGCGCCTCGGTTAAGGCCTCGACGACGGCCATCTGGCCCGTGGAGTCCGGGACGCCCGGGTACTGGACATGGGCAGCCTCGACCGGCTCGGCGGCCGCCTCCTCCGCACGCATGCGGACCAGCGCCACGGCCGAGATCAGGAACCAGGCCACGTTGGTGACAACGGAGGGCCAGGCGCTGTGCAGGGTGCCGTTGATGATGAAGGCCACGGAACCGAAGAGGTTGGCGGTCTGGAAGCCCTTCCCCGCCTTCAGCCAACCCATGGAAACGGCAAGGTACGCACTGAGAATCGCAACAGCGCCAGCCCATCCGGCGAGTTCCCACAGCAGATTCATGGCGTCCTTTCAAGGGTCCCCGAGCAGTATTCGGGCAAGGTTCAGGAGGGGGTGTAACGGGTTGGTTTTGCCGGATGCCGGGTTACTCGAGCCCTGTTCGGGCGAGGACCTCATGCTGGTCAGCGGCATAATCATATCCCGCGCCCGGACACCGCTTTTACCGGCGAAACGTGATACTCGCCACGTCTGGACAAGGCCCGCCCGCCGTAGCACGATCGAAGCTGTGACCAGCAGCCCTCCTTCCGATCCCTACCTCCGCGAACTCACCCAGCTGAGGCGGGTCAAGGACCGGATGGACCGCGAGTACGCCAAGCCGCTGGACGTCGAATCGCTGGCGAAGGACGTGCACATGTCCGCCGGCCATTTCAGCCGCCGCTTCAAGCTGGCCTACGGCGAATCGCCCTACAGCTACCTCATGACAAGGCGCATCGAGCGGGCCATGGCGCTGCTGCGCAAAGGCGACCTCAGTGTCACGGATGTCTGCTTCGCCGTGGGCTGTTCCTCGCTGGGAACGTTCAGCACCCGCTTCAGCGAGCTGGTGGGCATGCCGCCGAGTGTCTACAAGCAGGAGGCGGAACGCGCAACGGCGGGCATTCCTGCATGCGTCGAAAAGCAGGTCAGCAGACCGGTCAGGAATCGAGAAGCGCCGGCTGTTGGGGCGTTACTAGCATGACTGGCATGGACATCAACATTTCCTCAACCTTCCTCCCCGCCACCGATCCCGACGCCTCACTGGCCTTCTACCGCGACGCGCTCGGCTTCGAAATCCGGAACGACGTGGGCCGCGGCACCATGCGCTGGATCACCGTGGGCCCCGCCGGCCAGAAGGACGTCTCCATCGTCCTGCACCCGCCGGCAGTGGACCCGGGCATCACCGAGGACGAGCGCCGCACCATCACCGAAATGATGGCCAAGGGCACCTATGCCACCATCGTCCTCTCCTCCCCCGACGTGGACGCCGCTTTCGCCAAAGTGGAGGCAACCGGCGCGGACGTTGTGCAGGAACCCATTGACCAGCCGTACGGCATCCGGGACTGCGCCTTCCGCGATCCCGCCGGCAACACGGTCCGTATCAACCAGCAGCCTTAGGCATATAAACAGACACGTATACAACGGACGACGCCGGACAGGCGGCTGCCAGCGCAGCCTCCGCCCGGCGCCGCTCCAGGAAGAGGGGGAACACCTTGAGCACGGAAGCCGACATCGAAACCAGGCAGGCGCTGCACATCGCCGACAGCCACGACCTGATCCGGGTGCAGGGCGCACGGGAAAACAACCTGAAGGACGTCAGCCTTGACCTGCCAAAGCGCCGGCTGACCGCGTTCACGGGTGTTTCCGGTTCCGGCAAGAGCTCGCTGGTGTTCGCCACCATCGCCGCCGAATCACAGCGGATGATCAACGAAACCTACAGCGCCTTTGTCCAGGGGTTCATGCCCAGCCTGGCCCGCCCGGACGTGGACCGGCTGGAAGGGCTGACCACGGCCATCATCGTGGACCAGGAGCGGATGGGTGCCAACCCCCGCTCCACCGTGGGCACCGCCACCGATGCCAACGCCATGCTGCGGATCCTGTTCAGCCGCCTTGGCAAGCCCTACGTGGGCCCGCCCACCGCGTTCTCCTTCAACGTTCCCACCCGCAAGGCCAGCGGCATCATGAGCACCGAAAAGGGCGGCCGGGTGGAAAAGAACGTGGTCCGCCAGGTGACCTATCTGGGCGGCATGTGCCCGCGCTGCGAGGGTATGGGCAACATCAGCGACATCGACCGCGCGGCACTGTACGACGACTCGAAGTCCCTGAATGAAGGCGCCCTCACCGTCCCCGGCTACTCCATGGACGGCTGGTACGGCCGCCTGTTCGAGGGCATGGGCCTGCCCATGGACAAACCGATCGCCAAGTTCACGGCCAAGGAACTGGACACGATGCTGTACGCCGAACCCACCAAGATCAAGGTGGAAGGCGTCAACCTCACGTTCGAGGGTGTCATCCCCAAGATCCAGAAGTCCATGCTCTCCAAGGACGTGGAGGCCATGCAGCCGCACGTGAAGCGGTTCGTGGAGCGGGCCGTCACCTTCGCCACCTGCCCGGACTGCGGCGGGACCCGGCTCACCCCGGAAGTCCTCAACTCGAGGATCAACGGCAAGAACATCGCGGACCTGTGCACCATGCAGATCAGCGACCTGGCGCAGTGGATCCGCGAACTGGATGAGCCCTCGGTCCGGCCGCTGCTCGCCGGGCTGCGGGACCTGCTGGACTCCTTCGCCGAGATCGGCCTTGGCTACCTCTCCCTGGACCGCCCGGCAGGCACCCTCTCCGGCGGCGAGGCGCAGCGGACCAAGATGATCCGCCACCTGGGCTCCTCGCTCACCGACGTCACCTACGTTTTCGATGAGCCGAGCATCGGCCTGCACCCGCACGACATCGAGCGGATGAACACGCTCCTGCTGCAGCTGCGGGACAAAGGCAACACCGTCCTGGTGGTGGAGCACAAACCGGAGATGTTCACCATCGCCGATCACGTCGTCGACCTCGGCCCCAAGGCCGGCACCGGCGGCGGCGAGATCGTCTACGAAGGCGACGTGGACGGTCTGCGTTCCAGCGACACCATCACCGGCCGGCACCTGGACGACCGCGCCCGCCTCAAGGAGTCCTTCCGGAACGCCACGGGCGCCCTGGAGGTCCGTGGCGCGTCCACCAACAACCTGCAGGATGTGGACGTCGATGTGCCGCTCGGCGTGCTGTGCGTGGTAACCGGCGTGGCCGGGTCCGGGAAGAGCTCGCTGATCCACGGCTCGCTGGCCAAGCGGGAGGGCGTGGTGGTGATCGACCAAGGCGCCATCAAAGGCTCCCGGCGCAGCAACCCGGCCACCTACACCGGGCTGCTGGAGCCCATCCGCAAGGCCTTCGCCAAGGCCAACGGAGTGAAGCCTGCCTTGTTCAGCTCCAACTCCGAGGGTGCATGCCCCACCTGCAACGGCGGCGGCGTGATCTTCACCGAGCTCGGCGTCATGGCCACGGTGGAGTCCACCTGCGAGGACTGCGAGGGCCGCCGCTTCCAGCCCGCGGTCCTGGAATACACCCTGGCTGGGCAAAACATCGCCGACGTGCTGGACATGTCCGTGGACGCGGCGCTGGCGTATTTTGCCGATGGCGAGGCGAAGACGCCCGCCGCGCACAAGGTCCTTGACCGGCTGGCGGATGTGGGGCTGGGCTACATCACTCTTGGCCAGCCGCTGACCACCCTGTCCGGCGGCGAGCGCCAGCGGCTCAAGCTGGCCACGCAGATGGCTGAGGCCGGGGACGTCTACATCCTGGACGAACCCACCGTGGGCCTGCACCTGGCCGACGTGGAACAGCTGCTGGGCCTCCTGGACCGGCTGGTGGATTCCGGGAAGTCGGTGATCGTCATCGAGCACCATCAGGCGGTGATGGCGCACGGGGACTGGATCATCGACATCGGACCGGGAGCAGGGCACGACGGCGGCAGGATCGTCTTCGAGGGCACCCCGGCTGACCTGGTGGCCGCCCGGGCCACGCTCACCGGCCAGCACCTGGCAGCGTACGTGGGCGCCTAGAGCCGCCCGAGGAATGACACGGTGGCCGCGGCGATCTGCTGCTGGGCGGATACCCGGCTTACGGCGGGCTCACCATCGCCCGGCTGGTTGCCGTAGTCGCCGAAGAAGGCATGCACTCCGCCCCGGACAGCGGCAAATTCGGTGTCAGCGGGCAGCAGCTGGCGGGAGGCATCGATCTTTGCAGGGGTGCTCAGCCCATCGCTGCTCCCGGAGACGGACAGGACTGACAGACCGGTCCGGCCGTGCAGCGACTCCACCGGGTAGGAGGCGTACAAGACCAGGCCCTTGATTTCAGCATTGTGGAGGGCGAACGAGGATGCAGAGACACCGCCGAGCGAGTGGCCGCCCACGGCCCACGTGGTGATGTCCGGGTTGTCCTGGATGGCACTGCGGGCCTGGTTGCCGTCCAGCAGGCTGAGCCCGAGCGGCTCCTTCAGGATGACCACCCGGTACCCGGCCCCCACCACGGGGGCCAGGATGTCCTGGTAGGCCCGGGCGTCCACGCGTGCGCCGGGGTAGAAGACCAATCCTTTGGTGGTTGTGCTTCCCTCGGGTGACATGGTGATGGCGGTGGCGGTTTCGGTGACAGTGAGGTCCGACGCGGGGCCTGCCTCCGCCGTCGCTCCCGTCTGGTACGGGAAGGGGTTGAGCCAGGCCAGGCCGGCAGCGAGCGCCAGAACGGCAAGCCTGGCCGCCCACGCACCGACGGCGCGGACACGGGAGCGGGGCCGTGGGACATCGCGGCGGAGCCACAGCAGCACCGCCCACGCCAATCCCCCCGCAAGGGCAACGAGCAGGATTCCCGGCAGCAACGGGTGGCCGCCCAGAACGGCAGGATTGCCGGCCAACATCCACAGGGCAACGCCCACCAGTGCTGCGGCACAGACCGCTGATACCCAGAAAATGGCCGTCCGTCTTCGGGGCGGCGCGCTGGTCCGGTTGCTGGGTGAGGTGTCCATGGTTCCTGATCCTTCCATCCGGCGGCAGGATTGCAATGCCGGCCTGGCTTACGCTGGCCGTATGCCCGAAAACTTCCGGTACGACGTCGAGATCCTGCACCTGCTGGTCTCACCCGCGCATGCCTACTTCGGCCGTGCCCGCGACGGAGCCGCCGACGTCCCCACCACTGATGCGGACCAGGCCGAGGTGGTGGCCGGCAAGGGCATCGTGGGCGACCGGTTCTTCGGCAAGGCCGCACACATGGATGCCGCGGTGACCCTGTTCGCCGTCGAATCCCTCGAAGCCATCGCCGCCGAACTGGGCGCGGCGCCGTTCAATCCCCTGTTGACCCGCCGGAACGTGGTGTTGCGAGGAGCCCAGCTCGCCCCGCTGCTGGGGCAGGACTTCGTGCTGGAATCCGGCGGCTCCTCGGTATCCCTGCACGGTGGGCGGCACGCCCAGCCCTGCGCGTGGATGAACGAAATGCTGGCACCAGGGGCGCACCCCGCCATGCGAGGCCGCGGCGGCATCCGCTGCCGCGCCGTCTCAAGCGGATTCCTGCACCGCGGCCCCGCCGTGCTGGTCAGCCCGGTGCCGCTGGACTCCAGCCTGGCCGGCGAGCCAAGCCTGCTCCGGCCGTCACGGCTGCCCTAGTCCTGGTGCGAAAGATTACAGATCCGTTTAGTCATTAACTGATTGAAGAATATTATTTACAAGCTTGTCATACCGGTGATAGGTTCATCCCCAGCGAACCACAACTCAGGTCCGCTTCACCCGAACCTACCGAGGACAGCTATGACATCAACCAGGACTCTGGCCACAAGCCTCATGAGCCTCACTTCAGCAGCACTGTTCGCCCTCTGCTCAGCGGGTCAGGCAACGGCGGCTCCCGCACCGTCGGACACGAAGGACGTTGCCGGCGTCAGCAGCGCGGCCGTCACCGACACCACCGGCGCCGACTACTGGACACCCGAACGCATGCGCTCGGCCATCCCCGCTGACGTTCTGGCGAAGAAGGCTGTGGACCGGCAGAAGTCCAGCCCGGCAGTGCTCCCGGAACAGGCCAAGGGCCAGGAAACCAGGATCCAGGGCTCCGCACCCCAGATCCAGACCAAGGCCAACGCCAGCGAGAGCCCCGTGCCCCACATCGGCAAGGTGTTCTTCACCCTCGGCGGCACGAACTATGTCTGCTCGGCAAACTCGGTGGCGTCCACCAACAGGAACACAGTCTCCACCGCCGGCCACTGCCTCAACGAAGGTCCGGGAGCCTTTGCCACCAAGTTCACATTCGTTCCCGCGTACCTGAATGGCTCCGCGCCCTACGGAAAGTGGACCGCCAAGGCACTTTACGCCCCCACCCAGTGGAGCTCGTCCGGCAGCATGGAGTACGACACGGGCTTTGCCGTGATGAGCCAGCTCAACGGCCGCAACCTGGCCGACGTTGTCGGAGCCTCCGGCGTCAGCTTCAACGCCGCCCGTGGTCTCGCCTACAAGGCATTCGGCTACCCGGCAGCCTCACCGTTCAACGGCGAATCCCTGAAGAGCTGCTCCGGCACCGCCACCAACGATCCCTACAATCCCCAGTTCAACAGCCAGGGAATTCCGTGCAACATGACGGGCGGTTCCTCGGGTGGACCCTGGTTCATCGGCACCAGCTCCAGCGGTTACCAAAACTCGGTCAACAGCTACGGCTACGGCAGCAACTCCACCAAAATGTATGGCCCGTACTGGGGCTCAGTGATCCAGCAGGCATACAACTCCGCATCCTCCGCTCTTTAACGCGGACGCCTTGGAGCGGACCGCGGCGTGACGCTGAGGGTCCGGCCGGTGGCTGACACCGGCCGGACCTTTTGTGTGGAAGTTGTACTGCCTACGCCTTCCGGTGGATGGATTTGTAGCTCAGGTAGGCGTTGAGGCCTTCGATCCCGTACTCGGTGCCCAGCCCGGAGTCGTGCCGGCCGCCGAACGGGGCGGAGTGGTTGGAGGCGAAGAAGTTCAGTCCCACTGACCCCGTGTCCATGCGGTCCGCCACGGCGAGCGCGGCGTCCTCGTCCCGGCCGAACACCAGGCCGCCCAGGCCGAACTCGGTGTTGTTCGCCAGTGCCACTGCCTCTTCGACGCTGCCACCGGCGTCGTTGTATTTGAGGATGGTGATCACCGGCCCGAAGATCTCCTCGCGGGCGATCCGCATGTCAGGGGTGACGCCGGCGAACACCGTGGGTTCAATGAAGTAGCCGTTCTCCAGCCCTCCGGTCAGCGACGCAGGGCGCCCTCCGGTGGTGGCGCGGGCGCCTTCAGCCAGCCCGGACTCGACGTACTCCATGACCGTCCGGTACTGCGCTTCGGTGGCGCAGGGGCCAAACACCGTGTCCGGATCCAGGGGGTCGCCCTGCTTCCCGGCGGCGATGGTGGCCGTGACCATGTCCACCACCTCGTCGTAACGGCTGGCCGGGGCCAGGATGCGGGTGGAGATGTAGCAGGTCTGCCCGGTGTTGCGCATGGAGGACTTGATCAGCACCCGGGACATGGCGTCCAGGTCCGCGTCCGGCAGCACGATGGCGCTGGACTTGCCGCCCAGCTCCAGCGTGACCGGGCGCAGCAGCTCACCGCAGGCCGCGGCGATCTTCCGGCCCACCGGCGTCGATCCAGTGAACGCCACCTTGGCCACACCGGGGTGCTTGACCAGTACGTCGCCCAGGCGGCCGGAGCCGGTGACCAGGTTGACCACGCCGGCCGGGACGCCTGCAGCGGCGATGGCATCGATGATCACCCGGATGGAGAGCGGGGTTGGCGACGCCGGTTTGATCACCACGGTGTTTCCGGCGAGCAGCGCGGGCGCCAGCTTGATCATCACCAGGTTGATGGGAAAGTTCCACGGGGCGATCAGGGCGCAGACGCCCAGGGGATCGCGCCGCACCACGGATTCGCCGCCGCCGCGGGGGAAGGGACGGACGTCCTCCTCTTCCAGGTACCCGGCCAGGGTGGCGAAGTAGCGCAGGATGCCGGCGGCGTTGGCCGCGGCGCCGGAGGATTCGGCCACCGGGGATCCGTTCTCCCGGGAGTTGGTCAGGGAGAGATCGTCGGCGCGTTTCTCCACTTCATCGGCGATCCGGAGCAGGTAGGCGGCCCGTTCGGAGGGTGCCAGCCTTGGCCACCCGCCGCCGAACGCCTTGCGGGCGGAGCCGACGGCGGCGTCCACGTCCTCCGGCGTGCCGTCCGGGACCGAGCCCCAGACTTCGCCGGTGGCGGGGTCGGTGACCGGATTCCTGCCGGTGCCCCGGGAGGGCTGCCAGGCGCCGTCGACGTAGATGGTATCCACGTGGGTGTGCGGCAGGGCCAGGCCGGACCGCGCGGCCAGGGCCGGTGCGTCATGCGTAGCGGAGGTCATCGGATCACCGCCGTCTTCAGCAGCGCGTTGGACCGGCCGAGGTCCGCGGTGGCCATCTCGAAGGCGGCCTCGGTGATGAGTTCGGGGATGATATCGGCGGCCAGCCGGTCCGTGTAGGTGGCGGGATCCATCCCGAACCAGGATGAGGCCAGGGCGATGCCGGCGTGGTCGAACCGCCACAGCCTGTCCGCGTCACGCATCAGCGCGTCCTCCAGGGAGCGGGCCACGGGCCGGGTGTCGTGGCCGTCGATGATTGCGCAGACCTTGTCCACGAACCCGGGAGTGTAGCCCAGACCGGGAAGGACCCGGCGTGCCACGTCGCAGCCCTGCTTCTCATGCTCATAGCGGATGGCGGCCTTGCGCCAGTCCCCCGCGAACCCTTCCGAAAGGATCCGGGACTCATCCACGTGGGCCCAGCCGGTGTCGTGCAGCAGCGTGGCGACCCGCACCAGTTCGGCGTCCGCGTCCGGGTAGGCCCGGCACAGCCGTTCGGCGAAGGCCAGAGAGATGGGCAGGTGGATGTCGTTGCCGCGGGCCCTGGTTTCGTGGACCACTGCCTTCCAGAGCGCATCGAGCGAATCCACGGCCGCGGGGGTGCCGGCAATGGGGGTGGTGTCCACGGGACCCGCGGCGGGGATGGGGCGGACGCTGTAGGCGGCGGCGAAGGCATCGGCCAGGGCGTCGCCCGTGTCCGGTGCGGTGCCGGGGGCGCTCCCGGCGGCAGTGCCGGGCTCCGCCGGGGCAAACTGCGTCTTGGGGGTGCTCATAATGCTCCTTCGGGTTTGCCGGCCTCGCGGCTAGCTGTCCGTGGTGATGGTCTTGAGTTGGGTGCCGGGGTCTGCGGCGGCTTCGGCGGGAATGTTGAGGCCCTTGGCGAGCGCGTTCTTGACGGCCATGAAGTCCAGCGGCGCGTTCACGCAGTCCGCGGCGATGATGCGGCCCTGCCGGTAGTAGAGGACGCTGAATTTTCCGCGTTCCTGGTCGTTCCGGACCACGGTCTGGTCGTAGCCGCTGCACAGCCCGGCGATCTGCAGCTTGAGGTCGGCCTGGTTGGACCAGAACCAGGGGATGCCGGCGTATTCCTCCCGCCGTCCGGTCAGCGAATACGCGGCCACTTTGGCGTGCTCGATGGCGTTGTTGACGCTTTCCAGCCGGATCCGTTCCCCGGGCTCGGAGCCGGGAACGGGGTTGGGCATGTTGGCGACGTCCCCCACAGCCACCGTGGTGCCGTCGGAGGCCAGCGCGAACCGGTCCACCACCACGCCGTTGTCCACGGCCAGGCCCAGCTGTTCCGCCAGCTGGGTGTTGGGAATGACGCCGATGCCGATCAGGACGATCTGTGCCGGCAGGACCGTCCCGTCCTGGAGTTCGACGGCGGCAACGCGCGTGCCGCCGTCGTCTGCGGTGAAGCGCGCCGCACTGGTGTTGAGGCGGATGTCCAGTCCGCGGGACCGGTGGGCCTGCAGGAAGTATTCGGCGGTCTCCTCCCCCACGGCCCGACCCACCAGGCGGGGGCCGAACTCGAGCACGGTGACATTCTTTCCCATCTTCTGCAGGCTGGACGCGGCCTCGAGGCCGATGAATCCGCCGCCGATCACCACCACATCCGTGGCGTCGCCCACCTTGGCCTTCAGCGCCAGGGCGTCGTCGGCGTTGCGGAGGTAGAGCACGCCGTCCAGGCCGCTGCCCTCGATTTCCAGGTTCCGGGCGCGGGCTCCCACGGTGAGGGCCAGCCGCTTGAACGGAAACTCCCGGCCGGAGGAGGCGTGCGCCACTCCGGAGCCGTCCGGTTCCTTGTCGATCCGGACGATATATTCGCCTTTGACCAGGTCCACGTTGTGCTCGGCCCAGTAGTCATTGGACCGGAAGATGAGGGATTCGCTTTCCACGGTGCCCTGCAGGAACTCCTTGGACAGGGCCGGCCGCTGGTACGGGCGGTGGTCCTCGTCCCCCAGGAGGGTGATGTGTTCGTCGAATCCCAGCGCCCGGAGCGATACCGCCAGTTGCACGCCGGACTGGCTGGCGCCGATGATCAGGAGCCCGGTCCGGGTAGGAACCGTGGCCGTTTCGGTTTCCTGCTCCACTGCCTGCGTTCCCATGGCTACACCTGGGTTTCGGGGGTGGTGACGAAGAGTTCGAGCTCTTCCGTCAGGCGGAGCTGGCAGGACAGCCGGGAGTTGTCCTCGCGGTCCACGGCGGTGCCGTAGAGCATCTCGTCCTCCATGTCCTCCATAGGGGGCAACTGCGAGGCACAGTCCTCGCGGACGAAGACGTGGCAGGTGGCGCAGGACAGCGAGCCGCCGCATTCGGCCACGATGCCGGGGACGCCGTTGCGCACCGCGGTTTCCATGACCGAATCGCCTGCGTTGCCTTCGACGTCCCGGACGGTGCCTTCTGCGTCGGTGAAGTGAACCGTTGGCATTGTGGTCCTCCTTGGTTGAAGTTGGTTTCGATGGTGGCGGGGGTGGCCGGTCAGATGAACTGCCGGCCGCCGTCCACCACCATGGTCTGGCCGGTGTAGTAGGAGCTGTCCGGCCCGGCGAGGAACAGGGCGGCGCCCACGATGTCCTCGGGCTGGCTGGCGCGTTTGATGGCCCCGCGGTCCACGCCGTAGTTCTCGGCGTTTTCCATGAGCCCGTAGCTGGCTTCGGTGAGAGTGAACCCCGGGGCGATGGCGTTCACCGTGATCCCACGCCGGCCCAGTTCCTTGGCCATGACCCGGGTGAGGGCCACCACGCCGCCCTTGGAGGCGACGTAGTGCGCCCATTGTTCGGAGCCGCTGAAGATCGTGGCGCTGGAGAGGTTGATGACGCGCCCGCCCTCGGCCAGGTAGGGGCTGGCGGCGCGGGTCACCAGCCAGGGGCCTTTGAGGTTGACGTTCATCACCAGGTCCCATTCGGCCGGATCGATGTCCTCGAAGCGGCTGCGGGTCACCCCCGCGTAGACGGCGGCGTTGTTGAGGACGACGTCGATACGGCCGTTCCCGAACTCCGCGCAGCTTTTCGCGAGCTGCTCCGTGGAGTCCACATCGGTCACGTCGGCGGCGAAGGCTGCGGCGCCGGCGCCGGCGCCGGCCTCGCGGACCAGCTTGGCGGTCTGTTCGGCACCTTCGAGGTTGATGTCGGCCACCGCCACCCGGTATCCGCGGCCGGCAAAGCCGAGCGCGAACGCCCTTCCCAGCCCACCGGCGGCTCCCGTGATGAGGACCGTTCTTTCATTCATGCCCTCAGTGGAATATTCTCCCGAGGGCATGTCCAGATCAGACATGGCTGTGACTGTGGGCGCCGGGGCCGGCAACCACAAGGTCGTCCTCGGCGTCCAGGATCCGGACCGTGCCCTTGGTGCCGTCCACACGCAGCCGCTGCCCGGTCTTGATGGTGGTTGACCCGGAGCCCGTTCCGGTGACGGCCGGCAGGCCGTATTCGCGGCACACGATCGCGGCGTGGCTCATCATGCCGCCGATGTCCGTGACCGTTGCGCTGATCTTGCCGAAGATGGGTCCCCAGGAGGGTGCCGTCACCGTGGCCACCAGGATCTCGCCCTGCTGGACTTCGGAGAGCTGGTCGGCGTCGGTGACCACGCGGGCCAGGCCTTCCACCACGCCGGGTGAGGCGGCCATGCCGCGGAGTCCGCCGCCTTCCACTTCTTCACCGGCTCCCAGCCACTGCTGGACCTGTTCGGTGGTGATGCCCCAGAGCATCCGGGTGAAGGGTTCGGTGATGGAGGCCGGCGGGGTGTTCAGGGCGGGCGCGGGGCGGGCGGTCTTGAGGGCGTCCACGATGCCGCGGCGGCGTTCGATCTCCTCGGGCCAGTAGTCGGGGCCGATGGGCTTGGCCCCGACGCCCCAGCCGGTGACGAGGTCGAAGAGGGCATCGCGGACCTCGTTGCGGCCCAAGTAGAGCAGATCGTCCGGTTGGGTCCAGAAACCTTCGGCGTGCATCATGCGGGAGAGTTCGCGGATCTTGCGCCAGAAGACGCCCATGGTCCAGTGCTCGATGTAGAAGTTGTGGTTCTCCACGTAGGGGTAGGCGGTGGCGGCGAGGCCGCGCTTGGCGTCGAAGACTGCCTGGTTGTCGCCTTCGAGGAGGTCACGGTATTCCTCGATGATGCGGTCGCGTTCGGTGATCAGGGCGTCGACGGGACGCATGATTTCCTGGCCTTCGTCCACGCGCCGGATGTAGTCGGCGATGTAGCCCAGCGGGATTTCCTGGTTCACGTTCCAGTACTTGTCGTGGCCGTAGAAGCCGTTGCCCACGGTGAAGTTGAACCACGGGTGCTTGGCACCTTCGTACTGGGCCAGCCAGCGGTCCCCGCCCGGGGCGGCGGCGATGGCACCCAAAGTAGCTTCGACGTCGTCCGTGTTTCCAAAGTGCGGTTGGAGGCCCAGTTCGACGGCGAGCTTGGCGAGCTGCTTGAGCTCGTCATCGGGGCGGAACAGTTCCATGTCCACGCCCTGGACCATGCTGGCGATGGACTGGTCCGGGATGTTGGGGAAGACCTGCTTGCAGAAGTTGAAGAAGTCCAGGTAGGCGATGTAGCCCAGGTTCAGGAACTCGAAGTGGTATTGCCAGTTCTGGTAGGCCAGCTGGATGAGGCGGTCGTAGCTTTCCAGGAGCTTCTCGGAGCCGTCCTTGCCCTTGCCGGAGGTGATGTCCTCCATGGGGACCATGTCCGGAAGCCTGGGGAAGGAGATGGTTTCCATCTCGTCGATGGTGCCCTTGACCTTGACGTGCCAGTCCTTGAGGAGCTGCTCCCAGTTCTGGAAGTAGTGGCCGACGCGCTGCTCGAACAGTGGCACGCGGGCGGCGATCTGGTCCTCCGGGACGGGAATGGGGGACATGTAGAGGTAGCCCAGGTGGATGCGGAACTCGATGCCGTTGGCGTTGGGGATCATCAGGTGCCGGGCGTTGTACTGGCCCAGGCACTTGACCGCGAATTCGCCGCCGATGGTCTCGAAGGGCTTGAACACGGTGGGCCAGTGCTGGCTGTCGCAGAACCAGAACTTGGCGTCCTCCTGCTCCTTGAGCTTGTCCTGGAAGACCAGGTAGTAGGGGTAGATCTTTTCCCAGCCTTCGGCCCCGGCGGGAACCGGCAGCTCGGAGGGCTTGGGGAACGACTTCATGGACATGGCGGTCCTTTCGGGAGGGCTCGGCGGTGAGCCTTGGTGGGGTGAAGCCTTGGGTTTCGGGTCAGGCGGTCGGCTTGAGCGCGGGGGTGCTCAGTCCGCTGAAGTAGCCGCCGGTGACGACGGGCTGCGGCGCGGTCACCAGCTTGGAGGAGTGGACCGTTTCCGGCCGGGACTGGAGGAGCAGCAGGTTTTCACCGTCGGGGAGGTCGGCGTCGAGGGCCCATTCGATGTCCTGGGGGCACTTGTAGTGCTTCTCGGCCCGCTTGGCCATCTGGGCGACGGCGGTGAGTTCCGCATCGGTGAGGCTGCGGCGGCCCCGGCGTTCGTCGTCGACCTCGCGTTCCACCAGGCGCCTGGCACCGGAGTCGGGGACCAGTTCGGCGTGCTTGTCGCCCAGGTGTTCGGTGACGACGGCGAGGGTCACCTTGTCCAGCACGATGTTGTCCGGGGTGACTTGGCCGGACACCACCATTTCGCCCACGCCGTAGGAGGAATCAATGGTGATCTTGGACCGGTCGCCGTTGGTGGGATCCATGGTGATGGCCACGCCGGAGACCTTGGAGTTGACCATCTTCTGCACCACCACTGCCATGGACAGGCCTTCGTTGGGGATGCTGTTCTTGAGCCGGTAGATGATGGCGCGGGACGTGTAGAGCGAAGCCCAGCACTGGCGGATGTGCTCGGTGACGGCCTTGACGCCGTCCAGCCAGAGGTAGGTGTCCTGCTGCCCGGCGAACGACGCATCCGGCAGGTCCTCCGCGGTGGCGCTGGACCGGACGGCCACCGGAACAGGCGCGTCGAAGCGTCCCATCAGGGATCCGTAGGCCTCGATGGTCAGGCTGCGCAGCTTTTCAGGCACCGGCCGGGAGCAGATGTCCTCGCGGATGGCTGCGGACACCTGGTCCACCTGCCGGGTGTCCTCAGGGTCCAGCCCAGCGAGCAGTTCGTGGATCTTCGCCGTGATGCCGGCTTCGTCCATGAAGGCATCGAACTGCGCGGTGGTGACGACGAAGCCGGGCGGAACGGGCATGCCGGCTGAGGTCATGGTGACCAGGGACGCGCCCTTGCCGCCGAGGTTTTCAAGCTTTGGCTCGATGCCGCCGTCGAAGAACTGAACGTATTTGTTGTTTTGCATGGTGCTTAGGCCTTCCAAGTGACAGGAACGGTCTCGGGAACACGGAAGGACAGGTTTTCGCGGAAGGCGATGTCCTCCGGGGCGTCGAGCTGCAGGCCGGGGGCGAGCCGGGCCACTTCCTCGAGAGCGATTTTTGCCTGCAGCTTGGCGAGCATGTTGCCCAGGCAGTAGTGGATGCCGAACCCGAAGGAGAGGTGCTCGCGGGCGTTGGGCCGGGTGATGTCGAAGTCCTCCCCGGCCTCGAACTTGGTTTCGTCGCGGTTGGCCGAGCCCATCAGGAGCAGCAGCTGCGAGCCTTGCTCGATGGGAACCCCGCCCACCTCGGTGTCCTTCAGGGCCTTGCGGCGCCAGCCGACGATGGAGCCGGCGTAGCGGAGGACCTCGTCGATGGCGGCGGGAATTTTCTTGGGATCGTCCACCAGCTGCTGCCACTGCTCCGGGCGGGCCAGGAGCTCGCGCAGGGCGTTGCAGATGAGGGTGGTGGTGGTCTCGTGTCCGGCAAAGAGCAGGCTGTAGAGGACCGAGGCGATTTCATGGTCCGAGATCTCGGCGCCGTCCTGCTGGGCCTTGACCAGGTCCGCCGTGAGGTTGTCGCCGCCCTCTTCGTGGGCCACCCGGACCAGGCGCAGGCATTCCTGCCAGTACTCCACCAGGTTGTGGGCGTGCGGGATCTGCTGCTCGTCGCTCAGATCGCCCCAGGTCATGGCGGCCCGGGAGTCGGACCAGCGCTTGAACGTGTCCACCTGGGAAACGTCCGCCCCGATCAGGGTGAGGATGGTGATGGTGGGAACGTCGTAGGCCAGGTCCTTGACCAGGTCCCCGCGGCGCTCTTCGCGGGACAGCATCTTTTCGAGCAGGTCCACCACGTTCTGCCGGATGAACGGTTCCAGCGCCTTGTAGCGGCGGGGCGTGAAGGCCTTCTGCACTACGGCGCGGATGCGGGTGTGCTCCGGCGGGCGGCGCGCGGACAGGCCGGAGTAGGCGGTGAAGCCGCCCTCTTCCATGATCTTTTTCGCGGCGGGTCCGCGTTCCCGGACCGGGGCCTGGGCGTTTTCGCTGGAGAACGTTCCCCAGTCCTCGAAGACGGCTTTGATGTCGTCGTACCGGGAGACGACGTACAGGCCGGTGCGCTCATCGAACATCACGGGCTGCTCGGCCCGGAGCTCTGCGTAGGCGGTGAAGGGATCCTTCATCTGGAAGGGTTCGTAGCCGTGGTGCCCGGCGGGGGCTTCGGCGCCGTACCCGAAAGGACAGCGGCCAGCCGTTTCTGTCGACGATGACATGTTGACTCCTGGTGACTTGGCTCCGCCCGGCACCTTGGGGGCGGCGGGGGTTTCTTAGTGACCAGTGTGGTCCACATCACCGGGCGGGAACAGCACCGGGTTCCACTGGACGGAAGCGATCGGGGTCAGCCGCGGGGTGCTTTGTGGACGCCGATCAGCGTCTCCAAGGGGATCCGCGCGGTGGCCTTTTCGATTTGGGCCGAGATGCCCTTGAGGACGGGAAGGTACCGGGTCATGGTGGATGCCTGGGCGGTGGGCAGCACCAGGCCGATGGCGGCGCCGATCCGGCCGGTATGGAACACCGGGACAGCAATGGAGCAGGAGCCAAGCCGCACTTCCTCGAGGGTGGTGGCGTAGCCCTGCGCACGGATGTCCACCAGCTCGGCGGTGAATTTCTGCGGGTCGATGTGGGTGTGGGCGGTGGCGCGCTCCAGGTCCCGGTGCAGGTAGGCGTCGCGCACCCAGTCGTCTTCGAACGCCAGGATGACTTTTCCGACGGCGGTGGCGTGCATGGGCAGGCGGCCGCCCACCCGGGATGCGCGGGGCACGCGCTTGGAGCCGTAGACCCGGTCGATGTACAGGACTTCGTTGCCGGCCCGGATGGCCAGGTGTGCCGTTTCGCCGGTGAGCGAGAACAGGTCCTGGATGTAGGGGTGGGCGGCGTCGCGCAGCTGGCGGCCGGTGTTCTGCGCCAGCTCCCACAGCCGGATCCCCAGCTGGTAGCGGCCGTTCGGTTCCCGCGACAGGAATCCCCAGTCGGTCAGTTCGTTCACCAGGCGGTGCGCGGTGCTGAGCGGCAGCCCGGATTTGTCCGCAATGTCGGTCAGGCTGAGGGCGCCGCGGGAGGTTTCGAATGCTTCCAGGATGGACAGCACTTTGGACGTCACGGTGCGTCCGGGGTCGCGGCTGCCGCCGGCCATGGGGGCCTCCTCGCTCCTGGCGCTGGGCCAAGGTGCCTGCAGCGTCCGGAAAGAGTCTAAGCGCGGGAACGGGTCTTGGCCGCGCCGCTTTCCCGGTCAGCCAAGCAGGCGTTGCCGCTGGGGCCAGAGGGTGACCGATTCCAGGGCTGACAGCGCCCGCGCCATGGCCTGCGCCTCGGCGGTGAACAGGTGGCCGTGCACGCGCTGGGAGCACAGCCGCAGGGCCTGCCCGCGGTCCAGCCCGAACCAGTCCATGACAGTGTCGATGCCGTGCGGGCTGAGGCGCCACGTCTTGTCCGCGTCCTTGACGATGGCGTCCTCGATGGAGAGGGCTTCCCGCCGGGAATCGTGGCCGTCGATGATGTCCAGGATGGCGGGGATCCTGGTGTGGTCGTAACGGCACTCCGCGAGGATGTCCGCGGCCAGGCGCGCCCCCTCCTTTTCGTGCAGCAGCACCAGTTCCGGCCTGCCGCCGCCCGGTGCAATGGCGGCCAGGACGTCACCGGGCGGAACCTGTGACCAGCCGATGTCGTGCAGCATGATGGCGGGAAGGACCACGGCGGCGTCGGCTTCCGGGTGGGCGTCCAGCAGGGCGCGGGCCAGGCCGAAGGCGTACAGCGTGTGGGCGTCGTTGTCCCGGACCTTCAGGTATGGCGCGGCGAGTTCCCAGATCCCTGCGAGCACCGGGTCCAGCGCAATGACCCCTGCCGGATCCGGTTCGATTCCGGAGGCAACAGCGGCGGCGTCGAGGCCCGAGTGGTTGGCGGCGTGCTGCAGCTTCGTCATCCATCCAGCCTGCCCAGAGCACTTGTCCGCAGCAACCCGTGCTTCCGGCCAGCGGAATCGTTCGGGCGGACGACGGCGGCACTCACGGCACGCTTTCGGCCCGCCTGGGGCGGGGAAACCCCGGAAACCCGGGGACCCGCCTCGTCCGCCGACTGAAAACCTGCCCGGCGTGACGCAACCCCGCCTTCAGCTCACACGATGGCGGTGGCGTTGGCCGGGGAGCCGGTGCCGCCGGTGATGTTCAGCGGTTTGATGCTGGTGAACGCGTCCCACCTGCCGGTGCTGCGCATGTGCCGGGCCAGCGGGCCGAGCCGCCACAGCTCGCCCAGGGGCAGGCCGAGCTTGGCCAGGAGCTGCTGGTGCATCATGCCGTGGTCGTTGAACGCGGACTCCCGGTAGGGGCTGTCCGGGACGGCGGGGAGGCATTCGAAGGCAAAGTTGTCTGCGGCGATCACGGCAAACCGGCTGTCCCATGCCCAGGCCACGAACTCCTGCGACTGCGCCACGCCCGTTGCCTTCCGGCTCTCACGAAGCCGCTGCTTCTCCTCCGGCTCCAGCGCGAGGAACCATTCGCACCACCCGGTGTGGAGCAGAAGGATGTCGCCGGGACGCGTCGCCAGGGACTGGGACTCCAAGGCCGCGTGGACCAGGTCCAGGCCCAGGGGTTCCCCGGCTGCGTGGTCGATAGGCTCCCCCATGCCGTTCCGGAACCCGTCGAGGTCCACCAGAATGCCCCGGCCGGCGATGGGGTGTTCGGCCCATTCCTGGATCCCCAGCTCTGGGGTGCCCTCGGCGACCCGGTGGTCCGGGACGCCGTTGTAGAACCCAACGTCGTCGGCGCGGCGGTGCCGGAGCCCGTCAATCTGCGTCGACCCCTGCAGGAAGTACCCGTCCAGATAGTCGTCCCGGTGGGCGGGATGGGAGGAGTAGATGGTGTGCCGGGGTGCCCCGCGTTTGAGCGACATGCCCGGATCAAAGGCATCCGCGGGATAGTCCAGGCCGAACACGGCGCCGGTCCGGATGCAGTCCGTTGCCTCCAGGACGGCACCAGAGGTGATGAAGGACGGCGTGCCCCGCTCCGGTTCCGGGAAGAGGCCCCAGGATGTACCCGTCAGGTTGCCCTCCCTCGCCAGGAGTTCAGCGAAGGTGGGAAATGTTCCGTGTGCAGTCATCGGCTGGTTGCTTCCTGTTTCTGCCCGGCCTCTTTCCGGGGCCGCCTGTAGCTGAGCAGGAAGCCGGCCACCGCGCACACCGATGCGGCAATGCAGATGGGCGGCTTGATGACGTTGTTGAAGAACTCGAGCCAGGCGTTTTGCCCGGCCACAAGGCCCACGGCCTGCCCTGCAACGAACAGGACGCCACCAATGAGCAGGACTGCGAGGGTGAAGGTGAAGACGGCTCCGGTGATCCTGCGGGGTGTGTTCATGGTGGTTCCTTAGATCGGCAGGACGCCGAGGATGATCAGCACGCCGATGACCAGCAGGGGCAGCGCGTAGTGGGTGAGCAGGCGGGCGAAGGTCTTGATGGGGTTGACGTCCGCGATGCCGCAGGCGACATAGAGCGGTGCGCCACCGGGCGGGACCGCCGCTTCGCAGGAGGAGAAGACCAGGACGGCGACGGCGGCCGTGGTGGCCGGAACGCCGGCTGCGACGAGTGCTGCGACGCCGACCGTACCGACGGCGGCCATGGTGGCCGTTGCGGACAGCGGGGCCGCCACGGCGATGACGATCAGCCCGATCAGGATGGCGAGCAGCCAGAGGGGGAGGTTCATGCCGTTCAGCAGTGCCGTCATCTGTTTGGGAAGGCCGGTGGCGGCGAGCGCGTTGGCGCCGGCGAAGGCGAAGAGCACCGTGACGCCGACGATTCCGAAGCGCGGTGCGGAGCCTTGCAGCAGTTCGGCCCAGGCGCGGCCGGTGCGCGGCAGTTGTTTCCGGCCCAGCAGGGCACCCGTGATGAGCAGGACCACAGGGATCCAGACGATCACGCTGACGGACTTGCTGACGTCACCGCCGGTCCAGTCCGAGAGCGCCGACGTAAGGAACCCCGAGGTGATGACCAGCGGGATGGCGACGACGACGAACAGCAGGAGGGTGGCCCAGCCCTGGCCGAGAGCGGCCCTGACGGACATTCGGTGGGCTGCATCAAGGGGTGCCATGCCGCTTTTGCGGATCAGCAGCCAGGTGACGATGAGCCGGTGCAGGAAGCACCACAGGCCGCCGAAAAGCAGGGGAAGGACCAGTGCGTTGATGTTCAGCAGGGGCCCTACCGTGGCAGAGCCGACCAGGACGAACATGGAGGCGCTGAACGGGAAGGTGATGCCCATCCCGGCGTTGCCTGCCACAAGGGTGGCCGCCGCGGGCTTGTCCAGGCGGGACTTCTCCATCCAGGGGATGGTGACCGACCCCACCGTCGCGGCGATCGCAGCCTGGTTGTGGACCACGCCACCCAGGCCTGCGGACGCCACCGTTGAGACCCAGGCGGGACCGCCCTTCACGCCTCCGATCAGGGAGTTGAGCAGGTCGATCAGCCGGTCCAGGACGCCGCCTTTGTCCAGCAGGTAGCCCATGAATACGAAGGCCATGGTGGCGTAGACGATTTCATCTGTCGCAGCCGAGTACAGCGCCGACCAGCCAATTTGCGCCGCGGCCGCGCCGGTGAACGGGAGGATCACCAGGAACCCCATGATCATCGCCTCCCCCACGCTGCGCTTGATCAAAGTGGTCCAAAGCAGGATGACGGCCAGATAGGCGCCGAGTGCCCAGATGCCGATCATCCTGCTGCTCCTGACGTCGGAATGCCGGTTGTTGTGGAAATCATGTGTTGCCTGTTCCTGATTGTGCCCGACCGGGCGGTCAGCGCAAGGCCGGTTCCGTTACCTGCCCGATGCGGGCCAAGGCATTGGCGGAAGCGGTTGTCATCTCTGCAGGGACGCCAAGGTCCGAGAGGTAGCTGGCGGTGTCCTGCATCTCCCTGGACCGGCGCACGGCATGTTTGGCGGTGCCGGTGAGGAACCTGTCGATAACGGCCTGGCCGTCGCCGGCAAGCTGCCCGGCAATCTGGGCGCGGATCCAGTCCTCGAGCCCTGCCGCCTTGCCGGCCGTGACGGCCTCGACCACCACGGAGGCCAGGCCCTTCATCAGGACGCTGCGCAGCAGCTTGTGCGCCATGGCCGCACCAGCGCCGCCGTCGGCGATTTCCACCTGGACGCCCAGGGGTTCCAGCAGGGCGGCGACGGCCTGGGCGCCGGGACCACTGACCATCAGGGGCGTCTTCTCCCCCAGCGCGGAGACCGGGCCAAGGATGGCGACGTCGGCGAAGGCGGCCTGGGTGGGCAGCTGCCCGAGTTCCTGCATGACGCCGGGCGATGAGGAGGTGAAGTCCGCATAGACGCTGCCGGCGGCCAGGACCGGCAGGCACTCCTGGGCAACACTGCGGGCAGCTGCGGCTCCGGTCATCACCAGGACGATATCCGCCCCTTCACAGGCTGCTGCAGCGGTGGCGGCGCGGGTGACGCCGGCGGGGGTGGACGGTGCCACGGGGTCGAACCCGGTGACCGCGTGGCCGGCAGCGGTAAGTGCTGCGGCGTAGGTGGCGCCGGCTTCGCCGAGGCCAATGACGGTGCATGCTGTCATGGAATTGGTGTCTTTCTTGCTTGGAAAGGTGCGGCGGCTAAGAGCGTGCCGCAATGATCGTTTGCCGGCGATTGGTTTCGTCCGCGAAGACGGCCTCCGCTGCTTCGGCGACGGCGGTTGCCTGTTCGCGGGGAACCACCACCACGCCGTCGGAGTCGCCGACGATGATGTCGCCTGGCAGGACAGGAACACCGCCGAAGGCAATGGCGGTGCCCATCCGGAACGGACCGTCCTTGTAGGGACCTGCCGGCGAAGTAGCCCGGGCAAAGACCGGCATGCCGATCTCACCCAGCGCCTCGGCGTCGCGCGCTGCTCCGTCCAGCGCAAAGCCGGCGACGCCGAGGTTGATGGCACGCTCCCCTATCAGCTCGCCCAGCAGGGCGCGGGACTCATCGCCGCCGCCGGCGACCACAATGACGTCCCCGGGCCGCACCTGCTGGAGGGCTGCGTGAATTCCCTTGTTGTCGCCGGGCCTTGTCCACACCGGGAAGGCCGGACCGGCGAGTTTTGCACCGGGCCAGACGGCCTGGATGGCCGAGTCGGCCACGCCGAGCCGGTCCATGGCGTCGCCGATGTTGGCGGCGGGCAGCTTGGCGAGGCGGTCCACCACGTCCCGGTCCGGCCGGGCGAAGTCAGCGTCAACAGTGTCAAGGGATGGGGTTGTCATAGGAGTTCTTTCGGTGGGTGGGGCGGGTGGATCAGTCTTTTTTCTGGACCAGCGGGAGGACCTTCTTGAAGTCGCCTTCCTGGCCTGCCCACATCTGTTCGTAGTCCTTGGCTGTGAGGTAGCTGGTCTGCAGGCCGAGGTCCTTCATCTTCTGCACCACGGCGGGGTCTTCGATGGCCTTCTCGAGGGCGGCTTCGAGCTTCTTGGCAACGTCATCGGGGAGTCCGGCCGGTGCGGAGTAGCCACGGGCGGTGCCCGCTTCGACGTCGTATCCGGATTCCTTGAAGGTGGGCACGTCAGGCAGCGCCGGAGAGCGTTCAGCGCTCATGACACCCAGGACCCGTGCCTTGCCCTGCTTGTTCAGGTCGTTCACGTCGCTGACGTTGGCCACCAGGACGTCCACGTGCTTGCCGAGGAACGCGGTGGTTGCCTGCGATGCCCCTTCGGAGAAGTGGACGGGGGCAAACTCGGAGCCAGTGACCTGCTGGATCTGGGCCAGGGCGAAGTGCTCGCCCGTCTGGATGCCGGTGGTGCTGGCGGTCATGGACTTGGGGTTGGCCTTCTCGGCGTCCAGGAGTTCCTTCAGCGTCTTGTAGGGGCTGTCCGGCTGCACGGCGATGACTGCGGGGTCAAAGACCTGCCGGCCCAACGGCTTGAAGCTGTCCCGGGTGTACTTTGCGCCGCGGGCCGGATCGAGCGGCGAGACGACGACGGACGGTGAGCCGGTGGCCCCGATGGTGTAGCCGTCCGGCTTGGCGCTGGTCAGCGCGGTGTAGCCGATCTGGCCGCCGGCACCGGGCTTGTTGACCACCTCTACGTTGGTACCGAGTTCCTTCTCCAGCACGGGCTGGATCAGCCGGGCGGCCGTGTCCACGGCCCCGCCGGAGGAGAACGCGACAATCAGGTCGATGGACTTGCCCTTCTTGGGAAAGTCGTTGGCACCGGCGGCCGAGTTGGAGGCTCCGGCGTTGGCGCCGCAGCCGGTAAGGGCGATCAGCGACGCCGCTGCGAGGGCAGCAATGATTTTCTTGCGTGACATGGGTCTTCTCCTTTGAAGTGATGCGGATGGAGCGGGGATGGGTGGTGCTTGTTGGGGAGTCTTAGGCCTCGGGGTCCTCGGTGAGGGCCTTGGGCTTGCGGAATTTCAGCAGCGGGCTGCACAGGATCAGCACCCCGATACCGATGAGTACGGCGGAAATGGGCCGGCTGGTGAAGACGGTGAAGTCGCCCTGGGAGATCTCCAGCGATTCGCGCAGCGAGCGCTCCATCAGGGGACCGAGCACCAGGGTGAGGACCATCGGGGCCAGCGGAATGTCGAGATTCCGCAGGGCCAGGCCCAGGAGTCCGAAGCCGATCATGACGTAGACGTCGAAGACGCTGAAGTTGATGGTGTAGGCGCCGATCACCATGAACAGCAGGATCACGGCGGTCAGGATTGGGGTGGGAACGCGCAGGATGGAGGTCCACAGTCCCACCAGCGGAACATTTAGCAGCAGCAGGATGACGTTTCCGATGAAGAGGCTTGCGATGATCGCCCAGGCAATGTCCGAGTGCTCGGTAAAGAGGCTGGGTCCCGGCGTCAGGCCCTGCTGGAGGAACGCCCCCATCAGCACGGCGATGGTGGGTGATGCCGGGATGCCCAGGGTGAACAGCGGAATGAGTGCTGCGTTGGCGTGGGCGTTGTTGGCGGTTTCCGGGCCGGCAACACCTTCCACCGCGCCCTTGCCGAGTTCGTGGCGGAAGCGGGAGAACTTCTTTTCGGCCGCGTAGGACAGCAGGGAGGACACCGATCCGGTCATGCCGGGGATCAGGCCAAGGCCGAAACCGACGCCGGTGCCCCGCGCCATCGATGGTGCGCTCCGCCGCCACTCCGTCCGTGAGGGGAACAGTTGCCGGAATCCGGGGGCGTGGACCACCGGGGTGGGCTCGTTCCGCCGGAAGGAGAGGATCTCTGAGAGCCCGAAGACACCCACGATGACGGCTACGAAGCTCACGCCGTCCAGGAGGTTGTCGATGCCAAAGGTGAACCGGGGAGCGCCAGCCACGGGGTCGATGCCCACCATGGAGATCAGCAGGCCCAGCGCGCCGGAGATCACGGCCTTGACCAGGGATTTTCCCGCCAGGGCCACCAGCAGCGAGATGCCCACCACCATGAGCGCGAAGAACTCGGGCGGACCGACCAGAAGCCCCATCTCCCCGAGCGGCTTGGCCGCTGCCACCAGGCCTATGGTGGCGATGGTGCCGCCGATGAAGGACCCGACGGCGGCCAGCGTCAGCGCTGCCCCCGCCCGGCCGATCTTGGTCATGGCGTAGCCGTCGATGGTGGTGATCGCGGACGACGCTTCACCGGGCGTGTTCAGCAGGACGCTGGTGATGGTGCCGCCGTACTGGGTGCCGTAGAAAATGGCACAGAGCATGATGATCGACCCCGCGGGGTCCAGGTTGAGCGTGATCGGGATCAGGAGGGCCACGCCGGCTACCGGTCCTACCCCGGGCAGGACACCGATGATGGTGCCCAGCAGGCAGCCGAGGAAGGCGAAAATCAGGTTCTGCCAGGTCATGGCGGTGGCGAAACCGCCCAAGAGTTCGTTAATCGTTTCCATGGCTAGAGTCCGATCATGTTCAGCGGGGCGAGCGACGAAACCGGCAGCGCGACGTTCAGTCCGTTATTGAAGGCGTAGAAGGCGCCGACGCTTCCCGCCAGGGCGATGATCAGTGAGGGCACCCATGCCCGGCGTCCCCGGATTTTCAGGTGGTAGAGCAGGAACGCGAACATGCTCAGCTGGAAGCCCAGCAGGTCCATCACGGATGCCAGGATGACCAGGCTGGCCACGACGGAGATGACTACTCCTTTGTCCACACCTTCGCCTTTGGCGCTCGGCCGGCGGAGTTCCTGGAGGAGCCAGACTGCCGACATGGCAACCAGCAGCGCCCCCATCGCGAAGGGGAACAGTCCGGCGCCCGGGCCGAGGGATGTCCAAAGCCCCAGGCTGACCGAACTGACCAGGACATAGATGCCGATGGCGGCGAAGGCGCCAATGCCCGCCAGCACACCGGGAGTCACCCGGGTAGGGCTCCCTGCTTTCGTCGTGACTGACTCCGTTGTCATGAGTTTCCTTTTCACAGCGCGTCATTGCGTTTCATAGGATGAAACTATATTGCGTACTGAGAAATAGTGACAGGAGACACATGGACTGTCAAGCGCAAGGGAATTACATAGAATGAAAGAATGGCAACGACGACTTCCACCACGGCCGGCACGGCAGAAGAGGGACCCAAACCCTCGAACATGCGCTCCCTCTCGCGGGCCATGGAGGTCTTCGCCGAGTTGCAGCGGGCGGAGCGGCCGCAGCGGCTCAGTGACCTGGCGCGGAACTGCGGCATGAGCCTGCCCACCACGCTGAGGATCCTCCGGGTGCTGCAGGATTTCGGAATGGTCAGCCAAAAGGACAAGTCCTACCGGATCGGTCCGGCCGTCCTCCCCGCCGCTAAGAGTTTCCTGGAAAACGACCCCCTGGCGGTTGCGGGGCGACCGGTTCTGCAGCAGCTGGCGACGCAGACGGGAATGTCTGTTTCGCTGCATACCAGGCTGGGGTTTGAGCGCATCCTGGTGGCGCGCGTCCAGGGCGAAGCGCCTATGCAATATGACCTGCCGCTCGGTAAACGCCTGCCGCTGACGCGCGGTGCTGCTGGAAAAATCCTGATCGCCGGTGCCACTGACGCTGAACTCGAACAGGTGGTAGCTGCAGCAATCGCCGCCGGTCACGAGGAGCAGGGATTCACGGTCAAGGAACTCCGGTCACGGTTACCCGAGCCCGGCTGTGACTACGCCTATTCCGCGAATGAGCGCGTGATTGGCGTGCTCTCCGTCGGGGTGGCCCTAACGAACCGGGAGGGCCGCGCCAACGAATCAATGGCCTTGAACTGCCCGGCGGAGGCAACAACCGAAGAAAAGATCAAGGCCAACGTTCCCGAGCTCCGCCGCGCCGCCAGCCGCCTTTCCGAACTGCTCGAGGGTTCGGTCTACTAACAGGACCCTAGGTGTCAGAGGTACGACGGCGCCACACACCGCACGCTTTCGGCCCGCCCGGGGCGGGGAAGCCCCGGAAACCCGGGATGCCGCCGTCGTACGCGGACTGAAAGCGTGCTTCGCGCCACGGTTACCGGCTGGCGTAATACGCGGCGGCCATGTCCTGCTTGGCACGGCCCTGCTCCGATACCCGGTCCAGCCGGGCGGCGAAAGCTTCGGCACCGTCAAGCTTCACGCCCTGCTCCGTTGCCGCATCGACGATGAGGTGGGCATCCTTGCGTGCGGTGTCCACGGCGAAGGAGGCAGGCTCCAGCCCGTCGTCAGTGATGAGGCCCATCTTGGTCCGCAGGTAGGGAAGGTCCAGGCCGCCGCCTTCGATCACGCCAAGGAACTGCTGCGGATCGACGCCCAGGGCTTCGGCGAGCGCAACCACTTCCCCGGCGGCGTTGGAGGCGGCGATGACCCAGCTGTTGACCACGAGCTTAAGGCGGGCCGCCGATCCCTGCGAGGAATCTTCACCGGTCCAGATGGTGCGTGCGCCGATGGCGTCAAGGACCGGTGCCACGCGCTGGCGCACCGCTTCAGGGCCGGCGGCGAGCACCAGCAGCTGGCCGGCTTCGGCAGGAGCCCGTGTACCGGAGACGGGGGCCTCCACCAGGTCCAGGCCAAGCTCGGCAGCCAGGCCAGCCAAGACGGGGACATCGCGCATGCCCACCGTGGTGGACTGGACCCAGGCGGTACCGGGCTTAAGGCCCCGTGCCGCGGAGCGCATGACCTGCTCCACGGCGGCGGCGTCATACAGCATGGTCAGGACCACATCGGCGTCGGCCACTGCTTCAGCGGGGTTGGCGGCCCGCTTTGCGCCGTCCGCAGCCAGCGGTTCGGTTTTCGCCGCATCCCGGTTCCACACTGAGACCTCATGACCGGCACCCAGGAGGTTCCGGGCCATGGCCGCCCCCATGATTCCGGTCCCCAGCACAGCCACTTTCAGTTTCGTATCCATTGAGTCATCCTCCTGGTCCAGGTTTGGCGTTCCCTACCAACTCAACGTCTCCAGTATTCAGGGACTTATGCAACAGGGGTTCCTGTGGATTGTCGGTGCCCACACCTAGACTCGTACCCATGAGCAACCAGGAAACAATCGGCAGCCCGGAACCGGAACCCAATGCAGGCCTCAACAGGGACCCGGAAGACTGGGTGACCGGGGACGAACCCATGACGGCGGCACAGCGCAGCTACCTCGACACGCTGGCACGCGAGGCCGGGGAGGAACTGCCCGCGGACCTGAGCAAAGCTGAGGCGTCAAAGCACATCGACCGGCTGCAGCAGCACAGCAACCGCGTGGCCGGCGACGGGGACGGCGCAGGCAGCTAGGCGCGGGCGGTCAAAAGCGGACGACGGCGGCACAGCCGGCGTCCGTCCAAGGCACGGCGGGGGGTAACTACCACGCCCAGGGCCAGCTGGCGGGAATCCTCGCCAGCGGCGCTTGCCGCGCGGGCCTTACCAGGCCTGGTGCTCGCGGGTGAGTCCGAAGGGAACGGCGTCGCTGAGGTCCACTGTGAACCTGTCCACGCCGTGGCGGGTCACCAGGATGCCGTGGCGCTTGCCGTTCAGCGCGTGGGCCTTTGCGGCTGCGACGGCGGCGTCGAGTTCGCGGTCCATGCTTTGGCGGTCGGACACGGTAAGGGTCAGGGGGAAGTTCATGGTGTTGCCTTATGTCTTTCGGGGCCGGGGGCAGGCGCCGCCCAGCGCTCCCCCTGGCTGCATAGGCGGTGGGCACTTTCGTACCTCGCACTATGGTGCCCGAGCAGATAAGGGCCAGCAACTTTAGATAAATGACGCAGGTCAGCAGCCTGCGCGTCTTGCTTTGTCCTGACAATTACTGGCCGCAGGGCACCGTCAATTAGAGTTGGACAGGAGTGGGAACTGCTTTTCGCGGCTTCCATCTGCCTCCTGACACCCCGCCCCGCGGCCTGACCCGAGCCATTTTGCGCGACCGCTGACTGTGCAACGACCTGACAAGGATTCCGCCATTTCCACCGACGCTCTCTTCGGCAATCTGACCAGGATCCGCAACGTCATCCTCCCCACCCCGGCACGGAGCTGGCTGAATACCGGGCGCGGCCTGCTGGTCGGCTTCATCGTGGTGCACCTGGTCTTCCTGGTCTTCGCCGCCTCGCTCTCCCTGCGCGGCGAGGCGTTCAGCGACACCTTCATCTACCGCGACTGGGCCATGGCTGGCTTCAATGACGCCAACCTCCGCGGCGGCCCCAGCCCCTGGGTCTACCCCATCCTTGCGCTGATCCCCATGGCCATCGCGGGCATGGCGGGACCGGCACCCTTCTTCTTCCTGTGGGTCCTCATGACCACCATCCTCAACGGCTTGGCGTTGCTGAAACTCACCGCCCGTGGCCGCAACACCGGCGCCATCCCCGCGGGCTGGTGGTGGCTCGCCTTCACGTTCCTGATGGGCTGGCTCGGATTCGCCCGGGTGGACGGCCTCACCGCCCCACTGGTCCTGGTGGCCTTGGCCTACGGCGTCAACCGCCCGTTCATCGCCTCGATCCTTCTGGCCATAGGCACCTGGGTGAAGGTCTGGCCGGCGGCCATCATGCTGGCCCTCTTCGCCGTCGTGAAGAACCGCCTGCTGGTGGTGCTGGCAGGGATCTCGGTGACGGCCGGCGTCGTGGCGCTGGCCGCTGTGCTGGGCAGCGTTCCCAAGCTGCTGAACTTCCTCACGCAGCAGGGCGACCGCGGAATGCAGCTCGAGGCCACCTTCACCACCCCCTGGCTCTGGCTTTCCGTCCTGAACGTGGGCGGCTCCCGCATGTACATGAACACGGACATCAACTCGATGCAGGTGGACGGCCCGGGCACCGCCATCATGTCGGTCCTGATGCAGCCACTCCTGGTCCTGGCCGCCGTGCTGGTGGCCGGGCTGACCTTCTGGGCCCTGCACAACGGCAAGCAGCATAAGGTGGCCGGCGGTGTGGACCGCACCGAACTGCTCCTGGCCGGCGCGCTCACCCTGGCCACCGCCTTCGTGGTGTTCAACAAGGTGGGCTCGCCCCAGTTCATGGTGTGGCTGGGCCCCGCCGTTGCCGTCGGCCTTGCGCACAGCTGGCGGGAGTGGCGCGTCCCGGCCCTGATGCTGATCGCCATTGCTGTGGCCACGTATTTCATCTACCCCCTCTTCTACGACGCCCTCAGCCACAACAACCCCTGGATGGCGCTGGTGCTGACCATCCGCAACGTCCTGTTGGTGGTCCTGTTCCTGTGGAGCGTCCGTCGCCTGTACTCGCTCGGCAAGAAGACCGCCGTGCCCTCCCCTGCGCTCAAGGAGACCTAAGATTTCCACGAGGTTCTTTGACCGCCTGGTGACCGTCCGCACCAAACTGCTCCCGGCAAAAGTGGTGGAATGGTTCGCCCGTCCGTCCAGCGTCTGGTGGGGCTTCGCCGTCGTCCATTTCTACTTCCTGGGCTGGATGGCGTCCTTCTTCCTGAACGGCGATACCTTCAGCGACACCGAGCAGTACCGCCAGTGGGCCACCGCCGGGTACAACCCGGCGGACCTGACCGGCAAGATCAGCCCCTGGGTCTACCCGGTGCTGGCGCAGATCCCCATCTTCCTGGCCAACATCGCGGGACCCAGCCTCTACCTGTTGGTCTGGTTCCTGATCATCACAGCGCTCAACGCCGTCGGCCTGCTCTACCTCACCCGCGGGCCCCGGAAGGTGACGGGCATCGCGCCGGCGTGGTGGTGGCTGTTCTTCACGGTCTTCATGGGCTACCTGAGCTTCGCCCGGGTGGAAGGCATCACCGCGCCGATCGTGCTGATCGCCCTGCTCTACGCGGCCGAACGGCCCGTGGTGGCAGGCGTGCTACTCAGCATTGCCACGTGGATCAAAGTGTGGCCGGCAGCCGTGCTGGTGCCCATCGTCATCGCCAGCCACAAGCGCGTCCAGGTGGTGCTGGCAGGTGCTGCCGTCACCGCCGTCGTGGGCCTGGGCACCTGGCTGACCGGCGGCCTGCCGCACATCATGGACTTCCTCCTGAACCAGGGCGAGCGCGGCATGCAGCTCGAAGCAACGTTCTCCACACCCTGGGTCTGGCTGAGCGTGTTCCACATCGCCGGCTCCAGGATGGCGGACAACACGGCCATCAACTCCACCGAGGTCTACGGCCCGGGCGCCAGTACCGCCGCATTCCTGATGCAGCCGCTGCTGATCCTCGCGGCCGTCATCGCAGCCATCCTGCTGGTGCGCGCCATGAGCCGCGGCGCCGAACGTGAGGAACTGTTCCTCGAAGGCTCGCTCATGATGGTCACCGCGTTCATCGTGTTCAACAAGGTGGGCTCGCCGCAGTTCATCATCTGGCTGGCCCCGGTGATCATCGCCGGGCTCACGCACGACTGGGAGCGCTGGAAAGTCCCCGCGGCCCTGCTCATGGGCATCGCCATCACCACGTTCGTGATCTACCCGCTGTTCTACACACCGCTCATCCACGCCCACCCGGTCATGGCGGCCATCCTCACCACCCGCAACGTGCTCCTGGTGGTGCTGCTGTGGTGGTCCGTGAAGCGCACGGCAGAGCTGGGCCGGAAGGCTGCAGCAACGGTTCCGGCGGGGGCCTAAGGGGTTTCGCGGCGTTCGACGGCGGCAGGGGCCTTGGCGTCCGCCGCGGCAGCCTGGCGTGCTGCCCGGCGTTCCAATGCCCACTCCCAGCCGCGCCGGGCCAGGTCCAGCGGCCTGCCTTCGATGAGCAGCTTGCGCGTGTGGACGTCCAGGACCAGCAGGTAGAACGTGAAGGCCAGGGCCGTGAAGAACGCCAGGGATGACGCGCCGATGGGCAGTTCCACGAAGGACCAGACCGAAAGCTGATCCTGGGCGCCGAACACCACGAAGAACGTCACGCCCACGTACAGCGACCGGATCTGCCAGTCGTCCCGGATCCCTGTGACGGCCAGGAACGGCAGGAACCACAGGATGTACCAGGGCTGGATGATGGGCGAGAGCATGACGACGGCGGTGAACGCCAACGCCATCCGGCGCACCGCCCGCGAGTAGTCGCCACGGAACATGAGCAGCAGGACCAGCGCGATGGCCGCCCACTTCATGGCGGTCCGCAGCCAGGTGGCCAGGGTTCCGCCGGGCAGTCCCAGCGCGTTGGCGAGCATCTCCACCTGTTGGCCCAGGAAGCCCGACGGCGAGTAGCCGGTGTAGCCGGGGGTGGGATCCATGATGGCCCAGGTCCACCCGATGCCCAGATTGAACGGGATACCGCTGAGGACCAGGACGCCGAAGCTGATGCCCGCCGTCGCAGCCCACATCAGGAATTTGCGCGGCCAGGTGGCGGACGGGCCCGCCCACATGAGGCCAATGAACGGCAGCAGCAGCACGGTGATCGGCTTGATTCCGATGGAAGCTGTGACGAGCAGGATGCCCAGCAGGTAGCGTCGGGTGGCGGCGAAATACACGCCCGCGACGGCTAGGCCCACCATCAGGGCGTCATTGTGGGCGCTGGCAATGAAACTGATCAGGAACAGCGGGTTGGCCACGGAGATCCAGAGGGCGCGCGCACCGTTAATGCCGTGCAGTTCGGCCAGTTTGGGAACGTAGATGACGCACAGCAGCACGCCGACGCCGGCCAGCAGGCGGAAGAGCAGGACGGACGCGTCAGGCTGGGCTCCGGTCAGTCCCACCACCGCCCGCGCCAGCCACAGGAAGTAGGGGCCGTAGGGGGTCCGGTTTTCTGCCCAGGCGGGATCGGCGCCCAGGGCGAACCAGTTGTTGAGCGTGGAAATGCCCACCTCGTACGGGTTCTGGCCTTCCATCACCAGCCGGCCTTGCCCGGTGTATGCATAGACGTCGCGGGAAAAGACCGGAACGCAGAACAGCAGGGGAAGGGACCAGGCGGAGATGGCAGCCACCACGGAGCGCAGGGACGACTGCCCCCAGTCCCCCAGCCGCTGGCCCAGGCGCAGCCACGAGCGCATCAGCAGCATGGCCCCGGCCGTCAGCAGCACCGTGGACACCGCCACGCCCCAGCCTTCGGTGCGGAGCGCGATCACCACGGGCTGGCGGATCATGGGGGAACCATTGGCGATCCAGCCCGTTCCGATGGAGCCGACGAACATCATGAGGGCGCCGATGAAACCTTCGAGGGTTGCCAGGTAGGCACGGCCTTTGGCAGGCACGGAGGCGCCGGCCGATGTGCCCGGCCTGCTTTCCGATGTCCGGAGGTGCGACCCGCCTGCCGTCATGATTGTGTGGTCCCCTACCTTGTTACGGCACTGCTCGCCCCAGCTTCACAAGGCCGCCCTGCAACCCGGTTATTTTATCAGCCGTACTTACTGCTGCACCGGGCCGCGGCCGGCGGGAACGCCACAGTTTGGCAACGGCTGGCGGGAAACCTAGCGGGCGCGCAGCAGTGCCAGGAATTCATCGGCCATGCCCAGTTGCTCCTCCAGTTTCGCCCGGCGCCGCGCCGCCTCTTCGATAAAGCCGTTCAGCTCCTCCCGGATGCCCGCAACATCCTGGCCTGGTTTGGCGGCCTCCAAGGCGTCGATAACCCTAAGAAGTCCTGCCATGGCTTCGAGCGTGAACCCGAGCGGTTTCATCCTGCGGATCAGCATCAGCCGCGTGAAGTCGCGTTCGGTGTAAAGGCGGAATCCGCCTTCGGTGCGGCCGGAGGGTTTGAGCAGGCCCACCTCGTCGTAATGGCGGATGGTCCGGAGGGACATCTGCGAGCGGTCCGCCAGTTCGCCAATGTGCATTGTCGCCACCACTTCTTCGGCGGTCATTTCTTTCACCATCACGTCACCAATCCGCCCCAACCCTCACGTTAGGGTAGTGTTGCATACGCAGCCGGCAGTCACCGGCGCATACTTTCTCCACCCCCATTGTCTTTCATGGCCGGGCTGGACCCGTGCGCACCGTGGCGCGCAGAACGTTTCATACCGCTCTCCCAAGAGGGAGCCAAGTCTCCTGGAGCCGCTCCTTGGCCGTCGCTGACCGCACCCGCCCCCTTCGGCAACCGATCACCGTCCTCACCGCCCTGCGCTCCCCCCGGCAGCTCAGCCGCGAGGTCTTGGCCGGAATGGTCACCACCCTCGCACTCGTACCGGAAGTCATCTCTTTCTCGATCGTGGCCGGCGTCGATCCCATGGTGAGCCTTGTCGCTTCCATCGTGCTGGCCCTGGCCATGTCGATCGTGGGCGGACGCCCCGGCGTGGTGACTGCCGCGGCCGGTTCCGTGGCCCTGGTGATCGCCCCGCTGGTCCATCAGCACGGCGTCGAATACGTCCTGCCCACGGTGCTCCTTGCCGGCGTGATCCAGGTGGTCTTTGGCCTGGCGGGGCTGGCACGACTGATGCGGTTCATTCCGCGGTCGGTGATGATCGGGTTCGTCAACGCGCTGGGCGTGCTGATCTTCATGGCGCAGGTGCCCCATGTCCTCAACGTTCCCTGGCTCGCCTACGTCCTGTTGGCCCTGACGTTTGCGATCATCTTCATCCTGCCGCGGTTCACCAAGGTGGTACCGTCACCGCTGGTGGCCATCGTCGTCGTCACCGCCATCGCCATCATCGCCGGACTCACCGTTCCCAACGTCGCGGACGAAGGACCGCTCGCGGGCAAGCTGCCCGGAATCACCCCCTTCCTGTTCCCCGTGAACGTTGAGACTTTCCAGTTGGTGCTGCCCACGGCACTGAGCGTTGCGTTCGTGGGCCTCATGGAAACCCTCCTCACCGCAAAGCTGGTGGATGACATCACGGACTCCCCCTCGCACAAGGGCCGCGAATCCTGGGCCCTGGGCGTCTCGAATATCCTTGCCGGCTTCTATGGGGGCATCGCCGGCTGCGCCATGATCGGCCAGACCGTCCTAAACGTGAAGACCGGCCAGGCCCGCACCAGGATTTCGACATTCGTGGCCGGGCTGTTCCTGCTGGCACTGGTGACGGGGCTCAGCTCGATCATGGGCCAGATCCCCATGGTGGCCCTCGCCGCGGTAATGATGGTGGTTGCCGTGACCACCGTCGACTGGCACAGCGTCAAGCCGTCCACCCTGAAGCGGATGCCCGTACCGGAAACGCTGGTCATGGCAGCCACCGTCGCCGTCGTGGTCCTCACCGGGAACTTGGCCTTCGGCGTGCTGGTGGGCGTCATCCTGGCGATGGTGCTGTTCGCGCGCCGGGTGGCCCACGTCATCACCGTTGAGCGGCACCTTGCGGAGGACGGCGAAACCGTCCGCTACGACGTGGTGGGGCCACTGTTTTTCGGAAGCAGCAATGACCTGGTGGAGCAGTTCGCCTACGCGGACGATCCGGCCTCGGTGACCATTGACCTCACCCGCGCCCAGATCTGGGACGCCTCAACCGTCGCGGCGCTCGATTCCATCGAGACGAAGTACGCGGACCACGGCGCAGCGGTGGCAATCGAGGGCCTCGATGAACGCAGCACGGGCTTCCACCGGCGCCTTACGGGGCACTTGGGCTCCTGACTTCCAGCAGACGCAAAGATGCGGGGCTGCAGTATGCAGCCCCGCATCTTCTATCCGCGTGTCCTAGGAGAAGCGCGCCGGCCGGAACGTTGCCAGCATGGGGTGCTTCTTCCCGGTCAGGATCTCCCCGGCAAGGAGCTCGCCGGCAATGAGGCCCAAAGTGGCTCCGGAGTGCGTGAAGGCAACGAAGCAGCCCGGTACCTGGCCCAGTTCGCCCAGCACCGGTTCGCCGTCGCCCGGGATCGGCTTGTAGCCCATCTTCCAGGAGGCCGGTTTGAGTTCCGGATTGCCGGCCACCAGCTTGGAGGCCTCATCGGCCAGTTCCTGCACCACGTCATCGGGGATGGTGAAGGAGCCGTCCGCGTGCTCGGTGATGTGCTCCTCGTACCAGTCGTGGTCCAGGGCGAACGTGCCGCCCGGGTTGGGCCGCAGGGCGGCGCGGGGGGTGTTCATCACGGCGGTGACCTCGTGCTGCACCTGCTTGGTCACCACCAGCATGGACACCGGCGAACCATTGGGGATGTGCGCACCCAGGGGTTCGACGACGGCGGGTGTCGCAGCGCCACAAGCCACCAGGACGGAGTCGGCCGGGTATGTCCCGCCCGCCGCGGTCTCGACGCCGGTGGTCCGGCCGCCCTCCACCATGACGGAGGCCTTGCCGGCGTTCAGGACCAGTTCGCCGCCGCGGGCGTGGAACTCCTCCATCAGGAAGTCGATCAGGTCCGGCAGGCTCACCCAGCCTTCGCCGGGGTTGAAGATGGCATTGTCCGGCACGGCGCCGGAATCGATGCCAGGGGTAGCTGACGCGATCTCTTCCGGGGCAAGCAGCCTGGAATCGTAGCCAATGGACTTCTCGTGGGCGTGCCGCGCCTCCGTGGCCTCCGCCTGGCCGGCTGCGTTCCACATGAGGCCGCCGCCGAACTGGAGCCACTCCCGCTTGGGGTCCGAGGCGAAGAGGGTGCGGTAGCGGTCCACGCCGGCAACCCGCAGCTGGTGGTACGGGGTGGACCGTTCGCCCGCGGAGTTGAGCCAGGACAGCGAGCGGCCGCTGGCTTCGCTGGCCAGGCCCCGCTCGGTCAGCAGGATTACGGAGGCGCCTTCGCGGAGCAGGTGCACGGCGGTGGAAACGCCCAGGATGCCGCCGCCGAGGATCGCGACACGCTTGGAAGCTGGAGCAGAGGACATTGATGTCCCTTTCTGTGGAATTCGTGGTTATGAGGGACGCGGACGGTGCGTCAACGGAAAAGAGTGCGGGCAGTCAGGCCAGGGCGTGGATGCCCTCAATGACTTTCAGTACTTCGAGCGGGCCGGCGGGATCGACGGGCAGACGGCCGTTCCCGCGGAGAGCCGCGGCCAACTGCACGTAGAACTCCGGGTAGCTGCCGCGTTCGGCAGGCACGGGAGATGTTGCTCCGTCGACCCCCAGGAGCCCCCATGACTCCTGGGGGTCGAGGCCATAGGCGGGGTCCGACGGCGGCATCCCGGCCGCGAGGGCGGGTTCCTGGCCGTCCAGTCCCCACTTGGTGTAGCCGGCTTTTGAACCGAGGATGTGGAAGCGGGCGCCGGCCTGGGCAGCCATGCCGTTCATCCACAGCCGTGAGCGGACGCCGGAGGCATGCAGCAGTGACACGAAGGCCTCGGTGTCTGCCGCGTCCGGATGGAGTCCGCGGTTGGCCGTCTCGCCATAGCTCCGTTCCACGGGGCCGAACAACTGGATGGCCTGATCGATCAGGTGGGCACCCAGGTCATGCAGGATCCCGCCGCCTTCGGCGAGGGACACCGTGTCCCGCCAGTTCCCGAACCCTTCGGGCCGCCACCATTCGAACCGTGACTCGAAGCTGCTGACCTGGCCCAAGGCACCCGACGCCAGGACCTTCCGGAGGGTCAGGAAGTCGGCATCCCACCGGCGGTTCTGGAACACCGTAAGCCGCACCCCGCCGTCGTCCGCCCTGCTGACCAGCTCCGCACCCAGGGCGGACGTGGGCACGAAAGGCTTGTCCACCACCACGTGCAGGCCGTGGGCGATCGCCGTCGCTGCCAGCTCAAAGTGGGTGTGCGGCGGGGTGCCCAGGATGACAAGGTCCAGATCGGCCGCGTTGGCGAACAGCTCCTCCGGCGTGGCCATGATCCGTGCCTGGCGGTACAGGCGCGCCGCCTCGGCCGCACGTTCCGGGTGGGCCGTGACGATCACGTCGAGCGAGTAATCCGGGTTGGCCGCAATCAGCGGGGTGTGGAACACCTTGCCGGAGATCCCAAACCCGACGACGGCGGTGCGGATGGGTGCCGCTGCAACAATACCCATCAGAGCACCTCGGAGAGGAAGCGTTGGAGGCGTTCGCTGCGCGGGTTATCGAAGAGTTGGGTGGGGGTTCCTGCTTCGACGACTTCGCCTTCGTCCATGAAGACCACCTGGTCGGCGACTTTGCGGGCGAAGCCCATTTCGTGGGTGACCACGAGCATGGTCATGCCGCGCCTGCCCAGGCCTGCCATGAGGTTCAGGACGCCTTTGACGAGTTCGGGGTCCAGGGCGCTGGTGGCTTCGTCGAAGAGCATGACTTCGGGTTCCATGGCCAGGGCGCGGGCGATGGCGACGCGCTGCTGCTGGCCGCCGGAGAGGTCGCGGGGGCGGTGGTCGGCGCGTTCGGCGAGGCCCACCTCGGCCAGGCGTTGGCGGGCCTTGGCCATGGCCTGGGCTTTGGGCATGCCCTTGACGGCCCAGAGTGCCAGGGCGACGTTTTCCTCCGCGGTGTGGTCCGGGAAGAGGTTGAAGTGCTGGAAGACCATGCCAATGCGGGTGCGCAGGGTGTCCGGGTTGGTCCCCAGGATGCTGTCCCCGGCCAGGAGCACGTCCCCGGTTTTGGGTTCGTGCAGCCGGTTGATGCCGCGCAGCAGGGTTGACTTGCCGGAGCCTGAAGGCCCAATGATGCAGGTGGTGGTGCCCGGGGCCACGGTCAGGCTGACGTTGCGCAGGACCTCAATCTCGCCGTAGGCCATGGTCAGGTTGCGCAGTTCCAGGGACGAGCCGTGGAACGCCGGGGCTTCCTGTCCGGTGGTGTTTTTGGTGGGGGTGGGGGTGTTCATGTGTTGCTCCCGGTGGTCAGCGGCGAGGCCGAGGCGAGTTCCTTGACTTCCTTCAGCCCGCTGGTGGGTGCGGCGGGGCGGCGGCGGCCGGTGCGGAATTTGTTGTCGAAGTGGTTGACCAGGTGCGTCAGCGGGACGGTGATCACCAGGTAGAACACGCCCGCGGCGACCAGGGGTGAGAGGTTGCCGGAGAGCACGGCGGCGTCCTGGCCCACGCGGAAGAGTTCGCGTTCGGAAACCAGCAGGCCCAGGAAGTAGACCAGCGAGGAGTCTTTGACGATCGCGATGAACTGGTTCACCAGGGCCGGCAGGACCCTGCGGACGCCCTGCGGGATCACCACCAGGGCCATGGACCTGGCGTAGCTCATGCCCAGGGCCCGGCAGGCCTCGCCCTGGCCCTTGTCGACGCTGAGGATCCCGGCGCGGAAGATTTCCCCGATGTAGGCGCTGGCGATCAGGCTCAGCGCGATGATGCCCAGCGGGTAGGGGGACGGGCCGAAGATCGACTGGCTGAGGCGGGCGAAACCTTGGCCGATCAGCAGGATGGTCAGGATGGCCGGCAGGCCGCGGAACAGGTCCGTGTAGGTCCGGGCCGGGACCCGGAGCCACTTGGACGGTGAGATGCCCATGACGGCCACCACCATTCCCAGGACCGTGCCAAGGACGGTGGCCGAGATGGAAATGATCAGCGTGTTCAGCAGGCCGACCGCCAGCAGTTGGGGCAGGACCTCGGCCATAGCGCCGAAGTCGAAGAATGTACGGATGATGGTGTTGAACCAGTCCATGATTGCTCTCAGACGTTGATTGGGTGAAGGTGCCGGGCGGGCTGCGGGTGCAGCCCGCCCGGCGATGCGCCCGAAGCCTTACTGGCTCCGGCGCTTAGGTGCTTACTTGCTCGGCGCCGGCGAGGCGGAGGCGGAGGCGCCCTGTTCGGCCTTGGGCAGGTACTGCTCAGGCATCGGCGAGCCCGGGAACCACTTCTGGTAGAGCTTCTTCCAGGTCCCGTCTTCCATCGCGGCGTGCAGCCCCTTGTTCAGGGCTTCCTTGAACGCCGTCTTGCCCTTGGCCACGGCGAACCCGGCCGGGGCGTCGAAGGACGGGATGTCCGCGGCGCTGACCAGGCCGTGCTGCGCCTCGTAGGCCTTCGCTGCCTCGTAGTCCAGGAAGTGCGCGTCCACGGTGCCGCTGTTCACCGCCGCGATGGCGGTGTTGTTGTCCGGGAACCGCACCAGGCTCGCTGAGGTGAAGTTCTTCACCGCATAGGCCTCCTGCAGCGTTCCCTGCACTACACCCAACCGCTTGCCGGACAGGCCATCCACGCCCGTGATGCCGGAGGTCTTGGTGGTGATCACCGTCAGGTAGCCGGCCAGGTAGCCGTCGGAGAAATCAACGGTTTCCTTGCGCTTGTCCGTGATGCCGATCGCTGCCACGCCGGCGTCGAACTGCCCGTTGGCCACCGCCGCAAGGAGGCCGGAGAAGTCCTGACCGGTGAAGACCACGTTGTCCACACCGGCCCGGTGGGCCACATCCTTGAACAGTTCCACGTCGAAGCCGGTGAAGTTACCGGAGGCGTCGGCGAAGGTGTAGGGCTTGGAGTCGCCCAGGCTGGCCACGCGGATGGTGCCGGGCTGGATCAGGCCGTAGGGGTTGTTCTCCGTGGTGGAGGCGGCGGAGGTGGAGCTGCAGCCGGAGAGCGCCAGCACCGCAGCGAGTGCGGCGGCGGCAATTCCGGCCGGGCGGAGATTCTTTTTCTTCACAGCGTTGTCCAATCGTTGGGAGGGAGGCGGTGCTGTCAGGGCCGCCGAAGAAAGTCGCCGATGCACTTGTTGAGTCCGGTCTCACACCCTAGGATTGAGACCGGACTCACATCGATGGATAGAAATGTAGCCGAAGTCACAAGGGGCGTCAACAACCCTTTCGAAAGGTGAAGATGAACGGCGAAGGAGCACGACGGCGGGACGTAACGGTTGCCGACGTCGCCAAGGCTGCCCAGGTTTCCAAGGCCCAGGCCGCGCGGGCACTGGGCAACTACGGAGCCGTCAGCGACGACGTCCGCGAGCGAGTCCTGGCTGCTGCAGAGGCGCTTTCCTACCGGCCCAATGAGCTTGCCCGCAGCATGAACACGGGGAAGTCACACACCATTGGCGTGGTGGTGGGTGATATCGAAAACCCGCACTTTGGCCTGGCCACGCGGGGAATCACGGACACCGCAAAAAAGGCCGGCTACAACGTCATCCTGGTCAATACCGATGAGGACCGGGCCGCGGAAGTGGACGCAGTCCGGGTCCTGCTGGACAAGCGCGTGGACGGCCTGATTGTTGCTCCTGCCTCATCGGTTGAAACCGGACATCTCCAGGAGGTGCACCGGTCCGGACGGCCCATGGTCTTCATCGACCGCACGGCCGGGGACATGCCGGTGGAAACCATGGCCGTGGACATGGCAAGGATTTCGAGGGAGGCCACGCAGTACCTGCTCGATGCGGGGCACCGGCGGATCGCCTTCATTTCCACGCTGACCACCGATGCTCCCTATACGCCGGGGATGACGCTTGAGTCCTCCCAGATCGCCGACCGTATCGCGGGCATGCGGGAGGCTTTCCTTGAGTCCGGCCTGGATTTTCCGGAGGACCTGGTCCGCCTGAATGCAGGCGACGAGGACTCGATTCGCAGCATTACCCGCGGAGTGCTCCGCGGCCCGGACCGCGCCACTGCAGTAGTAGCCTCCGACGGCCTGATCGCACTCAGCGTGGTGGAGGCCATCCAGGAACTGGGCCTGTCCATCCCGGCGGATGTTTCATTCCTGATGTACGACGATTTCCCGTGGACAAGGCTGACAACCCCTCCCCTGACCGTCATCGCCCAGCCGGTCTACAACATGGGCGTCGCCGCAGCCAAAGCCCTGATCCGGCAGATGGAGGGCTTGCCGCCTGCCGCTCCGGCTCAGTTCACGGCCACCCTGGTGCGGCGGGGGTCGGTGGGGCCATGCCGGGCAGGGGCCGACCCGGCACGTAAAGATCTGGCAGCGAAGCTCAGCTGACTGCGGCTGACTCCAGGTTGAAATAGGACCGGGCGTCCGGCGGCCGGATATCTGCCACCACATCGCTGAAGATCCGCATGGGATGCGGCGTGAAGGGGTGCTCGGCGATGGCGTCCAAGTCCAGTTCGATGCCCAGGCCCACGCCTTCCGGGATCAGGACGTCCCCCTCTTCCGTCAGCCGGAGGCGCTCATTGGAGATCTCGCTGCGCCACGGCACGTCCGTTGCCATGATCTCCAGGTAGCGGAAATTGGGCAGCGCCGCACCGAGCTGCAGAGTCGCGGCGGTGCTGAGGGGTCCGCTCGGATTGTGCGGCGCGAAGGGAACGTAGTGGGCTGCCGCCAGCGTGGAAATGAACGAGAGCTCCAGGAGGCCCCCGGCATGGGTGACGTCAGGCTGGATGAAGTCCACTGCATTGCGCCCAAGGGCGGGAACGAAGGTATTCCGTCCCATCCACCGCTCGCCGGCCGCGATGGGGACGGGCGATTTGCCGCGTACCTCGATGAGCGCGTCGATACCGTCCGGCGGGCAGGGCTCTTCGAAGAACACGGGCTGGAACTGCTCGATTTCCCGCGCCACGCGGATGGCCGTGGGGACGTCAAAGCGCCCATGCCCTTCGATGAACAGCTCAACGTCATCACCCACCGCCTCCCGGACAGCGGCAACGGGTTCGAGCATGCGCCGCAGGTCGCCGGGCGCCAGAAGAAGATCTGCAGCTTCGAAGGGATCCCACTTGAGCCCCCGGAAGCCCTGGGCAACTGTGTGGACGGCGGCCTTGGCGAATTCCTCAGGCGTTTTGGCCCCGGAAAACCAGCCGTTGGCGTACGCGCGGACCCTGTCACGGACCTGCCCGCCCAGCATCCGGTGGACGGGGACGCCCAATGAGCGTGCGGAGACATCCCACATGGCCATTTCCAGGGCGCTCAGGGCGGTTGTCGAGACGGGACCTCCCCGCCAGTAGGCGTCGCGGTTCGCCTCATAGATGGTCTGGGCAATCCGGGTGGGATCCTTGCCGCGCACATAGTCTGCAAGGACCGCTACGGCGCCGCGGACTGCGTGCTCCTGGCCTTCGAGGGTGGCTTCCGCTATTCCGGTAAGGCCTTCATCGGTGCTCAACCGGACAAAGATGAGGTTGGTGCGGTAAAAGTCGACGACGACGGTGTCGAGGTTGGTGATCTTCATGCGGCGGTGTCTTTCGATAGTTGCGCAGGGCCACTGGGGGCGGGCGGCCCGCTCAGGGAGCGGGCGGGGCGGTGGATTCTCGGACGATCACCTGGGTGGCCAACTCCACGCGGTGGGAATCCAGGATCTCGCCTTGGGCCTGGCGCAGGAGTGACCTCAGCGCGGCCCTGCCCATCTCTTCAAGGGGCTGGGCCACCGAACTCAATGAAGGAACTGACTGCTCGCCCTGGTTGGTCCCGTCGAAACCGATGAGGCTGATGTCCTCCGGAACCCTGATCCCGTGATGCCGCGCCTCACTGAGGACGCCCAAGGCAATCGAGTCGCTGCCGGCGAAGATGGCCGTGGGGAGGCGGTCCAGCTTCAGGAGCTCCTGGAATCCCTTGACCCCGCCCTCTGTCCGGAAATGGCCGCCGGACACGATGTACCGGCGATCCACCTCAATGCCTTGCGCCATCAGGGCAGCCATGTATCCGTGCAGCCTGGCCTGGTTGCATTCGGCCCCTTCAATCCCGCCGATGTAGGCGATGCGTCGGTGCCCCAGACTCAGCAGATGTTCGGTGGCCGCTTTGCCGCCTGCCCAGTTGGTCGCGCCAACGCTGACCACGTCCGCGGAGGGCGGGTTGAGCGGGTCGATCACCACAACCGGGATTTGGCGGCGGCGGAACGCATGCAGTTGTGCCTCGCTGAAGGCCGAAGTCACCACGATCATCCCGGCCCTGCCCTCTTCAAGCATGCGCTGGGCGCGGCGTTCCGGGGTCTGCCGGCCAGGCGTGGACTGGCCGGTCACGCTAACCAGGATTTCGACGTCGGCCCCCGCGGCGAACTGGAGGATGCCGTTCAGCACCTGGATGGTGTAGGCAGAGTCGAGCACATCGATGACCACTTCGACGACTGTCGCACTGTCGGCCGCGGCCCTGCGCTGCACGGGCGACTGGTAACCCGCCTGCTCCAGCACCGCAAGGATCCGCGCCCTGGTCTCGGGGGCCACGTCGTCACGGCCGTTCACCACCTTGGAGACAGTCGGTGCCGATACCCCCGCCTGCCTGGCCACGGTTGCGAGCGTTGGCTTCGTCCGCTCGGGCAATTTGGTCGTCATGGGTTCGCAATCTTTCGAAGATGGGAAGTGCATTCATTCTGGAGAAGAGGCCCCTGCGCCGTCAAGGTTTGGTCAAATCCCGCGGATTCCTCAAAAAGATCCTCTACGATCCCTTGACGAGGCGGATGATTGGCGCTTTAGTTTACAGCGTGACTTATATCACCGTTCGAAATGTTTCGAACGATCGTCGGAGCTGACGCCCCGTACCTCGACAGCAAAATTCACAATGGAGAAGCAATGAAGCAACCCCAGACCTCACGGCGCTCTTTCCTCGCCCTCGCTGCCCTTACTCCCTTTGCCGTTGCCGCAACCTCTGCCTGCGGCACGTCAGGTCCGGGTGCCTCCAGCGGCAATGGCGGCGCCAGCATGTGGTTCCTGTCCGGCGAGCCGAACCAGACCAACATGCAGAAGGCTGTCGATGCCTTCAACCAGGCAAACCCGGACAACAAAATCGCGATCACGTTCTTCCAGAACGACGCCTACAAGACCAAGATCAAGACCGCCATCGGCGCCAACCAGGCGCCCACCATCATCTACAACTGGGGCGGCGGCACGCTGAAGACCTACGCCGAGGCAAACCAGGTTGAAGACCTCACCAGCTGGCTGGATTCCGAACCGGACTTGAAGAAGAAGTTCTTCCCGTCCACCTTCAGCGCCGCCACGGTCAACGGCAAGATCTATGCCCTGCCCAATATGTATGTCGGTCCGATCGTCCTGTTCTACAACAAGGAACTCTTCCAGAAGGCCGGCGTCCAGCCGCCCAAGACCTGGGACGACGTCATGTCGCTGGTCAAGACTTTCAACGGCATGGGGGTGGCACCCTTCTCCCTGGGCGGCCAGTCACGCTGGACCTCCATGATGTGGCTCGAATACCTGTTGGACCGCATCGGCGGACCCGACGTGTTCAAGGCAATCTTTGAAGGCAAGCCCAATGCCTGGATGGACCCCGCAGTCATCGAGACCGGCACCAAGATCCAGGAACTGGTTTCCGCTGACGGCTTCATCAAGGGCTTCTCCTCCATCACAGCCGACTCGAACGCAGACCAGGCCCTGCTCTACACCGGCAAGGCTGCCATGATGCTGCACGGTTCCTGGACCTACGGTCCGATGAAGAAAGACGGTAAGAACTTCGTCCAGGACGGCAAGCTGGGCTTCGTCCAGTTCCCCACCCTTCCCGGCGGCAAGGGCGACCCCAAGAACGGCGTCGGCAACCCGGCCAACTACCAGTCCATCTCCGCCAAGGCCAGCGACAAGGAAAAGGAGTCCGCCAAGAAGTTCCTCAAGGACGGCATCATGACCGATACCATGATCGACGCCTACATCAACTCCGGCTCCGTCCCCATCGTCAACGGCATCGAAAGCAAGCTGAACACGTCCCCGGACAAGGACTTCCTCAACTTCGTCTACGACCTCGCAAAGAACGCCCCCAGCTTCCAGCAGTCCTGGGACCAGGCACTGAGCCCCACCGCCGCCGAGGCCCTGCTGAACAACATCGACCAGCTGTTCCTGAAGTCGATCACGCCGCAGCAGTTCGCCGAGAACATGAACGGCACCCTCGGGAAATGAGTAACGCCGTCTCCACCGCCCCGGGGCCCAACGTCGGCGTCAGGAATTCCAAGCAGACCGAACAGCGCAAGGCCGCGCTGGCGTGGCTGACCATCCCTGCACTGTTCTTCTTCCTGGTGTTCGCCGTCATCCCGCTGGCGGGTGTACTCATCCTCAGCTTCACCAGCTGGGACGGCATTGGTGCCATCGGGGCGGCGGGACTGGACAACTGGTTCTCCGTGCTGGCAGATCCGGGGCTGTACAACGCCCTGGGCCTGACCTTCCTGATCATGATCGTCTCCTGGCTGGTCCAGACACCCATCAGCCTCCTGCTCGGCGTCTTCACCGCGGGAAGCCAGCGGTACCGGGCAGTCCTGGCGGTGCTGTACTTCCTGCCCCTGCTGCTGTCATCCGCCGCCGTCGCCATCGCCTTCAAGGCCCTGCTGGACCCCAACTTCGGCCTGGCAACCGGCCTGGGCCTGCCGTTCCTTGCCCAGGACTGGCTGGGTGTCCCGCACCTGGCACTCGGCCTGGTCATCTTCGTCATCGCCTGGCAGTTCGTGCCGTTCCACACGCTCATCTACCAAGGCGGCGTGCGGCAGATCCCGAAGTCCCTGTACGAGGCGGCCCAGATCGACGGGGCCGGGACCATCAAGCAGTTCTTCCACATCACCCTTCCGCAGTTGAAGTACACGATCATCACCTCCTCCACCCTGATGGTGGTGGGTTCGCTGACCTACTTCGACCTGATCTTCGTCCTTACCGGCGGTGGACCGGGAAACTCCACCCGGATCCTGGCCCTGGACATGTACCTCCGGGGCTTCCGGGCCAACCTGATGGGCCCTGCCAGCGTCATCGCCGTCATTCTCGTCATCATCGGCCTTGCACTCGCCTTGTTCCTCCAGCGCCTTGGAGGCAAGGACAAGCAGGGCAGCCAATTGGAAGGTTTGTAGGGTGAGTACCGTCCTGAAAAGCAATACCCAGGAGGCCCGCACCGGATCGCTTGGTGGCTCCGCGGCCGCCAACCGGGGACTCGGCACAAGGCTCCGGCGACTGAACATCCCCGGCGGCCTCGGCGGCTGGATCTGGCTGGCCGTCATCATCCTGCCGGTCTACTATGTGGTGGTCACCAGCCTCAAGACCCAGGCCGGCTACTTCGGCCAGAATCCGCTGTCCCTGCCCACCGAGCCCACGTTCGAGAACTACCAGTCTGTCCTTGAGGCGGATTTCGCCCAGTATTTCCTGAACAGCGCGATCGTCACGCTCGGTTCCGTGATTCCCACGGTGCTGATCTCGTTCATGGCATCGTTTGCCATCGTCCGCGGCGCCGGCAGGTTCCTCAAGCTGGTCAACGGCATGTTCCTGATGGGGCTGGCCATCCCGCTGCAGGCCACCATCATCCCCATCTACCTGATGATCATCCGGCTGAACCTCTATGACAGCCTGCTGGCGCTGATGCTGCCGTCCATTGCCTTCGCCATCCCGCTGACGGTGCTGATCCTGTCCAACTTCATCCGCGATGTCCCGAACGAACTGTTCGAGTCGATGCGGCTGGACGGCTGCAGCGAGTGGCAGACCATGTGGCGGCTGGCCCTTCCCCTGACCCGGCCGGCCATCGTGACGGTTGCCATCTACAACGGGCTGCATGTCTGGAACGGGTTCCTGCTTCCGCTGGTCCTCACCCAGAGCCCCAGCCTGCGCGTCCTGCCCCTGGGCCTGTGGACGTTCCAGGGTGAATTCAGCGTCAACATCCCTGCCGTTCTCGCTTCGGTGGTGCTCAGCACCCTGCCCATCCTGGTGCTGTACGTCATCGGCCGGCGCCAGCTGCTGGCAGGCCTGACCGCCGGCTTCAGCAAGTAACGCCCGGGCCTTAAGAAAGGACTTTCGACATGACCACCGCCAAGACCCTGCGGGTCGGCATGGTGGGTTACGCCTTCATGGGTGCAGCCCACTCCCACGCCTGGCGAACCGCACCCCGGTTCTTCGACCTGCCGCTGCAGCCACAGCTCACCGCGGTAGCGGGCAGGAATGCCGACGGCGTCCGTGCCGCGGCGGACAAGCTCGGCTGGGACTCGGTTGAGACTGACTGGCGCCGACTGATCGAGCGCGACGACATCGACCTTATCGACATCTGCACGCCCGGGAACACCCACGCCGAGATTGCCATCGCCGCCCTTGAGGCCGGCAAGCACGTATTGTGCGAGAAGCCGCTGGCCAACTCCGTGGAGGAGGCTGAACGGATGACGCTCGCGGCGGAGACTGCCGCGAAGAACGGCGTCTTCTCCATGTGCGGCTTCAGCTACCGCCGCACCCCGGCGCTGGCACTGGCCAAACGTTTCGTGGAACAGGGCAGGCTCGGCGAGATCCGCCACATCCGGGCCCAGTACCTGCAGGACTGGCTCTCCGACGCCAACGCCCCCATGACCTGGCGCCTGGACAAGAGCAAGTCAGGCTCGGGCTCCCTGGGTGACATCGGAGCCCACAGCATCGACGCCGCCCAGTGGGTCACGGGCCTGAACATCAGCGGGGTATCGGCCATGCTGGAGACCTTCGTCCGGGAACGCCCGCTGGCCGGCGACCTGGTGGGCCTCGGCGGGCACGGCGACCTCAGCAGCGACGCCCCGCGCGGGGCGGTCACCGTCGATGATGCGGCCATTTTCAGTGCAAAGTTCGACGGCGGCACATCCGCAGGTGCCATCGGCGTCTTTGAAGCCACGCGTTACGCGCTGGGCCGGAAGAACGCCATGCGGCTGGAGGTGAACGGCACCAAGGGTTCCCTCGCCTTCGACTTCGAGGAAATGAACGTCCTGTCCTTCTACGACGCGGCAGAATCCCCCGACGCAGGCTTCCGCCGGATCTTCGTCACCGAGCCCGAGCACCCCTATGTGGGGAACTGGTGGCCCACCGGCCACGGCCTGGGATACGAGCACGGCTTCACCCACCAGGTGGTGGACCTCGTCACGTCCATCGGCGAGGGCCGCCAACCGGAACCGTCGTTCGCGGACGCCCTGCAGGTGCAGCGGGTGCTGGCCGCCGTGGAGTCCAGCGCCGCGAATTCCAGCCAGTGGCAAAAAGTCTGAGCACAGTACGGCTTCGATCAATCTAGGAACGCACATGACACGACCAATCACGCTTTTCACCGGCCAGTGGGCCGACCTGCCCTTCGAGGAGGTGGCCCGGCTCGCCGGCGAGTGGGGCTTCGACGGCCTGGAGATCGCCTGTTGGGGCGACCATCTTGACCCACGCCGGGCCGCCGAGGACGACAACTACCTCCAGGGCCGCCTGGACATCCTCGAAAAGAACAACCTCAAGGTGTTCGCCATCGCCAACCACCTGACCGGCCAGGCCGTGTGCGACGACCCCATCGACGAGCGCCACCGGGACATCCTGTCCGCGGAGACCTGGGGCGACGGCGAGCCCGAAGGGGTACGCCGCCGGGCCGCGGAGGCCATGAAGGACACCGCGCGGGCAGCCGCCCGCCTGGGCGTGAAGACCGTAACGGGTTTCACCGGGTCCTCCATCTGGAAGGCGGTGGCCATGTTCCCGCCGGCCTCCCAGACAATGATCGATGCCGGCTACCAGGACTTCGCCGACCGATGGAACCCCATCCTCGATGTCTTCGAGGAGGAGGGCGTCCGGTTCGCCCTGGAAGTCCACCCGTCCGAAATCGCCTACGACTATTGGACCGCCAAGCGCACGCTCGAAGCCATCGGGCACCGCGAGAGCTTCGGCTTGAACTTCGATCCCTCCCACTTCATCTGGCAGGACCTGGACCCCGTGATGTTCCTGCAGGACTTCGCGGACAAGATCTTCCACGTCCACGTCAAGGAATCCGTCCGCCAACTCGACGGCCGCAACGGCCGCCTTGGTTCGCACCTCGCCTGGGCGGACCCCCGGCGCGGCTGGGACTTCGTCACAGCAGGGCACGGGGATGTCCAGTGGAACCGGATCTTCCGGACCCTGAACGCCATCGGCTACGAAGGTCCCACCAGCATCGAATGGGAGGACGCCGGCATGGACCGCCTTATCGGCGCCCCGCAGGCGCTGGCCATGGTCCAGGAACTGGCCCGGATCGCTCCGCCGGCAGCTGCCTTCGACGCCGCCTTCGCCAGCCGCTGACCCCTCGCTTTGCCGGCACACGCCGGCAGCCAAACAAAGGAAACTTCAATGACAGATCGCAAGAATGCGCTGGTCGTCCGCGGCGGCTGGGACGGCCACCAGCCCTACGAGGCCACCGAACTCTTCATTCCCTACCTCAAGGACAACGGCTATGAGGTCCGGGTGGAAGAATCCCCCAAGGTCTACGCCGACGCCGAATACATGGCCGGGGTGGACCTGATCGTGCAGTGCATGACCATGAGCACCATCGAAAAGGACGAATTTGCCGGACTGCGGGCAGCCGTGGAGAACGGCACCGGCCTGGCCGGCTGGCACGGCGGGATCGCCGATTCGTACAGGAACACCTCCGACTACCTGCACCTCATCGGCGGGCAGTTCGCCTGCCACCCCGGCAAGCACCCGGACGAATGCGTCGGCGAACAGTCGGACAACTACGTTCCCTACACCGTCAACATGCTGCCCGCCGCCGCGGAGCACCCCATCACCACGGGCATCAAGGACTTCGAACTGGTCACCGAGCAGTACTGGGTCCTCGCAGATGACTACATCGATGTCCTGGCCACCACCACCCAGAAAGTCCGCGAGTGGGACCCCTGGCACCGCGAAGTGACCTCCCCCGCCATCTGGACCCGCCAGTGGGGCAAGGGCCGGATCTTCGTTGCCACCCCCGGCCACCGCGTGGAAATCCTCCAGGACCAGAACGTACGCACCATCATCGAAAGGGGCCTGCTGTGGGCAAGCCGTTGAACGTCGGAATCATTGGCTGCGGAGCCATTATCGCCCAATACCTCACCAACTTCCGGCGGCTGGACCAAGTCCGGCTGGTAGCCGTGGCGGACCTGGATCCTGCCCGGGCCCAGGCGGTAGCGGATGATTACGACGGCGTCCGCGCCGTCTCCGTGGAGGAACTGCTCGCCGCCGACGACGTCGACCTGGTCCTGAACCTGACCATCCCCGCGGCCCACGCCGACGTCGCACTGAAGGCGATCGAGGCCGGCAAGAGCGTCTACGGCGAAAAGCCGCTGGCGGCCACCACTGAAGAGGCACGCAAGGTGCTGGACACGGCACGCCAGGCAGGCGTCGTCGTCGGCTGTGCCCCTGACACCGTGCTGGGCACCGGAATCCAGACCGCCCGCAAAGCCATCGACGACGGCCTCATCGGCGCCCCCATCTCGGCATCAGCCACCATGGTGACCCCGGGCCACGAACGCTGGCACCCCAACCCGGACTTCTACTACCAGCCGGGCGGCGGTCCCCTCCTGGACATGGGTCCCTACTATGTCACCGCCCTGGTCACGCTGCTGGGCCCCGTGGTGTCGGTGCTCGGCGCGGCCAGCCACACCCGCAACGAGCGGACCATCGGCTCGGGGCCACGGCAGGGTGAAAAGGTGCCGGTTACCATCGATTCCCACGTCACCGGCATCCTGGTCCACGCCTCCGGAGCGCTTTCCACCCTTTTCATGAGCTTCGACGCCGTGAAGTCCAAGTCGCCGAACATCGAGATCCACGGCGAGCGCGGCTCCCTGGTGGTCCCGGACCCCAACCACTTCAACGGCGACGTCCAGCTGTTCTCCCTGGGCGCCGAGGACTGGGAAACCCTCCCCGCCTCGGCAGGATACGTCGATGCCGGGCGCGGGTTCGGCATCGCGGATCTCGCTACCACCCCGCAGGGCAAGGAACCCCGCGCGGGCGGGGCCCTGGCCTACCACGCCCTGGAGGTCATGGAATCTGTCCTCAAGGCAGCGCACAGCGGCATGACGGTCAGCATCCAGAGCACTGTTGAGCGGCCGGAAAGCGTGGCACTGACCGTCCTCGCCGAGCAGGCAGACGCCCTCCAGTCCAAGTAGCCACCCGGAACCGGAACCGCGCCGCCCGCCGCAGTGCAGCTAGTGCAGCTCATCGCTGCGGGCGGCGCGGTTCCTTCCCAATGACTTGGCCCTGTACAGGGCCTCATCAGCTGCGGCGATGAGGCGGTCCACATCGGAGGTCCCGCCGTCGTAGGTTGAAATGCCGTAACTCGCGGTGGGCATCTCCATGCCGTCCGGCGCTGCAGCACCTGCCAGGCGACTGCTGATTTCCTCCGCGATCGTCTCGGCCCGTTCAGCACTTGCCCCGGGGACCAGGATCACGAACTCTTCCCCGCCGTACCTGCCGGCCAGGTCGGTGGAGCGGACCGTGGCAACGCAGGCGTCGGCGAAGGCCTGCAACGCCAGGTCGCCGGCGGCGTGGCCGTGTGTATCGTTGACCACCTTGAAATGGTCAAGGTCGGCAAGGATCAGCGCGCCGGAGCCCCCGGTGATGGTGCGGTCGGCAAGCTGTTCGGCAGCGAGGTCCAGGAAGGCCTTGCGGTTCAGGAGTCCGGTGAGGTCGTCACGGGTTGCAACCACCCGCAGGGCGCGGGTCTGCTGTTCGGTGCTCAACCCGGCCATGCTGAAGGACACCACCACCAACAGCACCATAGTCACCATGGTGGTCACGGCCGATCCAAAAACGGTAACGAAAACCGGACCGTCCGGGCCCTCCACCAGGAACGCCAGCCAGCGGAAGAAATAGTAAGCGGACAGGCCGCCTGCAGCCACCGCCATGGGGATGCGCACCCGCGAATAGCCCGGCTCAAGCCGCCACAGCTCACGCGACGCCAGTCCGACGGTCAGGCTCATCGCGGCGAGGAACACGGGACCGCCGGACCAGGTGTTGGTGGCGGGGTGGTCCAGCAGGGACGCCACCAGGGTGACAAGGGGGATGCCGGTAAAGGCCCACTTGGGTGGCTGCACGGTCCGCAGTGAGCGCGCGCCCGCCCACACAGCAACCCCGCCGTGCACCAGCAGTGTATTACCCAGCGGGTTGGCCCACCACTGCTGTGGCGTGCCGTCCAGCAGGAAGCAGCCGGATCCGGAAAGGAAGAACAGCAAGGCCCCGCACCACCACGCACTGTACGGCGAGCGCGTCGCCCGGTAGGCGGAAAAGTAGAAAAGGACCACCAGCACCAGGGCCATCAGGCCAAAAGCGATGCGCAGGGTCGCCGTATCCAGAACCATGTGCCAGAAGTCCCCCCAAAAGCCCTAATGCTGCCCACGCCAGTATCGCACCACCCACATGGCGCAAAGCATCCCTACCCCGGATGTGGACCAGCCAAACTCGCCTAGGGTGGGAGGTTAACCATTCGGACAACGAAAGGCGCGCAATGCTCCTCCTCTTCGGGTTCAAGACCGTGCTCAAGGCGCTGCCGGGCAAGACGGCAACGTGCCCGCACTGCGGCGCCTTCATCCACCACCTCCTTGAGGAACAAGCCACAAAGTTCACCTTGTTCTTCATCCCGGTGCTCACGGTGTCCCGGAAGTTCCGGATCACCTGCACCAATTGCGGCTACGTTTCGTCCATCAGCGGGCGGCAGAAGCGGGCCTTGGAGCTGCGCCGGTAAGAGGCGCTCCGGAACTTCTCCGCCAGCCGCGGAGTTGAACCGGATATGGACGACCCCCCTTCACACATGCCCTGGCCCCTCTGCCACCTGACCGGAACACCGGCCACCACAGGAGAGGGGCGCCCCAATGTATGAATGGATCATGCTGGGCATCGGCCTGGTCCTGACCGTCGGCACCGGCTTCTTCGTCGCCTCGGAGTTCGCGCTGGTGAACCTGGACCGGCACGATCTCGAAGCACGCCAAGCCCGCGGCGAGAAGCGCCTTGGTCCCACCATCAAAGCCCTTCGGATCACCTCCACCCACCTCTCGGGGGCGCAGCTGGGCATCACCCTGACCACGCTGCTGACCGGCTACACCTTCGAACCGGCCATCAGCCGCATGCTCAGCGGCCCGCTGCAGTCCGCGGGGCTGGCCGAAGCCTTGGTGCCCGCCGTCGGCTCCGTTGCCGGAATCTTCCTGGCCACGGTCTTTTCGATGGTGGTGGGCGAGCTTGTCCCCAAGAACTTCGCCCTGGCCCTGCCGCTGGCTACGGCCAAGGTGGTGGTGCCATTCCAGGCCCTCTTCACGGCCGTGTTCAAGCCCGTGATCCTGCTCTTCAACAACACTGCCAACAGGATCATCCGCGGGTTCGGAATTGAGCCCAAGGAAGAGCTTTCCGGTGCCCGCAGCGCGGAGGAGCTGAGCTCCCTGGTGCGCCGCTCCGCCGTCGAAGGTGTCCTGGACCTGGACCATGCCACCCTGCTGCGCCGCACGCTCCGCTTCTCCGGGTACAGTGCCGCTGATGTCATGACCCCGCGCGTCAGGATGGCGGCCGTAGGCCTGTCCGACACCGCAGAGGACATCGTTTCGCTTGCCACGGCCACCGGCTACTCCCGGTTTCCCGTGATCGGGCGGGACCGGGACGACGTCCTGGGCCTCCTGCACGTCAAGCAGGCGTTCGCCGTGGCTCTGGACCAACGGGCCGGTACTGCCGCGGCGGAGCTCATGATCGAGCCGCTGCGGGTGCCGGAATCCATGGGCGTGGACACCCTCCTGGGCCTGCTGCGGCGTCAGGGGCTCCAGGTGGCCATCGTTTCGGACGAGCATGGCGGCACCGCCGGGATCGTCACCCTGGAGGACCTGGTGGAAGAGATCGTGGGCGAACTGGAGGATGAGCACGACCGGGCGCGCGCCGGCGTTGTCCGCGTAGGCCGGTCCATCACGTTCGACGCCGCACTGCGGCCGGACGAACTGCTGGACCGCACCGGAATCGAGGTCCCCGACGGGGACGAGTACGACACCGTGGGCGGGTTCGTCACTGACCGCCTGGACCGCCTGCCCGAACTGGGCGATGAGGTTAAGGTCGACGGCGGCACCCTCCGCGTGGAGCGCGTGGCAGGCATGCACGTGGAGCGGCTGCGCTTCACGCCCGCCGCGTCCGGCGAGCCTCCGCGAAGCCCGCACGATCGGATCATCGACAACCTGACCCAGGAGCTGACCCATGAGTGAATACCTTCCCGGCATCATCTGGCTGGCGGTGCTCCTGGTGGTCAACGGCTTCTTCGTGGGAGCCGAATTCGCCGTCATCTCCGCCCGCCGCTCCCAGATCGAGCCCAAGGCCGAGGCCGGCAGCAAAGCGGCAAAAACCACGCTCTGGGCCATGGAACACGCCACGCTCATGCTGGCCACCAGCCAGTTGGGCATCACCGTCTGCTCCCTGGTCATCCTGAACGTCTCCGAACCGGCGATCCACCACCTGTTGGAGATCCCGCTGGGCCTGACGTCCCTGTCCTATGAGGCGATCAGCATCATCGCGTTCATCGTGGCGCTCCTGCTGGTGACCTTCCTCCACGTGGTGGTGGGCGAGATGGTGCCCAAGAACATCTCCTTCTCAGTGCCTACCCGTGCGGCCCTCCTGCTTGCGCCGCCGCTGGTCATGGTGGCCAAGGTGTTCAAGCCCGTTATTTGGGCCCTGAACGGGATAGCCAACTCCATCCTGCGGCTCTTCCGGGTGGAGCCCAAGGACGAGGCCACCAGCGCGTACACCCTGGACGAGGTGGCCACGATTGTGGAGCAGTCCACCCGGGACGGCATGCTGACGGACACCACGGGCGCACTGACCAACGCGTTCGAATTCACCGCCAAAACCGTGGCGGACGTCCAGGTGACCATGGCCGACATGGTGCTTCTGCCGGAATCCGCCACGCCGGCAGACATCCAGCAGGCCGTGGCAGGGCACGGCTACTCGCGCTACATCCTGACCAACAGTGCCGGGGAGCCCGATGGCTACCTGCACCTCAAGGACGTCATGGACCTCACTGCGGCGGAGAAATTCCACCAGCCGGTCCCGGCCAAACGGGTCCGACGCCTGGCGTCGGCATTTGCCGGCGCGGACCTTGAGGATGCACTGGCGGCGATGCGGCGGACCGGAGCCCACGTGGCCCGGGTGTTCGACGCCGATGGCAGGACCACCGGGATGCTCTTCCTCGAGGACATCATCGAGGAACTGGTGGGCGAGGTGCAGGACGCCACCAGCGTATAGTCCGGTTTCCAAGGGGGCGGCGGGTCCGGTTCAATCAGCAGCCGGATCCGCTCCCTTTTTGTGCCTGCCCCTAGTGCCCGACGGCGGCGGGTACTAGAGTGGGGCCCGGTTCCCACCTGCCGTCCCGGCAGGAGGACGAAAACTTGCACGAGGGATGGGAGGTGGTTTTGATGACTGCTGTTGCCGCGCGCCTTGAGCGCCCCGCACCGACTCCATCACCCATCCTCCCGGCTGCACACGCCTGACTGACGGCAACTGTCCGCCATAGCGTTCCGGCGCCGGGGACCCTCGCGAGGAAACCACCGTGCACAATTCTTCAGGCAACGCCCCGGACAACACCTCAAGCGCCATCCAACCCACCCGCACCATGACCGCGTACGGCTACACCCCCGCCGTCGCCCGCCACTTCGATCAGCACCCCTGCCCCGGCGCCACGGGACGGGGACGCGTGGTCCGCGTTGACCGCACCCTGCTGCTGGTTGCCGTCGAGGACGCGCTGCTCCACCTGCCGTATCCGCTGTCCGGCGACCCGGCGGTCACCGGCGACTGGGTCTGGACGGGACGCAACCGTGCCGGCGATCGCCAGATCCTGGCAGTCCTCCCCCGGCGTTCCGAGCTGAGCCGCAAGCGCGCGTTCGAGGACTCCTCCGAGGAGCAGGTCCTGGCCGCGAACATGGACACCGTAGGGATCGTGGTTCCCGTGGACCGGCCGCTCACGCACAACAGGCTCGAACGCACCCTCGTTGCCGCCTGGGACTCCGGCGCCACCCCGCTGGTGATCATCACCAAGGCGGACCTGGCACAGGTGGCGGACGACGTCGTCGGGAAAGTCATCCTGCAGGCGGCGGGCGTGGAGGTGGTCACCACGTCCGCCGAAAACGGCGACGGGATCGACGAATTGATGTCCCGCATCCCGCCCGCCGGCACCATCGTGCTCCTGGGCCCGTCCGGCGCCGGCAAGTCCACCCTGATCAACGCGCTGGTGGGCCGTGAAGTCCAGCAGACAGGAGAAGTGCGGTCCGGGGACTTCAAAGGCAAGCACACCACCACCTCCCGGGAACTGGTGCCGCTGGCCAACGGCACCGTGCTGATGGATACGCCGGGGGTGCGCGGCTTCGGATTGTTCGATGCCGGGGAAGGCCTGGGCGGGATGTTCGGCGACGTGGAGGAACTGGCCGCCGGCTGCCGGTTCGCGGACTGCGGCCATGGGAACGAACCGGGCTGTGCGGTCCGGGAGGCGATCGACAGCGGCGTCCTCGCCGAGCGCCGCTGGAACTCCTACCTGAAAATGCAGCGGGAGCTGGCAGCACTGGCACGGCGGTCCGACGTCGCGGCCCAGCGCGCGTACCACCGCGAGTGGCACCAAAAGGTGGTGACGGCGGGGAAGTCGCAGCGCTGGGCGGAGCGCGAGGCCTCTGAACGCGGCAACCGCAACGTAGGGAAGGACCGGAAGCGGAAGCGGTAGGAATGCCCGTACTCCGGGTCGGGGGTGGGGAGTAGGGTTCGGTCATGGACATCATCCTGGTACCCGGATTCTGGTTGGATGCTTCGTCGTGGGAGGCGGTGGTGCCAGCGCTGGAAGCGGCAGGACACCGAACCCATTCCCTCACCCTTCCCGGAAAGGAGGCGGTGGACGCCAGCCGGTCGGGCATCAACCTGCAGGACCACATCGATGCGGTGGTGCAGGTCCTGGACGGCCTGCCCGGCAAGGTGGTCTTGGTGGGGCACTCCGGCGGCGGTGCCATCATCCATGGAGCCGTGGACGCCAGGCCGCAGAAGGTGGAGCGGGCCATCTATGTGGACAGCGGACCCCTGGGTGAAGGCGGCGTGATCAACGACGAGTTGCGGGCTGTCGGGGACGACGTGCCCTTGCCGCGCTGGGAGGATTTCGACGACGCCGACCTGGTTGACCTCGACGACGGCCTTCGCCAGGCATTCCGGGTCCGCGCAGTACCGGAGCCCCGCGGCGTGGCCTACGGCAAGCAGCAGCTGCATGACGAGCGGCGCTACGACGTGCCCGCCACCGTGATCACCTGCGAATTTCCGTCCGCCATGCTCCGGGAGTGGATCGCCGCCGGCCACCCCTTCGTCGCAGAGCTGTCCAGGGTCCGGGACGTAGAGTACATCGACCTGCCTACCGGGCACTGGCCGCAGTTCACCAAGCCAAAGGAACTGGCCAGGGCCATTCTGGCGGCTGTTGACCGTACGGATGTGGACGAAGCCTGAAATACTCTTGCGCGCGGACAACGCCGTCTTCATAATAAATGAATGGCATTCATTTATTCGACCGCAATCAAGGGCAACGCCGCCCCTGACCACGCTTCAATCGGCACCACCACCCACATGCCCGCAGAGTGGGAGGCGCACCAGCGCACCTGGATGGCCTTCCCGCCGCCCAATGACACCTTTGGCGCCGTTGGAAGCTCCACCCTGGACAGGGCACGGGCGGCCTGGACCAAGGTGGCCCGCACCATTGCGCGCTACGAACCCGTCACAGTTGTCGCAGATCCACGGGACGCCACCGCTGCCCGGGAATGGCTCGGCAGCGGCATCGACGTGGTGGAGGTGCCGCTGGACGACGCCTGGCTGCGGGACAGCGGCCCCACGTTCGTCCATGCCGCCGACGGCTCACTGGCCGCGGTCGACTGGGTCTTCAACGGCTGGGGCGCCCAGGACTGGGCCGCCTGGGGAAAGGACCAGACGGTGGCACGCGCAGTAGCGGCAGGAGTGGACGCACCGGTCCGTCCGTCAGCCCTGGTCAATGAGGGCGGCGGCTTCCATGTGGACGGCGAAGGGACAGTGCTGCTGACCGAGACAGTGCAGCTCGATCCGGCCCGCAACCCCGGCGCCACGAAGGAATCAGTCGAGGCGGAAATCCATGCGGCCCTGGGCACCACCAAGGCCATCTGGCTGCCGCGCGGGCTCACCCGGGACTACGACGAATTCGGCACCCGGGGCCACGTGGACATCGTGGCCGCCTTCGCCGGCCCCGGCACCATCCTGCTGCACCGCCAGGATGACCCTGCGCATCCGGACCACGCGGTGTACCTGCAGCTGAAGGCTGTCCTGGCCGGCCAAGTGGACGCCCTGGGCCGGCCGCTGCGCATCATCGACGTCCCCGCCCCAACCACGCCCAAGGACGATGAGGGTTGGGTGGACTGGTCCTACATCAACCACTACGTGGCGAATGACGTTGTGGTGCTCTGCGGTTTCGATGACCCCAATGACACCATCGCTGCCGGCATCCTGGAACGCGCGTATCCCGGGCGCACCGTTGAACTGGTGGACGCACGGGACATCTTCGCCTTTGGCGGCGGCATCCACTGCATCACGCAGCAGCAGCCGGCCCCGCGGGAAGGCGGTGCGGCATGAAAACGGCGGAGCAGACGCGGAAGCCGGAGGCGGCGGCAAAGTTTGATGTGGTGGAAGCCGGTATCAGCCGACTCAGGGCTGTCCTCAATGCGTGTGAGGTAACCAGCGAGGAGCTTGTCCGCCTCTACCTGGAGCGCATCGAGAAGTATGACTCGTCGGGTATATGCCTGAATGCCCTGGTTGTCCTGAACCCGGACGCCATTGCGGAGGCCCAGGCATCGGACCGGCGCCGCGCTGCCGGGTTCACCCTTGGCCCGCTGGACGGCATCCCCTACACCGCAAAAGACAGCTACCAGGCCAAAGGCCTTACCGTTGCTGCCGGCTCGCCGGCCTTCAAGGACCTGGTGGCGCAGCGCGATGCCTTCTCCATCGAGCGCCTGCGGGCCGGTGGTGCCATCCTGATCGGGCTGACCAACATGCCGCCCATGGCCAACGGAGGTATGCAGCGCGGGGTATATGGACGGGCTGAGAGTCCCTACAACGCCAGCTTCCTCACGGCCGCTTTCGCTTCGGGATCGTCCAACGGTTCCGGAACTGCAACCGCGGCCAGCTTCGCTGCCTTTGGCCTGGCCGAGGAAACCTGGTCCTCGGGCCGGGCGCCGGCCTCCAACAATGCCCTCTGCGCCTACACACCCTCGCGCGGTGTCATCTCCGTCCGGGGCAACTGGCCTCTGGTCCCCACCATGGACGTGGTGGTTCCGCACGCGCGGACCATGGCGGACCTGCTGGAAGTCCTGGACGTGGTGGTGGCGGACGACCCCCAGACCCGCGGTGATTTCTGGCGCGTCCAGCCCTGGATCGAGGTGCCCAGGGCATCCGCCGTCCGCCCGCCGTCGTACGTTGACCTCGCCGTCCCGGACGCGACTGCCGCCGCGGCTGTCCTCGCGGGTAAACGGCTGGGCATTCCCCGGATGTACATGAATGCCGACCCTGATGCCGGGACGGCGGAGGCGCCTGGCATCGGTGGCCCCACCGGCCAGCGGATCGAAACGCGCGCGTCCATCCTGGAACTGTGGGCTGCGGCCCGCCGCGACCTGGAAGCCGCCGGCGCCGAAGTGGTGGAGGTGGACTTCCCGGTGGTGTCCAATTACGAAGGTGACCGTCCGGGCGCGCCTACCATCGGCACCCGCGGCCTGGTGTCCCCGGAGTATCTGCGGCACGAGATTGTGGACCTGTCGGCCTGGGCATGGAATGACTTCCTGGCTGCCAACGGCGACCCACAGCTAAACAGCCTCGCCGACGTCGACGGTTCCGCCATCTTCCCCGCTCCCCACGGTGCACTGCCGGACCGCTATGACGGGTTCGATGACGACATCGCGGACTATCCTGCCTGGATCCGGGAGCACGGCATTCCTGTCCTCGCCGACATCCCGCACCTGCCCGAAGGCCTGGCGGGACTCGAGGAAACCCGCCGCGTGGACCTGGAGGAGTGGATGGACCGGCTGGGACTGGACGCCGTGGTGTTCCCGGCGGCCGCCGACGTTGCCCCGGCGGATGCCGACACTAACGAACGCTCGGCGGACATCGCCTGGCGTAACGGCGTGTGGGTGGCCAACGGAAACCTGGTCCCCCGGCACCTTGGCATTCCCACGGTCACCGTGCCCATGGGCCTCGCGGCGGACATCGCGATGCCGGTGGGCCTCACCTTCGCGGGCAAGGCCTACAGCGACGCGGAACTCCTCCGCCTGGCAGCAGCGTTCGAAGCCACGGGCCGCCGACGGGTTCCGCCGCCCCGCACCACGCCTGCACGAAAAGGGGACTGACCCAAACCAGCCGCAGTGGGTAGTCTGGGCGGATGGCACGGCCCCTTGCCAACCAGGCTGCCCTCCGGCCCGACTGCGCACAATGCTTTGCCCTGTGCTGCACGGCGTTCGGCTTCACCCGCTCGGCGGACTTCGCCATCGACAAGCCGCCGGCCACCCCCTGCCCCAACCTGGCCGCGGACTTTTCCTGCACCATCCATGACAGGCTCCGGCCGCGCGGCTTTGCCGGCTGCACGGTGTTCGACTGCTTCGGTGCGGGGCAGGCCGTCAGCCAGCGGCTGTTCCACGGCACCAGCTGGCGGGACAACCCGGGTTCAGCGCCGGACATGTTCGCCGCCTTCAGGGTCCTGCGCCAGCTGCACGAAATGCTGTGGCACCTGGCGCAGGCAGAGGCGGTTGCGTACAGTCCGGACGCCGCCGACGAGGTGCGCCATCTCCAGGCAAAGGTCCGGGAGGTGGCGGAAGGCGACCTTGGGACGGTCCTCACTGCCGACGTCGGAAGCCTTCACCTGCAGGTGGGCGAAGCGCTGCGGTGGGTCAGCGAGGAGGTCCGCGCCGGGTACTTGGCCGACGGCCCACAACGCAACGACCTGGCACCGGGCGCCGACCTGGCCGGAGCGAACCTGCGCGGGTCCGTGCTGTGCGGTGCCGATCTTCGCGGCGCATGCCTGATCGCTGCCGACCTCCGGGGTGCGGACCTGACGGCGGTGGACCTTTTGGGAGCCGACCTGCGTGATGCAAGGCTCGACGACGCCGACCTCGGCCAAGCGCTCTTCCTCACCCAGGCACAAATCGCCGCAGCCCGCGGCAGCCTGTCCACACGCCTCCCCGCCGGGCTCAAACGGCCCGACCATTGGATCCCGTCGCCGCCACCTCCGGCTGCCGCCCTCCCGGTCCCGCCCAGCCAGCGGAAGCGCCTTGACAGCCCGGAATGTTAGCGCTGACAGTGGGAGGAAACCGATGCCAACCGAAAGCCACTCGATGAAGAACTGGGCAGGAAACCTTGAATACTCCTCCGCGGATGTCCGCCGGCCGGAATCCGTAGCGGAGCTGGCCGCCATCGTGGCTGAATCGCCGCGCGTCAAGGCCCTGGGGTCCCGGCACTCGTTCAACCGGGTGGGCGACACGGACGGGGTCCATGTGCTCCTCGATGCGCTGCCACAGCAGGTGGAGCTGGAATCCAACCGTGGCACGGTGCGCGTGAGCGGCGGGGTGAGCTACGGGGCGCTCTGCCGGACCCTCGAGAAGTCCGGCGTTGCCATCCACAACCTCGCCTCGCTGCCGCACATCTCGGTGGCAGGCGCGGTGCAGACAGGAACACACGGCTCCGGGGTGAATAACCCTTCACTGGCCGGCGCCGTGGAGTCCATCGACCTGATCCGCGCCTCCGGTGAGCAGGTCACGCTGACCAGGGCGGACGGGGATGAGTTCCAGGCCAGTGTGGTGGGCATCGGGGCCTTGGGCATTGTCACCGGCCTGGAGCTTGCAGTGCGCCCCAGTTTCCGGATGCGGCAGCGCGTCCTGGAGGACCTGCCCTGGGACAACGCCCTTGCGGACTTCAACGCCATCGTCTCCGCCGCCTACAGCGTGAGCCTGTTCACCGACTACGCCGGTAACACCGTCAACCAGGTCTGGCTCAAGGCGCTGGATGAGGAGCCGGCGCTTCCCAGCCTGTTCGGGGCAACCGCCGCCCTGCGGCCGCGGCATCCCCTGCCGGACATGTCCGCGGAGAACTGCACGGCGCAACTGGACGAACCCGGGCTGTGGCTGGACCGGCTGCCGCACTTCCGGCACGAATTCACTCCCAGCAACGGAGATGAACTCCAAAGCGAATTCATCCTTCCCTTGGAGCACGCCCCCGCCGCCCTCCAGGCAGTCCGAGGGCTGGCTGGACAGCTTTCGCCCTTGCTTTTCGTCTCGGAAGTACGCACCGGCGCCGCCGACGAATTCTGGCTCAGCCCGTTCTACCGGCAGCAAAGCGTGGCGCTGCACTTCACCTGGAAGCCCATGCAGCCAGAGGTTGAGGCGTTCCTTCCGGTCCTGGAGGAAGCCCTGCGGCCCTTTGGGGCCCGGCCGCACTGGGGCAAGCTGTTCACGCCCGGCGGGCACGATTGGGAAAAGCTGTACCCGCGCTTCGCCGACTTCCGTTCCTTCGCGGCAGGGCACGATCCCGAGGGCAAGTTCCGGAACGGGCTGCTGGACAGCATCCTGGGCGTCCCGGCCCGCCGGTAGCCGCCGGCCTGCAGCCCCCCGTACGGTGGAGGCATGACCTTTCGCCACGCCACCACCTCCGCCGCCCTGTCCACCGCGCTGTTGCTGCTGACCGGGTGCGGTGCCGTCGGGGAGGCGGCGGGCAGCGCGGCCAGCGAGGCCGCGTCCAAGGCCGCCTCCAGCGCAGCCCAGGAAGTCAACCGGCAGATTTGCACCCTGGTCGAAGACGGCCTGGTCAGCCCTTCGGACCGGCAGGCCTTGGCTGGCCTGGTGTCGGCAGCGCGGACGGCAGGTGTCCCAACGGAAATAACGACGCCGTTGGACCGGATCGCCGAGGCCGGGGACCAGGTGCCGGAGGACTCCGTGCGGGCCCTGAAGGACGCCTGCCACGCCTGAGCTGGAAGGGGCCGCAGGGCCCTTCAGCAGCCCGCCCGTTGGTGCTACGGTGAAGTGACGAACTAGTAAGCCAGTGATACTAAATCGCTCGCGAAGGAGATCGTCATGGCAGAACGCGGCAATGCCTCTTCCACTCCCCTCACCACAGAGGAGGGGGAACAGTGACCACCAGCCTGCAGAAGTACGCCGACCTGTACCGTCGCCCCGGCCCTTGGTGCACGGCCTATGTGCCTGCCGGAACCGGAACGGTGGACTCCCTGGAAGCCGGCGACGTCAGGCCCGGGAACGCCCAGGCCCAGCTGGAGGCACAGGGGGCAGCAGCAGCTGATATTGCGGCAATGGAGCAGGCACTCCAGCCGGCAGCAGGACTGCCCGCCCCCGTCTCGAGGTTCGTCCTGGTCCACAGCGGGAAAGTCGAGGTCAACGAGGTACTTCCCGGAGACCTCGTCCTTCCCGAACGGGTGGCTATGGAGCCCGTCCCCGACCTGCTGCCCCTGGTCAAGCACCGGCCGGAAGAGCTGCCGTATGTTGTGGCCGAAGTCAGCCGGGAACACGGCGAGATCCGGTTGTACCGGGCGGGTGCCGGCGCCCCCAGCAGCGTGCGGGAAGTGGAAGGCGAATCCGAGAACATCCACAAGTTCCACGGCGGCGGCTGGTCGGAACTGCGGTTCCAGCACCACACCGAGGACGTTTGGCGCCGCAACGCGGATGAAGTGGCAGGCGAAATTGACAGGGTGGCCCGGGCAAGCGGTGCACGGCTCATCGTCCTCGCCGGCGATATCCGGGCCCGCGGCCTGGTCAAGGACAACCTGTCCGAGGCCAGCCAGGCCCTTGTGTCCGAGGTGGATTCCCACACTCATACCGGAGGTGCGGACAGCGCCAACCTGGAGGACCAGGTCAACCAGCACGTTTCCGAGGTGTGGGCTGAGGAACAGCAGAACGTGATGGACAGGCTGGCGGTCCGGGAAGGACAGGCCAACCCGGAAGCCGCCCACGGGGTGGGGGCGGTGGTGCATGCCCTGCAGCAGGCGCAGGTGGACACCCTGATCCTGGATGACGCCGCCCTGTCCGAACGGACCATGCTGGCCTTGGCCGCGGAACCGTGGATCGCCACGGCCAAGGAGGAGGCCCTGGGCGCGGAAATCCTGGGCAAAGTTCCCGCCCCGGCGGCGCTGCTTCGGGCCGCCGCGCTGACTGACGCGCGCGTCCTCCTGGTCCCGGGGCCCGTCCTGCCTGAGGGCGTCCATGTAGCGGCACTGCTGCGCTGGTCCTCGGGTCCGGACGTCCCGTCGTCGTAAATCCCTGCTGATTTTTTCGCCGAACCATCAATTGGAAGGTGCACCATGAGCACTGCAGATGAAAACCCGGATGATGTCCTCGACAGCGTAATGGTCCCGGAGGAGGACGCGCTTCCCACTCCCACCCGTACGGGCCACGGCAAGATGCCGGAAGACGTTGACGATGACGATTACCAGAAGGCCGCGGAACAGGAGCGGGTGGCGGCGGGGCTGGCTGATTATGCCCCCAGCGACGTTCCGCCGGCGACGGATCCATTGCCACCGGAGGCGGCCGATGCCGCAGACCTTGCGCAGCGGGGCCTGCTGGAGGAGGAACCGGAAGACAAAGGTTAAAGAAAAGCAGTGGCCGGCCCGTTGGGGCCGGCCACTGCTTTTCATTCAGTCAAGAACTTCGGGACAGCTCAGTTCTGGCGTGGCTGTTCCCAGCCCCGCATGCCCGCTGCCCGCCCGGTCTGGGGTCGGTGTCCGGACCGGTGTTCCGGTGGGGCAAACGGGACAACCCCGGCGTCCCGGCTGAGCGGCACTGCACGGACAAACTTCGTCAGTTCATCCCGGAGCACCTTCCATTCGATGTCCGGATCATCCGGGTAGGCATTGACCTCGGCCTGCCGCGCCGCTTCAACAGCCGCAACACCGGCCTCCGTCAGCTCAACCTTCAACTGCCGGCGGTCGGAGGCATGACGGGTCCTTGTGATGAGTCCCGTAGCTTCGAGGCGCGTAAGGACCCGCCCCAGCGTCTGGCTCTGCACCCTGATCGCGTCTGCGAGCTGTTCCTGGTTCAGTGGTCCCCCCGTCAAACCTTCCAATGCAATAACTGCCGCACGGGTGAGGCCAAGGGGGGCCAGTGCATCGTCCTGCCGCCGCTGGATCAGCCGGGCCGCCAAAGTGATCAGGCGGTAGCTGCTCCGGGCGTCCGGATCGAGATTGCTGGTCATCGGCCGCGGCCTTCCTGTAGTTGGCGAAGTGCTGGTCACCCTGCGTCGCTACACCCCTACAATAAGCATGCTTAGCAACATATTCGCAAGTAGGCTTACTATCCGGCAACCCGGCAACATCCGCGCCTACCACTCCCCAACACGAAAACGCATGCACTACCCCTTGCAATCGAAATGGGAAGTGTGCTTAGTATCTAATTAGTAACCTTGCTTACTAAGTCGCCAGCACTGCTGGTTCTTGATCGCCAGCTAACCCTTTCTGAAAGAGAGCGAAGATGACAGAGAACCAATGGCCCCAGACCCCCCACACCGGCGCCGACCCGGCCACCACCGATCCGTACGGTGCAACAGAGGTAGCTCCCGGGCAGGCCTCCTATTCTGCAGACTCGGGCGATACCTCAAAGACGCAGGCAGCCAAGGAAGAGGCTTCCAACGTGGCCGGGCACGCCGCATCTGCCGCGCAGGGAGTAGCCGAAACTGCCAAGGGTGAGGCCGCGAACGTGGCACATGAGGCGAAGGCCAACGCGCAGGACCTGCTGCACCAGGCCAAGTCCGGGTTGACCAGCCAGGCCGGCACGCAGCAGCAGAAGGCTGCCGAAGGCATGCGCAACATTTCCAGCCAGCTGCACAGCATGGCCAGCGCCCCGGACCAGCAGGGCGTGGCCAGCGACCTTGTCCGGCAGGCGGCCGAGCGCACCTCCACGGTGGCGTCCTGGCTGGAGAACCGCGAGCCCGGTGACCTCCTGAACGAGGTCTCACGTTTCGCCCGCAACCGCCCCGGCACCTTCCTGCTCCTCGCTGCCGGCGCAGGCGTACTGGCCGGGCGCCTCACCCGCGGCCTTACCGCAGGAGCCCCGGAATCCCAGGGACAGGCCCAGGCAGGCTCGACTCAGGGCAGCGGCCAGCACCGGGCCGTGCAATCGCCGCCGGTAGCGCCGCTGCACCAGGAGACCGTGTACGCCGCCGGCACCGATGACCTCTTCGACGAGCCGGTAGTGGGCGGCGCCCCTGTTTCCACCACCACCTTGCCCTCGGGTACCGCAGAGGAATCCCCTCTTCGGTTCGAGGACGACCCCTACCGGGCCGAAAACGGCGTGTACACCGGTGAAGAAACCTTCGGCGGCGAAGGCACCTCCGGCACCGGCCGCCACGGAACGGGTGGTCTGTGATGAGTAGCCAGATTCCTGAGCCGCCGCCCAGTGCGGCGCATGTGAAAGCGGACAACGCGTCCCTGGGTGAACTGTTTGGTGATGTGACCCGGGACCTGTCCACCCTGATGCGCCAGGAAGTGGAGCTGGCCAAGGCCGAACTCAAACAATCCACCTCCCGGGCCGGGAAGGGCGCAGGCATGCTCGCCGGCGCCGGCGTGGGCGGACACTTCGTCCTGCTCTTCCTCTCCCTGGCCCTGATGTGGGCCCTGGGCGCCGTCATGGCCCTGGGCTGGGCCGCGCTGATCGTCGCCGTGATCTGGGCGATCATCGCCGCGGTCCTGGCCTCGGTAGGCCGCAAGGAACTCAAGCAGATCAAGGGACTGCCCCAGACAGGGGAAACCCTCTCAGAAATTCCCCCAACCCTAAAACCAGGTGAGGTAAACCGATGAGCGAAAACCCCGACGTCATCCGAGCAGACATCGAAGCCACCCGGGCACGCCTGGGCACCAACGTGGACGCCGTGGCCGACAAAGTCACCCCGTCCAACATCGTCCACCGCCAAACCGACAAAGTCCGCGATGCCGTGACCGGGGTGAAGGAGAAAATCATGGGAGCCGCAGACACCGCCACCACCAAAGTCCACGACACAACCTCCACCGGCGCCGAGCACACCACCAACGCCATGCACTCAGCCGGCGACAGCCTCCACCAGGCAGGAGACACGGTCTCGGCCAAACTCTCCGACGCCGGCCACACCGTCAGCGCCGCCCCGGACCAGGTCAAAGCCAAAACCGCCGGCAACCCCCTGGCCGCAGGACTCATCGCCTTCGGCGCCGGGCTGCTGGTCTCCTCCCTGATCCCGGCAAGCCAGAAAGAACGCGAAGCCGCGGACCAACTCAAAACCGCAGCCCAGCCCCTGGCAACCCAGGTCACCGACGCCGCCAAAACCGTCGCCCAAGACCTCAAGGAACCCGCCCAGGAAGCCATGGAAAACGTCAAGGCCACCGCCACCGACGCCGCCCAAAACGTCAAAACCGAAGGCCAACAAGCCGCCACCGACGTCAAAGACCGCGCCACCGACGCCAAAGACAACGTCCAAAACACCTAACCCGCGTGGCTGGGCAGGACAACACAACGAAGCCGGACCGCATCTGCGGGCCGGCTTCGTTGCTGCCCGGCGGCTAAACCGGGCCCGTCAAACCCCGGCTAGCGTTTGCCTTTCTTCCGGGATCCCCGCCCGCGGCCTTTGTCCGGATTGGGCGCATAGCGCTGCGCCACTTTGGGCGCCTTCTTCGCGCCGGTGCCGCGGCGGTCCGGCTTGGGCTCCTTTTTCACCTTGGCCGGCTGGGCAGAGGGCTGCCGCGAACTCTGGGCAGTGCGTCCGCGGACGATGCCGATGAATTCCTCCAGCACTTCGTCCGTGGCCTCGGTAGGCCAGGCGAGTGCAATTTCTGTTCCCTCTGCCCCCGTCAGGCGGCGCGCCACAGTGTCCTTGACGTTGAAATGGCGGGCCACCGCCATGGGGAGGATCACCAGGCCGGCGCCGGCGGCAACCACCTGGAGGGCGGCCTCCGCTCCGCCCAGTGCGGCGGCATCCAGGAACGATTCCTCCGCGAGGTCGGCAAGCGGCACTTCATCGAACACCGAAATCTCATGGCCCTTCGGGGCCACCACCACCGGCTGCTCCTCGTACAGCGGGATCACACTGAGGCCCTCCCGCTCGATGGGAAGGCGGACAAAGCCCATGTCCGCGCTGCCGTCCTGCAGCGGCCCAAGCTGGACACCGCCGTCGACCATAAACGCTTGAAGGGGGATGTGCGGCATCCGCTCTTCCCACCGTCGGATCCATTTGCCCGGCGTTACCCCGGCCACGTAGGCGATGCGCAGCACCCGCGGGGCCGCCTCTTCCGGGGCAGCGGGGGCGTCGGGCGTGGGGGTATCGTCGGCTGGCACGTCTTCACAGTACCCGCCGCCCGGATACCCTTGAAGCATGACCTCTGCAAACTCCCAGTCCATGAAGCCGGCCACTGTTGCCAAGAAACTTGGCATCTACCTCCCGGCCACGCCGCAGGAGTTCCAGGATTCAACCATCACCCGCGACGAGTTCGCCGAACTCCAGGCCAACCCGCCGGAATGGCTGGCCGCATTGCGCCGCAACGGCCCGCACCCCCGCCCCGTGGTGGCCCAGAAGTTGAACGTGTCCATCAGCGGCCTGGCGCGCGGCGGCGTGGAGGAAGCATTGACGACGGCGGAAATCACCGCGCTGCTGCAGGCCCCGCCACAGTGGCTGGTCACCGAACGCGCTACGCACGCTGCCGTCCGCGCCGAAGCCCAGCGGGTCAAGGAAGAGGCCGCCAAAAAGCAGGCGAAGATGGACCGCGCCCAGGCCGAGTAGGCCGCAGTCGCGCCTCAGAAGCTTGTTCGCCCGTCAGGACCTTGAACGTCCGGATGCGCGGACAGGCTTCTGTTGCATCCCGGCCCGTCAGTCCTGGTGGATCTGGACGTAGTTGCCGCAGCCGTCGTCGAACACGGCGCTGGTCCCGAACGGATCGGTGGTGGGCGGGGTCTTGAAGCTGACGCCGGCAGCCATGAGCCGGTCGTACTCCGCCTGCACGTCCGGGACCCCGAACACGATGGCCGGCAGTCCTGCCTCGCGCACGGCGTTCATGTAGTTGGCGCCGATGGGGTTGTCGCTGGGCTCCAGGAGCAGCCCCACGGAACTGTCGTCCGCCCCCGGGTCCTTGATGATGTAGAGGTTGTACTCCGGCATGGCCATGAGCGTGTCGAAGCCCAGCGTCCCGGTGTAGAAGGCGTGGGCGGCCGCGGGGTCCTGGACATGGATGCTGCACATTTTGAGTCGCATGGACCCACGGTACCTGTCAGGCCCTGCCCCTTTGCAGTGCCTGTTTTCCCTTTTCACCTGCCATTGACGCTGCGCGCCGTACACGGTGCAATGGAAGGACCAGCCCGGGCTTTCCGGCCGGGGCCGATCTTATGGGGAATGCCGGGCGCCGGAGGTGCAGGATGTCAGTCGCGGAATCGTTGATGCAGGGACTGTTTCATGGTGCGTGGGCGGTACTGCTGTGTGGTCCGGTGCTGGTTACCGGCGTGGCCGCCACCGTTTTTGTCGTCCGGCGCCGGGCCCTGGCTCCCAGGGAGGGCGCAGCCCAGGGAACTGACCAGCTGTTCTGGGATCTTTTCCTGGGTTCCTGTGTGGCCCTTCCTGCGCTGATCATTCCGGCGCTGGTATCGCCGTGGGCGGGTTTGGTACTGGCAGGGGCGGCCGCCGCATCGGGTGTTGCGGCCTACCGCGGCACTCCGAAGTTCTTGGCGCGGCGTGCAGCACGCAGGGAGGAACGGGAGCGGGTTGCAGCCCACCAGGAAGCCCGGCTGCAGCATGAGGAGATCATGCTGCGGTGGCGGCGCTACGAGCTGGATCCGGCGTGCAGCATCGACTATCCGGCGTTGACCGATGTGCGGCTGCCGGAAACCTCCGCGCTGATCAAGTCCATGCGGGCTGCGGACCAGCTGCGGACGGCCGCGCACAAGGGTTATCCCGATGCCGTGGGAAGCCTGGCCGCGTCCCTGGCAGCGGCGGAGCGGGCCGCGGGCATTCCTGCAGCCCTGCCCGCAGAGCAGCCCGGCCGAGGTTAACTGCTGTGTCGCCGCTGTTGGATCGGCCCCGAGGCCCGGCGATAGCATCCAAAGATGAAGCCTGAGGAACTGCCTGCCCATGACGAGTACGGCCGGCTGCTGGAGGACCGTGGAGTCTGGCGGCAGGCCACCACCCTGGAGGCCGCCGGGGAATTGACCGCCCGATGGCTGGAGGGTGGGAGTTCGTACCAGCCGGGGCATTTCGCCCCCGGTTTCGACCCTGAAACCGTCGCACTGGCCGCAGTGTTGGCGGAGCTGAACCGGAACGGGCTGTTCACCAAGGAGTCCCAGCCGGGCATCCTCGCTGACGGCGCTGCGCAACGGGAGTACGTCACGGGTTTTTGCAGCGCCGGCACCGCTGGCGAACTGCTGGCCCTTTCCACGCGCACCGAACTGGTCACCGTGGCCCACGCGCCTGGCGAAGCAAGCAGCGCCGCCATTCCCGTAACCCTTGCGGGCACGGAGGTCACCACGGTGCTCGGTTCCAGCGAGAATCCTGTAGACGAGGCGCAGATCAGGGATTGGGCTGACGAGACCAACGATGCCCTGGCCCTGCTGCTCGCGGACTCCTGGTATGTGGAGATCCTGGATCCGGTGTGGGGACGCAACGGCGTCCTGCTGCCGGCGGTCCTGCAGGCATTGAAAGGAGCGGGGCAGCCCTAGCCGCCCCGCCCCTTCAAAATCCGGTACTACAGCTCCACGGTGCCGCTTTCGCCAACACTCATCCGGCTGTTGGTGACCTTGGCCTTCACCCACTGGAGCACAGTGGCGGCCGTGCCGCCGGGGCTGGTCCAGTATTCGGCGGAATCCGAGTCGACGCGCAGGAGGCACACCTCGGGGGTGTCCGGACCGTCCGGGAACCAGGCTTCGACCGCCTGGTTCCACAGTTCGTGGATTTTGGCCCGGTCCGTGACCACTTCGCCGGTTCCGGCCACTGAGACCCACTCAGTGTTCTTGCCAAAGGCAACGTTGACCCGCGAGTCAGCCCGGACATGCGCAACCTGGGACGTGCCGAGGCCGGTGAAGAACCACATGTCGCCGTCGTCCTTTACCTCCTGGACGGCCAGCGGCCGGCTGACGAGGGCGCCTTCTTCGTTGATGGTGGTGACCATTCCGATCCTGGAATCGTTGATGATCTCCGTAACCTTGCTGATGCTCTGGGCGTCAGTCATGCCTCACCTCGTTCGTCTGAAGTCGGGGTAGCTCCCCGCCGCCAGCCTATTAGTAAGCATGCTTATTTACCAGCTGGCGGCCACCGGGACCTTCGCCACCTCTGCGATCCGCGCAGCAGTGATGCGGCCCATTCGGATGGCGCCGTCCACGTGCTGGTATCCCTCGGCCGCAAGGTCGGAGGAGGACCAGTAGATCGGGCCGACAGGTGCGTGCTGGTCCTTGCCGTAGCGGTGCAGGCCGCCCAGGTCATAGCTGGAGGCGTAGGCGCCGCGGGTCCATTCCTCCGAGCCCCAGTCGGACTCGTAGTAGACCTCGGGGGTGAGGGCCTCGTCGCCAAGGTAGCCTGCGATGGATTCCAGGATGGCCTTGCGGCGCTCTTCGGGGGACAGCTCGAACATGGCGTCGGCCTTCTCATCCGAGACGAAGCCCACCAGGGTGCCGCGCGGATCGCCATGGTTGGTGTTGTCGTAGACCTCCTGGACCAGCGCATCGGCACCGAAGCAGGTGCCGGAGAGGCCCTTGTCCCGCCAGAAGGGGGTGCTGTACACGGCGTGGACCTTGATGACCAGGCCCAGCGACTGGTGCTGGTGCATCTGGTGCTGGCGGCGCGGCAGCGGCGGGTTGAAGGAGACGCGGGAGTAGAGGTTGGGCGGCACCGCCATGATGACGAAGCGGGCGTTCACGGTGGCGCGGTCCGAGACAACGGTCACGCGGTGCCCGCCGTCCGCGTCCGGCTCCCAGTTGACGGTACGCACCGGAGAACCAAGGACGACGTCGTCACCCAGCTCCTGCGCCTGCAGCAACGACACCTGCTGCATCCCGCCCACCACGCGGCGGTCCAGGATGAAGTCCTCATCCGTCAGGTGGGTGAAGGAGCCGGCCGAGGCCGCCATCAGGACCGCCTGCAGCGCGGAGAAGGCGTGCGCCGGCTTGGTGAGCATGCCGCCGGCGATGAAGAGTCCGATGTTCTTGCAGGCTTCCTCGTTGGCAGAGTTCTGCCGGAGCCAGTGGTGGAAGGAAACGGTATCCAGCTCGCGTGCCTTGGGATGGGCCCACGGTTCGGTGGGGCCGATCTCGGCGGCCAGTCCGTCAAGGAGGGCCACCAGACGGTCCATTTCGACGGCGGTGTCCGGGTCCACCGGGAAGGTGTCGCCCGTGTAACGCACAGGGGCGCCGTCTGCGCCGATGTAGATGGACTCCCCTTCGCGGTAGCGCGGGTAGGTCTCGAGGTTCAGTTCTGCCAGCAGTTCCAGGAGGGCAGTCTGGTCCGGCGAGACCCATTGGCCGCCGATTTCGAGCATGGCGCCGTCCACGGCGTCGGTCCAGGTCCGGCCACCAACGCGGTCGCGGGCCTCGAGCACGGCTACGGTGAGGCCGGCTTTCTTCAGTTCACGGGCGGCGGTGAGTCCGGACGGCCCGGCTCCAACGACCACGACGTCGCGGTTCAGGTTCAGCATGATGTCCTCTCTGCGGCCCTTGGTGACGGGGACCACTAAATGAATGCCATTCATTTATTAGAACTATAGCTGCTGCCTGCTTTGAGCGGAAGTACCGGATGGAATAATGCAGGGGACACCGACGAAAGGGCAGGAATGCCGGCAGTATCAGCCGCACAGGGACGCACCACCAACAACGGCGGTGTGCAGCGGAGGCGGGCCGGTCGACCGTCCGCGGCAGTGCTGGACAAGTCCGGAATCACGGCAGCTGCGCTGGGGCTGGTGAGCCGCAAGGGGTACGACGGGTTGACCATGGCAGCCCTGGCCAAGGAACTCGACGTGGCACCGTCCGCCCTCTACAACCACGTGGCGTCAAAGCAGGATGTCCTGCTCCTGGTGGAGGACCACCTGATGTCGCTCGTCGACGTTTCCGGTTTTGGCGGCGGCAGCTGGGAGGACGCCGTCCGCGCCTGGGCCTGGAGCTATCGGGACGTCTTTGCCGAGCACACTCCGCTTATCCCCGTCATCGCCGTCCTGCCGGTCACCGACGCCCCGCAGACCCTGGCAATGTACGAGACCGTGAGTAAAGGGTTTTCCGACGCCGGTTTTCCACAGGAGCGCATTGTGCCGGCAATCGTGGCGCTTGAGTCCTTTATCTTCGGATCCGCGTACGACGTCACCGCGCCGGAGGACATCTTCGACTCCGGCAGCATGGCTGGATCCACCCCGTATTTCACCGCAGCCGTGCGCAGTTCTTCTGCAGGACCGGATGCACCTGCGAATGCTTCCGGCGGCCAGGGCGGCCCGGAACGCGGCCGCCCGGCGGATACGGCCTTCCAGCTAGGGCTGGACGCCCTGATTGCCGGACTGGGAACCATGCGGAAGGGCTAGCGCCCTAGTCCTCGGCGGCGGCGAGCTGGCCGCAGGCGCCGTCGATTTCCTTGCCGCGGGTGTCCCGAAGGGTGCAGGGCACGCCGGTGGCGCGGAGCCGCTCGATGAATTCCTGTTCCACCGCCTTGTCCGAGGCGGTCCAAATGGAGCCCGGAGTTGGGTTGAGCGGGATCGGGTTAACGTGCACCCAGCCGCGTCCGCGCTGGTTCAGCTTCTTGCCCAGCAGGTCGGCACGCCAGGGGTGGTCGTTCATGTCCTTGATCAGTGCGTACTCGATGCTGACCCGGCGGCCCGTCTTACGGTAGTAGTCGTAAGCGGCGTCGAGCGCCTCGTCCACCTTCCAGCGGTTGTTGACCGGGATCAGTTCGTCGCGGAGCTCGTCATCGGGGGCATGCAATGACAGTGCGAACGTGACGGGAAGGTCCTCGTCCGCCAGCTTCCGGATCGCCGGAACCAGGCCCACGGTGGATACGGTGATGTTCCGGGCGGACATTCCCAAACCCTCGGGCGCCGGATCCACAAAGCGGTGCAGGGCGGCCATGACGCGCTTGTAGTTGGCCAGGGGCTCCCCCATGCCCATGAAGACGATGTTGGTGACCCGCTCGTCGTCGTGCTCCTTCGGGCCCAGCTCGCCGGCAGCGATGGCCCGGTTGGCGGCGACCACCTGGTCAACGATTTCTGCGGTGGACATGTTGCGCGTCAGTCCGGCCTGGCCCGTGGCACAGAAGGGGCAGTTCATGCCGCAGCCGGCCTGTGAGGAGACGCAGAGGGTGATGCGGCCGGGGTAGCGCATCAGGACGGACTCCACCAGGGCACCGTCGAACAGACGCCAGAGGAACTTGATGGTGTCCCCCTTGTCAGTGCGTTGCCGGCGGACCTCCGTGAGCAGCGGCGGGAACATCTGGGAGGCAAGCTCCTCGCGGCCTGCCTTGGGCAGGTCGCTCATCCGCTCCGGGTCCACCGTCCAGTGCTGGAAGTAGTGCGTGGAGAGTTGCTTTGCGCGGAATGCCGGCAGGCCAAGTTCCTTCAGCTTCTCGCCGCGCTCGGCCAGGCTCATGTCCGCCAGGTGCACTGGCGGCTGCTTCACGCGCGGGGACGCAAATTGGAGCAGGGGCCGGCCTTCGACCGTACGTGCCTGCTCCCAGCCCTCGGCGGTGGGGCGGACCTGCGGCCGGGCAGTGCCGGCGGCTGCCTTGGAGGCGCGGACAGGAGTTTCAGGGGAAGGATTGGGGGAAGTCATCCCCTCTATCATCCCACGAGGGCAAAATCCGGGGGGAATCGCCCAAAGGCGCTGAAATTGGATCTGCAAAGACTTTCTTGTAATACAAGTTGCAAACTTATATCCTAGGGGTGTGGGCGAAGGGGCCCACCTGTCTTCCAGGAGAATCAATGAGTTCCGTCGATCTGATCCGGCACGTCAAGCTATCCACTGCCCGTCTTCCCCTCGCCCTTCCCATCAGCGACGCGAAAGTCTTCACCGGCCGGCAGAAGCCCATGACCGAGGTGGTGTTCCTGTTCGCCGAGATCACCACCGAACTGGGGCACTCCGGCGTGGGATTCAGCTATTCAAAGCGTGCCGGCGGCCCTGCCCAATACGCCCATGCCAAGGAAGCCGCCGAAGGCCTCATCGGCGAGGACCCCAACGACATCGCCCGAATTTACACCAAACTCCTGTGGGCAGGGGCCTCCGTGGGGCGGTCCGGCGTCGCCACCCAGGCTCTCGCCGCCGTCGACATCGCTTTATACGACTTGAAAGCCAAGCGTGCCGGGCTGCCGCTGGCGAAGTTCCTGGGCTCCTACCGCGACTCGGTGCGGACGTACAACACCTCCGGCGGCTTCCTGAACGCCAGCCTTGACGAAGTGAAGGCGCGCGCCACCCAGTCCCTCGAGGAGGGCATCGGCGGCATCAAGATCAAGGTGGGCCTGCCGGACAGCAAGGAGGACCTGCGCCGCGTCGCCGGAATCCGCGACCACATCGGCCCGGACGTTCCGCTCATGGTGGACGCCAACCAGCAGTGGGACCGCGCCGCGGCCCTGCGCTTGGGCCGCCGCCTCGAGGAATTCGACCTGGTGTGGATCGAAGAGCCCCTTGATGCCTACGACTTCGAGGGCCATGCCCACCTGGCACAGGTACTGGACACCCCCATCGCCACCGGCGAGATGCTCGCCTCCGTGGCTGAACATAAAGGCCTCATTGCCGCCAACGGCTGCGACATCATCCAGCCCGACGCCCCGCGCGTCGGCGGTATCACCCAGTTCCTTCGCCTGGCCGCCCTGGCCGACGAGCGGGGACTGGACCTTGCCCCGCACTTCGCCATGGAAATCCACCTCCACCTCGCCGCCGCCTACCCCCGCGAACCCTGGGTGGAGCACTTCGACTGGCTGGACCCGCTGTTCAACGAGCGCCTGGAAACCAAGGACGGCCGCATGATCGTCCCGGACCGCCCCGGCCTCGGCATAACCCTGAGCGACCAGGCCCGCGCCTGGACCACCGAAAGCGTGGAGTTCGGCGCGTAACCCCGAAGCCGTAATCTTTAGCCATGACCCGGAACCTCACCGCGGACCTTGCCGCTGACCTCCGCAACCGCATCGTCGACGGCGTGATCCAGCCGGGTGAAAAGCTGCCCAGCGAAAACACGCTGATCAGCGATTTCGGTGTCAGCCGGACCGTGGTCCGCGCCGCCCTTACCCGGCTGCAGGCCGAGGGGCTGGTGGAAACCGAGCGCGGGCGCGGCAGTTTCGCGCTCACTCCCCCGGCGGACAGGCCCTCGGAGGGTGTGGGGATCCGGCCCGTGGCCACTATGGAGGACAGGCTGCACCTGCTGGCCTTCCGCATGGGAGTTGAGACCGAAGCCGCGGCACTGGCAGCCCGGAACCGCACCGACCGGCAGTTACGGGCTCTGGGCACCGCACTGGACACCTTTACGGAGAGTTCCGGGCACCCGGCGCACGCCATGAAGGCTGACTTTGAATTCCACCGTGCGGTTGCCGCCGCCTCGGGCAACCCCTATTACTCCGATTGCCTGGCGGCCCTGGGGCAGACCATGATCGCCATGCCGCGCACCCGCCTGATGACCGGCGCTGAGCACTACGCCCGGGACCACTTCGACCAGGTGGTGCTGGAGCACCGGTCCATCCGGGATGCCATTGCCGATGGTGACGACGCCGCAGCGGCAGCCGCCATGCGCACCCACCTGGCCAACTCACGACGCCGGTTCAAGGCTTCGGCGCGCCCGTCCGCCTAGGCGCCGTCCCGCCGTCGTAATCCGAGCGTCCAGGTGCTCAGGCACCGGCCACCGGACGAAGCACCAGCGAACGCGGGGGTGCGAAGTCCGGACGGTGGTGCAACCCCTGGAACGTCGGTTGCATGATGGGAATGCAAAAGAGCCCCGGTCAAAAGACCGGGGCTCTTTAACCTGCGTGCGCGAGGGGGGATTTGAACCCCCACGCCCTTTCGGACACTGGCACCTGAAGCCAGCGCGTCTGCCGTTCCGCCACTCGCGCGCAACTTCTTCCACGTGACCGAACCGGTTTCCCGTTTCGCGCCTCGTAAAAGCAGCGAGATCAAGCATAACGGACAGTTGCCGCAAATTACCAATTGGCCCCCATCCGCCCTTGTCCAGTCCGCGCCGGCCGGTGGAAAAACAGGCAGGAAACCAGCCAGGGGCGGGTACTGGAAGCCGTGGAAAGACAGTGCCGCGGCGGCCGGCAAGGCCTCGGAAACCGAACTTTCGCCGGCGCCCGGCCGTTGCGGATTAAGGTCATTCACAGGGGTGGCAAGTAGTATCGGATGTAGGAGTGGGCACTGCCGGCGGGTGAACCGCGCTGCGGCTGACTGCCCTGCAGGTGCTGGCCAGCAGCAACTAGTGCCCCGGAGCCGGGGGGAAAGGAGAAGAACCATGGGTCTGCTGGACAAAGTTGAACGTGGCATCGAAAAGGCCGTCCGCGGCGTCTTCTCCACCGGTTCCAAGGCGCAGGTGGAACCCGTGGAGATTGCCAGCAGGCTCCGCCGCGAAGTGGACCACAAAGCCCTTACCGTGGCGGCCGGACGCACGCTGGTCCCCAACGTCTTCGATGTGCAGCTCAGCGACGACGACTTCGCCCGGGCACAGGAATGGGGCACGCCGCTGGCCGAAGAACTCTGCGATGTGGTCATCAACCACGTCCGCAGCCAGGGCTACATCCTCCAGGGCCCCGTGCGGATCTCCTTCCGCCGGGACACCGAGCTCCGTGCCGGTGCTTTCGAAATTGCTTCCAGCACTGAAAAGTCCCAAGGCGCGGGCGCCGCCCAGCCAAGGCCCAGCGTTCCGGCGGCCCCGAACCGGCAGCCGGTCAGGCTTCAGCCGGTCCTGGACATCGACGGCCAACGCTATTCACTGAATGCCCCGTCGATCGTTCTGGGGCGGTCGTCCGAGGCGGACATCCACATTGAAGACACGGGAGTGTCCCGGCGCCACCTTGAAATCCGCACGGCCAACGGCGTGACCAGTGCCGTGGACCTGGGATCCACCAATGGCAGCTATGTCAACGGCCAAAAGGTCTCGGGAAGCACTGAACTCACAGACGGCTCCACCATCACGATGGGACGGACAAAGATCATTTTCCGCCTGCTTTCTGCCAACCCGGGTGGCCGCGCATGAGCGACCTCACCATCACCGCGCTGCGGTTCGGCTTCCTGCTGCTCCTCTGGGTACTCATCTTCAGCATCGTTTCCGCCATGCGGCGCGACCTCATGGTGGGACGCAAGGCTGCAGCCGGTGCGCCCACCGCCCGGCAGGTCCGGCGGAACCCGGAACTGGCAGAGGCGCCGCCCCAGCCGGTGAAGCAGCAGGCGCGGCAGCTGGTGGTCATCGAAGGCCCGCTCAAGGGCCGGACCCTGCCGCTGGCCGCCAGCCCCATACTGCTGGGGCGAGCCCAGGAAGCCACCCTGGTTCTAGAGGACGACTACGCCTCGGGCCGGCATGCCCGGCTCTTCCCACAGGGCAGCCGCTGGTTCATCGAGGACCTGGGTTCCACCAACGGCACCTACCTGGGAGATCAGCAACTTACCCGCGCCCTGCCGGTCGAGCCAGGTGTACCCGTGAGAATCGGCAAGACGGTCATTGAATTGAGGCCGTAACCGTGGCCGTGCCTGAAAATCCCGCAACCGGCTCCAGTCCGGCTCAGCGGCCCCTTATCATGCGCTTCGCGGCGCGGTCCGACGTTGGCCGGATCCGCGCCAAGAACGACGATTCCGCCTATGCCGGCCGCCATCTCGCCGTCGTCGCTGACGGCATGGGCGGGCACGCCGGCGGTGACGTCGCTTCCGCAGCGACCGTCCTGGACATGATCCACCTGGACAGCCCGGACCAGGGTGATGATGCGGGCACCGTCCTTGCCGACGAGATCCAGACCGCCAATTCGCTGCTCTCTGAACTGGTGCACATGAACCCCAAGCTCGCGGGCATGGGCACCACTGTCACCGCGCTCCTGCTGGCTGATAACAAACTGCACTTCGCGCACATCGGTGATTCCCGCGCGTACCGGTTGCGCGACGGTGAATTCAAGCAGGTCAGTGTGGACCATACGTTTGTCCAGCGGCTCATCGACGAAGGCCGGCTCCGCCCGGAGGAAGCGGAAACGCACCCGCACAAGAACGTCCTCATGCGCGTCCTGGGCGATGTCGATGCCAGTCCCGAACTGGATCTGGACACCCTCGACGCCAAACCCGGGGACCGTTGGCTGCTCTGCTCAGACGGGCTGAACTACGTGGCCGGGCACGCCGTGGAGCGGACCGTCCGGGAAACCCACAACCTGCACGAGTGCGCCGAAACCCTGGTTGAGCTGACCCTTGAAGCCGGCTCCCCGGACAACGTCACCGTGGTCATGGTGGACATCGTGGAGGAAACGCCCGACGACGTCAGCACCGCCGCCGTCGACATCGTCCCGCCGGTAGAGGGCAGCAAGCCCGCTGCCGCGGCGGCCGGCATACCCGCCGACATGGCTGCATCCGCCGGTCCCGCCGACGGCACGCAACCCGGTGCCAAAACCGGCCCGGACCGCGAAGACGCCAAGCAAGGTGTTGCACCCGGGAAGGAACCGGCCGACGGCGGTGCCAAGGACGGCAGCGCCGAAGACGGGGATGCCGAAAGTGGGGACACCGACTCCCCGGAGCCCGGCAGCACGGACCCGCACCTCGGTGAACACCTGTCTGCCGAAGTACTGCGCGAAGAACTTGCCTCACGCCCGCACGAACTGGTGGGCGCGGCAGCGGCTGCGGCGGAGTCCGGATCCATCCCCACCATTGCCGGCCGGACCGTGGCCCGGCGGGCTGCCACGCTCCTTACCCACAAGGCAGAACCCGCCGCCGACCCCGAGGACACCCTGGTCCCGCTGCGTCCCCGCCGGTGGGTGGCCTGGTCCGTTGCAGCCGCGGTGCTGCTTGTGGTGGCCGTCGGGCTCTGGCTCGGCTACGCCTGGACCCAGACCCGCTACTACGTGGGTGAGTTCGATTCCCGGGTGGCGATCTACAACGGCGTTTCCCAGAGGCTGGGGCCCATCCAGTTGTCCTCCCTGGAAGCCGTGACCGATATCCGGATGGATTCCCTTCCCCCGTTCTCGCAGCAGCGGGTCCGCCAGACGGTTCCGGCCAACGACCTCTACGACGCGCAGCGGATCGTCAAGAACCTGGAGCTCACGGGAACCACCTCGCCGGAGGAGGAGTGCCCCAAGCCTTCGGGCTCTGCCACTGCCCCCGTTCCATCCGGCAGCCCCGCTCCGCCTTCCAGCGCACCACCCGCCGGCGCGGCAGCTCCGCCGCCCGCACCGGGCGCATCCGCCCCTGCCTCCGGGCCGTCGGCCGCTTCCCCAACACCAACTCCCACCATCACCTGCGAGGCGGCGAAATGAGCCAGGTAAGCAGCATGCCCAAGCCTCGCCGCAACGTTGAACTCGCGTTGCTGCTGCTGGCCCTTGCCGTGGGCATCGGGGCCAACATGCTGGTGGGCGTGGACCAGGAGAAGGCTTTCGACTCGGACTTCTGGTTCCAGTCCAGCCTGCTGGCCGTTGCGGCACTGGTATTCCACGGGGTTCTGCGCTTCCGCGCCAAATATGCCGATCCGGTAATACTTCCCCTGGTGGTTGCCCTCAACGGGCTTGGACTGGCCATGATCCACCGCCTGGATCCGCCGGGTTCCGATACCGGCAACAACCAGCTCCGCTGGACTCTGATTGCCATGGCGGTGGCCATCGCCGTCATCTGGTTCCTGAAAGACCACCGCGTACTGCGCAGGTTCACGTTCATCTCACTGGCAGCCAGTGCCGTCCTCCTGGTTCTTCCCCTGATTCCGGGCATCAGCGCGGGTGAAATCCTCGGTGCCCGCGTGTGGATCCGTTTGGGTCCCATGACCTTCCAGCCCGGTGAAATCGCCAAGATCACACTCGCCATATTCTTCGCAGGCTATTTGTCCTCCAACCGGGACCTGATCCTGCTGGCGGGCCGGAAAATCGGTCCGCTGCAGTTCCCGCGCTTCAAGGACCTCGGACCCATGGTGGCCGCCTGGCTGGTCAGCATCGGAGTGCTGGTCTTCCAAAGCGACCTCGGGTCCTCCGTACTGTTCTTCGGCCTGTTCATCGTCATGATCTACGTGGCCACCAGCCGGATCAGCTGGGTTGTCATCGGCCTGGCCCTCCTCCTGGGCGGCGGCTTTATCGCTTCGCAAGTCTTCTCGCACGTGGGCCTGCGCATCGACGGCTGGCTGAATGCCTTCACCGACGAGGTCTACGGCCGCCAGTACGGCGGCAGCTTCCAGATCGTTGAGGGGCTGTTCGGCATGGCCAACGGCGGGCTGGTCGGAACGGGCCTGGGGCAGGGCCGTCCGGACCTGGTTCCCTTCGCCAACAGCGACATGATCATTGCTTCCCTGGGCGAGGAACTTGGCCTGATTGGCCTCTTCGCCGTGGTCCTGATGTATTTGCTCCTGTTCACCCGCGGGTTCCGCGCCGCCCTGGGCACGCGCGATGCCTTTGGGAAGCTGCTGGCGTGCGGCCTGTCCTTCGCCGTGGCGCTCCAGTGCTTCGTGGTGATCGGCGGCGTCACCAGGCTCATCCCGCTGACCGGCCTCACCACACCGTTCCTGGCCGCCGGCGGTTCATCCCTGCTGGCCAACTGGATCATTGTGGGACTGCTCCTGATGATCTCGCATACCGCGCGCGGCCCAGTGGACACCACACCGCTGCCGCCGTCAGCGGGGGCGGAATCCGTAGGCATTGACACTCCAACCGAGGCGGTGAAGCACGCATGAACCAGGCAATACGGCACTCATGGGTAGCGGCCATCGCCATGTTCGCCCTCATCTTCGGGGCCATCAGCTATGTCCAGGTGATTGGTGCGGACGCCCTGAAGGACAACCCCTGGAACAAGCGCGCCATCCTGCAGACGTACTGCAATGACCGCGGTTCCATCATTGTGGGCGGTACCCCGGTGGCGGAATCGGTGGAGAGCAACTCGGAGACGTGCAAATTCCAGCGCACCTACCCGCAGCCGGAGCTGTATGCCGGCCTGACGGGATACTTCTCCCAGAACTACGGAGCCACAGGACTGGAGCAGTCCATGGGCGCCGAGCTGGCGGGTAACTCGGACCAGCTTTTCCTGGACCGGGTGGGCCAGCTCTTCCTGGGCAACCAGCCCAAGGGTGCCTCCGTGGAACTCACCATCGACCCCCAGATCCAGCAGCTGGCCTACAACCTGATCCCGGATGGCCAGCGCGGCTCGATCGTGGTCACCAACCCCAAGACCGGCGCCATCCTGGCCATGGCTTCCAAACCGTCCTACAACCCGAACCTGGTGGCCACCCAGGATCCAAAGGCTGAAAGCGCCAATATCAATGAGCTGGTCAAGGTCCCTGGCGTCAACCTGAACCAGAACGTCAGCGGCCCCACCGGTGAGCTGCTCGCCCCGGGGTCGGTATTCAAGCTCGTGGATACGGCGGCCGCCCTGGCCTCAGGGAAGTACAACAAGGACAGCGTCCTGCCCAACCCCGCGGAAATGCCCTTCGACGGCATCCAATACAAACTGCCCAACTACGCCGGCGGCAACTGCTACACCAGGGACACCGCCAGCTTCGCCTTCGCACTGCAGCAGTCCTGCAACACGCCGTTCGCCAGCATCGCCCTGGACCTGGGCCGCGACGCCATCGCCGCCCAGGCCAAGAAGTTCGGGTTCGGCGAGGACGTGGGGGATCTGCTGAAGCTGGGCCATGCAACAGGTAACGGATTCCCTGACAACCTGGACAAGCCCGGACTGGCCCAGTCCGCCATCGGCCAGAAGGATGTCCGGGTCACGCCGCTGCAGGTCAACATGATGACCAACGCCATCGCAAACGGCGGCGTCCAGATGGCGCCCAGCCTGGTCAAGACCCTGCGGTCGCCGGACCTGCGCGTCATTGACGAGCCCCAGCCGGCCCAGCTCAGGACGTCCACCACCCCGGAAATCTCCAAACAGATCACCGAGTGGATGACCAGCGTGGTTACTGACGGTATAGCCAAGGGTGCCGCCGTCCCCGGCGTACAGGTCGCGGGCAAGACCGGCACCGCCGAACTCGGAAATGGAACCAACAATTCGTGGTTCACCGGGTTCGCCCCTGCTGACAACCCCAAGGTCAGCGTCACGATCGTCATGGAAGGCGTAGACATCTACGCGGGAGCAAAGCTGACCAGTCCTAACGCGAAGAAGATTTTTGAGGCGGTGTTGAATAAGTGAGGCCTACAACGGGAATCACCCTCGGCGGCAGATTCCAGCTGACCACGCGGATCGCGATTGGCGGCATGGGCGAAGTCTGGAAAGCCAAGGACCTGGTCCTTGGCCGCATCGTCGCCATCAAGGTGCTCAAGGAGGAATACACGGGAGATCCCGGATTCCTGCAGCGGTTCCGTGCCGAGGCCCGCCACACCGCGCTCCTTAACCACGTGGGAATCGCCAACGTCTTCGATTACGGCGAAGAAGAAGGCTCCGCTTACCTGGTCATGGAACTGGTCCCGGGCCAGCCGTTGAGCAGCATCATCGAGCACGAGCAGGTGCTGTCGCCGGACCGTACGCTCTCGATCATTGCGCAGACCGCCCGCGCTTTGGCCGTGGCACACGCCCAGGGCCTGGTCCACCGGGACGTCAAGCCCGGAAACCTCCTGATCACGCCCGACGGACGGGTCAAGGTCACCGACTTCGGCATCGCCCGCCTTGCCGACCAGGTGCCGCTCACCCAGACCGGGCAGGTCATGGGAACGGCACAGTACCTGGCCCCTGAACAGGCAACCGGACAGACCGCCACCGGATCCTCGGACATCTACTCCCTCGGAGTCATCGGGTACGAGTGCCTCAGCGGCCATCGTCCCTTCTCCGGCGAATCGCAGATCGCCATTGCGCTGGCCCAGGTCAACGACGCTCCGCCGCCGCTTTCGGACAGCCTGCCTGCTCCGGTCCGGGCGCTCCTGATGTCCATGCTGGCCAAGGATCCCAAGGACCGGCCTGCCAATGCCATTAAGCTGGCCGAGGCAGCGGAGGCAATCCGCAACGGCGATATCAGCGCGGCGCGCGCCGCCGTGCCCGGCATGCTTCTCTTCGACGCAGACACCGGCCCCATCACGGCACCGGTGGACACCGCCACCGCCCCCACCGGCGTCATTGGCAGCCAGCGGGATTCCCCCACCGCCACCTCCGCCCTCCCGGTGCTGGGCGCCGGCGCGGCGGGCGCCGCCGCTGCAATGGCGGCAGGCGCCCACGGCGCATCCGCCGCTGAGGGCGACGCGCCCCAGGGGCCGCTTGCCCGCGCCAATGCGCTGGCTGCCCAGCGCAACTGGGACCAGCAGGACGAGGATACATACGGCGGGGAAACGTACGACGACGAACCCACTGATGAGCCCCGGCGCAAGGGACGCAGCCCCTGGACTTGGCCTCTGGTCGCCTTGATCCTTCTGCTCCTGTTTGCGCTGGTGGGTTTCCTCCTTAGCCAGATGGGACTCTTCTCGCCGTCCAGCAACCCCAGCTCCAGCGCGACCGCCAGCAGCAGCGCACCGCCGTCGTCCCCTACGCCCACGCGGACCACGCAGTCGGCGACGCCCACGCAGACGCGCAGCACGCCCACCCCAACACCCACCCCGGAGCCCACCCAGGCGACGGTCAACGTTATTCCTGAGGCTTACCTTGGCAAGCCCTACCGGCAAGTGCAGGCAGCCCTCGCCGGACTGGGGCTGCAGGTGACGGTCCTGCCGCAGGAAAGCAGCTCGGCAGCCCCCGGTACCGTCCTGGAACTGAACCCCACGGGTGTCATCCCCAAGGGATCACCCATCACCGTCCTCTACGCAACGGCTCCGGCGCCCGCACCCACCAGTGCGGCCCCGACCCCTACGCCCACAACGTCCTCCCAGGCCGGTCCCACGCCCCTCTCACCGCTTGCAACCTGCGCGGCGGGCCAGACGCCCGGCACACCCCCTACCTGCACGCCCTAAACGTCAGGAACACCAGTGAATGAGTCACCACGCACACCGTTGCACCGGGAGGACAGCCTGCCGGTTGATAACCGGCGTGTCCTGAGCGGCCGCTACGAGCTGGGGAATCTCATTGGCCGTGGCGGCATGGCGGACGTCTACAAGGGAACAGACACCCGGCTGGGCAGGACTGTTGCCGTCAAGCTGCTCAGGCCGGACATGGCCAGGGATCCGCAGTTCCAGGCGCGGTTCAAGCGCGAGGCCCAGGCTGTGGCCGCCCTGAACCACCCGTCCATCGTTGCCATCTTCGATACCGGCGAGCACATGGTGCATGACGGCTCGGCCGAGGACGTGCGGGTGCCCTACATCGTGATGGAGTACGTTGAGGGCAAGACGCTGCGTGAATTGATCCGCGCCAATGACGTCACCATCGACCAGGCCATCGACTACACACTGGGCGTCCTGGGGGCCCTCGAGTACAGCCACAAGGCCGGAATCGTGCACCGGGACATCAAGCCTGCCAACGTGATGTACTGCCCGGGCACCAACTCGGTGAAGGTGATGGACTTTGGCATTGCCCGTGCCATCGCCGATTCCTCGGCCACCATGACCCAGACCCAGGCGGTGGTGGGAACAGCCCAGTACCTTTCTCCGGAGCAGGCCCGGGGTGAGACCGTGGATGCGCGCAGCGACCTTTATTCGGCTGCCTGCCTGCTCTACGAAATGCTTACCTCCCGCCCACCGTTCGTCGGCGACAGCCCGGTGTCCGTTGCCTACCAGCACGTCCGCGAAATTGCGGAGCCGGCCAGCAGCCTCAATTCCCAGGTGTCGCCGGCGCTGGACACGGTCCTGGCCAAGGCCCTGCAGAAGAACCGGGCCGACAGGTTCCAGGATGCCGCCGCTTTCCGCCGCGCCCTGCGGGCTGCCAAGGCCGGGGTCCCCGTCCCGGCCGTGCCGGCGTCGGAGGCGCCCACCGATCCCAACGACCACGTTCCCGAAGCAGCGCCGCCCACGGAGGCATTCGCTGCCGGCGGCGCGGGTTTCGTTGATGACGCGCCCACGGGGCGGCTGGCTGCCACCAACCTGTTCCATGACGACGGCGGCCCGGCGGTCCCGCTGGAACTTGCCGAGGAGCACAAGGCAAACAGGTACGACGGCCGCGGGTACAGTGCGGCCGCTGCCCTCCCGCTCGGCCTCCCTCCGGAACGTGAGCGGAGCACCCGGCAGAACGCCCGCCGTCGTGCGTGGATTGCCACCTTGGTGATTTTCACCCTGCTGGTCCTCGCCGGCGGCGGCCTCTGGCTTTACCAAACGGTCAACCGCCCGGCCCCTGCTCCGGCGAAGGTGCAGATCCCATCGGTGGCGTCCTTGACGGAAACTGCTGCCCTGCAGGAGCTGTACAACGCCGGGCTTCGGCCCAAGATCGCACGGGCGGCAAACGACACGGTGCCGAAGGGGACCGCGGTCGGGACCGATCCTGCGGCCGGCGGTTCACTCGACCCGGGCGCAGAGATCACCCTCAATGTCTCCGACGGGCCCAGCTCGGTGAAGATCCCGGACAGTCTGCCCGGGAAGACTGAGGCCGCTGCACGGGACATCCTGCGCCAGGTGGGGCTGGTCGGCGCCCCCTCCACCACAACCGCCAACAGCGCCACCGTGCCTGCAGGAATCGTGATCACTTCCAACCCCGCGCCAGGACAAAACGTCGGCGTCGGCACCAGCGTGGAGCTCATCGTTTCCACCGGCAAGGTGGTGGTCCCGGAACTTCGAGCCCTTACCCGCGAAGAGGCCGAAGCAGCCCTGAAGCAGCTGGGCCTGGTGCCCTCGGTGATCGAGATGGAAAACTCGCAGGTGGAGCCGGGCAAGGTGACGGACCAGAGCGATCCGGCCAACACCGCCGTCGACCAGGGGAAGACCATTACCATCGTGGTGGCCAAGGCGCCGCCACCGCCGCCGCCGCCAACGGAAACCCCCTCGTCCACGCCCTCGGCGACGCCCACCCCCAAGCCCACCAAAAAGGGCTGAGGCTTCCGGGCTGGGGAAAGTTGCGGTTAGTGCTGGATCAGCGGGCTGAGCTTCGCGGCCCGCGCAGCCGCACCCTTCATGCCCAGCGACTCCAGCCAGTTGCCGAGCATCTGGTACCCGCCCTCGGTGAGTACCGATTCAGGGTGGAACTGCACGCCGCACAGCGGTGCCGTCCGGTGCTGGAGTCCCATGACCACACCTGACGCGGTTTGCGCCGTAACTTCAAGGACGTCCGGAATGGATTCCCGGACCGCTGCCAGCGAGTGGTACCGGGTGGCCGTAACGGGAGAGGGGAGCCCGGCGAAAACGCTGGTGCCGACGTGCTCCACCAGTGACGTCTTGCCGTGCATGAGCTCAGGGGCATGGGTGACTTTGCCGCCGAAGGCCTCCGCCAACGCCTGGTGTCCCAGGCACACGCCAAACATGGGGACGCTGTTCTCACCGCACCACTTGATCAGCTCAATGCAGACTCCAGCCTCGGCGGGGTTGCCGGGACCGGGCGAAATGAGGACGCCGTCACGGGTGCCGGCAAGTTCGATCGCCTCTGCCAGGGTGACATCGTCGTTGCGGACCACTGTGGTCTCGGCGCCGAGTTCCTGGAGGTAGCCCACCAGGGTGTAGACGAAGCTGTCGTAGTTATCCACTACAAGGATTTTGGTTGTGGTCATGGCTGGTCTGTGGAACCAATCGTTGAGTCGGTGAATTGGGTGAAGTGGGACATCCAGGGGAAAAGGAACTGGACCATCAGGACCAGCGCAATAAAGATCAGTGCCAGCGAAATGATGATCCTGACCCAGAGCGGTCCCGGGAGGTGGCGGAAAATCCAGGCGTACACGGTCAGCTCCTTCCCGTGGCTGCCGCAACCTGCGCCGCGATTTCTGCCGGCGGCCCGGCTGACGCCGGGCGCCAACTGTCCAGCAGGGCGTAGGCGATGATGCGTTCTTCCGCGCCGAAGCGGGGGTTGCAGCTGGTCATGGTGAGGTAGCTTTCGGTGGGTGCTGCGCCGGGCTGGGTTGGTACCGGTTCCAGCACGTCCGTGCGGGAGGGCATCACGATCTGGTTGTTCCGGAAGACGTAGACGTAATAGCCGTCCTTGGTCTGGACGTAGATCTTGTCGCCCGGCACCAACGTGTGGATGTTGTCCAGCACGGCCCCATGGGTCTGGCGGTGGCCGGCGACGGCAAAGTTGCCCACGGCCCCGGGCATCGCCGTGTTGCTGTAGTGGCCAAGGCCCAGTGTGTCCAGGACGTCCTGGCTGGTTCCCTGGACGATGGGGCGCGTGTAGGTGGGACCGAACCGCGGGATGTACATGATGCCGATGGTGCCGGCATGGCCGGGAGCGGTTCCCACCACTGGCTTGCCGAAATCTTCCGATGCGGCCGGCGGGGCGGAAGGAGCGGTGGTTGCGGGGGCGGGGGCCGCGGTGCCCAGGTCCTTGGCGAACTCCTTGATGACCTGGGTCTGCTTGGCATCGGACTCCACGTTGGTCCACCACAGCTGCCATGCCACAAAGAGGAGGAGGATGACGCCGGCGGTAATCAGCAGCTCGCCAAGCACCTGGATGGTGCCGCGCAGCAGGGCACGACGGGGGGCGGGCGCAGTGGCGGGCCCCGCCTTCTCCTGCAATACCACGCGTTCCCCTCCGGGCGTTTACCCTGGCAGTGCCCCGGCCAGGCCCGCACGGGCTGCCCATCAACTGCGGCTAGAATTGGCTGCTAGTAAGAATCCAGATTTGACCAAGATCGCGCAGACCGCTGGCAATTTCCTTCTTGCAGGATACCAAGCCTGGACCGCCGAGCTTGCCCAGCCCGTCAAGGAGAGCCAGTGCCCGAGTCAAAGCCTCGCAAGAAGACCGCCAGCACCGCCCAGCCGGCTTCCCCCCAGGCTTACAAGCCCAATCCCGTCTGGTTCAAGCCGGTCATGTTTGGCCTGATGATTATCGGCCTCCTGTGGATCATCACTTTTTACATCAGCGAGGGGCGGTTTCCGGTACAGGCCTGGCAGTCCTGGAACATCGTGGCCGGTTTTGGCATCGCCATCGTGGGGTTCCTGATGACCACCCGCTGGCGTTCCTAGCGGCACGCGGCCTGGATCAGGAGGGACTGCACTGGCTGCCGGGTCCGCCGGGGTGATCGTCGGCGAGGATGGCCTCGCCCGGCCTGCCTGGGCTGCGACAGATCCGCTCATGCGGAATTATTACGACCAGGAATGGGGGCTGCCCGTCACGGACGAGCAGGGCCTCTACGAACGGATCTGCCTTGAGGGCTTTCAGGCAGGGCTTTCCTGGGCCACCATCCTCCGGAAGCGCCCGGCTTTCCGCGCCGCCTTCGCCGGCTTCGATCCCGAGGAAGTGGCCGTGTTCACCGCCGCAGACGTGGAACGGCTGCTGCAGGACCCCGGGATCATCAGGAACCGGTTGAAGATTGTCGCCGCGGTCAAAAATGCCCAGGCCACCCTCGAGCTTCGGAACGACGGCGGACTGGTGGACTTTGTGTGGAGCTTCCGCCCGGCCAGCACGCCCAGGCCACAGGCAATCACCGATATCCCCACCCAGTCGGCAGAGTCCCTTGCCTTGTCCAAGGCGCTCCGCAAGCGTGGCTTCTCCTTTGTAGGACCCACCACCATGTATGCGCTGATGGAGGCCGTGGGAATGGTGGACACCCACCTCCTGGGCAGCCATCGCCGGGGATCCTCGGGCAGCTGGCCTGGGTAAGCACCCTGCAGGTTATCCCCAGCTGTTGGGAAGGTTATCCACAGTGTGGAAAAGCAATGCCGGCATTGCCGGGGAAGGCCGTCGCAGCTACTGGCAGCAGGGATACGGCCTTCTCCGGCACCTCACTTTGCTGTTATTAACAGTGTGGAATACCTGTGGATAAACAGTATCCCGGGCTGCCTGGATGTTATCCCCCATGAGGGCGACTGCTACGAGCGCTCCCGCCTGACTGGATGATGGCTGGTGATGGAGACCCGGTTGAAGGCGTTCATTGTCACGGCAACCCAGCTCACGGCAGAAAATTCTTCAGCCGTAAGGCAGTGCCGCGCGACTGCCTCCGCCTGCTCCCTGGCACGTTCGTCCGGGAGCTCCGTGATACTTTCCACGAGCCCCAGTGCCGCCCGTTCCTTGTCCGTGAACAAGGAGGTTTCGCGCCATGCGGGCAGTACCGCCAGCCGCTGGGAAGTCTCTCCCGCCTCTCCGGCCCTCCGCACGTGCAGGTCCAGGCAGTAGGCGCAGCCGTTGATCTGGGATATGCGGACATTGAGCAGCTCCAGCAGGTTCCGCCCTATTCCCGCCTCTTCTGCCGCTTCCTGCACCTTGAGGCCCAGTCCGCTGATGGCCTTCCAGAGGGCTGGATGCTGTTTGTCCAGGTACAGATGCTCGGTGACGCTCACAGGTGTCCTTTTCGCTGAACGGCTGGCAGGCAACCATCATAGGCAGGATGCGGACCTGCCGCTGTCGTATCGCCGCTTATCCACTTACCAACACCGCAATACCCACAAGTTATCCACAGATGTGGGAAACCTGGTGGAAATCAATGCCACCAGGGGCTTTAGTCCCTACTCCCGCGGGTTGGTCTGGCTCGGGAACTACAGCGCTGTGACTTATTAACACTGTGTATATCGCTGTCGATAACCGTGCGCCGGGATCAGTAGTGGGTGCTTTGAAAGCGGCAGCAGGCCATCTTTTCCACATGAAGGCTGGCAAGTCGCTGCTTATCCACTTACGCACAGCGATATCCCCACAGGTTATCCACAGGTGTGGAGAAACGTGTCCACTCCGAAGCGGGCTTCCCGGTACGGGCCGTCAATGATGGGACGGTCGCTTGAACTACACGCTTGTAAGTTATTAACACTGTGGATAAGGGCTGTGGAAAAGAAAGCGCCCCCGTACCGGCCGGTACGGGGGCGCCATGAACCACAGGGGGCTCGGGGTCTAGAGAGACACCCGCACCCACGTCACGGCGATCAGCAGCGCAAATACGCCGGCAAGGCCCATTGCCTGGATCAGGCCCCGGCGGCGCCCCCGCGGAGCGTAGGCGAGGACGGCGGCACAGAGGCCCCCGGTGATAAGGCCGCCCAGGTGGGCTTGCCAGGCGATGTGGGGGATCAGGAAACCGATGACGCCGTTGATGGCGATCAGCACCCACAGCTGGCGGGTATCTCCGCCGCGCTGCCGCTGGACCAAGAGCATGGCACCGAAAAGGCCGAAGATGGCACCGGATGCGCCCACCAGCCCAACCAGGCCCTGTCCGGGCACCAGCAGGGGATTCAGCAGCAGGTAGCCCACAGAACCGCCGAACGCGGAGATGAGGTACAGCGCCAGGAAGCGCAGTCGGCCCAGGATCGGTTCCAGGGCCTGCCCGAAGATCCAGAGCGTGTACATGTTCAGGAGGATGTGCAGGAGCGAGTCCGGCGAGTGGAGGAAAGCAGACGTGATCATCCGCCAGGGCTCGAAGGCGCCGTACTGCGGGGCGGCAAAGATGTTGTTGTAGGCGAACTGCTTGTACACCCAGTCGCCCGGAATGAGCATCTGCAGTGCGTAGACAACGACGCACGCAGCGATGATCCCAAACGTCACCATTGGCTTGCCGGTGGCAACGGCGCCGCCATAGACGGTCCGTACCTCCGGCGTCGCGCGTTGTGTTTCGTTGACGCAGTCAACGCATTGGAATCCGACGGCGGCCGCCCGCTGGCAGTCGGGGCATGCCGGGCGCCCGCAGCGCTGGCAGCGCACGTAGGACGGCCGGTCCGGGTGCCGGGGGCAGACCGGAACCTGGGCGGACGGCTCAGCCGACGGAATTCCGTAACTCATGGTGGAGCGTTACAGCTGTTCGATGTCGATGCTGTTGATGGTCACGTCTTCCACAGGACGGTCGCCCATGCCGGTGCGCACGCCCTCGATGGCGTCGACGACCTTCTTGGATTCCTCGTCAGCCACTTCACCGAAGATGGTGTGCTTGCCCTGAAGCCAGTCCGTGGGAATGGTGGTGATGAAGAACTGTGAACCGTTGGTGCCCTTGCCCATCTGGATGCCGGCGTTGGCCATGGCGAGCTTGTAGGGCTGGTTGAAGCTCAGTTCCGGGTGGATTTCGTCGTCAAAGCGGTAGCCGGGGCCGCCGGTTCCACGGCCCAGCGGATCGCCGGCCTGGATCATGAAGTCCTTGATGATGCGGTGGAAGATGGTTCCGTTGTACAACGGGGTGCCGGTCTTGTCCTCGCCGGTTTCCGGGTGGGTCCAGGCCTGCTCGCCGGTGGCAAGGCCCACGAAGTTCTTGACCGTCTTGGGCGCGTGGTTGCCGAAGAGGTTAACCACGATGTCGCCGAGGCTGGTGTGGATGGTTGCTTTTGCAGTTGCGATGGCAGTCATAGGCCCTATTCTCCCATGCCGGTTTGGGGCAGCCCCGGCTGCGGAGGCAGTTCCGCGCTGGGTGAAATCCCCCCAAAATCCGCAAAGTGAATAGCCCGTGAAGATCTGGGCACGTAGGCTAGCGACAGAACCGTCACATTAATCGGGAGGTAGTTGTGAAGAAGTCGGATCGTATTGCCCGTGACCTTGAGCAGTCGGTCACCAGCGCGGTGGTGAACGCCAAGGATTGGGCGGCCCCCCGGGTGGAAGCTGCAGTGGACTGGGCTGTTCCCCGCCTCCAGCAGGGCCTGGATACCGCATCTCCCAAGATCCAGGAAGGCCTGAAGTCGGCCGCCCACAACCTGGCAGACGGTGTTGCCACTGTGACGCCCCGGATCCAGGACGGACTGGCCCAGTTGGCCCCCAAGATCAACGACGCTGTCGAGGGCGCGTCACCCAGGCTGCATGAAGCCCTGGACAAGGCCACACCGGTAGTCCTGAATGCGCGTGACCGCGTCGTGGTGGAATACCTGCCCAAGCTCTCGGACCAGATCGGCGTGGCGTCCGGTGCAGTACATCGCACCCTGGAAAACACGCCGGCACGGGTGGACGCCGTGGCACAGAAGCTGGGCGACGTGGGACTCATCCACGCCATCCAGGAGCAGGCCCAGGCAACCGGAACCCAGCTCAAGGCCGCTGCAGCCGGTGCCAGCCGCGCAGTCGATGTCCAGTTGGCCCAGCCGGCGAAGCCGAAGAAGCGTGGCTGGCTGGTCTTCGGCGTAGTGGCCGCAGCCGTGGCCGCCGGCGTTGCAGCCTGGAAGGCATCCAAGCCGGTGGAAGACCCGTGGAAGACTCCCTCACCGGTCACGCCCACTCCCGCCCCCGTTCCTGCCACCACCGTCAGCGACGTCAAGGAGACCACCGCAGATGCCGCCGATAAGGCTGCCGCTGCCACCGGCTCCGCCGCCGAAGCCGCGACGGACAAGGCAGGCGACGCGGCGGACACCGTCAAGGAAAAGTCTGCCGACGCCGCTGACAAGGCCCGGCACGTAGCCGACGACACCGAAGGCGGCGCCAAGACGGTTGCCGATGAGGACAAGGGCAGCAGCCAAGCCTAGTTTTTCCCGCAGCACAAAAGCTGCAACTCAAGAGGAGCTCCGTTTCACCGCGGAGCTCCTTTTTTGTGCCTGCCGGCCGGTTTTCGTGCCTGCCGATCGGTCCCCGGCAGGAAAGGCCCTGATGCTAGATTTGAGGGGATGTCAGCCAATCGATCCTCTGGGGATGCCGTGAACGACGCAGCCATACAGCTCCGCGTGTCCATCGTTATCCCGGCGTACAACGAGGAGAGCGTGATCAGGCAGTGCCTCATCGCCGCCATCTACCAGTCAGTTCCTGCCCACGAGATCATTGTGGTGGACAACCTTTCGAAGGACCGGACCGCTGACATCGTCCGCCACATGCAGCTGGAATATCCGGAAAGCCCCATCATCCTTCTGAGCCAGGACCGGGAGCAGGGGCTTATCCCTACCCGGAACTTCGGGCTCGACTGCGCCACTGGAGACATCCTGGGACGCATTGACGCAGATTCCATCGTGGAACCGGACTGGGTGGAGCAGGTCCAGAAGGCGTTCGGCGATCCGTCTGTACAGGCCGCCACCGGCCCGGTGGTGTATTACGACATGCCAATGCGCCGCTTCGGGCTCAAGGCGGACGACAAAATGCGCCAGCTCATGCTGAAGCTCGCCAAGCACCAATATCATTTCCTCTTCGGCTCCAACATGGCCCTCCGTGCCAGTGCCTGGGAGACCATCCGCGCGGAGGCCTGCCGGGACGAGAAGGACGAAATGCACGAGGACATCGATCTGTCCCTGCACTTGGCCGACCACGAGCTTCCGGTGCGCTATTGGCCGCAGATGGTGTCCGGGATGTCCGCTCGCCGGCTGGAGGACTCACCGCGCGACTACCGCTACTACGTCACCAGGTTTGACCGGACCTACAAGGCCCACAACGTCAAGAAGATGGCGCTGAAGGCTCCCATGGTGGTCTTCTTCTCGGTGTATTTCCCGGCCAAGCTCCTCAGGGCCATCCACACGGTCAACACCGCGCAGCCGATGCGCCGCGGCGGACAGTAGAGAACTTAGTCAGTCCCCAGCTCGGCGAGGCGCTCCGACGGCGGCTCCTCCTGGGGTGCCGCTCCGCGCCTGCCGGCCCTGCCACTCCTTTGTCCCAGGACCACGACGGCGAGTCCCACCAGGATCAGGGCAAGCCCCGCATACGTGCCCGCAGGCAGGGTCTCGTGCAGGAACACGGCCGCCAGCAGGGCTGCTCCGGGGATTTCCAGCAGGATGATCATGGAGACGATCAGCGGGCTCATGGTGGCCAGCAGGTGATTGAAGGCCGTGTGCCCCACCAATTGCGCGCAGACGGTGATGGCAGCGATGCCGAGCCATCCGGCCGGTTCGAAGCCGGCCAGGGGCTGGCCTCCGATCAGGGCCAGCACGGCCACCAGCGCCGCGCACATGCCGTAGCAAAGCGTGGTGTAGGTTCCGGTGGTCATGCTCTGCCGCGCCTTGCCCCCGGCCAGGGTGTAGAGACCTGCCAAGGCACCGCCGGCCATCGCCAACAGGTCTCCCATGAGGGCTTGCTGGGAGGATCCCAGGTCGAAGCCCGTGATGGCCACGACGCCGCCGAAGGCGATGCCAAGTCCCACCAGGACCTGCCAGCGGTGGCGGGTGCCGCGCATCAGCTGAAAGACCGCGATCCACGCCGACTGCAGGCATACCAGGGCGGTGGCCGCTGCCACGGAGGTCAGCTGGAGGGAGGTGATGAAGCAGGCAAAGTGCAGGGCAAGGGCGACTGCGGCCAGCGCTGACCAGCGGAACTCACGGCCGGTGATGCTGCCGAACTGGCGGGGCTGCCGGACCAGGGTGGGCGTGGCCATGACGGCTGCACCGATGGCGTTGCGCCAGAAGGCGATGGCCAGGGCGCTGACGCTGGTGGCACCGAGGGTGGCCGCGATCAAGGGGCCTGACGACGCAACACCCAGGACGCCCAGGGCCGCGAAGAGGAAGTTCACTGCAGCCCCCTGATACTGGTTTCCCGGCGATGATGGAAAGCAAAAGTCCCGGCCTGCGCTTTACGCTGACCGGGACTTTCCTATGGTGGAGGCACGGGGACTCGAACCCCGAACCCCCTGCTTGCAAAGCAGGTGCGCTACCAATTGCGCCATGCCCCCATAAGAAGCAACCCGTCCATCATACCCTAGAACCAGGGAGCGTCTGACCGCTCCCGGCGCGGGTGTCCGGGCTAATCAACCGTATCGGTCGACTTGCTCCAAACTGTTTTCCGGGCTTCGGACTCCTGTGCTTTGCGGTAGACCAGGACGCCTGCGATTGCCGCTGCCAATACAAGCAACTTCTTCACATGCTCCCCGTTCCGGCCAGGTACCGGATGAACCGGACCAAACCTCGATTTGAAACCTGCACAGGTTCCGTGGGCGTACCAGGACTTGAACCTGGGACCTCTTCGTTATCAGCGAAGCGCTCTAACCGCCTGAGCTATACGCCCCGATCCCTCATCGGGCCGAGACATGACTTTACAGCACACCCCGGCCCGATCTCAAATCGGGCCTTTCCGCCGGGCTGGAGCCGGCGGAAATGGCTTCCTAATCGTCTGTGAGGGTTACTCCGATACCGCCCACCAGGGTGGCGGAAATGTTGTAGAGGACGGCGGAAAGCATGGACAGCGCCGTCAGCAGCACAACGTTGACTACGGCGATGATGGTGGCGAATGAGGCCACCTGTCCCAGCGAGGCAACCTTCTTCAGTTCAAAACCGCCGCTTTCAGAGCCGGCGAGCGTGCCGAGGAGGCTGTCCACCTGGTCGAAGATTCCGGTCAGGTCCAAGACCGTCCACAGGACGATGGCGGCCACCACGGTGACGATGCCCAGTGCCACGGACAGCAGGAACGCCATTTTCAGGACGGACCAGGGGTCTACCTTGCTGACCAGCAGGCGCGCACGGCGGACTTTCGCCTTGGGAGCGGGCTTGACCAGGCCGGGCGTCCCCTGCCCGGAGGATCCCTGTGCAGGGCGTTGTCCTGCCGGTGCCGGGCGTTGTCCTTGCTGTCCCTGGAAGGGACGCTGGCCGGGCTGCACGGGGCGGTCGCCCTGCTGCGGGCGCTGGCCGGGGGCGGCGGGCCGCTGGCCTGGCGCGCCGGCAGGGGCTGCCGGGCGTTGCTGCGGACGTACGGGGGCGTTCACGCGGGGTGCCGCTGAAGGCCGGTTCCCGTCGGGAACAGTACTGTTCGGCTTGGGAAATGAGTCGGAATTACTCACTCGTTACCTCCGTGTTGTCTTCGTTCGGCTCAGCGTCGCCCGAGGCGTCCTCTGACTCTACGGCCGGTGATTCTTCTGCCATTGCGGGCGCGGCGGATTCCCCAGCGGTACCGCCATCTTCAGCCAACGTTACGTCATCGCCGCCGGATTCCTCCTCCTCGAGGCCGCGTTCACTGTTGCGTGCCACCTCGATGATCCGGTCATTCTTGTCTGGCTTGGCGAAGATGACGCCCATGGTGTCACGGCCCTTGGCAGGAACACCGGCAACGGAGGACCGGACAACCTTGCCGCCCTCCATGACCACCAGGACTTCATCTTCCTCGTGGACGATGAGTGCACCCACCAGGTGGCCGCGCTCCTCCTGGTACTTGCCTACCTTGATGCCCAGGCCACCGCGCCCCTGCAGGCGGTATTCCTCCACCGCCGTGCGCTTGGCATAGCCGCCCTCCGTCACGATGAACACGAACGAACCGTCGGTGACCACGTCCGCGGCCAGCAGTTCGTCGTCCTCCCGGAACTTCATGCCGGTCACGCCGGATGTGGCGCGTCCCATGGGACGCAGCGCATCGTCGGTTGCCGTGAAGCGGATCGACTGGCCCTTGCGGGACACCAGGAAGAGGTCGTCGGTTTCCGAGACGAGCTGCGCGGAGACCAATTCATCGCCGTCACGCAGGTTGATCGCGATGACCCCGGCCGAACGGTTGGTGTCGTAGTCCTCCAGCCGGGTCTTCTTCACCAGGCCCCTCTTGGTGGCCAGGACCAGGTACGGCGACTGCTGGTAGTCCTTCAAGTCCAGGACCTGGGCGATGTGTTCGTCGGGCTGGAATGCCATCAGGTTGGCAACGTGCTGGCCCTTGGCATCCCTGCCCGCTTCCATCAGCTCGTACGCCTTGGCACGGTAGACGCGGCCCAGGTTGGTGAAGAACAACAGCCAGTGGTGGGTGGTGGTGACGAAGAAGTGTTCCACAACGTCGTCGCCGCGCAGCTGGGCACCCTTGATGCCCTTGCCACCGCGCTGCTGTGACCGGTAGTTGTCACTGCGGGTGCGCTTGACGTAGCCGCCGCGGGTGATCGTAACCACCATCTCCTCTTCGGGGATGAGGTCCTCCATGGACATGTCGCCGTCGTAACCCATGAGGATCTTGGTGCGGCGGTCGTCGCCGTGCTTGTCCACGATTTCGCCCAGCTCGGTGCTGATGATCCCGCGCTGGCGCTCTTCGGAGCCAAGGATTTCCTTGTACTCGGTGATCAGGGCTTCGAGTTCAGCGTGCTTTTCCTGGATCCGCTGGCGTTCCAGAGCTGCCAGGCGGCGCAGCTGCATGTCGAGGATGGCGCGCGCCTGAAGCTCGTCGATGTCCAGCAGTTCCATCAGCCCGTCGCGTGCGGCCTCGGTGGTGCTGGAGGCGCGGATAAGGGCAATGACCTCGTCCAGCATGTCCAGTGCCTTCAGGAGGGCCCGCAGGATGTGGGCTTCTTCCTCCGCCTTGCGCAGCCGGTACCTGGTACGGCGGGCGATGACGTCCATCTGGTGCGTCACCCAGTGGCGGATGAACGCGTCAAGGCTCAGGGTGCGCGGCACGCCGTCCACGATGGCGAGCATGTTGGCCGAGAAGTTGCTCTGCAGCTCGGTGTGCTTGTAGAGGTTGTTCAGCACCACCTTGGGCACGGCGTCGCGCTTGAGCACGATGACCAGCCGCTGGCCGGTGCGGCCGGAGGTTTCATCCCTAAGGTCGGCGATGCCCTGGATCTTGCCGTCCTTGACCAGTTCAGCGATCTTGATGGCCAGGTTGTCCGGGTTGGCCTGGTACGGCAGTTCCGTGACCACCAGGCAGGTGCGTCCCTGCAGCTCCTCCACGGCAACCACGGCGCGCATGGTGACGGAACCGCGGCCGGTCCGGTAGGCGTCCTCGATGCCCTTGTGTCCCAGGATGGTGGCACCGGTGGGGAAATCGGGCCCCTTGACCCGTACCAGCAGCTCCTCGAGGAGCTCCTCGCGGCTGGCCTCAGGGTTGGCAAGGTACCACTGCACACCGTCGGCCACTTCCCGGAGGTTGTGCGGCGGGATGTTGGTGGCCATGCCGACGGCGATGCCTGAGGAACCGTTCACCAGCAGGTTGGGGAACCTGGCCGGCAGGATGGTGGGTTCCTGGTTTTTACCGTCGTAGTTGTCCTGGAAATCGACCGTTTCCTCGTCGATGTCCCGCACCATCTCCATGGCCAGCGGGGCCATCTTGGTTTCGGTGTACCGGGGAGCGGCGGCACCGTCGTTGCCCGGCGAGCCGAAATTGCCCTGCCCCAGCGCCAGCGGGTAGCGCATGGTCCAGTCCTGGATCAGGCGCACCAGGGCGTCGTAGATCGCGGTGTCACCATGGGGGTGGTACTGGCCCATGACCTCGCCCACCACACGGGCACACTTGTTGAAGGAACGGTCGGGGCGGTAGCCGCCGTCGAACATCGCGTAGAGCACGCGGCGGTGCACGGGCTTGAGGCCGTCCCGGACGTCAGGGAGGGCACGGCCCACAATGACTGCCATGGCGTAGTCAAGGTAGGAACGCTGCATTTCCGTCTGCAGGTCCACCTGCTCCACGCGGTCGATCAGCACGTCACCTTCAAGAACGGTGTCCGGAGTTCCGGCCTCGGGGGCGGGATTCTCGGGGGTTTCGTCGCTCATTCTTTATTTTCCGTTTCAGGTATATGTCTGGTTCCGAATACTTTGGAGCGGGTCCTTAGATGTCCAGGAACCTGACGTCCTTGGCGTTCTGCTGGATGAAGTTACGGCGTGATTCCACGTCTTCGCCCATGAGGACGGAGAAGATCTGGTCGGCCGCAAGGGCGTCGTCCATGGTGACCTGCAGCAGGGTGCGGTGATCCGGGTCCATGGTGGTATCCCACAGTTCGGTGTAGTCCATCTCGCCCAGGCCCTTGTAGCGCTGGATGCCGTTGTCCTTGGGGATGCGGCGTCCTGCTGCCTGCCCTGCCACCAGCTTGGCGTCGCGTTCGCGGTCGCTGTAGACGTAGTCGTGCGGGGCGTTGGACCACTTGATCCGGTACAGCGGGGGCTGCGCCAGGTAGACGTAACCGTTCTCGATCAGCGGCCGCATGTAACGGAACAGCAGGGTCATCAGCAGGGTTGTGATGTGCTGGCCATCCACGTCGGCGTCTGCCATGAGGACGATCTTGTGGTACCGCAGTTTGGCGAGGTCGAAGTCCTCGCCGATGCCGGTGCCGAAGGCGGTGATCATGGACTGGACCTCCGCGTTGCCCAGGGCCTTGTCCAGGCGGGCCCGCTCCACGTTCAGGATCTTGCCGCGCAGCGGCAGGATGGCCTGCGTTTCAGGGTTGCGGCCGCGCTTGGCGGAACCGCCGGCGGAGTCACCCTCCACGATGTAGACCTCGCACTTTTCCGGGTCTTTCGAGGAGCAGTCGGAAAGCTTGCCGGGCATGCCGAACGATTCCAGCGGGCTCTTGCGCCGGGCGTTGTCGCGTGCCTTCCGGGCCGCCATTCGAGCCTGTGCGGCGGAAATGGCCTTGCGGATCACATCGCGGGCGGGGCCGGGGTTGCGTTCCAGCCAGTCGCCCAGTCCGTCGGTGACGACGCGCTGGACGAAGCCCTTGACCTCGGAGTTGCCCAACTTGGTCTTGGTCTGGCCCTCGAACTGGGGTTCGGCCAGTTTGACGGAGATGACGGCAGTCAGGCCCTCGCGGATGTCATCGCCCGTGAGGTTGTCGTCCTTCTCCTTGATGATGCCCTTTTCCCGGGCATACCGGTTGATGAGGGACGTCATGGCAGCGCGGAAACCCTCTTCGTGGGTGCCGCCCTCGTGGGTGTTGATGGTGTTGGCGTAGGTGTGCACGCTCTCGGAGTAGGCGTTGGTCCACTGCATGGCCATTTCCAACGCGATGCGGCGTTCCTTGTCCTCGGTTTCGAAGGCGATGACGTCCTCGTGGACCACTTCGACTTTCTTGCCCGAGTTCAGGTGCTTCACATAGTCCAGCAGGCCTTCGTCGTACTGGTACACCACGGTGCGGTGTTCTGCGCTGACCTCGCCCTCGGTGCTGAGGTCGTCGAGGTCCAGGTCGCCGTCAGCATCGCTGGACGGGGCGTCACGCTCGTCCGTAAGCGTGATGCGCAGGCCCTTGTTAAGGAAAGCCATCTGCTGGAAGCGGGCACGGAGCGTTTCGAAATCGAATTCGGTGGTTTCGAAGATCGCCGGATCCGGGTAGAACGTCTGGCTGGTACCGGTGGCATCCGTTTCTTCGCCCTTGACCAGGCTGCCCTGGGGCTTGCCGCCGTCGGCGAAGGACATCCGCCATACGTGCCCCTGGCGCCGCACTTCGGTATCCACCCGGCTGGACAGGGCGTTGACCACGGAGATGCCCACACCGTGGAGGCCGCCGGACACGGCGTACCCGCCGCCGCCGAACTTGCCGCCGGCGTGCAGGATGGTCATGACCACCTCGACGGTGGGCTTGTGCTCAGTCGGGTGCATGTCGACGGGAATGCCGCGGCCGTCGTCGACCACTTTGACGCCGCCATCTGCCTGCAGGACTACCTCGATGTGGCTGCAGTAGCCAGCCAGCGCCTCATCCACGGAGTTGTCCACCACTTCGTAGACCAGGTGATGGAGGCCGCGGGGACCCGTGGAGCCGATGTACATGCCGGGACGCTTGCGAACAGCCTCGAGGCCTTCAAGGACAGTGATGTCACTGGCGCCGTATTCGCGTGGAGTAGCCGCCGCAGGTGGAGTATCAGGGGTGCGGCCATCCTCGACTGCTGTATCTGCTGCCAGAATATCTGTATTGTCGTTAGCCACAGGCGCTGCGACTCCTCTGTTCTCGATGATGGCCGGCCGGTTTCTCTCCCCAGGGGAAAATCCACCCGCCAACAGGCACAAACTTATGGCGCCGGTGACTTGCTGACGTTTGGTAGTCCACGCTCCACACACGGGAAGTGCGCGGAGAACGGACTGAAGTCAACGTCTCATCCGCGCCCAGTTATCTGAGTCAATTCTACCGCGAACAAGGTGATATCCCCGCATTCCAGGGCCTTCGCCGGCAGCGAATATGGCCATGCGAGGCTCTAGGCCCCGCCCAGGGCGGCCCCGCGGTACGCCCTCCGGGTGGCTATACACGCTACAGTCCTGACAGCGCCCTACACGGCCCCGGACGCAGTTTCAAGAGTTGGCGTCCTGACTATCCGTACGTGTCCCGGGGCCCACGGCCGTTGACGCTGCGCCCGCCCTTGCGCCAGCTCGGTGCCGACGGGCCAAGCACCTGGATGCTGGTGACCACGCCGTCGCCCAGTTCGCGGCGGAATTTCTCAAGCAGGCTGCTGCTCAGAAGCCGAAGCTGGGTTGCCCAAGCGGTGGAATCACACCGCACGTGGAGGGTGGTGTCCGTGAAGCTTTCGGGTGTGCAGTGTGCGGAAATTTCCGGCCCGACCAAGGTGGCCCACTCTGCCATGACTGATCCGACGGCCACGGGTGAGGTCCAGCCCCGTTCCGCAACCAGCCGGCCGACCACCTTTCCCAGGCCCATCGGATCGCGGCCGGTGGCATGAAACTGGCTGAAACCCCGAGTGTCGCGGATGCCCCCCTTGGCCTTCGGGGAACCCGGCCGCGCCACTTTCCGCCGGACTTCGCCCCTGGCGGCCGCGGCTTCGCGCATGCGGTTCAGCGCGGCCTGCGGGGCGTCGATGTTGTCAGGTTCGCGGCCGGGCTGGAGCCCGCCGCCCTGGTCACTGCTCATCGATACCTCCCGGGATGACTTTCACCCGCCGCCCGGACAGCTCTTCCGGAATATCGGCGTCGACGGCGGCGGTCACCAGGACCTGTTCCGCGCCGGAGACTATTGCGGCCAGTTTACGCCGACGCTGGACGTCCAGTTCGGCAAAGACATCGTCAAGGATGAGGATGGGGGCGGAACCGCCGGTCCGGGCGTCGTCCAGCATGACGTAGTAGGAGGCAAGCCGGAGGGACAGGCACATGGACCAGGTTTCCCCATGCGAGGCATATCCCTTGGCAGGTGCCTGGCCGAGCATCAGCTCCAGTTCGTCCCGGTGCGGGCCCACCAGGGAGATGCCCCGTTCCAGTTCCTTCTTCCGGGATTCCGCGAACGCCTGGACGTACCGTTCCGTGAGCTGTTCGACGGAGAGGAGCCGCAGGTCGTCCTGTTCACCTGCAGAACCTCCGTCCGCGGTGCGCTGGGCACCGGCGGCCGGGACGCCGTCGTCGTCCATCTGGTTCTGGAGGGTTGAACGGTAGGTGGCGTCAGCGGGCTTGGACGCGTCCGTCAGTTCCGCATAGGCCCGGGCGAGGTGCGGGCGGAGCCGTTCCACCAGTTCCAGCCGTGCATGCAGCAATTCCGCTCCGGCCCGGGCCATGTGCTGGTCCCATACGTCCAGGGTCGACTCATGCGCGGCGGTGAACCGTCCGGCGCGGGCCGATTTGAGCAGGGCGTTGCGCTGTTTCAGGACCCGGTCGTAGTCGCTGCGGGTGGCGGCGTGGTGCGGAACCAGGCTGGCCAGCAGCTCGTCGAGGAACCGCCGCCGGTTGGACGGATCGCCCTTGACCAAGGCCAGGTCCTCCGGGGCAAAGAGGACGGTCTGGCAGATGCCCAGCAGGTCGCGGGCGCGGACGGGGTTGCTGCGGTTGATGCGTCCCCTGTTGGCGCGGCCGGCATTGATTTCCAACTCGAGGACCGTGGTCTGGGTGCCGCGGACCAGCCGGGCGCGCACCAGTGCCCGTTCCGTGCCGAACCTCAGCAGTGGCCCATCGGAACTGACACGGTGGGAGCTGAGCGTGGCCAGATACCCGATGGCTTCCATGAGGTTGGTCTTGCCGATGCCGTTGGATCCCACCAGGACGGTGACGCCGGGGCCCAGGGCAAGGTCAACCTGGGCGTAACTGCGGAAGTCGGTCAGTGAAAGGTGTTCCAGATACACGCGGTTTTTGGCAATTCTGGGAACGCTGCAGGTTCCCGGTGGGTGCTACTTGGCGGGACGGGTTGCATGGCCGCCGAACTGGTGGCGCAGCGCGGAGACCATCTTCATGGCAGGTGAGGTGTCCTCCCGGGATGCGAAGCGGGCGAACAGCGCAGCGGTGATGGCAGGGGCGGGCACGGCGTTGGCAATGGCTTCTTCCACCGTCCACCGGCCTTCGCCGGAGTCCTCAACGTAATCGTCGATTGAGGCCAGGCCCGGGTCCTCGTCAAGGGCCTTGACCATGAGGTCAAGGAGCCAGGAACGGACCACCGTTCCCTTTTGCCAGGCCCGGAACGTGCCGGGCAGGTCGGTAACGATGTCCTTGGCCGCAAGCAGTTCATAGCCTTCGGCGTACGCCTGCATCAGGCCGTATTCGATCCCGTTGTGGACCATCTTGGCGTAATGGCCGGCACCGATGCCGCCAACATGGACAAAACTGTCCGCCCTCTCGCCCTCCGGGCGCAGAGCATCAAAGACCGGAAGGGCGCGTTCAATGTCGGCGGCGTCACCGCCGGCCATCAGGCCGTAGCCATTCTGCAGGCCCCACACTCCGCCGGATACGCCGCAGTCGGCGAAGTGGATCCCCTTGGCGGCGAGCAGTTCGCCGTGCTTTTGGTCTTCGGTGAACCGGGAGTTGCCACCATCGATGACCAGGTCCCCCGGCTGCAGCTTGTCGCTGAGTTCGGTGACCACGGCATCCGTGATGGGTCCAGCCGGGACCATGACCCAGATGATCCTGGGTGCCGGTACGGCAGCGATGAGGTCGTCTACGGTGGCAGCATCGGTGACATCCGGGTTCCGGTCGTAGCCGGTGACCTCCACACCTCCCTTGCGCAGGCGTTCACGCATGTTGAATCCCATTTTGCCGAGGCCGATCAGTCCAATGTGCATGGTGGAACTCTTTTCTGCGCTAAGTGGCGGTGGCTGGGAGTCGACGGGTGGGGCCCCGTTGGCGAGGGGCCCGGCCTGAGCTTGCGAAGGCTGGGAGTCGACGGGGACTAGTTGGGAAGGCTGGGAGTCGACGGGGACTAGTTGCGAAGGCTGGGAGCCGACGGGGACTAGTTGGGAAGGCGGACCGGCATCACCAGGTAGCGGTAGTCATCCTGGTCTTCGCCGTCGGCATCGGCCTGCGCCGTGATCATCGCGGGCTTGGGTGCGGTGGTGAAGGAGAACCGGACGAACTTGGTATCAATGACGCTGAGGCCCTCAGTGAGGTAGTGCGGGTTGAAGGCAACGGTGATGTCGTCACCGGACAGCTGGGCTTCGAGCTCCTCCGATGCCTGGGCGTCCTCACCGGTGCCGGCGTCAAGGTTCAACAGGCCGGCAGTGAAGGCGAGCCGGACCGGGGTGTTGCGCTCGGCCACGAGCGATACACGGCGAACGGCCTCCACCAGTTCCTGGGTCTGGACCGTGGCGTGGATGGGTGTGGACTCGGGGAACAGCGACCGGATCTTCGGGTAATCGCCGTCCACCAGCAGGGACGTGGTGGTGCGCCCACCGCTTTCAAACCCAATGAGCCGGCTGTCGTCATTGGACAGTGCCAGGTTGATGTCTCCGCTGTTGCCAAGGGTCTTGGCCACTTCGTTGAGGGTCTTGGCCTTGACCAGGGCGCTGGTGGAGATGCCCGGCGTGACAGGTTTCCAGGGCACTTCGCGCATGGCCAGCCGGTAGCGGTCGGTGGCAAGAAGGGTGATCAGGTCATCCTCGATCTCCATCCGCACACCGGTGAGGATGGGCAGGGTGTCGTCCTTGCTGGCCGCGATGATGACCTGGGAGACGGCCTGGGCGAAGGCATCGCCCGGGACAGTTCCACTGATGGCGGGCAGGGCAGGCAACGGAGGATATTCGGCTTCCGGCATGGTGGCCAGGTGGAAGCTGCTGCGGCGGCAGGTAAGCGTGACTTTGTTGCCGTCGGTTTCAACGTCCACAGGAGCGGAAGGCAGGCTGCGGCAGATATCGGCGAGAAGCCGGCCGGAGACCAGGATGGTGCCTTCGTCCCTTATGTCTGCGGTGATTTCGAGGCGTGCCGAGGTTTCGTAGTCAAAGCTGGACAGGCTGACGGTTCCTGCTTCGGCCTTCAGGAGCAAGCCGGAAAGGACGGGCACTGGCGGCCGCGGAGACAAAGACCGGGCTGTCCAGGTAACGGCTTCTGCCAGGACGTCCCGATCGACTCTGAACTTCACGGAGGGGTGCCGCCTTTCATTGCTGCTGCCATGTAAACCCGGGAATTTCGCGGGGAAACTCCGGAAGAAGTTGGGCGCACCGCGGCTGGTGCATGGTCCGTGGAGATGGAAACCACACAAAAACCCAGGGATGGGAGCGCTGCTGACAGCTTAGCCGGAAGATCGGGGATTAACCCATCCCCCTGGAGTCCAACCCGGCCCTTCAGGGGCCGGCAGGCCCCCTTGGCGGACCTGCGCATCGATCTTGTTGTTTGAGGGACTTCGATTTTTTGGGATTCGTAGTGTTAATAACTGCTGTGGAAACTGTGGATAACCTGCTCCTGCCCCGCAGTTCCGCAGTTAAGCCCTGTTCATCGAGTGTGCGTTACCTGGGTTTTAAACAGGGTGTGGATGGGGACAACGCAAAAGCGCGTTTTTAACGATCCACAGACGGCTTAAGGGTTTTAAGCCCATTAACCACGCTTGTCCCCTTAAGTATCCACAGGCTTATCCACATGCCCCTGTTAATAAGGTATAGAGTGCGGACCACGGTGTGGATTCAGGAGTCGCGCTGCTGCTGTTTGATGCGGTTGGTCAGCTCGGTGACCTGGTTGTAAATCACACGGCGCTCGGCCATCAGCTCGCGGATCTTGCGGTCTGCGTGGATGACAGTGGTGTGGTCGCGGCCGCCAAGCTCCTGGCCGATCTTGGGAAGCGACATGTCGGTGAGCTCCCGGCAGAGGTACATGGCGATCTGCCGTGCAGTGACCAGGGTCCGGGTGCGGGACTTGCTGCAAAGTTCTTCCATGCTGAGCTTGAAGTAGTCCGCGGTCTGCTGCAGGATCTGGGCGGAGGTTATCTCCTGTGCGCCGTCGTCGGTGATCAGGTCCTTGAGCACCATTTCTGCAAGGGCCACGTCCACCGGTTGGCGGTTCAGGCTGGCGAACGCCGTGACGCGAATCAGTGCGCCCTCGAGTTCGCGGATGTTGCTGGAAATCTTGGAAGCGATGTACTCCAGGGCATCGTCCGGGGCGGAGAGGCCCTCGCTCAAGGCCTTCTTGCGGAGGATGGCGATACGGGTTTCAAGTTCCGGCGGTTGGATGTCGGTGAGCAGGCCCCATTCGAAGCGGGATTTCATGCGGTCTTCGAACCCCGCCAGCAACTTGGGCGGCTGGTCCGAGGTGATAACCACCTGCTTGTTGTTGTTGTGCAGCGAATTGAACGTGTGGAAGAACTCCTCCAGGGTCCGGTCCTTGCCGGCCAGGAACTGGATGTCATCGATCAGCAGCACGTCCACGTTGCGGTAAGTGGTTTTGAAGCTGGCACCCTCATCGTCGCGGATGGAGTTGATGAAGTCGTTGGTGAATTCCTCCGAGTTGACGTAGCGGACACGGATGCCGCTGTACAACCGCCGGGCGTAGTGGCCGATGGCGTGAAGCAGGTGGGTCTTGCCCAGTCCGGAGTCGCCGTAGATGAACAGCGGGTTGTAGGCCTTGGCCGGTGCTTCAGCGACCGCGACGGCGGCGGCGTGGGCAAAGCGGTTGGAGGAACCGATCACGAAGGTATCGAAGACGTACTTGGGGTTCAGCCGGCCGAATTCATGCGACGTGCTGGGCAGCATGGGCTGCGGCTTCTGCTCGATCAGCTGGTCGGGTGCGTAAGCGGGTTCGACGACGGGCTCGGGCTCTTCGTGGATGGGAACCAAGTCTGTGTCGACGTCGATGGCGCAGCGGATGTCTTCGGAGAAGACGTTGTGCAGCGCGTCGTCAAGTGCGTCTTTGACCTGGGTCTGCAGTACTTCACGGGTGAGTTCGTTGGGAACAGCCACCAGGAGGGTGGAACCGATGAGGCCCTGCGCCTGGGCCAGGATGACAAAGCCCCGCTGTCGTGGGGAAACACGGTGGTCCTGTTCCAGCAGGCTGACAACCCGGCGCCAGGAACTTCCGACAGTATTGGCGTGGTTGGCTTCGTCTACTGTCATCAATCGGTTCCCTCAAAACTTGCTATGGATGCATTGTCTGCAGCCCAAGTCCGGAACCAGGGTCCTGGCCCAACTTCATCCACAGGGTTATGCACAACCC